>CAVSPV010000001.1:0-231298 GCA_963730025.1 uncultured Alphaproteobacteria bacterium
TGGTTGGGGGACTAGGATTCGAACCTAGATTGACGGAGTCAGAGTCCGCAGTTCTACCGTTGAACTATCCCCCAACAGGCGCCGAAAAACAGGCGCATGCCGAAGCGGCGCCGTTCTAGCCGACCCGCCTGAGCGGGGCAACCGCTCACAAGGCCCCGATTTTTAAAGGGAAATCCTGCCAAAACAGGCTGGTTATTCCGCCGGCTGAATATCCGGCGTCTCGGTCTGGTTTTGCCGACTGAGAATATAACCCGCCGCCACGGCGCCGATAGCGAGTACCGGCAGCAGCCGCTTGAAGCCGATGGTGCGGGCAAGCTGAAACCCGGTGAGCAGCATCGCTGGATCCTGCCACCAGTCCGGTGTTTTCTTCTCGGCCTGCTCGGCTTCTGCTTTCGCGACCCGCGCTTCGACCTTGCGGGCAATCGCGCGGCGCTTGCTACCCGCAGCAAGCAACGGGATCAGCGCGAGAAGCGCAATGGTGCCGAATGCAGCTGCGACCGAACCCCAGGCGTAAAGCAGCCCGTAGGTTTGCAGCATCCAGAGAAAGAGCACGACGACGCCGCAAATGAATGCGGCCATTCCCGCGAACGCGACGATTGCGCCCGCGACAATCGATTTCAGGGTGAGGTCGAGCCTCACCCTGAATTCATCAAGCATACCGCTGAACATGTGACCGCCCCGATGCTGGCGCTTAGCGGCGCCAGATCGCGCCGATGAGGAAGCCGATACCGGCCGCCATCGCGAGCGTGGTAACGGGGCGCTTGTAAACTGCGTCCTCGACCGCATCGCCGATCGTGGTGGTGACGTCTTTCACAGCGTCCATTGCTTCCTGGCCCTTATCGCTTGCGTCTGAAATCAGCCCATCCGCCGTGCGCTTGGCGCGACGATAAGCAGCGCCGCCGCTAGTCGCGAGCAGATTGCCGACCTGTTCGGTGAGCTTGGTAATGTCGCCTTTAAGGCTCTCGACTTCGCGGTCGATATTTTCTTTTGCGTGCGTGCCGTTGCCGGTTGTGGTCGTAGCCATGGAAAATGCCCTCTGCATTCGTCCGCGCGGTCGCCGCACGGGCAGGCGTGAAAGGAATAGTTGGTTCCCCCCGGAAACGCAGAGACCTGGGGAAAGTTCCCTCTCAGCCGGGCAGCTTCAATACTTCGTCTTTGCCGACATATTGATTGATGATCACGAGCGCGATGATCAGGAGGGGCACGGCGAGAAGCGCGCCGAACGGCCCCCAGAGCCAGGCCCAGAATGCAATCGAGAGAAAAATAAAGAGCGGATTCAGCGTGAGCCGAGCGCCGATAATGGTCGGCGTAACAAACTGTCCTTCGACCGTGGACATGCCGATGAACACGAGCGGCGCGACCAGCGCCTGATAGAACGAGCCGAAGGTGACGATGCCGACGCCGAGCAGCGTCAGGATCATGGTCGCTGGCCCGATATAGGGCACGAAGTTGAGCACGAAGGCGAGCACGCCCCAGACCAGCGGGCTTGGCAGTCCGACAAAGAAACAGACGATCGCCACTATAATGCCGACCACCGCGTTGATGCCGGCAACAGTCGCGATGTAAGTTGCAAGACTTCCCTCGACTTCGTTCCAGATCCGGATCGCGCGAAGCCGCGATTCCCGAACCTGCCCGAAGCGGACAATGCGTTCCTTGAGCCGGTTACGGTGCGCGAGGAAGAAGAACAGCGTGCCGAAGAAGATCAGCAGCTGCCCGACCGCGGGCGTGAGCGCCGCAAGCGCCGGCTGCAACAAGCTCGTATTCATGTCGAAGCCGATATTCATGTTTTGCGCTGGTGCGGCGCCAAACGCTTCGCGAAGGCGGTTCAACGCCTGGATGGGTGTGTCGAAGATCGTGAGTTTTTCGCGCAGATTTGCGCCGATTTCGGGCGCCCGCCCGATCCAGTCGCGGACCGGATCGGCGAGCCAGACGATGATCGCCGACAGAATACCGATGAAGCCGAGCACGAGGAACGCTGATGAGGCGGCAGGTGGAATGCGAAAGCGCGCGGCAAGACCCGTGAGCGGCGCCAGAATGGTGCCGATCACAAGCGCAAGCGTGATGGGGAGGAATACGCCGCGGCCGTAGCTTAAAAGCGCGAAGAGCAGAATGACAAAGATCCCGATGATCGAATATTGCGCGAGCGCGTAGCGCGTGCCGCGCGATTGCGGCGCGGGCATCTCGTCGTCGAGTTCTTTAGCGGGGCGGATACGCTCGTCCATGATTTACCGATCCGGCAGCAAAGGCCATTGGGCCCTTATAGAAGCCCTGCGGGTGCTTTGCGGTTGCATGGTGACGCAGCCAGAGCGGCGGGGAAAGGGGGCGCGGGAGAAGGCATTTGCCCCCTCGAACCAATTGGCGGGTTCAGGCGTTAACTGCGCCGAGCCTGCTGGATTGGGCTTTTATTAAAGAGGAACGGGCGATGGGTCTTTTAATCAATATTCTGATCACGTTTCTGGTCATTATTCTTGTGCTTTATCTAATCAATCTCCTGCCGGTCGACGGCCGTGCGAAGCAGATCATCCGGATTGTCGTGATTATTATCGGCATCCTTTATCTGCTGCGCTACCTGATGACGGCGGGGCCCATTCTGTAGCAGCCGCACTTACGGGCGATAGCGGTTCGAGCTATGCTGCCACCTCCGGATCGGGGGTGGCAGATGCCTGAATCAATCCTCTATCACGACGCCAATCGCGCTTTGCAGGATCAGTTCGACAGCCGGCGGATTGCCGACCGGCTGGAAGACTTCGTGCGAACTGAGTTCAGCGACGACGACCGTTCGTTCGTCGAAAGCGTATTTCAGTTTTTTATTGCGACGGCCGATGCTGAAGGCCGGCCGGATTGCTCCTTCAAAGGAGGCCAGCGCGGATTTGTGCGCGTGAGCGCGCCGGACGAACTGGTATTTCCCGATTACGACGGCAACGGCATGTTCAAGAGCCTCGGCAACATCGACGCCAATCCGCATGTCGGGCTGCTCTTCATCGATCTAGAGAAACCACGGCGGCTTCGGGTGAACGGGACAGCCGTGGTTTCCCGCGACGATCCGCTGCTTGCGAAAACCGTCGGCGCGCAATTGATCGTTCGCGTCAAAGCGAAAGCAATTTTCCCGAATTGCCCGCGTTATATTCCGACCATGAAGCTGGTCGAGCCTTCGAAATACACGCCGCTTTCCGGCGTCGAGCCGGAAGAACCAGCCTGGAAGAGCTTTCCCGATTTTAAAGAGCTCGTTCCCGCGCGGAAGCCCGTGGCGCGGACCGACGGTAGGTGAACAACCGCCGGTTTACATGCCACGTCGCCCCCGCCTAGAATGAGGGCAACGTAGTATTGGATACCCGGTTGCCGTTGAGCGCTTGATCATTGCGCTCCGTACGCCGGAGAAAGGCATTGCATGGCGGACCAGCCGCGCGAAAGCGCGCCCGGACCGCAACAGCCGGCCAACCCGGTGGCGAAGTCCGGCCGGCGCCGAAGGAGGCGCCGGGGCCGTGGCGGTTTCCGCAACGAACAGGCGCGCGTTTCGCCGCCTCGTGAAGAAAATTACGGCGCGCTCGATCTCGGCACCAATAATTGCCGGCTTCTGGTCGCGACGCCGACGCAGGATTCGTTTCACGTGGTCGACGCGTTTTCCCGGATCGTGCGCCTGGGCGAGGGGCTCTCGCGCACCGGTGAATTGTCGATTGCCGCACAAGATCGCGCGATTGCCGCACTGAAAATCTGCGCGGCGAAGCTTGAGGCGCGTAATGTCACACGCCACCGCCTGATCGCAACCGAAGCCTGTCGCGGCGCGCGGAACGGCGCGGACTTTCTGGAACGCGTGAAGCGCGAGACCGGATTAGAACTCGAAATCGTCAATCGCGAAACCGAAGCGAAGCTTGGCTGCAAATTCCTGCGCGCCGTTGCTCGATCGCGAGGCGACCGGCGCGATTCTGTTCGATATCGGCGGCGGCTCGTCCGAGCTTGCCTGGCTCGGCAAGGCGACCGACGTCGATCAAGGCCCGCCGCTGGCGCCCGTGCAGGCATGGGATTCGATGCCGTTAGGCGTCGTGACGCTTGCCGAGCGCCATGGCGGCGAGAACGTGACCCCGGAAATTTTCACGGCGATGATCGATGAGGTCATCCCGCGGGTCGTCGCGTTCTCCGAAAAAACCACGGAAGCAAAAGGCGGCAGTCTCTATCTCCTCGGCACTTCGGGAACGGTGACGACGCTTGCGGGACTGCATCTCGAATTGCCGCGCTATGACCGTAGGCGCGTGGACGGCATCTGGCTGAAACAGATGGAAGTGACGAATGTAGTGGCGCGCCTTTGCGCCACGACCTATCAGGAGCGCGTGGATAATCCCTGCATCGGTGCGCAGCGTGCCGATCTGGTGTTGGCCGGTTGCGCAATCCTGGAAGCAATCCGCCGCATCTTTCCCTGCGAGCGGCTCCGCGTCGCCGACCGCGGCTTGCGCGAAGGCATGCTGGTCGAGTTGATGCGTGCGGACCAGGTCTGGGCCAAACGATGACCGACAAGAAAAAGAAAAAAACGCCGGAGCGCGGCAAGGTTCGCGTGATATCGAAAGGCCGCCGCTCGCATTCCTCGCATCAGTGGCTTGAGCGGCAGCTCAACGATCCTTATGTGCGCAAAGCCAAAGCCGAAGGCTATCGTTCGCGCGCGGCCTTCAAGCTGATCGAGATCGACGACAAGAATAAATTGCTCAAACGCGGCGGACGCGTGGTTGATCTTGGGTGCAGCACCCGGCGGCTGGGCGCAGATCGCGGCCGAGCGAACCGGCAGCACGCAAGGCAAGGGCAAGGTGGTCGCGATCGATCTCCTCGACATCGAGCCGATCTCGGGCGTCGAGTTTGCGCAGATCGATTTCCTGGATGACGACGCGCCGGCGCGGCTCAAGGAAATGCTGGGCGGGCAGGCGGATGTCGTGCTTTCCGACATGGCGGCGAACGCCACCGGCCATCGCCAGACCGATCACATTAAAATTGTCGCGTTGGTCGAAGCCGCGGCCGAGTTCGCAAAAGAAGTGTTGGCGCCAGGCGGTTCATTTCTCGCCAAAGTCTTGCAAGGCGGCACCGAAAGCGAATTGCTTGCCTCGCTCAAGCGCGATTTCAAGATCGTGAAACACATCAAACCGCCCGCAAGCCGGCAGGGCTCCGCGGAGCTTTATGTATTGGCGCTGGGATTTCGCGGTTAGCGAAGATATTTCAGTCTCGGTAGTGCGTGGCCGCGTTGAAGGCCATATGATTTGATCGCCCGCGGATGAAATTTTACGTTCCGTTTTTTTCGACGCTTTCCACATGTCCGACCAGAAAGCCGGTAGCGTTTGGGCTCGGCATACCCATGCACAAAATTAGTCGTATCGGCACAGAGATTTGAATTTCATTGGCGTTTAATTTGCCTTGAACAACCTCTTCAACTCTAGCTTGAGCTTGCCAGCCGCCCCGTTCATCGACTGAAAGTATCGTGATCTTCAGGATAGCTTCATCGTCAGCCAATGACGATACAATTGGCACACTCGGCCAGATCAGCGCCGTTTGACTATCAGGACTGCGGCAAGCGATGCTTCGCCATTCAGCGTGGAATCAAAACGACCGATAGAATTGCAGTAATTATGTTTCGCATATTCGCGACTGGTCCTATGCGAATGTAAATCGACAATTGCGGCAAGCTTAAGCCTGCGGTCCGCGCTCCGAATCCTGTGCTTCCGGCGGCGGCGGTGCGACGAGCGACGCGCCGGCATCGATCGGGAGCTTGATCAGCACAATGATGGCGCTGAACGAAAGTGCGGCGACGACAAAGAAGGCAACCGCAAAATCGCCGAGCAGAATTTCGTGGCTGCCGCGCGTGTAGCGGAGACTCTCGATCACGATCGCCGCGACCGCGACGCCCGCCGAAACCGAGATCTGCTGCGCGACACTCGTGAAGCTCGTGGCCTGGCTCATGGTGCTCGCGCCAAGATCCGCAAACGCCAGCGCATTCAGGCTCGAGAACTGAAGCGCCCGGAAAAATCCGCCGACAAAGAGGACCGCGATAATCAGAAAGTAGGGCGTGCCCGGCTGGAAGAAACCGCAGGCCGCGATGAAGCCGGCGGCAGCAAACGTATTGATGATCAGCACGCGCTTGATGCCGAAGCGGCGCAAGACCGGCGCAACGCTCGCGCGCATTAACATTGCGCCGGCGGCACCCGCAAATGTCAGCAGGCCCGATTCCAGCGGCGACAGCCCGAAGCCGAGCTGAAACAGGAGCGGCAGCAGAAACGGCATGGCGCCTACGCCGATCCGGAACATCGAGCCGCCGACCACGCTGGTGCGGAAGGTTTGCACCGAAAGCAGTTTCAGATCGATCAGCGGCGCCGGATGCGTATGCGCGTGACGCACATAGAAATACATGACGATCGCGCCGACCACGATCATCGAGGCGGAGAGCCAGACCGGCAGCAATTCCTGGCCGATGGTGGTGAAGCCGAAGGCGAGCCCGGTAAGTCCGACGCCGGAGAGAATAAATCCGACGACGTCGAGCGGCGGCACATTCTCTTCGCGGATGTCTTCGATGTATTTGATGGCGAGCCAGAACCCGATGATGCCGATCGGGATATTGATCCAGAAAATCCAGCGCCAATGAAAAAACGTGGTGATGAAGCCGCCGAGCGGCGGCCCGATCATCGGGCCGATCAACGCGGGCACGACGAGCCAGGCAAGCGCTGAGACCAGTTCGTGCTTCGGCACCATGCGCAGGATCACGAGCCGCCCGACCGGCACCATCATCGCGCCGCCGATGCCTTGCAGGATCCGGTAGAGCACGAGATCGGGCAGCGAGACGGCAAAGCCGCAGGCGACCGAGCCAAGCGTGAAGACCACGATTGCCGCGCAGAAAATTTTCCGCGCGCCGAACTTGTCCGCCATCCAGCCCGAGATCGGGATGAAGACGGCAAGCGACAGCAGATAAGAGGTGAGCGCGAGCTTCAGCGCGATCGGGTCGACCTTGAGGTCGCGCGAGATCGCAGGCAGCGAGGTCGCAATCACGCTCGAGTCCACGTTCTCCATGAAGAGCGCGGTGGCGACGATGAGGGGAACGAGGACTTGGCGGCGCATGCGGGCTAGTGTGAGGTTCGCAGGTCCGTATGGCGTTTGACGAGCTTTGGTTTACGGACCTGCGAACCAAACCACACTAGAAGCTCATAAATTGCTGGTGATCCTTTGGTTCTGACTTTCGTGTGAGAGCCGGCCGCGGCGATGTACGAATGTCAGAACCGGATCACCAGTGATTCCGTGCGCGATGGCATAGACCTCTGCGCCGCCGCCGTCACCTGCGTCTTGCGTCGGCCGGGAACCTGCCTACATGCCGGGGGTTCTGGGACTTGGAGTTCAGCCGATGATCTATCTGCTCGCGTTTTTCCTGCCGCCCTTGGGCCTGCTGTTGAACGGCCAGCCCATTGCCGCGGTTTTTAACGCCACGCTTTGGGTCTTCTGCTTCTTTATCGGCTGGTTCGTCTGGCCGGTGTGGCTAATCCCGTCGGCGCACGCGATCATCGCGATTGCCATGCGCAATGACGCGCGGCGTCACCGCGAGCTCGTGGACGCCGTTCAGAAGCACGGGCCCCCGCCGAACTGGCGGCCGTAACCCTCACGCCACCTTCGTAAAATCAGGCGGACGGCGCTCGGCAAACGCACGGAACGCTTCCAGCGCTTCCGGGCTCTTCAGCCGTTCCTTGAACGCGTCGCCCTCGCGTTGCATCACCGCCTTGATCATCGAAGGATCGCGCATCAGCTGCTTGGTGAGCTTGAGCGCGCCGGCGGGGCGCGTGGCTAATTGTTTCGCAAGCTCTAGCGCGCGTGCGCGGACTTGGGCCGCCGGCACAGCTTCCGTTGCAATGCCGATCTCGGCTGCTTCCTTGCCGGTGACCGCTTCACCAAGCGCAAACATCTTATAGGCGCGGGCATAACCGATCCGCATCGGGAGCAGCATCGTCGAAGCCGCTTCCGGGACGAGCGCAAGGTTCACGAAGGGGACGGTGAGCTTCGCGTCTTCCGCGACCACGACCATGTCGCAGTGAAGGAGCATCGTGGTGCCGACGCCGACGGCGTTACCCTGGACGGCCGCGACATAGGGCTTGGTCGAACCCGCGAGCGCCATCAGGAACGGGCTTGCTGCGACATTTTCCGGCTGCACCTTGCCCATCGCGACTTCCGTAAAATCCGCGATGTCGTTGCCGGAGGTGAACATGTCGCCTTCGGCTTGGAAGAGAACGGCCCGAATGCCGGCTTCCTCCTCGGCGCGGACCATCCCCAGCACGAGGGCGCCATACATCGCCTTGTTGAGTGCGTTCTTCTTCTCGGCGCGGTTGAGCGTGAGCGACAGCACTCCGCTTTCGACAATGGTACGAACGAGATCGGTCATGGCGTCCTCCGGCTTTCCGCTTTCCTTCACTATAGCGGGGGAAAGGGCTTCCCTGCGAGCGTCCAGGGCCAAGTGATCCGGTTCTGACATTCGCATTCCGTAGCGTCAGGCCCACCTGCGAATGTCAGAACCAAAGGATCACTAGCAAATATAGGGTCCTAGTGCGGTTTCGGTTCGCAGGTCCGTAAACACGCTGCTGCGAGGTTGTACGGACCTGCGAACCACCGCACTAGTGGCGTTACGGCAGCTTTGCCTTTTTCGGGGTCCGTGCTAACGACCCTCGCCAACCCGGCACGGCGCGCGATTCCAGAGCGCCTGCCATTTTTCCGGCTAGAAGCCCGGTGACAGGAGTTGGCGATGAACCGTCTTACTGACGGCCTCGCGCGGGAAGCGCTCACCTTCGACGATGTGCTCCTGAAGCCCGGCCTATCCGATGTGCTGCCATCCGAGGCGGATGTACGGACTAGGCTCACCCGCTCGGTCTGGCTCAATATTCCGATCCTGTCGGCTGCGATGGACACGATCACCGAAGCACGGCTCGCGATCGCGATGGCGCAGGCCGGCGGCATCGGCGTGCTCCACCGCAACATGGTGCCTGATTTGCAGGCCGAGCATGTACGCCGCGTGAAGAAATTCGAATCCGGCATGGTGGTGAACCCGCTCACCATTCATCCGGAAGCGACGCTCGCCGAAGCGCTCGACCTGATGCGCGCGAATTCGATTTCAGGCGTGCCGGTGACCGAGCAAAAAGGTAACGGCGCCGGCCCCGGCAAGCTGGTCGGCATTCTCACCAACCGCGACGTGCGTTTCGCGACCAATCGGAACCAGCGTGTTTCCGAATTGATGACGAAGGACAAGCTCGTCACCGTGCGCGAGGGCGTCACCGAAGACGAAGCGAAGAAGTTGCTGCATCAGCACCGCATCGAGAAGTTGCTGGTCGTCGACGAAAACTATCGCTGCGTCGGTCTCATCACTGTCAAAGACATCGAGAAAGCAGTCGCCAATCCGAACGCCTGCAAAGACGAGCAGGGACGTCTCCGCGTGGCCGCAGCAACGACTGTCGGCGACGACGGCTTCGAGCGCACCGAGCGCCTGGTCGATGCCGGCGTCGATGTGGTCGTGGTCGATACTGCGCACGGTCATACCCGCCGTGTGCTGGAAGCGGTGCAACGCATCAAGCGCTTGTCGAATGCAGTACAGGTGGTGGCCGGTAACGTTGCGACCGCCGAAGGCACGAAGGCGCTGATCGATTCCGGCGCGGACGCGATCAAGGTCGGCATCGGCCCCGGCTCGATCTGCACCACCCGGATCGTCGCGGGTGTGGGCGTGCCGCAATTCACCGCGATACTCGATGCCGCCGAAGAAGCGCGTAAAGCCGACACACCCGTGATCGCGGACGGCGGCGTGAAATTCTCGGGCGATCTTGCAAAAGCACTCGCGGCCGGCGCCGAATGCGCGATGATCGGCAACTTGCTTGCTGGCACCGAAGAAAGCCCCGGCGAAGTTTATCTCTATCAGGGGCGCTCTTATAAATCGTATCGCGGCATGGGCTCAGTCGGCGCGATGGCGCGCGGTTCGGCCGACCGTTACTTCCAGCAGGACATCAAGGACTCGTTGAAGCTCGTGCCGGAAGGCATCGAGGGTCAGGTGCCGTATAAGGGCCCGCTCTCGACCGTGCTGCATCAACTGGTCGGGGGCTTACGCGCATCGATGGGTTATGTCGGTGCTGCGACGATGAAAGACTTCCGCGAGAAGTCGCAGTTCGTCCGCATCTCCGGCGCGGGGCTTCGTGAAAGCCACGTGCACGATGTGACGATCACGCGCGAAAGCCCGAATTATCCGGGCAGGCTGTAAGCTTGGCGTAACTCGCTCTTGCTGCTGTGGCCCGCGCTCGGCCATCTCCAGCTGATTGCATTTGAGGCGCTTTAAGGGGGAGACTTCCCGCGCGCCAAATCGAGAACCCGCGCGACATTCTTCGCGTTAGCGACATCGCGAAACGCAAGTTTCCCGGTGTGGTCGGTGTCGCGCATTTTGGTCGAGAGGTTCGACGCGAAATAAACGTGGCCCGCGCCATTGGCCGTTTCCAGAACCTCCAGCATTTCGTCCATGTCGCGGAAAGAATGTCTCACGACACTCTTCCGCATGCCATCATGCACGATGAGCGCTCTGCGGTCGGTGATCGCATAGATCGTGCGCTCGCCCTCGAACACGAGAATGAATGGGGCAGCTAAAAACGCGAAGCTGACCATGCCGAGCGGATAGAACGCTTCCGTAGGCAACCAATGCGTGAAGTAAAGCGCGATCACGGCGATGGTCCACGGCACGCCGATCCACCACAGCACGAGCTTGGTCCGCAGCACGGAACGAAAGTCGGCGCGCGCCGCCCAACGGACTTTTTCACCCTTTTCAAGGTGTGGTTCGATGGCGGGCAGGAGCGGGCGTTCGCCTGTGAATGCAGGATCGGTGGACATCGGGGAGACTCTGCGAAAATCGAAATGGCAGACTACAACATCGCCGTCGATATTCGGATTCCCCTATGACGCCCCATTACCTTTTCCCCGCATTGCTGCTTGGCGCGATCGCTTTAGCGATGCCCGCCACCGCGCAGACCAAAGGCAATAAACCCAAAGAGAACTGCGCCGAGCAGAACGGCCAATATGCCAATGTCCGCTTTTGCGTAAGTTCAGCGCTGGCGCCGCACGCGGAGAATAAATACGGCCCCGAAATCTTCGTCGGAAGCCGACGAGAAGAAAGCCTGGTGCGAAGGTGTCATCGGCTACGGCATCGGCGAGACTGTCACGCTCCATTTCAAGCCAGCTGTCCGTTTGCAGGAATTCAGCTTCGCGAATGGATATTCGAAGACGCCGGAGACATTCAAGAATAACAGCCGGGTGAAACAGCTTCGCATCCAGACCAGCGATGGTTTCGCGACCGTGGTCACGGTCCCCGATAAATCGGACGCACATACGATCAAACTGCCGCGGCCGGTGAAGCCGCAATGGGTGCGCTTCACGATCGCCGAGGTCTATCCCGGCGCGCGCGGCAGCGACACCTGCATCACAGGCATTTTCCCGAATCTCGAACAACTGAATAATTGAGCTTTCCATGAGCACCTTCGCTATTCTCGCGCCGCTGCTTGCGATGGCAGCACTGACCTTCGTTCTGATGTGCGGCATGGTGGTTACGCGCCGACGCGCGGTGATGGATAAGAAAGTCGATCCGAAGGATTTGCTAGTTCGCGGCAAGAATCCGTGGCCACCGCAGGTCGCGCAATTCGGCGACGCCTATCAAAATTCGCTCGAACTCCCGATCCTGTTTTACGCGGTTGTCATTCTCGCCTTCGTGACAAGACAGGCTGACATTATTTTTGTTACGCTTGCATGGATATTCGTGCTCTGCCGTGCCACGCAGGCTTATGTCCACACGACATCGAATACACGCAAATATCGCAGCTGGGCGTACCGTGCCGGCGCGATCGTCCTGTTTGCAATATGGATTCTACTTACCGCGCGACTTGTCAGCGCTTAGGGATTAACGCCATGACCGTTCCAATGATCCTGCTTCCCGTCTTCGTGCTCGTGGCACTCACCTTGGCGCTTGCACTCTGGATGGGCTACGAGCGCAACCGCGTCCTTTACTCGAAAGAAGTTCGCATCAAAGACATCGCGCTCACCAAAGAGAGCTGGCCGGAGCGCGCGAAGCAGATCGGCAATTCCTACCACAATCAATATGAATTGCCGGTGCTGTTCTTTGTTCTGGTCGCGTTCGCGATGATCACGCGAAAAGCCGACCTGATTTTTGTCGTGCTGTCCTGGGTTTTCGTAATCTCGCGCTACGTGCACGCGTTCATTCATACGACGACCAATCGCGTGCCGCGCCGTTTCTTTGCTTACTTGGTCGGGCTCATCGTGCTCATCATCATGTGGGTTTATTTCGCGCTCCAGATTCTGTCGGGCATCTGAGGCAGATGGGCGCCGCGTGGCAGATCGCGCGGCCGCGCGGGCTCGCGATCCTGTTCGTGATGGCAACCGAGCAGGAATATGGCGCGGAACTTAAGAAGCGCATCGTGCCGCTGATCACCGGCGTCGGTCCGGTGGAAGCGGCAGCCGCAACCGCTGAAGCACTCGCGAAACTGTCGGCAAATAACGATCTGCCGGACATCGTGTTCTCGCTCGGCTCCGCGGGTTCGCGCAAACTCGAACACGCCGAAGTCTATCAACTTTCAAGCGTGTGCTACCGCGACATGGATTGCTCGCCGCTCGGCTTCGAGCGCGGCCTGGTTCCGTTTCTCGATGAGCCGGCGGTGATTTCGATCCCGCTGCAAATTCCGGGCATTGCTTCCGCATCGATTGCGAGTGGCGCCAGCATCGTTTCCGGCAAGGCTTATGACGCGATCGATGCCGACATGGTCGATATGGAAAGCTACGCGGTCTACCGCGCGGCTAAGCGCTTCAGGGTGCCGACAATGGGGCTCCGCGGCATCACCGACGGCAGGACCGAGCTCGCGCGCTACGAAGACTGGGCCGATTATCTCGAAATCGTGGACCGGAAACTTGCAAAAGACATCGATCGCTTCTTTAGCGCTATCGAGGACGGCAGCTTTGCTCTAAGCAAGCCCGCATGACACCCGCCGCACGGCTCGCTGCCGCCATTGAAATCCTGACCGAAATCGAAGCCAAGAAACGACCCGCGCCTGATGCGCTCCGCGAGTGGGGCCAGGCGCACCGCTTTGCCGGTTCCGGCGATCGTGGTGCGATCGGCTCGATCGTATTCGACACACTTCGCCGCCGTGCGTCGTCCGCATGGCTTATGGGTTCCGATACGCCGCGAGCCGTTGCGCTCGGCGCGATGAAACTCGCGCGCGGGATGGATGCGAACGCGGTTTCAATGCTCGCCGACGGTTCGCGCTTTTCCATTCCGCAGGTAAGCGCTGACGAGAAGAAGCGCCTTCAGTCGGCGACCCTCGACGATGCACCTGCCCATATCGCGGGCGACTATCCGGAATGGCTCGACCCTTATCTCGCGGAGAGCTTTGGCGATGAACGCGCGCAGGAAGGCGAGGCGTTGGCCGCGCGGGCGCCGCTTGATCTCCGCGTCAACAAATTAAAGGGCGACCGCGAGGCGGCCTCCAACGAACTTTCGCATCTCACGGCGTCCGAGACGCGGTGGTCGCCGGACGGTTTGCGGATCGAATTATCCGCCGACGGCCGCCAGCCGCCGGTAACTTCCGAGCCGTCGTTCCTGAAAGGCGATTTCGAAGTACAGGACGAAGGCTCGCAGCTCGCGGCATTATTTGCGCATGCCGAGCCGGGGCAGCAGGTGCTCGATCTCTGCGCGGGCTCGGGCGGCAAGACCTTGGCGCTCGCGGCGGCAATGGAGAACAAAGGACAGCTCTTCGCTTACGACAGCGATCTGCGTCGGCTCGCGCCGATCCATGATCGCATCACGCGCTCGGGCGCACATAATATTCAGGTGCGTAGCCCGCGCGGCAAGCAGGATGTGCTTGCCGATCTCGAAGGCAAGATGGATCTGGTGCTGTTAGACGCGCCATGCACCGGCACCGGCGTCTGGCGCCGTCATCCCGATGCCAAGTGGCGGATTCGTCCCGGCGCGCTTGAAATTCGCATCCGCGAGCAAACCGCGCTGCTCGATCAGGCCGTGCGTTTCGTCAAACCCGGCGGGCGGCTTGCTTACATCACCTGCTCGCTGCTCGACGCGGAGAACGGCGGGCAAATTCGTGCGTTTCGGGAGCGCAATGCGTGGTTTCGAAATCGTCGCGCCTTCCGATGTCGTCAGCGTGCTCGGCAAAGATGCGCTGATCTTTTCGCGTTCGGCGAAGACGTCCGACGAAGGCATTCAGATGACGCCGCGCCGGACCGGCACGGACGGATTTTTTGTTTCGGTCCTTCGGAAGTAATAGTTACGGAACGGCGCCATCGCAGCCTCCGGCTGCCACTCGGCAATCGACTTCAAATCCGTCTCGCATTCCCATCGGCCCGGACGACACATTTCCATCGTGCCGCGGTCGAGTGTCGTCTGAAGTTCGTCGCGCGAGATCATTCTGAAATTCATGCCGTCGATGGTCGGCGTCGGGTCCTTGCCGTCGTTGAGCAAAAATCCCCACTTCGCGAGATGCCAGTTAAAGAGGGTGAAGCCCATCTTCGACGTGTTCGACTCGCGCGAGAATTGCGACTCGGTATGGAAGACACCGTTGACCGCGACGCCATAACCGCCGCCGACCAGCGCGCCATTTTTATTCCAGACTTCGAACGAATGCGCGTGGCCTGCGTCATATAAATCCGCGAACGCGCGCATCAGCTTCGGCCTGATCCATGTTAGATGCCAGCGGCCAGGGCGGCGCTCGGCGCAGGCTTTGATTACGCCTTCGAAATCCTGGTCGAAGGTGACGCGGTATTCGTCCTGCCGCATCTGCCGGCGCAGGCGTTTCGCGATATGAAATTCATTGAAGAAAAGCACGCAGCGCTCTTCGCTCGAGCACCACTTGAACGGCCCGAAATGCCCCCACGGATAAAGGGTCTTTGAATAGGCCTTGAGCAGCGTTGGCACCGAAAGATCATGCGCGATCCCCGCAATCCCATTCGGGCCTTTGATCGCCGATTTCGGGATCGGGAAGTTCGCGGCGGCCAGCGAATGTATCGCGTAGCCAGAGCCGGGCGATGGCGGGCAGCATCCCGGCCCGCTTAGGCTTCAACGCCCAGGCGGTGCCGAGCGCGATTCGCTCCGCCACCGCGAACGGCGTTTCGCGGAAGAGGGCGTCCCGGCGCGCGGCGGCGTCCGGCATGGGCGGAACGATCGAAGGCGAATTCATACGTCCAAAATAGACCCCGCAGCCTAACAGAGGGTTAGGCCGGCCGCATAACGCCGTGGGGCGCGGGAAGCTGTTGGAAAGCCTTTCCCGCGCCGGCCCTTGCTTGCGGGGCTTGCGGCGATCCCTTACTTCCTTGCTATGAGCAGTCCCGCCAGCGCCGCGCCCGAAGCGGCAGCCTCCCAGACTTCCGACCACGACAAAATCCTGATCGTCGATTTCGGCTCCCAGGTGACGCAGCTGATCGCGCGGCGCGTCCGCGAGATGGGCGTCTATTCCGAGATCGTGCCGTTTCAGTCCGCCGAGGCCGCGTTCAAGACCATGAATCCCAAGGCCGTGATCCTCTCGGGCGGTCCTGCATCCGTGCTTGAGGCGAACGCGCCGTCACGCGCCGCAGGCGATCTTCGATGCGGGTCTCCCGGTGCTCGGCATCTGCTACGGCGAGCAGACCATGGCGCAGCAGCTCGGCGGCAAGGTCGAGGGCGGTCATCACCGCGAATTCGGCCGCGCCGAAGTCGAGATCACCGAAGATGCGCCGCTGTTCGACGGCGTCTGGAAAAAGGGCGGGCGCTATCCGGTCTGGATGAGCCATGGCGACCGCGTCACCGTAGTTGCCCAAGGGATTTCGCGTGCTTGGCAAGGCGCCGAATTCGCCGATCGCGATCATCGGCGATGACAAGCGCAGCTTCTATGCGATGCAGTTTCATCCCGAAGTCGTGCACACGCCGGACGGCGCGAAGATCTTGCAGAACTTCGTGCAGAAGGTCGCGGGCGCCAAAGCCGACTGGTCGATGCGCGCGTTTCGCGAAGAAGCGATCGAGCGCATTCGCGCGCAGGTTGGCAAGGGCCGCGTGATCTGCGGGCTTTCCGGCGGCGTCGATAGCGCGGTCGCGGCCGTTCTCATTCACGAAGCGATCGGCGAGCAGCTCACCTGCGTTTTCGTCGATCACGGTCTCTTGCGGCTCGATGAAGGCGAAAACCGTCGGTCGAACTCTTTCGCGACCATTACAACATTCCGCTGGTCCACGTGGATGCGAGCGAAGTTTTCTTACGCGAATTGAAGGGCGTCACCGACCCCGAGCAGAAGCGCAAGATCATCGGCAAGCTCTTCATCGATGTGTTCGACGCCGAAGCGAAGAAAATCGGTGGCGCGGAATTTCTCGCGCAAGGCACGCTCTATCCCGACGTGATCGAAAGCGTGAGTTTTACCGGCGGACCTTCGGTCACGATCAAGTCGCATCATAATGTCGGCGGCTTGCCCGCGCGCATGAACATGAAGCTGGTCGAGCCGCTTGCGCGAACTCTTCAAGGACGAAGTGCGCAAACTTGGGCGCGAGTTGGGGCTGCCGGAAATATTCGTCGGGCGGCATCCGTTCCCCGGTCCGGGTCTTGCGATCCGCTGCCCCGGCGCGGTGACCAAGGAAGCGCTCGATATCTTACGTTTGGCAGATGCGATCTATCTCGATGAAATCCGCAAAGCCGGATCTCTATGACGAAATCTGGCAGGCGTTTGCAGTGATCCTGCCGGTGAAGACCGTCGGCGTGATGGGCGACGGCCGCACCTATGATCATGTGCTGGGTTTGCGCGCAGTCACCTCGGTCGACGGCATGACCGCGGATTTTTATCCCTACGACATGAAATTCCTCGGCCAGGTCGCGACCCGCATCATCAACGAAGTGAAGGGCGTCAACCGCGTCGTCTATGACGTGACGTCGAAGCCGCCGGGAACGATTGAGTGGGAGTAGAATAGGCCGCGTCACCTGACGCGCGGTGAAACACGAGCAGCACCTGTTCGTGCGGCAGCATACATGCAGTAACTACTTCTTATATTGCCGCGTCGCTGACTTGCTCCATCCAGTCAACCGCTTTGCCGTCGAGCGATTCCTGAATTGCGATATGCGTCATTGCGGAAGTCGCAGTGGCGCCGTGCCAATGTTTTTCGCCGGGCGCGAACCAGACCACATCGCCGGGCCGGATTTCTTCGACCGGGCCGCCCTCGGTCTGCGCCCAGCCGAGACCTGCCGCTACGATCAAGGTCTGCCCGAGCGGATGCGTGTGCCACGCGGTGCGCGCGCCGGGCTCGAACGTAACGCTTGCCGCGCGCACGCGCGCCGGATCGGGCGCCTCGACCAGGGGCTCGATCTTGACCGCGCCGGTGAAATAGTCGGCCGGTCCCTTATTGGAAGGTCGCGCGCCGTTGCGTTTGATGTCCATGGCGACATCAAATCACGGCGCGCACAGAATCATACCGCGTTCAGTAGCTCAGCTTCGGATACCAATCCTTGCCGCGGCCTTCGGGCGTTAGATCGAGGATCGACCAGAGTACGCCAATGTCCGGGTAGTCGCGCGGGTCCTGACCCGGATCGGCCATGTCCATTCCCATGCCGCTCGTCCAGAACAGACGCACTTTGTCTCCGTCGCGTTTGAATACGTAATAGCCGGCCCATTCCGAGCCGTCCGGCTGCAAGAGGCCGGCGTCTTTCGCAAAGTCGTCGCCGACGGTCTGCACGAAATCGAGATCTTCCCAACCGCGCTCGACGGCGAAGGCGATCTGCCGCGCGACCGGACTACGGCCAAGAATTTTCAGCGCGACGCGCTGCTTGATATCGGCAGCATTGCCGTTCACCGAACCGAGCCAGTTCGTGCACATGGGCAAGGACGCTCGCGCTGCGGCCCGAACATCCAGAAATACGTGACAAGCGTATTGTGCTCGCCGAACATATCGAGCAGGCCGACCTCCGCTCCGTTCGCATCCTTGAAGCGGTAATTCTTCTCGATGACCGGACCCGGCGGCAAGGCGCGGCGCTGCTCCACAAGTCGCGTCGCATAACGGCGGAACTCGATTTCTTCAACGAGCAATGCTTGGCGCGCATTTTTGTATTCATCCGACGCGCCGGGGAATGGAAGTTTGGACTTTTCGGCAAGCTTTTCTGCCGGGACGAGATGCTGTGCGTCCATGACGAACTCCTTTGCTGGTATGATCCCGTGTGGTTTCAGGCCATGCGGACTTCAGTTCTTCGCACCGGCGGGAAGGCAAGCGCGATTGCAACCGCGCCAAGCCCGACCGCGGAGGAGCCGATGAAAAGCCAGGCATAAGCGCCGTAGGTGTCGAACAGCCAGCCGCCAACCAGCGGCCCTGCCGCCATGCCGATGCTCGACACCATCGTGACCGCGCCTAACACCGTGCCCATGATCTGCTGGCCGAAATATTCGCGCGCGAGCACCGCATAAAGTGGCATCACGCCGCCATAAGCCATGCCGAAGACGACCGCGAGCGCATAGAACTCGCCGAGCTCGCGCACATAGACATAGGCGCCGATCGCAAGCGCTTGGACTGCGAGCCCCGCGATCAAAACCGGTTTCACGCCGAGCCGGTCGGCAAGCACGCCGAACAATACGCGGCCGCCAAGTCCGCCAAGACCTTCGACACTGTAAATGCTGACGGCAGCCAACGGTCCGACGCCGCAGAAAATTGCGTAACTCACCATGTGAAAAATCGGGCCCGAATGGGCTGCACAGCAGGCGAAGAAGGTGAGGCTGAGCACGATGAATTGCGGCGAGCGGAACGCTGCTGGCACTGTCCGGATGGCGCCGTCCGGATCAGCGGCGGCTGCGTCTCCGGCGACTGGGTGAGGGGGTCTCCGCACTAAAAACGCAGTGGGGATCAAGATCGCCCAGGAGAGCAGTCCGACTGCGAGCATGGCAGTGCGCCAGTCGGAAATTGAAATGAGCCAGGCCACCAGCGGCGACATGGTCATCGGCGCGACACCGATGCCGACCGAAACCAGCGAGACGGCTAAGCTCCGTTGGGTCTCGAACCAGCCCATGGTGGTTGCGATCATCGGCGCGATGAATGCGCTCGCAGAAATACCGACCAGCACGCCATAGGTAATCTGAAAAACCGGTAACGACTGCACCTGGCTTGCAAGCACCAGTGCGAGACCAAGGATCAGTGCGCCGATCAAGACGACAATGCGCGCGCCATAGCGGTCGCTCGCGACACCCCAGCCGAAATTCCCTGCCGCCATGGCAAGAAAATTAAGCGTCATCGCGCTCGAAATACCGGCGCGCGACCAGCCGGTAGCAGCCGACATCGGCTCCAGAAACACCGCGAGCGAAAACATCGCGCCCGCGGCGACACAGGTCATGAGCGCGCCTGCCGCGACGATGACCCAACGATAGGGAGATTCCATATCCGCCTCGCTCCGTTATGCCGGTTGTTGTTCGACGATCACCATCCAGCTCAAGCCGAAGCGGTCGTTCACCATGCCGAAGCGCGGCGAGAAGAACGTTTCCATCAGCGGCTGGGTGACGTTGCCGCCATCTGAAAGTGCTGCAAACAGGCGGTCGGCTTCCGCGGCGTTCTTCGCGCTGATCGAGAGTGAAAAACCTTTGAACTCCGGATTGCCCTTCGCATAGCCGTCGGACGCCATGATGCCGGTGCCGCCGACGGTGAAATAGGCGTGCATGATTTTATCGCCGGTGCCGGGTGCCATTTGCATTCCGCTGTCCGGATTTTCCTTAAAGCGCATCATCATGCCGACTTCAGCGCCGAGCGCTTTCTTGTAAAACTCAAGCGCTTCCTCGCAGCGGCCGTCGAAGAAAACATAGGGCTGCACTTTTGCGATCGCGTCGGTGGTCATGTTGCGTCTCCGCTTTTCATTTCGGTCATATAGGCGTCGAGTTGATCGAGCCGCACTTCCCAGAACCTGCGTTGCTTGTTGAGCCAGTCCTCGGCGGACTTCAGGCGTTTGGGGACGAGTTCGTAGGTCCGCACGCGGCCCGTTTTGCGCGAACGCACGAGCCCGGATTTCTCGAGCACCTTCATGTGCTCGACGAAGGAGGGCAGCGCCATGCGATAGCGCGCGGCCAGATCGCTTACCGATGCCGGCTTTTGGCCGAGGCGTTCGACGACGTTGCGGCGCGTGGAATCGGACAACGCGCGGAATACGGCGTCGATGGACGCGGCCGATGCGGTGCTGGCGGTTTGCGTGCGCATGAGCGGTCTCGATGGGTCGACGTTTGCGCATTACGCCCGAATAATACTTAGGTCAATGCCTAAGTATTGAAAGGCTGCCATGCCAGCAGTTGCAGGGCATGCCGCCTCAGCGCGCGAGCCCCTCGCGATAGCTTTTGTAAAACGGCTGCCAGCCGAGTGCCGCGACCGCGCGCGCATTGCGAAGCCGGAACGAAGGAAAGCCCGGCGGTCCGCCCGCTTTCGGCGCGCTCGTGCCGGCCGATGCACAAATGAATCCGAACAGATCGCGCCACTGTACCGGTTCGTTGTCGCAAACGGTCAGGACCGAACGCGACGGCCATTTTTCTATCGCAGCGACCGTTGCCGACGCCATGTCCGCGATATGGACGAGCGAGACATAGTCCGTAGCCGTCGCCGGGCAGGCGGAGTTTTCCCGCAGCCGCGCGTGCGTACCAGCCGTCGTCAAAGCCTGTGCCGGGCCCGTAGAACAATCCGCCGCGCAGGATGATCCAGTCGAGGTGCGACGCCTTGATCGTCTGTTCCATCGTGAGTGCAGCGGCAATCGCGCGTGTCGAGATGGATTCGACCGCCGGACGATAAACCGCGTCTTCGTCAGTCCAGTCGCTGTTGCCGGAGGCGGCGACCCAGCCGATGCTCTGTTGCATGATTTTCGCGACACCTGCGTTCCGGCAGGCGGCGACGAAATTCGGAACGCCTTCGATGCGCAATTTGTCATTCGCCGCGAAGTCGCCGCGTCCGCTCGGGCCGGGGAGCGAGGTCGCGAGATTAAGCGCGATCGAGCAGCCTTCAAACGCCACCGTCATCGACGCAACGTCGAAAATGTCGCCGGTCGCAATCATGGCGCCGCTCGCGCGCGCAATCCCCGCCGCTTCCGGCCGGCGCACGACCGCGCGCACCGAATGTCCTGCCGCGGTCAATTTTGGAATAAGATGTCTTGCATAGACCCCATTCGCGCCAAGAACGGCAATCGTTTTGCTCATGAACGGTTCCTGTTCCAAATTCCGAATTGTATTATGGCGGTGCAAATCACTGGGACTACAAGGCTACAAGGCTACAAAAAATGACGGTTACGATCTACGGTATCAAGAACTGCGACACGATGAAGAAAGCGCGCGCCTGGCTCGATAAGCAGGGCGTCGATTATGCGTTTCACGACTACAAAGCGAGCGGCATCGACAATAAGAAGCTTGAAACGTGGGCGAAGAAGGCCGGCTGGGATATGCTGCTCAATCGCGCGGGCACGACGTTCCGCAAATTGCCGGACATGGAAAAAGACAATATCGGCGAAAAGAAAGCCATTGCGCTGATGCTGGAGCAACCCTCGATGATCAAGCGTCCGGTGCTGGAACTGCCCGGTGGCAAACTGCTCGTCGGTTTTAAGCCTGAGACGTATAAAGCCGCGCTTTAAGGGACGAAAGTTGCCGCGCATTACGTCCTGCAAAGGCGCCCTTGATCCTTTCGCGCCCGCCTGCCATTAGCCCCGCGCATGAATGAAATCTCCCGCAACGCCAATATGTCGCCGATCGAGCGCGAAGTCGCGCGGCGGCGGACGTTCGCGATTATCTCGCATCCCGACGCGGGCAAAACCACGCTCACCGAAAAGCTGCTGCTGTTCGGGGGCGCGATCAACCTCGCGGGCGAGGTCAAGGCCAAGAAAAACCGTATCAATACGCGCTCGGACTGGATGGCAATCGAGCGCGAGCGCGGCATTTCCGTCGTCACCTCGGTGATGACCTTCGAATTCGGCGGGCTCGTCTTCAATCTCCTCGACACACCGGGCCACGAGGACTTCTCCGAAGATACGTATCGGACGCTGACCGCGGTCGATAGCGCGGTCATGGTGATCGATGCCGCGAAGGGCATCGAGGCGCGCACGCGCAAACTGTTCGAGGTCTGCCGCCTCCGCGACATTCCGATCGTGACGTTCATTAATAAGATGGATCGCGAAAGCCGCGACCCGTTCGAAATTCTCGACGAGATCGAAAAGACGCTCGCGCTCGACACCGCGCCGGTAACCTGGCCGATCGGGCAGGGGCGCGACTTTGCCGGTACCGTTGAGCTTGCTACGGGCGGTGTCCGCCGGCTCGAAGCCGATGCGAATGCCGCGCGCGAGAAAATGGATGCGGGCCAGATGGCGGCGCTCAGCCCCAATCTCAATGCGGCCGCGCTCGAGGAAGAACTTTCGCTCGCGCGCGACGGCACCAAGAAATTCGAGCATCGCGCCATTTCGTGAGGGTCATCTGACGCCGGTGTTTTTCGGCAGCGCGCTGAAAAACTTCGGTGTCCGCGATCTGCTCGAAGCGCTCGGCGATTATGCGCCGCAGCCGCGCGCGCAGGTTGCCGATACGCGGACCGTCGAAGCGGCCGAGCCGAAGCTCACCGCCTTCGTGTTTAAAATTCAGGCGAACATGGACCCGAACCACCGCGACCGCATCGCGTTTGCGCGGCTTTGCTCGGGCAAGCTTACGCGCGGCATGAAGGTCAAGGTCGCGCGCACCGAGAAAACCATGGCGCTGAACGCGCCGCAGTTTTTCTTCGCCAAAGATCGCGCGCTTGCCGAAGAAGCTTACGCGGGCGACGTAGTCGGCATTCCGAACCACGGCGTGCTTCGGATCGGCGACACGCTGACCGAAGGCGAGGCGATCAACTTCCTCGGCGTGCCGAGCTTTGCGCCGGAAATTCTGCGCCGCGTAAAGCTCGGCGATCCGATGAAGGCAAAGAAGCTGAAAGAAGCGCTTGCAGCAATTGGCGGAAGAGGGCGTGGTTCAGGTGTTCTCGCCGATGGATGGCGCGCCCGCGCTCGTAGGCGTGGTCGGTCCGCTGCAGCTCGACGTGCTGAAAGCGCGTCTCGACGCGGAATACGGCTTGCAGATTTCGCTGGAGCCGAGCGAGTTCGATCTCGCGCGCTGGGTGACTGCTGAAGACCGCATCAAGCTCGACGCGTTCATCAACGCGAAGACCTTCTCGATGGCATCCGATCTCGACGGCGATCCGGTGTTTCTCGCGAAAAGCAATTTCGATCTCGATTACACGCGCGAACGCGCACCGGGCGTGGTGTTCTCGGACATCAAGGACGTGAAGAAGACGGCTGCCTAGCAAGGCCCTTCCGAAGTGCTAGGCTTCAAGACGGCCTGAAGACCGGGCCCAACATCGAAGCCGGGGAGGACAATGCCATGGCGGAGAGCGTCTATAAGGTCATCGAAATCGTTGGTACCAGCACCGAGTCCTGGGAGAAGGCCGCGAAAGCGGCAATCGACCGGGCCTCGAAGTCGCTGGATGACTTGCGCGTTGCCGAAGTCGTGCAACTGGATGTGCAACTCGACGACGGCAAGATCGAAGCCTATCGCGCGAAGTTGAAAGTCTCGTTCAAGTATCGCGACGAGTAATCAGGCAAATTCAGCGTTATGCCCTATAGCGAAACCTGGCTCACGCCAGGTTTCGCTCAAGCTCGTTATGAATTTTGGTCGCCGCAATCGCGGCGTGGCCGATTGCGACGCTGAGCTGGTGTAAATCCGAGACCACGTCGCCGGCGGCGTATATACCCGCGACCGAAGTCTGCTGGGCGTCGTTCACAATCAGATTGCCGGTATCGTTTGCCTTGGCGCCAAGCTCCAGCGCGATGTCGCCGCGCACATCGCAGCCAAGCGCCGGATAGAGCACATCGAACTCAAGCCGTGCCCCAGACTGAAGCAGAACCGCGATCTTTTCGCCGCTTCGATCGACATCAACGGCGCAGTCTTTAGGAAACGCAACATTTGCTTCGCGTAACTCCTTTTCACAGGACGAAGGCAAATCTTTCGGCTCATTGATGCAGAGAAAGGTGACATCCTTCGAATAGGTGCGGAGAAAAATTGCTTTCCGCCATCCGGTTTCGGCGTGACCCAACACCGCGATGCGTTGATCGCGCGACCTCATAGCCATCGCAGATCGGGCAGAAGCGAAGCGCGCCTTCGTAAACTGCCTCGTGCAAGCCGGGCAGTTCCGGCGTTTCGTCCACGATGCCGGTTGCCATAATGACGCGCTTTGCGCGGATGGTTTTCCCTTCAGCGATGGCGGCAAACCCATCGCCTTCGTTTTTCAGCGATGTCACTTCGGCATTCTGAAACTCGGCGCCATATTCCTCCGCTTGCTCGCGCAACTTGCTGAGCAACGCCTTGCCCGAAATCCCGTCTTCGAAGCCCGGATAGTTATGTGTCTTTGGTATCCAGGCCGCGCGGCTTTGGCCGCTGTCCACGACGAGGACCCGGCGGCGGTAGCGCGCAAGATAAATCGCGGCGGTGAGACCAGCCGGTCCGCCGCCGACGATCAGGCAGTCATAGGGATCAGACATGAAGGGAGTGCCTCGCTCGCTGGATAACGCTTTGCCGCCGCAAAGTTTCCCGGCGATTTCCAAGACTCGCGCTGTCACCTCTGGTGTTGTAGGTCTGCGCTCCCTATCTGACCGCCGCGCCGGCGCGAAACGACCGTTATCCGGCGAAACGATTGGCAAGGAGACGAACATGTCGATCCAGAGCCCCGCCGACATCCGCCGCACCACCGCGCCGGATATCCGCGCCCGCAAGGGCCGCGAGCCGATCGTGGCGCTGACCTCCTATCACGCGCACACCGCGCGCTGGCTCGATCCGCATGTCGACCTGCTGCTGGTCGGTGACTCGCTCGGCATGGTGATGCACGGCTTTGAATCGACCGTGCCGGTGACGCTGGAAATGATGATCCTCCAGGGCCACGCCGTGATGCGCGGCTCGAAGAAGGCGCTGATCGTGGTCGATCTACCGTTCGGCAGCTATGAAGCAAGCCCCGAACAGGCCTTCCACACCGCCGCGCGCGTCTTGAAAGAAACCGGCTGCGGCGCGGTGAAGATGGAGGGCGGTGTGAAGATGGCCGAGACACGTGCGCTTTCTCTCCGATCGCGGCGTGCCGGTGATGGGCCATGTCGGCCTGACGCCGCAATCGATCAACACGCTCGGCTCGTTCCGCGCCCGTGGCCGCGAAGAGAGCGAGTGGGGTCCGATCCTCGATGACGCCCGCGCAATTGCCGACGCCGGCGCGTTCTCGATCGTGCTGGAAGCGATGGCGGAGCCGCTCGCGCAGAAGATCACGAACGAAGTCGCGATCCCGACCATCGGCATCGGTGCGTCGCCAACCTGCGACGGCCAGATCCTGGTGCTCGAAGACCTGCTCGGGCTTTCGCCGCGCGTGCCGAAATTCGTCAAGCAATATGCCGACATGGGCCGCCTGATCGAAGAGGCGGTGTCGTCTTATGCAAACGAAGTCCGCGATCGCACGTTCCCGTCGAACGAACACGTCTACGCGCTGAAGACCAAGGCGAAAGAGGGCGCGAAGTAACGCAATAAGTAACGGCACCTCGATCGCTTTTATCGCCATCGGCGGCGCCCGCGCACGCGCCCCATAATGTCGAGCACGAGCGGGGCGCCGGCGAGGAAGAGATCGAATTTCAGATCAAATGGGAGACTGCCTGAGGGCAGTCTCGCCCCGGGCGGCCCGAGAAATCCCGCTGCGGCGGCCTAATTAACTGAAATAACAGGCAAAATGTCCCGGCCTGGGCCGTTGCCACGATACGCCCACATCTCTATTTTACGCCCGCTTTAACGAAATACGGGCAATACGGGGTCGCCTCGGCGATTCCTTCAGGATTCTCATGTCGGACATAATTCGCGAAGTCGATGAAGAACTGCGCCGCGAGAAGCTCGCCGCTATCTGGAAGAACTACGGCGGCTATATCGCGGCCGGCGCGTTCCTGATCGTTGCCGCGACCGGCGGCTGGCGCGGCTATGAATATTACGCCGAGAAGCAGGCCGAGGCCGCGTCCTTGCGGTTCGAGGCCGCGCAAAAGCTTGCCGCCGACGCGACCAAGAACGACGAGGCGAAAGCCGCGTTCGAAGCGCTGATCAAGGACAGCCCGGCCTCCTACAAGCTGCTTTCGCGTTTCGCGAACGCTTCCGAAATCGGCAAGAAGAATCCGAAAGAGGGTGCCGCCGCTTTCGACGCGATCGCGAACGACAGTTCGGTCGATGCGCCGCTCCGCGATCTTGCGCGCGTCCGTGGAGCGATGCTCGTCGTCGACACGCGCCGATCTCGCCGAAATGACGAAGCGTCTCGAGCCCGCGCTCGCGCCAGGCTGCGCCGTTCCGCTACTCGGCGAAGGAACTGCTGGCGCTTAGCTTATGTGCGCGCAAACGACCAAGCCAGCGCGCAGAAACTGTTCCTCGAACTTTCCTTCGATCCGGAAACGCCGCCGGGACTGCGCAACCGCGCGCAGCGCCTGCAATCTTTCCTTTTTGGCAACGTGCCGTCAGCACCGGCAACGCAGTAAGTCGATGATGCGCTCGAACACTTCGTCGCTCCTTCGCGTCGCGATTTTCCTCATCGCCGCTTTCGCTTGGCCTTGCGGCCTGCGAAACGCTCGAGGATTTGAATCCGTTCGACGAGAAGAAGACGCCGGTCAAAGGCGAGCGCCGCGCGCTGTTCCCGCAAGGCGTGCCGGGCGTGCAGTACAATGCGCCGCCGACAGCAGCCGACCAACTCGAACATTCAGATCAATCCGCAGGAACAGGTTTCGCCCGACAATCCGAATGCGCCGGCGCCACAACAGGCGCCGAACGCACCTGCTGCCAACAACAACGAAGATCCCTGGTCCGGCCAGCGCCGCTGATCGAAAGATGCGATGCTTCCCTCTGTCGCTATTGTCGGCCGGCCGAATGTCGGAAAATCGACGCTGTTCAACCGGCTGGTCGGCCAGCGTTTGGCGTTGGTCGACGACACGCCGGGCGTGACTCGCGACCGGCGCGAGGGCGAAGGCAAGCTCGGCGATCTGCGTTTCAGAATTTTCGATACCGCAGGCTTTGAGGATTCGAGTGCTGCGAGTCTGACCGGCCGTATGCGCGCGCAGACTCGAAAGCGCGATCGCCGACGCCGACGTCGTTCTGTTCATGATCGATTCGCGCGCGGGTCTGCTGCCCGACGATCGCGCGTTTGCGCAGATCGTCCGCAAGTCCGGCAAGAAGACGATCGTGGTTGCGAACAAGAGCGAAGGCAAGGCCGGCGGGGCGGGCGCGCTCGAAGCGTTTGCGCTGGGCCTGGGCGAGCCGATTACGATCTCCGCCGAGCATGGCGAAGGCTTGGGCGAGCTCTATGACGCGCTTCGCGATATCTCTTCCGGACAGGAAGAAGACGACGAAGCGGAAGAAAAAGAGAGCGACCGAGACCATCCGCGTCGCCGTGATCGGCCGTCCCAATGCCGGCAAATCCACGCTCATCAATAAACTGATCGGCGAAGACCGCCTCGTCACCGGCCCGGAGCCGGGGATCACGCGCGACTCGATCGAGATTCCGTTCGAATATGGCGGCCGCAAATACGAAATTCTCGATACCGCGGGCGTCCGCCGCCGCGCGCGGGTGCAGGAGAAACTCGAGAAGCTTTCGGTCGGCGACACGCTTGCGCTCGATCCGCTTCGCCGAAGTCGTGGTGCTCTTGATGGACACCACCATGCCGTTCGAGGAGCAGGACCTGCGGCTTGCCGATCTCGTGATCCGCGAAGGCCGTGCGCTCGTGATCGGCATGAACAAGCGCGATCTCGCCGACCTCAAATTGACCATGGGCAAGACCATGCGCGAGGAGGCCGATCACTGGCTGCCGCAGGCCAAGGGCATGCCGATTGTCGCGGTCTCGGGCATGCATGGCGACGGGCTCGACCGGCTGATGAAAGCGGTGGTCGAGACTTACGAGGTCTGGAACAAGCGCGTATCGACCTCGCAGATGAATCGCTTTCTGGAGCGCGCGCTTGCGAAAAATCCGCCGCCAGCGGTTTCCGGCGCCCGCATCAAGCTACGCTACATGACGCAATCCAAAGCGCGGCCGCCGAGCTTTGTTCTCTTCGGCACGACGGACGGACGCCTTGCCGGAATCCTATATGCGCTATCTGATCCATAGCGTGCGCGAAGCGTTCGATATGCCAGGCGTGCCGATCCGCTTCATGTTCCGCGAGCCGGAAAATCCGTTCATGCGGAAGAAGCCGAAGCGCGACGACCGCGGCAAGCGGAAGAAGGTCACCGGCAAGCGACGCGCTAAGCCGGCGCGTTGAAGCTCATGCCACTTCTTGCTCGGATAATTATAAAGCTTCCCGTTCTCGGTGACCGACGGGCAGGCACAGCGCCGACAATCGCTTCGGCAACCGCCTCCGGCGGCTTCGAGCGTCATCGGGTCTTCGCCGGGCATGGCTTTCGCGCGCATGCGGGTGCGGATCGGGCCGGGATTGAAGAGGTTCACCCTGATCTTGGTGGTTGAGACTTCCGCGGCATAAGTGCGGACCAGCATGTCCATCGCGGTTTTCGAAACCGCATAAGGCCCCCAATAGGCGGTGGCTTTGTTCGCGGCACCCGACGTAATGAACACCGCGCGCGCCGCGTCTGCTGCGCGCAGCAGCGGATCGAGCGAGCGGATCAGGCGGAAATTCGCAGTCACGTTCACCGCGATCACTTCGTCCCAGGCTTTCTGGTCGATATGCGCGATCGGCGAGAGCACGCCGAGCTGGCCGGCGTTCCCGACCAGAATATCGAGCTTCTTGAAGCGCTCGTTCAGTGCCTGCACCCATGCGGTCGAGATCGTCGAATTTGCGCGAGATCGGCGGGCACGAGCGTGGCATGGCCGCCGAGCTTCTTGATCTCGTCGTCGAGTTCTTCGAGCCCGCCGACGGTGCGCGCAAGCGCGATCACATGCGCGCCCTTGGCCGCGAGCGATTTTGCGACGGCCGCACCGATGCCGCGCGAAGCGCCGGTCACCAGCGCGATCTTGCCTTCGAGATCTTTCATGAATCGTTCAGGCGCGGTAAGCGCCCACACCTTCGCCGAGCTTGGCGTTATTGGCTTCGCGGACCTTCGCGGCTTCGTCGTCATAAAGGAAGGGCAGGAACGCATAGCGCCGTCCCTTCGTTACCGGCGAGACCGCGTGCAGGAGCGAGCAGGAGAACACCACCGCGCCGCCGACCGGCGGTTTGAAGTCGCGCGGGCCGTATTCCGGGAAGCTGATGCGGCCGCCTTCGAATTCGCTGTTGAGATTGATCGAGACCGCGAAGCGCCGGTGCGCGGTGCCGGGCGTGGTGTTGTCGCGGTGCGCGCGGAAATGACCGCCGTCTTCCGCCGCATAACACGACACGATGTAGCGCTCCATGCGCGTCACTTTGAACTGATGCACCTTCTGAATTTCGGGCACGACGCGGCGGCGAATAAGCCCGCGCGTCTTCTGGATCAGGTCATTGTCCTCGATCGTGAAATCCTTGCGCTTCTTGTGACGGGGGTCGTGCAATTGCACGGTCTTGCCGTCCACTTCGCGCATGAAGCCGGATTCCTCGCCGCCATTCGCTTCGTAGAGCCCGATCAGGTGCTGGCAGAATTCCGGCGCGAACACATTCGGAAGAAACAGGATCGGCGCCTGCAATTCGAAGCCCGCATGCATGCCGGGAGCAGGCAGCATGCCGATGAAATTGATGACATCCTTGTTGTGCTTGCCGTCTTCGGTCGCCGGAAAGACGGCGAGCACGCGCATGCGTCGGATCGAGCACCGCCCAGAAGCGGCGCATCGGCACGCTGCCTTGCTGCGGTTTCATGTCGGTCGGCAGCGCGCCGTAGAGCTTGCCGATCAACCCGTCGAAATCCCAGAAATAGCGGATGCCCGGGATCATCTCCGCAACGCGCTTCTCGGATTCGTCCTTCGGATCGACGCTGACGCCGAACACACAGGCCTTGTCGTCGTCGAACAACGCCCGGTTCTCGTTCATCGTCTTGATCATGGCCTGGCCGACCGCGTCGCCTGCGGTGCCATAGAAGCCGAGCACGACATAGCGGCCGCCGACAGTGTCGAAGGCAAAGCGTGGATTAGCAGGTGCAGCGCTGATGAAACATCGGCGCCGGGATCGCCGGGGCCAAGGGCTGCAAAGGAATGAAGCGGTGCGGACATGGGCCGGACTTTAGCCTGCCGCGGGGCGGGGCTTCAACTGATTGACGATAAGCCCCACTTGGTGCGGTCTGGACCGGTTACAAACTACACAGACGCGGCTTGGCGAGCTCTCAGCTTGCTTCGGCGAGCAGCGACAATTGCCGGGGCGCGATTTCGCCGTTCTTGTCGGTGAGCGTGGTCGGATACTCGCCGGTGAAGCAGTGGTCGGTGTATTGCGGCCGCTCGGCGTTGCGCTTCTCGTGGCCCATCGCGCGGTAGAGACCGTCGACCGAGAGGAAGGCGAGGCTATCGGCGCCGATATATTGGCGCATGCCTTCGAGGTCGTGGGTCGCAGCCAACAGCTTGTCCTTGTCCGGCGTGTCGATGCCGTAAAAATCCGGATGCGTGATCGGCGGGCTCGCGATGCGGAAGTGCACTTCGGAGGCACCGGCTTCGCGCATCATGCGCACGATCTTCACCGAAGTGGTGCCGCGCACGAGCGAGTCGTCGATCAGCACGATCCGCTTGCCTTTGACGGCAGCGCGGTTTGCCGAGTGCTTCATGCGCACGCCGAGTTCGCGGATCTGCTGCGTCGGCTCGATGAAGGTGCGGCCGACATAATGGTTGCGGATGATGCCGAGCTCGTAGGGAATGTTCGACGCCTGCGCAAAACCGATCGCGGCGGGCACGCCGGAGTCCGGAACTGGAACGACGACATCGGCCGGACGCCGGCGCTTCGCGCGCGAGCTCAGTGCCGAGATTGCGGCGCACTTGATAGACGCTTTTGCCGCCGACCACGGAATCCGGCCGTGCGAAGTAAATATATTCGAAGATGCAGGGGCGCGACGGCATGACCGGGAAGGGCTTGTGCGAACTCGATCCCGTCGGCGGATGCGATGATCACTTCGCCGTTTTCGACGTCGCGCACGAATTTCGCGCCGATGATGTCGAGCGCGCAGGTCTCCGAGGTCAGGATCGGCGCGCCGTTCAATTCGCCGAGCACCAGCGGGCGGATGCCGAGCGGGTCGCGCGCGCCGACGAGCTTCTTGTTGGTGAGGCCGACGAAGCTATAGGCGCCTTCGATCTCGCGGATTGCATCGACAAAGCGTTCGACGAAGCGCGCGCGCTTGGAGCGTGCGAGCAGATGCAGAATGACTTCGGTGTCGCTGGTCGACTGCATGATCGCGCCGTCGCGCACCAGCTGGCGGCGCAGCGACATGCGCGTTGGTCAGGTTGCCGTTATGCGCGACCGCGAAGCCGCCGGCGTCGAGTTCGGCAAACAGCGGCTGCACGTTGCGCAGGATCGTTTCGCCGGTGGTCGAATAGCGCACGTGGCCCACGGCCTGGCGGCCGGGCAGGCGCTCGATTACTTCGCGCTTGGAGAAGGTATCGCCGACCAGGCCGAGCCGGCGTTCGGAGTGAAAGCGTTTGCCGTCGTAGGCGACGATGCCGGCCGCTTCCTGGCCGCGATGCTGGAGCGCGTGAAGGCCGAGCGCGGTGAGGGTCGCCGCGTCGTCATGGCCGATGATGCCGAATACGCCGCATTCCTCGCGCAGGCGATCGCCCATCGCGTCGGGATCGAGATCCAGGGCCGTTTCGTTTGCCACGCTCATCAAGCCCCTTACGTTTAGCGCATCACTGCTGTGTTGCGCGGGTGCTTTCGATCAACTGGTTAAAGCCTTGCCGGTCGTTCCGCTTATAATTCGGTTCGGCCGGGTTATTCGCTGTCGCCTGCGAGGGATTGTGTCCCTCTGTCGGTGCGCCCAGGTGGCGTAGGCGCCGGTGTCGGCGGATTGGCATCGGGCGCCGGAGCTTCTTCGTCGCCGCGTGGCTTTCTTAAGCGCTGCAAGATGGCGTTTTCGGGATCATCCGGCAGAACCGATTTGATCCAGTCGCCGGTGCTCTGCAGGATCGGCCGCGAGCGCGCGTTCTTGACCCATTCCGGTTCCGTCTTGGCGGGCACCAGCCAGGTGAAGAACAGGAACGCGACCACCATGATGATGAGGCCGCGGGCAAGACCGAACAGGAAGCCGAGCGTGCGGTCGAGCGCACCGATGCGGCTGTCGAGAATCAGGTCGGAAATTTTCACCGTGAAGAGCGACACGATGAGCAGCGTGAGCAGGAAGAGGCCGCCGACCGCGATACCGGTCGCAAGCAGGTCCTGCTGCACATATTGCTTCACGAAGGGAAGGACGCGCGAATAGCCGTAAAGCGTGACGACGGCAGCGATCACCCAGGAGGCAATCGACAAGATCTCGCGCATGAAGCCGCGGACCATGGCGAGCACGCCGGAAACCAGCATGACCGCGAGAAGCCCGAAATCGAGGACGGTAGGGGTCATCTAAAACGCTGCTCCGCCGGGAATTTAGGGCGATTCGGGCCGGTTATGCCGTTGGCGCAATGCATATAGACCTTGCGGTGCCGTCCGTCACCCGCTTGCGGCACCGTGTCCAGGAGCGTTAGCATCGCCGCAGCCCGAGCCGGAACGGCCGGCTGATGGCGGCGATCAGGTCGGTGATCACGCTTAAGTAAAGGGCAGCTATCGCCATCGCGACATAAGGGTGCGCAAGCAGCCGCAGCCCGGTCCATTCCTTCGGCCACCAGACCTTCATCGCATCGACCGCGAGCGCCCGGGACCGTGCGCCGGTGAACCAGGGCGGCAGGTCGCGTACCCGGACGAAAAGATCGATCAGCACGATCGCGATGGCAAAGATCAGGAGCCCGCGCGCGATTCCGAACAACAGGCCGAGCACCCGGCCGGTCGGCGAAATCCACGCCGACCATGCCGAAATGCGAGACCCACGCGGCAATCAGGAATGTGACAATCGTGGCGCCCAGGAAGATGTACCCGGCCATCCAGCGGAATTGCGGCCTGATCCATTGTGTGACGCCGGCATTGACGGCGTAGGCGTAGACGATGAGGAGCGCGACCGCGAAGCAAAGCAGCCCGATCGCTTCACGAAGAAGCCCGCGCGCATAGCCGAGTACGGCCGAGAGCATCACGACCACGATCAGAATTCCGTCGAGCAATGTGAATGACAAGCGATTAACCCGCGTCGCGATTGGGAATGCGCCGAATTTTCTGTGCGGCGGCACCGATATCGGCAACCAGAGCGTCGAGTGCGGCGACCGTGCGCGTCGTCAGCCCTTCGGATGAATCGCCGCGGCCTGCTTCCGGGATCACGGCACGCGCAAAGCCAAGCTTTGCTGCTTCCTTCATCCGTGCAGTCGCCTGCGGCACGGCGCGCACCGCGCCGGTGAGGCTCACTTCGCCGAAATAAACGCCGTCCGGCGCGAGCGGCACGTTATAAAGGGACGAGATGAGTGCGGCCGCGACCGCGAGGTCGGCTGCGGGCTCGCTGATCCGCAGACCGCCCGCGACGTTCAGATAAACGTCCTGCTGGCCCAGCTTAACGCCGCAACGCGCCTCAAGCACGGCAAGGATCATCGACAGACCGGCTTTGATCGGCGCCGACGACCGCGCGGCGCGGCGTGCCGAGCGAGGTGGGTGCCACCAGCGCCTGGATTTCCACGAGCAATGGCCGCGTGCCTTCGACGCCTGCGAAAACGGCGGTACCCGGCGAAGACGTATCGCGGTCGGAGAGAAAAAGCGCGGATGGATTTTCGACTTCCTTCAGCCCGCCGCCGGTCATTTCGAACACGCCGATTTCGTCGGTCGGGCCGAAGCGGTTTTTGATCGCGCGCAGAATTCGGAATTGATGCGCGCCGTCACCTTCGAACGACAGCACGGCATCGACCATGTGCTCGACCACGCGCGGGCCCGCGATCTGGCCGTCTTTGGTGACGTGACCGACGAGCACGATCGTCGTGCCGACTCTTCTTTGCAAAGCGCAGGAGCTGCTGCGCCGAGCCGCGCACCTGCGTGACGGTGCCCGGCGCGCTTTCGACCGTCTCGGTCCACATGGTCTGGATCGAGTCGATTACCGCAAGCGCAGGCGGATTGCCTTCGCTGAGTGTTGCGACGATGTCTTCGACATTGGTTTCGGCGGCAAGTTCGACGTTCGCATCGGTGAGCCCGAGGCGTTCGGCGCGCATGCGCACCTGCGCAATCGCTTCTTCGCCGGAGACATAGACCACGCGCCGGCCTTTGCGCGCGAGTGCCGCGACCGCTTCGATCAGAAGCGTCGATTTGCCGATGCCGGGATCGCCGCCGAGCAGGATCGCGGAGCCGCGCACAAAGCCGCCGCCGGTGACGCGGTCGAGTTCCTTGATGCCCGAAGGCAATGCGCGGCGCTTCTTCCGATTTGCCGCTGAGCGGCTCGAGCGCAATGAGCCGCCCTTTACGAGAGGTGCGCTGGTTTACGGGCACCGAGGCTTGCGCCGCCTGTTCCTCGACGATGGTGTTCCACTCGCCGCAGGACTCGCACTTACCCTGCCAGCGCGGAGAAACCGCGCCGCAGCTTTGACAGACGAAATTGGAGCGGGCTTTGGCCATGGGAATCGGGAGCGTTCGGGGAAGACCAGCCTACCACATTCGGCTGGCGGTCTATTTCGCTTTCTGCGGGAGCAGATTGCCCGCGAGATCGCTCAATTTCGGGCGAGGGAGCGCCGCGAAGGGAAGCGGGCGCGTCACTTCGATCGCGGCGATGCCAAGACGCGCGGTGAGCAAACCATTCAGGACGCCTTCGCCGAGCCGCGCCGAAAGCTTCGCCGCGATGCCGTGCCCCAGCACCTGTTGCACGATGGAATCGCCGATTGCGATGCCGCCGGTGAGCGCGAGATGCGAAATAACGTGGCGCCCGAGCCGCAGCATGCCGAGCAGGCCGGGACGGCCGCCATAGAGGGTCGCGAGCTTGCGGACCAGAAACAGCGTGTTCGCAAATACGAAGATCATGTCGATTGCCGCGCGCGGCGAAATCGCGGTGACCAGCGATACGCGTTTCGCGGCACTGCTCACTAACTGCCGCGCTTCCGCGTCGAGCGAGCTGAGCATTTCGCGTTCGGCGAGCCGCACAAAATCCGCGCCATCGATGATTGCGTTCGCATGACCTTCCATGTTCGCGCGGCCGCGTGCGAGCCGCGGCATGGCGCGCGTTAACGAAAGCAATTCGCCGACCACGGCTTTGCTTTCCGCGCGGTCATCGGAGACGAGTACCTCGGCCGCGCGCTTTTGCAGGTGCTCGATCTTGGCGAGGCGAAACAGCGACCACAATTCCCGTGCGGAGATCACGAGCAACGCGAGTGCGGCAAGTGCAGTCAAAGCCGATGCGAGCCAGCCAAGCCACGGTGCCACTGCGAACATGGATTGAATGAGGTTGGCGACGGCCAAACCGAGGCCGAGCGACACAAGCCCACCGGCCGCGGACCAGAATAATTTTCCCCAGAAGCGGCGGCGGGGCGGTGCCACTTCGACGACCGCTGGAAGATTTTCCGCGCTTGCTTCGAGTACGCGCAACTCGTCGCGCGTGAGGATCGGCTCGTCTGCGACCGCGACGCGCGGATCGTCGGCACGAAACACGGCGGGCTTCACAGGTTGCATGCTCATTCGAGACGGTCTCCGATCAGGAACTGCAACGCGCGGTCGAGGCGAATGTGAGGCAGTGACGGCGTTTCGCCAAGTAACGGGTCGAGCAAGGGCGGGCGGAATTTAAGGAAACGATAGTCGCTTTCGTCATGCGTGCCGGCTGCAAGCCCGCGAAAGGTCCAGTCCTTATCTTTCGAGACGATCGGCAAATCGCCGGGGAACATCGCGACCTCGCGCTTGCCATCGAACGTTTCGCCGCCCGCGATTTCGCCAGCCTGCGGGGTGCCGACGATTGCGGCTAACTTGTCGCCGCCGCGCGTCACCACTGCTTCGCGGGTCGCGCGGACGGCTGCAATCGCGACTGCATCGACGCGCGCGCCGGAGAGTTCGGCGTCGCTGGCGGCTTTCGCCACCATCTTTTCCAGGATCGCTTCCAGCCGGTCATGGCTGGTGTGATGGAGATGATCCGATTTTGTCGCCGCAAACAAAATGCGGTCGATGCGCGGGCGAAAGATGGAAGAGAGCAGCGTTCTTCTTCCGGTGTTGAAACAGGAGACGATCGCGGAAAGCGTCTGTTCAAGATCGTGGAGCGCTTCCGGCCCGGAGTTGAGCGCGGAAAGCACATCGACCAGCACGATCTGCCGATCGAGCCGCGCGAAATGCTCGCGAAAAAACGGCCGCACCACTTGCGCGCGATAGGCTTCGTAGCGCGCAGCCATCATCGCCCAGAGCGAACCTTTCGGCGGCGTTTCGCCCGCAGGCGTATCGAGCGGCGCAAAGGTGACGGCGGGCGAGCCTGCAAGATCGCCGGGCAGGAGAAAGCGTCCGGGCGGAAGCAGGTTCATTGCAAAACGCTCGTCGCGGCACGCGATCAGATAATCGGTGAAGAGTTTCGAAGCATTGATCGCCTGCTGTTCGTTCGCGGGCGCCTTGGCATCGAGCGACGCGAGATGCGTATGCCACTGAGCGGCAAGCGTCGCGCGCGGACCTTGTCGCGAAAGCGCGATACTCTCCGCCGACCATTCTTCGTAGGTCTTGTTCAGCAGGAGCAGATCGAGCAGCCACTCGCCGGGATAGTCGACGATATCGAGCGTGAGCGTGCGGTTACGTCCGCGCTTCGACTGGTAGTCGATGACGATCCGCAGTTCGCTGATCTGCCGCGTGGACTCCGGCCAGCGGCGTGTGCCGGTAAGGTCGCGCAGATGCGCTTCGTAATCGAAACGCGGCACCGCGGCGTCGGGCTGTGGCGAAAGCTGGGTGCGCGCAATCCGGCCCGAGGTCAGCGCCTCGAATACGGGGAGGCGCGTGCCGTGCAGGAGCGCATGCACGAGCGCGGTGATGAAGACGGTTTTGCCCGAACGCGAAAGCCCCGTGACCCCGAGCCGGACGGTCGGGTTCAGCAAGTGGCTGCCGTAGTCGGCGGCCGCCTTGGCGGCGAGCCGTGCTTCTTCGATGATGTCGTTCAGGGCCATAAAACGCGCTTCGTTGCCAATGCAGGCCCGAATATGGGGAGTTTTGCCGGGGAAGCGAGTCTCGGCTTCGCGGCGGCAATAGCCTGCACTACGCTTGCCCTATGAAGCAGCAAAAGCTTGCGAACCCCTGGATCTTCGTCGGCATCGGGCTCCTCGGAGTCGCAATCGGCACAGCAATCATCTTGACGCAAACCAGTGTGCTGCCGGTGCGTCAGCGATTGGGCGTCGGTGTCACCAATTGGATCGTGGTCTGCGCTGGTATCGTTTTCGCGAGCATCGGCGCCGTGTTCGCGCTCACCGGATTTTCGCAAACCGGGCCGGGAAGCGCGCTTCAGAAAAAAGTGCCCGCGCTGTTTCGGGTGCTGATTTTCCTCGCGGCTTTAGCCGGGCTCGTGTCACTTGCGACCATTGCGAGTTTCGCGGCCTTCGGACCCGGCGCGCGTCAATTCGCGTTTAACATTCCGTTCGTGGGCGTATATTTCGGCAGGATTTTCTTCGGCGCGATCGCGCTCCTGTTGTGGAGCGTGATCGCTGTGTTTGTTTGGTTTGGCGTGAAAAAGTAACTCACCCAATCCCCGGGATCGCGACCAGCAGCAAGAATCCGTTGATCATCAGTAGCGTGCCGAGAATGCCCAGTAGCGCGCTGCCGAATACGAGCCAGCCGATGCCGGAAACGATCGCGACGGACGCAAGCACGATCGCGATCTGCAGCAAGACTTCCGCGTAGTCGAAATAGGGGTCCTGCTTCAGCGCGTGATCCCGTATCACTTCCATCGCTTTTGCGCGCGCGAGCAATTCCTTCTTGCCTTCCTGCGTGTCGGGCTCGGATTCATAGCGCGCGACATTCTTGCGATAGCCTTCGATCTTCTTCTGAAGGGCGGCTTTCGTTTCCGGAGAGGCCGCGGGATTTGCGAGTTCGATTTCGAGCGCGTCGGCGGCCAACGCAAAGCTCGTCTGGCGAATGTTCTTTGCCTGATAGAAGGCATAGAGGTTCGACGCGAAGATATTGTTGTTGGTCGCTTCCTTTGCAGCGTTCTGCCCGCCGAGGCCGGTGACGGCAAGCAGCGCCGCGAGCACCGCGATCATGATCGCAGTACGCGTCTTGAACTTGTCGGCGGACTTCTCGCTGTCCATCATTTCGCTGGCGTCTTCGGCTTTCATGAAACCCTCCCGACAAATAAAAAACTATTCCGTGTAGGCGCGCTTCCAGCGCGGTCCCAGCGAAGTCAGTACTTCATAACCGATCGTGCGCGCATTTGCGGCAAGATCGTCGACCGTGATCCCGTCGCCGATCAGGGTCACGAGATCGCCCCGCTTTACCTTGTCCGCCGGAACATCGGTTACATCGAGCGCGATCAGATCCATCGAGACGCGGCCTGCAATCGGACAACGGGTGCCGGCGACGATTGCTTCCGCACCCTTTTTGTTGTCGCTCGATCCCGCCGCGCGGAATATGCCGTCGGCATAGCCTGCGGAAATGACCGCGAGCCTGCTGTCGCGCAAAAGTTTCAGCCGCGCGCCATATCCCACCGTTTCCCCCGCCCTGGCGCTACGGATGGTAATCACGCGCGCTTGCAGTTTTACGACGGGCTGCATCGGGTTCTCGCCCGCGTTCAACGCGCGGCCGCCGTAAAGCGAAATGCCGGGGCGGACCAGATCGAAATGCGCTTCCGGAAATGCGAGCAAGCCTGCCGAATTGCAGAGCGATGCAGGTACACCCGGAAACTTCGCGGCAATCGCGCGGAACGCTTCAATCTGCTCTTTATTCTTTGCGTGCTCCGGCTCGTCGGCGCAGGCAAGGTGGCTCATAATCAGCGACGGCTTGAAGGTGATCGCGTCGGTGACAAGTTTCGGCGCGAGCGCTCCCGCTTCGGCAATTGAAATGCCGTGCCGGTTCATGCCGGTGTCGATATGAATGGCGGCTAGCCCTTCCTCGCCGGACGCGTGGCAGTGCGCGTCCCATTCCTCGATTTCGGCCATCGAGCCGAGCACGGGCCGGACGTCGATGTCGCAGACGAGTTCGGCGGAGCCGGGATTGATGCCGTTCAGCAGATAAACCGTGACGGTGGGCAGCACGGTGCGAAGCCGTAACGCCTCGTCGAAGGTCGCAACAAAGAAGGTGTCCGCGCCCGCTTCGCTCAGCGCTTTCGCTGCCTGCTCAAGCCCGATGCCGTAAGCGTCGGCTTTGACGACCGCCGCGCACTTTGCCTTGCCCGCGCGTTTGGCCAACGCCCTCCAGTTCGCGGCAAGCGCCGCGAGGTCGATACTGAGCAAACCGGAAGCTTCGGTGGGGAGGGTGGTCATGCGGGCCGCTTATACCTTGCCGTTGTTCCCGCGAAACTACCCCTCTCTATATAGGGGCAGAAGGTTACAGCCTACGATCCGGCAGGCGCTCGTCGCGCGCGAGATTGCCGAAGCGGGTATAGGCAGCCTCGAAGGAAAGCTTGATCGTTCCGGTGGGGCCGTGGCGCTGCTTGCCGATGATGATTTCGGCGCGGCCTTCGGCGGCTTTCAATTCGCCTTCCCACTTGAACCATTCTTCGGTGCCGGGCTTCGGCTCGCGGTTCTTCAGATAATATTCTTCGCGGAACACGAACATGACCACGTCGGCGTCCTGCTCGATCGAGCCGGATTCGCGAAGGTCGGAAAGCTGCGGGCGCTTGTCGTCGCGCGACTCGACCTGACGCGAGAGCTGCGAAAGCGCAATGATCGGCACGTCGAGTTCTTTGGCGAGCGCTTTGAGGCCGGTGGTGATCTCGGTCACTTCCTGCACGCGGTTGTCGCCCGAGCGCTTGTTACCCGTCAGCAATTGTAGGTAGTCGACGACCATCACATCGAGCCCGCGCTGGCGCTTCAGACGACGCGCGCGCGCAGTCAGCTGCGCGATCGAAATGCCGCCGGTGTCGTCGATATAAAGCGGCACCGATTGCATGCGCTGGGCTGCACCCGCGAGCATCGAGAAGTCCTGTTCGGAAATTTCGCCGCGACGAATGCGCGAGGAGGCGATCTCGGTCTGCTCGGAAATGATACGGGTCGCCAGCTGCTCCGCTGACATTTCGAGCGAGAAGAAACCGACAATGCCGCCCTTGACCGTTTCGATCGAACCGTCCGGTTGCGGCTCGCCGAAATAATTTTGCGCGATCTCATAGGCGATGTTGGTGGCAAGCGCGGTCTTGCCCATCGCCGGACGGCCCGCAACGATGATCAAGTCCGAGCGCTGTAACCCGCCCATGAGTTGGTCGAGGTCGATGAAACCGGTCGCGACACCCGAAAGCCCGCCCTCGCGCTGGTAGGCCTTGCTCGCAAGATCGACCGCGTCTTTCAGCGCTTCGGAAAAGCGCATGAAGCCGCCGTCATAGCGGCCGATTTCCGCAAGCTCGTAGAGGCGGCGCTCGGCGTCGTTGATCTGGTCCTGCGGCGAAAGCTCGACCGGCGCGTCGTAAGCGACGTTGACCATGTCCTCGCCGATCTGGATCAGGTCGCGCCGCGTCGAAAGATCGTAGATCGAACGGCCATAGTCTTCCGAGTTGATGATCGTGGTCGCTTCGGCTGCCAGCCGCGCGAGGTATTGCGAGGGGTTCAACCCCGCGATGTCGGTTTCGGCCGGGATGAAAGTCTTGAGGGTAACCGGGGAGGCGATCTTGCCGGCGCGGATCAGGCTCGACGCTACCTCGTAGATCTGCTGGTGGATCGGCTCGTAGAAATGTTTTGGCTCGAGGAAGTCGGAGACGCGGTAGAACGCCTCGTTGTTCACGAGGACCGCGCCGAGCAACGCCTGCTCCACTTCGATGTTATGCGGCGCCTGGCGGAACTCCGGCGTATCCGGTTCCGGGAAAGTTCTTCGCAGCGCGTTATCCTGGGCCATCGTTTCGCGTTTTCTGTTTTGTCTTGGCCGTCAAAAAAACGCGACGCGCAAGGAAGATTGAATTAACACGGGCGCGCGGTGTCGCAAGCGCTAATCCGCAGCCCACAGCAATTCACAGCCAGCTATACGAATCGTAAAAAAGTTTGGACGGGCTTGACGGCGAAAGTTGGCCGTAGGGTGCGGGGAAAAATTTGAACGGCAAACAACAATGATTGCTTGACGTTGGCCTCGATCGCGCGCCGGGAAAAGAAAAACCCCGGAGCCGAGACCGGTTCCGGGGTTTTCGGTAGCGATTAGAAGTAGATCAGGCTTTCGGCGCTTCGCCGTCGCTGCCTTCGGCCGCTTCGCCTTCGGCTTTGAGTTCCTCGGGCGTCTCTTCGAAGAATTTCTCGGCTTCGATCTTCGCCTCGGCGCGAGCCTCATGCTCGTCCGAGCGGGCAACGGAGAGATCCTCGCCGCGGGCCTGTCGGGTCGCTTCGTCCGGGGTGCGGGCGACGTTGACGGTGATCTTAACCTCGACTTCCGGATGCAGCGCAACCGGCAACACGTGCAGGCCGATGAGCTTGATCGGTGCGTTCAGCACGATCTGGCGGCGTTCCACGGTGAGACCGCCCTTGGTGAGCGCGTCGGCGATGTCGCGGGTCGAAACCGAGCCGTAAAGTTGACCGGTTTCGCCGGCCTGACGGATCAGGATGACGCTCTGGCCGTCGACCTTCTTTGCGACCTCTTCGGCTTCGCTCTTACGCTCGAGGTTCTGCGCCTCGATCTGCGACTTCATCGAATCGAACTTCTTCTTGTTCGCGTCTGTCGCGCGCAGCGCCTTGCCGTTTGGCAGCAGGAAATTGCGGGCGAATCCGTCTTTGACCTTAACGGTGTCGCCGATCTGGCCGAGTTTGGAGACGCGCTCCAGTAGAATGACTTCCATTTTTAGTACTCCTCTTCTTATCGCGATTGATGGGGTGGGACGGGCGGCCGTTTGGCGGCGAACCGTCCACGCAGGTTGAAAATCTGATCGACGATGCCGAGCATCGCGGCGAACAAAAGCGGCCAGCCGACCGTGAGCGAAATCCACGCCAGCGCCAGCAGAAAAAAACGTCCGGTGACGCCCTGCGTGATCGTATGCAGCACGGCAAGACCCAGCAGCGAATGCGCATAGGTCAGGACGGCTACGAAGATCGCGGAAATCAGCCCCGGAAATCCCGGCAGGAAAAAAGCGATCGCAAGGGCCACCGCAAACAGGACGCTCGATGCGACCGGAAAACTGATGGAGGGCAGGTGAGGCCACGGCCGTTGCAGGCGGCCCGAGGTCTTCGCGATCCACGCTGCAAGCCAGAGATTGAGAAGGTTCGTGGTCATCGACAGCACCGCGGCCCAAAGCGGGATCAGAAGCGTCGCAATGCTGATGAGATCGTCGACCGACTTCAGGCCGAGTGTTTTTGCCTGCTGCTCCAGAAAACCGGGCTGCTGCCTTACGGAAGATTCGATGAGCGTCTTAAAGGCCAGGCGATAGGATGGCAGGTCAGTGCCAAGCGAGAGCACGAAGCCGACCGCAAGCACTGCAGCGATCAAGGAGGCCCAGAACACAAGTCGCCCGGCCGGATACCATTCGGTGTCGTTCTCGGAAGAGCGGCCGAGCATCGCGAGATAAGAGAGAATGTAAGCGGGGCCGCCGATGGCGAACGCGTATTTGATCGCGGTCCAGGGGTTGAGCACGATCGCAATGCTTATGACGGCGACAACGAGCGCAATGAGTGCAACCCGATAGCCCCAGATCAAGCCCACGAGCATGATCGGCAGAGGGGACAAGACCGCAAGCGCGAGCGACAGCGGATTGCCCGACAACGGCGAAGCCGAAAGCAACGCCGACGACGCGCCTGCGCCAATTGCAATAAGGAAAATCTGTACCATCGTCAGCTGTCCCGCCCTTTCCGGCGGTTAGAGGCGGATGAATTCCGCCCCAACCATCGCCGCGAGGGCGTTACCCCTCACGGCTGCGATTTGTGAATTTACTTCAGAACGTAAGGCAGAAGTCCGAGGAACCGTGAGCGCTTGATCGCAATCGCGAGTTCACGCTGCTTCAAGTTGGAAACCGCGCTGATACGGGCCGGAACGATCTTGCCGCGCTCGGAAATGTAGCGCTGCAGGAGCTTCGTGTCCTTGTAATCGATCTTCGGCGCATTATCGCCCGAGAACGGGCAAGTCTTGCGGCGGCGGAAAAACGGACGGCGCGTTCCGCCAGATGCTGGCATCGACATCAGATTGCCTCCTCGGTCACGACGGCGTCGGCGATAGGTGCGTTATCGTCGCCACCTTCTTCGCCGTCACGATCACGGCGGCGGTCGCCGCGGCGCTCGTCACGATCGCGCTTCTGCATCATCGCCGACGGACCCTCTTCGAGGGCTTCGACTTTGACGGTCATGAAACGAATGACGTCTTCGGAAATCCGCATCTGCCGCTCCATCTCGGCAACGGCAGGCGCCGGCGCGTCGATGTTCAACAGCGCCATGTGCGCCTTGCGATTCTTGCGGATGCGATAGGTGAGGGATTTAACGCCCCAGTATTCCTGCTTGGGGACCGAGCCCTGACCGGCTTCGATCACGCCCTTGTACTGGGCGATCATTTCTTCGACTTGCTGCGCGGTCACGTCCTGACGCGCAAGAAAGACATGCTCGTATAATGGCATGGTGGTGCCTTCTCCTGGTTCGCGCCGGTCTGGCGCCGAGCCCTTCAAGCCTTGGAAGGCTCAAAATCTCGAAGGCGGGGACACGGGAGGTCGGATCGAACGATCCTGTGGCTTTCGCCACCCTCCGTTCAGCCCCCGGCCGGGACCGACAGAAGGCGCGGTTTATAGGGGTTTTGGGGGCCATTGCAAGGCGAGCCTAAACCCTTAACAGGGCTTAACAATTTGATAGGGCCTACCCCCATCATGACGCGTTGGGTAGAATCCACATGCGCGTCCTTATTCTCCTATTTGCGCTGGTTATCGGCGCCCCGGCGGCGGCAGAACCGCCTCAGGGCGTCGAAGGCGTCACGTTCAGACTCTATCTCGACGAAATTATCCGCACTTACGGGAAGCTTTGGCCGGAGGACCGCGGACGGCTCGCAGATCACTGCGAGGCGGCGGAGGAGGATGTCAGCATCCGATACCCGGGCAGTGACGCCTACCGGGGTGCGTCGCTGAGTGCTTCGCGATAGCGCTAGGCTTTGATGAAGAGGAATATGACCTCGCAGCCTGCGAATACTTCATCGAGGCGGCTGCATATTATTCGAAGGCGAAGGTCGCGCCCTTCGAGATCGAAGCGCTGAAACTATCGCTTGAGGGAGCGAGATACGCAGTTGCCAAGCTCGGCTGCTGACACCAAGTGCGCGGCAAGTCGCGTCATTAACCTGAAATAGTCGCTGCCTTGACTCCCCCGCGCGTGCATTGTCCAAGGGCGCGCAATTCCAAGCTTTTCGGGGTCTAAGAATGGCAACGGCGTTCACATTTCCGGGTCAGGGCAGCCAGGCCGTCGGCATGGGCAAGTTGCTTAGCGAGAGCTTTCCCGCGGCAAAAGCCGTGTTCGACGAAGTCGATGCCGCACTCTCCCAGAAGCTTTCGCAGATTATGTGGGAAGGCCCGCAGGAAACGCTGACGCTCACGGAAAATGCGCAGCCCGCGCTGATGGCGGTCTCGGTGGCCGTCGTCAGAGTGCTCGAAGCCGAAGCGGGCTTGGATCTTGCGCGCGACGTGAAGTTCGTTGCCGGTCACTCGCTGGGCGAATATTCCGCGCTTGCAGCAGTCGGTGCTTTTTCGATCACGGATACCGCGAAGCTTCTGAAAATTCGCGGCCAGGCAATGCAGAAGGCAGTCCCCGTCGGTACCGGCGCGATGGCCGCACTCTTGGGCGTCGAACTCGATGCCGCTAAAGCGCTTGCCGCAGAAGCCGCCCAAGGCGAAGTCTGCGATGTCGCAAACGACAATGGCGGCGGGCAGGTGGTGGTCTCCGGCAGCAAGGCAGCGGTCGAACGCGCCGCTGAAATCGCGAAGGGCAAAAGCATCCGCGCGATGATGCTGCCGGTATCCGCGCCGTTTCATTGCGCGCTGATGCAGCCCGCCGCCGACGCGATGCGCGACGCACTTTCCAAGGTTCAGGTGAACAAGCCGAAAGTGCCCGGTGGTCGCGAACGTCTCCGCAAGTGCCGTGACCGATCCCAAAGAAATCATCGATCTACTGGTGAAGCAGGTGACCGGCACCGTGCGCTGGCGCGAATGCGTGCAATATCTCGCGGGCAATGGCGTCACCAAGATTGTCGAAGCGGGCTCCGGCAAAGTGCTCACCGGGCTCTTGAAGCGCATCGCGAAAGACGTGCCGGGCCAGGCGATCGGCACCCCGGATGATGTCGCAGCCTACAAAGCTGCAAAAGCATAAGGACGAAAACGATGTTCGATCTTTCAGGAAAAACCGCGCTGGTCACGGGCGCATCGAGCGGCATTGGGACTGCAATCGCAAAAGCGCTTCATAAGCAGGGCGCGATTGTCGCGATCTCCGGCACGCGCAAGGATGCGCTGGATGCGATCGCGGCCGAGATGAAAGACCGCGTTCACGTGCTGCCGTGCAATCTTGCCGACAAGGATGCGGTGGAAGCGCTCGTTCCGTCTGCGAACGAGAAGATGGAGCGCGTCGATATCCTCGTGAACAACGCGGGCATCACCAAAGACAACATCTTCATCCGCTTTAAGGACGAAGATTGGGATCAGGTGCTGGCCGTGAACCTCACTGCGAGCTTCCGGCTCGCGCGCGCGGCCGCCAAAGACATGATGCGCAAGCGCTATGGCCGCATCATCGGGATCACCTCGGTGGTCGGCTTCACCGGCAATGCGGGCCAGGGCAACTACGCCGCCGCCAAAGCCGGCATGGTCGCCATGATGAAGTCGTTGGGTGCGGAGCTTGCGAGCCGCAACGTGACCGCGAACTGCATTGCGCCTGGCATGATCGCGACCCCGATGACCGACGCGCTGAACGAAACCCAGCGCAAGGCGATTCTGGATGCGGTGCCGGCCAAACGGCTGGGGACCGCGGACGAAGTCGCGTCCGCCGCTGTCTATCTGGCATCTGACGAGGCCGCCTACGTCACCGGCGCGACGATTCACGTGAATGGCGGGATGGCGATGCTCTAATCGGTACTTTCCTTCTTATAGAGCTTTAAAAAAGCAGTGATTTCATAACCTTATCGGCGCCCGGGCCGCTTTGACACGGCAAACGGGTATGTTACGACCGCTGCGGCCTTGATCCGACTTGGACAGGCCGCGGGTGAGGGATCGGGGTTCCCGTATTTTTCACTGGCGCGGGCCTTCGCAATCGGACAAACAGGGCCCGAACCCGCTGCGGGGGGCAATTCTCGCGGCAACAATCGAACAAAGCTTCCGGGCGACCAAGGGTGTATCAATGGCCGACATTGCCGAACGGGTAAAAAAGATCGTTGTCGAACATCTGGGCGTTGAGCCCGACAAGGTGAACGATAAAGCAAGCTTCATCGACGATCTGGGCGCCGACTCGCTCGACACGGTCGAGCTGGTCATGGCTTTCGAAGAAGAATTCGGCTGTGAAATTCCGGACGACGCTGCGGAAACGATCCTGACCGTCGGCGACGCCGTCAAGTTCCTCGAGAAGAACTCGAAGTCCTAAGCGGGACTTTTTCGCGCGGGCTGCGTTCGATAATTCCCACGCGTCGAACAGGATTCCCAGAATATGCGTCGTGTCGTCGTAACCGGGCTCGGGATGCTCTCGCCGCTCGGTTGCGGCGTTGAAGTGACGTGGAAGCGCCTGCTCGAAGGCAAGAGCGGCGCGAAAAAAATCGACACCTTCGAAGTTTCCGACCTGCGCTGCCAGATCGGCCATGTGATTCCGCTGGGCGACGGCTCCGACGGCACCTTCAACCGCGACCAGTGGATGGAGCCGAAGGAAAGCCGCAAGGTCGATGACTTCATTCTTTATGGCGTGACCGCGGCGACCCAGGCGCTCGAAGACGCCGGCTGGAAGCCGACCAAGACCGAAGATCAGGAACGCACCGGCGTTTTGATCGGCTCCGGCATCGGCGGTATCGAGGGGATTGCCGAAACCGCGATCACCTTGAAAGAAAAAGGCCCGCGCCGCGTTTCGCCGTTCTTTATTCCCGGCCGACTCATCAATCTCGCCTCCGGTTATGTTTCGATCCAGCACGGGCTCAAAGGTCCGAACCACTCGGTGGTCACTGCCTGCTCGACCGGCGCGCATGCGATCGGGGATGCGGCGCGCCTGATCTCGCTCGGCGACGCCGACGTGATGGTGGCCGGCGGCACCGAATCTCCGATCGGCCGCATGGCGCTCGCAGGTTTCTCCGCGATGCATGCGCTCTGTGCGTCCTACAATGACCGGCCGACGCAAGCGTCGCGGCCTTACGACAAGGATCGCGACGGCTTCGTCATGGGCGAGGGCGCGGGTGTCGTGGTGCTCGAAGAATACGAACACGCCAAAGCGCGCGGCGCGAAAATCTACGGCGAACTGATCGGCTACGGTCTTTCCGGTGACGCCCATCACATTACCGCACCGTCCGAAGACGGTGAGGGCGCGTTCCGCTGCATGACCATGGCGCTGAAGCGCGCCGGACTTTCGGCGTCAGACATCGATTACATCAACGCGCACGGTACTTCGACGATGGCCGACACCATCGAACTCGGCGCAGTCGAACGGCTGGTCGGAAATGCGGCTTCGAAAATTTCGATGTCCTCGACCAAATCCTCGATCGGCCATTTGCTCGGTGCGGCAGGTTCGGCCGAGGCGATCTTCTGCCTGCTTGCACTGCGCGACCAGGTGGCGCCGGCGACGCTCAATCTCGACAATCCGGAACGGGAAACGCCGATCGATCTCGTGCCGCATACGCCGCGTAAACGCGAGATCAATACCGTGTTGTCCAATTCCTTCGGCTTCGGCGGCACCAACGCGTCGCTGGTTTTCCGCCGCGTCAATCACTAAGCCGTGTAATCCGCGCTTTGGCCACATTTGGCCTTAGCTTCCTTCCGGCACAGGTATAAAGAAAGTTTCGCATGGCTGCCGGGCGCGACAAGTACGATTACGACGACGACCGGCCCCACTCGAATCCGCGGAGTCCGCGGCAGGCGCTTGCGGCCGAACATCTGCCGCCGCCGCCTTCGCGTCGCGCGCGCCATCCGCTCGTCATCATCGGCAATGCGATCTTCACGATCCTGCTTCTGCTTTCGGTCGCAGCCGGCGGCGCACTTTATTACGGCTCGACGCGCTTCGGCGCGGACGGTCCGCTCGATCGCGAGCGCGCGGTCATCATTCCGCCGCGCACAGGCCTGCGCGACATGGCCGAGTTGCTCCGCCGCGAAGGCGTGATCGATAATCCGACGCTGTTCGTGATCGGCGCGGTCGTGATCGGCGCGACCGACAAGCTCAAAGCCGGCGAATACGTGTTCGAGAAGAACGCGAGCATGAGCGACGTGCTGCGAGACCATCATCTCCGGCAAGTCGATCCAGCATCAGGTGACGATCGCCGAAGGGCTTGACGACGCAACAGATCGTTGCAGCGGATCAACGACGCCGAAGTGCTGACCGGGCCGATCCAGACCGTTCCGACCGAAGGCACGTTGCTGCCTGAGACCTATCGCGTCACACGCGGCACCACGCGCGAGCAGTTGATGCAGCGCATGACCCAGGCGCAGCAGCGGCTGGTGCAGGAAATCTGGGCGCGCGCGCTCGCCGGATCTGCCGGTCAAGACCGTGAATGAATTCATCACGCTGGCTTCGATCGTCGAAAAGGAAACCGCGATCGCGAGCGAGCGCACCCGCGTTGCCGCGCGTGTTCGTGAACCGCCTCAACCGGAAGATGCGGCTGCAGTCCGATCCGACGATCATTTACGGCATCGTCGGCGGCAAGGGTTCGCTCGGCCGCTCGCTCACGCGCGCCGATATCGAGCAGCCGACGCCATACAATACCTACACGATCGACGGCCTGCCGCCGGGACCGATCGCCAATCCCGGCCGCGCATCGCTCGAAGCGGTCGCCAATCCGTCGCGCACCAAGGATCTCTATTTCGTCGCCGACGGCACCGGCGGTCACGTCTTTGCCGAGACCTATGAGCAGCACCTGAAGAACGTCGCCCGCTGGCGCGACTTCCAGCGCGACCAGAAAGAAAGCGCCGCAGACTGCGTGGCGCCGCAGACGCCGCCTGCGAACCGCTGCCGCAGAAAGCAAACGCCGACCTTCAAGGCGGCGACCTGCGAAGAAAGAAGAAGAGCACCGAAAGAAGAGCCAAGAAGAAAGAAGATAAGACGGCGAGAAGAAGAAAGCCGACGACAAGTCCGGCGAAGACCGGGCCAAGAATAGCCACAAGTCATCCGGGAAGAAGAGAAGCGATGCGAGAGCGGAGCCAAATCCGAGCGCTGAAAAAGCCGATGGTTAAGCCGCTCCGGCCGTGTCTCGCTTGTGAGCGCTTCTGCGCGCTCGTTAATGTCGCGCGACTTAATTGAGAATCGCGGACACTCTCAGGAATGACCCTTGCCAGCATGACCGGTTTCGCCCGCACCTCTGGTGTGCACGGCGCGCTGCGCTGGGCGTGGGAATTGAAGTCGGTCAACTCAAAGGGCCTCGATATCCGCTTGCGGCTACCGCCGGGCCGCGATGCGCTGGAGCCGGCGCTGCGTGCAGCGATTTCGCGCGTCGCTGTCGCGCGGCAATGTCACCGTCAATCTCACCGTCTCCCGCGAAGGTGCGGCGCCTACAGGTGCGCATAAACGAAGACGTGCTCGCGGCGGTGATTGCGACCTCGCGCGAACTTGCCAAGCGCATCGAAGCGCAGCCGCCGACGCTCGACGGCATTCTTGGCATCAAGGGTGTGATGGACGTCGTTGAAACCGAGGAGAGCGAAGCCGATCGCGAAACCGCGAATGCGGCACTCCTCAAGGGTTTCGACGCGGCGCTTACCGATCTTGCCGCGATGCGCGCGACAGAAGGCAAAGCAATTGGCAAAGTCTCTGCACGACCGGATCGATGAAATCGAGAAATTCTCGAAAGCCGCCGAAGCGTCGCCTTCGCGCTCGATCGATGCGATCCGCGCGCGCCTTGCCGAGCAGGTGAAAGAGTTGATTGCGGCAAGCTCCACGCTCGATCCGGAGCGGCTGCATCAGGAAGCAGCCTTACTCGCCGCCAAGGCCGATGTTCGCGAAGAACTCGACCGCTTGAACGCACATGTCTCGGCCGCGCGCGGTCTTCTGAAAAACGGCGGCTCGGTCGGCCGTAAGCTCGATTTTCTGGCGCAGGAGTTCAATCGCGAAGCGAATACCTTGTGTTCGAAATCGAACGACGTTTCGCTGACGACGATCGGGCTTGAGTTCAAGACCGCGGTCGATCAATTCCGCGAGCAGGTGCAGAACATTGAGTAAGAAGAAAAAGAAAGCGGCGCCTAAGAGGCGCAAAATAGTCCGGCGCGAAAAGCTCGCGCGCCGCGGGCTGATGTTCGTGCTCTCCTCGCCCTCGGGCGCGGGCAAGACCACGCTGACGCGGCTACTCGTTCAGAAAGAGCCTAATATCGAGCTATCGATCTCAGTTACTTCCCGTGCGAGACGGCCGAATGAAGTGAATGGCGTGCACTATCATTTTGTTTCGCGCGAAAAGTTCGAGGCAATGCGCGAGTGCCGGCGAGCTGTTGGAATGGGCAGAAGTGCACGGCAATTATTATGCGACGCCGCGCGGCTGCTGTAGAAAAGGCCGTCGCAAAAGGACGCGATGTTCTTTTCGACATCGACTATCAGGGCACGCGGCAGCTTAAGAGAATTGCGCCGAATGACGTCGTCAGCATTTTCATTCTGCCGCCATCGATCGCAGAGATGAAGCGCAGAATACGAGGTCGCGCATCGGAAGATGAGGCGACGGTCAGGAAGCGGCTGCAAACTGCGAAGGATGGAACTGCAGCAGTGGAAAGATTACGATTACGTCGTCGTCAACGACGACCTCGACGCTGCATTCGCAGACATTCATTCCATTCTGGCTGCCGAGCGCATGAAACGCGCGCGCCGGACCGGCGTCGAGGCTTTCGCGCGTAAACTTGCAGGCGAAAGCTTTAAGCGACCAGCACCGTCCGGCCGATCGTCTTGCCCGCGCGCAGATCTTCGAGCGCGGCAGTTGGCTTCCGCAAGCGGCCGCGTGTTCACGGGGATCGGCGCGACTTTGCCGGCACGCACCAGCGCCAGCATGTCTTTGGCTTCCTGGAGCGAGCCGACGTAATTGCCGATGATCGAAACGCCTTTGAGCGGCAGTACCGGCACCGAGAGCGGCATCTCGCCGCCGATCAGTCCGGCGACGACCAGCGCGCCGCCTTTGGCAAGTGCGCCGAAGCCGAGTGCAGCCGATTTATCGGAGCCTACGAAATCGATTGCGCCGATGACACCGCCGCCGCTCGCGACCGCGATTTCCTTGCGCGTTGCCTTGTCCGACGGATCGAACGCGGCGGCCGCACCCTTCGGCCATTGCGTGTTCGCGCTTCTTCGCGTCGATTTCGACCACGATGGGCTTGTGCTTGCGAGCGCGCCTTAAGAAATGAAAATCCCATCATGCCGACGCCGCCAAGCCCGATGATCAGGAGCGGACCGCGGTCGGCAATCGCGCCTAGCTTGTTGATCGCCGAATAGGCGGTGACGCCCGAACACATATATGTGCCGGCAAGCTCGCGCGGGATCGGATCGTATTCCAGGAGATATTTCGCGATGCGGCACCAGCACGTGGGTGGCGTAGCCGCCTTGCGTTTGAATGCCGATCTGGCGCGGCTTCGCGCAAAGATGTTCGTCGCCGCTCCGGCAGATCGCGCACTCGCCGCAGCCGATCCATGGATAAATCACATAGCGTTTGCCGACGGTGACGCCGCTCACATCCGGCCCCACGGCTGCAAGCTCGCCTTCGATTTCATGACCAAGCGCAAACGGAAGCGGCCTGCCGCCGGCAAGTTCCGCGCGTCGTCCGCCGCCGAGATCGAAATAGCCTTCATGCAGGTGAATGTCGGAATGACAGACGCCGCAATGACCGACGCGAACCAGCACTTCGGTGCCTTTCGGCTCGGGCATTGCGACGACTTCTTCGCAAAGCGGCTTGCCGTAGTCGGTAAAAACCTGGCGCACGACTTTTGTCATTTATCTTCCCGCTTATTTCCCCATCCGTGCGGCGAAGCTGTTTGCAAGCCGCACGAAACCCTCGACCGGAATTTCCTCTGCGCGCTTGGTCGGTTCGATCTCCGTTTCCGCAAGCAGCGGCAGCGGATCGACCCCGAGCGTGCGCAGGCTTTGGCGTAGCATCTTGCGGCGCTGGCCGAAAGCCGCCGCAGTGACTCGGCTCAGTATTTTCGCGTCGCACTGAAGCGGTTTCTCGTGCGGGACAAGATGCACGATCGATGATGTGACTTTCGGCGCCGGCACGAATGCGCTCGGGATTCACATCGAACAAAATCCGCGCTGCGGAACGCCAGCCGGCAAGCACCGAAAGCCGCCCATAGGCGTCGTCGTCCGCGCTCGCGGTGATGCGCTGGGCGACTTCGCGCTGAAACATCAGAATGAGCGAATCGTAAAACGGCGGCCACGGCTCGAGCGTCAGCCAGTTCACCAGGAGGGGCGTCGCGATATTGTAGGGAAGGTTGGCAACGATCCGCGCGCGCTTGCCGGCAATGAGCGGAGCGGGATCGAATTCGAGCGCATCGGCTTCGACGATCTCGAAGCTTGCCGGGATAATGTGCCGAGACTTCTTCGAGGGCCGCGATGCAGCGCCGGTCCCGTTCGATCGCAATCACTTTCTCAGCGCCCTCGGCAAGCAATGCGCGCGTGAGCCCGCCCGGACCGGCCCCGACTTCGATCACGGTAATTCCGTCGAGCGAACCGCCCGCGCGTGCGATCCGCGACGTGAGGTTTAGATCGAGCAGGAAATTCTGGCCGAGCGATTTCTTTGCGTTCAACTCATGGCGACGGATCACGTCGCGGAGCGGCGGCAGTCCGTCGATCGCGCTCATGCGCTGTTGCGAAAGCCTGGCGGCGAGCTTGATTGCGGCCTCCAAGCTCGACGGATTGCCGGTGCCGCTGCCCGCGATGTTAAAGGCAGTACCGTGATCGGGCGAGGTGCGGACAAAAGGCAAACCCAGCGTCACGTTCACCGCGCGGTCGAACGCAAGCGCCTTGACCGGTGCCAGCACCTGATCGTGATACATGCCGAGTGCCACGTCATAATATTTGCGCGCGCCTTCGTGAAAGCAGACTGTCGGCGGGATGCGGACCGCTCGCTTCGATGCCTTCGGCGCGAAGCGCGTGCACGGCGGGGTCACGATTTCAATATCTTCGCGGCCGATCGTGCCTTCTTCGCCCGCATGCGGATTGAGCCCGCAGACCGCAAGCCGCGGGTTCGCAATCCCGAAACGCGCGCGATAGTCGCGCGCCGCGATCCGCCCGCTCTCAACAATGAGTTCCTTGGTCAGTGCATTCGGCACGTCGCGAAGCGGCAGATGAATCGTGACCGGGATGACGGCGAGCATCTCGCTCCATATCAGCATGACTGGAAGCTTCGCACCGCTTAGATGCGCGAGATATTCCGTGTGGCCTGGAAAGTTGAAGCCGCCGCTTTGCATCACGTGCTTTGCGATCGGATTGGTAACGACAGCGCGCGCCTTGCCCGCCTGCACCAGCGAAACGCAGAGATCGATGGACGCGCGCGCGGCAGCGGCACTCGATCCATCGGGTTTACCGGGTTTTGCAGTGGCGGCGACGCTCGAGGCGACGAGCGGCAACGCGGTTGCAAATATTCGCCGCCGCTTCCTCGGGCGCACATTCGGCAAGCGTCACCTGAAGCGAGAGCGCACTCGCCCGCGCGGCCACGAAAGCCGCGTCGCCGGCCAGGAAGAATGGGGGGATGTTGCGCGCTTTGCGCTCGAGTCCAGAGTTTCAGCGTCAGATCGATGCCAATTCCGGCGGGCTCGCCGAGCGTGAGCGCGAGCGGCAACATCTATTGCTCGAAGAATCTGAATGCTCGATGTCGCGCGCATTCTATCCAGCACGCGCTTTTCGTAAGACTGCAGGCGTTGGCCGAGCAATTCGTTACGCAGTTCGCGATTCGAGGAAATATCCGCGGGTACTTCCTTGCGTTCGCAGACCGCGACCACCTCGATGCCGTTTGCGGTCGGCTCCGGCGGCGTCATCTTGCCGTCTGGAAGCTCCTGCAGGAGCTTCTGCAGGGCCGGCGCAAGATCGGAAGAAAGCCGGCGCACGCGATCCTTGATCACGACCTCGTGGTATTCGCGGGCAAGGTCGGTCACCTGATCGCAGGACGTAATGCGGGCGCGCAGGTTTTCAGCTTCTTTCAGTCGCGCGGCCTTGACCGCGGGGGGCGCGTTGCGGCGTGTGACGAAGATCACTTGCTGCATCGTGTATTGAACCGATTTGAACAGCATCTTCTGGCCGCGCGCATTCATCATCGCCACGATGTCCGCGTCGCGGACCGCGATGCCCGCGGGGTTTGCCTGAACATATTGCTGCCAGGCGAGGTCCGACTTGATGCGCTCTTTCAATCGTTTGACGTCGATGCCGCCCTGCGCAAGCGCCTGGTCGAATTGCGCTGCTGTGCGGCCGGAGCGCTGCGCAAACGCCGCAAACGCGCGGTCGATTTCGGCGACAGTAGGATCGATGCTGGCACGCTGCGCGATCTGTAGCTTGAGTTTGTGCTCGATCAGCTCCTCGATCGCTTCCTTGCGCTGCGATTGCTTGCCGCCGATCTTGTGCAATTTCAGGCGCTCGGTGACGTCGTAGGCGGTGATCGGTTCGCCGTTGACGACGGCGACGACCTGCGCACGAGCGGGCGACGCAGTCAGGAGGACTGCGCCCGGAAGAAGTGCGAGCGCGAGAGCAATAAAGAGGCGGCGAACGAGACTAGTCATCGGCGGCGTTGTTTCGTTCTTGAATGGCGCCGTTATGGCGTCATTGGGTCGGTGCGAAGGCTAGGGTGTCGGCGTCTGGCTCGTGACCTGGCCGCCGACATTCTGCGTGAAACCGGTGCCGCCAAGCGTCCGCAGGTCGACGCGCAGCAGGAACTTGTGCACGGGCGTCGATGTCACGAGGTTCGTGTAGTCGGCGACGTAGTTCGCGCTGATCACGAAACACTCGTCGGTATAGGCGAGCGACAACGTTCCGAAGTCGATCCTATCACGGTCGAGGTCGTAACGCACACCGGCCGTGATCGACCAGTAGTCCATGAATTTATAGCTCGCGGTCTGGTAGACGCCGTTGCGTCGCACCAGGAAGCCGATGTCAGGCTGCGCCTCATAGCGCGCATAAATCGTCGCCAGCGTCAGGCGGTCCCAGGTCGAACGGGTTTCGATCTCGAAGCGGCGCATGCTGAGATCTTCCTTGTCGAAGCGGAAGCGCGTGACGAAGGAGAACCGGCCGGTCGGCTGGAAATAGGCGCGCGCGACATAGTCGGAGCTGCGGTCTTCGAGGCCCGACTGCGCGCCGGTATTGGAAACGTCGTAGAAGGCAAACGAGTTGCGGCCGAACATCTGGTAGGACTGGCCGAACAGCACGTTGACCAGGCCGAAGCGGTGCACGTTCGCGGAATACTGCATGCCATAGTTCAGGCGCGAACCGCCTTCGACGCGGTCGTAGCCGGAATATTTGTCGATCGAAAAGAGGTTGGTGTCGTCGAACACGAGGCTCTGCGCGTCTTCGTTCGGGAAGCGGCCGATCTGCGTTTCGTTCGGGCGGAAGATCGACTGCACGATCGGCTCGATCGTCTGCGTGCCCCATGAATGCACTGAAATGAACGGCCAGCGCGCTTCGAAGCCGACCGCCGGCATGCCGCGGACCAGCGTTTCGTCGCCGTTGAGCCCGTAGCGATGCGATCGCCGGATCGATATGGCTCGAGCGGTTCGCGACGTCGCCGCGCAGCGCGCGAACGGCGTGAACAGGATGCCGGTGACGTCGCTCGTAATGGTCCGGCGCCAGTCCGCCTGCATCGATGAAGCGCGTGTAATCGCCGGGCAGGCCGCGAATGAGACAGGTCGGCGGGCGTCGCCGCCGTCGCAAGACAGCGCGACGTTCGTGTTGCCAGTCGGGATCAGCGCAACACCGCCACAGCCGAGATCGGCGCGAAGTCCGCGTCCTGGTCCGCGACAGGCTCGTGAAGTTGATCTTGTAGGAAAGCTCGCCGCCGATAATCGGGTTGCCGAAGAAATACGAGTAATCGAGCACCGGATGAATGACCGGCAATCTGCGCGTTGCGATCGAGCTCCGACAGACCGAAGAAGTGCATCGCGCGCATGTCGAAATAGGAGCGGTCGCCCTGGCCGACGAGATAGAGCTGCGAGGTGCGCTCGGTGACGCGCGTTGTTGCGGTCGATATAATAGTCGCGCAGGAAGCTGCGGTCGGAGATCAGCGCGCCGTCGAAGCCCCAGAGCCAGCGCTTGTTGATGTTGAACTCGCCGGTCGCTTCGACCATGCCGCGGTCCTGGCGGTTGCCGGTGGACAAGTCGCCGAAGGCTTGCGGATCTTCCTGGTGAATGCCGGCCGCGCGGATCTGATACGCGCCGTTGATCAGGCGTTGGCGGAATTCGGCTTTTGCAAACAGGCCCTGACGCGTGAGCGGCGCGCAGCGACACGGTCGCGTCCATGTTCGGCGCGATCGACCAGAAATAGGGCATCTCGACGCCGACGCCGACGCGGTTCGACGAATAGACGTGCGGCGGCAGGAAGCCCGACTGCCGCTTCACGGTCGGATCGGGGTGATAGAAGTACGGCAGATAAGCGATCGGCTGGCCGAACAGTTCGAGCGTGCCGTTTTCGTAATAGACTTTGCGCTCGCCCTCGTTGTGGATGATGCGCTTGGCTTTCACCTGCCACAGCGGCGGCTTCTTCGGATCGTCGCGGCAGGGTTCGCAGGCGGTGTAAACGCCGTTCTGGAAGACGGTGATGTTGCCTTCGGTGCGGTCGGCGCGCGACGCCGCGAAGCGCGTGCGCTGCGGCGTTTCCACCAGCATCGAATTGACGAAGGCTTCGCGGAAGTCCTGCGACATTTCCAGCGACGTTGGCATGGATGACGTTGCCGTCCTTCGCGCGGTAGCGGACGTTGCCTTCGGCGAACATCTTATTGGTCTTGCGGTCGTAGGTGACCTTGTCGGCTTCGAGCACGCCGCCGTCGTAATAGACCTGCGCGTTGCCGACCGCGTGAACCTTGTTTTCCTTGTTGTCGTAGATCATCTCGTTTGCGGTAACGAGCATCTTCGCGTTCGGATCGCGCGACTGTTTCTTCTTCAGCAACTGGCTGGTCAGCGACGGGTCGGTGGTTTTCGAGCGTGGCATACGCTGCGCGAAACTGTCGGTCGCAAAAACGACGAACAGCGCCGTGCACGACGAACGCAAGCACGGCGCGGCGAAGAAGCCGGCCATGGCTGACGTTCCCGGAACTGACGGCGCTACGCTGAACCATTCTAACCGTCTTCCTGGTGCAACAAGACTGAGCAGCCCATCAGGCTCGCGCAGACAACAGGAAGCCACCCGGCGACCACGGGGTTCAGAAACCCGCCTTCGCCAAGCTGCTCGGACAATTGCATCGCAACATAGAGCAAAAAGCCCGCGAGGATGCCACCGGTAATCATCTTGCCGACGCCACCGAGGCGAAACACGCGGAGGCTGACGGCGGCCGCCAATACAACCATCGTGACCAGGAGCAGCGGGCGGGCCAAGCAGCGTCTGGTACTGGATTTCGTAGCGCGTGGCGGACAAGCCGGCGGCCTTCACGACGTCGATCGCAGCAGGCAACTCCCAGAACGACAGCGCTGCCGCATTCGCGAAACTGCCGCGAACCTGATCCGCGGTGAGCGTGGTCGGCAGTCTGTGTTCTTTCAGCACTTTCGGGCTCGCTTTGGGCGAGAAAATCGAGGCATCGGTGAGCCGCCAGACGCCGGGTTCGAGATCGGCCGATTTCGCTTCGACCCGCTCGACGAACTCGCCCTTGGTGTCGAACACGAAGATCCGCACGCCTGTCAGCGTGCGGCCCTGGTTGCTCGAGGTCTGCGCGTTGATGATCGCCTGGCCGACATCGCTGCGCTGGCGCACCCAGATATTGCCGACTGAGCGCGCGGGCGCGCCGTCGGCGGCAACCCGCGACAGCAAGTTCGTTTTCGATCTGGTCGGCGACTTCCTTGAGCGCGGCGGAAACCGGATTGTAGATCGTTGTCGAAAACGCGCCGATCAGGGCGGCGATCGCGATCGCGCTGCCGATGAATTGCCAGGCCGACAAACCGGAAGCGCGCGCGACGATGAATTCGAGCCGCCGCGAGAGCGCGAGGAAGGCCGACATCGCACCGATCAGCGACGGCAGAACGGCAGCATCTGTTCGGTGAAGGCAGGCAGCCGCAGAAGCACGAGATAGCCGATCTGCCCGACCGAGCTGTCCCGGACGGTCGCCGATGCGGCGCGTGAGCTCGAAGAAATCGACCACCGCGATCAGCGCGACGCAGGTCAAAAACGCGACCAGCACCGCCATCAGAAAGCGGCGGCCGAAGTAGCGACCCAATAACCCGAACGCGACCATGACTAAGCCGTTTGCAGCCTTTCGACGCGTGCCGCGATTGCGTCGGCAATTTTCTGGATGAAGGAAGGGACCTCGAGCCGGATCAGACCGGCGCTGACCAGGAGCCCGAACGCGATGCCGACTAAGCGGCACGAGATAAGGCAGCGGCGCGAGCAACGCATTTCTTCGCGACAAAGCCGGAGGTGCCGAAGCCCGCGATTTCGATCGCGGCGAAAACTGCCGCCGCACCGCCGATCGCCACCCCGCGGCTCTGCCGCGTCGTGCGTGCATTACCGAGAAAGCCGAAGGCGATGATGAACGCCGCCAACGGATAGAGCGGCGCCGAGAGCCGCTTGTGCAGCTCGGTGCGGAAGCGCGCCGGATCCTGTTTGTAGGTCGGGTCGTTTACGTCGGCCCAGATCAGATCGAGCGAGCGCAAGGTCGGTCGCGCGGTAGGTGACGTTCTGCGCCGAATTGAACTGCGACATGTCGAAGGCGTAGCGCTGAAACTCGACGAAGTTCGGCGTCTTGTCCTTGCCCTGTTTGCGCTGAAGCACGCCCTGATCGAGGATCAGGTAGACATTCTGCTCGGTCTGCGTGATGCGGCCGCGCTCGGCGATGTAGGTCGACTTGTTGTCCGGATTGCGGCCGTCATAGACGAAGAGCCCGATCATCAAGCCGTTCGGTCCGCGCTCGCGGACATGGAAGGTGAGGCCGCGGTCGATGGTCGTGAACTTGCCGGGAATTGCGACGTTCGTGATGATGTCGGCGTTTACTTTAGCGACCTGCTCGCGCAGCTTGCGCAGCGTGTAGGGTCCGACTTCCGCACTGACGAGTACGGAAAGTGTTGCGACGATCATGGTGAGCAGAAGCAGCGGACGGAAAATCTGCCAGCGGCTGACGCCGGCAGCGCTCATCACGATGAGTTCGGAATCGGCGTTGAGGCGGTTGAGCGTAAAGACGATCGCGATGAAGAGCGCGATCGGCGCGATCACCAGCATCAGCATCGGCAGAGCGAGGCCGGTGACCATGAGAAAAATAATCAGCGTCTGTCCCTGCGTCGCCAACAGATCGAAGCGGCGGAGCACCTGCGTCAGCCAAACCATCGTGGTAAGACTGCCGAGCACCGCGAGGAATGCGATGGCCGCGGTCGAAAACAGATACCGGTCGAGACGCCCCATCCGCACTACTTCAATCGGCGCCAATTCCCTCCACCGGAATCGCCGCCGTCCCCCTGTAAATGACCGGCGGAAAATGGCCGGAAAATGAGGCTTCAAGGGGGCGCTCGCCCCCTTAAAAATCATCGGTTAATAGTGTTGCATCAATCCCTTAACGGACTCCCGACATGGCCGAATCCCCCAAGATTTCCTTCGCCGATCTGAAGCTGCCCGCCGCCGGTACTATAGTAGTGCTGACGGACGAGGACCTGGGTCTCGGAGCGGCTGCTAAGGCGGCACTCAAGACCGTCCGGCGACCTTCTGGCCCGCGTGGCGCGTGCCGAGAAGTTCAAGGGCAAGCAGGGCAAGGTCCTGGAGCTGGTCGCGCCGGCAGGGCTGAAGTTCGACCGCCTTTTGGTATTCGGGCTCGGCCAGCCGAAGGAACTCGAAGAGCCACGGATTGGCTGAAACTCGGGGGCTCGATCGGTGGAAAACTCCCGGCCTCAGCCCGGAATGTGACGATTGTGGCGCAGCTTGCCGGCCGGAAAGCTCTCGGCCAACGACGCCGCCCAGCTCGCGCTCGGGCTGAAACTCCGGGCCTATAAGTTCGACCGCTACAAGACGAAAAAGAAGGACGACGACGAGGAAAAGACAGCAGCCTGCCGATATCAAGGTCGCGGTCGATGATCTGGCCGCCGCCCGCAAGGCTTGGGGCGCGGCCGAAGGCATCGGCGAGGGCATCATCGTCGCGCGCGAGCTCGTGAACGAGCCACCGAACGTGCTTTTTCCGGCGGAATTTGCGCGCCGCGCGACCGAGCTTCGCAAGCTCGGCGTGCAGGTCGAGGTGCTGGACGAGCCGATGCTGAAAAAGCTCGGCATGCGCGCGCTGCTCGCGGTCGGCCAGGGCTCCGAGCGCGACTCCCGCCTCGTGATCATGCGCTGGAACGGCGCGAAGAAAAAATCCGACAACCCGGTCGCGATCATCGGCAAGGGTGTCTGCTTCGATACCGGCGGCATTTCGATCAAGCCTGCCGCCAGCATGGAAGACATGAAGGGCGACATGGCGGGTGCGGCCTGCGTCACCGGCCTCATGCACGCGCTTGCGTCCCGCAAAGCGAAAGCAAACGTGGTCGGCGTGATCGGGATCGTCGAAAACATGCCCGACGGCAAAGCCTATCGCCCCGGCGATATTCTGAAATCCTATTCCGGCCAGACGATCGAGGTGATCAACACCGATGCCGAAGGCAGGCTCGTGCTCTGCGACGCGCTCGCCTACACCAACGAGCGCTTCAAGCCGAAACTGATGATCGATCTTGCGACGCTTACCGGCGCGATCTTGGTTGCGCTCGGTCAGGAACACGCCGGTCTGTTTTCGAACGACGACAAACTCGCCGGCCGCCTGATCGATTCAGGAACCGAGACCGGCGAGACGGTGTGGCGCATGCCACTTGGGCGCGGCCTACGACAAGATGATCGACTCGAAATTCGCCGATATGAAAAACACCGGCGGCCGTTTCGCGGGCTCCACCACAGCCGCGCAATTCCTGCAACGCTATGTCGGCAAGACACCGTGGGCGCATCTCGATATCGCGGGCACCGGGATGGCTGCGAACGCGTCGGAGATCAATAATTCCTGGGGACCGGGCTGGGGCGTGCGATTACTAAATCACTTCATCGAAGCGCATTACGAGAAATAAGCGAGCCGTGACAGAGGTTTACTTCTACCACCTGCAAAACCAGCCGTTGGAGCAGGTGCTGCCGCAACTGCTCGAAAAATGTATCGAACGCGGTTGGCGCTGCGTGGTGCAGGCGGCGACCGACGAACGCGTGCAGGCGCTCGATCAGCATCTGTGGACGTGGCGCGACGACGCCTTTCTCCCGCACGGCACCGACAAGGAAACGAATGCCGCCGAGCAGCCGATGCTGCTCACGACCTCGGGCGATAACGCGAATGCTGCCAAGGTGCGCTTCTTTGTCGAGGGATGCGAGTAGCGAAGATCTCGCAGGCTACGAGCGCGCGATCCATCTGTTCGACGGCAACGATCCGGACTCGGTCGATGCCGCGCGCGAGCAATGGAAGACGGCGCAGGCCGCGGGTCACGCGGTGACCTATTGGCAGCAGGACGACGCGGGCCGGTGGCAGCAGAAGGCGTGAGTGCTGTTTCGTGTTGCGCAAAACAAAAACCCCGGACTGTTGTCCGGGGTTTTGTGTTTTCAACTTCACTTCAATCAGAAACGATAATTGACGCCGAGTTTGAACGTCGAAATGTCGACGCCGCCGATTTCAGGATTCGACCGAACGAGGTATTCGAACTTCATCGACCAGCGCTGCGCGAACATCCACTCGACACCTGCACCTGTTACGAGGCCTGTGCAGACGGCTCATTAAAACCGCAAGATGTTCTCAAGGTCGGCGGCCATGACGCCGGCGGTCGCGTAGAGCAGTACCCGGTCGATCGTCAAACCGACCCGCCTCGCACGGTGCCGAAGATATTATGTGCGGGAAACCGCGCTAGTCCGATGTCGGCTCCCGACAAATCTGCTTCAAGGCCGATAACGATGTGCGAGAATTGCGAGTTATGGCCGAGTTGAATGCCGCCGAGTCGCGCCGCTTGCTCGTCCACCAAACCGGTCTTCACCAAGGCCGTATCCAACGTGAGCGCCGACATAAAATCCGGTCCAGTTGAACACCTGGGCGGTGTGGCGCTGATCGGCCGACGCGGGTCCACCGAAAATCGACGCAACGAATAACGCAGCGAGTACGCCAAATCTTTTTCATAAAAGCCCCCTAACCCGGGCGAGTACCCGGTTGCTTTCGACTATATCGGGGAGGGCAGCTCTTAGTGTTGCTAGCGCAACCAGTTCGCGCGAGAATATTCAGGTTGGAGGTAATCAGGGAAGGTTTTGCCTGGTGCCGAACGCGGTGTTCGCCGACACCAGAGTTCATTTAGTGCTGAAAGAAAAACCCCGGACTTTCGTCCGGGGTTTTCTATTTCGAATTCAGCGTCGATCAGAAGCGGTAGTTCACGCCGAACTTGAGCGCCGAAGTTTCGAACGCGTCGATGTCGTAGAAAGAGATATTCGACCTTCGCGGTCCAGCGGTGCGCGAACGCCCACTCGAGACCGGCGCCGCTGCACGCAACCGCTTTCCGACAGTGCTCGCACCAAGTGCGCTGACGCGCGTGAACGCGGCACCCGCCGGTACCGTAGAGCAGCACGTGATCCCACCGTGTAGCCGAGACGCGCGCGGATCGAGGCGAGGTAATCGACATCGACGTCGATGCCCAACACGCAAGTCGTTCATGTCGGTCGCGGAGATGTCGCCTTCGATGCCGAACACCCAGTTGCGGCTGAACTGCCAGTTGTAGCCGGCCTGAACGCCGCCGAGGAAACCATCGAGGTCGCCAAGCCCTGAACTGGCCCAGCCGTAGCCGACATGTGCGCCGACATAGAAGCCGGTCCAGTTGTAAACCGGAGCCGGAGCCGCCTTGTAGATCGGGCCGCGGATCGGAACGTCAGCCGCTTGTGCCGGAGCAGCAACCACAAGCGCAGCAAGTACCGCGCCGAGAACAGCAAACTTCTTCATCTGAAAAGCCCCCGTAAAAACGGCCCGCAAACCGGGCCGGAAATCGATGCTTGAGTTTTTACGCTACGCGCGGCGGGATCACCTAGGACCTTTATGCAACACATGGTTGCGAAGACTATAACCTGTTGGAAAACAAAAAGAAAAACCCCGGACTTTCGTCCGGGGCTGTCTTCTTTCGAATTCAGCGTCGATCAGAAGCGGTAATTCACGCCGAAGCGGACAGTGCTGAAATCCACCGAAACCGGAGCGACGAAGAGCGGCAGGATCTCGTCGCCGAGATCGACGTAGAGATATTCGACCTTGGCCGACCAGCGCGGCGCGAATCGCCCATTCGAGGCCAGCGCCAGCCGCCCAGCCGACATGGCCGCTGGTTGCGTTGGTGCCGCCGTAGGAAAGACCGCCGGTTGCGTACAACAATACGCGATCCCACGTGTAGCCGAGACGCAGGCGGGTGGTACCGAACCAGTCGACGTTGAAACCGCCAACGCCAATGTCCGAAGCGGAGATATCGGTTTCGATGCCGAACACCCAGTTACGGTTGAACTGCCAATTGTAACCGAGTTGCGCGCCGCCTAAGAAACCGTCGATGTCGAACGTGACACCGGCAGCGGGAACGCTAGCTTCACCCCATCCGTAGCCGACATGTGCGCCGACATAGAAGCCGGACCAGTTGAACACCGGGTCGGCCTTGTAATACGGACCCTTGATCGGAGCGTCTGCCGCCGAAGCAGGCAGGGTGAAGATCAACGCAGCGAGTGCCGCGCCGAGAATTGCAATCTTCCGCATAATGGAAGCCCCCAAAATAGTCTCAGCCAGTCCCAAAGTCAGGTACGGAACTTAGCGCCAAACGCTCGTGGGAGCTATAGAAAAGCCGTATTTTTTCGGGTTCCGGAGCGAATGGTGCGCCGCTGCAACTCCAGATAATCCGATTTAATTTCAACAAGTTATCAAAGACCCCGGCAGGCCGGCACTACGTGCTTACCACTCCGCCGGCCCCCGTCTCCCGCTGGAAGAGGATCATGTCGAAGGAGGGCGCGAATTCCCGCCCGCGGAGCCCGGTCAGAATCGCATGCGCCTGCCCGCGATGATGGGTCTGGTGGTTGAAGAAATGGTCGAGCGCCGGCGCAAGCGGTTGGCGCACCGTCTTCGGATTGGTGATCGTCAGGTAGCTGAAGTGCGCCGCGAGTTCGTCTTCCGTGAGCTGTCCGATGTAGGCGCTGATGCGCGCGTCTTCGCGGTCGCGCGCGGCGCGCAGCGATGCGAGGTCTTCAAACAGAATGGCATCGAGCCGCGTCGGCGCCTCGCCTTGGCCGGTGAAGCGCTTCATCCAGATGCGGTCTGCGACGAGCAGATGGTTGAGCGTGCCGTGCATCGATTTGAAGAATGCGCCGCGGTCGGCGCGATATTCCGCCGTCGGACAGCTTTTCCGCGGCGTTGTAGAGCCGCTCGTTCGCCCAGACATTGTAGCCGGCGAACATGATGTAGCGTTCGAGATTCATGACGACACCTAAAGGACGAAGCGAACGGCGAGTTCGCGAAACAGGATGACCGCAGCGATCATTACCAAGCGGTCCGAAGCGCAAGAGCGCCGGCAGGTCTTTTCGCATGACGACGCGCGCGACGATAACAGGCGTTGCGATCAAGCGCTGCCAGCATCGTCCAGTAGATATAGCGGTATTCGTGCGCGATCCCGATCACGAAGAGCGCGAGCGAATAGAGCGTGCCCGAGGACACGAGCGCGAACGTGAGATGGCGCGTCACACGCTCGCGGATACCGATCGATGCCCACATCCAGGCGATGCACATCAGTAGATAAATGTAAGGCGGTCCGAACGGCGACAGGCTCCAGTTCACCGAGAGCCATTCGATCACGTTGTAGACCGGGTTCGGCGTAAACGTGACGTCTTTCTGGTTGTTCGATTGCCAGCCGGTCTTCGACCGGTTCCTCGCAGCCCTTGCAGAGGAACTGAAAGAAGCGGTTCAGCGTGGGCAAAGCGATGGGTGAGATAGGCACGCGGCTTCGACCGCGATTGCCTCGACCCAGAGTTTCGTCAGCGGCGCGCCGAATTGGGGTTTGAGGTTTTCATAAACTTCGGGCACCGCCATTGAGATCGGGTCCCAGCCATAGGTGTCCCAGTGGCGCGGCGTGTAGCAGCCGCGGCTCTCCGTCGTCGAAGTTTCGGTTCTTGCGACGAAGCCCGGGCCGAAGAAGCCCTTGAAGCCGTCCGGCCCGGAGAAATAGGTAATGCCTCCGATATCGAAGACCTGCAGCTGCGAAACCGGCTTGATGTCCTTGACGCGGAACACATAATTGTCCGCGAGGTAGTGGCCGGGAATGAATAGAAGCGAAAGCAGCCCGGCGACGACCATGCGCTTGATAAAGCCCTGCGCGCGCCAGCGCGGGCTCACGGCCGAGATCGCGAGATCGATCAAGGGCGGCATGCCGAAGACGGCATTTGCGCGCATAAAACCCGCCATCACGATGAAGAGCCACATGAAGAATGCGGCAAGCCACGTGCGCTTGAACCGCTCGCGCAGGAGCAGCGTCGCGATGCCAGCTGCGAGCAGCATGCAGATCGACATCGCATATGTCTTTGACGAGCTGGCCGTTGTAATTGAGCGCCAACGGGAAGAAGGCGGCGCCGAATACGAAATAGGGAAGCGTGCGGCTCTCGTTCGTCGCGGAACGAAAGCGCGATCAGCACGAAGCCGGTCCAGTAGCCCGCGACGAAAGATCGCGAACATCGGCTGCGGCCCGGACCAGAACCATTGCAGCGGAATCCACATCACAGCCGAGCAAGGGCGGCTGCCAGTTAGTCCATTCGCCGGTGCGGATCGCGGCGACATAGGCCCAGGCGTCGTGGTGATAGAGCCCCGGATAGAAGGCGTAGAAGTTGATGAAAGCCGCAATGAGCGCGGCGGCAAACAAAAGCCGCTTCATCGGAAGCGGCGAAACGACGGCGGCGTTCATGGATTTGAATGACGTCATGCCTCTGGGACGCTCTGCTTGCCAGCGACTTGTGGCGAAGAAAAGCCCGCCTTGAAGGGGGCTTGAGGCGCCGCTATAGACCCCGCCAACCAATCCCTCCAAACGCAGGAATGAACCATGGCGCTCGAGCGCACCTTCTCGATCATCAAGCCGGACGCGACCAAGCGCAATCTGACCGGCGCGATCAACCAGAACATTGAAGCCGCCGGCCTTCGCATCATCGGCCAGAAGCGGATCAAGATGAGCCAGGCGCAGGCCGAGGGCTTCTACGGCGTTCACAAAGAGCGTCCGTTCTTCGCGAGCCTCGTTTCCTTCATGACCTCGGGCCCGGTGGTGGTGCAGGTGCTGCAAGGCGAGAACGCGGTCCTGAAATATCGCGAAGTGATGGGTGCCACCGATCCGGCCAAGGCGGCGCCGGGAACCATTCGCAAGTTGTTCGCAGAATCGATCGAAGCGAACTCGGTGCACGGTTCCGACAGCCCGGAAAACGCCAAAACCGAGATCGCATTTTTCTTTAAGCCGGAAGAAATTATCGATTGATCGCCTTCTGACTGGCATCCTGCGGTCATTACGTCGCATTTTGCACTGCGCTTGTCCGGTTTTGCTTGGCAGGACCGGACGGCGCCGCTATTCCAGTTTCACAGCAATTTTACGCCCGTAGTTATACGGGCGCGGATAGCAAGCCGGCCTCAGCCCGGCAGTGAAACTGGAGCGAAAGCCCGTGGATTTTCTTCTTACCGACATGACGCAGCCGGCGTTCTGGATCGCCGCGCTGAAGATCATCGGCATCAACATCATTCTCTCGGGCGACAACGCGGTCGTGATCGCGCTCGCCTGCCGCATGCTGCCGCCGCGCGAGCGCTTCTGGGGCATGATCCTCGGCGCGGGCGTTGCGGTCTTGCTCCGCATCCTCTTCACGCTCGTGGTCGCCGAAGCGATGGGCTACCAGTGGCTGAAGCTGATCGGCGGCGTGTTGCTGCTCTGGGTCGCGGTCAAGCTGATCGTCCCGGAAAACGAAGGCGACGAGAAGATCGAAGCGGCGAGCAATCTCTGGAAAGCGGTGCGTATCGTTGCAGTTGCCGACATCGTCATGAGCCTCGACAACGTGATCGCGATCGCCGCTGCGGCAGAGACCGCGGCAATGGCGCTCGATCCGGCACATGCGCAGAGCATCAAGGCGGTGCTGATCGGTTTTGGTCTGGTGACCAGTCGTGCCGATGATCATCGCGGGCAGCGCGCTCCTGATGGCGTTGCTCGACCGCTTCCCGATTTTGGTCTGGGCGGGTGCGGCACTGCTGGGCTGGGTCGCGGGCGACATCATGATCAAGGACGGCGCGCTTGCCCGCTGGTTCAATCCGGCGCTGCTCGATCAGTTGCATCTGCCGGCGGCGGCCGCAGGCGCGATCTTCGTGTTGCTGATCGGCTGGGCGATCCGGCGCGCGCATCACAAGCCCGCGCTGGAAGAGCCGCTGATTACCGGCGCCGGTCATATCGGCGATCCGCCTGCGAAGAGAAGGCGAAGAACTGAAGCGAAGCGCTAAATCTCGGTGCTTTGCCTTCGGCGACCAGGCGGAGCGCTTGCGGATAAATTCTATGTTCTTCCGCAAGCACGCGGGCGGCGAGCGTGTCTTCATCGTCGCCCGGTTTCACCGGCACTTCCGCCTGCAAAATGATCGGGCCTGAATCGAGTTCGGGCTCGACGAAATGCACTGTACAGCCATGCACTTTGGCGCCGCTTTCCAGCGCGCGGCGATGCGTATGCAGGCCCTTGAATGCGGGCAGTAGCGATGGATGAATGTTGATCATCCGCCCGCGCCATTTCTCGGTAAAGCGCGGCGACAAAAGTCGCAGGAAGCCGGCAAGACAGACGATATCGATGCGTGTTTCGCGCAACAGCGAGATCCAGCGCGTTATCGAAAATTTCTCGCGACGGGAATTTGCCGTGTTCGATGACTTCGGTGGCAATGCCATGTTGTTTCGCGAAGTCGAGCCCGCCAGCGTCCGCCACATTCGAGATCACTAAAACGATTTCAGCCGGATAGTCTTTTTGCGCCGCCGCTTCGATCAGCGCGCGCATATTGGAGCCGCGTCCGGAAATCAGGATCGCGACCCGCTTCTTCATGAAAGGCCGAGCTTGCCGTCGAACAGCGTCACCGGCTCGCCTTGATGCGACGACGATTTCGCCAAGCCGGACCGGATGCTCGCCGTTCTTTTTCAAGGCGCTTTCGACATCATTTGCTTTCGCGGCGTCGACCGCGATGATCAAGCCGACGCCGCAGTTGAAGGTGCGGAGCATTTCAAGCTCCACAACACCGCCCTCGCGCGCGAGCCAGTTGAAGACCGGCAGCACCGGAATTTTTGAGAGATCGATTTTCGCCGCCGTGTTTTCCGGCAGCACGCGCGGGATATTATCGACAAAACCACCGCCGGTAATATGCGCGAGCGCTTTAATTCCCGGCGCGCTTTGAGCGTGGCGAGAATAGACTTCACGTAAATGCGTGTCGGGACCAGTAGCGCTTCGCCCAGCGAGCGCTTTGTGTCGAATGGCGCGGGCGCAGACAAGTTTCGCGCCGCTCTTTTCGACGATCCGTGCGCACCAGCGAGAAGCCGTTGGAGTGAACGCCGGAGGAGGGCAGGCCAATGAGAACGTCGCCCGCCTTCACGTCTTTTCGCGGAAGAAGATTTTCGCGCTCGACCGCGCCCACCGAGAATCCCGCAAGATCGTAATCGTCGCCCGAATAAAGCCCGGGCATTTCCGCGGTCTCTCCGCCGATCAAGGCGCAGCCCGCTTCCTCGCAACCCTTGGCAATGCCTTTGACGACGGTCGCTGCGTGTTCCGGCTCAAGCTTTCCGGTCGCGAAGTAGTCGAGAAAGAAGAGCGGCTCCGCGCCCTGCACGATAAGATCGTTCACGCACATGGCGACCAGATCGATGCCGATGTCATCGTGGCGGTCCGCGTCGATCGCGAGTTTCACCTTGGTGCCGACGCCGTCGTTCGCGGCGACCAGCAACGGGTCGCGCATGCCGAGCGCTTTGAGGTCGAACACGCCGCCGAAGCCGCCGATCTCCGCGTCCGCGCCGGGGCGTCTAGTTGCCCGCACGAAGGGCTTGATCAGATCCACGAGCCGGTTACCGGCGTCGATATCGACACCCGCCTCCCGGTAGCTCAAGCCCTGTTTCTTGCCCGCCACGTGACGCGTCCTGCTCTTACTGCGATGTGAATAGCGCGTGAATCGCCCGCTTTCCTAGCGGATTTAGGGCGCCACACCCGGAAATCTTGTAAGTCCGGTTGGCGGCGGCGGCTTTTGACGCTAGCGATGGCGCCAAGCAAGGCGGAGCGAAGACGTGGTCCAAAGTTTACCAAATCTGATCACGGTCGGGCGGATTGTTTTGGTGCCGGTGGTGGTCTGGGCCATCACGTCCGGGAACATGCTGCTCGCCTTCTGGGTCTTCGTCGCGGCCGGCATCTCCGACGCGGTCGACGGATTTCTCGCCAAACATCTGGATGCCCGGACCGAATTCGGCGCCTATCTCGATCCGCTCGCGGACAAGGCGCTTCTGATGTCGATCTACGTCACCTTGAGCGTTGAGGGGCTGCTGCCGCGCTGGGTCGTGATCGCGGTGGTGTCACGCGACATCATGATCATGGGCGCCGTGTTATTGGCCTGGGTCGTGAACAAGCCGGTCGAAATTCATCCGCTGATCGTGTCGAAGCTGAATACCACCGCGCAGATCGGGCTCGCCGCGCTCGTGCTTGCGTCGACCGGATTTAAATTCGATCCTGGACAATTGCTGGACGTGGCCCTCGTGCTGACCGGCGCGCTGACCGCAATTTCGGCCGCGGCCTATCTCGTCACCTGGATGCGCCACATGGCAAGCGACATGCCGGAGACCGGCAAATGACATTGCAACGGCAATTCCTGTTCTGGATCGGGGCTGCATTGTTGCTCGTGCTCGCGCTCTGGATATTGCGCGAAGTGCTCCTTCCCTTCGTCGCCGGCATGGTGCTCGCTTATTTTCTCAATCCGGTGGCGGATCGCCTGGAGCGGCTTGGCGTCAGCCGCATGCTTGCGTCGCTCATCATGGTGGCCCTCGTAATTCTGGGCTGCGTCTTGCTTGCACTTTTATTCCTGCCGATCCTCGGCACGCAGATTTCCGCTTTCGTACAGGGATTGCCGAATGCGGTCACGCGTTTGCAGACCGTGCTCACCGAAGAGAACCGCGAGTGGCTGACCAAGATCGTAGGCGACCGCTTGCCGGACCTGAACAAGTCGCTTGGCGACATTGTCACCGAAGGCGCGAAATGGATCATCGCCTTCCTCGCGTCGCTCTGGGCGGGCGGGCAGGCGCTCTTTTCCATCGTGTCGTTGCTCGTGATCGCGCCGGTGATCGCGTTTTACATTCTCTACGACTGGCACAAGATGATCGCGAAGGTGGATAGCTGGGCGCCGCGGCGCAACCGCGAAACCATCCGCGAACTTGCGCGCGAGATCGATCGCGCGATCGCAGGCTTCGTGCGCGGGCAAGCGGGCGTCGGTCTGATCCTCGGCGCCTTTTACGCGGTGACGCTGACGCTCGCCGGTTTGAACTTCGGATTTCTGATCGGCTTGATTTCGGGATTGATCAGTTTCATTCCCTATGTCGGTTCGCTCACCGGGCTGTTGCTCGCATCACTCGTCGCGGTCGCGCAATTCTGGCCCGACTGGACCTGGGTGCTTCTGATCATCGGGATCTTCTTCACCGGCCAGTTCATCGAAGGTTATATCCTTCAGCCGAAGCTGGTCGGCGAAAGCGTGGGGCTGCATCCGGTCTGGCTGATGTTTGCGCTATTCGCGTTCGGTTATTTGTTCGGCTTCGTCGGCTTGCTGCTCGCGGTCCCGCTTGCGGCAGCACTCGGCGTGATCATCCGCTTCGGGCTCAAGCAGTACATGGCAAGCGCGCTCTACACTGGCGGCGCACGCCGTAAGGACCGCTGACCATGCGGGCCACCAATGCCGCGCGGCAGCTTCCGCTCGATCTGCCGCATGCGGTCAGTTTCCACCGCGAAGACTTTCTTGAGAGCGCGGCGAACGCCGAAGCGCTGGCACTCGTCGAGCGCTGGCCCAATTGGCCGTCGCACGCCGCTGCGATTGTCGGCCCCGGCGGTTCCGGCAAAAGTCATCTTGCTTCGATCTGGGCGGAGCGCTCCGGCGCACGCACGCTGCCCGCGCATTTGCTTGTGAGCGAAGAAGTGCCGCGTTCGCTATCGACCGGCGCGCTGGTGCTCGAAAATTTAGAGCCCGGCGAATTCGACGAGAAGGCGCTCTTTCACCTACTCAATCTCGCGCGCGAAGACGAAGCCACGATCCTATTCACCTCGGTCTATCCGCTCGAAGGTGGGATCGCTGCACTTCCCGATCTTGCTTCGCGGCTGCGCGCGGTGCCGGTTGCGAAACTTGCAGCCCCCGACGACGCCTTGATCGCGGCGGTGCTCGTGAAACTGTTCGCCGACCGCCAGATCGCGATCGATCAGGATGTGGTTGCGTATCTCCTGCCGCGCATGGAGCGCTCGCTGGGTAACGCGCGGGCACTCGTGGCCCGGATCGATGAAGCAGCACTCGCTGCCGGGCGGCCGGTTAACCGGGTCTTCGTGGCCGCACTGTTCCGGGAATGAGAACTGTCATCTCCCTGTAATAATTGCACTATTTACAGTCATTATATTTTCGCGAATTTCTCTTATGATCGGACAGCGCTTGAAGGGGCGCTCGAACTGTCATGAATTTGGAAATCAAGCCCGGAACAGACCTCCTCGCGCCGGAGGCTCGTCCTGCCATATCGGCGGAGGCGGCGGTTTTGCGCGAGCGGCCCGAGCGCTTCATCAATCGCGAGCTTTCCTGGCTCAGCTTCAATCGCCGCGTGCTCGAAGAAGCGACCAACGAAAATCATCCGTTGCTCGAGCGGCTGCGCTTTCTTTCGATTTCCGCGGGCAACCTCGACGAATTTTTCATGGTGCGCGTCGCCGGCCTCAAGGGCCAGGTGCGCGAGGGCGTGATCTTGCCCAGCCCGGACGGGCTCTCGCCCGCCGAACAATTGATCGAGATCGTAAGCGAAACTGCGAAGCTCGCCGGCGAACAGCAGAAGCAATGGGTCGTGCTGCGCGGGCTGCTTTCGCAGAACGGCATCGTCATTACCGACGCCGCCGATCTCACCAAAGCCGATCACGCGACGATCGAGCGGACCTTCCTGCACGAAATCTTTCCGGTGCTGACGCCGCTCTCGATCGATCCGTCGCATCCGTTTCCGTTCATTCCCAATCTCGGCTTTTCCCTCGCGCTGCAGCTTTCGCGCGTCAGCGATCAGCGCGGCATGAACGCGCTGATCCGCGTGCCCGCGCAGATCGAACGCTTCATCCGGCTGCCGGACGGCGACAACAAGGAAGCGCGTTTCATTCCGCTCGAAGCGGTGATCGCGCTCTACATCACGAGGCTTTTCCCCGGTTACGCCGTGCGCGGGCAGGGCGGCTTTCGCGTGATCCGCGACAGCGAAATGGAAGTCGAAGAAGAAGCGGAAGATCTGGTGCGCGTGTTCGAGTCGGCGCTGAAGCGCCGCCGCCGCGGTTCGGTGATCCGGCTTGAAATCGAAGCATCGACGCCGCCGGAATTACGCAGCTTCGTAGCCACCGCGCTCAATGTGCTCGAATACGAAACCTTCCTGGTCGAAGGCGCGCTCGCGCTGAACGAACTGAGCCAGCTCGCCTCGATCGAGCGGCGCGACCTGAAATTCAAACCCTATAATCCGCGCTTCCCCGAGCGCGTCCGCGATCAGGCCGGCGATTGTTTTGCTGCGATCCGCCAGAAAGACCTGATCGTCCATCATCCCTACGAGTTCGTTTGACGTGGTCGTGCAGTTTCTGACGCAGGCTGCGCGCGATCCGAACGTGATCGCGATCAAGCAGACGCTCTATCGCACCTCATCCGACAGCCCGATTGTGAAAGCGCTCGCGGAAGCAGCCGAAGCCGGTAAATCCGTCACCGCGCTGGTCGAGCTCAAGGCGCGCTTCGACGAAGAAGCGAATATCCGCTGGGCACGCGATCTTGAGCGCGCCGGCGTTCAGGTTGTGTTCGGCTTCATCGAATTGAAGACGCACGCCAAGCTCTCGCTTGTTGTCCGTCGCGAAGGTAAATCGGTCGCGACCTACTGCCATCTCGGCACCGGCAATTATCATCCGGTGACCGCGCGCGTTTACACCGATCTTTCCTTTTTCACCTCCGATGTAGTGATTGCGCGCGACGTCTCGCGCATTTTCAACTTCATCACCGGTTACGCCGAGCCGCAGGGGTTGGAAGCGATGGCGGTGTCGCCGATTACGCTGAAGCAGCGCATCCTCGATCACATTCAGCAAGAGATGGTGCATGCGCGCGCGGGCAAGCCTGCTGCGATCTGGCTCAAGATGAACTCGCTGGTCGATCCGGTGATGATCGACGCGCTTTATGATGCGAGCCGCGCCGGAGTCGAAATCGATCTGGTGGTGCGGGGCATCTGCTGCCTGCGTCCGGGCGTGCCGGGCCTCTCCGAAAACATTCGCGTCAAATCCATTGTCGGACGTTTTCTCGAACACAGCCGCATTTTCTGTTTCGGCTTGGGTCACGGATTGCCGCATCGCAAGGCTGCGGTGTACATCGCGTCTGCGGATCTGATGCCGCGGAACCTCGATCGGCGAGTCGAAACACTGGTGCCGATTCTCAATCCGACCGTTCATCAACAGGTGCTCGACCAGATCATGGTCGCAAACCTCAAGGATAACGAGCAAAGCTGGCGGGTCTTGCCCGACGGAAGCTCAGAACGCATATTGCCCGCGCCCGGCGAAGAGCCATTCAACGCCCATCAATACTTCATGACCAATCCGAGTCTCTCCGGACGTGGAAAATCTCTCAAAGACTCTTCTCCGCGCAGTCTCAGCCGTAAAGCGGAGCGGACAAAGCAGTCCGGCGGAGAGTGACGCCCGCGGACGCTTGCCCGCGGCGCTGCCAATTGCGGTCTTCGATATCGGCTCGAACTCGGTGCGGCTCGTCGTCTACGAGCGCCTGGGCCGCAACCTAACCCCGCTCTTCAACGAAAAAGCGCTCTGCGGCCTCGGTCGCGAGGTCGCTACCACCGGCAAGCTCGCGGCCGACGCGGTCGAGAAGGCGCTGATGGCGCTCACGCGCTTCCGCGCGCTCTGCGATGTGATGCATGTCGGCCATTCGATCGCGATTGCGACCGCCGCGGTGCGCGACGCGAGCGACGGCGCCGATTTCATCGAACAGGCAAAGAAAATCTGCCGCTGTGAGATCGAAGTGCTCTCCGGTCAGCGCGAAGCGAAGTTGGCGGCCTTCGGCGTGCTGTCCGGTTCGAGCCAGGTCGATGGCGTTATCGGCGATCTCGGCGGCGGCTCGCTCGAATTGATCGACGTGAACGGCGCGATATCGGCACAGGCATCACCATGCCGCTCGGCTCGCTTGTCGCTTGCCGACATGTCGTCGCGTTCGCTGAAGTCGGCTGAGAAGATCGTTCGCGAAAAGCTCAAAGACGAAGAAATTTTGAAGCGGGCTCGAAGGCCGGCGCTTCTATGCGGTCGGCGGCACCTGGCGCGCGATTGCGCGGCTTCACATGTGGCAGACCGGCTATCCGCTCCATGTGATGCATGGCTATTCGATTCCGGCGGAGGAGGCGATGGAATTTTCGAGCCTGTTGCATCGCGTCGATCCGGAAACGCTGTCGCGGATCGAAATGATTGCCGAAGCGCGGCGCCCGTTGCTCGCTTACGGTTCGCTGGTGCTCGAACAGGTCGTGCGCGTCGGCAAACCGCTCCGAGATCGTGGTCTCCGCGCTCGGCGTGCGCGAAGGCTTGCTCTACGAACAACTCGACGACGAACAGCGCAAACAAGACCCGCTGCTTGCCGCCGCGCGCGAACTGAACCTGCTGCGTTCGCGTTCGCCCGAACACGGCGAAGAGCTGCTCGGCTGGACCGACGCCTTCATGCGCTCGACCGGCATTGACGAAACGCCGAAGAAGAGCGGCTGCGTCATGCCGGCTGCCTGCTTGCCGATATCGGCTGGCGCGCGCATCCGGATTACCGCGGCGAGCAGAGCCTCAATATTATTTCGAACGCGGCCTTTTCCGGGATCGATCATCCGGGCCGCGCTTATCTCGCGCTTGCGGTGTTCTATCGCCACGCCGGTCTAAGCGACGAAGAACTCTCTCCGCGTATTCGCGAGCTTGCGACCACGCGGCTGCTCGATCGCGCGCGAATCCTAGGCGCGGTGCTGCGGGTCGCTTATCTTGCTAGCGCTTCGATGCCGGGCGTGCTGCCGCGCGCGCCGCTCTGTGTCGAAAAGGGCGTGCTGACGTTTAAACTGAAGGGCGAGCTTGCCGCACTCGCGAGCGGCCGTCTGAACAATCGCGTCAGGCAGTTGAGCCGTCTGGTTGGCCGCGAGTATCAGATTGTGACGGGCGTAGATTCTTTCGCGGTCACGCGGCCGTTTTCGATCGCAAGCGAAAGCTCGCCGCGCTTCAGTTTCAGCGCGCGCTCGCCGAATAATTCGCGGCGCCAGCCTTTGAGCGCTTCTACCTCGGCATTGTCGTCCATCGCAATCGATTCCAGGTCTTCCGCGTTCGCGATCACGCGTGCGGCAACGCCGTTCTGTTCGGCGGTCATGCGCAAGAGCACGCGGAGTAATTCGACGGTCGCCGAGGCGCCGTTCGACAGCGGCTTGTAGCGTTCGAACTTCGGCAGCGTCTCCGGATCGCGCACCAGGCCGGCGGCGACCGCTGCAAGAATGCCTTCGCCGGAGCGCGAGCGCTCGAAACCTTTCGGGATCGAGCGAAGTGCGGAAAGCGCTTCGGTGGTCTTGGGTTGCTGAACCGCGATCTCGCCGATCACGTCGTCTTTTAACACGCGCTGGCGCGGAATGTCGCGCGACTGTGCTTCGCGTTCGCGCCAGGCTGCGACTTCCATCAGCACCGCGATTTCCTTCGGCTTACGCACGCGCGTCTTCAGCCGCTGCCAGGCGTGTTCCGGTTCCTGCGTATAGGTCGAAGGCGAGGTAAGAACTTCCATCTCGCTCGCAACCCAGCTGGTGCGGTTGGTGCGCTCAAGCTCGCTCTTGAGCTTCTGATAAACGTCGCGCAGATGGGTGACATCGGCGATCGCGTAAGTGAGTTGGCTGATCGGTCAGCGGACGGCGCGACCAGTCGGTGAAGCGGGAAGACTTGTCGATGTGCCCGCCGGTCGATGCGCTGAACCAGTTGATCGTAGGAAATTGAGTCGCCGTAGCCCAGCACCATCGCCGCGACCTGGGTGTCGAATACCGGATGCGGGATGATCTTGGCCCGGTGCCAGACAATTTCGATGTCCTGGCGTGCGGCGTGAAAAACCTTCACGATCTTCTCGTTCGTTCATCAGCGTGAAGAACGGCGCGAGGTCGATCCCGTCGGCGAGCGCATCCACGATGACGGCTTCGTCGGCGGAGGCGATTTGCACGACGCAGAGCTTGGGCCAGAAGGTCGTTTCGCGCAGGAATTCGGTATCGACGGTGACGAACGGATGCTTCGAGAGCCGCTCACAGGCGGCGGCAAGTTCGGCGGTCGTCGTAATCAACTGCATTGCGTTTTGATAGCGGCGCGCCGCGTCCTCGTAAACCGGCCCAAAGGTCACACGCCGCGGTTCTTCGGCATCAGGACGAATTCCCATGGCGACGGCATCGGCCCGACCGGCACATCGATCAGTGTCGGCCCGTCACGGCGCTTGAGCGCGCGCTGCAACGCGGCGCGGAGCTCGTCCGCGTTGCGGGCGCGTTCGGCGCTAGCACCGAAGCTCTCGGCGAATTTCACAAAATCGGGATTTGCAAGGTCGCTCGCAATCAGCCGGTTGCCGAATTGCTCTTCCTGGATGCGGCGCACGTTGCCGAAGGAGCCGTCGGAGAACACGATCGCGGTGAGCGGTATTTTGTGGCGGACAGCGGTGGCTAACTCGTTTGCCGTATACATGAAGCCGCCGTCGCCGTTGATCGAGATCACGGGCACGTCGCGCCGCGCGTCCTGCGCGCCGAGCGCGGTGGCAAATCCCCAGCCGAGATTGTCTTGATATCCGGGCGAGAGGAACGTGCGCGGCGTGTAAACGGGAAATGCGAGCCGCGCAGCAAAACCCATCTGCGTTACTTCATCGACCAGAATGCCGTCGTCGGGCAGTTCGCTCCTGATCGCATCGAGGAATGCTTTCTGCGGCGCGATCTTTTCAAAGCGCTTGTTCATTTTAGCGTGGCGCTCGCGCATTTCGTCGCCGCGCGCGTCTCGCTTCGAGAGAAAAGACGGAAGCAATTCCACAAGCCGTTTCAGGATCGGCTGCGCATCGCCGACGAGCGCAACCGCGGGCTTGTGCAATCGCGCTGGCTCGTCCTTGTCGGCATCGATGCGGATGATATCGATCTTGTCGTCCATCCCCCAATGCATCATCGGGTAGAGCATGTGCGTGCCAACACCGAGCGCGACGTCGGCTTCGCCCCAGAGTTCTCGGCCCAACGGCAGCGTCACGCTGAACGGGCTTTTGCTTGAGAGCACACCGCGTCCGCGGCGATAGCCGAGCACGGGCGCCTGCAACATTTCCGAGAGTCTGGTGATTTCTTCGGATGCGCCTTGCGCGCCGCCGCCGCAGATAATGAGCGGTCGCTTCGATGCCGCCAATCGTTTGGCCGCATCCTTGATCGCATCGTCGTCGAGCGGCGGATGGGAGACGGTAAGGGGCGAGGCGACGTTTTCGTCGCTGCTCTTGCGGCCCCACATATCAATTGCGCATTCGATCGCAGCCGGGCCCAGGCCGGTCAGCGAACAACGCATGAATAGCTTGCGCGACCAGCGCGGAAGCGTCTTCCGGCTTTTTCACCCGCGCGGAAAAATCCACCAGCCGCGCGATGATGCCGGCCTGATCCTTGATCTCGTGAAGATGCGAAAGACCCTTGCCGATATCGGCGTCGGGGATCTGGCCGATCAAGGCGAGCACGGGCGCGTTCATGGAATAGGCGGTGAGCAGCGCCGCCGACGTATTCAACAGCCCCGGCCCCGGAACGACTGCATAAGGTTGCGGCTTGTTGGTCGCCAACGCGGCACCGAGCGCCATATAGGCCGCGCCCTGTTCGTGGCGCGAATGCACGGTGCGGATTTTGTCGCCCGCGCGGAACACGGCATCGAAGAAGTGGTCGTTATGTACGCCGGGAAGCGCATAGAGCGTGTCGATGCCGTGCGCGATCAGCGTTGCGGCCACAAGATCGGCCGCGGTCATTTGGGACATTCAGGAAGGACCTTCACACCGCGCTAAACATAAAAGCCTGCTAGTACCGCCTATTGGCGCTAGGGGCTTGTAATAATGCCGCGAATAAGCCACATGACGCGGGTCTAAGGCTTACACGGGCCGCGTGACGAAGCCAAAAGCAGGCTTTTCCGCCCGTCTTATTCTTCCAAAACCTGACCTCCCAGGCCACGCGGGGTGTCTACCAACCCCCCGCGATTCGCGGTTTCCGTCTCGGATGAGGCGGGGCCATGCGTTTCGCCTGATTGAAAGAACTACGTTGAACAATTTTTCCGAACTTGGTCTCGCTGCACCGATTGCGCGTGCGCTTGCCGACGAAAAGTACGTCACTCCCACCCCGATTCAGGCTCAAGCCATTCCGCCCGTAATGCAGGGCCGCGATCTCGTCGGCATTGCACAGACCGGAACCGGCAAGACGGCCGCGTTCGCGCTGCCGATCCTCAATCACCTTGCGAAAAACCCCGGCAAGCTCGAGCGCAAATCCGCGCGCGTGCTGGTGCTCTCGCCGACCCGCGAATTGTCCGGCCAGATCAATGACAGCTTCCGCACCTATGGCCGTCATCTTCGCCTGTCGACGACGCTCGCCATTGGCGGCGTCAGCATCGGCAAGCAGGTCAAGGCGCTCTCGAACGGCGTCGATATTCTGGTTGCGACCCCGGGCCGCTTGCTCGATCTCGTGAACCAGAATGCGTTCCGTCTCGACCGCATCGAAATCTTCGTGCTCGACGAAGCGGATCGTATGTTGGACATGGGCTTCATCGGCGACATCCGTAAGATCGCGGCCAAGGTTCCTGCAAAGCGCCAGACCCTCTTCTTCTCCGCGACCATGCCCGACGAAATCGAGCATCTGGTTTCGCAGTTCCTGAAAGAGCCGGTACGTGTCGCCGTGACTCCGGTTGCCAAGACCGCCGACAAGGTCGAACAGCGCGCGATCCTTATTGAAAAAGCCGGCAAGCCCGACTTGCTTGCCGAACTCCTGAAGAGCGAGCCGATCGACCGTGCACTGGTCTTCACCCGCACTAAACATGGTGCCGACAAGGTCGTGAAAAGCCTTGAGAAGGCTGGCATCGCGGCGCAAGCGATCCACGGCAATAAATCGCAGAACCAGCGCGAACGCGCGCTTGGCATGTTCCGCTCCGGCAAGGTCCGCGTATTGATCGCGACCGATATTGCGGCGCGCGGCATCGACGTCGATGGCGTGAGCCACGTCTTCAATTACGACGTGCCGAATGTTCCGGAAAGCTACGTGCATCGCATCGGCCGTACCGCGCGCGCGGGCGCCGAAGGCATCGCGATCTCGTTCGTGGATCACGACGAACGTGGTTATATGCGCGACATCGAACGGCTGGTGAAGATGACGATTCCGGCGGCCGATCGCCGCCGCAATCCGACGCCGGATCGCGGTGGCCGCAGCGGCCCGCCTCAGGGTCAGCATCGTGGCGGTGGCCGTAACGGCCAGTCGCAGGGTAGGAATCACCGCGGCAATCGCGGTAACAATCCGCACCGCGGCGAGAAGACTGAGCGCAACGATCAGCGCCAGGAACCGCGTAAAGAAGCGCGCAGTGAGCAGCGCAATGAGCAGCGCCCGCAACAGCATGCGCGGCCGGAACAGCGGCCGCACAACAACAATTCCAAGCCGGAACACCGGCAGCGTAATAATAATGGTCGTCCGCAAACTCAGTCGAACGGCAATGGCGGAGAATTGTCCGGCGTGTCGTTCATGAACCGCAAGCCGAAGCGTCGCGGTGCTCCGCAGCACCAGGCGCGCCCAGCGCAATAAGCTCGAGGAAATTGTATGGCGAAAGAAGATCTGCTCGAATTCGACGGCATCGTCACGGAAGTGCTCCCTGACGGCAATTATCGCGTGAAGCTCGACAACGAGCACGTGATCCTGGCCTACGCCGCCGGCAAGATGAAGAAGCACCGCATCCGCACGTTGGAAGGCGACCGCGTCACCGTGGAGATGTCGCCTTACGACATCGCCCGCGGCCGCATCAGCTTCCGCCACAAGGGCGATGCGCCCACCATCGCTCCTGGCGCGCAGCGCAAGCCGAACTTCCGCAGGCGTTAAATAAGGGGCGCGGCGCTTACGCCGCGTCTTCTTTCAACACGCCGCGGCGGATCTGATCTTCTTCGATCGACTCGAAGAGCGCGCGGAAGTTCCCCTCGCCGAAACCGTCGTCGCCTTTGCGTTCGATGAATTCGAAAAAGATCGGGCCGATCGCGTTCGACGAGAAGATTTGCAACAGCACCTTGGTCTCGCGTCCCTCGACCACGCCTTCGCCGTCGATCAGAATCCCGTTCTTTTCCAGGCGCTTTAGATCTTCGCCATGGCCCGGCACGCGGGCGTCGACTTTCTCGAAGTAGGCTTTCGGCGGCGCCGGCATAAACTTCACGCCGTCGGCGCGCAGCTTCTCGATTGCCGCATAAATATCCTTGCAGCCGCAGGCGATGTGCTGAATGCCTTCGCCGTTATAAGCGTGCAGATATTCCTCGATCTGCGATTTCGCATCCGCGCTTTCGTTGATCGGGATGCGGATTTTTCCGTCGGGGCTGGTCAACGCTTTTGAGAACAGTCCGGTCAATTTGCCTTCGATGTCGAAGAAGCGGATCTGTTTGAAGTTGAATAGCCGCTCGTAAAATCCCGCCCACACATCCATGCGCCCGCGCTGCACATTATGGGTGAGGTGATCGAGATAATAGAGCCCGACGCCTGCCGGTTTCGGATCGCGGCTACCTAGCCATTCGAATTCGAGGTCGTAGGCGCTGCCTTTCTCGCCATAACGCTCGACGAAATAGAGGAGCGAGCCACCGATGCCTTTGATCGCGGGCACGTCGAGCGTCTTGGTGCCGTCTTTGGCGTCGGCCGGCTCCGCGCCGAGCGAGATTGCACGCTCGTAGGCGTGCTTCGCATCGGCCACGCGAAACGCCATCGAAGGCGCGCAGGGGCCATGCTTCGCGACAAAGTTGAAGCCGTGCGAGCCCGGCTCTTCGTTGACGAGGTAACTCACCGAGCCCTGCTGATAGACCGTGATCTTTTTCATCTTTGTGTTTCGCGGTGGCTTCGAAACCCATCAGCTCTGAAGAGCGCGTGCAGCTTCGCGGGCTCCGGATGCGCGTATTCGACGAATTCGAAGCCGTCGGTGCCCATCGGATTGTGCTTGCTGATTTCGGCGGGTGCGGCGTCGTGCGGAAACGGACCCATCACATTTCTCCTGAAAAGGACGATTCTGCGCACAGAATTGCATGTAATGCTTGCAATTTTCGGTCATTATTGCGGATATAGGGGCGACAGGCGCACAGATTACCCGAAAAGAGCTCCGCACATGCAACAATCGGTCACTTTGGACGAACAGGACCTCGCGATCGTGTCCGCGCTTCAGGAGAACGGGGCGCTGACCAACGCCGAACTTGCCGAGCGCGTGCGGCTCTCGCCCTCGCAGAGCTCGCGCCGCAGGGCGCGGCTTGAAGAGACAGGCGTGATCAGGGGCTATCGCGCCGAGATCGATCCGCTGCGCGTGGGTCTGGGTATCACGGTCTATATTCAGGTGAGGTTGGCGACGCATTCCGGCCAGAACGCCAAGCGCTTCCGCGAACTCGTCGCCCGCACGCCCGCAATCCTCGAAGCGCATGCGCTGACCGGGGACGCCGACTATCTCGTCAAAGCGGTGGTCGCTGACCTCGCGGCCCTCGGGGCGCTTGTGAACCAGGTGCTCTTGCCGCACGAGAGCGTCGAGCGCGTGCGCTCGAATATCGTGCTGGAGACGCTGAAGCAGGGCGCGAAGCTGCCCATCGGCGGCCGCTAGCCTCTTTTCTTGACATCCACGGCCCCCCATGCGCTTTTCCGCGCGATTTTAAAGGCGAATCCAGGCCCCATGCATCGTTATCGGTCCCATAACTGCGGCGCGCTCCGCGCCTCGCACATCGGCGAGACTGTCCGGCTCTCGGGCTGGTGCCATCGCATCCGCGATCACGGCGGGCTGCTCTTCATCGATCTGCGCGACCACTACGGGATCACGCAAGTCGTGGCCGATCCCGACAGCCCCGCGTTCAAGGTTGCCGAGACGCTGCGCTCCGAATGGGTGATCCGCGTCGACGGCAAGTTGCGCAAGCGCCCCGACGGCACCGACAACAAGGATCTGCCGACCGGCGAAGTCGAACTGTTCGCGACCGAGATCGAGGTGCTGGGCGCTGCCGGCGAATTGCCGGTGCCGGTATTCGGCGAGGCTGAATATCCGGAAGAGCTGCGGCTGAAATATCGCTTCCTCGATCTGCGCCGCGACCGCATCCACCAGAACATCATGAAGCGCGGCGCGATCATCGACAGCTTACGCCGCCGCATGAAGGAGCAGGGCTTCTTCGAATTCCAGACGCCGATCTTGACCGCGTCGTCGCCGGAAGGCGCGCGCGACTTCCTGGTGCCGTCGCGGCTTCATCCCGGAAAGTTCTACGCGCTGCCGCAGGCGCCGCAGCAGTTCAAACAATTGCTGATGATCTCGGGCTTCGACCGCTATTTCCAGATTGCGCCGTGCTTCCGCGACGAAGACGCGCGCGCCGACCGCTCGCCCGGTGAATTTTACCAGCTCGATATCGAGATGAGCTTTGTCACGCAGCAGGACGTGTTCGACGCGGTCGAGCCGGTGATGCGCGGCGTGTTCGAGGAGTTTGCTGAACGGCAAGCCGGTGACGCCGAAGTTTCCGCTCATTCCTTATGCGGATGCGCTGAAGAAATACGGCACCGACAAGCCCGATCTTCGCAACCCGATCGAGATGCAGAACGTGACGCCGCATTTCGCGGGCTCTGGCTTCAAGATTTTTGCAAAAATGATCGAGAACGATCCGGCAGTCGAAGTCTGGGCGATCCCGGCCAAAACCGGCGGCAATCGCGCGTTTTGCGACCGTATGAATTCCTGGGCGCAGGGCGAGGGCCAGCCGGGTCTCGGCTATATTTTCTGGCGCGAAGGCGAAGAGGGTGGTGCAGGCCCGCTTGCGAAGAACATCGGACCTGAGCGCACCACCGCGATCCGCGATCAGCTGGGCCTTGCGATTGGCGACGCTGCTTTCTTCATCGCGGGCAAGCCGAAGGACTTTGTGAAGTTCGCTGGTCCCGCGCGCACCAAGGTCGGCGAAGAATTGAACCTGATCGCCAAAGATCGCTTCGACTTCTGCTGGATCGTCGATTTCCCGATGTTCGAGTGGAGCGAAGAAGAAAAGAAGATCGACTTCTCGCATAACCCGTTTTCGATGCCGAACATGGATCCGCAGGAGTTTCTCACGCTCGACAACAATGACAAGGATAAGATCCTTGGCATGAAAGCGATCCAGTACGACATCGTCTGCAACGGCATCGAGCTTTCTTCCGGCGCAATTCGTAACCACCGTCCGGAAGTGATGAAGAAGGCGTTCGCGATCGCGGGCTATGGCGAAGATGTGCTCGAGGCGAAATTCGGCGGCATGTTGCGCGCGTTGTCCTACGGCGCCCCGCCGCACGGCGGCATTGCGCCGGGCGTCGACCGCATCGTCATGCTGATCTGTGGCGAAGAGAACCTCCGCGAAGTGGTGCCGTTCCCGATGAACCAGCGTGCGGAAGATTTGCTGATGAGCGCGCCGTCGGAAGTCTCGACCAAGCAGTTGCGCGAGCTACATATCCGGCTCTCGCTGCCGGACAGCAAATGACCGCGATCGCGCAGCAAACGGCAGACGGAGCGACGCTCGCCGCGGGCTCGCTTGGCACCACCAACGATCTGGTTTTCGCGAAGCTTCGCGAACTGAACAAGCTTTCCGGTTCGATCCTCGATCTCGGCGCCGGCGGCGGGCACTTTACCCGCGCGATGCTGAACGTGCGCGAGAAGCTCGGCATTCCGCGCGGCCAGGGCATCGAAGCCTGCGATATTTCGCCGAAATTCTCGGTGCCCGAGGTTCGCTTCACGTCCTGCGACGTGAATGGTGGCTTGCCTTATCCCGACGCCGCATTCGATGCGGTGGTGGCAATCGAAGTGTTCGAGCACACCCGCGCGCCTTATGACGTGATCGCCGAGGTGTACCGGACACTGAAACCCGGAGGCGCGCTGATATTTTCCGTACCGAACGTGGGTCACGCGCTGTCGCGCCTGAAGTTCCTGTTCAGCGGCCACTTCCATATGTTTCCGAGCCCAAGCATCAAGCCCGAGAACGGCGGCCGTATCTGCGGCCACATCGCGCCATTGCCTTATCAATACTGGCATTACGGGCTTCGCCGTGCCGGTTTCGTCAATATCGAATTGCACCGCGATCGCGCCAAGCGCAGCGCGTCGTTTATTGCGGGCGCGATTTTGCCATTTGCGCGTCTCGCGACCAAGGCGCATGTCGCCCGCATCGCGCGGCGCGAACCGCCGCTCTATGAAGAAACCCATGAGGTCGCCCGCGGCGCAAATTCCTGGAATGCGTTGACGTCGCGCAGCCTCGTCATCGTCGCCACGAAGGCGTGACGCTTATGCATAACCGCAAAATCGCAGTTATCGGTCTCGGCTATGTCGGCCTGCCGGTCGCGGTAGCTTTCTCGCGCAGCGGCGCGGACGTTATCGGCTTCGATATAGACAATGCGCGTGTGAGCGAACTGAAGCGCGGTGAAGACCGCACCCACGAGATCGATGTCGCGGAACTGAAGAACCCGAAGCTCAAAATCACGGACGCGAAAGACGATTTAAAGGCCGCGGACTTCTTTATCGTCACCGTGCCGACGCCGATCGATATTGCGAACCGGCCCGATCTTAAGGCGCTCACCTCCGCAAGCGCGCTGGTGGGAACTGCGCTGAAGAAGGGCGATATCGTCGTTTATGAATTGACGGTCTATCCGGGCGCAACCGAGGAAGTCTGCGTTCCGATCCTCGAGGAAAAATCGGGCCTCGTCGGCGGGATCGATTTCAAGGTCGGCTATTCGCCCGAGCGCATCAATCCCGGCGATAAAGAACATCGTTTTGAGAGCATCATCAAGGTCGTCTCCGCGCAGGATGCCGAGAGCCTCGGCATTGTCGCGGATGTCTACGGCGCCGTGGTCACGGCCGGCATTCACCGCGCGCCCTCGATTAAGGTCGCGGAAGCGGCCAAAGTGATTGAGAACACGCAGCGCGATCTCAACGTCGCTTTCATGAACGAACTGTCCTCGCTGTTTCGCAAATTGCATATCGACACCCACGATGTGTTGGCTGCCGCCAATACCAAATGGAATTTCCTCCGCTTCACGCCGGGCCTCGTCGGCGGGCACTGCATCGGCGTCGATCCTTATTATCTGACGCATCGCGCCGAGATCGCGCGCTATCACCCTGAAATGATTTTGGCCGGCCGACGCATCAATGATGCGTTCTCCGAAGTGGTGGCGCAGGAATGTCTGCGGCTGCTCTTACAGGCGAAGTCGGCGCAGAAGCGCGTCAATATTCTAGGGCTTACGTTCAAAGAGAACGTGCCGGATGTGCGCAATTCCAAGGTCGCCGATCTGGTGCGCTCGTTGAAGGCGAGCGGGGCCACGGTCACCGTCTGCGATCCGGTCGCGGACAAGGCGCTTGCGCTGCACGAGCATGGTGTCGAGCTGACGCCGCTCGAACAGTTGAAGCCTGCGGAAGCCGTGATCTTTGCCGTTGCCCACCGCGAGTTCAAAGAAAATGCCTGGGCCACCGTGATGAAGGCATTGGGCGGTGAGAGCGGTATCGTGCTCGATATCAAGGCGACGCTCGATCGCGCGACGAAGCCCAAAGGCGTCACGCTCTGGCGGCCGTAACCTAGCGTTTGGCTTGCGCGACTCGCGTGAGCAGCATTTCCATATCGTCCAGCATTTTCTTTCGCGTGTAGCCCGCGTCGATATGCGCGCGCGCGGCCGTGCCGAGGCGTTTGGCAAGCGCGCGGTCATCGAGCACGCGCTTGATTGCGGAAGCCAGCGCTTCTGGGTCGGAGCGTGGTACGAACAGCCCGGTTTCTTCCTCGCGGAGGATTTCAACGATCGCACCGGAGCGCGTGGTGATGACGGCAAGGCCGCTCGCCATCGCCTGCGAGAGCGCTTGCGGCACGCCTTCGTCCACGATCGACGGCAGCACGAACACATCCATCATGTTGAGCCAGCGCGTCACGTCTTCCTGGCGGCCGGTGAAATGCACGCGCGAGGCGACGCCAAGTTCGGCCGCTTCTCGTTGCAGATTTTCGAGTTGCGGGCCGTCGCCGACGATCAGCAGTTTTACGTCCTGCAATTCCGGGCGCTTCAAGGCGGCAAGCAGGATCGGCACGCCTTTGCCCATGCGGAGCGTTGCGACAATGCCGGCGACGCGGTCGGTTGCGGAATAGGGGCTACCGCGTCGCGCAGCGTCGCGATCGCGCGGCGAGAATTTTTCCGTGTCGGTGCCGGACGGCACCGAGTGCACGCGCGACGGATCGAGCTTGAGATTATTGATCAGCATCTCGCGGACTGCCGTGCCGGTCGAGACCACGAGCGTCGGCACCTTGCCGTAGATGAACTTGCTGGTGAGATTCGATCTAACCGCGGCGCCAAGGTGGCGCACCCGCACGACCGGGACCGCTTTGCCGAAGCGCGTTGCGAGTGCGGTGACCCAACTGTCGGTCGAACTATGCGTGACTATCACGTCCGGCCGGTAATTGCGGATCACTTCGCGCAAGCCGCTGAGTGCGCGGAGGTTCCGGTGAAAGATCGGCACCGGATAAACCGGGATATTGCGCTTGGGAGCGGCAAGTGTGATTTGCGCGTCAGCGGGTGCAGCAATCGCGACTGAATGTCCGCGCGAAATCAGGCCCGCGCTCTCGTCGAGCACGCGGATTTCCTGGCCGCCCCAGCCGACCGAACTTTCGGTATGCAGAATTCTCATTTCAATGCGAGGGTTTGATAGAGCGCGAGCATTCGTTCGATCATCGGCTCCATCCGGAAGCGTTCCGCAATCGCGCGGCAGCGCGCCCGTGTATCGGGTTTTTCGCTGAGCGCAAGTGCTGCATCGATCGCCGCCGCGAGGCCCTCGATATCATGGGCGTCACGCACCAGCTTTGGATCGAGTTCGCGTGCGATGTCGCGCGCACCGCAACTCTCCGAGGTGATGACCGGCAGGCCTGAGGCAAATCCCTCGAGCACGGTCGAAGGGAAAGGATCGTAGAGCGAGGGCAGGATCATGCTGTCCGCTGCCGCATAATAAGGTAGTGGATCGGTCTGCCGGCCGAGAAAGCGTACGCGCTCGAAAATGCCGAGGCGTTTTGCGATCTCGGCAAAGCGCGACGGCCGGCGGTCATGGCCGATCACGAGGAGCAGCGCATCGCTTTTTGAGCGGGCCAGCGCCTCGATCGATTGCGCGAGGCCCTTACGCTCGTAGCCGGAGCCGACAAAGACCAGCACTTTCCGGTTTCCATCGATGCCGAGTTCACGGCGCGTTGTCGCGCGCGACGCCTGCATTGCTTCGAGGTCGAAGCGGCTGAGATCGATGCCATTCGGGATGTGGTGAATGCGCTCGCGCGGAAAGCTGAAATGCGAGACGATCTCGTCCGCCACCAATCCAGAATTAACGATCACGGCTTTCAGCCGCGGGCTCGCAAACATACGCCGCTCAAGCGCAAGCACATTGCGGTGATAGAGACTTATGCTCTGGAAAAAGCGGGCGACAGCGCTCATGCCGCGCGCGCGATGTGCGAGATAAGCGGCGTGCACGCCATCGCCGGCGCGGAAAATATCGCAGCATTCGATGCGCTCATGCGACTGCACCAGAAGCGGCTCGTTCGCGCGCACGATGCCGCAGACGGTGTCGGCAAAACGGGAGTCGCGTGAATAGCGCGGTGAGCGCGAACTTTCGCATTTCAGAAAGGTGAGACCCTCGCGCGGCTTCCAGTCGCGCGCGATCAGGGTCACTGGGACGCCGCGCGCGGTGAGTGCGGCGATGGTGCGATCCAGGATCAGCTCGCCGCCGCCGAAATTCGAGAATTGCTGGCGCACGAATGCGATATGAGGGAGCTTGGCATTGGGCTGGACGTGCGAACCGCGGTCGGGCATATCGTGCTTCATTATATGTAAGCGAGATGGTTGCCGCGGAGCTTCGGCCACATGCCGCTTCTGATAGCGCGAAACGCGTAACCCCCGCAAACGAATACGAGATGCCGCGCCTTTCGCTCATCATCATTACCAAGAATGAGGAAGCGGCAATCGAGCGCTGTATCCGCTCGGTGATACCGCTTGCCGGCGAAATCATCGTGGTCGATAGCGGCAGCACCGACCGCACCGTAGAGATCGCGCGCAGCCTCGGCGCGAAGGTGATCGCACCCGAAGGCTGGCCGGGCTATGGGCCGCAGAAGCAGCGTGCACTCGATGCTGCGAGTGGCGAGTGGATTTTATCGCTCGACGCGGATGAATGGATCGAGGCCGATCTCGCCCGCGAAATTGAGAATGTCTTGAACGGAAATGCGGCCGCGGACGCCTATCGCATGCCACGCCGAAACCGCTTCTGCGGACACATCGTACGCCACGGCGGCTGGTGGCCCGATTATGTACTGCGGCTATTCAAGAGAGGCCGCGCGCGCTTCAGCGACGATCCGGTACACGAGCGTGTAATTCCTGATGGCCCAATCGGGACGCTGAAACATCCGATCGAGCACAACACCATCGTCAGTTTAGAAGACGCCGAGGGCAAGACCGATCGCTACGCGAGCATCGCCGCGCAGGCGCTCCTGCAAAATGGACGGCGTTCGTCGTCATCGGCGGCGGGTTTACGGGGCGCAGCCGCGTTCCTGCGAAGCTACGTTTTCCAACTTGGCTTCCTGGATGGCGCGACTGGCTATCGTGTTGCGCGCTATCAGGCGAGCTATACGTTCAAGAAATGGACAAAGGTCGCTTTGGGACAGGTGGCGGAAAAGCCGTAGGAAATACGGATTTCCTTCGTTAACGGAACCTTAAACCGCGCACGCTTTTATGTCCGCTGCCCGAGTTATAGAGGCGGCGTGACGCGTGCGTAAATCGAAAGCCTGGTGGTTAGCAGTCGTGCTTGGCGGCATCGCGGTCGCCTGCGTACCGATTCTGCTCGTCGATTTTGCACTCAACACCTATGTCGAGCGCAGCGCGCGCAGCAAACTCGAACTGATTGCGCGAAGCTCGCTCGCGCTTGCCGTGCAGCGCCTCGAAGGCGCGATGTCGACCCTGGTCGATCTCTCGAGCGCCAGTCGTCGAGGATTGCGGGACGAAGTCGCTTGAATTGATGCGGCGCGCGGCCAGCACCTCGATCACGATCAAGGAAATCGCCGTGCTCGATGAGAGCGGGACGACGCTCTGCACCAATTTCGGCAATGGTGCTGAGCCGCGCGCAATCTCGCGCGAACTGCCGCTTGCCGACCGCCGCTTTGAACTAGCGCTTGTCCGTTTCCGCGACCGCAATGACCGCGCGCTCAGACTGCGTTTCGATCGCAATGGCGCGAAGCCGCTCGGCGCGCTGATCCCGGCCGATCTTCTCGTGCCGGAGACGCTCGAAGTCGATTTCCAGAGCGGCCGCAGCCTGCGCCTGGTGCTCGACAATTCCGAGATCGTGGCCGCGCGCCCGACCGGCGACGAAGGTCTCAGCATCAATCCCACACGAACTTTGAGCGTTCAGTTGCGGTCCGAGCGCTTTCCCGTCGGCGTCGTGGTTGAGCGCACGCGCGCAACACTTTCAGAAGAATATCGCGATCTGCTGACCTTCGGCCGTCTCGGCTCGGCGCTGATCACGATTCTCACGTTTGCGTTCTTCGCACTTTATTTCCGCCGCAACCGCAACGACCCGCTGGTTCAGTTCCGCGCGGCGATCGCCAACGGCGAAATCGTTCCTTATTTTCAGCCCACCATCGACATCAAGTTGGGGAAAGTGGTCGGCGCAGAAGTGCTCGCGCGCTGGCGTCGTCCGGACGGCATGATGGTATCGCCCGCGAATTTCATTCCGCTCGCCGAGCGTTCCGGTCTGATCTATCCGATGACGCGCGCGCTGATGGCCAGCACCGCGGTCGAAGTGGGCGCACTCTACGCCGCACGTCCGGACTTGAACATCGCGTTCAATCTTTATGCCGGGCACTTCGCCGACGAGACGATCCTCGACGACCTCGCCACGATCTTCTCAAGCTCGCAACTTAACTTGGCGCAGATCGTGCTTGAGGTGACAGAGCGCGAGCCGCTGCCGGATCTGGATCTCGCGCGCAGCATTATTGAGCGCATGCAGAAATTCGGCATTCGCGTCGCGATCGACGACGTGGGAACCGGCCATGGCGGTCTGTCCTATCTGATGAAGCTCGGCGTCGATGCGATCAAGATCGACAAAATGTTCATCGACGCGATCAATACCGAGCGCCATTCGCAGACCATCATCGAAACGCTGCTCGAACTTGCCCGCACCATGAAGATGGAAGTGATCGCAGAAGGCGTCGAGAATTTCGACCAGGTCGAATACCTCCAGCGCAAGGGCGTGCATCTCGCGCAAGGCTACGTTTTCGCGCCGCCGCTGCCTGCGAAATCCTATATCGCGCTGATCGAAGCGACGAGCCCGGTGGCTTCGGCGCAATTGCCTGCGGCCGATGCGGTGGCTGCCTGAACCTGAATTGGCGCTTTTAAAGCAAGCGTCTATCCGATTCATCCGACTCACGAATTTCCGTTTTCCTGAACCGCCGTGCGAAGGCGCGGAATCGCTTGATGCGCGGCGGGTCGCAAACCTATGCGCCAACTCGCAAAACGGCCTCGTGCTGTGCAAAATCCCGGAACGCGTCCCGGATTCGAGGAAATCAGCGAAATGGCACTGAACGATCCGCTCGATCTCTATTGCGAACGCCTGCAGGCCGGCCTCTGGGCGGAGCCCGTCAATGCCGTTTCCAATCTCGCTTTCTTCGCGGCTGCCATCGGCGCGTATTTCCTTTGGCAACGGCAAGGCAAGGGCGATCGTTTTATTCTGCTGCTGATCGGGCTCGCGGCGCTGGTGGGCATCGGCTCGACGCTCTTTCATACGTTTGCGACGCGCTGGGGGTTGCTGGCGGACTCGATTCCGATCGGAATTTTTGTCGTCACCTTTCTGGTTTATACGCTGCGCCGTTTTCTCGGTCAGTCGATCGTGATGACGACAGTCTGGATCGCGATATTTCTCGCGACCTCGGCTGCGCTACCGCAACTGCTGCCGCCGGGCTTCCTCAACAACTCGGGGTTCTATTTCCCCGTGCTTGGCGCGCTGCTCATTCTCGGCGTGGTCTTGTGGGCGCGCGGCGGCACGGCGCAATGGGTCGGCGGCGCTTATCTGTGTGCGGGCGCGCTGTTTGCGCTTTCGCTCAGCTTCCGCATCGTCGATCAATCGGTCTGCGAACAATTTCCGCTCGGCACACACTTCATGTGGCACTGCCTCAACGGCTTGCTGATTTATGTGATGCTGTGGATTGCGATCAAGGCGCGCGCCAAGAGGGCCTGAAAACAGCAGTGGAGCTGCCCAAAAACAGAAGAGGCGGCCACGAGGCCGCCTCAGTCTTTACGCCACGCCGGGAGGAGTGGTTCGGAGACTGTCACACCTGACACTTGCGAACGTAGCACTTGCCGGGGCGACTCATCTCAATGAACAATCCATAACATTTTTATGAAGCCGCCGATATGGAGATCGCGTTCGAAACGGGTGATTCGCATGAACGAATCGGGGAAAGATGTGGAGAAGATTTTATTTGAGCCGCGCTGCGGAATGGGAAGCTCTGCGCAATGATTGCCGAAGACCGCCCGGGATCGGGCATCGCACCGGGAACTCCGGCGCCCACATCCAAACTTTTTCTCTATCTCCCCGTCGCGATCCTGCTCGTCGCCAACCTCATTCCGCTGATCGGTGTCCTTTATTGGGGCTGGGACACTTTCGTGCTGCTGATGCTCTATTGGCTCGAGACAGTAGTCATCGCTTTTTGGACGCTGTTTCGCATCCTGGTCGCGGCCGATTTTGCGCAAAGCTTTGCCGGCGAAGTTTTTGCCCGCATTTTCACGTTCTGCTTTTTCCTGGTCCACTCCGGCGGTTTTCTGGCCGGTCACTTCGTGTTCCTGTGGGCGTTCTACGGCGGCGAGTGGGCCACCAAGCTTCAGGTGAGCCAGAATTTCTTCGAAACCGATCCACGCGATTTCTGGGACAAGATGGTGATCGCAAACGGTCTCCTGATCCCGCTTGCAATCTCCTTCGTCGGCCGAGGCATCGCCTTCATCGCTGAGATGGCAAAACAACCGCTATGGACGCATCTCGTCGGCGAGGGCGGGGAGCGGACGACCAATGGTTCGCTGGTCGGCGCGCTCTATGTCCGCATCGTGATCATGCATCTCGTAATCCTGGGCGGTGCCGCACTCGCGCAGAAATACGGCGCGCTGGCGCCGCTCGTGCTCCTCATCGTCGCGAAAACGATCGTCGATCTTGTGCTGTTCGTGCGGGTCGATTTGAAGGGCCGGCGCTAAAGGCTCAAGCCCTTTAAAAAATAGAAAGGCCGGAGCGCGGGGGAGACGCTCCGGCCATTATCACGGCCGTATGGGGGATACGGCCGGTCTTGAGGTCTTGAAGTCAGCTCAGGCCACCGAACAGAAGAAGAATCAGGATGATCGGAAGGGGGATGCCCAGCAGCCACAATAGAAGTCCGCGTCCCATGGAATAGCCTCCGGTTCAATTCACAGTCCCGCGATCAACGCGGGCTTCGTGGAAGGTTCCCGGACGCTCGCCGAATTCAGGGTTTCGCCCGTTTGATCGCCGTCCTTGATGAAGACCTCGAACGGGGTGGTGCCGTCGGCGCTGCCGTCTTTGGCGCGCCATTTGCCGTTCTTGCAGAGAATTCCGCCCTGTACCGGCTCCGCGTCGAACACGACCTCGTTGTAATAGGGCTTGCCTTCGACAATGGCAGTAAAGTCGGTGGTGCATTTGCTGCCGCTCACGACCGGATCGTATTTGTCGATCATGACGTTGTTGCCGCCCGTGCTCGGGAACGGGTTCTTCAGGACCGGCCAGCTTTCGTAATTCGTCTGGGCATGGGCCGGGGCAAGGCTGAGCGTCACGACGAACACGGCAAAGGCATAAGCAAGAATGGCGCGCATGAAATCCTCCCTGGAGAAAAAGCGTTTTACAGGAAACACCGCAGCCCCCGGTTTGGATGCGGGCGGCAGCCTTATGTTAGGCTCGGCCAAAGGCCGGGAGCCCCATGAAATTCGAGACAATTCTATATGAAACCGACGGGCCGGTCGCGACGATCACCCTAAACCGCCCGGAGGAACTCAACACCATCGTACCGCCGATGCCGGACGAGTTGGAGGCCGCGGTCCATGCGGCAACGCGCGACAAAGCGGTCAAGGTGATCGTGCTCAGGGGCGCGGGCCGTGCCTTCTGCGCGGGCTATAATTTCGGCAAGGGCTTCCACCACTGGGACGATCTCATCAATACGGACGGCGAGTGGGACGCCGGCAAGGACTTTGCGTTCGCGACCACGCCCGCGCTTTCCCCGCACCAGAAATTCATGAGCCTGTGGCGTTCGTCGAAGCCGGTGATCGCGCAGGTCCATGGCTGGTGCGTGGGCGGCGGCAGCGACTACGCGCTGTGCTGCGATCTCGTGATCGCAAGCGAAGACGCGCGGATCGGCACGCCTTATTCGCGCATGTGGGGCGCTTATCTCTCCGGCATGTGGATCTATCGCCTCGGCCTCACCAGGGCGAAGGAATATGCGCTGACCGGCAAGGCGCTCTCTGGCCGCGAGGCTGCCGACATCGGCTTGATCAATCAGGCGGTGCCGTTTTCGGAAGCTCGAAACGACCGTTGCCGAACTTGCAAAGAAGCTTGCGACGATTCCGCTCTCGCAGCTCTCCGCGCAGAAGATGATGGTGAACCAGGCTTACGAAGCGATGGGGTTGTCCGCGGTGCAAAATCTCGGGCCTATCCTGGACGGACTTATGCGCAACACGCCGGAAGCGCGCGAGTTCATCGAGCTTGCGGAAAAGGAAGGCGTGCGCGAGGTGATCACGCGGCGCGACGGCCCGTTCGGCGATTATTCGGCGGCCCCCAAGGATCAGCAGCCGAACCCGAACAACATGATCGTGCCGAAGAAGAAGTAGATCAGAACTTCGGATCGATCGGCTCGACCTTCGGCGCGCGCGCCTCGATCACTTCGGCCGCATCGAGCGCGATGCTTTCCGCAAAACGCGCGGTCGCCAGTTGCACGCCCATCGGGATGCCGTCGGCAAGCCCGGTCGAGACCGCGACCCCCGGCAGCCCCATAATCGGCAGCGAAAGCTGCGGGCTTTGCGCGTCGGCAAGCTCGACAAAGGCATTGCCGCCGCGCAAATCTGCGTCGATCGGGAACGGTTGCTTCCACGACGACGGCATCAGCATCACCGGATATTTCTCGAAGAACTCGTTCCAGGCGCGCAGATATTTGCTGCGCAGCGCGAGCTCTTTGACGAAAGTTTCGTAGTCGATTTCCGGGATCAAACCGTCTTTCGCCGTATAGGATTTCTTGATCGCCTCGTCGCCGAATTGCATGATCGCCTGGTTCATGCCGAAGCGGCCTTCGTTCAGCACGAGGCGCAGCCAGAGCTGATTGGCTTCGTTGAAGAAAGGCGGCTTTGCCTGCTCGACGACGTAGCCCGCATCTTCAAGCCACTTCGCCGATTTCTTGAGCGCATCGGCAACTTGCGGGTCGGCCTTGCAGCCATCCCAGCTATCGAAGAGCGCGACCTTCACCGGCCCGGCATTCGGTACGTTCACGGGTGCAAGCGGAATCCATAAGGGGTCGCGGACATCGCGCAACGACATCGCATCGAGCGAAAGCCGCAGATCCCGGATCGAGCGCGCAAGCGGCCCCTGCATCGAGGCATATTGCGCGACATGCGGCCGCTCGGAAGCAAGTGATGCGTTAAAGGTCGGCACGCGTCCGAAGCTCGGGCGGATGCCCTGCACGCCGCAGGCGTAAGCGGGATAGCGGATCGAGCCGCCGATATCGTTGCCATGCGCGATCGCGCCCATGCCGGTCGCAAGCGAAGCCGAGGCACCACCGGACGAGCCGCCGGGCGTCACTTCCTTATTCCAGGGATTGAGCGTGCGGCCGTGCAGCGCGTTGTCGGTAAACCAGCGCATCGAGAACGCCGGCGTATTGGTGCGGCCGAAAATGATCGCGCCGGCTTTGCGCAGACTGGTCACGATCGGATTGTCTTCGTTCCCGATATTGTCCTTGTAGGCAACGACGCCGTTCGTGTTTGCGCGGCCTTTAAAATCGATATTGATCTTCACGGTGACCGGCACGCCATGCAGCGAGCCGAGCTCGCTCGCCGGCCCGCGTTTTCTTGTCGGCTGCCGCCGCATCTTTGAGCGCTTCGTCCGCCATCAGGTCGACGATCGCGTTGATTTTGGGATTGATTGCCGTCGACGCGCGCAAGCGTTGCCTTGGTCAGTTCGACGCTCGAAATCGCGCCCATCCGGATCAGCCGCGCCTGTTCGGTCGCGTCCAGCCGCCACAGGTCCGTCATGTCGGGAAGCTCCTTGCACTTGATTGCGGCAAGGGTCGCGGGGAGGCGCGCTTACGTCAAGCGGCGAGTTCGTCGAAGCGATAGTGGTCGCGGATGCGCAGGTTGAAGAAGCGGCCCTTCGATGCCGCGATGCGGAAAGCCTCGTAGACTTCCGGCTCGACGCGATAATAGCGGTACACGCGGCCGGTGGTGAACTTCACCGTGAGCGCGCAGCTTTCCGGTTCGTAGTCGATATCCTGGACCACCGAGGAAGGCATGCCCGCATAACGCGGGGCCGCCGTTTCGGTTCTCGTTACTTTTTCGGGAGCAATTCGTCTTCGCGCGGGTGCTGGAAGCGGTAGACCGAGGGCCGGTCGAACCTGCCTTGCCAGATGCCGCGCTTGGCGTTGCGCGCCTCTTCTTCGGCGGCCGCGTATTTTCCTTCGCCGATTTTGGCCGCGTTGATCGCCCAGCCGAGCCGGACCATCGCTTCGGCCACATCCGGCGTGTCGCGCGCCGAACAGCTTGCGACCGTGCGGCCGAAGCGGTCCTTTGCGCGCGGCTCGCAGCGCACGTCGCCCTTGCGCAGCAGAATTGCCAGTTGATTGCGCGCTTCGCCGCCACAGCGCCAGATCGAGCCGTCGGCGGAATAACAATTCTGTTTCAGCTCCGGCGCGTCGATGCCGTCGAGCCGGATCGTGGTCTGGGAAATGACGAAGCTGTCGCCGTCCTGCACGGCGATGCCGCGGCCATCTTTATCGATGCGCGGTTCGCGGTCATAGCCGAAATTCCAGACGATCACGCCCGCAATCACGAGCACGACAAATAGCCAGGGCGCGAGCTTGCGAAGGGTCATTTCTAAAATTACGGCCGATAGAGTTCGAATTTGCGCTCAAGCAACACGCGGCCCTCGTGCCAGACCTGCGCGGTCCAGACACCCATCGGCGTCCTCTCGCCCATGCTAGAGTCCGATGAAGAGATCGCTGCCGATTCTCAAGTTGAGGTTGTTTGCGAATTCCGTGTGCTGCTTGCCGCTATTGTCGGTGAGGCCCGGCGGCGGAATGAGTATCACGTGGCGGATCGGCGCCGAGGTGTCGTTGCCCGAACTTGCGAGCACATAACCGAAACCGAAATACGAGCCCGGCATGTGCGCAATGCGAGTGCTGTTCTGCTTCGGCTCCATGATCCGGCCGCCGATACGGCGCTTGCCGCCGGGCGCGCTCGGATCTTCGATCGTCTGGACGCCTTCGACGGTGTAAATCCCGTACCAGATTTCGGTGGCGCGAATGCTTTGCGCGTTCGCTTGGGCGGAGAACGCGATGAAAATAGAAGTGCTACGACAAATCTGTTTCATGCGGAAACCCTTAAGGGCGATAAACTTCGAACTGGCGCTCGACCAGAAGACGGCTGCCTTCGAAAACCTGCAGCGTCCAGGTTCCGAGCGGATCGTCCGAGCCGAAGGTCCAGCCGATGAACAAGTCTGCCGCGCCGACGGCTAGGTTATTGTCGGTGCTGAGCGAGACAGAATCTTGCCGTCCGGTGCGCGCAGCCCCGGCGGCGGCAACAGCCGGACATGACGAAGCGCAATCACTTCGCCCTTGCTTCGGGCCGCGCAGATCGTAGCCGATGCCGAAGCGAGTACCGCCGACTCGCGGCACGCGCGCGGAACTCGTCCGCGGCGGTTTGATGTTGGATTGAATCTGCCGCTTCAGGAGCCGGATTATTTTTGTCTTCGACGATCTCGACTTCGCCCGGCTCATAGACGCCGTACCAAAGTTCGACGGCGCGAACCTGCTGATTGTTCTGCGGCTCGCTGCCCTTCGGCGCCGAACCGGGCGAGGGCGAGGCCAGCAAGCCGCCAGCGAATGCCAGCAACACAAACGAGACCGCGAACAAAAGCCGGTGCATGATTTCTCCGATTGATGCGGATTTGAATTGGTGCGAAGCCTTGAGGAAATCCGCGCGAAGTGTAGCGCGAAAAGGTGCGGAGCGTCATGCCCCTGGTCGAAAGCATCGACGGCAATAAGCTGGTCTTCCACCAGCCGTTGAGCCTGATCAGCCGCGTCATTCTGGGTGCCGCGGGCGTACTCGCGCTGTCCGCGCCACACGAGCTTTTGATCCGGCCGGGCGTCCCGCTTTTTCAACTCGGGATGCTTCCATTCTGGATCATCGGCATCTTCGCCGGACTGATCGGCGCGACGCTCTTGCTTGCGGCCGTCCTCGGCCTCACGCGAACGATCACCTTCGACGGCCCGGCGCGCATGCTGTTCGTGGACGGCAACGGCTCCTTCGGCATCGGCTGGCGCGCGCGCTACACCTTCTCGGACATTCTGGAACTGAACATCGTACCGGACGCTTCCTCCGACGGCGCGGACCGCTTCGTGCTTCATGCCATTGTCGCAAACGCCAAGGGGCCGATCGAGGTCGATAACTTCGAGAGCGACGTTGCTGCCCTCGACGCGAAAGCCAGGATCGAGGCCTTGATGCTGGGCGACGAAATTTAACAAGGAAAGCCCCGCCGGGGCCCTTGCATCCGTAATAAGCCCGCGCAGAATGCCGCCCGCGCCGCATCCATTCCGGACGCGGCTTCTGGGGGTTATCCGTGAAATCTAAAATTCTGGCGGCGCTCGCCTTGGGTGTATTTCTTGCCGGCGCATCGTCCGCGCTTGCCCAAATGACCGCCGACGATCTGAAGTGGATCAATCAGTGCATCGCCGACAACAAGCGTCAGGGTGCGACATCCGACGTGGTCCGCAAATATTGCATCTGCATGAACGAGAAAATGGACGACAACGAAAAGAAATCGATCACGCAGTGGGAAAAAGAAAATCCGAAAGAACAGGCCGCTTGCGACAAGGAATCGGGCTGGAAGTAATTCCGGATTTGAGCGGTTACGGTGGCCGGGCATTTGCCCGGCCATTTTTGTTTCTCAACTCGCGTAGCGCGAATATCCGGAGCGGCCGAACCACCAAGGTTAACCCGTTCCGCCAAGCGGGTTTTGCAGCCTTTTAAATCTTCCTTAAGCGGGTGCGCGGGATGGTTGCGTGAGGTTGCAGCTATGCCCATCGCCGAAAAAGGCAAGATCGAACACCGCAGGTTTGCGCGGGTCAGGCCCGCGGGTCTGGTCGCCAAGACCGGCAAGCTCATTCTGGATTCGAAGACGCCCGTGATCGAATGCCAGGTGATCGATCTTTCAAGCGGCGGTGCCTGTCTGTGGCTGCCGAAGCCGGTTCAGATCCCGCGCCGCTTTGAATTTCTCCACGGCGGCGTGAAGAAAAGCTCGTTTCTTGTCTGGCAGAAAAATCTCCGCGTCGGCATAGGTTTCTAACGCCGCGCGTCAGCGCCTGCCGCCCAACGCAACTTTTGCAACCTTGTCCTTATAGTCTTCCTTCGGGTCGCCGGCGCCGAGCAGCATCTTCACGCCCGCGATCAGGCTGTTTTCGTTGAGCCAGATTTCGCCGCGCTCCGTGTCGAAGCGAAGCAGCGCAAGCTTCGGATCGGTCTTGCCGCCTTCGAACCAGGCCGCGATGAACGGGTTCCATAATTTGTCGATCATCTCGCGATCCATATCGAGTGTGATCGTGCCGTGCACGGTCGCAAAGATATCGTGACCCTTCGCGGAATAAGCTGCCATCGCGCGCTTTGTGCTGTTCTTCAGCGCTTTGACGATCGCGCCTTCCTGCGACGTGAAAATCCAGATCGGCCCGCCGATGTCGTGTTCGAGGATTGCCGTCAACGGGCGGAAGTGGCCGTTTTCAGCACCCTCGACGCCCAGCATCAGCGTGCGGTCGGAATGCAGCGACTTCCAGAATTTCTCGGTGATTTCCTTCGGGGTGGGCATGGCGGCTCCTTGAATGCGGTTGCTGGAGAGCGAACCGGCAGAGCGCGGCATGGTTCCGCGTTTCGCGGTGCTTCGTGGTAGAAGCATCACAGGGGAAGCGAACACATGTCTTATATGGTCTACGGGCTGGTTGCGCTCGCCGTGCTGGTCGCAGCGGGTTACCTGCTGCTGTCGCGCAAGCAGACGCGCGACGTCATTATATGGATGAAGTGGCCGCCGCCGTTATGGACGTTCGTGCTGGCGGGGATTGTCGTGGTCGCGGCGATGGCAATTGTTCTGCTGCGCTGATGAAGATGGAAGAAGTTGCACCCATGCTGAACTTGCCCGCGGTCGTTCGCGCGACGGAGCCGTTTATTCCGCAGGCATGGCCGCCGGTCATCCACCTTCCGGAGCGCAAAGTACTGCACGGCCAATTCAACCAGCACATCGCCAAATTCACGAAAGAGGATCTCGATTACTTCGAGGCGCTCTGTTTTCTGAGAGCGGATAAAATCGCGCGCCCTTATTCGGCGCTGATGCGCGCGCCTGCAATGAACCACAAGGAGACTCGTGCAGCCCTTGTGAAACAGGCTATCGAACGTGCCGAAACGGAGGTCGAGGCCGCGCGCGAGGCCGACCCGGAGTTAGCGGGAAAAATCCTTGCCTATACGATTGCAGCGCTTTGCGAGGCACCCGGCTGCGTTCCGCGGGGCATCGAAGTGGACGGTCCTGGATTCGGCGACGGGGCCGACATCAACATTGGGCATGAGCGCGGGCTTCCGCTCTCCAGCTACTACACGGCGGCACACTCGTATCTTTATGTGATGAACTCGCTCGATGTTTTCGACGGCATCCTGGGCCCCCACAGCAGCATCAAGTTTGCGAATGATCACCTGACCGAAATGGGGATCGAGTTTGCATTGCGGCTCTGGCCCGAGCGTATCGAGCAGTTGCGCAAGGCGGAAGAGGCGCGGGCGCAGTAGCGCGCGTGGCGCTTGCGCCATTCGCGCAATAAACGCGCGTGGCGCTTGCGCCATTCGCGCAAATAAACGCGCGTGGCGCTTGCGCCATTCGCGTACAAAAGGAAGTCGCTCCGGCTCAACGAGCGTTTCGTCGCTCGCGAGCAGGGGAGGCGGCGCGAGAGCCGTCAATATTCAATCCGGTCCGGATTTCCCGACCGCGGATGCTTCCGCCGCTGTTCGTGCGCCGCGCCGGTGTGTTTTCCCAATTCCCAGCCGGCGGCTTTGAGATTGTTTACCGCCCAATCAACCGACTCCTGGTCCGTGACGGTCGCAACGGAATTATTCCAGCGGTTGAACCAGCCGGCCAGGCTGATAACCGCGAGCATCTCGACGATCTGGCGTTCGGAATAATGCCTGCGCAGTTCCGCAAAATGTCCGGGCTCAACCATGTTCGGCACGAGCGCCCCGTCTCGCGCCAGCTTCAGCGCCGCCCGTTCCGCGTCGGCGAATTCCTTCGATTGCTCGAAGGACCAGATATCGCGAATCCGGTCCGGGTCGACGCCCATCAGATGCAGCGTGTAGGCGCCATGCGCCTGACAGTGCTGACAGCCGCCCGCGATGCTTGCCATCGTGAAGATCTCGCCGCGAAGCTGCCGCGAGAGATTGTTGGGTGCGACCATGACCAGCTCCACCAGCGACTGAAAAATCGGCGCGAGCTCGGGCCAGCGGAAAAATTCAAGATTTTGCCGGTTCTGGTATTCAGCGTCTGTCATGTCGAGGGTCCTTGCAGTTTTTGGGCGGTGCCGGCGGGAAGATAGTCGTGGTTGATGTTCCGGTCCGTCAGGCCGGGTTTGTCCCTCCCCTTAAGGGGAGGGAAGCGCGCGGCGCGATAGCAGTAGGCGCGACGCAGGGTGGGGTGCAGCGCGAATTGTTTTCGAATTCCCGACCCGCGCTCGCGCTCCGGAATGAGGATGGGGTCTACTTCGGCTCAATGAGAAGTTCTCATCATTCTCATCCGCAGCGCGCGTGGCGCTTAACTTAATTTCGTCATGCGCCGGGCTTGACCCGGCCATCAACGTCTAGCAGTGGCGCGGTCGCGATGGCGCGATTCCCGGCGCAAGGCCGGGATAAAAGTAAGCGGCCTACTCGGGCTCAATGAGTGTCTCATCGTTCTCGTCCGCCGCTCGAAGAATTCACCCGCCGCGAGACGCGGTGTTCGGTGAGCGTGCCGGCGGGCGCGGGCTGCAGGATTTCCGTGCCGCTTTTGCCCGAGAGCCAGTCCGCGAACTGATCCTGCTCGAGGATCACCGGCATCCGGTTATGGATGTGCGCGGTCTCTTCGCTCGCGTCGCACACGATGATGGTGGCGGAGCGCACGATCTCGCCGGTCGCGGGATCGGTCCATTCGTCCCAGAGAGCCCCGCAAGCGAAAGCGGCTTGCCGTCGGTGCGCGTGAAGTAATGCGGCTCGCGGCCGCCGTCGTCGCCCTTGCGCCATTCGTAATAGCCCGAGGCGGGGAGGATGCAGCGGCGGTGACGGAACGCGTCGCGATACATCGGCTTGTCCGCGACCGTGTCGCTCCGCGCGTTGAAGGTCGCGGGCAATTCCTTGATCGTCTTCTTCCACCAGCGCGGGATCAGCCCCCAGCGCACCGGGACCAGCGCGCGCTCGCCGTTCTGTTCGATGACGGCGTCAATCTGCGTGGTCGGGCAGATGTTGTAGCGCGGCTGCAGGTTCGAGCGCGTGCTTTCGCATTGCGAAAGCATATAGAGCGCATGCAGCTGCGCCCAAGTGTACATCCTGGTAAAACGCCCACACATGATGCTTATTCCCATTCGTCATCACCGGGCCGCAGCGTCCCGCGCGAAGCGCGAAGCCGCGCGAGACCCGGTGATCCACGTCGGTAATGCGGTGATTAGTCTGAGACGTGGATGGCCGGGTCAAGCCCGGCGATGACGAAGATGGAAAGTGATGCAGCTGCGCGCCTTACCTCGAAAGCGACACCGCCATCCCGCTCAGATCGAGATTGACGATCAGGCCGCTCTGCTCGCCGACGACCTCGAGGACGACGCCCCGCTGGTTCGTGAGCACGGCCGCCTGCGGCCCGCGGATGACGGCCGCACCCGCGCTGCCCGCGCCGAACACGCCCTCGATGTCTCTGGCGCGGTAGATGTTGCGGACGACGCCCCGCAGCCTGACCGACGAAGCGCCAAAGGTGAAGCCGTAGGAGAGGCCCCCGATCGAGATCGGATAATTGCGTCCCTGGAAGGTAAGGGTGCCGCTGCCCGCCGTGCCGCCGATGACCCAACCGGCCTTTATGAAGTGGATGCGAATGGTGCCGCTCTCGGCGAGCGCCGAGGCGGAAGCCGCACACATGGCAACGAGCGCAACGAAAGCGATGCGAAGAGAACGAAGCATCTTTAGTCTCCTGTGAATTCGTGCCGGACCCCGCGCAACGCTGCCGGAGCACGGACAACGTGTCGAATCCCTTATGGGTCCGGCTCGATCAGCGTGGTCGGATACTGATGTCGTAGCGCGGCTGCAGGATTTCGGATTGCCCTCGGCGCCGATAGAGCGCCTGCAGACTGCGCCGGGGAACTTCCGCGCTGTGGACATGGGGGGAAGGCGGTCGCACATGGTTGAAGCTTAAGCGGCTACAATCTGTCTTCGAGCGATGGAACTTTGTGTGAGCATTCCTTCGGCAAGCTGAGCTTTGATTGCGCAATTCTTGCTCGTGCGAGCGATTGAGTACACCGAAGTTTCGAAACGTCCAGCCAAGATTGATCTCATGTCGAACCAGATTTGTCCGTTGAGAGGTATCTTTGTAGAATCCAAATTGAAGATCAGTGCCAAGTCAATCAGCACTCGTAGATTGGTGCGATTTTCGCCTGTAACTTACGTGTCGAACTTGGGCCAATATGAACAATCTGTCAGGGATGACCGTTGGATATGTCTCGACATAGAGCTCTTCATGCGCTCAAGTTACTTCGTGCTTATCGAGACGCTGTTGTTGCACGTGGAAGACCCAAGACGAGGATACGGAGACCTGAACCTCTCTCGGTTCACGTTAGAGATGCCTGGTGCTAAGGTCAATCGCTTTCATTCATAGAAAACGCGCTCGTAAGACGGTATTTTCTCAGTCCAAAGTTCCAAGAACGCGTGGCCAGTGAGCGGCGTAATGACGTACTAGTGCTTTCCGGGAGAGAAGTATATCATCGGGAAGTAGTCAGCCAAATGCAGAAGTTCTGTTCGATTAGACTTTGTTAGCCGTTGAAGTGTGGAAGGAGATTGAGCTTCTTTGTGCGCTCGGTTCCCGCATGATCGGTAGTGTCGCGAGCAGTCTGCTGATCAATGCGCGTTGATCGCTCGAACTCTCTGTGCTCCATCAACTTGTCAGGCTCCGGAGAAGTTGGGAAGACGAACGCCTGTATATCGTGCTGATGAAGCTCATCAGGAATGTCCTTAGACAGCCACTATCGGCAAGAGTTAGCGGTCCAGTGAGGACGTGTTAATTTCAGATTGCTCGCAACTGAATGTTACGAGAAGGAAGATTGTTGAACGTCACGGACGAAATTGGATGAGATTTGGAAAGAAATATCAGGGAGGGAATTTTTTCTGATGACTCCAATAGTTCAGTGCCATAGTCGGTGAATTCTTTCCGAGTTTCGCGTACTCACTCTCGATTGGAGTGGCCGGAATAAAGTCGCAATGTTCGCTAGACCGTTCCGTCGTATCGAAGGACAGGTTCACGCTGGGCCTCACCGCTAGAAAATCGCAACCTGTGCGTGTGCAAGAGCGTCCTTCTTCAGCGCACTTGGTTGAATGGTTTCTTGCGGTCGGACGCCCGGTGTTCGCCGATGATGAGCGTTGATTTGATTTCGATATCGCTGACTTCGCTTCGAGCTAAGGTTCGTTTCAACGAGCGCCTTGAACCGCAGTCAGACTGAGCTTCGTCTTCCCTCTCGAGAGCCAAGGCGAGCAGTTCTATGAATGAGCGGACTAAAGTTTCATGATACGCCCCGTGAAAAGAGCGAGATTCCTTCATCCGGCAAGAAGAGTTCTCTGCGATTCCGCGTTGTGCCTTGTCAAATGCAAATTGTACTGCCAAAGCCATAAGTTAGGCATCGCATCGGCTCCCGAAATGGAGCGATACTGATATTTTGCGCCCGCGTACTTTTACGCCTTTGAAGCTCATCGATCAGAGGAATTGTGCCAGCGTCGAGCGTATGCTGACTTTGCCATGTGGATTCCTGGCAACCCCCAATCATTGCCGATAGGTTGGTCTCGTTACTGAATGACAATCGGCCCGTTTAGCTTGCTTGCCTCGAATATGCGGCTTGCCAAACATGACAGTGGTGATCGTCCGAGTCAGCCCTTTAGCAGGACGTGCCCAGCTCCTGCGAGACTCCTGAGTGATGCGGTTGCTAGTTACGTCTATTTGGCGATCGTTGATAGTGCCCTCACAGACAGTTTCCGCAGGCATCAGCATCGTAAACTCCCGAGAGGCCGGCGCGTTGTTCGGACTACCGCCGCAGTCTGTTGCTTGGCTGAAGAAGGTACATTGTCCTGCCTTTAACCGCATGGGCAGGGCATGCTTGAACATCATAACTGTCTCAATCATGGAATAGATTGAAAATAAAAGGCGGCCGAAAAGGCCGCTTTCGCTCAGCTCTTTTGATTCAGCCGAAGCATCGTCACGAACACCCCGTCGTCGAGCCACACGTATCGCACTTCAGACACGTGCCGTTCCGCACCATCGTGAAGTTATGGCACTCGGGGCAGGCGGAGCCTTCGTAGCCTTTGGCTTTCGCCTGCGCGCGCTGTGAGGCTTCGATCGCTCGCGCGCGATCGGCTTCGGTTTCGACCACCGGCTCGGTCTTGAGCGCGGTCGCGGCCTTCGCGCCGCCGCTCGAGGAAAGCGGTGACGCCGCCGGCAGTGCCGGCAGCGCTCACGCCCGCATTGGAGACCGCAAGCGTCGGTGCCGTCGGCGACGGCGTCTTGCCGCGCACCAGACCGCGCGAGATCGCCGGCGACGTCTTGCCTTCGTTCTCGCCGGAGCCAAGCGCGGTGCCGCCCATATCGCTCGGATCGACATGCGCAAGTTCGTAGCGGCCCATGTAGGAGATCGCGAGTTCGCGGAACACATAGTCGAGGATCGAGGTCGCCATCTTGATGGTGTCGTTGCCCTGGACCGCGCCCGCAGGCTCGAAGCGGGTGAAGGTGAAGGCATCGACATATTCGTCGAGCGGCACGCCATATTGCAGGCCGAGCGAGATCGCGATCGCGAAGTTGTTCAGGAGCGAGCGAAGCGTCGCGCCCTCTTTGTGCATGTCGATGAAGATCTCGCCGATGCGGCCGTCATCATATTCGCCGGTGCGGAGATACACCTTGTGTCCGCCGACGACGGCTTTCTGCGTGTAGCCCTTGCGGCGCGAGGGAAGCTTCTCGCGGTCGCGGATACGCTCGACGCGCTCCACGATCCGCTCGACCACCTTCTCGGCGAGCGCGGCAGCGCGAGCCGCGTTCGGCTGCGCGATCAGCGCTTCGACCTGATCGTCCTCGTCGTCCTCGTCCTGGATCAACGCGGAGTTCAAGGGCTGCGAGAGCTTCGAGCCGTCGCGATAGAGCGCGTTGGCTTTCAGCGCGAGGCGCCAGGAGAGCATGTAGCTCTCTTTGCAATCCTCGACCGACGCGTCGTTCGGCATGTTGATGGTCTTCGAGATCGCGCCCGAGATGAACGGCTGTGCCGCCGCCATCATGCGGATGTGCGAGTCCACCGAGAGATAGCGCTTGCCGATGCGGCCGCAGGGGGTCGCGCAATCGAACACGGCGTAGTGCTCGACCTTGAGGTGCGGGGCGCCTTCCAGCGTCATCGCGCCGCAAACATGGGTGTTTGCGGATTCGATGTCGCGCTTGGCGAAGCCGAGATGCGTGAGCAGGTCGAACGTCGGTGTCCGCCATCTGCTCGTCGGTGACGCCGAGCTTCTTCATGAGGTCGTCGCCGAGCGTCCAGCGGTTGAACACGAACTTGATGTCGAAGGCGGTAGCAAGCTTCGTCTTCGATCGTCTTGATCGTGTCGGCGTCGAAGCCCTTGGTGCCGAGCGAGGCGTGGTTGATGCCGGGCGCGTTGGAAAGCGTGCCGTGGCCGACCGCGTAGGCTTCGATCTCGGCGATCTGCGCTTCGGAATAGCCGAGCGCGCGGAGCGCTTCGGGCACCGCGCGGTTGATGATCTTGAAGTAGCCGCCGCCGGCGAGCTTCTTGAATTTCACGAGCGCGAAGTCGGGCTCGATGCCGGTGGTGTCGCAATCCATCACCAGACCGATCGTGCCGGTCGGCGCGATCACGGTGGACTGCGCGTTGCGGAAGCCGTTCTTGTGGCCAAGCTCGAGCGCGAGATTCCACGCAGCCGCCGCGCGCGCACCAGACGCTTGTCAGGGCAGTTCGCGATGTCGAGCGGGACCGGCGGGATCGAAAGCTGCTCGTAGCCTTCCTTGTCGCCGTGCGCTGCACGGCGATGATTACGGATGACGCGGAGCATGTGCTCGCGGTTCGGCTCGTAGCCGGGGAAGGCGCCAAGTTCGCCCGCCATTTCGGCGGACGTCGCATAAGACACGCCGGTCATGATCGCGGTCAGCGCGCCGCACAGCGCGCGCGCCTCATCGGAGTCATACGCGATGCCGGAGGTCATCAACAGACCGCCGATGTTCGCGTAGCCAAGACCGAGCGTGCGGTAGCGATACGAGAGCGCGGCGATTTCCTTCGACGGGAATTGCGCCATCAACACCGAGATTTCGAGCACGATGGTCCAGAGCCGGACCGCGTGTTCGTAGGAGTCGACGTCGAACTTGCTTATCCGCGCCGCGGAAGCTGCAGAAGGTTGAGCGACGCGAGATTGCACGCCGTGTCGTCGAGGAACATGTATTCCGAGCACGGGTTCGACGCGCGGATCGGGCCGGACGCCGGGCAGGTGTGCCAGTCGTTCACGGTGGTGTGGAACTGGATGCCGGGATCGGCGCAGGCCCAGGCGGCGTGGCCGATCTTGTCCCAAAGCTCTTTTGCCTTGACGGTTTGTGCGACCTTGCCGTCGTTGCGGCGTGAGCAAATTCCAGTCGCCGTCTTTCTCGACTGCAGATTCAGGAATTCGTCGGTGACGCGCACCGAGTTGTTCGAGTTCTGGCCCGCGACGGTGAGATAGGCTTCCGAGTCCCAATCGGTGTCGTAGATCGGGAAGTGAGATGTCCTTGTAGCCTTGCTTCGCGAACTGGATCACGCGCTGGATGTAGTTGTCCGGCACCATCGCCTTGCGCGCGGCTTTGATTTCGCGCTTCAAGCGCCGGGTTCTTTTCCGGGTTGAAGCAATCGTCGCCGTTGCCTTCGCAATTGATGCAGGCCTTCATCACGGCCTTCATGTGCTTCTGGATGGTCTTCGAGCCGGTGACGAGGGCCGCCACCTTCTGCTCTTCGACCACTTTCCAGTCGATATACTGCTTCGATGTCCGGGTGATCGACATCGACCACGACCATCTTCGCGGCTCTGCGCGTGGTGCCGCCCGACTTGATCGCGCCCGCTGCACGGTCGCCGATCTTGAGGAAGCTCATCAGGCCGGAGGATTTGCCGCCGCCGGAAAGCTTTTCGTTTTCGCCGCGCGAGCAGCGAGAAATTGGTGCCGGTGCCCGAGCCGTATTTGAACAGGCGCGCTTCACGCACCCACAGATCCATGATGCCGCCCTCGTTGACGAGGTCGTCCTGGATCGACTGGATGAAACAGGCATGCGGCTGCGGATGCTCATACGAAGATCGCGGACTTCGTGAGCTCGCCGGTCTGGTAATCGACATAGAAGTGGCCCTGGCTCGGACCGTCGATGCCATAGGCCCAGTGCAGGCCGGTGTTGAACCATTGCGGCGAATTGGGTGCCGCCATCTGCATCGCCAGCATGTAGCGAAGCTCGTCGAAGAATGCGGAAGCGTCGGCCTCTGAATCGAAGTAGCCGCCCTTCCAGCCCCAATAGGTCCAGGTGCCGGCGAGGCGATCGAACACCTGCGTCGCCTGCATTTCGCCGATGATGCGTTCTTTTTCAGGGAGCGAGGCGAGCGCCTTGTCGTCCGCGACCGAGCGCCAGAGGAAAGAGGGGACGGTTTCCTCTTCAACGCGCTTCAGCTTCGAGGGCACGCCTGCCTTGCGGAAATATTTCTGCGCCAGCACGTCGGTCGCGACCTGCGACCAATGCTCGGGGACATCGATATGGTCGAGCTTGAAGACCACGGAACCGTCGGGGTTCCGGATTTCGCTCGTCGCCTTGCGGAAGGTGATGGCGGAGTACGGCGACTGGCCTTCTTTGGTGTAGCGGCGCGGAATACGCATCTTCATCGTCCCCTAATTCGGACGCGGAACCTGCCGTTCCACGCTCTTATGTTTCAGGCCCGATCTCTGCCGGGCCTCCCTTGGGGCCAACCCGCCTCTATGGGCCGGTTCGGTCCCGATTGTAGCGCTCCGCGGGGCGAAAGGAGGACCGTTCGCTGGGCAGGCTATTTGCCCGGCGGTGCCTCTAAAGCCCTCGGTGGAGGTGTCCGCGGCGGTCCGCATTACATGCGCCCCGGACGAAACATGACGGTAGGATGACTCTGCACACACGTCAAGTAATAGTACGCAGACCCTAATTAAACACTAACGGTGGTAGGGTCAGCTATGAATAACGGGGATAGCTGCTTGCCCGCCACGTCCGACTCTGAGTGCCATCGGACGCCGATTCCCGAGGCCCGTAAAGAGTTGACGGGCCGAGACTAGGCGCGGGGAAATGGATTCGGGAGTGCGTTTACGGGACTTTGCCCGCAATCCCCGGAATCCGGCCGATAAAAATATTCTAGCCTCTTAAATAGACACGGCGATGACAGCCCGGGCCGGCGCGAGCGCGTCGAGAATCGCGCAGGCGACACCACGATTCTGGACTTGGCAAATTCGCGGTGGCAAAACGCGCGACATCCTTGAATTCTGCGGCGGCGGAAGGATCCGGCTAACGTGAAGCACTCCTGGTTTCCTGCGGTGATCGTCTTCACGACGGTGTTGTCGGTCGGTTATTTCATCGGCGCGCCGCTTTATTGCCGTGGCGGATTCGATATCCCGGTTGCGATACTCGACCGCGCACAAGTTTGCGCGGGGCCGGGCGGGCTCACGCGGTCCGCCAGCATGCTCTTCTATTTTGCCTCGGTAGGGTTTGCGCTTTTCGTCGGCATCATCGCCGACAAATTGCCGCGTCGCGCGCTGCGCACGGCTGAGCCGAAAAAGGCGGAAGAGAAAACTCCCGCTCCCGCGAAAGAAGCGGTCGAGCCCGCGGCGGTCGCAGTCGTCGCGCCGAGTGTGGCTGCGATCCCCGAAGCGCCGAAAACGGAAACTGTAACGCCTGGTGTCGTCGCACCGGTTGCAGCACCGGTGATTGCAGCGCCGACACCAACGCCTGTGCCTGAACCGATGGATCTTGCCGCGGCCGTCGAAGCGGCGCTGAAGGTAAATCAGCCGGCACCGGCGCCCATGCCTGCAGTACCAGCGCCCGTCGTTGCGCCGCCGCCTGTGCCGACGCCGTCAATCGCTACGGGGCCTAGCGTGGCGACAGCTCCCCTGGTTTTGCCGCCGGCGCCGGTGTTGCCGCCGCCATCGAAACCCGCACCGCTCGTGAAGCCTTGGCGACAGCAGAAGCCGTTCGACGGCACCAACGATGAATTGATCGCGCGCATTAAAGAGCTCACCAAAGAGGGCGGCGTCGAAGCGATCGCAACCGCGCAACGCAATCTCGACGAGAGCACGCTCTCGGCACTCGGCGGCGGCGTCGATCCGAAACAGCATCTCTCCCAGATCGCGCATCTCCTCCTGATCGAGGATCCGGAGCTGAAATCGGAAGTCGCCCGCGGCGTGATCATTCACATCGCAGCACGCCTGAAGGAGCTGGGCGTGATTGCCGGATTGCCTGTCTAAAAGCCGCGTTTGCCCGTGCGGGCAGTCATGCTAGAGCGGGCCCATGAAGACCTTCTTCCTCGGCATATTCACCTGGTGGAATTCCGCGACCTGGGGGACGTTCTGGTGGACGTGGCTCTATGGCGAGCAAGTCGGCACCGACGAGCAGGGCAACCGCTATTACCGCACGGACCGCGGCAAGGTTGAGAAGGACTTTCAGTTCGAGCGCCGCTGGGTGATTTACAACGGCCTTGCCGAGCCTTCGCGCGTGCCGCCGTCCTGGCATGGCTGGCTGCATCACACCGTCGATGTGCCGCCGACGCAGGAAGATTACAAAACCCGCGACTGGGAAAAGCCGCATCGCCCGAATTACACCGGCACGCCGCAGGCCTGGCGCCCGCGCGGCTCGACGCTCGCCGGCGGCAAGCGCCCGCGCGCGACGGGTGACTACAAGGCTTGGTCGCCGAACGATTAGCGTTTTTTATTGATCAAGTCGGGTAAACCCGACTTGATCTGTCGCCGAACGAGCGATGACTTGCCGCCGAGGCACTGAGCCGTGGCGCAGGATCACATTTACCGAACAGCGCTGCATGGTCCGCGGAAGGCGGCGAGGGCACGAAGACGTACACAGAAAATGCTTTGTCGCGGCCTCGGTGAACTTCCCGGAGCTGTGCAAGGCGAAGATTGCATTATGTGAAAGCTTAGCCTCAGGCCGCCCGTTTCCACTCCGGAAACGGGTCGGGGAGTTCGCGCCATGCGCCGATGTCAAGTTTGTCCGCGCCCGAAGGCTCAACCAGACATGCGTCGAGGCGCTTCGTGATCGCTTCCCTGTCCATGTCGATCCCGATGAAAACGATTTCCTGTCTGCGGTCGCCATAAACCGGATCCCAGGATTCTTCAACGCGCTTGCGCCATTCGGGATGATCCGGCCATTTCTGTTTCGGAATCGCCGCCCACCAGTAACCCATGCCTTCGTTGCGTACGATCGCTCCGGCCTGGCTCAGTTCGCCGGCCCATTCCGGCCGCGTTGCAATCCAGAAATGCCCCTTGGCGCGAATTACACCGGCCCAGCTGGAGCGGATGAATTCCTGAAAGCGTTCCGGGTGGAACGGCCGCCGGGCGCGATAGACGAAACTGGAGACTCCGTATTCTTCGGTCTCCGGCACATGTTCGCCGAAGCCGTACAATTCCTTGAACCAGATTGGATTCTGTTGTGCCTTTTCGAAATCGAACAGGCCCGTATTCAGGATTTCCGAGGGCTTCACCTTCGCGAAATCGGTCTCGATAATTCTGGCTTCCGGATTGAGGGCACGCACGATCTGCCGCGCCGTTTCCGCATCGCGGGGCGAGGGCGTGCTGATCTTGTTCAGTATGATCACGTCCGCGAACTCGATCTGATCGACCAGAAGATCGACCAGCGTGCGGTTGTCTTCGTCGCCGAGGCTCTCGCCGCGCTCGCGCAGGAATTGGTCGGACGAATAATCGCGGAGCAGGTTTGCCGCATCGACGACCGTGACCATCGTATCAAGCTTGGCAATATCGGAGAGGCTGTTGCCTTCCTCATCGCGGAAATCAAACGTGGCGGCAACCGGCAGTGGCTCCGAAATCCCTGTCGAACTCGATCAGCAGATAATCGAAGCGGCCTGCTTCGGCCAGCTTCCTGACTTCGGCGAGCAAGTCGTCGCGCAAGGTGCAGCAGATGCAGCCGTTGGTCATTTCGACCAGCTTTTCGTCAGTCCTCGACAGGTTCGCACCGCCACCGCGAATGAGATCCGCGTCGATGTTCACCTCGCTCATATCGTTCACAATCACGGCAACCCGCATGTTCTGCCGGTTGTTCAGGATGTGATTCATGAGGGTCGTTTTTCCTGCGCCCAGGAATCCGGACAGCACTGTAACGGGAAGTTTCCGCATCGCGTAACGCGCTCCAAAGTTTCTGGTTGATTGGTTTGGTCATCGCCGTCGCCATACTTGCTACTGCAGGGGCGAGGGCTCGCCGCCGGATCCGATACTGCGCGCAAGATCGATCAGCAGCGCTGCCGTTTGCGCGGGGCCATAGCACGCGATGATGCGCGGCAGCGCTTCGGCGATCAGCGCGGCGGCAGATGTCTGCTCGGTAATTCCGGAAGCTTCCGCCTCCCGCAGCGCTCGGCGCAGAATTCGCTGAATCTCCCGGAGCCGTGGAGGCGCGGTGGCCGCGTCCATTTCATCCGTGACTTCAAGCAAGTGGTCACGTAGCGCCTTCATACCTCGACCCCGACAGGTAACATTTGATATAATATATCATAATCAGAGCTGATTTCTATGGCTTTTTTTCACCTCAGTTGCTTGACCGGACGAGCGAACGATATATTGTATCGGCAACGATACAATATATCGAATAGCCAAGTGGGGGCGTGGTAATGAGAAAAGTTGGGTGCTGCTCGTTCGCAGCCGTGTTCTTGATGATGTTCGGATTTGCTACCGAAGTCTTTGCGCAAACCGCGCCCTTCGGCCAGGAAAACGTGGAATTGCGCACACCGCGCTATCAGCGCGCGCGCCAGCCCGCGCATCGTCATAATCACGGTCCCGCGCATAACCACCAGCATGCTCATTCGCACGCACACGGCGACCATCACGGCCGCAATCCGAACGACCGCCATTTCGGCCACGATCACGGTATCGAAACCGAAAGTCTGTTCGGCTTCACGCTCGGCTCCGATACCGAACACGCCGGCGCGAAGGGCATTGCGATCGAGATCGTTGGCCGCTTCGGCAAGCGCGCGGGCAGCTATAATGCTTACGGCAAGAAACTCGAATTCGCTTATGGCCTGACCGACAATTTCAGCGCGGGCTTCGGCCTGTTTGCGATCAATCAGCGCGTAAGCGGCGTCCCGGGCTTCGAAAACGTCAACGTGTTTTCCTTCAACGGTATCGGCGGCGAATTGCGCTGGCGGCTGCTCAAGCGCGGCGTGAACCCATTCGGCATGACGCTGCATTTCGAGCCCTCGATCCAGTCGCATGACGAATTGACGGGCTTGCGCGGCATCAAATACGGCTCTGAAAATAAATTGATCTTCGATACCGAACTCGTGAAGGACAAATGGTTCGCCGCCTTCAACGTGATCAATGAGATCGAATACGTGAAGGAGCGGGGCGCGACCGAATGGGAGCGCGCATCGAAATTCGGCTTTGGCGTTGCGATCGCAAACCAGGTCGCAAAAAACGTCTTTCTCGGAATCGAGACGCGGTATTTGCGCGCCTATGACGGCTTGCTGCTCGGCGAATTTACCGGCGAAGCAATCTATCTCGGGCCGACGCTTTATACGAAGCTTTCGCCCAACGCCTGGCTGTCGCTTGCCTGGAATCATCAGCTCTGGGGCGAAGAGGTGGGCAATGCCCGCGCGTCTTGATCTGGTCAACTTCGAGCGTAATCAAGTCCGGCTGAAAGCCGGGATCGAATTTTAGGGACATTGTCAGATGCGCAAAATCATGTCTGCTGCTCGCTGCGTGTTTTCTGCAGTTGCTTCGTTTAATCCGGCGGCGGCGCAGGACAAGGTGCGAGTGGTCGCAAGCTTCTCGATCCTCGGCGATCTGGTGCGCCAGGTCGGCGGCGATCGCGTCGATGTCTCACTCTGGTCGGACCGAACACGGACATGCACGGCTTCCAGCCGACACCCGCACACGCCAAAGCGCTGGCGAGCGCACAGCTTGTCGTCATCAACGGTCTCGGGCTTGAAGGCTGGGCCGATCGTCTGGTGAAGAGCGCGGGCTATAAAGGCGCGCGCGTGGTCGCGACCAAGGGCGTGAAAGCGCTCACGGCCGAGATCGAAGGCCACGGCCATAACCACAAACATAAACACAGCGACCGCTACGATCCGCATGCCTGGCAGGAAGTGGCGAATGTGAAGATCTATGTCGCGAACATCCGCGACGCGCTGATCGGCGTCGATCCGGCAGGGAAGGCGGCTTACGAAAAGAATGCCGCCGACTATCTGGCAGAAGCTCGATGCGCTGGAAGCGGAAATCAAGCAGCTCTTCGCAGGCCTGAGCGAAAAGCAGCGCCGCGTGATCACCTCACACGACGCGTTCCATTATTTCGGCGACGCTTACGCGATCGAGTTTCTCGCGGCCCAAGGCGCCGGCGGCGAGACGCAGCCGAGCGCGCGCGATGTGGCGCGGCTGATCCAGCAGATCAGGAAAGAAAGCGTCAAAGCGATCTTTGTCGAGAATATCTCGAACCCGCGCATCATCGAGCAGATCGCGCGCGAAACCGGCGCGAAGCTCGGCGGCACGCTCTATTCGGATGCGCTATCGGAGCCGAACGGTCCAGCGCCGACTTACTCGACATGATGCGCCATAACGCGAAGACCATCGCGGCAGCGCTGCGTTGATTTATTAGGCGTCATAGCCCGACTTGGTGCCGGCCATCACGCTTATTGAAGTTATGTACTAAAGACGTGGATGCCCGGCAGCAAGGCCGGGCATGACGATATTTGGGTCCAGTAAATTATCGCAGCTGACTCGGAAACTGCTGCTGATTTCGATACTGCTGCTGCTGGTTATGCTGCTGGGTTGCTGCTGATATTGCGGCGGCGGCAAGTTGCTGCTGCTGAAATTGCTGCTCCTGCTGCTGCGGACCTTGCTGGTTTTGATTTTGCTGCTGAGGTTGCACCACCGGCAGGTTCGCGGCATTGCCGACGACCACGACCCTGGTGCCGACCGGCGTCCGCAGATAAAGATCCGCAATCTCTTCGTTCAAGCAGCCGGATACAGCCCGACGACACGTTCGTGCCGATCGTCCACGGCTCCGCAGTGCCGTGGATGCGGTAGAGCGTGTCCTTGTTGCCTTCGTAGAGATAAAGCGCGCGCGCGCCGAGCGGATTTTCCGGGCCGCCGAACATGCGCTCCGGCAGTTCCGGCTGACGCAGCCGCATTTCCTTCGGCGGCACCCAATCCGGCCATTCGGCGACACGGCCGACAAAGGCATTGCCGCTCCAGCCGAAACCTTCGCGGCCGACGCCAACGCCGTAGCGGATCGCCTGTCCGCCTTCGCGCAGCAGATAGAGATAGTAGTTCTTCGCGTCGACCACGAGCGTGCCAGGCTGTTCGGCATGACGGAACGGCACGAGCTGTCGGCGGTATTCAGGATTTAGAAATTCCTGGTTCACCTTCCGGATCGGAAATTTCTGATCGGGAATTGAATCGCGCAGATACCATTGTTCCTTCGCTGCGATGTCGTTCGGTCCCTGCGGGATCGGCGGCTGCTGTTGGTTTGATTCTGCTGCGGGCCCTGGGCTGCTGTTGCTGCGCGCGCGGATCGATAGTTCGCGGGCGGGCGCTGCTCGGTCGGATATGCGGCCAATCCTGCCGCGTTGCTGGCCGAATATCTGGCGCAAGCACGGCGCCCGTGCTTGCGGCCATGGCCGCCGCACTCGCTAGAAAATGCCTGCGCGAAATCGAGTTCTTCATGTCTTTAAAGCCTGACCAGCCCTGTGCTTAACCGACCTGCGGGGCCGCGGTTCCGTTACGTTCTCTTGCGGTATTTGGTTTCTTTTTTCCAGTTCTGCGAGGCAGGCGCGGCAAGAAAAAGGCAGCTATAGAAACGGCTTAAAGCTCTACCGAGAAGACGAGCCGATGACAGCAAAGGCAAGCGCCGACTCGCAGCCGGCCGCCCGAAACAGGTCTGGGGTGCGGAGAAATACGACAAGAACGCGCGCTTCGTCTCCGATCTTGGCAGCGAAGTGTTGAACTGGCTCGCGCCAAAGCCGGGTGAGCGCATTCTCGATCTCGGCTGCGGCGATGGCGCCTGACCGAAAAGCTGGTGCAGGCCGGAGCCAAGGTGATCGGCGCGGACAACTCAGAGCCGCTGCTTGCCGCCGCCCGCGGCCGCGGTCTCGACGTCCGATTCATCGACGGTGCAGAGCGCTCGATTTCGGACCGGAGTTCGACGCGGTGTTTTCCAACGCTGCACTCCACTGGATGACGCGCGCGGAAGATGTCGTGAAGGGGGTCGCACGTGCGCTGAAAGCCAAGCGGGCGCTTCGTCGCCGAGTTCGGCGGTCACGGCAATATCGCGGCGATCGTGACCGCACTTCGCGCGACCGCGATCAAACACGGAGGCGATCCGGCGCTTGCAGCGGGCTGGTTCTATCCGACGCCCGCGGAATATCGCGCGCTGCTTGAGGCGAACGGATTTTCGGTGGAGCGGATCGGGCTTGTTCCCGCGCCCGACGCCGCTGCCGACCGGCATGCGCGGCTGGCTTTCGACGTTTCGTGAAAGCTTTTTCGAGCAATGGCCGGCAGAGAAACGCGAGCGAGATCGTCGCCGAAGTCGAGGCGCTGCTCGCGCCAGCCTTGCAGGACAGGTCCGGAAACTGGACCGCGGATTACGTCAGGCTTCGCGTTCACGCATCCAAACGCGGTTGACGCAGGTTTCAATCTTGTTACTTGGCTTTGAGGCAAGCCTGATAGCGCTTGATCATCGCATCGCGCGCAGGACCGGTAGTCCGGTCAGCGCCGGTGAGGTGATGCTGGCAGGACGCCTTGGTTCCGGCAATTGCATCTGGACGTCCCGGCGACAGCCGCCAACGGTGACGACGGCGGCCATCGCGGCGAGTATTACAAAACGCTTCATATTTTCGCTCCCTGAAATGACGGTGTTTCCGTCTGAAGGAAGCTAAACATGGGCATTATTGGCTTCTCAATCTCCGCCCCAACCAACGCCAAGTATTTGTTTCCGTGATGCGAAAGCCTCGGTCGTTTAAATGGACACGCCCTTTCGCGGCCTCAATCCCCGTGTTAACGACCGTCTCAATTATTGAATCGGCTCTACTTCTTGACCGCGGCGGCGGCGGCAGTTCCCGAATGATCCGAAATTCCCACGTTTGATTGCGGCCGGTAACTCTGTCCGCTGGCGTTCATCGCGGCACTGCCTTCGGCCAGTTCCAGCCGCCGCGTCCGCCGGGCGACATCCAGCAGGCGCCGATCCCCGCGCCGCCTCCGCAGCAACAGCAATTGCCGCCGCCACAGCAGCGGCCCCAGCAGCAACAGCAGCCGATATTCTGGCGCCACAGCACACCCGACCAAACACGAAAAGAAAAAAGAGACCAAGGCAAAGACCAAGCAGCAGAAAGATCTGCCGCCGCCAACAACGACGCCTGAGACGATGACCCAGACGCCGGAAGGCGAGCGCATCGCCAATCCGACCGCGACCTTCTCGGGTCTCGACAAGATTTCCGGCCGCATCATCGCGTTCGATGTTGCGCTGAACGAAACCGTGCAATTCGGCGCGCTCCAGGTGACGCCGCGCGCCTGCTACACGCGGCCGCCTACTGAAACGCAGAACACGACCGTCCTTCGTCGAGGTCGACGAGATTACGTTGAAAGCGGAAATCCGCCGCATCTTCACCGGCTGGATGTTCGCGTCATCGCCCGGCCTGAACGCGGTCGAGCATCCGATTTACGATATCTGGTTGACCGACTGCAAAACCACGCCGCCGTCGATCACGCCGTCGGAAGGCCAGCAGTAAAACTGCGCATCGGCCGCGACCGCCTCGGTCAAGCATGCTTCTGATATTCCGGCCGTGACATTTCTGTCGCGCCGAAGCTCGCCAGATGCGCGGTCATGAATTGCGCGTCGAGCAATTTGAAGCCGCCGCGCTTGAGCCGCGCGACCAGATGCACGAGCGCCACCTTCGAAGCATCGCGCTCGAAGTGAAACATGCTCTCGCCGAAAAACGCGGCGCCGATCTTGACGCCATAAAGCCCGCCGACGAGGCGTGCCGTCGCGCCAGGCTTCGACGGTGTGGCATTGGCGCCGGTCGAACAGCGCCCGGTAGAGCCTGCGGATCCGCTTGTTGATCCAGGTGGAGTCGCGGCCTGCGGCGGGTGCGGCACAGGCGTCGATCACCGCGTCGAAGTCGCGGTCGACATGAACTTCGAAGCGGTTGGAGCGGATCGTGCGCGCGAGCCGTCGCGGAACGCGAAAGCTGCCGTCGAGCGGGATGCACGCCGCGCTGTTCGGGCTCGACCCAGAACAGCGAAGGATCGTCCGCGCTTTCCGCCATCGGGAAAGATGCCGCACGGAATAGGCCTTCAGCAGCACTTCCGGCGTGATCTCGACGCGGGCTTCGTCGTGGCGGGCCAAATGTCGAACTCCGGAAACTTTAGTCACGATAACGCGAGTCCGGCTGCTTTGGAAAGTTTTCATGGTAATGTTCTTAAAATTAAGGGCGACCGGTATGAGACAAATTGCACGTCTGGCTTTTGCGACAGCGATTGCAGCCATGCTTTCGCTTTCTGCGGTCGCGCAAACGCCTTCCGGATGGCAGGAGATCACCGGCCCTGATGGCTCTTTCTCTTTTGCGATGCCGGATAAGCCGGAGCAGCAAAAGCGCAACAGCGAGAGTTACGGCTTGCCAGCGGAGTCGGTGCTTTACTTGCTCAAGAACCCGCCGAAATCGGTGCTGCTTGCGGTGCAATCGAAGTATCACGCCGATGCGAAGTTCAATCCTAAGAATGAGCTTGAAGCCAATGTCGCTAATTTCGTGGCGCAGGTGAGGGGAAAGACTGTTTCCTCACGCTTGTTCGATTGGGAGCGCGGCCCCGGCGACGTTTTGAAAGCGATCGAAGCAACCGCCGACAATGGCATCCGATATTTTTCTGCAGCTCTATGTGCTGCAGGGAAATACGGTTTTCGGCGTGATCGGCGCTCACCAGAAGGGTGCGAGCAGTGACGAGGCAAGCGCCTTCATCAAGTCGTTGCGTATCCGCAAACCGTAGGGTTCAGGTTTTCTCGGCGAGATAACGCTCGAGCCAGTGAATGTCGTAGTCGCCGTTCTGCGATATCGGCGTTGCGCACCAGCGTGCGGAACAGGGGCAGCGTGGTCTTCACGCCATCGACCACGAATTCATCGAGCGAGCGCCGCAGCCGCATCATGCATTCGTTCCGGGTCTTGCCGAACACGATCAGCTTCCCGATCAGTGAATCGTAGTGCGGCGGAATGCGATAGCCGCCATAGACCGCGGAATCGACCCGGACGCCGAGGCCACCGGGTGCGTGATAATATTTGATGGTGCCGGGCGACGGCGCAAACGTGAGCGGGTCCTCGGCATTCACGCGGCATTCGATCGCGTGACCGTTGAACTGCACGTCTTCTTGGCTAACCGAAAGCGACGCGCCGCTTGCGATCCGGATCTGCTCGATCACGAGGTCGATGCCGGTGATCATTTCGGTGACCGGATGCTCGACCTGGATGCGCGTGTTCATTTCGATGAAAAAGAATTCGCCGTTTTCGTAGAGAAACTCGATCGGTGCCGGCGCCGGAATATTTCAGCTCGCGCATCGCGTTCGCGCAGATTTCGCCGATCTGGGTGCGCATTTCGCGGTTCAGCGCGGGCGAGGGCGACTCTTCGAACACCTTCTGGTGCCGCCGCTGCAGCGAGCAGTCGCGCTCGCCGAGATGGATCGCGTCACCCTTGCCGTCGCCGAGAATCTGGATTTCGATATGACGCGGCTTTTCGAGATAGCGCTCGAGATAGACCGCGTCGTCGCCGAACGCCGCCTTCGCTTCGGAGCGCGCGGACGAAAGCGCAACGCGAAAGGGCTTCCGCGTCGCGCGCGACTTTCATGCCGCGTCCGCCGCCACCGGCGGCCGCTTTGACGATCAAGGGAAATCCGATCTCGCGGCCGACCCGCATCGCTTCTTCATCCGAAGTGATGCCGCCGTCGGAGCCGGGCACGACCGGAATACCGAGGCGCTTTGCGGTGCGCTTGGCTTCGATCTTGTCGCCCATGATGCGGATGTGTTCGGCCTTCGGGCCGATGAAGCCGATGCCGTGCTCTGCGAGAATTTCCGCAAAGCGCGCATTCTCGGACAGGAAGCCGTAGCCCGGGTGGACTGCGTCCGCGCCGGTGATTTCGCAGGCCGCAAGCAGCGAAGGAATATTGAGATAGCTTTCGCGCGCGGGCGGCGGTCCGATGCAGACGCTCTCGTCCGCGAGCTTTACGTGCATCGCTTCGGCGTCGGCGGTGGAATGCACCGCGACGGTGGCAATGCCGAGTTCCTTGCACGCGCGCAGAACGCGAAGCGCAATCTCGCCGCGGTTCGCAATCAGGACTTTGTCGAACATTGCGGTTCCGCTCACTCGACGATCACAAGCGGCTGGCCGAATTCGACCGGATGGCCGTCGTCGATCAGAATCTGCGTGACTTTGCCGGCTCTTGGTTGCCGGAATCGTGTTCATGGTCTTCATCGCTTCGACGATGAGCAGCGTCTGGCCGACTTTCACGCTGTCGCCGACATCGACGAATGGCCTGGCGCCCGGCTCAGGCGAGCGGTAGGCCGTACCGACCATCGGCGAGGTGATCGCACCCGGATGATTGCTGAAATTCACTTCGCCGGCAGGCACGACGGCAGCAGCAGCGCGCGCAGATCGGCGCGCCGCCGTGGCGGCGCGGCGACCGCGGTCGCGCCGCGCGAAACGCGAATGCGCTGCCCGCCGGACTGCACTTCGATTTCGGTCAGTCCCGTTTCGTTCAAGAGTTCCGCGAGATTGCGGACCAGCGGGATCGACTTTTATTTTTTTGCCAAACATTTCTTATTTTCCGTTGCTTCTAGCCGCGCAATGCCGCGGCTAATCCGTCGATCGCAAGCCCGTAGCCGTCCGGTCCGAACCCGCAAATGACGCCGCGCGCGACCGGCGAGACATAGGAATGATGCCGGAATTCCTCGCGCGCAAAAATATTGGAGAGGTGTACTTCGATTACCGGAAGTCCGATCGCGCGGATCGCGTCGTGCAATCGCGATCGACGTATGCGTATAGGCGCCGGGATTGATCACGACGCCCACGGCTTTCGCTTTGGCTTCATGCAGCCAGTCCACGAGTTCGCCTTCGTGGTTGCTTTGTTTGAAGACCAGACTCGAGCCCATGCTTTTTCGCAGCCGTCCCGCACAGCTTCTCGATGTCGGCAAGCGTCGTCGCGCCATAGACCGAAGTCTCGCGGCTGCCGAGCAGGTTCAGGTTCGGCCCGTTCAGGACATAGACGGTCGGCATGGTCACTCGTGCGCGGTCGATTGCGAAAGAGGCCCGGAGACCTCGGCCGACGCGACGTCAGCGCGGGCGGCGGCTTTTTATAGAGAGCGCCGTCGCGAAGGGGAAGGCTAGGCCAAGTCTTTGATTAATTTCAGCATTCGACCTTGCCGCACTTGCGGACCGCGGCAATCGCGAGCGCCAGCCGCTCATAGGGGAGCGCGCCCGGAATCACCTGGTCGGCAAGCACATAGGTCGGCGTGCCGCTGACCTTGAGCGCTTCGGCGAGTTCCGGCGCTCTCCTGCGAGCGTCGCATCGACTTCCGGGCTGTTCATGTCTTTCTTGATACGCTCGATATCGAGGCCCGCTTCCTTGGCGGCGGCAAGCGCGCGCGCGCCGTTGGCTTCGCCACGGCCATTAAGCAGGATGCGGTGGAAGGCGAGATATTTGGTCGGGTCCTGGATGCGGACTGCGATCGCGACGCGCGCGGCCTCGACCGAGCCCGGGCTCAGGATCGGCAATTCCTTGAGCACGACTTTGAGATTCGGATCGTTCTTCAGGAGCTCGCTCACGTCGCCGAGCGCTTTTTTGCAGTAGCCGCAGTTGTAATCGAAGAACTCGACCAGCGTGACGTTGCCCTTCGGGATTGCCGATCACGATGGCGCGGGGCGAATTGAACAACTTCGCCTGATGGCTTTTCAGCGCGTCACTGCGCAGCTGTGTTTCCGCCTGTTCCTCGCGGCGGCGCAATTCGATGATCGCGTCGCGCACGATTTCTGGGTTCTTCAGGATATATTCGCGGACGATCTTTTCGATCTCGTCGCGTTGCACGGTCTGGGCGATGGCCGTTCCTGCGGAAAGTGCGATCGCGGCGGTGGCCAACACCGCAAGAAGGCGAGGGCGCGAGAAGATAGGCATTGGCGTTAGCTCCTGATTGCGCCGGCTCATTTTCGGTTGAGCTTCGGCGGTTGATACTTAATGATGTCGTCGGCTCTTAGCCAGCCCGGCGAACCGGTCGGGAAACTGCGCTGCGCGCGCGTCGCGATGGTCTTTGGCGGCCGGAAAGTCGCCGTCGTTGAAGGCGGCAGTAGGCGCCGGAAAGATCGGCATTGGCGCGGTCGCCGGTGCGCGCATAGGCGATCGCTAGCTGGCGGTGGCCGAAGGCCGCATTCGGCTCGCGCTGAAGCGCGAAGCGCAATTCGCGGATCGCTTCCTGTGCGTCTCTCGGGGCTGACGCCGCCTTGCACCAGCGCCTGACCGAGCATCATGCGGATCAGCGGCGAGCCTTTGGACAATTCGACTGCCTGCCGCAGCGGCGCGATCGCTTCCCTGCGCGCGGCCGGCTTCGAGCAGGATCTGTCCCTTCAATTCGTGGAAATAGGGATTGCGCGGCTGTGCTGCGATCAGCGCATCGACCTGCGCGAGTGCCGAGCGGATATTGCTCCAGCGGTAGGACGACATCACGCGCGCATATTGCGCGGGCAGCGAGTGTTCGACTGCGGATAGCGCCGCGCCACCGCTTCGGGCCGGTCGAAGTAGCCCGCAAGCTTCGCGCGCACCATGTCGTGGCGGAACTGCAGCTCGGGCGAGTCCTTCTTGTTGAAATGCGGGCTGACGCCTGCGCGAGCGTCTCTAACTGCGAGATACGGTTCTGCGCGGTCGGATGCGACAGCAGATAGGGATCGACCGTTTGCGTCAGAAAGAGCTGCTGCTGCGAGAATCGCGCTGAAGGTTTCGATCAGGCCGCGTCCCGATTGTCCGGTGGCATTGAGATAAGTGACCGCGGCGCGGTCGGCGGCTTCTTCCTGCGTCCGGATATAAGAGAGCATGCGTGCGGCGGATAATCTCGCCCGGCGCCATGATGATGCCCGGCGCGGCCTGGCCGACCTCGCGGCGTTGCCGGTCGCAGCACCGGCGCCGATGTGCGGCAGCACCCAGGATCAGCGCGATGATCGCCGCGGTCTGCGCGTTCGCAAGCTGTTCGCGGAGCCGCGACAGATGTCCGCCCGCGATGTGACCGGTTTCGTGTGCGAGCACGCCGATGATCTGGTTCGGTGTCGCGGAGTCGTAAACCGCGCCGTAGTTCACGAAAATGCGGCGACCGTCGGCAACGAAGGCGTTGTATTCTTTGCTGTTGATGATGACGACTTCGATATTCTGCTGCGCGAGGCCCGCGGCTTTGCAGAACCGGACGCATATAGTCGCGCAGCAATTCTTCGGTCTCGGCGTCGCGCAGCACCGGCAGCTTCGGCCCCTGCTGGGCGAGCGCTGCGCCGGCGTGACGTGAAAAGCACGCTTAGCGAAGCAAGCGATCGCGACCGCGCGCTTCCAGCGCGGCCACTGCGAACGGCGACGGGCGCTGGCAGTGCGCGATCCGGCCTGCTAGCAGAAGAAACTTCGAGCATTCGAGAAGCCAAGCGTTCCATTCGGGAAGGCTGAAGAACGAAATAGGGTCGCCGCTCCAGCGGGTCAACGCGCCAATCGGCGCGGCCAGGGCAACGGAACGCGCGATTGCGGCATCAGCGGGGCATCATGCGGCCAAAGCAGGGATTCGGAAGCCGGCATGCGTAAAGAAGCAGCAAAAGCGCTGCTTTCGCCGTCGGCCCGGAGCGATGTGCCGCCTTTCATGGTGATGGACGTCATGGAGCACGCGGCCCGGATCGAGGCGGCCGGCGGCCGCGTGATTCACATGGAGGTGGGCCAGCCCGCGGCGAACGCGCCTTCGACCGCGCTCGCGGCCGCCAAGGCAGCGCTCGAAGCAGGGCCGGGTCGGCTACACCACGGCGCTCGGCATCCCGTCGCTCCGCGCGCGGATCGCGCGCTACTATCGCGAGCAGCACAAGCTCGAAGTCGATCCGGCGCGGATCGTGGTGACGACCGGCTCGTCCGGCGGATTCATTCTCGCATTCCTATCGCTGTTCGAGCCCGGCGACCGCGTTGCGATCGCGTCGCCCGGCTATCCGCCGTACCGCAATATCCTGCGTGCGCTCGGCTGCGTGCCGGTCGAAATCGAAATTTCGGCGCGACCCGCTGGGCGATTACGAAAGAGGCGTTGCTCGCCGAGCCCATGCGCAGCGAGCCGCTTGCCGGTGTGATCGTAGCATCGCCTGCGAATCCGACCGGCACCATGATCCCGCCCGAGCAATTGTCGGATTTGATTTCGGCGTGCGGCGACGCCGGCATCCGTTTTATCTCCGACGAGATTTATCACGGGCTCGAATACGCCTTCGCTGGCGAGACCGCGGCGAAATTTTCCGATCAGGTGATCGTCATCAATTCGTTCTCGAAATATTTCTGCATGACCGGCTGGCGCGTCGGCTGGATGGTGGTGCCGGAAAATTACGTGCGCGCGATCGAGCGCTTGCAGCAAAATCTTGCCATTTCGGTGCCGACGCTCTCGCAGATCGCAGCAGAGGCTGCGTTCGAGGGCCGCGCGGAAATGGAAGTGATCAAGCGCGGCTATGAAGAAAACCGCCGCATTCTGATCGAAGGTCTGCCGAAGGCCGGGCTCGATAATTTCCTGCCCGCCGACGGCGCGTTTTATCTCTACGCGAATGTCGCGCGCTTCACGAATGACTCGCTCGATTTCGCGCGCAGGATGCTGGACGAAGCGGGTGTTGCCGCGACCGCCGGTGTCGATTTCGATACCGCGCGCGGGAGCCATTACCTGCGCTTCTGCTACGCGGGGTCCGCTGCCGAAATGCACGAAGCGGTCGAGCGGATCGGGAAGTGGTTGAAGCGCTAAAGAAAAACGCCGCGCGCACGTAAGTCGGCTATAGCCGACTTACGCATTTGGAACTCCAGTCTCGGATAAATCCGAGACTGGTTACGCGCGGCGCAATCCGTTCGAAAGTTTTCCGCTTACCAGTGGCGATAATAGCGCGGGCGCCACGGGCGGTCATAGGGTCCGTAGCCGTAATGGCGGCGCGGGCCGTAATAATAGACCGGCGGCGGAGCCGGCGCATAAACCGCGGGCGGGGGACCGTAGCCGTCGAGATAAGCCTGGCTCGAAAATCCGCGCAGGCCGTTCCAGAAAATTTCACACCAGCCGGTAAAGCAGCGGCCGACTTCCGCAGTCGAGCCACCGCGAATGACACCGACCGACGGATGTTCGGTGCCCGGACCGACACGCACGTTGAGGTCGGCGGTGACGAGCACCGGCCGCGCCTCGGCAGCTGCGATCGCCGCGATGGCGAATACGCCTGCCAGCAATGAACGCTTCACAAGGGACTTCATGTCCTAGGATCTCTCTGTTACCGCCGCGCGAGGGTGCGCGCGGCCCCATGAACTTTACAAGCTTGGTCAGGCTCTGTGGCGGAGCCGTGGCGGAACTTTAGATCACAATTTAACGACTAGCGGCGCCACCAGCCGGATTTGCGGGGCTGATTTGCCGGCGGCGGCGCGTCGCCATCCGGCTCTCCGCCGTTTTCCGGTGCAAGCGGTGCAGGATCGCTTCGCTCATAAACCGGAGCCGACGACTGTGCATGCTCGGAGCGGCTCGCCGGCGGTGCTTCACGCACGGTCGAGCGGCGCTTCGGCGTGTCGCTAGGGCGCGCATCTTCCTGCCGCTCAGGCATGGACGCCGGCTGCTCGGTACCGAATTGCGGAGCCGTGCCGGGATTTTCCGGCAGTGGCGGCCGCGCTTCGGGTTGCGGGGTCGTATCGGGCTCTTCGAATTCGGCCGAGAACACTGCATTGCCGTTGGCATCGTTCTGTTGAGTGGCCTGTTCGCCCTCCGGGAAACGGTCGCGCCGGTTGCGGCGTCCACCACGGCGGCCACGGCGCCTGCGCCGCTTATCGCCATCGGCTTGGCTGCCGTCTTCACGCGCGTGGCTTTGTTCGTGCGCGTCGCTGCCTTCGCCTTCGATGGGCTGTTCGCCAGTTAAATCGGACGGCTGCACATCGCCGGAAGCTTGAGCATCGGCGCGCGGCGCGGGATCGCGAGTTCCGCCTTCGCGCCGCGGCTCGCGTTCACGGCCGCGTCCGCCGCGCCGACCGCGGCGGCGGCGCTTGCGTCCGTTACTGTCGGTGCCTTCGTCGCCGGTCGCGTCGCCGCTCGGGGCAGACGCATCCGCATCCACTTCGGTTTCCGCTCCGGCTTCTTCTTCCTCGGCAGCTTCCTCGTCGGCCAGATCGAGTTCGTCTTCGTCTTCGACGATCTCCAGGCATGGCACGCACATAGGCCGGGTCCGGAACGCCGCGGGAAACGCCGCCTTTTTCGACCACGAAATATTGCTGGCCCGAAAGCGAGCCGTCGGACTGCACCATGATCTGCACGCCGAACCGGCCTTCAAGATCGCGCAGATGCGCGCGCTTGTGGTTCAACAGATAGAGCGCGGTGTCGGGCCGGGTGCGCACGATCAGATCGTTCGCCGCCGACTTCATCAATTGCTCTTCGAGCGCGCGCAGGAGATGCAGAGCCACCGAAGAGACCGAGCGCATATGACCGGTGCCGCCGCAGGTCGGGCAGATTTCGGTCGAACTTTCCAGCACGCCGGTGCGGATGCGCTGGCGCGACATTTCCATCAGGCCGAAATGCGAGATGCGGCCGACCTGGATGCGCGCGCGGTCGTGCTTCAGGCAGTCCTTGAGCTTGCGCTCGACCGAGCGGTTGTTGCGGTTCTCTTCCATGTCGATGAAGTCGATCACGATGAGTCCGGCAAGATCGCGCAATCGGAGTTGCCGCGCGATTTCTTCGGACGCTTCCATGTTCGTCCTGAGCGCGGTGTCTTCGATATTGTGCTCGCGCGTCGCGCGGCCCGAGTTCACGTCGACCGAGACCAGCGCTTCGGTCGGGTTGATGACGATGTAGCCGCCGGATTTAAGCTGCACGATCGGCGAGAACATCGCGTCGAGCTGTTGTTCGACGCCGAAGCGGGCGAAAATCGGCAGCGTATCTCGGTAGGGCTTCACGTTCTTCGCATGGCTCGGCATGAGCATGCGCATGAATTCCTTGGCGTCCTTGTAGGACTCGTCGCCGCCGACCAGCACTTCGTCGATCTCTTTATTATAGAGGTCGCGGATCGCGCGCTTCACGAGCGAGCCTTCCTCGTAAACGAGGGCAGGCGCGGTGGAATTCAGCGTGCGCTCGCGCACCTGTTCCCACAGCCGCAACAGATATTCGAAGTCGCGCTTGATCTCGGGCTTGGTGCGGGCGGCACCCGCCGTGCGCAGGATCACGCCCATGCCTTCCGGCACTTCGAGATCGGAGACGAGATCCTTCAGGCGGCGCCGGTCGGCGCCGTCGGTGATCTTGCGCGAAATGCCGCCGCCGCGCGCGGTGTTCGGCATCAGTACCGAATAGCGGCCGGCAAGCGAGAGATAGGTGGTGAGCGCCGCACCCTTGGTGCCGCGCTCTTCTTTTACGACCTGCACCAGGATGATCTGGCGGCGCTTGATGACTTCCTGAATCTTGTAGGTGCGGTGCCGGCGCGGCGCGCGCTCCGGCACTTCTTCCATAGCGTCGCCGCTGACGACCAACTCCACGACTTCCGGCGCGGGCGCGTCGTCGCCGGGAGATTCTTCGACATGCGAAAGCGCCGCGATCGCCGGCTTCGTTGTCGCCGCGCGGCTTCTTCGCCATGCAGCGCCGCTCGTTCTGCTCGAACGTCTCGCTCGGCGTCAACCGGTTCGGCACGCGTTTCGGACGCTTCGTGCGCGTCGTGATGCTCGGCCGGGTAATCGTCGGCTGTGCGTCGCTCGCACTGAACGTCCTCGGCGTGATTGGTCGCGGATGATCGCCGTCATGATCGTGCTGCTCGGCGGCCTGCTCGCTGACGCTTTCGGAGCCGTCCGTCCTTCATCGGCTTGTTGACGGCGGCGCTTGCCGTCGCTGGTCCGAGGCCGCCTTGGCGGCGCGGTGCTCTTCTTCAATGAGGCGCTGCCGGTCGGCGACCGGAATTTGATAATAGTCAGGATGGATTTCGCCGAACGCGAGAAAACCGTGCCGGTTGCCGCCGTAATCGACGAAGGCAGCTTGCAGCGAAGGTTCGACCCGCGTGACTTTGGCTAGATAGATATTTCCGCGTAGCGGACGGCGATTGGCGGCTTCGAAGTCGAATTCCTCGACGCGGTTGCCGCGAACGACCACGACCCGGGTTTCCTCCGGATGGGTGGCGTCGATAAGCATTTTGTTGGCCATGAGAATCTCACTGCGCGCGCGTTAGCGCGCGTCACGAATTGAAACGGTAGAATGGGTGATAGCGGGAGCGGATGCGCGGCTGCGCGGGGTCTTTCCTTGATCCCGGTTGGATTGCAGTGCGGACATCGGCTCCATTCCTGTTCGTGGCGGGCGGCGCTCGCGAAAAAGCGCGCAGCACCTAAACGCCGTCACGGTAATGGCGGTGTGGTATCGGGCGGTCTGGGGCGCGCTAAGCGTCGCGGCAACATCAATCTGCCGGTCGCTGACCCGCGCCTTCCGTTCGCCCGGACGAATCCCGCACGCGAACCGTGATGGATTTATGTAGGCGCGAAGCCGCCCGCTTGGCAAGGAGCCGAGTTAAAGCTCTCGATTTTATTGATCTATTTGCGCGCCCCGGACCACGGTAAACGCGGGCTTAACCCCGGCACGCTACTGATTTTACCGGGTTTTTTCGGACCGGCGGACATGCGAACCGCGCCTTACATCATTGCGCTGATACTGGCCCTTACCGGTGTCGCGCCTGTATTTGCCCAGAATACGCGCTGCGCAGCGCACGATTGCGCTCGATGCACGGCTTGCTGGGCGACGCCAATCGCACGCGGCTCGTCATCGATTTGAACCGCACGGTCGAGATGCGCGTCTATACGATCGCCAATCCGAACCGCGTCGATCGTCGATCTGCCGGATCTCTCGTTCGACCTGCCGGTCGGCGCCGGGAAGCAGGGCCGGGGTCTCATCAGCGCCTACCGCTATGGCCTGTTTGCGCCCGGCAAGGCGCGCGATCGTGATCGATCTGCGCGAGCCCGCGAATGTCGACAAAGCTTTCGTGCTTGCCGCGGTGGACGATCAACCGGCGCGTCTCGTGATCGATCTCGTCCGCACGGACGCGGCCTCATTTCAGAAGAACGCGATCGCGCCGGAACGCGCACCCACGAAGACCGCAAACGCGCCGCAGAAACAAAACGCGACCGCCGACACACGGCCTTTGATCGTCATCGACCCCGGTCACGGCGGACCCGACACCGGCGCGGTCGCGAAGACCGGCGACGAAGAAAAAGAAGTCGTGCTCGAGGTCGCGAAAAAGCTGCGCGACCGGCTCACGAAGACTGGGCGCTATCGCGTGGTCATGACGCGCAGCGACGACACCTTCGTGCCGCTCGAAGAGCGCGTGGCGATTGCGCGCGCGAATGCGGCAGCGCTCTTTATTTCCATTCACGCGGACTCGCTTTCCCGCGGCGGCGGCGAAGTCTCGGGCGCCACGATCTATACGGTGTCCGACCGCGCCTCCGACGCCGAGGCGCAGCGGTTAGCTGACAAGGAAAACCGCGCCGATCTTCTGGCCGGCTACAATCTCGCCAAACAGCCGGACGATGTCGCCAACATCCTGTTCGATCTCGCACACCGCGAGACCAAGAATTTCTCGGCGCTCTTCGCCCGCACGCTCGCGGGCAGCCTGAAAAACGCGGCGCGGCTGCATCGCTCGCCGCTCCGCTCTGCGGGTTTCGTGGTTCTGAAGTCGCCGGACGTGCCCTCGGTGCTCCTGGAGCTTGGGTATCTCTCGAGCCCCGACAGACTTGAGGCAGATGACCTCCGAAACCTGGCGCGACAAGGTCACGGTTTCCATGGTGGAGGCGATCGACCAGTTCTTCGCAAACCGCACCGCGAATGCGGGACGTTAGCGCCACTTCGCGATATATTAGCGCGAAGCGGAAGAGGGACAGCGCGGAAAGTGCCGACCGATTATTTCACCCCCATTTCGAACGCGGTCGCGCGGCTTCGCCCGAATACGGCGGAGGCGCGGCGCTCGATCTATGACCAGGCGCGGCAGCTGCTGTTGATGAAGCCAAGCACGGCCGTCAGGGGATGGCGGTCAGCGAGCTGATTGCAGGAACAGCGCACGCTCGAACAGGCGATCCAGATGGTGGAGGCGCACGCCACCTTCAATGAAAACACACGCGCGCGCGAGCAGGAAACCCGCGAGCGCTCGGTAACCGACCGTCAGGCCCGTGAACAGGAAACGCGCGACCGCGCGGCCTCCGAGCGTGCGAACCAGCTAAGCGACAAGGAGATGCGGCGGATCGAGGCCGAGCAACGTCACGCGCAACGGCGCGTGCAAGCGCCGCGGCGGCAAGCGGCCCGGTGCCGGCGGCACGAAAACTGCGCTGATCGTGGCCGGCGCGCTCGCAACCGTATTCTTGCTCGCGGGTATTGCCGCTTACTTTCTGATCTTCGGACTGCCGAACTTCAGCTCGGTGAAGCAGACGCCGCCCGCGCAGCAGCAAACGCCTGCTCCGCCCAAGCCCGATGAAAACGCCGCCAAAATACAGAAGCTGCTAGAGCGCGCATCGAAGCTGATTGAAGCGGGTGATCCGAATTCGGCGGTGCCGATATTGAACGAAGCGATCGTAACAGCGCCCGATGCGCAGGCTTATACGCTGCGCGGCCACGCTTACTTGCAACTCAAGGATTTCGACCGCGCGATCGAGGACTTCTCCGAAGCGATCCGGCTCGGTGGCCGCGATTTCTACACCTTCATCGGGCGCGGGGTGGCGTACCGCTTCAAGCGCGACTTCCAGCGCTCGATTGCCGACTATGACGAGGCGATCCGGATCCGGCCCACACATGCCGGCGCCTGGAATAACCGCTGCTTTGTGCACGCGATCGTCGGCAATCTGGATGCCGGGCTTTCGGATTGTAACGAAGCGCTGCGGCTGGTGCCGGACGAGCCCCACACGCTCGACAGCCGCGCGCTCATTTATCTCAAGCAGAAACAATACGACCGCGCGATTGCCGACTACGAAATGGTTCTCAAGACGACGCCGAATACACCGAGCGCTCTCTATGGCCGCGGTTACGCCAAGCTCAAGAAGGGCGACAAGCGCGGCCAGGCGGATATTTCGACCGCGACGACAACGGCACCCGGGATCGCACAGGAATTCGAGCGCCTTGGCCTGAAATAATTTCGCGGGCGCATTACTTGCGTTCGGCGCACCGCAAACCGAAACTGCGCCAGTCAGACGGGGCAGGGTTATGCGACGGACCGCGCTTATCTTCATTGTAATTTTGGTCTCGGGCGCGGCGGCTTCCGCCAACGACACCGACATCTGTTTCAAGCAATCCGGCGACGCCGCAATTGCCGCGTGTTCGGCGGCAATTTCCTCCGGCGAACATAAGGGCGACCGGCTCGCCGAACTTTTTAATAGCCGCGGCGTCGAGTGGCGGCTCAAGGACAATTACGAGCGGGCGCTTGCCGATTATAATGAATCGCTCGCGATTGCGCCGCAGTACGCAGCGGCGCTGAGCAACCGTTGCTGGGCGCTGGCTGTCGTGGACAGGAACACGGAAGCGCTGGTGGACTGCAATGAATCGCTTCGCCTGCGGCCGGGCAATGACGGCACGCATAACAATCGCTGCCTGGCCAATTTCCGGCTCGGGAACCTCGACGCAGCATTTGAGGATTGCCAGATCGCAATCGATGCCAATGCGACGCGCTCGCAGGCGGTTTTTCTGCGGGGCTTGATCAAGTTCCGCCGCGGCGACATTGCAGGCGCGAATGCGGACATTGCGGCGGCTAAGAAAACCCGCGCAAGTATCGAAGCCGACTTCGAAAAGTTCGGGATTCGGCGCTGAGATTTCCGTATTCGCGCAGGCTTACAGAAAAGTTCCATTTACGCGCGCGCGCTTTCCAACAGTGTCATTTATACACTTGAAAATTCACAAAACTTTTGGGACGATTTAATCGGCGGGGGTGGAATTCAAAGTGCGGAGTAACCGCTATGGTAAGTGCGGCGGAGTATCGACAGCGGGCTGACGAGTGTTCGCGTAAAGCCCGTGAGGCGACGGACGACTACCACAAGAAGAATTACGCGCGGCTGGCGACGATGTGGTCGGATATGGCGAGCAAGACCGACTCCCGCAAGGAATTCTCAGCAAGATTGAGCGAAATCGAACAAGCGATTGCTCAGCAATAGTCGTGGCTAACTAGAACTTTCCATGACGGCCAGCGCCGCCGGAAAACCGGCTGGCGCCGGCAAGCGTTTCGCCTGCATCGATCGCATGCAGCCCGCCTTCCATTTCATTTTTGGTGGCAGCGTCCCAGTCGAGATCCCATTGCGCGATTGCTGAATTGCGATCGCCGCGCATGCAGGTTTGCGGGAACGCCGAAAGTTGCTCGGCGATTTCGAGCGCCGCGTCTAACGCCTTGCCGTCTTCGACGACGCGGTTGGCTAACCCTATCGCGTACGCTTCGTCGGCTTTTACTGCACGCCCGGTCAGGATCAGATCCATCGCGCGGCTGTGACCGATGAGGCGAGGGAGCCGAATGGTGCCGAGATCGATCAACGGCACGCCGAAACGGCGGCAGAACACGCCGAAGGTAGCCGACTTTGCAGCAATCCGCATGTCGCACCAGCAGGCAACTTCGATTCCTCCCGCGACCGCGTAACCTTCGACCGCTGCAATCACCGGTTTCGATAGTTTCAGTCGCGTGCAGCCCATCGGTGCAAAATCGCCGTCCACGAGAAAGGGCCGCTTCTCGCCTTGCGCCAACGCATGCAGATCCGCGCCCGCACAGAAATTTCCGCCAGCGCCGGTCAGCACCGCGACATCGAGCGTGTCGTCGGCGTCGAATTGCTTGAACACATTATATATCGCCTGCGCGGTCGGCAGATCGAAGGCGTTGCGGCGCTCCGGGCGGTTCACGGTTACGACCGCGATCCGGTTTCTGCGCTCGAAAAGGACGGGATCGGCCATCGTATTGCTCCCTGGAAATTGAACCGGGTTAACGCGGGACGTAACTTCCCGCCGCTTCCCGTTGTGTTAGCTTTATCCTGCGGATGGATAAGGGGGAGAGCAATGCGTAATTGCATGCGAGCGGTGGCTTGCTGTTTGGCGCTTGCGGCCGTTGCGTCTTTGCCGTTTCCTGCACAGGCGCAGTTATCACCCGACTGGATGCTCTGCGTGCAGGGCGACCTCAACAAGATTACGCCGCAGGATGCGATCCGTGGCTGCACCAACGTGATCAATTCGGGCAAGGAAGCGGCTAATAATCTCGCGATCGCGCATACCAATCGCGGATTCGCCTATGAGCGGCTGAAAAACTACGACCAGGCCATCGCCGAACATACCAACGCGATCCGGATTAATCCGAGTCTTGCGATCGCTTATTATAATCGCGGCGTCATTTTTGGTCTGCGCAAAGAGCGTGATCGCGCGCTCGCCGATTACAATCAGGCCATTCGTCTCAACCCGAAAGACGCGCGTCCCTATAACAATCGCGGTTCGATCCGCCATGATAACGGAGACCACAACTCGGCGATTTTGGATTTCACTGAAGCCGTCAAGAACGATCAAAAACATTCGCTCGCACTGGTCAACCGCGGTCGTTCCTATTTCGCGACCAACCGCGTTGATGAGGCGATAGCCGATTACACCGCCGCGATCCGCATCGATCCGAACTATGTCGCGGCCTATACCAACCGAGCGGAAGCCTTCGACCGTAAAGGCAATACCGCCGGCGCCAACGCGGATCGCGTGACGATCGCGCGGCTTAATCCGGGTTTAAAGCAGAATCTGCAACAGCAACCGCCGCTCACCACACGCAACGTTGAGCCGAAGACGGCGGAAGAATTCAATACGCGCTGCTGGGATCGCGCGACCAAAGGCACGCAATTTTCCTTGGCCCTCGAAGACTGCAATGAATCGCTGCGGCTGAAGCCCTATGACGCGAACACACTCGACAGCCGCGGTTTCGTCTATCTGAAGCTCAGCGAATTCGCGAACGCGATTACCGACTACGATGCGGCGCTGAAACTGGAGCCGAACAAAGCGCATTCGCTTTATGGCCGCGGGTTCGCGAAGTTGCGGCTCGGTGAAAACGAGTCGGGGAATGCCGATATCACTGCTGCCAAGGCAGTGGATCCGAAGGTCGTGGATGAATTCGCGGGCTATGGCTTGAAATAGCGGGTTGCCTTGTCATTGCCCGGCATAGAGGATGGGCTGTCCGCAATAAGGGACAAGGTCATGCGCAACGATTATCGGTGTTCAGCTGTTCGCCTCATCGCGGCCGCGCTTATGTTTGCCGTGGTTGCGGGCAGTGCAGGGGCAGCAGACCTGCCGCTGAAATCCCCGCCGGTGAAATCGGTGCCGGGAAAGCCAAAGGCCGGAAACGATTTCGAGAAGCTTGGCGCCGACTGCGTTTCCGCGACCGACGGCTGCCGCGGCTATGTTCGCGCCGCCGACGGCAGATTCGACCCGACCAACAACATCGGCATTTCCTGCCAGCCGCAACCGCTTGCCTGCACCAAGCGGCGCTAAACTGTCATACGCCTGACACGGATCGCGTTGCATCAGGGCGCGATGAACTCGCTGATTTGGCTATGTTTCGGTGTCGCAACACTTGCGATGGCGATCCATCTGACGAGTGTGACGCTCGCCGCCCGCAAGATCAGGCCGCGGCCGTTGCGAAGCGCGACCCCGTTCGGCAATCCGCCCGTGACACTCTTGCGTCCGGTTTGCGGCCTGGATGCAGAGGCCGAAGTCACGCTGCGCTCCACCTTCGAGCTTGCCTATCCGGGTTATGAAATTCTGTTCTGTGTGGCCCAGCCGAACGATCCTGCGATCCCGCTCCTGAGATCATTGATGGCGCAGTATCCGCGCGCGGATGCGCGATTGCTCATCGGCGACGATCCGATCAGCGAAAACCCGAAGCTCAACAACTGCGTCAAAGGCTGGCGCGAAGCCAAACACGAATGGATCGTGCTTTCGGATTCCAACGTAATCCTGCCGCACGACTATCTGCAGCGGCTGTTGGAGGCATGGGACGAAGATACCGGTCTCGTTTGCGCGCCGCCGGTGGGGGCATATCCGAAGAGCGTACCGGCCGAATTCGAATGCGTGTTCCTGAACGAGTATCAGGCGCGCTGGCAGTATTTTGCGGATGCGATCGGCGCGGGCTTCGCGCAGGGCAAGACCATGCTCTGGCGCCGCGACTTGCTCGATGCAAATGGCGGGATCGCGGCACTCGGCGCGGAAACCGCCGAAGACGCCGCGTCGACCAAGATCGTGCGCGAAGCGGGGCTCGTGGTGCGGCTTGCCGATGCACCCTTCGTGCAGCCGCTGGGCTATCGCGGCGTCAAGGAAGTCTGGGCGAGACAAGTGCGCTGGGCGCGGCTCCGCCGTGTCAGTTTTCCGCTTTGCTTTTCGCTCGAGATTTTCTCGGGCGGTATCTGGCCGACGATCATGCTTGGCGGAGCACTCGATCTCGCAGGCCTGCCGCTCTGGATATGCGTCGTTTACGGGCTCGCCTGGTACGGGGCCGAAATCCTGCTCGCGGCAAGCGCCGGCTGGCATCTCACCTGGCGCTCGCCCTTGCTCGCGATCTTACGCGATGCGCTCCTTCCGGTGCTCTGGACCGAAGGCTGGCGGGCGAGGACTTTCCAGTGGCGCGGCAACGCCATGGCAGCGGCACCCGGCAGCGCCGGCTGATATTGGCCGCGGGCCACGGAACTTCTGCCGCTTCAAGGGCTTATGGCTCAACAGCGACAAAGTTTGGCCATTCGTAACGACTAAGCCACAAGCCACCCGGATAACGCTTTTTTGCGCGGGCAAGGGCTGGACGCGGCAGCCGATTTAGGGCGGATTGGCCCTTGAACGGCCGGACGGCTGAATCGCGGCAGGGCAGATCGGTCTAAGAATGCGCTTTTTCGTCAGATTTCTCGGCTTCCTGTTCGCCGCCGGCGCGATCGTGTTCGTGGTCGGCGCGGTCGGCTTTACCTGGGCGGTCTGGCACTTCTCCAAAGACCTGCCTGACTTCTCCCAGTTGCAGGACTATGAGCCGCCGGTGATGACGCGCGTGCACGCGGCCGACGGCGCGCTGGTCGCCGAATATGCTCGCGAGCGCCGCCTCTATCTGCCGATCCAGGCAATCCCGAAGCGCGTGTTCGACGCCTTCACCGCGGCCGAAGACAAGAATTTCTGGGAGCACGGCGGCATCGACCCGACCGGCATTATCCGCGCGATCGTCACCAACATCGAGCAAATTGGCAGCGGCCGCCGTCAGCAGGGTGCATCCACGATCACCCAGCAGGTCGCGAAAAACTTTCTGGTCGGTTCCGAGACTTCCTATCAGCGCAAGATCAAGGAAGCGCTGTTAGCGCTCCGCATTGAGCGCGCTTTCTCCAAGGAAAAAATTCTCGAGCTTTACCTGAACGAGATTTATCTCGGCCTCGGCGCTTACGGGATTGCCGCGGCGTCGCTGCTTTACTTCGACAAGTCCGTGCATCAATTGTCGATTGAGGAAGTCGCCTATCTCGCGGCGCTCCCAAAAGCGCCGAATAATTATCATCCGTTCCGCCAGCGCGAGGCCGCGATTGGGCGGCGCAATTACGTCATCGACCAGATGGTGGTCACGGGTGCCGTGAAAGCGCAGGAAGCAGCCGACGCGAAGAAGAAGCCGCTGAACATCGCGATGCGCGCGGGCGGTCCGAACCAGTTCTCTGCCGAATATTTCGCGGAAGAAGTCCGCCGAGAGATTTTCGAGCGTTATGGCGAAAAGAAACTTTATGAAGGCGGCCTCTCGGTCCGCACCACGCTCAATCCGAAGCTGCAGGTAATCGCCCGCAAGATTTTCACCGACGGCTTGATCAAGTTCGACGAAAATCGCGGCTGGCGCGGTGCACAGCAGCGCATCGAACCGGTGCCCGGCCTCGACTGGGGTGCGAAGCTCTCCGAAATGCGCGCGCTTTCCGATATCGGCTGGCGTCTCGCCGTCGTGCTTCAGGTGACCCAGAATTCCGCGAGCATCGGCTTTCAGCCGCAGCGCGACCGCGCGGGCGTGCTTTCGAAAGAACGTCTCACCGGCACCATCGGCGCCGAAGGCGTGAAGTGGACCAAGAAGAGCATGCAGCAGGCGTTGAACGTCGGCGACGTGATCTATGTCTCGACGGTCGAAGGCCAGCAGCACCAGTTCCGCTTGCAGCAATTGCCGGAAGTCTCCGGCGGGATGATCGTGATGGACCCGTGGACCGGCCGCGTACTCGCGTTGGTCGGCGGTTTTTCGTTTGATGAGAGCCAGTTCAATCGCGTGACGCAGGCCTATCGTCAGCCGGGCTCGTCGTTCAAACCGTTCGTTTATGCGGCAGCCCTCGACAACGGCTACACGCCGTCCACCGTCGTGATGGATGCGCCGCTCGAAGTTGAGCAGGGTCCGGGGCAGGCGGCATGGAAACCGGAAAACTATTCCGGCAAATTCTACGGGCCACAGACGCTTCGCTTCGGCATCGAACATTCGCGCAACGTCATGACCGTGCGGCTGGCGCAGGACGTCGGCATGCCGCTGGTGCAGGAATATTCGCGGCGCTTCGGCATCTACGACAACATGCCGCCCTATCTTTCATTTGCGCTCGGCGCGGGCGAGACGACGCTGCTCCGTATGGCGAGCGGCTACTCGATGTTTGCAAATGGCGGCCGCAAGGTGAAGGCGACGCTGATCGACCGCATTCAGGACCGCTACGGCAAGACGATCTTCAAACATGACGACCGTCAGTGCCAGGGCTGCGAAGCGCCGGCCTGGACCAGTCAACCGGAGCCGACGCTCATCGATCGGCGCGAACTCGTGATCGACCCGATGAGCGCGTACCAGATCACGTCGATGATGGAAGGCGTGGTGTTGCGCGGTACCGGCACGGCGCTGCGTCCGCTCAATCGTCCGGTGGCCGGCAAGACCGGCACCACCAACGACGAGAAGGACGTCTGGTTCATGGGCTTCACGCCCGACATGGTCGTCGGCGTTTATCTCGGTTACGACCGGCCGAAGCCGCTGGGCCGCGGCGTGACCGGCGGTCAATATGCGGCTCCGATCGTGCGCGACTTCCTGAAAGAGGCGCTCGCCGATCGTCCGCCGCAGCCGTTCCGCGTTCCGCCGGGCTTGAAGCTTGTGCGCGTCAATCTCGCAAACGGGCTGCGTGCGCAGTCGGGCGATGGCAGAGTTATTCTCGAAGCGTTCCGCCCCGGCACATCGCCGCCGGATTCGCTCTCGATCGTCGGCTTCACCGACGAGAACGGTCAGCCGATCGCAGGCAACAACAACCAGGGCACGTCGCAGGATCAGCAGGGCTTCTTCACCCGCGGCCGCGGATTGTGGTGATGAAGTAAACGGACGGCGCTATGCCGTCCGTTTTCTTTTTATTTGCAGCGTTCGATCCACGGCGTCTCGCGCTTGTTGCCGACGATGATGCCGTCGGTCACGACTGGTCCGCGCTTTTCCGAAATGTTGGAATAAGTCCGCACGCGACCGTCACGCACGACCCATTCAAGCGTCTGGATTTCGTCGGCTTCGCTGTTGGTGAAGCGCACACGCACGCGCAGGCGATCCTTCGCGAATTCCGACACCTCAAGGATTTCGTAGCGGTTCTCGCTGCGGCCGTTCGAATGAACCTGAAAAATCTTGCCGCGCTGCTCGACGAAGCGGATTTCCCAGTTTCCGGGCGTTTTGTCCGAGCAGTTGATCGACCAGTTGCCCGTTAACCCATGTTGCTTGAACAGGCCCGCAACGTCGCCGCTGGTAGGATGCGTGATGTCCGAGCCGATACCGCGCCCGCCTTGTTGTGCACCGGCAGGTGCTGAGATCAGCAGCAGGGCGAGGGCAAGCAACAGATTTCTCAAAGGCAACCTCCATAGGGGAAAGTCCGGAGTATCACTACTGCCGGAACTTGCGGCAAGTAACATCGCTGCTATAAGCGGCGCGAAGCAGGTGATTTGATGCGCGCGGAAGCTGAAAAACTCGTCGAAGAAATCAAGCAGTCGGTTGAACTGCTGAGGAGGTCGCTTTGACTTCGACAGATCCGAAAAGCGCCTCGCGGAGCTGAACGCGGCCGCCGAAGACCCGAAGCTCTGGGACGATCCGCAGCGCGCATCGAAATTGATGCAGGAGCGGACCTCGCTTGAAGACGCGCTTGCAGAGCATTCGCCGCATCGAGACCGATGTTTCCGACAGTGTCGAACTGATCGCGCTCGGCGAAGCGGAAAAAGACGAGTCCATCGTCAAGGATGCCGAAGCAAAGCTCGCCGAGCTGAAAGCCGAAACCCATCGCCGCCAGATGGATGCGCTTTTGTCGGGCGAGGCAGATAGCAACGACGCCTATCTCGAAGTGCATGCCGGCGCCGGCGGTACCGAGAGCCAGGACTGGGCGAGCATGTTGTTGCGTATGTACACGCGCTGGGCCGAGCAGCATAAATTTAAGATCGCGCTCGTGGAGCAGAGTGACGGCGAAACCGCGGGGATCAAATCCGCAACAATAGAAGTCAAAGGCAAAAATGCTTACGGCTGGCTGAAGACCGAAAACGGCGTGCATCGGCTGGTGCGCATTTCGCCTTACGACGCGAATGCGCGGCGTCACACCTCGTTTTCGTCGATCACGGTTTACCCGGTGGTCGACGACGACATCAAAATTGAAATCGATAAATCGCAAGTCCGCGTCGATACCATGCGCTCGGGCGGCGCGGGCGGCCAGCACGTGAATAAGACCGAGTCCGCCGTGCGCCTCACGCATATTCCGACCGGCATCGCGGTGGTGTGCCAGAGCGACCGCTCGCAGCACAAAAACCGCGCGCAGGCCTGGAACATGCTGCGTGCGAAACTCTATCAGGCGGAATTAAAGCGCCGCGAGGAAAAAGCCGCAGCCGATCAGGCGAACAAGACCGATATCGGCTGGGGCCACCAAATTCGCTCTTATGTATTGCAGCCCTATCAGATGGTGAAGGATCTCCGCACCGGCGTCACATCTTCGGCGCCGCAGGATGTGCTGAACGGCGATCTCGACGAATTCATGCACGCGACGCTCGCGCAGAAAGTGTTCGGTGGCGGGCCGGACAGCGTCGAGGACGTGGAATAGCGCGAGACCATGAAAAAAGCGCGGCACAAAATCAGAAACAAAAAAAGCCGAGCCGCGCGCAGCTCCACTTCACGCTCGCTGCCTGCATTCTCGCGTCCTCGACTGCCTTCATCGACGGCACGGTGTTGACCGTCGCTTTGCCCGCGCTCCGCAAAGACTTGGCCGCCGACTTCGCAGCCCTTCAATGGGTGATGAACGGCTATGTGCTGGCGCTTGCGGCACTGACGCTGATCGGCGGCGCGCTTGCCGACACGCTACGGCCGTGCGCGTGTGCTTGCGACTCGGCTGCCTGCTGTTTGCGATTGCTTCCGCAGGCTGCGCGCTCGCGCCTGACATCTACTGGCTGATCGCGGCGCGCGTGGCGCAAGGCATTGCTGCCGCGATCGTGACGCCGGCGAGTCTCGCGCTGATCGGTTCGACATTTCCGCGGAACGAACGCAGTGCCGCAATCGGCGTCTGGGCCGCGGCCTCCGCGCTCGCGGCGGGCGTCGCACCGATCCTCGGCGGGTGGCTCACCGAGAATTTCGGCTGGCGCTGGATTTTCTGGATCAATCCGCCGGTCGCGTTGCTCGCTTTTGCATTGCTCTGGTTTGCACCACCGGACCGGCGCGAACAGGCGCAAATTCGATTTGCTTGGCGCGTTTCTGCTTGCGGCGGCACTTGCGGCCATCGCTTATGCTTTGAGCCAGATCGGACCGGGCGAAGGTGGCGTGAAAGCGCCGCGCGCATCCGGCCGAACTCATCTGGTCCACTGGAATTTTCGGAATTGCGCTGCTCGGCGCTTACGCCTGGTGGCAGCGCACGACCTCGCATCCCTTGACGCCGCCGCGTCTTCTGCAAAACGAACCCTTTGTCGGTCTCAACCTTGCGACGCTCGGAATCTACGGCGCACTCTCAATCGGCTTCTTTCTGCTGCCGTTCGAACTCGTCGATCGCCGCGGACTGAGCGCGTTCCATGTCGGCTTGATCTTTGTGCCGTTCACGGTCGCAATCGGATTTCTGTCGCGCTATTTCGGAAAGCTCGCCGATCAATTCGGCGCGCGCCTCCCGATCATCGTGGGCGCCTTGGGCAACGCCGTCGCGTATCTGTGGCTTGCAGGAAGCCAGACGATGCCGCTCTGGCTCGCCGTGATTTTGCCGATCTGCCTCATGGGTCTTTCGATGTCGGTGCTGGTGGCGCCGCTGACAGCGGCCGTCATGTCGAGCGTGCGCGATGCCGATGAAGGGCTCGCATCGGGTGTGAACAACACAGTGAGCCGGATTGCGTCACTCTTGGGTGTGGCGCTTGCGGCGGGGCTCGCGAGCTTCGCTGCGAGCTACATGTTCGGAATGATCGGCGCCGCGGTTCTGTCCGCATTGGGCGCCCTTGCCGCGGCCATTACCTTGAAGAAATAGCTTCACGCATACGGGGTTTGCTCTGCTGCGCTTGCTTTCGCTAGGCGGAACGGCATGATCGCGCCCCAATCGAAGCGCGATTTATATCGCGCCGCAAAATAATAACGGGAGCAGACGAATGACCCAGTGGATCCGGTTCGAGCAGGGCGGCAAACAATCTTTCGGCACGCTGGAAGGCGACACGATCAAGGTTCATTCCGGCGACATGTTCGCCGGCGCCAAAGCGACCGGCGAAAGCGTGAAGCTTGCCGACGCAAAACTGCTCACGCCCTGCGAGCCGTCGAAGATGGTTTGCCTCTGGAATAATTTCCATGAGCTCGCTGCCAAAAACGATTTCCAGCATCCGACCGAGCCGCTTTATTTCATCAAGGCGCCGAACGCCTATCATCCGCATGGCGAGCCGATCCGGCGCCCTGCGAGCTATGACGGCAAGATCGTGTACGAAGGCGAACTCGGCGTCGTCATCGGCAAGAAATGCTCGAACATTTCCGAGGCCGAAGCCGGCGATTACATCTTCGGCTACACCTGCGTGAACGACGTTACCGCAGTCGATCTGATGAAGAAATTTCCGACCTTCGATCAGTGGACGCGCGCAAAAAGCTTCGACACGTTTGGCGTGTTCGGTCCTGCGATCGTGACCGGTATCGATCCGATGAAGCTCCGCATCAAAACCGTGCTGAACGGCAAAGAGCGGCAGAATTATCCGGTCACCGACATGTTCTTCCCGCCGCATAAATTGGTGGCAGCCGTTTCGAAAGACATGACGCTGATGCCCGGCGACATCATCGCCTGCGGCACCTCGCTCGGCGTCGGCGTGATGGAGCAGGCGAACAACGTGGTCGATATCGTGATCGACGGCGTCGGCACGCTCACGAACAAATTCGACCAGACGCTGCCGTCGCCGTTTCTGCTCGGCGAAGCGCCGAAGCCGCGGCGCATCTGCGTCGTCGGCGCAGGCGCAATCGGCGGCCTGTTGGCTGCGAAATTCGCGCTTGCGGGCGAAGACGTCACCGTGATCGACCAGGGCGCGCATCTGAATGCGATCCAGAGGAACGGCCTGAAGCTGGAGTGGCATGACGGCAAGGTGCAGACCGCGAAGATGAAGGCGGTGAATAAGGCCGCCGACGCGGGCAAACAGGATCTCGTCGTGCTCGCGGTTAAGGCGCATTTCCTGGATCAGGTCGTGCGCGACATCGAGCATCTGCTCGACAAGGACACCGTCGTACTCACCGTGCAGAACGGTTTGCCGTGGTGGTACTTCCAGAAGCTTGGCGGCAAATACGATAACCAGCGGCTTGAGAGCCTCGACCCCTCAGGCGTGTTGTCGAAGAAAATTGATCCGGCGCGCCTGATCGGCTGCGTCGTTTATCCGGCGGCGGCCGTGACCGCGCCGGGGGTCATTCACCACGTCGAAGGCGATCGTTTCCCGATCGGCGAACTCGACGGCAAGACGCAAGCGCGTACCAAACTCCTGCACGATCTCTTCATCAAAGCGGGCCTGAAGTCGCGCGTCTTGAAAGACATCCGCTCTGAAATCTGGCTGAAAGCCTGGGGCAATCTTTCCTTCAATCCGATCTCGGCGCTGACGCACGCGACGCTCGTCGACATCTGCCAGTTCGCGGAAACACGCGCGCTTGCCGCAACTATGATGAAAGAAGCGCAGGAGATTGCGGAAAAGCTCGGCGTCACCTTCCGCGTCACGATCGATAAACGCATCGCCGGCGCGGAATCGGTCGGTGCCCATAAGACGTCGATGTTGCAGGACGTGGAGGCGGGCCGTTCGCTCGAGACCGAGGCGCTGATCGGTTCGATTCTTGAAATGGCAAAGATCACGAACACGCCGGCGCCGGCAATCGAGTCGGTCTATGCGCTGGTGAAGTTGCTTAATAAGGTCATGCTGATGGAAGGCGCGGGCGTCCGCGTCGACAAGAAGGTGGCGTAACCAAAGTCGGGTTTATCCGACTTCGGTATTAAAATAAAAAGCGCTACTGAATCTTCTCGTATGCGGCCGGGATATTCACCGGCTTGATCTCGTCGCCGATATTGGCGGCGTCGAAGGCGACAATCTGCCAGCGCTTGCGCGTTGGATCGAAGCGAAGCAACACGTTCGCCTTGCGCAGGTTGTCGATTTTAATGGCTCCGGCCGTATAGACTTTCTTGTAGATCGGCCGGTAATCGACGCGATAATTCAGGCTTACTGCCGCAAGCAGCGTCTCGCCCTTCTTGAAGATGCGGTCTTCGTTGATCGTCTCGATCTTGTAGTCGCCGACCTTGAAGCTCATGCAGCCGGTGCGGTGGTGCACTTCGACTTTGATCTGCTCAGCTTGCGCTTCCTTGGTCGGAATGATCGTCATCTTTCGTAATCTGCCGGTCACGGCGAATTCGATCTTTTCCTTATTCGAGTAATCTTTCGCTTTCAGAAATTCCCCGCGATCGTCCCAGTAGCGGATCGTGACAAGACCGGCGCGTTCGGCGTTCAGCAGAAAATCATATTGCAGCGTGCTGATGAGCTCGCTCTTGCAATCGGCTGGGGGCGTGTCGGACGCGACCAGCCGTTCGCCGATGAGCAACCAGCCGACCAGGTTATTCCATTCGGTGCCGATGACATCGCGTGCGATTGCGTCGCCAAGTTTCTCCTGCGCCTTGACGGTGCCGGTCAAAGATAACGAAAGCAGGGCTGCAATCAGAATCCGCATGAACGGCCCCAAGTATCTGCAAGCGTTGCGTCAGCTTAGAGCGTTCCACGGTTGACGCAATATCGTAGCTATCCGAACCTGCGTTACAAAAAGGGGAGGTAGCCGATGTTTCAGTCAGGCTTGATGAAAGGCCAGAAAATTCTGGTCACGGGCGGCGGCACGGGTTTGGGTCGCGCCATGGCCGAGAAATTTCTATCGCTTGGCGCGGAGATTGCGATCTGCGGACGGCGCAAACAAGTCTGCGACGAAACCGCGAGCGAATTGATGAAGGCGCATGGCGGCAAAGTCTCGGCTTACGGCGTCGATATCCGCGATGCAGCCGCCGTCGATGCGATGGTCGAAGAGATTTTCAAAAGCGGTCCGTTGACCGGCCTCGTGAACAACGCCGCCGGCAATTTCATTTCGCGCACGCAGGATCTTTCCGCGAAGGGCTTCGACGCCGTCGCAAACATCGTGATGCACGGCACGTTCTACGTGACGCATGCCGTCGGTAAGCGCTGGATTGCGGGCAAGCATAAAGGCAGCGTGGTTTCGATTTCGGTGACCTGGGTGCGTAACGGCGGCCCCTTCGTGGTGCCGTCCACCATGAGCAAGGCCGCGGTCGCCGCGATGACGACATCGCTTGCCTCCGAATGGGGGCCGTACGGCATTCGTCTGAACGCGATTGCGCCCGGCGAAATCCCGACCGAAGGCATGAGTAAGCGCCTCAATCCCGGCGAGCAGCCTGGCTCGCGTACCGCCAAGCGCAATCCGCAAGGCCGCGCCGGCACGCTTGAGGAATTGCAAAATCTCGCGACCTTCCTGATGTCGCCGGGCTGCGACTGGCTCTCGGGCGAGATGATCGCGATGGACGGCGCGCAGGCGTTGGCTACCGGCGGCAATTTTTACGAATTGCGCGAGTGGAGCGATGCGCAGTGGAAGGCCGCGCGCGATGCGATCTACGCACAGAACGAGAAGGACAAGGCCAAGCGGGCTTAGCCTTTGCAAACTGCTGCAGCGCAGCAGCCGGTCTGTAAGAACCCGGCCTGACTGCAACTATTCGGGAACTTTGGAGTTTAGCCGTACCGCGGTCCTGCACCCGGGTTACCGGGGCAGGGCCCGATATATTGGGAGAGAACTTCATGCGCCGTATTGTCATTGCTTCCGCAGGCATTTTGCTTGCAACCAGCTTCGCGTATTCGTCTCCGCTCAGCCTCCAGTCGCCCGAATTCAACTACACGCCAATCGAGCTCGTTCAGGCACAAAAGAAAGACATGCCGGCCGCAAAGAAAGAGATGCCGGCCGCGAAAAAGGACGAGACGATTACCCAGAAAGTCAAACGCACCTGGCGTAACTGGACCACGCCGTCGCATTCCTTCTGTGTGCGTTGCCCGATCCCGATTCCTCTGACCAGCAAGGTCTGCACCGCCAAGGGTAAGACCGTCGACGCGGCGCGCTCGGTCTGTCAGCAGCAAAATCCGCTCTGCTACGTTACCGCTAACAAGTGCTGAGGCATTCTGCGCTTACGTGATTGATTTCCGCCCCGCCGTAACAAGCGGGGCGGAATACCATTCAAGAGGGGATGGCCCCCTTAAAAAAGCAAGCCCGATCAATCGGTTGACGGCCTTCATCGGTTCGACAAAGTCTTACGCTAGGATTGCTGCATTCCGATCTTGAGACGGTCAGGTGCTCGCGCGATGTACGCGGGAGCGCGGCCCTTTCGTTTGAATAAGAGTTTCCCATGCTCGACATTGTCAGAGACAAGCAAAAAACATTTCAGGAGTCCGACATGGATTCCGCCAGGCTTCCTGCGTTCGGCGTGAAGCTCGCCGTGCGCGCGATCCTGGTCGGCGACCGTATCGATACCGCGGGCCTTGAGCGCTCGGACACGCTTTCTACGCTGCCGCTCGCTTTCCGCGCGGGCGCAAACGGCATGGCCGTGCTGTTTCGCTATGGCGTCGTCGTCATGATCGGGCTCACCGCGCTCGAAGAAGACGCGGTTTTGAGCAACTTGAAGAGCCGCATCATCGGCGCCTTCCCGATGCGCGAGGAAGAGGTGGCCCATGTCGAGGTCAGTGCCGAGCGCGAGGATCAGATTCCGCCCGGCGGCCCGATCTACATGAAGTCGGTCACGCTCGAGCGCCTGCTGTTGGTTGCCTATGCGCTCGCGGATTCCGTCGTACTCGCGCATGACGAACGCGACGTGACCACGTTCCTGGAAAAAACCGAACCGTTCGCCCGCGCGCTCGCCCAGACCGGCCGCACGCCGGGTGGCAGGCGGACCATTCTGAAACATGTCGGTAACGCGCTTCTTGTGCAGCATCGCGTGTCGGGCCGCGTTGCGGTCGCCGAAGACCCGGATGTGTTGTGGGATCGGCCCGATCTCAACCGGCTCTATGCGCGTTTGAAGGACGAATATGAGCTCTCCGAGCGCGTGGATGGCTTAAACCGCAAGCTCAAGGTTGTGGCCGACACCGCGCAGGCGTTGACCGACATGATCGATACCGAGCGCGCGCTACGGCTCGAATTATTGATCGTGCTGCTGATCGCGTTTGAGATCGGGATCACGTTCTTTCAGATGTGGCGCGGCATTCACTAGGGATCGTTATGATCCCGCCTTCAGGCTGCTGCGCCAGTATTCTTTGACTTGCTTGATCAGCGGTTCGGGCAACGGGACGTAGCCAAGTGTCTCGGCGTCTTTGGCTCCCGCGTCCAGAGACCATTGCAGGAAATTCAAAACCTCGCGCGCGCGCCGCGGCGAGATCGGTTGCTTTGGCATCAGCACGAAAGCAGTCGCGGCGATCGGGTAGGAATCATTGCCGGGCGCATTGGTCAGCATCAAATTGAAATCTTTTTCAGTCTTCCAGTCCGCGCGGATTGCGGCGGCCTGAAAATTCTTTGGCTCGGGCCGGATGAACGCACCGGTGCTGTTTTCGATCGCCGCATAGCCGAGTTTGGCTTTAACCGCGTAGCTGAATTCGACATAGCCAATAGAATTCTTGGTCTGGCGCACGGTTTGCGCAACGCCTTCGTTGCCTCTAGCGCCCGCCGTGATCGCGGGCCACGACAGCGTGGTATCGACGCCAAGCCGTTCACGCCATTCCGGGTTATCCTTCGCGAGATAGTGCACGAAATTGTACGTCGTGCCGGAACCGTCGGAGCGCCGCACGACCGCAATCTTCGCGTTGGGCAGTCTCAATTTTGAATTGAGCGCGGCAATAGCCGGGTCCGACCAGTTCTGAATTTTGCCGAGATAAATGTCGGCGATGACTTTACTGTTGAGCCACAATTCTCCGGGGCCGACGCCGTCGAGATTGACGACGATGGCAACACCACCGATGACGATCGGAAATTGAACGAGTCCGAGCTTGGTCAATTCCTGCGAGTCGAGCGGCGCGTCGGATACGGCGAAATCGACCGCGCCCGTGCGCACACGCAGGAGTCCGGCAAGCGAGCCGATCGGTTCATAGTCGAAGGCCGACGTCGCGGTCGGGTCCTCCAGGCCGGAATTGGAAGTCGGGAAGGGCGAGTTGTTCGAGCGCCACCTGCGGTAGCTTTCCGACCAGCGCGTGATGATCGGGAAGGCAAACGTCGAGCCCGCCCCGCGGATGCCGCCCTGATCGATGACCTCCTGCGTGTGCGCAGGCGCGGCCGAGAGCGCGACCAGCGCCGCTGCTGCAAGACCCATAAGCCCGTGTTTGATCGACCGGTTTTTCACGACGCCCCCATCTGTGATTGCGGGCAGCGTCGCGCATGGGCGATGACAGTTGAATGACAGCTCGGTGGCGATCCCTTAGCTTCGACCTGTTCCAAGCGGAGTTTTAAGATGCGCAGCCTGATTGCAATGATAATCGTTGCTGCGGTTCTGTCTTGCGGCCTTGATTGCCGGGCAGAAACGCCGCTCGGCTCGAGCCCGAGTTTTTCCGCGCGCCAGCTCACAAAGGTTCCAAACGCGCAGGCCATTCAGCGCCGAATCTGGCTGCCCGGACTTGACGACGGCTATGTCCCGCAAGGCATCGTCTTTCTCGACGACAAGCTTTTCGTCTCTTCATATCGAAGCACGGACCGCAAGCAGGACCGCGGGCCGTGCCGGCTCTATGCGCTCGATGCGAAATCCGGCGCGATCCTTGGGCATTTCGATCTGCCCGAAAGTTGCGGGCATGCGGGCGGTCTTGCGAAGGGACTTGCAGGCCGACTGCTCGTCACCGATGCGCGTGTGCTATTTGAGATCGAAATCACGACCGATAGAGATGCGCACATAGGGCGCGTTATCCGCGCTGTCACGCTCAGCGGCGGTGTGAAAGGGTCGTTTGCGGCGTCCAGCGACGACGGCTTCTGGATCGGAGAATATGCAAGGACCGACGCAGGACAGGATCTACATGTTTCCGTGGGCAGCACTGAAGAAGAAGGAGCTGACGCCGGCGGATGCCGTTGCAACGATCCCCGCGCCGGTCTTTTCGCAAGGTGCTGCGATCGGTCCGGCCGGAGAATTATGGGTTATGCGGAGCGGCTCGGCGTTTGGCGAACTCGTGAAACTCGATCGCGCGTCGGGCGCGATCGCCGCGCGTTTCGAGATGCCGGTTGGCGCCGAAGGGATTAGTTTCGAGCCGGGCGGCGCGTTGTGGACGTTGTCGGAAGCGGGCTCCCGGCGCTGGAGCGAATGGAAAGCGTTTTATCCGCTGGCATTTCGTTTTGATGTCGGTTTGCTAAACGCGGGACGATGCAAAGCGGGCGAGCGCGTCACGCTCAACGGCGAAATCATTATTCCACCGGTGTTCGATGGCGAAGACTGGTTCTGGCCGGGAAAATTCGCGCATCAGCCGTGCGAGGTGATGACGTTGCGCGGCAAGGGCAAACTTGCCTGCGGAATGCGTGGTGGGAAAAAGAATGTCACTCGCCGGACGCGTGGTTGAGGATGGTGTTGCCATTCTCGAAGTTTCGTCGATCCGTTGTTTTTAAAAAAGTAGGAACGCCATGCCCCACATCGACCCCACCAAGGAAATCTTCGCAGCCTTTCGCGACAATAACCGCGAAGGACCGATTGAGATGCTGAACCTCGTGCAGCTCCGCGCGGTTGCGAATTATCCGGATGGACGCAAGGCGACGGGTGCGGAGGCCTATGCCGCTTACGGTCGCGAAAGCGGCCCGGTGTTCGAGCGCCTCGGCGGAAAAATCATCTGGCAGGGCAAGTTCGAGTTGATGCTGATCGGCCCGCAGAGCGAGCGCTGGGATCATTGCTTCATTGCCCAATATCCGAGTGTGGCTGCCTTCGTCGAAATGATCCGCGACCCGGTATATCGCGAGGCCGTCAAACACCGGCAGGCGGCGGTCGAAGATTCAAGACTGATCCGCTGCGCGCCCGCGAAAGTGGGCAAAGGCTTCGGGGAACTGCCGAAATAGCGGGCCGCGGTTATACGGAGACGGCAAGCCTTTGATGCCGCTGCGGTAATACCGCTTGCGAGCCGGGCCCGCCCGCGTAAAGCTGACGTAACGGACTCTTCTATTTAGGGCCGCCGTTTGGTATCGGTTAGCTAAGCAACAAAAATCAAAATATCGATCCTGGGAGGGAGTAAACGTGGAACGGATTTGGCTCAAGAATTATCCGAAGGGCGTCGGCGCTGAGATCAATGCCGACAGCTATTCGTCGCTCGTGCAGGTGCTCGAAGAGAGCTTCGTCACGTATCGCGATCGCAAAGCCTTCATCTCGATGGATAAGGCAATCACCTACGGCGATCTCGACACGCATTCGGCGGCACTCGGCGCTTATCTGCAGGGGCTCGGCCTGAAGAAGGGCGACCGCGTCGCCGTCATGATGCCGAACGTGTTGCAATATCCGGTCGCGATCGCCGGCATCCTGCGCGCAGGCTTCACCGTCGTGAACGTGAACCCGCTCTACACGCCGCGTGAGCTTGAGCATCAGCTCAAGGATTCCGGCGCTTCCGCAATCGTTATTCTCGAAAATTTCGCGATCACGCTGGAAAAAGTGCTGTCGAAAACATCGGTCAAGCACATCATCCTCGCCAATATGGGCGACATGCTCGGCTTCAAGGGCACGATCGTGAACTTCGTCGTGCGCAAAGTGAAGAAGATGGTGCCGGCCTATAGCCTACCGAGCGCCGTTCAGTTCAACGCGGCACTCGCCGAAGGCAAGAAGAAGTCGCTGTCGAAGCCGCAACTAGGGGCCCAGGATATCGCGTTCCTGCAATATACCGGCGGCACTACCGGCGTTTCCAAGGGTGCGATTCTCACGCATCGCAACGTGATTGCGAACATCCTGCAAAACGATGCGTGGCTGCAGCCGGTGATCGCGAAAGAGCCGAAGGTCGAGCAGTTAATGATTTTGACGGCGTTGCCGCTCTATCACATCTTCGCGCTCACCGCGTGCTTCTTCCTCGGCGTGCGCGCAGGCGCATGTTGCTTGCTGATTGCCAATCCGCGCGATCTGCCGGGGTTGATCAAGGAATTGCAGAAGTACAAAGTCACGACCTTCCCGGCCGTGAACACGCTCTACAACGCGCTGCTCAATCATCCCGACTTCGGCAAGATCGACTGGTCGATGCTGAAAGTGGCAAATGGCGGCGGCATGGCCGTGCAGAAGGCGGTCGCTGACAAATGGCTGGCTGCGACCGGCGCGCCGATCCTGGAAGGCTACGGTCTTTCGGAAACGGCGCCGGTGCTGACCTGCAATCCCGGCGACAACACCGCTTATAACGGCTCGATCGGTTTCCCGGTGCCGTCGACCGACATTTCAATCCGCGACGACGAAGGCAAGGAAGTGCCGCTCGGCGAAGTCGGCGAAATCACTGCTAAAGGTCCGCAGGTGATGCCGGGCTATTGGCAGCGTCCGGAAGAAACCTCGAAGGTCATGACCAGCGACGGTTATTTCCGCACCGGCGACATCGGCCGCATCGACGAGAAGGGCTACGTCTATATCGTCGACCGCAAGAAGGACATGGTGAACGTCTCGGGCTTCAACGTTTATCCGAACGAAGTCGAAGGCGTGATGGCGATGCATCCGGGTGTGCTCGAATGCGCGGTCATCGGCGTGCCGGATGCGAATTCCGGTGAAGCCGTGAAGCTCTTCGTTGTGAAGAAGGATCCGAACGTCACCGAACAGGATCTGATGAAGTTCGCGGCCGAACAACTCACCGGCTACAAGAAGCCGAAATATATCGAGTTCCGCACCGATCTGCCGAAGACCAATGTCGGCAAGATTCTGCGCCGTGAATTGCGCGATCTCGACAAGCGTACTTCCGAAAAAGCCGCATAACTTTTTCGCGAGCGCGAAATGAATACGCCGCCGTAGCGAAAGCTGCGGCGGCGTTTTTCTTTGTTACGTGACGTAGTCGTTACATTTGCATCATTACAGTTTGTTGCAGACTCGATCCCGCCGCAAAGTTACCTCGCAATGAGCCGCTTCCCGTCGCACTGGCTTCATGCGCGGTCGCTACGAACCCGCCATCAGAACAAGCGATCAACAGCGGAGGGACTCATGGGAAACGTAATGATCGAATGTCCGGAGACTGGACGTGCGGTGCCGACCGGATTGCGTGCGGAGCGTAAAGATTTCGAGCGCTCGCCGGTGTTCTTTTCGCGGAGCTATTGCCCGCATTGCGACCGCGATCACGAATGGTTCGCGGGTGACGCCTGGATTGAGGATAACGAGCGGCGCGTGCCGCGCTTTGAGGCTGTCGCCGTCGCGGCCGAGTAACGAGTAATCAGCGCTGTTCGCTGCTCTCATCGTCGACCACCCACCATTTACGCAGCGGTGGATCTTCTGGTCGGGGGCGAGGAATCTCGTTGAGGTTTCCCGCGTCACCAAACGGACGGGGCGACTGGTTGGTCACGCCGTCATCACCATTGTCGCGCCGCTTGTGGCGCGCCTTGGAGCCGGCTGAATTCAAGGCGTTCTGGTCAATCATCATCATTCCGCTCAATCCCAAGTTGGCTATCGGGCACCTCATGCCTGCACTAGTTCGATGCGTCGCAGTACCTTAGAACCCTGACATACCTCAGGAGTTCCCTGCCACTACCGATAGAGCCTTGGAATCCCCTCTACTCGATACGCGTTGGTTCGAGGGCATAATGCGCTTACGGGACTACCGTTCCGTAGGTCCTCCGGATTTGAGTAAAAAGCCGGTGACCATGGCTAATAAAGCCTGAAAATTCTGCCGGCGAGCGGGCTTACTGGATCAGCAGGCGCCGACCAGCCCGCAGATAACGTCTAGGGTCGACCGCGTCGCCATTCACCCGGACCTCAAAGTGCAGGTGCGGGGCGGTCGAGCGGCCGGTGGAACCGATCTTTCCGAGCAACGCGCCTGCTTTGAGGGCCGCGCCTTCCTTCACCAGGACCGCCGAGAGATGCGCGTAGCGCGTCGCGTGCCCGTTGCCGTGGTCGATTTCGACCATCATGCCGTAGGCCGGATGCTGGCTCGCAAAGACCACGATGCCGCCGGCAGCCGCACGCACCGGATCGCCGGTATCGCCGCGCAGATCGACGCCGGAATGAAAGGCGAGCTGCCGCAGGAACGGATCCACGCGCGTGCCGAAGCCGCTTGTGATTTCGGCCTCGCCGACGATCGGCAGCAGGACCGGTAACCCGTCGAATTGCTTGATCATGCGCTCGTGTTCGCCCGCCGAATGACGGATGCGGAACACTTGTTTCATGAACGCATCTTCCGGTGCCTGCGAAAGGGGAATGAACGGGCCGCCGACCGGAACCGCTTTTGTTGCCTGAACCGGCGCCGGCGCGTTGAGTTTTGAAGGTCCGAGTTCCGCGATCACCTTGCGTGCTCGCGTGCTGCGCTCATCGAGTTCGGTTTCGATCGCGTTCAACGCGTCGGCTTGTTCCGTCCCGAGTCGCTTCAGCGCGTTCTGGATCGCCGCGATCTCGCGCAACATCGGCTCGCCCGAAGGTGCCGTGGCAGTTTGCGCAGGCGTGATCGTCCGCGAATGCAACTTGCTTGCATTCTTGAGCGGCGGTTCCACCAGGATCACATCGGAAAGCGGCCGCGGTTTCGCATTTTCGTTGAGCAATGGAACCGGGGGCGCGGGCGTCATTTTAAGCGGGCCGGAGGAGGGTGGGATCGAGCCGGTGATATCGTTGTTCATGCGCGCAAACGACTGCGCGAGCGCGTTCAACGCCGTGTGCCGCGCTTCGATCGTGCGCTGAATGCGCGAAAGGTCGGTGAGTTGCCGCTCGACGCGTTCCTGGTCGATGAATTTGACCGAACGGAGCCGGTCGATTTCCCCATCGAGCGCCGAGATCCGCGCGTCGTAAGAGCGCGAGATGCTGACTTGGCGCGAGGCGAGGGACAAGAGCGCCTCGTCGCGAAAGAGGATGTAGAACGTGGCAGCACCCGACCACAGCGCAAACAGGAGGGCTGCGAGCAGCGTGCCGCCGAATAGCCCACGCGATACGCCCATGCGCACGGGCGGCGTGGACTCGCATGTCCGTCTGCCAAAACCGTCGCGCATGTAGGGATAGTCTGAACTCTGGACCGAGCGGTACGCCATTCCCAGCCTCTGGCCGGGACAACGCCGGCATCACACAGGCGGGAATAGAAGCCCGATTATGGTTAATAGCCGGTCAACGGCCTCAAATTGCCTTCGCTGCCGCAAGCACGGCCTCGGCATGGCCCTCGACTTTAACCTTGTGCCAGACCCTGGCGACCTTGCCCGCGGCATCGATCAGGAAGGTCGCGCGTTCGATCCCCATATAGGTCTTGCCGTACATCGATTTCTCGACCCAGACGCCATAGGCCTCGATCATCTTGCGGTCGGTATCCGACGCAAGCGGGATGGTGAGGCCGTGTTTCGCCTTGAACTTGTCCTGGGCTGCGACCGCATCCGCGGAGACGCCGATCACTTTGGTACCGAGCCGCTCGAACTCGGGTTTCAATCGGCTGAAGTCCATCGACTCCTTGGTGCAACCGGGGGTGTCGGCCTTCGGGTAAAAATAGACCACGACCTTGCGGCCCTTCAGCGTGGAGAGCGTCAGCGAGCCGCCGCCGTCGACCGGCAGCGAGAAATCGGGGGCGGCGGAACCTTCTGTGGGTGATTCGCTCATACGCCTTCCTTTCGACGGGTTTAGAGGCTTGATTTTGCTGGATTCTAGCGCATTCCCGAGGGGCCGGGGCGCAAAACAGAAGTACGGATACCGCGCAGGATTGGTACTATCCGGCGCGGGGGGAAAATTGTTTGAGGCATAGTCGTCTATGAAGCCCGGCCATCGGCCCGCGTGGCATGAGGACCGTTGGCCGTCGGAGCGGCCGAATTTTCTGGCGCGCTTGCTCGCGCCGGTGAATGGCCTGTTTCGCGGCCGCGCCGGCCGCATCGCGCGCTGGTTCGGAGCAGGCCTTTCGGTGGTCGTGCTCGGTTTCGTCGGGCTCTACATCGCCTTTCTGACCGGGCTTCTGTCCGCGGATATCGCAACTCCCTGGATCATCAGCGCGCTCGAAGAAAAGCTGCCGCCCGGGCATAAGGTCCAGATCGGCCGCACGCGTCTCGACTACGACAAGACCGGCGCTCCGGTGCTGACCGTTGAAAATCTCGTCATCAGAGAATCCGATGAACGAAGACGTGGTCCGCGCACCGGCCGCCGAAGTCGGGTTAGAGGCGGGCAGCCTGATGATGGGCAGTTATCGCGCGCGCAGGATCAGCCTGATCGGCGCAGTCGTGACCGTTCGCCTCGATGAGAGCGGCAACATCAAAGTTTCGGCGCCGAAGCAGCAGCCACAGCAGCCCGCGCGCAGCCAGGCCGTGCAGCAGCGCGCTAAAGCGCCGCCGCCGGTCGCCGCAGCAGCGACCGAGCCGTTGCTGTTCCCGGAACTCGCCGCCTGGCTTGAAAGCCTCGAGCGAACCGGTCTCGACGGCATTGCACTTTCGGAAGTGGCGCTTGAGCGCGGCACGCTAATTGTCGAGAGCGGCACGCCTGGGCGGCAATGGCAATTCAACAACATCAATACCTCGGTGCAGCGTCCGTCCGCAGGCGGCGTCACGTTCCGGCTGAGCTCAGGCGATGGTTCGCGGCCGTGGGATCTGAACGCGTCGATCGGTGCGGTGGTGAACGGCGTACGCGCGATCGATGTCGTTGCCGACCGCGTCATTCCGAACGATCTGCTTTACGCAGCGGGCTATGGCGACAGGGATTTCTTCGCGACCACGCCGGTGACCGCGCTCATGCGCGCGCAAATCGGGGTGGATGGCAAACTCATCGCCGGTAGCATGCGCGCGATTTTGAACAAGGGCGAGATCGGCAGCGCCGAAGACGATCGCGGCCGGTTTGAAATCGACGAAGCCAATATCTCCGCGCGGTTCGAGCCTGAGCGCCGCGCGTTCATTGTCGAGCCGTTCCGGATCGTCGGCGGGCAGAACCAGATCGCGTTCGCGGCGCTGATCGAGGCGCCGAAAGACGGCAGCACCATCTGGCCCGTCCTCATTCCGCAAGGTATTGCGAACCTCTCGACCGGACGCAGCAACGAACAGCGGCTTTCGATCGACAACATATTCGTACGCGGTGGCTACGACACGCTCGCAAAGCGTCTCAGCATCAATGAGGGTGTGGTGCGCGGTCCGACCGCTGGCGTGGCGCTTTCCGGCTCGATTGATTTCGGCGCCGATACGCCGATGCTTCAGCTTGGACTTGCCGCGAACCGGATGCCGGTTTCCGCGATGAAGCGGCTCTGGCCCGCGCCGATTTCGCCCGGCACGCGGACCTGGGTTCTGGAAAATGTCGAAAGCGGCATCGTCGAGAGCGTCGTGATCGGACTCAACTTGCCGCTCGAAGCACTCAGCCAGCCCAACATTCCGCTCCCCGATAGCGCGATCAAACTCGAGATCGAAGCGTCGGGCGCGCGCTTCATACCGGTCGCCGGATTGCCCGCGATCAGCGAAGCGAAAGCCTCCGTGCTTATCACCGGACGCACCGTGAAAATTCGTCTAACCAATGGTGTCGTCGATCTCGGCCGCAAGCGGCGGCTTTTGGTGCCGGAAGGCACGCTCGACGTTCCCGATCACTCGCCGAAACAACCCGACGGCATCATTCAGATGCGGATCGAAGGTAACGGGGAGGCGTTCGCGGATTTTCTGTCGCGCGAGATCGTTAAAGGCGAAACCGGCGTTTCGCTCGATCCCGACACCACGAAAGGCAACGTCGTTGCGAACCTGCGGATCGAGTTGCCGTTCAAGCGCGACCTCACGCGCGCCGAAGTCCGTTACACCGCCGAGGCCGACGCCACGAACCTGACGGCGGAGAATATCGTTCGCGGCCAGCGCATCGAGAATGCGAACGCAAAAGTGATCATCAGCGCGGCGCAATTGCAGGTGAAGGGCGAGGGCAAGGTCGCGGGAGCTACGGCGACCTTCGACTATCGCAAGGTCAAGGGAAAACCGGACGTCGGAATTTCGCGTGAACGCGACGCTCGACGAAGCGGCGCGCAATAAATTCGGCATCGAGCTTGTCGCCCTGGTTAGCCGGTCCGGTCGCGCTGCGCGCAGCCGGTGTCACCAATGAAAAAGAAACCCGTATTAATGTCGACGCCGATCTCGACCAACGCACAAATCACCGAACTCGTGCCGGGCTGGAATAAATTGGCGGGCCGGGCCGCGAAAGCGACCTTTCGCCTGATCAACCGCGACGGCGTTATCAAGCTCGAAGACGTCAATGTCGCGGGCTCCGGCGTGCAGTTGCGCGGTACCGTCGAACTCGATAACGATGGCAATCTGAATGACGCGAATTTTACGACGTTCCAGTTCTCCGACGGCGATCGCGCCAATTTCGCGCCGAGCGAGCAACGATGGCGCGCTACAGGTAAGTCGTGCGCGGCACGGTGCTCGATGCGCGCGGGCTATCTGCGCTCGCTGTCACCGAGGGTCAGGCGACGCCGGACAAGAAGAAGGAAAAGCCGCGCGACGTCGATCTCGACATTCAGGCTCGGTGCTGCGACCGGCAACAATGGCGAAGTCATCCGCAATCTCGAATTGCGCGTCGCCCGCCGCAACGGCGAAATTCGCGCTTTCGCGCTGATCGGCAAGGTCGGCCGCGACTCCAGCATTGTCGGCGAACTGCGCGCGCGCGACGGCGGCAGGCCGGTGATCTACGTCACCGCGGGCGACGCCGGCGCGCTGTTTCGTTTCGCGGATTACTATTCGAAGATCCAGGGCGGCGAGATCTGGATCGTGCTCGATACGCCGCGCAACGATAACGCGCCGCAGGAAGGCATCGTCAGCGTCCGCAATTTCAATATCGTCGGCGAGCCCAATCTCGATCGCCTGATCGCGGCCGCGCAGCGCCTGCCCAGGCGCAGGATCAGCAGGGCCGCAACCAGCCGCGCGGCGGCTCGGTGCCGTTCGTCCGCATGCGGATCGATTTCACTCGCACGCCGGGCAAATTCACGATCAAGGAAGCGCTGATTTTCGGCCCGACCATCGGCGCCACGGTCGATGGCGTACTCGATTACGCGCAGAACGGCGTGCACATCCGCGGCACTTATATTCCGGCTTACGCGTTGAACAATTTGTTCGGCCAGATTCCGCTGGTCGGCTTATTCCTCGGCGGCCCGAAGGAAGGGCTGATCGCAATTACGTTCGAGATCGTGGGGCCTGCGAGCAGGCCGGTCTTGCGCGTCAACCCGATGTCGATGGCCGCACCCGGTTTCTTCCGGAAGATATTCGAATTCCGCGGCGCGCAGGACGCGCCGCCCGCCGCGCCGATCTCCGGCGCGAACTAGGTCGGGCGTATCAAGACGTGACGCTTCCTTCCGAGCGATAGTTTGATCACGCCTTCGGGCGTTAGATCACTCTGGCGTCAGCACCATCTTCTCGTCGGTCACGGTGACGTCGTTTACCTTCAGACCGCCCGCCTTGATCTGACGTCGCGCTTCGCTGGTCGAAGAGACGAAACCCGCATGCACACTTGCAGTCAGAATACCGATGCCCTTTCGAGTTCGTTGCTTCTTCGACTTCAACGGTCGGCAGATTCTCGGCAAGCGCGCCTTCCTCGAAGGTGGTGCGCGCGGTTTCTCGGCGCTTCGTTGCGGCCTCGCGGCCATGCACCATCGCGGTCGCTTCGGTGGCGAGAATCTTTTTTGCTTCGTTCGATTCCTGGCCCTTCAAGCGCGCAAGCCGTGCGATTTCTTCGAGCGGCAAGCTCGGTGAAGAGCTTGAGGAAGCGCGCCACGTCGCCGTCTTCGGTGTTGCGCCAGAACTGCCAGTAGTCGTAGGGGCTCACCAGATTGGCGTCTAAGCCAGACCGCACCGGCCGCGGTCTTGCCCATCTTCGCGCCCGACGAGGTCGTGATCAGCGGCGAGGTGAGCGCGAACAGCTGCGCGCCGGAAATGCGGCGGCCGAGATCGATGCCGTTGATGATGTTGCCCCACTGATCCGAGCCGCCCATCTGCAAGCGGCAGCCATAGCGCTTGTTGCAGCTCCAGATAGTCATAGGCTTGCAGGATCATGTAGTTGAATTCGAGGAACGACAGCTCCTGCTGGCGCTCCAGCCGCATCTTCACGGAGTCGAAGGTCAGCATGCGGTTGATCGAGAAATGCCGGCCGACATCGCGCAGGAAGTCGATGTAGTTGAGCGTGTTCAGCCAGTCGGCGTTGTTCGCCATGATCGCGTCGTTGCCGCTGTCGCCGAACTTCAGGAAGCGCGAAAAGACCGCGCGGATGCCCTTGAGGTTTTCGTTGATCTGATCGTCGGTGAGCAGCCGCCGCGACTCGTCCTTGCCGGAGGGATCGCCGACGCGGGTGGTGCCGCCGCCCATCAGCGCGATCGGCCGGTGCCCGGTCTTCTGCATCCAGTGCAGCATCATGATCGGCAAGAGCGAGCCGACATGGAGCGACGCCGCGGTGCAATCGAAGCCGATATAGGCCGTGACCTGCTCGGTCTTCGCGAGCTGGTCGAGCACGTCGGGCTCCGAGACCTGGTGGATAAAGCCGCGGCTTTCGAGGACGTTAAGAAAATCGGATTTATAAGTCGTCATGGCGCGCTGGTTTATCAGTTATTGGCGCGGATTCAACCGGAGCTGGCTATTGAGCTTGATTGCCGTCGGCACCATGAGCGGCACCTCGATGGACGGGGTCGACGTGGCACTGGTCGAAACCGACGGCGAGAAAGTCGAGCGCCTCGGGCCTTATGTGTCGCGCGCCTATTCGCGAGACCGAGCGGCATATTCTGCGCAACGCCGTGAACGCCGCGACGACGCTGACCGACCGCAACGCGCGTCCGCGGCGATTGCGCGAGGCCGAGACGCTGTCACCAAGTTGCATGTGGCCGCGATCGACGAGTTGCTTGCGCCAGGACGGCGTCGACCGCGGCAACGTCGAGGTCGTCGGCTTTCACGGCCAGACCATTCTGCACCGGCCCGAACGCAAACTGACCGTGCAGATCGGCGACGGCGCGGCACTGGCGAAGCCGGCTGCGCATTCCGGTGGTCTACGATTTCCGCGCAAACGATGTGGCAAGCGGCGGGCAGGGCGCGCCGCTGGTGCCGGTGTTTCACCGCGCCATGGCTCGCGCGCTCGAACGAGAAAGCATCCGGTCGTGGTGGTCAATATCGGCGGCGTCGCGAACGTCACCTATCATCGACGGCGAGGCGGATCCGATCGCCTTCGATACCGGTCCCGGCAATGCGCCGATGGACGAATTGATGCGGAGCCGCAGCGGCAAGCCGATGGACGAGGACGGCGCGCTGGCTGCCAAAGGCAAGGCCGATGACAGCGCGCGTCGCAGCGCGCGCTCGCGCATCCGTTCTTCGCGAAACAGCCGCCGAAGTCGCTCGACCGCGCCGATTTCGCGAGTTTCGATCTGCGATGCGCTGCCGCTCGCCGACGCGGTGCGCGACTGCCGCCGTGATCACGGCTGCTTCGATTGCGAAAGCGCGCGATCATTTCCCGAAGACGCCGAGACGCTGGATCGTCGCCGGCGGCGGCGCGCGCAACGCGACGCTGATGAATTTGCTGAAAGCCGGCTAGCTCGCGCCGGCGCGCGTCGAGACCGCGGAAGACGTCGGCTGGAACGGCGAGCGCGATCGAAGCGCAGGGCTTCGCCTATCTCGCGGTGCGTTCGATGCGTGGATTGCCGTTGTCGTTTCCGACGACAACGGGCGTTTCAGCGCCGATGACCGGCGGCGTGCTCGGTCAGGCCGTAAGCCTTACGCTGCGCGTCGGCGCGCGTTCGTTCGGCAGCCGGCGGTCGAGATATTCGTTCACCGCTTCCATCAGCGTCTCGACCTTGCCATCGAAGAAGTGGTTCGCACCCTTCATGATGTTCTGCTCGATCACGATGCCTTTTTGCGTCTTGAGCTTTTCGACGAGCGCGCCGACCGACGACACCGGCACCACCGCATCCTTGTCGCCATGCACGAACAGGCCCGACGACGGGCAGGGCGCGAGGAACGAGAAATCGTAGAGGCTCGCGGGAGCGGCGATCGACAGAAAGCCTTCGACTTCCGGACGGCGCATCAAAAGCTGCATGCCGATCCAGGCACCGAAGGAGAAACCGGCGATCCAGCAGGCGCGCGCTTCCGGGTTTGCGCTCTGCACCCAGTCGAGCGCGGCGGCGGCATCCGACAGTTCGCCCTGGCCGTGGTCGAAGGTGCCCTGGCTGCGGCCGACGCCGCGGAAATTGAAGCGCAGCACCGAGAAGCCGCGGTTCGCGAAGGCGTAGTAGAGGTGATAGACCACCGGATTATTCATCGTGCCGCCGAACTGCGGATGCGGATGCAGGATGATCGCGATCGGGCTGGTGCGGCTGCGGCCGGGCTGAAACCGGCCTTCGAGGCGGCCTTCTTCGCCGGTAAAAATCACTTCAGGCATAAAGACTTGTTCCGTGTTTGGCGCTTAGGCGCAGAGTTCCGCGACCGGTTGACTTGAGACGGTGACCGGCCTACTTTAGAATAGTTCTAAATAGAGATTCCGCTCGGCGGCGCTAGCCATTAATAGCCATGCGTTCCCATGCTTCGAGCTTTCTCTCTTAAACAATACGGGGCTCGAAAAGCAAGGTTTTTCAGCCTCAGGATACCTTAGATGGCGCGGGTTTACCTCGATTACAACGCGACCAGCCTGCCACGCGGCGTCCGCAAAGGAAGCGGTGGCCGGCTGCGCTGCTTGCGCCTGCCAACGCCTCCTCGGTCCATGCCGAGGGCCGGAACGCCCGCTCGATCGTCGAAGACGCGCGCCGCAGCGGTCGCGTTCTGTGGGCGCGGAACCCGAAGCGCGTGGTTTTCACGAGCGGCGCCACGGAATCGAACGCGACTCGCGCTGATCGCCGGAACTGGAACTTGCAGGCAAAGCCGGTGCGCTGTCGACGTGCTGTTGCTTTCCGCGGTGGAACATCCGGCGGTGCGCGCCGGCGGCAGGCTTCGATGCAGCGAGATCGAAGAAGTCGGCGTCGATGCGATCGGCGTTATCGACCTCGCCGCACTCGACGCAGCACTCGCGAAACACAACAAAGTCGGCCGTCGCGCGTTTGTATCCGTGATGGCCGCGAACAACGAAACCGGCGTGTTGCAGCCGCTCCGCGACGGTCGCGGATCTCGTTCACGCCGCTGGCGGCGTGTTCCACACCGACGCCGTGCAGGAGCTCGGCAAGATTCGGTTCGATCTTGCATGCAAGCGGCGCCGATCTCGTTTCGGTCACCTCGCATAAGCTCGGTGGACCGCAGGGCGTCGGCGCGTCTGATTGCGCGCCATCGCCGATACGCGCGTGCCCGCCTCGATGCGCGGCGGCGGGCAGGAGCGCGGACGCCGGCCCGGCACCGAAAGTGTTGCGGCGATCGCGGGCTTCGGTGCAGCCGCAACCGAAGCAAGCCAGACGCTCGACGCCGGAAGGCTCGCGGCTCGGCACGCTGCGCGCGAAGCTCGAAGACGGCATTCGCGCCGATCGCACACGACGCGGTGATCTTCGGCGAACGCGCGGCGCGGCTGCCGAATACGACATTCTTCGCCGCACCCGGCATTGCCGCCGAAGACGCGCTGATCATCGCCTTCGATCTCGAAGGCATTGCGATCAGCGCAGGCTCGGCCTGTTCGTCGGGCAAGTCGCAGCCTCGCGCACCTTGCAGGCGATGGGCGTCGATTCGGAAATCGACCAAAGGCGCCATGCGCGTGAGCATGGGCTGGGATACGTCGGAAGCGGATGTGACGCAGTTCCTGCGCCATCTGGTCGAAGGTCTATACGTCACTCAACAAACGCGGCGCGCGCGCGGCCTAATCGCGCACGCAACGCCGAGGAGAATGAAATGCCTGCAGTTCAAGAAACCGTCGCACGCGTCAAATCGATCGACGTCGATCAGTATAAGTACGGCTTCGAGACACTGATCGAATCCGACAAGGCGCCGCTCGGTCTCGACGAAAGCACGATCCGTTTCATCTCGGCCAAGAAGGGCGAGCCGGATTGGATGCTGGAGTGGCGGATGGAAGCATTCCGCCGCTGGAAGACCATGAGCGAGCCGACCTGGGCGCGCGTCAGCTTCAATCCGATCGCCGTATCAGGAACTCTATTATTACTCCGCGCCGAAAACGACCGCAGGCCCGAAGTCGCTTGCCGAAGTCGATCCGGAATTGCTGAAGACTTACGAGAAGCTCGGCATTCCGCTCCGCGAGCAGGAAATGCTTGCGGGCGTCGAAGTCTCCGGCCGCTCGAAAGTCGCGGTCGACGCGGTGTTCGATTCCGTCTCGGTCGTCACCACGTTTCAGGAAGAGTTGAAAAAGTCCGGCGTGATCTTCGGCTCGATTTCCGAAGCGATCCGCAATCATCCTGAGCTGGTGCGCAAATATCTCGGCTCGGTCGTGCCGATCACCGACAATTTCTTTGCGACGCTGAATTCGGCGGTCTTCTCCGACGGCTCGTTCGTCTACATCCCGAAGGGCGTGCGTTGCCCGATGGAGTTGTCGACCTACTTCCGCATCAACGAGCGGCAGACCGGCCAGTTCGAGCGCACGCTCATCATCGCCGAAGAGGGCGCTTATGTGAGCTATCTCGAAGGCTGCACCGCGCCGATGCGGGACGAGAACCAGTTGCATGCGGCGGTCGTTGAGCTGGTCGCGCTCGACGATGCCGAGATCAAGTATTCGACGGTGCAGAACTGGTATCCCGGCGACGCGAACGGCAAGGGCGGCATTTATAACTTCGTCACCAAGCGCGGCGATTGCCGCGGCAAGAACTCGAAGATTTCCTGGACCCAGGTCGAGACCGGTTCGGCGATCACCTGGAAATATCCGTCGCTGCATTCTGCGCGGCGACAATTCGCAGGGCGAATTCTATTCGATCGCGATTTCGAACGGCCATCAGCAGGTCGATAGCGGCACCAAGATGATCCATCTCGGCAAGAACACGTCGAGCCGCATCATCTCGAAGGGCATCGCCGCAGGCGTCTCGCAGAACACCTATCGCGGGCAAGTGTCGGCGCATCGCAAGGCCACGAACGCGCGCAACTTCACGAATTGCGACTCGTTGCTGATCGGCGACAAGTGCGGCGCGCACACGACGCCTTATATCGAGTCGAAGAATTCGTCGGCCGTGTTCGAACACGAAGCGACCACCTCGAAGATTTCCGACGAGATGCTGTTCTATTGCCGCCAGCGCGGGCTTTCCGCGGAGGAGGCGGTGGCGCTCGTCGTGAACGGTTTCGTCAAAGACGTGCTGCAGCATCTGCCGATGGAATTTGCGGTGGAAGCGCAGAAGCTGATTGCAATTTCTCTGGAAGGAAGTGTGGGCTGATATGGCGTTACTCGAAGTAAAAAATCTACAAGCCTCGGTCGAAGACAAGCCGATCCTGCGCGGTCTCGATCTCACCGTGAAAGCGGGCGAGGTCCACGCGATCATGGGGCCGAACGGCTCCGGCAAATCGACGCTGTCTTACGTGCTCGCGGGCAAAAGCGATTACGAAGTCACCGGCGGCTACAGCGAAACTCGACGGCGAAGACCTGCTTGATCTTGAGCCGGACGAGCGCGCGGCCAAGGGCCTGTTTCTCGCGTTTCAATATCCGATCGAAATTCCGGGCGTCGCCTCGATGACGTTCCTGCGCACGGCCGTGAACGCGATCCGCAAGAAGCGCGGCGAGGAAGAACTTCTGATTCCCGACTTCATCCGCCTCGTCCGCGAGAAGGCGAAAGAACTGCATATCGATCAGGACATGCTGAAGCGCGCGGTCAATGTCGGCTTCTCCGGCGGCGAGAAGAAGCGCAACGAAATCCTGCAGATGGCGTTGCTCGAGCCGAAGCTCTGCGTGCTCGACGAGACCGATTCCGGCCTCGACATCGACGCGCTGAAGATCGTCTCCGATGGCGTGAACCGCCTGCGCGCGAAGAACCGCGGCTTTGTCGTGATCACGCATTATCAGCGCTTGCTCGACCACATCGTGCCGGATGTCGTGCACGTGATGGCCAAGGGCAAAATCGTGCGCACCGGCGGGCCGGAGCTTGCGCATGAACTCGAAGCCAAGGGCTACGCCGCCTACGAAACCGCGGCTTGAGGAAATAGAAGTGAACGCTGAAGTTCGAATGATGAAGACGGCGGCCGAGACCGCGTTTTCGGACGCGCTTGCGAATTTTCCGGCGACGTCGGCCGTGCGCGCGCTTCGTGAAAAGGCGCTTGCCGAATTTACCGAGCACGGGCTTGCCGCACCGCCGCGTCGAAGAATGGAAATACACCGATCTTCGCGCGATCATCCGCGAGATGGCGCCGATTGCCGCGACACCGGACAAGGCCGCGATCGCCGAAGCAAAGAAGAACATGCTGCTGCCGAATATCGGCGCGCGTGAAATCGTGTTCGTGAACGGCCATTTCGCGCCCGAACTTTCCGACCTGAAGTCGCTGGAGCGCGGACTCTCGATCATGTCGTTGGGCGACGCGTTCGCAAAAGATGCCGAAGCTGCCGGCGCTGCTCGGCGACCTGCATCCCGGCAAATACGACGCGGTCTATGCGTTGAATACCGCGGCCCTGAACGAAGGCGTCGTGATCGACGTTGCCGCAGGCGCACAGATCACGAAGCCGATCCATGTCCGTCATGTCGTGACCGGGGTCTCGCCGGTGAGCGCGTTCGGCCGCGTGGTCATCAAGGTCGGCAAGAAAGCGCAGGCGACGCTCGTGCAGTCCTATGCCGGGCCGGATGCGGTCGCCTATCAGTCGAACGTGATCACGCAGGCATCGGTCGCGGACGACGCCGAACTCGATGTCGTCCGCGTGCAGGCCGAAGGCGACAAGGCAATTCATCTTTCCATGCTGATCGGCGCAATCGGCGAGCAGAGCCGCTTCCGTTCGTTCACGCTCTCAACGGGTGCGGCCGTGTCGCGCCACACCATGCCGTTTGCTTTTGCGGGCAAGGATGCGCGCGCGCAGATTTCGGGTGCTACGCTTGCTTCGCGGCAAACAACATTCCGACACGACGCTCGAAGTCGATCACGCGCTGCCGGGCGGCGAGAGCCGCGAACTGTTCAAGACCGTGCTCGACGACGAAACCCGCGGCGTGTTCCAGGGCCTCATCATCGTGCGTCCCGACGCGCAGAAGACCGACGGCCGCATGATGTCGGCGGCACTCCTGCTCGGCGACGCCGCCGAGATGGACAACAAGCCCGAACTCGAAATCTTCGCCGACGACGTGCAATGCGCGCATGGCGCCACCACCGGCGCGATCGACGACGATCTGATGTTTTATCTCCGCTCCCGCGGCATTCCCAAGAAAGAAGCCGAGAGCCTGCTCATTCAGTCGTTCTTCGGCGAAGCAATCGAAACGATCGAGAACGAGAAGATCCGCGATGCCGTGATGACGCGCGCAAGCCGCTGGCTTGCCGAGCGGAGCTGACATTGAACGCGCCGGAAAAAATCGGCACTTTCGATATCGCGCGGGTCCGCGCCGACTTTCCGATTCTCGGCAAGGAAGTTTACGGCAAGAAGCTCGTCTATCTCGATAACGCCGCGTCCGCGCAGAAGCCCAATGCCGTACTCGACCGCATGCGCCACGCCTACGAGCATGAATATGCGAACGTGCACCGCGGTCTGCATTTTCTCGCGAACGCCGCGACCGAAGCTTACGAAGGCGCGCGCGGCAAAGTGCGGGGCTTTCTGAACGCGAAGTCCGACTTCCGAAATCATTTTCACGAAGAACGCGACCGAGGCGATCAACCTGGTCGCGAGTTCGTTTGGTCTCGCGGAGATATCGGCGAGGGCGACGAGATCGTGCTCTCGATCATGGAGCATCACTCCAACATCGTGCCCTGGCATTATCATCGCGAGCGCAAAGGCGCGGTGATCAAATGGGCGCCGGTCGATGACGACGGCAATTTCCTGATCGACGAATTCGAGAAGCTCTTAACCAAGCGCACCAAGATCGTCGCGATCACGCAGATGTCGAATGCGCTCGGCACCATCGTGCCGGTCAAAGAAGTCGTGAAGCTTGCGCATGCGCGCGGCATTCCGGTGCTGATCGACGGCAGCCAGGGCGCGGTCCACCTGACGCCGGACGTGCAGGACATCGATTGCGACTTTTACGTTTTCACCGGCCACAAGCTTTACGGGCCTTCGGGCATTGGCGTGCTCTATGCCAAACGAGAATGGCTCGACCGTTTGCCGCCGTTTCTCGGCGGCGGTGAAATGATCCGCGAAGTGAGCGAAGACACGGTCACTTACGGCGAGGCACCGCATAAGTTCGAGGCGGGCACGCCCGCGATCGTGCCCGCGGTCGGTCTGGGTGCCGCGATCGATTACGTGGCGGCGCTCGGGCACGACAAGATCGTGGCCCACGAAAAGATGCTGCTCGATTACGCGACCGAGCGGCTCTCCCGCATCAACAGCGTCAAGATCTATCGGCCGTGCGAAACACAAGGGCGCGATCCTTTCGTTCGAGATGGCGAACGCGCATCCGCACGATATCGCGACCGTGATCGACCGGCAGGGGGTCGCGGTCCGCGCCGGCACCCATTGCGCGCTCCCGCTCTTGAAGCGCTACGGCTGCACGGCGACCTGCCGGGCGTCGTTTGCGCTCTACAACACCAAGGACGAGGTCGATGCGCTCGCGGACGCGCTCCTGAAGGCGCAAGACCTCTTCGCCTGAGCCCTTCGCATAACCGCCGCCTTTTGGTGTAGAATAAGCCCATGACCGAAGACGTAAAAACCGCTTCCCCGACCCCGAACGCGCCGTCCATCCAGTCGGCGATTCCGGCCGAAGAACTGGCAAAGCTCACCGACGACATCGTCGGCGCGCTGAAGTCCGTCTACGACCCGGAAATCCCGGTCGACATCTACGAGCTTGGGCTGATCTACAAGGTCGATATTGCGGACGACCGTGCGGTCGCGGTCGACATGACGCTGACTTCGCCCAATTGCCCGGCGGCGGTCGAACTCCCCGGCATGGTGGAAAACGCCATTTCCTCGGTGCAGGGGGTCGGTCCGGTGAAGGTCAAGGTCGTATTCGACCCGCCCTGGGACCAGAGCCGTATGTCTGAGGATGCCAGGGTTGCGTTGAACCTGTGGTGACCCCATTTCTTCTTTTGTTAGACTGTGGCCGTTAGGGTCGAATCCATGAATACGATGAACACGCCCCGTCCCCGTCCTGCCGTGATGACCGTCACCGACGCTGCAGCTATGCGCGTCCGCGAGCTCATCGAGCGCGCGGAAAAGCCGGTCGCGGGTGTGCGCGTCGGCGTGAAGAACGGCGGCTGCGCCGGCATGTCCTACACGATGGATCTGGCCGACAGCGTCGAGCGCGGCGACGAAGTGGTCGAGGCGAACGGCGTTAAAGTGCTGATCGATCCGAAAGCCGTGCTCTTCCTGCTGGGCACCCAGATGGATTTCACGGTCGATAAGATGGCGTCGAAATTCGTCTTCATCAATCCGAACCAGACATCGGCCTGCGGCTGCGGCGAGTCGGTGACGCTTACGCCCGCCAAAGCTGAAGCCGCGAACTAAGCCGGCCCGCGCCCTCGTGGCCTTCAACGATCCAGATGCGCTCCGCGAACTTTTTGCTCCATTTGGAACGGTCAGCGTGCGCCGCATGTTCGGCGGTCACGGCGTTTTTTCCGACGGCCTGATGTTCGGGCTTGAATCCGGCGGCGAGCTTTATCTGAAAGCCGACGATCTCACCGTGCCGAAATTCGTGACGGAGAAATCCGAGCCCTTCGTCTACAACGCCAAGGGCCGCGAGATTGCGCTCTCATATTGGCGTTTGCCGGAGCGGCTCTATGACGAGCCGGACGACTTCGCGCTCTTCGCCCGCGATGCCTTCGCCGCGGCGCAACGCGCGGCAAGCCACAAGTCTAAAAAGAAAAAAGCTCCCGTAAGGGAGCCTGCAAAAGCCAATGCTAAAAAGCGCCGTTAGGCGACTTTCGCTTCGCTTTTCTCCAGCACCGTCTCGGTAACAACGCAGTTGCGGCCCGCGCCCTTGGCGGCATAGAGGCACGCATCCGCTCGCTCGATCATGGTCGCCATGCTGTCACCCTTGCGCCAGGTCGAGATACCAAGCGAGATCGTGACGCGGCCGAGCGTTTCGCCGGTCGAGCGACGCATCAGTTCCTTGCTCTGCACCGCGCGGCGGATGTGGTCGGCGACGATCTCGGCTTGGGCGAGTGGCGTCCGCGGCAGCAGGACCGCGAATTCCTCGCCGCCGTAGCGCGAGGCGACGTCCTGGCCCTTCACGTTGTGCTTGAGCGATACCGCGACCAAGCGCAGCACCTGGTCGCCGGTGAGATGGCCGTAGGTGTCGTTGAATTTTTTGAAGTGGTCGATGTCGCTCATAATCACCGACAGCGGCTCCGACTTCATCTCGGCGTCCTTGATCAGCCGCTGGAACGCGTCCTGGAAATACTTGCGGTTCGCAAGCGTGGTGAGCGGGTCGGTGAGCGACTCGGTCCGGACTACTTCGAGGTTTTCCTGGAGCTCGCGGATTTCCATGCGCGAGTTTTTCAGGCGCTGCTGCATTTCCCCGTTCGCGGTCTCGACTTCGCGGGTCGCTTGCACCAGCGACTCGATGATCGTGCGGATCTGATCACGGTCGTCGGTGCCCATCTGTTCGCTTACGCCCGCGAGCGAACGTGAATAGGTATCAGCCGAACCGATCGCGGTCTCGATCATCGCCATCACTTGTTCGATTTCGCCCGCGATCTGCGAGCCGACCTTGTCGATCTTCTCGCCAATCTGGGCTGCGGAAAAATGCTTGAGATAAAGCTCTTCGACCTGCGCCTGCGTGATCGTACCGGCGCTCGAGAGCAGGTTGTTGATCGCGCCGTTCAGCGCGAGATTATGGCCGGAAGCGTAGGTGAACCAAAGTTCGAAATTGCGCGGGGTCGCCGCGTGACGAAGCGACTTGATCTGCGATAGCGCGGTATCAGCAAGGGTCGCTGCGCGATCGAAGTCTTGGTCGCTGGTGAACATAACGCAAATTCGCGCCGCTTCCTGCGACGCGCTCCGTTAGCAAAGCGCGGCTCTGCCTTACCGGGGTACTCTAGATTCAGTTAGTGAACGGGAAGTAAATCTGCGAACCGTTCGCAACCGTTGGCATATCAACTGGTGGGTTCAGGCCGTTTGATGGAAACCGGCCGGAGCAGGAAAGCGGGCAGTTGGGCAGCGTCCGCGGACGGCTGCGCTTGCTTCTGGTTGCGATCCGGTTGTGGTTGGGACGCTTCCCGCGCAGGCCGCGGCTCGTTTCGAACTGGACGCGGCTCATTTCGCGCCGGACGCGGTTCATTTTGCGAAGCTTGTTGCGAAGCTTGTTCCAAACCTTGTTCGGAGCCTTGCGCCGGACGCGAAGGCTTGCGGTTTCTGCCGCCACGCCGTCCGCGGCGCTTGCGGTCGTTCCGCTCTTCGGAAGGCGCTTGATCGGGCGCGGCTTCGGTTACTGACGCGTCCATAGGCGCTTCGGACTTTGCAGGCGCTTCGGATTTTGCCGGCGCATCGAGCCAGGGGATGGCCTGGCCGATCAGCTTTTCGATCGCGCCGAGCGACTTGCGGTCGATCGGAGCAACCAGCGTGAACGCCTGGCCCGCGCGTCCCGCGCGGCCGGTACGGCCGATACGGTGCACGTAATCTTCGGCATGATGAGGCACGTCGAAATTGAAGATGTGGCTCACTTCCGGAATATCGAGGCCGCGCGCGGCAACATCGCTTGCGACCAGAATCGTGGTTTCGCCTTTCCGGAAGGCTTCGAGCGCGGCTGTCCGCGAATGCTGGTCCATGTCGCCATGGAGTGCCGCGGCATTGAAGCCGTGCTTCAGCAGCGATTTATGCAACAGCGCGACATCGCGCTTGCGGTTGCAGAAAATGATGCCGTTCTGAAGCGACGTTGCCGAATTGATGAGGCCACGCAACACGTCGCGCTTTTCGAAATCCTTGCCGCCGGTGGCGACCAGCAATTGCGTGATGTTCGTGACGGTGCTTGCCGGCCGCGACACTTCGATCTGCACCGGATTACTCAGGAACGTATTGGTGATCCGCTGGATTTCCGGCGGCATGGTCGCGGAGAAGAACAGGGTCTGCCGCGTAAACGGAACGAGTTTGCAGATGCGCTCGATGTCCGGGATGAAACCCATGTCGAGCATGCGGTCGGCTTCGTCGATCACGAGCAACTCGACGCCGGTGAGCAGCAGACGTCCGCGCTCATGATGGTCGAGCAGGCGGCCGGGTGTTGCGATCAACACATCGACGCCGCGCATCAGTTTCGCATCCTGGTCGTCGAACGAAACGCCGCCGATCAGAAGTGCGATATTGAGTTTGTGGTTCTTGCCGTATTTGACGAAGCTTTCTTCGACTTGGGCTGCGAGTTCGCGCGTCGGCTCCAGAATGAGCGTGCGCGGCATGCGCGCGCGCGCGCGGCCTTGCTCGAGCATCGTGATCATCGGCAGCACGAAAGCAGCGGTTTTGCCGGTGCCGGTTTGCGCAATGCCGAGAACGTCGCGGCGATTGAGAACTTGGGGAATGGCCTGGGCCTGGATCGGCGTCGGGGTCGTATACCCTGTAGCCTCGACGGCCGAGAGCACTTTTTGGCTCAGGCCGAGTTCAGAAAATGACATGTTAGTTTGTAGTTCCATACGCGCCCGGTGGGCTTGTCCTCATCGGTCCCGGCTTTTTGCCTTGGACGTCTCGCGAGGGGGGCCGGATCGAAGGGCGTAGCGGCGCGAATCCAAAAACAGCCCATCGATGCAGTGCAACATAGGAAGAAAACGGCGGAAGTCAATGAAAATTGCTGCTAATCGGCTATGTGCGACAAACAGGGTGAAGACGGGGTCTCATGGAAGAAGTGTTTCCGGTACTGCTGGTGCCGGGCCTGAACTGCTCGGCGCGTGTGTACGAGCCGCAGCTTCCCTCACTCTGGCAATTTGGACCGGTCCAGGTCGCGGATCACCGCCGGCATGACTCGATGGCCGCGATTGCAGCCTCGGTCCTGCAATGCGGCACCGCCGCGCTTTGCGCTGGTCGGCTTTTCGATGGGCGGTTACATCGCGCTCGAAATCCTGCGGCAGGCGAAAGAGCGCGTAATCAAGCTTGCGCTGCTCGATACCGCCGCCGCCGCCGACCGGCCCGAGCAGACCGAGCGCCGTCACAAGAGCATCGCGCTCACCAAGGACGGCAAACAGAACGAACGCGAAGAAGCGCTCTGGCCATTGCTCGTGCACCCGTCGCGCTTGAATGACGAGGCGATCCGCGCGGTGATGCTGCAGATGCATCAGGAAACCGGATCGGACGCCTATATCCGCCAGCAGACCGCGATCATCGGACGGGCGAACTCCCGGCCGATGTTGCGCGAACTGAAAATGGAAACGCTGATCGTGGTAGGCGACAGCGACCAGCTTACGCCGCCGGTTGCCGCCAAAGAAATGTCGGAACTGATAGCGGGATCGAAACTTGAGGTGTTGCCGAACACCGGACACATGTCCACGCTCGAGCGGCCGGATCGCGTGGCGAAGCTTCTGGTGGAATGGATCGCGGAATGAGCACGGGACAGAACGATATTGCGGGTGTGATCGCCCGTCCGCCACTGATCCTGCTTTGCGCGATTGGGGCAAGCTTGATCTGCGACTATCTCTTTCCGTCAAACCATATCGCGCAGACCACACCGGGTCTGCGTTACGTCTCGGCCGGCATCGCGGTTACTGCCGGCCTCGTCTTCATCGGTGGCGCCGCGAACGAAATGCGCCGGGTAGGGACCAATATTCCGACCTGGGAGCCGACGCTCGAAATCGCGACGGGCGGCATTTACGGACGCTCGCGCAATCCGATCTACGTGGGCTTCATGTTTCTGATGATTGCGTTCGGGCTGTTCTTCGCGTCCGACTGGACCTTCGTCATGATCGTGCCGTTCGCGCTGATCATCCATTATGGGGTGATCCTGCGCGAAGAGCGCTATCTGCTTGCGCGTTTCGGCGCGGATTATGCGGATTACAAGGCGCGCGTGTCGCGCTACCTGTTTGGAATCTAGCGTCTCGGATCGTTAATCGATCGGCAGACCGACGTAATTTTCTGCCAAAGCGGTGGACGCCGCCTTCGACGAGGTAACGTAATCGAGCTCGGCAAGCTGGCGCCTGCGGTCGAATGCGTTGTCGGAAGGCGTGAGGTGCAGCATCGTGGTCATGAAATACGAGAAGCGCTGCGCCTTCCAGATGCGCGACAGGCACTTCCTGGTGTAGCCGTCGAGCAGCGCCGTTTTCTTGCTCTGGTAGAATTCAACCACCGCGCGCGAGAAGAACAGCACGTCCGCGATCGCAAGGTTCATCCCCTTCGCGCCGGTCGGCGGCACGATGTGCGCAGCATCTCCGGCCAGAAACAGTCGTCCGAACTGCATCGGCTCGGTCACGAAACTGCGCATCGCGGTGACGCCTTTTTCAAACACGCGGCCCGTTTTCAATGACGCAGCGGTTTCTCCGCCGATGCGCCGCTTCATTTCTTCCCATATTTTTTCGTCCGGCCAGTTGTTGATGTCTTCGTCCGGATCGCATTGCAGATAGAGCCGCGAGATCGAATTCGAGCGCATTGTGAAAAGCGCGAAGCCGCGGTCCGTGAAGGAATAGATCAGTTCGTGCGAGACCGGCGGCGACTCCGACAAAATCCCGAGCCAGCCATAGGGATACACGCGTTCGAATTCGGTAAGCACACCCTTCGGCACGGTCGGCCGGCAGATGCCATGAAAGCCGTCGCAGCCCGCGATGAAATCGCATTCGATTTCCTGCGGCTCGCCGTTTTTCTTGTAGCGGATGATGGGCCGCTCGCTATCTAACCTATCAACCGAAGTATCGCTCACTTCGAATTCGATCTTGCCGCCTTGCGCGAGGCGTGCCGCGACCAAGTCTTTGACAACTTCCTGCTGGCCATAGATCGTGATCGTCTTGTTCACGAGCGCCTTGAAATCGATGCGACGCCGCTCGCCGTTAATTCCAATATCGATGCCCTCGTGAACGAGGCCTTCCTTGCGCATGCGGGCACCGACGCCGAGTTCGGTTGAGCAACTCGGTGGTCCAGTGTTCGAGCACGCCGGCGCGGACGCGCGCTTCGATATAAGCGCGCGAGCGGTTCTCGATGATGATGGAATCGATGCCGGCGCGATGGAGCAGCAGCGACAACATGAGGCCTGCCGGTCCGGCGCCGACGATGCCGACTTGGGTACGCATATTTCCCCCGGTTTATTCTTGAGCGTGAGCCTATCGCACGGACCGGCCCGGGGAAGGGACGACAAGGGGAAAGTCAGGACTTTCCCGCAAGTCTACTTTCCAGCAAGTCCTACTTTGCGTGCTGGTCCGCCAATTCGCCCTGCGGACTCGCCTGGTTCACGGCCTCGGGGAAGAACTGGGTCAGCAACTTCAGGACGTCCTCGACCGGGATGCCCATCTTGGTAGCTAACTCCTTGATCTGCTCGTTGCCGAGTGCTTCGCGGATTTGCGTTGGCGTGACCGGAAGGTTCTGGCCGTTACCGAGCCACGAGCCGATCTGCCGCTCAAGGCCTGCTTGCCCGAGTTGCTTTACCAGACCGCCAATGGAGCCGAGATCGGTGCCCTGGAGAATTTTCCCGAAGATGTCGGGCAGGTGCTGCTGCTGCTGTTGATTGACGTTGCCGCCGAGCGCGCCTTTCAGAACTTCACCAAGAATGCCGTCGAGTAAACCCATGGGACCAACTCCTCATTAACTTTTCTATACCCACCATAGCCGGGGCCTGTCGTCCATCCCGCTTGCTGCGCTAAATGTGATCGGCGATTGTGACCGCCTTGCGAATGGGACGTTGCAGATGAAGTGGAAAATAGGCGACGTCACCGTCACCAAGATTGTCGAGGTGGAAGGCGCCGGCGGCACCAAATTCATTCTTCCGCAGGCAAGCCCCGACATCATCCGTGAGATCGGCTGGCTGATCCCGCGCTATGCGACCGTTGAGGGCAAGCTCAAGATGAGCATCCACGCGCTTATTGTGGAAACACCGTCGCGCCGGATCATCGTCGACACCTGCCTCGGCAACGACAAACAGGATCGTCACATCCCGCTCTGGAATAATCTCAATACGCCGTTTTTATTCAAACTCACCGAGGCGGGCTTCGCGCCTGAGACGATCGATACCGTCTTGTGCACGCATCTTCATGTCGATCACGTCGGCTGGAATACAAAACGCGTTGCCGGAGCGTGGGTGCCGACATTTCCAAAGGCGCGCTACCTTTTCGGCAAGACCGAATATGATTTCTGGAACGGCTTCGAAGAAAGCAAGGAGCAACAAGCGGTGTTCGCCGACTCCGTGAAGCCCATCGTCGATGCCGGTCTCGCGGAATTTATTCCAGACGAGTATCAAGTCACTGAAGAAATTACGACCGTCCCGACGCCGGGCCACAGCCCCGGCCACATGAGCATTCGTATCCGCTCGAACGGCGAGGAAGGCTTGCTCCTGGGCGATGTCGCGCATCATCCGTGCCAGATGGCGCATCTCGACTGGTCGTCAACCTTCGACAGCGATCCGGCGCAGGCGGCGCGTACGCGCGAGACCTTGTTTGGCAAGCTCGCGAGTACGAAGACGCTCGTGATCGGCGGGCATTTCGATCCGGGCTACATTGTCCGCGACGGCAAGGCGTTTCGCTTGAGCGAAACGCCCGGAAAATAATTAAACGGCCAGCCTTGCCGCCGCCCCAATCCGGACGTATATCGCCGCAATCGACTTTCGGCCGAACGACGTGGTCTTGGCGGCATGAACCCGCTTCAACTTCCGACTTTAACCTAAATCGATGTCCACCGGGGCTGCGCATTTCCGCGCAATCTCAAACTATGTTTCTAAACGAACGGAAAATTACGATGAGCACTGGGACCGTGAAGTGGTTCAATACGCAAAAAGGCTTCGGCTTTATTCAGCCCGACGATGGCGGTAAGGACGTTTTCGTCCATATCAGCGCCGTTGAGCGCGCCGGCCTCTATCAGCTGAACGAAGGTCAGAAAGTTTCTTTCGACGTCGTTCAGGACAAGCGCAGCGGCAAGGCCGCGGCCGACAACCTGAAGGCTGCTTAATCGCTTCACGACACGCTGCTCTCGTAGCGGCATCGAAAAGCAAAAAGCCCTCTCGCAAGAGAGGGCTTTTTTATTTTGCGCCATTCTTCTTCGCGCGCGCCCGCTTTCGCGCGGCCTTCTTCCGCGCTTCCTCGCGTTGGCGCTTGCGGCGGTTGATGCAGGTGTTGCACTTGCAGCCGATCGGCTTGATGAAGCTGTCGAAATAATCCTGGCCGTAACTGACCGTGATCTCGTCGCCCGGTTGGATGGCCCACTTGGCGCGGTACCAGATCTTCATGTCGTACTGGTAGGCTTCGACATTGGGCCGGCAGGAATGATTGACATAGCGCGCCAGGTTTTTGCGCGTCGAGCCGTCGATCGACCACTTGCTGTTCAGTTCGAACACATAGCGGTTGTCGGTATTGTCTTCGATCCACTCGGCGCGCTTATTGGTGAGCTTGCGGCCGCTATATTCGACGACGCGCGTGCCCTTCTTGATTTCTTCGGTGGCGAAGAGACCGAGCCCGGTGCGGGAGCGGCCAACGCGAAACGGCTTCTTGGGCATGGAACTTGAGGGCACATCCGATATTGAAGTGGCTTAGCTAGCGCCAATAGCGATGCGATGAAAGAGGCAGGGGTGGAAAATTCCACGCTTTTCTTCAGAGGTGAACGCTGGTTTCGGCTCTCGTCATGCCCGGCACAAGGCCGGGCATGACGCAAAAGAAGGTCGTGGCTTAAATATCCAGCGCTTCCACCGCGAACTTCGCATTCTCGGAAATGAACGTGAAACGCTCTTCGGGCTTATTGCCCATCAGCCGCTGGATCGTCTTCTTGGTCGCGGCCCGCTTCGCATCGGCAATGGTCACCAGGAGAAGCGAGCGTGACGACGGGTGCATCGAGTCCTTGAGCTGCGACGGCATCATTTCGCCGAGGCCTTTGAAGCGGCCGACCTCGATGTTCTTCTTGCCCTTGAACACGGTCTGCATCAGCAGATCTTTATGCTTGTCGTCGCGCGCATAAACCGTCTGCCCGCCATAGGTGAGCCGGTAGAGCGGCGGCACGGCTAGATAGAGATGCTTGTGCTCGATCAGCTTCGGCATTTCCTGATAGAAAAACGTGATCAGGAGCGAAGCGATGTGGGCGCCGTCAACGTCGGCGTCGCACATGACGATCACTTTGTCGTAGCGGAGCGCGCTGTCATTATAGTGCGTGCCGGTACCGCAGCCGAGCGCCTGCATCAGATCGGCAAGCTGTTGGTTGGCCGCCAACTTGCCGCGGCCCGCGCTTACCACGTTCAAAATCTTGCCGCGTAACGGCAGCACCGCCTGCGAACGGCGGTCGCGCGCCTGTTTCGCGGAGCCGCCGGCGGAGTCGCCTTCGACGATGAAGATTTCGGAATCTTTCGCCAAGGCGTTCGAGCAATCGGCGAGCTTGCCGGGGAGGCGGAGTTTGCGCACCGCGGACTTGCGCGAAATTTCCTTTTCGGTGCGGCGGCGTGCGCGTTCTTCGGCGCGCTCGACGGCCCACTCCAAGAGCTTGTTTGCTTCTAATGTGTTGCCGGCAAGGAAATTATCGAAGGCATCGCGCAGCGTATTTTCGACAAGCTTTGCCGCTTCCGGATTGGCGAGGCGGTCTTTGGTCTGGCCCTGGAATTCCGGATCGCGGATGAAGACCGAAACGATCGCGGTCGCGCCATCCATCGCATCTTCGGCGGTGATCGCGTTCGCGCGCTTGTTGCCGGTGCGGTCCGCGTAATCTTTCAGGCTCTTGAGGAGCGCCGTCCGCAGACCCGCTTCGTGGGTGCCGCCGTCCGGGGTCGGGATCGTGTTGCAGTAAGAATTGACGAAGCCGTCTTCGTCGGCGATCCACGCGACCGCCCATTCGACCGCGCCGTGTCCGGATTTCTTTTCGCTTTTGCCCGCGAAAATATCCTTATGCACGCGCGTGCGCTTGTCGATCTGCGCCGAGAGATAATCGCTCAGGCCGTTCACGAAATGGAAGGTTTCCTTTTCAGGAATTTCCGTGCCCTTCACCAGCGACTTGTCGCATGACCAGCGGATTTCGACGCCGCCGAACAGATAAGCCTTCGCCTTGGTCATGCGGAAGACGCGTGCCGCATCGAACTTCACGTCTTTGCCGAAGATGATCGGATCGGGTGTGAAGCGAATCGTGGTGCCGCGCTTCTTCACGCCCTTCTGGACGACCTTGAGCGGTCCCTGCGGCGCGCCGCGTTTATAGACCTGGCGATAGAGCACGCCGCCGCGCGCGACTTCCGCCTCGAGTGTTTCGGAAAGCGCGTTCGTCACCGAAACACCGACGCCATGCAGGCCGCCCGATGTTTCGTAGGAGTCGCCGGAGAATTTGCCGCCTGCGTGCAGCGTGGTGAGGATGACTTCGAGTGCGGACTTGTTCTTGAATTTCGGATGCGGATCGACCGGAATGCCGCGGCCGTTATCGAACACGCGGATGAAGCCGTCGTCGGTCATTTCGACTTCGATGAAGGTCGCGTGTCCTGCGACCGCTTCGTCCATCGCGTTGTCGATCACTTCCGCGAAAATGTGGTGCAGCGCCTTTTCGTCGGTGCCGCCGATATACATGCCGGGTCGGCGTCGGACCGGCTCGAGCCCTTCGAGCACTTCGATCGAATGCGCGTCATAGCCCTTGCCGCCGCCACGCGCTGCTTCGCGGCCCGCGCGTCCGCGCGCGCCATTCGAAGCCTTCGCCTCGAACAGGTCTGCGGTCTCGCCGCGGCTTTTGCCGCGGGCGGGCTTTGCTTTCGCGGATTTCTTTGCGGTCTTGGCCTTCGCCATGTCTGAGCGTCTCGCGAATCAGGAGTGAGAGAATATGCCACGACGGATTCCGCCGTGTCGTGCCGCACTACAAAGCGGAAGCCGGTAGACCCGCCTTTTGCGCCGGGAAGGGCTACTCAACGCCCCGGATATTGGTGAAATAGTGGTCGATCTCGAAAGTGCCAAGGAATTGGTAGTTGAGCCGCTGAAATAGCTCCTTCAACTCCTCGATCCGGTCGGAATAGAGCTCGACCTGAAGATAGCAGAGATTGTCGCGCAGCGTCCGCTCCATGCCCTTGAGCGCGTGGAACTCGTAGCCCTCGATATCCATCTTGATCAGGATGTGCTTGCCCTTAATTTGGTACTCGTCGTCGAACTTCACCTGCTTCACGCGATGTGTGACCGCGCCTTCGGGCATATCGGGCTGGGTGATGTAGGACTCGCCGCGGTTGTGATCGGCGGCCTGCGTCAATGTTACTTCATCGGCCTTGTCGCCGAGCGCCATCTGGAGCGCCCAGACTTCTTCCTCAAGGCCGTTCGCTTCGAGATTGGCTTTGAGCCGCGCGAAATTGCCGGGGTCGGGTTCGAACGCGATCACTTCTTTGGCGAGTTTCTTCGCGGCGACGATCGCGCTGTAGAAGCCGGCGTTGGCGCCGATGTCGAGGAACAGCTCGAACGGCGTCTTGCTTGCAGCTTCGGCGAAACGGTTGAGCTGCACCGGCTCCCACGCGCCATCGAGCGCGAGGTGATAATCGATGAGATCCTTGTAGCCGACGACGAAGTTCAGCCCCTGCGCGCGCACGGTGAAACGCTCGCGGCCCGCCGCGCGCATGAGGCGATAGCGCGCGCGCCGAAGCAGGCGCTCGAAAGCGCCCGCCGGCCTTATCAAAGGCAAAGTCAGGGGACTACGCGCGGCTTCCGGAGAAGGGGAAGCTGCCGAAGGTGCCGGTGTCGGCATCGCCGCTCATCTTGTCGCCGTCGACCGATGCGGTGAACGTAAGGGTCAACGGCATTGGGTTGGTGATATCGACTTTCCAGGAGATCTGGTTGCCGTCGACCGTACCTTCCTGAATTGGACCGGAGGCGCCATCGGCCGATTGCGTGCCGTTGAGTGTTGCGCCGTCCGCCTTGATGTCGAGGGTCGCCTGACGGGTACCCATCGGGGTGTCGAGCGAGATATTCCAGGTTCCGTCTACGGCCATGACAGGCATTCCCTATGGTTTTGTGGTGCAGGTTTTTGCTGCGATAAGACTAGCGCGCCGGCCGCCCCCGATCAACGAAACTACGATGACAAAGAAGAAATCACGACAGCCGCGACGTCCCGTGAAGCGCCCGCGGCCGGTCGATAATGCGATCAAGGGCGAAATGCGAGGCGGCGTGAACGAGCCGACCTATGGCGGCGTGCTCTCCTTCATGCGCCGCCGCTACGCCCGGGACGCGGTCGGGGCCGATCTTGCGGTCTGGGGCGTGCCGTTCGATGCCGCGACCTCGAACCGCCCCGGCGCCCGTTTCGGTCCGCGCGCGATCCGCGCCGCCTCCACGATCCTTGAGGGCGACCCGCAATATCCGTTCGGCTTCGATCCTTTCGCCAAGCTCGTAGCGGTCGATATCGGCGATTGCTCGCTCGACTATGGCAAGCATGAGGATGTGCCGACGCATATCGAGCGGCAGGCAACCGAAATCCTGCGCAGCGGTGCGAAGTTGCTCACGCTCGGCGGCGATCACTTCGTGACCTATCCGCTTCTGAAAGCACATGCCGCGAAATACGGTCCGCTCGCGCTCGTGCATTTCGATGCGCATCAGGACACCTGGCATCCGGAGGCCGGCCGCATCGATCACGGCTCTTTTATCGCGCGCGCGGTGATGGAGAAGCTGATCGATCCGAAACATTCGATTCAAATTGGCATTCGCACCATCGCGCCGTCCTCGCACGGGATCGAAATCATCGACGCGAACCGGATCGAAACGCTTGGCGTCGCCGGCGTCGTGAAACGGATCTTGCGGCGCGTGCGGCGGAAGAAGGCGTATTTAACCTTCGATATCGACGCGCTCGATCCGGCGTTCGCACCGGGCACCGGGACGCCGGTCGCGGGCGGGCTCACGAGCCGGGAAGCGCTCCTGATGTTGCGGGGCTTGAAGCCCGTCAATTTCGTGGGCTTCGACGTGGTTGAAGTTTCGCCGCCCTATGATCACGCGGAGATAACGGCGATTGCGGCCGCCCACGTCGCGATGCACTGCATCGGGCTTGCAACCCAACGCCGCGGAACCAAATAATAGAGGCGGCGGTTTTGATGGAGGACCGCGGACTATTCGGTCTCTTTCGTTAACCTTGCATTTCGGGTAAGCGTCCACTCCCTTTGAAGGAGCAGGTCATGAGCGCCACTAAAACGCGGATCGCGATTCTTGGCGCGTCGGGTTACACCGGCGCCGAGCTGGTGCGCCTGCTGCTCCGTCATCCGAATGCGGAAATCGTGGCACTGACCGCCGACCGTAAGGCCGGCAAGACGATGGATAGCGTCTTCCCGCAATTCTTCGGCATGCATTTGCCGAAGCTGATTACGATCGAAGAACTGAATGCAAGCGCGGTCGACCTCGTATTCTGCGCGCTGCCGCACGGCACCACGCAGAAGGTGATCAAGGATCTGCTCGAAAAGGCGCCGAAGCTGAAGGTCATCGATCTCTCGGCGGACTTCCGGATTCGCGATCCTATTGCCTATGAAAAATGGTACGGCCACGCGCATCAGGCGGTCGAGCTTCAGAAGGAAGCGGTCTACGGCCTCGTCGAGATTTATCGCGAGGACATCAAGGGCGCGCGGCTCGTCGCCAATCCCGGCTGCTACACGTCGACTTCGATCCTCGCAATCGTACCGCTGATTGAAGCGGGCGCGATCGATGCGGATCAGATCATTATCGATTCAAAGTCCGGCATGACCGGTGCGGGCAGGTCGGCAAAAGAAGAAATGATCTTTTCGGAAGTGTCCGAAGGCATGCACGCCTATGGCGTCGGCGGCCACCGGCATATGGCCGAACTCGATCAGGAATTTTCCGCGGCAGCATCCCGCCCGGTAATGCCGAGCTTCACCGCGCATCTCATTCCGATGAACCGCGGCATTTACGCGACCCATTATGTGAAAATGTCGGGCTCGACTTCGGCCGAGCAACTGTATCGCATCCTGGCTGACTTTTATTCCGGTCAGCCCTTCGTGCAGGTCCTGCCTTATGGCGAGGTCCCACAGTCGCGCCATGTGCGCGGTTCGAACATGACGCGGATCGGCGTGATTGCCGATCGCGGTACGGGAAAGGCGATCGTGATCTCGACGCTCGACAACCTCGTCAAAGGTGCGTCGGGCCAGGCAGTGCAGAATATGAACGTCGTGCTAGGGCTTCCCGAGACGACGGCGCTCGATCAGATCGCGCTGTTTCCGTAACGCCTCAGCGGTTGTAACCGCCTTCGGTGCCGCGGCCTTTGGTCGGCGCGCGGTCATTTTTGTTTTCCTGCCGCGTATTGTCTTGCCGCTTGCTGTCCTGGCGCTGCTCACTGCGGTTGTCGCGGCTGTCGCGGTCGCGCTGGTTCTGGTTCGTATTATCCTGACGCGTATTGTCCTGACGCGGGTTCTGATTGCCGCCAAGCGCGGTTAAGCGCGTGCGTGCGTTGTCGCGCGCCCATTTGTCGATGGCGCGGTCGCCGGTCTGGTCGAGCGCTTTCTGATATTCAGTCTTGGCAGCGGCGGAATTGTTCTGCCGCTCGAAGGTGACCCCGCGATTGTAGTAAGCGGCGGTGAAACTCGGATCGACGTTGAGCGCTTCCGCGAAATCCGCAAGTGCGCGCTCGGTATTGCCTTTCTCGCGCCAGGCTTCGCCGCGGCTGTTAAAGGCGTAGGGGTTCTTCGGATTGATCAGGAGCGCTTCGGAAAAGTCGATGATCGACTTGTCATATTCCTTGTTGCGCAGATAACCGAGCCCGCGGTTCGAAAGCGTGATCGAGAGCGTCTCGCCCTGGATGCCGCCTTTTTCGAGCGCGGCGGTGCAGACGCGGATGATCTCGCGGTCGTCCGTCTTGAGCGTTGCCATGTAGCAGTCGTTCGGCGTCTGCGCAGACGCTGGCGAGAGCGCAACAAGCAGCGTGATCGCGGACGCTGCAACAATTCGAATTTGCATCGGAATCCCCGTTATTTTTAGCGACCAAGCTTATCGAGACGCTGGCGTGCATTGTCGCGCGCCCACTTGTCGATCGCCCGGTCGCCTTTCTGGTTCAGCGCGGTTTCATAATCCTGCCGCGCCTTAACTTTGTCGCCCTGGAGTTCGTATGTGATGCCGCGGTTGAGGAGCGAGCTCGTAAACGTCGGCTCGATCGAAAGCGCCTCGTTATAGTCGGCAAGCGCGCGGTCGTAATTGCCTTTCTCGCGCCAGGCGTCGCCGCGGTTGTCGAAGGCGAACGGATTTTTCGGATTGATCAGGATCGCTTCGGAGAAGTCGATGATCGCTTTGTCATATTGCTTGCTGCGCAGATAGCCGAGGCCGCGGTTCGAAAGCGTGGTCGAGAGTAAAGTCGGCGATAGCCCGCCATTGTCGAGCACGCGCGAGCAGATGCGGATCAGGTTTTGGTCGTCGTCCTGAAGGCCGGCCTTGTAGCAATCGTCCGGCGTCTGGGCTGAAACCGGCAGCGCCAGCAATGCGAACGTAAAAAACACGGCGGCGCGAAGAATCGCAGGCATGGAACAAATCCCTGAATTGATTTCGTGCGGCAATCTTAGGGGCGGCGGAAGCGCTTGAGAAGCGGGCGGCGATCAATCGTTCGCGACCGGCGTCAGCGCTTCAACCAGGCCAGAATGGTACGGCTTACGGCCTCCGCGGCATCCTGCTGTACGAAATGCCCGGCGCCGGGAATGGTGGCGAGCGTAAAATCCTGCTCCACGAAGTCCCAGACGCCATTCAGCCCTTCGGAGAGCAACGCCTTGTCCTCCATGCCGTGAATCAGGAGCGTCGGCGCTTTGACCTTCGGCGGCGCCCGGTCAGGTACCTGATAGGGCGGGGCCGGATAATTCGCCTGATAATAATGGAGCATCGCTTCCGCCGATGACCGCTCCATGGCGGCAAGATGAAGCTTGCGCGCGTCGGGGTCGGTGACCCAGGCACCTAACCGCTCCAGCGAAACCTTTTTGTAAAACTCCGGGTCCTGGAAGTTGCGCGCGTATTGCGAGTTCTTGACCTGCTCGGGATTGGTCGCAAGCAGCTTCGCGAGCGTCCAGGGATGCGGCATGTTGAGCACGATCAGCCGCTCGGTGATGTCAGGCCTGCGCATACCGACATTCCACGCAGTCGCCCCGCCCCAGTCGTGACCGATGATGGTCGCCTTCGCCGCACCTTCCGCCGCGACCACGGCCGCGCAATCGGAGACCAGTTTTTTGATGTGATAATTTTCGACGCCCTTGGGCTTGTCGCTGAGATTATAGCCGCGCATCGAAATGGCGCAGACGCGGTAGTGCTTCGAAAGCGCGTCGATCTGATGCCGCCAGGTGAACCAGTAATCCGGAAATCCGTGCATCATTACGACGAGCGGCCCTTGGCCTAGCGCCGCGTAGTGGATCTTCACGCCTTCGTTGTTCGCGTATTTGTGCTCGACGCGGCTTTCCAGCGACAGGTGCGGATCGGGGCCGATCGCACCGGCTCCCGAAATCAGATCCATTAAGGGATCGTTCATTGCAGCACGGCCATGCCGAGCGATTCCGCGATCAGCGCCGGGCGCTCTTCGCCTTCGATCTCGACGGTGACGCTGTATTTAAAGAGCAGCTCTTTATCCGAGCGCTGTGTCACATCGGCAAGTTTGAACACGCCGCGTACCCGCGAGCCCGCGCGCACCGGACTAAGGAAGCGCACCTTGTCGAGCCCGTAATTGATACCCATCGCGCGGTTCGCAAGCGCGGGAAGCGCCTCGTAGCCCATGCCGGCCAAGAGTGAGAGCGTGAGATAGCCGTGCGCGATGGTGCCGCCGAACGGCGTTTCTTTTTTGGCCCGTTCCGGATCGACGTGAATGAACTGATGATCGTTGGTCACCTCGGCAAAGCCGTCGATCATTTTCTGGTCGACCGTGATCCAGCTGGAAGAACCGAGCGTGGTGCCGACGCGGGCTTTGATCTGGTCGGCGGTAAGCGTTTCCTTGGCCATCGTTTTTTCTTTCTTGGTCGAGACGGAAGAAAGACTAGGAGCGGGGCCGCCGCTGCGCAATGCTGTCGCTTTCCGGGATGGCGGATTGGCCATCCGTTACGTCACGCTGACTTTTTCAAGTACCGCAGAGCGCAATGGCCAACATCGAGCAATTGTCCAACCAGAACTACCTGGAATCGATCCGCGCGCATGCGGCGTTCCAGGACCCGTGCGATTGTCACGAGCGCGATGGCTTATTGCTGGTCGCGGGTGCCAGCAATTTTCCGGGCGGCTATTGGAACACAGCGGCGCGGTCCGATCTTTCGGTAAAGCCACGCGCCTTGTTCGATGCCGCGCGTGATTTTTTTAAACCAAAGAAACGGATCTATTCATTCTCCGTGATCGAGAAGCAGGATCGCGATCTTGAGGCGTTCCTCGTCGAGAAAAAATTCGAATTCCGTATTGAGATTCCCTGCATGTCGGTGACCGAGCCGCTGGCAAGCCGCGAGCCGCCGCCCGGCATTCATCTTGAAACGATTTCGACGCTGAAACATGTGAGCGACTTCATCGATATCAGCGTGGTGTCTTACGCGCTGCTCGGTCTTCCGGAAGTGCACACGCGCGCGATGTTCACGCGGCCCGGGAAGCTGCTCGATAAAAACATTATCGGCGTCACCGCCTATCGTGACGAGAAGCCGCTTGCGACCGCTTTCGCGCTGATGAGCGGCGAGGGCGCCGGCATCTATTGGGTCGGCACCCGGCCGAATGCGCAGCGTCTGGGTCTTGGCGCGCTCTGCACAATGGTCACCACCAACGCCGCGTTTGAGCGCGGCGCGAAAGTCGTCACATTACAGGCAAGTAAATTCGGGCAGCCGGTTTATGAAAAGCTCGGCTTCAAGCCTTACGACACCTTGCTGCGCTATGGCCCGCCGATGCCGAAGTAGCGAAGGCTAAGCCTTCACCTTCACATAACGTCCCGGCGCTTCTTCGATCGGCGGCATTGCGCCTTCGCCCGGTATGCGCGCCGGCACTTCGCGGCGATCGATGTCGCGGATCCACGACAGCCAGTCGGTCCACCACGAGCCTTTGTGCTCGACCGCGTTATTGATCCACTTCTCGAGTTCGCCGTCGGCGGGGCCGCCGGTCCAGAAGCTGTATTTCTTTTTCTCCGGATGATTGACGACGCCTGCGATATGCCCCGAGCCGCCGAGCACGAAACGCACCGGCCCGCCGAAAAAGCTCGAGCCGAGGAATACCGACTGCGGCGGCGCGATGTGATCTTCTTTCGTCGCAAGATTGTAGACCGGCACTTTCACTTTGCCGAGATCGATCTGCACATTGCCGACCGTCATCATGCCCTTCGAGAGTTTGTTCTCGAGATAGCAGTTGCGGAGATAGAACGAATGGTTCGCGGCCGGCAGTCGTGTCGAGTCCGAATTCCAGAACAAGAGATCGAACGGGAAGGGCGCCTTGCCGCGCATGTAGTTGTTGACGATGTAGGGCCAGACCAGATCGTTCGAGCGCAACAGGTTGAACGCCATCGCCATCTTGCTGGAGTCGAGAAAGCCGACCTGCTTCATGCGCCGCTCGATCGCTTCTAACTGATCTTCATCGACGAAAACCTTCAGATCGCCGGCGTGGGTGAAATCGACCTGGGTCGCAAGAAACGTGGCGCTTGCGATCCGGTCCTGGTTGGTCGCGGCAAGATAAGCGAGCGAAACGGCGGTCATCGTGCCGCCGACGCAATAGCCGGTGATGTGGGACTGCTTCTCGCCGGTAATCTTTTCCGCGACATCGAGTGCCGCGAGTACGCCTTCGTTCATGTAATCTTCGAAGGTTTTCGAAGCGAGCTTCGCGTCCGGGTTCACCCAGGAAATTACAAAAACAGTAATGCCTTGCTCGACCGCCCATTTGATCATGGATTTTTCGGGCGTCAGATCGAGCACATAGAATTTGTTGATCCACGGCGGCACGATCACGAGCGGGACGGCAAGCACCGTCTCAGTGGTCGGCGTGTATTGAATGACTTGAATGAGGTCGTTTTCGAACACGACCTTGCCGGGCGTGGTCGCAAGATTTTTGCCGACTTCGAAGGTCGAGGAGTCCGATTGACGAATGCGAAGCTCGCCGCGTCCCGCTTCGATGTCCTCGGTCAGCATCTGCATGCCGCGGACGAGATTCTCGCCGCTTGAGCCGAGCGTTTCGCGGAACAGTTCGGGATTGGTGAAGACGAAATTCGAAGGCGAGACCGCGTTCGAAATCTGCTTCACATAAAACTCGGCCTTGCGCCGCGTGTGGTCGTCGATGCCTTGCGCGTCCCGCACCATGCGCTCGGCCCAGTCGGCGGTCAGCAGATAGGCCTGCTTCAGCGCGTCGAAGAACGGATTGTTATTCCAGTCGGGATCGGCGAAGCGCCGGTCTTTCGGGTCGGCCGCTTTAATCGGCTCGACGGTTTCGCCGGCCATGCGCCGCACCGTCATCGCCCAGAGCTCCATATAATTCTTGGCGAGGCTGTTCTGGGCCGCGGCCGCGCGCTGCGGGTCCGCGAGCCAATAATCGGAGACCTGGTTAAGCGTCTTGAAGACGTCGACGATTTCATCGGCGCGGGCTTCGCCCAGTTCGCCCTGTTCGCGCGGCTTCAGATAGGCGGCAAGCGCCTTGCCGCCTTGTTCCATGATACGTGCGACGTTCCGGGCAAGCGCCTCCGGATCGACGGCCCGGGGCGGTACTCCGCCATTTTTGGGCTTGTCGTGCACGGCCTTTGTTTACTCCCTGCAACCGTTTGGCGGCTATGATCGCCGCTCTATGGCGCGACCCCGTTTTGCCATAATAGGCAGCGACGAAGGCCGTCGCCATAGAATCGCGGCATCACGGCTAACTTAGGGGCAAGCTTGCAGTTTGGTGTGAAAAGGGTCGCAGGAAATGCCTGCCGCGCTGCAGCGGTTGCTGCCGCGTTTGCCGTTGCCGGCTGTGCCGGCGATGTGCCGATCCCCTTCATGGACCTGTCGCTGCCGAGCATTCCGGTCATTCCCGCGTCGAGCCCGGCCGCCAATCAGCAGAATATGCCCCAATCGTTCCCCGCTATTGCCCCTCCGGCTGACCGGGACGAGGACAATCCGGTTATGAACGACGTTGAGCGGGTGCGGCTCGAAGAGCAGCTCAAGAAGCTCGGCACCGACCGTGAGGCCCGGGTTAAACAGCAGCTTGAGCGAGCTAATTAGCGCCCGCCGGCGCGCGCAAAAGCCGTGCAATTTCCGCTGTTTCGGTGCTATTAGCCCCGCATGAATTGTGGCCCGCGTGATTGAAAGGGGCCTCCTTTCAGGAACCTGCCAATGTCCGACTTCCATCGCATCCGCCGTTTGCCCCCGTACGTCTTCGAAAGCGTCAACCGGGTAAAAGCCTCCGCACGCAACGCCGGCGCCGACATCATCGACTTGGGCATGGGTAATCCGGATCTCCCGGCACCCGCTCATGTGATTGAGAAACTCAAAGAGACCCTCGGCAAGCCGCGGACTGACCGCTACTCCGCCTCGAAGGGCATTCCGGGACTCCGTAAGGCACAGGCCGCTTATTACGAGCGCCGCTTCGGCGTGAAGCTCAATCCCGACACGCAGGTCGTCGCGACCCTAGGTTCGAAAGAGGGTTTTGCGAACGTAGCCCAGGCGATCACCGCGCCGGGTGATGTCGTGCTGGTGCCAAACCCAAGCTATCCGATCCACGCCTTCGGCTTCCTGATGGCGGGCGGTTCGATCCGCTCGGTGCCGAGCGAGCCCGGTCCGGAATTTTTCCACGCGCTTGAGCGCGCCGTCGTGCATTCGATCCCGAAGCCGATCGCGGTTGTGATCTGCTATCCGTCGAACCCGACTGCCTGTGTCGCCGATCTCGAATTTTATCGCGACATCGTGGCGTTCGCGAAGAAGCACGAAATCCTCGTGCTCTCCGATCTCGCTTATGCCGAAGTTTATTTCGACGGCAATCCGCCGCCGTCGGTGCTGCAGGTGCCGGGCGCGATGGATGTCACCGTCGAATTCACGTCGATGTCGAAGACATTCTCCATGGCCGGCTGGCGCATGGGCTTTGCCGTCGGCAATGATCGCATTATCTCGGCGCTGACCCGCGTGAAGTCGTATCTCGACTACGGCGCTTTCACGCCGGTGCAGGTCGCGGCGACCGCCGCGCTGAACGGTCCTGAAGCGTGCATCACCGAGATGCGCGAGATGTATAAAACGCGCCGCGACGCAATGGTCGATTCATTTTCGCGTGCCGGCTGGGAAATTCCATCGCCCAAGGCATCGATGTTTGCCTGGGCGCCGATCCCGGAGCGTTTCCGTCCGCTCGGCAGCGTGAAGTTTGCCGAATTGCTGGTCGAGAAGGCGAGCGTCGCGGTGGCACCAGGCATCGGCTTCGGCGAGCACGGCGACGATTATGTGCGTCTTGCGCTGGTCGAAAACGAGCAGCGCATTCGTCAGGCCGCGCGCAATGTCCGCAAGTTCCTGGATTCTGCGGACACTATTCTGCACAACGTCGTACCGCTCGCCGCAAGGGGCTAATCTATGAATGCCCCGCTTCGCGTAGGTCTCGCCGGGCTCGGCACGGTCGGTTCGGCCGTAGCGGGTATGTTGCTCCGTAAGCGCGACAAGCTCAGCGTTCGCGCAGGCCGTCCGATCGATCTCGTTGCGGTCGCCTCCAAAGATCCGCCGCGCGACCAGAGCCTCGATCTTTCATCACTGAAGATGAGCGCTGATCCGGTGGCGCTCGCTAAAGACTCCGGCATCGACGTTTTCGTCGAACTGATGGGCGGCTCCGACGATCCCGCGAAAACGGCCGTCGAGACCGCACTTTCGATCGGCCGTCCGGTTGTCACTGCGAATAAAGCGCTGATTGCCAAACACGGCACTTCGCTGATCAAGCTCGCGGAAAAACATAACGCTGCGCTTAATTTCGAAGCGGCGGTCGGTGGCGGTATTCCCGTCATCAAAACCTTGCGCGAAGGGTTGGGCGGCGCGGAAATTTCGCGCGTCTACGGAATTCTGAACGGCACCTGCAATTTCATTCTGACGCAGATGCAGAAGGAAGGCCGTTCCTTCGACGAATGTCTGAAAGAAGCGCAGAAGCTCGGTTATGCCGAAGCCGATCCGACTTTCGACATTGGCGGTTTCGATACCGCGCACAAGATTGCCATTCTTGCGAGCCTTGCCTTCGGCGCCGAAGTCGACGCTGAGGCAGTTTACGTCGAAGGCATTCAGTCGATCACGCTCGCCGATCTCGAAGCGGCTGACGACCTCGGCTATCGCGTAAAGCTCTTGGGTGTCGCGGTGAAAACCGAAACCGGCATCGAGCAGCGCGTGCATCCGACCATGGTTCCCAAAGGTAGCGTGATCGCGGAAATCGATGGCGTCACGAACGCAGTCGCAATCGACTCCGATGCGGTTGATCTCACCCTCGTCGGTCCGGGCGCGGGCGGGGCTGCGACCGCATCCGCGGTCGTCGCTGATCTGGTCGATCTCGCAAGCGGCCGCCGTGTCGCGCCATTCGGGCGCGGTGCTGCCGAACTCACCAAAGCCGTGCGCGCGCCGATGCAGCATCACGAAGGCGGTTATTATATCCGTCTTGCCGCGGTCGATAAGCCGGGCACGGCTGCGACGATCGCGGGCCGCATGGCGGAGCAGGGCATTTCGCTCGAATCCATCGTGCAGCACCGGCGCGAGAAATCGCGCTCGTCCGATACGCCGGCACCGGTCATACTCATTACTTATGCGACGCATGAAGACGGCATGCGCCGCGCGCTTGATGCAATCAAAAAAGACGGCGTACTTGCGGAAGCTCCGCAGGTCATCCGCATAGAAAAAAGCTGAGGGGGAAATGGCGAAGCAATCTAGTCCGGCGGTCGAAGTCCAGCCGGAACTTTTCATCGAGCGCATTCTCAGCCTGGAAATCGCGCGCGTTACCGAACGCGCTGCGGTGTCTGCCGCGCGTCTCCGCGGGCGCGGCGACGAAAAAGCGGCCGATCAGGCCGCGGTCGACGCGATGCGCCGCGAACTGAACAAGCTCCCGATCACCGGCACGGTCCGGATCGGCGAGGGCGAACGCGACGAAGCACCGATGCTGTTCATCGGCGAAGAGGTGGGCAACAAAAAAGGTCCGCTGGTCGATATCGCGGTCGACCCGCTTGAAGGCACTACGCTCTGCGCAAAGAATATGGCGGGCTCGATTGCCGTTATGGCGATGGCCGAAGGCGGCACGTTGCTGAACGCGCCCGACGTTTACATGAACAAGATCGCCATCGGCCCCGGCTATCCGAAGGGCGTGGTCGATCTCGACGCGACGCCTGCCGACAACGTTCACGCGCTTGCCAAAGCCAAAGGCGTGAAGCCGAACGAGATTACCGTGCTGATCATGGATCGGCCGCGCCATGCCGATTTGATTGCCGCCGTCCGCAAAACCGGCGCTTCAGTTGCGCTGATCACCGATGGCGACGTAGCCGGCGTCATTCACACGACCGAACCGGACGAGACCGGAATCGATATTTATCTTGGCATCGGTGGCGCGCCGGAAGGCGTGTTGGCTGCAGCAGCACTCCGTTGCATCGGCGGCCAGATGCAGGGCAGGCTCATTCTCGACACCGACGAAAATCGCGCGCGCGCGGCCAAGATGGGCGTGAAAGATCCGGAACGGAAATACGACATGCTCGATATGGTGCGCGGCGATTGTCTCGTCTCCGCGACCGGAGTCACCACCGGTTCGATGCTGCGCGGCGTACGGTTCGAGAAGAACCGCATCTTCACGCATACCGTCGTCATGCGCTCCGTGACCGGCACCGTGCGCTGGATCGAAGCCGAACATCGCCAGCTGGAAAAATTCCATCTCTGATGGGCAAGCCGGCAGTTCTCATACGCGAAGTCGCGGCTTCAGAACGCGCGTCGTGGGAGCCGCTCTGGCAGGGCTATCTGCAGTTCTACCAGTCGTCGCAAACTAAAGAAGCGACCGACGAAACCTGGCGCCGCATCCACGATCCCAACGAGCCGATGTTCGCGCTCGGCGCGATCGTCGACGGCAAGATGCTCGGCATCGTGCAGTACTTGTTTCACCGCTCGTTCTGGACCACCGGCGATTACTGCTATCTGCAGGATCTGTTCGTTGCGAATGAAACGCGCGGGCTCGGTCTCGGCCGCGCGTTGATCGAAGCGGTCTATGCGAAAGCAAAGGAAGCGGGCGCGAGCCGCGTGCATTGGCTGACCAAAGAAGACAATGCGCAGGCGCGGCAGCTCTACGACAATATCGCCGACCGCTCGGGCTTCATTCAGTATCGGAAGCTGTTCTAGCCGACGACGATGCTATGGTGAGTGCCATGGCCGAATCCCGAACATTCCTGGGTGTTGAAAAATCCGTCTGCGGCCGCGTCTGGCGCGACCGGCTGGATCTGCGCGGCGCGCAGCTGGCGACCGCAATCGGTCAGCGTCATGGCATGCCGGAATTGCTGTCGCGCATTCTTGCCGGACGCGGTGTTGCGCTGGACGAGGTCGAGAATTTTCTCGATCCCACCATCCGCAATCTGATGCCCGATCCGAATGTGCTGACTGACATGGAAGCGGCGGCCGCGCGCATTGCCGATGCTGTCCAGCATTCCGAAGAAATTGCGATCATCGGTGATTACGATGTCGATGGCGCGACCTCGACGGCACTCTTGGTGCGCGTGCTTCGCGCGGCCGGCAGCGATCCGTTCTTTCACATCCCCGACCGGCTCTTTGAGGGTTACGGCCCGAATGTCGAGGCCATCCGCAATATCGAAGCGCGCGGCGCAAGTCTTCTGATCACCGTCGATTGCGGCACCACCAGCGCCGACGCGTTGGGGGAAGCGAGCAAGCTCGGCCTCGACGTGGTCGTGATCGATCACCATCAAGCGGGCGAAACGCTCCCCGTTGCGGTGGCACTCGTTAATCCAAACCGCGAAGACGACCTTTCCGGTCTCGGCCATCTCTGCGCGGCAGGACTCGTGTTCATGACCTGTGTCGCGCTGGTGCGCGAACTACGCAGCCGCGGGCATTGGTCCGGCACGCGCGCTGAACCCGATCTCTTATACCTGCTCGATCTGGTGGCGCTCGGCACCGTCGCCGATGTCGTGCCGCTTAAAGGATTGAACCGCGCCTTCGTGAAGAAGGGTCTGATCTCGCTTCGTGCCCGCGAAAATCACGGGCTTCGCGCGTTGATGGATGCGGCACGTCTCGAAGGCCCGCCGGAAAGCTGGCATCTCGGATTTCTTCTGGGCCCCCGCATCAATGCGGGCGGACGCATTGGGGATGCCACGCTCGGCACCAAGCTGTTAATTACCAACGATCCGGCAGAAGCAAATGCTATTGCGCAGAAGCTCGATCAATTGAATCGCGAACGCCAGGAAGTCGAGAAGCGCACGCTCGAACAGGCCGAGGCCGAAGCTTATGCGTCGCTCGGCCATGACGAGCAGGGCGCGATTGTGATCGCAAGCGGCGAGGGCTGGCATCCCGGCGTGGTCGGTCTGGTTGCCGCGCGTTTGAAAGAACGCTTCTCGCGTCCCGCCTTTGCGATTGCGATGCTGGGCGACCAAGGCACCGGCTCGGGCCGTTCGATCGCGGGCGTCGATATCGGGCGCGCGGTGCGCGGCGCGGTCGAGGAAGGACTGCTCGTTAAGGGTGGCGGTCACATGATGGCGGCGGGCCTCACCGTCACGCGGGACAAGCTCGGCGAGTTGCGCGGTTATCTGGAAGCGAAGTTGCGCGACGCAGTTGAGAAATCGCGCCACGAAGATTGTCTTGAGATCGATGCCGCGATCACCGCGCGCGGCGCAAACGGCGAACTATTCTCCATGATCGAGCGTGCCGGGCCTTATGGCTCGGGAAATCCGGAGCCGGTATTCGCGCTGCCAGCGCACGTTATCGCATTTGCCGATCCGGTGGGTCAGGGCCATGTCCGCGTTCGGCTGCGCTCGAACGACGGTGCGATCATTTCAGGTATTGCGTTTCGTGCGATGGACCGGCCGCTCGGTCAGGCGCTGCTGGGCGGACGCGGTAGCGCGATGCATGTTGCCGGCACGCTCACAATCAACCGCTGGCAGGGACGCGAGACGATCGAAATACGCATCTCCGACGCCGCATCTGCCGATCCATTGGCGGCGCGCTAATGGCAGCCGAGAAACCATTTCTGATCGCCGGCGGCGTCGCGGGTCTCGCTGCTGCTTTGGCGCTCGCACGCAAGGGAATTGCGGTCCGAGTGTTCTAGCAGCAACCCCGCGTCGAATTGACTCTTGCACGAAGCTGCAAACCCGCGTTTTCTGGTTCGCAACTTTGAAACATTCGGAAAAAGAGATGAACGCAAATACGTCGGCCGTTAACACCGGCATGTTCGAACTCACGCCCTCGCAGCGTGTCGCCGCCATCATCATCGGCAATTTGCTGCTTATTCTTTCGGCAAAAATCCAGATTCCGTTCTGGCCGGTGCCGATGACCATGCAGACTTTCGTCGTACTCATGATCGGCGCGATCCTCGGCGCGCGTGCGGCGGCGGCAGCCGTCGCCCTTTATCTCTTCGAAGGCGGTCTCGGTTTTCCGATTTTCGCGGGGACCCCGGAGCGCGGCATCGGTGTCGCTTATATGTACGGGCCGACCGGCGGCTATCTGATCGGTTTTCTCGTTGCCGCACTTGCGATCGGTGTCGCATCCGACCGCGGTTGGATAAAATCGCTTCTCGGCAGCACGATCGCGATGATCGCAGGCCATGCCATCATTTTGACGCTGGGCGTCGCTTGGCTTGCGCGCCTCTCCGGCTTCGAGGCCGCAATCGCGACCGGGCTGACCCCGTTTTGGGCCGCGACCGTGCTCAAGACCGCGATGGCGGTGGCACTTTACGAAGTGCTGCGCCGCAAATTCGCCTCCTGAATGCTGTCAACGAATTGTAATCAATCCGCGGATATGACTTGAGCATGAACGATTCCATCAACGCTGCGGCCTCGGCACTTGGGCTGCGGATTCCGACCCGCCGCGAGCTCGTGGCGGACGGCATCGTTCATGTCATCGGCATTATCGCGGGCACGATCGGTTCGGTCGTGCTGATCGGGATCGCGGCGATGTATCATTCTTATGTCGAGGTGATCGCCGTCAGTATTTATGCCGCTGGCATGATCCTGATGTTCTCCTGCTCCGCCATTTACAATTTTGCACGCAAGAGCCGGCATCGCGAATTGTTCCGCCGCTTCGATCATTCCGGAATTTTCCTGATGATCGCGGGCACTTACACGCCGTTCACGCTGCTGATGTTGAGCGGCAGGCTGGCGATTGTGGTGATCGCGCTGGTCTGGTCGATCGCGGTTTTCGGTATCGCAATCAAACTGTTCTGGCCGAAACGGCTGGAAGGCGTTACCACGGGATTGTACATCGCGATGGGCTGGATCGGGATTATTGCGATCGAGCCCTTGTTGCTGTCGACGAGCGGCGTGGCACTCGGTCTGCTCGCGCTCGGCGGCCTGCTCTATATGGCGGGTGTTATCTTTCATCTCTGGGAGCGGCTGCCTTATCAGAACGCGATCTGGCACGGCTTCGTTGTCGTCGCAGCCGCAACCCATTACAGCGCGATTCTCACTTCAATCGTCTAGATCGTTGCGCGTGCGCGTTTTGTTTGCAGGTGCGAATTGCGCATGCAACAGCGCCGAACTTTCGCGAAGCGATGCGGTAATCCGCATAGCGCGCGTTCGCACCTATGCATAATCGCGGATGCGACAATTTAATCGTTGATCTTAGTTCGCCATCTAACCGAAACGCATAGCGAACTCGTCCCGGCTACCGCAACCAGGATTGCTATGCTTTTCGTTATTCACTGCATCGATAAAGCAGATGCTCTTAAAGACAGAATTCTTCATCGAGTAGAAACACTGAAATTCTTTTCCAGTGTCAGGGATAAAGTGCGCGCTTCGGGCCCACTGCTTGCTGCCGATGGCGAAACCATGATCGGCGGGCTTATCGTTGTTGATCTGCCCGATCGCACGGCAGTCGATGCATTCGTGCAGACGATGCCTTACGTCAAAGCCGGAATTTACAAATCGATCGATATTCACGCCTGGCATCTCGTGCAGGCGCGTTCGCTTTTGTAACGGCGCAAGACGTTGCGGCGGGAGGGGGTATGCCCCTTCGATAAATTTGAGCGATTTCAACGGCGTAAGCTGCCGCTGCGGTGGCTTTTTCAGCCCGCAAAATTTCGAAGCAGGATGAGCACTGCGGCGCCCGCGAAAAACACGCTCAACATGCCGCCGTAAAACGAAACGAGCGCGCTCACGACGAGCGCCGCCCATTCGAACGGTCCGGCGTTGAGCATGGAAGGCGCCACCAGCGTGGTGAGCACTGCGGCCGGCACCGCGTTGAGTGCAGCGTCCACGCGCGGATGCAGCGTGAAGCGCGAGACGACGAGATGGCCGCCGATCCGCGTGAAATAAGTCGCGACCGCGCCCGCAAAGATGATCCAGATCGTCGTCGTCACGATACCGGTTCCTTAGTGGAGTGTTTTTCTTTGACCGGCCCGATTATCGCGGCGAGTGCCACGCCTGCGATTGCGCCTAATGAGACGTGCCACGGCGTGCCGACGAATTTGTAGGCAAGCATCGAGGCGCCTCCGCTTGCCAGCACTACCGGGAGCCAAAACGCGCGCTTCCTGAAGCTCATCAGGAGCCCGAGAAAGTAAAGCGGAAGTAGAAAATCGAAACCGAACGCCTGCGGGTTCGTGATCAGTCTGCCGAAAATCGCGCCGAGTGCGCTCGCGCCAACCCACGCGATGTAAATCGGAATGCTCATGCCCATGTACCAGGCGAAGCTGGGCAGGCGGCCGCGCTCGACTGCGCGTTCGGTTTCGGCGTAGCTCGGATCCGTCAGCACGAAATAAGCGAGTGCCTGTTTCAGCTTCGGCCACGGCGCGAAGTGCCGGCCGACGGCGGCGGAATAGAGCAGGTGGCGGAAGTTGACGGCGAAGATCGAAAGCACGATCAGCCAGGGCGCGATCCGGTCGCCGAAAAGTTCGATGCCGACCATCTGGCTCGCGCCACCATTGATCGCGGCACTCATCAGGGTCGCTTCGAAAACGCTAAATCCCTTATCGACCGCGATCGCGCCGAACAGGAGTCCGAACGGCACCGCGGAGATAACGACGGGAAAACCTAGTTTGGCGCCGGCGATGATTTCGCGGCGGAGGGATGAGCCGGACATTTGATTCTGGAGACAGACTAGCAGGAAGGCCGGGCCATCCTGCTATGCGATTTCGTTCGTCTATTCGCTTGAAACTGCAATGCTGTGGTTCGCGTAAACGATGCCGCCATCGACCGCGATCGAATTGCCGACGACATAGTCGCCTGCGCGCGAGGCGAGATAGATCGCGATCCCCGCCATGTCCTCGTCGGTGCCGATGCGCCGCGCCGGAATACGTTTGGCGACCTCGTCGCCGTGATCCCGCGCCGCGCGGTTCATCTCGGAGCTGAAGGCGCCGGGGCAGATCGCGGTCACGCAGATATTGTCCTTGATCAGTCTTGCTGCCATGCGTCTGGTCAGGTGGATCACCGCGGCCTTGCTCGCCTGATAGGAATAGGTTTCGCCCGGGTTGACCGAGAGGCCGTCGATGGATGCGATGTTGATGACTTTGCCGGGCCGTTCTTTGCTCGCGGCCGCACGCAGCGGTTTCGCCAGCGCCTTGGTGAGGAAGAAGAGCGATTTGACGTTGAGGTCCATCACCTTGTCCCAGCCGCTTTCCGGGAATTCGTCGAACGGCGCACCCCAGGCGGCACCTGCATTATTGACGAGGATGTCGATCTTCGGCTCCCGCTTCATCAGTTCCGCAGCCAACGTGTTGCAGCCTTCGACATTGGACATGTCGATCGGGAGCGCGATGCACTCGCCCGAATATTTCGCGGAGAGTTCTTTCGCGGTTTCCTCGCAAGGGCCCGCCTTGCGCGCGGTGATGTAAACTTTGGATGCGCCATAGGCGAGGAATCCGCTCGCGATCATTTTTCCGATGCCGCGCGAGCCGCCGGTGACGACCGCTACGCGGTCTTTGAGCGAGAACAGATTTTCGAACATGAGAAGCCTCCCGGATTTGGCGCAAGGTTAGAGCGAGCGGAACTGCGCGAGTCAATCGGCGCTGAGCGTGCTGGACATTGCTGCAATCCGGGAACGCAAAAAGCCCCGCGCTAAACGCGCGGGGCCCGAATTAAAAATCCTGCAACGCTAGGCTAATTCTTCTTAGGATCGATTGGCGCGCAGTTGGGCGACGCCACCGCGGTTTCGCCCTGCCGCTGTGTCGTTGGGGAGGCTGAATTCTTGTGGCTGTCGGCATTAGGCAGAATCGCGCTCTTTTCGATCGCCTGCGCGTCGTTCGGCTTGCTCGGCGGGCAATTGGTCATTTGCTTGGTTTCGTCGCCTCGGATGGCCGGGGCTTGTGCGATCGCTGGAAGCGACAACGCGCTGAATAGCGCGATCAATGCGAGCTTTTTCATAATTCTATTCCGCTGTTGTGACCGCCCAAGCGGGGGCGCGGCGATCATCACGCTGTGCTCGATTATAAAGCGCGAGTCGTGATTAAGTTCCCGAGGGCTGGGAAGCGTGACGAAACTCCGGGCATTCGTTAGTCTGACGCTATGAAGCGCGTATCGACTTTCGCTCTCCTTATATGTGTTGGAATAGCCGCGAGCAGTGCCACCGTTCAGGCGCAATTGCGCGGGCATGGCGGGCCGGTCAAATCCCTCGCGGTTTCGCCCGACGGAGCTTTCGTGCTTTCGGGCAGTTTCGATTCTTCCGCGATCCGCTGGTCGCTCTCGAAAAACAGCGCCGAGCAGGTGCTGCGGTTTCACGAGAGCGCGGTGAATGCGGTTGCGGTCATCAACGGGCGGCAAGCTTGCGACCGCGGGTGAGGACGGCCAGGTCGCGATCTGGGACGATGGCAAACCAGCGCCTTCAGCCATTTTGAAGGGTCATACTGCGCCGGTCGTGGCGCTCGCGGCGTCTCCCGACGGCAAGTGGATCGCTTCAGCCTCCTGGGATCGCAGCATTCGTCTGGCGCCGGTCGTCGGCGGCGAAGTGCAGGTGCTGCAAGGCCACAAGGATAACGTGAACGGTCTTGCATTCACCTCCGATGGCAGCGCGCTGGTGAGCGCGGGCTACGATCTGACAATTCGCGTCTGGACGCTTGCAAAGATTGAATCGCCGCTCATCGTTACGCTGCCAAGTCCGCTCAACGCGGTTGCAGTCGCAGGCGACGGCGAGGTGATTGCCGCGGGCGCCGATGGCAAAGTGTATTTCGTTTCACCATCCGGCGAATTGCGCGGTGCTGTTGAAGCGGCGGCAACCCCGGTCATCTCGCTTGCGATTTCAGCGGACGGAAATTACATCGCGGCCGCGGCGATTGCCGGTTCGGTCGCGATCATCGACCGCAAGGAGCGCAAGCCCCTGCGCACGCTGGTCGGACCGGGCCTGCCGGTTTGGTCGGTCGCGTTCACGCCCGACAGCAAGACGCTGATCACCGGCGGCGCCGATCGTCTGGTGCGCCGCTGGGACGTCGCAGAGCGGCGAACATCTTGGCCAGGTCGCAATGCAGGGACCGGACAATCCGCTCGCAGCCTATGAAGGCGATCGTGGCGCCGAAGTTTATAAAGCCTGCGTTGCCTGCCACACGCTTTCGCCGGACGAAGGCAATCGCGCGGGGCCCACGCTGCACGGAATTTTCGGCCGTAAGATCGCGACACAGCCGGGCTATCAGTTTTCGGATGCACTGAAGAAAATGGATATCGTCTGGACGCCGGAGACGGTCGCCAGGCTTTTCGAAGTGGGACCAATGGCTTACACGCCAGGCACCAAAATGCCGGAGCAGAAAATCGTGGCCGAGCAGGACCGCCAAGCGCTGATTGAGTTCCTGCTCAAGACCACGAAGAAGTAATTTCAGCTCTTCTGTTTTTCTTCTTCGCGTTCGCGCAGATAATCTTCAGTCGTGCGCACATTTGGACGTGCGGGCGCTTCATGCGGATCGAAGGATTGTTCGGTTGCGACAATCACGCGGCAGTCTTCGCACATTTTCAGAAGGTCGAGCCGCTGCGCGCGGCCCTGGAACATCCAGTGGCGGCCTTCGAGCTTGGCGGTAATCCGCTCGATCGTGCTCTTCGTGCCGAACGGCTTCGAACAGCGGATGCATTCGAACGGATCTTCTTCTTTCATGACGCGTGCTTCCGCGGTGGCGGCGCGGAAATCGATCTGCGGATGGAGCGTGATCACTTTCTCGGGGCAGGTCGCCTTGCACAGCCCGCACTGCACGCAGGCGTCTTCGGTGAATTTCAGCATCGGCCGCTCGGAATTATCCGAGAGCGCGCCGGTCGGGCAGGCGGATACACAGGCAAGACAAAGCGTGCAGCCTTCGACATTCACTTCGATTTTGCCGAAGGGTGCAGCCTCGGGCAGCGCGATGACATCGATGGGTGCCGGTGCTGTGCGGTGCAGTTCGCGGAGCGAGAGCCGCATCACTTCGCGCTTGCGGCCCGCGGCGACAAAGCTCGCCGGCTGTGAGGCGGTTTTGGCGGTTGCGATTTCGTAGAGCTTCCGGCCGAGTTCATCCGGATCGTCAGTCTCGATGGTCGCGACACGGTTCTCGCCGAAGCCGAGACCTTTCAGGATCGTGTCGGCGTAGGAAATGTTGCGAACGGTGCCGTCGATTTCGTGCTTCGGGCGTGCGCGGAGCAACAGGCGAAGGGCGGCCGCACCATAGGCGAAAGCCGAAGCAATCGTTTCAAGACCAATCTGGGTCACTTCATTGACCGCAACCGGAATGACATTGGCCGGCAATCCGTCGCCGTGGCGCGCGAGCGCGTCGATCAGGTCGCGGCCATGCTCGCCGTCATGCAGCAGCAGGACAGGATTGGCGCCGCCGGCATCGCGATAGGTCGAGAGCAACGTGCGCAATTTTCCGATCAATGCGTCGACCGGCGGCAGCGCGTAAGCAGCAGCCCCCGTCGGGCAAACCGCGGCGCAGGCGCCGCAACCCGCGCAGATATTGGCGTCGATCGCGACATGATCGCCGTTCGGCGTGATCGCGCCGGTCGGGCAGAGATTGAGACAGCGGGTGCAGCCAACGATCTTCGAGCGCGAATGCGCGCACAGATTTTCGGTAAATGTGATGTAGCGCGGCTTATCGAAGGTGCCGATGAGCTCGGCTGCCTTCATTGCGGCGCGCACGACACTGGCAGGATCGTTCGGATCAGCGCGGAGATAGCCGTCGCGTAATTCATGCGCCGGGAACAGCGGCACATTGCCGGACAGATCGAGCAGAATATCGCAGCGCGATTTCGCACCGTCGCGCGCCGTGCCAAATTCAAGCTTTGCGCGCGAAGAAGGTGAGGGGAGTGCGTAATCGTCAACGGCAATTTCAAATGCGCCGAGATAGCCTTTAGCGGAAACAATCGTGCCTTTAGCGACGGGAAACTCGTTGGCGCGCAGCGGTTCGATATCGCCCGGCCTGGAAAGAAGCACAGTTACATCGAGACGATCTTTCAGAATTTTCGCCGCCTCGATCGCGCGTTCGTCGCGTCCGTAAATCAGAAGGACGCCTTCGCTGGTAAGCGGCACCAGCGGCACTTCCGGCATCGGCACGACCGCGGCGGCAAGGAGTGCCGCCATCTTTGGGCCCGCGGCTTTGGCATCTTTCGACCAGCCTGCGGTTTCGCGGATATTGGCAAAAGTGATGGACGCAGCGTTCGGCGTCTCGGCGGCTACTTCGGAAAAGACCGGCGCTTCCTGCGTGCAGCCGACGGTAATGGTTCCGCCTGAAGCCGCAGCCGCCGCAAACCGTTCGATCTCCGCGCGGCACAGATGGTTCGCGCTCTCGACTTTTGTGCCTTTGCAGCCACGGTTAATAGCGTCCGCGTCGAGCGGCATGGTCCGTTCGCAGCTACATATAAAGAGTGTGCGGGGCTTTTCGGCCATATACGCGGGCGCTTCCAAGGTTCTCGACTGCTCTGCGGGACGCTATAATGAGAATAATTCAAAAGTAAAATCCTGAAGACGAGGACGCGATGTCAGCGCTGACGCCAAACCGCGCAAAAGACCCCCAATCCCGCGGGCTCGATCTGCCTCCGCTTTTTCGCGCGATCACGCTACGTGAGTCCGGCGATGCGTTTGCGCATGCCCAGAAGATTGCGGCCGAAGAGGGTGCCGGCACACTCGTCTGGGTCGGCCGCTTCGATGTCGCGGAATTTGCAGTCGTGCTCGAGCCCGATGAGCCGCTTGTTTCCGCGCGGCGCGCGATTTATGCGGGGCTCGCAGCACTCGCCGACGCGCTTGCCGTCCATGCGCCACCCGAAAAGCCGCTGCACTATGAATTTCCTGCGACCTTGATATTCGATCACGGGCTTGTCGGCGGCGGACAACTCGCCTGGCCTTCGGGTACGAAAGAAAACGAGCGTCCGGATTGGCTTGTGTTCGGCGCAATGGTGCGCACTCATATTCTGGATGCGCTCGAGCCCGGTGAGCGCGCGCATATCGCCGATCTTTCGGAGGAAGGCTTTGACGATATGGGCGGCGGCCGTCTGGCGGAGAGTTTCGCGCGGCATTTCATGCTGCACATGGACGAATGGCAGAACCACGGCTTTGCCGGCGTCGCGAAAGCCTATCTTGAGCGCCTGCCTGCCGAGGCAAATATAGAGCGCACGATCGATGGCGCCGGCGATTTGCTGACGCGCCGCAAAGGCAAGGGCGAGGTTCAAAAGAAAAAGCTAATACCTATGATCGAGCGCGCCTTGTGGCGCGATCACAAGACCGGAGAAATCCTGAGTTGAAATTGCTGCGTACTATTCGCCTCGATCCATCGGACACGTTCGTGTTCGATCGCGCCGCCGAGCCCGGCGAGTGGGCCGTTTCCGGCGCATTCGAATATTGGGATCGTGATCTGGACACGCTTGCCGGCAAGGATCGCGCCGCATTTCGCGCGGGCTTTCTCGGCGTCGCGTCGCTCGGGCGCTCTACGCTGGTGCAGATCGTGGAAACCGACGCTGCGGGCCGCCGGGACGCGGTGGAGACGCTTGCAAAAAGCCTGATCGAACGCTTCGGCGCACCCGACATGACGGCAGGACTTGCCGCTGCGGAAGAAGAAGTCGCTTTCGCGGAGCAGCTTTGCGATTATCCGCCGGACATGCTGATTGCGGTTCATCGCACGGTCGAAGATGGCGCAATCCGCGAGGCATTTCGCTCATTGCAGGCTAAAGGCGGCCCCAAGCCGTTGCGCGCTTTCTCGTTTCTTGAAGTCCAAGGTGAGGAAGAAGTCGAGGAACGCGTCGATCTGTTCGGGACTCGTGGAAGGAAAGCGGCAATGAAGGATTTCTGGCTTTCCTGCGGTCATCATTTGCTGGATCGCGACGAAGGCGGCGGTCTGCTCGTGACCGACGATTTCCTGAAAGTCTATTTCGCGCGGCCGGAACTGGCGCCGCCGCCGGAAGCTTGCGTGGTCGAGCGCGCGCTGCACGCGGCTCTCCTCGAAGATCCACGTCGCAAGGTTGAAGCTGACGAAATCGCGGCCATTGCCGATACAGACGCGCGCGAGAACTGGGCAGTGATGATCGAATTTCGCGATCACCTGTTACATCACGCGACCATTGAAGCCGCCTATCTCGCACTGATCCGCAGCGGCGTTGGCCGCACGCCGCCGTTGTTTCTTAATCAGTTGGTGCACGTCATTCTGCGAAACGTGCTTGACGAATGCGAAGACCCCTACGTGCTTCGCGCGGGCGAATTGTTCTTCCGCTCGCAGCGCGTGACCACGCATGAAGGCTCGCTTTTGGTCGCCGACGAAGAGACCATTGCCGGCGATAATCCGGCGCAGGTGTCGCCGCTCGTGAACATGCTCGGCATCGAAAAATCCGCCGAGATCGATGTGCTCAACGACGACAATGCCGAGACCTATTACGAGCGCAGCGATCGGCATGACATGGCGCTCGATCTGACCGCCGGCCGCCGCGGGCATGAGGCGCTAGGCGAGGTGATTGCGCGCTGGACCCGCCATCTGCTCTCCGTGGAAGCCGACGTAGTTCCCGTGGTCGAACTCAAAGATGCCCGCTTCACCTGGTATGTCGGCCTGGATGCGGAAGGCACCAGGATCGGCGACATGCTCTGGAACGGCGATGGGATCGACGAAGTGACGCAAGGCCGTGTCGTTGCGCTTTACGCGCTCCGCCTCAAAGGCGCGGACGCGCCCGATGATAACGACGCGCCGGCCTATCTCATTTTAGGCATGACGCCTGAAAAGATGTTGCGGTTGAAGCCGCAGAATCTTGTGACGGGATTGCAGGTGAAGCGGCTCGAGGCAGTGACATGAGCGCCTTGGTCAACATACCGGTCGGCGTCATCGTCGAGCGCCTGAAGGCGCAGAGCCAGTGGATCGATTTCGTCTGGCGTCCGGCAAACGTGCTCGAAGGTGTCCCGGAAATGCGTCCATGGACGCTGCTCGAAGGCGATGACACGCGCGCGCTGTTTTACGCAGGTAGCGCTGATATTTCGCTGCATATTTCGGACGCCGCTCATTACCGCGAAAATCTCGCGACCGGATTTCCGAAATTATGGATCATACTTCGCCCGACCGGCGTAGATCCTCCGTTCGAACTCGCGATGGTGACGGCCGATCCGTTCGAGGGCGAGGGCCTGACCGAGGGTGCCACCGACCTGATCGAGACCGTGCCGATGCCGGAATCGATCCAGGCCGCGCTCGAAGAATTCATTGCCGAGTATTACGTCCATCAGCCCTTCTTCAAACGCAAACGCGACAAGGCCAATCTTGAAGCGTTCGGTCGCCGGCCCGGTGGGCGCGAGGACAAGAAGCCATGAGCGACGACGAAGGATTTGCTGGCCGCTGGTCGCGCCGCAAACAGGAAGCAGCGAAGCAGGCCGTTACAGAGGTCGCCGCAAAGCAAACTGTTCCCGCGCAAACGCCGGCAGAGATCGTCGAAAAAGCAGAACCTGAATTCGATATTTCGACGCTTCCGCCCATCGAGTCGATCGTAGCCGGCACCGACATCCGTTCGTTTCTATCCGCCGGCGTGCCTGCGCACCTGACACGCGCCGCTTTGCGTGCCGCGTGGTCTGCAGATCCGGCCATTCGCGACTTCATCGGGCTCTCGGAAAATTCCTGGGACTTCAATGCTGCCGGCAGCATGCACGGGTTCGGTCCGATCGACCCCTCGCTCGACGTTCAGAAGATGGTCGAGGAAATGTTCGGCCAAGTGAAGCAGGTGGCAAAGGAAGCCGACCGCGTTCTGGGAGAAAAGACCGATTCAGCTTCCGCGGTGGCGGAGACGAACGCCGGCCGAAGCGCTGTCGATTCCCGCCTCGGTTAGACAGACGGCTGAACCAACCGAATCCATTCGCAAGAGCGAGCCGCGTACGATCGATCAGCGCGTGATCGAACCCGGCGACAAAACGGCACAGATTGAAGCTGCGCCGCAACGCGATGAGGAGCCGGAAGCAGAAATGCCGATACTTCCCCGTCGCCATGGCAGCGCTCTACCAAGTTAGCTCCCCAATGATATCGCACCGCACAATAAAATAGCTGCTGGCTATATAGGCATGCCCTATTGCTGCGGTTCTGCGTAGCGGTTACCTTCTTTGAAATGGTTCTGAACAAGAGCCGATAAAAAGAATTCTAATCGGAGGGACTTAGTTGCGCGACCAGGGCTTGGAAAAGGCCATCCGTACCAGTGGCGGGGTGAGCGAGCTCGCCCGCCGCATCGGTATCGCGCAGCCGTCTGTTTCAAGCTGGAATCGTGTGCCTGCCGAACGCGTCGCTGCCGTGGAAGCTGCGACCGGAATTTCCCGCGCGATTTTGCGCCCCGATTTGTTCGGAACGGATTTCGCGGTGAACGACAAGATCGATGAACTGGATGCTGCCCGCGCGCAGGAATATGCGCTGCTCTCGGTATTGCTCGCCAAAGCGCCGGATGCGGATTTGCTCGAGCGGCTTTCCAAACTTCACGGCGACGACAGCCTGATCGGTGAAGCGCATCGCGAGCTCGCGGACGCGGCGGGGCTAGCGAGAGCCGAGCGTGTCGAGCGCGAATATTTTGATCTCTTTATCGGCGTCGGGCGCGGCGAGTTGCTGCCTTATGCGTCTTATTACCTGACCGGTTTCCTGCACGAGCGTCCGCTCGCGCGTCTACGCGGCGATCTCTTCCTGCTCGGAATCGAGAAAGACGAAAAGAATCCCGATCCGGAAGATCACATCGCGCTTCTTTGCGAGATCATGGCCGGTATCATCGGCAAGCGTTTCAAGGCCGAAGAAGGCGCGGATCGCGACTTTTTTGAAAAACACATCAAGCCTTGGGCTGCCCGGTTCTTCACCGACCTCGAGCAAGGCGAGGCTTCAGAATTCTATCGCAGCGTCGGCAAGCTCGGCCGCGCGTTCATTGACATCGAAACGGAAGCATTCGCGCTGCCTTCATAAGGCGCGCGAGAGAAACGGGAGAAAACGCGATGAAACAGCAGGACAAGAAAGCGGTAGGTCGGCGCGAGTTTCTGCGCACGCTTGGCGCAGGTGCGGGTGTCGCTGCGGTAGCTGCGACTCCGATGGTGGCGCAGCCAGCGGCCGCGCAAGCCGAAAGATCCGAAAAAGAAGGCGCGTTATCAGCTTACTGATCACGTGAAGACCTTCTATCGCGTCAACAGCAACTAAGGGGAGGCGCAGGTGCTCATTAAAAGAACCGAACGCGAAGCACGCCGCGGCCAACTCGCCGCAGCATTTGCTGGAAATTCCAGCGGCGGGATGAACCGCCGTACCTTCCTGCGCCGCTCAGGCTTGGCTGCAGGCGGTCTCGCTGCGGTCGGCGCCTTGCCGCTCGCAGGCGCACGCAGAGCCGAAGCCGGTCCGGTGCCGCCAGCCGGTGCCAAGATCGAAATCAAGCGCAACATCTGCACGCATTGTTCGGTCGGCTGCACCGTCGTCGCCGAAGTCGCGAACGGCGTCTGGGTCGGTCAGGAATCGGCTTACGAAAGCCCGATCAATCGCGGCTCGCATTGCGCCAAGGGCGCATCAGTGCGCGAACTCGTGCACGGCGATCGTCGTCTGAAATATCCGATGAAGCTCGTGAACGGCCAGTGGACGAAAATCTCCTGGGACGTCGCGATCAACGAAATCGGCGACAAGCTCGAAGCGATCCGCACAAAGTCGGGTCCCGACTCGGTGTTCTGGCTCGGCTCGGCGAAGTTCTCGAACGAAGGTTCCTACCTCAACCGCAAGCTTGCGGCATTCTGGGGCACCAACAACGTCGACCATCAGGCGCGTATCTGTCACTCCACCACGGTGACCGGTGTTGCCAATACCTGGGGCTACGGCGCGCAGACCAATTCGTATAACGACATCCGCAACTCAAAGACGCTCATCATCATGGGCGGCAATCCTGCGGAAGCGCATCCGGTGTCCTTGCAGCATCTGCTGGAAGGCAAGGAAAAGAACCGCGCCAACTTCATCGTGATCGAGCCGCGCCTGACGCGGACTGCCGCGCACGCGACCGAATATGTGCGCATGCGCTCCGGCACCGACATCCCTGTGGCGTGGGGCATCCTGCACCACATCTTCAAGAACGGTTGGGAAGACAAGGAATTCATTTCCCAGCGCGTCGCCGACATGGATCTCGTCCGCAAGGAAGTCGAGAAGTGGACACCTGAAGAAGTCGAGCGCGTGTCCGGAGTGCCGGGCGTGCAACTCGAAAAGGTCGCGAAGATGTTTGCGACCGAAAAGCCGTCGACCCTCATCTGGTGCATGGGCGCAACCCAGCACACGGTCGGCACCGCGAACGTCCGCGCTTTCTGTAATCTGCTCCTTGCCACCGGTAACGTCGGCAAGTTCGGCACCGGCGCCAATATCTTCCGCGGCCATTGCAACGTGCAGGGGGCGACCGATCTCGGCCTCGATATCGTGACGCTGCCGCTCTATTACGGCCTTGCCGAAGGTGCATGGCGACACTGGTCGCGCGTTTGGGAAGTCGATTACGACTGGTTCCTGAAGCGCTTCCAGGACAAGAAGTTCATGGAAACGGCCGGCATCCCGTCGACCCGCTGGTTCGATGCAACGACGCTGCCGAAAGATCAGGTTAGCCAGAAAGACAGCCTCAAGGCGATGATGGTGTTCGGCCACGGCGGCAACACGGTCACCCGTATGCCGAAGGCGAAGGAAGGGATCGAGAAGCTCGAACTCCTCGTCGTCGCCGATCCGCATCCGACGACATGGGCCGCGCTCTCGGAACGCAAGGAAAATACGTACCTGCTTCCGATCTGCACCCAGTTCGAATGCCATGGATCGCGCACGGCCTCGAACCGCTCGCTGCAGTGGGGCGAGCAGATCGTTAAACCGATCTTCGAGTCGAAGAACGACTACGAGGTCATGTATCTGCTGGCCAAGAAACTCGGCTTCGCCGATCAGATGTTCAAGAACATCAAAGTCGAAAACAACCAGCCGCTTGCGGAAGACATTCTCCGCGAAATCAACCGCGGCGGTTTCTCGACCGGCTATTCCGGCCAGTCGCCGGAGCGTCTGAAGGCGCACATGAAGTACCAGGACAAGTTCGACCTGGTGACGTTGCGCGCCGTCAAAGATGCGCCGGCCGAAATCGCTAACGATTATTACGGCCTGCCGTGGCCGTGCTGGGGCACGCCGCAAATCCGGCATCCAGGTACGCACACGCTCTACAACACCACCCTGCACGCCAAAGACGGTGGCGGCACGTTCCGTGCCCGCTTCGGTGTCGAGCGCGTCGTCAAGACCAAGGTGATGGAGGACGGCAAGGAGGTCGAGAAGGAACAGCGCTTCAATCTGCTCGCCGAAGGCTCGTACTCGCTCGGCTCCGAACTCAAGGACGGTTATCCGGAGTTCACCTACGGCGTTTTGAAGAAGCTCGGCTGGGATAAGGATCTCACCGACGCAGAACGCGCGACGATCGAAAAGATCGGCGGCAACAATCCCGATGGCGTCGGCTGGGCGATCGATTTGTCCGGCGGCATCATCCGCGTCACGCTCGAACATGGTGTGATGGCTTACGGCAACGGCAAGGCCCGCGCAGCTGCGTGGAACCTGCCGGATCCGGTGCCGGTCCATCGCGAGCCGATCTATACGCCGCGTCCCGACCTCGTCGGCAAATATCCGACCTATGCGAAGGCGCAACGCTTCCGCGTTCCGGATATCGGCTTCGACGTGCAGAAGGCGGCAGTCGATAAAGGCATCGCCAAACAGTTCCCGCTGGTGCTCACCTCGGGCCGTCTCGTCGAATACGAAGGCGGCGGCGAAGAGACCCGCTCGAACAAGTGGCTTGCCGAGCTGCAGCAGGACTCTTTCATCGAGATCAATCCTGCGGACGCGACCGAGCGCGGCATCAAGGACGGTCAGTGGGTTTGGGTCACGGGCGCCGAAAATTCCAAGGCGCGCGTCAAGGCCCTCGTCACTCAGCGCGTCGGCAGAGGCGTCACCTGGATGCCGTTCCACTTCGCGGGCTGGTTCCAGGGCGTCGATCAACGCAAAAACTACCCGGCAGGTGCCGATCCGATCGTGCTCGGCGAGAGCGTGAACTCGATCACGACCTACGGCTTCGACCCGGCGACGGGCATGCAAGAACCAAAAGCAACCCTCTGCCAAGTCGCAGCGGTTTAAGGAGCAACGAACATGGCCCGTATGAAATTTCTCTGCGACGCCGACCGTTGCATCGAATGCAACGCCTGCGTCACCGCTTGTAAGAACGAGCACGAAGTACCGTGGGGCATCAATCGCCGCCGCGTGGTCACCATCAACGACGGCATGCCAGGCGAGCGTTCGGTCTCGATGGCCTGCATGCATTGCACGGATGCGCCCTGCGCCGCGGTCTGCCCGGTGAATTGCTTCTTCACCACCTCAGACGGCGTGGTGCTTCACTCCAAGGATCTCTGCATCGGCTGCGGCTATTGCTTCTACGCGTGCCCGTTCGGCGCGCCGCAATATCCGCGGGTCGGTAACTTCGGCTCGCGCGGCAAGATGGACAAGTGCACCTTCTGCGCCGGCGGTCCGGATGCTGAAAACACGCCCGCTAACTACGCGCAGTACGGCACCAACCGTTTGGCTGAGGGCAAGCTCCCGCTCTGCGCGGAGATGTGCTCGACCAAGTCGCTGCTCGCAGGCGACGGCGACATCATCGCGAAGATTTACAAGGAACGCGTTTCGAAGCGCGGTTACGGCTCCGGTGCCTGGGGTTGGAAAACCGCTTATCGCGAAACGATTGCAACCTGATAGCCAGACGAATTTGCGCGGCGGAATTTCCGCCGCGCGTCTCGTCCAGCCAACAACGAATAAAAACGGGGAGTAGGAGCATGACGCTTCACACGCGGGTCCGTACCATCGCTGGAGCATTCGCGCTCCTGATTGCAATTGCGTTCGTGACACCGGCCTCGGCTCAGCAGCCGAATTCGGTCAATCCGACCGCGAGTTCGGTCAACGAAGAGAAGCTCCTGAAAGAGCTTAATCAGATTTCAGGCCGCTGCACCCTGCCGAACCAGACCGCTTGCGTGGTCGAACAGCCGGCGGGTCGCGACTGGCGTGCGTTCCACCAGGTCACCTTGCCCTGGATCGCGGCGATTTCGATCGTCGGCGTGTTCGCGTTGCTCGTGATCTTCTATCTAACCCGCGGCATGGTCCGTCTCGAAAGCGGCCGTTCGGGGCGCACGATCGTTCGCTTCAATGGCTTGGAGCGTGCGGTACACTGGATGACGGCGACCTGCTTTATCATCCTCGCGTTCTCGGGTCTGAACATCACGTTCGGCAAAGCGTTGCTGCTTCCAATCTTTGGCCCGGAAGCCTTCACTGCGATTTCGCAGTGGGGCAAGTATTTCCATAATTACCTGAGCTTCCCGTTCACGATCGGCACCATCATGATTTTCCTGATGTGGATCGGCGGTAATATTCCGAACCGCACCGACGTCGAATGGGTCAAGCGCGGCGGCGGCATCGTCGGCAAGGATCATCCGCCGGCATATCGCTTCAACGGCGGCCAGAAGATGATCTATTGGATCGTCGTGATCGGCGGCGCGGCAGTCGCGATCTCGGGCTACATTCTGATGTTCCCGTTCTACGGCACCACCGTCTCGGGCGTACAGCTTGCGCAGATCATCCACGGCATCGTGGCCGCGCTCTTCATCGCAGCCATGCTCGGCCACATCTATATCGGCACGATCGGTATGGAAGGCGCATTCGAAGCGATGGGATCGGGCGAGGTCGACGTGAACTGGGCCAAGGAGCATCACAAGCTCTGGCTCGAAGAGGAAATGGGCAAGGGAAGTTCCCGCGCCAAGGCGCAGCCAGCCGAATAGCCAGCGCGCTAAAAAATAGTCTGGAGGGGATTGAGATGAAGAGTTTTCTGATTGCTTGCGTTGCCGCGGTTGGCATCGCGCTCTGTTCGTGGGCGGTATTGAGTACCGTTCAGCAGACGGCTAATTCATATACCGGCACCGGCGTCCGTCTTTAAGCGAGCGTCAGAGCCTAAAACTAAAACGCCCGGCTTGCGCCGGGCGTTTTTTTGTTTTGAACGAGAGCCGTTTCAGGCCCCCGGTGCGTTCGCATTCGGGAAGAAGAGCTGCTCGCCATTAATCTTATAATCGGTGATCGCTTTCTGGCCTTCGGGCGAAACGCAGCCAGTCGATAAAGGCCTGGCCCAGATCCTTTTTCACATGCGCGTGCTTCGACGGGCTCACCAGCATCACGCCGTACTGATTGAAGAGGCGCTTATCGCCTTCGACCGCGATCACGAGTTCGCCGCGGTTCTTGAAAGAGAGCCAGGTGCCGCGGTCGGTGAGCACATAGGCGTTCGACGCCGACGCCTGGTTCAGTGCTGCGCCCATGCCCTGGCCGATTTCGCGGTACCAGGTGCCTTTGTCGGCAACGACGTCGATGCCGGCAATTTTCCAGAGGTTCAGCTCAGCCGAATGCGTGCCGGACTTGTCGCCGCGTGAGATGAAGGCCGCGTTCGCGGCTTTGAGCTTCGCGAGTGCCGCCGCGATATCTTTGCTGCCATTGACCTTTGCAGGGTCGCTCTTAGGCCCAATCAGGATGAAGTCATTATACATCACCGGCAAGCGCTTCACGCCGAAGCCGTCGGCAATAAACTTTTCTTCCTGCGATTTCGCATGAACGAAGACGACGTCGGCATCGCCACGACGGCCGGTGTCGAGCGCCTGGCCGGTGCCCTGCGAGATCACGCGGACGTCGATCCCGGTCTTTGCCTTGAAGAGCGGCAAGAGATGGCCAAACAGGCCGGAATCCTGCGTCGACGTCGTCGATGCAACGACAATCGATTTTTCCTGCGCGAAAGTATTCTGTGAAAGCAGTACCGCGCCAGCGATGCCGAACAGCGCGATCAGGTATTTAAATCTAGACAAGACGTTCTCCCTTGTTGTCAGACTAATAGGTCGCCGGCTTGGAAACGGCGGGCGGCTTCGGTTTTCGGTTGGCTGAAGAAGATATTTGCGGGCGATTGCTCCAGGATTTCTCCGCGGTGCATCAGAATGACTTCGCCGGCGAGGCGTTTGGCGGTGCCGAGGTCGTGTGTCGCGATCAGGATCTTGATACCGCGGTTCGTTACCTCGCGCAGCACGTCCTCCACCGACTTTGCCGCGGCCGGATCGAGGCTCGCGGTCGGCTCGTCGAGCAGGAGCAGTTCGGGCTCGCGCGCAAGCGTGCGCGCAAGTGCCAGCCGCTGTTGTTCGCCGCCGGAAAGCCGCCGCGCAGGCCGGCCTGAAAGTTCGGTAAGTCCGACAAGTGCGAGTAATTCCTCGATGCGGCGTTTGCGCTCGGTGCGGGAAACGCCGGCCGAGGCGAGCGCGTAGTCGATATTGCTCGAAGCGCTCCGCATCAGCATGACCGGCTTCTGAAATAGAAATGCACGGCGTACCGGCGGCACGGCTTCGCGTCCGCCCCAGGTAACGCGTCCGGTGCTCGGTTTGAGCAGCCCCATGGCGAGCCGCAAGAGCGTCGTCTTGCCGGCCCCGTTAGGACCGACGATCGCGGTCGGCGCCGCCACCCGAAATGGAAAGCGAGGGAATGTTCAGGATTTTCAGGCCGCGTACGCGATATTCGGCGGACTCGAAAAAAATCGGCAGATCGGAAGCCGGCGCATGCATCAGGCAGCTCCCGCGAGCCGCTCGCCGAAGCGACGTGCGGTCCATGCGAGCGCGTTGATCGCAATCACGATCGTGAGCAGCACTGCGCCGAGTCCGATCGCAAGCGGAAGATCGCCCTTTGAGGTTTCAAGCGCGATCGCAGTCGTCATCACGCGCGTGAAGCCATCGATATTGCCGCCGACGATGATGACCGCGCCAACCTCGGCGGAGGCACGTCCGAATCCTGCAAGCAGGGCAGTGAGCAGGCTGAAACGCCCATCCCACAAGAGCGTCGCAACACTGCCAGCGGTGCCAATATTCATCGCGGCGAGTTCGTCGCGATATTCAACCCAGAGATCGGCTAGGGTCTGCCGGGCAAGGGCCGCGATGATCGGCGTGATCAAAATAGCCTGAGCGATGATCATCGCACGCGGCGTGAACAGAATGCCAAGCGGCCCAAGCGGTCCCGAGCGCGACAGCAACAGGAAAACCGCAAGGCCGACCACGACCGGCGGCATGCCCATGAGCGCGTTCAACAGCACGACGACGAAGTTTCGCCCGCGAAAGTTTCTTAGTGCGAGCAGCGCGCCGAGTGGAAATCCGATCAGTGCAGCAATTAACGTCGCGCTCAAGCTCACATAAAGTGAGAGCCCGATGATGCGGTACAGGTCCGGGTCACCGGAAAAAAGCAGCTCGAATGCGCTCGTAAATGGCATTTTCTTCCCTGTGAATTTGATTGCATTTCGACATCGGAACGTCAATTCTCGTAACGAGTGCAGACCAGTGCAGGAGTATGCATATGCCTGAATTGCTGAATACCGAGGAGGCGGCGGACTATCTGCGGCTCTCGGAACGCAAGCTCTATGACCTGGTTGCGGCGAATACGGTGCCGTGCACGAAAGCGACCGGCCGTTGGTTATTTCCAAAAGCCGATCTCGATCGATGGTTGTCGGCCGAAGCATCGGTGCCGCTCTCGTTCAGGCGCGAAGCGGCCCCCGCGATTGTCGGCGGCAGTCAGGATTTGCTTTTGGAATGGTCGCTGCGCGAGAGCGGTTCCGGATTGGCGAGCTTGCCCGAAGGCAGCGAGAGCGGGCTTCGGCGGCTGCGCAACAACGAAGTGATCGCGGCCGCGATCCATTTGCATCGCCTCGATGGCGATGACGACCGCGCGAATGTGGACGCGGTGTCGAATGCACCCGGTCTTCATGATGCCGTGGTGATTTCTTTTGCGCGGCGCGAGCAGGGCTTGCTGGTGGCGCGCGGCAATCCAAAAAAACTCTCCGATATGAAGTCAATCTCGAAGACCAAAGCGCGTCTTTCGCAGCGGCCGCAAGGTGCCGGCGCGCAACTATTATTGCTGTCGTTGCTGCACGCGAGCGGCGTTGATGCGGCAGGGCTGGCAAGAGGTGCCCCGGTATGTCCGACCGGTCCGGACATCGCACAGGCAATCCGGGCGGGCCACGCCGATTGCGGGATTGCGACTAGATCGGCCGCCGTTGGCGCGGGACTCGATTTTGTTCCGTTAACTTGGGAGCGCTTCGACCTGGTCGTGCGCCAGCGCGATTATTTTCTGCCGCCGCAACAATCGCTGTTTGCGTTCCTGCGCGGGGATCCTTTCAGGAACCGCGCGCGGGAGTTGTCGGGTTACGATGTCGGCGACGCCGGCCAGATACGATTTGTTAAATAGGATCGAGTCGGAAAGCAGCGGTGTTAGAACCGCTCGGCGGCGCTCAGCGTTTTGAGAAAGCTTTCGCTCGCAGGCGGCAGCGAGCGGCCTGCCTTGCGCACGATGAAAATCGGCCTGCTAAATTGCCGCCCCGCAATAGGGCGCGATTTCAAACGCCCGACCGGCTTCGCTTCGATCGCTGCCGAGGGCAGGATTGCCACGCCGAGGCGCGCTTGAACCATGCCGATTGCGGTCGCCATGTAAGTCGCTTCGATAATTGGCTTGCAGCTTATGCCCGCACCACGAAAAGCTCGATCAACAATTCTTCTGACAGTGCTTTCTTCGTCCATCATGATCAGAGGAAAATGTGAAAGCTTCTCCGCAGTTATCCGCTTCTCATTTTGAAGCGGGTGAGGGGAAAGAAATACCGCATGCATATGGTCGTGCATGAGCACACTGGTCTCAAACTCAGGCTCATCAATCTCGCCTGCGGTAATGCCAAAATCGACTGCATCTGACTTCAATAGCGTGAGTATCTTCTGGCCGACGCCATCGCGGACAGAGAACTGTACGCCGGGATGTTTCGATTTGAACTTCACAATAGCTCTGGGCATCACGGTCGCGGCGACCGACGGCAGGCAAGCGACGCGAACGATGCCGTATTGTTTTGAGGACAAGTCGCGCGCGCCACTGACGACCGTGTCCAGTTCGTAGAGCAACCGCTCGAAGATAGGCACAAGCTCCCGGCCAATTCGGGTCAGCTCGACGGAGCGCGGGACGGTCGCAGCCTCAGCCTACAATCCGGGGCCGGGGCGTCTGTTCAATATTGACCAGCTCAGAACGGGAACAATTTGAACTGCTGCTGGTTCCGGTCGAGCCAGTCCGGTCAGGCCGGATGGAATGAAGTGGCTTCCACATTTCGCAAAAGGTAGCGCTTGATCGCGCACCTGAAAGCCGCATCGTTCGGGGGAGAAAGCCGAGGGAGTGCCTTGGTCAAAAGGGGTTAGTGCAGAGGAATGAGCCGCTCACCTGCTGCGAATTATAGATACCGTACAGAGGCACATTCTATTGCAGCACTTTCCCGGATTTTGCGATTATAGTGCCCAAAAGTAGAAGGGGCGTCAGTGAAGTATTCCAAGTATGCCACCACGGTTATCGGCGCCCACAGTGTACCGGACTGGTTTGAACCGCTCGATCGTCTCTTAGCAGTCGGCCAGCTCTCAATGGCGTCGATGGCCGACGCTCAGTTTCGCGCGAGCCAGGCCGCCATCCTCGATCAGGAAGTTGCAGGCATCGACGTCATCACCGGCGGCGAGATGCACCGCCGCACGCATAATCGGCACTCACCGCCGAACGCGATGCTCAATCATTTCTGGCAAAGAATGCCTGCATTCCAGGGCAGCACGCGGCCGAAACCGATTACGGACCACGATCCGGACGTTTTTCATCCGGCGGCTACCTGCAAAGGCAAGATCATAGAGACCACGGATCTCGGGCTGGTAGAAGAATACAAGATGGTGAAGGCGCTTACGCGAAAGCCGGTGAAGATCACCATGACCGGCCCGCATATGCTGGCCAAGGTTGCCTATGACGAACACTACAATGACATCGGCAAGATGATGGACGATATCGGCAAGCTGATCCGCCAGAACTTCAAGATGCTGGTCGAGGCCGGTTGTGAGAATATCCAGATCGACGAGCCGCTCTTTACGATTTCAGACGATGCCGAGGTGCAAGCGGCGGTCGATGCGATCAATCTGGCGATCGAAGGCCTCCCCGATACGGTTCACGTTTCGATGCATATTTGCCAGGGCAACTACGCCGTCGGCAAGGAATATGACGGGCAGATTGGCCATCGCTATTTCGATCACGGCCGTTACAAAGCCGACCTCGTGGCGAAGATCAATTGCACGTCCTGTCTGATCGAATACGACATGGCGTCCCATTACGAGGGCCTGCTTGGCAACAAGCAGCTCGGTGTCGGCGCGGTTGACGTGCAGGATCCGAAAGTGGAAAGCGGCGAAACGATCGCCAAGCGCATCCAGGCGGAGAAATGGCTGGCGCCGGAGCAGACCATCATCACCAGTTCCTGCGGTTTCAACCATCTGCCCCGTCACGCGACGCTTGGAAAATTGAAAGCCATGTCGGATGCCAAGCGCATGCTTGGCGGATAACCCGCAGTGACATCGGACGCCCAGGATAGCGATGACCTACTCGACCTTGCGCAGGAGGCCGGCGGGCTGGGCATTTTTGAATGGAAAGTTCGGGAAGGCAGTCTGCGCCCGTCACCTAAATTCCTGTCGCTTTACGGCCTTTCCGAATTCGATGGCCGCTACGAGACCTGGCTGAAGAGCATCTTTCGGGAAGACCTGCATCGCGTCACCGATCAAATGGACAGAGCGTTTGCGGAGCAACTACGCGGGGTTCAAACGGATTTTCGTATTTCGCATCGACCCGACAATGTATTGCGATGGATCGAAGCCCGCGTTCTCGTCTTTTACGACAATGGTGGACAGGCGGCTCGGGTAGTCGGCGTCCATGTCGATGTAACCGAACGCAAGCGTGCAGCGGTGCAACTTCGGACCTTCACGGAGACGCTCGAAGAGCGTGTAAAGGAGCGCACGCGGGAACTCGAAGTGGAAAATGAAGCACGCCAGAAAGCGGAAGAGGCGTTACGTCAGTCTCAAAAAATGCAAGCCGTTGGCCAACTGACCGGGGGCGTTGCGCACGATTTTAACAACCTGCTTACGGTCATACTGGGAGGCCTCGACACGATCAGCCGTCAGGTTCCGTCTTTGGGGGATTCTCCGCAAGTTTCAAAGATCGTGCGCGCAAAGGATATGGCACTCGAAGGCGTGCGGCGCGCCGCCAAACTTACCGAACGGTTGCTTGCTTTTGCGCGCCAGCAGCCGCTCGACCCAAAAGTTGTTGATCCGAACAAGCTTGTCAGCACGGTATGCGAACTGCTGCGGCAAACCCTCGGCGAGGCAATCTCGCTCGAGACGGTTCTGGGAGGTGGAATTTGGCGGACGCAAGTTGATCCAAACCAACTTGAGAATGCCCTCGTGAACCTCGCGGTCAACGCACGCGACGCGATGCCCGAGGGCGGCATGCTGACGATCGAGACCGCGAATACTTATCTCGACGAGACTTACGTGGATGCAATGTCCGAGCCGATGAACGCGGGCCAATACGTTATGATCGCGGTAGCGGATTCCGGCGCCGGGATGGATTCCGCGACCCTCGACCAGGCATTCGAACCCTTCTTCACCACGAAAGAGGTCGGCAAGGGCACCGGCTTGGGGCTGAGCCAAGTTTACGGCTTCGTCCGGCAGTCCGGGGGACACGTCAAAATCTATAGCGAAGTAGGCCAAGGCACGACGATAAAAGTTTATCTTCCTCGCGATCACAGCGAGGAAACGGTTACCGAGCAGATCAACACACAAGCCGATCCGGATCGTGCTATCGGCGCCGAGAGCATTCTGGTGGTTGAGGACAACGAGGCGCTTCGTTCTTATTCGGTCGAGGTTCTGATTGAACTCGGATACAGCGTGCTGTCTGCTTCGAGCGCTGCTGCGGCGCTCGAAATTCTGGATCGAGGAAACCAGGTCGATCTGCTTTTTACGGATGTCGTAATGCCCGGCGGGATGAACGGCCGCGAGCTGGCGGATGAAGCGAGGCGCCGCCGGCCGGGACTGAAAGTATTGTTCACCACCGGCTACACAAGAAACGCTATCGTCCATCACGGCCGCCTCGATAAGGGCGTCGACATGATCGGCAAGCCCTTTACGTTCCAGGATCTCGGCGCGCGGGTACGAAAAATTCTCGACCGCGAATGACCTTGGCCGGGGAGGCGACGAATAACGTGGCTCAGCCAATCGTTTCGGTGACGAACCTTTTTCTGAAAACCGCCGTCGCCGGTCCGATGCAGCCGGCCAGCGAAATTTGCTTTTCCCAAGCCGGCATTGAGCACAACATTCCGTGTCAGCCGCTGCGGCAGGTTCTGATTACATCGGTCTTCGATCTCGCGGCACTCGGTTATGCACCGAGCGAGCTACGCGAAAACGTAACGCTCGACGACCCCGCGCTGCACGATCATCCTTCGGGAACGATTTTAAAGATCGGGGAGGCGTTGGTCCGGCTTACGTTTCACTGCGAACCCTGCAAGATCGTCTCGCGCGGCCAAAGCTTGAAGCCGCTATTCCACCGCCGCGGCGTACTTGGGTGTTTTCAAAACCAGGGCGTGATCCGGATCGGTGATCCGGTCACCATCGCGCCGGCGCGCGCCGAAGCGATCCCTTATGAATCGACGCAACGGATAAAGTGGTATCTGTCCAAGCAAAGCCGCCCGATTTCGGCGAGCCAGTTGCTTTACGAGGTGGGCCTGCCGACGGGCTATGCGCGGGCGTTGCCTGCGCTGCTTCGCCGATCGCCTGAGCTCCGCGAAGACGCGGTATACTTTACGTCAAGAACGAGCGGGAAGCGGTCTCTACGGCCGCTTCCCGAGAACGCGTGAGATCGATTAGCGGTTCCGTGGATTGCGATAGCAGGATTCGCCGCCCGTCCGCGATGCCATACACTGTTGGTAGGTGTTGTACTGGCAGATTTGGGTGGAGCCCGCGCCAACGCCCGCGCCGCGACACCATTGGGTGTTTTGAGCGGAGGCAGTGGACATAAGGCCGAGGCCGATCAGCGCGGCTGCTGCGAGAAGTTTCATGGGATCGTTCCTTTGTTGGTGGCTTTCAGCGAGCCAACTGCGAGCGCGCTTCAGTGTTCCATTGCCCGGAGGCGACCGGTTTATTTCGGCGATGGCTTTTTGCGAGAAGTCGGCAACGCTTTAACAAGGCCGCATTCTTCGCACTGAAAGGTCGTGGTTCTTGGTGTTGCCAACATCATTTTCATGGGAATCTTACAGAGCTGGCAGGGCGTCACTGATGCTAACTGGCTCGAGTTGGTCACCATCCCAAACGCCGAGATCGGGACTTTGGTTGCACACGTTCACGGGGCCAATGGCCCTTCACTGTGCGGCTTCGAACTAGCTCGATCAGGCGAGCAAGCAGCAGCAAAAAAAGGGAAGTTCCACTTCGATCTGGAGGGAACACGTCGCTTAGCGACGCGTTGCCTCTGAGCGACCTCTCACATGAGTGGCGCTCACAGGGAGTAAAAATGTCCAACAATCCGAACGACAAACAACAAAACCAGCAGGGCGGCCAAGGCGGTCAGCAGGGCGACGGCAACAACCAGGGTGGTCAGCAGAACCAGCAGGGTGGAAACCAGAACCAGCAGGGCGGCCAGAAGGACCAGAACGACAGGGACCGTTCCAAACAGGGTCAGCAGTAATTACTTGAATAAATCGCCCCGGCCTGAGAGGCCGGGGCTTTTTCCATGGAGAGAACAATGGCAGCGAAACCAAAGACACTCGACGATCTGTTTCACGAGACGCTGAAAGATATTTACTACGCAGAAAACAAACTGACCAAGGCCCTGCCGAAAATGGCCAAGGCCGCGCAATCATCGGAACTCAAAAAAGCGTTCCAGAAACACGCGGGCGAAACCAACGGGCAGGTTAAGCGCCTGGAGCAGATCTTCAAGCTGCTCGGCAAGAAGCCGCAGGGCAAAGTCTGTCCCGCGATCAATGGCCTGATCAAAGAGGGCCAGGAAGTGATGAAGGAATTCAAGAAATCCGACGCGCATGACGCGGGCCTCTTATCGGCGGCACAGGCGGTCGAACATTACGAGATTTCGCGCTACGGCACGCTGAAGACCTGGGCGAACGAGCTTGGGAATGCGGAGGCTGCGGCCTTGCTCGAAAAGACTCTGAGCGAAGAAAAGGCGACCGATGCAGCGTTGAGCGGGCTTGCGGAAAACACCATCAACGCGAAGGCTGCTTGAAGCGGTACTGCACGAAGCCGACATATAAAGAAGCCCAAGCAGTACGGGGAACGTGCTGCTTGGGCGGAAGTCGCGAGATGGGAGGAAAGTATCCCACGACGCTTCCACCTTCACGCGCTCTAATCCCCGGAATATTCTTGATTTTGTTGAACTGTCTCAACTAGTCGCGCGCCAATTCAAGCTCTTATGACTCGCACACATTGCCTGGATAAATTACCGGGCGCCACGGCCAAACTTCTATTTTCTTGTAGAGGCCATATTTGAACAACGGAACCGTTTTGAGAAACGTCTCCAGTTGGCGCCGCCCTTCACACGACACAATCAGCAGAGTGCCTATAGGAGTTTTACCGTCGTCTGAGAAAAGAGGTCCCGAGGACCAGACCTTGGGTCGGTGATCTAAGTGGAATTTTACGCTCTCTAGCCGGTGATCGGTACGCAGCGCTGCCTTGCTTGTATCGTCCAGCGCTCTAACAGCGAAGAACATTCAGCTTTCTCCTTGGCTGGCCGAATCTGCCAGGATAAAGATGCGCTATTGTATCCACGTCTCCATCGGGTTTCACGATATTTTTGGGGTAGCCGGCGGTGGTAACAGTAAACCATCGCGATTTATAACGCGTCGTGCCGCATAGACGCGGAGAGTAACCGTCGCGTCTATCCAGCTTTCATTCAGTCCGGCGTAATTAGCAAAGCGAAATTGCCAGGCCGCTTACATCGGCATTGAGCATCAGACCGGTTTGCCGGCCGTTCATTCGAGGGTCGCGCCTTTTTCGTTGCGCAATACAATCTCTCTCACGCCGCTGCCGACGACGGCGCCGGCACCAACGGCTCCGAGAGATAAGTCTGCGGGGCGCCGAATACGAGACCGGCGTCGATGCCGCCAATCGACATTGTTGCGGCTTCGATTGGACTCGAAATCAATGTCGCCCAATGGCGCTCAAGTAATAAGGCGACCTCATCCCGTAGCTCAATCGTCTCCGCGTCAATCCCCTAAGATTGAATTCTTATCTGAAAGGGCGGTGGGACCGTCATTGAGGGGACACGCCAGGCATGGAACTTCTACTGGGGGTGAATAAGGGAACCGGGGTCCCGCAACTTCCTTCAATCCAAAGGAGTCGGCCTCACCGAAAATCCCGGGGTTGTTAATAAGTCTGAATATACGCCGTGGTAAGTTCCATTAAATCTGTGGAGTCCAAATGCGCATTGCGTTGGTCGATCCTAGCGCTGCGGTTCGGTTGGCCATGACCCGGCTCATTGAGGAAGATGGCCATACTGTGCTGGCCTTCGGTGATGGGCGCGAAGCATTGTCATGCATTGCATCGGACCATGAAGTACGCGCCATAATTACCAGTACGCTTCCGATTAATATTTCAGGAATTGAATTATGTGCTGCGGCTCGAAAATTGAGCGGATCGCGTCGCGCGTTGCACGTTGTATTGATGTCGTCGACTGACGACTATTATTTGGCGGTCAAAGCACTCGATAATGGTGCTGACGACTTTATTCATAAACCGCCGAACCCAGATGAGTTGCGCGCCCGCTTGAGACTTGCGGATCGTGTTACGTCAATGAAACAGCAATTGATACAGTATGCGACAAGGGACTCTCTTACAGGTCTCCTCAACCGCCGGGCGTTCTTCGATAGTGCTGCGGAGAGTGTGGCTAATGCGAATTCAGGAAAAGCACTATCGGCGATAATGTTTGATATCGACCACTTCAAAAAGATCAATGATAGCTATGGACATGAACTGGGGGATCGCGTCCTGGCCGCGGTCGGTTCGCAGACTGCACTAGCCAGTGGTGTTTCCGGCCGACTAGGCGGCGAGGAATTCTGTCTGCTTGTAAACGCGGACGCTGAAGGGTCGCTGGAACCGGCGACCGAGCTGATGCACTCAATTCGTGCACTGAGATTTAGCCAAGGCGGCCAGGGATTTGGAATTACGTCCAGCTTTGGCATTGCAGAATGGGAGAGGGAGGATTCAATCGATCGGATGCTCCGTCGTGCCGACATTGCAATGTACGAGGCAAAAAAATCAGGTCGAGACCAGATCGTTGTGTCTGATACGTTTGCTCTTACGAGTGGCCACGAAGAATGGCGCGGCGCAGCGCGCTTGGACCATAGGCGTACTTAGGTTCTCAACCAGCGTGCCCCACCAGATTTATTGTTCTCACATTAGGTCATAACTTGCTCGCACGATTGAACCAGAGATTTGAGCAGTTCTGCTCGCTCGACCTTCCGGCGGGAACGAGTGAGGAATTCCTCGCGCGATTTCGCGCAGAGCAAGTTAACAGCGTACATCGCCTGACGCCGCTGATGCTGATCGGCGTCGTGCTCAACGTCCTCATTATATACGTAGTCTTCCTCGGCCACACCGACACCTTTTATCTCACGATCTGGGCGGCGGTCAGCACCGGGGTGTCGATCTATGGAATGTACGGCTGGTATCGTTCGCGCGCGCGGTCGCCGCGGCAGACCGCGTCGATCCGCTCGCTGAAACGCGCCACAATACAAGCCGCCGTTATGGCGCTGATCTGGTCCTACACTCCCGTGTTGTTTCTGCAGCAGGCCGGTCTTGAGCAAATGATGGTGATCGCCGCTGTGACCGCGGGGCTCCTTGGTGTCGGCGGACTCGCCCTCCTGACGATCCCGTCCGCGGCTATGACTTATATGCTGCTTATCGGCCTGCCGGCGCTAGCCACTTTGATCGCCGCTGGTGGGACCAGCTTCTATGGGATGGCGCTCAGTTTCGTCAGCTACATGGTGATACTCGGCACCATCATTCACATCATGTTCCGCACTTTCTTCGAACGCCAGCGTGCTGAAACCGAACGCCAGAAGGCTGAGGCCGAACGCAAGCGTCTCGCCGATGTCGAGCGCGAAGCGATGCGCTCGAGCGAGGTACGCACGCGCCGGATCGAGATGTTGATCGCCGACTTCAATGGCGCAGCCTCGGCGGCGCTCGGGAAGATGGCGAATGCGGCCGAGGGGCTGCATAACTCGGCCGGCGATCTCAACAAAGCGGCGGTGTCGGTGGGGGTGTCCATCCAATCCGCGACGAAGGGTGCACACAAGGCGAGGGAAGCCATCGAGTCATCCGCCGCCACGACTGAAGAGATCTTGAGTTCGATCACCCAGATCGCCGAGCACACTGGGCACTCAGCCCGGGTCGGACGCCACGCGATGCAACAGGCATCCGAGACGGTGGAGGAAATATCCTCCTTCACCGCAGCGGCCGGGGGCATCAAGGGCACGATCGCTTTGATCCAGGACATTGCCAAGAAGACCAACCTGCTGGCGCTCAACGCAACCATCGAGGCGGCGCGGGCCGGTGAGGCAGGGCGCGGCTTCGGTGTAGTGGCTGGCGAGATCAAGCAACTCGTGGTGCAGACTACCAAGGCGACCGAAGAAATCACGCGCCACGTCACCGATATCCAGACGACCTCCGGACGGACGCGCGTGGCGGTCAGTGACGTTCGCCACACCATCGACGACATGTCGACCATTGCGGCATCCATCGCCGATGCGGTGCAGAGCCAGGCACTGGTGATTGCCGATATTGCGGCTCAGTCGGCAATTGCCGCGGCGTCCGCGCGCGACAGCGTCTCCGATGACACCCGCGCCGGGGTAGCCGCGGCCGGGGCCGCCACGATCGCCAGCGACGCACAGTTACTGGCGCTGAACTTGCAGCGCGACACCACAGAACTCGATGATGTGATCCGCACTTTCCTGCGCGCTGTGAAGGCTGCCTGAAGGGCCGATCCACGACCCCCATGCTCCATCAAAACTTCTTGCGATTGCGCATACTTAGCGTGCCTCTACGCGCATTGGCGGCGCCGACTTTTACTTACCGATCGTCACAATCACGACGGCGCTCGGGCTTATCCTCCATCCAAAAACTTGGCTCAGGGAGGGCCACTTCAATGGGGGCAATTCAATCACCGAGACGCCGGTTCTATATTGGGCACAGGAACCGACATTCTCCAAACTAAACCCTCAGGAGGAAAATTTATTGTAACTTGGCCGTCGAGCGATTTCGCCACAATACGTTCAAAGACAACGTGACCAAATCCCTTGCGAGATGGCGGTGTTACGATCGGGCCACCTGTTTCCGTCCAACAAAGAACCAGTTGTTGTGGTTTGGCGCTATGCAACTCTTGAAACCATGAAACCTCAACTCGGCCAGTATCCGCCGACCATGCTCCATACTTGAATGAATTGGTTCCGAGTTCGTGAAGTGCGAGACCGATTGCCTCCGCAGCGGCAGGGTTAACAAAAATCTCTGGTCCCTTCAAACTGAGCTTTGTACTTTCGACTATGCTAAATGCGGCGATCTGATCGCGGACGAGTTGGGAAAGTGATGCACCTTTCCAGTCTTAATTCACCAACAGATCATGAGATGCCGCGAGCCCCTTCAGGCACAACGAGAACCGTTTCACGAACTCAGCAATGTTATCTATATTTCGGCTCGTCTGTAACGCTATGGCTTGGACGACCGATAGTAAATTTTTAGAGCGATGGGAGATTTCCCCCATCATGAATTTGATGTGTTCTTCATTCGCCTTGTGCTCGGTGATGTCGGTTACGACGCTGAATAGTCGGTGAGCTTTCCCGCTTACATCGCGAGCGATTACTTGGCCACGACCGGATAGCCAGCGTATTGTGCCATCAGGCTTTACGATCCGGTATTCAGCAGGAAACGAATCCTGTTTGTCGGCAAGTGCATGGAATTTTTCAGCTAGGTGGCGATCGTCAGGATGTAGGGCAAGCATGAATTCATCTGTTTCACCACCTACACAGCCGCGACCCTCTGCCAGGTTAATCCCAAACAGAGCCATTCCTTCCGGAGTCCACGTCCTGATGCGCGCGAGATAATCTGTCTCCCAATTACCCATACGGCCCAGTAGCAGGGCTGTCCGATAGCGAACTTCACTTTTCTTGAGCTCCTCCGTCTTGCGCTCCAGCAATTCTTTGGCTTCGATAAGATCACGCTCCGCTCGCCGCCGGGCGGTGAACACACTTTTTGCATTCTGCAAAGCCACGATCCGAAGCAGATTTTCTTCGTCCTTATCTGACATCAGTGGCCTGCAACAAGTTTTGTAGCGAGAGCCGTTCCCTGTACTCGGGCTCTTATTTTCGCAAAAGCTGTATCTCGGCTCGTGGAAGTGTCATCGCAAAAAGGGGAAAATCCGCAATCGTCGGTAGTACCCAATTGCTCTATCGGAATATATTTTTCGGCCTCAAGTATCCGATCGCGAACTTCCTCCGGTGTTTCGATGCGGGGATCAATAGCCGCCACCACCCCTACAAATATTTTTTGCCAGGGTTTCAAATTATCCCGGACTGTTTTTAAAATGCGGACGCGATCCTTTTCGCCCGCCAACGAAATGTAGAAATTTGTAGCATGCAACTCCATGATACTCGGGAGCAATTCGGCATAGTCGACTTCGGCGCTATGCGTTAAATCGCGGTCGCCGCCAGGACACGTGTGAACTCCGATACGTTTTCGCTCGTCCGGGGAGAACCGTAAAAGAGCAAGATTATTGAGGTCGATAAAACTATGGAGTAGTTCACCTGAAGGATCGAGTTTGGCGGCAAGCCGTCCTTCCGTGAAGTCTATTTGAACATTGTGTGCGCCCTTTTCTAAGCAATGGCGAACTTCTGTTTCGTGCTCCAGCAATAAATCGTTTATGAATTCTTCGCGACTATAACCGGGGATTTCAGTTGCAGGATACATCAGACTTAACGCTGAAGGTGAGATGACGGCCTGCTTCACCGGAACATGCGCGTAACGCATTGCGACGTCTAAATACGAGTCAGCATAAACTTGATAACGAAATGGAGCCGCAGTTAATCTCGGCATCTGGCGAGAATGTCCCGCGGCGAACGGAATTGTGAAGCCGTCTGGAGCTGAGTTGGGCATTCCATGAACGCAGTACGTCCAAAAATTGTGATACTTTCTCTGCTCGCCATCTGAAATTACGGGCGACCCAGTACTCTCGAATCTCTCGATGGTGTCCCGCACGGCCTCGTCATAAATTAAATCCAGTTTTGGATCTGCATGGCTCCCCAGGGCTGCCACGGACTCATAAGTCGAAGGGGCCTCGGAATGCTTCCAATGGGTTCAGTAGGAATTGAAATCGTCACGCAAACCACCCCGATGACCAACTGGTGGGAGGTGACGTGGGCGCGCTGGGCCGCGACATGCCCAATCCACCAGTTAGAGCGCTAGCATATCTCTGCGCTGGCGTCTTTGGAGCGCAGGGCACGCGGTGACCCGGATGCCAAGCTGTCGTTGGACTCTCGCTCATCTTCTACTCGTGGAATGGTGGATTTGAAGCTTTTTGACCAAGGGAGACGAGCGGCGGACTGCAAACCTAACTGGTGCGCATCGCCAACTCTGCAACCGAGTGCAGCGCAATAAATACACTCGTGATCTGCCCCCTTTGAAGGGGCCTCCCTGAGGTAGGTTTTTCGGATTGAGGATGAGATCGATGGCAAGGAACCGGCATACGGCCAGGGTCCTAAGCGTCGCAAAAGCGAGACTCGGCTAAGGGCAAGAGGCTATTGCTATGTTGGCAAGTTCTTTCCCGTCGTCGTCTGACCCAGTTGCCCCAAAAGCAGAGATTCACATTCGCTTCGAGTTGGTGCGGGCGATCGAAGCAATGCCGACGAAGCACCTGACGTTTCTGGTGACCGAATTTGGCAAGCCATACAGTTCGGCGGGCTTTGGCAATGCGATGCGCGATTGGTGCAATTCGGCGGCGCTCTCGCATTGTGCTGCGCACGGACTTAGAAAGGCCGCCCGCAGGCGTTTGGGCGGAAGCGGGGTTCAGCGGTCAGATCCGCGCGATGATCGGCCACCGGTCGCTCGAAGATCTTGAGACCTATGTGAAGGCAGCCGAGCAACAGCGCGTGGCGGCGATGCGAAGCAGAAAATCAAGCCGGGGATGAATTGAGAACAATCATTGTAAAATCCGACCACCGCGATTGTAAAAAACCGCTAAGGGCCGAAACATTGACGCCCTATGATGGAATGGCGCTCCCTAGGGGAGTCGAACCCCTCTTTTCAGGTTGAAAACCTGACGTCCTAACCGATAGACGAAGGGAGCGCGGACGCCGGGCAAGCCCGGTCGCGGGTCTTATAAGTAAGCAGGCTGGGCCAGACAAGCGGGCAAAAAAGCCGCTACCAATGCCCCGTATTCGCCATCGAGGCCCAGGGTTCCTGCTTCGGCAGCGCCTTGCCCTTTTGCAGCAGCTCGATCGAGTGCAAGTCCGGCGAGCGGATGAAGGCCATCTGGCCGTCGCGGGGCGGGCGGTTGATGGTGACGCCTGCCTTCATCAGGCGGTCGCAGTCGGCGTAGATATCGTCGACCTCATAGGCGAGGTGGCCGAAGTAGCGGGCTTCGCCCACGTCCTCGTCGCCGTCCCAATTATAGGTGAGCTCGATCAGCGGGCCCGGGCGGCCGGCGCTTTTGCTTTGCGCGACCAGTTCGACGTCTTCGGGTGCCGCGAGGAAGACGAGCGTGAAGCGGGCGCCTTCGTTTTCGATGCGGAAGGATTCCTTCAGCCCGAGCTTGTTGCAGTAAAAGTCGAGCGCCTTGTCGAGGTTGCGGACGCGCAGCATGGTATGCAGGTAACGCATCGGATTTCGTCTCCCGAATTACAGAAACTGCTCTGGGTATCGTCCGCCGGTCGTGGATTAAAATAGAATGATCGCGACAGACCGCAACACGGCTGATCGCACGACGCTCGAAAGCGACTGGTGTCGCGACTCCCGCCGTGCGGTTGCTTTTACCGGTGCCGGCATTTCAACGGAAAGCGGTATTCCGGACTTCCGCTCGCCCGGCGGCCTATGGACCAAGAACCAGCCGATCCCGTTCGACCAGTTCGTCTGCGTCAAAGGAGATGCGCGACGAAGCCTGGCGGCGGAAGTTCGCGATGGAAGATTCCTTTCGCGCTGCGAAACCCGGACGCGGGCATCGTGCGCTCGCCAACGTTCTTGCAGGCGCGGCAAGCTCTCCGCCGTGATCACCCAGAACATCGATAATTTGCATCAAGTTTCAGGTATTCCGGCCGCCAAAGTGATCGAGCTGCACGGCAACGGCTCTTATGCCACCTGCCTCGACTGTGGAATCCGTTACGAACTCGATTGGGTGAAGGAACGCTTCGAGAAATCGAACGGTTCGGCGCCCGATTGCGCCGACTGCGGCGGGCCGGTGAAGTCGGCAACGATCTCTTTCGGCCAATCCATGCCCGAAGAGCCCATGCGGCAGGCCGAAATCGAGACTTTGGCGGCCGATCTCTTCATTGCGATCGGGTCTTCGCTGGTGGTCTGGCCGGCGGCGGGCTTTCCGCTCCGGGCAAAACGCAACGGCGCGCGGCTTGTGATTCTGAACCGGGAACCAACCGACCTCGACGAGGTTGCCGACCTGGTGATCCGGGAGGACATCGGCGACGTGCTGGAAGTCTTCCTGGACTAGTTCGAACGCGACTCTTTGTGCACGGTGCAGCTTTTTGGCGAATCACCCGTTGCCAAGGCTGTGGATTCGCATTTTGATGTTCCCAATTAATGCGGCAATGTTATCGTTGACGTATTCGAATCGGCGTTGGGTCGATTCACGCGGCGACTGAGTTTTAAGCGTCATGGGGTCGGACCGGCTGGGGTCTAAGCTCGCTGAAGGCGAGCTGGGGACGCGCATAGAAGAGCTCACCGAGGAAGCGCCGGTGGGGCTGATCGAGATTACGGGCCACATCAAGTGGTTCGACGTCTCGAAAGGCTTTGGCTTCATCGTTCCCGATAACGGAATGCCGGACGTGCTGTTGCACGTGACCTGCTTGCGCCGCGATGGTTTCCAGACCGCGCATGAAGGCGCGCGCGTCGTCGCCGAAGTGCTCGAGCGGCCGAAGGGCTATCAGTGCTTTCCGCGTCGTCTCGATGGATGACTCCACCGCGATCCATCCGTCGGAGATGCCGCCGCCGCGCACTCACGTCAATGTCGTGCCGACCAGCGGTCTCGAGCGCGGCCTGGGTGAAATGGTTCAACCGCATCCGCGGTTTCGGCTTTCTCACCCGCGGCGACGACACGCCGGACATCTTCGTCCACATGGAAACGCTGCGCCGCTACGGCATGACCGAACTGCGCCCGGGGCAGATGGTGCTGGTGCGCTATGGCGACGGCCCGAAAGGCCTTATGGCCGCCGAAGTCCGCCCCGATACGCGGCAGCGGTACTTCCTCTCACTAAACGAGAGCTTTTATGTTTATCAGACTGGCACGGCAGGCAGCATGCGCTGCGGCCGCTTACATTATATATGGCGCTCGCGGGCGGCCCGGCGGGCCGCGCAAGAGCTGCGAGCAGGTCGAGATCACGACCAAGGGCGGCGTCCGGGTTTTCGACGTCGAGTTCGCCGATACCGAGCCGAAGCGCCGGATCGGGCTGATGCACCGCAAAGAACTCCCGGACGGCCGCGGCATGTTGTTCGACTTCAGCCGCGTGCAGCCGGTCGCGATGTGGATGCAGAACACCTACGTCTCGCTCGACATGATCTTCATCCGCGACGACGGCACGATCGCCAATATCGCTGAGAACACCGAGCCGCTCTCGGAGGCGAGTATCTATTCAGCGGGCCCGGTCAAAGGGGTGCTTGAGGTCGTGGCCGGCACCGCCGAAGCGCTATGGGATTGCGCCCGGAGACAAGGTTTCGCACCGGATCTTTCGGAAACGCTAGGGATTAGGGGCGTAGCCCTGCGGCGTGCTTGCAGGGGGTAGTGACCCCTGTTAATGCCACGGCGACATACGGAGCGTAGCGCAGTCTGGTAGCGCATCTGGTTTGGGACCAGAGGGTCGCAGGTTCAAATCCTGCCGCTCCGACCAGCCTATCAAGGCAACGAACGAGAGACGCGATGATCGCGCGCATCTACAAGCCCGCCAAGACGGCGATGCAGTCCGGCGAAGCGCCAGGACCAAGAACTGGGTGCTCGAATACGAGCCCGAGCAGCCGCGTCGCGTCGAGCCGCTGATGGGCTGGACCTCTTCCGCCGACATGCACCAGCAGATTGCGCATTCGTTTCGAGAGCAAGGAAGACGCGGTCGCTTATTGCGAGCGTCATGACATTCCGTATCAGGTGTCCGAGCCGCATACGAAAGCGGCGAAGAAAATCGCTTACGCCGACAATTTTGCATTCAGACGCATGGGCCAGTGGACGCACTGAGCTTCGTTTCGCGTCCCTGTCCCTGATAGTTTTACGGCCCCGTAGCTCAGCGGATTAGAGCAGCAGCCTTCTAAGCTGTTGGTCGCAGGTTCGATTCCTGCCGGGGTCGCCATT
>CAVSPV010000002.1:0-3020099 GCA_963730025.1 uncultured Alphaproteobacteria bacterium
AGCGATGATCGCGCGTATCTATAAACCGGCAAAGACGGCGATGCAGTCCGGCGAAGCGCGGACCAAAAGCTGGGTGCTCGAATACGAGCCCGAGCAGGCGCGCCGTGTCGAGCCGCTGATGGGCTGGACCTCTTCCTCCGACATGCACCAGCAATTGCGCATTCGTTTCGAGAGCAAGGAAGACGCGGTCGCTTATTGCGAGCGTCACAGCATTGCGTATCAGGTATCCGAGCCGCATTCAAAAGCGGCGAAGAAAATCGCCTACGCCGACAATTTCGCATTCAGACGCATGGGCCAGTGGACGCACTGAGCTACGTTTAAGCGTCCCTGTCCCTCAAAACCAACGGCCCCGTAGCTCAGCGGATTAGAGCAGCAGCCTTCTAAGCTGTTGGTCGCAGGTTCGATTCCTGCCGGGGTCGCCATTAATTTCAATGAGTTAGTGTTCTAGTTGGAAGTCGTTCCGACAAACTATTCCAACATGGCTGTTGCGGGTTAGACGCCGATCGCGCTTGTTAGCATTCATTGCAAAGCTAACAAGTCGATATTTTTTGAAAGCCTAACAACTCGGTTCATCGATAAGCCGTGGCGCTGCGAGAGCCCGCTGCCTGTCGTTTTTGCAAAGCAACTACTTCTGAAACAGTTGCTGGACTTATTTCAAAGTCGGCGAAGCCAGCTCGTAACGAGAATCCTCTCGCTGATTCATTGCGCAGCTCACGGATTTGACAACCCGCTCGTCAAACGAATAGAGAGCAAAATAATTACGGCTCGCTTGCAGTTATGTCAGCGCGAAAATCCGACCGGGAGAAGTAAATGGAAATCATCGATCTAAGTCGGGAACTTTATCATCGCTGTCCGTCATTTCCTGGCCAGCCACCGGTCATTCACGGCATCTGGACGACGCACGAGCAGTCTTTCAACGAAACCGGAAAAGTCTGGGGCGTGAGCGTGATGCATTTCTCGATGCCGGATCACGGCGGCACGCACATCGATGCGCCACGCCATTTCGGGCCGAGTGGCATCCCGATAAACGAGTACCCGCTCGATAAATGCTACGTCAAAGGCATCTGCATCGACCTGCGCCACAAAGCACCGCGCTCTGAAATCACGCCGGAAGATCTCGAGAAAGCGGTTGCGTTAGCTGGCGTTCCGGTGCCGAAGGGCGGCACCGTGCTTCTTTGCACCGGCCATCACGAACGCACCTATCCGACCGCGGCCTATTCGACCGAGAATCCTGGCGTGAACTTTGAGGCTACGGAATGGCTCGCGCGTCAGGGCCTCGTACATTTCGGGATTGATTCCATGCGTCCGGGACCAATCGGCCCGGTGAACAATCTCGTTCACAAAGCCTGTCTCGATCTCGACATCACTCACATCGAAAGCCTCTGCAACCTGGAAACGTTGCTCGGTAGGGGTGAATTCCGGTTCGTCGGACTGCCGCTGAAGTGGCGCGAGGGTACCGGATCGCCCATCCGCGCGGTCGCCATTTTCGAAGACTAACCTTCAGTCCCAGCTATCGGCCGACGCCCACGCTCACGGCGAGGGTGGATGTATGGCGCACGGTTGCCTTAACTCATTCCAGAAGTGTGGATTTTCTTACATTTCGGACGTTGACGCTGGCGCCCGTTCCCCGGCGGACTTGCGCTGAGCCAAAACTAGCCCTATGCCTCATGTGTGATGTCTAATATAAAACATCAGTCTTAAAACCAAGTCGCTCAAGGCTTGATACCGGGGGAATTCTCATGAGGACCTTTTTGCGTTTCGTCGTGACACTCGGCGCCATGGCGGTGCTCGCAACCGCTGCTGTCGCTCAGCAGCCCAAGATCAAAGTTGGAATCATCATCAGCACGACCGGCCCGGCCGCGACGCTCGGCATTCCCGAGAAGAACGTAATCGCGCTGTTCCCGAAGACGATTGGCGGTGCCGAGATCGACTACATCGTGCTCGATGACGCCTCCGAGCCGACCAATGCGCGCCGTCTCGCCGAACGCCTCGTGTTCGAAGACAAGGTCGACCTCCTGATGGGGCCGACGATTTCTCCGCCGTCGCTTGCGGTCATTGAAGTGGCCGGCCGCTCCAAGACGCCGATGATTGCGTTCGCCGCGGCCCGCTCGATCATCGCTCCGATGGATGAAATCCGCCGCTGGGTTTACAAAACCACGATCAACGAAGATTTCTTCGCTCGCGCGACCACGGAGCACATGAAGAAGCGCGGCTACAAGAACGTCGCGGTGCTCGGCTTCAACGATGCGTTCGGCGAAGGCTGGTCGCAGGCATTCGAAGCCGCCGCTAAGGCCGCGGGCCTCAATCTCGTAGTTTCCGAAAAATATAACAAGAACGACACTTCTGTTACGGCGCAGGCCTTGAAGGTCGTGAGCGCAAAGCCGGACGCAGTACTCATCATCGCTGCCGGTACGCCAGGTGTGCTGCCGCAAATAACGCTGCTCGAGCGCGGCTTCAAGGGCCAAATCTATCAGACCACTGGCGTCACCACGAACGACTTCCTGCGTGTTGGCGGCAAGAACGTTGAGGGCACCATCATTGCGACCGGTGCGCTGATCGTTGCCGATCAGATTCCGGATGCACATCCAGCAAAGCGGGTCGGCGTCGAACTCACGCGGCTCTACACCAAAGCCTATGGCGAGAACTCCATGTCGGCTTTTCCGGGCTTCGCCTATGACGGTTTCCTGATGGCGCAGGCGGCCATTCCGACGGCACTGCAGAAGGCGCGGCCTGGTACGCCGGAATTTCGTCAGGCGCTGAACGATGCCTTGTCCAACGCCAAGAACGTTGCCACCACCATCGGTCTCGTCAACATGACGCCGGACGATCACACTGGTTTCTCGGCGAAGGACCTCGTGATGATGCAGATCAAGGGCAACAAGTGGACCTACATCCCGGACTAAGTATTGATATTCGTAGGGTAACAACCCAGTAGGTTGGGAGAAGTCCACTGACTTTCGATATTGCGTTGCTACTGGCGCAGGATGGCCTCGTAAGCGGGGCCATCTACGCGCTTCTCGCTATCGCGCTCATCCTGGTTTTCACGGTCACGCGCGTCATTTTCGTTCCGCAGGGCGAGTACGTGACCTACGGCGCGCTGACGTTCGCGTTGCTGCAGCAAGGGTTGGTTCCGGCGACGGTGATCCTGCTCCTCCTCACGGGCGTCGCTGCAGCGGCACTCGAATTGTGGACCGGCTTACGGAGCGCGCATGCGCGAAAATCCGTTATCGTTGCTGCGATGTACGTCGCCTACCCGGCGCTTCTCGCATTTGCGCTTTACCGTGTCACCGGCGCGCCGCAGAATACGGCGATCCAGATTCTGGTCACGCTCGCGATCGTCGTCCCACTCGGACCGATGCTTTACCGCGTAGTGTTCCAGCCAATGGCGAATGCGACCGTACTCGTGCTTCTGATTGCCGCGGTTGCGCTTCACCTGCTGCTCATGGGCGTGGGACTACTTGCTTTCGGCCCGGAAGGTGGCCGCACGTCGCCGCTGATCGAGGGGGCGTTCGAAATCGGCGCCATCCGCATCACCGGTCAAAGCCTTGTCATTCTTGCAACCAGCATAGTGCTGATCGCGCTGCTGGTCGTTGGTTTCAAATACACACTGCGCGGTAAGGCGCTGCGCGCAACCGCAGTGAACGCGGTGGGAGCGCGGCTCGTCGGCATCAAGCCCGAAACCGCGGGCGCCGTTGCCTTCACGCTGGCAGCGCTGATCGGCACGATTTCGGGAATTCTGATTTCGTCGATCACGACCGTCTATTTCGACACAGGCCTGCTGATCTCGTTGAAGGGCTTTATCGGCGCGATCATTGGCGCATTGGTAAGCTACCCACTTGCAGCACTCGGTGCAGTGCTGGTCGGAACGATCGAGTTGTTCACGTCGTTTTGGTGGAGCGCCTATAAAGAAGCGCTATTGTTCGGTTCGATTCTTCCGATCCTGGTTTGGCTTTCCTTCGCTTACCCCGCCAAAGAGGACGAAGAATAATGAGCACGCTGATCCGCAGGGCTGGTTGGCTCGTTATTGCGGCCGTAGCCGTCGTCGCCGGCCGTTGGCTGCCGGAATTCTACATTACGGTTCTCAATTACATCGGCCTTTATTCGCTGGTAGCGCTCGGCCTTGTGCTTTTAACGGGTGTTTCGGGCATCACTTCATTTGGTCAGGCGGCATTCGTCGGTATCGGCGCCTATTCGACCGCGGTACTCACGACCCATCTTGGGCTTTCTCCGTGGCTCGGCCTCGCTGTGGGTCTCGCATTCACGCTCGTAATTGCGCTGATTCTTGGCGGCGTGACCCTACGCCTTTCCGGTCATTATCTTCCCCTCGCGACCATTTGCTGGAGTGTCAGCCTCTACTACATCTTCGGCAATATAGAATTCTTCGGGGGCCAGACCGGCATGGGCGGTATTCCTCCGATTTCGATTGGGGATATGAAGTTCGACGACGGCCGCAAGATGTTTTTCTTGATTTGGGCGATCGTGATAATAGCACTCCTGATCACGGATAACATCCTGCACTCGCGGATTGGGCGCGCCATGCGCGCGCTCAAGAACAGTGTCGACATGGCGGAAAATTTTGGCGTGAACGGCCGCTCGATGAGGCTTGGCGTGTTTGTCTACGCCGCTGTACTCGCCTCGCTGTCGGGCTGGCTCTACGCGCACTTACTGCGCTTCGTTAATCCGAGTCCGTTCAGCATCGGCATGAGCATCGAATATTTGTTCATGGCCGTGGTCGGCGGAACCGGGCATGTGTTCGGTGCATTGCTCGGCAGCGCCGTGATCACGATCCTGCGCGAATTTTTGCAGGACATTGTGCCGGGAATTCTCGGACGTTCGGGAAATTTCGAAATTATCGTCTTCGGCGCGCTGATCATTATTCTGCTGCAGGTCAATCGTGATCGCGGCTTCGGGGCGCTGTTCGATTTCCATAAGCGGGCCAATGCGGCTCCGGGCACCAAGCGTCTTGCTGCAGCGCCGGTCCTGCCAAGCGAAGACCCGTTGCTGTCGGTTCGCAATGTTACCAAGCGTTTCGGCGGACTTACTGCGGTCGATGATGTCTCTTTTGACGTTCAATCCGGCAAGATCGTTACCGTGATCGGGCCGAATGGCGCGGGAAAGAGTACGCTCTTCGCGCTATTGACCGGCTTGCTGCATCTCGATTTAGGTGAAGTGTTCAGCAGGGGCACGCGGTTGGACACGCTCAAGCGCGACAAGATTGTTGCCCAAGGGCTCGCGCGCACATATCAGCACGTACATATAGTGCAGCAGCGCAGTGTGCTCGAAAATGTCAGCTTCGGAACTCATGCGCGTTCCAGTCGCGGCGCATTGGCGGCAGGCTTCAGCCTCAATGGTGACGAAGAACGCGCTGTCGCAGGCGAGGCGATGGAACAGATCAAGCGTGTCGGCCTCGAGAAGTCGGCGCATGAACTTGCCGGTAATCTGGCGCTCGGGCAGCAGCGTTTGGTCGAGATCGCGCGCGCACTGTGCGCGAGACCCAGCCTGCTATTGCTTGATGAGCCCGCGGCCGGTCTGCGTCACAACGAAAAGGAAGAACTCGCCCGGTTGCTGAAAGAGCTCCGCGTCGACGGCACTAGCGTCCTGCTGGTTGAACACGACATGCGCTTCGTCATGGGAATTGCCGACGATATCGTGGTCCTGAATTACGGACGCAAGCTCGCGCAAGGTACGCCACTCGAAATCAGGCAGAATCCGAACGTGCGCGAAGCTTATCTAGGTGGAGACCTCACATGAGTGTTCTGTTCGAGGTCAGCAGCCTAAGTGCCGGCTATGGCAAGATCAGCGTGCTGCGCGCGATCAGCTTGAGTCTCGAGGAGGGCGGGGTCGCCACCGTGATCGGGCCGAACGGGGCTGGCAAGACGACTCTCTTAAATTGCCTTATGGGTTTACATCCCTGCCAGGGAACGATTCGCTTCGCCGGCGACGATCTGGGTGCACTTACGACCGAGGAGAGGCTGGATCGCGGGATTTCGCTTATTTCCGAGAAGCGGGAACTCTTTTCTTCGATGACCGTGGAAGACAACATTCTTCTTGGTGCTTACAGCCGCCGCCAGCACGGCCTGGCGGGCGCGCGCCGCGACGCCGAGATGATTTACGAGCGCTTTCCCCGGCTGAAAGAGCGGCGGCAGCAGGAAGCGGGGACGCTGTCGGGCGGCGAGCGTCAGATGCTGGCAATCGGTCGCGCCTTGATGGCAAGACCGAAACTATTGATGCTCGATGAGCCTAGCCTCGGTCTCGCGCCACTCATCGTAGCGGAGGTATTTCGTATTATTGAAGATCTTCGCAAAACAGGTGTTTCCATTTTGCTTGTGGAGCAAAATGCCAGAGCGGCGCTCCATTTCTCCGATTACGGTTATGTTCTGGAAACCGGCGAATTCGTGCTTGAAGCGGCGAGTGGGCAACTCCTAAACAACCCACGCGTTATCGAAACATATCTTGGTGCGGCGGCCCATTAAGGGCGGTAGGCGACATGAACTCGCAGCCTGAATTCAAACCGCTCTATCTGCAGATTCAGCAGATGCTGACGCATCGTGTCGTCACCGGCGAGTGGGGCCCCGGAGAAATCCTGCCGAGTGAAATGCGCCTCGCGGTCGAGTATAGTGTGCATCAGGGCACGATTCGGCGCGCTCTCGACGAAATGGCCGCGCGCAACCTCGTGGTCCGGCAGCAGGGTAAGGGCACTTTCGTTTCCGCAGTAGCGATGCGGCACAATCCGTTTCGCTTCTTTCACGTCAAGCCGCGCGATGGCAGCGAAACGAAGCCGACCGCGCATTTTCTTTCGATCAAGCGAGAAATTGCTTCCAAGCAAACGCGCGAAATTCTCAAGATGGAAGACGGTTGGTCTGAGGTCATCCGCACGCAGAAATTGCGGTGCTACGATGGAAAACCAATCTTATTCGAAGACATCGCCTATCCGGCCGATATTTTTCCGTCGCTCGATCTTTTGTTCAAGGATCTTGCACCTGATAAGACCGCTTATGGATTGCTCGAACAGAAGTATCGTGTGCTGATCGAGCGGGTAACCGAGCAGCTTTCAGCCACATCGGTGACGGCGCAAGTTGCGAAGTTGCTCGAGATCGAGAAGGGTACCCCGGTGCTTCGCATCGATCGCGTAGCCTATGCACTGGACAGCAGGCCGGTCGAATGGCGCGTGAGTTACTGTTCGACCAAAAATCACGAATATTTCGTCGAACATCACTAAATCCAAGACGGCCGGTTTAGCGGCGCTTCTCGATGAAATCGCTCACTGCTTTCTTGTGATAGGCGGTCGTATGAGAGAGCGCTTGTAGCGATGCAGAGAGCTCGAGTACCGCTGAAAGCGATGCTTGGCGGCCGGCTTTCATGAGTTGTTTGGCCATCCGAACACTGTCGCGCGGATTTGCGGCAATCCTGGCGCCGAGTTCGCGGGCCGCGTCCAGCAGTTCTGAATCCTCGACGACTTTCGAAACCAGGCCGATCTTCAACGCCTCATCGGCATTGATGGCGTCACCGGTAAAGGTCATCTCATAGGCTTTTGAATAGCCAACGACGCGCGGCAACAGCCAAGCGCCGCCGTCACCGGGAATGATGCCGAGCTTGACAAAACTCTCCGCGAAGATTGCGCTCTTTGCCGCGATGCGGATATCGCACATGCAGGCGAGATCGTTGCCGGCACCGATCGCGGGGCCGTTTACTGCAGCTATTGTCGGTACTTCGAGAGCATCGAATGCGAGCGGAATGCGTTGAATGCCGCGCTTGTAGTTATCCAATGTCTTGAGAGGATCTTCATCGACGAGACCGGCGCCGGCCACCATCTTCTTTACATTGCCGCCAGTCGAGAAGGCCTTGCCTTCGCCGATGAGTATGAGTGCATTCACGCTCGGGTCAGCGTCAATCGCGGCTATGGCCTCTATGATTGCATCGATCATCGCAAGGTCGGTAATGGGATTGCGATTATCGGGATCGTTCAAGGTCAGGGTGGCAACCGCGTCGCTCTTTTCAACTCGGATCAGGTTCGTCATTGGCAGGCCTCCTTTGCAGTTTCGCCCACTGTAAAGCTTGACAAAACCGCATCTTTCCTAGAATGGATATCTCATATAAGACATAAATCGACAATCCAGGTGAGCGCGAAATGCCAGCTTTTCTCTCGCTTCGTGAGGCGATCGCGGAGAACCTGCGTGACGGTTGTTCGGTTGCCTTTGAGGGTTTCACGCATCTGATCCCGACGGCTGCGGCGCATGAGGCGATCCGACAAGGTTTCAAAAATCTAACGTTGATCCGTATGACGCCCGATCTCATCTACGACCAGATGATTGGGATGGGCATGGCGAAGAAGCTCATCTTTTCCTATGTCGGTAATCCCGGCGTCGGTTTGTTGCGGCGTCTGCGCGACGCGGTTGAAAACGGATATCCGAACAGGATCGCAATCGAGGAACATTCGCACGCGGCACTCGCGAATGCTTTCGAAGCGGGTGCTGCAGGACAGCCCTGCGCGATTTTCCGTGGCTATAAGGGTGCGGAGCTCGCGAAAGTAAATCCAAACATAAAGTCGGTCACTTGTCCGTTCACCGGCGAAGTGATGGCTGCGGTGCCGTCGATCCGGCCTGACGTCACTGTCATCCACGCGCAGAAAGCGAACAAGCGCGGCGACGTTCTCGTCGAGGGGATTATCGGCGTTCAGAAGGAAGCGGTGCTGGCCGCAAAGCGCGCCGTCGTCACCGTTGAGGAAGTCGTCGACAATTTCGACGGGATGCATCCGAATCTGACCGTGCTGCCGCACTGGACGGTGTCGGCGATCGCAGTGGTACCCGGTGGTTCATATCCATCTTACACGCTCGGCTATTACGGTCGCGACAACGCGACATATCTCGAATGGGACGAGATTTCGGCCGATCGCGATCGTTTCAGCGAGTGGATGAAAGCGAACGTGCTCGAGGCGAAGCCCGAAGATTTCGACACACGGGCCGAACCTTTCCGGAGATACGCATGACAAGCGCGATCGCAACACCAAGCGAAATTATGACGATCGCGGCGAGCAGGGCGCTGAAAAGTGCAGACGTTTGCTTTGTCGGGATCGGCGCACCGTCGGCTGCTTGCAATGTGGCACGGCTCACGCACGCGCCAGATATCACACTCATTTACGAGTCTGGCACCATCGGTACAGCACCGAACGTGCTGCCGCTTTCGATCGGTGACGGTGAACTCTGCAAAACCGCGACGACAACTGTCTCCGTGCCGGAGATGTTTCGCTACTGGCTGCAGGGCGGCCGCGTCAGCATCGGATTTCTTGGTGCGGCACAGCTCGACAAGTTCGGCAATATCAACACCACCGTGATCGGCAGCTATGCCAATCCGAAAACGCGTTTACCGGGCGGCGGCGGCGCGCCTGAAATCGCTTCGCTCTCGGGCGAGATCTACATCACCATGGCGCAATCAAAGCGCGGCATGGTGGAGAAGATCGACTTCGTGACCTCATTCGGTCATGGCGAAGGCGGTGATAACCGCAAGCGTATCGGGTTGGAGACCAAGGGCCCGACGCTACTGATCACAGATCTCGCCATTTGGACGCCGGACCCCGTTACCAAGGAATTCACCGTGGTTTCGCTGCATCCCGGCGTCACCAAAGAAAAGGTGCAGGAAAGCTGCGGCTGGACCGTGAAATTTTCCGACCAATTGTCCGAGACGCCGGCACCAACCGAGCTCGAACTGAAAACGCTTCGTGACTTGAACGCACGAACCGCGGCCGCGCATAAGCGTGCGGCTGTCGCGGTCGCAAAGGGGTAGTGCGATGGCTGAAGCGTATATCTGCGATTACATCCGCACGCCGATCGGCCGATTTGGCGGTTCGCTTTCCTTGGTACGCGCCGACGATCTTGCCGCCATTCCGCTTCGCGCGCTTATTGAACGCAACAGGGGTGTCGATTGGAATGCCGTCGATGATGTGATCTACGGCTGCGCAAACCAAGCCGGCGAAGACAATCGCAACGTGGCGCGCATGGCCTTGCTGCTCGCGCCATTGGCGAAGGAAATTTCAGGAACGACGGTTAACCGGCTTTGCGGTTCTGGTTTGGATGCGGTGATCATGGCGGCGCGCGCGATCAAGGCGGGCGATGCCGAACTGATGATCGCGGGTGGTGTCGAATCCATGAGCCGCGCGCCGTTCGTGGTGCCGAAGGCGGATACGGCGTTTTCGCGAAATGCGGAAATCTATGACACCACCATCGGCTGGCGCTTCGTCAATCCTGTCATGAAGCGTCAATACGGCATCGATTCAATGCCGGAGACCGCGGAGAACGTCGCCGAAGATTATGCGATCTCGCGCACGGATCAGGACGCCTTTGCTGTTCGCAGCCAGGAGAAGGCGGTCGCAGCGCAGACGAACGGAAGGCTGGCCAAGGAAATTACACCTGTCTCGCTGCCTCAGCGTAAGGGCGATCCGACCTTCGTCGATAAAGACGAACATCCGCGGGCAGGCTCGACGGTTGTGTCGCTTGCAAAACTGCCAACACCTTTTCGTCAAAACGGCACGGTCACCGCCGGCAATGCATCGGGTGTGAACGACGGTGCTGCGGCCATGATCGTTGCGTCTGAAGCCGCGATTAAAAAATACGGCCTGACGCCGATCGCGCGCATCGTTGCAGGTGCAGCGGCCGGTGTTCCGCCGCGCGTCATGGGCATTGGCCCTGTGCCGGCAACACACAAGCTTTGCCGCAAGCTCAATATCAAGCCGCAGGATTTCGACGTCATCGAAATGAACGAGGCATTTGCTTCCCAGAGCATTGCTGTTCTTCGTGATCTTGAGATTCCTGAAGACTCTAGCCGTGTAAACCGCAATGGCGGCGCGATTGCGCTGGGACATCCGCTCGGCATGTCCGGCGTGCGCATTGCAGGTACGGCAGCGCTCGAACTCAAGGAAATAGGCAAAGGGATGGCGCTTGCAACGATGTGCGTGGGCGTCGGGCAAGGCATCGCGGTCGTGCTTCAGCGCGACTGAACGCGAACTCAAGAAAAGTGGAAGTCAAAAGGCAAACATGAAACTCGCAACCGTCGAAAAGAACAACGTTCCCGTGGTCTGTGCGGTGGATACCAAGCGCGGGTTGCTTCTGGATATCGCTCAAGCGGCTCTCGCGCTCGGCAACGCGAACGCTCCGTTTGCCACCATGCTCGACCTGATCGACGCCGATACCGCGGGTCTCGATCAGGCACGCGCGGCCGCCGAAAAGTGGCCGGATGAAGCAAGCTTCGCGCTGAGCGGCGTAAAATTGCTGTCACCGCTGCCGGTGCCGCGTCAGATCAGAGACTGCCTCGTTTTCGAAGAACACCTGACCAATTCGATGGCGCAATGGGAGCGCATGACCGGGCGTCCGTCGCTACCAATTCCGCAGGCGTGGTACACGCGTCCCACTTATTACAAGGGCAACGTCTATAGCGTCGTGGGCCATGAGGCTGACATTACATGGCCGTCCTATTCCGAGCAGATGGACTATGAGCTTGAACTTGCCTGCATCACCGGCCGCAAGGGCAAAGATGTTCCGCCGGAGCGCGCGCTGGCGCATGTTTTCGGTTACACGATTTTCAACGATTTCTCGGCGCGCGACCTGCAAGGGGTCGAGCGTCCGTTCGGCATGGGCCCGATGAAGAGCAAAGACTTCGACACCGGCAACGTCTTCGGTCCGTGGATCGTGACGCCCGATGAAATCGGCGATCCGCATAAGCTCGATATGGAAGTCCGGTTGAATGGCAAACGCGTCGGCGGCGGCAATTCCTCGAAGATGCATCACAAGTTCGATTTCATCGTTTCGTTCATGACGCTTGCCGAAACGGTCTATCCCGGTACGGTAATCGCCAGTGGTACAGTGGGAACGGGTTCAGGCTTCGAGAGCAATAGCTTTCTCAAGCCAGATGACGTCATCGAGCTTGAGATCGAAAAGATTGGTATCTTGCGCAACAAGATCGTAAGAAAAAGCTAAACGCGAGCCCGGTCGGAGATGGATCGGATATGAAACCAGCCCCATTCGATTATGTCCGTCCATTGACGGTCGACGCCGCGTTGCAGGCGTTGGCCGACCACAAGGATGGTGAAGCGAAAGTACTGGCAGGCGGGCAGAGCCTCATTCCGATGATGAATTATCGGGTGGCGCAGCCATCGCTCCTGATCGACATAAATCAGCTCCAAGAACTAAACTATATCGAGGTTCGCGGCGACGTTATTGCCATCGGAGCGATTACGCGACACGCAGCCGTCAAATCAAATGAACTCATTCGTGAGAATGCGCCGCTGATTGCCGAGGCATATGAGCATGTTGCGCACGCCACGATCCGTAACCGCGGTACGCTGGGCGGCAATCTGGTCCACGCGGATCCCGCGTCGGAGATGCCTGCCGTCATGTGTGCACTTGGCGCGCAGGTCGTGTTGCGGAGCAAAACCGGCAAGCGTGAGGTCAACGCCAACGATTTTTTTCTTGGCCCGTTGATGACGGCGATCGAGCCGGATGAGCTTTTGGTGGAAATCCAAATTCCAATACAGACGCCCGGCGAAGGCTATGCATTCGAAGAGGTGAGTCTTCGTAAAGGTGACTTTGCGATTGCCGCAGTTGCGGCGATCGTCGCGATGAAGAACGGGACCTGCACCAAAGCGGTTCTGTGCGCGGCCGGCATTTCTGATCGCGCGGTTCGTATCGATAGCGTTGAGCAGCAACTTATCGGCAGCGCGCTGTCGCAGACCGACTTCGAACGTGCGGCCGACGCGTTCGTTGCGGCCATCGATTTCAGCGCCACAGCAAGCATTACCGCAGAGTACAGGCTCGACCTGACGCATGCGCTGATCTTGCGCTCGCTTTCCCACGCCGTGGCACTCGTAACGAGACGGTCGCAATGAAACCGGTCAATGTCGAAGTCCAGGTTAATGGCGAAAAATATTCGCGCGCTGTTGAGCCGCGGTTGCTTCTGTCCGATTTCCTGCGCGGCGATCTTGGCCTGACGGGTACGCACGTCGGCTGCGAACATGGCGTCTGTGGTGCTTGCACGGTACTGATCGACGGTGTGAGCGTGCGTTCGTGCCTGACCTTTGCGGTGCAGGCCGACGGTGCGGTGATTGAAACGATCGAGAGCCTGGCGGCGACCGGCGCCAATCTTTCGCCTCTGCAGGCGTCGTTCCGCGAGTTGCACGGACTTCAGTGTGGATTTTGCACGCCAGGATTCCTGATGACCGCGACGGAGTTGCTTCGCAAGAATGCGACGCCGGAGCGCGAGGAAATTCGCGAAGCGATCTCTGGCAATCTTTGCCGTTGCACCGGCTATGAAACGATCATCGACGCAATTCAGAATGCTCACAAATTTGTGCGCGAGGATGGCGAAGGAAAATGAGTGGCGCCCCGAAACACAATTTCAGATGGGTCGGCCAAAGCATAAACCGGCCGGAAGACGCGCGCCTGTTGATGGGTCGCGGCCGGTTCGTGGACGATGTGGTACTGCCACGCATGGCGCACGCGGCGGTACTTGGTAGCCCGCATGCGCATGCGCGAATTGTTTCGATCAACATCGAAAAAGCGCGAAAGCTGCCTGGTGTCTTTCTTGTGGTTACCGGTGCCGAGCTTGCCAAGACGATCGGACCGATGCCTACGCTCAGCAGTCCGCCGATCGTTCAGCATTGCATCGCGATCGAGAAAGTCCGTCACGTCGGTGAGCCGGTGGCAGCAGTCGTTGCGGAAAGCCGCTACATTGCTGAAGATGCGGCCGGGCTGATCGAAGTCGAATATGAGCCGCTGCCGGCGATGGTCGATCCGGAGCTCGCAGCCTTGGCGACCGGCGACGGCATTCTGCATCCCGAGCGCGGCACTAACCTCGTTCACCACAGCAAGCACAAGTGGGGACCGGTCGACGAGGCGTTCGCTCAGGCGAAAACGATTATCCGCAAACACATCCGCTGGCCTCGCGTATCGCCACAGCCGATTGAAACCTGCGGTGCGGTTGCCGAGTTCGATCCGTCGGGTCCGAAATTCACGATCTACTCGAACATGTCGCAGCAGAGCGTGATCGGCTTTCGGCTTGCGCGAGCGCTGGGCGTAGAGCCGCACGAGGTGAATTTCCATTTGCGTGATGTCGGCGGAAGCTTTGGCGGGAAGTCTGCACTTTATCATGCGCCTCTGATTGCTGCGTCGTTGGCGCGACTCTCGAACCGGCCGGTCAAATATATCGAAGACCGGCTTGAGCATATGTCGAATGGCAATCAGCATGCCTCTGACCGGATTTACGACGCCGCACTTGCCATCGATGAAGACGGCAATTTCACCGGCATTCGCCTGAGCGTCATGGACGACTACGGCGCCTATTTTCTGATGCATACCGGTTCGCACGGTAATGCGCTTTCACAGGCAACCGGGCCCTATCTGATCAAGGGCCTTGAATATGAGGTGAAAGCAGTGCTGACGAACAAGACGCAGCAGGCGCCTTATCGCGGCTTTGGCGGCGAAGTCGGAAATTTCGTCATCGAACGCCTGGTTGACGCGGCTGCCCGCGAACTTGATCGCGATCCGATCGAACTGCGCCGGCAAAATTTCATTCGCCCCGATCAATTTCCCTACAAAATTCCGAACGGGAATGTTTATGACAGCGGTGATTATGGACGTGTCCTAGACCGCGCCTTGTTGCATGCCGAGCTCGCCACCTGGCGCGGGCGTAAGGAAACGTTGCGCACGCAAGGTTCGGAAAAGCGGATCGGAATTGGGATCGCAACCGTCAATGAGCGCAGCGTGCTCAGTGTGACGGAACTCTGGTTCCTTGATGAGAATCCAGCTTTTCCGCAAACCAGCAGCCCGGAAAGCGTGCAGATCAAGCTCAATCCAGATGGCGTGGTCGTCGTGACGATCTACGCGCCGCATTGGGGGAACAATCCGGAGACGATGGCGACACAACTGGTCGCGGAAAACATGTCGGTCGATCCGGAACGGATCAGTGTCAATTACGGATCGACTGACTCCGGGCTTATCTCAAAAGGTCCGGTCGGCAGCCGCTACACCGTTATGCTTGCAGGCGCAATCGCGGGTGCTTCGAGGGAATTGAAAGCAAAAATGATGCGCTTCGCCGCGCATCAGCTCGGTGTGCAGCAAGAAGCGCTCACGCTTTATGACGAGCGGATTTTTGTAAAGCGCGATCCGTCGAAGAGCATGACATTCGGGGAAATCGGCCGCGCTGCGAACAGTTTCAGGCTTTCGTTTCCGGAGGACGAGTTGTTCAGATCGGGAATGACAGCGCAGTACACATACGATCATCCCTACACAACCCTGCCAAACAAGGACCGCTCCGATCTGGGCGTGTTCTATCCGATTGTCGGTCACGCATGTCACATTGTGATCGTCGAGGTGGACATGCCGACCAACAAAATTCGGATATTGAAATACATCGCGGTTCACGACGCGGGGACAATTGTTAACCCGAAGACTGTCGACGGGCAGATTCGTGGCGGCATTGCGCAGGGCATCGGCACAGCGCTCTACGAAAAATATTACTACGACGAGAATGGGCAGCTTCTGACTGGCTCGCTCGCCGACTATGCCGTACCGACTTCGGAAGAGGTGCCCGACATCGTGGTCGACCATATCGAGACGCCATCACCGTTCACTGAGTTTGGGATCAAGGGATGCGGCGAGGGTGGACGGTTGGCCGCGATGCCGGCGATCGCATCGGCAATCGATGATGCGTTTTCCGGGGAAGGTTTGTTCATCGATGAACTGCCAGTGACACCGTCACTCTTGCATGCGCTTCGCACACGGAAAGTATAGGAATATTGATGAATATTACCGGCGAGAGGCAACTTCCAGTTTCTGCGAAACTACTGTGGCAAGAGCTTTTAAACCCAGAAGCGCTACGTTCCTGTATTCCAGGTTGCGAAACCGTCGAAAAGATCGACGACAACAACTTCGCCGCAGTCGTCGTCATCAAGGTTGGACCTATCAAGGCACGGTTCTCGGGAACCGTCACGCTCAGCGACCTGTTGCCGTATGAGTTTTGCCAACTTGCAGGCGAAGGGAAAGGTGGAATTGGTGGATTTGCTAAAGGAAATGCCGTTTTCAGATTGTCAGATCTTAAAAATGAAACATCGTCGCTTTTTTACGATGCGAATATTCAGATAGGCGGAAAAATAGCCTCGCTGGGAGATCGCATGTTCTTCTCAGTTGTCAGCAAGAACGTTCACGAATTTTTTAACAATCTTTCACTTCTCTTATCGAGCAGTCAGCTTCGAGATTAATCTAGTGCACCCGTCGTGGCATGAGGGGGCTGCAAGCAATGAGCACCCTTCTGAAATCACTGTTCTACTATCATTGATGCTGTTCGGCAGCCTGGTAAGCATCTTGGTAGCTTTCCTGTAAATAGAAGTAATCTACGCTCGTCCAATGCTTGGCGCCTTGCACAGCTGTTCTACCAAGGTGAAAATCATTCCGAGAAACCAGAATCTCGCCTTATCTAAATGCGTCGAAAGGGCAGTTTTGTCGGAATGCCCATTGAAGTCATTCGCGTTTCTAACAACTTCTAAGCTGTTGGTCGCAGGTTCGATTCCTGCCGGTGTCGCAATATTTCAATGAGTTAGTGTTCTAGTTGGAGGCCGTTCCGACAAACTATTCCAACATGGCTGTCGCGGGTTGGACGCCGATCGCACTTGTTAGCATTCTCTTCATTCACAACAAGTTCAACTCGATAGCTTTTATTGAAGAGCTATCGAGTTCACTTCATGACTGAGGACTCATTGCGGTTTCAGCGGATACAATTGAGTGGGCCCTACGCGAGCCTTATCTCGGCGAACTCGCTGGCAAGCTACATCGCGGCGCGAAGCAGCGTCTCGAAATCTTCGGCAGACGGGCGGCGCGGCGTGGTGGCGTTGGAATGGTCCGCCATCGCCCGCGTCACTGTTGCGGCGATGTGCTCCTGTCGGAACCCCATCTCGCTCAGCGTCCCCGGTAGACCCAGGCTCTTGAGCAAACGAACCACGGCCTCGGCCACATCGGCGTTGTTATCGAGCGAGAACAGATCACGCAGTATGGCGTATTTTTCGCCCACATGGGCAGCGTTGAAACGCAGAACGTGCGGCAGGAACACGCCGTTCAGCATCCCGTGATGCAGCGTCGGCGAGCGCAACGCGCCGGCGGCGTGAGACAGCGAATGCACAGCGCCGAGCCCCTTCTGGAATGCGAGCGCACCTTCCAGCGCCGCCATCATCATCTCCCAACGCGCCTCGCGGTCGGCGCCGTTTGTCACAGCGCGCTGGATGAAACGCCATGCGCGCTGTGCACCGTCGAGCGCGATCGCTTCCGCCGGCGGATTGATCAGCGGTGACAGGAACGTTTCAATACAATGGGTGAGCGCATCGATCCCGGTCGCCGCCGTCAACAACGGCGGAAGTCCCAGTGTGAGTTCAGGATCGCAGATCGCTCTTTTCGGAAACAAGTGTGGACTGATCAACGCCAGCTTTGAGCCGTTGGTCAGGTTGAGCAAAGCACCGCGGCCTACCTCGCTGCCGGTTCCCGCAGTGGTTGGAATAGCGATCACCGGCGCGACCTTCGCAGTGATCTTGCTGATGCCGTCACGGATAGCCGCATATTGCTCGAGCGGCCCCTCATGTGTGGCCGCCAACGCAACGCCCTTGGCAAGATCAATCGGCGAACCGCCGCCGAGCGCAATGACGCCGTCGCAGCCGCCGTCGCGGTAGGCCACGACGCCTTCACGCACCGCTTCCTCTGTCGGATTCGGCGGCGTGCCCGCGAACACTGTGACAGTGGATTGATCGAGGAGACTTAGCACCTGCGCTGCAATGCCGGCATTCTGTACGCCGGCATCTGTGACGAGCAATGGCCGGCGAATGCCAAGCGCCTTCAACTCGGTCGGCAGGCTCTTGATGGCGCCGAAATCAAAGATGGTCGTTGTCAGATAGCCGATGGTCGCCATGGTCCGTCTCCCCAGCAAGCCGACGCAATTGTTGCATCACAGCGTGACTTCATTCATCGGATGTTTAACATCAGATGATTGCGTCGGCAATTTAGTCCGGTGTATAAGTTAAACGCACTAGCTGGCCGAAGAGCCGGCAGTGGGGAGCGAACAGATTTTAATGCGTACCAAACGCGCCAAATCTGCTGAAAGGCGTTTGAAGCCGGGCCGCATTCAAGCGGTGCTGACGACACTCGGCCGTGAGATCGCTCAGGACATCATCCCAGCCGGCGCGGTACTGCCATCCGAGAATAATCTCGAGGCCCGCTTCGGCGTGGGTCGCGGCGTAGTTCGTGAGGCAATCAAAACGCTCTCGGGCAAGGGGCTCATCAGCGTCCAGCCGCGTCATGGCACCCGTGTATTGCCGCGGCGCGATTGGAGTCTTCTCGATCGCGACGTGTTGAGTTGGCTGATCGGCCACGACAAACCCGACCTCGAATTATTACTTGCCGTCCAGGAAGTCCGCTCGATCATTGAGCCCGCTGCCGCCGCGCTCGCAGCTACACGCGCCACCAAGAGCGACCTGCAGCATATTAATGCAGCGCTGCGAGCGATGGAAAATTCGGACAGTCAAGCCAGCGCAACCGCGGCGGACAAGGCGTTTCACCTCGCTATTCTGGATGCCACGCACAATCCAGTGTTGCAGGGCTTTCGCGGCGCCATCGACACAATTCTGAGCGCGGTCTTTGTAGTCGCCGTCGACAGCGTCGATGGCTGGTTCGAAGACAATATTCCCAATCATGCCGCCGCGGCTCGCGCCATCGAGGAAGGTAACGCCAAGAAAGCGCGCAACGCCATGGAGCGAGTCCTTGGCTACACCCAATCCCATTTGGCTAAGCGAAGTCGCCGGGCCAACCCTCGCAAAGGCCAGCCAGGTAAAGCCACCGATCTAAAGAGGCGAGGGAAATGACGCGGCGCTCGCTCTCTTCGGCACTTTGGTTCTGCGCTCCCTTTGCGGCGCTACTCGTGCTCTGGGCGGTTCTGATTCCGTACTTCGACGTCAGTCCTCGGTTGTTTCCTCGCATCACCTCTGTGGTTGAAGCTGGCATCGAAGGAATACAGGACGGCAGTCTTATTCAGCACATCGGTGCGAGCCTGCTGCGCGTCGCCGTCGGAACGGTGCTCGCGCTATTCGTCGCCATTCCCTTGGGCGTCGCTATGGGCGTCAGTCCGGTTGTCTCCAGCTTCCTGACACCGCTGTTCAGGTTCTTCTCGGTGCTGGCTGGCATCGCGTGGATTCCAATTGCAACGTTATGGTTCGGCTACGGCTTCGGCGCCATCACCTTCGTGATCTTCAATGCCGTGTTCTTCATCGTGACGTACAACACGCTACTCGGCGTATCGACCATTCCTCTGCACGTGCGCAATGCGGCCGCTTCGCTCGGTGCGGGACGATGGGCGATGTTGAGCGAAGTGCTGCTGCCGGGCGCGCTTCCTAACATCGTCACTGGCATACGCACCGGCTTGGGCTTTGCCTGGCGCGGGCTGATCGCAGCCGAGATGATCGCCACCAATGTCGGCCTCGGTTACATGCTGTTTGTGGCGCGCGACTTCTACAAGACCGAAGTGATCGTGCTCGGCATGATCGTGATCGGCGTGCTTTGGCTACTACTCGATCGGCTGCTCTTGGCACCGATCGAGCGCGCCACCATCGAGCGCTGGGGCATGGTGCAGCGCGCATGAAACCATTTCTTCTCAAGATATGGAGTGGCTACGTGCGTCTGACGGCGCGTTGGCCGTCGATCGGCTCGATCGCGCCGTTCATTCCCGTGATCGCCGCCTGGTGGATCGTCACCGAGCTGCAGATATTTCCACGCGTGTTTCTGCCAGGACCTGTAGAAGTCGTGCGCTCGTTCGGTTCGCTAGTTTATACGGGCATTCTGCCGGAATACCTTCAGGACAGCATGGTGCGCCTCGCTGTCGGCGCGTTCTGGGGCATCGCGCTCGGCATTCCGCTCGGTATACTTATCGGCCTTAGCAAGCGAGCGCACACTGCATTGTGGCCGCCGCTGCTATTCTTCCAGGCCATCGGCGACATCGCCTGGCTGCCGATCTTGGTGATCTGGTTCGGTTACGGCCTGACAACCATGACGGTCGTCATCGTCTACACGGTGATCTTCCCGGTCGTTCTGAACACGGTGCTGGGAGTCCGCTCGATCTCCATCACCATGCATCGCGCCGCCCTGAGCCTCGGTGCATCGCGCGCTCGCCTGCTTTGGGAAGTAGTGTTGCCGGGCGCACTTCCCAACATCATAACGGGTTTGCGCAACGGGCTTGGCTACGGTTGGCGCGCGCTGATCGCAACCGAGATTATCGTCGGCACCAGCGGCATCGGATTTCTCATGTTCGACGCGCGCCGCGCAGGGTCGGTCGTCGAAATTCTGCTGGGCATGATCATTCTCGGCATTCTTTGGTACATCGTAGACAGTTGGATTTTAGCGCCGCTCGAGCGGGCTACTGGACAACGGTGGGGGTTGGTGACGCGGTGAAGAATCTAGTTATCCGCAACTTGTCGAAGACCTACTTCGACGTTTACGCCGGCACGCAGGTGACGGCCGTGCGCGACGTATCGCTCGACGTGCCCGAGAGCGAATTTATTTCTATCGTTGGGCCGTCAGGCTGTGGCAAGTCGACCATCCTCAACATGATCGCTGGCTTCATTCCGCACTCGAGCGGAGAGATTCTAGTCGGCGGCAAGCCCGTGAATGGACCAGGGCCGGATCGCGGAGTCGTGTTTCAGTCCTTCGCATTATTCCCGTGGCGGACCGTGCTTGAAAACGTGGCGTTCGGGCCAAAAATGCGCGGCATCGGCCGGGTCGAGCGTGAGAAGATTGCGCATGAGTTTCTCGCGCTTGCAAAGCTTTCGGAAGCTGCAGGGCGTTATCCCAACGAATTGTCAGGAGGCATGCAGCAGCGCGTTGGCGTGGTGCGTGCGCTGGCCAATGAACCAGACGTGCTGTTGATGGATGAGCCTTTCGCGAGCGTGGATGCGCAGACGCGCATGACCCTGCAGGAGGAACTGACGCGGATATGGGAGGCGAAGCGACCTACGGTCATCTTCATTACCCATGACGTCGCCGAAGCTGTTTTTCTCGCCAATCGGGTCGTTGCACTGTCCAAGGGGAAGGTGCTGGAAGAGATTGAAGTGGACTTGCCGCGGCCTCGAGTCTGGGACGATCTCAACGAGAACGAACGGTTCAAAGCATTGACCGCGCGCGTTCTTCAACTCGTGCGATCGGCCTGAACCATGCTGCGCGACGCACTCAAATCGCGAAAGACGCACATCCTGCTGCTTGTGGCTGCCTGCTATCTCGCGTGGGAGATTTGGCTAACCATCGCAGCACCATACAAGATCAAAGACTTTGGAGACGGTCCGGAAAAAGTAAACATTCTAGTGACCCTGCCGTTCCCACCGGAGCGTTTCCACGTTCAATTGTTCCAGACCTTCGGCAGGGTGTCTGGGACACAAGAAAATGCCATCGAAGTTCGGGGAGTAAAACGAGCGGACCTGACAACCGTCGCCCGCCGCTACTGGGTTACGCGCGTCGAGCCGCTCCCAACAGGAGGGTAATTGAAATGCGACGGATTATTATACAACTCTGCGCACTGCTGCTGCTGCCGTCACTGGCACTGGCACAGGCGAAGGATCCGATAAAACTTAGGGTCGGCATGGTCGCGGCAGTGGACATGCTGGCGTTGCCAATTGCAGTCGAGCGCGGCTTCTTCGAGAAATACGGACTCGATGTGACCATCGCTCGTCCCTACGCCACCGGCGTTGATGCACTCAACGCGTTGCAGGCAGGCGAAACCGACATGGTGCAGGCGGGCGTGCCGGCCATCGGCGCCGTTTTGCGCGGCATGGATCTGGTTTTCTTCGGTAACTTCAGCGGCAACGCGACGAAGCTTGGATCCGATGCCACGCTCGCTCTGATTGCCAATGGCGGTTCCGGGATCGTCAAAGGCGACTTGAGAAGTCTCAAGGGCAAAAAGATTGCGACCTCATTCGGCACGATCAACCATCTCTACCTTCTCGGCTTGCTCGAGAAAGCTGGCCTCGCGCCGAGCGACGTGACGATGATCAACACGCCGCCGCCGGAAATGACCGTGGCGTTGCTCGCCAAGGGCGTTGATGCGTTCGTGTGCTGGGATCCGACACCGGTCATCGCTATGAAAGACGTGCCGGGCGCTATCGAAGTAGCCCGCGGCGGCGATGTCATCTCCTATCTCGGCTTCAATATCGCGCTCCGGCCGTGGCTGGAGAAGAACGGGCCGACGATCGAGAAATTCCTCGCGGCCGTATCCGAAGCCGACCAATGGATGCGTAAAAATCCGAAGCAGGCAGCGGCCATCGGTACACGTTGGATTCCGGGGCTGAAGATCGACGTTGCGGAGACTGCGATGCAGTACAACATCCAGCAGGTGGACCGCCGGATCTCTGCTCACAATTATCGTGCGCTATGGAAAGCGCAGGATACGCTGCAACGGCTGGGCGTGATCAAGTCGGTGTTCGATGTAAACAAGCACATCGAACCCAAATTCATCCTCAACGTGATGAAGACATACCCGGCTCTGTTTTCAGACCTGCAGCCTATTCCTGCGGAGGTAGCAATTACACCGGGCTTCGCGTTCAAGCCTTGAGCATTGGTTGCCGCGCATTCTGTAGCAAGGTGCGCGGCAACTCAGTTCATCTGAGGGCGAAGAAAGCATGTCGGCCTGAAAGGGCTGATTTCACTACGCCTTTTCAGTGATCGTTTTTTCGTCAAAAAAATCACCAGTTCGAACTCTCAGGTTGGTGTCAATCAAAGGAGAGACTGCCAATGCCCATGATAACCGTGAAATTTAGTGTTCCCCGAGCGCGACCCGGACTTGGTAAAGAGGTAGCGAAAGCGGTCAACAAGCTGTCCTCGGACATCTTAAAGAAAAACTCTTCGCTCACGGCGGTTGCAATCGATGAAGTCGCCGCAGATCGCTGGTTCATCGGAAATAAATCGTTGGCCGAGCATGAACTAGCGGCGTTCTGGCTCGAGATTCGAATAGTTGACAGCACCAATACGCGAGAACAGAAGGCAGAGTTTATTGCGGCCACGTTTGCAAAGATGTGCGAGCTGATCGGACCGCTGCACGACGAAAGCTACGTTTATGTAAATGAAGTACGGGGCGATGCTTACGGACATAGCGGCGTAACTCAAAATGAGCGCTATTTCAAAGGTCGCTTGGCGCCTGTACGCGCAGCGTAACGTACTCAGACTACACACCCCGGCCTTTGCGCCGGGGTTTCTTCGAGTGAAGCTCGAGCTTGCACAACAAAGAGCTCAAAATGAGCAAAAGACGACAAAAAATCGTGCCAGCTAAAACGTCTCAGGTTGATGAAAATCGAACAAAATCCATGACTTCGCTCGTCGACAAATCGGCGTTACGTGTAGCTCGAGGATTTGAAAGACACAGTCCGCTACGGTATCGGGCACTGATAACATCGACCGTGAAGTTGCGACTGAGCGGATAGCTTTGTCGTAAATGCGCCAGACTACCGAACAGAAGTAGCGACCACACGTTCGCGATGTTGCTGGCGGTCTCCTGCCGTATCTCGGCACGAAAGTTGAACTACAGCGCGAGGCGGGCGAGGAGGTTGCTCGCGTCTTGAGTGGAAAACATACATTGCATTGAGTCAATCGATGGAAAACGGCAAACTGAAATAAAGAGGAAGCCAGAGGAATTCAGTCGTGGAAGAAATTACTGCAAGCTTCAAAAAAGACCTCTTTGCCGGGAAGGGTGTGTTTGTTACTGGAGGCACGAGCGGAATTGGGCTCGGCGCAGCGCGTGCCTTTCATGCTCTTGGCGCCGTTGTGATGGCAACCGGCGTTACTTCAGGAGAGTGCGATCTGGCTTCCAAGGACGCCGCGAACGCCGGCATCAGCTTTGCGCCTCTCGATGTACGCGATGCGCCAAGGATTACAAAACTCTTGCAAGATGTGCCCAGTCTCCACGTCGTTGTGAACGCTGCTGGCGTTATTCGTCGAGATGTCGAGCATGATCCTGAGCAGTTCGCAGAGGTTATCGCGATCAATTTGAATGGCACAATGCGAGTTTGTACTGCTGCGAAGTCGATGCTTGCTGCTTCCAAAGGGTGCGCGATCAATATCGCGTCGATGCTTACTTTCTTCGGAAGCCCGAGAGCGCCAGCATATTCCGCCTCGAAGGGGGGCATTGGGCAGCTTACGAAAAGTCTTGCAGCCGCCTGGGCGAAAGAATCAATACGGGTGAATGCGGTAGCTCCTGGTTGGATTGCTACGCCGCTAACCGAAGCGCTGCGCCAGGATCAAGAAAAAAGTCGTCCGATTTTGATGCGGACACCGATGGATCGCTGGGGTACTCCAGAGGAGGTCGCTGGGGCAACAGTCTTCCTCGCGTCTCCCGCCGCGCGGTTTATTACGGGCGCAATTTTGCCAGTCGATGGCGGTTATGCTGCAGTTTAGAAAGAGGATGTGATGACTGAGAAGAAGCAGGAAGCAGCACCGAACGAGAAATGGGTCGCATATCGACACCCACAACCAAAAGAATCTCCACCTGAGCTCGTCGTTCCGAACGCGATTCCAACTGACGATCGAATTTGGGTGCCAGTGGAAGAGAACGTATGGTTCCGGCCACTACTTATGTGTACGTCGCGCGGCTATTGGATGAACCTGTTGAAAGTGCGCAAGTCAGGCGTCCTTTCACGCCATAGGCATCCTCTTCCAGTTCACGGCTTTGTTCTGAAAGGTGAGTGGCGCTATCTGGAGCATGATTGGGTCGCTACCGAGGGCGGGTATGTTTACGAAGCCCCGGGTGAAACCCACACGCTCGTTGTTGATCCGCACGTCGAAGAAATGATTACTCTTTTCCAAGTGAATGGTGCCATGATTTACGTCGACCCGGACGGTCGCACTACTGGTTATGACGACGTCTTCACTCGGATCGACAAATGCCGGGCGCACTATGCGCATATTGGACTTGGCGCCGATTACATCGATCAGTTTATTCGGTAGCGGATAGCGGGGCGTAACCGCATTTTCCTAAAGCGCTTACCCAAGTTCAGCTGCAAGTTACGGTCTCAAACACCATTCCGACAAACTACGTTTTCGTCTTATTAGACAATGCTGCCGGAAGGGTAGTTTTGTCGGAATGGGCGTTGAAGTAGTTGGCTTTTCAGACAACTTCTAAGCTGTTGGTCGCAGGCTCGATTCCCGCCGGGTCGCCAATTTCAAGCACTAAGCTCGGGCGCTTCGTCAGTAGCGGCAATCACTTAAAGGCCGCCAGGGTAAGAGTCCGTCGCTGATGGAACTTTTCGCTGCAATGTCAGTTCTTATTCGTTACGCCTCATCCAGAGGATGCCTAGGGTACTACTCTGCATAGGAGGCAGTCTTTGCGATCCAAATTTCGCTTTCTTTATAAGCGCCTTCGCGAGAAGCTTTGGATTCGCCCGCTGACGTTCTGTTTGCTGGCTGTGCTTGCGGCGTTCGCTGCGTCGATGGCGGACCGCCTCGATATGCACGATGTCTTTCCAAAAATGGAGCACGACACAGTCGAGAAGCTCCTCTCGATCATTGCCGCGAGCATGCTTGGAGTGGCGACCTTCGCGGTTGGCTCGATGGTCTCCGCCTACGCTTCGGTCAGCAACAGCGCGACACCACGCGCGTTCACTCTGGTCATTTCCGACGACGTCTCCAAAACCGCACTTTCAACGTTCATTGCGGCGTTCATTTTCAGCGTGATCGCGCTGATCGCGATCAAAACCGGGTTCTACGGCAGAACCGGTTTGTTCATCGTGTTTGCGATGACGATCTTTGTGTTGGGCTGGGTTGTGGTCACGTTCATCCGATGGGTTGACCAGATCGCCCGTTTAGGCCGGCTCGGAACGACGATCGACACGGTTGAGAAGGCAGCAGAAGCGGCCATTGTGCGCCGACATTCGGCTCCTCACCTAGGCGCTATGCCGGTCGTTCACACCGACGACCACGGCGAACCCATATTCACCGATCAAGTCGGCTATGTTCAGCACATCAATGTCGAAGCCCTGCAGTCTTGTGCCAAGAAGTACGACTGCCTGCTGACGGTGGCTGCAATGCCCGGCGCATTCATCGCGCCGGGCCGTGCGGTCGCATTCGCCAAATTGAAAACTAAAACGACCCAAGTTGACCGCCCCGCCGTCGTCAAGGCGTTCACGATCGGGCATGATCGTATTTACGAAGAGGATCCAAGATTCGGGCTAATCGCGCTGTCAGAGATCGCGGGACGGGCCTTGTCACCGGCAATCAACGACCCCGGCACCGCTATCGACATCATCGGCACTTTCGTCCGCCTTTTTGCGCTTTGGATTTCTCCTGTCGAGGGAGGCGCTCCTGCTGCAGATTGTGATCGTGTCCAGGTGCCGGCCCTAACACTCGATGAAATGTTCGATGATGCGTTTACTGCGATTGCACGAGACGGCGCGGGGTCGATAGAGGTGGGAATTAGATTGCAAAAGGCGTTCCTCTCGCTGTCATCCACAGGGCATCCCGACCTCATCAAGGCTGCCCGCTATCACTCAAAGCTCGCATTGGCGCGCGCCGAGCAGTCGCTCAAATTGCCGGAAGAACTGAAGCGCTTGCAAGTATTGTCGCAGAAGGTTCAATCCGTCGCCTGACAAAATGTCTCAAAATCCGGAACGACCCTCATGGCGGCGTCCAGCTCTCGTAAAGTGGTTTTCGCTGCGCTCGCCGGGAATGGACTGATTGCGCTTACCAAGCTTGCGGCGGCTTCATACACCGGCAGTTCCGCAATGCTCAGTGAAGCCATTCACTCATTCGTAGACACCGGAAACCAAGGATTGCTGCTCTACGGCATGAAGCGTGCCGACAGGCCCGCGGACAAGTTTCATCCATTCGGATACGGGATCGAGCTCTATTTTTGGGCGTTTGTCGTCGCCATTCTTATTTTCGGGTTGGGTGCAGGCGTGTCCATCTACGAAGGCCTCGACAAGTTGCAGCACCCCCATCCCATCAGCAGCCCTTACGTCAATTACATAGTGTTGGGGATCGCCATAGTGTTCGAATCCGTTGCCTGGTGGATGGCGTTTCAGGAACTGCGCAAGGTCAAAGGCAAGCACGGATACTTCGAAGCTGTTCGCCTCAGCAAGGATCCAATTCTATTCACGGTCCTATTTGAAGACACTGCTGCGATGTTAGGGCTCTTCGTTGCCTTCGCGGGCATTCTCCTCAGCCAGTGGCTCGATCTCCCGACCTTGGATGCTATTGCTTCTCTTGTTATTGGGGGGATACTCGCCATCACTGCCGCATTCTTGGCCTACGAATGCAAAGGGCTATTAACCGGCGAGAGTGCCAGTCGCGTCGTCGTTGTCGAATTAGAGGAAATGATCGCGAAGCAGTCGGGCGTATCCCGTTTGAACGAACTTCTTACGATGCACTTTGGACCTCATGATATTCTGCTGAACATAAGCGTGGACTTCGATGACGTCCTTTCATCGGCAGATGTAGAGCAGCTTGTTTCCTCGCTGGAACGCCAAATCAAACAAAGGTTTCCTGACATCAAGCGCCTCTTCATCGAGGCGCAATGCTTGGCTCGAAAAAACAAGCCTGACTAATCCATTCTGAGGGGCCCCGATCAGCGTCAATAACGGAGCTTCTCTAGTTGAGACACGCTGCTACCAGGAGAGAACAACGTGATATCGACATTTGATCTCATCGCGGTCCTGCTTGTTTTGACGGCCGCTTTCGGCTGGATCAATCATCGATACATTCGCCTGCCACACACGATCGGATTGATGGTGATGGGGCTTGTCGCCTCCTTGGTATTGATCGGAATCGAATTCGCACTCCCTAGCGTGCTGGTCTACCAGGATATCGCCAATCTCATGCGACAAGTGGACTTTCAGAGGACCGTGCTCAACGGCATGCTTGCATTCCTGCTTTTCGCCGGCGCCCTTCATGTCGATCTTTCGGTTTTGAGAGAGCGTGCCTGGGTCGTGGGCATGATGGCGACCGTCGGCATCCTGATTTCAATTGTAGTCGTCGCAACAGGGTTTTGGCTCGTCGCCAAAGCTTTTGGACATCCTATCCCTTTTGTGTGGGCTCTCGTTTTCGGAGCCGTCATCAGCCCTACCGACCCTATCGCGGTGATGTCGACCTTGAAGGCCGTTAAAGTGCCGGAGACACTCCAAGTTGACATGACGGGGGAGTCACTTTTCAACGATGGCGTTGGAGTGGTTATCTTCACTGTCTTGGTTGCTGCGGCAATGAGTGCTGGCGGTGGCGCCATTGATCCCGTTCACATCGGCGAGCTGTTCTTCCTGGAGGCACTAGGCGGCGCTGCGCTCGGCCTTGCAACAGGTTATGTCGCTTATCGGGGGATGCGCGCAATCGATGACTACCCGATGGAAGTCCTGATCTCGCTCGCTTTGGTGGCTGGGACTTATACCCTTGCCGGCAAGCTGCACATGAGCGGGCCGATCGCGGTTGTGGTTGCTGGCCTTCTTATCGGCAATCGAGGCCGCCTCGACGCGCTGAGCGAAGAGACTAAGCGCTATCTGTTCGGATTCTGGACGCTCATTGACGAGATACTGAATTCAATCCTTTTTTTGCTGATCGGGCTCGAGGTCTTGATCTTGCGCCTTGACCCGTCGTTCGGCTGGTTGGCGGTACTTTCCGTCCCGATGGTACTGTTTGCCCGGTTTCTGGCCGTATCGATACCGGTGCTCACGCTCGGCACGATGCACACTTTCGTAAAGGGCACAATTCCCGTTTTGACTTGGGGAGGATTGCGCGGCGGCATATCGATTGCCCTTGCGCTTTCGCTTCCGGAGGTCGCCGAAAAGTCGGCATTGCTGGCTGCGACATATGCGGTCGTTCTATTTACAATTATCGTTCAGGGGCTGAGCTTGCGCGCGCTAGTCGAACGGACAGTGAAGTAAGGCATTAGTCTCTTTATCGTTCCGAAGTTTTTGGTGGGCGAGGACGCCCCGATCCGAAAACGCACGCGGAGGCGTAGGAAATGCGCGCCTTTCTCACACCGATCGTCAAAGCCTTCACACCGATTCGGGCTACGAGGCGGCGAACTGGGTGTCGCGATTTATGGCGGCCACGGTTTCATTCGCGAGCACGGCATTCACCCAGGATCAACTCATATTGCTGTCTTATCGGCGCCTTTGAGTGAAAGAATTTCACGGGCTTCGTCTGGCGTAGCGAGTTCCAAGCCGAGGCCTTCGATCATCTGGCGTACCATGCGAACCTGATCTGCGTTGGATTTCGCGAGCTTGCCGGCTCCAGCCCAAAGCGAATCTTCGAGACCTACGCGAACATTGCCACCCATCGCAACTGACATTGCTGCAATGGGAAACTGGTTGCGCCCCGCTCCCAGCACCGACCAGCGATAGGAGTTGCCAAACAACCGATCGGCAGTACGCTTCATGTGCATCACATCTTCCGGGTGCGGACCGATGCCGCCCAGCAGTCCAAATACAGACTGGATGAAGAGGGGCGGCTTCACGAGGCCACGATCCAGAAAGTGCTTTAGATTGTAGAGATGCGCGATATCGTAGCACTCAAACTCGAAGCGGGTGCCGTTGTCGTAGCAAGTCTTCAGAATGTATTCGATGTCTTTGAAAGAATTGCGGAACACAAGGTCGCGCGAATTCTCCAGATGCTCGCGCTCCCACTCGAACTTGAATTCCTTATACTTATCGAGCAGGTGAAACAGCGCAAAGTTGATCGACCCCATGTTGAGTGAGGCGACTTCCGGCTTGAAGGTGGCGGCGGGCAGCACTCGCTCCTCGACCTTCATGTAAGGGCTGCCGCCGGTCGTAATGTTAATCGCAGCATTCGTCTGCTGCTTAATGCGCGGCAGGAAGCGCGCGAACGCTTCGGGCGTCTGGTCCGGGCGACCGGTTTCGGGATTACGGGCGTGCAAATGCAGAATGGCGGCTCCTGCTTCGGCCGCCGCAACCGCCTCCGTAACGATTTCATCGGGCGTGATCGGTAGATGCGGCGACATCGAAGGCGTGTGGATCGCGCCCGTGATCGCGCACGTCACTATTACTTTTCTCGAAACTGACATGGAATTTCTCCCGAACTGAATTTGAGCGGCCTTAAGACCGCTTCTCGTTGATGACTGCCCACACGCGCGATGGCGAAGCGGGCAGATCAAAATGTTCCACACCATAGACGGAGAGTGCGTCGATTACGGCGGCAATGCCCGAAGGCAGCGATCCGGCAACTCCGGATTCACCCGCGCCTTTAACTCCGATCGGATTGGTGGTGCAGGGCACGGTATGATGACCGGTCTTGAACATCGGCAAGCTGTCCGCGCGCGGCACAAAGTAATCCATCAACGAGGCATTGATGAGCTGACCGTCGTCGTACTGAATATGTTCGCCAAGCACCTGGCCTAGCCCCTGCGCAATACCGCCATGTACCTGACCGTCGACGATGGTCTCGTGAATAATGTTGCCGACGTCATCGACTGCGGCGTAGCGCACGACAGTTACGACACCGGTATCCTGATCGATTTCGACTTCGCAGACATGACAGCCGTTCGGGAATGACATTTGCGGCGAAGTAAATTCGGAGAGGGAGTTCAGCGGACTGTTCTCGGAAGGCTGCAAAATCTGTCCGTTCGGCGCGCGCCGCGCTAGATCGAGAAGCGAGACGACATGATTGGTCTGCGGAACGCGGAAATCGCCGTCATTGTATTCGATCTCGTCCTCTCCAACACTGAACATCTCGGCTGCGAGTTTACGACCTTTTGCAATCGCGTCATCGCATGCAACTGCGGATGCGCTGCCCGCCATCATGAGTGAGCGCGACGCGACCGACGGTGTGCCGTCCGGCACTTCGTCGCTGTCGCCTTCGATCAGCTTCACTTTCGAGATGTCGATCCCGAGTCGGTTCGCGACCACGCGGGGTAGGCTGGAAAGATGACCCTGGCCCATGGCCTGCACGCCGAGACGGATCGCGGCCGAGCCGTCCGATTCAAAACGCAGATCGGCCTTCTCGTTCAGAATACCGCCTGCGACCTCAAGGAAGCAGCAGATGCCGATTCCGCGGAGTTTTCCATTCGCGCGGGATTGCCCCCGCCGCGTTTCGAATCCGCGCCAGTCCGAAAGCGTGAGTGCCTTATCCATGCACTTTTCAAATTCACCGCTATCGTAAATCGGCCCATTTGGCGTTTTGTAGGGCATCGCCTCTGGCGGAATAAAATTCTTCCGGCGTATTTCGGTGCGGTCGATCCCCAATTTCCGCGCAGCGTTATCGAGGAGCCGTTCGATCAGGTAGATGGCTTCAGGACGGCCTGCACCGCGATAGGGGCCGAGCGGTGCCGCGTTCGTGAAAACCATCTTAACGTCGATCGTGATTGCCGGAATACGATACACGCTGGACAGACAGTTTTTCGTATTCATTGTCGAGAAGATCGCGGCGTACTGCGTCGTATAGGCTCCGAGCCCAACCGCATTTCTCACACGGAAAGCGAGAATTGTCCCGTCCTTGTCTAAGGCCATATCGCCTTCGAGTACGCCGTCGCGGCCCGCGGAGTCGGCAAGAAAACTTTCCATGCGCGTGGCGCGCCATTTCACTGTCCGGCCGGTCTTGCGTGCTGCGTAAAGCACGGCGGCATATTCTGGATAGGTCTGCGCCTTCATGCCGAAGCCGCCACCGACATCCGGGGTCATCACACGGAGCTTCTCAAGCGGTACTTTAAAAACGCCTTCGGCAAGCAGCTTGCGCACCACCGCGACGCCCTGTGTGGTTGCTGTGAGCGTATATTTCTCGGCTTTCGCGTCCCATTGCCCAATCGCGGCGCGTGGCTCCATGGCAACGGCCGCGACGCGCGTATCCTCTAGCTTCACTTTTTCGACATGCGCAGCACGCGCAAACGCAGCCTCGACAGCTTTTGCGTCGCCATCGGTCCAGTCCATCGCGAGATTGCCCCCAGCATTCGCGTGTACAAGTTCTGCGCCTTCTGCCATGGCGTCGTTTACATGCGAGGCACTCGGTAAAATTTCGTAGTCGACTTCGATCTTCTCTGCGGCATCCATCGCCTGGCGCAAGCTCTCGGCAACGACAATCGCAATAGGCTCGCCGGCGTAACGGATTCTGTCATGCACGAGCGGCGGCATTGCAGCCGCGACCATGGGTTTCCCGTTTCGCCCGACGCCGATCGCGACCGGTGGTATTCCGCCAAGGCCGTCCGCGATCAGGTCGGCTCCGGTAAAAATCCCGACCACGCCCGGCATCACTCGCGCGTCCGCAGTATCGACGCCGCTTACTTTTGCATGCCCAACCGGCGCACGCAGAAAAGCGGCATAGACTTGTCCGGGGAAGTTGAGGTCGTCGGTAAACAGGCCTTTGCCGGTGACGAGTGGCTCGTCCTCGCTGCGTTGGGCGCCAGAATCCGAGCCAAAGCGGATCGTGAAATTCATACTTGGTCCTTGATCAGGCGGGAATATCGCCGAAGCGCAGGATCAGTTCTACCGCGCCGCGGATGTCGTCTTCCAAAGCTTTGCGACCGATCTCGCCGTTTCTTTCTTTCATCGATTGAATCATGCGGCGATGAGAGTCCGGAGCAAACTTGTTAGTCGCCATGCGGCCCTTCACACCCATCGAAAAGTGCAGGAAAGGGCCGAACTGGAGCCACATATTCTCGATCATGCTGAGTAAAACGGGCATCTCGGCGGCGCGATAAATCTCGAAGTGAAATTCCTTGTTCAACTGAAATGGTTTCTGAGAATCCGGCGGCTTTCGCATCTCGGCGATGAAACTCTCATTAGTTTCATCGAGATGAGCGATCGCTTCATCGGAAATTCGCCTGGCTGCGGTTGCGACGGCTAGACCCTCGAGCATGATCCGCAGCTGAATGAGTTCATCGAAACGCGCGCGCGGCATTTTCGGAACGCGGATGGCGCGGTTTGGCAAAACTTCCAGCGCGCCTTCGGCCGCGAGGCGGTGCACCGCCTCGCGCACCGGCATCAAACTCGTCCCGAAGGCTGCGGTCAGTTGGCGTAACGTAAGCTTTTCTCCCGGCTGCACGCCGCCGACCATCAGGAAGTTGCGGAGCTCGTTGTAGACGCGCTTACCGAGTGTGTTGGTCTCGATCGGGTGGATGCCGGAAAGAGCGGGGTCTTCGAGGTTCATCTGTCTTACTCGTGTTCCGGCTTGACTTTGCAACTCAAAAACGGTGATCTGTGATCACATAGCACTGGGAAAAACCCAGGCACAAGCGTCAAGGGGAGGAAAACCAGATGAAAATGCGAGCCTTAATGCTGGGCGGCGCGGTTCTCGCGTTGTCTGTGGTTGTGGGAATGTCGCCTGCTCAAGTGCAGGAGAAGAAGCCGATTAAGATCGGCTTGCTGGCACCGCTGACAGGTCCGTTGGCGTCGCCCGGCACCGAAATGGTCAACGGCTTCCGCCAATATTGGAATAGCGTGAACAACATGGCGGGCGGCCGGAAGGTCGAGATCATCGTCGCCGACACAACGTGCAATCCCGACCAGGCTTTAACTCAAGCGCGGCGTCTTGCGCTCCAAGAAAAAGTCGACTTGCTTGTCGGTCCGCTTTGCGGTCACGAAGGTCCGGCAGTTGCGCAGGTGAGTGCTGAGACCGGCGTTCCGCTTGTCATGGATCCGGCCGGCGCCGACGACGTCACGAAGTGGAAGCGTACGCCAACTGTTATACGCACCGCCGTATCGTCAAGCCAGATCGGCCATCCGCTTGGAGAGTATCTCTACAAGGATCTCGGCCTGCGCAACGTCACCTTCATCGGCGCCGACTATACCTTCGGCCATGAAGTGACGCTCGGTGCCGTAAAGACCTTCACCGATCTCGGCGGCAAGGTCGATCGCATCATTTGGAATCCGGTCGGCACCAAGGACTACAGCACGACTGTGAACAGCATTCCGGCGAATACCGGTGCAGTCGTTCCGATCGTCGTCGGCGCGGATCGCATCCGTCTGTTCGAGGACTGGTTCAACTACGGCATGGACAAGAAGCACAAGATTGTCGCTTCCTATTGGCTGCATGAAGACGTGCTGCCGCAACTCGACGATCGGGCAGTCGGCATAATCGGCAATGTGCTGCACTACGTCGCCGGGATCGATACGCCGGAGAACAAGGCCTTCGTTGATGAGCACATCAAGCTCTATAAGCGCGTGCCGTCATGGTTCGCGGAGTCCGCTTACACCGCGGGTCTCTGGGTGAAAACCGCGCTCGACAAGATCAACGGCAATATCGAGGACCGCGATGCGTTCTTGAAAGCGATGCGCACGGTTGAAGTGAAAGCGCCGCGCGGCCCTGTGAAACTCGACGCCTACGACAACCCGATCCAGAACGTCTACGTCTCGAAAGTCGAGAAGGTGAAGCATCCGGTACTAGGCGACATTTTGATGAACAAGCCGATCAAGACTTATGAAGCGGTGTCGCAGTTCTGGACCTGGAAGCCGGAAGAGTTTCTGGCCCGCGGTCCCTACAAGCGCTGATCATTCGAGTTAATGCCGGGCGGCGTGCGAAACGCCGCCCGGTTTCAATTTCCGCCAGGAATAAGAAACATAAGCGACGGAAATGACCGGCTTTATTCTTCAGGCAATCAACGGGCTATCGCTCGCGGCATTGTTATTCCTGCTCGCGAGCGGATTCACCGTTACGTTCGGCCTTATGCGCGTCGTCAACATGGCGTACGGCGTCTACTACCTTCTCGGCGGCTATATCGGGCTTACCGTGATGCGTGCAACGGGAAGCTTCGAACTCGCAGTGCTCGCCGGCGGCTTGTCGATCGTAGTTCTCGGCTACTTCATTGACCGCTTCCTGATCCGTCCAATCGGGTCCAATCACCTCGCGCAGGTTCTGCTCACGGTCGGCGTGGCGTTTTTCATCGGCGAAGTCTGCCTCGCGATCTGGGGAGGCGACAGTCTCAAGATTCAACTGCCGTCCTATCTGCGTGGTTCGGTCGAATTTCCGGGTGGAATTTACTATCCGAAGCTGCGGCTCGCCTTGATCGCATTCGGCGCGCTTACCGGCTTTTCTCTTTGGCTTCTCTATCACAAGACGCAGATCGGCGCCGTAGTGCGCGCCGGTGTCGACGATCGCGAAATGGTCACCGCCGTCGGCATCAATGTCGATCGCCTCTTTGTGCTCGTTTCCGCGCTTGCTTCATTTCTCGCCGGTGTTGCGGGCGTGGTCGGCGGCGCATTTCTTACGCTCAGTCCGGGCGCGGAGTGGGATATTCTCGTTCTCGCTCTCGTCGTCGTCATCGTCGGTGGTCTCGGCAGTCTGGAAGGTGCGGTGCTCGGCAGCATCGTGGTCGGGCTGCTCGACGCCTATGGCCGCTGGCTTGCGCCGGACTTTTCCTATTTTGTGCTGTTCGGTCCGATGGCGATCCTGCTCCTGTTTCGTCCTACCGGAATCTTCGGCAAGGAGCACTGACGATGAACTATCGCGTCATCGGCATTCTCTCGCTCGCTATCGCGCTTGCCGCAGTTCCGAGCATTGCGAGCGAATACTGGCTTGCGCTGCTTACGCAGATTCTGATCTTCGGTATGCTCGCGCTTTCGGCCGATCTCCTGCTTGGTCATGCCGGTCTGTTTTCGCTTTGTCACGCTGCGTTCTTCGCGGTCTCGGCCTATACCATCGCGATTTTGCAGACGCGCTACGGCGTCACGACCATCCCGGCGTCGCTTGCCGGTCTTGCGGCGGGTACGCTGCTCGCCGCAATCTTCGCTTCTGCAGTGCGTACGCGTGGCGTTTATTTCATCCTGATCACGCTCGCCTTTGGCTACATCGTCTGGGGCGTTGCACATCGCTGGGCTTCGTTCACCGGCGGAGACAACGGTGTCACTAACGTTCCCGCGCCGGAAATTGCCGGACTCCAGATCGTCTCTAAGGCGCACTATTATTATTTTGTGCTATTTGTTCTCGCGATAGCGCTTGCGGGTTACCGCGTCCTCATCTCGTCGCCGTTCGGACTTACGCTTCGCGGCATTAAATCGAGCGAAAGCCGCATGCGCAGTCTCGGCTATCGGGTCGGCGCTCATCTCTATGTCGCGTTTATTATATCGGGCTTCTACGCGAGTCTCGCTGGCGTTCTCTATATCTACTACAACCGCTTCGTGAATCCGGTCGCTTCAAGCTTTCCGGTTTCGGTGGAAGCGATCCTAATGGCCATCATAGGCGGCACCGGCACCATTCTCGGACCCTTCATCGGTTCCGGGATTATTCTTATTCTGCGGAACTGGGTGAGCGGCTTCTTCCACTACTACACGGCAGTGCTGGGATTGATCTTCATCGCGACGGTGCTGTGGGCGCCGAACGGGGTAATGGGTCTCATCAGATCGTGGCTCAAAGGCAATCGCGGAGAAGGCGCATGACCGGCATTGCCATCGAAGTCGATAACGTTTCCAAGGCGTTTGCCGGCCTGCGCGCGGTGGATTCCGTCTCACTCACAATTCCTCATGGCGAGCGTCGCGTATTGCTCGGGCCGAACGGTGCCGGAAAAACCACGCTCTTTCACTGTATCTCTGGTACGCACCGGCCAACCGGTGGCCGCATCGTCATGTTCGGCAACGACATCTCGAATGTTTCCGAGAATGGCCGCACCGTGCTCGGCATGGGACGAACATTTCAGATTTCGAATGTCTGCACCGACCTGACGGTCATGGAGAATTTGCTGCTCGCCATGCTCGGGACTACTTCGCGGAAATGGAATATGTTCTGGCCGGTGACAGCGGATGCCTCGTTGTTAGAGCGGGCGAAGAATTCGCTTGAGACGGTGGGCCTCCAGGGTCGCGAGGACGAGGAAGTAAAGTACCTCTCGTATGGCGAGCGCCGTCAGCTTGAGCTTGCACTGGCGCTGGGTTCGAATCCGCGCGTTTTGTTGCTTGACGAGCCTTGTGCTGGTCTTTCGCCGAGCGAACGTCAGCATTTCTCCAAGCTCGTCTCAAGCTTGAGCCGTGAGATCACGCTGCTGATGATCGAACACGACATTGATGTGGCGCTGGCGCTTGCCGACAAAGTGACGGTTCTTCATCGTGGAAAACTGATCTTCGACGGCCTTCCAGACGAAGTGCAGAAAAACGCGGACGTGAAGGAGGTGTATTTTGGCCGCCTCTAACGCGCTCCTCGACGTTACTGACATCCATACATATTACGGCGATAGCTATGTGCTGCACGGCCTTAGCCTATCGCTGACACCAGGCAAGATAGTCGTGATTCTGGGCCGCAACGGCATGGGCAAGACAACGCTCGTGCGTTCTATCGCCGGTTTGACACCTCCTCGCCGCGGCGAAATCAAATTTGAAGGCCGCCAACTTTCCGGCCAGACGCCATACGGTATCGCGCAGCAGGGAATTGCGATCGTTCCGCAAGGGCGGCGCATCTTCAAGTCGCTTACGGTTCGCGAGAATTTGCTGTTGCCAACGAGCCAGCTTGCAAAGGGCAAAAAGCTTTCGACCCGCGCAGGAAAAGAGTGGACGCTGAAGGAAATGCTCGCCGAATTCCCGCAACTCGCCGACCGCATCGGCAATCTCGGGAGTGCGCTCTCCGGAGGCGAACAGCAAATGCTCGCGATCGGCCGGGCATTGATGGCGAACCCGTCCACGATCCTGATGGACGAGCCCTCCGAAGGACTTGCACCGAAACTTGTTCAGCAGGTGCAGGATATTCTGGTCCGCTTGCGGAGCGAAGGACATGCAATTTTGCTAGTCGAACAGAATCTCGGTCTCGCGCTTGCGGTGGCGGATGAAATCTATGTCATCTCGTCCGGCCGCTTTGTATTTCATGGAACGTCGGACGACCTGTCGAAAAGCCCCGACGTTCTGAATAATCATCTGGGCGTGGCAAAGGGCCATTGAATGTCAGGGCATAAAATTCTTCTCGTCACGGGCGCGGGGCGGGAAATCGGAGCCGCGATTGCACGGTTAGCTGCAAAGCGCGGCTACGATGTCGCGGTCAACTACGCCGGCAACGAAGCCGCGGCCAATGCCGTCGTTGCAGACATCAAAAGTGCCGGCCGGCGTGGTGTTGCGATCAAAGGCGACATGGGTAATCCCCGCGACATCACGAACCTTTTTCAGGAAGTAGATAAGCAGCTTGGCCGTATTACGGATCTTGCAAATAACGCCGGCATTATGGGTTTTCCGAGCCGAGTTGCCGACCTTGACCCGGACACGCTGAAACGTGTCATTGACGTAAACGTTACCGGTGCAATTCTCGTAGCAAGCGAGGCTGTGAAGCGAATATCAACGAAGCACGGCGGCCGCGGTGGCACGATTGTCAACATGGGCTCCATGGCCGCAATCCTCGGCATGCCCGGAGACTACGTCTGGTACGCCGCGACCAAAGGCGCACTGAACAGCTTCACGGTCGGCCTCTCACGCGAAGTGATAGGCGAGGGCATTCGCGTAAACGCAGTTTCACCTGGTTTGATCGATACCGAAATTCATGCCGCGGCAGGGCAGCCTGACCGGGCGGAACGTCTGAAGTCCGTTATTCCCATTGGAAGATTTGGCACGCCGCAGGAAGTCGCGGAAACGGTGTTGTACCTTATGTCCGACGAGGCTTCCTATGTTGTCGGCGCGAACCTGAGCATTTCGGGCGGCCGATAGGGATGGCTGTCGAGCGTATGCCGCTTCGCGAACAGGTCCTGAAGCGAAAAGCGCGCAGGACTGGTTTTCAAACATGAAAATGGCAGGCGTGTTCCTGCTCGCAGCGCCGCCTGCGCATGTATGGGAATGGTTAAATCAACCAGATGTGCTGAAGCAATGCATTCCCGGCTGTGAGGAAATTGATCGCACCGACGACGGAAAATTCAGCGCCGTCGTGCGATTGAAAATCGGACCAATCAGCGCACGCTTCAAGGGCAAAGTGCATTTTGCCGATGTGAGCGCTCCTGGGTCCTTCCGGTTGGTAGGCGAAGGCGAGGGGGGCGTTGCGGGCTTTGCAAAAGGTGGAGCGGATGTCCGTCTCGTAGAGCAGGCGCAGGGATGTGAGCTTTCTTACGATGCCGAAGCACAGGTCGGCGGCAAGATCGCGCAGATGGGAACGCGTCTTTTGCAGGGTGTCGCAAATAAGCTTGCCGATCAGTTTTTTGCAAATCTCGCGCAGTACGCGGAAACAGCGTCTTCCTCAATGGCGGTCGGACGGGCTCTTTCGAAATCAGGCGCTGAATAGTCAGGAGCGCCCGGTCGTATCCCGATCTAACCAGCTTCTATTCCGACAAATTGAAATCTCACCCCAATACAATGCTGCAAGAAGGCTCGTTTTTTCGGAATGAGCTTTGAAATTATTGGCGTTTCAGACAACTTCTAAGCTGTTGGTCGCAGGTTCGATTCCTGCCGGGGTCGCCATCATTCTCAATGAATTAGCGCGTTCACGATGAGAAGACCCTGCAAGGCCTAACGATGGTGGGTAAGCGCTCTATGAGCAATTGGATATGGAACCGCTCCCAGATGACCTAAGAAATCGTTAACCATAAGTGCACAGAGTGCAGGCAGCAATTTAGACGCTCGGCGATAGCCTTGCGTCGGGAGCACGAGGTTCGCATGTTTTTAAAGATCTCCGTGTCGGCGGTCGCATTGCTGGTTGCGACTTGTCTGACTTTCAGTGGAGCTTTCGCGCAAACTGGTGAAACACCACTAACTTTGACCGGCGCAAAAACCGTTACAACCGACGAGGTCAAGGAACTCCTGGGTAAGATCACTATTTTCGATGTCCGACGGAAAGCAAGCTTCGTCGACGGTCATATCCCTGGCGCGAAATCCATCATTGGCCATTTTAAACCTGAAACCAAAACCTTCGACAGCGAAGCGTTCGGCCCAGATAAATCGGCCCCCATTGTCGTTCACGGCCATGGAACGGACGGATGGAGCGCAGTGAACGCGGTGAACAGTGCAGTTGCTGCCGGTTATAAAGATGTCCGGTGGATGCGTAGCGGTTGGGCCGACTGGTCGGCCAAGAAATTCCCAGTCGAGCAATAGACGCTGGTGGCGAAGCGAGAGATAAAAGCGAAAACAGGGCAGCTATGAGAAGGCTAAGTCTAAAACAGGGAGCGCGTATTTCAGTTGCGCTTCCCATCCTATTCGTAATTATCAGCGCAACAATTGTTTGGCTAGTTTCTGCCGTATTGCTCAACGCTCGCGACCAAAGCGTAGTGCTATCCGAAACAGTAATCGACAATCAATTTCGAATAGACACTCGTTCTGTCGTTGTCACAGCGGAGGCATTAAACTCCCGTCTGCTCGGGGTCATGGCGGATGTCTATTCCGCCTCAGGTTCTGTTACGTCGGTCGAGAAAATTTTTGCTGATCTCAAAAGCCATTGGGCCGCAGTTGCCCGTTCAGAACAAAGCGATGGGCGCGTATTACTTGAACGAGCCGCTGAGGATTTCCGAAAACTTCTTTTCTACGAATCGGCTACGATTGAGGCGCTGCGAAGCGGGCGGAAAGAAAACGTTTCCAAGATCTACGACGACACCCTGGAGCCTTCTGTCCATTTCCGCCGTGATCTGCGAGAGCTGTTAGCAATTGTTGATCAACGTGGTACGAACAAAATTACCGCTGTGCTCAGCGACTCCCATAGTTTGGAAAACCTTACTATATATACCGGCGCACTAGTCCTTCTGATTGTTTTCTTTGCGGGACTATACGTCGTGCTCGGAGTGTCGCGACCTCTCTCAGCAATCATTCAGGACATGAATTCGCTTGCCGCGAACGATCTTAATATCCACATCGCTCATTCTGGGCGTAAGGATGAAATTGGCGACATTGCGCGAGCCCTCGAAATTTTCAAAACAAGTTTGATTGAGCGCAGTCGGTTGGAGACGCAGAACAAAGAGGCAGATGTCAACTGGCGAGTGCAGCATCGGCTGGAATTGAATCGGGTCGCTGACAATCTGGAAGCGGCTGTCGGCGAAGTCCTGGAGATTGTTAATTCCTCTGCTGTCGATCTAACGAACGCAGCAGATATGCTGACCGGAACGGTGAACGCCACGCAACGGCTGTCTGAACTGGTGACAATCGCTTCCAGCCAAACATCCGACAACATTGATAGCATCGCAAACTCGACCGAAGAGCTGCTAGCGTCGGCATCTGAAGTGCGAGCCAAAGTCGATGAGGCGAGCCATGTAGCTGAGGAAGCCGCTGTAAATACTCGTAAGACAAGTGAACGGCTCACGAAGCTTTCAAGCGCAACGAACAGTATCGGCGAGATGGCGAACGCCATCGCAGCTATTGCTCAACAAACCAACTTGCTGGCGCTGAATGCGACTATCGAGGCTGCGCGCGCTGGGGAGGAGGGGCGGGGCTTTTCGATCGTTGCGAGTGAAGTCAAAGTGTTGGCAACGAGGACAGCTCAAGTTACTAACGAAATTACAGCTCATATAGAAAGCGTTCGAGTTGCAACACGCGAGGCCGTCTCTGATATGACTTCGATTGCCTCAATTGCTGATCAGCTTTCGGAAGTCGCTAAGTCGGTGTCCGATATGGCGCTAGGTCAACAGGGGGCGACGCAGAAGATCGCGGAAGGTGCGAAGCAAGTCGCAATTGGCGCAAGCGATGTTGCTGTACAAATTGCAGGTGTTAGTCGAGGCGCCAACGAGACCGGTTCGGCAGCTGCTCAAGTTATGGGAGCAGCTCATAACCTTTCCTCGGAGGGAAGAAAGCTTAAGGATGCGATTAAGCGCGTCACAGCAAAAATCAGGGCGGCCTAAACTCTGTATCTTCACTTGATCCGTCTAATCCGTAGTCGGCTCTCAATGAGTGTGCCATCTGTGTCGTCAGCGCGCTATTGGAACGCTACAACAATAGCAAGAGCCGAGAAAATGTCGTGACGCGATGGTCCGGCAGATCCGGAAGAAGTATCAATTAGACGATTGAAACCTGTTGCGAAGATTCGGCGAATTAGTGTTTTAGTTGGAAGTCCGTATTGTTGAACAGCCTGACCGGCCAGTTCGCCAGGATCAGGCGCTCGAACTCTTTCTGTATCCAGCGATCACTCTTGTTACTGCAAAGCTAACAAGTGAATCGGTAACCGGGTACGAAGTTAGCAGACTGCTTTCAAAGGGTGATGGACTTACCTTTACGCATTTTATAGTCCAGCTTCACTTCGTATCTTCGAGCCGATGCTTACCTGGCGTCCAGCCCTTCGACGTCATATTTCGCTTCCCGGCTGACATGCCGATGTCTTCAAGCGTCGTGGCCATCGAATCGTTCCACCGATTGAGAAAACCAAACAAGGCGATCACGCCGAGAATCTCGACAATCTCGTCTTCGGTCCAGTGCGCTTTCAGTGCAGAGGCAATTTCCGGCGTCACGGAATTTGGAACGCAAGCGGCTGCCAGCGCAAAATCGAACGCCGCCTTCTCGGCGTCGCTGAAAAGATCACTGCGCTGGTAGTCCCAAATCGCGGCCAGACGTTCCGGCGTCGCGCCGAAGCGCTCCGCGGCAAGTATGGTATGGGCTTCGCAATAGCGGCATCCAGCGGCGTGGGATGCGATAAAACCAATGAGCCGCTTCTGCTCGGCGGTCACTCGACCGCCGTTTTCCATTACAGCCTTGTTGAGGTCCGTAAAAGCACGAGCAATCTTTGGCCGCCGCTGCATGGTGAGGACGCTGTTCGGTACAGTGCCCAATGGCCCGCGAAAAAACTGAATGAGATCGACAAGTTCGATGTTATGGTCTTCTGGAAGTGGCTCGATTAGCGGCATGGTGCAACCCTGTTCATGTATATCAGTTAGTCGATCGTAGTCAGCAAACTAGACCGTGCCAACCATCCTTCAGAGTGGCAACTTCTTAATTGGAGCGACCAATGAACCTCGCCAAACTCTACACATGGGTCGTCGGCGGTCTTTTCTTAGTCGCGGTAGGTGGCACTCTCGCCATCGAACTCGCGACGAAGGGAGTTACGCTCGAAGCTGGCCACAAGGCGTTGCATGTGCTGATTGGCGTCTGGGCTGTCTTTATCGTCGTCAAGAAGCTCGAGCCGCAGTATAAAATATTTGCGCTGACCAACGGCTTTCTATGGGGTGCAGTCGCAACTGTCGGATGGATCATTCCGGACTTTCACCATTTGGATGCTTTTAACCGGCTCGATACGATCTTACATACCATTGTTGCTACGACCGGCCTTGCGAGCGGGTTGATCACTAAAGTCCCTAGATCCGCATACTAGCCAGAGCTAGCCATCGCTTCGCTTGCTGCCGCGACCAAGCACTTTTATTGAATGAAGTTAGGCAATAAAGTTATTCGATATACGTGCGCGAAGCAATTACGCAGGAATCATTGACCTCATTTAATCGTTTCGGATCATTATTAGTTGGCCATTCTCCAGTCCTGCCAATAGCGCAATGCGACCATCAATTGTGGTGGAGCCAATATTCGTAACGACCTTGGCGGGCAATGGTATCCGGGCGATGTCACGAACCCGTGGGTAGAAGGCGATAATTCTCATCGTGCGGCGGTCAAGACTTGGAATTGCGAGATCAGGATGGCCATCTCCGTCAAAGTCGGCTGTCCAATTCATTTCAAGCGCCCGCGAACCGATGAAGTGATTGGATACATCATCAACCTCTGTCACTTTTTGCAACTGCTTATCGCGCCACGACCATAGTTCCAGGCGCCCCAGCACGTGCGGTTGGCGAACGACGGCAATATCTGTGGTGCCGTCACCGTCGTAGTCGGCAACACCTGCCGGATTGAGCCAAGCGTGCGGACGGCCAATAGGGGGCGTTTCAGCGAGGATCGAAAACGTATCGGGATCGATGATTGCAAGCGCTGAACCGCGGTCCAGGTACGACTTCACAACCAAGAGTCGTTCTCGACCATTGAGCGAGATTATTCGTGGAATTAGGTCCTCAAAAACAGCGTTCGATTCCAGCACTATTGCGCCACGTTGACCGTCGCGTCGCTCAACAATGAGACTTCCGGCTTCGATTGCGTCGCCCAAAACTCCATGACGATATCGGCTCGTCGGCGCCGCAAACCACGCACGTAGGATCGTTTCGGCGCCAACCGTAAGACGACCATCTGGCAGAGCGTCGGCTGGGATAACAGGGCGTTTAGGTGATTGTGCGGGAACTAGTCCCTTCGAATTCGCGGAGAGCCGATGCCAGCGGGGCCCAATAGCGATCAGCGAGTCCGCTGAAAAACGCTCGATCGCGACGACCGGGTGCGAGGTTGGCACATGATGATACCGCCACTCTGCCTGAGCTGAACCAATAGAAAACAGCCATGACACAAAAGCTGCGCGCAGCAGGAGCATTATCGACATCAACCTCTACTTCATTGAGAAGTCAACGAGTGGGTGCGGCAATCAAGAAATGCCGAACTAGCAGAACAAAAAATATTCCGGCGGGTCGGATGCAGGGGTCGCCAATACTTCCAGCACTTAGCGGTCTCAGAAATAGTCATTCCGACAACGTCCATCGGAGTAACGCATAACCGCTTACTTAATTCACCATCGTAAAAGTCTTGATCCCCCGATCGCTCCAGCCGCAACCACAAATCCAATCGCAATCGGGTACCAAGTGGCTACGAACAGCGGGCTGTCGTTGTTGCAGTTGAGTGCATACAAAGTCGCTGCGAAAGCTCCAGCCGCAAGACCGGCGATGGCGCCGGCAAGCACCGGGTTGCTTGGCGCGCCATATCGCAAGCCGATAACTGCGGCGATCAGGGGCACGATTGCAAGCGTCGGGATGATGATCAAACAGAAGGTGAGATTGGTGCCCTTCCAGTTTACGAACCATTGGTTCGAGGGAAGTACAAAAAGTTCTGCGGCCGCGCCAAATGCCAACGTCCCGATCGTGATGATTGCGGGCACCAACCACGGCATTAGCCGGGCGCCAGGCCTGCCGGCGCGTAACATAAGACCTGCTGCAGCGATTGCGAGCGCAGCGATAACCAATACCTTGAACGGAAATCTGACCGTCAGGAGGGCAGATTGAAAATCCGCTCGCGGACCCACCCAAATCGCAAAGATGACGGTGGCCGCGGCTGCGCCGAAGGCAAGCACAATAGCGCTCGTGAAAGGTGTGCCCATATGCTCGCTGTCCGCAGTCAGTGCCCGGATCAGATCGTCGGTTTTCATTTCGCTTCCTTCCTAAGAAGTTCCGCAAGTCTCTTCAGCGACCGGTGTAAAGCAACGCGAACAGCGGTCTCGTTCATTCCAAGTATTTCGCCTGCTTCTCGATTGGAGCGCCCCTCGATGGAAACAAGCCGCAGAATCATTTGATCGCGTGATGGCAACAACGCAAGAAGCCGTTCGACATCCCCTTTTGTGCCGGACTCCTCGTTATTCTCGGCAGGAAGATCCTCGACGAAATTCTCGATGTCGACTTCCTTTCGTCTGGTGCGCCTGCGAAGTGCGTCGATAAGCTTATATTTTGCAATTGCCCGGACCCATGGCCCCACCGGGTCTCCGTTGCGCCAGGTATGCCTTTTCAAGTGGATCGCAAGCAGAGCTTCCTGCACCACATCCTCTATATCCGAGGTGGAGGCGCCATAGCGTCTGCAAGTCTGCAGCGCTGTCGCCCGGATCGCGGGCGTCAGCACGGTAAGCAACTGCGCGTAAGCGCCCGCATCGCCGTCTGCAGCGGCGGTCATCCAGGCGGTCCACTCCAGCTCAGGGTCCGGGCTTCGCACTAACTCTCCGCTTGTGAACTACGCATCAGGCACACAGATCGTTACATAGGGAGTTCGATTTGTGGCCAGCTTTAAGGCTCGTTTCGGCTTCACAGGTCCGTGATGCTGTAACGGACGGCGGTTTTGCGGCGAATAACCTGTTGTAGGGGCGATAAAGCGCCCTACGCAAGGGAGTCATCCATGAAACCGAATTCAATGAAGCTGGCGATTGCCGGCTCGATCGCCGCGGCACTCGTTACGATTGCCGCTCCTGTTTCGGCTCAGGACGCGTCGAAGGAAAAGTGCTTTGGCGTTTCGCTTGCCGGTAAGAATGACTGCAAGGCGGGTGCGGGCACGACCTGCGCAGGCACCTCGAAGGTCAATTACCAGGGCAATGCCTGGACGCTCGTCGCGAAGGGCACTTGCGAGTCAATGTCAGTGCCAGGGAACCGTAAGGGTTCTTTGACCGAGCTGAAGCGCGACCTTCCCAAAAGCTAAGGCCGCTCGGCTTGTCGTCCGCGCTTGCCGATTTCCTAACCCCTCGGCAAGCGCGGAGCGATGCTTTTACAAAAGGCTGACCCATGCACCCTACGAAGCAATACGAAAAGCGAATTTCCGCTGACATATCCGCACGCGCTGGGGTTGGATTGAAATCAGAGCACTATCGCGAGATTCTTGAAACGAATCCAGACATCGGGTTCTTTGAAGTCCACGCGGAAAATTACATGGGTGCAGGTGGCCCTCCGCACCGTTATCTCGAAGCAGTCCGGGCACGTTATCCGCTCTCGCTACATGGCGTAGGGCTCTCAATAGGATCGGCACGCGGGCTGGATCAGGCACATCTTCAACGCTTGAAAGAACTCGTTCGAAGATATGAGCCAGGGTTGTTCTCCGAGCATCTTGCGTGGTCAACGCACGAGACCGGATTTCTGAACGATTTGCTGCCGGTTCCCTACACGGAAGAAACTCTGAATAAAGTCTGCGAGCACATCGATCAAGTTCAGTCGACGATCGGCCGCCGCATGTTGCTCGAAAATCCTTCCGTTTATGTATTGTTTGCGGAAAGCGTCATCCCCGAAGCGGATTTTCTGCGAGAAACTGCAAGGCGCACCGGATGCGGACTTCTGCTCGACGTGAACAATGTCGAAGTCTCCGCGACTAACGCGAAGTACGATCCTTATAAATATATTGACTCGTTTCCGGTCGAGCATGTCGGCGAACTGCATCTGGCCGGCTTCGCTGAGACGCAAGACGATATTGGGGAACGGGTGTTGATTGACGCGCACGGCTCTCCGGTCGAGTCCAGCGTCTGGTCGCTATACCACTATACTCTGCGCAGAGTAGGCCCGAAGCCCACCCTGGTTGAGTGGGATAACGATGTTCCATCTTGGCGGGTGCTTCATGCAGAGGCCATGAAGGCCGACGCTGCTTTGGCCGGCGCTGTTGCGGCAAAAGAAAGCGTGCAAGCAAATGCCGCTTAATCTCCATGAAATTCAGTCGGCGTTTGCGTGCGCTCTACTCGATCCTGACGCCCCGGTGCCCGAAAATCTGACTGGTCCGGACGGCGGCCGCGCACTTTGCCGCTTTGCGATTTACCGCAATAATGTAGCGGTCAGTTTAGTCGATGCGCTACAGGCGAGCTTTCCGGTTTCGGCCAAATTGGTCGGTGAGGAATTCTTTCGCGCAATGGCGAGAGAGTATATCCATACCGAAATCCCGCGAAGCCCAATCCTCAGTGCGTATGGAAGTGCGTTCCCCGCGTTCATCGCGTCATTTCCGCCGGCACTTGAGATTGCTTATCTCGCGGATGTGGCTTCCTTCGAAGTAGCTTGGACAGAATCCTATCACGCGGCAGAGGCAACAAGCGTGAAGTCGCTCGAAGCGTTTGCGTTACAGGAAACCGATTTCCTGAAGGCTTGGTTAGAGTTTCACCCGTCGGTTCGCTTCCTCAATTCCAAGTACCCGGCGGCATCGATCTGGCTCGGCCATCAGGGCGATGCCGTCGTGCCTCCCGTGGAATGGGTCTCGGAGCAGGGGATATTTGTTCGGCCTGACGCAGAGGTTGAGCTTCATCTCATGACCCCCGGTGAATTCTGCTTTGCGCAAGCGTTGCACCGCGGAATGACCGTCGAGGAGGCGGCAACCAAAGCATTTGCGAGATTTTCTTCTTTCAATGCCGGTGCTGCGCTCGTGCAGTTGTTCAGAACTGGTGCTTTCACAAAAGTGCGAACGAGCGACGCAACCAGAGGTTCGATGTCATGAATGCAATCCACGCTGCTGCAATCAAGGCATCCGGCATGGTATCGTGCTTTCCGGCGTGGCTATCGTTGCTCATGTTGCGTGTAGCGCTGGCAGTGCCGTTCTTCTACTCCGGCCTGACGAAGTGGGATGGCTTTCTGAAGTTGTCAGACAATGCGGTCTTTCTCTTCAAGGAAGAATTCAAGCTCCATATATTCGGTCGCACGTTCGACTACCCAATGCCGTTCGTCGCGGCCTGGCTGTCGGGGATATTTGAGATTTTGCTGCCAGTGCTTCTGGTCATTGGCCTTGCGACCCGGCTATCCGCTCTCGGTCTCCTGGTTATGACCGCAATCATCCAGATCACGATCCCCGACGGTTGGGCGAACTTTCACTTGCCGTGGGCGGCAATGGCTATGGCGATCATGACGTTTGGTCCCGGAAAATTTTCACTCGATCAGATATTGTCGAACTACCTTGGCTCTGGGACAAAAAGGCGGTGACGACTCGCGTCGGTCCAGTCATTTCGACAAACCGAAATTTCGGCTTATTGAACAACTCCTCCGCAGGTGAGGTTTTGTCGAACCCTTGAAACCATTTGCTTTTCTAACAACTTCTAAGCTGTTGGTCGCAGGTTCGATTCCTGCCGGGGTCGCCAGTATTTCAATGCCGGAAACGATGCATTTGCCGTCTATGAGATCGCCGACGACAGACAATAAATTCCCAGCGAGATCAATTGTCTGAATTGAACTTAATGCTCGATCAGGCGAATTAGACACGCCCCAAAAAGACTAGGACGAGGATAATAATCAAAACAAGGCCGATGAGACCGATGCCGCGGTTGCCGAAGCCGAAGCCACGGCCACCAAAGCGCCCGCTGAAGCCCCCGAGTAAAAGTATGATGAGCAGAATGACAAGTATGGTTCCGAGAGTTCATGATTACATCCCCTTAAATTGAGTCTGGCGGCCCATTCGATTTCGAGCGGGATAGTGAGACAGAGAAGACCGAGGGTATTTTGCTTGGAAGGCCGGAGTCTGTGCAAAATTGAACACTTCAGAATCTGCCGTTCCGACAAGCGACGAATTTCGCTTTTTGAGCAATGCCCGAAAATTGGCTGCTTCGTCGGAACGAACTTTGAAAAGATTAGCTTTTCCGACAGCTTCTAAGCTGCTGGTCGCAGGTTCGATTCCTGCCGGGGCCGCCGAGTTTTTCGATGAGTTAGCGATCTCAGAAAATGCCATTTCGACAAATTCGAAACAGCGCCTTTTTCTTTCTTAATAGCCGATGTCCGTCACTCTACGAAGATCGTTTCGCGCTTCTTTCTGATCGAAGGCAGTATAGCGACGATCAGAAGTATCGCGGCCGAAGCGATCAATGTGCCGGTGAGTGGCCGCATCAGAATGTCGCCCACATCCCCGCGCGCAATCGACATAGCTTTCCGCAGGTTTTCCTCCATCATCGGGCCAAGGATGAAACCAAGAAGCAATGGCGCTGTCTCGAAGTCGTGCTTGAAAAGCCAATAGCCGAACAGGCCGAAGGCGAGCGCGAGCAGAATCTCGAAGGGCGAAGTATTCAGCGAATAGACACCGATGCAGCAGAAAACGAGGATCATCGGATAGAGCAGGCGGTAGGGAACGCGCAACAGTCGTACCCAGACGCCGATCAGCGGCAGGTTGATGATAAGCAGCATTGCGTTTCCAACCCACATCGAGGCGATCAGGCCCCAGAACAACTCGGGCTGCTTGACCGCTACCTGCGGGCCCGGCGCAATTCCGTGCAAGGTCATTGCGCCGATCATCAGCGCCATGACAGCGTTCGCGGGAATGCCGAGCGTCAACAGCGGGATAAAAGACGTCTGCGACGCCGCGTTGTTCGCGCTCTCGGGACCGGCCACGCCTTCGATCGCACCTTTGCCGAAGCGCTCCGGCGTTTTCGAAAGCTTCTTCTCAAGCGTGTAAGACGCAAACGAGGAGAGGATCGCGCCGCCACCAGGTAGTATCCCGAGGAGCGAGCCGAGTGCGGTTCCGCGCAGGATTGCAGGAGCCGCGTCGGCAAGATCGCGGCGGGTCGGCATCAGGTTCGTGATCTTTTGTGTCACGAGTTCGCGCGAATGAGATTGCAGCACGTTCTTGATGATCTCGGTTATGCCGAACACGCCCATCGCGACGACGATAAAACCGAAACCATCGGAGAGTTCGTATCTTCCGAAAGTCATGCGGCTCTGGCCGGTCTCCACGTCATCGCTGACCATCGAGAGCACGATCCCGGTGAGAATCATCAGCGTTGCCTTCGTGATCGGACCGTTGGCGAGCACGATTGCCAGGACGAGGCCAAGGACCATCAGTGCGAAATATTCCGCAGGACCGAAGAAGAAGGCGAATTTGGTAAGCGGCCCTGCGAGTAACGCGATCAACACAGTTGCGACACAGCCAGCAAAGAACGAGCCGATTGCCGCTATCGCAAGCGCTGCTCCCGCGCGACCCTGTTGCGCCATCTGGAAGCCGTCGAGGGTCGTGACAACCGATGCGGCTTCACCCGGAATGTTGACGAGGATCGCCGTGGTCGAGCCGCCATACATGGCGCCATAGAAAACGCCCGCCAGCATAATCAGTGCGCCTACCGGTGGAAGGCCGAAGGTGACCGGCAGCAGCATTGCGATCGTCGCAAGCGGCCCGATGCCGGGCAGTACGCCGACCAGGGTGCCCGCAAGCGCACCGACCAGACAGAGCGCAATATTCGTCGGCGTTATCGCTACCGATAGACCCAAATAAGATTTGCGAATATATCCGTCATCGCGCGAGCAGCGTCGGCGGGAAGGCGGAGATTGGGAGATTGAGCAGCAACGTAAACAGCAGGACACTGAACACGGCAAGCACACCAGCCCAGATCAAGGACTCGATCGCGCGGTATTCTTTGCTCGCAGCCGAGGCGATTGCGGCGAGCGAGAAGACCGTCACGAAAAGGCCGAGCGGTTTTATGAAGGCTGCAAAGGCGAGGATTGCGATTGCAATGAAAACCGGTCCCCGGATTTCAAGCGCGCTCAGTTGCTTCATAAAGAAGAATGCAACGGCAATAAGTGCCACCACCGCCCAAACGGGACCTGCAAAATAAAAGAGCCGCAAGCCCGACGCCACTCAAGCGATGCAACAGCGAGCGCAGGCGGCACGGCGTACTGCACGGCCGGCCCACGACCGAAGACAGATATCGCCATTACGAACAGCGCATTGGCTGCAAGCAACAGTGCGAACAGCCGCGGTACCGAGCCGGCGCCGAGTTGGAAGCCGCGCTGGCCCGGCAAGTCGCGGGTAGCCCAAAGCACGAAAAGCGCCGAGCAGCAGCAATCCGCACGCACCGAAAAAGTCGCGCGGATTACCTATCAAGCCGCTACGCTTGATAGTGCCGGGATTCATGTCATTGCCGGGAGCTTCAAGAAGTTTCCGATTTCGAATTAGTTTTCCGGCTTGAAACCAGAAGCCTCGATCGCTGGTTTCCAGAGGTCCGCGTGCTCTTTCTGCAATTTGCCGAGTTCGGCAGGCGTCGAGCCGCGTGCGTAGAGACCCAAGAGTAAGCAGGCGAGTCCTTCATCGCATCGGTCTTGAGCGCATCGGAAAGAATTTTGCTGTAGCGTTCGACGATCTCGTCAGGTGTTTTCGCCGGTGCGCAAAGACCCCGTACCAGGCGGTGCCTTGTATGTTGTAGCCGAGCTCTTTGAAGGTCGGGACTTCCGGTACGAGCGGGGAGCGCTTGCTGTCCGAAGTCGCGAGGATGCGGATTTTTCCTTCCTTGTGATTTGCCAGAAGATCGGTCGTCGTCGTGACGACGATGGGAATCTGGCCCGAAATCAGATCGACCAGTGCAACCGCCGAACCACGATAGCCTACATGCACCATGTCGACACCAACGGCCTTCGAGAACAGAACGCCGAAGAAATGCGGCAGCGCGCCGGCACCGGGTGTGCCGTAAGTCGCCTGCTTCGGGTTTGCTTTCATCCAGGCAACGAGTTCCTGTAAGCGTTCTTCGCAGGAACAGAAGGTCCGACCGCAATTGCAAACTCAAAATCTGCGATCAGTGCGACGGGTTTCAGATCCTTGATCGGATCGTATCTGAGATTCTTGTAGATGTTCTGATGAAGGACGACCGGCGCAATCGGCGTGAGGAGGAGCGTGTCGCCGTTCGGCGTCGCATTCACAACCTCAAGCGTGCCCGCTTGGCCTCCGGCGCCAGTCTTGTTTTCAACGACGACATTCCGGTTGATGGCCTTGCGAAGTTCTTCAGCCAGAAGACGCGCGAGCGCATCGCCACCACCGCCGGCGGCGAACGGAAACACGATCCTGACGGGCTGTTGCAGGAGCTGGGCCTGCGAAGTAACCGGCACGAGCAACGGAGCAGCAAATGCAATAGCGGCTGCCCAAGCAAAAAAGCGTTTCATGGTTTTCCTCCCGTCTGAAGTCTTGCGTTCTTCGACGCGTTCGCAACATGAGGGCACAGTAGAGCGACGAGCGGAAAACGAATAATTCGACGTTCCGGCTACCGGAACGTTGATATTTACGGGTGGCTCCTTCAGACTTGGGTTGGTTTAGGCGACTACAATGGCGAGCGACACCCTCAGAGGCCTGGAGCGCGGATTGCAGGTGCTGGATGCTTTGAGTGTTTCCAGCGGCATGACGCTGCGTGAGTTGCACTGCAACACGAGCTTGCCGAAGCCAACCCTGCTCCGCATTCTGGCGACGCTGGAAGCGCGGGGTTATGTCCGACGCCGAATTGCCGATGGAGTTTGGCGGCGAAGTGCACGGCGTTCGGAGACGGGCTCGCTGCAAGGACTTCTGCTCGACGTTGGGAGTAGCGTTCTTGATGAACTTTGTCAGCGGCTCCGCTGGCCCTCCGACCTTGCTGTTTATGACGAAGGTTCGATGATGATCATCGAGACGACGCGCAAGAAAACGCCCTACGACATCAACTGGACCGGCGTCGGCTATCGTATTCCAATATTGCAGACCGGGCTCGGTCGCGCTTGGCTTTCTTATTGCGGCGACGACGAGCGCGAAGCAATCCTTTCCGATCTTCGAGCCTCTCCGAGCCCATTTGATCGTGCTGCGAATAACGCGCAGCTGATTGAGCAGCTCATTGTCGAAACGCGCGCACAGGGATATGGCACGCGCGTTCAGGGATTTACGTTGCGAAAGATGGGCGAAGAGAAGACCGACGGCTTTGCTGTGCCAGTGCTCGCGCGCGATCGGATTGTTGGCTGCGTGAACGTAACGTGGCTGGTTTCGGCACTAGATTTGCGGACAGCAGTTTCGCGCTACCTAGGGGAAATTCAGGGCGCGGCCGAAAAGATGGGAAACGAGATCGACAGGAAACTCTCGCTTGACGCGCCACGCATGCAGGCTTTGCAGTAGTCACTTCTCTCCGCCCAGATAATTGCTCCAGAGCTCCTCGGGAAGTTCATTCTCGTCCCAGACGCCGATAAGTATTCCCTTTCGCGTGGATTTTCCGCGCGCGGCGAGAATTTGTTTTTCGGAACGCGTTGTACGCTGCGAATAGCGCAAGCCCCAGAGGTTTAAAACGTCCTGCAAGGAGTTGCGAGCCGAGGCATATTTCGGGTCGGCGCCGAGATCTTCGAATTCGTGCGGATCGTTGATCAGGTCGAACAGCATCGGCCGAAAGCCGGGGGCGTGGATGTATTTCCACTTCTTGTTTGCGACCATGAATAGACGGGCGTCCCGCGGGGCGATCTTCAGCTTTATTGCAACCGGAAGAACGGAATAGTCGTATTCGCTGATGGCATAGCTGCGCCATGTATCGGGCTTTCCGCCACTCAGGAACGGCATCAGCGAGCGGCCTTCAATCCGGTGAGATTGGTCAGATGCGTCGCCGCCAACGGCATCGAGCAGCGTGGGAACGATGTCGATGGACTCGACAAGTTCATCGCAGACGTTTGCCGAGTGTCCAGTTCTTGGATCGTAGACGATCAGCGGGATTTTGACCGATTGATCGTGAAACAGATCCTTTTCACCCATCCAGTGGTCGCCGAGATAGTCGCCGTGGTCCGATGTGAACACGATCATCGTGTTGTCCATGAGCCCTTTGCGACTCATGTAGTCGAACAACACGCCCATCTGATCGTCGATCTGTTTAATCAGACCCATATAGACGGGGATCACTTCCTCGCGCACTTCTTCGCGCGAGAAGTTTTTACTCACGCGAAGATCCATGAACTCGCGATAAATGTGGATGCGCGTTGTCGCGCTCGCGCTCGGAGCGGATTGCGGGCTGTACCGCATCCTTCCCGTACATGTTGTTGTAGGGAGCAGGCGCGATATAGGGCCAATGCGGCTTGATATAAGAGAGGTGTAGGCACCAGGGTTTTTCCGCCTGCTCCATGTATTCGATCGCGCGCCGGGTCATATAGGGCGTTTCCGAATCCTCTTCGGCTACCCGCGCGGGCTTCGCTCGCGTGGCGCATCGCCCAGCCAGATGCGATTTTGTTGCCTTCGCCGACCGCTGAGTTCGCCCAGTCGTGCCAGGGGTTTTCGCCGCCATAGCCCTTGTCGCGGAGATATTCGTTGTAGCGCGGGTTCTTCGACTCGTAGCGGCCATCGGGGCCGATGCCGTGTAGCCCGTCGTCGCGCTCAAACGGATCGAAGCCGCATTCGGATACGCGAACGCCGATGATCGAGTCCGGATCGATTCCGAGGCGCTCCATGCCTTCGGTGTCTGCGCGCATGTGGGTTTTGCCGACCAGCGCGACATCCATGCCTCGCGCACGGAGATAATCGCCGAGTGTCATTTCGCCGACTTTCAGCGGAAATCCGTTCCACGAGGCACCGTGCGACTGCACATAACGCCCCGTGTAGAAGCTCATACGTGACGCGCCACAGACCGGAGACTGTACAAAGGCGCGGGTGAACCGTGTTCCGCGCTGGGCGAGGCGATCGATGTTGGGCGTTTGCAGATGCGGGTGGCCGTAGCAGGAGAGATAGTCCCACCGCAGCTGGTCGCACATTATAAAGAGTATGTTTTCGACCTTACGCACTTGCTGCCCCGATCACGCTAGCGGAGGAGGCTGCGACAGGCAGCTAGCGGCGTCAATTTACCGGGCTCGTCGTTCCGGTGGCCGGAAGGTGCCACCTGTAGGTTGCTCGCAGGTTAGGTCATTCCGACAAACCGAAATCTCGCCTAATTAGACAATGCCGCCGGATGGACAGTTTTATCGGAATGACCATTTGAAATGGCTAGCTTTGGCGTTGATCCAGGGGGAGAGCAGCCATACCAACCGCGCTGCAAGGCCCGACAAGCTGCAAGGCGGCGCAGGCCGCCGCGGAACGCGCGATGATGGCGGGAAAAGAGGTGGTGGCCTTGGCGGGGCGGCGGATGATTGACCGGCTTCACTGAGGGCAGCACGATGATCTCAGGAGCTCACTAGTGCTTCGCCAGGCTAGCTTTTAATCGAAGTATTTCTGGCATGCACCAATGTTGCTTCGAGCCAATCGACTTAATGAGTCCATCAATTGTATTCGCTGCACCTGAGCAATCGCCTAAGTTAGCTTGAACGCGTGCGGTGCCCGAGACGAAGAGCGAATAACCTGGATGCACGCCTATCCTGCTTAAACTTGCCGCCGCGACTTGTAGTGACCTAAGGCTTGAGCTGCTCGGGCTGTTACTCGCTCGCGCAAGTGCGATGAACCCCTCAGCGTAACTCCGCCAAAAGCCCAAATTATATCTGTCAGCAATATCCGCAGCAGTTTTGCTCGCGTCGGCAAGCTTTTCCCATCGTTCGGAAATCGCCCAAAGTGCGCAGCCTCCTTCTAACAGAGCGCAGCACAGTGAGGATACGTGATCGAGCTGCTTTGCCTCGGCTATTGCGGTTTCGGCGGCATCCTCAGCGCCGTGATGGTCGCCCAGTAGCCAGAGGGTGCGCGCCAAGAACGCGAAACCAGCAATACGTTGATCAACTCCAAATCGAAGTGGAAAAGATCGGCTCGGGCTGTAGTCGTGTCCATTAAGAACGCTCTCGAGGCTCTGCTTGGCGCCGATGTTGTCACCCAAAAAATGAAGTGACACGCCTTTTGCGCGCTCGCCAGTCCATTTTGCGACGACGTCTCCAGAAGATCGCCCCAGCGATGCGAGCTCGTCCCCATGCCTGAATGCGGTTTCATAATTCCCGATTCGAAGATGGTAGAGCCAAAGGCCATAGTGGCCTTGCATCTGATGTTCCGCATCGTTGTCTTGCTTTGCAAGAACAAGTGTTCGTTCCCAACTGGCCGCCACCTGTGGTGTTGGACCCTGTGCCCACGCAGATGCAGCACCCAACGCACGTTGCAGGCGCATTTCAAGTGACGAATCGATGTTGCCGGCTGCGCCTAACTTTCTGAAGTATATTACTAACGCGAACACGGCATTCATCCAGCAGCGAAAGCTGCATCCAGAAAGGAAGTGAGTCGCAAATTAGTTGCGCAGCGGTCGCGGAATCTTCGATTTCGGCAAGCGAGGCGTCGAGCGCGGCGCGAACGTCGCTAAGGTCATCCCTATACTCGGCCAGCCACTTGTTGAGAGGCATATTCCGCCAATCCGTACTTGCGGAACTCAATCGGCTGCGGAAAAATTGGGAATGGAGATCCGCTATTGTCGGTAATTCGTGCGCAGCAACAAGTTTCTCCAATGCGAATGCGCGCATTGATTCAAATAAATAAAAGCGCTGCCCTGAATTTGTGTCTCGAGAAACCAGCGATTTAGCCACCAGGCTTGAAATCATGTCTGTAATGGAAGGGGTGGAGCTGCTTATTGTGCTGGCCACAGTCGTGACCGACGCAAGGGTGAAGGGGCCAGCAAATATGCCCAGCCGATTTAGCAGTTGCTGCTCTGAAGAATTTAATAACTCATAACTCCATTCGAGTGTTGCGCGCAGCGTTTGATGGCGCGGCATTGCCGTTCTGCGGCCGGCCGTAAGAAGTTTGAAGCGATCAGAAAGACCGCTTACTACTTCCTCTAAGCCGATCAATGGGACACGGGATCCGGCGAGTTCAAGCGCCAACGGAATCCCGTCAAGTTGTCTGCAGATACGGCAGAGTCCATGCGCGTTTGAGTCATCCAGAGGAAACTGATGATCAATCGATCTAATACGAGAAATAAGCAGCTGAGCCGATGCGAACTGGGATGCTCGTTCCAGCGAAATTACATCATCGGTGGGGACATCAAGTGGCCGAAGCCGCAGCACTTGCTCGCCGTCAATGTGCAGAGGTTCTTGGCTGGTTATAATGATAGTTAGAGCTGGTGCGCGTCGGAGCAAAAGCCTGACTGCTTCCACAACGCTATCCAAAAGATGCTCGCACCCATCCAGTATAAGAAGTGTTCGGGGTGATTGTTGAATGTTAGCGGTCGACTTTTCTAAAGATGGGAGGCTTGTCAAATCGGCATTAACTTTGGCCGCAACAGTCGGCAGCACAAGTGCTGCCGAAGTCAGCGATGAGAGCTCCACGAAGAAAATGCTGTCGCCGAAAGTGTTTCTGCTTTGATGTGCCAATTCCGTCGCAAGTCGCGTTTTGCCAATCCCGCCAATACCCGTAACCGTCACAAGATTTCCAGCTGCGACCATCTGATCGAGAACAGCGAGTTCTTCCAGCCGGCCGAACAATGGAGTTACCGTCAGCGGTACTTGGAACTGAGATGATAAATGCTGAGGAAGCGGCTGTGGGCTATGCTCGCCGGGGAGTTCAAGCCGATACCCATTGCCAAACTCCGTCTTGAGAAGACTTCTGTCCGGTCCGAGCGCGCGCCGAATTGCCGATATATGCGCCTGGAGATTGTTTTCTTCTACAATCTGATTGGGCCAGATACTCCGCAGCAAATCGTCCTTTGAAACGACGGAATTGTTAGCCTCGATCAACATTAGTGCGATATCGAAGGGCTTGCCCGAGAGATCAATCTTCTCGCCATTGCGCAATAGCAAACGAAGGTCCGGAAAGACCTGATAGATCCCCCGGCGAATTTGACGTTGTGTCGTAAAATCCAAATCTAACGCCATTTCGGAACCCTACAAAGGTAGCCAGCCAGCCATTTCAGACGTCTGAAATTTCAGGCCAATGAATTGAGGCCGACTAGATCTCTATGGTCATTGAAAATAGCCTAGGGGTCTGTTCGTGGCAAAGATCGTAGCGGCCTACGCCGTGCCACATACGCCAAGTTTTGTTGCCGATGTCGCTGAAACAGGTGCGTCGCACGAAACTGCCCGCTTCTTTGCGTCCATCAAGAATCATCTGGATCAGGTGAACGCCGACACGCTCGTGCTGATTCAAAACGATCACTTCAACACCTTCTTCTTCGACAAATGGCCCACCTTTGCCATTGGCGTCGGGGAAAGCGCTGAGGGTCCATCCGATCAGACCCCGGCTATGCCGCGATATAGGGTGGGGATTGAGCAATCGCTTGCTTCACTAGTCCTGAAATACTTAGTGACCGCAGGGTTCGATTTAACGGTCTCACATGAGCTGAGTTTAGATCATGCGGTGTTGGTTCCGCTCCATTTTCTAGCGCCCGAAATGCAGCGGCCAATAGTGCCTCTTTATATAAACTGTCTGGTACCGCCGCTGCCGCTTGCACGCAGATGCTACGCGCTGGGGCAAGCGCTCAAGGAGGCGATCGAAACCTGGCCTGGCAGCTCAAGAATCGCGGTAATCGCGAGCGGATCCCTTTCGCTTGAAGTTGGTGGCCCGCTCATCGAACTAGGCAAAAACTTTGGCGTTCCAGATAAAAAATGGGCCGCGCGCATACTCGATCTCGTCAAGACATCGCAGCACGACAAGTTACTCGCTGAGGCGACGCCAAATAGAATGGCAAAAGCTGGAAATATTGGCGGCGAGCTTCTGAATTGGATTGCTTTGCTTGGACTAGTCGGGTCGACAGAGCCAAATATCGTGATCGAACAGCCCGCGCTTGGAAACGCTTTTGTCGCTTGGCGTTTGGACGGACCAGCCTCGTGAGTACGCTCTCAATTCACAAATTCTGCCGCGACATACTCCACGACCAGAAATTTCGTGAACTTGCCTTGTCTAACCCGGACAAGGCGGTTTCGAAATATGATTTTACGGCCGAAGAGCGTGCATCGCTGTTGAGGGGCGATGTTGCTCGTCTTTACGAATTAGGGGCGTCTGCTTTTCTGCTTCTTATTTTGTCACGCTTTCAGATCTTCGGACTTAGCCTTGATGTCTACAATCCTCGAATGCGCAAACTATCAGAAGAATCTCAACAATAAATCGATCAGGGGGAATACATGTCAAATTCAAACGAGAATACAGAAATAGGTCCGGTACAGAAGCGTGCTCTTATAAGCAGCTTTATTGGCTGGATGTTTGATGGCTATGAAACGAGCGTCTTAATTCTTGTGGGCGCAAGCGCGGTTGCCTCGCTTTCCGGTCTTACAAACGCCGGCGAAATTCGACTTGTCGTTGGGACAGCGATTGCTGCGACTCTTCTGGGCTGGGCAATTGGCGGAATGATTGGAAGCATTGCAGCTGATTATATTGGCCGCAAAAAGATGCTGATGATCGCTATCGGTGGCTACTGCCTGTTTACTGCGTTCACCGCGGCAAGTCAGACTGTCATGATGTTGATTTTGCTTCGTCTTCTTACCGGTATTTTTCTTGGTTCGGAATGGAGCACGGGAACGGCACTCGTCGCGGAAACCTGGCCTCGTCGCGCTCGAGCAAAGGCACTTGGCGTAATGCAGTCCGGCTTTGGTTTCGGCTTCTTCCTTGCCGCAGGTCTTTGGCTTGTGATCCAACCGCTCGCTGGACCAGACGCATGGCGTTGGATGTTTGTCATCGGAGTTCTGCCCGCGCTTGCACTCATTTACATTCGTCGGCGTCTTCCGGAGTCCGAGCTCTGGGTTAAGGCGATGGAAGAAATCAAACAGAAAAAGGCGGGCGAACGAAAGTTCACCCTCGTCGAAGTCTTCCGCGACCCCGTTTCCCGAGGCCGCATAGTCGGCACGTTGATTTTATCGAGCGTAACCGTTGCCGTTTTCTACAGCGTCAGTGCTCTTATCGGCCCTCATGTGGCCGGACTAGCCGCCAAACAGGGCCTCGTTGCTGCCCAATGGGCCACCATCAGCGTCATGATCTACAACGTAGGAGCAATCGGCGGCTATATCTCGGCCGGCTTCATCGCAGATGCAATCGGAAGAAAGCCCTACATGGCCATCACGTTTGCGGCTGCGATTGCTTCCGGAATTTTTGTCTATCTAATGTCAGACAATCTAACCGTGACGCTGATCGGTATCTTTATCCTAGGTGTGTTCACGCTCGGGGTGTTTTCGTGGATGCCTATTTACCTTCCCGAACTCTTCGCGACCCATGTCCGGTCAACGGCTTCGGGTTTTGTGTTCAATTTGGCAAGGCTCGTTGCATTTCCGATGCCTGTAGTAACAGCTTTTCTATTCTCGCAACTCGGCGGCTTTAAGCCCGTCATTCTTTGTCTGACCCTGATCTACGTGCTTTCACTGATCACGCTGCTGTTCCTACCGGAGACCAAAGATAAGCCGCTACCAGGCGTGTCGGCGGCCAAGTAGTTCAAACCGCAAGTAAATCGAGAAAGTACAATGGATCTGGAAATCAAAGGCCGCGTAGCGATCATTACCGGCGCAAGTGCTGGTATAGGCTACGCGGTCGCGAAGGAACTGCAGGAGAACGGAGCGCGCGTCGTTATTGTGGCGCGCGATCAAACGAAGTTGGACGTAGCAGAAGAGTCGCTAAAGAAGGGCGGCGCAGTTCTTAGTGTCGCTTGCGATGTCACCGCACCGACGGCCTCACAACGGATAGTTGAAAAAGCGCTGGAAAAGTTTGGCCAGATTGACATCCTTATAAACAATGCCGGCCGCGCACACGCCGGAGGTTTGATGCAATCTTCGGATGAAGATTGGTCAAACATGACTGACGTCAAAATCACAGCCATGCGACGGCTTTGCAAAGCAGCGATCCCGGATATGCGAAAGCGCCGATGGGGTCGCATCGTAAACATGTCTTCGATCGGCGGAATTTACCCAAATCCAAAGCTTTTGATTTCGCACGTCTTGAGTGCAGCGATCAACAATCTAACCAAATCCTTGGCGCTTGAGATCGCCGGAGACGGCATTCTTGTAAACGCGATTGGAATTGGTGCGGTCGCGACTGACAATTGGGCAAATAACATGATCCCGGCTGTAAGACGCGCGCGCCCGGAGTTCGCTTCACTGTCAGATGAAGAGGTGTTGGCAAAAGTCTCCGCCGAACGCACACCGGTCGGCAGAGCAGGTCATCCTCGCGAAATCGCTGCCATCGCCGCATTTCTTTCCTCTAACCGAAATGGCTTTGTTACCGGCGATACGATTGAGGCTTCGGGCGGAGCAGATCGCTTCATGTAATCTGGAACTGCGCCCAGGCAGGCCATTCTCGAAAGGCCCCATTAGCCATTCGTGCTAACCGGCGTGTTTTCGTTAAGACCAAGGCTCGCCAACAATGACATGCCGTGCGCCCGGCGTGTTCGCTCTGCAAGGTTTGCGAGCGGCGCGACCGGGCATTCGCTTTCCGGAAATGCCATTCCGGCAGAATCCCGATTTCTCGCTTCTACAAATGACCATTGTGTCCACACGTACGGCGCGCGGCCGCGTCTTGCCGGTGTCCGCTAAACTATGGCTATGTATGGATCGAGTGCATTATGGATGCGAAGCCCGAAAGCATTCGTGCTGCTCGCACAAGTACCGGTTGGAGCCAGGTAATGAAGATCGTAAACGTTGAAACGAATGGCGGCATACGCCTCGGTGTCGTCGACGGCGAGTCCGTTATTGATCCCGGCGCATCGGAGCCAAAATTCGGATGCGAACTTGGTGCTTTCATTCGGCAGGGAGGCGATTTTAGCGCGCTAAAAAGCGCTGCGGCGAAGGCGTCATCGTCTGCTCGTACGCGTCTGGATGACGTGAAGCTTGCGCTTCCAATTCAATCGCCCGGCAAGATTATTTGCCTGGGCCTCAACTATCTCGATCACGTCAAAGAAGGTAAGTACAAAGACGATATACCCAAATTCCAATCCATCTTCTTCCGCGTTCCGACCTCGTTTGCGGCGCCTGGCGCGCCCCTAGTGCGACCGAAGAAATCCATTCAGTTCGACTACGAAGCAGAGCTGGTCGTCGTGATCGGCAAGACCGCAAAGCATCTCACGCTTGAGAACGCCGCGGACTGCATCGCCGGTTATACCTGCGGCATGGAAGGCACCATCCGGGAATATCAACGCCACACGACGCAGTGGGGCATGGGCAAAAACTTCGACAGCACCGGAAGCTACGGCCCATGGATGGTAACGGCGGACGAGCTCCCGCGCGCAGGCAAAGGCCTTGAGGTCGAAAGCCGCCTAAACGGCACCATGATGCAGCGTTCGAATACGGATCATTTCATGTTCCCTGTGGCAGAGTCGCTGGTCTATCTTACCGAGGGCATGACCATTGAGCCGGGCGATCTTATATTCACGGGGACGCCTTCCGGCGTCGGTCACGCGCGCAAACCGGAGCCTGTTTGGATGAAAAGCGGCGACCAAATTGAAGTTGAGATCGAAGGGGTCGGGTTGCTCCGCAATAGCATTGTGGATGAATCATAGGATAAGCAGCAGATGCGCGAAGCGTTGAACGCCAATCTAAGTGTCCGCAAAAAGCGACTGCACTTTCGCGCCTGGCAGCGCGGCACGCGCGAAATGGATCTCGTGCTTGGCCGCTTCGTCGACGCGCATCTGGAGCTGCTCACGGACATTGAAGTTGAGGCGCTTGAGCACCTCATGGAGGCGCCCGATCCGGAGATTTATCTTTGGGTTGCTGGCGGCGCGGATGTGCCGGCGGAATTCGACACGCCGGTCTTTCAGAAAATGGCCGCGTTTCATAAGAACGGGCCGAAGTAAGCGGTACGGTTCAACACAGCCTTTTTAAGCGGCTACGCTCCGTATCATAATTCGATACGATAAATCTAATATTGACCTATCGTGAACGGCAATCGTATCCTTTCAAACGCAAAGAATACGGCCCGAAACGGCAAAAGGATCCTGCGCGAATGAAGCATGCCAACAAAATAGCGATCGTCACCGGCGCCGCCCAAGGTATTGGTCTCGCCTGCGCTGAGCGCTTGCATCAGGAAGGCGCGACAGTCTGGCTTGCCGATTTACAGGGCGACAAGGTCGCCGAAGCTGCCAAGCAGCTCGACCCATCAGGCAAAACCGCTTTTGGGATGGCGTGCGATGTTTCGAAACGCGCCGATGTCGCGGCACTCGTTGCAGCCGCCGTCGCGAAGAGCGGCCGTCTCGACATCATGGTCAACAATGCCGGCATCACGGTTTCGAAAACCGTGCTTGAGCTGACCGACGAAGATTACGAGCGCGTGATTGGCGTCAATCTCAACGGGACTTTTTACGGCACGCAGGAAGCAAGCCGCGTGATGGTGAAGCAGGGCGGTGGCTCGATCGTGAACATGTCGTCGATGCAGGCGATCCTGACGATCCCCACCAACGTGCCTTACGGAATATCGAAGGCTGGCATCAACCAGATGTCGCGCATTTTCGCGGTGGCGCTCGCCAATCAGAACGTGCGCGTGAACGCGGTCGGTCCAGGCACGATTCTCACACCGATGACGCGCAAGGGCGTGTTGTCGAACGAAGAATCATTTCGCCGGATTCTCTCCCGCACGCCAATGGGCCGCTGTGGCGAGCCGGAAGAAGTCGCCAGCGTCGTCTCGTTTCTTGCGAGCGACGACGCATCCTACGTCACCGGCCAGGTGCTTTATATCGACGGCGGGCGCATGCCGCTGAATTACACGGTGCCGGTCGATGAAGCGCAATTCAAGAAAAGCTGAGGGCAGGGCATGACAATCACGCGTATTGGCGCCGGGCCTCGCATGAGCAAGGCGACGCATACCGACAGCATGGTCTTCACCTGCGGCGAGGTTGCGACCGACAAGACCAAGGATGCCTACGGGCAGACGGTCGAGATACTCGCGCAACTGGATGCTTCGCTGATCGCCGCCGGCACCGACAAAACGAAGATTCTGAACGCCACGGTGTGGCTCGCAGACATCAAGGATTTTGCCGAGATGAACCGCGCCTGGGACGCGTGGGTGCCTGCCGGGAACACGCCAGCGCGCGCAACCGTTGAAGCGAAGCTGGTCTCGGCCACGGCGAAAGTCGAAATCGCCGTGATTGCTCTGCGCTAGGTCACGGGAAATGCCGCAAGCGGAGAGCGACAGCGCATTGGCCATCCAGATGGCCAAGGTTTGCAAATGGTATGGTGAGTACCAGGCGCTGCATGATGTCGATCTCGATGTCCGCCACGGCGAGCGCATCGTGATCTGCGGACCTTCCGGCTCGGGAAAATCGACCCTGATCCGCTGCATCAACCAGCTCGAAGAACATCAGAGCGGCCGCATCATCGTCGGTGGCATCGAACTCAATCAAAACAGCCGAAATGTGCAGGCGATTCGTCGTGAAGTCGGCATGGTGTTTCAGAGCTTCAATTTGTTTCCGCATCTAAGCGTGCTGGAAAATTGCATGCTCGCGCCGATCAAAGTGCGCGGCATGAGCCATGACGAAGCAGAACAGCACGCGATGAAGTATCTGACGCGTGTGCGGATTCCCGAACAGGCGAAGAAATATCCGGGGCAACTTTCCGGCGGACAGCAGCAGCGTGTCGCAATCGCCCGCGCGCTCGCGATGAGCCCAAAGGTTATGTTGTTCGACGAGCCCACATCCGCGCTCGATCCGGAGATGGTCAAGGAAGTGCTCGACACCATGATCGAGCTCGCGAATGACGGCATGACCATGATTTGCGTAACGCATGAAATGAGCTTCGCGCGTCAGGTCGCTAACCGGGTTGTGTTCATGGACGCCGGCCGTATCGTCGAGCAGGCACCACCGGAGACGTTCTTCTCGAATCCGCAGCATGAACGCACACGAAGTTTCTTAAGTCAGGTGATTTGACCGAGCGCTTGCTGTTTGCGCGCTCCGGGGAGCCATACGTGATCAAGACGAAGAGTGAATCGCCGCAGACGATGACGACTGCCGAAGCGGTAACGGGTCAACTGATCCGCAACGGCATCGACACGATCTACGCCTTGCCGGGCGTGCAAAATGACTATCTGTTCGATGCTTTTGCGGGCGTCAGCGATAAGCTCCGTATCATTCATACCCGCCACGAGCAGGGCGCTGCCTATATGGCGCTTGGTGCGGCGCTCGCGACGGGTAAGCCGCAGGTATTCGCGGTTGCGCCTGGTCCCGGTATTCTGAACGCGACCGCTGCGATCTGCACTGCTTATGCGCTGAACGCGCCTGTGCTCGCGCTTACCGGACAGATTGCATCGAATGCAATCGGACGCGGGCTCGGCCTGCTGCACGAAATTCCGGATCAACTTGGCGTATTGCGTTCGCTGACCAAATGGGCCGCGCGCATTCACGCCCCCTATGAAGCGCCGGCAAAAGTGAACGACGCTTTCACCCAGATGCAAAGCGGTAGGCCGCGCCCGGTCGCGCTCGAATGCGCGCCGGATGTTTGGCCACAACGCGCTCCCGTAGCGCTGCTGCCCGCGGCCGAAGTTCTGGAAATGCCGATCGACATGGACGCCGTGAAAGCGGCGGCAAAATTACTCGCAGGCGCAGAGCGTCCACTGATTATCGTGGGGGGTGGCGCGCTTGGTGCAAGCGAGCCTTTGCGCGAAGTCGCGGAGATTTTGCAGGCGCCGGTTTCGAGTCACCGCACTGGCCGTGGCGCGTTGGATAGCCGCCATCCATTGAGTGCGAATTGCGCGGTTGGTCATCGTTTTTGGCGTGACGCCGATGTCGTGCTCGCCGTAGGCACACGTCTCCAGTTGCAGCAATTGCAATGGGGCCTCGATGACAAGATTAAGATCGTCCGCATTGACTCGGATGCCGATGAGCTCAATCGCGTTCGGCCGGCAAGTATAGGCATTGTCGGCCGGGCAGAGGATGCGCTTGCGGCGCTCGCCACAGAACTCGGAAAGCTTGCCGTTAAAAAAACATCTCGCGTTGATGAAGTGCAGCGCGTGCGCGCACTTTCGGACGCCGACTGGAGCCAGTGCAAACCGCAGATCGCGTTCCTGGAAGCAATACGTGCTGAGTTGCCGGAGAGCGGCATTTTTGTCGATGAGTTGACGCAACTCGGCTACGTTAGCCGTCTTTCGTTTCCGATCTACAAGCCGCGCTCATTCATTACGCCCGGCTATCAGGGCACGTTGGGCTGGGGCCTCGCGACCGCGTTGGGTGCGAAGGCAGCGATGCCGGATACGCCGGTTGTCGCCGTAAGCGGCGATGGCGGTTTCATGTTCAACGTGCAGGAGCTTGCGACCGCCGTTCAACATAATATTCCCATCGTCGTTGTACTGATGAACGACGGCGCGTTTGGTAACGTGTTGCGCACGCAGAACGAGGATTTTGGAAACCGCCTCATTGCGACAGATCTTCGCAATCCGGATTTCCTGAAGCTCGCGGAAAGCTTCGGCGCACTCGGATTGCGTGCAAAAACGCCAGACGAATTGCGCGCCGCATTACGTCAGGGATTGAATTCGGGTCGGCCAACGCTCATCGAAGTGCCGGTTGGTCCTATGCCAAGCCCTTGGAACGTGTTGCGTTTCGCCCGCTCGCGCCCCTGAATCGATCCTTGCGATCTGCGTTTGAAGTTGCGCGCGCTTTTCCTGGAGCGCAGCGCACAATCCTTGTTCGCCGTCCGCACAAAAATCGACGTATCATAATGCGATACGAAATATTCCATATTGACCAGTGTGTGTGTGATCGTATTACATTGCGCATGCGGCCGGTGTGTCCGCGCACGGCAACGGAGGGGTGAGAAGATGAAGTTTAATGTCGCTCTGGTCTCGGGTCTCGTGATGTTGGGTGCGGTTTCGCATCCGGCTTGGGGACAGCAGGGATCCACGTTAGAGACGATCAAGAAGCGCGACGCGCTGCAGTGCAGTTCGATTTCCGGCGGCTCGCCCGGCTTCTTCGAACTCGACGACAAGGGCCGCTGGTTCGGATTCGATTCAGATATGTGCCGCGCGATCGCGACCGCCATTCTGGGATCGCCCGATAAAGCGAACTATGTCCCAGTGAGCTGGCCGCAACGCTTTCCCGCGCTTCAGTCGGGCAACATCGATATCATCGTGAACCACACGAGCTGGACGCTGCAGCGCAATTCGTCGCTCGGCTTTCAGTTCACGCTGCCTTACTTCTTTGGTGGCACGCAGTTCATGGTCAAGAAGAGCGCCAATATCAGCAGCGCGACACAGCTGAACGGCGCGACCATCTGCGTTCCTGCCGGCACGACCACCGAGCGCATTACTGCCGACTATCTTACGTCCAAGAAAGTGCAGTTCAAAATGCTGCCGTTCGAAAAGACGGAAGACGCACGCTCCGCCTATATCGGTGGACGTTGCGATGCCATCGTCGGCTGGGGCCCGACGCTCTCCGTGTTCGGCGTGCGCCGTCAGAACGACAAGGATCCGAACGTCGTGCTGCCGGAAATCCTGACCAACGAACCGGTCTCGGCCGTTGTGCGTCAGGGTGACGAAAAGTTCCTGATCCTTGTGAACTTCGTGATTGCTGCGCTGATCGAAGCGGAAGAGCTTGGTATTACCAGCGCCAACATCGAAAAGATGAAGGATGATCCGAATCCGCGTATCGCACGCCTGATGGGCAAGCTGCCCGGTCTCGGCAAGGGTGTCGGTCTTCGCGACACCTGGGCTTATGATGTGATCAAGAACGTCGGCAACTATAGCGAGATCTTCGAGCGCAACCTCGGCGAGAAGTCTCCTTATAAGCTGAAGCGCGGCCTGACCAACCTGTGGAACAACGGGGGCGTTCTCTACGCACCAGTGTTCGACTAAAACTCCAGGAATGCGCACCATGCGAGAATGCGTCTGATGTTGAGCATGGTGCGCAATCTTTGGTCTTATAGCCCGCGATCGCGACGCTATCTGCTGCAAGGCTTGTTTCTTGCCGCGGTGTTCGTCGTGGTCGCGGGCTCGATCACAAATATTTATCTCAACGTCGTGCGTCAGGGCATGGCGTATGGCTGGGACTTTCTGTGGCGCGCGACCAGCTGGCAGCTCTCGGTTTCGGTGTTGCCGCAGAGTCTGAGCGATCCTTATTGGTGGACCATCCTCATGGGGGTGGTGAATACCATCGTCTTGGGTCTGGTCTGCATCGCTTTCGCGACCGCGATCGGCAGCGTTATCGGGCTATTGCGTTTGTCCAAAAATCTGGTCGTTCGTACCGCCACCACGGCCTACGTCGACCTGCTTCGCAACGTGCCGGTGATCTTGCAGATTTATTTCTGGTACGAAGTATGCCGGCACGCGCCGATCGAGCGCCAGGCAATATCGATCGGTAATGCGTTCTTCGTCAGCAATCGCGGTTTTTATTTTCCTGCACTTCACATCGAGCCGGGGCAGGGAGCATATCTGCTTGGCGCAGCACTCCTTTGTCTTGGTCTTGTTTGGCTTGCCGTTCGGTTTCGCCGCTTTGAGTTGCTGTTAGCCGGCGCGCTTGCAGCGAGCGGTTATTTTGTCTGGCAGGGAAGCCCGATCGCGTTGCAATTTCCGGCGATGCAGGGATTTGGTTTTCGCGGCGGTCATCGCGTGCCGGTCGAATTTCTGGCGCTGTTTCTCGCGATCACACTCTATTCCAGCGCCTATATTGCGGAGATCGTCCGCGGCGGTCTGCTCGCCGTCGATAAGGGACAAGTCGAGGCCGCCCGCGCGCTTGGTTTGCGGCCGATAAGCGTCAACTGGAATGTTCGCCTGCCGCTTGCGATGCGGAGCGCGCTTCCGCCGCTGAGCAACCAGTACCTCATCACTATGAAAGTGACGTCGCTGGGTGCTGCGATCGGCTATGCGGATTTCTTCTCAGTGATCTCGACCAGCATCAATCACGCCGGGCAAACGATCGAACTCTTGGTAATCCTGATGGGCGGTTATCTCGCCATCAATTACACGATCGCGCAGATCATGCAGTTCATCAATCGGCGCCTCGCGATCAAGACGAACAAGCCGGAACAAATATCGTGGCTGCGCCGATCGATCAGGCGTTGGCGTAATCATAGAAAGCCGGCGTACTAACGATGCGCAGGTCTAACAAACCATCGTTACGCGAGCAGTTGTTCGGATCGCTGGGCAACTCGCTTATCACGTTATTATTCTCGGGCTTGATCGTGCTCGCGCTCGTGAATGTTTTGCGCTGGGCGTTTATCGACAGCCTTGTGACCGAAACCTATGAAGGCCAGTGCGGGACGGTGTCCGGTGCTTGCTGGTCTGTCATTCAGGCGCGCTATCGGCTGATCCTGTTCGGTACCTATCCGTATGAAGAACATTGGCGGCCGGCGCTCGCGTGTCTGGTGGCGCTCGGCGTGGTGGCTTTGACCTGCATGCCGTTCTCCTGGTCCGGGCGGCGGCTGATTGTAATCTGGCTATGCGGCACCGCGCTTTTCATTTTGCTGATGCGCGGCGGCGTTCTTGGCTTAACGCTCGTCACCACCGAAAAATGGGGCGGGTTGGCGCTCACGCTTTATGTTTATCTGGCGACGATTGTCATCGGCGCGCCGCTCGGCATTCTGTTTGCGTTGGCGCGAAGGTCGGATTTGCCCGCGATCCGTTATGTCGTGACGATGCTGATCGATTTCGTGCGCTCGATCCCGATTTTGACTGTGGTGTTCTGCGCAGCACTATTCGCGCCCTTTGTGGTGCCGGGTTGGCTCAATCCCGATACGCTTCACCGCGTGATCGCGGGATTCGCGGTTTTCTTCGCCTGTTACTACGCGATGATTGTTACCGGTGGCATTCAGGCCGTTTCGCAAGGGCAGTATGATGCGGCCGACGCACTGGGGCTGAGCTACTGGCAATGCCAGTCCTATATCGTACTGCCCCAGGCGCTTCGCACTGCCTTGCCGGCGACCATCAATCACATGGTGATCACGCTCAAAGAAACGTCGGTGCTCGTCATCGTTGGCATGTTCGAGTTGACCGCTTCCGGCAACGCTGCCTTTCAGACCGGCAAGTGGCAGGAATATTACATCGAGGTCTACATCTTCGTCTCATTCATCTACTTCACGCTGACCTATTCGCTTTCGCGCTACGGCGCCTATCTCGAACAAAGAATGCGCGTGGCCGATCGCTAGGCCGTAAGCGCATTTAAAAATACCAGGGGAATAATTATGCCAGAACAGAAAACCGTCATTGTCACCGCTGCGAGCCGCGGCATCGGCGGCGCGATCACGCGTACGCTCGCGTCAAAAGGCTGGCGTCTGGTGTTGATGTCCACTTCGGACGGTTGCGAAACGCTCGCGGCCGAGCTTGGCGGTTTTGCGCGGCGCGGTTCTGTGACGAATGCGGACGACCTGAAAGCACTCGTCGACCTCGCGATGGAAAAGACCGGTCGCGTGGACGCGGTCGTCGCCAACACCGGCCACGGCCCGGGCCTCTCGGATGTAAAGGTCGGCCCGGCTTATGGTCCGGATTCCCCGGGACATCTGCTCGATATCGACGACGCGGATTGGTACGCGGCACTCGATATGTACGTGATGAATGTGATCCGGCTTGCGCGTCTCGTAACCCCGATCATGATGAAGCAGGGCGGCGGCGCAATCGTTGCGATTTCTTCGAAGATCGCGGTCGAGCCCAAGGCGACTTATCCCACGAGCGTTTTGCGGCTCGGTCTGCACGCATTCGCCAAACTTTATGCGGATCGCTACGGCCGCGCGAATATTCGCATGAACTGTTTGCTGCCAGGTCTGGTCGAGAACTGGCCGGTGCCACCCGCGGCGCTCGAGCAATTACCGTTCGGCCGCGCGGTGAAGCTGGATGAGATCGCGGAGACGGCGGCCTTCCTGATCTCCGATGCGGCCGGCGGCATCACCGGACAAAGCATTCTGGTTGATGGCGGTTCCGCGCGCGGCGTTCGATGACCAAGCAAGCACAAATTTACAAAGATGTTCAATTGCACATCGCCGGCGAGTGGTGTGACGGCGACTCGGGCGCGACACTTGACGTATTAAACCCCGCGACCGGTGAGGCGATTGGTAAAGTCGCCAAAGCCGAGATCGCGGATCTCGCGCGTGCGGTGCTAGCTGCCGACAAAGGGTTTAGCACCTGGAAGCGCGTGCCCGCGTATGATCGCTACAAAATTCTGCGCAAAGCTGCCGATCTGTTGCGTGAACGTTTTGAGCCGATTGCACGGAACATGACCCTTGAGCAGGGCAAGCCGCTCCCGGAGGCCAAGGCAGAAGCGCAGGCCGCGGGCGACATCGTCGATTGGTTCGCTGAAGAAGCGCGCCGCACGTATGGCCGGGTCATTCCGGCGCGCACGCAGGGCGTGCAGCAATGGGTGATCAAAGAGCCAGTCGGGCCGGTCGCGGCGTTTACGCCCTGGAATTTTCCGATTAACCAGGCGGTGCGTAAGGTCTCGGCGGCATTGGCTTCGGGATGCTCGATCATTCTCAAAGGGCCGGAAGAAACACCGGCGTCATGCGCCGCACTGGTGCAGGCTTATATCGATGCCGGTGTCCCCGAAGGAGTGGTGCAACTCGTCTACGGGATCCCTTCGGAAATATCGGAATATCTGATCGCGGACCCCGTCATCAGAAAAATTACCTTCACGGGCTCGACTCCGGTCGGCAAGCATCTCGCCATGCTCGCAGGCAAGCATATGAAGCGGATCACGATGGAGCTCGGCGGTCATTCGCCGGTGATCGTTTGTGAAGATGCAAATCTAGAACTCGCGGTGCAACGCTTGTCGGCGGCGAAGTTTCGGAATGCCGCGCAGATATGCACGTCACCGACCCGTTTTCTTGTTCACGAGAAAATCTACCACAGTTTTCTTGAGAGCTTTACCAGCGTTGCGAAGTCTTTGAAGCTGGGCGATGGGTTGGACCCGGACACGCATATGGGCCCGCTTGCGAACGATCGCCGTGTGCAGGCGATGGAAATGTTCGTGAGCGACGCGGCCGCCAAAGGCGCAAACGTCGTCACCGGAGGAAAGCGCTCCGGCAATAGAGGAAATTTCTTCGAGCCGACGGTGCTGACCGATGTCCCTCTTGAGGCGCGCGTCATGAGCGAGGAGCCGTTCGGCCCTGTCGTTCCAATTGCGCCATTCAGCGATCTGGATAGCGCGTTGACTGAGGCGAACCGGCTGCCTTACGGGTTGGCGGCTTACGCTTACACGCAATCTGCCAAGACCATCGCGAAGCTGAGCGAGGGTTTTCAAAGCGGAATGGTTTCAATCAACCATCACGGCCTGGCATTGCCGGAAGCGCCGTTCGGCGGCGTGAAGGACTCAGGCTACGGCTCGGAAGGCGGAACGGAAGCAATGGACGCCTATCTCAACACCAAGTTCGTGACGGCAGCACTTGCCTGAGCGCAATCCCGTTAATCAAAAATAGACAGGCGATGGCGTATCGAATAATGATCTGGTATAGTTTCGTCTTCTTCGTTCGAATTCATAAGCGCTCATGAGCAGTACGCTTGCCAAAGGTCTTCGTGTTCTCGAGGCGCTCGCTGCGTCGGAGTCTGCGCGAGGAATTTCTGAATTCGCGCGCGAACTGAAGCTCGACAAAAGCGCGGTGCAGCGGATTTTTCAGACGCTCGCCGCTGAGGGCTATATCGAGAAAGACGCGGGCTCGAGCCAGTATAAGCCGACGCTTCGTCTGTGGGAGTTAGGCTCTGTCGTCATCAGCCGGAATGAAACGCGAAGGCAACTGCATCCCATCCTTCGTTATGCGGCGAAGACCTCGGGCCTTACGGTTTACTTCGCGTGGACCGATTTTCCGGATGTGATCTATCTCGACAAGGTCGAAGGCGAAAAGGGCAGGCCGAATTCGTCCGATCCCGGCCATCGTATTCCGTTGCATGTCGCGGCATCCGGCCGGGCAATTCTGGCCTTTTTCGATCAACAGCATTTCGCGAAGATCGAAAAATCGATCGACAAGCATAGCGAATTCGACGCCGATTACCTGAAGCGCCTGAAAGCAGATCTGAAACTCACGCAGCAGCGGCTTTTTGCCTGCACCGAGCGTGGCTCGACCTCTCGGATCAATAGTGTGGCGGCACCGGTTTGGGCGCCGTCCTCCAAGCTGCCGGTCGGTTCGATCGTCTTGACGAGCAACTCGGCCACGCTGCCGCATTCGGACTTCGATCGGATCGGCGCGCTGGCCGTTTCGACCGGCGAACAGGCGACCCGCATGCTGGGTAGCAGCTACCCGATCGCAATCAACGACGCTCCTTAAGAACTATTTAGCGCGACGGCCGCTCGCGAACGAACGCGCGCGAGCGCGTGACGCGGCCGCGCGTCGCCGATGAAAACGCGCGTAAAATCCGCATTGGAAATCTCGATAACTGCGCGCGCTGTCGGCAGAAAGGGCTCGACACGCATTATTGGATCGTATTACAATATATTGTATCGAATAATGATACATACGCTATCGATTGGAATGAAGGTTCATGAGTGACGCGTTGCCGTTGGGCGCATGGGAATTGCCGGAAGAACTGGTGTTGCTGAGAGACACGGTCGCTCGCTTCATGCGCGAAGAAGTGCGTCCGATCGAAGAAAAGCAGCCGCATGATTGCTACGAACTTCCGGCGGCCGAACTCGCGGGCCTGCAACAGAAAGCGAAAGCGCTCGGTCTTTGGTGTCTGTCATCACCGGCGGCTCATGGCGGCGGCGGGCTGGGCCTGCTCGCGCAAGTTCTGATTGCCGAAGAAGCCGCCAAATGCCGAATGGGCGCTTACGTTCCCGCTTGCGGGGCCTTCGGCATCGATCCGCCAAGCGTGATCTGGCTTGGCAATGCGCAGCAGATCGAAAAATATGGTGTAGCCGGGATCAAAGCCGGCAAGAAATCCTTTGTCGCGATCTCAGAAGCATCGGGCGGCGCAGACCCGGCGCGATCCATCGCGACGCGCGCACGCCTCGACGGCGATCACTACGTTCTAAACGGCACGAAAATGTGGATCACCGCCGCCGATAAAGCGGAGTGGGGCCTCGTATTTGCGCGCACCGGCGATGAAGGCGATCGCGGCGGCATCAGCTGCTTTATTGTCGATCGTCATGTGCCGGGAATCAAAATCAGGCCGATCCCCGTCATTCGCTCTTATGAGCCCTTCGAGATTCATCTGGAGAATGTCCGTATTCCGATCGAGAACCGCCTCGGCGCGGAAGGCGAAGGCTTTCAGGTCTGTCAGAAGTGGCTCGTTCACGCGCGCGTGCCTTATGCGGCTGGCGTGATCGGTGTCGCGCAGGAAGCGCTGCGGCTCGCCGTCGATTGGGTGCGCCAGCGCAAGACCTTCAAGTCTCATCTTTCCGACAAGCAAGCCGTGCAATGGATGGTCGCCGATTCCGAGATGGAACTGCAAGCCGCGCGGCTGCTGACCTATCAGGCAGCCTGGCGCGCCGATCTCGGCCACGACATCAAGATCGAGGCTTCAATTGCCAAAGTCATGGCGACCGAAACCGCGGGCCGCGTGATCGATCGCTGCGTCCAGATGTTCGGCGCGCTTGGTGTTTCCAAAGAACTTCCGCTCGAGCGCTGGTATCGCGAATTACGGATCAAGCGGATTGGCGAAGGACCGTCCGAAGTGCATCGTATGGTCGTTGCGCGTCACGTGCTGAGCGGCAAAAACTGACGCGAGCGAGGGGAACGCAAAATGTCAATCGATTTTGACCTGAACGAGGGCGTTGCGCTCATCACGATCAATCGGCCGGAGCGCAGCAACGCGCTCGATGCCGAACATTACGCGGCGCTCTCAGACGCTTGGAAGCGCGTTCGCGACGATGCGGCGATCAATGTCGCGGTGATTACCGGAGCGGGCGAGAAAACATTCTGCGCCGGTGCTGATTTGAAGTCTTGGGTTGGTCGCGAGGTCGAACTCGCTGAGCTGTGGCTCACACAGCAGGGGCAGTTGCTGAATAGGGGCCTTGAAATCTGGAAGCCGGTGATCGCGGCGGTCAATGGCGCCTGTGTCGGCGGAGGCATGACGTTGCTGCTTGCGACCGACATCCGGGTTGCGTCTGAGAACGCAGTCTTCAGCCTTGCCGAGGTAAAGCGCGGCATCATCGCCGCGAACGGCGGCACGCAGCGCATCATGCAGCAATTGCCTTATGCGATTGCGATGGAAATGCTTTTGACCGGCGACAAGATCGATGCGGAAATGGCGTTGCGTTGGGGCTTGATCAACAAGGTCGTGCCGCAAGCGGGTCTGCGCGATGCCGCGCTCGAATATGCGCATCGTATTGCGAAGAACGCACCGCTCGCGCTCCAGGCTGCCAAAGAACTGGCGCTTCGCTCGCGCGACATGGATCTGACGACGGGTTTGCGGATGGAGCAACTGGTCAACCGGATCTTGCACCATTCGGAAGATACGAAAACCGCCAAGGAAGCATTCGCGAACAAGCAGCAGCCCAAGTTCGAAGGCCGCTGACCGCAGCACATGACCGAAGCATCGAATCCAGATCTTCCGCTCTCCGGTATCCGCGTGCTCGATCTCACGCAGATATATAACGGGCCTTACGCCACGTTCTTGATGGCAATGGCTGGTGCGGATGTCATCAAGGTGGAGCCGCCGGGGGGCGAGTTCCTCCGCCGGCGCGATGCGCGAAGCGGAGCGGGTGTTCCATTTGCGATGCTGAATGCGAACAAGCGTTCAATCTCGATCAATCTCAAGACCGAGCGCGGCCGCGATCTGTTTCTCGATCTCGTGCGCTCGGCCGATGTGGTGGCTGAAAACTACGCGCCGGGCGTCATGGATCGGCTGGGGCTTGGTTACGACGTGGTGAGCGCGATCAATCCAAAGATCGTTTACGCGTCTGGCAGCGGCTACGGCATCGACGGACCCTATCGGGATTATCCGGCGATGGATCTCACCGTGCAGGCGATGTCCGGCGTGATGAGTATTACCGGATTCACCGAAAATGCACCGGTGAAATCGGGTGCTGCGCTCTGCGACTTCTTCGGCGGCGTGCATCTTTATGGTGCGATCGTAACCGCGCTTTTTCGCCGGGAACGCGTCGGAAAAGGTGCGCGTATCGATGTCGCGATGCTGGAGACGGTGTACCCGTCGCTCGCGTCGAGCATCGGCATGACCTATGGCCAGCGCAACGACATCCCGCTGCGGACCGGTAACCGGCACGGCGGCCTCTCGCTGTGCCCTTATAATGTCTATCCGACCGAGGACGGCTTTATCGCGATCATCTGTAATAGCGACAAACATTGGCTGAGCCTGCTCACCGCGATGGGCCGCGAAGACCTGAAGACATCTCCCGATTATTTGGCGATGCGCGACCGCGTTAAAAACATGACGGCGGTCGACGAAATGGTCGGCGCCTGGACCTCGAAATCGACCAAGCAGTCGCTGTTCGCACATCTGATCGCGCATCGCGTTCCCTGCGCGCCGGTACGCGACCTGCATGAGGTGCTGAAAGATCGCCATATGCACGAGCGCGGGACGCTGCTCGAAATCGATCATCCGGAATATGGGCCGATTACGGTTTCGCGCAGTCCGCTGCATTTCGTCGGACTTCCGCAAGCCGAGTATCAGCCGAGCCCGTCTTACGCCGCACACAATTACGATGTGATGCGCGATCTACTGAATCTCGATTCAACGCAAGTCGATGCACTCCAGAAAGAAGGGGTGCTGTGATGCAGGCAAGAGCCGTCATCGCCGGCGTCGGTCATACCGCTTACGGAAAACATCCCGGTCGCGATCGCGTATCACTGATCGTCGAAGCGTGCCGCAATGCGCTTAAAGACGCGAACCTGGAAAAGGATCGCGTGGACGGCGTGCTGGTCAAAATGGCGAACGCCGAGCCGTCAATTCTGTACGGCCAGAAGGTAGCGGAAGCGCTGGGCATTCGTCCGCGGATCGGCGGCTCGCTCGATCAAGGCGGTGCCGCGAACATCGCGCTGATCAGCTATGCCGCACTCGCGATTGAAGCGGGCATGATGGAAATCGCGATCGTCTGCTACGGCGACACGCCGCGCACGGGTAGCCGCAAAGTCTATCAACGCCCGCGCGGTGACGATGCGGTCTATGGGTTCTATTCGACCGCCGCCGGCTACGCGCTGCTCCATCAGCGCTATCGGCAGGAACATAAAGTGCCGGACCAGCATTTCGGCGCGGTCGCGGTCCAGTGCCGCGCGAACGGCGCAAAAAATCCGAACGCGCATCTGCGGCAGGCCATTTCGCTCGACGACTATATGGCGTCGCCCTTTGTCGTAGAGCCGCTTCGCCGCGACGATTGCTGCCTTCTGTCCGATGGCGCGGCGGCAGTCATCGTGATGTCGGAAGCGAAAGCGAAAGAGCTTGGCATTGCGCAGGCAGTCCCGGTGCTTGGGTTCGGACAGGCGCAGGAGTCCTGGGACATTCAATATCGGCCTTCGCTCACGCGCACGGTCGCTGCGCAGTCGGCTGAAGGCGCATTCAAAATGGCGGGGCTTACCCACGCCGATATCGGCGTCGCGCAACTCTATGACTGCTTTACCGTGACGCCGCTCATCACGCTTGAAGACTATGGCTTCTGCAAAGAAGGGCAGGCGGGATCTTTTGCGGCGGGTGGCGGCATTTCGCTCGAAGGCGCGCTACCGCTCAATACCAGCGGCGGCTTGCTCTCGGAAACCGGAACACCGGGTTTACAACTCGTGATCGAAGGTGTCCGCCAGATGCGTGGCGACGCCAATCTTCAGATTGGCGGCAGCAAAGCCTGCATCGTGAGCAATCAGGGCGGCACCATGCATACGCATGCGACGCTCATTCTCGGGAGAGCCTCATGAGCTTTCCTGAACCGGAAATTACTCCGCTGAACCAGCCTTATTGGGATGGGCTGAAGCAAGGCGAGCTTCGTTTTCAGCGGTGCAAAAGCTGCGGCAATTGCTGGCTGCCCGCGCGCGAAAGCTGCCCGAAATGTCTGGCTGCCGAGCCCGAATGGCGCGCCTCAAGTGGGCGCGGAAAAATTCTGAGCTGGGTCGTCTATCACACCGCGTATCACGACGCGTTTGCGGATCGCGTGCCTTATGACGTGACGCTCGTCGAGCTTGAGGAAGGTCCACGGTTGCTTACCAATATCGTGAATGGTGGGCGTGGTGCGCATCTGCGGATCAACGCCGCCGTGAAGCTCGCAATCGAACATGAAGGCGAACTTGCGCTCGCGCGTTTCAGGCTCGTCGATGCTCCGGCCGACACAAACTGACGTCTAAGTAAGGAATAGAAATTCAATGACCGCGAATGTCCCAGAATTCATCGTGCAGAACGGCGAGTTCATTCCCTATGAGTCGGCCGTCGTGCATGTGATGTCGCCTGCGGTGAAATACGGCTTATCGGTTTTCGAGGGCCTGCGCGCATATAAGAGTGACGAGGATCAGAAGGTCTATGTGTTCCGACTTCAGGAGCATACCGAACGCCTGTTTCAATCGATGAAGCTGTTGCGCTTCGAGCCCTCATTCTCCGCTGAAGAAATCAACGAGAAAACGATTGAGTTACTGAAGCGCGTTGGCGTGCAGTCGGCCGCGCACATCCGCACCATCGCCTATATCGACGGCAAGGGCGAGCAGCAGGCGCGGAAACCCATCAGCTATTCGATTTCGGTGCTCGAGAAAGCGCGTAAGGCAAATACGAGCGAGGGCATTCGCTGCCAGGTCAGCTCATGGACGCGCATTGACGACAACAGCATGCCACCGCGCATCAAGTGCGGCGGGAATTATGTGAACGGGCGGCTCGCGCGCTTTCAGGCGATTCAGGATGGCTATGACGAAGCGATCCAGCTCAACACGGCGGGTAAAGTCGCCGAAGCGCCGGGCGCATGTTTGTTTTCGGTAAGGCGCGGCGTGGTTTCGACACCGGATGTCGCAAGCGGCATTCTTGAAGGTATTACGCGGGACTCGGTGATTCAAATTGCCGCAAGCAACGGCCTCACGGTGCAGGAGCGCCAGATCGAGAAGACCGAACTCTATGCGGCCGACGAAGTGTTTCTGACCGGCTCCGCGCTCGAGCTGGTGCCGGTTGTCGATATCGATGGCATCAAGATTGGTAGCGGCAAGCGCGGGCCGATCACCGAGAAGCTGCAGGAGGGATATTTCCAGGCGGTCGGCGGCGCCTATGGGCGCGAGCGGGGATGGCTGACGTCAGTGCCTGGAAAATAATGATGGCGTACCTCGAAGACATCGCGAATTTGAAAATCGGGGATCGTATCGATCCGGTCGAATTGGCGAATCTTGTTTCCGGTGTTCTGGAAGCAACGGGTATTCCGGGGTCACAGGCGGAAGTTTCTGCAAGCATCCTGGTCGATACGCAAATTCACGGCATTGACTCCCACGGCATCGCGCACCTTCCGGTTTATATTCGCCGTTTGATGGATGGTGCCATCGCAACCAATCCGGACATTATAGTCACGCAGAATGGTGCAGTGGCGGTGATGGATGGCGGCAACGGTCTCGGGGTTCTGGTCGCACGTCAAGCAATCGAACAGGCTTGCGATCTGGCACTTCAATTCGGTATCGGCTCGTGCGCGGTGCGCAACGGCAATCATTTCGGCGCCGCACTTCCGCTCGTGGCCTATGCAGCAAAAGCCGGTTTCGTTTCATTGTGCTTCTCGAATGCCGCGCCAACCATGGCGCCGTGGAATGGACGCGAAGCGATCCTTGGTACCAATCCTTTGGCCGCAGCATTTCCGCGCGAGGGTGGTGAGCCGATCGTTATCGACATGGCGACGAGCACGGTCGCGCGCGGGCGCATCCGCAAGGCCGCACGTGCAGGCGAGGCGATCCCGCTCGACTGGGCGCTGGACGAAACCGGCAATCCGACCAGCGACGCAAACGCCGCATTAAAGGGAACGGTTCAGCCGCTTGCCGGTGCCAAGGGTTATGCGCTTACGCTGATGGTCGAATTGCTCTCGACCATGCTCTCGGGCGGCCGCTCGGGCTTCGAGGTATCGAACCCGCATGACAAGATGGTTGCGCCAGCTGGTGTGAGCCATCTGTTTGTTGCATTCGATCCGAAAAAATTCAGCGGGTTGGATGTTGCGCAATCAACCGCCGATCGCATCTCGAAGAAGATCGAGCACAGTGCGCCTCGCGAGAAGAGCGCGCCGCGTTTGCCGGGTTCCCGCGCGAATGCCGCGGCGCATGAGCGGTGGCAGCAGGGAATTCCGCTGACGGCGGATCTGATCGCAAGCTTGCAGGAAGCGGCGGCGCTGTCGTCGCCGCAAAAGACACGCTCAGCTTAAGTCGGGAGAGTTCGTTGGCTTTTCAAATCGCAATCGATGTCGGCGGCACGTTTACCGACGGCGTTTTGCTGGACGACCGGACGGATACGATCTGGGTTGCCAAAGCCTTGACGACACCGGCAGCACCCGACGACGGCATCGTGCACGTCGTCGAAATGCTGCTGGCGCAGAAGCCTGCTGGTGCAACGTCTGACGACGAAAACATCGCGCGTGTGGTCCACGGCACCACGCTGATCACGAATACGCTGATCGAACGCAAAGGCACAAAGACCGCTTTGGTAGTCACGCGCGGCACCGAAGACGCTTTAGATATCCGGCGCGAGATGCGCTACGACACCTACGATCTCTCAAGCACTTATCCGGAACCGCTGGTTCCGCCGGAGTTACGGTTTCCGGTTGACGAGCGCATCGGGCCGGACGGTTCGGTATGGAATCCGCTCCCTCGCAAATCGATCGAAGCGATTGGCCGCAAGATTGCTAAATCCGATATCGCGGCGATTGCGATCTGCTTTCTTCATTCCTGTGTTGACGGAAAGCATGAGCGCGATGCAGCAGCGATCCTGCGCAAGCTTGCTCCGAAATGCAGCGTCGCCATTTCGTCCGAAGTCGCCAATGAAGTCGGCGAATTCGAGCGCATGTCGACCGTCGTTGCAAACGCCTATGTGCAGCCGATCGTCGAGCATTACCTTGGCGCATTGAGCGGTCGGCTCAAAAAAATAGGCGCAGGGAGCCGTCTCGATATCATGGTGTCGAACGGTGGGTTCACCAAGGCAGAACTCGCGGCACGTACTCCCATTCATCTCCTTGAATCTGGCCCCGCCGGCGGCGTTTTGAGCGCAATTAACTGCGCCTCGCTGGAAGGCGTCGATCGCGCGCTCGCCTTCGACATGGGCGGCACGACCGCGAAATCCTGCGTGACCGTGGGCGGCACGCCCGCGATCACCCACACTTTCGAGTTTGCGCGCGTGCGCCGCTTCAAGAAGGGCAGCGGTCACCCGGCGGTGTCGCCGAGCATCGACCTGATCGAGATCGGCGCCGGCGGCGGAAGCATCGCGAAACTGAGTCCGCTCGGTCTGCTGCAGGTTGGACCGGAGAGCTCCGGCTCCGAGCCTGGTCCTGCCTGCTACGGGCTCGGCGGCGAGGATCCGACGGTGACCGACGCGGATTTGGTGCTTGGGTATCTCGACCCCGACGACTTCCTCGGCGGTAAGATGAAACTTGATGTTGCTAAAGCGCGGAACGCGCTTGCAAAGCTCGGCAAGAAACTTGGGCTATCCGGTGAGGAAACTGCACGCGGCATTCACGAGATTGTCAGCGAAAACATGGCCGCCGCTGCCCGAACGCATATTGCCGAAAAAGGCTATGACGCTCGCACCTTCACGCTTGTGGCGACCGGGGGCGCCGGCCCCGTGCATGCGATCGATGTTGCACGGCGTCTGCGCATTTCGAAAATTCTCTGCCCGATCGCGTCGGGTGTCGGCTCCTGCCTCGGATTCCTCGCAGCACCCGCACGCTCGGACCGGTCATGGTCGCGAATTGAAACTGTCGATCATCTCAATCTCAAGCAGCTGGTTGCGCGGCTTGGTGAGGCGCGGGTGACGATCGCGCGTGATTTGCAGCAGGCGAATGTCGCAGCCAAAGACATCGAATGGCGGACCGCCGCCGAGATGCGCTATCTCGGGCAGGGCGCAAGTGTCGAAGTCAATTTCGGAAACGACGCGCCGGAAAGCCTTTCTCCTGAAAAACTGAAATCGGCCTTCGAAGCGAGCTACGCTGGGCTCTATGGAAGCGTCGTCCCGAGCGGCGTACCCGAGGTCGTCACCTGGCGGGTATCCGGGCAATCCAATCGCACGCAGCGCCGCTACGCATTTCCAGCGAAGCAAGTGAGTTCTTCGTCTGCAAAGCCGCGGAGCGAGCGCAGTATCTATTTGCCTGCTGAGAAGCGAATGGCGCTCGTGCCGGTCTATGACCGGTACGCGCTTACACCCGGCACTCAGTTTGCCGGCCCCGCCGTCATCAGGGAGCCGGAATCGACGCTTGTGATCGGACATAAGGCAAAGATTCAGGTGCTGAAAAGCAGCGCAGTGCAGGTCGATCTGGAGATTGCCGGATGAGCAAAGCAAAGCCGATCGATCCGATTACCCTAGAAATTCTTTGGACGCGTATCATTAGCACGGTCGATGAAGCGGCTGCGGTCTTCCTGCGCACGTCGTTCTCGACGCTGGTTCGTGAAGCGAACGACTACGCGGTCGTGCTGACCGACCGCAAAGGTCGCAACATCGCGCAGTCGTCGCAGAGTATTCCTTCCTTCATTTCCACGATGCCGGTTACGATCCGGAGATTCATCGACGAGTTCGGCATCGAGACAATGCAGGATGGGGATGCATTTATTACCAACGATCCCTGGATCGGCACCGGGCATCTGAACGACGCGAATTTGGCGATGCCAATATTCTATAAGGGCAAGGTCATCGCTTTCGCAGGCGTCGTCAGTCACCTGCCTGACATCGGCGGCCGCCTGCGCAATCCTGCAAACCGCGAATTGTTCGAAGAAGGCTTGCAGATCCCGCCGATACGAATTCTAGACGGTGGCAAGCCGAACGAAATCCTTATTCAGTTGATCCGGGCGAACGTGCGCGTGCCGGATGAAACCATGGGCGATATCTGGGCGCAGATTGCCTGCTGCAAGTCGCTCGGCGAGCGGCTCGCGAAACTGATCGATGAGACCGAAATCGAAGTCGACGAATTTGCCGACGAAATTATCGGACGCACCGGCAAGGCCATGCGCGAGGCGATCGCGGCAATTCCGGACGGAACCTATCGCTACGCGATCGAAAACGATGGCCCGGCGGAAATGCCGGGCGGGGTTGTAAAAATCGCCTGTGCGGTGACGATCAAAGGTGAAAAGATTTCAGTCGATTACACAGGCTCAAGCGAGCAGGTAAGCCTCGCAATCAATACGGTTGCGAATTACACTTTCGCTTACAGCGCCTATGCGCTGAAGGCGCTGCTCGCGCCATGGATTCCGAATAATGAAGGCAGCTTTCAGGCGATTGAAGTAACGGCGCCCGAAGGTTCGATCCTCAATCCGACACGGCCAGCGCCTTGCGGCGCACGTGGCATGATCGGGCATCTGCTGCCGCCTGCTATTCTTGGTGCGCTTGCAAAGGTTTTGCCGGATCGTGTGCAAGCCGCTCCCGGCTCACCCTCTAATAATGTGCAGCTCGCGAGCCTTCGGGGAAATGTGCGCTACGCGGTCAATGCGTTCATTGGTGCAGGGCAAGGCGCGGGAGCTGCGATGGATGGCGTTTCCGCCATCAGCTTTCCGAGCAATCTCTCGAATACGCCGATCGAGGTTCTGGAATCGCAGGCGCCGATCCGGGTGACGGATCGCAGCATTCGCCGCAATTCGGGCGGCGCCGGTGCGCGCCGCGGCGGCGATGGAATTCGTTTCGCGTTCGAGATGTATGGCGAGAGCCCCGCGATCGGTTCTTTCATGATCAATCGCGTGCGCTGTGCGGCGCCCGGTTTGAAGGGCGGCGAGGCGGGTGCGCCGGCGGTCTTCCGTATCAATAACAAGAATATTGAATCGTCCGGCCAGTACATTCTGCGCAAGGGCGACAGCGTCGTAATCGAGACCGGCGGCGGCGGCGGCTTTGGTGTAGCGAAGAAGAAACGTGCGGCGCCGCGTACGAAATCTGCAAAGAAAACAAAGAAGAAGGCGCTGCGTCGATGAATCCCTGCATTATTACCGTTGCAATTACCGGTTCGGTGCCGCGCAAAAAAGATACGCCGGCCGTTCCGGTTACAGTCGCCGAGCAGATTGAATCCACGCACGAGGCATTCGAGGCGGGTGCCACAGTTGCGCATATTCATGTGCGGGACGATCAGGAAAATTCATCGTCAGACCCGGAGCGCTTCGCCGCCGTGCAGGAGGGTATCGATAAACATTGCCCCGGCATGATCGTTCAGTTTTCGACCGGCGCACGCGGCCGCAAGCTGGAAGAGCGCGGCGGTATGTTGCCCCATCGCCCTGACATGGCTTCGCTCGCAACCGGCTCGGTGAACTTCCCGACCTTCGTCAACGAGAACCCACCGGATTTTATCCGCGGTCTCGCAAAGACAATGCTGGAATTCGACATCAAGCCCGAATGCGAATTGTTCGATCTTGCGATGCTTTATAATGTCGCCGATCTCGCAAACGAAGGTTTGTTGAAGAAGCCGCCGCACGTCCAGTTCGTGCTCGGCATCAAGAACGCGTTGCCGGCACGCCGCGAAATTCTGGAGTTTGAAATCGCGCAGCTGAAGAAAATCATGCCGGACGCAACCTGGGGCGCGGCAGGACTTGGTCGCCACCAGCTCGAAGTGAATCACTGGGCGCTGGAACTCGGCGGCCATTGCCGCACGGGCCTCGAAGACAACATCCGCTTCGACAAGGACCGGCTCGCAAAGAGCAATGCCGAGTTGGTCGCGCGCGTGGCCGGGCTATGCGCGCAGTATGGAAGAAGGCCTGCGACCGCAACGGAAGCACGTAGAATTCTCGGGCTGCGACCGAGCCGGACTTAGCCGCGGCTCTACCGCCGCCAGAATTTCGTACGGAAGAACAGCACCAGGCCACCGATCAGGATCGTGGCCAAGAGCAGCGGAATCCAGATCAGGACCGCGCTCGCGATCACCAGGAAGACGATCGCCGCGAGCACGATGGCGCCTGCGAGCCAGCTCGCACCGAGCAGGATGCGTTTATGGAGCGGCAGGTTTTTGAAGGCTTCTGCCGTGTCGAAGGAAATGTAGATTCGCCCGGAATGTTTGCCCCGCCGGGGCTCTTCGCCGGGCGGGATGATTTCGATGTCTTTTTTGTCGTTGTCCGAAGGCATGGGCTTTTCCTGAAACGGTAGACGCCAGTATTTCACGAAAATTGAACGTCCGGGGGCCAACCTTCGGACGGTGTAAACCGGCGCTTTTGCGCCGCAGGTCCCCTGTGCGGAGCCACATTATATTAATTCACACTAATCGCGTTATCGCGTCAGGTAGATCGCGGCAAGCGAGATCGCCGCGATCCAGACCGCCGCGAATAGCCCGAGCGCCATTTCCTTGCTGCGGCCCTTGAAGAATTGCCTCAGATCGATCGAGAGCCCGATTGCCGCAAGCGCAAAGGCGAAAAGCGCCGATGTAATCAGCGCAAGCGACACGCGCATGTCCGACGGAATCGTGACGAAGGAATTTGCGGCGGCGGCAAATACGAATCCGGCGACGAACCACGGCAGAATACTTGGCGTCGTTTGCGGCGCCTCGCGGCGGAGATAGAACATTACCGCGGCGACGACGGGCGCGAGCAGGAGCACGCGCGAGAGCTTGGTGACCGTTGCGACTTCGCCGGCTGCGTTACTATGCTGAAAGCCCGCGGCCACGACCTGCGCCACTTCGTGGACCGACGCGCCGGTCCAGATGCCGAAGGCACGCGCATCCAGACCGAGCAGGGGCGCAGCCAACGGGAACAGCACCATTGCAATGAGCCCGAAAAGTGTGATGCAGATGATGGCGTAGGTCATGTCGCGTGCGCTTGCGCGGATTGCGGCGCCCATCGCGATGATCGCGGCAACCCCGCAGATCGAAGTGCCGGTCGCAATCAGGAGCGAGGTGTTGCGCTCCAACCCCATCGCGCGACCCGCATAGAGTGTTGCGATCATGGTGGTGAGGGTGGCGAGGAGCACCGTGGCAAGCCCGCTGCCGCCGATGTTCAGGATATCGGAGAACGATACCTGAAAGCCCAGGAGCACGATTGCAATCCGCAATGCGAGCCTCGGCACCGTGTTGAGCCCGGCTGAAATCGCTGCCGGCATGCCGGTGAACGCAGCGACGGCAGCACCGAGCAACACAGCGAGCATGATGGGGTTCAGCGGAATCTGCGTCACCGTCTTGCTGATCAGAAAAGCCGCCACCGCGATTATTGCCGCAAGCGCGATGCCGGGAAGGGCAAGCGTTGTGAGCCGCAGCATCGAGGGGCGCGGATTATTCGGTTCGCTGGTCATCGGCGCGCAGCTTTCGAGGCTTTCAGCGGCGCCGTACTCGCGCGCATGATGAGGTCGGTTGGAATGACCTGGCTCTTGATCGGGGTGCCGTCTCTTGCCGCCGCGATCAGCGCGTCGGCCGCCGCATTTCCCATCTGCCGCGCGGGCACATGCACGCTGGAGAGCGCCGGGATCGCGGCGCGCACGATCGGCAGATCGTCAAAACCGATGATCGAGACATCTTCCGGCACGCGCAGCTTCATGCGCTGGCAGGCAAATAGCGCGCCGAGCGCCTGAATGTCGTTTGCACAGAAGAGCGCGGTCGGTGGCCGCGCGGAAGACATCAGGCGGACGGCTGCTTCGCCCGCGGCCTCGATTTCGAACGGCTGTTCGGAGACGAGCGCCTCATCGAACGCGATGCGGTATTTCTCGAGCACTTTGCGGTAGGCCTCGAGCCGCTGCGCCGCGCGGTCGTTGGTGGCGGCAACCCCGCAGATAAGTCCGATCCGGCGATGGCCGAGCTTGATCAGCATCTCGGTTGCTTCCGCCGCCGCCTCGCGGTTGTCGAAGGAGATCGAAGGGATTGTGCGCTTGGGGCTTATCGCCCAGGTCACCACGAAGGGGATCTTGTAGTGCTGCAGCAACTGATAGAGCGACGCGTCGCGGCGATAGCCGGTGAGGATCACGCCTTCGACGCGGCTTTCGATCAGTTTGCGGATGATGTCTGCTTTCGATCTCCGCTGAATATTTCGCGTTGGCGATGAGCAAGCTCAACCCCGCCTCCTGCAAGCGGTTCTGGATTGCCTCGGTGAACTCCGCATAGATCGAGTTCGAGATCGTCGGCACGATCAGGCCGACCACGCCGGTGCGTCTGGAGGAAAAGTTCGCCGCGCGTCCGTCGGGGACATAGCGATACGTCTCGACCAGCTGGAGAATTTTCTCGCGCGTGTGCGGTGCAACAGTTTCGGGTTGCCGCAGCGTACGGCTCACGGTTGCGACCGAGACGCCGGCTTTTTTTGCGAGCCAGCGCACGCTGACTGATTTTTCCGGCTTTTTCATTGCGCGAGATATTCGGAAATGCCTCTTTACGGCTTCCAATGTAACCGGTTACATTACCGCCCGGCAATACGATACGGGAAGATTTATGGCGCGTTATCTCAAGCAGGCGGCTCCGCAATCCCGGCAGGACAATCGCGATCTGATCGAGCGCGTCCGCGAGATGATCGCGGACATCGAGCAGAATGGTGACGCCGCGGTCCGCAAATACGCGGAAAAACTCGACGGCTGGACTGGAGCCAACTTCCGTGTCCCGCAAAGCGAGATCGACGCCGCACGTAAAGCCATGAGCGAAACCTTCAAGGAAGATTTCGCCTTCTGTAAAAAACAGGTCACGGATTTCGCCAAGCGCCAGCGCGATTCGCTCACCGAGTTCGAAGGCGAATTCGGCAAAGGCATCACGCTCGGCCAGAAGATCATCCCGATCGAAGTGGTCGGCTGTTATATCCCCGGCGGAAAATATCCGCTGATTTCGGCCGCGATCATGAGTGTCGCGACCGCGCGCAGTCGCAGGCGTCTCGCACATCATCGGTGCAGCACCGCCGCGCGAAGGCAAGGGCATTTTTCCGCCGACGCTTTATGCGCTCGCGGAGTCGGGCGCAGACGAAATCTACGCAATCGGTGGCGTGCAGGCATTTGCCGCGATGGCCTTCGGCCGCGTCGGCATGAAGCCGGTCGATATGATCACGGGTCCCGGCAACGCTTATGTCGCGGAAGCCAAGCGCCAGCTGTTCGGTCAGGTCGGCATCGATCTTCCGGCAGGCCCGACCGAAATCCTGGTCATCGCCGACGAGACCTCCGATCCCGCGTTGGTCGCGACCGATCTGCTGGGACAGGCCGAACATGGTCCCGACAGCCCGGCATGGCTGATCTCGACATCAGAGAAAGTCGCGCGTGAAGTATTGGCGGAAATCGAGCGTCAGCTCGTGACGTTACCGACGCGCGAAATCGCGGGTGCTGCCTGGGCGCGCTGGGGCGAAGTCGCAGTCGTCGACAGCGACGACGAAGCGATTGCGTTGAGCGACCAATATGCACCCGAGCATCTCGAGGTGCTGACGTCGAAGAACGACTATTACCTGAAGCAGCTCACGCAACTACGGCAGCCTGTTCGTCGGCGAGGAAAGCACGGTCGCCTACGGCGACAAGGGCGTCGGCACCAATCATACGCTGCCGACAGGACGCGCCGCGCGCTACACCGGCGGGCTCTGGGTCGGAAAGTTCCTGAAGACCGTGACCTATCAACGGCTGACCCCGGAAGCGAGCCACGAGATTGCGCCGATCATCGGCCGCATGTGCGCGGCCGAAGGCATGCTCGCGCACGAGATCACGGCGACCGTGCGCGAAGGCCGTTATGCGCAGCGCCGCCGGAGCGGGGCCGGATAATGCACAAGCCGCTCGACACAAAATGGGCGGTGACGCCCGAAGCCGCGATCAGCGCGGTGCGCGACGTCGCGTCGGGTCACGGCAAGCTCGAAATCGTGTCGAAGGTTCATGTGAGTTCGCTCCGCGATATCGCGACCCTTTATACGCCGGGCGTGGGCGTGCTGGTGCAGCGGATCGTCGCGAACGCGGAGGAAGTCGAAACACTGAGCAACCGCGGCAACACGATTGCGGTCGTGACCGACGGCACCGCCGTGCTCGGCTTCGGCCGCACCGGACCGTTACCGGCCGTGCCGGTGATGGAAGGCAAGGCGATCATGTTCAAGATGCTGGCGGGCTTGGATGCCGTGCCGCTTTGTCTTGACGTCAAAGACCCCGACAAGCTTGCCGATCACATCGTGGCACTCGAGCCGTCGTTCGCGGGCTTCAATATCGAAGATGTCGCAGCACCGCATTGTTTCAGCACCATGAGCGCGCTCACCGAGCGCATGTCGGTGCCGGTGTTTCATGACGATCAATACGGCACTGCGACCGTGATCGTCGCGGGCCTGATGAACGCCATCCGCGTGGTCGGCAAAAAGAAAGAAGATATCCGCATTGTCGTGAACGGCGCGGGCGCTGCCGGTACTGCCGCAGCAAAGCTGCTGCTCGCCTGGGGCGTCGGCGAGATCATTATTTGCGACAAGCACGGCATTATTGTTTCGACTGAACGTCAGCCGTTTCCTCATATGGACGAGCTTGCAAGCCGTACCAACCGCGCGAAGAAGACGGGCGATCTTCGTGACGCGCTCCGCGGCGCGGACGCATTCGTGGGCTTAAGCACGGGCAACCTGCTGTCGCGCCCGCATATTCAGTCGATGGCGAAAGACGCAATCGTATTCGCCTGCGCCAATCCCGAACCGGAAATCATGCCCAGTGCAGCACTCGCCGCCGGTGCCGCGATTTCGGGAAGCGGGCGCTTCGACGAGCCGAACCAATGCAACAACGTGCTCGCGTTCCCCGGCATCATGCGGGGCGCGGTCGATACTGCGGCGAAGAGAATTACCGAAACCATATGCCTTGCTGCATCCCGCGCAATTGCCGGACGCGTGCAGGAAAACGAACTCAAGTTCGACAATGTTTTGCCAAGCCCGCTCGATCCGGATCTTTGTCCGGCAGTCGCCGAAGCCGTCGCGCGGCAGGCGATGGCAGAGGGTTTGGCGCGGAAACACCGCGCGCCGGGCGAGATCGCGGCCGGTGTCCGCGAACGCTGCAGCTTCGGTGCGGCCCAACAGGCATTTCTGACAGTCATTCAAGAACAATACTGCCGAAACAACGGCAGCCTGATCATTCGGGTTTAAAGGGAGGAGCAAATGCAAAATAACAAGTACGGAAAGTTCGCGCTGGACCGGCGTACGTTTCTCGGCGGTGTCGCTGCCGCCGGCGCAAGTGCGAGCGGCCTGCTGAACACGAGTTCGGCGTTCGGGCAAAGCACCAAGACCGGCACGGTTCGCGTCTGGGGTGAGCCCGGCCCATACGGCGGCGTCGGCGTTGCTGCGATGAACGAGTGGGCGCAGAAGAATGCGCCCGGTCTCAAGTTCGAAATCGAAACCATTCCGTGGGACGGCGTCTATGTGAAGCTGATGACCGATCTTGCGGCGAAGCGTCCGCCGTCGCTGATCAGCGTGGAGTCGCCGATTGCGGCGCAGATGATGGCCGAGGGCATCTTGCTTCCGGTCGACGATCTCGTCGACAAGATCGGCAAGGACCGTCTGGTCGATGGCGTGAAGTGGGATTACTGGGGCAACTGGAAGGGCAAGCAATATGTCATTCCGGCCCATCACCAGCCGCATCTGTTGCTGGTGCGCATGGACATCATCAAGGAGCTCGGCCTCAAGGACCCGGACACCTGGGACTGGAACGATCTTCTCGGTGCGGCGAAGACGATCTCCGAGAAGAAGCCGAACATGGCGGGCTTCTGCATGGCGCTCGGCCGCAACCTCTGCACCGACTATCACTTCGCTGCACTCCTGCATTCGGCCGGCGGCCGCATGTTCGATGCCGCGAACAAGTTCGAAGTCGTGTTCGACAGCCCGCAGACCGTGGAAGCACTGAACTTCGTGCGGGAACTGCGGCCTTACATGCCGAAGGGCGCGGTCGAATACAGCTTCCTCCAGGTCGTCGACGCGCATGTCACCGGCCAGACCGCGATGAGCTTCTACTGGGGCCGTACGCTCGGTCGTGCAGCGGAAGAGGCAAAGCCGATTTTCGAGGCGACCGAAGCGTTCAATCACGCGCGCCATCCGAAGACCGGACGCCGCAGCAACTGGAACGATTTCCAGGGCTGGTGCATCCCGGCGCAGAACAACCCGTTCATCGACGAAGTGCGGGCGGCATTGCTCTATCAGCAGACCAGCAAGGAATGGCTCATTAAATATTGCCATTCGCTGATGCCGAACGTGGCGCCGACCTACAAGGACATCGCGGACGCGCCGGAGCTGAAAGAACACGCGTTCTACAAGTCCAAGCCGAAGACGGTGGACACGTATTTCCGGACATCGCTTGCCAACTCGAGCTCGACGGCAAACGAGTTGCTGCAGGGATCGAATCCGTTTGCAGGCTACGTTCATGGCCGCTCGGTGCTCGCGCAGACCGTGCAGAAGGTTGTCATCGACAACATGAAGCCGGAAGAAGCGGCGAAGTGGGGTGCACGCGAACTCGAGGCAATCCGCCGCGAAAACTTGCGTCTCCTGGGCTAGTGAAAATCGTTGCCGGGCGATGCTCCGCCCGGCAACATTTCCTCCGCAATGCATTTACTCCGCCATTTACAATCGGATCGCGCCGTCGGGCTGATTTTTATCGCGCCCTTCGTAGTGACGGCGCTTGTTCTTCATGGTGTATCCGATCGTGGAAGCGATCCGGATGGCGTTCTACAGCTACAACCCGCTGCGCCCGGATCTGACGCGCCTTCGTCGGCTTCGACAATTTCGAATTCATCTTTCGACGATCCGCTGTTCTGGTCGTCGTTCCGGCAGGCGACGATCTGGACGCTGCTCTCGATCCTGTTTCAGACCGTGCTTGGCGTCGGCCTCGCGCTGCTGCTGCATCGCGCGCTCTTCGGCATGGCGATCTTTCGCGGGCTGCTGCTGTTTCCCTACATCGTGCCGACGGTGGTGATCGCGCTGATCTGGCGCTGGATCTTCAATCCCGAAATCGGCGTCGTGAATTACAGCCTCTTGGCGTCCGGCATTATCAATGAGCCGATCTATTGGCTCTCCACGCCCAGCGATGGCGATGGCGTCCACGATCATGCTCAATGTCTGGAAATACACGCCCTTCGTGGTGATCTGCGTGCTCGCGCGGCTGCAGTCGGTGCCGCTCGAGCTTTACGACGCCGCCAAGGTCGATGGCGCGGGCGTGGTGCGGCGCTTCTTCGACGTCACGCTACCGCAACTCAGGGAAGTGCTGATCGTCGTGATCGTGTTCCGCACGATCTGGACCTTCAACAAGTTTGAGGAAATTTATCTACTCACCAAAGGCGGGCCGGGGACCTCGACCTTCAATCTTGCGGTCTATTCCTTCGAGCAGTCGATGGCGAGCCTGCGCTTGGGCGTGGGTGCGGCGACCGGCGTCGTCATGATGATCATGTTGCTGATCGGCAGCATCGTCTATCTGCGCGTCGCGGGTTTCGGAGAAAACGACAAATGAACCCGTCGAGCAAAGTCTGGGAAGTAGCGAAAAAAGCGATCCTTTATCTCGTGCTCTGCACGGTGACGTTCTTGATCTGCTTTCCGCTGATCTGGGCGCTCTCGACATCGCTGAAGCCCAAGTCCGAGATCTTCGCGACGCCGCCGACGTTGATCCCGCGAAACTTCACGCTCGAGAACTATGAAGCGCTGCTCACCGGCCGCCAGCAATATTACCAGTCGCAGGGCGCGCAGCAGAACATGGGCCCGACGCCCGCGCAGTTCTTCACGCGCTGGTTCGTGAACAGCGTGATCGTGACGCTGGGCTCGACCATCATCAGCATCGTGGTCTCGACGCTCGCTGCCTACAGCCTGACGCGGTTCCGCTACTGGGGACGAAGCGCGGTCCCTTATTTCAGTCTGCTCGGCTACATGGTGCCGTCGATCATCTTCGTCTTTCCGCTGTTCCTGATGATGGTGCGGCTCGATCTGACCGATAGTTTATGGAGCCTGATCCTCGGCTATGTCTGCGTGACGCTGCCGTTCTGTATGTGGCTGATGTGGGCCTTCATGCGCTCGATCCCGATCGAGATCGAGGAGGCGGCATTGATCGACGGCGCCTCGCGCTATCAGGTGTTCCGGCAGATCGTACTGCCGTCGGCGCTGCCCGGCATCATCGCGGCCTCGATCTTCGCGATGATCGTGTCGTGGAACGATTATCTGTTCGGCCGCGTGTTCATCAACTCGATCGACAATCTGACGCTGACCGTCGGCGTGATGCTGTTCTTCGAAGGCACGCATGTCGATTGGGGATTGCTGATGGCGGCATCCGTACTGATGACGGTGCCGATGGCCATTCTGTTCATGGCGCTCCAGCGCCATCTCGTCGCAGGCTTCGGCGCCGGCGCGGTCAAGGGCTAATACGGGAAGTTACGCTGCAATGGAAGTCAGGCTAGAAGAGCATCAGCAAGCAACTTTGGCTCGGTCCAGGTGCTGAAGGAAGTGAACCTGGTATTTCCGAGCCGGAAGTTCGTGACGCTGCTCGGGCCTTCGGGCTGCGGCAAGACCACGCTGCTGCGCATGATCGCGGGCCTCGAGGAAATCACCGCGGGCAAGATCGTGTTCGGCGACCAGGTCGTGAACCAGCTTACGCTCCGAAGGACCGCAACATCGCGATGGTGTTTCAGTCCTACGCGCTCTATCCGCAGATGACGGTGCGCGGCAATCTCGGCTACGGGCTGCGCGTGCGCGGCACGCCGCAGTCCGAAATGAACGAAGCCGTCGAGCGCGTCGCCAAAATTCTGGAAATCGACCACCTGCTCGATCGCAAGCCCGGGCAGCTTTCCGGCGGCCAGCGCCAGCGCGTGGCGCTCGGACGCGCAATGGTGCGTAAGCCCGATATCTTCCTGATGGACGAGCCGCTTTCTAATCTCGACGCCAAGCTTCGCGTCACCATGCGAAGCGAGTTACGGCGCTTTCATCTCGATCTCGAACGCCACCACCGTTTACGTGACGCATGACCAGCTCGAAGCGATGACCATGTCCGATCTGGTCGCAGTCATGCATCAGGGCGTGGTGCAGCAGTTCGGCACGCCGGCCGAAGTCTATTCGCAGCCGGCCAATCGCTTCGTCGCGGGCTTCATCGGCAGCCCGCCGATGAATTTTCTCGATGGCAAGCTCGATGCAGGCCGGGTCGAAGTGGGCGGCAGGGCGCTTGGGCTTCCGAAGCTCACCTGCGGTGGCATTATCAAAGTTGTGCTCGGCGTGCGGCCGCAGGATCTCGAAATCGTACCGGCAGCCGGCAACGATACACTGCCGGGCAAGGTCTCGCTGATCGAGTTGCTGGGTTCGGAGAAGCTCGTTGAAATTCAGTTGGGCTCCGAGCGGCTCAAGGTGCAGGTCCGCGCCGATTTCCCGGTCTCGGAGCAAAGCGACGTCCATGTGCGGGTCGATCCGCAACGGCTTCATGTATTCGACGCCGAGACGGGTATTGCGATCCGCGCTTATTAGGCAAAACACGCATAGCAGCCAATTTCTTTGAATCGGCCGGTCCGCGGCGTAGCATGTTCTGAACGCTGCCGCCGGGGGAGGATCATCGCGTGGCTACGAAAAGAAATGCTTCGGTCGCAGTCGTCGGCGCAGGCGACTATATCGGTGCCGCGATCGCGCGCCGTTTCGCCAAAGAGGGCTATCTCGTTCATGCGGGCCGCCGCAATGGCGATAAGCTGGCACCACTGGTCAAAGAAATAGAAGCCGACGGCGGACGCTGCGTCGGAAAAACCTTGGACGCGCGCAACGAGGAAGGCATTACCGAATTTCTTGCGGCCGCCGAGAAGGACGCGCCGCTCGAAGTCTGCATCTTCAATGTCGGCGCGAACGTGCAATTTCCGCTTCTTGAAACCACCGAGCGAGTGTTTCGCAAGGTCTGGGAGATGGGCTGTTATTCCGGGTTTCTCACAGGACGTGAAGCCGCTCGATTGATGTTGCCGCGAAAGAAAGGTTCGATCTTCTTTACCGGCGCTACCGCGAGCCTGCGCGGCGGCATTGGCTTCTCGGCGTTTTCCGCCGCGAAATTCGGTCTGCGTGCGGTCGCGCAGAGTTTCGCGCGAGAGCTTGGGCCACAACAGATTCATGTCGCGCACCTTATTATAGACTCGGGCGTCGATACCGAATTCGTGCGCGAGCTTCGGAAGAAGCGCACCGGTAATGCCGAACCGGAGCCGGATGAATTGATGAACCCGGCGTCGATCGGGGACGCCTATTGGCAGTTGCACCAGCAGCCGCAGGACGCCTGGACGCACGAACTCGATATCCGGCCCTATCGCGAGCGCTGGTAAGTTCGCCGGACATGAATTCCAAAACCGATCGTATCGACGTGAACGGCGTGCCGCTTGAAGGCAAATGGTTTGGCGCGGCCTCAAGCGGTCCGATGATCGTGATGCTGCACGAAGGTCTGGGCTCGGTCTCGACCTGGCGTGATTTTCCGCAACAACTAGCGGAAGCCACCCATATGCGCATCTTCGCTTATTCGCGCGCGAGCTATGGCGCGTCGCCGGAGGTAAAGCTGCCTCGAGAGGTCAACTACATGCATCGCGAGGCGCTCGATGTGCTGCCCGGCGTGTTGGAGGCGATCGGGTTCGAGCGGGGCGTGTTGCTCGGCCACAGCGACGGCGGCTCGATTGCGACCATCTATGCCGGAAGCGTGCAGGATCATCGCGTACGCGGGCTCGTGCTGATTGAGCCGCATTTCTTCGTTGAAGACGTGAATCTTGCCGCGATCCAGCAGACGGCGGAGAACTATAAGACCACGAACCTGCGTGAAAAGCTCGCGCGCCATCATAAGAATGTCGACAACGCCTTCGAAGGCTGGCGCAGTGCCTGGCTCCATCCGAAGTTCAAGGAATCCTTCAACATTCGCGATTCGCTTGCGCATATCCGCGTGCCGATCTTGATGATCAAGGGCGAACACGATCCCTACAGCACGCTCGCGCAGCTCGAAGTCGCGCGAGAGGATACCTATTGCCCGCTGGAAGGCGTGATTATCCCCGGCGCCGGTCATTCTCCGCAGCGCGACGCCCCGGCAATGACACTTGAGGTCATCAGCAATTTTCTGGACCGGCTTCGCATTCATGAAGAGGCGATAATCGCAGGCTGAAAAAGAAAACCGCCGGGCGTGAGCCCAGCGGTTCCCAAGTTCATCGCGTATAGGACGCGATTAGATCAAAAGAAGCCGAACGGGCCGAAGCCGTAGCCTCTACGCTGGCGGTAATAGCCGTCATCGTATCCGCGATGGCGGTTATTGTATCCGCGATGGCGGTTCCGGCGCGTTTCGTAGCAACGCCCCCACTGGTCGCAAACCAGGCGGACATTCTGCGTTGAGCTTTCGTTCAGAGCCGGCGTGATTCCAGCCGGCGCTGCGGATGCACTCACGATCGTGGCAAGACCGATTGCCGCCGACGCGAAGAGAGTGAGTTTGAGATGTTTCAAAGGATCAATCCTTAGGTTCGGATCAATGCCGGTGCTGCCGACAAATTTCGGCCGCTGCCGACATGACGGCGGTCGAAGAGACGAATAAGTGCCGGGATATCTCTACTCAACGCGGCGCTAAGCGCGTTGGTTCCGGTTCATTTGCACTTAAATAGCCGGCTTCAGTACGGCGGTCGGGATATTCAGGCTGCAAACGACGCCGCTAGGCTCGTAGCTCAGGGTGGCTTCGCCGCGTAATTGCCGGATGAAGCTTCGCTCGATCAGGCGTGTTCCGAAGCTCTTTCGTGTCGGCGGGGTAACGGGCGGCCCGTGTCTTTCTTTCCATTGCAGGCGGAAATTCTCTCCCGAAGCATCGATGGTCGCGGTGATGTCGATTTGTCCGGTGTCATTCGAAAGCGCGCCATATTTGAGCGCGTTGGTGCAGAGTTCGTTCAAGACCATGGCGAGGGGAAGGACTGCGGTTGCGCTCACCGAAATATTGGTGCTTTGAATCCGAAACCGGCTGACATTATGCGTATCGAAAGGCTCAATCGCGCCATTCAGGATGGTCGATAACTTGGCGCTGGTCCATTTCGCTTGCAGCAAAAGGTCATGGACGCGACCGAGCGCAAGCAATCGGAATTCGATCGCCTTCCTACCTTCTTCCAGGCTTCCGGCGGTCTGCAAACTTTGCGACGTGATGGATAATACGGTGGCGAGAGTGTTTTTAATGCGATGATGCAGCTCTTCAAGAACGACGCGCTGCAATTCTTCGACGACTTTGCTTTCGGCGGCGTCCAGACCCGCTTGTATAAGCAGGCGGCGTAGATCGAGGTTTTCGATCCCGAGGCGAAGCTCGTCGTCGGTGCTCACCTTCTAGCGCCGCGGCAGCGGATATTCGCTCGCGTTGTATAACGTCAGGATTTCAGGGTGGCGGTAACGCGTCTCGTTGATTTCAATCACCGCGCTTGCAGCGTTGGGCAGGGGCAGCTCTTCTGTGACATAGCGCACCGCGTCAGCGGCTCGGTCAAAGCGCTTGAAGGTCATCGAACGCTGCCTTCGGGCGCCTTTATTCACATAAAGTTCTGCGGGAGCGTTGTAATCAAATGATGCCATGCCTCCCATATGGTGACTCGGTCACCTGAATGTAAGGTGCGGAAAAAGCCTTATTCAGCGAGTGAATCACCCGGCAAAACGGAATATGTAGCCGTAATTGCCGCGATATTCTCGACGCTCGGCAACCCAGCTTCATTCCCGAGATGCTGAATCTTGTAAGTGGATGCCGCTCGGGCAAATTTGAAATGCTCTTCCCAGGACTTCCTGCTGTCAGCCAGGTACGAATAGACATACGCGCCATGGAAGACGTCGCCCGCGCCACTGGTATCGACAATGCGCTCTTGTGGAATCGCAAGCGGAGGCAAGGTGCGAACCGTGCCGCGCTCATCATACCAGAGCATCCCGCGTGCGCCGAGCGTGACACCGCCGATACGACAGCCGCGGCGCTTCAGGTAATCGAGCATCGCCGGCGGCTCCAGGCTCATTTGTTCGCACAGACGTTCCGCAACAACGGCGATATCGATGAAGCCCAACAGCTCGTCGGTGTTCGCGCGCAGCCCGCCGCCATCGAGCGAGGTGAGGCGGTTGGAGCCTCGAAACATCTCCGCATAGTGAATTGCTGCGTCAGGTTGATGCCCGTCCAGATGCAGCGCGCGGCAGCCGGCGAGATTCAGAATCGGAAACGGGTGAGGGTAGCTATCGTCGCGGCCGCGCAGGATCGCGCGCTTGCCGTTGTTTGGCATGATGACGGATAGCGACGACTTGCCGATTTTCCTGACGTGAAGCGAAACCTTGTAACGTGCCGCCATGTCCTGAAACATGCGTCCGAGCCAGTCGTCGGCGACCGGCGCAATCAGATCCGGTTTGATGCCAAGCTTCGCGCAGCAAAAGGCCGCAGTAACCGCATTGCCGCCGAACGAAACCGCGTAATCGTTGGCGACCAGTTTCTCATCACCCGTCGGCATACGGTCGGTGACGAATGTCACGTCGATATAGGTGTGTCCGATAAAGAGGGCGTCCATTGCGGCACCTCAACCGGCAACCGCATGACGCAAGTCGGAAATTCGCATGGTCGCGAAGTTGGAGAAAGTGTCGGACACGGCATAAGGCAGGATGATGTGATCGCGGTGGCGCATGAAGCCGCAGGTATAGACCACGTTCGGCACATAGCCTTCGCGCTCGCCAGGCTCGGGGCGGAGCAGCGGCTCGCGCGAACGCGCAAGCACCTTCGACGGATCGGTCTTGTCCAAGAGCACGGCACCAATCGAATATTTTCTGACCGGACCGACGCCGTGCGTCAGCAAGAGCCAGCCTTCGTCGAGTTCAATCGGTGAGCCGCAATTGCCGATCTGCACGAACTCCCAGGGGTGCACCGGCTGCAGGAACGGGCGACCGCCATTCCAGGTGTAAAGATCGTCGGAATAAATGAGATAGAGGTTTTCATTGTCCTGCCGCCCGATCATCGCGTAGCGGCCGTCGATTTTTCTCGGAAACAGCGCCATGCCTTTATTATGCGCCGCAGTGCCGCCGAGCGGCGTCATTTTGAATGAAAGAAAGTCTTTCGTTTCGATCAATTCGGAGCGGATCGCCCGCCCGCTATAGGCGGTGTAGGTCGCATAATAAGTGCGCTCGCCGTTGTCGTCGATGAATTCGACAAAGCGCGCGTCTTCGATGCCGTTGATCTGTGCGTCGGTAATCGGAAAGATAACGCGCTCGCTTAATTCCTCGCCGGGCTGAAAGACGACTTCGACTTCTTCGCCATATCGTCCCGACGTGCGCGACTTGACCGTGGGTACCGAGGCGAGACGCGCGGTAGCGTCGATTTTGATGCTGCCGTCGCCGGCGATGATGCCGGAGCGGAATGTCAGCGACGAGATATGCCCTTCGCCGACTGCGCGCAGGCTCAGGATAAAACGGCAAGCAGTTATCGGAGAGCTCGCTTTGATCGGGATGGCGGACGATGCTCGGATTGAATAGCGCGGAGGCTTCGAACGAATACTCGTTCAGAAAATACGAGCCGATCAGCCGGCGCTGGGTTTGATCGAGCTTTGCGTGCGGATCGAGCGCGTCTTCCATTTGGTCGGCACGGGTCTCGAAGATCTGAAGCAGGTTGCGGTGACGGCCTTCGAAATTGTCGAGCACGTCACGAAGCTGCTGCTCGGCAGCGGTCGGCATCGAGCTTCAGCACCCGATCGACGATGTGGTTCGCCCGGGTCCGGTCGGTCGGATTGAGATCGCGTGGTTCAGTCGCCGGCTTGAACGGTTTGACGACTACTCTGGCTGGATCCGGCCGCAGGTATAACGCGTGCCGGTTTAAGAATAGGGGTTGAGACAAAGGTGCTCCCTGGAAGCGTGCGCGAGACGAATGCGTGTTCTGGAACGCTACTCACTAATTCGGATATGAATTTCGTTCGATCATTTGCCGCTTCGCGCTTGTGTTGCCAGATATCGACGAGACCAAGCAGGTACGACAAGCGTCGATTCGGCGCCTGTGTTCTCGTTTGGCCGGTCGGGATGAAGCCCATCCCAGCAACGGCCGGTCTCAGAATCGATCAGCGATGTCCTGTAGATCGTTCTCGCCCAGAAACCATCCGAATGCGAGCATGGCGCCCGAGGTCCATTCGGCGCTGCCATCTGCGCGCCACGCTTCAATGCAGGCGGCAATCGTGGCAGCTGCTTCGACCGGCTGTTGATCGAAGGCGGCCGGCTTCTGCCGCGGTTTGCCGAAGCCCTTGCTGCCGACCGGACGAAAGTGCCCGTAAGAGGTCGTCTGCAGCGTCATCAGCCAGCGCAGCGACTGGATACCGGCGTCTATATAATGTGGCCGGTTCATCGCGATCCCGGTCTGAATCAAGGCCTGCGGCAGGCGTGCATTGTCGTAGGAGAGGCTGTCTTCGAACCAGCGCCAGTCGTCGTTCTCTGCGTCTGAAAGCCGGGTCATCAACCGATCGGCGAGCAGGCCGCGCATATGCTCGGCAGTCTGGTCGTTGTCTACGCGCGTGCAATAGGCGTTCAAGCCCAGAAGCGTGAACGCCCAGGCCCGCGGCGACGAGAATTGCTCGACCGGCGAAACGGCACGGCCGAACAAAGCAGCGGCCCAGCGGCGGCGCGACTGATCGGGATCGTCGCTCGCGCATTTACCCAAGGCCCAAAGCGTCCGGCCGTGGCTGTCTTCCGAGCCCTGGTCTTCAAGCCAGCGGCGGTCATAGCTCATGAAATTCCGAAACCGCAGTGTGTCCGGATTCCACGCGTGCTGGATGAAGGCGGCAAAGCGCGCCGTGATCTGGTTCGGTAACGGCTCCTGGTCTGAATTTGCCAGCGCACAGGACAGGAGCAAGGCCCGCGCATTGTCGTCGACACAATAGCCGTGCGAACGGTCTGGCACCGAGTGAACCGAATGCTGGATGATGCCGGTGCTGTCGCAGAGCGACAAGAGATGCGACGTGCGCACCTCCGGGACCGGTGTTTCCTTGTAACCGAGCAGGATCGCAGTCGAAGACATTTGCGGCGAGGTGAAGTTATTCCGCGTTGCCTCGAACACCGAGACATAGCGCTTGGCGGTCTGCGCCCAGGTCATCGAGCGGCTGTCGGCATAGGCGCGCTTGCGCATCGCGTTACGCCGCACGTCGTCGGTCAGGAGTGACGATATCTCTTTGCCGAGCGCGGCGGTATCGGCGAATGGCACCAGCACGCCACGGCCGTCGGCGAGCAGCTCGCTTGCGTGCCAATAAGGCGTCGAGACCACGGCTTTGCCCAGTCCGATAGCTGCAGGACAGCGTGCCAGACGTCATCTGCGCTTCATTGAGATAGGGCGTCACATAGACATCGCACATCGAGATGAAGTCCAGCAGCGTCGGCTGATCGACGAACTGATTGATGAACACGACATGGTCTTCGAAATGCCGAGTTCGTGCACGCGCGTGATCAGGCTTTCGCGATACGCTTCGCCGCGTTGGCGGACGAGATTCGGGTGGGTCGCGCCGAGCACCACGTAGACCGCATTCGGAGTGGACTTGATGATCTCCGGCATCGCATCGATGACGTTCTCGATGCCTTTGCTCGGCGACAACAGACCGAACGTGAGAATGACCGATCTTGCCCTGAAAGCCGAGTTTTGCCTTGGCCTGATTAGGTTCGAGAAACGGGAAATCGACAATCCCGTGCGGGATCACTTCGATTTTGTTTTGCGAGACGTTGTGCGCCGATTGCAGGAGCTCACGGCCTTTTTCCGCCATGACGACAATCTTGGAGGAGGCGGCAATGATCCGCCGCATCGCGCCGCGTTGTGCGGGCGTGGGCTCGGCCAATACGGTGTGCAGGGTGGTGACGACCGGCATTTTCAGGCGCGTGAGCAGATCGACGATATCGCCACCGGCGTCGCCACCGAAAATTCCATATTCATGCTGAAGCGATACGACATCGAAGTTGGCGCTGTTCAGCAAATCCGCAGCATCCGTATAGTCGGAAAGCACGTCTTCGCGGACTTCGAGGCGCACGGCCGGCGGATAATGATAGGTGCAGCCGGGATCGGTCATCGCGACCACGCAGGTTTCGAGATCGAGCCGGGACGCCGCGACCGCGCGATGAAGATCGTGGGTGAAGGTCGCAATCCCGCAGCGGCGGGGCAGGTGATTGCCGATGAACGCAACACGCTGGAGAGGTCTCATTCAAAATCTCCAAATGCGTAATTGCGGGTCATACTGATCTCCAGTCTTATTGAAGCAGGCGCGGGGCGGGAGCTTTATCGACGTAGGCAACCAGCGCCTGCATGCCGAGCGCACCCGCGCGAATCTCGACGCTGTCGGATTGCGCGAAGATCGCGTCACCCATGGCGAGGTTGGAGGAGCCGGCGCGGCCACCCCCTTTGACAACGAGCAACCAGGTCTCTTGTTCCGCCGTGAGCGACCAATTTGAATTTGGCGGCAGATCGATGCTCTCAAAAACGAAATAGGGCCCGGATACCAGCACGGTGCGCTGATCGCTAAACCGTTTGGGTGTTGCGAGCGCCTCCATGGGGACAGGATCGGCCACCGCGACTGCGTTCTCGACATGGAGATCGCGTTCTCTGCCGTAATCGAACATGCGGAAGGTGGCGTCGCTGCGCTGCTGGATTTCCGCGATCACGAGGCCTGCGCCGATCGCGTGAATGGTGCCTGCGGGCACGAAGATGGTGTCGCCTGCGGCCACCGGCCGCCAGGATACCAGGCCGGGAATTTTGCCGCTTTCAACCGCGCTGCGGAGCTGCGGCGGTGTCACTTCTTCCCGTAGGCCGAGCGCCACTTTGGCGCCCGGTGCTGCACTCAGCACATACCAGGCTTCGGTTTTGCCGTTCGGCAAGCCGATCGACTGGGCGAACTCGTCGTCTGGATGAACCTGAATGGAAAGCGGCTGGCTGGTGAACAAAAGCTTCAACAGCAGCGACGGATCTTGCGCGCCTTTATCGGAGCGCTCGAACCAGATTTCGCCGATGGCACCGCCATCTACTTTGGCGCTGCTCCAGGGCAGGAGGTCCGAAACGCCCCAGGGCTTTCGCAGCGGGGTCGCGCGTGCGCGTTCAACGGTCAATTGCTTCGCCTCATGTTCGTTCACGCCGCGCGACAATGCGCGGCACAGGCAGCAAATGGCGCGCGGGAAACGTCGCGTGCCGCGACGGCTAACGGTCAGCGATTTTTAAAGAGCAGATGGTCGCGGACAGCGAAATGCCGACCCGTAGGCGCGCTGGTGCGTGCTGCAAGTGGAACTTTGTAGCACGCTACTAAGGCGGCAATCTGTTCAATAAAGACCGTTTCATCCAGCAAATGCGAGGTTTCCTGGCGAATGTCCGGGCAATAGCTGTCATTCTACCTATATATAGAGAAGATGCGTGCTCGCGACTCAGCGCCAGGCGGGCGACGAGGATCACCAATTTAGTGCCAATCAATTTTCCCAATCAAAGCCGCAGCTACGATGCGGATCGTAAGATCGTTATGTTTTGGGGATACGATGGCGTTATCGAGAAAGCATTCTCGATTCCCGTCGACGCCTTGCTGAAGATCCGGCAGCTCTTGCAATACGACGAAGCAAGTCTGCTGAATATTTTCGATGCCAATCGCGATCAAATCTATGATGCGGCCTCGAAAGTGTATTCACGCGAAAAACGCGGGCCTTATCAACTCACCGCGGCTTACTTCTAGTGAGCGCCGGAAAACTCCAAGGGTAATTATGTCGTTCCGCCTTCCAAAAGTGGAGCAGATTTCGCTCTGGTGGTACGCGCTTGGCGTGCTTTTGGGCATCGGCGTGCTGTTCGCGCTCCGGCAATTACCGGAGCTGTAAAATTGTGTACGCGAGGGAACGAATTTAGGCCCTGAACGTTGGTCTTTGCTCGGCTGAAGATGGCCGTGAGGGAAAAGATCATGGCCTCCAAAGCGCTCGACAAAATTACGGATGAAGTAGGCGACAAGCTGGAAGCGGTCCAGGAATGGTTGCAAGGGCTTTCCAAGAACCTTCCGACGTCAAAGCAACTGCGCTCTTATCTGCCTCATCAAAAGCCGAAACGCGGCATCGCGCTGCCAATCGCTCTGGCCGTAGGCGGACTTGCATTGATCGGAGGGATTGCGCTGCTCTCGACGGTCCCGGTTCGAAGCCTCAAGAAAATGGGTCCGTCAAAAACAGTCAAAAAGGCCGGTGTCAGAGAACCGCTAAGTACGGCCGAACCCTGGGCCGAGCCGTCATCCCCGAAATGAACGACGCTTCGCCCGCCACCGCGTGGTGAATAAAGTCTTAACATTGCGACCGGCTGAGTCCGGTCGTCGAAACCTATTCAAAATATTTGGCCGCTAAATCTGGGTCCGTAATTTTTGCGGTTCGGGGATCAGGTGTCGGCTGCCACTGAAAATACAGGTGAAATCGGGCCGGCGGGTGCGCAGGCAACCGAAATAAACGGCGTTTCTGCGCTGCTTTCGGTGCTGCGCGCGCTCCTTAGCCCGGAGGGCGAGGAAGCGCTGCCGGGTGCCCTCAAAGCCGTATTGCCGTTTGACCGCGCGCTTCTTGTGGGGCGCGACGGCGAGGGCGCAGTTACCTGTCTTGCCACCGAGCCCGCGGTCGAGATCAAGCCCTTCTGCGATCATGTACCCCTGAACGCGCTGCTCGATGTCCGCGTGGTGCCTTCGGGCGAAACCAAGGAATCGATCGGGCTTGCAGGCGCGCTATCGCCGGAGGATTGCGCGCTGATCCTGCCGCTGGGCCTTCGCGGCAAGACCGCGGTCGCGGTTCTGGTTCGCGCGAAGACCGTATTCAACGAAGGCGAGCTAACGCTTGCCCGCGTCTGTTCGGCAGCGAGTTTAGCCAGCATCGTGGCAAGCGGTACGGGGAAGCCTGCCCCTAATAATGTCAGCCTGGAAGAAAACGGCCAGTCGATCCATGACAGCCGGCTTTTGAAAGTGATCCTCGACCATCTGCCGATCAGCCTCACCGTTCAGGACAGTTCCGGCCGTTTCATTTTGGCGAACGCGATGGCGGCCGCCGATCTCGCGGTCTCGACCGAAAAACTGCTCGGCAGTTCGCCCGCGGACTTTCTGTCCGAACAGGAAGCGAGCGCCCGCCGCGATTGGGAACAGAGCGTCATTAACGGTGGCAAGACCATCAGCACCGAAGCGAAGGTCACCGATCTTGAAGGCGACCGGATTTTGCTTTCCGCGCACACGCCGGTGTTCATTACCAACAACACGCTTTTGATTTCGAGTTCGGTGGACATCACCGAACATCGCGAAGTCGAGCGCCGTCTTACCGAGCGCGCGCATATCGACAAGCTCACTGGCTTGCCGGATCGCGTCCGCATCGAGGAATATGTCACCTCGATCATCAATTCGGACCGACGCCCGTTTGCGCTGGCCTTCATCGATCTCGACAACTTCAAGCACGTCAACGACTATTACAGCCACGCGATCGGGGACGCGTTGCTCATCAAGATCGGCGAGCGCATCCGGGCGAAGCTCCGCCCCGGCGACATGCTCGCGCGTATTTCCGGCGACGAATTTCTGCTCCTCTTTAGCGGCTTCGAGGATAAGGAAACCGTTAGCCCGCTGATCGAACAGGTGCTCACCGAGGTCAAACGGCCGTTCTATATCGAAGGCTTCGAGATTTTCACGTCCTGCTCGATTGGCGTGAGCTTTTATCCCACACATGGCGAGAGCTACGAAAAGCTCCGCCGCAACGCCGACGGCGCGATGTACGGTGCCAAGGGCCAGGCCAAGGGACAGGCGAAATATTTCGACGACGGCCTCGGAAAACAAATTGCCGCGCGCATGGAAGCCGAACAGCGGCTGCGGCTTGCGATCCGTGACCGCCGCTTCGTTTGCGCGTTCCAGCCCAAAGTCGATATTCATAGCCGAGAGGTCGTCGGCTTCGAGACGCTGGTGCGTTGGCGCGACAGCGACGGCGAAATCCATCCGCCGGGACAGTTCATCTCGCTTGCAATCGAACTCGGCCTGATCAACCCGATCACCAATTTCGTGTTGACCGAGACGCTGAGCTCGATCGACCGGTTGGATGCCGCGTTCGGTGCGGGCAGCAGCATCTCGATCAATGTCGGCGCAAAACAGACCGGCGATCTCGCCTTCATGCGCTCCCTCATCGAGACGATTAAAGAATCCGGCCGCGGCCGAGCGTTTGATCCTGGAACTCACCGAAGATGCGATCATCGAAAAGGGCGTGTTCCAGGCGGAGATTCTGCCGTTCCTGCGCAATATCGGCGTGCGCATTTCAATTGACGACTTCGGCACCGGTTACTCGTCGCTGAGCGCGCTTGCCGATATCACCGCAGACGAAATCAAGATCGACCGCTCTTTTATCTCGCGCATCCACGAGCGCCCGCGAAGCCAGAGCGTGTTGAAGGCAATCGAGTCGCTCGCGCATTCGCTCGGCATGAGCATGGTCGCCGAAGGCGTCGAGACCGCCGAAGAGCTGATTTATCTCCAGACCGCAAGCCGCATCCGGCTTGCGCAAGGCTTCTATTTCTCGAAGCCGATTTATCTGGACGAAGTACGTGCGGGCGCCACCATCGGTGGCCGCACGTTAGACGCGCGCCCGGGCGCTTCTCCCGACCGCGTCAGCGGGCGTCTGCGTGCGCCGGCACGAGCGCGGTAAACACTCCAAGCACAGCGAATTTGGTGGCCGGCAGTAGCTAGTCGGTGTCGAGCTATTGAGTTTAGCTTGAGAACGCTCGATCGCCAGCCTATTGGCGTGTTTCGGCGAACGAACTAAAGCCGCTTGGACTCGTTATTTTTAAGCAAAATGCTTTTCTGCTAATGGTTAGTCGAAGTTTTCGAGGCGAAAATGCGTAAGTTAGTTTTAATCGCGATATCTCTAGTATTTTTGATCGCCAACACATCGATGTCGATGGCGCAATCCTGCTCTTACTGGGATGGGTTGTGTCGACAGGACGTGAGCAGAGGTAAGACTGGATGGACGCCTGCGATCTGCAACCAGGCGGTCGCACAATGCCGTTCCAATTGCCGGAAGGGCATTATGATCTATCCCGGGCTGGTATCTGGCCGGAAATGGCCGATTACCAGCTGCGATTAATTGCGCGCTGGATCGCTTTTTTGGAAAGCGCGGCTCCTCGCTTACCGCCTGAAATCTTCCGTCGCGGAGATCGGCTTTTTGAGCAAGCTCAGCCGGTTGGTTTCAATCGGTGCGGCGTGTGCAGCAGCCGGCTGTAGCGGAACAGTCTCGGCCGGGATCGATGTCGCCGGCATTTTCATCGGCTCTTCATGCGCCTGCTGCTGGCTCATGGTGGCGCGACGCCAACGGTCGACGACCGCGCTGATGAAATCGAGTTCGCCGGTGTCGATAGTGGTGCCATGGTTGCTCGCGAAAGACTCGCTCTTCGGGATCGCCGCACTTGCGATTTCCGGGAACGTAAGACGGGTGGGGAGCGGCACACCCGCACCGAAGGCAAGCGCTTCGCGCGTGCCGAGCGATGCGCACGAAAGCGAACAGATCGGCGCCGTGATCGGAGACCGCCGAGCGCAAGGAGCGCCTGGTCGCGGTCGTTCGACATGCGCATCGCAAACAAAGTGCCGCATTGTGAAATGATGGTCGGGTCGAGTTCCGCCGGTCGCTGCGTGACCAGGCCCAGATAGACGCCGTGTTTGCGGCCTTCTTTGGCGATACGCGCAAGCGCGCGCCGCGTCGGCGCAAAGCCCGCGGTGCGGTCGGCGGACGCATATTTATGCGCTTCTTCGCAGACGAACAGCAGCGGCACCGCGCCGTCGCTCCAGAGGCCGAAATCGAAGGCAAGGCGCGTGAGCACGGAAACCACCGGCTCGACCACTTCCGACGGGAAGCCCGCGAGCTGCATGATCGTCATGGTCTTGCCGTCGGACTGCAGACGGAAAAGCTGGCTGATCGATTCCGCCATCGTGTCGCCGCCGACATTCGCGCGCTCGAACATGAAGGCATAGCGCGGGTCGTTGCTGACGGTTTCAATGCGCGTGATCAGGCGCTGGTAAATCATGCGCGACGAGCGGTTCTCGAGCTTGCCCATGCGGTCGTCGATGAGCGCGAGCAGATCCGCAAGACGATACGGCACCGGCGTGTCCACCGTGTAGCCGATGTTTTTTGCGTCCGGCCGCTTGATCGCCGCGCGGTTGTCCGCCCGGTTATCGGCGCCGCGATACTGGCTGTAGCTCGCTTTGGCGAGCGGGATCAGTTCCGCAAGAATATCGGCTTCTTCCTGCAGGCCCGAGCGGCCGGCAAAGAACACGTCCACGATCTCTTCGAAATTGAAAAGCCAGAACGGCAAGCGAAGGTTGCCGGGGTTCATCACGTCGGCCTTGTCGCCGAACGAGCGGTGATATTCGTTATGCGCGTCGAGCAGGAAGACGCGGAGCTTCGGCCGCACCTTCATGGTCTGGTTCAGGATATGCGCAACCCCGGTCGATTTGCCGACGCCGGTCGAGCCGAGCACGGCGAAATGCTTGTTCAGCATCTCGTCCACTTCGATGCGCGCGTTGACACTGGTGTCCTGCTGCAGGCTGCCGATCGAAATCATCGAGGAGCCGGATTCGTCGAAGATGATGCGGAGCTCTTTATTCGAGAGCGGCAGCGCCGTGTCGCGGATGGTCGGATAGCCCGAGACGCCGCGGCGGAACGACATCACGGCGCCCGTGGTGAAGATTTCGCCCATCAGGTCCACGCGCGCGATCGCGACATAATTCGTGGGCAATGAATTCTGGATCGAGACTTCGGTGATGACACCGACCAGCTGCGATTTCGCAGTCTGGATTTTCATGAACCGGCCGACAGTCGCGACCGCGCGGTTCGGGCCGCTCATTGCGGAATTTAAAAGACCGACGGTTGCCTGAGAGCCGCTGACCGAATGAACGTGGCCCAGCACTTCGGTCGTGCTTGGCGCCGTAGCAGACGCTGCGACACTCGTCGCGAATGGATCGGTCACGGCAGCTCACTCCCCGGGCTAGTATTGGGGAGGCTACCGGACATTCTTCTAGATCGGATTAATCCGGAAATTCAGTCTGTGCGATTAGGGAAAGGAAGTGTTTACCATGCGCGTCCAGGCAGCGCACCGTTTAGGAAGATAGGGCTGTCACGAGGGAGGAACGGAGCCCGCGGCGTGAACGCATTTTCCAAAACGTCGTTACTGGAACGATATCAACCGCTGCGCGTTCTCTTAGAGGCGCTGCGCGCAATATCGCGCTTTTAAGGAAATTGCGGAACGAATAAATTGCCGCGCCGTTTATTTCCCCAATAGTAGAAAGGGAGAAGTAACATGATCAAGCAAACTCTTTATGGTGCGGTTGCGGCGGGTGCGCTTGCGCTCGCGGCTTCTGTCACACCGGCGGCTAGCGCTCCGGCTGCGAAGGCCGTGCCGAACGTGCAGTCGAACGCGACGGATGTTCAGTATTTTTATTATGACGACGGCCGCCGTTATCGCCGTCACCATCGTCACCATCGTCACCATCGTCACCACGATCACTATGGCTATCGCTATTATGAGCCGGGTCCGGGCGTTTATGTTGCGCCGGGTTTTGGTGTTCGCGTCTATTCGTACTAACTCCGCGTGATAAAACAGCGGCCCGCGAGCGATCGCGGGCCGTTTGTTTGCAGCATTTAAGCCGCGACCTGTGGCCGCGCTAACTCCGCCAGCCGCTGCAACCAACGCGCGTGGAAATACAACAGGTGCCGCGATTGGGCGCGGACGCCGGTGCGCATAAAAGCCCCGTCACCAAAAGTATAAATGCGTGTCTCGACGGCGCGAAGTTATACAACCGTTCTCGCTTCAGCCGTGGTCTGTTCGGTTGTAGTGGGAGGTAATCAGATACTGCGGTGTTTTCTCCGCATGCGCGCCATGAACAATTCGTAACAAACGATAAGGAGCGCGCTCGGTATATGCGCGTCATGCACAACCTCCAGTGCGAGTCGCAATACGTATGAAGACGGCCGAGAAATCCGACGGCCCCGAGCTCGTGAAAATCCTGGACCGGCTCGCGGGCGAACTCGAGCGCGCCATTGCAAATGCGGAAGCGTCCAACTTTGCCGAGCTTGCCGCCAAGCTCAAGGAAGCGCGGAGCCGCGTGGAAACTTCGCGCGCAGCATTAACCGGCGAGCCTAGGCCCGGCGCGCGCGAATGATGCGGATCGCAATCAGAAGCGCGATCCAGCCCACCAGCACCGCGAGAATGAAGGGGAGCCCGATCAAGGTCACCGCGCGCTCGCCCACGAAGTAGATCAGCGCGCTCCAGAACCCGACCCAGAAAAACGTGGCGATGGTGGATGTCAGCGCGAACGCGATCACGTTGAAGCGCAGGATGCCGGCCGCGGTGGACGAAAGCGACGCGAGCGTGAACTGCCAATAGCTCAGGAGCAGAAACGAAAGCCCGTGTTGTTCGAGTTTCAGCCGCGCGCGCTCCAGCGGCTCTTTCAGGCCAGCCGCCAACAGAAGCCGGTACCAGCCGAAGCGGCCGAGCGCGTAATTGCCGACGTATGAAATCGAAAGCCCGGATGTTGCGGCGACCACGAGCTTTGCGACCGCCGATGCGTCGGAGGCTGCAAAGACGAGACAAAAGAGAATGATGGTGGTGCCGGGAAAGTACCAGCCGATCAGCAACAGGCCCTCGACCAGACCGCTCACGAAGACAAGTGCTGCGCCGTAATGCGAAAACAGCATGCGCGCGATGTCGCGGAGCTCCTCGTCGGAGGGGAGCGGGAACAGCGCACGTGCCAGAAACAGCGAAGACACGATCGCAATCAAGGTTGCCGGCAGCATCAGAAGCTTCGGCCAGGAGCGTTCGCTGCGCGGGCCTGTTTCGCAATTCATGGCGGCGACGTTAGCTGAAACGCCGCGCGCCGCCTAATGCTTCGTCCGCTCGACGGCGTCAATTCGTTCTTTCAGCGACAGCACCAGCATTTCCAGAATATGCGCGGACGTCTTGTCCACGCGCGCAAGCTCCGGCAACAGGTGCTCGAGCATCACGCGGATCACTTTCAGTTTGCCGATCCGCGCGCCGGTCAAACTATCGGTTCGAAACAACAACATGACTTCCCCAGGGCTTTCGCCTCTACGCGCTCGCACTACGTTCCGTCTCCGCCAAAGAAAAATTCCCGATCACGCTGAACAGCACCTTGCGATACGACGTCTCGTCGGCGCCGAGGTCGCGCGAGAACGCGGCATCCTCGATCACCCGAATGTCATGGCCGCGGTGCATCGCATCGACCGCAGTCGCTATAATCGTTTCTTCAAGCGAGAAGCCGATCATGCGGCAGGTCGTTTCGTGCAGGTTTTCCATGAATTCCGAAAAGCGCTGCGACGCGTAAGCCGACGGCAGCGCGTGTTCGAATACGTCTTCGCCGGGGAGCGGCCGCCAGCCGTCGATCCAGTCGGTGAGCGCGCTTGCCGGATTGAACCAGGCGGCTTGCGCGACCAGCTTCAGATGCACGATCGGCCATTCCCGCGCGCGCCATTGCAGCAGCGTTTCGTGCGCCCGCTTCAGCCGCTCGTCGAAGCCGCCATGCGCAAATCCGTGGCGCGCGACCATCTGCTCTTTCTGCATGTCCATGCAGATCAGGAGGTCCGCTCGTCTCGCGCGCGTGATTCTTAACATGGAGGTCATTCCGCCGCGATGAGATTTGGCGCGGGCGCGCGATCCGCGGATTGATCGAGGATGCCGGCGCGGTCCCAGTCGCCTTCGGGCCGGATGATGACGTAAGGGTCGGAGGCGAGCGTTATCGCTTCCGGATCGCGCGGGAATTCGAACAGCATCTCGGTATAGGTGTGGTCGGAGAAGGTGAGCGGCCGCTGTTGCGGCAGCGGCTTTGCGCCGAAGCGCGCCCAGAAATCGACAATGCCTTCCTGCGCCTGACCGTAGATTTTGGTGTAGCCCTTGCGCTTCACGTATTTCACGCATTCGCGAACCATGCGAAATGCGATGGTCGAATGCCGGTGTTCGCGGCGGACCGCTAACCGCTCGATCTTCGCAAAATCCGCAAAGAAGCGGACGCGCAGGCAGCCGACCGGCTCTTTCCCGATGAAGCCGATGAAGTGTGCTGACACAAAATCGTTGCCGTCGAATTCCTCGTCGTAGGGGCAGGCTTGTTCGGCCATGTAAACGGCGGCGCGGATCGTCGCCACCCTCATCATGTCGTTCATGGTTCGCGCGATCTTGACGGACGCGCCCGCGCGCGATTCTGAGAGCTGCTCGACCATCACGCGGCCTCCTGCTTGATCGCCACGCGGTTCACCATGCGGCGGTAGTGCCAGAGATCCGGCTGGAAGCTTTGCGCGGGATGAAAGCCGAGTTCGCGCGAGAATCGGCGGCCGTCGTCGGTCGCGGGCCGCACGTAGTAGTCCGCGTAGCGGAAGGGGTTCTCGTGGAAGCGGTGCGCCACCGTGCCGGTGGCTGCGACCGAGCGGCCGCGGCAGGCCATTGCCCATATATAGAGTGCAGCGACCGGCTCACCGGGCTTGGCGAGCAACGCGTGGTCCGGATTGCCGAAGTTCACTTCGTCCAGGATCAGCGCGTCCAGGCCGCGGTCGTTGAAATAGAGGAAGCAGACGCCGCCCTCGATTTTTCCTTTTACTTTGAACGCGATCAGGCTTTGCGGGTGGTATTCCTGTACTCCCGCCACGATCCTGGCCGAGACCCCGCGCACCGCCGGGATCGCGGCATGCGCAATCGCCACCAGCTCCGGGACTTCGTCGATCGCCGCAGGCACTGCCTGGACGAAAGGCACGGGCCGAAGCTGATCCAGTTCACGGAAACGGAAACCAGCCGATGATCCACCCTGCGTCGTGTCGCTCATCGAATCTTGTCCTCCCGCACGGCGTTTTGTGCTGGAATGACATTAGCGGCGGGGGTTGGCTTCGGATGCAGCAGAAGGGGCAACGGGGTGCTGCGGACGTGCAGCAGGCGGCGGAAGCCGCCGGCATGTCGTGGGACGATCTGCGCATTTTTCTTGCCTGCGCCGATCAACTGAGTTTCCGCAAAGCCTCCGAAGTGCTCGGCATCACCGGCACCACCGCGATGCGCCGGATCGACCGGCTGGAAGCGCAGCTGGGCTTCGCGCTGTTCGTGCGCCTGCAATCGGGATTGCAACTGACGCCCGAGGGCGACCAGATTCTCCGCTCCGCGCGCACGATGGAGCAGATCAGCTTCGATATTTTCCGCCACGCCGAGCGCGCGACCTCCGAGATTTCGGGCGTGGTGCGCGTGGCCGTCACCGAAGGCATCGGCACGTTCTGGATCATGCCGAAGCTGCTCGACTTTCAGTCCGCGAACAAGAAGCTGACGGTGGATCTGCGCTGCGCGATGGACGCGGTTGATGTCGGCAGGCTTGAGGCCGATATCGCGATCCATTTCGAGCAGCCGAAGAACCAGGATCTGATCGTGACCCGGCTCGGCAAGCTCCACACGTATCCGTTTGTGTCGCGCGACTATGCGCAGGTCTATGGCGTGCCGACGACGATTTCGGAGTTGGAGCAGCACCGGATCGTGTTGCAGATCACGCCGCAGATCGACGAGGCGGCTTATGCCGAAAGTGATCGGCGTGAAATCGGTGGCCGGCATTGTCGGCATCCGCACCAATTCATCGACGGCCGCGCTCTATGCGGTCGAGCGCGGGGCGGGGATCGGCATGTTGCCGAGTTGCTCCGCGGCGTTAGGCGCGAACCTGGTGCCGGTCGATATCGGCTACAAGAATTCCTTCGATCTCTGGCTCACCTATCACCCGGATTTCGGCCGCTCCGAGCGGCACATGCTGGTGGTCGACTGGCTGCGCCGGATTTTCGACCCGCGCGTTTACCCGTGCTTTGCCGACGAATTCATCCACCCGAACGAGCTGGTGCCGAAGATGAAGAACGCGCTGCCTTCCGTTGGCTTGCGCGGCTTTGCGGCGACCGCTCCGTTTCAGGATTGGAAGAGGGTGAATTAGAGGGGGCTTAAGCGACATTTCCTGAATCTGATGCTAGTTTGGCTCTTACAGGCGCGAAGCATTGGGCACTCAGTGCTGATTACGTGGTGCAGGCGAGCTATTGGTGAGCGGCAGTCGTATTATTTTGCCTCGGTCTGAATTTCCGTTAGAAGCCTCCGTATTGTATTTTCCGTTGCCCTTTCGGTATGCAAGCTCGGGGTCAAATCCTATCGGTAAATCCAGTGAGCGACCCGATCGAATCCGTATTCAAGCCTGTCAATGCCAATCTGCTCAAGCGCTACCATCACTTTGTATGAAAGGAGTCTGAATAACTGCTCAGCAACCGTTGTGACCTCAATTCGATCGCATTCGAGTGCTAGCCAGATACGTTCCAAAGTTACCAATATGTACTTATGTTCTGGTGAAGGCACCCGCGTCAATGTCAATCGCGCGGGCGTAATGACGCTTAGCAATCTGTAGGAATCCGCTTGCAGCAGCATTAACTGCTGTCTCACGCTAGGAGTGAAAAAGCTTCGCTTCCGCGAAAATTCGCATCAAGGACCGGTTCTGACGCTCTTCATCGCTCTTGCTAAATCTCGTATCGGAGCGAAGAACTGAGCGGACTGGAAGTATGCAGTGGCGCGGCAGTGTGCCGTTGAGCTGTTATGGGCTCGCCAATGCTTAGCGGCGACGCTTTATGCCCGGCACTAGACCGGCGGAATGGCATTCGATTGGCAGCGGTATACGTTAGGAGCGTCGGTCGCTCATCTATTCGGTGGTTCGACTTCACCTAGATATACGCACGAGAAATCAAGCTGCGATAATGCGTTGACGATTTGATTATGTCAAACTCGCGCTGGGAGAGCTTGGGCCTTACAACCTTACGGTTATCAGGAAAACGCCATCAACTAAAATGCGGATCGGCCGGTAAGATATCCAGGTTCCGACTACCTGAATGGCCCTGTGCTGTAACATCGACGTATTTGCTGATGCGGCCGTCTCAGCGAATGCCGCGGCCATTGAATCTACCAAATCGGTGAGGTGAGTTTCGTCGTCTGTAGCCGCGCGCCGCCCGAGCGAAGACGCTTACTTCCCCAACACCAACCCCACCGCATGCGCCGCAATCTTCTTCAGCTGCGCTTCGTTGTTGAACGCGCGCTCGAGGACGGCGAGGCCGCGGGTGACCGTCACGATGTGTAAGGCGGCGGCTTTGGGGTCGCCTTTGAAGTCGCCTTTCTTGGCCGCCGCTTCGAACATGCTCTCTAACAGCGCCGTGATCCTGGTCAGCAGACCCGCGAACGCCGCGCGCGCGGCTTCGTTGTCGGCGTTGCTGCCGGCGGGCGTCAGCTCCATCAGCCCGCGCGTGGTCGGGCAGCCGCGGGCAGGCGAGCCCGCGCGAAAGCGCTTGATGGTGAGTTCGAAAAACGCTGTGAGCCGTGCCCGAAGGCTACCCTTGCGCAAGACCTTCTCGATCGCGACCAGATAGTCGCCGGCATAGCGCTCATAGGCGCGGAGAAACAAAGCCTCCTTGCTGCCGAAGGCATTATAGAGGCTGCCGCGCTGAACGCCGGCGTCGCGCGCGATATCGGAGAGCGACGTCCCGCGCACGCCCTTTTTCCAGAACTCCTCGAAGGCGACCCGCAGCAGCGCGTCGTCGTCGAATTCGCGGGGCCGCATAGACACTCCTTCGAAAATCGCATGGCAGGGCTACGGCCCTAGTATTTGACGCGCCGTCAAGAACAGCAGACCATGATTTTGACAGGGTGTCAAAAACACGGATCAGACAGGAGATAAGGTCATGCCGCTCACACGCGTTTCGCTCCGCAAGGGCAAGCCCGCCGCCTATCGCGCGGCCATTCTCGACGGCCTCTACGAGGCGATGCGCGAGACCTATAACGTGCCGGACAAGGATTATTTCATGCTGGTCTCCGAGCACGACGCCGACGGCTTTCGCGGCAGCCCGGATTATCTCGGCGTCGCCCGCAGCGACGATCTCGTCATCATCGAATTGACGGTCTCGAACACGCGGTCGATCGCGCAGAAGAAGGCGCTCTATCAGCGCATCACGCAGAATCTCGGCAAGACTCCCGGCGTCCGCCCGGAGGATGTCTTCATCAATCTCGTCGAAGTGCTGCCCGAGAACTGGTCCATGGGACATGGCCTTGCGCAATACGCAAAGGACGTGGCCGACGCCGCCGCGTGAATTACGGGCATCTCACGATCGTGGCGGAGGCAACATTGTTTTTGATGACCTGAATGCGGTCGTCCGATAACTGCGCGTAGGTCCATTGCGTGCCCGCGGAATCGGACGGCGACTGAATTGTCCGGGTCCGGAACTCGCCGGCGTCGTTGCGCAACAGCTCTTCAATATAGACTTTGCCGGAAGCGTCGCGCCACACGACATTGCCGCCCGAGAAGGAGAGGCGGTAGACGTTGGTGGCCGAGTTGCAATTCGCGGTACTCCCGATCGCCCAGCGATAAGGCGAGACACGTTCGGTCAGCGGTACGACGCGCGGCGGCGCGACCACGACCTTCTGGATGCAATAACTCCGCTCGCTGTTCCAGACATAGTCTCCGCCGCAGGCGCATTGGAACGACTTGTCCGCGTTGACGGCGGTGGCGTAGGCCTGCGTGCCGAAGCGGCTGCGGCAAACGGGATGGCCGTCGGCGACGGTCACTTGCGGCTCGGGCTTTTTGTTTTTGTCCCGCTCGTGGCGCTCCCAATCCGCGATCGCGGTGCGATCCATGAGTTGCAGCTTTGCCCCGCTCCTCGGGTGAAATCCTTCGGCATCGAAAAATTCGTAGTCGCCGCTGCTGCTTTTCCAGAACCAGACTTTCGGCTGGCCGGTCGCGCGGTCGAAGAATTCGAGATTGGCAGCATCCAGCGGCTTCGGCACGATGACGACCGGCGTAGGGGCAGGTGAAGGCGTGTTGCGCGACGGAATGAACTGGCTCGCGGTCGCGGCACCCACGATGATCAGGATTGCGAGTGCTGCGTAGAGCGGCCGGCGCGAGCGGCCGTCTGATCTCTCTTCCGGTTCTTCCGTCGGCTTTCTGCCCGCATTCTTCTCGGTCTTTACAATTTTAGTGGGCTCGCTCGGCCACAATATTTCGCGCAACTCTTCGACACGATCCGGCCGCTGATCGCGCTTTATCGAAAGCGCGCGGTCGATGGCAGAGCAGGCAGCGGCGGGAAGTTTCTGGGTCGCGGCGTCCTGGAGCGAATAATAAGGATCGGGGCGGCCCGCCGACGTCTTCTCGTGACGGGCGCCTGCGTCCGGCGGCGGATTTCCGGAAAGCGCCCGATAGAGCACGGCCGCGATCGAATAGAGATCGGCCCGCGCGTCGAGTGCCGCCCCCATCGCCTGTTCGGGCGAGGAATAAAACGGCTTCGAGATGATGACGCGCTCGGCTTCGGCCGGATCTTCGCCGTGCTTCACTTTGGTGTCTTCGGCAAGCCGGGTCCGGGTTTCGCCCTCGATGACTTTGGTTTCGCCGAAGTCGATCAGCACCGGCTCGCCGCTCTCGCGGATCATGATGTTGTCCGGCGCGATGTCGCGATGGAGCAGCTTTTCTCCGTGCACATATTGAATCGCATCCAGCACCGGATCGAGCAGCGGCTTTAGCTCGACGAGGTTCGGGGCGCCGGAGCGGGCGTTCAGCCAGTCGCTTAAGGTCTCGCCCGCGACGTGCTCCATCAGCATGTAGCCGGTGCCGTGATCCGACACGTAGTTCATCACGCGCAGGATGTGGTTGTGCCGGAGTCGAGCGAGCGTGGTGGTGGATTCCCGGAAGCGCCCGAGCGCCCAGTTAAAAATTTTTGCATTGTCCGGCGGGAAGGCGACATGGGTCGCGCCTTCGCGCCAGGCGCCCATCGCGCGGGGAAAGAATTCCTTGATCGCAAGCCGGCTGTCGACGACCCGGTTATAGCCCTCATAGGTAATGCCGAAGCCGCCCTGGCCGAGCACGCGCGTGATCTCGTGCCCGGCAATCACGGTCCCCAACGGCAATGGCGCGTTTGCTTTCGACACGTCCTTCCCCCGGGCCGGATGCTAGCCAAAGGACGGGGCGGAGAACAGTTCGCCGTTTCAACCGGCTGGAACGGCGCACCGGAGACACCGCTTTGAGCGAGGGGGAGGGCCTCGCGGTGCCTCCGGCGGCTTCATCCGGCGGGAATGGCTGATTCCAAGCAAGCCGTCAGGCAGCAGGGCAGCCGTCGATCGCGTTTGCCGCCGGAGATTCCAGGACGCGTGGTTTCGCGCGGTTTCTTGAATCAAAACATGAGCGTGCGGGCCTTGAGCAGGCATCGCTAAGCGATTCAGAAGACTCAGTAATTCGCCGCAGCTTGAATCGGCGCGTGAAGCGAAGTTGAATCAGTTTGTGAAGTGCGAGAACTGCTTCACGCATCCTCCGTCTCCCGCGCGGTTTCTTTTGCAGGCACCAGCAACGCTTTCAGCGCCGCAATGCTGGTCGGCCGCGCGTCCGCCGGCACGTTCGCTTCGATCCAGTCCGCGAGCCGCGCAAAATCGCGGTCCTTGCCGAATTCGCCGTCGTTCTTCATCCAGATCCGGTCGGCGAGTTTCCGCCCGAGCACGCTGTCGGCCGCGGTGTAGCTGACATAGCCGCGGTCCTTGAGCTCGACCCCGAGCACGCAATAGAGCGAGCCGAGCGCGCAATAATGGTTGCCGTTCCTGAAAAAACCGGTGCCTTTCTCGATCGTGTTGGAGCGCAAGAGCTTCAGCCAGTCGCGCTTCAGTTTTGCGTCCATGTCAGACCTCTTCGGGGACAAGCGTTGCGGGGCAGGCGGCGGCGGCAAACACAAACTCCGGCGGGCAGAGCGCGTGATCGAGATAGCGCGAGAGCCCGCCATGCTCCGCGTCATAGTCGAACTTTGCTTCGCCCGACCAGTAATCGGCCTCTAGCGTTTCGCGGCGCGTGAGCGACCAGGCGGCAAGGAAATCTTCGGAAATATCTTCGGGTGTGAAGCGCGCGCGTTCTGCGTCGAAGACCGCGCCCCAGACCGAGAACAGTTTGGTGCCGGGCTCGACCGCGCGCACCGCTTCGCGCAGCGATCCGTAATAGACCGCGTCGGGATCGGATTTTTCGAAATGGCGGAGCACGACGATATGCAAGGGACGACGCCTCCCGCTTCTCTCTGATTGATGAATCAGATTGTAGCGATAAAAGCTACGGCGTTCAATGTAGCGGGGAACGCATCGCTTGGCGGCGTCTTCCGTTAGACATGATAGGCTTCTTCGGGAAGTGGAGGGCGATACCATGCAGGCGCTGAAGCAGGTTCTTCGAATTGTCGCGGGCTATCTTGCCGCGAACTCTTGTTGCACTACTCATAGGTTTTCTCGTGCCGCTGTTGCTCCCGGCTCAGAACGTCAGCGAACCCATATTCACGATGACCGAGTCGATCCTGCTCGCAGGATTATACTGGCTGATCCTCGCTGCCTTCGCGATCACACCTGTGCTGATCGCCGTCGTGATTGCCGAAGCAATCAAACTTCGCTCCCTGATCGCGCATATCCTGATCGGCGGCGTTATCGGTTTTCTGTTTACCGGCCACGCGGCGAGGATTTCGCCGTGGCTGAATCTCAGTGGCGGACCAGTGCAGGACATGGCCGCAAGCGTCATAATGGTTCTGGCCGGTGCGCTCGGTGCAATCGCCTATTGGCAAATTGCCGGGAAACACGCGGGGAGCTGGCGCGAGCGCCCGCCGGAAACTCGGCAAGCAGTTTAGTGCCGGGCTCGACCGCGCGCACCGCTTCGCGCAGCGATCCGTAATAGACCGCGTTGGAATCGGATGTACTAAACAAGTGAGCCTAAGAAACAGCCTTGGGCGTTGGCTCTGCTACCTGGTGGTCGCAGTCGGCGCAAATGAAGGTTGTTGTGCGCGGTGTGGTGATTGATACGCGCATCGGCGTTTTACAATAAGGGCACACGGGTCGGTTCGGCACGGCAGGCGCTCTCTGACGGCATTGGGCTGAAGCCATCTTAGCCGAAAGGCCCGCGCAAAAAAAGTCCGGTAGCCGACAGAGCAAAGCCCGCCGACGCCGCTACCTGCAATCCCGGTTTCTTGCGATGGCAATCAACTGTTTGCCGCTTCGGTCGGTGTAGCGATGCTCGTCGCGTGAATAGCCGCGCCAGCCGAAGCTGCCGCAATGCCGGTCCTTAATCACTTGTATTGCCGCATCGCCGAACGGCTGCATCCCGGTTTCGACCACATAAGTATAGGTCATCACCTTGCCGTCGAAACGCACATCGATGAGCGTGGTGACGAGATCGATCCGTTTGGGGAGCGTTTTCTGGATTTCGGTGAGATTCTTCACGCGTGCGTCATCGCCGAGATTGCTGAATGCCACGCTCACCACCGCGACCAGAACGATGAGGGCAACCACGCTCCCAAGAATCCGGACATCGTGGCGGAGCGGTCTGGGACGAAATCCAGTCGGCTTGTCGTAATCAATCGGCGTTGCGCGGGCACCACGTATCACGCGGATTGCGTCGAACACATAGATGAGGGCGGCGGCGCTCATGCAGACCGCGAAGCTTTTGCCGTAATCCAGGACGTTGCTTCCTGAAATATTTCCAACAAGCAGCACGGACGCGATCAGGCCCATCACGCCATCCAGCACCATCGCTTTCGGAACAGAGTTTTTCCAGCTGCCTGCAAACAGCCAGAGCAGGCGCGAAAACACCAGGATGAACAAGAACGCGACAATGAAATTGCCGACCGCGGTCACCGCCCGTCACCCCGGTTCATGCGCATCTCACTTAAAATCCAGATCCGGCCGCTTGCCTTCGTTGCGCGCGAGCTCGTTGCCGCATTCGCAAATGTAGGTGATGAGTTGCTCGCGGTCACTATCATCGGAGGGGCCGCGCAGCCGAATGCGCATTTTCTTTCCGCATTTCGGGCAGGCGGGATGTTGTTCAGGTTCGCTGCCGCCGGTATTCCAGTCCACCGGCTTTTTCATCGCCCGACTCCCCGGTTCACGCGCGCGATCACCGGGCCGGCGCGGCGCACGGCCTGGTTTTTCAGAAGCGGTCCGTTGAAGCTTTCGAGATTAAAGCGGCCCGGCTTCTGCCCGCGCTTCAGCACTTTCACAAACGTGCGGCCGTCTTCCAGCTGCACCACGCATTCCTGGCCGGTGAGGTCGGTGAGGTCGCCTTCATATTCGCGGTAGAACAAATACTCGCCGTCGAAATAGCGCGGATACATGCTGTCGCCGCGCACGATCACGAGTGCTGAAGTCGGCGGGCACACCCGGCGGCAGCTCCACTTCCTCGAGGCCCGCACCTTGCGCGTGGTCGTCGATCGGCACGACCTCGGAGCCGGCGCCGACATAGCCCAGCGCCTGGCTCATCCGCGCGCGCGCGGAGCGGCGGGGCGAGGGTGCGGCAAAGCCGGTGATTTCGGAGATTGCGAGCAGCTCGTCGGCCGCGATCGCGCGATCGCCCTTGACCATCTTGTTCACGGCCGCGCGGTCGATGTTGCGGGACAACTGCGCGGAGAGCGCGCGCGAAAGCCGCGCCTGCGAGAGATCGGCGTGCCGGAGCGCGCGGCCGAGCCAGCGGGAAAGATCCTGAACCATCAGCATCGACCGTAGCGTGTAGCGCTACATGATGCTGTTGTCAAATTCGCTACAAGTTTACTTGATGCCCGTAGTGATTATCGCTACAAGCGCCGGATGCTCGAACCAGCAGCCTCCATCATCGAAAAAATCGGCGGCCCGACCAGGGTCGCGAAAATCGTCGGCGTGCACCGGACCCGCGTCTGCGCCTGGAAACGCCCGCGCGCCAAGGGCGGCACCGACGGCCGCGTGCCGCAGGATCATCACGCAAAACTCCTGACGTATGCGCGCGCACAGGGGATTCCGCTTTCCGCCGACGAATTCGTCGCGAAGGAGACATCATGAACTTTCATGTCCCGTTGAAAAAACCCTGGAGCGCGGACGAACTCCGTCTGGTGACGCAGCGCTGGAGCGAAGGATATTCGGCCGCGCAAATCTCGAATGAAATGCAGGGCCGCACCCGAAACGCCGTGATCGGCGCGGTGTCGCGCCTGAATCTTCCGCATCGGCAAACCAAACACAGCGCGTTTCGTAAATCGCGGGTGAGGAAAAGCGACGCCGAGCCGCGCACCAAGCGCGGCGCGGGCGAACTTCGCGAGGCGCGCAGGCTTGCGAAGTCGCGGGTCTGGTTGCCGCTGCCGGAAACGATTCCGGTGACGCTGGTTGAGCGGGCAAAACATCAATGCGCGTGGCCGGTGGGGGAAGGGCTCTTTTGCGGCGAGGTGAAAGTGCCGGCGCGTTCCTATTGCGGCGTGCATTGTTCGATTGCGTATCTGCCGGCGCAGAAGGTCGCGTGATGGAGACGCACGACAAACACATCGTCATTCCGGGCGAGCACCAATCTCGGATTTATCCGAGATTGGCATTTAAAACACTCAAGTCGGCTAAAGCCGACTTGAGCTGCGAGACCCGGAATCCAGTAACCTTCAGTGACAATGATTTTGCGTCGGGGGTTACTGGATTACCGGGTCTCGCCGCGTCAACGGCTCGCGTTGCTCGCCGGACGCGACGGCCCGGTAATGACGAAGGTGGGAGCCTGGTGCTTGCATGACGCGCTATTTCAAGGTCAGGGATTTCGAAAAGTCCCAGCATTACACCGACCGCACGCCGCCGTGGATCAAGTTCTATAATTCCACGCTCGACGATTACATGGTTGCGCAATTGCCGGACGCAGCGAAGGCGCATCTGTTTTCGATCTGGTTGCTTGCAAGCCGGCACGAAAACCATCTGCCCTATGATCCCGCGTGGATCGCGCAATGCATCAACGCGAAAGATCCGGTCGATCTGGATACGTTGGCAAAGCGCGGCTTGATTATCGAAACCAGGGCGAAAGCTCCGGCCAAGTCTGCGCGCAAAGTCTGCTGCAAAGTCTGCTGCAAAGTCTGCTGCAAAGTCTCCGAAAGCACGCAAGCGTTCTGCTAGCAAGCCGCAAGCAACCCGCAAGCGAAACGCTAAGCCAGAGAGAGAGGGAGAGACAGAGCGAGAGGCAGAGAGAGAACAGAATGCCGCTTGCGCGGCGCCGGTCGCTTTACGCGAAGAAGTTGAACTGTTCCGGCGGGGAAAAGAATTGCTGGGCCGGAGCGCCGGCGGCTTCATCAAAATGCTGCTCGCGGCCAAGGGCGGCAATGTCGCGCTCGCGCGTTCCGCGCTCGAGACCGCATCCACCAAGCAGGACCCGAAAGAATATCTCGGCGCCGTGATCCGCGGCGGCGACCGGCCCGGCCAGGAATACGGAGTGGATTATTGGTGAGCGAGAAACTCCGCGCCCTCGGCATCCGCGCCCGCATGCGCCAAGGCGAGCAACGCACGCAATGTCCGCGCTGTTCGCATCTCCGCAAGAAGAAAAACGACCCGTGCCTTGCACTCAAAATCGAGGGACCGAATGCACGATTCAACTGCTGGCACTGCGGCTACAAAGGCGGCGTCTCCGAACAAAAATATACCGAACACGAGAAGCGCGAGGGACGTAGCAAAGGACTTCGCGATCGCGCGCGGGATCTCCGAAGCGACTTTGGCTCGGCTCGGCGCAAGCTCCGGAACGGCATTCTTTCCTGATCTCGGCCGCGAGTGTGCGGCGTTGATCTTCCATTACGCCGGCGGCTGGAAAGCGCGCGCGGCGCCGGAGAAATCCTTCGTCTGCGAGAAAGGCTTCACGCTTTCGTTTTGCAATCTGGAGCGCGTGCTGGCGGCAAACCCGTCGCGCGTGTTCATGGTCGAAGGCGAGATGGATATGCTGGCGCTGGTAGAATGCGGCATTCCGGAAACCGAAGTCTTGTCGGTGCCGAATGGCGCGAAGCTCCGCGTGAAATCGCAATCCGAATCCGACTTGCCGCCAAGCGGTCTCGGCTTTGTCGAAGAGGCGTTGGCGGCGGGCCTGAACCGCGTGCAGCAATTCATCTGGTGCGGCGACAACGACGAGGCGGGCTTATCGCTTCGCGCCGATATGGTGCGCGCGCTCGGCCCCGCGAAATTCTGCTACGTCGATTGGCCGGAAGGAATTAAAGACGCAAACGATCTGCTGATGAAAGACGGCGCCGACGCATTGCGCGAGCTGGTGAGCGACGGCGCGCTGCCATGGCCGGTCGCTGGCCTTTATCGGCTCGACGAATTGCCCGAGCCGCCGCGGCTGACGCTCTGGAAGAGCGGCTTCGATCAATGGGAGGGGAAGGTGGCGCTCGCGCCCCGCACGCTCTCCGTCGTCACCGGTCATCCCGGCCATGGCAAGACGCAACTGATGGCGCAGGTCTGGTATCAGATCGTGCGCCACTATGCGGTGCCGATGTGTGTCGCGTCGTTCGAGACGCGGCCGAAACCGCATCTGCGGCGCCAGCTTCGCACCTTGTACATGCGCAAGCTCGAGCGGCACATGGAGCAACACGAGAAAGACGCCGCCGACCGCTGGATCAACGAGCGCTATCTTTTCATCGTGCATCCCGAGCAGCGGCCGACGCTGGAATGGTTTCTCGACATGGCCGAGGTCGCGGTGATCCGCCATGGCGCGCGCATCATCCAGCTCGATCCGTGGAACCGGCTTGAGGGCGCGCGTGGGCGCGACGAGACCGAGACCGAATATATCGGGCGCTGTCTTCGCACGCTGCATGCGTTTGCCCATGACATGAATTGCCATGTGCAGATTGTCGCGCATCCGGCGAAGATGGACGCGACGCGCCGCGGCCGCCCGCCGATGCTGGAAGATATTTCCGGCTCGAAAAACTGGGACAACATGGTGGACCAGGGCTTTGCCGTGCACCGGCCGGAAGTGTTCGATGGCGCGACGAGGAAGACCGAAGCCGCGCTCTATCAACTGAAAGTCCGCTTCGAGGAGCTGGGCCACGCCTGCAAGCTGAATTTGAATTACGAAATCGAAAACGGCCGCTATGTCTCGACGGATTATGTGCGAGCGGGGCGGGGCGCATGAGCGTAAAGCGCCGCCGCAAAAAGAAAGAGCCGGCGCCGCACGACCGCCGCGCGGGCGATGCGCTGAAAGCATTGCAGGCGGTCGCCGTCGAAATCGAAAACCCGCTCGATCTCGACCGCGGCCGGATCATGGTGCTGGCATCCACGCGCGACGATGTGTTGCGCAGGCTTCGTCATGCGCCGAACGATCCGATCGACGAGGCGCAGTTCGTGGCGGGGCGACGATGGGAGGCCGACTGGCAGCGCGCGCAACAGGGCCACATTGTTTCAAACCAGTTTCGCGAGCGCGTGGACGGCGGCGGAATGAGCGGCGAGATCCTGACCGACCAGCAGCGCGCGGCGCAACGGCGGCTTGCGGACGCCGACCGCGCACTCGGCGCCACGGGTGCGGCGGTCGTGCGCGATATCCTCGGCCGCGGCTTTTCGATTTCGGCCGCCGCAGTCAAATATCGCGGCAAAGCCACCGACAAAACCGAGCGCTATCTCAGCGCCCGCTTCCGCGAGTGCCTGGAGACGCTGGTCGCGGTCTATGGGTTGAAGGGGTGAGGTGGTGTTGCGTCCAAGTGGAGGATTCTGATAACCTTGATTTGAGTGCTACTTCTAAAGTTCCTCGTGGGGATTGGCAGTTGGAATTCTTCATATGCACTTCGGCTTTGAAGGGTCCGACTAATGAGCATTCGTCGAGAAAAGAGCCAGACGAAAGTAGGCGGGAATCACATCGAACTAGCTCGCGACGTCGTGACCAATTCTTTCGTAGATTAGATTTCGCCTTTTCGTCCTGGCGGCACCCGCGATATTCGTGCCTCTCAATATCGCTGCAGGGCTCATGTGGGAGACAAATAATCGGAATTGAAACCACATGATGGGCCCGAATAGACTGATTGCACTGAGCCGCAAAGCGTGAAGGCGGCCTTTCTGATGCATGATCTGGTCAACCGCTGAATCGATGTTAGCAGGCCGCGTTGGGTCGCAACGAATGTGCAAGGCACTTTGACAGCCGACCAAGGAAGAAAGCCCACTTGGCACACTGACATAAAGAATCGTGACAGAGGAAAAGTTTGACGGTGATGCGGTCAATTAAATTATCGTTCGAATTGCTCGCCAAGACTCCGCGGTTGATAATAGAGATCGATCGGCTCCGACCGAAATTCGGGGAAATCTGTATGCACTGTAAACAAAAACGAGCGGTAGATCCGACTAGTTTGCATGATTACGCAGCGAAGGTGCGAGTTTTTATGACGCAATTCCAAAAAGATCATCATTTATCGGCCGAAGGTGAAGGCAGTAAAATTGCGCAGCGCGATTTATTGAAGAGATCAATGAGATCGCAAGGGATGATTATCAAGCCACGCGACCTATCGCTGTTGGACTGTTCATCGCGCGACATGCCAGCCGACATTTCTGGCTACTGAGAGGCGAATAAAATGTCGTGAGAAAGACCGATTATTGCCCGCGCGCCGCTATCGATTAGATCGTTTGACGGCGACGCAGGTGCGTAAACAGGACTAATCAATTGCTCAAGCCATACATCAGATGTTCAATTCCCGGACGAATGATCCAGAAATCTGAATTGACGGAGCAAATAGACGGGTTATTGATGCAACTAACGCACGGGAAACTCAGAATTGGGATCGCGTGATTTGACTGAGACAAGCGTGAATGAGTTGATGCATGGTGGCGGAGTTATCGCCAAATTATTGGAAATGTGTCCGATGCACCCGATTATCAGAATTGCCGACGCGTTGCGGATGGCATACATAGATAGTCCAGCGATGTGGCATGAGTTTGAGATTGATATTGGCAAAGAAAATATTTGGAGCTACGAGCGAAGTGGCGAGTTGCTGCTCGCTTGGGCGTTGATAGTAGGATCGAAGATCTTTCACGGATATGCAGGACACCGTCGCGCCTGAAGCGCGACGCCACAGATCGAACCATAACACGATTCAATTCAGGCTACGTAGTTTTGAGTCCGCGAATCGGCTGATGCTTGGTGATAGCGGGGCCAATCCGATCGCATCACGTGACAAGTGTTCTGGGTTTCACGCATCCGAACAATATCCCGTCAATTAAGTCACCTCAGCCCTTGCTCGCTTCGCCGCGCTGACGTTTAATTTGCTCAAGGCATCAACCCGCGGGGAAACGGCGATGCGACATGAGCAGACGAAAAGGCGAGCTTTCCCCATCCCGCGTTGATCGCGGCTGGCCCTACCAGATTGCAGTTCCCAATGACGAAATGCGCAGGCACCCGTTCGAGGAATGGGAGCAGGCGAAGCGGCGGCTGAACGCCTGCCTGCGCGGTCATTTCGTCCGCTACGAAAATCAGGATTGGTATGTCGTCTGCTTCGCGACGCCCGATGAAGCCGAGGCGTTCAAGGCGCAGTTCGGCGGCGTGAACTTCGATCACGCCGATCGCGGCAAGGGCGCGAACTGGTTCAGGTGGAAGCGGCCCGCGAAAGAGCCGCCGCTCGGGGGCAGGCGGCCATGAAACTGCGACCCATGAGCAAGGCGCCGAAGAACCGCTCGATCATCGCGCAAAGCGCGCGACGGCCGCGAGCTGATGGTGCGATGGGACGAGCGCTCCGGCGCGCCGCGCAATTCCTATCTCGGCAATCGCGGGCCCGGCATGGTCGAAGGCTGGTGCGAACGCGACAATGAAAGATGCGATGCTGTTTCCGAGCGACCTGATCGGCTGGCGGGAGATCGACGACGAATAACTAAGTCCCTACCGCACATTATTGCCGCTTGGTCGCCGCAATAGATTCCGGAACGATATAGCGCGCGATGGGTTGAATCCTCGTGACGCATCCGCTTCCAAATCAGAAGATGCGCGCCTGCGTCGTATGTGCAACGGGCGGAACCATGCCGCCGCGGTCACGTTGACCTTGTACACGACGTCAAATTCACAAAAACAATTAGGAGCACCACCATGCGCAAGCTCGCACTCACGACTATCGCCGTTCTTTTTGCCACCGCCGGTATCGCGTCGGCTCAGACCACCACGATTCAGCCGGTTCCGCAGAAGGACAGCCCGAAGGTCGAACAGCAGGAAAAAATGCTGAACAAGGGTAACGACGAAAACCAGAACCCGAACGCGACCAAGGCCAAGGAACAGGCCCCGAAGGCGACGCCGAACCGCTAAGGTTTGCAGCGTTGAAAAGAGCCCGCGAGCAATCGCGGGCTCTTTTTTTGTTTATGGTATTACGCGCGGAACCGAGTCGCGCGTTGCGGGCTGAGTAATGCTGGATTCCAGCGGAACAACAGGCGTTTTAAAGATGGCCCGCAAACTGGTCGGATTTCATCCCGAAGATCTTCGCGCGATCGAACAGCTCGCCGACGATAAATCCTCGACGCTTCAGGAATTGATGGACGAGGCGGTGCGCGACTTGTTGAAGAAACACGGGCTGCCGACGAATTTGCGCGACGCGCTGAAACAGAGCGCCAAATCGGCTCCCGATAAGCAGCCATCGGAAAAACCGTCAAAGAAAAAATCAATCCCGGACACGCCGCCGGACCGCAATACCCAAAGCAGCGGGCGCGAAAGAACAAAGAACAACAGAAGCCGGCGATAGGCGAGTTCAGCGCGGCGGAAGCTGCGCCTTCATCTTTGCAATATCGTCCTTGAGCGAAGGCCGGAGCGCGCGCTCGAGCGCTTCGACCGCCTTGTTCGCATCGGCCAGGCTGCGGCCGGCTTTCACAATCTCCTCGCGGGACGCATCCCTGCGGTCGGCGCAATCGAGGAAGACCTGATCCAGGATCTCGTCGTCGCGCCGGGCCGGATTTTCGCGCACGAGTGTGCGCATGCGCTCGGTGAGGCAGAGCACATGGGCGATCGCGGACTGCGAAATCGGGCTCGGCTGTGCTGCAAGCGGCGTCGCCAGAAGAAGCGTCGCCAAGTGCAGGGCGGCGAGGAATGTAGCGGCGGATTTCATAGCCGGTCGTGTGTTTAGGCGCTCGCAATTCATGGGGTACGCTAACACGGGCAGAGCGCAAAATAACGGGCGACAGAACTCGGGCTTGCCCGAGTTCTGAATATTTGATGCCCAAGTCGGGCAAGCCCGACTTGGGTTCGCCGGGCGCGTGACGGAACTTGTTCCCCACTTCGTGCGTTTCAGTCGCCATGAAAGCCTGCGCCAAAACCCCGAAGCCGATCCCGCCCCAGATCAAGGCGGCAAAAGCCAGGCTCGAAAAATCGCACAAGGCCGCGAAGGAATTCGAAGCCGAGCTCAATGAAGTGATCGAAGAAGCGCGCGAAGAGGGCCGCGATGACGCGCGCGACGAGGGTAGCGAAAACAGAATAACGCCCCAAGGCGCTTAGTGTAGCGCGCTACACCAAAGTAACGTTGAATTTGCTGCATGCGTTTCGAAACGCTTGACCCATGGGCCGAGCGGGCGTTAGAATTGCATGAATCAAATATTGCGCCTAGAAGCCGCCCGCGAGAAAAAGCGTGGCGGTTTTTCTTTTATCGTTTTTCTGTAGGCGCTTCACGAGATGGCGGCGCGCGTCACGCGCCTAACGGCATCCCTTGGATGAGATGGAGTTGATCGCCCGTCTTTGGATCGCCGCCAAGCGGGAACATTGTTTCCCCGCCGCCTGACAAAATCCCGCCGCTTGCCCAGACCCTGACAGAGAACAATTTGAAAAGCGGGGCAGCGCTGCTTGCCGGCGGGAGCACTTACTGCTGCGTCTTCGGCGTGGTCGGTCCTTTTTTGACTTCCGCAATCAAGCCTTCGCCGACGGCGGTCGCACTCTTCGGATCGATCGCGACATCGATCAGCGGCACGTTTTCTTTCTTCAACCGCAAGAGCACATATTCGCGCTTCTCGCCCATGTTGTGAAAGCGGCCGAGTTCGAACTCGCTCGGGAAGAACGGCGCGACCCCGAATGCATCGGCAATGGTCTGGCTGGTGCCGAATTTCTTGATCTGTTCCTGATGCGCGACCCCGGCGCCGGAAATCGCCGCGGTGACTAACCGCTGCATCAGTACCGCCGGAAAGAACAGGTTCACCGGATCGGGAATGCCCTTGACGCGAAGCGAGAGCTTCACGTGTTCGCCGTTCTCGGTCGTGCCGGTGTCGGTGATGGCCTCGACGACATGGCCTTTATGTTTGGTCATTCTCACGCCTCTTTAATTCCGGCCGACCCTAGCAGGTTCAGACCCTGAAAAAGAAATCCGCCGTATCCGCGCCACGCCGCAAGCCGCTCATCATCGAGCGGCGCGTGCGGTGGTATCAGCGGCCGCTGCATGAATTCATGGTCAAGGGCGGCAAGCGCGCGATCGAGATTGCGCATCGGCGCTGGGGCAAGGACGAGATCGCCTTGATGGCGACCTGCGAGCTCGCGCATCAGCGCGTCGCTTCGTACTGGCATTGCCTGCCGGAATATGAGCAGGGCAGGAAAGCGCTCTGGGACGCGGTCAACGCGCACACGGGAAAGCGCCGCATCGACGAGGCGTTTCCGCCGGAAATGCGCGAGAGCAAGGATGAGCAGAAAATGTTCATCAAGCTCAAATGCGGCTCGACCTGGCAGGTGATCGGCTCCGACCGCTACGACGCGACCGTCGGCTCCGGTGTCGCCGGCATTGTTTATTCGGAATGGGCGTTCGCCAACCCGTCGGCCTGGGCCTATCACCGGCCGATGCTGGAAGAAAACGACGGCTGGGCCTTGTTCATCACCACGCCGCGCGGGCGCAACCACGCCAAGGCCATGTACGAGATGGCGCGGAAGAATCCGCGCTGGTTTACCGAGACCAGTTCGATTGTCGAGACCGAGGCGCTGTCGGACGAGCAGCTTCAGGAGTCGCTCGAAGAATATGTGGCGCTCTATGGCGAGGATCTAGGCCGCGCGCAGTTCGAGCAGGAATATTATTGTTCGTTCAATGCAGCCGTCCTCGGCGCGTTTTATGCGCGCGAGATGCTGGCGGTGCGAAACGACGGCCGCATTGCCGAGATCGAACCCGTCGGCGCGCATGAGGTCCACACCGCATGGGACATCGGGGTTCGCGACGACACTTCGATCTGGTGGTTTCAGGTGATCGGCGGACAGGTGTTCGTGTTCGATTGCTATACGTCGTCGGGCGCGGGCGTCGAACATTATGCCGATATCTGCCGGGGCAAAGCCGCCGAACATGGCTGGCGTCAGGGTTTCGATTTCGTGCCGCATGACGCGGCCGTGCGCGAATGGGGCACGGGCCGAACGCGGCTTGAATCGATGCAGCGCGAGGGCTTGCGGCCGCGGTTGGTGCCGATGCATTCCAAGCTCGACGGCATCCAGGCCGCGCGCATGACGCTCGGCCCGAACCATTTTTCATCCGCGCTGCGAGGACAAGGGATTAGCGGCACTCGAGCAATATCGCCGCGAATGGGACGACGAGAAGAAAACCTTCCGCGCCTCCGAGCAGCGCGACTGGACCACGCATCTGGCGGACGCGTTTCGTTATCTCGCGATGAGCTGGCGCGAATTGCCGAAGTCCGCCGAGATCATGAAACCGAAGCCGCAGCCGGGGCAGGTTTATCTGCCGGGTCCGCCGGAGCCTTCACGCACGACGCGGATCAGGATTTGACGCCTTCGTCATTCCGGGGCGCGCCAAAGGCGCGAACCCGGAATCCGAGTAACCACCGGCGAAAAATTGTTGTCGCTGAAGGTTACTGGATTCCGGATCGCCGCTTCGCGGCGTCCGAGGACGACAACCGATAAGCTAAAGGATCAGAACGCGCATGGCTGTATATAAAGAGAGCACGGGCAAGCGCATGCCGCAGGACGCGCAGCCGTGGCTCGAGAAAATCTCGGGCTACAAGGTCAAATTCCAGAAATGGAAGGACCAGCGCGACAACCTCGACAAGGTCTATTCCAAGGACGCGCGCGCGGATTCCGCCGACCGCGAATATTCGATCTTCTGGGCAAACCTCGAAGTCTTGAAGCCCGCGACCTATGCGCGGCCGCCGGTGCCGGTGGTGGCGCCGCGCTTCAAGGACGGCAACGCGGTTGCGCGCAACGCCTCCGAATTGTTGGAGCGCTGTCTCGTCGTCACCTTCGAACAGGCCGATATCGACGGCTGCATGGTCGAAGTGCGGGACGAGTTTCTGCGCTATGCCCGCGGCTCCGCCTGGGCGCGATTGGCCGAAGACGGCGAGGGCGTCGCCCGCGTCGAACTCGATCACGTGACCGCCGACGATTTCGCGCATGATTGCGCGCGCACCTGGCGCGAAGTGACCTGGGGTGCGCGCTGCGCGCATCTCACGCGCGACGCAGGCGTCGCCCGCTTCGGCGAGAAATTCCGCGACGTGCCGCTCAAAAAACGCGACGGCAACGCAAAGAATTACGACCGCGACGATACCGCGCCGGTCTGGGAAATCTGGGACAAGAAAAGCCGCAAGGTGGTCTGGGTCGCGGAAGATTATCCGGACGTCCTGGACGCGCAGGCGCCGTTTTTAAATCTCTCCGGCTTCTTTCCGTTTCCGCGGCCTGCTTACGGGACGCTGGTTCCGAAGACGCTGCGCCCCGTGCCGGAGATCCGGCAATACAAGGATCAGATCGAGGAGATCAACGAATATACCGCGCGGATCGCGGCGCTCTCGGAATCGCTTCGCATGAAGGGATTTTATCCCGCCGGCGCCGGCGACATTTCGGAAGCGATCGAGACCGCGATGAAGTCGATGGAAGACCGCGCGCTTCTAATTCCGATCAGTTCGTTCGCCGGCCTCGGCGGTTCTTCGCCGAAGGACATCGTGATCTGGTGGCCGGTGCGCGACGTGATGGCCTGTATCGACGGGCTCGTGAATCTGCGCCGCATTCTGATCGACGACGTTTATCAGATCACGGGCATCTCCGACATCATCCGCGGCTCCACCAACCCGCACGAAACCCGCGGCGCGCAGGAACTGAAAAGCCAGTGGGGCTCGCTCCGCATCCGCGAGCGCCAGCGCGAGCTGGTGCGGTTCGCGCGCGATCTGACACGGATTGCAGCCGAAATTCTGGCGGAGAACGGCGACCCGCAATCGCTTCTGAAAATGTCGCAGCTCTCGCTGCCGTCGCAGGCGGATAAAGCGCGCGTACAGGCGGGCATCGAACAGGCGCGGCAACAATTCGAGCGCGCGCAACAAGCGGCGATGCAGGCAAAACAGGCGGGCCAGGAAGCGCCGCCGCCCGCACCGCCACCGGAAATTCCGCCGCAGCTACTGGCGCTGCTCGATCGGCCTTCGATTGAAGAGGTCGCCGCATTCCTGAAAGACGATCAGGCGCGCGGCTTCGTGATCGAGATCGAAACCGATTCCACGATCCAGCCCGACGAAGACGCCGAGAAACAGCGGCGCATGGAATTTGTGACCGCCGTAAGCGGGCTCGTGCAGCAGGTGGTGCCGCAGGTGATGCAGGTGCCGGCGATCGGGCCGTTCGTGGTGGAAGCCGTGAAGTTTGCAGCCGCCGGCTTCCGCGCCGGCCGGCCGATGGAAGCGACCATCGACAAGCTGGGTTCGATGGTCGAGCAGATGGCAAAACAGCCGCAGCAGAAAGGCCCGTCGCCGCTGGAGCTGCGCGCGCAATCCGAACAGCAGAAATTCGCGCTGGAGAGCGAGGCGCGAAAGCAGGAAGTCGGTGCGGCCTCGGCTGCGCGCGAACAGGAGTTTACCTTCCGCGAGCGCGAGCATCAGTTCCGCATGCTGGAATTACAGCGCGAGGATGAATTCGACCGCGCCCGTCACGAGCGCGAGATTGCGGCGCTGGAGGCGAGGGCGTTGGCTAAAGTGGAAACGGTTTAACTCACTCGTCCGCAAAAAACGCTATTTGCAGTTCTGACCCAGGAACACGAGCGTGATCTGCGCAAACGACGCGTCTTTGTTGATCTTGCCTTCCTGATCTTTCGCAAATTTCGAGGCGGCATCGGCGAGTTTCGCGGGATCGGCGAGACCGTCGCGTTTCATGCATTCAAGGTCGCGCGCCACTTTGCTGTCCTTGTCGCGCGCGACCGGCTGCAAACTGTCCTGCACTGCTTCGACGTAGTGTGAGCGTAACGGTGCCGCGAACGCGGTGAACTCGCTCAGTGACACCACTGCTTCCGCCGGATCGGCATCGCGCCGCGTTGGCGTGGTCGCGCACAGATTTTGAATATAGCTGAACGCCAGTTCCGCGATATTGGCGCTGGCCAGATCCGCGCGCGACTTCACATATTCCGCGACTGAATCGGCGAGCCATGTGGCATTGCCGTAACGCAAGTCGTTGAGGCAGCCATCGATCTTTTTCAGGAGCGCGCCCCGGCCCGACATGGCAAGCAGCGCGAGCGTGTCGCGCGCGCCCGCCATGTAAGCCGTGCGCGACGGCGCGGGTAACGCTGCCCAATCGGCGACGGTCCGGAATTGCGCTTGCGCGGGACTTGCAAACAGCAGCAGGGCAAACACGAGACCGCGTTTCATAGAACTCCCTCTCGGAGATTTAGAGCATTGAGCGCTGCTTATCGCGAAAACTACAAGCTGATCGACTGGTCTAAAGAACTGAGGGCAGAACGCAAGGAGCGTACCTGTTCTTCGCATTTTGCGTCCGCGCGCTCGTCGCTTCCGGCGCCGATGGTGATCGGCGACGCCATCGAGGTGAAATCGATGGCGGATGGAGCGTTTTACACCAGCAAGGCGAAACTGCGGCGCTCGTACCGCGAGCTCGGCTATATCGAGATCGGTAACGAGGTACAGACGCCGCCGAAGCGCAAACGCGCCAGCAAAAGCGAGATTTCCGACAGCGTCGAGAAGGCTTTTGCGAGGGCGGGGATGTGAGATTATGCTTCTATCGCGATGACGCGCGGGCGTCTTATTCGCGAAGGGACGCGGTGCATGTTTTCGCCACATGGCTGCACATTGCTTACGAGTGCGACCACCGTGCGTTCTTGTTATTCGCGAGCGCAAACTATGGCTCCTGTACATTGCCCTGACGGCAATTGTCTTTGGCTCTCGGTATCTTAAACGCGTGGCTTCCGGCGGGCTGTTCGGCTGGCGTTGCATCGATAGTGCTCGACTATTCTTCGATGATCAGCTCACCTGTTCTCCAACTGACCTCCGCTTGAGGATATGGTCAATTCGCGTTCACAATCGTGACTTTATCTAAACTGGAAATATTGAATTCAGCAACTGGTGACGAGCTCTGCTCCGAGCATGATCGAGAAATTAGAGTTATTGTTATCGCTCACGGCTGAATGACTAAGAAGCGGAAGAAGATTAAAGCCGAAGATCCGCTCGCTCCCGTCCCACCCGAAACACGCGCTGAAATCGAACGCGTTTTTGCCGCGCTCACCGAGGATGCCGAGACGCATCGCTCGGCCACGAAAGAATGGCTGCGCTCAAGCCCTGGCTCGATCAGGCAAATGCCGCGGGCAAGACGCTTCCGAAGATCCTCCAGGACTTTCGTCGACCGAACATGTTCTGCGCGAGCAGCCGGTGGACGGCGATGTTCACGCTCTGCGAAAAACTCGGCGTGGACGCGCATGCGATGGCGCGCGCACTAGTCCAGATGGGAGAGGGCGAGCCGAAGCAGCCGCCGCTCGATCAAAGAGAAACTCATTACCCGCGATCCATGCGCGCCTCGATAGGCCGCAACGGAGCGCGACGCATTAGACGCGATCGACACTTTCAAGAACCAGCATCCGCGTTTTGCCGAGCTCGAGCCGGTGATCGCGGGGCTGCTTGAAAAAGAGATCGCATCGGATTTGCCGGACGCTTACGCCAAGGCCGAACTGCTCAAACCGGTTCGGCCTTTGCCAATGCGCGCCTGCCCATAACAATAAAACCGCGGCTCAAACCCGCGACATTCCAGCGGTTCATCCCGCGCCGACGCCTCAGGCGGATCATCCCCGCAAGGCGAAACTTTCGATTACCGGCGCTCCTCCATCGGGCTCAGACCCCGCCACGCGGAAAGTTCCGGCCACCACGCGCGACGCTGTCGATAAAGCGTTCGCGCAACTTGGTCTTTAACGAAACAAGGAACAAGCCACATGGCTATTGTCTCGAACGAAAGGCTTCAGGAGGCCTTCTCGTTGGCATTGGAGGACCGTTCGCGCGGCTACGCCGATCTGGTTTCCAACTCCAACGTGATCCTCGCGAAGATGAAAGAAAACGAAGGCTGGGAGACGTTCTCCGGCCCGACGATCCGCGAGCGGCTGCTCTATGCCGAGTCCGGCACTTATACCCGCTACTCGGGCTATGAGTTTCTGAACCCGGCGCCGGCCGAACTCTTCAACGACGCGGAATTCACGCCGAAGCTGGCTGCCGTATCGGTCACGCTCTCCGGCGAAGAAATCCTGAAAAATTCCGGCACCAGCCAGCTCAAAGATGTGATGAAAGCGCACATCGATGCGGCCGAGCAGGAATTGCAGGACCGCTTTGTCGAAGATCTGCATGACGACGGCACCGAAGACGGCGGCCGCCAGATCGGCGGCTTGCAGCTTGCGGTACCGACTTCGCCTTCGACCGCCGGCGTCTATGGCGGCATCAACCGCAACTCGGTTCCGCTCTGGCGCACCGGCTCCTACACGGGCACGGGCCTGACGGCGGCACCGCTTGCGGCTGCCACCATCCACGACGCCTACACGCAGGTGCTGATCAATCACACCCGCGGGAAATCAGGCCCGAACCTGATCGCGGCCGACGCCACGCATTACCGCATGTTTCAAACTGCGTTGATTGCGATCCAGCGTGTCGCCAAGGAAGGCAAGATGGCGCAGCTCGGCTTCCCGTCGCTGGCATTTGCCGGTGCGGGTTACGAGCTCGACGTCGTGCTCGAAGGCGGCATTGGCTCCGCGATGCCTTCCGGCACTTCTTACTTCCTGAAGGTCGGCAAGGACGGATTCAAATTCCGTTATCACCCGGACCGCAACTTCGTCGCCTTCGGCGGCAAGCAGCGTCCGATCAACCAGGACGCCGTGGTCCAGCACATCGGCTTCTACGGCAACCTCACGCTCGCCAATCCGCTTTGGCAGGCGAAGTTGACCACCTAAGGAGGATCAGCACATGGCGAATTGGAAAATTGCCGAGAACCGCGTCGGTCAGACGTTGATCCAGGGTGTCGACAGCGTTCAGGCGGTGCCTTTGGGCACGCGCGTGCGCGCGTTCGATGCAAGCTACGGCACCGGCGAGTTTGTCTATCTCAAGGGTGTCGCCGACTGCGCGGTCGGCTCGGTCGTGTTGATCGCGCCGGACGACTGGTCGACCTCGCTTGCGACTGCAAACGATGTCGGCAAGCTTGCCGTTGCGGTGGCCGCGGTCGATGCCAACACCAAGTTCGGTTGGTTTCAGACCTACGGCAAGGGGGCGGCGAAAGTCCTCACCGGCTTCGCCGACAACGGCGACTGTTATCTGACGGCAACCGCCGGCAGCGTGGACGATGCCGATGTCGCGGGCGATTACATCCGCGGCATGAAAGGCGCGTCCGCGATCGGCACGCCTTCGGCGGGTCTGGCGGAAGTCGAACTCGGCTATCCCGAAGTTGCCGACGGGAAGGATAACTGAGGCTTTGATGCTCAATACCCGCCGCGGGAAACCGCGGCGGTTATTCTCCCGACATCGTCGTGAGCGACACTTTCCTGCGCCTCGATCCGCGCGCGCAGTCGAAGGACGCTAACCACCTGCATCAACTCAACTCGGGCTTGCCCGACTTCGATCGGGGACGCCAAGGTTGGGTAAACCCGACTTCGCTAAAACGTGGATGACAGGCACGAGCACGACACGCGGGCACGATAACTCGCACGCCCGTTGCATGAAAGCCGCCGAACGTAAGACCTCTCGGCCTTTCATGGGGAATGGGTTCCATGGTCCGCGTTGGCTGCCGCTGCTTTTCGCAGCTCTCTTTATTAGTGCCTGCGCACAGATGCAGACGCCGGGACCGGCTTCCGCCTCGCAATCCGATCGCTGCCGCCAGCTTGCCGAGATGCGGGTGAACCCCGCGTCGCGGGCTTATGTCCGCGCCTGGGCCGAAGAACAGATGCGCGCGCAGCATTGCGGGGATGCCGTTCCGGCACCGGCGGCGCAGTAGAAACGCCATCGTCATTCCGGACGCGCGTTAGCGCGATCCGGAATCCAGTAACCTTCAGTGCTAATGAGTCGACGCCGGTGGTTACTGGATTCCGGGTTCACGCCTTCGGCGTGCCCCGGAATGACGGGAGTGGAACCGAACGTGTGTCGCGCGTTCTGCGCACATCATGGCAAAGAACGCACGCGACGACGTCGCCCGAAAGAAGCTGAACAAGAAACAGCAGCCACTGAAGGCGAAAGCCGGTGGCAAGAAGCGCCCGGTCGTTAAACCCGGCGGCGGGCGAGGGACGAAGTAAGCACAGAATCAGCCGGCCTCTTGGCCGGCCTTTTTCCTTTGGCGCCCAGCGCCTCCCACAAAATTCCAAACCCACCACCAAAGGAATCTTCATGCCCTCCGAACACACCGCGTCGGGCGTCGTGCCCGAATTCTTTATGGAATCCGTGCACAATCCGGATCGCTCGGCCAAAGAAGGCCGCGCGGTGTTCGACGATGTCGAGCATGTGCGGGTCACGATCCTGGGCGACCGCAATTCGAGCGGCGCATCGTTCGTCGTCACCGACAAATACCGCAAGCGCTGGCCCGATCATTACGCCGCCTTCCAGCGCGGCGAGGTGCTGGCGAAATCCGGCACCCCGCTCGAACAATGGCCGATGATGACGAAGTCGCGCGTGCTCGAATTGAAAGCGGTCGACATCGACAATGTCGAAGCGCTCGCCGCCGTCACCGACACCAATCTCGGCATTATCGGTCTCGGCGGCCGCGAGCTGCGCGAACAGGCCAAGGCATTTCTCGATGCCGCAAGGGCAGTGCCGATGTCACCGAAATGGCGACCGAAATCGCGCGGCTCAAAGCGCAGGTCGAGCGCCTGCAAGGGCAACGAGACGACGATGACGCGGGCAAGCCGCGCGCAACCCGAAAGAGCGCGTAAATGAGCGTGCTCTCCGCCTGCCAGACCGCGGGTCTGCGGATCAAAGGCGAGCCGCCGGGCTCGCTTTTTCTTCGCCCTCCAAGTTCGCGTCCGAGCTCGCCAATCTCGCAAGCGAAGTGGTCGCCGATATTCTCGAGCGCCATGACTGGCGCCGGCTTGGCGACCCACACGATTACCGGCGACGGCTCGAGACAGCGTTTGCGCTGCCCGCCGATTACGACCGCATGCCGCTGAACGCGAAACTCTATGCGTCGAGTTCGCAGACGCCGCTGACCCCGATCCGCGATCCGGACCAGCTCGTGCAGTTCACGATCGATCCGGTGATTGCCGATCCCGGCGTGCTGGGGCATCTTCGGCGGCGCGCTGCATATCCTGCCGGCGCTCGGCAACGGTTCGACCGTGAAGTTCGCCTATCAAAGCAAACTATGCGATCGCCGACGGCACCAAGAGCCGCGTTCACCGCGGACGCAGACAGCTTCGATCTCGATCCGCGGTTGCTCACGCTCGGCCTGATCTGGCGCTGGCGCGCGCAGAAGCGGCTCGAATATGCCGAGGATCTGGTGAATTTCGAAAACGCGGTGACCGCGCGCGCAGGGCGCGACAAGGGCGCGCGGATCCTGAAGATCGGCGTGCCGCGTTACGGCTCGGAGGTGAACGTCGCCTATCCGGGGACGATCACGCCGTGAGGCGCCCCGCAATTCCGAACAAGCCGCGCCGCGCGCGCGAGCGAAGCTGGCCCGCGCCGACGCGCGGCTGGATTGCGAACAACAATCTCGCCGAGCCCGAGCCGAACGGCGCCTCGGTGCTCGGACAACTGGTTTCCCGAGACCGAAACCATCCGCATGTTCGGCGGCAAGCTGAAATACGCGACCGTCGGCGATGGCACGATGCCGGTCGTGTCGCTGTTCAGCTACAAGACCGGCGGCAACGAGAAGTTCTTCGCGGCGACCGAAGGCGCGATCTACAACATTTCGCCCGATGCCGTGGCCGACCCGGATATGATCCCGAGCCCGACCGCGAGCGGCTTTGAAAGCGGCGACTGGGTTGGCGCACAGATCCAGACGCCGGGCGGCACGTTTTTGCGGCTCGTGAACGGCGCGACCGTCGCACCTCTATGACGGCAACCGACGTTATTTCTCGAGCGGCGGGATCTTCGCTTCCGGCGACGATCGGCGAGCTCGCCGACATTTCCGACACGTTCACCTATGCGTGGGTTTACAAGAAGCGGCTCTTTTTCATCCAGGATAATCTCAACGCGTATTATCTCCCGGTCGAAATCGGTTTCGGGTGCGGCGGAGAAGCTGCCGCTCGGCGGCGTGTTCAAGCTCGGCGGCTCGCTGAAATTCGGCAGCACGTGGTCGCAGGATGTCGGCGACGGCCTTCAGGCGTTCTGTGTTTTCGTCACCACCGAGGGCGAGTGCGCGGTTTTCGCCGGATCGGACCCGAGCGACCCGAACGACTGGGTTCATGTCGGCACGTATCGCATCGGCCGGCCGATGGGAAAGAAGGCCTGGTTTCAGGCCGGTGGCGACTGGCGATCGCAACCGATGTCGGCCTGGTGCCGCTATCGGCAGCCAGAACCCGCGATGTCGCGGCACTCGCGCCGGCATCCGCGTCCTGGCCGATTCATTCCGCCTGGAACGAGCTCGTGAATAATCGCAACACCCGCGATGGCATTGCGAGATCTGGCCGACGCGGCAGATGGTGCTGGTCGGCGTGCCGAGCGGCGACGACTTCGCGCCGGAAATGCCGATCGCAAACGCCGTCACCGGCGCCTGGTGCCGCCGCACCAATTGGGACGCGACCTGATCGAGATTTTCGGCGGCCGCGCCTATATCGGCTCGAAGCAGGGCAAAGTATTTCTGCTAGAGGCGACCGGCGCCGACGACGGCGTGCCCTATACCGCGACCTGCGTGTTGCACGCCGACGCGCTCCGCGATCCCGCGTCCGACAAGAATGCGCTCCTGTGCCGGGCGGTCTTGCGCGCGCGCGAGCAGCCGAATGAAGTGATTTTCGTCAATGCCGAATTTCGACGAAACGCTGCCGACCGCGCCGGATGCGCCGCTGGTCGAGAGCGGCAGCATCTGGGACGAGGCGATCTGGGACGAGGATGTCTGGGCGCTCGATCTCGACGAGCGCATGCAGATTCGCCGAATGGCGTTCGGTGAGCGCGATGGGCGATGTGCTGGCGCCCGGCATCCGCGTTACCTCCGGCAATTTGCAGCCGCCGCGCACCGATCTCATCCGCTTCGACATGACGTTCGACAAGACGGATATCGTGGTTTGACCGTGATTGCTGCGATGCCCGCGCTGTTGAAACAGCATGCCGCATTGCCGACAAAGTGTGTGCGTTGAATTCTTGGAATCGCGGAAAAAAGCTGGGGGCTTCATGATGCGGTGTAAGACTCGCGATCATTTCATATCTGCAATTGCAGTTGCGTTTCATCTTGCAGTGTTCGCCGTCATTATTTACGCGTCGCGTCACCAAACACAAAGTGTAGACTTGGTGGGGTCAATGCAGCAGCCCAGACTTGTTCGAACAATACCGATAGGAGCGCCTTCGTCTCTGCCTTCAGGCAGCGATTCAAAAGAACGCCCGGCTTTCATTGGTAGTCCCTGCCTCTACGTCGCAGAACAATTGAATAGACGATGGCATCCGCATGTTCCTCCGCCGCTCAAAACAATCGAGTGTTAGACGCCTTCGGGCGGCTTTTTCTTTACTGAAAGGATATCGATGCCGACCGAAGATCAACAACGCGCCCCTGCCAACCGTCGGCTCGCCGAAGCGCTTGCGCGCGCGCTGCTCAAACAGCGCACCAAACGGCAAGGCGCGGTACTGGCAGCGCCACCTATACGCCAATTCGCAGGCGATACACTTATAGAGCCGCCGTACCGGTACTGGGATCGCCTGCCATTCGACCCTCGACCGCTAGATCAAATTCCAGCGCCACTTACGCCGCCGCTGCCATTTGGGCCTTCTCAACATGGCGCCAATAGTTCTCGGCTGGGCCGAAACGATCCTAACAATCGGGATCCGTGGTCGCACGATGAGGATCCGCTGGGAATATACAGGAGAAAGCGGCTACGGCCCCTATTGCGAGACATCGGAATGGATTTGCGCGACATCGGACTCGATCCCCGTCCGATCGAATTTATTCGAGTAGCCATGCGAACAGTCTGAGCATTAGAAGTATTCGTTGCCACTATTGCCGGCAAATTTCGGTGCTTAGTTACCGTCGAAGTGAAACGCCACAATCTCGACGCTTTGTGAACGTGAGCTACTTGAATTAGCTGGTCATCCGGTAGACCGGAGAAGTCGGGGCGGGCGCCGTGAAGCTTTTGAGGTTAAATTACAGCTACGTTGTTTGCGCGATTGGCTTTCAGGTTGTTGTTGCCGCGATGTTTGTCTGGTGCTTTCAATATGCGCCGGTTTGGACATTCGAGAGTTTAGATAATTTTGCAGAACCGCCAGCGTATTCAGCTGGCGGACTGTTCGAGAAGGATTTTGGGCATCAAGAGAGCACGGGCATCTTTAAGAATGCCGCCCCGCCAGCTCCTGTTAAGTCCCTCCGTTAGTTCCTCTCTGAATTGGCGCGTGGTTGCAGCATACAATAACGAGCAGCATACTTTCGCGAAATGGTGCGCGTCGACATGACATTCGACCGGACGGATATCGTCGTTTGATCGTTACCGATGCGCGCGTCGCCGAATATGTCGGCGAAAAGGTGGACCACATTATCTACCCGCCCTTGACCGCCATGGGCCTTGAGCGGGACGGCAGGATTGTCTGCGGCGCGGTGTTCAACTGCTTCACCGGCTACGATTGCCATCTCACGATCGCGGCCGAAAAGGCGCGATCACGCGGAGATTCCTAAAAGAAATGGGCCGCTATGTCGGCGAGCTGATGGGCTGCGGCCGCGTCACGTTCGTCACCGAACAACCTTACGTCATCGATCTTGCAAAGCGGCTTGGCGCTCAAACCGAGGGTCGCATCCGTAATCATTTCGGGTCGGGCAGGGACGCGATTTTGCTCGGCATTCTCAAAGAGGAATGGGTTTTTAATGCAGAACCAAGATAGGCGACGCGCCGCGGCAGGAAGCCATCGTCGTCTCGCTGAGGCGCTAGCGCGTGTGCTGCTTCCGCAACGTATCCCACAGGAAGCCGCCGCAAACGCGCTGCCGGCAGGGTCTCCCGAGACACAATTCACAGGCGATACAATTATACATCCGCCCAGGTACTGGGATCGCCTGCCTTTCGATCCACGGCCGCTAGATCAAATTCCGACGCCACTTACGCCGCCATCGCCTAATCCGCCGCTATTGTCTCCATCGCCTCCGTCATCGCTGTCTGAAGGGGGCCTCCGCCGGAAGGAGGAGAGTTCTGACGAACTGCATTATTGGGAGAAACCGACTCCGCCGCAGTGGGTCGACCTGAATAAGGCTAAATCACCGACGCCCATCTCTGAATTTCAACAAGCCAGTCAACTGAATTCTCTGTTAATCGATGTTTTGTTGAAAAAAGCCCGATGAATCTTGATGCCACAATACAGGCTATTTTTCGAGATTAATTTAATGATCGCGCTTAAACGCTGAAACAGGACATCTCGATGAGTTTCTGGATAACTCGCAAGCGCTTCTTGTTGCCGGCAGTGTTTATTGCTGGCGCAGCTTTTGCTGCCGCTCTAATTTACGCCCCAACTGGATACTTGGAAACAAGCGCTTACCCGGTAAAGCGAGTGCGGACTATAGCGGTAAAAACGCCTTTTGGTTCGTCGGTTGCTGGCAGGCACATCGGGAGAACGTAAGGAGGGCGAGATAAGTAAAGGCGTCTACGATTTGCTTTACCGTTACCGCCGATAGCTCGCCAGCTCACCGCTTGTAAGCCGCCTTCGGGCGGCTTTTTCTTTTCCACTGCGTTCATGTCGAGCCGGGCGGGACGTAACTCTGTTCGGCATCCTGAAAGAGGAATGGAATTCCAATGGTAAGCACTCCGTCACCACCGCCGGCACCTGATCCGAATAAAGCAGCGGCCGCGCAGGCGGGCCTGAACCGCGACAGCGCGCAGGCGACCCAAGCGACCAACATGATCGACCAGACCGGACCGTTTGGTTCGCTGACTTATAATTCGACCGGTCAGGACTACGTCTTCACCGATTCGAAGGGCAAAGAAGTCAAAATTCCGAAATACATCGCGGAAACGACGCTTTCGCCGCAGGAACAGCACCTCTACGACCTCACGTCGCAGATCAAGGCGAATGTCGGCCAGATCGGCGTCGATCAGTCGAATCGTATCGGCGACCTCCTCAGCACCCCGGTCGATCTCAGCAACGAAGCGACCGAGGGCCGGTTGAACGAGCTCGGCTCCAAGCGCCTCGATCCGCGCTTTGCCCGCGAGGAAGAGTTGCTGCGGACCAGGCTTGCAAACCAGGGCGTGGGCGAAGGATCGGCGGCATGGAATAGCGCGTACAACAATTTCAGCCAGACCAAGAACGACGCCTATAATCAGCTTTACCTGACCGGCCGCGACCAGGCGATGCGGGAAGCGCTTACCAAGCGCAATCAGCCGATCAATGAAATCTCTGCGCTGCTCTCCGGCTCGCAAATGAACTTGCCGCAGCAGTTGCAGACGCCGCAGGCGCGCGTCGGCGACGTCGATTATATGGGCATGCTGAATTCGCAATATCAGTCGCAGATGCAGGCCTATGGCCAGCAGCTGGCTTCGCGCAGCAACATGATGGGCGGCATTTTTGGGTTGCTCGGCAAGGGCATCGGCGGCATCGGCGCGTTTTCCGATCCACGCCTGAAATCCAATATTGTGCATGTCGGCACGTGGAAGAACGGGCTGAATGTCTATGAATACGACATCTTCGGCCGCCGCGAGCGCGGCTTCATGGCCGACGAAGTGTTCGCGCGCTTTCCGCACGCCGTGGGCGTGCGTGAGGGTTATCTCACTGTGAACTACGCAATCGCCATGGAAGCGGTGTGATCAACGCGTATCAGTTTTAGCGAATAGCAAGTCGCCTCCGGGCGGCTTTTTCTTTTTCGAGAGGGGTCCAATGAACCAACGCAATCAACGTGCAATGCCTGCCAATCGCCGCCGGCTTGCCGAAGCGCTTGCGCGGCTTGCGCTTCAGCAGCGGCTTGAACAGCCGGCCGCGGCCCCGGTTGAAAATCCGATGCGCGTGCAACAGCTCGCGCAAGCGCAACAGGCCGCGCCGATGCAGGCTGCGCCCGTAGCGACGCCGGAAGCACCACTATTCGCGCCGGCGCCTGCAATTTCCGGCGAACTGCCGTCGGCTTTGAGCAAATCGCTCGAACTCAGCCCCGGCGACGTCAAGATCCTGAAGAAAGTTTTGTCCACTGAAGCGGTGGCAGGACTGCCGCCGGAGATTTATCGCCAGCAGGCGGCCGGCATCATCGACACGATCCTGAACCGCCGCATTCACGGCAAATGGGGCGACAGCATCGAAGCCGTCGTCAACGCGCCCTACCAGTTTTCCGATATCAACGGGCCGGTAGCCTGGCGGCAAAATCGCCGTAACGTGAACGACATCGGCGACGATGCACTCAAAAACGGCCGCGGCCTGCTCGCGTCGCAATTCGTGGACGACTATCTCGCGCGCCGCGCGGCCGGGCAGCAGTCTTCGGTCGGCGGGCATCTGAATTACGCGAACCCGCGTTACTCGGATGCGAGCAATCTTGCCTGGATCCGCAAACTCGACGGCCCGCGCTACGGGCAGGGCGACGCCGTACATTGGCATGGCACCGCGCAGGGTTTAACGCCGGTCGATCCGAATTACGCAATCCGCATTGCCGGGCAGCAACGGCTTCCGTCCAGCGTTCATGCGCCGCTGTCAGCGCCACCGCTCTTACCGCAGCAGCCCGAACAAATACCCGATGCCGCGCCCGCTCCACAGCAGCACGGCAATATTCATCCGGCGATCCTCGAGGCGCTAATGAAGCGCGACGCGCCGCCGCCCGCCGGCATCGCTCCCGAGCTCTGGAAGCACATGAGCGAAGAGGAGCGCCTAGCGCGGGGTAGAGGCTGAGTATGCAAATCAGGTGGCGAGCATCAGCGGTACGTTGTGCCGTTGAAAATCCGCAATTGCGGTATCCGCTTGGCGGGTTAGGTTCGTAAATGTAAGCGAATGTTCAAGGGAAGGTTTGAAAACGGGGACGATCGTCGTGGATTCGCCATCGAAACGTATGTTGAAAGCAATATTTGCGGGGGTCGCAGTTGCAATACTGATTGCAGCCGCCGGGGTAACAGCATTGATTGTCGTGGGGTCTTATCTCGTTCCGGAGTTAAAAGGGCCGGATGCGGCTGCGGTTTACGCGATTACGCAAAGGCCCGGAACGACGCTTGAGATAAAGGACCTTCTCGCGGACCGCGACGTAACAAGGGCATGCATTATTCCAGTAGGCGACAGGATTTCGGGGACAATCGGAAATGATGCCACCGAAAAACTCAACTTGTACACGGAGTTCGATGAAGCAAATTGGGTGATTTTTTCGGAAAAGAACGGGGCTGGCAGGATCGAGCTTGTTTCAAGGCACGATATTGGAATTAGGCTTGAAAAAGGATTCTGCACGAGCTCGTTTGACGGGAAAGTGATGCTTGATCCCTGTCCTCAATGCAGCAAAGGCATTTTGATAAACTTTGGAAGATAATACTCTGGAGCAATCATGACCGATAGGCGGCTTCTGTTTAGAAACCATAATGCTTACTACCAGCCGCTCGCTGATCATGCCTTGCGCGATTTTGGTGTTAGTCGCGATTTTCGGAATAGCGCCAAACACACACTCACCACGGCCGATTTGTCCAATCAGTTAGGCCGCAATGCTACTTTATTGCTCGGCGATGGGCTTGAGTGGCAGCAGTATCTAACGCCGTTTGGCCGAGATAGCATCTTTCAAAAAGGACACACGAAAGCATCTCAGGAAAGCTATAAAGACAGAACAGCAAACTTAATAGGCGCACACATCGATGCTTATCTAACGAAGACATACGGAGACGTGTCAGTTAAGACACGAGCGCAGGCCGTTGCGATAGCAGCGAAAGACGGCCTTATTCCGAAAGACTACAATCATGCTGCGGCGCTGCGAAAGACAAACCTCATCCAGCGTATCGAAGAGAGTTCTGAATAAGGCTGATTTCCAAAGCGGTAGAATTGAAATGCCGACCACTGCAAATGAACCGATTAAAGAGCAAATGATCGCGCCACCCCCACTTTTCGTGCCCGGTGAGCTCAATTCAGGGCAGCGTTTGTGGAATATCCTAAAGACGGGACCTGGAAGGTAACTGTAGCCGCATCATCGTCAAATCTGAATTCAGCCGCCGCCCTCCGGGCGGCTTTTTCTTTTCTCATTCGAGGAACATCCATGCCGACAGACGGATCAGGCAATTATTCGCTGCCCGATGGCTCGGTCGCCGTAAACGGCGACGTGATCGAGGCATCGGTCCACAACACGCCGCTCAACGATATTGCAGCCGGGCTATCCGCGCGCGTGATGCGGAATGGTTCGGCTGCGCTCACCGGCAATCTGCCGGCAGGCGGCAACAAGATTACCGGGCTTGGCGCGGGCACGACCGCGGGCGATGCCATTCGCTTCGAACAATACCAGACGCCGGCGGCAGAAGGCGCTCACCCCGCCAATTCCGGCATTGCGCCGCTTGCGTCACAGGCAGAAGCAGAAGCGCTGACGGATCAAAACAACACCAAGATCATGACCGCGCTCCGCGTGAAGCAGGCGATTTTCGCGTGGTTCGCGACGGCCGCGAATATCTGGGCGGGCACTGCCAGCAAAATCTTGACGGCAGATAAGGTCGTGGATGCCGGTGCCTTCGTAACGCTCGCGGATGCGGCGACCATTGCAACGGATTGTGCGACCGGCAGAAATTTCGAAGTCACGATCGCGGACAATCGAACGCTCGGCGCACCTGCAAATGTGAAGGTCGGGCAGGTCTATACCTGGAAAGTCGCGCAGGGGACCGGCGCGCCAAATACGCTCGGGTATCACGCAAACTTTTCGTTCGGCGACGCTGATCAGCCCACGCTCTCAACCTCGGAAGGCGACATCGACCTTGTACAATTCATGGCGGTCACCGCGACGAAATTTGCGTATATGGGCGCAAGGTTAGGGGTCTAAGATGATCCCTGGTTTTGCCTGCGGCTCGCTGATTACGGGCGGTGGCCAGATATTCCCGTCCGTCCGTGCGACCAATACCGGCCTCTTAAACGCCGGATCAACGAGCCATTCGGTGCCCCTTCCGGCAAGCCTTGTCGCGGGCGAGTTGCTTATTATTGGCTGCGCGTCTCAGTGGAATTTGACCGCTACATGGAATACGCCGTCAGGCTGGAATGTGCTTCTGGCGAATACTCAAAACGGCGCATCGCAGGGTGCGCAGGCATGGTTTTGGAAAATTGCCAGCGGTTCGGAGGGTGCAACGCAGGCGGTTACGTCTTCAATAGTTTGCCGCGCGGCTTACAATTCTTATGCGATCAGCAATCATGACGCCTCGCAGGCTCCCACAGCGCTGGCCGCGCCGGATGCTGGTGCAGGCGTAAACCCGAACCCGCCGGGTCTCACGCCTTCGTGGGGTAATTCCAAGAACCTGTGGCTTGTTGCGGCGAGCATGTCGCACGCGAACATTCCGAGCGATTATCCAGATAATTTTACGAATGCGATCAGCGGCAACGCCTCGACCTCGAACGGGGCGACACTCGCGACCGCCCGCGGGCAGTTTGAAGGCACGGTCCTAGACCCCAATACTTTCACGATCACATCATCGCGATGGGTTGCGACCACAATCGCGATTAAAGGCGCGGGCGGCCCTGTAGAACCCTCTCGTATTCTAGACGGATACTCCAATGTTACGGGGGCGTGGAGCTTAGGGCGGCAGCTACTTTCATCATTTGGTAGTGGCGCACGGTACACGACCGAAACCGGGATCGATCGGATATATAATCAAGCAGTGATAGCGGACTTATTTAATGCGACGGATGCCAACCAACCTTCGCTTGTAGCGGCAGGCCCGCGCAGCCTCTCCGCGGCGAGGTTTGACGGCGTTTCGGATTTTTTGAACAGTTCGGGCAGCGGCGTCGCAATTTCATCTCCCGCTGGCTACATTATATGCTGCTGTATACTGAGAGCGATCACAACCAACGCGGCTTCGCCGGAAGACAACGATGGTGCATTCGCTTCGCCCGGTGAACATTTTGGTTTTGTCTTTAAAAAAAGTGATTTTGGCTCTTATAGTTGGCTCGTATATAATCAGGACTCTGGCGGTCGCGATACTGTTGGGGCTTCTATTTCTTCGCCGATAGATCAGGTCATTGCCTGCGAATGGCGGCACGAGGACGGGACGCTGTACGGAAGGTTGACAGTGCAGGGCGGTTCGCCGGGCGCTTGGCAATCTGTGGCATCAGGAGATACATCTTCAACTGACTGGCTCGTTGTCGGTGCCAACGGCGGGCTGACGGGAATTGTGCAAATGGATTTCTTCGAAATGGTTTCGTTTGACGCAGTTCCGAGCGACACGCTGAGAGATGCGCTCGTTAACAACATGCTGGCGCAGTATACCTAAGCGCTTGTCTTCGCTTTCTCTTGTAGCAATTGTGCGGCGCGTTCAAGCCAGCTATTCGAAAGCTGGATAACTTCTTTGCGCGATTCCGGCATGTAGTGCCGTAGCTGATCTGACAAAGCCCTTAAAATTATTCGGACTGCTGCGGCGGCCCTGTCGCCATCCGTTGCGAGCTGACACGGCGGGAGAATAGCGACTCGTCCCCGCCAGCCAAAATAACTGAACACCCGCCGCCCCTGGAGGGCGGTTTTTTATTGAGGAGAAGCTGACATGCGCAAGGCGTGGGAAATTGCGAAGATTATCGGCAATGGGGCGGTCTGGCTTCCCGCCGCCTATTTTGACTTTGTGAAGAACTATCCAGGCCGCGCAGCCGTTGCGTGGCCGGTGACGGTTGCTCTCGCAATCTGGTGGCTTTGATGACCATCAAGATTGCGGCTGACCTTCTCATGAAAATAGAGCCGTCTTCGCTCGCGAGCATTACTTCGGTGCTCGCGGCCCCGCTATCAAAACAAATGACCGCCTATGGAATTGATACGCCGTTGCGGGCGGCGCATTTCCTCGCGCAGGCCGCACACGAGTTGGCGCACTTCCGGACGCTGCACGAATATGCCTCCGGCGCCGCTTACGAAGGCCGCAAGGATCTGGGTAACGTCATGCGCGGCGACGGCAAGCGCTACAAAGGGCGTGGCATCTTCCAGTTAACGGGCAGGGCGAACTACCGTGCTTACGGTAAGAAGCTCGGGCTCGATCTGGAGAATAATCCCGAGCTTGCGGCCGATCCGGAAGTGTCCGTCCGCGTCGCGTGCGAATATTGGAAGGCCAAGGGGCTCTCCGGCTGGGCCGACCGGGATGATGTTCGCGAGATCACACGCCGCATTAACGGCGGCTACAACGGCCTGCAAGACCGGATGAATTGCCTCGCCCGCGCAAAGAAACATCTGGGCGGTTCGTTTGCCTCGGTGGTGGCCGTGGCCTTGCCTGACGAAGAGGTGCCGGACGCGCCGATTGCCGCCGAACCTCATAAGCCCTGGTATCAGTCGACCGAGAACATCGGCACCGGGGTTGGGTGGCTGACTTCGGTCGGTGCTGCCATTCAGTCGCCGTGGGCTTTGGGCGCGGTCGGCATTATCGCGCTCGCGACCGTCGTCGCGCTGTATTTGATGCTGCGCCGCCGGAACCGCGAGCAGATCAGTGCGCCGATTGGTGAGGTCGCCTGATGTTCGTTTTCAGATGGGCGTTGAGCTGGATCACCGGCAGTGGGCTCAATGTCCTCAAAGATATCTGGTTCAAATATAAGGACAGCGCGCTTGAGAGCGAACGCATCGAAGCCGCGTGGGCGAAAGCGCGGTTAGACGCGACGCTGCAGGTGCGGTTAGCGACCGCGGGCTTCTGGGAAATGCGGTTGATCACATTCCTGATTGCCATCCCCTTCGTCTTTCATCTCTGGACCGTCTGGCTGGATACGCAATTCCGTTTTGGCTGGCAGATCCCGGCGTTCCCGCCGCCGTTCAACGAGTGGCAGGGCGCGATCCTACTCTCGTTCTTCGGTGTCTATGCTGCCGGCAAGGTCGGCATGGGCGTGGTAAGCGCGCTGGCAGTAAAACGATGAACGAATACGCGCAATATGCAGCGCTCGCGGGTCTCGTCCTCGGTGGCTCCTCCATCGTGGCCTGGATTTTATTCTGGATGCGGGTCGGCAAACAGCTCGCCGACGGCGCGGAAGCAAGGCGCGCACTCATTACGCTCGAGGCGCGACTGATGAGCTTTCAGGTCGAGGTCGCCAAGGAATATGTGACCAGCCACGAACTCGCCGAGGCTGAAGGCCGTACCGCCGCGCAGTTCGAGAGTTTGCGCGGCGAAATCCGCACGCTGAACGACCGCATTCTGCAGGTCCTTACCGCGCGGAGTTAGTAACAAGAAATAAGAGTTCTTGGCGCTTAACCGGTTATTTTTTTCGACAATGCGCTCGGTTGGCGCACCAGGGATTGGCTTCACGTGGGCTATATCCATATCGCCCGGCGCAATCGACGCAGGCCTGTTGAGTCGCCAGTCTTGCGCAAGCGTCGTTGCAGTGACGCTGCTGCGCCAATTGGATGCTCGGAATCGGTGATCGATTTGCCGACTGAGCCTGTGCCCCGGACGCCATTAGTATAAAAATCAATGTCAGGATTATTTGCATTGCCAATCCCCCAAGCCTTATGAAACGGGCAACTTTAGATCGGTGCCGTCTTATTTCAAACTGACGCACTATCTATCCATATATATATGTGTGGAACAGGCCGGGAACATCCGGCCTGTCTCATCTAGCCCTGACGATAGAGCAGCGTCGGCAGCCACAGCGTGACCTGCGGCACGAAAGTCACGAGCGCGAGCGCCAATAAAAGCGGAATGAGGAACGGCGCGCAGGCTCTGACCACGTCTTCGAACGACATGTCCGCGACCCGCGCGAGTACGAACAACACCATCCCGACCGGCGGCGTGAGCAGCCCGATCATCAGGTTCAGCACCATCATCACCCCGAAATGAACCGGGTCGATGCCGAGCTGCGCGGTGATCGGCATGAACACCGGCACCAGGATCGTGATCGCCGCGATCGTCTCGAGGAAGCATCCGACGATCAGCAGGATGATGTTGATCATGAGCAACACCATGATCGGATCGCGCGAGATCGAAAGCAGCGATTCCGCGATCCATTCCGTGGTCCGCGTCTGCGTGAGAATATATCCGAAGATCGACGACGCGCCGACGATGAAGAGCACCACCGCGGTCGTTTCCAGCGTATCGAGGGAAACGCGGAAGAACCGCTTCACGTCGATGGTGCGGTCGACCACGACACCGAGGAAGAGTGCCCAGGCGCAGGCCGCAACCGCAGCTTCCGTCGGCGGGAACAGGCCGGTCGACATTCCACCGATGATGAGCACGGGTGTCATCAGCGCAGGTATCGCGCGCGCGAAGGTGACACCGAGAACGCGAACCGAGAACGTCGTATCGCGCCCCCAATGATAGCGGCGCGCGTACCACGCGACCGTCAGCATCATGAAAACCGCCATCAGAAATCCGGGCACGAAGCCGGCGGCAAAAAGCTCCCTGATCGAGGTGTTTGCCTGCACGCCGTAAATCACCATCGGCAGCGAAGGCGGGATGATGGGACCGATGGTGGAGGAGGCCGCGGTAATGCCGACCGCGAATTTCGCGTCGTAGCCGTGATCCTTCATCGCCTTGATTTCGATGGTGCCGAGACCACCGGCGTCGGCGACGGCTGTGCCCGACATGCCGGCGAAAATCATCGAGCCGATGATGTTGACATGACCGAGGCCGCCCTTGAGCCAGCCGACCAGCGCGGTTGCGAAATTATAGATTTTCTCGGTGATGCCGGCGGTGTTCATCAGATTGCCGGCAAGGATGAAGAACGGCACGGCAAGCAACGGAAAGCTGTCGACGCCGTTCACGATGCGGTGCACGACCACGATATCGGGGGTGGTGCCAGCGAGAACAATGTAGAGCAGCGAGGAGCCCGCCAACGCGATGCCGATCGGCGCGCCCAACGCAAGCAGCACAAAGAGTGCAACGAACATTAGAATAATCAACGGTTCCATGACTGCTAATCCATCATCGCGGTCGAAACGATATTGTCTTTAGGATTGCGGACACGGAGATAGAGATTCCGGATCGCGTAGATCGCCATACCGGTGAACGAGGCCGAGACGACCCAGTAGATGATCGATTTCGGAATATCGATCGACACCATGAAGCTGGTCGAGGAATACGCGAGCCGGGCAGCGGTTTCGGCAAGGTAGAGTGAGAAGGCCGCGACGATTGCGTCGACCCCGATCAAAATCCAACGCGAGAGTGTTCGCGGCAGATAGAGATGCAGCACTTCGACCGCAATATGCGACCGCTTGCGCATCGCCATGATCGCGCCCGAGAAGGTCACGCAGATCAGGAGATAACGCGCGATTTCTTCGGTCCAGGCGAGCGAGTTATTCAGGAAATAGCGGGTGAAAAACTGAAGAAAGACCACGATCGCGAGCGCCCAGAAGAAGATGAAGGGGATCGCATCTTCCCATGATGTGTCGGAGAAATTGACCGGCGCATCTTCGAGATTTTCGAACAGAAGCTGCTCTGCGGGCGGCGGCGTGTCGTCTTTCTTTTCCATGCTCGCTCTGTCCGGCGCGCCGATCATGGCGCGCTTCCGGTGAATTAAATGTAACGCTTGAGATTGCTGCGCCTTAAAACGCGCGTGGCGGACCTTTACGGGATCCGCCACGCGCTTTTTTTGTTTTTAGGCCGTGCCGCCGATCGCCTGAAGCCTGTCGTAAATTTCCTTGCTCCAGGTTGCCGCCGGCCCGTTGTGGCGCGAAACCACCGCGTCACGGAACGGCCCGCGGTCCACTTCGACCACGGTGGTATTGTTCTTGCGGAACCAGTCGACCAGTTCCTTTTCCGCCTTGATGATGTCGGCGGTGCATTTCACTGCGGCTTCTTTCAGAACCGTAGTCAGCGTTTCGCGTTCCTGCGCGTTCAGTTTGCCCCAGGTCGGTCCACCGACGATGGTGAGCAACGCGTCGGTGATGTGGCCGGTGAGCATGATGAACTTGCTCACCTCGTAGAACTTCTTCGCCTGGATCGTCGGCAGCGGATTTTCCTGCGCGTCGACCACGCCCTGCGAGAGCGCGAGATAGACTTCCGCGAACGCGATCGGCGTCGGATTGGCGCCGACGGCTTCCGGGAACATCCGGTAGAGCGGTGCGTCCGGCACGCGGATTTTCAGGTTCTTGAAATCGGCCGGCGTTTTCAGAGCCTTGTTCGCGGTCACATGACGCTCACCGTAATAGGTGATGGTGATGACGCGGTTGCCGGTCTTCTTGTTGTAGCCTTCCGCCAGTTCGTTAAACAGCGGCGAGGCGCGGAATTTGTCCCAGTGGCCGAAGTTCTTGAACATGAACGGCGCGCCGCCGATGGCGAGCGGCCCGTGGGCACGGCCGGCAAAGAGCTGGCCGGTATAGATCATGTCGATGGTGCCAAGGCCCAGCGCTTCGTTGATGTCGCTTTCCTTGCCGAGCGCGGAGGCCGGAAAAACCTGGATGCCGTATTTGCCGTTGGTGCGCTTTTCGAATTCCTGGCCGGCCCAGACCGCCCAGGTGTGATACGGCTCGTTGACTTCATAGACATGCGCGAATTTCAGCGTGGTCTTCTGTTGCGCACGCAGAATGGTAGGCGTGGCAAGCACAGCGGCGCCCGCTGCGCCGGTCTTGATAAAAGTTCGGCGGGTAAATTTCATTGCATCGCTCCCTGAACGCGGCGTTTCTGATTGTTTTAAGTCGATCATGCGGCGCTAGCTCCACTTGAGCGGGAGCTTTCAGGCAGCTAACATGTTACCGTGAAAAAACGCAATAGCCCGTACTCGTTTCTGCCCACGCTGCAGCGCGATAAGCGCGGCGGCACCGTTCAGAACGCACAGGACGCAATTCGCGATGCGATCGTGGGGCTCGATCTGAAACCCGGCGTTTTTATCGACAAGAAAGCACTCTGCGAGCAACTCGGCATTTCCCGCTTTCCGGTCTCGGAAGCATTGGGAAGGCTCGCCGACGAAGGCTTTGTCGAAGTCCTGCCACAGCACGGAACGCGCGTAACCCGGATCGACCTTTCCGATTGCCGCGAGGCGATGTTCATCAGACGCGCGTTGGAAAGCGAAGTGCTGCGAGAAATTGCACCACGTGCGCGCATGTCCTTGCTGGATGCGCTCGATCGCAACATGAAAGAGCAGAAGGCGGCAATCGCCCGCGACGACCGCGTTCGTTTCCATGAATGCGATCTCGCGCTGCACGATATGTTGTTGGAGGAACTTGGCTACGAGCGCGTCAAGGCCAGCGTCATTGCTGCACGCGCGCAGTTGGATCGTCTACGGCTGTTTATGTGCACGCCGCGGCGGCAAGCTTCAACCTTTGCAGAGCATCGGAAGATCATCGACGCGCTTGCAACGCGCGACGCCGTCGCGGCCGGGCAGGCCATGGAGCATCACCTCGATATGGTGATGGCGGAATTGAACGAGTTTGCGGCCGATCATCCGGAGTCGTTCGCCGGCAACGAGAGCACAGTCGCGGCCGAGTGAGCCGGCGAAGCGGCAGTTCACATCGTGGCGCCGATTTGCCAGGGCGCGAATTCGGAATCGCCGTAGCCGAACAGCTCCGATTTGGTGCGCTTGCCGGACGCGACCGCAAGCACTTCGTCGAAGATGACTTTGCCCATGTCTTCGACCGAAGCTGAGCCATCGACGATGGTCCCGCAATTGATGTCCATGTCGTCCATCTGCCGCTCGTAGAGCGCGGTGTTGGTCGCAATCTTGATCGAGGGGCAGGGCTTGTTGCCATAGGCCGAGCCGCGGCCGGTGGTGAAGCACATGACATTGGCCCCGCCCGCGACCTGGCCGGTGGCGGACACCGGATCGAAGCCGGGCGTATCCATGAAGATCAACCCGCGCTCGCGCACCGGATCGGCGTAGCGCACGACATCGACAAGGTTGGTGGTGCCGCCTTTGGAGGCAGCGCCCAGAGACTTTTCGAGAATGGTGGTGAGCCCGCCCTGCTTGTTGCCGTAGGAGGGGTTGTTGTTCATGTCCATCTTGTTGCGCTTGGTATAATCCTCCCACCAGCGGATGCGCTCGATCAGTTTGTTTGCGACCTTCTCGGAAACCGCGCGGCGCGTGAGCAGATGTTCCGCGCCATAGATTTCCGGCGTCTCGGAAAGGATCGCGGTGCCGCCGTGGCGGATCAACAGATCGCTCGCGTAGCCGAGCGCGGGATTGGCCGAAAAACCCGAATAGCCGTCCGAGCCGCCGCATTGAAGTGCGAGGATAAGTTCAGACGCCGGGATCGGCTCGCGCTTCACGTCGTTCACCGCAGGCAGCATTTCTTTCAGCGCTTCGATCCCGCGATCGACCGCCTTCTTGGTGCCGCCGACATTCTGGATGTTGAAGACCTTCAGGATCGGCCCGTCCTTGATGCCGTAGGCTTCGATCAGCAAATCGAGATGCGCGGTCTCGCAGCCCAGACCCACGAACAACACGCCGCCGATATTCGGGTTCGAGGCGTGGCCCCAGAGCGTGCGCTGAAACGCGTCATAGCCTTCGCCGCTCGACGCCATGCCGCAGCCGGTGGTGTGGGTGAGTGCGACGACGCCGTCGATATTCGGAAATGCGTCGAGTTCGCGCAGATCAAAGTAGCGCGCGATGTGGCGCGCAACCGTCGCCGAGCAATTCACGGAGGTCAGCACGGCGAGGTAATTCCGCGTGCCCGATTTCCCGTTCCGGCGGCGATAGCCCTGAAAGACCGCGCGTTCCGGATCGTTGAAATAGGCGGTGGGTTTGGTCTCGGACGAGGGCGCGTAGTCGCGCGCGAAATCCGCCATCACGCAGTTATGGGTATGAATATGCGCGCCTGCCGCGATCGGCGCGCTCGCAAAGCCGATGATCTGGCCATAGCGGCGGATCGCTTCGTCTTTCGCGATCGGCTTGGTCGCGATCTTGTGGCCGGACCCGACTTTTTCGAGGGTTTTGAGTTCGCCCGCGCCGACGGCAGCACCCGCCGGAATGTCTTTGCGCGCGATTACGACATTATCGCCGGAGTGAAGCCGGATGGTGGGAGCGCGCTCGTTCATGACATTCCTCGAAATTGAACGCCCCTAAATAGGGCGGGCGCGATAGGGAGCAAACCGCACTGCGATATGACTTTATGACAAGGCCAGGCCCCAAATCCGGGCTTAGGACAACTATGTCCGGCCCCCGTCTTAGGATAAGTTCCGCTTGGGGCAAGGGCTGATCCCGACGTCGATTCCTAGCTTCAAACTGGACTTTGAATATCCCGCGTGGCCAGGGGGCTTCGCGGGCGGCTGCTTATGGTCGTTTCGCCCGCGGCATCGCGGAGCATTGAAGGAAGAGCGCTATGGCCGACCCGGTTATCGTTTCGAATGGCGGTGGCGCTAACGCGTCGATCAATATCGACGAGAATTCCAAATCGATCACGAATGTCTTGGCGAACGATGATGACTTCGATCAAATCACCTATTCGATCGACGGCGGCGCGGACGCGCTGCTCTTTGAGATCAATGGATCGACGGGCCAGCTCAGTTTCATCGGCGCTCCCGACTTCGAACATCCCCAGGATACCGATACCGACAACGTTTACGAAGTCGTCGTGAAGGCCTTTGACGGCACGAATTTCGCCACGCAAACAATCTCGGTCACCGTCGCGAACCTTGCGGAGCCTGCAACCGGCGACAACGGCGACAACGAATTTTTTGCGACCAACAACCCCGACGCCTTCGACGGTCTCGGCGGCATCGACACCGTGAATTACAGTAATTCCAGCTTCGCCGTAGGAGCCAACCTTGGCGATTCCGGCGCAAATTTCGGCAATGCGTTCGGCGATACCTATCTTTCGATCGAGAACCTCGTCGGCTCTGCGTTCAACGACATCCTCACTGGCGACACGAAAAACAACAAGATCAGCGGCGGCAACGGCACCGACAAAATCAACGGTGACGGTGGCGAAGATGTGCTTCTGGGCCAGCAGGGTAGCGATACACTCAATGGTGGCGCCGACAGTGACGAGCTCGACGGCGGCAGCGAGAACGACACGATCAATGGCGGCGCAGGTGCAGACACCTTGATCGGCGGTATTGGCAGCGACACGTTGGACTACACGGGCGACATCGGCGGGGTCACTGTTTCGCTTGCCAGGCAGGCAACGTTCGACGCCAACGGCGATATCATTTTGCCGAGCGGCAAGGTCAAAGCCGATTTCGAGCAACATGGCGGCGACGCCGAAGGCGACCTCGCAGGCGGCTTTGAAAACCTGCGCGGCGGTGACGGCAATGACACGCTTACTGGTGATGCGAGCGCAAACACCATTTCCGGAGCGAATGGCGACGACACGATCGTGGGCGGCCTCGGCGACGACGTGCTCAATGGCGGGGGTAACATCGATACAGTGAGCTATGCGCACGCAACCGGCGCGGTGACGGTGAATCTCGCGCTGGGCTTTGCAACCGGCGCCGACGGCAACGATAAACTCAGCCAGTTTGAGAACATCATCGGCAGCAAATATAATGACGTTCTGATTGGCGCGAATAACTTCGCAACGACCCACCTGATCGGCGGCGACGGCAACGATCGCCTGGTCGCCGGCCGCAGTGATAACCTCCTCGAAGGCGGCGTCGGCAACGACATTTACGAATTTGCTTTCGACGACTTCTCCGCGAAGGCGAAGATTGTGGGTTTCGAAGCAGGCACCGGCATCGGCGATGTGATCCGCGTGATGGATACCTATGTCGACTTTGCCACCTTGATGTCGAATGCCACGGATGTCGGGGCCGATACTGTAATCAAATTCGATTTCTTCGATGCTCTAACGATCGTCGGCGTCACGATTAGCCAGCTCAAGGCCGACGACTTCGCCTTCAACCTCAATCGTCCGGTCATCACCTCGAACGGCGGCGCGCTGGCCGCGGCGATTACGCTTGCGGAAAATACCAGTATCGTCACCACGGTCAAGGCGACCGACGCCAACAAGGATACGATTACCTATTCGATCGCCGGCGGCCTTGACCAGAACGATTTCACGATCAATGCGCAGACCGGCCTGTTGCAGTTCAAGGCCGGTGTCGGCGATTTCGAATTGCCGACGGATTCAAACACCGACAACGTTTATAACGTCATCGTGCGTGCGCCTTACAGCTTGCCGGCGCGCCTAGTCCTTGACATCGCTGGTATGCGGCGGCAGCGTTGGTGCGGCGGCGGTGGGCTACGCTGATCGCCTTGCCGTCGAGAGCTGCGTTCGGGCTAGTGTCAACGGCAATTTTAGCGAGGCGCTGGCGCGCGTGAACCAGGATTACGGCGCACGCTCTCAGTTGCTGGCGACAACGTCGTCACCGTGCCCGACCAGCTCAAAGCACGATACGCTGGCGCAGAGCAGGCCACGCAACGAACATCTGTGGACGCTTCGCAATCCTGCGGGCTCGTCATTGTGCTGATGGCGCGGGTCTTGCGGGCGTGCCAGATACGCTCGCCCACAGCCAGTCCACGCCATGCGCGCTTTATGTAAAAGACAGTCAGGTGTGTTTTGCGGAAGGTGAAGCGCCACAATGCGTTCAGGCTCAGCGGATTAGAACGCATGGGTGCCTATCGCTGCCTGATTACTGACGTGGCCGAACTGAAGGACTGTGAAGTTACGTGGCTTGGCCAAAATCGGCGGATGTATTTGCGGCCACTCAAGATACACAGAACGCATGTCGCATACGTGGATCGGGATGGAAAAATCATTTCTGATGCGAAAGTCTATTCGGCTGAAAAAATCAAAGCGTCATGCAGGCCACTCCGGCAATTTCAATGAGATCAAGTGAAATAAGGTGTCAGGATGCCTGACGAACTTTTCGGTGAGCGACTAGCGAAGCGTGTTGCGAACGCGCCATTCAGAATGCACCTCTACTACTATGCCGGCGCGCTTGTGCTGGGTCTTGCGGTATGGACGGCGGCAGAGTGGGTGACATCGCCACTTTTACGCTGGTCCCAAACAGGACGAGTGCAGCTTCGGTCCCGTATCAAATGCGTTTTACCGCGAGGCGCTGGACGCGCGTGACGCAGGCGTGGCAACGGCGCACTTTCCGGGGCTTCGGGTGCGATGTTCTGACCGGCGGCACGGGTAACGAGACTTTGTTTACGCAGCGATCGCTCAAGGCGGCGACACGATCATGGATTTCGCGCGCGGCGACAAAATCCAGATCGACGACGGGCATCGGCAATCCTGCCGGCGTGACGCTCGTTGCGCTGGGCCTGAACAACTTCGCCGTCGAATATTTCACCGCGAGCGGCGCCGCCACCAAGGCGCATGGCCAGTTCACCTACAACACGACCAACCACACGCTGTCATGGGATGCCGACGGCACCGGCGGCGGAGCGGCGACCCTGATTGCGACCTTCGACAACGACATGTGTTGACCGCGAACGACTTTGTGCTGATTGCGTAGTGGAACGCTGGAACATCCGTGGCGCTCGCTGCGTTATCGGAGTTCCGCTATCGAGGACGCCAATCATGCGCGCAACGATCCCGCTCTGACCTTTCTGCTGGTTCTCGTCGTCGGCGCGATCGCAGGCTTTCTATTTGATCGCTTTGTCGGCCGCTCATGGCTGGCCCGGCAATTCGCCGGCTCGAACGGCGGTATTGTCAAGTGCGCTCGTCGGCATCGCAGGTGCGTTTATTGGTTATCACATCGCGCTACTGGTTGCGCTTGCTGGCGGCCTGGTCGTGTCGCTGGTGCGGCAGCACTTGGTGCGGCGGCGGTGTAATTCGCCTGGCGTTCGGTGTGACGCTCAGTTAATCCCCTGAGACAGATACCCGCCGTCGACCGCAATATCGGCACCCGTGACATAGCTCGCTTCGTCCGACGCGAGAAAAATCGCAGACGCGGAAATCTCGCCATGTTCGCCGAAGCGGCCCATCGGCGTCCGCGCGGTCGCCACCACGACACGATCCGGCGGCATCGCGCTCGTGAGCTCGGTCGCAAAAAAGCCGGGCGAGATCGAGTTCACGCGGATTTTCTGTTTCCCCCATTCGGCGGCGAGTGTGCGGGTGAATGCGATCACGCCATGTTTGCTTGCGGCATAAGGTGCCGCGCGCGGCCAGCCGCGATGGCCGGCAAGCGAGGCGATTGAAATGATCGAGCCGCCTTTGCTCTGCATGTGGCGGTAGGCGGCCTGGCAGCAGAAGAACACGCTGTTCAGATTGATATCGATCACGCGGTTATAATCTTCCTCGGAGAGTTCGGCCGCGGGCTTGATCACCGTGATGCCCTGGCTGTTCACGAGAATGTCGAGCCCGCCGAGCGCGCCCGCCGCTTTATCGATCGCGTCCGCGCAGGCACGCGCGCCCCGCATGTCGGCGGCCAGCCCAATTGCGTCCGCGCCGAGTGTTTTGAGCACGGCAAGTTCGGCGTCGATCTTTTCCTGCCGCCGCCCGATGATCGCGACGTTGGCGCCTTCGCGCGCAAAGCCCTCGGCGATGTCGCCGCCGATCCCGCCCGAGCCGCCGATCACGATGGCGGCCTTGCCCTTCAAACGCATGCAAATGCCCTTTCAATTCGGGCATCGTTATAAGCGAATAGGGATCAATCGGCGAGGCAGTGTGCGGCGGCAAACGAATAAAGCCGCTCGGTCCCCAAGAGATGCGCGAGAAAATCCGCGCCCAGGATATCCGAAAACACGTCGTTCCGAATATTGAAGCCGCCGGTGAATGCGCCGAAGGCCGGCATCACCAGCCGCGCATCGGAGCCGGCAAAACAGCGCCGCCGCAGCGAACGCCCGCGTACCGAGACTTTCGCAACCGGGTGATAATGCCCGACGATCTCGAAGTCTTCGCCTTCCGGCTGGTGGCGGAATGCGAGCGGGCCGAGTTGCATTTCGTCAACGCAGGTACCGCCAATGCCGTCGATCCGTTCCGGATCGTGGTTGCCGGAAATCCAGATCCAGTCGCGGCCCTGCTGCATCGTCGAAAGCGCGTCCCGCGAGTCCTGTGCGAGGCGTTCAGCCCCCAGTTGATCGTGAAACGAGTCGCCAAGCGCAATCACACGGGCCGGCGCGTAATAATCGATCACGGTCTTGAGCGCATTCAGCGTCGCAATCGAGTCATAGGGCGGCAGCATCTGGCCGCGGCTTGCAAAGTAGGAGCCTTTTTCGAGATGGAGGTCGGCGACCACGAGCGTGCGTTCCGCGGCCCAATAAAGCGCGCCGGAAGGGTCAGCTGCGAGCGCGGCTCCGCCGAGCGCGAGTTCCACGCTGCGCTGAGACTGCTCTTGGCCGCTTGAGTTCCACATCCTGTGTCGCTTCCCGCACCAGTTCCTCGGCCGCTTCCGACAGAAGCGCGTCCGATGCTTCGCCATAAACCGTTTCGCGCCCGATCTCCAGCATCACGGGAACCGCAAGCGGCGAAACACGCTCCAGCGATTTATGGACAATTCGACCCTTGATGCGCGAGAGCATTTTTCCGAGCCGTTTGATGTCGAGGAGGCCGGAGGCGGCGTCCGCGCGCGCGGCGCGGAGCAACAGATGATCCGGCTGGTGTTTGCGAAGCACGTCGTAGAGCAGGTCGGTGGAAATCGTGACTTGCCGCCCGGTTTTCTCCATGCCCGGAAAGCGCCGCTCGACCAGCCCGGAAATCAGCGCGCAGTTCCGAAACGAGCGCTTCATCAGCGCGGTTTCGGCAAGCCATGCTTCCAGATCGTCGCCGAGAATATCTTCGTCGAACAGTCGATCGAGCGAGAAGCCGCGCGCCGCAATCGCGCCATCGATGTCGCCCAAGCACCAGACCGCGAGCGAATATTCGGTTGCGACAAACCCCATGGGGCGAAGTTTCGCGCGCTCAAATCTCCGCGTGAGCAACATGCCGAGCGTCTGATGCGCGAGCCGCCCTTCGAACGGATAGCAGACGAGATAGTTTCTACCTCCGCGCCAGAAGGTCTCGACCAGCAGATTGTCTCGGCCCGGCAATTCGGAACGCTCTTCCTGCAATTCGAGCCAGAGCCGGACCGCGTCGGGCAACCTGTTCCAGTGCTCGGGCTCGGCGAGCAGCTTCCTCACGCCATCGGCAAGGAAGGTGGAGAGCGGAAACTTGCCGCCGTCATAGGACGGGATTTTCGGCTCGGCGGATTTTGCTTTCGAGGCGAGTACCTCGTTTTCGAAAATGCCTTCGAACTGCAACACTTCGCCGGCAAAGAGAAAGGTGTCGCCGGGCGCAAGATTCTCCGCGAAATATTCTTCGACCTGGCCGAGCACGCGTCCCGGCCGCGGGCTTTTACTTTTCCGTCCGCGCGTGAGCCGCACGCGCAGCATCGCGGCTTCGACAATGGTGCCGACATTCATGCGGTATTGGCGGCCGAAGCGCGGATGCGAAAGCCTAAAGACTCCGTCCTGACCTTTGCGGATGCGAGCGAAGCGCTCATAGACGCGGAGCGCATAGCCGCCGGTGGCCACGAAATCGACCGCGTCGTCGAAGTCTTTGCGGGAAAGAGTGCGATAAGGCACGGCCGCGCGGATTTCTTCGAATAATTGGCTCGCCTCAAAGCCGCCGCCCACGGCAAGCCCGAAAATATGTTGCGAGAGCACGTCGAGCGCACCTAGGCGCAAGGGCGGCGTATCCTGCACGCGCCTTCCCACTGCTTCGACTGCGGCCCGGCATTCGAGCACTTCGAAACGGTTGGAAGGGACGAGGATGCCGCGCGACGGCTCGTCCATGCGGTGGTTGGCGCGCCCGATCCGCTGCTGCAGTCGTGAGATGCCTTTCGGTGCGCCGACATGGATCACCAGATCGACGTCGCCCCAGTCGATGCCTAAATCGAGCGAAGATGTGCAGACCACCGCGCGAAGCTTGCTCGCAGCCATCGCGGTTTCGACCTTGCGGCGGCGGGCTGCATCGAGCGAGCCGTGGTGGAGCGCAATCGGCAGGTCTTTATCGTTGATGTTCCAGAGTTCGCGGAAAATCATCTCCGCCTGGCTTCGCGTGTTCACAAACACAAGTGTGAGCTTCTGCTGCTCGATCAACTTGTAGATTTCGTGCAGTGCATAACGCGACGAATGACCGGCCCAGGGTAGTTCCGCGCCGAAGTCGAGCACCGAAACATCGGGGTCCGCACCTTCGCGTGCGAGGACAAGGTCAGCCTTCGCGTCGCCGGGGACGAGGAAATCGCAAAGCTCGTCGGGGTTCGCGACCGTCGCGGAGAGGCCGACGAATTGCACTTCGGGCGCCAGCGTTTTTATGCGCGCGAGCGCGAGCGAGAGTAAATCGCCGCGCTTCGAGATCACCAACGAATGCAATTCATCAAGCACGACGCGCTTCAACGTACCGAAGAGATAGGGCGCGTCAGGCGAGGCCAGGAGCAGCGCTATCTGCTCGGGCGTAGTCAGCAGAATATCCGGCGGCTTCTGGCGCTGGCGCGTGCGAACTGAAATCGGCGTGTCGCCGGTACGAAGCTCGATCTTGATGGGAAGCTTCATGTCGGCGACCGGCCGCTCAAGATTGCGCGCGATATCGGACGCAAGCGCCTTCAAGGGCGAGATATATAAAGTATGCAGTCCGCGGTTCCGTTTGATCCCGCGGCCGGTGGATTTGAGTTTCGCGGCAGGCGCGGGGACGGCGAGTTCCACGAGGCTGGGCAGAAAGCCCGCAAGCGTCTTGCCGCCGCCGGTCGGCGCAATCAGCAATGCCGATTGCTTCCCGCGCGCTTTCTCAAGCAAGGCAAGCTGATGCGCATGCGGCTTCCAGCCGTGCTGCGCAAACCAGGCCTCAAATGCGGGCGGGAGCAGGGAACTTTCACCGGTCACTCGAGGAACATAGGGCGCGTGTGGCCGTTCTGCACTCCGCCTCGCAAAAGCGCTTCCGGACACCTATTTTCTCACCATGCGCCCCGAACAATTGCTGACGCCGACGCCGTCGGGGGTCTGCTGCAAACGCGCAGGCTTCCATATCGATCCGACGCGTCCGGTGGACCGCGCGCTGATCACGCATGCGCATTCGGATCATGCCCGCTCGGGGCACAAGCATGTGCTCGCCACGCGTGAGACGCTCGACATCATGCGGCTTCGCTATGGCGAGAACTTCGCGGGTTCGACGCAGGAAATCCGATACGGGGAAAGCGTCGAACTCGATGGCGTGAAGGTGAGCTTTCATCCTGCGGGCCATGTGCTCGGCTCCGCGCAGATCGCGGTCGAAAGCGGCGGTTGCCGGATTGTTGCCTCGGGCGATTACAAGGATGTGCGCGATCCGACCTGCACGCCGTTCGAGCTCGTGTCGTGCGATGTCTTTATCACGGAAGCGACGTTCGGGCTGCCGGTATTTCGTCATCCCGATCCGGACGAGGAAATCAGGAAGCTTCTGCATAGCGTGGAGATTTTCCCCGAACGCGCGCATCTCGTCGGCGCCTATTCGCTCGGCAAGGCGCAGCGCGTGATGGCGCTCGATCCGCAAGCACGGCTACGAAAAGCCGATCTATATCCACGGCGCGCTGGAAAAGATCACCTCTTACTATGAACAACGGGGCGTTCCGCTCGGGCCTATTGAGTTGGTCAAGGGCGCAAAGAAGGCCGAGCTCGCGGGCCAGATCGTAATTTGTCCGCCGTCGTCCATGACGGATCTATGGTCGCGCCGCTTCTCAGATCCGGTGACGGCGTTTGCGTCCGGTTGGATGCGCGTTCGCGCGCGCGCGCGCCAGAGCCAGATTCATCTGCCGCTGGTGATTTCCGATCACGCCGATTGGCCTGGATTGCTCAAGACAATTACGGCGACCGGTGCCGGCGAAATCTGGGTCACGCATGGGCAGGAAGATGCGATCGTGCATTGGGCGAAGACGTCGGGCCTGAAAGCAAAGCCGCTCGCAATCGTGGGCTATGGCGACGAGGAAAGCGAAGACGCGCTCGATAAGCCCGAGGCGGAAGCATGAACCGTTTTGCCGAATTGCTGGATAGGCTCGCCTATGAGCCCGGCCGCAACAACAAGATCAAACTGATCTCGGATTATTTCCGCTCCACGCCCGATCCGGACCGCGGCTATGCGTTGGCGGCGCTCACCGGCGCGTTGTCGTTCAAGCATGCGAAGCCCGCTTTGCTGCGTGGGTTGATCTCGGATCGCGTCGATCCGGAATTGTTTGCCATGAGCTACGACTATGTCGGCGATCTCTCGGAGACGATCGCGTTGCTCTGGCCCGCCGATACGTCGCAGCGCGCGAATTACATTCCGTCGCTGTCCGAAATCGTCGAAACGCTCGCCACCGTCGGCAAACTCGAAATGCCGAGCAGGATCGTGCGCTGGCTCGATGCGCTGGACGAGAAGGGCCGTTGGGCCTTGCTCAAGCTGGTCACCGGTGGCATGCGCATCGGCGTTTCCGCGCGGCTTGCCAAAACCGCTGCGGCGTCACTGGGTGATCATGCCGTGACCGATGTTGAATTGGTCTGGCCCGGCATGGTGCCGCCATACACGCAATTATTCGCTTGGCTCGAAGGCAAGGGCGAAGCGCCGGTCTCCGATAATCCCGTGCTGTTTCGTCCCGCGATGCTCGCGCACGCGATTGAAGACAGCGATTTTGCGAAGCTTCAGTCAGAGGAGTTCACCGCTGAATGGAAGTGGGACGGCATCCGCATCCAGGCGGCGAGCGGCATCGACAAAGCGGACAAGCGCATAACACGGCTTTATTCGCGCAGCGGCGAAGAAATCACCAAGAGCTTTCCCGATCTCCTGAGCGCGCTCAGCCATGACGGCGTGATCGACGGTGAGCTTTTGATCCTGCGCGACGGCCGGGTTCAGACCTTCAATGTTTTGCAACAGCGGTTGAATCGCAAAGCCATCACCCAGAAGCTGCTTGACGAATTCCCCGCGCACATCCGCGCTTATGATCTGCTCTCCGAAGGCGAGGAGGATTTACGCGACCTGCCGTTTTCCGAGCGCCGCGCGCGATTGGAAAAATTCGTCAAAAAACTCAACGACCCTCGCATCGATATTTCGCCGCCGATCCAATTCGCCGATTGGGCAGCGCTTGGCGCGGCGCGCGCAACACCGGCCGAACATGGCGCAGGCGAAGACGCAAATGCCGTCGAAGGCGTGATGATCAAACGGCGCGACTCCACCTATCAGCCGGGCCGGCCCAAGGGCCTGTGGTGGAAGTGGAAGCGCGATCCGAACGTGATCGATGCGGTGTTAATGTATGCGCAGCGCGGCCACGGCAAACGCTCGTCGTTTTATTCCGACTACACTTTCGGCGTCTGGAAACAGGGCAATGATGGGGAAGAGTTGGTCCCGGTGGGTAAAGCCTATTTCGGCTTCACCGATGATGAGTTGAAAGAGATCGACCGCTTCGTCCGCCGTCACACCACCGATCGCTTTGGTCCCGTGCGCGTGGTCGCGCATGAGCCCGACAAAGGCCTGGTTTTCGAAGTCGCCTTTGAGGGCTTGGCGCGCTCCAAGCGTCATAAATCCGGGATCGCGATGCGTTTCCCCCGGATCAGCCGGCTCCGCTGGGACAAGCCGCCGAAAGAGGCCGACCGCATCGAAACACTCGAAAAGATGCTGGCCGGTTGACGCGTCAATCCGCCGTAAACGGGGCCAGCCACTTGGCCTGACGGTTGCATAAAAACACGGCAATAGCGTCTCATTTGGCCAGTTCGCGTGCACGATAGCTCCATCAAAATTGTCATCGTCGACGAAAGCCCGGTCCGCGCCGCGATCCTGGAAGAGGGACTGCGCGAGGCGGGCCACGCCAATGTCATCCGCATTGCCGAGATGACCAATCTGCTCGCCCGCATCTATGCACTCGATCCCGATGTCATTTTGATCGATCTCGAAAACCCGAGCCGCGACGTGCTGGAGCAGATGTTCCGCGTGAGCCGCGCGGTGCGCCGCCCGGTTGCGATGTTCGTGGATCAAAGCGACAGCGCGTCGGCGGCGGCAGCGGTCGACGCCGGTGTTTCGAGCTACATCGTGGATGGGCTGAAAAAAGACCGCATCAAGCACATCCTCGATATTTCGATTTCGCGCTTCAATGCGTTCTCGCGGCTTTCCAACGAACTCGAACAGACGAAATCCGCGCTGGAAGAGCGCAAGGTCATCGACCGCGCCAAGGGCATTCTGATGAAGCGAAAAGGCCTCTCCGAAGAGGAGGCTTATGCGCTCCTGCGCTCGGCCTCGCAGAACGAAAAGAAGAAAATCGCCGAGATCGCGCAATCGATCATCACAGCCGCGGAGCTCTTAAAATGATCAACCGCAAACTCCGCATCGGCTTCATTCCGCTCGCTGATGCCGCAGCCCTCATCGTCGCCGTCGACAAGGGCTTTACCGCAGAGGAGGGCCTCGACGTCGAGCTCGTCCGCGAAGTGTCCTGGGCGAATGTACGGGACAAGCTTAATATCGGCATGTTCGACGCAGCACATTTGCTGGCACCCGTCGCGATCGCTTCCTCCCTCGGCCTCGGTCATGTCCGCGTGCCGATCCTGGCGCCCTTCAATCTGGGCCTGAACGGGAATGCGATCACCGTCACCAACGCACTTCAGAAAGCCCTGCAGGAGAAGGCCAAAGGCGACCTTGCAGACCCCAAAGTCTCGGCCAAGGCGTTGGCCGAAATCGTTGCCGAGCGCAAACATAAGGGAGAGCCGCAGCTCAATTTCGGCATGACGTTTCCGTTCTCGACGCATAATTATCAGCTGCGTTTCTGGATGGCGTCGGCAGGCGTCGATCCGGACGAAGACGTGCAGATGGTGGTGCTGCCGCCGCCGTTTATGGTCGAGAGCATCAAGAACGGCCATGTCGATGCGTTCTGTGTCGGCGCGCCCTGGAACTCGGTCGCGGTCGATCTCGGGATCGCGCATATCCTGCATTTCGTCTCTGAAATCCTGCAGCGCGCAGCCGAGAAGGTGCTGGCGACCCGCGTTGCCTGGGCAAACGAAAACCCGGAGAGTCTGCGCGGCTTGATCCTCGCGCATGCCAAAGCCGCGGCATTCATCGAAGACGAAGCAAACCGCGACGAGGTCTGCCGCATACTTTCGGCACCCGATCGCCTGAACGTGGCGCCTGAAATCACGCGACGCACGCTCGATGGCAGGCTCAAGATTTCGCCGGAAGGAAAATATCGCGACAGCGACCGCTATTTATTGGTCGGCCGCCGTGGTGCCGCTCGTCCCGACCGCGTGCAGGCGGCCTGGCTCTATGCGCAGATGGTGCGCTGGGGGCAGGCGCCGATGTCGAAGGAATTGCTGCTCGAAGCGCGCGCGGTATTTCGCCCCGATCTCTATGACGAAGTGCTGGGCGCGGGCGATCTTGCCGGCCCAGGCGAGCCGAAGGACGGCATCGGCGCATTCGACGGGCCCGATTTCGACCCCGCTGATATCGAGGGGCATCTTAAATCCTGGAAAATCCGGCGCTAACGGCCTCGTTGCGCTGCACAATAATCGCGCAGTCGAATCCTGAAGACGCAGTTTCTCCAGCATCCACGCCCTTTTATGCGGCGCTTTTATCGGCATTAACCCACTGGTTTTGCCGGATAAATCGTCTTGCTGCGCATGCTCACACAGCGCTTGATTAGAAAAGTTCGAATCGTGCCGCCGATGACGTCGGCACACCGGTCCATGTAGGTCCGAAAGCAGCGACGCCGCTGAACTACTTGCGCGAAAGCGCAGGCCAGTTCGCGGCGTTTTTTGTTTTTCGGCGGCAGCAAAAACAACAGGGGTTTGAGATGAAGAAGTTAGGCAAGAGCATTGCGAGACGTAGCATCAGCCGCCGCGAATTACTGAAGTCGAGCGCGGGTGCAGCCGCACTCTTCGCGTCGGCAAAGCTTGCCTTGCCCGGCGGCGCGTTCGCGCAAGCGGCCGGCCCGGAAGTGAAGGGCACCAAGCTCGGCTATATCGCGCTCACGGACGCGGCGCCGCTCATCATCGCCAAGGAGAAAGGCTTTTACGACAAGCATGGTTTGCCCGAGATGGAAGTTCTCAAACAAGCTTCCTGGGGTGCCACGCGCGATAACATGGCGCTCGGCACCAAGGCGAATGGAATCGACGGCGCGCATATTCTTCGCCCGAAAATCCATCTTTATACGTCCGGCATCACTATGCAGAACAAGCAGCCGACGCCGATGTATACGCTGCTGAATCTGAACTACGACTGCCAGGGCATATCGGTTTCGAATGAATACAAGGATCTGAAAGTCGGCAAAGACTCTTCGGGACTGAAAGAAGCATTCGCGAAGAAAAAAGCCGAAGGCAAGGAAATCAAGGCCGCCATGACTTATCCGGGCGGCACGCACGATCTCTGGATTCGCTACTGGCTGGCTGCCGGCGGCATTGATCCCGACAAGGACGTTTCAACGATCGTCGTTCCGCCGGCCCAGATGGTCGCGAACATGAAGGTCGGCAACATGGATTGCTTCTGCGTCGGCGAGCCGTGGAACGAACAGCTTGTGAACCAGGATATTGGTTTTACGGCGCTGACCACGGGCGAGCTTTGGTTCAATCATCCGGAAAAAGTTCTCGGTATGCGCGCCGATTGGGTCGACGCCAATCCGAAAGCCGCCAAGGCCATCATGATGGCGGTGATGGAAGCGCAGCAATGGTGCGACAAGGTCGAGAATAAGCAGGAGATGGCGGAAATCATTGGCCGCCGCCAATGGTTCAACGTTCCGGTGCCGGACATCATCAACCGCATCAAAGGTGACATCAATTACGGCCGCGGCCGCGTCGAAAAGGGCACCAATCTTTATATGAAGTTCTGGGGTGAGAACGGCGGCGTGTCTTATCCATGGAAGAGCCTCGATACCTGGTTCATCACCGAGAACATCCGCTGGGGCAAATTCGAACCGGGCGTCGATATCAAGGCGCTCGTCAACAAAACCAACCGTTCGGATTTGTGGCTGGATGCAGCAAAAACGCTTGGGCTCGCAACGCTTCCGAGCGGCGACTCGCGCGGGCCCGAGAAATTCTTCGACGGCAAGATCTTCGATCCGGCCAATCCGCAGGCCTACCTCAAGAGCCTGTCAATCAAGCGCGTGGAAGTCTGACGAAAACGGATACCGGGCTGCCCATGCGGGGCAGCCCCAACTCTTTGGGAGATTATTCGATGAACATGCCCGTGCGAAGTACCGACAATGTGGTGGCGTTGCCTGCCGCGTCAGCGGAAGTACTGTCGATGCCTGCCGCGCCTTCGAAGTCCTTCACTTCGAAATTGTTACCGATGGCGGGCGAAGTCGCCGCGCGTGTCATTCCGCCGTTGATCATGCTCGCCTTCATCATGATCACCTGGCAATTGCTCACCAATGGTCCGAAATCGTCGCTGCCATCGCCGCTGAAAATCTGGCAGGACGCCAAAGACCTCATCGTCGATCCATTCTTTGTTGCGGGTCCGCAGGACATCGGCCTCGGATGGCGCGTGCTGACCTCGCTGCAACGCGTGGCTTATGGTTTCGGGCTTGCGGCGATCGTCGGGGTGCTCCTCGGCGCACTCGTCGGACAATCGACCTGGGCCATGCGCGGGCTCGATCCGATTTTCCAGGTACTCCGCACCGTGCCGCCGCTCGCATGGTTGCCGCTTTCGCTTGCGGCCTTCCGCGATGCCAATCCATCGGCAATCTTTGTGATCTTCATCACTGCGATCTGGCCCGTGATCATCAACACGGCGGTCGGCATCCGCAACATCCCGCAGGATTACCGCAACGTAGCCCTCGTGCTGCGGCTTAACCCGATCGAATATTTCTACAAGATCATGGTGCCGTCGGCCGCACCCTACATCTTCACCGGCTTGCGCATCGGCATCGGGCTGTCGTGGCTTGCGATCGTGGCTGCCGAAATGCTCACCGGCGGCGTCGGCATCGGCTTCTTCATCTGGGATGCGTGGAACTCGTCGCGGCTCTCCGACATCGTGGTCGCACTCATCTACATCGGTGTCGTCGGCTTCGTGCTCGACCGGCTGGTCGCTGGCCTTTCGAGCATCGTCACCCGCGGCACCGCAAAGTCATAAGGGAATAGAACGATGTATCTCAAAATCGATCACGTCGACAAAACCTTTCGCCGGGGCTCAGCCGAGACCGAAGTGCTCCGCGGCATCACGCTCGATGTCGAGAAGGGTGAGTATGTTTCGATCATCGGCCATTCCGGTTGCGGTAAATCGACCTTGCTCAATATCGTCGCCGGCCTGACGGACGCAACCAACGGCGGCGTAATTCTGGAAGGCCGCCAGGTGGACACACCGGGTCCCGACCGTGCGGTGGTGTTTCAGAATCATTCGCTGCTGCCGTGGCTCACGGTGTACGACAACGTGCGGCTCGCGGTGGACAAGGTCTTCTCGAAAACCAAGACCCGCGCCGAGCGGGACGCCTGGACGCTGCATAATCTCGATCTCGTGCAGATGGTGCACGCGAAAGACAAGCGGCCCTCCGAAATTTCGGGCGGCATGAAGCAGCGTGTGGGCCTTGCGCGAGCGCTCGCGATGGAGCCGAAGGTGTTGTTGCTCGACGAGCCGTTTGGCGCGCTTGATGCGCTGACACGCGCACATCTCCAGGACTCGGTGATGGCGCTCCACCAAAAGCTCGGCAACACCGTGATGATGATCACGCATGACGTGGACGAGGCGGTGTTGCTCTCGGACCGTATCGTGATGATGACCAACGGTCCCGCCGCAAAGATCGGGGAAGTGCTGAGCGTGCCGCTGATACGCCCGCGCAAGCGCCTCGATCTCGTGGCCGATCCGACCTACCTCAAATGCCGCGCGTCCGTGCTCAAGTTCCTCTACGAGCGCCACCGTTACGTGGAGGCGGCGTAAAGCCGCTCCCGAAAGTGAAAGAACGGCTCGTCATTGTCGGCAGCGGAATGGCCTCGGGCCGCCTGCTTGAACATTTGTTCGAGCAGGCGCCGGACCGTTACGACGTGACGCTGTTCGGCGCCGAGCCACGCGGCAATTACAATCGCATCATGCTCTCGCCGGTACTCGCGGGCGAGGATACCTACGAGCAGATCGTGACCCATGACGCGGCGTGGTACGCGGCGCGTAACATTAATTGCCGCTTCGGTGAGACGGTAACCAGGATCGATCGCGACGCAAAGGTCGTGCGTTCGCGTAACGGCGAGACGCCTTACGACAAGCTCGTGATCGCGACCGGTTCGGCACCGTTTATTCCGCCGGTGGCGGGCAGGGATCTGCGCGGCGTTCTTACTTTCCGTGATCTTGATGATGTGAACGCCATGATCGCGGCCGCCGAAAAGCCCGGCGCGAAAGCGGTCGTGATCGGTGGCGGTCTGCTCGGTATCGAAGCGGCTGCTGCGCTCAAAGCGCGCGGCATGGAGGTCGTGCTCCTGCATCTCATGGGTCATCTCATGGAGTTGCAGCTCGATCCGGCAGCCGGCCGTCTTCTTCAGAAGGAGTTGGAATCGCGCGGGATCAAGGTTCACTGCCGCGCACAGACCACTGCGATTCTCGGGCATCGCCATGCGGAAGCCGTGTTGCTTGACGACGGCACGATCTTTCCCGCCGAACTCGTGGTCATGGCCGCGGGCATCCGGCCGGAAACGCGGATCGCGACCGACGCGAGGCTCCTGGTCGAACGCGGCATTGTCGTTGATGACAAAATGCAGACATCCGATCCCACGGTTCTGGCGATCGGCGAATGCGTCGAGCATAATAATCGCAGCTACGGCTTCGTCGCGCCGCTCTATGAGATGGCGGCAGTGGCAGCAAAAACGCTTGCCGGGATCGAGGCGACGTTCCAGCCGTTACAGAATGCGACCAGCCTCAAGGTTAGCGGCGTCAACGTATTCTCGGCCGGTGATTTCGCGGTTAAACCCGAGAACGAAGAAATCATTCTGAGCGATCCGGCCGCGCGAAGTTACAAGAAGCTTGTCGTGCGCGACGGCTGTCTCGTCGGCGCGGTACTGTTCGGCGATACCGCGGATGGCGCCTGGTACGTCGATCTGATGCGTGCGGGCGAGCCGATTGCGCCGATCCGCGACGATCTTGCGTTCGGCCGCGCATTCACCATGCGCGAAGCGGCGTGAGGCGATCATGTCCGCCGATTTCACACCCGAACAGAAGCGCTACCTCGAAGGCTTCGCCTCCGGCTTGCAAACGGCGCGCGCCGCCCGCGGCGTAAGCGGTGCTGCCGGCGGCGGCGAAGTGTCCGGGCCCGATGCGGCACACTTCGCGGCACAGGCGCGCTTTGAAGCGGAAGGCAAGAAGCTCGCCGCCGAAGAGAAGGGCAAGCGCGAGGAACACGCGTTCGATGCTTATGCGCGGCTGAAAGGTGCCGCCGAGCAGGGCGAATTTCCCAAGGGTCAGGATATCTTCCGCTGGAAATATCACGGGCTCTTCTATGTGGCACCCGCACAGGACTCGTTCATGTGCCGCTTGCGTATCGCAAACGGAATCTTGAAAGCCTGGCAATTCGCGGGCGTCGCCGAAATCGCAGAGAACCGCGGTGGCGGTTATGCCCATGTCACGACCCGTGCAAATTTACAGGTCCGCGAAATTCCGGCGGCTGACGCGCCTGCGCTGATCGAAGAGATCGTCGATCTCGGACTCGCGACCAAAGGCTCCGGCGCCGACAATATCCGTAACGTCACGGGTACCCCGACCGCCGGGATCGATCCGCAGGAATTGCTCGATACGCGGCCCTATGCGCGCGAGTGGCATCACCGCATTTTAAATGATCGCGGACTTTACGGGCTGCCGCGCAAATTCAATGTCGCATTCGACGGCGCCGGCATCATTCCGGTGCTCGAAGACACCAACGACATCGGCTTTCAGGCCGTCGAAGTGCTGGACGGTTTCGATCTTGAGCCCGGCATCTGGTTTCGCTTGGCACTTGGCGGCATCACCGGCCACAAGGATTTTGCGCGCGATACCGGCGTGATCGTGAAGCCTGCGGATGCGGGCAAAGTCGCGGATGCGATTGTTCGTGTTTTTATCGACCATGGCGACCGCACCAACCGGCTCAAAGCGCGCCTTAAATATGTACTCGACGCCTGGGGCTTTGAGAAATATCTGGCGGCGGTCGAAGAGAAACTCGGCGCGAAGCTGACACGCGCGCCCGTGGGCTCCATCAAGCCGCGGCTGCCGTTCGACCGGCTCGCCCATATCGGCGTGCATCAGCAAAAGCAGGAAGGCTTGCACTGGATCGGCATTGTGCTGCCGGTCGGCAAGATTACGGCCGCACAGATGCGCGGGATTGCGAACATCTCGACCGATCTCGGCGATGGCGATATCCGGCTCACGGTCTGGCAGAATTTGCTGATCTCAGGCGTGGCAACGGACAAAGTCGCACTCGCCGAAGCCGCGATTGAAGCGCTCGGCCTGACGACCAAGGCCGCATCCGTGCGCGCGGGGCTCGTCGCCTGCACCGGCAACAAGGGTTGCCGCTTTTCGGCGTCCGACACCAAGGGGCACGCCGAAGCGATCGCCGCACATTGCGAGACACGCGTTGCGCTCGACGGCCCGGTGAATATCCATCTCACCGGCTGCCATCATTCCTGCGCGCAGCATTACATCGGCGATATCGGCTTGCTTGGCGCGCGCGTTGAGACGGGAACGGAAGGCGAGACCGTCGAGGGCTATCACATCTATGTCGGTGGCGGCTTTGGCGAAGAGGCCGCAATCGGCCGCGAAATCTATCGTGACGTAAAGGCGGAAGACGCGCCGCAGACCGTCGAGAAGATGCTCAAAGCCTATCTCGCGCATCGCGCGGCCAAAGAAGAATCATTTCTCACGTTCTCGCGCCGTCACGAACTCGAAGCCTTGAAAGGCCTGATCGAAGCGGAGGCGGTGGAATGACCGTTACCGCGCAACCGGTGCTGCCGAAGATCGTTCCGGAAACCGCGCCGTTCTCCGAAGAACAGCGCTCGTGGCTGAACGGCTTCTTCGCGGGTCTCGTCTCATTGGATCAGGTGACGGCGCTTTCGCCGGACCAATCCAAAGGGCTGATGCCGGATGCGCCGAAAGGTCCGCTCGACGACGGCGATGACGACGAAGTGCCGTGGCATGATCAGACCATGCCGATCGTCGAGCGCATGAAGCTCGCCGAACCGCGGCCGTTTCGCCGCAAGCTGATGGCGGCCATGGCGCAGCAGGATTGCGGGCAGTGCGGCTATAATTGCGAAGACTATTCAAACGCGCTGTTTCTGAAATCCGAAGAGCGGCTTAATCTCTGCGTTCCGGGCGGCAAAGAAACCAACCGGATGCTCAAAAAACTGTTTGAGGAATTCGGCGGCAGCGCGCCTTCCGCACCGGTTGCGGAGAAAGACGAGGCGAAAGCGGTACCGGCCGGTGAAGCTGGCCGCTCGCGGGATAATCCAGTCGTTGCAAAGGTTTCCGCGCGCTATCTTTTGAACGGCGAAAAGTCGGAAAAGCGAACCCATCACGTCGAATTCGATCTCGCCGGCACGGGTCTCGACTATGTCGTTGGCGACTCCTTCGGCATCTTTCCGGCAAATCACTCGGGTCTGGTCGATGCTGTGATCGCGATGACCGGTGCGCGCCCGGATGCGCTGGTGGGCGGCAAGACGCTTCACGAGGTGCTGCGCAGGGACGTTTCGCTTTCGCCGGCACCGGATTCGCTGTTCCAGCTGATTTCGCTTCTTGTCGGAGGCGAACGGCGCAAGAAGGCAAGAGCACTTGCCGCAGGCGAAGATCCCGACGGCGATGCATCGACGCTCGATGTGCTTGCCGCGCTCAAGAAATTCGATGTGCGCATCGACCCTGAAGTATTCGTCGAAGCGCTGGAACCGTTGCAGCCGCGGCTTTATTCGATCTCGTCGAGCCCCAAAGCCAATCCCGGCAAGATTTCGCTGACGGTCGATCTCGTGCGCTACGTGATCGGTCCGCGTGAGCGCCGCGGGGTCGCGTCAAACTTACTCTCGAATGACATTGAAATCGGCGACGCGCTGAACGTGTACGTGCAGCGCGCGCATAATTTTGCGCTTCCCGAAAATCCAGATACGCCGATCATCATGGTCGGTCCCGGTACCGGCATCGCGCCGTTTCGTGCCTTTCTGCAGGAGCGCATGGCGATCAAGGCGCCGGGGAAGAACTGGCTCTTCTTCGGTCACCAGCACAGCGACTGCGACTTCTTCTATCAGGATGAACTCTCCGGCATGCAGGCGACAGGTCTGCTCACGCGGCTGACACTCGCGTGGTCGCGCGACGGCGCCGAGAAAATCTACGTACAGGACCGCATGCGCGAGGAGGGCCGCGAGCTTTTCGCGTGGCTGGAGGCGGGCGCGCATTTCTATATCTGTGGCGATGCCAAGCGCATGGCAAAAGATGTCGAGCGCACATTGATCGAAGTCGTCGCCGAACACGGCAAGCGCTCGCAGGAAGCCGCGATCGGCTACGTCAATGCATTGAAAAAGGCGGGCCGTTATCAGGCCGACGTGTACTGATGAATATGCAGTCGCAGATCGCTCCCACGATCCGGACTGCGTGCCCGTATTGCGGGGTCGGTTGCGGCGTGCTCGCACGGGCCGATGACGTCGGCGGCGCGGAGATTTCCGGCGACCCGCAGCATCCCGCGAATTTCGGCAAGTTATGTTCCAAGGGCTCCGCGCTCGGCGAGACGTTGGGGCTGAAGGGCCGGCTCTTGCATCCCATGATCCGCGGCGCTGATGGCGTGTTGCAGCGGACGGATTGGGACAGCGCGCTTGATAAGGTTGCGACCGGTTTCAGTGCGATCATCAAAAAGCACGGACCTGACTCCGTCGCGTTCTATCTCTCGGGGCAATTGCTCACCGAAGATTATTACGCCGCAAACAAGTTGATGAAGGGCTTCATCGGCTCGGCGAATGTCGACACCAATTCGCGGCTTTGCATGGCGTCGTCGGTCGCCGCACATCGTCGCGCCTTCGGTGCCGACACCGTGCCCGGCAATTACGAAGACCTCGACGAGGCCGATCTCATTATCCTGGTCGGCTCGAACGCCGCCTGGTGTCATCCGATCCTGTTTCGCCGCATGGTCGACAACCGCGAGCGCCGGAGCGCGAAGATCGTCGTGATCGATCCACGGCGCACCGCGACTGCGCAGGAAGCGGATTTGTTCCTGCCGGTTGCGCCCGGCATGGACACAGTGTTGTTCGCGGGCCTGCTCACATCGCTTGCCGATCATCACGCGCTCGATTTCCACTATATCGCCGAATACACCAACGGTTTCGAGGATGCGTTGAGCCGCGCGCGCGAGATCGCGCCGTCACTCGAATTGGTAGCCAAGCGCACCGGCCTTTCCAAGAAAGACGTGCAGCATTTCTACGAACTCTTCCGCACCAACAAGCGCGCGGTCACCTGCTATTCGCAGGGCGTGAACCAGTCGGCGCAGGGGACCGACAAGGCGAACGCGATCATTAATTGTCATCTCGCGACCGGGCGTATCGGCCGGCCCGGCATGGGGCCGTTCTCGCTCACCGGCCAGCCCAACGCGATGGGTGGCCGCGAAGTGGGCGGGCTCGCAAACCAGCTTGCAGCCCATATGAATTTCTCTGCGGAAGAAATCGACCGCGTCGGCCGCTTCTGGCGTGCGCCGAAGATGGCGCAGCGCGAGGGCCTGAAAGCCGTACAGATGTTCGAGGCGGTCGAGCGCGGCGAGATCAAAGCGCTCTGGGTGATGGCGACCAATCCCGCCGTCTCGCTGCCACGCGCGGGCGCGATGTCCGCAGCACTCTCGAAGCTTGATCTCTTTGTCGTTTCCGAAAACGTGATCTCGAGCGATACCGTGAACAGCGGTGTGCATATTCTGCTGCCGGCTGCCGCCTGGGGCGAAAAGGACGGCACGGTCACGAATTCCGAGCGCCGCATTTCGCGTCAGCGCGCGTTCCTGGCCGTACCGGGGGAGACCAAGCCGGACTGGAAAATCGTTTCCGAAGTGGCCAGCCGCATGGGGTTCGGCGAACACTTCGCTTACAATTCTGCTGCCGATATCTTCCGCGAACATGCGGCGTTGTCCGCGTTCGAGAACGAACGCACGCGCGATTTCGATATTGGGGCGCTCGCGTCCATCTCTGACGATGCCTATGAGACGCTTGAGCCATCGCTCTGGCCGATGCGCAAAAAGCAGATCGGCCCCGAGCCGCGCTTCTTCGAACACGGCAATTTCTATACGGCCGACAAGCGCGCGAAATTCATCGCGACCGCGATGCCCACGCTTAAAGAGCCGGTAACGAGCGCATATCCCTTTCTTCTCAACACCGGCCGCATCCGCGACCAGTGGCACACTATGACGCGTACCGGCCTGAGCCCGCGGCTTGGCCAGCATTTGCCGGAAGCTTTCGTCGAAGTGCATCCGGAGGACGCCGCGTGGCTTGGGCTGAAAGACGGAAGTTTCGCGCGCGTTTCATCCACGCATGGCGAGGCCGCGTTTCGCGTGAAGTTCGACACTGGCGTGCGGCGTGGTGAATTATTCGCGCCGATCCACTGGAGCTTCGTGACGTCGTCGCACTCGAGAACCGGCAATGTCGTGACGCCCGTGACCGATCCATTTTCGGGCCAGCCGGAAGCGAAAGCGACCCCGGTCGCGATTGAGCCGCTTGAATATGCTTATGCGGGCTTTTTGCTGAGCCGGAATTCCATTGCGCTACCGCGCGACTCTTTCTGGTCGCGCGTCGCGGTCGAAGGCGGCGAGGGTTTCCTGTTTGCTACGAATAATGAACCGAGTACGTGGCGGCCGCTGGTTTCGGAGCAAATTGGCAGGGACGCCGAAGTCGTCGAATATTCCGACGCAAAGCGCGGGCTTTTGAGAATCGCGGCGATTGAAAACGGCAAGCTGGAATTCTCTCTTTTCATCGGTCCGGTGGATGGTTCTGTCGCCTGGGACACGACCAAGGCGATCTTCGCGCGCCATGAACTGAGCGTCCGCGAACGCGGCGCGCTGCTCTCCGGCAAAAGCCTCGACGGTGTTGCCGACACGGGACCGGTGATCTGCGCCTGTTTCGGCGTAGGACTGACCGCAATCCGTAAGGCGATCGAAAGCGGCAAGGCGACGAACGTCGATGAAATCGGCGCAAGCTTACGCGCAGGCACCAACTGCGGCTCCTGCAAGCCAGAACTAAAGAGGATTGTTCAAGATGCACGAGTCCCGGAAGCCGTCTGAGGCTAAGCCCGCGCGCATGGGCAAGCTTGCGCGCCTGCCGCTCTTCTTCGCGCTGGAAGAAAAACGCGCGATCGTGGCGGCAGCCGGCATGGGGGCCGCGTGGAAAGTCGAGTTGTTAGCCGCCGCCGGTGCGCAGGTCGATGTTTACGCGCCGAAGCCGGGCGCGGATCTCATCGAGCTCGCGGGGGACGTTGCCTTTGCCGGTCGGATTGAAATTCATGCGCGCGGCTGGCGCTCGGAGGATTTCGCGAATGCCGCGATTGCGGTCGGCACGTTCAAGACCGACGAAGCCTCGGCCGAGTTCGCTGCCGCCGCACGCGCGGCCGGCGTTCCGGTCAATGTGATCGACAAGCCTGCGTTTTGTGACTTTGCCTTCGGCTCGATCGTGAACCGCTCGCCGCTGGTGATCGGAATTTCCACCGATGGCGCGGCTCCCGTATTCGGGCAGGCGATCCGCGCGAAATTCGAAGCCATGTTGCCCGCGGGCTTTGCGGATTGGGCGGATGCAGCAAGGCGCTGGCGCGGCCCATTGCAGGCGATCGCGCATTTGAGTTTCGCCGCGCGCCGCCGCTTCTGGCAGCTTTTCACCGCACGCGCGTTAGTCGAGCCCGACCGGCAGCCTGAAGAAAGCGATTATCAATCGCTGTTGCAGGAATTGGCGACCGAAGGCACCAAAGCAGAGCAGGGCTCGGTCACGCTGGTGGGTGCCGGTCCGGGCGATCCGGAATTGCTGACGCTCCGCGCCGTGCGCGCGTTGCAGTCGGCCGATGTGATCCTGATCGACGATCTGGTCTCCGCTGGCGTGCTCGATTTCGCGCGCCGCGAAGCAAAGAAGATGCTGGTCGGCAAGACCGGCGGCGGTCCCGCCTGTAAACAAGACGACATCAACGCGCTGATGGTTTCGCTCGCGAGCCAAAGGCAAACGCGTGGTGCGGCTCAAGGGCGGCGATCCGATGATTTTCGGCCGCGCGGGCGAGGAGATCGAAGCATGCCGCGAAGCGGGAATTGCGATTGATGTCGTGCCGGGCATTACGGCGGCACAAGGGGTTGCGAGCCGTCTCCAGATTTCGCTTACGCATCGCAAGCTCGCGCGCCGCTTGCAATACGTCACCGGTCACGCGCTGAACGGAAAACTGCCGGACGATATCGACTGGGCGAGCATTGCCGACGCAAGCGCGGTGACGGCGATCTATATGCCGTCGCGCACCTTCGTTGAGTTCTCGGACAACGCGGTGAAAGCGGGGCTCGATCCTGAAACACCAGCGATTGCGGTCTGGAACGCGACGCGCCCGGAACAGCACGCGGTCCATTCGACGCTCGCGGGCCTGCGCACGGAGCTTTCGGCGGCGGGCAAGAGCGGGCCGTTGCTGATACTTTTGGGTAAAGCGCTGCGTGAAGACGTTGACGTGAAGTCCCAGCACGCAATCGCTTCTTAGCTTCAGCCGACTTGAACGTTCAGGCAATTTCAGATGTCGGGTAGCCCGACATCAGTTGCGGTCGACGCGCGGTGGTGAGCGGCGGCCCGACCAATGTGTTGCAAGCTGATTGGAATTGACGCTCTACAAAGGCTGAAATATGCAGTCGTTTGCAGGAATGCGGAATGCCAATCGAAACCGTAGAGGAAGTGACGCCTGCCGTGCTTGCCGCCATGGCGCGCACCGAAGACCCGCGCTTCAAGGAAATCATCACCGCGCTGGTGCGCCATCTCCACGCGTTTGCGCAGGACGTGAAGCTGACCGAGCCGGAATGGGAGCGCGCGATCGGCTATCTGGTCGCGCTCGGTCAGAAAACCAACGACACACATAACGAAGCGATCCTCGCCTCCGACTCGATCGGGCTCTCGACGCTGGTCTGCCTCATGAATAACGGCGCGAGCGGCAACACCGAAACTGCGGCGGCGCTTGCTCGGGCCGTTCTGGCGCATGAAATCGACCGCGCACGGAAAACGGCGGCTCGATCGTGCGCTCGGAAACACCGGGGCCCGCGCTCTTTGTCGAGGCAGAAGTTCGCGACGCCACCAACAAGCCGATTGCCGGCGCGGAGGTCGATGTCTGGCAGGCGTCTCCGGTCGGCATGTACGAGAACCAGGACGAGACGCAGGCCGACATGAACCTGCGCGGCAAATTTATCACCGACGCGCAAGGCAAGTTCTCGTTTCGCAGCGTTAAAGCCCGCCGGCTATCCGGTACCGGTCGATGGGCCGGTCGGGGAGTTGCTGCGCGCGCAGAAGCGGCATCCGTATCGCCCCGCGCATATGCATTTCCTGATCTACAAGCCCGGCTTCAAGACGTTGATCACCCAGGTCTTCGTCGACGACGATCCGAATTTGGAAACCGATGTCGTGTTCGGGGTGACACGCAAACTGATCGGCGATTATCGGCAGGAGAACGGTAAGGCGCCCGCGCCCGACGTGAAGGGCGAGTGGTATTCGCTCGGCTACACCTTCCATATGGAGCCCGGCGAAGCCGTGCTCCCGTCGCCGCCGATCAGGTGAGGCGGTGGGCGGACCGCGGCGCTGGGGCATGCAGCGCGGGTAGCGCATTCGCACTTGCGAAATTGTTGATTCACGCAGGGGCCTTTAAGATGCGGCCATGGGCGCGATCCAGCCCGATTTCTTCACGTCCTGCGTCCGGGAAAAGTAATCCGCATGAGTGCCAAATTCGATTTCGCGCCGATCTTCCCGCGCGATCTGCCGCCGCCTGCCGTCAAATGGGGCGGTACGCCAAAATATCATTTCATCGGCGGCAACAACGATCCGGATCAGGTGCCGGTCGAGGCGCTGCGCGAAGCCGCTGACCTGGTGCTGAAGCGCGAGGGCGCGCTGCTCTCCCATTATAATGTCTCGCACGGTCCGCAGGGCTATAAACCGCTCCGCGAGTTTGTCGCAGAAAAGCTCAAGCGTGACGCCGAGATCGTCTGCACTGCGGATGACCTCGTGCTGGTCTCGGGCTCGTTGCAGGCGCTTGATCTGATCAATGCTGCGTTCTGCACCCGCGGCGACACCGTCATTTTCGAACAGGAAAGCTACCAGGGCTCGATCACGCGCATGACGCGCCTCGGCGTGAAGGTCGTAGGCACGCCGCTCGATCAGGGCGGGATGCGTATGGACGTGCTGGAAAACCAGCTTGCCGATCTCAAGTCGCGCGGCGTCAAACCAAAATATATCTACGTCATCCCGACGGTGCAGAATCCGACCGCGACCATCATGTCCGTTGAGCGGCGCGAACAGATTCTGAAGATTTCGGAAAGCTACGGCGTGCCGATCTTTGAGGACGACTGCTACGCGGACCTGATCTGGAGTGGGGAACGGCCGCCTGCGATCTATGCCATGAGCAAGACCGGCGGCGTGGTTCACATCGGCTCGTTCTCGAAGTCGGTCGCACCCGCGTTACGCGTCGGCTACATCCTGGCGAACTGGGAAGTGCTGTCGCGGGTGCTCTCGCTCAAGACCGATGCGGGTTCAGGCTCGCTCGAGCAGATGGTACTTGGCCGAATTCAGTAACGCCCATTTCGAGCGCCACGTACCGGCATTGCGCAAGGGACTTCGCGCCAAGTTGGAGACGCTGATGGAAGCGCTGAACGAGCAATTCGGCACCGCGGCCGAATTCGACGATCCGCCGGGCGGAATTTTTCTCTGGGTGAAGCTGCCCGACCAGGTCGACGCGATGAAGCTTTATCAAAAGGCGTTAACCGCCGGTGTCGCGATCAATCCGGGTCCGGAATGGTCGGTGAATGCCGCGCACAGCAAAAGCCGGATCCGGATTTGCTTCGCGAGCCCCACCAAGGAAGAAATCCGCGAAGGCATTGCGATCCTCGCAGAGGTTTGCCGGAACGAATTCGGCGTGCCTGCGCGAAGCGCCAATATCGAGCAGCAAAGACGCTAGCGCGCCAGTGCGCTACTTGCCGGCCTCTTCGGCGAAGTAATCCATCGCCGCCTGCACGCCACCTTTTTTGTGGGGGATGCCGGCAAGCCCAAGACTCATTTCCGTGATCGCGAGTGCGCCGAGCATGGTGCCGACATTGGTGTCGCCGAGATGGCCGATGCGGAACACCTTGCCGGCAACTTTGTTGAGACCCATGCCGTAGGAAATGTCGAAGTTCTCGAGCGCGATTTCGCGGAAGCGGTCGGCGTTATGGCCTTCCGGCAGCATGACCGCTGTGATCGTGGACGAATATTGCCGCGGCTCACGGCAGAGGATTTCAAGACCCCAGGCGCGGATCGCGCGGCGCGTACCTTCGGCAAGCCGGTGATGGCGCGCGAATACGTTGTCGAGGCCCTCTTCGTGCAGCATGTCGATCGCGGCAGCGAGGCCGTAAATGATGTTGGTCGCGGGCGTGTAGGGGAAGAAGCCGCTCTTGTTGACCGCGATCATCTCGTCCCAGCCCCAGAATGCCTTGGGCAGTTTCGATTGTTTCGACGCGGCAAGCGCCTTGTCGCTGACCGCGTTGAAGGAAATGCCGGGCGGCAGCATCAGGCCTTTTTGCGCGCCGCCGACGGTGACATCGACGCCCCATTCGTCATGGCGATAATCGAAGGAAGCAAGCGACGAGATCGTATCGACCATGAGAAGGGCCGGGTGGCCGGCGGCATCGATTGCTTTGCGAATTTCAGCCGGATGCGAGACGCAGCCGGTCGAGGTTTCGTTGTGAACGACCGCGACTGCTTTGATCTTGTGTTCTTTGTCTTCGCGAAGCTTCGCTTCCACTGCTTTCGGATCGGCGCCCTGGCGCCAGTCGGTTTCGATGAAGATCGGGTTGATGCCGAGCTTGGTCGCCATGTTTTTCCATAGCGTCGCGAACTGGCCGGTCTCCACCATCAATACGGTGTCTCCGGGCGAGAGCGTGTTGACGAGGGCCGCTTCCCACGCTCCGGTGCCGGACGCGGGATAGATGATCACGGGGTTCGTGGTCTTGAAGATGGTCTTGATGCCGTCGAGCACCCGGCGGCCGAGCTTGCCGAATTCCGGCCCGCGGTGGTCGATGATCGGCATGTCCATCGCCCGCAAAATGCGGTCGGGGATGGGGCTCGGTCCGGGAATCTGAAGAAAGTGCCTGCCGGCGACACGCGATTGATTAGACGCCACTGTATTCCCCCGATAACCTTCGCCACGCTTGAACCGCGCGCGCAATAAACGGATCCGATAGTAGTCTCCAGTGAATTATACTCCGATCTCGGTCAAGCGCAGTGCTATCTGCAGCGGGCGTAATGTCGCGATCCGCAGGAGCCGGCGGCAATGACAACGCTGATGCCCGTGCTGGAGCGCAAGCTGAAGCGCGAAATAACCGGCGATGTCTTGTTCGACCGCTTCAGCCGCGGCCGTTATGCGACCGATGCCTCGCATTACCAGCTGACGCCGGTCGGTGTTGTTGTGCCACGCACAATAGAAGAAGCCGTGCGCGCGATTGGTCTAGCCAATCAGGAGGGCGCGACCGTGCTCGCCCGCGGCGGCGGTACCTCCCAGTGCGGGCAGACGGTCAACGAGTCGCTCGTCATCGATTGTTCGAAACATCTGAACGGCGTGCTGGACCTCGATGTCGCAGGCCGCCGGTGCGTGGTGGAGCCTGGCATCGTGCTCGACGATCTCAATCGGTCCCTGCGAAAACATGGTCTGTGGTTTCCGGTCGATGTTTCGACTGCGTCGCGCGCAACCATCGGCGGCATGGCCGGCAACAATTCCTGCGGCGGCCGTTCGCTTCGCTACGGCACCATGCGCGATAACGTGATCTCGATCGAAGCCGTCCTTGCCGGCGGAAAGGCGGCGCATTTCGGCCGCACCAGCGCCGACCTATCCAACATTTCCGGATCATCGCCGTTACGGCCACTCGCACAGGATTTGTTAGCACTCGGTGCACGCGAAGCTGCCGAAGTCGAAGCACGTTTTCCGAAAGTGCAGCGCCGCGTCGGTGGATATAATCTCGACGCGCTGACGCCCGGTAAAAACGATCTCAATCTCGCGCACATATTAGTGGGCTCGGAGGGGACGCTCGCCTTCACCACCAAGGTGGAGCTGAAGCTCTGGCCGGTGCTCGGCAAGCGCTCGCTCGGCGTCTGTCATTTCGGCAGCTTCTATGAGGCGATGAACGCGGCCCAGCATCTCGTGAAGCTCGGGCCGATTGCGGTCGAACTCGTTGACCGCACCATGATCGAACTTGCGCGCGAGATCGCGATGTTTCGGCCGACTCTGGAAAAATTCGTGCGCGGTACGCCAGACGCCGTGCTCCTGGTCGAGTTCGATTCCGGCGAAGAGGAAAACGCGCGCCAGCTCGCGCGGTTGCACGAGACCATGGGCGACCTCGGCTTCGGCTGGGACAAGCAGGGTGCGAAATGGGGCGGCGTGGTCGACGTGCTCGAACTGCCGCTGCAAACGGCGATAGCGGAACTGCGCGCCTCCGGCCTCAACGTCATGATGTCGATGAAGGAGCAGGGCAAGCCGATCTCGTTCGTGGAAGATTGCGCCGTGCCGCTCGAACATCTTGCCGATTACACCACGCGGCTCACCGATATCTTCACGAAACACGGCACGCGCGGCACCTGGTACGCGCATGCTTCGGTCGGCTGCCTGCATGTGCGGCCGGTGCTGAATCTCCGGCAGGACAAAGACGTCAAAGCCATGCGCGCGATTGCCGAAGAGGCGTTCGCGCTGGTGCGTGAATATAAAGGCTCGCATTCCGGCGAACACGGCGACGGCTTGCTGCGCTCCGAATTCCACGAGCCGATGTTCGGGAAGCAGCTCGTTCGCGCATTTGAAGAGGTCAAAGACCGTTTCGATCCGAAAGGGCTGTTCAATCCCGGCAAGATCACGCGCGCGCCGAAGTTCGACGATCGCAAGAACTTCCGCTACGCGCCGGACTATCACGCGGAGCCGTTTACGCCTGCGCTTGACTGGTCGGAATATTCCGGCGGCGCCGCCGGTCTCCAGGGCGCAGTCGAGATGTGCAACAACAACGGCGCCTGCCGTAACAGCGCCGGCAACGTGATGTGCCCGAGCTATCGCGCGACACGCAACGAGCGCGATGTCACGCGCGGCCGCGCGAACAGCCTGCGGCTCGCGCTTTCCGGCCAGCTTGGACCGGACGCGATCACGTCCGGACGAAATGGCCGAGACGCTGAAATATTGTGTCTCCTGCAAAGGTTGCCGCCGCGAATGCCCGACCGGCGTCGACATGGCGCGCATGAAGATCGAGGTACAGGCGGCGCGTGCTGCAAAGCGCGGCTTTACGTTTCGCGATTATCTGATCGGCTGGTTGCCACGCTACGCACCGCGCGCGGTGGCGTTGCGTGGCTTTCTCAATCTGCGCGACCGCTTGCCGGGTGCCGCGTTAATTTCAGAACTGTTGTTCGGGTTCAGCAGGCGTCGGGCATTGCCGCAGTGGCGCGGAGATATTTTCAAGGAAAGCACTTCGACTGCCGCGGCAGGCGGAAAAGAAGTCGTGCTATTCGCCGATACCTTCAACCGCTATTTCGAGCGCGAGAACCTGGACGCCGCGCTCAGCGTTCTGAATGCCGCCGGCTATCGCGTGCACTTTGCAAAGCCGGATAAAGGCGCGCGCCCGCTCTGCTGCGGCCGCACGTTTCTTTCCGTTGGAGCGGTGAAGCAGGCGAAAGAAGAAGCGGAGCGCACGCTTGCGGCATTGAAGCCGTTTATTGCGCGCGGCGTTCCTGTAATTGGGCTGGAGCCGAGCTGCATCCTCGGCTTCCGTGACGAAATCCCGGCACTCCTCAAGAGCGATGATGCCCGCGCATTAGCCAAGCAGAGTTTCATTTTCGAGGAGTTCATCGCAAAGGAAGCGCGCGACGGCAGGATGAAATTGCCGTTGCAACCGATCGGGAAGAAGGCGCTTCTGCACGGCCATTGTCATCAGAAGGCATTCGGCGCGATGAGCCCGGTCCAGGAGACGCTGAAGCTCATCCCGGGTCTCGAAGTCGAGACGGTGGAATCGAGTTGCTGCGGCATGGCCGGAAGTTTCGGCTATGGTGCCGACACGATCGACGTCTCGCTTGCGATGGGTGAACTGACCCTCTTGCCTGCGGTGCGTAATGCGCCCATGGACACCATTATCGTTGCCGACGGCACCTCGTGCCGGGAGCAGATCGGTCACGGCGCCGGCCGGGAAGCCGTTCATGTCGCGCGGGTGCTAGCGAAGAGTCTCGGCGCCGCTGCCATATAAAAAGAGTAAAGGGAGAAACGTATGTCTGAAGTCACCTTGGAAAAAGCCCAGACCATCATCAGCGCAGGCTTGAAGCATGCGCGCGGTGCCAAATTCAATCCGCTCGGCATTGCCGTGTTCGATGCCCGCGGCGCGCTCGTTGCTTTTGCAGTCGAAGATAATTCGAGCCTGCGCCGCTTCGAGATCGCGCATGGCAAGGCGCATGGCTGCCTCGCCATGGGGATCGGCGGACGGTCGGTCGATGCGCGTGTACGCGAGCGGCCGCATTTCGGTGCGGCACTTGCCCATGTTTTCGGTGGTGACTTTATTCCGGTGCCGGGCGGTGTTCTGATCAAGAACGCATCCGGCGCGATCATCGGCGCGGTCGGTGTATCGGGCGATACCTCGGACAACGATGAAGCGGCGGGCGTCGTGGGCATCAAGGCGGCAGGCTTCACCGCCGACGCGGGATAAGGCTTCGATGTCCGGCAGCGTCACCTTCAAGAAGGACGGTTCGATCGCGACTGTCGTGATCGAACATGCCGGGCGGTTGAATGCGCTCTCCATGCCGATGTGGCTGCAACTCGGCGAAGCGTTCAAGAGCGGTCTCGGCCGATGAAACGCTGCGCTGCGTGATTTTGCGCGGCGCAGGCGATGCTTTCGCGGCAGGTGCCGACATCGCCGAGTTCGAAAACGAGCGCTACGATATCGAAGTCAGCGAAGAAATACGGCAAAGCGATCCATCCGTCGCTCGAAGCGGTGTCGAACTGTCCGCATCCGGTAATCGCGCAGATCAAAGGGCCGTGCGTCGGTGGCGGGCTCGAGATTGCCGCGCGCGCCGATATGCGGATCTGCAGCGCAAGCGCGCGCTTCGGCATTCCCGTGAACAAGCTCGGTCTGGTCGTCGCCTATGATGAGTTAAAGCCGCTGCTCGACATCGTGGGCCCGGCGGTCGCGCACTTGAAATTGTTGCTCGAAGGCAAAATTATCGACGCGGCCCGCGCCGAGAAGATCGGCCTTGTGAACCGTGTTGTGGCCGACGCGGATCTTGAAACCGAAGTGTTGGCGACAGCAAAGCGGATTGCCGACGGCGCGCCGCTTGCCGCGCGCTGGCACAAGCAATTCGTGCGGCGTCTTCTGGAGCCGGCGCCGCTTACGCGATGCAGAACGTAACGAGAGCTATCTCTGCTTCGGCACCGAGGATTTCAAAACCGGCTACCGCGCCTTTCTCGACAAGACCAAACCGGCGTTCAAGGGTCGTTAGATGGCAAAGCCGGGCAAGGGGCCGCTTGAAGGCGTCAAGGTCGTCGAACTCAGTCATGTGATGGCAGGGCCGGTCTGCGGCTTGATGCTCGCCGACATGGGCGCAAGCGTCATTAAGGTCGAAAAGATTCCGGGCGGCGACGACACGCGCCGCACCGTGCCGCCGAAGATCGGCGACGAAGCGGCATCCTTCATGATGCTGAATAGAAACAAGCGCGGTGTCGCGATCGACCTCAAGACCGAAGACGGCAAGAAAATCCTGTGGCGTCTGCTCGAAGACGCCGACATCGTGACCGAGAATTACCGCCGCGGCGCGATGGAGCGGATGGGCTTCGGCTATGAAACGCTCAAAGCAAAAAATCCGCGGCTGATTTATTGCGCGATCTCCGGCTTCGGCAGAACCGGTCCTTATGCCGATCGCGGCGGCTTCGATCTGATCGCGCAGGGCATGAGCGGATTGATGTCGATCACGGGCGAGGGCCCGGGACGACCGCCCGTGAAAGTCGGCGCGCCGGTCACCGACATCACGGCCGGCATTCTGGCTGCGATGGGAATTCTCGGCGCGTTGCATGCGCGCACGCGCACCGGCGAAGGCCAGATGGTCGACACTTCGCTCTTCGAAGCGGGGATCGTGCACACCTATTGGCAATCCGCGATCGCGCTTGCCTCGGGCGTCGCACCGGGACCGATGGGTTCGGCGCATCCGTTGAACGCGCCTTACGAAGCGTTTCAAACCAGCGATGGCTGGATCAATCTGGGTGCTGCAAACCAGACCACGTGGCTGCGCACGATCGCGCTGCTCAAGCGCGAGGATCTTGCGAACGATTCGCGTTTTGAAAATGCGTCGGGCCGTCTCGTGAATCGCGCGGCGCTCGCGGAAATCCTCGCGGTGGAAATCAAAAAGCGCTCGACCGCTGAATGGCTGGCAGCACTCGAAGAAGCCAAGGTTCCGTCCGGTCCGGTGCTCGATGTCATGCAGATGCACGCCGATCCGCAGACGATCGCGCGCGACATGGTGGTCGAAGTGGAGCACTCGCGAACTCGGGCTCGTAAAAACCCTGGGTGCGCCGGTGAAATTTTCAGGAACCCCCGGAGGTGTGCGGTGCAGCGCGCCGGTCTTCGGCGAGCACACAGCGGCGGTCTTGCGCGAATATGGATTTTCGAAAGAGGAAATCGCGCAGATGGCGGCGTCAGGCGCGATTCACTGCGCCTAATTCTTAACCGCAGGGCTGTCTGTTGCAGCGCGAAAGTATGTTAGCCGCAGGGCGAAGCCGGTCGTTTAGCTGGCATTCCAACGACCCGTTCGGTATAAAAATCCGGGGACGATAAAAACCAATAACAACCGGGCCTTGGGTGGAAGCGTTAAGTCGGTCACAATTGCGAGCGGTTGATCCTTCAGTGCCGTTGCTTTCGGTAGAGGATTTACACGTTCACTTCGAAACGTCGCGCGGCACCGTGCGCGCGGTCGAAGGTATTTCTTACACCGTCAATCGTGGCGAGATCGTCGCGGTCGTGGGCGAATCCGGCTGCGGTAAATCCGTGTCCGCGCTCACCATGATGCGGCTGCTCGCGAAATCCGGTCGCGTCACCAAGGGCCGCATTCTGCTCGAAGGCCGCAATCTTCTCGAATCTGTCCGACGACGAAATGCGGGCCGTGCGCGGCCACGAAATTTCGATGATCTTCCAGGAGCCGATGACCTCGCTCAATCCGGTGCTGCCGATCGGATTGCAGATCATGGAGCCGCTCCTCATCCATCTGAAGATGACGGAAGAGCAGGCGCGCGCCCGCGCCATGGAATTGATGCAGCAGGTCGGCATCACCGACGGCGCGCGGCGGCTCTCGCAATATCCGCATCAGCTTTCCGGCGGCATGCGCCAGCGCGTGATGATCGCGATCGGTCTTGCCTGCAAACCGAAACTGATCATCGCGGACGAGCCGACGACCGCGCTCGACGTGACCATCCAGGCGCAGATTCTCGAATTGATGAAGAATCTGTCGCGCGAGCTCGGCATCGCGCTGATCATCATCACGCATAATCTCGGTATCGTTGCGCGCTACGCCGACCGCGTGAACGTGATGTATGCCGCCAATGTCATCGAGAAGGGCACGGCCGACGAAATCTTCATGAAGCCGCTCGCATCCCTACACCACGGGCTTGATGCGTTCGGTGCCGCGGTTGGACGAGCCGCGCGGAACGCAGATTGCAAACGATCGAAGGCCTGCCGCCGGATCTGCGCTCGCCGCCGCCGGGGTGCCGCTTCGCGCCGCGTTGTCCGCACCGGCTCGGAAAAATGCGCGCAGCCGATTGAGTTGATCGATATCGGCGACGGCCATTCCTCGCGCTGTCATCGCGTTGACGAAATTGCTTCCGGAAAACTCGTGGTCGAGTTCCCCGGCGCGCTGCCGGTGACCATGCAGTCCACCGAAGGCGCAAAGCCGATCCTGGAAGTAACTGATCTGAAAAAGCATTTCGGCGTCAAAGCAGCGGGCGCCGGCGTGTTTTCTTCGGCGACCGCGACCGTGCGCGCGGTCGACGGCGTTTCGTTCACGATCGCCAAGGGCGAGACGCTGGGCCTGGTCGGCGAGTCCGGTTGCGGCAAGACCACGGTCGGCCGCGTCGTGCTCCGTCTCGATGAAGCGACCGGTGGCACGATCAAGTTCGACGGCGTTGACATGACGCATCACAGCGGCCGCGCGATGCGCGACTTACGCCGCAAGATTCAGGTGATCTTCCAGGATCCTTATTCGTCGCTCAATCCGCGCATGACCGTGGGCGAGATCATCGCCGAGCCGCTGAAGGTTTACGGCATCGTCAAGGAAAAGAAGGCGCGCGAAGCCCGCGTCGCCGAATTGCTGGGGCAGGTCGGTCTCTTCTCCTATATGTCGGAGCGCTATCCACACGAGCTCTCCGGCGGTCAGCGCCAGCGCGTCGGTATTGCGCGCGCGCTTGCGCTCGAGCCGGAGCTGATCGTTTGCGACGAGCCGGTCTCCGCGCTCGATGTCTCGATCCAGGGGCAGGTGATCAATCTTCTGGAAGACCTGCAGTCGCGGCTGGGGCTCACCTTCCTCTTCATCGCTCACGACCTTGCCGTGGTGCGTCACATTTCGGACCGCGTCGCAGTGATGTATCTCGGCAAGATCATGGAGCTTGCGGATCGCGACGAAATCTATATGCGGCCGCTGCATCCCTATACACGGGCGCTGCTTGATGCAGCACCCATCCCTGATCCGCGCATCGAACGTGCGCGCGCGCCGCGTGCGCTGAAAGGCGAAATTCCGTCGCCCTTGACCCCGCCCTCTGGCTGCGTGTTCCATACCCGCTGCCCGATAGCGGCCGACATATGCAAGCAAGACGTGCCGGCAGTGCGCGAGTTAAAGCCCGGGCATCTGGTGGCGTGCCATTTCGCTGAAGACCAAATGCAAATTCCAATTGCCTGACAACAAGTGCCTGACGTCGAAACAAGTGCCTGATAAAAGGCATGATCAAAAAACGTAAAACGAAAAAAACGTAAAACGACCTCTGGAGGAGATACAATGATTAGGATCGTACTTGGCTTGTTCGCGGCAGCGGCGTTTACGCTGCTCGGTGGCTCGCCCGACGCCAACGCACAGCAGCCGAAGCGCGGCGGCAACTTCAACTTTGCAATCAGTGCGGAAGCACCGCACTACGATTGTCACGCGAGCGATACCTACGCGACGCTACATTTCTCGTCGCCGTTCTATTCGACCTTGATACGCTATAATCTCTCGAAGTTTCCGGCGGTCGAAGGCGATCTGGCGAAATCCTGGGCCATTTCTCCGGACAAGTTGACCTACACTTTCACGCTGCATGACGGCGTGAAATTTCACGACGGCACGCCGTTCACGTCAGCCGACATCAAGGCGACCTATGACCGCCTGCGCAATCCGCCGCAGGGCGTCGTTTCCAATCGCAGGGCGACGTTCTCGGATATCGAGTCGATCGAAACGCCGAACCCGACCACCGTCGTGTTCAAGCTCAAGGCAGTCAACTCGTCGATGATGGATCACTTCGCGAGTCCGTGGAATTGCGTTTACGGCGCAAAAGACCTCGCCGCGGATCCGGCTGCACCGCGCACCAAGATCAACGGCACGGGCCCGTTCACGTTTGTTGAGCACGTGAAAGGCAGTCATGTCGCCGGCAAGCGTAACGAGAACTATTTCAAGAAGGGCTTGCCCTATCTCGACAGCTACCGCGGCATCTTCACGCTGCAGGCGGCGGCAATGCTGAACGCGCTCCAGGGCGGTCAGGTGCTTGCGGAATTCCGCGGCGTCTCGCCCGCGGAACGCGACCGTATGGTTGCTGCGATGGGCGACAAGCTCCGGGTCGAAGAATCGAGCTGGACGCTGAACTTGCTTGTGCTGTTCAACACAGAGAAGCCGCCGTTCAACGACGTTCGCGTTCGCCGCGCGCTTCTGCTCGCGATCGATCGCTGGGGCGGCAGCCAGGGCCTCTCGCGCATCTCGACGCTGCGTGCCGTCGGCGGCGTTGTCCGTCCGGGTTCGCCGCTAGCGACGCCTGAAGCGGACCTCGTGAAACTCCCGGGCTTCGGCAAGGACATCAAGGCGGCGCGTGCCGAAGCGCGCAAACTGTTGAAGGAAGCGGGGCAGGAGAACCTCAAGTTCGTGCTCTGGAATCGCAACCTTGCGATGCCCTACACCCCGGCCGGTATTTTCCTGGTCGACCAGTGGCGTCAGATCGGCATCGAAGTCGAACACAAGCAGTCCGACACCGCGCCTTATATCGCGGCGATGCAGAGCGGAAACTTTGAAGTCGCAATCGACTTCTCGAACCTCTTCAATGACGATCCGACTTTGTCGATGACGAAGTTCCTGTCGGCGAAGAGAAACCCGCTCAATCTCTCGCGTGCAAACGACGAAGAGATCGACAAGCTCTATGACCAGCAGTTGCGCGAAGCCGATACGCAGAAGCGCCGCGGCTATATCCAGGCGCTTGAGAAGCGGCTGTTCGAGCAGGGCTATCAGCAGCCGATCCTGTGGTGGCACCGCATCGTGCTCAGCCACAAGACGGTGATGGGATGGAAAATGTCGCCAAGTCATAACCTCGGCGCTGATCTCGCCGAAGTCTGGCTCAACCAGTAAAGCGAACGCCGCGGTCCGGAGTTAACCGGGCCGCGGCAGTCAATTTAATATGCTCGCATACACGCTCAAACGCCTGCTGCTTACGATCCCGACCTTGATCGGGGTCGCGGTGCTTGTGTTTTTTATGCTGCGCATCGTTCCCGGCGACATCGTCGAGGTGAAGCTGCGGGGCGACGGTGGCAATGTCACGCAGGAAGTGGTCGAGCAGGAGCGTAAACGCTTGGGCCTCGATCGGCCGCTGCTCGTGCAGTTCGGCGACTACATGCTCGGGCTCGCCAGGCTCGATCTCGGCATTTCGATGTGGACCGAGCGCCCGGTCATCGACGAGATCCTGATCCGGCTGGAATTGTCGCTTGAGGTGGCGATTCTTGCGACTATCATCGCGACCCTCATTTCGATACCGCTCGGGACCATGGCGGCACTGTTCCGAAATACATGGATCGATTATGTGGTGCGGATCATCACCATCGGCGGCCTGTCGATCCCGTCGTTCTGGTTCGGGATGATCATCATCCTGAGTTTGCTATCGTTTTTCAATTGGCTGCCACCGATCACATTCACGCCGATCTACGTCGATCCGGTCGCAAACCTGTCGCAATTGATATGGCCTGCGCTCGCGGTCGGCTACCGCTACTGTGCGGTGACGGCGCGCATGATCCGCTCCTCGTTGCTCGAAGTCATGTCGGAAGACTACATCCGCACTGCGCGCGCCAAAGGCGTTTATGAAAAGCTCGTGGTGTCGCGCCATGCGCTACGCAATGCGCTGCTGCCGGCGATTACCGTGATGGGTCTCGAATTCGCGTTTCTGATCGGCGGGCTGGTCGTCACCGAACAGGTCTTCAATCTGAACGGCATCGGGCAATTATTCGTGCAGAGCGTTTCACGGAACGACTTCATGCTCATTCAGGGCATGGTGATGATGATCGCGGCCTTTTACGTGATGATCAATCTCGCAGTCGACCTGCTCTATGCGGTATTCGACCCGCGCATCCGGTATGGCAGCTGATGGCAAATATTTCACCCGCCATGCCCACGGCCGCGCCGGCGTTTAAGCGCCAGAATGTTATTGCGACCTTCATGCAGCAGCAGCCGCTCGGCGCAATAAGCTTCGTCGTGATTATCGTCATGATGGTTGCGGCACTGCTCCCCAACCTGGTTGCGACCCATAATCCGCTCGATATCGACTTCGCGTCGATCCTGGCGGCGCCATCGCGCGATCACTGGTTCGGCACCGACGCCTATGGCCGCGATATTTTCTCGCGCATTATTTACGGCTCACGCACCGCGCTCGTGATCGGTTTTACTTCCTCGCTGATCGGCTCGGGCATCGGCGCCGTGCTCGGGATTGCGTCCGCCTATTTCGGGGGCCGCGTCGACAACTGGATTCAGCGCTTTGTCGATATTCTGCTCGCATTCCCGATCATCGTGCTGGCGCTGGTCGTGGTCGCGGCAATTCGCAAAACGGTAGTGTACGGCGTCGATGTCAATCTGGTGATCGCGATCGCCATCCCGATCATCCCGCGCGTCGCGCGCGTGGTGCGGGCGGCCGCACTCTCGGTCAACGTGATGCCCTATATCGATGCGGCGAGAGCTGCAGGCTATTCGAATAGCCGCATCATCTTCCGTCACATGGCGCCGAATGTGGTGGCGCCGTTCCTGATCATGTTCACGGCGTTTATTGCGCAGGCGATCCTGCTCGAAGCGTCGCTCTCGTTTCTCGGTCTCGGCGTGACCGAGCCGACGGCGGCCTGGGGCTTGATGCTTTCGGGCAATGCGGCCGATTTCTATCGCGAAGCGCCGTGGATGGTGATCTTCCCGGGTGTTGCGATCAGTCTTGCGGTCTTCGCCTTCAATCTCTTCGGCGACAGTCTCCGCGACTTCCTCGATCCGCGCTTCAAGACCTAATAGGTCGCCAAACCTTAGTAGGTTGCACGTCCGCCGGAAATATCGAACACCGCGCCGGTGGTAAAGGAATTATCTTCCGACGCCATCCACGCAACCATCGCCGCCAATTCTTCCACCAGCACGAAGCGATTGCGTGGAATCTTCGACAGCATGAAATCGATATGCTGCTGCGTGATCTGATCGAAGATCGCGGTCTTCGCCGCAGCCGGTGTTACCGCGTTCACCGCGATGTCGTAGGACGCGAGCTCCTTGCCGAGCGATTTGGTGAGCGCAATCACGCCAGCTTTCGACGCGGAGTAGTGCGCGGCGTTCGGATTGCCTTCCTTGCCGGCAATCGAGGCAATATTCACGATCCGCCCGTATTTCTGCTTGATCATGTGCGGCACGACGGCTTTGGAACAGACGAATGGTCCGTCGAGGTTGATCCGCATCACGCGGCGCCATTCGTCGACCGAGGTTTCCCACACGGTCGCATTCACGCCGGCAATGCCTGCGTTATTGATCAGAATATCGATCTTGCCGAAATCCTTGAGGGTCGCATCGCGCGCCTTTTCGACCTGCGCGAGATCCGAAGCATCGACGCCGTAGGATTTCACGCCGTTGCTGAGTTCGTTCGCGGTCCGCTGCGCGAAAACCTGGTCCATGTCCCAGATCGCGACTTTAGCTCCGGATTCAACGAAGCGCTCGGAGATGGCGCGGCCGAAGCCCTGTGCGCCGCCGGTAACGACGGCAACACGGCCGCCCAGATCGATCTTGTTCATCGGGTTTCCTTAAAGGGTCCAGCCGCCGTCGGCGACATGCGCGCCACCGGTTGTAAACGAGGCTTCGTCGCTCGCAAGATAAAGCGCAAGGGCCGCGATTTCATCCGCGGTGCCGAGCCGTCCCATCGGCTGACGCGCGACAAAATTCTTCATGCCATCCGGGCCCTGGGCTGCCGCGCGGCCGAGCATCGACGGCGTCTCGATGGTCCCGGGGCAAATACAATTGCAGCGGATGCCTTTGCCGACAAAGTCCACTGCAACCGCGCGGGTGAGGGCCGCGACCGCGGCCTTGGTCGCGCTATAGACGTAGCGGTTCGGAGCGGCCTTCAACACGCCCGCGGCCGACGCGATATTCACGATCGAGCCCGAGCCGTTCGCGAGCATCGCGGGCAGGAATGCCTTGATGGTCCGGTGCATCGACTTCACGTTGAGGTCGAACGAGAAATCCCAGCCTTTGTCGTCGCATTCCAGCACCGTGCCATGATGCACGAAGCCCGCAGCGTTAAGCAGGATGTCGATCTTGCCGACGCGCTTCGCAGCTTCGTTCACCGCATTGGTATCGAGCACATCGAGTTTGAACGTCTCGGCAACACCGGCCTTCGTCAGTTCGGCGAACGACTTCTCGTCGATATCGGTTGCGATGACGTGGGCGCCTTCGCGCGCAAATGCAATCGCACAGGCCCGCCCGATACCGACGGCAGCAGCCGTTACGAACGCACGTTTTCCCTGCAGTCTTCCAGGCATTTCGACGTCCTGTAATTAATGCGAATGACGCGGCGTACCGAACTTCGCCGCGATGTTCTGGTACTGGGTCGCCAACTCAAGACACGCGCCGCTCGCATGTTGCCCGACCGTGCTGCGGTAAAGTTCTTGCCACGGCGTGTGATGTTCGGGGAAGGGGAAGCCGCCTTTAGCCGCAAGCTCTGCGCGCCGCGCGGCGAGTTCTTCCGCCGAGATCAGGATATTCGCTTCGCCCTTGTTGAGATCGACGCGAACCATGTCGCCGGTCTTGAGAATGGCAAGCCCGCCGCCTGCCGCCGCTTCCGGCGACGCGTTCAGGATCGAAGGCGAGCCGGAAGTGCCGGACTGCCGCCCATCACCGATGCAAGGCAGCGATTTGATCCCACGCTTGATGAGTGCGGCCGGCGGCTGCATGTTCACGACTTCAGCGCCGCCCGGATAACCGATCGGACCGGTGCCGCGCACGAACAGAATGCAATGCTCGTCGATATTGAGCGAGGGATCGTCGATCCTGCTGTGATATTCCTCCGGTCCCTCGAACACGATCGCGCGGCCTTCGAATGCTTCCGGGTCTTTCGGGTTCGACAAGTAGCGGTCGCGGAATTCTTTCGAGATCACGCTCGTTTTCATGATCGCGCTGTCGAACAGATTACCGGAAAGCACGATGAAGCCTGCGTCGTTCACGAGCGGCTTGTCGTAGGACCAGATCACATCCTTGTCGGGCACGGCTGCGTTTTTGCAATTCTCGCCAATGGACTTGCCGTTCACGGTGAGCGCGTCTTCGTGAATCTTCTTTTTCGACATCAGTTCGCGGATAACCGAGGGTACGCCGCCGGAGCGATGATATTCTTCGCCGAGATAGGCGCCGGCCGGCTGCAGGTTCACGAGCAACGGAATCTTGTGGCCCACGCTCTGCCAGTCTTCCATCGTGAGCTCGACGCCGACATGGCGCGCGAGCGCGTTGATGTGGATCGGTGCATTGGTCGAACCGCCGATCGCGGAATTGACCACGATGCAATTCTCGAAAGCTTTGCGCGTCATAATGTCGGTCGGCTTCAGATCTTCCCACACCATGTCCACGATGCGTTTGCCGGTCAGATACGAAATCTGGCCGCGTTCGCGATAAGGTGCGGGGATCGCAGCACATCCCGGCAGCGACATGCCGAGCGCTTCGGCAAGCGAATTCATGGTCGAGGCCGTGCCCATGGTATTGCAATGGCCAACCGACGGTGCCGATGAGGCGACGATATCCATGAATTCGTCGTAGGTGATTTCGCCGGCGGCAAGCCGCTCCCGCGATTTCCAGACGATGGTGCCGGAGCCCGTGCGCTCGCCGTTGAACCAGCCGTTCAGCATCGGTCCGCCGGAAAGCACGATTGCGGGAATGTTCACGGTCGCGGCCGCCATCATGCAGGCGGGCGTGGTCTTGTCGCAGCCGGTCATCAACACGACACCGTCGAGCGGATAGCCGAACAGCACTTCGACCAGACTGAGATAGGCGAGGTTGCGGTCGAGCGCCGCGGTTGGGCGCTTCCCCGTTTCCTGTATCGGGTGCGTCGGAAATTCAAAAGCGACGCCGCCTGCTTCGCGGATGCCCTCGCGCACGCGTTTGGCAAGCTCCAGATGATGCCGGTTACAGGGCGAAAGATCGCTACCGGTCTGCGCGATCCCGATGATCGGCTTGTCGGTTTGCAGTTCTTCGCGGGTCAGGCCGAAATTCAGGTAGCGCTCGAGATAAAGCGCGGTCATCGCGGGGTCGCCGGCATCGTTGAACCAGAGCCGCGAACGAAGTTTCCGTTTTCCGGAATTAGTCATTGAACTCTCCCGCACCGCACACTGACGTGCGCCTTGTTTATTGCGGGCGACTGTAATCCCGGCAAAAAGATAGCGCTACCATTTTCTTGCAAACAGGCTGCGCGCAGGGCGCAGTGATCAGGTATTCCGGGGCGAAGAACTTTCGCGGACAATCAGTTCAAATCCGAGGTCGACCACAGGCTGCGCGGGCCGCCGGCCCTCGATTGAGTTGACCAGCATGGTCGCAGCATCCCGGCCCATCTCGTAGCGATTGGTGCGCACGCTCGTGATCGAGGGCACGGAGGAGGCCATGAATTCCATATCGTTGAAGCCAACGATCGCCATCTTGTCGGGCACCGAAATGTGCTGCCGCTTACATTCGAACAACACGCCAAGCGCAAGGTCGTCGTTGATGCAAAAGACCGCGTCGGTGTCCGGCGCCTTGGCGAACAGATCGACGAGCAGCGTGCCCCCGAGGGTCACCGCGGTCGGGACGGGTGTCGTGACGATCAGGTTTGGGTCGTAAAGCGAGGCCGCCTTCATGGCGTCGCGATAACCTTCAAAGCGGCGCTGCACGCGCGGATCCATGCGCGCGCCGAGAAAGCCGATGCGTTTGCGCCCCTGTTCGATCAGGTGCGAAACTGCTGCAAAAGCAGCGTCATAATGGGAAAAACCGACCATCATGTCGACCGGATCGGGGCCGGTTTCCATGATCTGCACGATCGGGCACTCCATCGCCTCCATGACTTGGCGGGAGTGCGCAGTCTGGTTGATGCCCGTGACGATCAGGCCGGCAGGGTTCTGCGCCTGGAAAAGCCGCAGTAGCTTTTCCTCCTGAAGAATACTGTAGCGCGTGTTCACGAATTGAATGTTGTAGCGGCTGCCCTCGGACGCGTCGTAAATGCCGCGTAACACGTCGTTGAAAACATTATTGGTCAATGACGGGATCAAAACACCGATGACTTCGGTGCGCTGCGAAGCAAGCGCTCGCGCTGCGAGATTAGGCACATAGCCGAGCTCCTGCGCAGCACTCGCAACGCGCTCACGCTTGGCGCTCGAAAGCGCTTCGGGATTACGGAAAAAGCGCGACGCCGTAATCGGGCTCACGCCGGCGCGTTCGGCGACTTCGGTAAGCCGGATCGGACCGTATTTGGAGCGTTTGCGGGCCATGATTGCGCTCTACCACAAGTCAGCCGTCGTTGACAGCGCTACCAACAGCAGCCACACTGTCTGGAATTAAAACAAGCAGCGACGGCTCTACGCCGTACGCAGCGAACGTATTGGGGAGAGCGCGAAAATGGCGTCCGTGCAAATACGGGACGTTAGAAAGTCGTTCGGGGAAGTCGAGATTCTGCACGGCGTATCGGTGCCGATCGAAGACGGCCAGTTCGTCGTACTCGTCGGCCCTTCGGGCTGCGGAAAATCAACTCTGCTCCGCATGCTCGCGGGCCTCGAAAACATCACTTCGGGAACGATTTCCATCGGCGGTCGCGTGGTGAACCATGTTCACCCCAAAGAGCGCGACATCGCGATGGTGTTTCAGAATTACGCGCTTTATCCGCACATGACGGTCGCAAAGAACATGGGCTTCTCGCTCATGCTGCATGGCGCGAAAAAGAGCGAAATCGAGACGCGCGTACATAAGGCGGCGGCGATCCTGGGGCTTATGCCGTTGCTGGAGCGCTATCCGCGGCAGCTCTCCGGCGGTCAGCGCCAGCGCGTTGCCATGGGCCGCGCGATCGTGCGCGATCCGCAGGTATTTTTGTTCGACGAGCCGCTCTCAAATCTTGACGCGAAGCTTCGCGTTGCGATGCGCACCGAAATTAAGGAATTGCATCAGCGCCTCAAGACCACGACGGTTTACGTGACCCACGACCAGATCGAAGCGATGACCATGGCCGATAAAATCGTCGTCATGCATGACGGTGTGATCGAACAAATTGGCGCGCCGCTCGAACTTTACGATCATCCGGCCAATCAGTTCGTAGCCGGCTTCATCGGCTCGCCTGCGATGAATTTTCTGAGCGGTAAGTTGTCTGCGAATGGTTCGGCCTATGTCCAGACCGCGCAGGGCAGCAAGCTGCCGCTGAAAACAATGCCGCAAGGCGCTGCGGGCCAGGAAGTAATTTACGGAATCCGCCCCGAGCACTTTGAACTGGGTGAGGGCGGATTGAACGCAGAAGTCGTCGTGGTCGAACCGACCGGTTCGGAAACGCAAGTGGTAGCCAGGCTCGACGGACACGAGGTTATCGCGGTCTTCCGCGAGCGCCAGAACGTCAAGCCGGGCGACAAAATCCCGCTCCGCCCGCGTGCGGATGCGGCACATCTCTTCGCCAAGGATACCGGAAAAAGAATCTAGCGAAGAATTTTCAAAGATCGTTCACGGGAGGAAATCATGGACAAAAAGTATGAAATGAACCGCCGCTCGCTGCTGAAAGGCTCGACCGCGGCGGCTGCTATTGCAGCTGTAAGCGCCGATCAATTGTTGAATTATGCAACAGCCTGGGCGCAGACCGCCCCGTTTAAGGCGGAAGCGGGCGCCAAGATCAACGTGCTGCGCTGGCGCCGTTTCGTCGAAGCCGAAGACAAGGCCTTCGTCGCAATGGTGGAAGCGTTCCAGAAGGCGACCGGCGTCAGCGTCACGATTACGAACGAGTCGTTCGAGGACGTGCAGCCGAAGGCTTCGGTTGCAGCGAACACCGGTTCGGGTCTCGACATGGTGTGGGGCCTTTACTCGCTGCCGCATCTGTTCCCCGAGAAGTGCCTCGATATGACCGATGTCGCGAACTATCTCGGCAAGAAATACGGCGGCTGGGCGCCGTCGGCTGAGCTTTACGGCAAGGCAAAGGGCAAGTGGATTTGCTTGCCGGTCGCGACCACGGGCGGCCTGATGAACTACCGCATCAGTTCAATGGAAAAGGCGGGCTTCAAGGAATTCCCGAAAGACACCGCGAGCTTCCTCGAACTTGTCAAAGCGTTGAAGAAGAACAACACGCCGGCCGGTTTCGCGCTCGGCCACGCCTCGGGCGACGCCAATACCTGGCTGCACTGGGCGCTGTGGTCGCACGGTGGCAATCTTGTCGACAAGAACGACAAGGTCGTCATCAACTCGCCGGAAACCGCCAAGGCGCTCGAATACGTCAAGGCGCTCTACGAGAACTTCGTGCCTGGCACCGCTTCCTGGAACAACTCGTCCAACAACAAGTCCTTCGTTGCAGGCGAGCTCCATCTCACCTCGAACGGCATTTCGGTCTATGTCACCGCGTCCCGCGAGAACAAGGCGGTCGCCGAAGACATGAACCACGCCTATATGCCGATCGGTCCGGTCGGACGTCCGACCGAACTGCATCTTGCGTTCCCGATCCTGACTTTCTCCTTCACGAAGTTCCCGAATGCGTGCAAGGCCTTCGCGGCTTTCATGCAGGAAGCGGAAAACTTCAACCCGTGGATCGGTGCGGCGCAGGGCTATCTCTCGCACTTCCTCAACGCCTACGACAGCAATCCGGTCTGGACTGCGGACCCGAAACGCACCGTCTATCGCGACGTTTCCAAGCGCACCTTGACGCCCGCGGGCCTCGGCACGCTCGGCGAGAAGGCGGCGGCCGCAATCGCCGACTTCATCGTGGTCGATATGTTTGCGAACTATTGTACCGGCCGCGAAGACATCAAGGGCGCGATTGCGATCGCCCAACGGCAGACGCAGCGTATCTATCGCTAACGAAAATAACGGCGGCGCGGGCACCCTGCGCCGCCGTTTCCTTTAACCGGATGCGGTTTTGATGAGCACGGTCGTAGAATCCGAACGCAGTCTGTCGCGGATGAAAGAGTTGTCCTGGTGGGGACGGCTCAAGATCAACCGTAACTGGCTTGCGATCTGGTTCATGCTGCCGGCTGCAGCCTTTCTGATTTTGTTTCTGGCCTGGCCGTTGATGCTCGGCGTCTGGCTCTCCTTCACCGACACGCGGCTGGCGCGGCCCGGCAAATTCATCGGCTTTGAAAATTACGAATGGCTCTGGGACGACAGCGTGTTCTGGCTCTCCGTTTTCAATACGCTGCTCTACACGATTGTCGCCAGCATCATTAAATTCGCGGTCGGTCTCTATCTCGCACTGCTTTTGAACCGGCACATGCCTTTCAAGGCGATGATCCGCTCAGTCGTATTGATCCCGTTCATTGTGCCGACGGTGCTCTCCGCAATCGCATTCTGGTGGATCTACAACTCGCAGTTCTCGATCATCTCCTGGTCGCTCAAGCAGATGGGCTTGATTACGGTAAACATTGATTTTCTCGGCGATGGCAATCTGGCTCGAGCGAGCCTGATCTTTGCCAATATCTGGCGCGGCGTTCCCTTCGTCGCGATCACCTTGCTTGCGGGGCTGCAAACCGTTTCGCCGTCGCTCTACGAGGCGGCGACGCTCGACGGCGCCTCGTCGTGGCAGCGCTTCCGTTTTGTGACCTATCCCTTGTTGACGCCGATCATCGCGGTGGTGATGACCTTCTCGGTGCTTTTCACGTTCACCGATTTCCAATTGATCTGGGCGATGACGCGCGGTGGCCCGGCGAACGCGACGCATCTGATGGCGACGCTTTCCTATTCACGCGGAATTTTGAGCGGGCAACTGGGCGAGGGCTCGGCGATCGCGACCGCGATGATCCCGTTCCTGCTCACAGCGATCATGATTTCATGGTTCGGGCTACAGCGCCGCAAATGGCAGCAGGGTGAAAATAGTGACTGACACCACCGCGAAGGTTGCACCGACCGAGATGAAAAACGACTCCCGCGAGGGCATGAGTTATCTCGAAACCGTGCCAATGCGGCTGGTCACGCTTTGGCTGCCGCTCGGCATCATCATGGTGATCCTGCTCTTCCCATTCTACTGGATGGTGCTCACCTCGGTGAAGCCGAACGCGCAACTCGTCGACATGAATACCTTCAACCCGTTCTGGGTGGTCAATCCCACGCTCGACCACATCAAGCGCCTCCTGTTTGAGACCCAGTATCCGCGTTGGCTCTGGAACACGATGTTTGTTGCCGCGGCTGCGACATTCCTTTCGATCTTCGCAAGCGTGCTTGCGGCCTATGCAATTTCGCGGCTGCGCTTCCGCGGCGCACAGACCATCGGCGCAATGATTTTCATGGCCTATCTGATCCCGCCATCGATCCTGTTCATTCCGCTCGCATCGGTCATTCATTTCTACGGCTTGTTCGACACGCCGCTCGCACTGATCCTGGTCTATCCGACCATTTTGATTCCGTTCTCGACCTGGCTCCTGATGGGCTATTTCAAGACCATCCCGTTCGAGCTCGAGGAATGCGCGCTGATCGACGGCGCAAGCCGCTGGCAAATCCTGACCAAGATCATCCTGCCGCTGGCCATACCGGGATTGATCTCGGCTTTCATTTTCTCGTTTACGCTGTGCTGGAACGAATTCATCTATGCACTGACGTTGATCCAGTCGGTGCAGAACCGCACCGTTCCAGTTGCGATCGTGAGCGAACTCGTGGACGGCGACGTTTATCGCTGGGGTTCGCTGATGGCGGGCGCAATGCTCGGCTCGCTGCCGCTGGTGGTCCTCTATGCCTTCTTCGTCGAGCATTACGTTTCCGCGATGACCGGCGCGGTCAAGGAATAGACCGATGCATGTGCTGATTTTGGGTGCGGCCGGTATGATCGGCCGCAAGCTCATCGAGCGTTTGCTCAAAGACGGCGGCCTCGGCGGCAAGGAAATCACCAAGCTCACGCTGCACGACGTGGTGATGCCGACACCGCCCGCAAAAGCCGGGATTGAGATCAGCGCGTCTGCCTCCGACTTCGCGATGCCCGGCGTCGCCGAAAAGTTGATCACGGAGCGCCCAGACACGATTTTCCATCTGGCCGCAATTGTCTCGGGCGAGGCAGAGGCCGATCTCGAAAAAGGCTACCGTATCAATCTCGACGGTACGCGCTATCTCTGGGACGCGATCCGCAACGCCGGCCACGGCTATAAGCCCCGCGTCGTGTTCACGTCGTCGATCGCGGTCTTCGGCGCGCCGTTCCCGCAGGCAATCGGCGACGAATATTTTCATACGCCGCTCACCAGCTATGGCACGCAGAAGGCGATGGGCGAATTGATGCTTGCCGATTTTTCGCGCCGCGGCTTCATGGATGGCGTGGGCATTCGGCTGCCGACCATTTGCGTGCGTCCTGGAAAACCGAACAAGGCGGCTTCGGGCTTTTTCTCGAACATCATTCGCGAGCCGTTAAGCGGTGCCGAAGCAGTTCTGCCGGTTTCCGAAGACGTACGCCATTGGCACGCGTCGCCGCGCTCCGCGATCGGCTTTCTGGTTCATGCTGCGACGATGGATACCGGCGCGCTCGGTGCGCGGAGAAATCTCTCGATGCCGGGGCTGTCGGCAACGGTCGGCGAACAGATCGCCTCGCTTGAGCGTGTTGCCGGGAAGAATGTGGTCAGCCGCATCCGCCGCGAGCCCGATCCGGTGATCATGAAGATCGTCGAAGGCTGGCCACGCAATTTCGATGTCCGCGAGGCGCGCAAGGTCGGCTTTGACACCGCCGAAAAGACCTTCGACGATATCGTGCGGCTGCACATCGACGACGAACTGGGCGGCAACTTCGCGGCCTGACTCTTCGGGCAGGTGGCAGTACCATGCGCGGTCTAGTTTTGCTGCGTTTCCAGATATTTTATCGCGCCGGCAGTGCTTGCAACTTCGCGCCAGACAACGCTTAACGCGCCATTCGTTTCAAGCACGACTGCCCGCACGCAGGAAATATCCGCGTGGCCAGCCGCACGTATTGCAGACTTGATTTCTTCTTCCGAGATACGTTCGCGCCGCATGGCGTCGTGAAGAAACTGCCCATTATGCATGAGCAGCTTGGGCTCGCCATTTATGAAACTCTCGGCGCGCGTCCAATGCGCAGCGGATTTGGCAATCGTGTATTGCAGGAAAATCAGGATCAGGAAGGCGAGTAACCCCTGTGCCAGCGCAATGTCCCTTGAGGTAATGACGCTTGCGAGCGTGGAGCCCAGCGCCACAGTGACGATCAGATCGAAAGCGTTGAGACGTGAAAGCGTTCGATGTCCTGAAACTCGCACCATCACAAGCATCAGCGGGTAGGCCAGAAGCGCTATGATCGCCGTTCGCGCGAGCGTCTCCCACCCGCTGAAAAACAAATTATTCAATACGTCCTCCTAATCGCCGGTTTTGAATCGCGTCATCACGCTGAATGTGAGGAATACGAACACGCTGATCATCGCCGCTACCGCGAAATTTCCCAGTCCCGCAGCAAGGCCGATTGCACCGGTAGCCCAGAGCGCGGTGGCAGTGGCCGTACCGCGTATGGTCGTGCCGTGCTTCAGAATGGCACCGCCGCCGATAAAGCCGATTCCGGTGATGACACCCTGCAACACTCGCGCAACTGCCTCAGGATTGGCTCCGGACATCGTCTCCGAGACCTCGACAAAGGCGCAACTCGACATCGCGACCAGAGGAAAGGTGCGTAGCCCCGCGCTCAACGATTTTCTCTCGCGGTTCCAGGCGATAGGCAGCGCGAGCACATAGGCCGCTCCCAGTGCGAGTGCGTTTTGAGCGAGTGAGAAAATGTCCAGCGTCATCGCAATCAGCAGTTCCGGGTGATGCCCAGCCTGGGAGTAACCCCGCCTTGCGTATAACGAGTCCTGATGAGAGTCGGTTCCGGAGAATGCGCCGGACACTGAACGGCCAATGACATCGGGACATCGAGTGAGTCAGGTCGCATTAGCGATGCCGAATCCGCTTTTGCAGCTGGCGGTCGCCGCAATGCCGTTCACTTCGTCGTGCGTTGACTCAACTAAGTTGGATGCCCGCAACGGGCGCCTTTTGTATGCAAGCGGCGCGGGCTAACTCAGCCCACGCCCAGCATTTTCCATCGCGGCAGACGTTGATCGCGGAATTCTTTCGCGACCTTTGCGATCTCCGCAATATTGGTGTCGTTCTTCTCGATCGCCTTGCCCTCGCGGCGGAAGCTCTGGCCGCTCGTGGCCAGGAAGTCGAATGCCATGGCGGCGACCTTGGTATCGTCGGCCTTCGGCTGCGCGTCGATCTGCGGCGAGAAGATACGATCGACGAATCCGGCGCCGATCGCCGAGCCGAGCACGGGCGACGCGAGGAAGCGGTGCGTATCGGAAGCGGCACTCATTTCCATGATCGTCTTGTTGAGGCGCAGGCTCGGCGCGCGGTCCACTTTCGCGAAATCCCTGCGCGCGGGAAGCACAATGCCGCCATTCACGAGCAGCAGGAGATAAAGGATCGCGTCCGGCTCCTTGAGATCGGCCTTGATGCCGGCTTCGATGATCTGGTCGCCCGAAAGCGGCGCTTTGCCGATGCCGGCCATGAGCTTTGCCATCAATTCAGGCTTCGGCTTCAGTTCGCCGATCGGCAGCTGGAATTTTTCCGGGACGGTGTCGTTCATCTGCACGGGTGCGAAGATCAATGCACCTAGCTGCTGGCGGTGCTCGCGCGGGTTCAGGCGCTGCGGACCCTTTATATATATGTCGCGGCGGAACTGCTTGTTGATCGCGTAGTCCTTGAGCAGCTCATGCATCGCGATGTCGGGCGCATTGCGCACAAGCGGCAGCAGATCCTTTGATACGCAGAGATCGGGACGGTTCTCCGCGATCGAAGCAGAGCCGATATAGGTTGCCTTCGCCGACGCAAAATCTTCCATCGCGTCGGTGATGTAGATCGGCTGCCAACCGGAATTGAGGAATTCGTGGGCAAGGTAGACCTTGTCCTGCTTACCCATCTTCTCGATACGGTTCTTGATCGTCGGGTTATGCGCGATGAACGCGCTGGAATGCTCGACCAGCTTCTTGAGCAGGTCCATCCCTTCATCGATGACGGCAACGCTCTGGCGCGTCGAGCGGTCGCCGACTTCTTTTAGCAGCCGCTGCATCGGTCCGACCGGCGCCCAGCCGGGCATGCAATTGTAGCTCACGAAAAACACGCCGCCGGATACCAGCTTCTCGCGAATGAAATCGACAATCTCCCGCTTCACCTCCGGCATGACCCAGGTATAGACGCCGTGCATCGTCACGATGTCGAAGTCGGCAAGTTCGGGTTTGGTCGATTTCGCGGCGTCGCCGAAACTCATTTCGAGGAAGGTGACATTGGTAATGCCGGCCTTCTGCGCGAGCGCGCGCGCTTCGGCGATATGCGCGGGATTGAAATCGACGCCGACATAGGTGCTGTTCGGGTTAGCTGCCGCAAGCAGCAAAGTGCCGTAGCCGCGGCCGCAGCCGAGCTCGCAATAGCGCAGCGATTTTTCCGGGTCCGGGGAAGCAACACCATTTGCGGTGCAAGCAAAATGCAGAAAAGTCGGTGCCAGCTCGCGGTAATAGCCGAGCGTATAGGCTACGTCCGAGACGTAGCCGCTCATCCAATTCGCGCTCATTTTTGTACTAACCCCTGAAAAACCCTCGTAAATATCTTAGCACCCCGAGGCAACAAGGGGTCAAATTCCTTAGTTCTGGAAGTATTTCAGGGGTGGCCGCTTAGCGGAACCAGTCGGGGACGTCAGTCGCGAGCGCCGAGGTTTCCTTCGGCGAGGAGAGCGTGATGAAGCTTTCGGTCCGCAACACCCCTTCGACGGATTTGATGACCTTAGCGAGGAAGGCCTCGAGCATGCGCGTGTTCTTGACGCGCACTTTAACGATATAATTCCATGACCCGGTTACGTGGTGGCATTCGAGCACCGCGGGCTCGGAATTAACGCGCTTGAGAAAGCGCTGCTCGGTTTCCGGATCGCTCCAGGCGACGAAAACAAACGCCAATAGGTCGAGCCCGAGTCCCTCGGGCGAGAGGTGCGCGTGTACGCCGGAGATGGCGCCGCGCTCCTGGAGCTTGCGGACGCGCTCGTTGACCGACGAAACCGCCAACCCGACCGCTTTGGCCAACTCCGCATAGGGAGTCCTGCCGTCGGCTTGCAGCATCGCCATGATCTTCCGATCGATTTCGTCAAAACCATTCATCTACGCAAGCTCTTATCTCGAAAATATTACTAGACAGCTGCCTTATAGCCGAATAATAAACGGCCGCAATCGGCAAATACCGTAAATTACGCGTCTATGGCCGAATAAGGTTCGGCTAAAAGACGTAAAAGACTGCCAAAGCAATCGGTTAGCTACAGCAGGGGTGGTTGGAACCAGGGTCAGGTCCGCTCCACCGGTCAAGGTGACCCGCGTTTTCAGAGGCTGGGCCGGCCTGGAGCCGGCGAACGAGATCGGAAGAATCGCCATGGCTGTCACCATAAACATTACGTCGCCCACGGGCAGCGAGATCAAACTCGCGGAGTGGTTCAGTGCGGCCAATGTCGCGACCCCGCTGAGCGCCACAGCCGGCGAGTATTTCATTGAGAGCAACGGCTCGTTTTTCGAAGGCCGGGTGCATCTTCATTTCAAGAGCAGCACCAATGACCTGACCTTTGACGGCGACAACCTGCCAAGCGGCGGCACATTCGACAGCCTGGAAATCTTCTCGGTGGCGCTGAACCAGGTGGTAGCCGTCATTACCGGGCTCAGCTATTCCGCGACCCAACTCTACTCCGAAATTATCAGCGGCAATGCGGACTTGACCGAATATCTCTTTCTCGAAGGAGGTGTTTCGTACACCGGCGATGACGGCCCGGACAGTTTCACCAGCAAGGGCGCAGCTGCGGACAATCTCGCCGGTGGCAAAGGCGACGACTATCTCGATGCTGGTTTTGGCGGCGGCATGGTCAGCGGTGGCGAGGGCAACGACACGCTGAAGTCCGGCGGCGACGCGACGCTGGACGGTGGCGATGGCAACGACTTTCTCGAAGGTGGCCCGGGCTCAACGGATTTCGTCGGTGGCGACGGCTTTGACACCATCAACTACGCAAACGCCGAAATATTTAAAGGCAAAGGCATCAGCTACACCGGGGCGGGCGTCGTATTTTCTGATGGAGGATACCAGGATACTTATTCATCGATCGAAAAGGTGATCGGCTCAGCGTTCGACGACGACATCACCGACGCTGACGATTCCATGCATCTCGACGGCGGCGCCGGGAAGGATTTTATTTCCGGTGGCAAGGGCGACGACTGGATCAATGGCGGCGCGGGCGTTGATACGCTCGACGGCGGCGAAGGCACCGATACGCTCTCATTCGAGGGCGCGGCCGTTGCCGTGAACGTCACGCTCGGTGCGGCTGGCACCGAGAAAATTGGAGCGGGCGGCGAAGCGGCCGGCGACAAGTTCAAAAACTTCGAAAACATCGTCGGCGGTAACGGCGGCGATACGCTTACCGGCAACGAGCTCAACAACATTCTCTATGGCGGTCTTGGGAAAGATAATATTACGGGTGCAGACGGCAATGATCGCATCCTCGGCGCTGAAGACAACGACACAATCAATGGCGGTATCGGCGACGACCTGCTCGACGGCGGCGCTGGCGCGGATTCGATCACGGGCAATACCGGCTTCGATACCGTCACGTATGTGAATTCGGTCGCGGCGGTGACGGTCAACTATGCCACCAACATAAATAAGGGCGGCGATGCCGAAGGGGAAAAGCTCTTCACGATCGAGCGCATCATCGGCAGCAAGAACGCCGATATTCTCACCGGCAATGGCACACTTATTCTTGAAGGCGGCGTGGGCTCCGACACTATCATCGGCAAACTGAACGATTACGCGAGCTATCAAAATTCGCAGGCAGCAGTAACGCTCGATCTGACGGTGACGGCTCAAACCAGCACCGGCGATGCCAGCGGCGATCAATTGTCGGGCATTCTCAATCTAATCGGCTCGGATTCTGCCGACAAATTCACCGGCAACGACAAAGACAATATTTTCCAGGGGCTGAACGGCGCCGACATCATCGACGGTGGCGCGGGCGTTGATACGCTGAACTACGCGGCCTCCGCAGCGGGCGTTAATATTAATCTCGGCGCGAACGGCGACGGCACCGGCTTCGGCGGTGATGCCGAAGGCGACCAGTACATCCGTATCGAGAACGTCATCGGGACCGATTTTGCCGACGCCATCATAGGCCATCAGGTCGCCAATAAGATTATTGCAGGCAAGGGCGACGACGAAATCGATGGCGGCGCGGGCGCCGACCTTATCGATGGCGGCGAGGGTGTTGACACTATCTATTACGATACGTCGGACGCGGCCGTGACCGTCAATCTCGCCACCAACATCAATACCGGCGGCACCGCGCAAGGCGACAAGCTCACTTCGATTGAGAATATCGGCGGCTCCGATTTCAAGGACAAGCTGACCGGCAGTAGCGTCGCTAATGCGATCAACGGTGGCGCTGACGACGACACCATCGACGGCGGCTCGGGCAATGACGTCCTTTTGGGCGGTTCGGGAAAAGATACGATTATCGGCAATGCCGGCGACGACTTAATCTTCGGTAATGGCGACGCCGATATACTCGATGGCAGCGCTGGCATCGACACCTTGAGTTACGCCAATGGACCGGCAGCTGTGCGCGTGAAGCTTTCTGAAGCGGCGCTGGCGCAGGCGCAGGCCGGCGCGTTGACGGTCAATGGCGTCAATATAAATCTCGGCAATGGCGACGCCACCGGCAATTCCGTCAAGAATTTCGAAAACCTGGTGGGCACGAATTTCGACGACGTGCTGGTCGGCAACAATGGTGCGAATAGTATCTACGGCGGTATCGGTAAGGACAACATCGAAGGCGGCAAAGGTAACGACATCATCGAAGGTGGCGCTGGTGCTGACGTATTAAACGGCGGCACGGGTACCAGTATGGATGTAAATGCCGGCATCGACACGCTGAGCTATGCAAGCGACACAGTCGGCGTTCTCATTGATCTCTCGAATAACAGCGCCATGTTTGGCGATGCCGCTGGTGACGTGTTCTCGAATTTCCGTAACGTTCTGGGCGGTAGCGGCGGCGACACCCTGATTGGAGATGCTGCGGTCAACATCCTGACGGGTGGCGCGGGTCTCGACCTTTTCAGCGGCGGTGGCGGCAAAGACATTCTCGACGGCGGCACGGACGAAGATATTGTCGATTACACCATGCTGATGGACGGCATCACGCTCACACTGGGCGTGAACGGCGCGCAAACCGTGGTTACCGGCAAAGCCGGCGCAGATGCTACCGGCGATTCAATCAAGAACATCGAATCCATCTACGGCACCAAGGGCAACGACACGCTCACCGGCAATGCGCTTACCAACTCGATCTCTGGGAATGACGGCGATGATTTGATCCAGGGCGGTGCAGGAACAGACACTCTCGATGGCGGCTATAATGGTTCCGACACCTCGCTGAACGATACGATCAGTTATGCGGCGTCGCTCGCGGGCGTGTCCGTCCTCATTAATAACGCGATGACGACGGGCTTTTTTGGCGACGCCGAAGGCGATCAGATTCAGGGTTTCGAAAATATCATTGGTAGTGCCAAGAACGACGAATTGAGGTCATTCCTCCTTGACTCGGTCAACACGATTAAAGGCGGCGCCGGTGACGACATCATCGAAGGCGGTGAAGGGGCCGACTTCCTGTTCGGCGATGCCGGCTCCGACACGCTGAGCTACGCTAACTCTGTCGGTGTCGTTGTGACGTTGAAGGGCAGTCTGGCAGCCGACGTCAGCGGCAGCGTGCTGATGTTCAATCACGCGAAAGGCGACATCGCGATTGGTTTCGAGAATCTGGTCGGCGGCAATGGTGTAGACAAATTGACCGGTGACAACGGTGCGAATGTTATCGCTGGCGGCAGTAATGCCGACTTCCTGGACGGCGGTGCAGGCAACGATACGGTCAGCTATGCGGACTACATGTCAGGGTTTGAACTGACCCTCGGCTTTAACGGAGCTGAGACCTTCAATAGCCTCGACAACGACAGCGTCAAGAACTTCGAGAACATTTCCGGCGGTAAGGGCCTCGATAAGCTTACCGGGAACAATCTCGTCAATATTCTGTTCGGCGATGCTGGCGACGACACGCTGATCGGCGGCGCCGGTGCCGACACGTTAAACGGCGGCACGGGCTTCGATACCGCGGATTATTCTGATCTGACGGCGGCGCAAAGCATCACTGTCACGCTCGGCAAGGGCGGTGCGGCGTCGACCGTTACCTCAACCAGCGGCTCGCCGGCGCAGAACGATAAGCTGATCGATATCGAGATCGTGAAAGGCGGCGCCGGCAACGACAAGTTCACCGGTAGCAACCTGGACAGTGTGTTCTACGGTAACGACGGCAACGATCTTTTCATTGGCAACGAAGGCCAACACGTCTTCTTGGGCGGCAACGGCAGCGATACCGTAAATTATGCGCTTTCCAACCTCGGCGTGAGCATTAATCTCGCGGCGAACAACGTCGGCGGTGGCTTTGGCGAAGGGGATAATATTTCCTCGATCGAGAATGTCGTCGGCTCTGCTCATAATGACGTTGTCGCTGGCAACGATGAAGGCAATACAATTAGCCTGGGTGCTGGCAATGACGTCGTTTTCGATGGCGCATGGCTTGGCGCGGACGTTCTCGACGGCGGCTCCGATAGTGCGCTGAACGCGGTTTTCGGCAGCTCCAAAGGCGATGTCCTCGATTACTCGGCCATGAGCGGTGTCGACATTACGCTTACTCTCGGTGTGAATGGCGCGCAGACCGTCATGACGGCAACTGGTGTCAATGCCGACATGGTCAACGGCGACAAGATCTCGAACTTCGAAACGATCTGGGCCGCTAACGGCAAAGACGTCCTCAAGGGCAACAATCTGGCAAATGATATCAGAGGTGGCGGAGGCGACGATTACATCGATGGCGGCGCAGGCAACGACATTCTAATTGGCGAGGGCGGCACCGATACATTGAGCTATGTCAGCGCTACAGCTGGCGTGACGGTAAACCTTGGCCTGAGCACCGCGCAGAATACCGTCGGTGCGGGTATTGACACGGTCATCGCTTTCGAAAATCTGATTGGCACGGCCAAGGCGGACCGGCTGTTGGGCGATGGCACCAACAATATTATCGAAGGCGGCGACGGCGACGACTTCATTAATGGTGGCGGCGGCGTCGACACGCTGATCGGCGGAGCCGGTATCAATACGCTGACCTTCGAAAACAGCGGAAACATCACCATTGATCTGAGCGTGCAGGACGGCGTTACCGGTCAGGCCGGTACAGGAGACGCGGCCGGCGATATTATTTCCGGCTTCCAGAACGTGATCGGCAACGATTCCATCAACCGTTTGACCGGAAATGCCGCGGTCAACATTCTTAAAGGAATGGCGCAGTCCGACGTAATCCAGGGTGGCGGCGGTGCCGACACGCTCGATGGTGGCACGGATGTTGATATTTTGAATTACAAATCAGATATGGCCGGCGTGACGGTGACACTCGGCTTCAACGGCGCGCAAACCATTGGCAAAGGTGGTGATGCCGAAGGCGACAAAATCCTGAACTTCGAATTCATCTGGGGCGGGAACGGGAAAGACGTTCTTACCGGGAACAATCTTTCGAACGAAATATTTGGCGGAGCCGGTGACGACATTCTCGACGGCGGCGCCGGCGATGACTATCTCAACGGCGAGGGCGGGGCCAATAACACCGCGAGTTATCTGAGCGCGACCGTTGGCGTTACCATCGACTTGAACATGGTCGGCGGACAGCAAAACACAGTCGGCTCCGGCATTGATACGCTGGTCAACATCAATAGTCTGATCGGGTCGAACAAAAACGACGTGTTGACTGCTTCGAGTGCCGCTCTGACGGTAGACGGTGCAGGCGGCGATGATAAGATCAATGGCAGCGCTTTCGATGACGATCTGCTCGGTGGTGCCGGCAACGACAACATCATCGGAGGCGGTGGTCAGGACGTCATCGAAGGCGGGGCGGGTAACGACATCATCGACGGCGGTGTTGGCATCTCCGATGTTGCTTCCTACGCAAGCGCGACTGCTGCTGTGACGGTCAACCTGCAGCTCGCCGTTGCGCAGAACACCGGCGGTGCCGGCATTGATACGTTGATCGGCATCGAGCGGCTGGTGGGCAGCAAGTTCAACGACATGCTGACGGGCGGTCCTTTCGCCCGGCTCGATGGCGGCGAAGGTAACGATGTTATTGTTTGCGCAGGCATCTCGGATACCTTGATAGGTGGGTTGGGCAACGACAACTTTCGTTTCAACTCGGCGTTCAGTGGCAACAGCATCGTTGATTTCGGAACCGGCCTCGACAAGATCCAGATCAGCAAGACCGGGTTCGGTATTGGTGCGTCGGTCACTCTCAACGGAGTGGGCGTTAATAACTTTGCCGCCGAGTATTTCGTGAGTGGCGCAGGCGCGGTTGCCGATAAGGCGCACGGCCAATTCGTATTCGATACCGACACCTCCCGGCTGTACTGGGATGCCGACGGTACTGGCGGTGGCGCTGCAACTATGATTGTCGATTTCGACAACAACCATATGCTGCTCGCGACCGAGTTCACGCTGATCTGACAGTCGACGGCGGCACCCCCATAGGGGTGCCGTCTTTGTCATTATAAAACAATGGTTTAGTGCGTGGCTGCAAAGCCTGCATTGTGGGTCGGCTGATTGACCGCGCAACGCGACATCATGCTAAATCCTCGGCATGAAAGACCCGGCGCAGAAAACGTCCACGGATGAATTGCTCGATGCCGTGCGGGCTGCCGCTCGGCAGGAGCAGTTCCTGCAAATCGTTTCGGCCGACGAAGCGACCGCGAAATTTCACCGCCATCTCGATCTCGCGCCGCGAGCCGCGGAACAGGTCTCGCTTCACGCGGCTCTTGGCCGGGTGCTCTCAGACAATATCGCTGCACCCGTCGATGCGCCGCCGTTCGACCGCTCGATTGTCGATGGCTTCGCCGTTCGCTCGGCCGATACGCATCGGCGCGAGCGATGGATCGCCGAAAGTTCTCACCCTGAACCGCGAGGTGATCGCCTGCGGTCATGCGCCAACGATTGAGGTCGGGAGGGGCACCGCAACTGCGATTGCGACGGGCGGCGTGATGCCGCGTGGCGCCGACGCGGTCGTGATGATCGAGCACACCGAGCTGCGCGAGACTGCGGCGCCCGCGATCGAGCTGCGGCGCGCTTCGATGCCGGGCCAGTTCGTTGCCTTTGCAGGGTCCGACATCGCGCGCGGCGAAACGCTGCTTCGCAAGGGAACGGTGTTGAGCTCGCGCGAAATCGGCATGCTTGCGGCATGTGGGATCGTTACGGTCAACGCCGTGAAGCGTCCGCGTATCGCTATCCTTTCGACCGGCGACGAATTGATCGAACCCGGCAAAGCGCTGAAGCCCGCGCAAGTGTATGACAGCAACGGCGCGATCATTGCAGCAACCATCGCGGAGGCGGGCGGCGAGGCGGTTGCGTTCGGCGCGTTCCCGGACGACGCGTTGAAACTGGAAGCCGCTATCCGCCGCGCACTCGCCGAATGCGATATGGTGATCTTGAGCGGCGGAACGTCGAAAGGTGCCGGCGATCTCTCGCATCGCGTGGTTTCGAAGCTGGGCGCGCCGGGAATTCTCGTTCATGGCGTCGCGTTGAAACCCGGCAAGCCGTTATGCCTCGCTGCGGTCGGCAAGACGCCGCTGATCGTGCTGCCGGGTTTTCCGACATCCGCAATCTTCACCTTTCACGCCTTCGCGGTACCCGTGATCCGCGCTTTTGCCGGGCTGCCGACGGAGGCCGCAAAGCATCTCGAAGCGCGCGTGCCGGTGCCGATCGCATCCGAGCTTGGCCGCAAGGAATTCGTCATGGTCTCCCTCGTCGAGGGTGACGGTGAGACGATTGCGTTTCCTTCAGGCAAGGGCTCTGGCTCGGTTACGTCATTTTCGCAGTCCGACGGCTTTCTCGAAATCGATGCGCTGGCGCGGCGCTCGACGCGAAATTCGAAAGCGACCGTCACATTACTCGGAAACGCGCGTGCTCCCGATCTCGTGATCATGGGCAGCCACGACATTGCACTTGATATTGTGCTCGACGCGCTCGCAGAGCGTGGGATGATCGCGCGCTCGCTTGCAATCGGCAGTCTCGGCGGCGTCAATGCCGCAACACGGGGCGAGTGCGATATCGCGCCCGTGCATCTCGTGGATGAAAAGACCGGCGAGTATAATCGGCATCTCGTAAGTTCGGGGCTGACGCTGCATTCAGGATGGCGGCGCATGCAGGGCGTGGTCTTCCGGATCGGCGATAAGCGTTTCGAAGGAAAGAAGGCGGAGGCCGCGATTACAGCGGCGCTCGCGGATCAATCCTGCCTGATGGTGAATCGCAATGCCGGCGCCGGTACGCGCATCCTGATCGACAAGCTGCTCAACGGCTCGCGTCCCGCGGGCTATTCAAACCAGCCGCGATCCCATAACGCGGTTGCCGCGGCGGTCGCGCAAGACCGCGCCGACTGGGGTGTTGCGATCGAACCGGTCGCGAAGCTTTACGGCCTCGGTTTCCTGCCGCTCACGCCCGAACATTACGATTTCTTGGTTGTCGAAGCCCGGAAAGAGAAGCCCGCAGTCAAAGCGTTTCTGGCCGCGCTGAACCAGCCTGAAGTGCGGGACAGGATCGCAGCACTCGGCATGACCTTTGGCAAAGAATAATCAGCGCGCCTTGACGATCGTGAAGCGATAGATCTCGCCGCGCTGCTCCTGACCGTCGAGCTTGTGGCCGTCCTGGTTCGCGTAATGCGGGACATCGATCACGGTCAGTGGGTCGGTGCAATCCAGCACCAGACGATCGCCGATTGCGAGCGACTTCATCGCTTTCTTCGCTTTCAAAACCGGCAGCGGGCAGCGCAGCCCCCGCAGGTCGAGTACGTGTTCGGTCATTCCATTCTCCCGGCGCGCGGAGAATAGGAGAGCAAGGTGCCAAACAAAAGGGCGGCGTTGCCGCCGCCCTCTATCGGTCAGATTGTAGGTGCCGTCAGAACACGTGTTCGGCAAACCTTCTCGCGACGGGTTGCAGTTCCAGCACGCCGCGAACGATCATCTCCAGCGCCACATAGAGAATGACGGCGAGGCCGACATAGGCGATCCAGCGGTACTTCTGGAGCAACTTCGCGATGAAGGTCGCAGCAAGGCCCATCAGCGCGATCGAAAGCACGAGGCCGAAGACCAGGACGTAAGGATAGGCACGCGCGGCGCCTGCGACCGCAAGCACGTTGTCGAGCGACATCGAGACGTCCGCGACTACGATCTGCCACGCGGCCTGAGCGAAAGTTTTGCGTGGGCGCGCGACGGCAGCACCGCCGGGACCGATGTCAAAGTCGGCGCCGTCGAGCGCTATCTTCGTGGTGGTCGCTGTTTCGCAACTCGCGCCACATCTTCCAGCACACCCAAAGCAGCAAGATGCCGCCCGCGAAGAGCAGACCAACGATCTGCCAAGAGTTGCGTTGTCATCGCGGCAAAGCCGATACGCATCGCGGTCGCGGCGATAATGCCGATCAGAATCGCGCGCGCGCGCTGCTCTTGCGGCAGACCGGCCGCAGCGAGGCCGATGACGATGGCGTTGTCCGCGGCAAGCACGAGGTCGATCACGATGACCTGGAACAGTGCGATCCAGGCATCCATCGGCATCATGGATTGAATAATGTTCATGGCCGCGCGCTCCAGAACGCGCAGGGCGACTTGCGTTTAATATCAAGTGATGCGCCGGAGGCGCCGCTCGATAGAGGTCCATTGACCCGCTCCTTGTTTTTAGACCGACATCGCAGTCCCTTGGACTGCCAGAGGGGCCCGGTCCTGTTTGAATTCGTTATCTCGTCGTTACCATCCCGAAGAGTTGGAGGACGCGTACTGCTGTTGCTGAGCGCGCCGGCGCCAAATCCGAGCAGCGTCAGCGCGCCGGCGAGATCCCAGAAGGTGAGGCGATGCGCGCGATAGTTGGAGCCGATGCGCCAGGCATAGATGGCGGTCGGCGAAGGCAAGCGCGATGAAGAGCGCGCTTGCGGCCGGCATCAGGAGGTCGCGCGGAACGAAGACAATGAGAGCGGCGAACGGCGCGGTCGCGAGCGCAAACAGCGTCGAAAGTTTCGCCTGGAGTTCCGGCGAATGTTGCGCCGACAAATCTCGGCGGCCCGGTTCATGTCCGGTGAACGCCATCGCTCGCCCGTTGTTTCAATCGAAGCGCGAAATGCGCTTCCTCAACGGAAGTCTAGTGAGCGCGAGCGATAAGATGTATTCGGGGAAATCGGTCCGTAGTTCTACGGAGTGACGCGACCGAGCCGGATTGCCAGCCGGACGAGGACGGCCACGCTGTCCGCCTGCATCTTCTCCATGACTTCCGCACGGTAGCTTTCGACGGTCCGGACGCTGATACCAAGCGGATCGCGATTTTCTGGCTGGTCAGCCCGTCGGCCACCAGATCGAAGATTTCAGTCTGCCGCGGCGTCAATCGCGAAAATCTATCCTGTAGTTCCTCGTGCGAGCGTCCCCGGTTTTCGTGAAAGTGTGCAAGGCCGCGATTGATCGCGGCGACAAGTTGAGCGTCGTCGATCGGTTTTTCGATGAACTCTTCTGCACCGGCTTTGATGCCCGCGACCGCCATCGGGATGTCCGCGTGGCCGGAAATAAGAACCACGGGAAGCGGATTCTTGCGCTCGGCGAGCCGGCGAACGAGCTCAATTCCGTCGATGCCTGGCATGCGCACGTCCGCTACGATGCAGGCCGGACGTTTCGGTTCGCGGCGGCAAGAAAGCTATCGGCCGATTCGAAACCTTCGGTATAAATCCGAACACAGCTCAGCATTTCGCACAAGGCGTGCGCGAACCGACTGTCTGATCGTCGATAATGTAAACGCGTCGAACCAGACATTTTACTTTGCCACCGCCTTCGGCTGCCGGAATGGTGAAGCGGAATTCAGTTGCGCCGGCATCGCCGGAATGCAGCCAGATTTTCCCGCCGTGCGCTTCGACGATCTGGAAGCGCAGATCGGAAGGCCCAGGCCAAGACCTTCGTGTTTCGACGTGACGAGCGGCTGGAACAGCTTCGTCCGCGATCCGGGCCGATGCCCGGGCCGTTATCCCTTACGCTGAATTCCAGCGAACGTTCTGTGCGGCATATGACCGGACGCCAATTTCGATCATGCCCCCCTTGATAGACATTCGTCGATCGCTTCAATACCGTTGCGGATCAGGTTGAGCACGACCTGCTGCAACTGCACGCGATCGCCATGAAATGCGGGCAAGCCCTTCGCGGCGGACAACCGGATGCCGATGTTGCGCGCAACCGCTTCGGCATTCGCGAGTGCAACCACGTCGTCAAGCATTTCTGCGACATCGATCGTGCTAGAACGCGGATAGCCGCGCCGCAGGAAGTCGCGCATCCGCTGTACGATTGCGCCGGCATGATCGACCTGCACGATGATCGTTGCGAGATTGTTGTCGGCCCTCGCAACGTCGGGTCGGCTTTGCGCAACAATTCCTGCGCTGCACGCGCAAGCGCACGCGCTGCCGTCATCGGTTGATTGATTTCGTGCGCGAGCGCAGACGCCATGCCGCTCACAATGTGAAGCGTGACGCTTGAGCCGCTTCGGCTTCTTTTTCTTTCAGTCTGCGCTCCGCTTCGCGCGTGAGCATGTTCGCGGACTCTGCCGTTCGCTGACCACGACGCCGACGATCAGGCCGGTAGCGGTCAAAACCAGCATCAGAATCTGAAATTCGGTGAATGTTCGTCGCGTCCGCAGCGAAGAACTGCAGCGACGACGACCAGGCCGAGCTGCGCGAGCTGTCAGCGCAAAGCATGCGCCATCAAGCCCGTAAGCGAACCGCTGCAAGCGTGACAGGGACGAAAAGCAGGTAAAAGAACTTGAACCCCGACGCTGTTCCCGCCCCGGCTATGACCCAGAGGGAAGCGCCAATCATTGCGCGCATATAGTGTGGCCTCGAAGCGAGCTGCGGCCCGAAACTTCACACCGCGATGTTTTGCAAACAGACGCAATAGAAGCGGCGTGACCACGGCAATGCCGATCGCGTCGCCGACAATTAGCGGCACGAAGGCCACGATAGCCTTCACTCCAGTCTATATCGACATCGGGGTGAAGTACGAGCAGAACCGCCAGGGTGCTGGCTGAAACCACCGCACCAAGGATACGGCGGCGAGCAGGACGAATACGTCGCGGAGGTGATAGAGGCTGGTGTCGAGGCTCATCTTTCGGTGATGACAGCCGTGGTCGCCGTAGACCGAGGCGACGATCCTCGCGATGCCGAAGATCAGTGCCCATTGCAGACTTGTGCCGAGAATGAGGGTCTCGGCGATGACCACGCCGACAAAAAGCACGGCCGCATAGGACGGCCCTCCGAGCATCATCAACGCGAACACCGCGCCGAGACCCGGATTCCAGGGCGTGATCGGCACACCTTTATATTCGTGGATGAAACTGATCCGTTCCAGCGCCACATAGGCACAAAGGAAAAGCGCGGCGAGCGCAATCCGGTTTACGAGCCGGCCCGATCCAATCGTGCCGCTCGATGCCGAAATGCCCGGAAATAGGCGTTCCATTCGCCGTCGGCCCTACTATCAAGCTTCCAAAACGTGATAAATTCCCTATCACGAACGGGGTTGCGGACGAAAACACACCGCGTTTCGGCGGATCGGCATCGAAAGACCGGCAAAGATAATGGCGCAACTCACCGACGATTGTTTTGCTTTCTCCGGCCCGTTGCTGCCGCTCGTTGAAATGGAGCGGCTGATCACGGAGCGCGTGTCGCCGGTTGCAGAGACCGAAACAGTTTCTCTGCTTGAAGCCTCGAACCGCGTACTCGCGGCCGACCTGATCGCGGCGGTCGATCTGCCTCCGTTCGATAACTCGGCTGTTGACGGTTACGCCGTGCGCCACGCCGATCTATCACTGAGCGGCGAGACCGAACTCAAAGTGATCGAAACAGTTTTCGCAGGCAAGAACGCGGCACGCGTCCCCGGTGCGAGCGAAGCAATCCGCATTTTCACCGGCGCGCCTATGCCGGCGGGTGCCGATACCGTTTTCATGCAGGAGGACGTGCAGACCAACGATGACTCTGTTGTCCTGCCGGCCGGCCTTAAGCGCGGAGCAAACCGCCGTCTGGCGGGCGAAGATATAAAGCGTGGTGCCGTTGCGATTGCCGCCGGCACGCGGCTCTCGGAGCGTCATGTGACGCTTGCGGCCGCGATCGGCGCGACCGCGCTGCAAGTACGGCGCCGCGTGCGTGTTGCGCTGTTCTCGACCGGCGACGAGATCGTGGAGCCGGGAGCGACACGCGCGCCTTCGATGCTTTATGATGCGAACCGTTATTTGCTGGCAGGGTTGCTTACAAAGCTCGGCGCGCAAATAAGCGATCTCGGCATTCTTCCGGACGACGAAGCGAAAGTCGAAGCGGCGATTGCGGCGGCGGCGAAGCAAAACGATCTCGTGCTGACGTCAGGCGGTGTTTCGGCGGGCGAAGCGGATTTTGTGAAATCCGCGGTCGAAAAAATCGGCAAGCTTGTGTTCTGGCGCGTCGGCATCAAGCCGGGCCGCCCGGTCGCGATGGGCGTCATCAACGGTGCGGCCTTCGCAGGGTTACCGGGAAATCCGGTCGCGGTGTTCGTGACGTTTGCGCGTGTCGTGCGGCCGCTTCTGTTCCGGCTATCGGGCGCAAAACCGCAAACATTGGTGCCGCTCCCGGTGCGGATCACTTTTTCTTATAAAAAGAAAACGGGCAGACGCGAATATGTGCGCGTGTCGTTGCGTAAAGCGACGGATGGCGTCATGGAAGCCGTTAAATTTCCGCAGGATGGCGCAGGCGTTATCACCTCGCTCACTGATACCGACGGCTTGCTCGAATTCCATGAAGACGAAACCACGATCGAAGCAGGCTCGCATGCGGGCTTCTTGTCTTATGCGGCGTTGACGGCATGAAATATCTACTCGCCATCGATCAGGGCACGACCTCGTCGCGCGCGATCCTGTTTCGCACCGATATGGCGATTGCCGCGATCGGACAGCAGGAATTCGCGCAGCATTTCCCCGCGTCGGGTTGGGTGGAACACGAGCCCGACGATTTGTTGCGAACCACCATCGCGGTTTGCCGCGAGGCGATGGAAAAGGGCGGCGCGAAAGCGTCCGACGTTGCCGCAATCGGCATCACCAATCAGCGCGAAACGACGGTGATCTGGGACAAGAGCACCGGCAAGTCGATCCATCGCGCGATCGTCTGGCAGGACCGGCGCACGGCAGAGTTCTGCGAGAAACTGAAAAAACAGGGCTTTGAAGCGGAAGTCTCGAAGAAAACCGGGCTACTGCTCGATCCGTATTTTTCCGGGACAAAGGTCGCGTGGATTTTAGACAACGTGCCCGGTGCGCGTGCCCGCGCGGAGCGTGGCGAGCTTGCGTTCGGCACGGTCGATTCATTTCTGTTATGGCATCTGACCGGCGGCAAGCTTCATGCGACCGACGCCACCAATGCGTCGCGCACGCTCATGTTCGACATCCACAAAGGCGAGTGGGACGACGATCTTCTGAAACTGCTGGCCGTGCCGCGCTCGCTTCTTCCCGAGGTGAAGGATTGCTCCGCCGATTTCGGTACGACCGATCCCGCGTTGTTCGGCGGCGCGATCGCGGTCCGCGGCATTGCCGGCGATCAGCAGGCGGCGACCGTCGGGCAGGCCTGTTTCAATCCGGGCATGATGAAATCTACTTACGGCACCGGCTGCTTCGCGCTGCTCAACACCGGTGCCACACCGGTCGCGTCGAAGAACCGGTTGCTGACAACGATTGCTTACCAGTTGAACGGCAAGCGCACTTACGCGCTCGAAGGTTCGATCTTCATCGCGGGTGCAGCGGTGCAGTGGCTGCGCGACGGACTCGGTATCGTGAAACACGCCGCGGAAACCGGGCCGCTCGCGGAAGAGGCGGATGCGCAGCAAGACGTCTATCTCGTTCCGGCATTTGTCGGGCTCGGCGCGCCGCATTGGAATTCGGAAGTGCGCGGCGCGCTGTTCGGGCTTACGCGCAATACCGGGCCGAAGGAGATCGCACGCGCGGCACTCGAAAGCGTTTGCTTCCAGACTGCCGATCTTCTGGAGGCGATGCAGGCGGACTGGCCGCAGGCCAAGGGTGCTGCGACCGTGCTCCGAGTTGACGGCGGCATGGTCGCTTCCGACTGGACGATGCAGCGTCTTGCCGACTTGCTTGCCGCCCCGGTCGACCGGCCGGCAATCAAGGAGACTACCGCAATGGGCGCGGCCTATCTCGCAGGGCTATCGGCGGGGCTGTTGCCGCCACCCGATCAGTTCGGGGATAGCTGGCGGCTCGAGCGGCGCTTTTCCCCGCGCATGGATGCTGCCCTGCGGGACCGAAAGTTTGCCGGCTGGCAAAAATCGGTGCGGAGCCTGCTCGGGGCGTAAGCGCGGCTTGCACATTTCCGCAAGTCATATGACAACTGATAGGAATAGTGTCTGCCGTTGAAATTCGGCGCGCGCCGCGGCAGCAAATAGCAGGGAATACCGGATCAATGGAATTGCAGCGTAACGAGTTCAAGCACGCACTTGCCGCAGGCAAATTGCAGATCGGACTCTGGAACAGCCTCTGCAGCAACATCGTCACCGAGATCGTTTCCTATAGCGGCTTCGACTGGCTTCTTGCTCGATACTGAGCATTCGCCGAACGAATTGCCGGAGGTCATGTCGCAGTTGCAGTCGGTTTCCAAAGGCACTGCGACGCCGATCGTACGTCCGGCCTGGAACGATATGGTGCTGATCAAACGTATTCTCGATGTCGGCGCGCAATCGATCCTGGTGCCATTCGTGCAGAACGCGGAAGAAGCGAAGCGCGCGGTTGCAGCTACTCGCTATCCGCCGGAAGGTGTTCGCGGCATTACCGGCAGCGGGCGCGCGAGCCGCTACGGGCGCACCAAGGATTATTTGAAGAAAGCGAATTCCGAAATCTGCGTGCTCGTGCAGTGCGAGACGCGTGAGGCGCTGGAGCATCTCGAAGCGATTGCTGCGGTCGAGGGCGTCGATGGCATTTTCATCGGACCCGCGGATCTTTCCGCATCGTTCGGCCATATCGGCAATCCGCAGCATCCCGAAGTGCAGAAGGCAATCGAAGATGTCGCGAAGCGCTTGAAGAAAGCTCGGCAAGCCTGCGGGAATTCTGACTCCGATCGAAGAAGAAGCGCGCCGCTATATCGAATGGGGCTACACGTTCGTGGCGGTCGGCTCCGATCTTGGCCTGGTTGCCAAAGGCGCCGATACGCTCGCCGCGAAGTTCAAAAAGTAATTTCGGGGAAGTGTCATGGGCAAGGGCAGGCTGCAAGGTAAACGCACCATCGTGACCGGCGCCGGCAGTGGCATCGGCCGCGCCTCGGCAAGGTTATTTGCGGCCGAAGGCGCGTCAAGTGCTCGCGGTCGATAAAACCAAAGAGGCGGTCGAAGAAACCGCGGCTCTGATCGCGAAAGACGGCGGCAAAGCGATTGCGATCGCCGCCGACGCCGGCGAAGAAGCCGATGTCAAGAAATATGTCGCGAAAGCCGTTTCCGAATTTGGCGGTATCGATGCGATCTATGCAAATGCCGGTATCAGCGGCGGTCTCGTTCCGTTGTGGGAACAGACCGTCGACATGTGGAAGGAAATTCTGCGCGTCAATTTGATCGGGCCGTTTCTCGCAATTCAGAACATCGCGCCGCTGATGATCAAGCAAGGCTCAGGCTCGATTGTCTGCACCGCGTCGGTTGCGGGCTTGCGCGCGAATGCGGGCGGTCATCCTTATAGCGCGAGCAAGGCGGGCGTGATCAGTCTGGTGCAGACAACGGCAAGCTCGCTTTCAGGCACGGGCGTTCGCATCAATGCGATCTGTCCCGGCTTGATCGAAACCGGAATGACCAAACCGATTTTCGAATATGCCAAGGGCAGGGGCACGACGCACAAGCTCGGCCAGATCAATCCGATGCAGCGGCATGGCAATCCGGAAGAAATCGCATCGATGGCGCTTTATCTTGCGAGCGATGATGCGTCTTACGTGAACGGCCAGGCGCTTCGCGGTCGACGGTGGTCTGTCGAGCACGCACCCGTTTGTGGGCAGGCTTCGCGTTTAAGCGAGCGCCGCAAGTCCCGCTTCGAGATCGGCAATCAGATCGTCGGGATCTTCCAGCCCGATATGGAGCCGCACCGCGGGACCGCCGGGATTCCATTTCGTCGCGGTTCGATAGGTCGAGCAGTCGAACGGGATCGCAAGGCTTTCGAAACCGCCCCAGCTATAGCCCATGCCGTAAAGTTCGAGTGCGTCGAAGAACGCGCCGATCTTGGCCCTGCACTCGGGCTTGAGGATAAACGAGAACAGTCCGCTCGCGCCGTTGAAATCGCGCTTCCAGATCGCGTGTCCCGGGTGGCTTTCGAGCGCGGGGTGAAGCACGCGCAATACTTCCGGCCGCTGCTCGAGCCAGCGCGCGACCTTAAGGCCCGATTGCATGTGATGGCTGAGACGCACGCCCATGGTGCGCATACCGCGCAGCGCCAGGAACACGTCCTCCGGCCCCGGGTTGATGCCCAAATTTCCGTGCGTGTCGTGGACCTTCTTGAACAGCGGTTCGACCACGGAAATCGTGCCGAGATTGATGTCGGAATGGCCGCCGAGATATTTGGTGCCGGCCTGAATTGAAATATCGACGCCGTGTTCGTGCGGCCGGAAATAAAGCGGTGTCGCCCAGGTGTTATCCGCAAGCGTGACTGCGCCGCGTGCGCGCGCGACCTTGGTAATGGCAGGGATATCCTGCATCTCGAAACTCTGCGAACCGGGCGCTCTCGAGAAAGACCGCGCTGGTGTTTTTCCTGAACAGCTTTTCGATATCCGCACCAATGAGCGGATCGTAATATTCGACTTCAACGCCAAGGCGCGAGAGCTCGCTATCCGCGAAGGCGCGTGTCGGCCGGTAAATTGAATCGGTGATCAGGACATGATCGCCGGATTTCACCACGGCCAGCAGCGCCGTGGTAATTGCCGACAAGCCCAGACGGCGTCAGCATCACGCCGGCGCTGCCTTCGAATGCACGCAGCGCATCGGTGAGCGCGTCGGTGGTCGGCGTTCCGCGGCGTCCGTAGGTATACCGGCCCCGATGCTCGATCAGGTCATCATAGGTTTCCCACAGCACGGTCGAGCCGCGATAAATCGGCGTGTTGACGAAGCCGTCGTGCTCAAAAGGTGATCGTCCGGCGAGCACGAGTGCCGTTCCGGGGCGATATTGCTTCTCTCGGCCGCTCTTTTTCTTTGCCATCGGCGTCCAATCGTCTCTTTTTCGGTGTTTCGGCGCTATCGCAGCGCATCGAATGCTCGGCCTAACTACTTGACCCTTATCGCGTTTTAGCTTGTGATAGTAGCGAGTAAAAGCCCCGCGCGGGCCCACGGCTAGTCTGCCATAATCGTATATCGGTTCAGAAGAACGCGTGCCGGAAAACGGCAAGGAGTTATTGGTATGAAACGTTCGATCCTTTTGTCCGCAGTCTTTTCTCTTGCGATGTCGGCGGCGGCTTCCGCGGCCACACTCGATGACATCAAGAGCCGCGGCGCGGTCCTCTGCGGCGTAAGCGGCGGGCTCGCCGGCTTCGCCCAGCCTGACGACAAAGGCAATTGGACCGGGATCGACGTCGAATTCTGCCGCGCACTTGCCGCCGCGATTTTCAACGATCCGACCAAAGTAAAATTCCTGCCGTTGACGGCGAAGGATCGCTTCACCGCGTTGCAGTCGCGGGAAATCGATTTGCTCTCGCGCAACACCACCTGGACCAGTTCGCGCGACACCGCAGCTGGGCTTTAACTTCACTGGCGTTATCTATTACGACGCGCAGGGCTTCCTGGTGCGCAAGTCGGCGAAGGTGACCTCCGCGCTTGAATTGTCGAATACCACGGTCTGCACCCAGAGCGGCACGACGACGCAACTCAATCTCGCGGACTATTTCCGCTCGAACAACATGAAATACGAGGCAGTGGTCTTCAACACTGCCGACGAAGTGATCAAGGCTTACGAAAGCGGCCGTTGTGACGTGTTCACGACCGACGTCTCGCAGATTTATGCAGAGCGCCTGAAACTCTCGAAGCCGGACGATCACATGATCCTGCCGGAACTGATTTCGAAAGAGCCGCTCGGACCGCTCGTGCGTCACGGCGACGACCAGTGGTTCGACATCGTGAAGTGGACTCTGTTCGCGATGGTCAATGCCGAAGAATATGACGTCTCGCAAAAGACGCTCGACGCGCGTCTCAAATCCGAACGGCCTGACGTAAAGCGGCTCCTCGGCATCGAAGGTAATTACGGCGAACAGCTCGGCCTGACCAATGACTGGGTTGTTCGCATCGTCCGCCATGTCGGCAACTACGGCGAACTTTTCGACCGTAACGTGGGCGAGGGCTCGCGTCTCAAAATCGATCGCGGTTTGAACAAACTCTGGAATAAGGGCGGCATTCAATACGCGCCGCCGATCCGCTGACCGCCGCTTAGCGCCGAAAGTGTCATAGCAATGGGCCCCGCCGGATGACCGATGTTCCGGCGGGCTCTACGCGTTTTCGCTCAAGCTGGATTTTTCGGCCGCGCGTGCGTTCGGTCGTAGTCCAGATTCTGCTGCTCGTTATCCTGGCGATGGTCGGTTGGTACATCTTCCAGACCGCGCGCCAGAATATTGCAAACCAGCGCATTGTAACCGGCTTCGATTTCTTCTGGATCGAGTCCGGATTTTCGATCAGCCAGACACTCATCCCGTTCGCCGAAAACAATACTTACGCGCGCGCGTTTCTGGTCGGATTGCTGAACACGCTATTCGTTTCCGCACTCGGACTAGTGTTCGCAACCATCCTGGGTTTTCTGGTCGGCATCGGCCGGCTGTCGCCGAACTGGATCATCGCGCGGCTCTGCGGTGGCTATGTCGAAATCGTCCGCAATCTGCCGCTCCTGTTTCAGATTTTGTTTTGGTATCTCGCGGTGCTCGCCACGCTTCCCGGGACCGCGGCAGAGCTATTCGCTATTCGACCAATTCTTCGTCAATAACCGCGGCATCCTGATGCCGAAACCGGTCTTCGGCGAAGGGTTCGGCGCTGGTGGCGCTCGCAGCGCTTGCGGCGATCGTTGTTGCGATTGTCGTCGCCAAGATCGCGCGGCGATACGCGATCCATACCGGAGAGCACTTTCGGATCTGGCCGGTCGTCGCTGCTGATCATCGTCGGCGTGCCGGCGTTCTGCTGGTTCTACTCTCAACGTGACGCTGAACTTTGACTTCCCCGGAGCTGAAGGGTTTCAACTTCAACGGCGGCCTACGCATCATTCCGGAATTTCTGGCGCTGCTGATTGCGCTTTCGACCTATACCGCAGGCTTCATCGCGGAGATCGTGCGCGCCGGTATTCTCGCGGTGCCGCGCGGGCAGACCGAAGCCGCACGCGCGCTGGGCTTGCGTCCGAGATCGCTGCTGCGTCTCGTCGTCGTGCCGCAGGCGCTCCGCGTGATCGTACCGCCGCTGACCAGCCAGTATCTCAATCTCATCAAGAATTCGTCGCTCGCGGTCAGCATCGGCTATCCCGATCTCGTCAGCGTGTTCGCGGGCACCACGCTCAACAACACCGGGCAGGCGATCGAGATTCTCGGCATCACCATGCTGGTCTATCTGCTGATCTCGCTGATCGTGTCCTTTGTCATGAACCTCTACAACCGCAGCATCGCGCTGCGAGAGCGGTAGGGCGCGATGGCCGAAGCGCTCTTCGTACGTAAACAACCGCTCGCACCGCAGCCCGCGCCGTTTGCGGCGGCCGGATTGTCGGGCTGGGTCGCGCGCCGCTTTTTCGCGTCTCCCGCGCAATTCGCGATGACCGTGATCGGTGCTGCGGCTTTCTCTTTCATTCTTTATCCGGCGCTGCGCTTTTTTCTGCTCGACGCGGTCTGGACCGGTCAGAACCGCGAAGCCTGCGCGAATGTCACGACCGGCGCCTGCTGGCCCTTCGTGCAGGCAAAGTTCAACCAATTCATCTATGGCTTCTATCCCGCGGAGGAGCGCTGGCGGCCGAATATCGTGTTCGCACTCGGCGCGGTGCTACTGCATCCCGCTGCTGACGCCGTCGGCGCCGCTCAAGCGGCTCAATGCGTTCCTGTTTCTCGCGATCTATCCGGTGGTTGGATTTGTTCTGCTGACCGGCGGCAATCTGGATTTGCAGCGCTTTATCGCTATCCGGCTATTCCCGGTTGCTCAATATTTCGAATACGGTGAGTGGCACGGCATGCGCTCGCGGTTCTGGATCGACTACGCCGTGTCCGCGATTGCGCTTACGGCCGCGATCGCATTGGTCGGAAGGCTGCTCGGCACGCGCTTCGTGACTTCGATCAAGACATTACTCTCGGTTTTCATTCTGCTTGCACTTCTGATCGCGCCGGTCGATTTCGATTTCGGCTTGCGCTGGGTCGAAACGCGCGAGTGGGGCGGTCTTCTGGTAACGCTCGTTGTCGCGATCACCGGTATTGTCGCAGCACTTCCACTTGGAATTGCGCTCGCACTAGGCCGCCGCTCCGAGATGCGGCTCATGCGTTGGACCAGCATTATCTTCATCGAGTTCTGGCGCGGCGTGCCGCTGATCACGATCCTGTTTTTCGCGACATACATGCTGCCGCTCTTTCTTCCCGGCGGCGCCTCGATCGAACGGCTGGTGCGCGCGCTGATCGGCGTTGCACTCTTCTCCGGCGCATACATGGCCGAAGTCGTGCGCGGCGGATTGGCATCGGTGCCGCGTCATCAATATGAAAGTGCGGCCGCACTTGGCCTCGGCTATTGGAAGACGATGGGGCTAATTGTTTTGCCGCAGGCACTGACCAACGTGATCCCCGGAATCGTGAACAATTTCATAGGCTTGTTCAAGGACACGACGCTCGTGCAGATCGTTGCCATTCTCGATCTGCTCGGTCAGGTGCGCTCGGCATTCTCCGATCCGAATTGGTCGTCGCCGACCACACTCTATACCGGCTTTGCATTTGCCGGAATTATTTACTTCCTCTTTTGCTTTGCGATGTCGCGCTATTCGCTGTTCCTGGAACGGCGCGCGGGCGTAAGCACCTTGCGCATGGAAATGGAGCGCCGATGAGCGATCTCGAAACGGCTTCGCATCCGGTCGCGGTGGAAATGGCCGCCGTCAACAAATGGTTTGGCAATTTCCATGTGTTGCGCGACATCGATCTTAAGGTCACGCGCGGCGAGCGCATCGTGATCTGCGGACCTTCCGGCTCCGGTAAATCGACCTTGATCCGCTGCATCAACCGGCTCGAGGCGCATCAGCAGGGCCGCATCGTCGTCGACAATATCGAACTGACTTCGGATTTGCGCGCGATCGACGCGGTGCGCGCCGATGTCGGCATGGTATTCCAGCAATTCAATTTGTTTCCGCATCTGACCGTGCTTGAGAACTGCACGCTCGCGCAGATCTGGGTGCGCCGCCGCCCCAAAGCGGAAGCCGAAGAGATTGCCATGAAGTTTCTGAAGCGCGTGCGCATTCCGGAACAGGCGAATAAATATCCCGCGCAATTATCGGGCGGTCAGCAGCAGCGCGTCGCGATTGCGCGTGCGCTTTGCATGAATCCGAAAATCATGTTGTTCGACGAGCCGACCTCGGCGCTCGATCCGGAAATGATCAAGGAAGTGCTCGACACCATTCGTGGCCTTGCCGAAGACGGCATGACGATGCTGATTGTTTCGCACGAAATGGCTTTTGCGCGTCAGGTCGCCGATCGCATGGTGTTCATGGACGAGGGGCAAATTATCGAAGTCAGCAAGCCCGAGGAATTCTTCACCAACCCGCGCCATGAGCGGACCAAGCTGTTCCTGTCGCAGATTTTGAATTGACGGTTGGCTAAAGCGCGCCAATCGGAATCTTGAGATAAGAACGGCCGTCGCTTTCCGGTTCCGGCAGTCGCCCGCCACGAATATTTACCTGTAGCGCGTGAAGGATCAGCCGCGGCATCGGTAATGACGCGTCGCGGGCTTCACGCAACTTGACATATTGTTCGAGCGGACAGCCGCCGCCGATATGCTTGTTCGAGCGCTTCTGCTCCGCGACAGTCGACTCCCATTCGACTTTCCGTCCGCCCGGCATGTAATCGTGTCCGGTAAAGAGCCGTGTTGCATCCGGCAGCGTCAGTATTTTCTGAATTGAGCGATAGAGTTCGGCGGCACTCCCGCCGGGGAAATCCGCGCGCGCGGTGCCGTAGTCGGGTTGAAACAGCGTGTCGTTAACGAATGCAGCGTCGCCGATGACATACGTGATCGAACAGAGCGTGTGGCCGGGGCAGAGCATCACGCGCGCATCGAGCGAGCCGATCTTGAAGGTTTCTCCGTCCGCGAACAACTCGTCCCATTGCGAGCCGTCGGCGGGAAAATCGGGAAGATTGTAGATCGTCTTCCAGAGCTTCTGCACTTCGACGATTTTCGCGCCGATAGCCGTCGGCGCACCGAGCTTATCCTTTAAGTAAACTCCCGCGGAAAAATGATCCGCATGTGGGTGGGTGTCGAGAATCCAGTCAACTGAAAGACCGCGCTTCTTGATCTCGGCAAGCAGCGCATCCGCGGCTTCGTAAGACACGCGGCCGGCCTTCTCGTCGTAATCGAGCACGGGATCGATGATGGCAGCAGTCTTCGTCGCCGGATCCTCGACGAGATAAACAATGGAGAAGGTTGGTTCGTGAAAAAAACCGGTGACGACGGGGTTGCCGGGCATCGACGTCAGGATTTCTTGGCGAGACCGGTGGCAACGGGCTTCTCGGGGTTGGTGCCCCATTCCGCCCAGGAGCCGTCATAAACCGCGCCGGGTTTTGCGCCGATGCTTTCGAGTGCGAGCGTCAGGATCACCGCCGAAACGCCCGAGCCGCAGCTCGTAATTGCAGGCTTGGTTGGATCGAAGCCAGCTTCGTCGAATGCCTGTTTGACTTCGGCGGGTGAAACAAGTTTTCCGTTTTGTACGAGTTTATCATAGGGCAAGTTGATGCTGCCCGGGATGTGCCCGGAACGAACGCCCGCGCGCGGCTCCGGCGCTTCACCGCGAAAACGCGCGGCCGAGCGTGCGTCGATCACTTGCGCAGATTTACCGTCCAACGCATTTTCGACGGTTTCCAGATCGGCCACCATCGAGCGATCGAATTTCGGCGTGAAACGCCCCGGCTCGCGTACGACGGCACCAGCTTCTACCGGCAAGCCTTCGGCGCACCAGTTCGGAAAACCGCCTTCCAGATATAGATACGTCGCTCACGCCGAATGCTTTGAAGGTCCACCGGACGCGGGCCGCCGAATAGAGACCGGTGCCATCATAGACGACGATCCGTTGCCCGTCGGAAATCCCGAGCCGCGCCATATGCAGCGCGAAGACTTCCGGCGAGGGCAGCATATGCGGAAGCGTGGATGAATGATCCGAAATCTCGTCGAGATCGAAGTGCACGGCGCCCGGAATGTGCGAAGCGAGATACTCCGCCTTGCCGTCACGTTTCATGGTGGCGAGATACCACGAGCCATCCACGATCACGAGATCGGAATTCTTGCGCTCGGCATCCAGCCAATCGGGGGTAACGAAGATGCGCAGGGCGGGCATTGGTGGCGGTCCATTCGAATGTCTGCCGACTTTCGGCTAGGCCGCAGCCGAGCGCAACTGGTTCAGGATGCTCCGCACAATTTGCCGCGCAGCGCACGGAATTTGACCAACTGATCCGGCTTGAGTTCCCGCTTCTCGTCGCGGCCAACGAAGACTTTATACATGATGCCGCCGTCGACATTCACGAAAGCAATGAAGACCGAGAGTTTGTTGTTGAAGCTGCGCTCGACGAAGGCGACAGCGCCGCAGCGCTCGTGCCGCAGATGGCCGTGCAGCCCTTGCGAGCCGCCGAGATTGAAATATCCGTGACCGAGTGTGCCCGGCGGTATCGCTCCACCGATTTCGAAAATTCCGTCGTCGGTGTGGATGATGGTGGTGACATCGCCCCAGGTCGCGACATCGTTCATTGCCTCGAGAAATTTGTCGCCTGGTGCGAACTTGCGCATCTCGTCCGGCAGCGCTTCGAGGATCGTCTGCGGCGAGACGTTATGTTCCTTCGCGGCACTTTCGATCACGACCCCGGGATTGTCGGCGATCTTGCGGCGAAGTTCGGTGAGTTTGGCGGCATCCAGCATCGTGTACCTCATGCGTTTGCGGGCTTAAGGCTCGCTCGCGATGAACCGCTGGCTGGCAGGGGCACCTAAGAATAAGCAGGCGGCAGCGTCAACTCGCCCGCGATCACGCGAAGAGTTTCTCGGGGCCGGGCACTTCGATTTTGCGTTCGAGAAATGCGGGCACCGGCAGTTTCTTTTCGCGCAGGAACACCGGATTAAAGAGCTTGGTCTGATAGCGCGTGCCGAAGTCGCAAAGCACCGTCACGATGGTGTGGCCTGGCCCCATTTCCTTCGCCATGCGGATTGCGCCCGCGATGTTAATGCCGGACGAACCGCCAAGGCAGAGCCCTTCGTGTTCGAGGAGATCGAACACCACGGGCAGCGCTTCCTCGTCGGGAATGACATAGGGCCTGTCCACCTTGATATCTTTAATCATCGCGGTTTCGCGGCCGAGCCCGATGCCTTCGGTGACTGAGTCGCCTTTGGTCGATTCTGCTTTGCCGGTCTTGAAGTAGCTATACATCGCCGCGCCATGCGGATCGGCGCAGCCGATCAGAATGTCTTTCTTCTTCTCGCGCAGAAACAGCGACGTGCCGGCAAGCGTGCCGCCGGTGCCGACCGAGCAGATGAATGCATCGATCTTGCCGTCGGTCTGTGTCCAGATTTCCGGACCAGTCGAAAGATAATGCGCTTTGCGGTTGTCGAGATTGTTCCACTGATCGGCGAATAAGACGCCGTTCGGTTCGTGCTTGCGCATCTCGTCGGCCAGCCTGCGGCCGACATGCTGGTAGTTATTCGGATTGGAATAGGGAAGCGCCGGCACTTCGACGAGCTCGGCGCCGCAGAGCCGAAGCATGTCCTTCTTTTCCTGGCTCTGCGTGTTCGGGATCACGATGATGGTGCGATAGCCGCGCGCGTTGGCAATGAGCGCAAGGCCGATGCCCGTGTTGCCGGCAGTCGCTTCGACAACCAGTCCGCCCGGTTTCAATTCGCCGCGCTTCTCGGCCTCAAGGATCATCTGCTTCGCGGGTCGATCCTTGACCGATTGCCCGGGGTTCATGAACTCGGCTTTGCCGAGGATATTGCAGCCGGTCGCTTGGCTGGCGCGCCAGAGCTGGATCAGCGGGGTGTTGCCGACGGCGTCGACGACGTCTTTGCGAAAATCCATGGGGATAAATTACAGATAAAAAGTGGGTTGATTTATATTCAACGTAGCGAGGCTGGTGGAGCGAAGCAATGTCATCGCTTCAGGGTCTGGAATGCGCCGAGTGCGCGTGCGCGGGCTTCCCGATGATCGACGATCGGCGCGGGATAGGTCTTGCCGAGTTCGATCCGTGCGGCGGCTAACTCCAATGCGGCCGCCTCCCAGGGCCTGTGAATGAGATGGTCCGGTAAAGACGCGATCTCGGGAATGAAGTTCCGCACATACATGCCTTGCGCGTCGAATTTTTCGCCCTGCAGGATCGGATTGAAGATCCGGAAGAAGGGTGCTGCATCCGCGCCGGAGCCCGCGACCCATTGCCAGCTCGCGGTATTGTTTGCGGGGTCCGCGTCTACCAGCGTGTCCCAGAACCATTGCTCGCCGAGCCGCCAATCGAGCAGCAGATGCTTGATCAGGAACGAGGCGCAGATCATGCGAACGCGGTTATGCATCCAGCCCGTGCGCCAGAGTTGGCGCATGCCGGCGTCGACAATCGGATAACCGGTGCGCCCGCGCTGCCAGCGCTTGAGCGCTTTCGCGTCGTCGCGCCATGGAAACTTGTCGAAGTGACGCTGAAGATTTTGGTGCGCGAGCGCCGGATTGTAGTTGAGCAGGTGATACGAGAATTCCCGCCAGCCAATTTCCACGCGCAACTTGTCGGCGTCGCGTCCGCGCGCGGACAATTTCTCGATGATCTGATGCGGGCTGATCTCGCCATGGGCAAGGTAAGGGGAGAGCCGCGACGTGCCGTCGATATGCGGAAGATCGCGATGTTCGGCATAGCCATTTAAACCGCTGCGGAGAAAATCGCGAAGGCGCCTGGCGGCGCCATCTTCGCCGCGCGTCCAGGCGGCGTCCATTTCATTCGCCCAATCCGGCCTTGAGGGCTCGAGTTTCCAGTCACCGAGTTTGTCGCTCTTCGGGGCCTTGGCCGCGCGCAACGACTTTGGCGTGGCGACGATCTTGCGCACGCCACGTGTCTCGCTTGCGCGAAAATAAGGGGTGAAGACTTTAAAGGGCGCATCGGATTTATTCGCAATCTCCCACGGCTCGTTCAGAAGCAACGCGTTGAAGGTTTCGACCGCGCAGTCGCGCGCGAGTAACGCTTGCTCGATCTCGGTATCGAGATTGGCTTCGGCCGCGCCATAGCGCCGGCTCCAATAGGCGGTTGCGAATTTTGTTTCGTTCGCGAGTTCGGCGATGATCGTGCGTGGATCTCCGCGGCGTAGCGTTAGCGAAACGCCAAGCGCTTCCAGTTTTTCCGAAAGTGCGCGTAGTGAACCGGCGAGCCACCAGCGCCATGCTGCGCCGGATTCGCGAAACCCTTTCACATCTTCGAGGATATAAAGCGCGATGAGCGGCGCGCCGCTTTTCGCGGCGGCGTGAAGTGCTGGATTGTCGGAAACGCGGAGGTCGTTGCGAAACCAGACGAGGGCGGGGCATTCGCTCATTACGGCGTATAATGCCGTAGCTGCTTAATCGTTTCTGGAAAAATTGGCTCCCTGGGTAGGATTCGAACCTACGACCGTGGAACAGCGCGCCAGAGTTGGATCAGGCGCGTTAGCGACGGCGTCCTACGAAAATCCACGGATCAGAAATGCATGCGGCGCAACGGGTTCCGGGCGCCGTTTCAGCAGGCCCAGCGACATGCTTGGCAATGGATGCCGAAGATGTTTATAGGGTGCGCCCGATCGGGTCGTTCCCTGGTAGCTCAGCGGTAGAGTCCTCGACTGTTAATCGAGTTGTCGTAGGTTCGAATCCTACCCAGGGAGCCAGCTTTTTCCACGCCGCCGCGGGAAATCGCGTGCCGGAAAATTTCGCGACAGGTCTACGTGCTCCGCCCGACCACCCGGAAAGTTGCGTTAGCCCGGGCGCAGGGCACACCGTCGGCGGTCACGAAGCACTGGGTGAAGCAGAGCGTCGAGCCGGCCTTGATGAAGCTCGTCGTGAACTCGACCCATTGACCGATATTGGCGACGCCGAGGAAGTCGACCGAAAGGCTGACGGTAATCGCGCTCTTGGTGTCGTCCTTCAGATGGTTCACGAGCGAGTGGCCCATCGCGTTATCGGCAAGCGCCGAAATGAAACCGCCATGGGCGAAGCCGCGTCCGTTCGTGTGCGCCTTGGCGAGACGCACAGCGAGCACGACCGCTTCCGGTGTTTTCTTGCAGTAGATCGGCTCCCACGGCTCCGTCACCGGGCTCTTCCGGTAAAACGGTTCAAAGCCTGAGGGGACGTCCATAAGGTCCGAGCTCGGATCAGATTGAGTGGAGGCCACGCCGAGAATCGAACTCGGGTACGCGGATTTGCAGTCCGCTACGTAACCACTCCGCCACGTGGCCATCCTATCCGGAGTGTCCGGACGAGTGCGGTCTAGCAAAGCGCTGGTTACCGGGCAATTGACGTGACGGGCGGATATTAAGCCATCTTGCCTTTTGTGGCCGTCTGGACCAATCCTCCGGTTAGCAGCTCATTCCCTGAAGAATTGCCCCGAAGAATTGACGATGATGGATTTTGTGCAAGCACGGCGGACCATGGTGGACGGCCAGGTCCGCGTGAACGACGTGACCAACGCGGCGCTGATTGCCGCGATGCTCGAAATCCCGCGTGAAAAATTTGTTCCGGAAGCGCGCGCGGGCCTTGCCTATATCGACGAGGATCTCTGCGTGCGGGAAGCCGAGGGCGGCAATCCGGCGCGCTATCTGATGGAGCCGATGGTGCTCGCCAAGCTCCTTCAGGCGCTCGAAATCCAGCCCACCGATCATGTACTCGATGTTGGCTGCGCGACCGGTTACGCGGCAGCCGTGATGAGCCGGCTCGCGGAGCAGGTCGTGGCGCTGGAGGAAGACTCCGCGCTGGTGAGAGTTGCGCGGCATGCTTTGGCCGGACGCGAGAATATCGACGTCGTCGCCGGGCCGCTCGCCGCCGGCTGGACCGCGGGTGCTGCCTATAACGCGATCCTGCTTGAAGGCGCAGTCGAGCGCGTGCCGGAAGCGCTCCTCGGTCAACTACGCGACGGTGGTCGCCTCGCAGTCGTGATTCGGAAGGACTCCGCCGCCAAAGCCGCGCTCTTCACGCGGACCGGAGAGAACGTCAGCGCGCGGCGGCTGTTCGATGCCGCAATTCCTGCGCTGCCCGGCTTCGAGCTGCCGAAAAACTTCGTTTTTTGAGGCCATTGACGTAGCGGCACGTCATACAGGGTGTGGCCGATGGGCAGCACCCGGGCACGAAAGCCCCCATTGCAGCCCCAGCCGTTTGCCTATGTCGGCGGGTCCACTATTGTCCGCTCCAAACACGGGGAACCTTGACCGGCGCTCTAAGAAGGCCGGCATGGGGCGTATTATCTATGCAAGTGAAATTCCGGCACGCGGCCCTTCTGCTCGGCTCGGCAATCTTTCTGACTGTGTCGGCCAGCGCTCAAAACGCGCAGCAGATTATGACGCTCGAGCAGGCTCTTTCGAGCGCCTACTACGCAAACCCGACCATGAATGCGAAACGCGCTCAGGTTCGCGTAACGGACGAACTGGTTCCGCAGGCACTCGCCGGTTACCGGCCGAAAGTGCAGGGCAATGCCGAGATCGGGCTTGAGCACACGCGAACCCAGACTCCGGTCGGCAAACAGGAGCGGAATTTCGGCCCACGCGGCTATGGTGTGACCGCGCAGCAGAATCTTTTCAACGGTTTTCAGACCGGTAACTTGACGCGCTCGGCTGAAAGCCAGGTGCTCGGCGCGCGCGAGGATCTGCGCTTCACCGAGCAGGAGGTGCTGTACGCCTCCGTTACCTCTTACATGAATGTGATCCGCGACACCGCGATCGTTCAGCTTCGGCGGCAAAACCTGCGAAGCACTGAACGAGCAACTTCGCGCGACACGCGACCGCTTCAATGTCGGCGAACTGACACGAACCGATGTCGCGCAGGCGCAGGCGCGTGTTGCCGCTATCCGAATCCTTGCTGAGCGTTGCCAACGCGAATCTGAATACGTCGCGCGCAGCATTCCGGCGCGATATTGGCAGGGACCCCGGCAATCTCGCGCCCGCACGGCCCTACGAAAAATTTGGCGTGGCCACGCTCGACGCGGCGATCGCCGAAGGTTTCGGCAAACATCCCGCGATCATGGCCGCGCGCCACGGCGTCGATACCGCGTCGCTTCAGGTGAAAGTTGCGGAAGGTGCCTTGTTGCCGACCATCAACCTCGAGGCGAGCGCGCAGCGCTTCTCCGATCCGAACTTCGGCGTCGACAATACCTTCGACGCGCAGGCTGGAATTCGCTTGGTCGTGCCCCTTTATCAGGGCGGCGCAGATCACTCCAAGATCCGACAGAACAAGGAAATCGTCGGCCAGCGCCAGCTCGAAAGTGACGTTCTGCGCGACCAGGTGCGCGCCGCGGTGATTTCGGCATGGGGTCGCGTGTCCGCGGCCCGTCTCCAGGTCGAAGCCGCCCAAGCGCAGGTGGCCGCCGCCGACATCGCGCTGAAAGGAGTGTCGGAAGAGTACCGCGTCGGCCAGCGCACCACGATCGACACCCTGAACGCACAGGGCGAACTCGTGGACGCACGGGTCAATCTGGTTATCGCGCAGCGCGACCGCGTCGTAGTTAGTTACGAGTTGTTGGCCGCACTGGGGGGGCTCAGCCTCGCGCAGCTCGGCATTGTAGCGCAGGCGCAGACCTACCAGCCGGAAGTTCACTACGAACAGGTCCGGGACAAATGGTTCGGTCTGCGTACGCCGGACGGCAAATAGAGTCCCTTTGACGCACCTCAAATAGCTGGGTCCAAGACCCGCGTGGCATTTGCCACCCGGAATCGCGATGCCATAGTGCCCAAAGGCTGCGCAAAGTGATTCTCTTTGCGCGCCTAGTGGATTAGCGGCGGGGCTGATCCGATAGGGCCACAAGTACGATGTCGCAGAGTGCGCGAGTGCAAGAGCCGTCGATGGAAGAAATTCTGGCTTCCATCAGGCGGATCATTGCCGACGATACGCCTGAAGCCGCGAAGGCTGCGGCCGCGGGAGCGGCTGCTCCGTCGCCAGCGTCTACGGCTCCTTCCATGTCCGCTCCGGCCGCTCCCGCAAAAGCGATGAGCCAGGACGACATTGACGCGATGCTCGCCGATCAGGCGGCAGACGAACCCGGAATTTTGGAATTGAGCGATCAAGTGCAGAAGACAGCGCAGGCACCCGCGGGTTTCCGTCAGGTACCGGCAGGCGATGTAATGTTCCGCGAACAAGAAGAGGAAGACGCCGCGCCACCGTCCTATGCGGCGGCCACTCCACGGAGCGACATGCTGCTCTCGCCGGAGACGAATGCCGCGGTGTCGGCCGCCTTCGGCTCGCTCGCGAGCACCATGCTGTCCGAGAACTCGCGCACGATCGAAGACCTGGTGCGGGAAATGCTCCGGCCAATGCTGAAGGCCTGGCTCGATGACAACCTGCCGGGGCTGGTCGAGCGCATGGTCCGCTCCGAAATCGAGCGGGTCGCCCGCGGCGGCCGCTGACCTTCCTTCCGTTGACTCCGACGCTTGGCTTGGGTCTTTAGGCTCCTTCGCGCGCCGGAATAAATCATGTTGGAAAAGACCTACCAGCCTTCTGAGATCGAAGACCGCATCTATCGCGCCTGGGAAAGCGCGGGCGCGTTCGATTGCATGCGCCCGGAGCGTAAGGGGGCAGCACCTTATTCGATCGTGATCCCGCCGCCGAACGTGACCGGCTCGCTCCATATGGGTCACGCACTGAACAACACCTTGCAGGACATTCTTGCGCGCTTCGAGCGCATGCGTGGCCGCGATGTGCTGTGGCAGCCAGGCACCGATCATGCCGGTATCGCGACCCAGATGGTGGTCGAGCGGCAATTGATGGAGCGCCAGCAACCCGGCCGCCGCGAGATGGGCCGCGAAGCGTTTTTGAAACGCGTCTGGGAATGGAAAGCGGAATCCGGCGGCACCATCGTCAATCAGTTAAAACGCCTCGGCGCGTCCTGCGACTGGCGCCGCGAGCGCTTCACGATGGACGAGGGGCTATCGCGCGCCGTCCTTAAGGTTTTTGTGGAGCTTTATCGCGCCAAGCTGATCTACAAAGACAAGCGGCTGGTGAATTGGGATCCGAAATTGCTGACCGCGATTTCAGATCTCGAAGTTCAGCAGATCGAGGTCAAGGGCAACCTCTGGCACATTAAATATCCGATCGAAGGCTCGGACGAATTCATCGTGGTCGCGACCACGCGGCCTGAGACGATGTTGGGCGACACCGCGGTGGCAGTTCATCCCGAGGACGAGCGCTACAAGAAGCTCGTCGGGAAACACGTAATCTTGCCGCTAGTTGGGCGGAAAATTCCGATCGTCGCCGACGAATATTCCGATCCGGAAAAAGGCTCGGGCGCGGTGAAGATCACGCCCGCGCACGACTTCAACGACTTCGAGGTCGGCAAGCGGCACGATCTGCCGCTCGTGAATATCTTCAGCGTTGAAGCAAAGCTCGCGCTGCGCGGCAACGAAGACTTTATGAAGGGGACCGGTGGCGCCGATTTAGAAACCGTGCTCGCGCTCGACGGTCAGGATCGCTTCAAGGCGCGCAAAGCCATCATCGAAATGCTCGAAGCGCGCGAGTTGATGGTGAAGATCGAGCCCAATGTTCACATGGTCCCGCATGGCGACCGTTCGAACGTGGTGATCGAGCCGTATCTGACCGACCAATGGTACGTCGATGCGAAGACCATGGCGCAGGAACCGCTGAAGGCAGTCCGCGACGGCCGCACCACCTTCATCCCGAAGAATTGGGAGAAGACTTATTTCGACTGGCTCGAAAACATTCAGCCGTGGTGCATCTCTCGTCAGCTCTGGTGGGGCCACCAGATTCCGGCGTGGTACGGGCCGGATGGCAAGGTGTTCGTCGCGCTGAGCGAAGACGAAGCCAAGGCCGAAGCCAAAAAGCACTACGGCAAGGATGAGCAACTCACGCGCGACGAAGACGTACTCGACACCTGGTTCTCGTCGGCGCTCTGGCCGTTCTCGACACTGGGCTGGCCCGACGACACACCGGAACTGAAGCGCTTCTATCCGACCACCGTGCTCGTCACCGGCTTCGACATCATCTTCTTCTGGGTCGCCCGCATGATGATGATGGGACTGCACTTTATGAAAGAAGTGCCGTTCAAGCACGTCTATATCCACGCGCTCGTCCGCGACGAGAAGGGCGCGAAAATGTCGAAGTCGAAGGGGAACGTGATGGACCCCCTCGAACTGATCGACCAATACGGCGCGGACGCGCTGCGCTTCACGTTAGCCGCGATGGCGGCACAAGGCCGCGACATCAAGTTGGCGACTTCGCGCGTCGAAGGCTATCGCAACTTCGCAACTAAAATCTGGAACGCATCGCGCTTTACAGAGATGAATGGCGCCGTGCGCGTAGCCAACTTCGATCCAAAGTCCGTGAAAGAAACGCTGAACCGCTGGATCTTGAGCGAAGCCGAGAAGGCCGTTCGCGAAGTTACCGAAGCGATCGAAGGCTATAAATTTAACGAAGCTGCGAACGCTGCCTATCGTTTTGTCTGGAGCGTATTCTGCGACTGGTATGTCGAGCTCTCAAAACCGCTGCTGACCGGCGCGGAGGGGCCTGCGAAATCCGAGACGCAGGCGACCGCCGCCTTCGTGTTCGACGAGATTATCAAGCTCCTGCACCCGTTCATGCCTTTCATCACCGAAGAGCTCTGGGGCGTGAAGGGCGCGGAGGGTGAGGCGCGCAAATCCATGCTAGCGCTTGCCGAATGGCCGCAAGCTCACCGGGCTCGAAGACGTAAAGGCTGAGACTGAAATCGGTTGGGTCGTGGATCTGATTTCCGCGGTGCGGTCGGTGCGCATGGAAATGAATATTGCCGGTGGCACGCAGATACCGTTGCAACTCATCGCAGGCACTGAGACCAAAGCGCGTGCCGAGCGATGGATGGAAGCACTAAAGCGGCTCGCGCGTCTTTCGGAGATTAGTTTTTCGGACGCGCCACCAAAGGGTTCGGTGCAATTGCTCGTGCGGGGCGAGATCGCAGCACTCCCGCTTGCCGGCGTGATCGATCTTGCCGCCGAGCGTGCGCGCCTGGAGAAAGAAATCGCGAAATGCGAGGCCGATATCGCCCGCGTGGATAAAAAGCTGGAAAACAAGGACTTCGTTGCGCGTGCGCCGCAGGAAATCCTCGATCTCGAAAACGAACGCCGTACCGAAGCGCAGGAACGCAAAGTGAAAATCGCCGAAGCGCTGGAGCGATTGAAGGACGTCGCCTGACTTTACCGATTTATCCACGACCGCACGCAAGCGTGGCGGCTCGCCGGATTGTCTGTTACACTTGTCAGACAACTCGGGGGATCGGGGGATGTCCGAGGAAAATCGTAACGTCCAAATTCTGAAAGACGTCTATCGTGCTTGGCACGAGACGAAGGGTAAGAGCGTGGATCGATGGCTTGCGATCTGCGCCGATCAACTCAATTTCGGTTCGCTCGCACAAACCGAAAAAGCCCTCCCGTACATGAAACTCTATGAGAGCAAGGATACGCTAGGCGAATATTTCCGGGGTCTCGCGCGCGATTGGGAAATGCTCGAATACGCGATCGAACATTATGTCGCGCAGGAAGATCGCGTCGTCGCGCTTGGCCGCTGCAGTTGGAAGGCGAAACGAAGCGGCGTGGTGGTCTGGACCCCGATTGCAAACTCCTTCCGTTTTGCCGACGGTAAGATTGTCGAGTTCTTCGAATATTTCGACACCGCGCAGGTGCGGGATGCGATGACGGAATGAGTGCTGCCGCAAGATGGCCTTAATACGCTCCGAAGGCTGCGGGACCGCGGCCGTTTCGAGTGAAAAACCATGCTTCAGCAAGAACTTGTCCGTCAGGGAAACTGGCTCTTCCGGTGGCGGTCTTATCTACCGTTCCTCATCTTGCCGTTGGCCGCGACTTCGTTTCGCAATTCCACCTGGGTGAATGAAGCGTTCGGCAATAGCTTCGAAGAAGCTTGGGACATCGCTTGTTATCTTCTTGCAATGGTGGGGCTCACGTTACGTGTACTCACCGTCGCCTTCGTACCGGCCGGCACGTCGGGCCGCAACGCGGTCAAACAGAATGCCAACGCGCTGAACACGACCGGCATCTATTCGTTGGTTCGCCATCCGCTTTATTTCGCGAACTTCATCGTCTTTATTGCCTTCGTGTTGCTCTTCAAGAGCCTATTGCTCGCGCTCTTCATGAGCCTTGCGTATTTTCTCTATTACGAGCGCATCATGATGGCCGAGGAGAAATTCCTCGAAACGAAGTACGAAGATCCCTATCGCGCTTGGGCCGCTAAGACGCCGGCATTCCTGCCGAGGCTTTCAGGTTTCATCGCGCCCGCGCTGCCGTTCTCGTGGCGCTCCGCGCTGCTGCGCGAATTTCATACGTTCTTTCTAATCACCACGGTGTTCGCCATCGTGGAAATGCTCGAAGCGCTGCTGCTTGAGAACCAGACGCTCGTGGAATGGCTGGCGGATGAACCGATCTGGCCGGTACTCTTCGTCTTCAGCGCGGTGGTCTATGTCACGGTTCGCGTGATCAAGAAGAAGACCCGTTGGCTAAAAGTGAAGGGGCGCTAGGCGCCAGCGTTCGGGGGCAGACGTGCGGCGTTGGATCAGGCACGTTCTTGGCGCGCTTCTTTTCATTCTTGTTGCCCTTGGGGCATTGGCGGCATGGACGGCGCGGCCCGGTAATCGCGCGCTTTATCCGGCACCCTCTGGCGTCAGCACCCACGATATCTACGTCGTCAGCCACGGCTATCACGCCGGGATCGTCGTACGCCGGAGCGAAATCGCAAACCGCAACGGCAATGCCGCGCTCGCGGCCATTGCGACCCGTTTTGATTACGAATGGATTGAGTTCGGCTGGGGCGATGAGGGGTTTTATCGCGAAGTTCCTGACATCTCCGCGCTCACGATTAAGCTCGCGCTGAAAGCGCTGTTTCTTCCAGGCAATCGCTCCGTGCTTCATGTGGTTGGACTAAGCGCGGAGCCTCAGGTTGCGTTCTATCGCTCGCAAATGGTGCGCCTGAGATTGGGCGAGGAGAGTTTGGCGAAACTGCTTCTCGCGCTCGACGCTGCCTTTGCACGCGAAATGAATGGAACGCTCCCCGCCGATCTCGGCCGCGGGTTGTATGGGCCAAGCCTGTTTTATCGCGCGGTCGGTGAGTTCAGTATTTTAAAAGTCTGCAATCACTGGGTCGCCGATATGCTCGATCAGGCCGGCGTTCCAACCACGCCGGTCATCGATACGTTGCCGCAGGGATTGCTGTTCGATCTGAAGTGGCGGGCGGGTGCGGTGAACGCGAGCCTATAATCTTGTAGCGAGTGAATGCGAGCGCGTCTCGAACCATGAAGACCTCAGTGGTTCATCCCAACCTTCGAGACGCACCCGTTCGGCGTGCTCCTCGGGATGTGGTGAGTGGAAACTTCTTGCTCACAAACTTCGAGCCCTTCAGCCCATAGCGCCACGGTTCATCGACCGCTTTCGAAATGCCGATACGGATACCGGCGACGAGTTCCGGGCTCGGCTTCGCGCGCGAGAACCTGAAACGGCGGGCGGTCGAGGCGCAATCCGTTGTGCTTGTGGGTGACGCCGAGCGCTTCGGCCGAGCCGGCCCGGTCCCGAACAGAGCAGCCGCTCTTCTTTCAGCCCGCGCCGCCGGCGCATCGCGGCCAGGCCCTCGGTCGGCTCCAGCGCCCGGATCAAGATACCGCTCGCCGAGCCTTCCGCTTCGCAGATGAAGTTCAGGCACCAGTGGATGCCATAGGAGCGGTAGACATAGGCATGGCAGGGCGGGCCGAACATCACGGCATTGCGCTCGGTCCTGCCGTTAAAGGAATGCGCCGCCGGATCGGTGTGGTGGTAGGCCTCGACTTCGACGATTCGTCCGCCGACGCCGTTAACCAGGAGCGTCGCACCGATCAGTTCGGGCGCGACCGCGTGTACGCTCCGGGCAAAGAATGCAGGCGTCAGTTGCTTCGGTTTCTTCATGATCCGTTTGTGCAGCGCAGTTGTCAGCAGCAAAAGCTGCGATTTTCGATGTGACTGTTTAGCCACACCTTGTACCGTATCGTCATAGCGGGCCCGCCAGCGCGTTTTGCGCCGCGAAGGTGCCATAAACGATAACGATTTCAATGTGTGTGAAGCCGCCCGTGGGGGTGCAGACGCAATTGTCTGCGGGGTGCGGTTAAAGGCCAAGTCCGATGGACGCCAAGACGTTCGACAAATCGAAATTGCCCAGCCGTCACGTGACGGAGGGGCCTGAACGCGCGCCGCACCGGTCTTATTATTACGCGATGGGTCTGACCAAGCAGCAGATCCACCAGCCCTTCGTCGGCGTCGCTTCCTGCTGGAACGAAGCCGCCCCCTGCAACATCGCGCTGATGCGCCAGGCGCAGGCCGCGAAAAAAGGCGTCGCTTCCGCCGGTGGCACGCCGCGCGAATTCTGCACCATCACCGTGACCGACGGCATCGCCATGGGTCACGCCGGCATGCGCGCTTCGCTGCCGTCGCGCGAGGCGATTGCCGACACCGTCGAGCTCACCATCCGCGGGCATGTCTTACGACGCGCTGATCGGCATTGCCGGCTGCGACAAGTCCTTGCCCGGCATGATGATGGCTATGGTGCCGTCTCAACGTGCCGTCGATCTTCATCTATGGCGGCTCGATCCTGCCCGGAAATTTCCGCGGCCAGATCGTGACCGTGCAGGACATGTTCGAAGCCGTCGGCAAGCACTCGGTCGGCGCGATGACGGACGAAGACCTCGACGAAATCGAACAGGTCGCCTGTCCGTCGGCCGGCGCCTGTGGCGCGCAGTTTACCGCGAACACGATGGCGACCGTTTCCGAAGCGATCGGGCTTGCGCTTGCCGTATTCGGCGGGCGCGCCGGCACCCTACGAAATCCGCGACAAGTTCTGCACGCTGGCGGGCGAGCAGATCATGGAATCTGATCGCGCTCAATTTGCGTCCGCGCGACATCGTGACGAGGAAGGCGCTCGAAAACGCAGCCGCGGTCGTTGCCGCGACCGGCGGCTCGACCAATGGCGCGCTGCATCTGCCCGCGATCGCGCATGAATGCGGCATCAAATTCGATCTCTTCGATGTCGCCGAGATCATGAAAAAGACGCCGTACATGACCGATCTCAAGCCGGGCGGAAAATACGTCGCGAAGGATCTGTTCGAAGTCGGCGGCATTCCGATGATCATGAAGACGCTGCTCGATCACGGATATCTGCATGGCGACTGCATCACGGTCACGGGCCGCACGATCGCGGAGAACCTCAAGAACGTGAAATGGAACGCCGATCAGGACGTGGTCTATCCGGCGAACAAGCCGATCACCGTCACCGGCGGTGTCGTCGGGCTCAAAGGCAATCTCGCTTCTGAAGGCGCAATCGTGAAAATCGCCGGCATGGAAAAATCCATGCTGAAGTTCACCGGCCCCGCGCGCGTGTTCGATGGCGAAGAAGCCTGCTTCGAAGCGGTGAAAAACCGCACCTACAAAGAAGGCGATGTTCTCGTCATCCGCTACGAGGGCCCGAAGGGCGGTCCCGGCATGCGCGAAATGCTTTCCACCACGGCCGCACTCTACGGCCAGGGCATGGGCGGCAAAGTGGCACTCATCACCGACGGGCGGTTCTCGGGCGCAACGCGCGGTTTCTGCGTCGGGCACGTCGGACCGGAAGCGGCGATCGGCGGTCCGATCGGCTTGCTGAAAGACGGCGACATCATCGAACTCGACGCCGAAGCGGGCTTGCTCAACGTGAAGCTCACGGATGCGGAACTCGCCGAGCGTAAAAAAGCCTGGAAGCCGCGCGAAACAGACTTCGAAGTCCGGCTACCTCTGGAAATATGCGCAGCAGGTTGGCAACGCGCTCAACGGTGCGGTGACTCACCCCGGCGGAAAGGCCGAAGCGAAGAGTTATGCGGATATTTGAAACCGCTCGCATAGGTATTGTCACCGCGCTGGTACTCACCTGCGCGGGCAGCGCGATTGCGCTTGATCCGGACAAGCCGACGCCGCAGGCGGCGGCGCCCGCGAAGCCGCTTTCCATCATGGACGCGTTCAAGTCGGGCACGCAGGCATATCTCGCCGGCGACCGCACCAAAGCGATCAGCTCCTTGCAATACGCGGCCGATAACGGTCACGCCGGCGCGCAGTGGAAGCTCGGCCGCATTTACGCGGACGGCGATGGCGTCAAAGCCGATCCGTACAAGGCTTTCCAATATTTCAGCGAAGTCGCCGTGAAGAACGCCGAGACATCGCCGTTCCTGCCGCAGTCGCGTTTCGTTGCGAACGCGTTCGTGGCGCTGGGCAGCTATCATCTCGATGGTATTGCCAACACAGAAGTCGTCTCCGACCCGCGCCGCGCGGCGCAGCTCTATCGTTATGCCGCGACCTACTTCGGCGACGCCGACGGCCAATACAACCTTGGACGGCTCTATCTCGAAGGCCGCGGAACCGCGAAAGATCCGCGTACCGCCGCGCGCTGGCTCTATTCGGCTGCGAACAAGGGTCAGCATCAGGCCCAGGCGCTGCTCGGCCAGATGATGATCGACGGCGAGGGCGTGCCGCGCCAGGCTGCGCGCGGTTTGATGTGGCTCACGCTTGCGCTCGATGCCGCCGGCGCCGAAGACGACTGCATTCGTAAAGCTTACGAAGATGCGGTGCGAAAGACGTCTGAAGACGACCGCATCATTGCACGCAGTTATCTCGAACAGCACCTGCGCGCGAACCGCTGAGAATCTCAACGCTAAAAAAGAAAACGCGGCGCTAAATTTAGCGCCGCGCTTTTGTTTGTCCGACGCGGTTGCTTACCAGCTTTCCACCACGACGTTCATGCTGTTCTTGGTGAGCGCTTCCGCACGCGCCTTCATCCAACCCTGCGCGAACTCCTTGTCGTCGCTCGGCCCTTTGGCTGCATAGGCCTTCCAGGTATCGCCCAGAACTTTCTGCCGCGCGAGCAGTGCATCGTTGTGCTTCTGGTGCTCGGCGGTCCACACGCCAAGCTCCTTGAAATACTTGATCGCGCCGTCATGCATCGGGATTGCCCAGGCGAAAATCTGCCGCTTGATATCCCAGCCGACGTTACCCGGTGCGCTATCTTTGTATTCCGGGAACAGCTCAACCATTGCCTTCGTCATGTTGTAGACGAGGTTGGCATCCGCGTTCGCCATGCTCATAAGCACAGGGTAGGGATAGGTCGCACCCTCGACGCGGTTCGTCGCCGAAAGATCGGCACCTTCCGCGCCCCAGCCCCGGACGTAAAACGGCGCGGTCTTGTTAAGCCGCTCCCAGGCCGCTTTATCGTTATGCGGCACGACCGGATATTGAATGCCGCGTGGGGACGCCGCGATCTTGAATGCCTGTCCGGAAATCGTGGACGCGAACGCAGCATCGACTTGGTTATTGACGATCCCGTCCATGGCCGCACCGAAGCCGCCGAACTCAACGCGCTTCACGTCGTTCCATGACAAATTGGCGGAAGCGAGCAGCGCGGTGATGTTCTGATTGAGTGCCGGTGCGCCGACCACCCAGGCAACGCGTTTGCCCTTCAGGTCGCCCATGGTCTTGATGTTTGCATCCTTGGCGGTAACGATGGTGAGGAGTGCGTCCGAGTTATTGAGCAGCAATGCGCGCACGGGCTGCGGACCCCAGTCACGCGCACCGAATTCATAGACGCCTTCCTGCGCCATGTAGCTGCCGCCGACGCCGTTCGCGGAGAACGGTCACCGTACCGTCGCGGAGCGGCATCGTGCGCGAGACATCATTCTTACCTGGTAGAACGCGAAGATTGACGCCGAGTTTGTTTTTCAGTGCCGCGCCGATCGCGACCGCCTGGTTGTAGCCGCCGGAGCCGACGTCATAGGCAGTCCAGGTCAGCGTTTCCGGAAGCTTCGCGTTTTGTGAAGCGGCCGGCACAAGGATTGCCGCACTCAATATCGTGGCGGCAAGTAGCGTTCTCATTGTCATGGCGATGTTCTCCCTTGTTCTGATTTTCTAACGAGCACGAAAAGTATCAACAATCCTGCGATGACAAGCGCTGCCGCGAGCGCAAGATTGTTGGTGAAGGAAAGGCCGGTCAGTCGAGGTACTGGCACTGCGAACAATGCTCCACCAGCGATCATGAGAAGGCGTACGATCCATCCGCCGATATGATTTGGGACGAGGCCGATGCCCAACACATATCCTTGCAGCGCAGCGGCCAGCGGCACCATGCCAACGAACGCAGCAACAATCGAAATGGTCACGGTTAGCGCGTCACCTCTAAAGAGCAGCGCTGGGTTGAGCACGAAGCAGAACGGCACGAGATAAATAGCAGTTCCGAGCCGGACGGACTGCACGCCAATTCTCATTGCCGAAACACCCGCAAGCGGGGCTGCGGCAAACGTTGCGAGCGCGACCGGCGGCGTGATGAACGAAACCATGCCCCAGTACATAATGAAGAGATGCACGGCGAGCGGATCCAGCCCGGCTTTCACGAGCGGCGGTGCCAGCACAATCGCAAGGAAGATGTAGCAGGCTGTAACTGTCATCCCCATGCCGAAAATGAAGCTCGTGATCGCGCCCATCAGCAGGAGCACAAGCGGCGCGCCGCCCGCGAGAAAAACAAGGTCGTTTGCGAGCGTTCCGGCGAGGCCGGTCATTGAGAGCGAACCGATAATGAATCCAACCGCCATTAGGATCGCAACGAGCTCGGCAAGACCGCGCGCGACCGCAATCGCAAAGTCGCTGAGTTGCCTCCACGACATGCGATGCGAAGGCAGCGCCTGGTTGATAAGAAGCAGCAGGCCGGTCGCGTAGAAGGGCGCCAACGCTTCGTCCTGCAAAAAGACAAGCAGGAAAACGAGCAGCGCAAAAACAGGAATATAGAACCAGCCTTCTTTAAAAACTGCGCCGAGCTTCGGCAACTCCGCTTTCGTGAGGCCCCGCAAGCCTAGACGCGCTGAGTAAGCATCCACCTGGACAGCGAGCGCGAGATAGAAAAGAAGCGCCGGTATTGTCGCCGCAAGCGCAATCTCGCTGTAACTTTTGCCCAGGAACGACGCCATGACGAAAGCGGTCGAGCCCATGACCGGCGGCATTAAGACTGCGCCGGTCGAGGCAACCGCTTCGACCGCGCCCGCGTAGTCGGAGCGGAAACCGGTGCGCTTCATCGCTGGGATGGTGACGACGCCCGAGCTGATCACATTCGAGATCACACTTCCCGAAATCGATCCCTGCAATCCGCTCGAGATGATTCCGACTTGCGCAGCACCACCGCGCATCCTTCCGACCAGCGCAAACGCAAGATCGTTGAAGAATTTGCCGCCGCCCGTGTAGTTCAGCGCCAGGCCGAACACGATGAAGCCGATCACGATTTCGGCGAATGCACGCATCGGAATTCCGAAAAGCGATTCAGAACTCGCAACGTGATAAGCGATCGTATTTGGTAAACTATGCGGGAAACCGCGGAGCGGGTTCGGGATCAGATGGGCGACAACGGGGTATAGCGCGAGGGTGCCCACGATGATTGTCATCGGCCAGCCGCTGGTGCGCCGCAGTGCTTCAAGGACGAGCAAACAGAGCGCGGCGGAAAGAATCTTCGCTGTTGCCGGAGAGTTATATTCCCAGCCTTCGAGCAGGCCGCGCTCTGCGAAATAAGCAAACCATATCAGAATGCCAAACGAAGCGATCGCACAAAGCCAGTCGTACCATGGCGTCGCGCCGTCGGCGCGCTTGGCATTGGCGGGTACCGAAATGAAGACGAGAGGAATTAGTAGCGCGGCGAGAATAAAGAGATAGCGGCTATCGATCAGGACTACGCCGACAAAGAAGTGCAGGTTGAGTAATTGGTTCATCGCAAGCAGCGGAACCGCAATCGCGGCGACGATCAGAATGATGCGCGCAACGCCTTTCGTTTTGCGCGCAGCCAATTGGTCGGGCATCAGCACGGGCGCCGCATTGCCGACGTGTTCCGCGCCCGAGTTCTTGACGTTCATTGAAAGTGTAGCTCCCTCGGCGCTCGCGGCTTCTTGGCGGCCGCTCGAAGGGTATCTTGTGGGCGCGTGACGCAGCGTTCAAGCGCCAAATGCGCGGTTTCGCTGTGCGGAAGCGAATGGTTATCGCGTTGCGATACGAAAATCCGCGTAAATCGGTACGTGATCGGATGGCTTGTCTGCTGCGCGGACTTTCTTGTCGATGCCGACTGACACGAGACGGTCGGCCGCTTGCGGCGAAAGCAGCAGATGATCGATGCGAATGCCGTTATTCTTCTGGAATGCGCCGGCCTGATAATCCCAGAATGTGTAGAGACCTTTGCTGTCGGCAGTCGCGCGCAGCGCGTCGGTGAAGCCGAGTGAGGTGAGCGTGCGCCACTTCGTGCGCGTCTCAGGCTGCGCGAGCGCGTCGCCGGTCCACTTTTCCGGAAACTCGGCATCGAGCGGGGTCGGGATTACGTTGAAATCGCCGGCAAGCACGAGCGGCTCTTCAAGTTTCAGAAGTTCGTTCGCGTGTTTCGCGAGCCGATCCATCCAGGCAAGCTTATATTTGAACTTGTCGGTGTCGATTGGATTGCCGTTCGGAAGATAAATGGAGGCAACTCGGATCGAACCTTCCTTGGTCGAGATGGTCGCCTCGATATAGCGTGCATGATCGTCGGCGTCGTTCCCGGGAAGTCGCGGCTTCGCTTCGTCGATCGGATGTTTAGAAAGGATCGCGACGCCATTGTACGTTTTCTGGCCGTGCACCGCGACGTTGTAGCCGAGGTCTTCGATCTCGGTGCGCGGGAATGCCTCGTCCACGCATTTCAGTTCTTGCAGGCAAACGACGTCTGGATCGCGCTCTTTAAGCCACGACGTGACCGCACCAAGATGGGCCTTGATGGAATTGACGTTCCAGGTCGCGATCCGCATTTCGTAACCAGACCGCGCGCGAACTTAGAGTGCGAAGCTGGTGCCGCAGCCGCAGGACGCGGTCGCGTTCGGGTTTTCGATTTTGAAGGCAGCGCCAATCAATTCGTCGGTGAAGTCGATCTGCGAGCCCGCGAGATACTGGAGCGACACCGGGTCGATTACGACAGTCGCACCGTCGCGCGCAATCACGATGTCTTCGGTTTCCGGCGCGCGCTGAATATCGAACTTGTACTGGAAGCCCGAACAGCCGCCGCCTTCGACGCTCACACGCAGTACCGAGGGTTCCTTCTCCGTGGAGAGGATCGTCGCGATCTTCTTGATCGCGCTATCGGTGACGACGACTTGATTGGCGTCCATCAAGGCCATTTCCTGCGGTAAACCAAAGCGTTACGCTCTATAGGTAATAGCGCGGGCGGCGAAGTCAAATCGGGGAAAAGATCGTGGCGGTGTCGGTAGTTACGCCAAGGGCTGCCTGGGCGGCGGACCCTGCGCGCTCGCAAGGGCGTCTGGTCGCAGAGCCGCCGAGTCCCGCCCGAAGCGACTTCCGCCGCGACTGCGACCGTATCATCCACTCAACTGCGTTCCGGCGGCTCAAGCACAAGACCCAGGTCTTCGTCTCTCACGAGAGCGACCACTTCCGGACCCGGCTCACGCATACGCTGGAAGTGACCCAGATCGCGCGAGCACTCGCGCGTTCGCTTGGACTCGACGAAGACCTCACCGAAGCGCTCGCGCTGTCGCACGATCTCGGTCATCCGCCGTTCGGCCACGCCGGCGAGCGCGCGCTCGATGCCTGCATGAAGGAGTTCGGCGGCTTCGATCATAATGCGCAGAGTTTGCGCGTGGTCACCAAACTCGAGCGCCGCTACGCATCTTTCGACGGGCTCAATCTCACCTGGGAAACGCTCGAAGGGATCGCGAAGCATAACGGGCCGCTCACCGACGAAGCGGGCGCCGGCATCGGCCGCTACGAGGAAGACGGGCTGCCGCGGGCGTTTGCCGAGCAGCGTAACGACTGGGATCTCGAATATTGGACTTTCGCGAGCGCCGAGGCACAGGTTGCGGCGATCTCCGACGACATAGCCTATGACGCGCACGATCTCGACGACGCGCTCCGCGCCGGACTCTTCACGCTCAAGGATCTGAAACCCGTGACACTGGTCGGCGGTATCTGCGCGGAGGTCGAGGCCCTGTTTCCGGGCTCGCCACCGCAGCGGCTGACCGGCGAAGTGATCCGCCGGCTGATCGCGGCGCTGATCGACGACGTGCTGAAGGAGAGCGAGCGCCGCGCGCACGTGATGAACCCGCGCTCGGCCGAAGACGTGCGCTACGCGCGCGACCCGGTCATTGCGTTCTCGCCGCGGGGCGAAGTCGCGGATCGAGCGATCAAAGCCTTCCTCACGCCCCGGATGTACCGCGAGGAGCGCGTCATGCGGATCATGACCGATGCCGAGGTGATCGTCCGGGACCTTTTCGCTCACTATTTGGACGAGCCGCTGCACATGGGGCCCGAGCGGTCGGACGAGATCGTGGCCGGGAACGCCCCTTTGCTCGCGCGCCAGATTGCCGACTTCATCGCCGGCATGACCGACCGTTTCGCGATCGAGGAACACAAGCGCTATTTTGACTCGACCCCCGAACTGCGTTAGCTCCCGCGGCCTTCTCGGCCATCAGTCATGAATCCATTTTCGATATATCTCGCGCATGTCCGCGACGCCGTTGACGCGCTGACCAAAGAAGGCGCGCTCGCGGCTGGCCTCGATCTGTCGCGCATTGTCGTGGAGCCGCCGAAGGACCCGACACACGGCGATCTTGCGACCAATGCCGCGATGGTGCTTGCCAAAGACGCGAAGCTTAAACCTCGCGAGCTTGCCGATAAGGTGGCGGCGAAGCTCAAAGCCGTCCCGCATGTCGCGAAAGTCGAGGTCGCGGGCCCCGGCTTTATCAATCTCTCGCTCGATAATGCGTTCTGGCTCAAGGTGCTGCACGCGGCGGTCGTTGACGGTCACGGCTTCGGCCGTGCCGAACTCGGCAAAAAAGAAAAAGTGAACGTCGAATATGTTTCCGCCAACCCGACCGGGCCGATGCATGTCGGTCATGGACGTGGTGCTGTGTTCGGCGACGCGCTTGCGAACCTGTTGGTCTTCGCGGGCTACGCGGTCACGCGCGAATATTACATCAACGATGCCGGCGCCCAGGTCGATGTGCTCGCGCGCTCCGCGTTTCTGCGCTACCGCGAGGCGCTCGGCGACGACATCGGCGAGATTCCGGAAGGGCTTTATCCCGGCGACTATCTGGTTCCGGTGGGCAAGCGGCTTGCCGAACAGCATGGCCGCGCACTTCTGCAGAAGCCCGAGAGCGACTGGCTGCCGCTGGTCCGCCAGACCGCGATCGACGGCATGATGGAGATGATCCGGGAGGATCTCGCGGCGATCGAAATCCGCCATGAAGTGTTCTTTTCCGAGCGGTCCTTGACCGCAAGCGGTAGACAAGGTCGCCGAGACCGTCGAATTCCTGCGTAAGGCCGGCCACATTTATGAGGGCCGCCTGCCGCCACCCAAGGGCGCGCCGATTGAGGACTGGGAAGACCGCGAGCAGACGTTGTTTCGCGCGACCGCGTTCGGCGACGACGTCGATCGTCCGCTCAAGAAGTCGGATGGCAGCTACACGTATTTCGCTGCCGACATGGCCTATCACCGCGACAAGATCGATCGCGGCTTTAAAACGCTGATCGACGTCTGGGGCGCGGACCACGGCGGCTACGTTAAGCGCATGAACGCAGCTGTCGCAGCACTCGGCGCCGGTAAAGTCGAGCTCGACGTGAAGCTTTGCCAGCTGGTGCGGCTCTTGCGCGCCGGTGAACCGGTGAAAATGTCGAAGCGGGCAGGTGACTTCGTCACACTCCGCGAGGTTGTCGATGAAGTCGGTGTCGCGCCCGTGCGCTTCATGATGCTGTTTCGCAAGAACGATGCGCAGCTCGATTTCGATCTGGCGAAGGTAATCGAACAGTCGCGCGACAACCCGGTGTTCTATGTTCAGTACGCGCATGCGCGGGGCCGCTCGATCTTTCGGAACGCAGCCGAAGCAATGCCGTCCCTCGACCTGAAGGCCGATGCCTTGGCCAAGGCCGATCTCGCCCAGCTATCGGACGAGGGGGAACTCTTGCTCATCAAGAAGCTCGCACAGTGGCCGCGGCTGGTGGAGCAGGCGGCTCTTTTCCACGAACCGCACAGGGTCGCTTTCTACCTTTACGATCTCGCCAGCGAGTTCCATTCGCAGTGGAACAGAGGGAAAGACGCGTCACATTTACGCTTCATTATCGAAGATAACCCTAGTTTGACCATCGCCCGCCTGAGTCTTGTGCAGGGTCTTGTCGGGGTCCTGGCCTCGGGTTTGGCCATATTGGGTGTCAGAGCGGCCGAAGAAATGCGTTAACGGCCCCCCGCGCGGAGTGTTAGAATGTCATTGGCGCGGACAATGGTGAGTGATCGGAATAAGATGGCGGACGAACCGATGCACCGGCCTGTAAGGGGCCACGGGCAGCCGCAGGCGCACTCGCAGTCGGGTGTCGATGGCCCCCGCGTCCGCCGTGGTGAAGATCCGCTCGCCGAGCTCGCGCGTCTGATCGGCCAGGAAGACCCGTTCGCAGAATTTTCCGGCTCATCGGCCCAACGCCGCGCGACCGTCAACGGTTCGCATTCGCGCCAGACGCGCGTCGTGCCCGTCCAGCCCGAGCGCCGTCCGGAGCGCCAGGCCAATGGCGCTTACGCGCGCGAGCGTGAGGCCGACCCGCGCCAGCCAGATCCGCGTCAGCAAAGCACCCGTCAGCCGCAACCAACGCGCGGCCTGGACGACCGCACTCAATATCGCGACCAGCAGCCGCGTCCTGCGCGCAGCCCGCAGCCGCGTACTGCTGCCTATGACGATTACGAAGAACCCGCGCCGCGTCCGCGCGCGAACGGCCGGGCCGCGGCGCCTGCTCAGGCTCCTGCCCAGAATTATCGCTCGCGCGATCCCTATGCCGATGAAGCGCCGCGCCAGGCCCGTCAGACGCGTGACGCGTATGCCGAGGACCCGCGGACAACCCGCCGCTCCGACCGCTATGCGCCGGAAGAAACGCCGCGCCACGCGCGCACCAGCCGCCAGCAGGCGCCTGCCTACCAGGAGCCTTATAACCGCGGCCACGAGGACGATTACGATCCGGACTATGCCGACGACGCCTATCTGCCTGACCACGCTGACGACATTTACGGCGAAGTTCCTCGTCCGCGCCGGAGCTGGGGCCTCTACCTTGTCATCGGCATCGTCGCGATCTGCCTGGTCGCCGTCGCTTTCCTTGGGGTCTTCGCCTACCGCACCATTTTTAACTCGTCTGCGCGCCCGACGTTCGTGACCAAGTCGAACGCACCGACCAAGGTCGATCCGAAGAACGCGCCGCAGAATGCAGCCGCTCCGAACAAGGCAATCCAGGATCGCATCGGCGCGACCGGACCCGAGCAGGTTTTGACCCGCGAAGAACAGCCGGCCGACCTCACACAGCAGCCGAACCAGCAACAGGCGCCGCAGGCCGTGCAGCGTCCGCAGCAGCAAACGCCGGCTTTCGCGCCGGTCGCTACGCAGCAGCAACAGCAGGTGATCAATCCCGACCAGCCGAAGAAGGTCAAAACCATGACCGTTCGTTCGGATGGCACGGTGGTGCCGGGCAACAGCCAGCCCCAGCAGCAGCAACAGGTTCCGGCTGGTCCGTTGCCGCTCAATGCCAACCCGAATTCGCTCGAGCCTGAGACACCGGCACCCGTGCCGGTGCGTCCGCGCTCGGACCTGAACCAGAACGTCGCGCCGACCCGTCCGCACCAGGGCAACTTGGGTCCGGCTCTTACACCCCCGGCACCGGCGGGCAACTATCTCGTCCAGGTCGCGTCTCACAAGACGCAGGAAGAGGCTCAGGCCGCCTGGGGCAACCTGCGCCAGCAGCACGCTTCGATCTTCGCCGGCCGCAATGCCGACATCCGCCGCTTCGACCTCGGCGACCGCGGTACCTTCTATCGCGCCATGGTCGGCCCGATGAACCGCGATCAGGCCAATGCGCTCTGCCAGAATTTGAAGACGGCGGGCGCGGGCTGCATCGTCCAGTCCCGCAACTAACAACTAGTTTTCGTACCGTTCTTGACGCTGCGGGGCGCGCCGCTTACGCCCGCGCATGACCGATTACGCCTACATCGCCGGCTGCGCTGGCACCTCGCTCTCGGACGAGGAAAAGCGTTTGTTTTCAAGACGCTGCCCGTGGGGCTTGATTCTCTTCAAGCGAAACATTGAGAAACCCGCGCAGGTTCAGGAATTGATTCAAAGCTACCGCGAGATTGCGGGTAGCGAAAGACGCGCCGGTCCTGATCGACCAGGAAGGTGGCCGCGTACAGCGCCTCGGGCCGCCGCATTGGCCGAGCTTTCCCGCAGCCGAGCGGCTCGTGAATGCTTCCGGAGACGACACCAGCGCCGAAGAAACCGTCCGTCTGGGTGCGCGCCTGATCGCAAGCGAACTCGTGAAGCTCGGGATCAATGTCGATTGCCTGCCGGTTGCCGATCTCCGCCACGAAGGCGCGCACGACATCATCGGAGACCGGTCGTACGGCAGCGATCCGCGCGTCGTGGCCAAACTTGCGCGCGCCGCCGCGGATGGATTGCGTGCCGGCGGCGTGCTGCCGGTGGTCAAACACATTCCCGGTCATGGCCGCGCCATGTCCGATAGTCATCTTGAGTTGCCGCGCGTGTCCGCTTCGCGCGCAGAACTTGACCAGACCGACTTCGCACCGTTCCAGGCACTCGCCGATCTGCCGCTCGCCATGACCGCTCACGTGATCTACGAGGCGATTGATGCAGCGCTTCCGGCGACGATTTCGAAGATTGTCGTGCGCGACGTGATCCGCGGCCATATCGGCTTCGATGGTTTACTGATGACCGACGACTTGTCGATGAAAGCGCTCGAAGGATCGTTTGCCGAGCGGACAGAGGCAGCGTTTGCCGCCGGTTGCGACATGGCACTTCATTGCAACGGGCAGATGAGCGAGCTGCAGGCGGTGGCGGATGCCAGTCCACCGCTTTCCGGCGAGGCCGAACGCCGCGCCAAGAAAGCCTTGGATAGCCTCAAAGATAAGCCAGAACCCTTCAACGTGGCGGAGGCTTGGGGCCGCTTTTCCGCTATCATTGAAGCTGCTTGAGACGGAATCGGGAACAACGTGGAACCAGGCGAATTTGAACTGCCGGAAGCCGAGCGCGGGAGCCATGAGCCCTCGCTGGTGGTCGATGTTGCGGGCTTCGAAGGCCCGCTCGACCTCCTGCTCATGCTTGCCCGGCAGCAGAAAGTCGATCTCGCCAAGATTTCGATTCTGGCGCTCGCGAACCAGTACCTGTTGTTCATCGAACGCGCGCGCGATCTACGGATCGAAGTGGCCGCCGATTATCTCGTGATGGCGGCGTGGCTTGCCTATCTGAAGTCTCGCCTCTTGCTCCCGGAACCCGCAGGCCCAGAAGAGCCATCGGCGGCCGATCTCGCTGCCGATCTCGCCGCGCGGCTTCAGCATCTGGAAGCAATCCGCCGCGCCGGCGCCAACCTGATGACGCGGGACAAGCTCGGCTCAGAGTTTTTCGAGCGCGGCATGCCCGAGGAAAACAATCCGCTCGCGCCGCAGCAGTACACGGCGACGATTTACGATCTACTTTCCGCGTATGCGCTGCAGCGCCAGACCAAGGCGCTCTCGTATCACACCGTGAAGCAGCGCATCGTCTGGTCGCTTGAAGAAGCGCGAGGCGCGCTGGAGCGGCTGGTCGGTGTCGCGCAGGACTGGACACGGCTCGATACCTTTCTCATTCAGTTCGTCGTAGAGCCTTCGATGCGCGCGACCGTGCTTGCGTCGAGCTTTTGCGCATCCCTCGAAATGGTGAAGTCCGGCGCTCTCGATATTCAGCAAGAATCGGCCTTTGCTCCGATCTGGTTGAAGCGCCGGCCCGAGCCCAAGCCTGAAATTGTGGAGACCCAACAGTGACCGCGTTGCGCAAACAGCTTTCCATCGTAGGCGCCGAGCCCGACACCGACGAGGTGCAGCGGACGCTCGAAGCGATCCTGTTTGCCGCGCGCGAGCCGGTCGATGAGGCGATCCTCGCCAAGCGCGTTCCGGAAGGAACCGATCTCAAGGAAGCGCTGAAGAAGCTCGGCGATCATTACGCTTCGCGCGGCGTGAACCTGGTTCGCGTTGCAGGAAAGTGGGCGCTGCGCACCGCGACCGATCTTGGTCACCGGATTGCGCAAGGATACGCCGCCGCCGCGTAAACTTTCGCGCGCTGCGATCGAAACGCTAGCGATCGTCGCCTATCACCAGCCGGTGACGCGCGCCGAAGTCGAAGAAATTCGTGGCGTTACGATCTCGAAAGGCACGCTCGACGTGCTGATCGAAACGGGCTGGGTGCGGCTTCGCGGGCGCCGCAAGGCGCCGGGCCGTCCGGTGACTTACGGCACCACCGAGCAGTTCCTGATCCACTTCGGCCTCGACCGGATCGACGACCTGCCGGGTCTTGAGGAACTCAAAGGCGCGGGCTTCCTCGACGATCGGCTGCCTGCCGGTTTTTCGGTCCCGATGCCGAACGACCTCACGACGCTGCGCGATGACGAGGACCCGCTCGAAGAGGGCGATCCCGAACTCGATCCGGGCGACGGCAAGGACCGGGACTAAGCGTCCGCGCTCGGCTAGTTTCGAGCCCGTCATGGCGTCCCGTATTGCTCCCCGTTCACCGACACCGGTTTCGATCGCAGCCCATCTAGCGTTCGATGACGTCCACCATTCCTATGGCGGCCCGGAATCCGTTCAGGGCGTGACGCTCGCAATCGATCCGGGCGAGGTCGTGAGCCTCGTCGGCCCGTCGGGCTGCGGGAAGACGACCTTGCTTCGTCTGGCAGCCGGGCTCGAGCGGCCAACCACAGGCCGCGTGTTGCTCGACGGTCTGGAGGTCGCGGGACCGAATGCATTCGTGCCGCCGGAGAAGCGCGGCGTCGGCCTGATGTTTCAGGACTACGCGCTGTTCCCGCACATGACGAACCTGGAGAACGTACGCTTCGGGCTGCGCGGTTTTGCGCGGACTGAAGCCGATCGGCAGGCGAAGCTCGCGCTTGAACGCGTGGGTTTAAGCGATCGCTCCGCGCAGTATCCGCACATGTTGTCGGGCGGCGAGCAGCAGCGCGTGGCGCTTGCGCGCGCGATCGCACCGCGGCCCGCGGTGATCCTGATGGACGAACCGTTTTCCGGATTGGACAGCCGGCTTCGCGACACCGTGCGCACCGAAACGCTCGCGATTTTACGCGAAGCGCGCGCGACCTGTCTGATCGTGACGCACGACCCCGAGGAAGCGATGCGCATGGGCGATCGTATTGCGCTCATGAATAAGGGCAGGGTGGTCGCGTTCGGCGATCCCGAACTGATTTATCGCCGTCCGGAGAGTCTTTTTGCCGCGCGTTTCTTCTGTGAGGTCAATGAACTCACCGGCTGGGCGCATCGTGGCCATATCGAAACGCCGCTTGGAACCTTTGCGTCTCCCGAGCGGCCTGAGGGCGAGGCCGTCGTCTGCATCCGCCCGCAGGGGATTCGCCTGCGGCCAACCGGCGAGGGTCTGCCCGGGCGCATTGTCGCGCATCGTTTCGTGGGCGAGGTGAACCTGCTCGAAATCGCGATGCCGGGGCTCGATGACCCCGTTTTGGCAAGGGTCCGCGAGGGCGTTAACCGCAAGGACGGCGAGGACGTCGGCGTCGAGATCGACCGGCTGAAGTTCTTGTTTTTGCCGCTTCACCGCCCTAGGTTCGTGCAAAGCAATGAAAATTGGCTGGTTTTGGCGGCTCCGCTAGCCTGCCAGCGGAGGACACCATGGGTGGTTTGAGTATTTGGCATTGGCTGGTCGTTGGCCTGATCATTATGCTGCTGTTCGGACGCGGCAAGATTTCCGAATTGATGGGCGATGCCGCCAAGGGCATCAAGGCGTTCAAGAAGGGCATGGCGGAAGAAGAACAACCCGCCGCCACCACGACGCCACCCAAGACAATCGAACAAACTCCGCCGGTGGTTGTTCGCCGCACCGACGATCAGAAGGTCGGCTGACGCCGCGCCTTTGCGGCCCGGTTCGCGGACCGCAACACGGCCGCGGCCGGGTGGTAATGCATGTTCGATATTGGTTGGAGTGAGCTTCTCCTGATCGGGATCGTCGCGCTCGTGGTGATCGGGCCGAAGGATCTGCCTAAAGTGCTGCGCGCGCTTGGCACCATGATGTCGAAAGTCCGCTCCATGGCCTCGGAATTCCAGGGCCAGTTCCAGGACGCGATGCGCGAAGCCGAACTTTCCGAGCTCAAGAACGAAGCCGAGAAGCTCGCGTCCTCGGCCAAGGGCGCGATCGAAAATCCGCTTCAGACGATTCAGAACGACGTCCAGAAGTCGCTGGAAGCACCGTCGCTAACGACACCGCCACCTTCGGCAACCGACGCCCAGGTCAACGAAGCGATCCCGGCGCCCCCGCAACTTGAGCCGGTTTCCATCGAACCCGCGCCGATCGCGCCCGCGAGTGCGACCTCCGCGGAGATGCCGGCCGAGCCCGCGCGCAAACAAGGTAGCGGCGCGTGAGCACCGAGGAAGAAATCGACGCTTCCAAAGCGCCCTTGATGGAGCATCTGATCGAGCTGCGCTCGCGGCTGATCAAATCGATCATTGCGTTCGTGATCATGCTGATCGTCTGCTTCGCCGGCGCGAAGTACATTTATAATATTTTGCTGTTTCCCTATCAGCTGGCGGCCGGTGCCGATGCGAAAATCGAACTGATCTACACGGCGCCGCAGGAATTTCTGATCACGCAGATCAAGCTCGCGATTTTCGGCGCGGCGTTTCTCGCGTTTCCGGTCATCGCGACGCAGATTTATGCGTTTGTCGCGCCCGGTCTGTACAAGCACGAGAAGGGCGCGTTCGTGCCTTATCTGGTTGCGACCCCGTTCTGCTTTCTGTTAGGCGCAGCCTTCGTCTATTTCGTCGCGATGCCGCTTGCGATGGGCTTCTTCATCGGCATGCAGCAACTCGGCAGCGGCCCGGAAATCAAATTGCTGCCGCGCGTTTCCGAATATCTCTCGCTGATCATGGCGCTGATCTTCGCCTTCGGCATTTGCTTCCAGTTGCCGGTGGTCCTCACGCTGCTTGCGCGCATCGGCATTGTGACGGCGGACTGGCTGCGCTCGATCCGGCGCTATGCGATTGTCGGCGTATTCATCGTGGCGGCCGTGCTGACGCCGCCGGACGTGATTTCACAGCTCGCGCTTGCGCTGCCGACTCTGCTCCTTTACGAGATTTCGATCTGGCTGGTGGCGGCGGCCGAGAAGAAGCGGGCAGCGGCGCAGCCCGCAGCGGAATCGACGCTCGGCCGAGGTGGCTGTACCACCGGCAAATACGCCAGCAGCCTAGTTAAAGTTTCACTTTAAGTAGAAAATCATGCGTAATCCGAGCCTATTACGCAGGAAAAACAATGCACGACATTAAATGGATTCGCGACAACCCGGAGGCTTTCGATAAGGGCCTGACCCGGCGCGGCCTGACCGCGGAGTCGCGCGATCTTTTGGCGCTCGATGAGAAGCGCCGCGCGGTGATCGCGAAATTACAGGCGCTGCAGGAGCGCCGCAACGCCGTTTCCAAGGAAGTCGGAGACGCGAAGAAGGCCAAAGACGAAGCGCGCGCGTCGAAGCTCATGGCCGAAGTGGCATCCATTAAAGATGAGATGCCGAAGCTGGAAGCCGAGCAGACTCAAATTGAGAAGAAACTCGACGAACAGCTTGCGTCGATTCCGAATTTGCCCGCCGCCGACGTGCCGGATGGCACGGACGAAAAAGGCAATGTCGAATATCGCCGCCATGGCGACAAACCGAAGCTTAGCGTTCAAGCCGAAGCTGCATTTCGAGATCGGCGAAGCGCTCGGCCTGATGGATTTCGAAGCCGCGTCCAAGATTTCCGGCTCGCGTTTTGTCGTGTTGAAGGGCGCGCTGGCGCGGCTCGAGCGCGCGCTGTCGCAGCTCTTTCTCGATACGCATACCGGCGAGCACGGCTACACCGAAGTGAACCCGCCAGTTCTTGTGCGCGACGACGCGATGTTTGGCACCGCGCAGCTGCCGAAGTTCAGAGAGGATCAGTTTCGCGCGGGCGAGGAATTCTGGCTCATCCCGACCGCCGAAGTCTCGCTCACCAACCTCGTGCGCGACGACATTACCGACGAAGCGAAGCTGCCGATGCGGGTCACCGCCTGCACGCCATGCTTCCGCGCCGAAGCGGGTGCTGCCGGCAAGGACACGCGCGGCATGATCCGCCAGCATCAATTCACCAAGGTCGAACTGGTCTCGATCACGACGCCCGAACGGAGCGCCGAAGAACACGAGCGGATGCTGAAATCGGCCGAAAGCGTGCTGCAAAAGCTCGGCCTGCATTATCGCGTGATGACGCTTTGCACTGGCGACATGGGCTTTGCCTCGCAGAAGACCTACGACATCGAGGTCTGGCTGCCCGGTGAGAATACATTCCGCGAAATCTCGTCCTGCTCGAACTGCGGCGACTTCCAGGCCCGCCGCATGAACGCACGCTATCGGCCGAAGGACGCTAAAAGCACGCGCTATCTGCACACGCTGAACGGCTCGGGCGTCGCTGTCGGCCGCGCGTTGATCGCGGTCCTCGAGAATTATCAGAACGAGGACGGCTCCGTCACAATTCCGGAGGCCTTAAAGCCCTATATGGGCGGCCTCACCAAAATCACGAAAGCGAATTGATTTGCGTATTCTGGTCACCAACGACGACGGCATTCATTCGTCGGGTCTCGAGGCACTCGTTCGTATTGCGAAAACGATGACCGACGATGTCTGGGTCGTGGCGCCCGAGTTCGATCAGTCCGGCGTTTCGCATTCGCTGTCGCTTTCGGACCCGCTTCGTCTGCGCAAAATCGATGAAAAGCGCTTCGCGGTCAAAGGTACGCCGACCGATTGCGTGATCATGGGTGTCCGCCATGTGCTCAACGAAAAGCGACCGGACCTGATCCTGTCCGGCATCAATCGCGGCCAGAACCTTGCCGAAGACGTGATCTATTCCGGCACCGTCGCAGGCGCCATGGAAGGCACGATTCTGGGCATGCAGGCGGTCGCGATCAGCCAGGCCTATGGCCCGAATACGCGCGACCGGGTCGGCTATGAGACGCCGGAGGCGCTCGCGCCGGGGCTGCTCAAAAAGCTGCTCAAGGACCCGCTGCCGGTCGGCGTGTTGCTCAACATCAATTTCCCGGATTGCCCGCCGAATGAAGTGCAAGGGGTCGCGATCACGACGCAAGGCCGGCGCGACGCGGAGCTTCTGATGGTCGATCAGCGGCACGATGGCCGTGGCTATCCCTATTACTGGATCGGATTCCAGCGCATTAAACGCACCTTCAAGGACGGCAGCGATCTTTCCGCGATCGAAAACAAAAAGATTTCGGTAACCCCGTTACGGATCGATCTCACCGACAAGCCGTTTATGACTAAGCTCGCAGCGATGTTTGATCAGAGCGAACTGACAACCTAGGGAGTTTGCGCGCGGATGGCGGACCGCGACAGACGGGACCGGGATTTCGAACGAAAAAACGCGGAAGCGCGGATGGAGTTTTTGCTCTCCATGCGACGCCGCGGGATTCGTGACGTGAAAGTCCTGCGTGCGCTTGAGCAAGTGCCGCGCGAGATTTTCGTGGAGGCCGAGCATGCGCAATCGGCCTATGCCGATCAGGCGCTGCCGATCGATTGCGGCCAGACCATCAGCCAGCCTTACGTCGTTGCGAGCATGACCGAAGCGCTCGACGTCGAGCCCGCGCACAAGGTGCTCGAAGTCGGCACCGGTTCGGGCTACCAGGCGGCGGTCCTCGGCATGCTTGCGAAAGCGGTCGTCACGATCGAGCGCTATCGGACGCTTGCCGATCTCGCCTCCGCGCGGCTTCGCGTGCTGGGCCTGAAGAACGTGGTTGTCCGGGTCGGCGACGGCACCGAAGGTGCGGCTGACGAGGCACCATTCGACCGCATCATTCTCACGGCGGCAGCACCCGAAGTCCCAAAAGCATTGTTCGATCAGCTCGGCGCCAACGGACGCCTGATCGCTCCGGTAGGACCGGCCAACGGCGTGCAATCGCTGCGGCTATTCACGCGGAACGGCGCGAAGCTCGACCATTTTGACCTGATGTCGGTTCGCTTCGTGCCGCTGGTCGCCGGCAAGGCCGTGGCGCTTTAGCAGTCCATCTTCATGGTGAGGAGCGCCGAAGGTGCGTCTCGAACCATGAGACCGGTGCGCTCCTCAGGATGAGGTGATGCGAGGAGCTGGCCCGCGTTAACGTTTGGGCGGACCTGCAAAATTCGCTCCGAACCTCTATTTTCTTAAGTCCGCATTTACTCGTTTGCCGTATCGCTCAAGGGGTGTTGTTGCGTCCTGAGTGAGTAGTGATGCGTATCAAGTCCATGCGTCTCGGGGGAGCGCTGCTCTCCCGTGTTGTCGCCGTCACCGCTACCGGTCTGTTTGCTGCCGCTTGCAGCATGGACGTCACGCGGTTCGACTCCAATCCATTCAATAGCCGCCAGGATACGACTGCTTCGATCCAGCAGCCGCAACATCCTGCCGGTCCGGCGCAGGTGCCGGGACATCAACTGCAGCAGCGCGTCGAAACGCAGCCGCTCGCAGCTCCCGCAACGAATTATCGTCCGCAGACCGTGCCGGCTTCTCCCGCGCCGCAGGCGAAGTATCGTCCGCTGAACGGTCCGCAGACCACGGCTGCCATTAACGCGAACGATTGGTCCTGGGATGGCGGCACCGCCGTCACGGTGCAGAAGGGCGAAACCGTCTATTCGATTTCGCGCAAGCACAACGTTCCGGCCGAAATCATTCTGCGCGCGAACAATCTTCAATCGGCGAGCATGATCCAGCCGGGTCAGCGCCTTGTTATTCCGAAGCGCCGCAATGGCGCAATCCCGGTTCAGCAAACGCAGGTACCGAACAACATGCGGGCAGCGTGCATACGGTTGCCGGCGGTGAAACGATCTTTTCGCTCTCGCGCCGCTACAAGTTGAGCCCTCAGCAGATCGCGAGCGCAAATAACCTCACGCTCTCGACCCAGCTTCGTATCGGGCAGCAGGTTCGCATTCCGGGTGGTGTCACCAATCCGGTCGCGACGACCGCGCCGCAGACCGTTCCGGCCCAGCCGATCCGCCGGGTGGAAACGCCGGCCCCGATCCAGACCACGCAGAATGAGACCGCACCACAGCCTGAAAGCGTCGGCGTGGTGCGTCCGAATACACCGCCTTCAGTTACTGCTGAAGCGCCGACCGCGCCGAATGCAGCACCGAGCTTCCGTTGGCCGGTGCGTGGCCGCATTATTTCCGCTTATGGCCGCAAGCCGAATGGTCAGCAGAATGACGGCATCAATCTCTCGGTGCCCGAAGGATACGCCGATCCGCGCCGCCGAAGACGGCGTCGTCGCTTACGCGGGCAACGAACTAAAGGGTTTCGGAAATCTCGTGCTGATCCGCCACGCCGACAATTGGGTGACGGCATACGCGCATAACAGCACGATCGATGTGAAAAAGGATCAGAAGATCAAGCGTGGCGACATCATCGCGCACGCCGGCCAGACCGGTGGCGTGACCTCGCCGCAGTTGCACTTCGAAATCCGCAAGGGTTCAAATCCGGTCGATCCCGAGAAGCATCTCTCCGGCATCGTAAATCAGTAATTGATGACGCGAATAGTGCGCCCCTGCGTCTGGCAGGTCGGCGCATACGCGTGTTGGTCCAGACGGCATTCGCTGCCAGTCAACTGACGCGTGTCGGCCGCAGTCGTCCGGACGGGATTTGTGATCGTGGTGGCGTCGGCGTCGGACGATGCAGGGATGAGCAGCAACAGCATCAGGAAGGCTGCCATGACGCCACAAAACACCAGAAGTCTCGGATAGAGGCCAGTACGTCCCGCATGGCATCACCCGCTTGAAAGTTTATCTGCGTCATAGAACGCGGGTGCAGGCGGCAGGTTCCTGCAAACGTAAAAGAAAAGGCGGCTCAAAACGCCACCTTTGTTTAGGCGCCGCTGTTTAGGCGCCGCCGAAAATGCTCCAGGGAAACCAGGAGAAGGCTCCGTCGGTCGCGAAAAACAGGGCAATCGCCGAAAGCACTGCGGCAATGCCAGCGCGTAGTTTTTGACGCCGAAATACCAGCAGGGCACCACGAACAGGACGAAGTAGATCGTGCCGAGAAACGGCGCGATCAGTTCGAAGCCGTCGCGCCGGTTGTTCGGGATCAGCCAGAGCCAGCGCCAGATTCCGAGTAAAATGCACGTGCCGGCAACCGCGCCGAAGGAAGAACGAAACCGCGCAGCAGAAGCCGACGGTTGGCTTGCAGCTGTTCGGGCGAGGGTCGCTCATACAGGCTTATTTCGCCGTGCCGTCACAACCGTCGGCGGTGACCCCGCATTTGCCCTGCGGTCACGGCCGGCAGTGTCCTCGCAGGCGCGGAGCGCGTTACGTCCGCCAGATCGCGAGTGTCGCCGATCGCCCAGCCCGCGCCCGGCGTGCCGGCCTTCGGATCGAGCGCGGACGGAACACATTGGTTGCGGAACGTGCGGACGACCTTGCAGAGCTTCCGCGTTTCCGGCGACGCATCGCGGCTGTTGCGGCATTCCTGGAGCGCGCGTTCTTCGGCGCCCGATACGTTCCCATAGTTATAGGAAATACCGCTCGAATAGCCGTCCTTTGCGACATCGCGCGGTTCGGCGATGGCGACCGCGCCTTCGGCAAGTGCCGCAGGTGGCGGCACGGCGAGCGAGAAGGCGAGCAGGACGGCGATGGCTGCGAGCGCGGTACGGTTCATGACTGTCTTTCGCATGTTTGAAGTACTTGCCGCGGTTTACTTGGCGGTGCCGCCGCTGCGCGTCGATATCTGACACGCCTGCTGGCGATTGGCACCTGCGCTTTTACGGCACAGGTTGTAATCCAGCGATCATAATTCGTCATCCCGGGCGGGCTCAAAGCTCCGTGATCGCGTCCACTTTGACCGGATAAAAGGCAAAGTGCTGATCGAGCAGTGCTGCGACAGGATAGGGCGCTTCACGAGACCATACGGCATCGGCGCTGGTCTTGCCGTCAACATCCAGTGAGAAATAGGCAGCGCGGCCCTTGTAAGGGCACGTCGTCGAGCGGCCGGTCGGTTTGAAATATTCCATCCGCGTGTCTTCGCGCGGGAAGTAAAACACCGACGGATAACTCGCTTCCCGGAGCGTCAGGACATTCGCCGACTCTGCAACGGTCTTACCGTTGAATGTAACGCGGACTCGCCTCGGATGTTTGGTGATGGTGATCGGATGATCGGGGCCGGGAGCGAGCATGCGCGCCTCATTATAATTGCATGAATTCAAATTGGCGTGGTTCGGTAACGCTGAAATTCAAGGATGTCGCCGCTGCAGCGCAGCTTTACGTCGTGCGGCAATTCCGTAGCATGTCAGCGCGGCAACCAGCGCGACATAAATGGCTCTGTCGCTTTCGAAACGCCGGAGCATGCCAGGGAGGCAATTCATGTCACGTATCGCTGCTCGCGCAATCGTATTTGCTATTGGACTTGTTGCTGCGGCCTTCATCGTCCCGCAGCCCGTTATGGCGCAGACCGGCGAAGGCTGGATCACGCTCTTTGACGGCAAGAATGTGGGCGACTGGGATCAGGTCGGCGAAACCAATTGGCGCGTTGAAGACGGTGCAATTGTCGCCGACAAACGCACCAGCAAGGACCCAGCACATCTCGTCAGCAGGAAGCCCTATAAAGACTTCCAGATGTATGTCGAGTTCTGGGCGAGCAATGACGCAAACAGCGGCATCTTCCTGCGCTGCCAGGATCCGAAAGTCATCCTCGATCGCAATTGCTACGAAGTGAATATCTTTGATGAGCGCAAAGACCCGACCTATGGCACGGGCGGCATCGTGAACTTCTCGGAAGTGAATCCGATGCCGAAGGCTGGCGGCAAATGGAACACGTTCGAAATTACCGTCAAGGGCCGGCTGATCACCGTTCTGATGAATGGCCAGAAGACTGTCGAGCTCCATAACGGCCTATTCGCCGAAGGTCCGATCACGCTTCAACACGGCTCAGGCGTGATCAAATTCCGCAAGGTCGCGATCAAGCCGCTCTGAGGCAATCGTTGATCAACTCAGCCGCCATCACCTTGTCGATAGCGGCCTTAAGGTCGTTCTGCAGGAACGGCTTGCCGATGCGCGGGAGTTGAATACCCGCGCTCGGATCGATCTCCGCATAGCCGGTTGCCAACAGCACCGGCAGATCGGGCTTCTCCTCGCGTAGCGTTTTGGCGAGTTGAAGTCCGGTCGTGTGCGGCATGGCGTGATCGGTGATCACGAGATCGACTTTGGTCTGGCGAATTAGTTCAAGCGCCTCGCGCGCGGAGCTTGCTTCGATCACGGTGTGACCGAGATCTTCGAGCATCGCGGTGGTGTTCATGAGCACGAGGCTGTCGTCGTCAACGGCGACGATCACCAGCGGCCGCGATATGACGGCGGGTGCGGACGCGCCGGCGTCCACACCCGCGCCGGCGTCGCCGGTGGCAATCGGAAGCAGGAGTTCGGCCTTCGTACCCGAGCCGACCTCGCTCTGAAGCCTCAAGGCGCCGCCGGCCTGTTCCGCCATCCCTTGCACCATGGAAAGTCCGAGCCCGGTGCCTTTGCCGACTCCTTTGGTCGTGAAGAATGGGTCGGTTGCCTGCCGCTGCGTCTCCGCATCCATGCCGTGGCCGGTATCGCTTAGCGCGATTGACGCAAATTTGCCCGAGGGCAGTCCTTCAGGATTCATGCTCATGGTCTTCACCGTAATGGTAATTGCGCCGCCGTCCGGCATCGCGTCGCGTGCGTTGAAAGCAAGATTGAGAAGCGCGCCTTCGAGCTGGTTCGGATCGGTCAGCACAAGCGCAGGTTTGTCGTCGCCTTCAAGCCGGATCAGATAAGCCGGACCGAGCGTGCGCTTGAGCAAGTCCAGCGTATCGCGCACGAGTGCCGCGACATCGATCAACTGCGGCTCGATGTCCTGCCGCCGCGCGAAAGCGAGCATGCGTTGGGTGAGTGCTGCACCCCGTTCGGTTGCGCGCATGGCATTCTGAAGCAGTGGCGTAATCTGTCCGTTGTCCGGCAGGCGTTTGCTTAGCAGTTCCAGGCTGCTCTGGATCACCATCAAGAGATTATTGAAGTCGTGCGCGACGCCGCCGGTAAGTTTGCCGATCGCTTCGAGCTTTTGCGATTGAAACAGCTGCTCGCGCGTGCGTTCGAGTTTCGTGCGGTTTTCTTCGCGCTCGGTGATGTCGCGCGTGATCTTGGCGAATCCGATGATATTGCCGTGATCGTCGCGGATCGGATCGATGATGACATGCGCGAGAAATTTGGTACCGTTCTTGCGGCAACGGTAGGATTCGTTTTCGAAGCGTCCCTCGCGGATCGCGGTATCAAGCGCGTTCTGAGGCACGCCCGCCTCGCGGTCTTCCTTGATGTAGAATTCCGAGAAGTGTTGGCCGACGATTTCGTGGGCGGTGTATCCTTTGATGCGCTCTGCGCCGGCGTTCCAGCTGACCACGTAGCCCTCAGGATCGAGCATGTAGATCGCGTAATCGGTGACGCCTTGAACGAGGAGTTTGAATTGCTCTTCGCTCTGGCGAAGCGCTTCGGTCGCATTCCGGCGCTCGGTGAGATCGCGGGTGATCTTGGCAAAGCCGATGAGGTCTCCGCCCTGATCCCGGATAGCGTCGATGATGACATGCGCCCAAAAGCGCGAGCCGTCCTTGCGCACCCGCCAGCCTTCGCTTTCGAAGCTGCCATTGAGTGCCGCTTCGTCGAGCGCGCGCTTGTGCAGTCCGCGGGCGAGGTCTGCATCGGTGTAAAAACGAGAGAAATTCTTGCCGATGATCTCGGCGGGCGAATAGCCTTTGAAGCGTTCTGCGCCTGTATTCCAGCTTGTGACCGTGCCGTCCGGGTCAAGCATATAAATCGCGTAATCGGTGATGGCGTCGAGGAGGAGGCGATAGCGTCCTTCGTCGGATTGGTTTTTTGCGAAGGGGTCGCTGGTCTTCAACTCGTTCATAGCCCCCGAAATACCATCAACCCCGTCGAGGTTAACGCCCGAGAGGTAACGAGGTTCCCCTAATGTGGCTGCCCCGACACTCTGCCTCCGCCCTTAACAGGCAGAGGCAGAATGTTGAGCGTAACTAGATCCTGCCAAGCAGAACAAGGATCAGCAGGATAACGATTACGATGCCGAGGCCGCCGCCGCCGTAATAACCGGTACCGTAGAATGGACTGCCGCCGATGCCAGAAAAACCACCCAGCAAAATGACGACAAGAATGATCAGCAGTATGGTGCCTATAGACATCGCCCAATTCCTTTCAATCGCCCAGCCTTAAATCAAAGGAAAGCCCGGAGACGAGGGGAGGCTCCGGGCTTTCTGAAAGCGCCGCTACCGGGGGCATGGTGCGGCATGCATTTCAACGGCGCAGAGCGACTTCGGTTCCACATGCTCGTTGCAGGACGCACAAAATTGATTTCGGGGCCGGCGGGAACATTCGCCGCGGGCGGGCATTGGTAAAGACATGCCGCGCAAAATCGACGTTCGAACTGACAGCACCGAAGTCGACTGGGCCGACGATGGCCTTGCCATCGGCAGTCCGAACGATCCTGCGATCGGCGAAGCCTACAATCAGACCACGGGTCCAGGCGGCAAGGGACTAACGGCGCCGAAAAAGCACGCCGATGTAGAAGCCCAAGAAGCCGATCAAGAAACCGATATTGCCGCCGAGCGCGAAAACCACATCCGTAACGGGTGAGTGCGTACGGGGAACTCCAAACATTCCTGCGCGTTAACGCGGCATGAGAGTCCTCGAATATTGTCAGGCCAGTGCCGTCGAAGCCACCAACAAGGCGAGTGATGCGTCATTGAGCGCAGAAACGCGCGTCGAGTGGGCGCGTATCGCCAAAGTCTGGCAGGACATATCCCAGCACTATGATTTGATCGAGGACCTGGGCACTGTCGTGGACGTCTCGGGTACCGAGCCCGGTCCGAACGACACAATCCACTAGGCGGCACTTCCACAAGCTGACGTAGCGGAAGCTTCGAGCGCTTCGCGTTCACTCGCGGGGCGCGCTATAGCTTTGCGCGTTGCGTTGTTTGGGGCTGATGAAATGCGCGCGCCGATTTTCTACGGCTGGTGGATCGTCACAGCCTGTCTGCTCATTGCAATTTTGAGCTGGGGCCTCGGCGTCTTCGGGCTCGGGGTTTCGCTCCACGCAATTACCCAAAGCCGCGGTTTGTCGGTCGGCTCGGTGTCGACTGCAATTACGGTCGGCGGCATCATCTCCGCGATCGCATCGGCCTTCGTCGGCCCGGCGATTGATCGCTTTGGTCCGCGCGCGGTTATGGCGCTCGGCGCAATCGTCATGGCAATAGGGCTCGCGTTGATCGGGCAGGTTCAGGTGCTTTGGCACGCCTATGCCGCGTTCATTCTTTCCGGTCTCGGCAATGCATGCATTTCGGTCACCGCCATTACCGCGGCAATCTCACCCTGGTTCGAACGCCATCAGGGCCGCGCGATGTCGTCTGCCATGCTCGGCGCTTCCGTCGGCGGCATGTCGTCGACGCCGATCCTGATTTTCAGCGTCGAGCGGATCGGGTTCGCGGACACGATGCTTTATGGCGCGGCACTCCTGCTCGCAATCGTGCTGCCGCTCGCGGTTTTCGTGTTGAAGAAAAATCCGGCAGAGCTCGGTCTCTTTCCGGATGGCGAGCCTCCGCACGCAAAAACCGCTCAGGAAGTGCCACGAACCTGGAACCGGGCGCAGGCGCTACGCACCTTCAGCTTCATCAGTCTCGTTCTGGCGTTCTCGCTCGGCCTCGGGGTGCAGGTTGGCTTTCTCACGCATCACGTGACGCTCGCCGTACCGTCGCTCGGCGCAAGTGGTGCGGCCTTCATCGTGTCGCTGACGGCAATTGCCGCATTCATGGGCCGCGTCGCGCTCGCGCGCTGGGCCGATCAGGTCGATCTGCGCGTGACGTCCGCGGCGGTTCTCTGCGTCGCGGCCGTATCGCTCGCCACGATCGCGGCGTTTCCCGCCGCCTACGTTCTGATCGGTGCCAGCATCGTTTACGGTTTGACGACGGGAAACGTCACCACGTTGTCGCCGATCATCGTGCGCCGCGAATTCGGGGCTGCCGCCTTCGGCGCGATCAATGGTGTTGCCTGGATGTGCATCGGAATTGCCTGCGCGCTCGGCCCGGTGCTGTTCGGTTGGCTCTACGACTATTTCGGCGGCTACGGTGTTGCGCTCATTATCGCAGCCGCACTCGATCTCATTGCCGCGGTCGTGGTCTATGCTGGCCGGCCGAAACAGGTGCTCTCGTAAGTACAAAAGCCGGTATTTTCCTGCGCCATTATCCCGTCTCAATCCTGCAATTCGCTAGACTATCGCAACCCGGGAATCGTTTCCGGGGCGATGGGAGAATACCAATGAGGACGATCATTCTGGCGCTCGCGCTGACGTTTGCTGCGACCGCTGCCAACGCGCAGGCGACCTGCAGCGCGGACGCCGCTTCGAAGAAACTCGCGGGCGCTGCCAAGGCGAGCTTCCTGAAGAAATGCGAAGGCGACGCGAAAGCGACCTGCGATAAGCAGGCCGTGGACAAAAAGCTCGCAGGCGCTGCCAAGGCGAGCTTCACCACGAAATGCGTGAAAGACGCCGCCGGCTAACAGCGTATCATTTTATGAAGTGGCGCCGGAAGGAAACTTCCGGCGCCTTTTCTTTTAGAGCCGCACCATGCGCTTGCCGCGGTTGTCGCCGTTCAGGAGACCGATCAGCGCCTTGGGCGTATTCTCAAGCCCTTCGAGAATATCTTCCTGCACTTTGAGCTTGCCGGCCGCGACCCAGGTTTGCAGCTCTGCGACTGCCTTCATCGCCTGGTTATAATAGTCCATGACGATGAAGCCTTCGACGCGAAGCCGCTTCACCACGATCAATCCCGGCACGCCGCGCGGACCAGCAGCCGGTGCCGCACCATCGTAAGCGGAAACCGCTCCGCAACAGACCATACGGCCGTGCTGTTTCATCTGTGCAAGACAGGCTTCGAAAATATCGCCCCCGACATTGTCGAAATAGATGTCGATGCCTTGCGGGCAGGCGGCTTTGAGCGATTTGAAAACCGGGCCGGCTTTGTAATCGATCGCGTCGTCAAAGCCGAGATCGTTCTTCAGCCAGTCGCATTTCTCTTTGCCGCCCGCGATGCCGATGACACGGCAACCTTTGATCTTCGCAATTTGCCCGACGAGCGAACCGACCGAACCGGCCGCGGCCGAGACGACAATTGTTTCGCCTTCCTTCGGTTTGCCGACGTCGAGCAATCCGAAATAGGCGGTGAGCCCGGCAACGCCATAGACGCTGAGCAAATGCGTCATCGGTTTCACGTTCGGGACTTTCAAAAGTTTCTTCGCAGGCAACGACGCATATTCCTGCCAGCCGGTGTCCGCGAAGATGAGGTCGCCTTTGGCGAAGTTCGGCGCTTTGCTTTCGACAACTTCGGAAATCGAAGCGCCTGCCATCACGGAGCCAGGGCCGACCGCTTCGCGATAGGTCGCGCCCTGCATCCATGCGCGGTTCGCGGCATCGAGCGAAATCAATTTGACCTTGAGCAGCACTTCGCCGTCCTGCGGCGAGGGAATGGCCGCTTCCTGCATTTTGAAATGTTCGGGCCCCAGTTTTCCCCTGGGTGTTTCGGCAAGCAGGATTTGGCGGTTGGTCATGGTGTTTCCCCGGCTGACCCATCGTTCGAGACGCGGGCACTCAGGTCGGCTTTAGCCGACTTGAGTATTCTAATGCTGATCTCGGGTAAACCCGAGATCAGTGCCGCTCCTCAGGATGAGACTTTTAATTGTTACATCACGCTGAGGAGCGCGAACGCAAGTTCGCGCGTCTCGAAGGGTGACCTAAGAAAGTCTGACGCCTAAGCGCCCGGCCAAGTCCTGCGTGTACTGCCAGGCCACGCGGCCCGAGCGCGAGCCGCGCGTGGTGGCCCATTCAAGGGCCTCGCGGCGAAGCGTGTCAGCGTCGATCGGGATTTTGAAATGCGCGACATAGCCGTTGACCATCGCGAGATACTCATCCTGCGAACAGCGGTGAAAGCCGAGCCACAGACCGAAGCGGTCCGAGAGCGAAACTTTCTCTTCGACTGCTTCGCCGGGATTAATCGCGGTCGAGCGTTCGTTTTCGACCATCTCGCGCGCAAGTAGATGCCGGCGGTTCGAGGTCGCATAGAGAATGACGTTATCCGGGCGGCCTTCGATACCACCTTCGAGCACGGCCTTCAGCGATTTATATGAAGTGTCGTCGCCATCGAATGAAAGATCGTCGCAAAAGACGATAAAGCGATCTTTCCCGCCACGCAGCATGTTCATCAGGAGCGGAAGCGATTCGATATCTTCGCGGTGAATTTCAATCAGCTTCAGGTTTTTGGTCTGCGCATTGACCGTCGCATGCACGGCTTTGACCAGCGATGACTTGCCCATGCCGCGCGCACCCCACAGGAGCGCGTTGTTGGCGGGTAATCCTTTGGCGAAACGCTCGGTGTTTTCACTGGAGCGTGTCGCGCATCCGGTCGATGCCCTTGAGCAGCATCATCTCGACGCGATTCACCTTTGCGACCGGGTCGAGCTTTTTTGCCGCCGCGTTCCAAATGAAGGCTTCGGCGGCACTAAAGTCCGGCACATCGAGCGCGGGCGGTGCCCAGCGCTCGACCGCTGCCGCCACGCGGGAAAGCGCGTCGGAGAGCATGCCAAGAACGGTATCGGAGGATGCGGGGCGGTTCATGGCAAGGGCCTTTGTCCCGCGCGGCATAGCGGGCGGCTTTGCCGCGGGCAAGGCGAGGGGTTTCATAGGCTTAAGCGGGCACTGCAGGGCTCGGCAAAGGCCTGATTCCGTTGCAATCCGGCCCTCCGCCAGTATAGTCCGCCCCGATTTGGCGGCCTCGTCCAACGAGAGCCGCCGTCCAACGAGAAAGCCCCGAGGAGGCCATGTTTATAACCCCCGCTCACGCCCAGGCCGGTCCGCTTGGTGGCGGCAACGACATGTTGTTGTCGCTGCTGCCGTTCATCGCCATCTTCGTCATCATGTATTTCCTGATCCTGCGCCCGCAGCAGAAGCGGGTGAAGACGCACAGCGGAAATGGTGAACAATCTGCGCCGCGGCGACACCGTCGTCACCAATGGCGGCCTGATCGGCAAGATCACCAAGGTGCTCGACAATCACGAAGTCGAAATCCAGATCGCCGAAGGCGTGAAGATCCGCCAGGTGAAACAGATGGTGACCGAAGTCCGCGCCAAGGGCGAGCCGGTCGGCGAGTAACGCCGCGCGCCTTGGCGCCGGCTGCTTTGGGAAACGCATGCATCTGAAGCTCTGGAGATCGTTTGCGATCGTCGCCATTTCGGCGTTTTTCTGCTCGTTCGCGATTCCGAATTTGATTTCGCCGGAGACTTATAAGTCTCTGCCGAAAATCCTTCAGCACAGGATGGTGCTCGGGCTCGACCTTCAGGGCGGCTCGCATCTCCTGCTGCAGATGGATTCGGATGTGCTGCGCAAGGAGCACGTCGATAACCTGCGCACCGAAACGATGCCGCACGCTCCGCGAAGCGAAGATCGGGTTCTCGCCGCCGACCATTCAAGGCATCGGGGTTTCCGTTCGGCTTCGCGAGGAGAAAGACCTCCCGGAAGCGCTGCGTCGCCTTGCGCGAACTCTCGCAGCCGATCGGCGGCGTTTTCGCTGGCTCCGGTATCAACGATCTGGAAGTCGTGGACGCAGGTGGCGGGCTTATCCGCGTCACCGTCACGCCTGCCGGTATCACGCAGCGCATCTCGAGCGGTGTCGAGCGTGCGATCGAAATCATTCGTAACCGTCTCGACGCGACGGGCACCGTTGAGCCCTCGATCCAGCGCCAGGGCGCGGACCGCATTCTGGTGCAAGTGCCCGGCTGGGATGATCCCGAAGCGTTGAAACGCCTGATCGGCGAGACCGCCAAGCTTACTTTCCGGATGGTCGACCAGACCAGCACAGCGCGCAAAATCCTGCGCCGGATTCGGAAGTGCTGATGTCGAACGACAACCCGCCGCAGCCATACGTGATCGAGAAGCGCGTCATCGTTTCCGGCGACGACCTGGTCGATGCCCAACCCTGGAGCGACCAGCGCAGCGGCGAGTGGGTCATCAATTTCCGTTTTAACAGCGGCGGTGCCCGCCGCTTCGGTCAGGCGACGCGTGACAATGTCGGGCGCCCGTTCGCCATCGTCCTCGATAACGGTCCGGGCAAAGTGCGCGTGATTTCGGCGCCCGTCATCCGCGAACCGATTACGGGCGGTCAGGGCCAGATTTCGGGAAGCTTCACCGCGCAGTCGGCGACCGATCTTGCCATTCTATTGCGTTCCGGCGCATTGCCGGCGCCGCTCTCCGTCATTGAAGAACGAAATGTCGGTCCTGGCCTCGGCGCGGACTCGATCCGGGCGGGCATCACCGCAGCCCTTATCGGCTCGGTGTTCGTGATTATCTTTATGTTCCTCACCTACGGCTTGTTCGGCCTGTTCGCGAACATCGCGGTTGCGGTGAACGTCGGCATGATCCTCGGCATTCTCTCGCTGCTCGGCGCGACGCTCACCTTGCCCGGTATTGCCGGCATCGTGCTAACGGTCGGCATCGCGGTCGACTCCAACGTGCTGATCTACGAGCGGATCCGCGAAGAAGTGCGTGCCGGCCGCTCGGCAATTTCCGCGCTGAATGCCGGCTTCGACCGCGCGTTGGCGACCATTCTGGACTCGAACCTGACCACGTTCATCGCGGCGGTCGTGCTGCTCTATGTCGGCACCGGGCCGGTGCGCGGCTTTGCCGTGACCTTCGGCATCGGCATTCTGACCACGCTCTTCACCGCCTTTACTTTCACCCGGCTTCTGGTCGCGCTCTGGTATCACTGGTGGCGCCCCAAGACGCTGCCGATCTGAAGCGGGAGAACATCGATGCGCATTCCACTGCTTCGCCTGGTTCCGGACGAAACCAAGATCGACTTCGTCCAGTTTCGCCGCATCAGCTTTCCGCTGTCGGCGATCCTGTCGATCCTGGCCGTGCTCGCATTTTTTCATTTCGGCCTGAACCTCGGCATCGACTTCAAGGGCGGCACCCTCATTGAAGTTCAAGCCAAGTCCGGGAAGGCCGACATCGCCGGCATGCGGGCCACGCTCGAAAAGCTGGGCCTCGGCGAAGTGCAGCTTCAGCAATTCGGCGAAAACGAAGTCCTGATCCGCGTCGCGCAGCAGCCGGGCGGCGATAAAGAACAGCAGGAAGTCGTGAAGAAGGTCCGCGCCGCGCTCGGCGAGGACCTGGAATATCGCCGCGTCGAAGTCGTCGGTCCGCGGGTGTCGGCCGAGTTGCTCGGCTACGGCATCGTCGGCCTGTTCATGGCGATCATCGCGATCCTGATTTATCTGTGGTTCCGCTTCGAATGGCAGTTTGCGCTCGGCGCCATGATCGCGAACGTGCACGATATCGTGCTCACGATTGGCTTTATGGCAATTACGCAGATCGACTTCGACCTGACGTCGGTCGCAGCGCTGCTCACCATTCTCGGCTATTCGCTGAACGATACCGTCGTGATCTACGACCGGATCCGCGAGTTGTTGCGCAAGTATAAGCGCATGCCGATGAAGGAGTTGCTCAACGAAGGCGTCAACCAGACGCTCTCGCGCTCCGTCATCACGCATTTGACCGTGACGCTTGCGTTGCTTGCGCTCCTGATCTGGGGCGGACGTGCCATTCATGGCTTCGCCGCGGTGATGACCTTCGGCGTCGTGCTCGTCGGCACTTACACGTCGGTCTTTATCGCAGCCCCGATGCTGATGTATCTCGGCGTCGGCATGGGCCGTGACCGTGACGCGCCGGCTGCCGAGAAAACGGTCGCCCGCGTCACGCCGTGAGCGCATCGGCGAACGATCCGCATTTTCCGGGCCGCGCGCCCATCGACGGATACGGTCAGGGCGGCTTTCGTTTCGCCGGCATGTCGCATCGCGGTTCGCTCCTGATCGTGCCGAGCGGTATTTACGCCTGGCCCGTCACCAGCGCCGCACGAAATCAATGAGACGGTTCTTGGCCTGGTGTTTTCCGAGGCCCGCGAGATCGATCTCCTGATGATCGGCAGCGGTCGCGATCCCATCGCACTGCCGGCAGCACTCAGGACGCTTCTCAACGAAGCGAAAATCTCCGTCGATCTTCAGCCGACTGGCGGTGCCGCATCGACCTACAACGTGCTGCTGGATGAGGGCAGAAGGGTCGCGGCCGCGCTGATTGCGGTAAGCTAGCTCCATGAGCGCCGATTACGGCTACTGCCAGTCGCTGGTTCGCGAGCGCGACTATGATCGCTTTCTCGCGAATCTGTTCGCGCCGGCGGACAAGCGTCCGCATCTATTCGCGCTACATGCGTTCGAGACGGAGATCGCTCACGTCGCCGACGCGGTGCGTGAACCGATGGCGGGTGAAATTCGCTATCAATGGTGGCGCGATGTGATCCGTGGCGAGCGCGGAAGCGAGGCGGGAGCCAATCCGGTTGCGGCAGCACTGCTCGAGGCGATTGCTGTCCACGGATTACCGCGCGATCTTCTGCTCGGCTTTATCGACAAACACAGCCTCGATCTCGCAGATGCGCCTCCCGACAATAGTGAGACGATGCTTGCCTATATCGATGCGACCGCAGTTGCGTCTATGGGATTATCAGTTCGCATTCTCCTGGGCGAAATGCCGGCATTGACGCCGGCCGTACTCGCTGCCGGACGCGCAATCGGCCTCTGCGAAAATACTTGCCAACTTTGCACGTAACGCTGCGCGGGGACGGCTGTTCGTACCGCTCGATTTGCTGGCAATGCACGACGTACATACGCGTAGCGTGTTCGCCGGCGAAAACTCCGCCGGGCTTGTCGGCAGCCTTAAGGGAGTTGCAGACGCGCGCGCGGGTCGAGATCGAAAGACTACGCGGTCTCGCGATTCCAGCCGCGGCTCTGCCTGCGTTCTTGCCGGTCGGCTGTATTGCCTAAATATCTCGCACGTATGGATCGCAGTAACTTCGATCCGTTCCGGACACCGCTCGAAACGTCGCGCTTGTACCGGCAATTTTCGATCTGGCGTTCGGCGCGGCGCGGCACGCTCTAATCAAGCTTGCCTGGATTGCAGCAATCGCCGATTATCGCGTTGGGGAGGGCTGCAAGAGACACTCAGAGGACACTCAATGCGCCCTACGCGACTATTGCTGATTGCTGTCTTCATTTGCGTTGTTTCAAGCGCGGGCGCGCGCGACCAGGCCGTGACGAGCTTTCTGGCAGAGCACGAAGTACCGGTTGCGAGCGCGAACGATGTGGTCGTCTGTCATGGCTTCGGCTGTAAATTCCGCACAAGCGTTTCGTTGGGTGGCAATGACATTCGTACGTTGCGCCGTATTCTCGACAAGGGAAAGAACTCGGCTCACGCCGAACTGAATGCGATCGCGGAAGCAGTGGCCTGGTTTGAGCGCCGCATCGGTGCGATTACCGGTACGAGCCGGCGGACGCCACGCGCCGGTCCCGATCAGGCGGGCCTGCGCACCGAAGCCGACTGCATCGACGAGACGATCAACACGATGCAGGTGCTGGTGCTTCTGTCCAGACTTCAATCTGTTGCGTCATCACGCGCTCGTCGGGCCGCAGTCGCGCGGCTATATCGTGGACGGCCGCTATCCGCATGCGACCGCAGTCGTTGCCGATCTGCGTTCGGGCCAACGCTGGGCGATCGATCCATGGCCCCGTCGAAACGGCGAGCGGCCCGATACATTGCCGATCGAGCGCTGGCAGGCGGGCGGCTGAAAAAGAAAACGGCCCCGGGGAGGACCGGGGCCGCAACCTTGCGACAGGTTTATTCTTTGGTGGCTTCAGCGGATCGCAGCGGCCGCGTGGCTGGCAATGCCCGGAATTTCGGCGCGGCTGATATTGATATCAGCGAGCGTGCGGTCATCGAGCGCAGCGAGCTCGTTATAGGTGCGGCGGTACATCCGCCAACGCTTGATCTGTCTCAGAACATATCCCCAGAGCAGCATGTTCAGTCTCCTTCGTATCGCGATCCGTCGCGCCATCGGCTGAAGCGGAATCGCCTCTAACTCGTAAGGGCAAACTATGCCTCGTTGCTGCATCGCGTTAGGGGGAAGGCTACATTGCTGCAATGCGATAACTGCATGGCGTCATTACCGAATTATGAATTTTGCATGGCTGCGCTGCCTCGGGCGCTGGCGCGGCGGCCCGAAGGGGGGTAGGCACCTTCGAAAATGCAAGGAAAAGCAAAGCCCTATGTCCGATCTACTCTTTGACGTCGTTCGCCCGTCGATCCCCGTCGTGGGCACGGGCAATCAATTTCCCGTGCGCCGGATTTACTGCATCGGCCGTAACTACGCGGCACATGCCCGTGAGATGGGCTCCGATCCGACGCGCGAAGCACCGTTTTTCTTCCAGAAGCCGAGTGACGCCGTTCAGGTGGTGATGCCTGGCGAGACCGCTTCGCATCCTTATCCGTCGCTGACCAAGAACTATCACTACGAAGTCGAACTCGTTGCAGCGCTCGACAAAGGTGGCCGCGATATTCCGGTCGATAAGGCGCTCGACTGTGTCTTCGGCTATGCCGTCGGGCTCGATATGACCCGCCGCGATCTGCAGTCCGAAATGAAAGACCAGAAAAAGCCCTGGGACATCGGCAAGGGGTTCGACAATGGCGCACCGATCGGCCCGATTCATCCAGTTGCGCAAACAGGTCACTTCAAGAGTGGTGAGATTTCGCTGTCTGTGAACGGCACAGTGAAGCAGCGCGCGGATCTTTCGCAGATGATCTGGAGTGTCGCCGAACAGATCGCGCGGCTTTCGCAGCTTTTCGAGATCAAAGCCGGCGATCTCATCATGTCCGGAACGCCGGAGAATGTGGGCGCGGTTGTGCCCGGCGAGACGTTGGTCGCAAAAATCGCGGGCCTGCCGGACCTGACGATCAAGGTAGTGAAAAGCTAGCGATTTCTCTGGCGAGCGAACTTAGATAGCGCGCCGCGCCGGGCGCTTCGACGGCGCGGCGGCGGCGAAAGCTGTGCCGTCCTTCAAGCCTAGTTCGTAAGCCTTGCGGATGCCGTCCGGGTTCGTGACGTCGAACTGTTTGACCGGGACCGGTTCCGAAGGCTGCACGTAATGACGGCCGGGAATTTCCGGCACGCGCTTATATTGTCGCGTTAGCAGTACGAGCGTCTTGCCGCCCTGACGTTCAATCGGCTCAATCGGCGCGACCGGCACGTTATCCACCAGTCCGCCGTCGAACGCAGGCCGATCGCCGATCTTCGTCACCGGCATGAAGGGTGGCACGCAGCCGCTCGCAATAATCAGGTCATGCAGGTCGGAAGCGCCATTCAGATCCCGCACGCCAATGAACTCCTGGCGGATACCGAGCTTTCGGCCAAAGGTCGGATGCACCGGATGAAACAGCTTCTTTTCGAGTTGATAGGCACCGATGCCGAGACCGGCGCCGAGCAACGGCGGCAGACCGCGCGGGAGCCGGGCTACCGCGACCTGGATATTGGATGCCGATTTGAGCCGCGCGAGTGCTGCGTCGTCGAGCACACTGCGCAGCAGGTCGAGATACATCGCACCGACCGGGAAAAGCGGATTGCCCGCACGCCAGCCCTTGAAGTCGATGTTTTTAATGTGCGGTCCGCAGCCCGCGTAAATAAGTTCGCGAACGCGCGGGCCAACACCGAGTAGCGAATAGATCAGGGCAAACGATCCTGCACTTGCCGCGGTCACAAGCGGTGCGCTTAGATCGAGTTTTTGGGCGGCGGCTTCGTAGAAGCCGCCCTGCCAGTAGCAGCGGTTGCCGCCGCCGGCAAAGCAGATCGCATCGAACATAGACGGCTTCCTACAACAGCAAGCCGCTGTTGCGAAAGTTGCCGTTACGTAAGGGTGAACGCCGGCTTAGCGGGACAGGGGGAAGTAGTAGTCCGCCTGTTTGCGCAGCGCGCCGTAGCATTCGCATGCGCATTCCTCGAGCCCATCGCGGTCGAGGATTTCGATTTTGCCGCGCTTGTAGCGCACGAGGCCTTTTTTCTGGAGGCCGCGTGCAAGCTCGGTGACCGTCGTGCGCCGGACGCCCAGCATCTGCGCGAGGAATTCCTGCGTGAGGGCGATAAGGTCGCTATCGAGCCGGTCGCGCGTCTGTAACAACCAGCGGCAGAGCCGGGGCCTTGCTTCATGAAGCGCGTTGCAGGCAGTGGATTGCTGTGCCTGATGCAGCAACATTTCCTGATAACGGACGATGTAGTCGTGCAGGAAACTGCTTTGCTTAGCGATCGCCTGAAGCTGGCGCGCGGGCAAGCGGGAGCCGTTACCCGCAACCTGAACAATGGCGCGTGCCGTCGCGAGCCGCGGCCCAAGCGCGGCAACCGCGCCAATTGCGCCTTCGCGTCCGACGGTCGCCGTCTCGACGGCCTTTTCGCCATCGGCCAAAACGATCACGACCGAGACCATGCCGCTGTGGGGAAAATAGACGTGCTCGATGTTCTCGCCTTGCTCGACCAGGATCGTGCCCTGCTTGAGCGGCACATCTTTAAGATGCGGCTCGAGCAGCGCGTATTCCGCTGGAGGCAAACTCGACAAGAGATGATTGCGCGTTTCCGCGCGTGATTTAAGCATCACGAATGGGTTCCTGACTCTTAATCGTTCTCTGAGCCGTGACCCTGAGTGATGGCTAACCGTCCGGGTGCCCCTTTAGGTAAAGCAGGCAAGGCCGTCTTCGAATCCATTGAAGACGTCGAAACACTACCGGGCATAGACGAATGCCGTCGGTCCGCTATCGGACAGACAGCCGAAACTTGCGATCGAAATAACGACCAAGCAGGGCAATTAGCTCAGATTTCGAACCGACAACGCCTCTGCGCTATGTCGGGTTCCCTGCCGGGAACTTTCAGCAGGCCAAGACGCTAGTCTCCGCTGCTGTTCTCCGCCGCCGATTGCATTCCCGTCGCCGCGGTCGCGGCTTCCTCTCGAGCCATCTCAAGGAGATGTGCGAGGACCGGCAAGCCATTTTCGCGCGCAGTTTTAGCAAGGCTCTCGGTAAGGTCGGCGATGTACTCGGCGACCTCCGGATCGCTCGGTGTCTTCTGCGCTTCGGGTGTCTGCCTCTTCGTGATGCCTTCCGGTGAAACGATACCCCTCATGTCAGCCCTCCATAAAAACGTGCCCGCCATGATTAGGGGTTCGCTAGCGTCAACCTCTTGTTAAAAAGTTTTGCGCTCGCGTTAACGAACGCGGCTTCGCAAGCGACAAAAATTGCCGCGCGCAAAAGCCGGTCGATGCACGCGTCGAAAGAATTTGTGGTAGCGGAGGTAATGGGAAACTGCGCGCAGCTGAACGCCGCGCTGATGCGGCGCTCGCGCGCGCAAAATTAGCGCGGCCGCACGCCCGGCTTGTGGTTCGGTTGAATGAAGAACTCGACGCCAGCCTTTTCGAGCGCCGCGCGAATCGAATCGCCGGCGCCTTCAGTGTCCAATGTCGGGCCATCATGTTCTTCCAGGCGCCGGATCGTAGCGACTGAAACATCGGAGGCGAAGGAGAGATCGCGCACCGACCAGTTGAGGATGCCGCGGCCGCCGCGCATCTGCGCACCGGTTAAGGTCGCATCATCCAGCTTCGCTTCCTGGTGTCGCTTTTTGCCGTCGATATCGATCGTAAGGCCGATATACTCGATGATCGATTGATCGGGAGCGAATACCGGTTCCGCGCGCGTCAACCGCCAGCGATATTGCCCGTCCGGCATGCGGGTGCGGTGTTCGGCTTCGAACGCGGCTTTTCTGGATCGTGCCGTCTCCAGGCGCTCCAACACTTTCCACAGATCATCTGGGTGGACAAACTGATGCCAAGCTTCGCCGACATACTCGGCCGCCGCAATTTTCATTTCCGCGGGAATATTGATGGCGTCTACGATTGCGCCGCTCTCATGTGCATGAAAAACGATGCCATCAACCGCTTTGGATAAAGCCTTGAGCCGTTGCTCGGCTAGCCGATGCCCGCGCCGCATATCCTGCTGCAAGGTGATGTCGGCAACCACTGCTTCAACCCGGTCCGGTGTGCCATCGGCGCGATAGATTGTTTCAGCCTGACTCGAGAGCCAGCGGACTCTTCCGTCCGGCCGGATGATACGATACTCGCGGCTAAGCGTTCCGCTCGCCTTCACCTCGCGATCAAGGTCCTCCATCTCGCGTCTGTCGGCCGGATGCGTGATGTCGTTGATCACCGAAAAACTCGGCACCACTCTTCCGGGCGTCAGCCCGAGCAGCTTGTAAAAACCGGGCGACCACTCAAAGCTCTGCCGATCCCACCGGCGCGTCCACGTGCCGACGCCGATCTTCTCCTCGAGCGTGCGCAAGAGTTGTGACAACTCATCGTCACGCCACGCACCGATATCTCGGGGCGCCACCTGCATCGACTTTCTCCCTCCCAGAAAGTCGCACCGATAACCGATCGAACTCAAACAGACTCAAACGTCGGTACGAGGCCTAACATAGGATAGTTCCAATCTGCTTCGCTAGACGGAAAGTTTCCGGGCGAACAATATTCGACTATTACGAATGTCCGATATTTTGTTTTACGAAGAAACATTTGATTTTGCATGGCTCCATACGAACAGCACGAACCTACATCGACGTCCACTGTCATGACTGCTGATGGGACGAGTTTGTTCGCTCGGAGGTGGCAGCCTGCTGGTGGAGCAAAAAGGTCAGCCTTACTATTGCACGGTCTCGGCGAGCACGGCGGACGTTACGGGCACGTCGCAATGGTTCTCAACCAAATTGGTATCGACGTATGGGCGCATGACCATCGCGGCTTCGGAAAGTCCAGCGGAGATCGCGCAAAAATCCTGGACCGGAATTCGTTCGTCGATGACGCGAAAATTGTGTTCGACAAAATTTGTGCTGACGCTGACGTAAACCGGAAGGGCCAACCCCCAATTTTGCTGGGACACAGTATGGGCGGTGTCATTGCCGCGCGTGCGGTCACAGGAGGCTGGATCACCCCGAGCGCGCTGGTACTTTCGTCGCCCGGCCTGCGCTCGTACTTGAATTCCGCAACGCGCGCCGCCGTCCGCGGGCTCGAACTTGTGACGCCGAACCTCGCAGTTCCCCATGGACTACCGCTCGACAAAATTTCACATGATGAGGAGGTGCTCGCCCAGTCCAAAGCAGACCCGCTCAATCATTCGCTGATATCGCCACGGATCACGATGTTTATCGTGGAAGCAGGCGAGGCGGCAATCCGCGACGCAGGCAAGCTCACGATGCCGACCCTTGTGCAGGCTGCGGGCGACGACAAGTTAGTCGATCCCGAAGGTTCGAGGCAATTTTCGGCCGCGGCGCCGGCCGGATTATGTACGTTGAAAGTCTACGATGGCCTCTATCACGAGATTTACAACGAACGGCCAGCCGACCGCACGCATGTGCTTACAGACTTGAAAGAATGGCTTACGCGGCAACTCGCCGCGTAAGCATTGTCTGCGTTATCGTGCGACGGCGCGGCGATAAAGATGCCAGCTCGCGTGGCCGAGCAGCGGTATCACGACGGCAAGTCCAGCGAAGAACGGCAGCGATCCGATGAGCAGGAGCGTGCCGACGATAAAACCCCAAACCGCCATCGTCATCGGGTTCGCGAGTACGGTTCGTACGGACGTAATCACCGCAGCGGCCGCTCCAACATCGCGATCAACCAGCATCGGAAATGAAATTGCGCCGATGGTGAGCACGAGCACAGCGAACACGAAGCCGACGGCGTTTCCGATCACGATGAGCCGCCAGCCCTCCGCGGTGGTGAGCACGTCTTTCATGAAATCGAATAGCGAAATCGGGCGCGTAGGGGCTGAAGAGCGAATGATAGATCGATTGCGCGGCCGCCATCCACGCAAAGAATAGTATCAACAGCACGATGCCGAGTGCGGCAATCGCGAAGATCGAAGGCCTTTTGAGCACATCGAATGCGTGGGTCCACGACGACTCGAGTCCGAGCTCGCGGCGTCTGGTAAAGTTCATAAAGACCGACTGCAGCAATGGGTCCGACCAGGGCGAACCCCGCGATGAGCGGGAAGAGCAGCGGTAGCGTCGCGCTGCCGAGTGCCATCCGGCCGAGGATGAAGCCGACGATCGGATAGATCAGAACAATAAAAATCGCCTGGCTCGGATAGGCGGCGAAATCGTCCCAACCTTTGATGAGTGCCTGTTTGAGATCGCCAACGCCAATCTTGCGGATTGTGAGGATGCGCGGGCGTCTCGGAAGCGCCGGTGATAATGTGAAAGGAAGCCATGACAATCGCTCCTGCTATTGGGTCAGGCGGGTTGCCTTGAAGCGCGCGCGCGGCGACGGAACGGTCGCCGGGTGGAGCATCAATGGCTCGGACCCGCGAAGCCCCTCTGAATTGATCCTTGCGCTGTTCGCTTCAGATGTCGAGCGCATGGCAGTAAGGCCGGGCAACCTTGCGGTGTTGCAAGTTGCGCGCCTGCGGCGACGCCCTATATGCGCCGTAACTCCTGAGAATAGAGAATGCTGATGTTTGCGAATTATGACTCGCCGCAACACCACCTTGCGCGTCGCCCCGGTCTCACCGAGGAACTGCGCAAATTGCTGTTCGACACACCGAAGGAAGAATGGGCAGCGCACCAGAATTACTGGCGTGGTGCCGAGATGTGGCAGGGCATCCACCGCTCGCTGCTGCATGAGTCCGGCTTGTTCGTGAACGGGCTGGAAAAGCTCACCGACATGCCCAAGGGCGACATGCAGTCAGGGTTGCTCCTGAACGAACTGCGTCAAATCGGCGGGCATCTGATCGGTCACGCGCACGTGCATCATCACGTGGAAGACGATCATTACTTCCCGCGCTTCAAGGAGGTGTTTCCGCAGCTCGGCAGGCCAATCGATCTGCTCGACTGCGATCACCGCGTGTTGGAAGAAACGCTCGACGCAGTCGAGAACCACGTCCGCGCCCTGCACGCGGAAAAAGCCGGCCGCGACCAGGTCGCGGCGGCGCTCGAAGATGCGCGCAAGCTCGACCGCATCCTGAACCGGCATCTGGCGGACGAGGAAGACATCGTCATCCCGGCGCTGCTGAAGGGGCTGTAATCAGAGATCGCCGCGGGCTTCCGCGGCGATTTCGTATGAGCGCTTGCGCGCTTCGTGATCGTAGATCTGCGAAGTAATCATCAACTCGTCGGCGGATGTCAGCGTGATGAACTCATTGAGTTTGTTGCGCACCGTCTCCGGCGAGCCGATCGCCGCATACTGCATCGTATGCGCGACACCGGCCTTCTCTGCTGGCGACCAGTAGCCGTCGAGCGAGTCGGCCGGCGCCTGGAGCAGGCCAGGCGTGCCGCGGCGCAGATTGACGAACTGACGTTGACCGGACGTCGCAAGGCGTTTGCGCTTCGTCGTCGCTATCGGCCGCAACGACCGCAACGCCCAGCATCGCGTAAGGCTTGTCGAGAAATTGCGACGGGCGGAAACTGTTCGCGATAGAGCTGCAACGCCGTCAGCAGATAATCCGGCGCGAAATGCGAGGCGAACGCGTAGGGCAAGCCGAGCAGGGCCGCGAGCTGCGCGCCGTAAGCGCTCGAGCCCGAGAATCCAGAGCGGCACTTTAAGTCCGGCGCCCGGATAGGCGTGAACGGTTTGGCCTTCCTGCGGCTCCATGAAGTAATGCGCAAGTTCGACGACATCGTCGGGAAACGTATCTTCGTTCGACATGTTTCGGCGGAGCGCACGCATGGTGCGCTGGTCGGTGCCCGGCGCGCGGCCCAGTCCAAGATCGATGCGGCCGGGATAGAGTGACTCCAGCGTGCCGAATTGTTCGGCGATCACCAGCGGCGAATGGTTCGGCAGCATCACGCCGCCGGCGCCGACGCGGATCGTCTTGGTGCCGCCCGCGACATGACCGATCACAACGGAAGTTGCCGCACTCGCAATCCCCGGCATGTTGTGATGCTCGGCAAGCCAATAGCGGTTGTAGCCGAGCTTCTCGGCGTGTTGCGCAAGATCGCGCGAATTGCGGAACGCGTCGGCGGCGGTGCCGCCTTCGACGACGGGCGCGAGATCGAGCACGGAGAATGGAATAGGCATTTATTTCGCCACCAGATCATGAAACTCGGGATGCGCGCGGATAAAGCCCGCAAAAAATCCGCAACGCGGGATCACCTTCAAATCCTTCAGCACGGATGTGATCGAGCACGGCGCGTGAAAGCTTCGCACCGATCCCGCGGCCACGCATGGAGGCGGGCACCTCGGTATAGGTCACCGTGACGACGCCCGGCGCCATCCGATAATCGGCGAATGCCACGCCACCATCGACGTCGAGTTCGTAGCGGCTGGCAGTCTTTATTATCGCGGAGGGCGGACAAATGAATACGCTCGCTGGTTGTTCGGCCAATGTCGGTATTCGCGGCGCAGAGCGCAAGGGCAGCCCAGGATGGCAGCCGTGCGCTAGGCGCTCTGTACGAGATCGGCGTATTCGGGGTGCTTCTCGATATATCCGCGAATGAACGGGCATAGCGGCACGACTTTCAAGCCACGCGCCCGCGCCTGATCCAGCGCACCTTTGGCGAGTTGCGAGCCGATGCCGCGGCCGCCGAGTTCCTTCGGCACTTCGGTATGCGTGAACGTGATGACGCCGGGTTTGAGCCGGTACGCCGCAAGCGCCGTGTGGCCGTCGACGATCAGTTCGAACTGGTGCTTCGCTTCGTTGTCGCGGACTTCGCTCACGATGGGTCTCCAGACTTTATCAGATTATCAGACGCTGTCGGCGTCGGGAGGCGGAGCAGAGACGGCGGAGTTAAAATATTCAATTCGCCGGCCGCCGCGCGGTGATAAACCAGCTGCTTGACGGCAGCCACACGCCGTCGCCGCGCAGGTGATCGGCAAAAGTCTCGCGCAGTGCCGCGATCACCTGATCCTTGCGCTTCGCGCCTTCCGCGCCGGCAAGGCGAATGATCTCGCCGGCGGGACCGAGCGCCATGGCAAAGTCGATGGCGTCGTCGATCGTCTTGCCGATGCAGATATCCGTGTCGAAACGCTGGAACGTCGCGCGTTCGAAACCGGCAATGCGAAGCATGTCGCTCACCATGTCTGCACCGGCCATTGAGAAAGGTCCGGGGCCGCAATGGACTTCGCTTGTTTCTTCATGCGAAACGACGGGCACGATTTCCCGCACGCGCGTCTCCGCCTTGTGAACCCAGGCATTGTCCTCGCGCTTGCGCCACACGATCATCGCGAGTTCGCCGCCCGGCCGGAGCGCATTCTTGATATTGCGGAGCGCCGGCACCGGCATGTTGAAAAACATGGTGCCGAAGCGCGAGAACGCAAAATCGTAGGGCCCACGTAGCTCGTCGCTCTGCACGTCGGCCGCGACGAAGGAAACGTTGGTTACACCCACTGCTTTAGCGCTTTTTGTCGCGCCATCGATGAAATTCGTCGCGCAGTCGATCCCAACGACGCTGCCGCTCGGGCCGACCTGTTTAGCAATCTGCTGCGCGGTATCGCCCCAGCCGCAACCGACATCGAGCACGCGCGCTCCCGCGGGATAGGACCGCCGCTGCAGGAATTCATCGCTGTGACCCGACAGGCCTTTGGTCATCACATATTTGAAGCGGCTGAATTTCTCGAACAGGATCGTGTTCCACGCCTCGATCGGGAATGGAATTGTCCGGGGTGGCTTGGCCGATTTGTTCGGTGTTCATGGAGTGCTTTCTGGGACTTACGTTGTTGCCACCATACGATCACACGGAGTTAGTTGGTTCTAGTATAGAAAGTGCACTGGCGATTTCGCACACTTCAGCAGGAGTTTCTGTAAGCATGTCTTCGTAGACCATGTCTTACGTCTGCGGGGTTATCGCCCAGCAAGGCTATGCATTCTGTCATTTTATCCGCCGGAAAGAAGGCATACGTAAAGTTTTGGCCGGCACCTCGACTGAATGCGCCAAGATAGACCCAGCTATCCGCATTGAGCGTTTTGTGAACTGCGGCCTGAACCCCAAGTGGATTGACAGCGATAATGTCCAGCGACGCATAGGGGCCTAGCAAACACGATCCGGCTGTCATCCGTCAAATAAAGCGAGAAGTGGTACACACCACCCCAATTCTTGATGAGCGGGTGCCTGAGCTCCTCGGTAGAAGACTTTACGATGAACGTTTGATCAAACGCTGCGCTTCGAATCAGGCTGATGGCTGACAGAGCAATTTGCAGCGATCCAGCTGTCATCCGTCAAATAAAGCAGAAGTGGTCAACCACTGCAATATGAAGAGCAGGTCGTCGGCACCTCGTGAAGACTACGATGAACGTTTGATCAAACGCTGCGCTTCCAATCAGGCTGAGGCTGACCAGAGCGATTTGAGCGGTTACATCCAATTGCGGAATGAACGTACTTGCGACTGGCAGTTGACACATCTACCAACGCCGCACCTTGACGTCATTCGTTGGTGCATCAACCACGCATTTACGCTTCGAACGAGCGGCGAGACGACAAATATTACGATGGGTACAATGAGGATGAGCGCGGCGACCCCGATCAGTCCACCTCTCAACAAGCCACCAATAAACTCTTTGGACATGTCGCGACGACCTTGGTGACCGTTACTCCGCCGCCTGCGTCCTCGGCTTCTTCGCGCGTAGCGCCTTGTCGCGCTCCAGCACCGGCTTCAGAAACTGTCCGGTATAGCTGCGCTTTTCCTTGACGATATCTTCCGGCGTGCCGGTCGCAACGATTTCGCCGCCGCCGTCGCCGCCTTCGGGGCCTAGATCGATAATGTAATCGGCGGTCTTGATGACTTCGAGATTATGCTCGATCACCGCGACCGTGTTGCCGCTGTCGACGAGCTCGTGCAGCACTTCCAAGAGCTTCGCGACGTCGTGGAAATGCAATCCGGTCGTGGGCTCGTCCAGAATATAAAGCGTGCGGCCGGTCGCGCGCTTCGATAATTCTTTCGCGAGCTTCACGCGCTGCGCTTCGCCGCCCGATAGCGTGGTCGCCTGCTGACCGACATGGATATAGCCCAGGCCCACGCGCGAAAGCGTCTCGAGCTTGTCGCGCACCGTCGGCACCGCCTGGAACAGATCGCGCGCTTCCTCGACCGTCATGTCGAGCACGTCGGCGATCGATTTCCCCTTGAACTGAACGTCGAGCGTCTCGCGGTTATAGCGCTTGCCCTTGCACTCTTCGCAGGTGACGTAGACATCCGGCAGAAAGTGCATCTCGATCTTGATGACGCCGTCGCCTTCGCAGGCCTCGCAGCGTCCGCCCTTGACGTTGAACGAGAAACGGCCAGGCCCATAGCCGCGCGCTTTTGCTTCCGGCAGACCCGCGTACCAGTCGCGGATCGGCGTGAACGCACCGGTATAGGTCGCGGGGTTCGAGCGCGGCGTGCGCCCGATCGGCGATTGATCGATATCGATGATCTTGTCGATATGCTCCAAGCCTTCGATCGTCTTATGCGGCGCAGGATGTTCGGACGAATTATTCAGCCGCCGCGACACGGCCTTATAGAGCGTGTCGATTAGCAGCGTGGATTTGCCGCCGCCGGAAACGCCGGTGACGCAGGTGAACAGCCCCAGCGGAATTTCCGCGCTGATGTTTTTCAGGTTGTTGCCGGTCGCGTTCACGACTTTGAGCGCGCGCCGCTCGGGCTTGCGCCGCGAGAGCGGCATTTCGACACTCAGTTCGCCCGACAGATATTTGCCGGTAATCGACTCAGGTGCAGCAATCAGATCTTCGGTCGTGCCGCGGGCGACGATATTGCCGCCATGCACGCCGGCGCCGGGGCCGACATCGATCACATAATCCGAGGTGCGGATCGCGTCTTCGTCGTGCTCGACCACGATCACCGTGTTGCCGAGATCGCGGAGCCGCCGCAGCGTCTCCAGCAGCCGCGCATTGTCGCGCTGGTGCAAACCGATCGACGGCTCGTCGAGCACATATAAAACGCCGGTGAGACCGGAGCCGATCTGCGAGGCAAGACGAATGCGCTGACTTTCGCCGCCGGACAGCGTGCCGGAGGCGCGCGCGAGCGTCAGGTAGTCCAATCCCACATCGATCAGGAACATCAGCCGGTCGCGAATTTCCTTCAGCACGCGGACTGCGATCTCGTTCTGCTTCTTGTTCAGCTTCGCAGGCAGCCCCTCGAACCATTCGTGCGCTGCGCGCACCGAAAGCGCGGTCACTTCGCCGACATGCCTCTTGTTGAATCTTGACCGCAAGCGCTTCCGGCTTGAGGCGGTTACCGTGACAGGCTTCGCAGGGAATGGTCGAGAAGAAACGCTCGATGTCTTCGCGCGCCCATTCGCTATCGGTCTCGTGGTAGCGGCGGTCGAGGTTGTTCACGACGCCTTCGAAGGGCTTCCGCGTCTCGAATGTGCGCGAGCCATCGTCATAGACGAACTTCACTTCGTCTTCGCCGGAGCCGTAAAGGATAATGTCCTTGATCTTCTTCGGCAGTTCTTTCCAGGCGACCTGCTGCGAGAATTTATATTTGCGGCCGAGCGCTTCCAGCGTCTGCGTGTAATAGGGCGACGACGATCGCGACCATGGTGCGAGCGCGCCCTGGCGCAGCGACTTCGCCGGATCGGGCACCACGAGAGCGGGATCGATCTGTTTTTCGACGCCGAGGCCGTCGCATTCGGGGCAGGCGCCGTGCGGCGAGTTGAACGAGAACAACCGCGGCTCGATTTCGGCAATCGTGAAGCCGGAAACCGGGCAGGCGAATTTCTCGGAGAACAGAATCCGGTTCGGATCGTCCTGGGTGCCGCGCTTCATGCCGGCAGCTTTTTCTTTTGCCGAAAACGCCACCGGCTCGGCAAGCTCCGCAACCGCAAGGCCCTCGGCGAGCTTCAGTGCGGTCTCGAACAATTCCGCAAGCCGCTGTTTGATCTCTTCGCGCACCACGACACGATCGACCACGACGTCGATGTCGTGATTGAGCTTCTTGTCGAGCGCCGGCGCCTCCGCGATCTCGTAGAACTTGCCGTCGATCTTGACGCGCTGGAAGCCCTTCTTGAGATATTCGGCGAGTTCTTTTTTGTATTCGCCCTTGCGGCCGCGCGCGACCGGCGCGAGCAGATAAAGCTTGGTGCCTTCGGGCAGCGCCAGCACGCGATCGACCATCTGCGAAACGGTCTGGCTTTCGATCGGCAATCCGGTCGCAGGCGAATAGGGCACGCCGATGCGCGCCCACAAGAGACGCATGTAATCGTAGATTTCGGTGACGGTGCCGACCGTCGAGCGCGGGTTCTTCGAGGTTGTCTTCTGTTCGATCGAAATGGCAGGCGACAGGCCGTCGATCTGATCGACGTCCGGCTTCTGCATCATCTCCAGAAACTGGCGCGCATAGGCCGAGAGCGACTCGACATAACGCCGCTGGCCTTCGGCATAGATCGTGTCGAAGGCGAGCGACGACTTGCCGGAGCCCGACAATCCCGTGAACACCACGAGCTGATTGCGCGGCAATTCCAGATCGACGTTCTTGAGATTGTGCTCGCGCGCACCGCGAATGGTGATGAAACGGCTGTCGGGTCGCGCGGTTTTACGTTCGTTCTTGTCGGTCATTTGCAAAGCAATATGGGGGCGCAGCGCTGATTTGGTAGCGCGATTTCGGACTCATCTTCTCGGCAGACCAAGCGAACATAGCGAGAACGCGTCGCTCGCGCCAGTCTCGCATTCGCATACTCACACTGCTTGTGGAAATGCCCTCGGTTGCGGCTATTTCCGCAATAATTGGAACGAAATTTCACTTTCAGCGTTTGTACCCGGCGGGGGTGTGTCTGAGTAAATGGAGAGAACGCATGCCCGCCCGTGCTTATTGGACCGGAAGAATTCGTCTCTCGCTCGTATCGATCCCCGTACAGCTTTTTTCGGCGACGAAGAGCGGCAACCGCATTGCGTTCAACCAGATCCACGAACCGAGCGGTAAGCGCATCCGCTACGAGAAAGTCGTGCCCGGCGTCGGCCCGGTCGACACCGGCGAAATCGTCAAAGGCTACGAAGTCGACAAGGGCAAATACGTCCTCCTGACCGATGAGGAGATTGAAGGTGTGAAGCTTGAAGCCAAGCGCACCATCGATCTCGTGCAATTCGTCGGCGAAGATGAAATCGACCCGATCTATTTCGAGAAGCCATTTTTTATAGCGCCGGAAGACGACGAAGACGGGCAGGAAGCCTATGTCGTGCTTCGCGAGGCGCTGAAGAAAGAAAAGAAGATCGGCCTCGGCCAGATCGTCGTGCGCGGTCAGGGCGCGATTGTCGCCATTAAGGCTTCAGGCAAGGGCTTGATGCTCGAAATGCTCCGCTATCGAAGACGAGCTGCAGAAGGCTGATAAATTCTTCGAAGACGTCCCGAACAAGAAGCCAGACAGCGAGCTGATTTCGCTTGCGTCCGAACTGATCGAGAAGAAAACCGAGAAATTCGATCCGAAGAAATTCAAGGATACCTATACCGACGCGTTGAACGAACTGATCGAGGCGAAGCAGGAAAAGCGTGCGCCGAGGCAGATCGAGGAAGCCGAGCTTCCGTCGAATGTGATCAATCTCATGGATGCGCTGAAGCGCAGCGTGGGCAAGAAGGGCGAAGCCAAAGAGGAAAAGTCCGCGAAGCGTTCACCCAAGCGCGCTGCAAAATCGCGCGAAGCGCAGCGTGAAGCGCAGCAGAAAGGCGGCTTGATATGGCCGATCGTCTGGAGACCTATCGCGCGAAGCGTGACTTCAAGGAAACCAGCGAGCCTTCAGGCAGCGCGCAAAGCGCGTAGCAAAGGCAATCGCTATCTGATTCAGAAACACGACGCGAGCCATCTGCATTACGATTTCCGGCTCGAACATGAAGGCGTGCTTGAAAAGCTGGGCGATACCGCGCGGGCCGAGCGTGGATCCGGGCGACAAAAGGCTCGCGGTTCGTACCGAAGATCACCCGCTCGAATACGGAAAGTTCGAAGGCACGATCCCGAAAGGCCAGTATGGCGGCGGCACGGTGATGATCTGGGATGAAGGCACCTGGGAGCCGATCGACGACCCGGATGAAGGCTTCAAGAACGGCAAGCTGAAATTCGAGGTCCATGGCGAGCGCGTGAAGGGCGGCTTCGCGCTGGTGCGGCTGCGTTCGGATACCGGCCGAAAGCAAGGCAAGGAAAACTGGCTGCTGATCAAGGAGCGCGACGAGTTCGCGAAGGAGAATGGCGGCAGCTGGTCGAAAGCCAGCTTACCAGCGTCCAATCCGGCCGCGCGATGGACGAGATCGCCGAGGGCGACGCGGAATGGCATTCGAACAAGCCGGTTGCAGGAAAACGTGAAGCGGCTGAAAACCGTGAAGCGTGCATCAGCCTGCGCCGCCGCGTCAGCCCGCGGCCGTCGACCACGCCGCACATTCTTCGGCGAAGAAAGCGACGCCGAAGAAGAAAAGGAAGCGCAAGCAAGTCCTCCCGAATTCATCGCGCCTCAACTTGCGACCCTCGTCGATGCGCCGCCTGCGGGCGGCGATTGGCTTGCATGAGATCAAGTTCGACGGCTATCGCGCGATCGCCGCGGTCGCCGACGGTGAGGCGCGCGTCTTCACCCGCAACGGCCACGACTGGTCCGGCCGTTTCTGCGCAGCTGGTTCCCGCGCTGACAAACTGGATTGCGAGAGCGCGCTCATCGACGGCGAAATCGTCGTCGATGGACAGAGCAGGCCGTACCAATTTCGGCGCGTTGCAGGATGCAATCGCCGGAGGCAAGAGGCGGCATGCGCTATTATCTGTTCGATCTCCTGCAGCTCGACGGCGAGGATCTTGCGGAAGCGCCCGCTTTCCGAGCGCAAGCAAGCGCTGAAGGCGCTGCTCGAAAGCGTCCGGTAAAAGTGCCGACGCTGCTTCTACTCCGATCACGTTAAAGGCAGCGGATCGACGATGTCTTCGACCGTGCCTGCGATCTCGAAGCTCGAAGGCATCATTTCGAAGCGCGCGGATGCGCCGTACCGCTCGGGCCGCACGCAAGAACTGGCTCAAGTCCAAATGCGGCATGGAGCAGGAATTCGTCCTGATCGGCTGGCGGCCTTCCGACAAGATCGAAACGGCCGTTTTCGTCGTTGCTGCTGGCCGTGCGCGAGAAGGGAAAGCTGCGCTATGCCGGCCGCGTCGGCAGCGGCTATTCGGATCAACGGCTCGATGATCTTGCAACACTCTTCAAGAAACATGCGCGCGCGACCGCGCCGGTCGATGACGTGCCGGCGGCGGTCACCCGACAAGCGCGCTTTATCGAGCCGGTGCTGGTCGCCGAGATCTCGTTCCGCGGCTGGACCGGTGACGGCTATGTCCGTCAGGGTGCGTTCAAAGGGTCTGCGCGAGGACAAGCCGGCGAGCGCCATTGTGCGGGAGAAACCGATGCCGAAAGCGAAAGCCGCAAAGCCCGTGAAACAGTCGGCGGCAAGTCAGCGTCGAAGCCGCGGTCCGGAACATCCAAGGACGAGGACATCATCGAAGGCGTCCGCGTCACGCATCCCGGATAAAGTGCTGTTCGCCGATGCCGACGTCACCAAGCGGGAGCTGATCGAACATTATGTGAGTGTCGCGAACCGCATGCTGCCGCATATCGTGAAACGCCCGATCAGCCTGGTGCGCTGCCCCGATGGCAAAGCGGCGAATGTTTCTTCCAGAAACACGCCTCAAAAGGTTTCCCGGAGGAATTCCAGCGCGGTGCCGATCCGCGAGAAATCCGGCAAGAAGGATTATCTCTTTATCGAAGACCTTCAGGGGCTGGTCGCGGCGGTGCAGATGGGCGCGCTGGAGCTACATCTGTGGGGTGCGCATGACAGATGACGTCGAAAAACCGGACCGCATGGTGTTCGATCTCGATCCCGACGAAGAGCGTGAGCTATGTGCGGTAAAAGCCGGCCGCGAAAGAGTCTGCGCGACCGGCTGAAAAAGCTCGGGCTGAAATCGTTTCCGATGATTACCGGCGGGAAGGGCGTGCACGTCGTGGTCCCGCTCGCGCGCGGGCATTCGTGGGACCATCACCGCGACTTCGCCGAAGCGATTGCGCGCATCATGGCCGAAGAGGAACCGGACCGTTTCGTCGCGACGATGTCGAAGGCGAAGCGCAAGGGGAAAATCTTTGTCGATTATTTGCGCAATACGCGCGGGGCGCGACGGCGATCGCGCCGTACTCCGTACGTGCGCGGAAAGGCGCGCCGTTCGCCGCGCCGCTCACCTGGGCACGCGCTCGCGAAGCTCGAACGACGCCCATCCGTACGCGGTCGGGCGACAAGCCGCGGGGCGATCCCTGGAGCGACTATTTCAACGTGAAACAGCGCCTGCCGCTCGCGAGATAACCGTCGCTAAGCCGTTGTCAGGCCGTCACAATCGTTAATTTCGGCTGCGGATAAGTCCGTGAACGCCGTGGAGAACATTCGAGCTCCAGATGAACTTCATGATGGGCCATAACGACATGCACGAAAGGCGAACTTATGCCCTTGCGGCAGGCGCTTTTCGCGATTAGAACAATCCGAGAACGTCTGCTTTATCCCCGCTCCGGTTCCACCCCTGTGGAAAAACTCTTAACGCGGAGGGACTTGCGGGCATTCGGGGCTAGGGTGCCGGGCCTTTGAACGGCGGCACTTTGGAACGGTATCCGGAAAAGCGAGAGGTTTGGTCATGGCAGGCAGTGTCAACAAGGTCATTTTGATCGGTAATCTGGGTGCCGATCCTGAAATCCGCCGGACCAATGACGGCCGTCCGATCGCGAATTTGCGCGTCGCGACGTCCGAGTCCTGGAAAGACAAAGCGACCGGCGAACGCAAAGAAAAAACCGAGTGGCACCGCGTCGTGATCTTCAACGAAGGCCTGTGCAAGATCGCCGAGCAGTATCTGAAAAAGGGCGCCAAGGTTTATCTCGAAGGCCAACTGCAGACCCGCAAGTGGCAGGACAAGGACACCGGCGCAGACCGCTACTCGACCGAAGTCGTGCTTCAGGGCTTCAATTCGTCACTGACGATGCTCGACAGCCGCGGTGGCGGCGGCGCGGGCTTATCGGATGATGGCGGTACCGAATTCGGCGCGTCCAATACCGCGCAACGTCCGCGCATGGCCGCAAGCCGGCGGCAAGCGCAACGACATGGACGACGATATTCCGTTCTGACATCTGCAAACTCGATTGCGATGAGGCAAAACGTTGGCGCTTGCGCCACGAACCGTATGTTGCAGGCGAAGGATCAGATTCAAGTCGTCGTCGATAAGCAGAAGCAAAAGCCAGGAGCGGTGGGAGAGTACTGAGATGACACTCGCGCCGCTCCTGAACGCTTCTTTCGCAATTCAAGTCCACGCCTTCGCGGCGATGGCCGCTTTTGCGCTCGGCCTCGTGCAATTCGCACGGCGCAAGGGCACGTTCTCGCACCGGACCTTCGGCTGGATCTGGGTCGTGACTGATGCTGATCGTCGCGATCAGCTCGTTCTGGATTCATCAAAGCAAAGTCTGGGGCATCTGGAGCCCGATCCATCTCCTGTCGATCTTCACGCTCATCAATTTGCCGATCGCGGTGATGGATGGCGCGCCGGCATAACGTGCGTGCGCATCGCGGCTGGATGATTGGATTGTTCGCCGGCGCGCTCGTGATCGCGGGCATTTTCACGCTCGTTCCCGGCCGCATCATGCACGGCGTCATATTCGGCGGTTGATGGCCGCTAATCCGTTGAATTTCATAAGCGAAATCAGCGCGTTTTCACCGGTACGTTTGCTGGCTATCGCCGCCGGAATCGGCTAGAAAATCGGCATCGATTTCATGCGGATAAACCGTTCCAGTGGCCGACGAGACAACACCCAATCCGGGGGATTTACCGACCTCGGACATCAAGCCCGTTTCGATTACCGACGAGCTGAGCCGCTCCTACCTCGATTACGCGATGAGCGTGATCGTGTCGCGAGCGCTGCCCGACGTACGCGACGGCTTGAAGCCCGTGCATCGGCGCATCCTCTATTCGATGCACGAGCAGGGCTACGAGTGGAACAAGGCGTACCGCAAGTCCGCGCGCATTGTCGGCGACGTCATCGGTAAATATCACCCGCACGGCGATCAGTCGGTCTATGACGCGCTCGTTCGCATGGCGCAGGATTTTTCCATGCGCGTGCAGCTGGTCGACGGCCAGGGCAACTTCGGCTCGGTCGATGGCGATCCGCCGGCGGCGATGCGCTACACCGAAGTGCGGTTGCAGAAAATCGCGAGCGCGCTGGTCGACGATCTCGACAAGCAGACCGTCGATTTTCAGGACAATTACGACGGCTCCGAACGCGAGCCGGTCGTTCTTGCCGGCGAAATTTCCGAACCTTCTGGTCAACGGCGCCGGCGGCATCGCGGTCGGCATGGCGACGAATATTCCGCCGCACAATCTCGGCGAAGTCATCGACGCCTGTGTCGCGCTGATCGACAAGCCCGAAATCACGATCGAGGAATTGGCGGAATACGTGCACGGACCGGATTTCCCGACCGGCGGCATCATTCTCGGCAAGAACGGAATCCGCCAGGCTTATCACCTCGGCCGCGGCTCGATCATGGTGCGCGGCCGCGTTGCGATCGAAACCAACAAGCGCGAGCGCGAGTCGATCATCATCACCGAAATTCCGTTTCAGGTGAACAAGTCGTCGATGATCGAGCGCATCGCCGAACTGGTGCGCGACAAGAAGATCGACGGCATCGGCGATATCCGCGACGAGTCGAGCCGCGACGGCATGCGCGTCGTGATCGAACTCAAGCGCGAAGCAATTTCCGAAATCGTGCTGAATCAGCTTTATCGCTTCACGGCGCTGCAATCTTCGTTCCCGGCAAACATGGTGGCGCTCACCGGCGGCCGCCCGGCGACGATGAATCTGCAGGACTTCATCTCGGCCTTCGTTGCCTTCCGTGAAGAAGTCATCAGCAAGCGCACCAAGTTCCTGCTCAACAAGGCGCGCGACCGCGCGCATGTGTTGGTGGGTCTCGCGATCGCAGTCGCCAATATCGACGAAGTCATCAAGGTGATCCGTAACGCCAAGGATCCGCAATCCGCGCGTACGGAGTTAATGTCGCGCGAGTGGCCCGCGAAGGACGTAAAAGCGCTGGTCGAACTGATCGACGATCCGCGCCACAAGGTGACCGCCAAAGGCACCTATGTTCTTTCCGAAGAGCAGGCCAGAGCGATCCTCGATCTGCGCCTGCAACGCCTTACCGGACTTGGGCGCGAAGAAATCGGAGCCGAACTTGACGGTCTCGGCAAGGAAATCGCGGAATATCTGGAAATCCTGCGCAGCCGTGCCCGGATGCAGTCGATCATCAAGCAAGAACTGAGCGACATCAAAAAGGAATTTGCGACCCCCCGGAAAACAGAAATTTCCGGCGAAGAGCTCGGCGAAATCGACGAAGAAGCGCTGATCACGCCGGAAGAAATGGTCGTGACCGTTTCGCACGCGGGTTATGTGAAGCGTGTGCCGCTCTCGACCTATCGCGCGCAGCGCCGCGGCGGCAAAGGCCGCGCCGGCATGCAGACGCGTGAGGAAGATTTTGTGAGCCGTCTGTTTGTTGCGTCCACGCACGACGAGGTCTTGTTCTTCTCGTCGAAGGGACGGGCTTACACGCTGAAGGTCTGGAAGCTGCCGTTGGCGGCACCAACCTGCGCGCGGCAAGGCGTTCGTGAATCTGCTCCCGATCGAGATGGACGAAGTCATTACCTCGATCATCACGCTGCCTGCGGATAACGCTGAGCGCGACAAGCTCAATATTATGTTTGCGACGACTGGCGGCACGGTGCGCAGGAACGCGCTCTCCGACTTCGTCGACATCCGGCGCTCCGGTATTATTGCGATGAAACTCGACGACGGTGAGTCCATCGCCGATGTGGCACTTTGCACCGACGCCGATGACATTCTGCTCTCGACTGCTGCGGGCCAATGCATTCGCTTCCCGGTGAGCGATGTGCGCGTCTTCAAGGGGCGCGACTCGACCGGCGTCCGCGGCATCAAACTTGACGGCGACAAACTGATCTCGATGGCGATTATCCGCCATATGGTTGCGACCAGCGAAGAGCGCATCGCTTATCTGAAGCTTGCGAACGCCGTGCGGCGTGGCACCGAGCCGGAAGCGGAAGCCGACGATGAAGAAGAAAAGGTGGCGGCGGTCGAGCTCAACGAGCAGCGTTACGCCGAAATGGGCGCCGCCGAGCAATTCATTCTGACCTTGACCGAGCGTGGCTACGGCAAGCGCACCTCATCGTTCGAGTATCGGATCACTGGCCGCGGCGGCAAAGGGATCGTCGCGATGTCGCTCGGCAACAAGAACGGCCGCGTAGTCGGCTCGTTCCCGGTCGAGGAAACCGACCAGATCATGCTGGTCACCGACGGCGGCAAGCTGATCCGGACACCGGTTTCGGGCATCCGCATTGCGGGCCGTTCGACCCAGGGCGTGATCGTGTTCGATACGGCGGACGACGAGAAGGTCGTCTCCGTCGAGCGCATCCGCGAGGAAGAAGACGCCGGCAACGGCGGCTAGCCTCTCGCTAACGCTATAAAATACCGCGCCTTGCCGGGCGCGCCTGAGGCGGGGTACCAATCGGCATGGAACGGATCGGCTATTACGCGGGCTCCTTCGACCCGATTACCAACGGGCACCTCGACGTGCTTCGGGCCGGTGCGAAGCTTTGCGACCGCCTGATCGTTGCGATCGGCATTCATCCCGGCAAGCAGCCGCTATTCGATGTCAACGAGCGTCGCGCCATGATCGAAAAAGCAAGCGCTTCGATCGCGCGTGAGGCGAAGATCACGATTGAAACCGCGACTTTCGGCAACCTCGTGGTCGACGCCGCTAAAAAAGCGAAGGCGACGATCCTGATCCGGGGACTTCGCGACGGCACGGACTTCGATTACGAAATGCCGATGAGCGGCATGAATGCCGAAATGGCGCCGAAGATCCAGACCGTGTTCATTCCGGCGACACCGGCAACGCGCCACATTACCGGCACGCTTGTGCGCCAGATCGCAGCCATGGGCGGCGACGTGTCGGCTTTCGTGCCGGCCTTTGTCGCTCAGAAGCTCACGACGAAATACGCGAAAAAGAAATAGCGAAGGGGAAACGCTATGAAGTTACGTATTCTGATTGCCGCAATCTGCGCGCTTGGCCTTGCCGCCGGCGCGTCAGCGCAGCAAGGCTACGATCCCTGGCGGGGGATCGTGAACCAGGACGCAAAGAAGAAGTCCGATCCGAAGACAAAAACGACACAAGCGGAGCCGAAGGCGAAGACCACGCAGAATACCGGCGATAAGAAATCAAAGACCGCGCCGGCCGGCGGCGCGAACACGCTTACGCTTGAGACGACCAAGGGCAATATCGTCATTCGTTTGCGTACGGACCTCGCGCCGGGTCACGCCGCGCGCCTGAAGCAGCTTGCGGCTGACGGCTTCTATAATAATGTAGCGTTTCATCGCGTGATCGACGGCTTCATGGCGCAGACCGGCGACGGCCAGAACGGCGACGGAACCGGCGGCTCCAAATATCCGAACTTGAAGGCCGAGTTCTCACGCGTTCCGTTCCGCCGCGGCATCGTCGGCATGGCGCGGAAGGGTGGCGACAACAATTCTGCGAACAGCCAGTTTTTCATCATGTTCGCGGAACAGTCTTCGCTGAACAACCAATACACCGTCGTCGGCGAAGTCGTGTCCGGGATGGACGCCGTCGACAAGCTCAACAAGGGCGAGCCGCCGCGTTCGCCCGATCGCATTCTTCGCGCGCAGTAAGGAAAACAGAAATGGCCGACGAAAATACACTCCAGCTCGAAACCACGCAGGGTCCCGTCACGATCAAGATGCGGCCCGACCTTGCGCCCGGCCATGTCGCGCGGATCACGCAACTTGTGAAAGAGGGCTTCTACGACGGCGTCGTGTTTCATCGCGTCATCGACGGCTTCATGGCCCAGACCGGCTGTCCGCACGGCACCGGCACCGGCGGCTCCGGCAAGAAACTCAAGGCTGAGTTCAACGATCAGCCGCACGTGCGCGGTACCGTATCGATGGCGCGCGCCTCGAGTCCGGACTCCGGCGACAGCCAGTTCTTCATCTGCTTTGGCGACGCGAGTTTCCTCGACGGCCAATACACGGTCTGGGGCGAAGTCACTTCCGGCATGGAGAACGTCGACAAGATCAAGCGCGGCGAGCCGGTCTCGAAACCGGACAAGATCGTTTCCGCCAAGATCGCGGCCTGATTCCGGCGCTGACAAGCGCCCGACATGCTGACCCGCGACTTTGATTTCGAACTGCCGCCGGAGCGGATTGCGCTCCGGCCGGCCGAGCCGCGTGACGCTGCGCGCCTGCTCGTCGTACATCCAGACGCGCAACCGGAACTGGAAGACCGCAGCATTCGCGATCTGCCGTCGCTGCTGCGCGCAGGCGATGCGCTGGTCATCAATGACACCAAGGTCATTCCCGCGCGGCTCACCGGAACGCGTGAGCGGAACGGCGTCAGCGTCGAAATCGAGGTGACCCTGATCAAGCGCGTGAGCCCCGAGCGCTGGCAGGCGCTCGCGAAACCCGCAAAGCGACTACAAGCAGGCGACCGCATCCGCTTCGGCCACGAGTCACGCGTCTGCCTGCTCGGTGCGCTCGATGCGACCGTTGAAGAGAAAGGCGAGGGCGGAGAGATTCTGCTTCGCTTTGATTTTCACGGAGCCGTGCTCGACGATGCGATTGATGCGATCGGCCATATTCCGCTGCCGCCTTATATTGCGTCGAAGCGCGACGACGACGATCGCGATCGCACGGACTATCAGACCATGTTCGCGGCTCACGAGGGCTCGGTAGCTGCACCGACCGCGGGTTTGCATTTTACGCAAACGCTATCGAGCGCGCTCAAAGCAAAGAACATTGGTCTGCACAAGGTGACGCTGCATGTCGGGGCCGGCACGTTTTTGCCGGTAAAGACCGAAGATGTCGCCGAACACAAGATGCACGCGGAATATGGTGAAGTGACCGCCGAAACGGCCGCTGCATTAAACGACGTTCATGCGAAAGGCGGTCGCGTCGTCGCTGTCGGCACCACGGCGCTCCGTCTCTTGGAGTCGACCGCCGATGAAAGCGGTAAGCTCAACCCGTTCGCCGCGGAGACCTCGATTTTCATTACGCCGGGTTACCGCTTCCGCGTGGTCGACGTGCTCATGACGAATTTTCATCTGCCGCGCTCGACGCTGTTCATGCTGGTCGCAGCCTTTGCCGGCACCGAGCGGATGAAACGCGCCTACGCGCATGCCATTGCAGACAACTACCGCTTTTACTCCTATGGCGATGCCTGTTTGCTGTTTCCGGACCGGAAGGGCTAATTGGCGCGATGAAATTCGATATCTCGGCCAGAGATGGCGCCGCGCGCCGCGGTGAACTCTCGACTACCCATGGCGTTATTCGAACACCCGCGTTCATGCCGGTCGGTACGGCCGCGACGGTAAAAGCCATGCTCCCGGATACCGTGCGCTCGACCGGCGCCGATGTCGTGCTCGGCAATGTCTATCACCTGATGCTGCGGCCGGGCGCCGAGCGGATCGCGCAGCTCGGCGGCTTGCACAAGTTCATGAACTGGAGCGGCCCGATCCTGACCGACTCCGGCGGATTCCAGGTGATGTCGCTTGCAAAACTCCGTACGCTCGATGAAAGCGGCGTCAAATTCCGCTCGCATATCGACGGCAGCGCCTATGAACTCACGCCGGAGCGCGCGATCGAAATCCAGCGCCTGCTCGGGTCCGATATTTCGATGCAGCTCGATGAATGCGTTCGGCTGCCGTGCAGCGACGAGGAGGCCGCGCGTGCGATGCGGCTATCGTTGCGTTGGGCTGAACGCAGCAGGCGCGCGTTTGGTTCGCGGCCTGATTACGCGCTGTTCGGCATCGTTCAGGGCGGCGCGGTTCCCGCACTTCGCATCGAGTCTGCGCGCGAGCTCGTGAATATTGGGTTTGAGGGTTACGCGATCGGTGGCCTCGCGGTCGGCGAGCCGCAAGCGGTCATGCTCGACATGCTCGACATCACTGCGCCCGCGTTGCCTGCGGATCGACCGCGTTATTTGATGGGTGTAGGCACGCCGGATGATCTGCTGAAAGCCGTCGCGCGCGGGATCGACATGTTCGATTGCGTGATGCCGACGCGGGCAGGGCGACATGGCCTTGCCTATACGCGTTTCGGTAAAATCAACCTGAAAAACGCAAAACACGCCGACGATCCGCGCCCGCTTGACGAGACGAGTGATTGCCCGGCTGCGCGTGATTATTCGCGCGCGTATCTGCATCACTTGATCAAGGCGAACGAGACGCTCGGCGCGATGCTGCTCTCCTGGAACAACGTCGCTTACTATCAGTCGCTGATGGGGGGCATGCGCGACGCGATTTCTGCGGGCAAGCTTGTTGCCTTCACAGCAGCGACGATCGCGGGCTGGCAACTGGACGAAGCTGAAGCGGCTTAGCGTCAGCGCATTTCAAAGCGAACCGGCGCGGTGAAGCTCCGGTTTCTGTAATCCGGCGGAATCGGCGGAAATGGCGAGGCGCGGCGCACCATTGCGAGTGCCGCTTGATCCAATATAGCCGCGCCGCTGGAACCACCAAGCGAAACGGCCACTACGGCGCCGCTTGGAGCGAGCGCAAACTGGACGATGCTGACGCCCTTGATGCCTGCTGCGCGTGCAGCTTCTGGATAAACCTGGAAACGCCGTAGATGGGCAATCACCTGCGCGTTGTACGATGAAGTATTGGCGCCGGTCTGCCCCTGATTGCTAGGCGTCGCCGCGGACTTCGTCGGCGCGGCTGCGGCACTCGGCGCGGCCTTTTCCTGCTTCTTTTTCTGTTCAGCAGCTTTCTGCTTCTGAATGCGCTGAATTTCAAACCGCTGCTGCTCTTCGGTTTGCTGCTGGTTCGGCGATTGCGGAGCAGCTGCATTCTCGACTTTTTGCGGCGGCGTTTGTTCTTCCTGCGGCAGCGCCGCTTGCGGCGCATTGTTGGGTGCGGGCAGGGGCTGCGCCTTCTGGAGTTCTTTCTGCTGTTCTTTCTGTTCTTCTCGCGGCGTCTGCGCCGATTTCGTTTTCGCGTCAGGCACCGTCATGTTGGTCGGTGACTTGGAGGGCGCAAGTTTCGAGTCCGCCTCGGCGACGATGTCGATCTCGACCACCACACCTTCCGTCGCGGTGACGCCGCCCGCGTTTGCCGCGCGTTCCACGTCCGAAGTGAAGCGGGTCTGGAAAAACGCAAACGCGATCACGTGAAGGAGCACAGACGCGATCGCTGCTTGCTTCAGCCAGTCGCGGTAACGCGGGATCAGGAATGTCGACCGTTCGGCTTTGCCAAGTTCGCCGTTGGAGGATTTCTTTCTACGTCCGTTTTTGCCGTCGTCAGCCGGTGGTTCAAGGTGAACCGCGGGCGCAGCGCGGCCGGACTTGCCTTCGGCATCCTGCAGCGCGCGCAGCCGAAACGGGATGATGGTGGCGCCATTCGGCGCCCCATCTTCTCGTCGGTCAGCTTTAGGAGCGCTTTTCATCGCATCACGCGGCCTTCGTGTTCTTCCGCTGCGTCAGCACCGGCTCGAAGCCTTCGAATTCGGGATGACCGAGATACATTGGCGCGGACGGTGAGGCATTGCCGGCGCGCGCATGGGCCGAACGGAACGCATCCGATTTGGTCCAGTTTTCGAAATCCGTCTTGGTCGCCCAGGTCGTATGCGACGAATAGAGCGAGTGATCGTCCTTCTTCGGCCCCTTGAGCAGGTGGAATTCGATAAAGCCGGGCATGGTGTCGAGATAGGACTCGCGCTCGCGCCAGATCGTTTCGAAATCGGCTTCCCGGCCCGGTACGACTTTGAAGCGGTTCATCGCGATAAACATGGCTCTTTCCTTTGTGCCTCGCGGCTGCTGGGTTGGATAGCGCCTCCGACGGACTTGTCAAAAGCGCCAAACCTCCCGCCTCCGGAGGTCATACGGAAGCGGGAAGTTCTCTCTCAAGTTCTCCCCGAGGGGAGATATGTTCAGCGGTCCGCGATCGGCCCGCTAATTTGTCAGCGCGCGGCGAGCGTCGCAGCCGGCAGCGACGGGACCACGTCGCCGAACCTCATCGTGAGCCCGGCCTTGTAAACGATGCCGGCGCTGGGGAACGCGGTATTCACCTGGCCTGCACCCGGATAGACGTCCGTGTAGCGCGCATATTGCTCGTTCAGCAGGTTCTCGATCGCAAAGCTCGCGGTCGCGTTGGGGCTCAGCACATAGCCGAGGTAAAGATTCACAAGGTTGTACGAACCCACCGCCGGATAGGTAGGCGTGCCGGTGACCGGAGGAATTTCGTTCCGGTTCTTGGAATCGACCGCGGCCCAGCGCACGGCAAGCTGCAGCCGTTGCTCAAGCAGGCGCACGCCAATGGTGGTCGCGATCTGGTCGGGCTGGATACGGAGCAGCGGCGCGTTGGTGATCGCGTTCTTGCCGCGAATATGCTGACCCGAAACGCCGACGAACCAAAGGCCGGTGTCGTACTTCGATTCGAACTCAAAGCCTTCGATACGTGCCTGCGTTAGATTCTGGTACTGCAAGCAGGCTGCGGCCGGCGGACCGGTACAAATCGAACCGTCCTGACCGGCGGCGCCCGAGGCAACACGGGTCAATTCGATAAAGTCTTCGACATTGTTGCGGAACACATTCGCCTTCGCACGGAAGCCGTCGCCGGTTCCGAAAATATTATCGAATTTGAAGTTTATGCCAGCCTCTTCGTTTTTGCCGATCTCGGGACGCAGCGCCGGGTTCTGCATGAACACGAAGTTGGAACCAGGTCCGAGGTTCGGATGCTGCCCGGACACGAACACTTCGGTGATGGCCGGCGCCCGATAACCTTCGGCGTAGGTGACGTAGGGTTGGATACCGCTCACCGGCGTCACGCCCACGGTTATTTTTGGCGAAAGCCGGTCGCCTGAGCTGCCGGTATTGCCGCCGCTCAGCGCGTAAGTGTCGTAGCGGGCGGCGCCGATGATTTCGAGCCAGGTGGAGTAGTTCGACTTCAGCTGGAGAAATCCACCCGACACTGTGCGCTGACCGTTCGGCGTAAACAGATCCGCGGTGCCGACCGGATCGCGCACCGTCACATTGTCGTTGAAGGCATCGACGCCATAAGTGAAAGCATGCCGCAACCCGCCGGCGTCGAAGCGCGAGGTGTTGTTAATGTCAAAGCCGAACGTGTTGATCACGAACGCACGTTGGTCGCCCGGCGAACCGTTGACGGGACTACCCGTGGTGCCGATGAATTTCGTGAACGCCGCGTCTGTCGAGGTATGATAGATATTGACGTCGAAATCCCACATGCGGTCATCGGGTCTGCTGTACTTCCAGCGAATACCCGCGATCGTATTGACGACCTTGGCATCGAAAATCGTCGACGTTGCGGTGACCGGCTGCCCGTTGAAGAAATTGAATTCCGACACCAAGCCGCTGATTTTTACCTCATGACCGTCAGCCGGGCGGAACGTCGCTTTGGCAAGCCCGGTACCGATATCGTTCTCGGTGTAGCGCCAGAGCCGGCTGTTGCCGTCCTCATAGTTATCCTGCCGGCGGAAGCTGCCGCCGATGATAAAATCGACGTTCGCATTCGGCCGGGCGGCGAGGAACGTGGTCGTATTGAAGCGGCCGCGATTGGTGCCCAGTTCAATAGTGTGAAACGTGCCCCAGGTTTGTCCGGGTGTAAGGACGTCCTGTACGTCCATCGTGCGGAAGGAAACGACGCCGCCGATCGCACCGGAACCGTAGATATTCGAGCTTGGGCCGCGGACGATATCGACGCCCGCAATGACCGACGGATCGAGATAAAAGAGTTCGTCGGCATTATGGCCGGTGCGCTGGTGATTCTGGCGCGCACCATCAATCAGCACGGCAACGCGGCCGAAATCCTGCAAGCCGCGGATGTTAATTGCCGTCGCAGGATCGTCGCCGCGCTGTTGGAACGAAACACCCGGCACGCCGAAGAAGATGTCCGACGTCTTGCCCGGCATGATCTGCTGAATTTGATCCGGCCGGATCGTGCTCACCGGCGCGAGCGTATTGATCGCGGCCTCTTCCGTCTTGGTCGCGATGATCGTAATCGCGTCGAGTATGACGGTTTGCGCAGCGACAGGCGCCGTGAGCGCCGCCGCGAACGCGATTGCCGATGTGCCGTAGATCAGCGCACGTAGGCGCTGCGTATTGCCAGCCATTTGAAGCCCCAATTCATTTTCTTGTTGCGCCTGGGGCTCGCGGGCAGCTGCGAAAAGAAAGCGCGGCGGCTTGCTGGCGGGCGGTACAGAGCCAGCCCGGCTCTGCCACTAGTTGCTATTGGTAACGATCCCGCGTACGACGGTCAAGTCATTGATATTACTAGATAAAAACAGTTCTAAACTAGCCTTACCTAAGAACAATTCAAAACAACGAAGTGACGATCATGGAAGGCGCCAGAATGGCGGGAAAAGCGGCGGATGCCGACGTTGCGAGCGCGGGCAACCGCAGTGTCACGCTTTCCGGAAATCGTTTGGAGAGCCGCGAACTCTTCGTCGGCACGAAGGAAATCACCATCGGCCATGAGGGCGAGATTTATCGCCTGCGCCTGACCGCGCTCAACAAACTTATCCTCACCAAATGACGCGTCCGATGATTTACGCCGCGATTATTCTTGCGGGCCTGATGCAAAGCGCTGTCGCGGGCGCCTGGACCGTAAAAGATGCGAGCGGCCGCTCGGTCGAAATCGCCGACATCTCACGTATCGTTTCGATTGGCGGCGCCGTCACCGAAATTGTTTATGCGCTGGGCTTCGGCGAAAAGGTCGTTGCGATCGATCTGACCAGCGGCTTCCCGGCAGCAGTCCGAAAGCTCCCAAGCATTGGCTATATGCGCACGCTTTCGCCTGAGGGCGTCATGTCGTTGACGCCGACGATCATCCTCGCAATCGAAGGGCTCCGGTCCGCCAGACGCGATTGAAGTGCTGACGCGCGCGTCGGTTCCGTTCGCGCTGGTGCCGGAAGGCTATGATGAAGCAAGCGTGCTGCGGAAAATCCGCTTTATTGCCGCAGCACTCGGCGTTCCGAAAAGGGCGAAGCGCTTGCAAAACAGGTCGCAGAAGACTTCGCCGCGCTGAATGCGATCCGCGCGAAAATTACCGCGCCTCGTACCGCGGTCTTCGTGCTTACGATCGGCAATGGCACGCCGACTGTTGCGGGCGAACACACCAGCGCCGAAGGCATTTTCAAGCTCGCGGGCGTCCAGAACGCGATCAAGGGCGTGAGCGGATATAAACCCGCGACGGCAGAAGCGACACTGGCTGCGGCACCGCAGGCCGTCATTACCATGATCGAACGCGACCATGGCGTGACGGCCGAAGTCATGTTCGCGCTGCCTGCCTTTGCCGGGACACCGGCCGCCAAAGACAAACGGCTTGTTCCGGTGTCGTCTTACTATCTGACATTCGGACCGCGCACGGCGCATGCCGCACGCAATCTCGCGGCCGATATTTATCCCGAACTAAATCTGCCGAAGCTGCCGCCACGGCCGTGGACTGAGGCGGAGACAGCCGCAAGCCGATGAGCGCTAGCGACGCCGCGCTCGGCGTTTCATGGCGAGGTACGGCAAGGACCCGCACCATTCTCGTTGGCTGCGGCGTGCTTCTGCTTACCGCCCTCGTTTTTTCGTTGGCCATCGGCCCGGTCGTGATCGCGCCGCAACGCGTTCTCGGTATTTTGTGGAACGGCCTGTTCGGCATCCGCGCGAATAGCGGCGTCGATTTCCGGGACGCGATTGTCGTGCTCGACATCCGCTTGCCGCGCACGTTCCTCGCCGCGTTTGTTGGTGCAGCGCTCGCGGTATCCGGCGCGGTGCTGCAGGGCATTTTCCGCAATCCCTTGGCCGATCCCGGTCTCGTCGGCATTTCGCCGGGCGCAGCACTCGCGGCCGTCGCATGGATCGTGTTCGGTGCGTTGCTCGCGCCTTATCTGCCGCGCTGGATGATCAGCTTCGCGTTGCCCTTTGCATCATTTGCGGGGAGCCTGATTGCGATTATGCTTCTGCATCGTCTGGCGACGCATGAAGGGCGCACGGCAGTTGCGAGTCTGCTCTTTGCAGGTATTGCGCTTGCAGCACTCGCGAATGCCGGTGTGGGTCTCATCATCTTTGTCGCAAGCGATCAGCAGCTGCGCGAATTCACATTCTGGACGCTCGGCAGTCTTGGCGGCGCAACCTGGCCACGCGTTGCGCTCATCCTGCCTTTTGCAATCATTCTGCTTGGCGGGTCGCTTTGGATCGCACGCGGACTTGATGCGCTGGCCCTCGGCGAGGCCGAAGCCTTTCATACCGGAATCGACGTAGAGCGCTTGAAGCGGATCGCAATTGCGATTGTTGCCTGCGGGGTCGGTGCCGCTGTCGCGGTGTCCGGTGTGGTCGGTTTCGTCGGGCTCGTGGTGCCGCATCTATTGCGCTTGAGCGCCGGTCCCTCGCATCGAACACTCTTTATCGGCAGCGGGTTGCTTGGTGCTGCATTGCTAACCGGTGCCGGATATCTTTGCGCGCACGGTCGCGACACCGGCAGAATTGCCATTGGGCGTTGTCACGGCGTTGATCGGTGCTCCGTTTTTCATCTGGCTCTTGCGCCGTAACCGCCGCGCGTTCGGAGCCTGATATGTATCGCGCAGACAACATCCGGCTTTCCATCGGCGGCAAGAAAATCCTCGACGGCGCTTCCGTTTCGTTGATGCCTGGCAAGGTTATCGCGATCGTCGGTCCGAACGGCGCGGGCAAATCGACCCTCTTGAAAGTGCTCTCGGGCGAAGGGCGCCGCGCGGAAGGCGAAGTAACGCTCGATGGCCTCAATATTCGGGAATGGGACGCTAAAGCGCTGGCCGCAAGACGCGCCGTGCTGCCGCAATCCGTCGTGGTCGCGTTTCCGTTTCTCGCGCGCGAAATCGTCGAACTCGGGCTGCCGCAACGCGTCGCGCGCGCTGAGGGTGTGCGCCTGATCGAGCGCGCATTTGCCGAGGTCGATATGACTTCATTCGCCGAGCAAACCTACGACACGCTTTCGGGCGGCGAGCGCCAGCGCATCCAGCTCGCGCGCGTCCTGGTTCAGCTTTGGGCGAACGGCGGCAAAGGCTATCTGCTGCTCGACGAGCCGACCTCGAGCCTCGACCTTCCGCATCAGCTGGCGACCCTGAGAATCGCGCGGGCCCACGCGGCCGGCGGCGGCGGGGTGCTCGCGATTCTCCACGACATCAATCTCGCGGTCATGGCGGCGGACGAAATCGTGGCAATGAAGGAGGGGCGGGTGATTGCCTCAGGCCCCTCCGCCGAAATCGTCACCGACGGGCTGATCCGCGACCTATATAATGTGGAGGCGCGGATCCGCGGGGTTCCGGAAGGGCCGTTTCTGCTGCCGCAGGCCATCGCGTCATAAAGTGCGGAGCTAGCATGGCTTGACGCCCATGGCGGGGGTGCCTACCAGTCCGCCCGGCGGGCCCGTAGCTCAGTGGTAGAGCACCTGACTTTTAATCAGGGTGTCGATGGTTCGATCCCATCCGGGCTCACCAATCCTTCGATCCAAACTTTTGATTTCGAGATCGAAACCGTGCGCGTGCTGATTCCGAAAATGAAATGAGGCGCGGATTGATCCCGCGCTTTTTTCTTTTGAGGAGTTCAAGCTTCCGCGGAGGGCATTGCCGCCCAACGCGCGAATTTGCCTGAGGTATTCAAGTACGGCCTTGTTCCATTGTGGAACCGCGGCTGCCGCGCCACAAAGCAGTTCATCGCGCCACAATTAACCAAGTTCCCGCATTTGGTTCATCCGTATGTGGGACAACCGCTGTTTTTGCGGGCCGGGTTAAGGTAAACAAAACCTGAATCTAGGGAAGCAAACGCCCGATGCGGGGCGCATGGCAGCGGCCGGACGCGGTTCGACTGCTGTGTAGTGTGAAGGGGAATTCCTATGGCCATTCTGACCGTCACCGACGCCAATAGTTCAGTGAACACGATCGCAAGAGCGTGTCGCCGGGACGCCAACTGTGGGCGTGGATTTGAATGTATCCGGCGGTAACGGCAATTACACATTTTCAATTAGCGAACAGCCGGTTCCTGGTGCATTTACCATCGCTAGCGACGGCGTCATCACCGTAGCGGACGGGACTCTTATTGATTTTGAATCCGCGGTGAATGGCCAGATCATTCTCACTATTCACGTTGAAGACAACGCCGCGCCTACGCCAAACTTCGCTGATGTTCAGGTCGTGATTAACGTTACGAACCTAGCGGGAAATCTGGTTAACGGCACGAACGCCGGAGAAACGATCGACGATGTTCCGACCGTTCTTGCGGTCAAGACCACAGAAGAAGAAGACGAAATCTACGGTCAAGGAGGCGACGACACGATCCTCGCACTCGGCGGCAACGATTTTATTGACGGGGGTTCAGGCAAAGACGACATCAACGGCGGCGCTGGGAATGACCTTATCAAAGGCGGCTCCGACGACGACACGATTGTTGGCGGTCTCGGAGATGACGATATCGATGGCGGCTCCGGCGTCGACGATATGGATGGCGGCGCTGGCATCGACACGCTGCGCTACACCAGCGCCACAAATGGCGTACAAATCAATCTTAAAACCAGCGTCACCGGTGGCGACGCGGCAGGCGACCTCATCGCCAATTTTGAAAACCTTATCGGCTCGGGCAAGGTCGACGAACTGACCGGCGACGATGGCGACAATGTCATCGAGGGAGCGGGCGGCGCCGACAAACTTGACGGTGGCGATAACGACATCAATATCTCGCTCGGCGACACGCTGAGTTATCGGAATTCCGGCGCCGGTGTCACGGTTACGTTGGGCAAGGCGACGGACTTCGACGACACTGTCGAAACTATCGGCAAGGGCGGTGATGCCGAAGGCGACCAGATCAAAAACTTCGAGAATATTCTCGGGTCCGCGTTTGTAGACATCTTGACCGGCAACAACTTCGATAACGTCATCCAAGGCGGCGCCGGCGCGGATATCCTCGATGGCGGCAGCGGCCGCGATACCCTATTTTATGTTGGATCCACCAAAGCCGTAACGATCACGCTCGGATCTGCCGGCAAACAAGCGATTGGCAGCGGCGGCGACGCGCTGGGCGACAAGTTTTCAAATTTCGAATCCATCCTTGGTTCTAGTTTCAATGATGCGTTGAACGGCAACGAACTAAGCAATGATCTGGTTGGCGGTCAGGGTAGCGACACGATAAACGGCAATGCCGGCGATGACTTTCTTTTTGGTGACGACTTACCATTTCCTAGCAACACGGGTCTTGGCGGGAATGACATCATCAACGGCGGCGACGGCGACGACTGGATCGACGGTGGTGTTGGTAGTGACCAAATCAACGGCGGCAACGGCATCGACACGCTAAGCTATGAGTTTTCATCGAAAGCGGTAACTGTCACGCTCGGCACAAAGGGAGCGCTTGCCCAGATGCAGGGCGGCGAAGCTGCCGGCGACAAAGTGCAGTTCATGGAAAACGTTGTCGGCAGTGCCAATGCCGACAAGATCACCGGCAACGACCTCGATAACATAATCGAAGGGCGAGGGGGCGCGGATATACTCGACGGCAGCGGTGGTTCGAACGACACGGTCGAGCTACGCAGACGCGCCAGACACCGGCCTCGATGGCGATGGTGTGACCGTTGATCTGACCATACAAGACGGCGTACTCGCGCAGGCCGGAGATTCCGACGAGAACGGCGACAGCTCAAGAATTTCGAGAATATTATCGGTTCGGCATTCGATGACGAACTCAGCGGTAACGGCTTCACCAATGTTATCGAGGGTGGTGCTGGCAAAGACATCATGTTCGGGGGCGGTGGCGACGATATCCTGAGCTACGCGGGCTATGAGAACCTCGTCAATGACAAAGGGGTAACTGTTGCACTCAACAACTCAAACGAAGCGGTTATCGTCGCCAATGGTAGCGACGCCGATGGCGACGTTGCTACGAGTTTCGAGGGCCTGCGCGGATCGAATCACGACGACGTTTTGACCGGCAACGACGGCAAGAACGTAATTCAGGGATTAGCCGGCGACGATTTTATAACCGGCGGCCAAGGCGAGGACATCCTCGATGGCGGAGCAGACTTCGATATTGTCAGCTTTGCTGATTCCGGCTCGGGCATTACCGTCACGCTTGGCGCGCCGAATGCCGTGACCATCGTTGCCGGCGGAACTGTTGGACCGGACAAGATCGTTAATTTTGAAGGTATCGAGGGAAGCGACGTCGCCGATACGCTGACTGGCAACGCGCTCGATAATTATTTCGATGGCAGAGGTGGTCAGGATATTATCAACGGCGGCGCCGGCAACGACACTGTCGATTATTCCTGGGCGGCGTCGGGGATTACTGTCACACTCGGCGCCAGTGGCGCGCAAACCACGGTCATTGGCGGCGACACCGACAAGATCAGCCTGATCGAAAATATTATCGGCACGAGTAAAGACGACGAAATCACCGGCAATGCTCTGGTCAACGTACTGAAAGGTGGCGACGGCGCTGACAAAATCACCGGTGGCGCCGGTGCCGATACGATCGACGGTGGCGCGGGCGACGACGTAATCGTTATTGCCGGCATCGATGCTCAGGCGGATGTCATTCTCGGCGGCACGGAGACGGACAAGATCTCGGTGACCGGCACGACGGCGCTGACGCTGGAGGACTTCAGCGCGAGCGCCGCCAGCATCGAAATCTGGCAGGGAACGGTCACGCGGTTCTCGGCACGACCAAGAACAATACTTTTGACTTCTCGGGCCTCACGACGCTTACGGGTATTTTGTTCGTGGATGGCGGCGCCGGGAACGACACCATCAAAGGCGCACGCTGCCGGTGTTCTCGGGATGGACCTCCGCGGTGGTGCTGGCGACGATACGTTGATCGGCGCGGGGCAAGCCGACAAACTCGACGGCGGCGATGGCGAAGACTCGCTGGAAGGCGGCGCCGGCAATGACACGTTGAAAGGCGGCGCCGGCAGCGACACCATTTTCGGCGATGCCGGCAATGACACCATCACGGGCGGCGCCGGTAACGACTTTATGGATGGCGGCGAGGACGACGATACCTACATCGTGTCCGGCGCCGACGGCCAGTTCGATATCATCAACGACACCGGCGCGGTCGGCGCCGACAAGATCGAGGTGCAGGGCACGCTGGCGATTACGCTCGACGTGTTCGACGCTGGAGCGGCTGGCATCGAGCAGTGGAAAGGCAACAATACCGCCGTGCTCGGCAATGCCGGCGAAAACCGCCTCGACTTCAGCGGCATCACGGCAACCGGAATTACCTTTATCGACGGCGGCGCCGGCGACGACTTCCTGACCGCTGCCGATTCCGGCAGCGAACTGCGCGGCGGGCTCGGCGACGACACGCTCACCGGCGGCGCCGGCGAAGATACCTTCAACGGCGGAATCGGCAACGACGTGATCGACGGCGGCGCCGGCAAGGACACGATTATCTTTACCGGAATAGAATCGCAGTTCGATGCCGTCCAAGGTGGCGCCAATACCGACAAGATTCAGGTGGTCGGCGCGGTCGTCGTAACGCTCGACAAGTTCGATTCGACGACGAACGGAATCGAGGAATGGTTCGGCGCCATCGGCAGCACGCAGGGGGTCGTCGGCAACGCCAACGACAACATTCTGAATTTCGTGGGCCTGACTAACGTGCAGAACCTCCCGTTTATCGACGGCGGAGCGGGCGACGACGTCATTACCGGGGACCATTCTGGCCGCGATCTGCGCGGCGGCACCGGCGATGACACGATCACCGGCGGCGACGGCGGCGACATCATCAACGGTGGTATTGGCGACGACGATATCGACGGCGGCAAAGGCAACGATAAAATTTTGATCAATGGCGCCGAGGGCCAGTTCGATCTCATCGCCGGCGGCGATGATACCGACACCATCGTCGCAATCGGGACAACCGCCGTGACGTTTGCGGGCTTCAACGCGACCCTTTCCTCAATCGAGCAATGGACAGGCAATAAGCAGCGAGATTCAAGGGCGATGGCAACGATAACGTTCTCGACTTCAGCGGCCTTACAAGCATTACCGATGTGCCGTTTATTTTCGGCGGCGCCGGCAACGACACCATTACCGGCACTATTTTCGCGGACGATGTTCGTGGCGGCATCGGAAAGGACACGCTGAACGGCGGAGCGGGTAACGATAAGCTCGACGGTGGCGACGGTATCGACACGTTGAATGGTGGCGGCGACAACGACACGCTGATCGGCGGCCTCGGCAATGACATCCTGAACGGCGACGGCGGCGATGACGTGTTGAACGGCAGCGCTGGCACCGACATCTACGACGCGGGAACCGGCGTCGATACGTTCCAGATCACGGGCCTCGAAGCACAATTCGACACCTTTAATGGTAACGCGGCGACCACTATCGCGGTCTTGGGCGCAATTGCGGTTACCCTGAACGCGTTCGATGCGGGCGCGTCGCAAATCAGCACTTGGACCGGGAACGGCAAAGGGGTGCTCGGCGATGCCACCGATAACACGCTCGACTTCAGCGATCTCGTTGTCGGATCCAGTATCGGCATCATCGACGGCGCGGCCGGCAATGACATCCTTATTGGCAGCGATTTTGTCGACGACATTCGCGGCGGCAACGGTGTAGATGATCTTGACGGCGGCGAAGGTAACGACATCCTGAATGGCGGCATCGGTAATCGATACGCTTGCGGGCGGCCTCGGCAACGACAAGTTCGTAATTTCCGGCGTTGAAGGCGAGTTCGACACAATCACCGGACGCTGGCGGCACCGATACGATTTCCTTTGTCGGCGCGACCATCACGCTAAATGGCTTCGATGCCACTGCGTCCGGTATCGAGGTTTGGGACGGCAAGAGTGCTGTGATCGTAGGCAATGCAGGTGCCAATACGTTTGATCTCAGCGGCCTGACCAGTGTTAGCTTGTATAAGTCGATCGACGGCGGTGCCGGCAACGACACGATCATCGGCGTAAATCTCGCGGACGTCGCCGACGATCTTCGCGGGAATACCGGCAACGATACGCTGGAGGGCGGCCGGGGCAACGACAAACTTACCGGCGGATCGGGCTCCGACACGTTCCGTTTCGTCACGACCGATTTCGGCAAGGATACGATTGTCGACTTCAAGACTGGCTTCGATCAGTTGGTATTCGATGACGCTGTGAACTTTGTAAACGACGCGGAAGTACTTGCTGCGGCCGTTCAAGTCGGAGCGAACGTTGTCATCACTTACGACGATCTGAATACGATCACGCTCTTGAACTTCACCAAGGCCAATCTGACGGCGAACGATATCTCGTTCATCTAACGAACCTCAAAAAGGCCACCCAAACGGGCGGCCTTTTTTATTTCCAACTCTGCTATAAGTGCGGCATGAACATGCCCGTCCTTCCGCGTAACCCATTGGGAACGCTAGCGAAAAGCGAGCCGCCGTCCAGCGCGATGCAGGCCATCCGCCAGCATCTGGTGATCGGCTTTGCAGTCCTCGCGCTGCTCGTCGTCGGCCTCGGCGGGCTTGCCGCGATGACCGAGCTTTCCGGCGCGGTGATCGCGCCCGGCCAGCTCGTGGTCGATTCCAACGTCAAGAAAGTCCAGCATCCGACCGGCGGCGTGGTCGGCGAATTGCTCGTCCGCGACGGCGTGCGCGTGCGCGCGGGCGAAATCGTGATGCGTCTCGACGAGACGATCACGCGCGCGAACCTCTCCATCGTCGTCAAGGCGCTCGATGAATTGCTGTCGCGCCAGGCGCGGTTAGAGGCCGAGCGCGACGGCGACGAAAAAGTAGACTTCCCGGCGACACTGACCGACCGCAGGAACAATCCCGACGTCGAGCGCATCATCAGCGGCGAGCAGAAGCTGTTCGAATTGCGCCGCACGGCGCGAAACGGCCAGCGCTCGCAGCTTGGCGAGCGCATCGCGCAACTCCGCGAAGAAGTCCGCGGCTTGACCGGGCAGGCTGAAGCGAAGGCGAGTGAAATACAATTGATCGCCCGCGAGCTCGGCGCGGTGCGCGAACTCTGGAACAAAAATCTCGTCTCGATCTCGCGCTTGACGCAGCTTGAGCGTGAATCCGCGCGGCTCGAAGGCGAGCGCGGACAGCTTACCGCGGCCGTCGCGCAGGCCAGAGGCAAGATTTCCGAAATCGAACTTCAGATCATCCAGCTCGACCAGGATCTGCGCAGCGAAGTCGCGAAAGAGCTCCGCGAAATTCAGGGGCGCCTCGCCGAATATGTCGAGCGCCGCGTCGCCGCCGAAGATCAGCTCAAGCGCATCGACATCCGCGCGCCGATCGAGGGCATCGTGCATCAATTGAACGTGCATACCGTGGGCGGTGTCGTGCAGGCCGGTGAGCAGATCATGCTGATCGTGCCCGAGGCGGAAAAGCTGATCGTTGAAGTCCGGCTCAATCCGCAGGACATTGACCAGATCAAGATCGGCCAGCGCGCGGTGCTGCGGTTTGCGACCTTCAATCAGCGCACGACACCGGAAATCATCGGCGCGGTGAGCCAAATTTCAGCGGATATCGTTTTGGAACAGCGCACGGGTTTCAGCTATTACACCGCGCGGATCGAAATGTCGGAAAAGGAAGTCGCGCGCTTGGGCGCGGTGCGCCTTGTTGCCGGCATGCCGGTCGAGTCGTTCATCGAAACCGACCAGCGCTCGATTCTATCCTACCTCACCAAACCGCTACTCGATCACTCGAACCGCGCGTTCCGGGACCGCTGATCGCGCCTTCGTGCGCTTATGGTGAACTTCGCCTGGCGCGCGAGGGGGTATAGGGGTCTTCGCTAGGTCAAGGTTTTCAAAGGGTTAGGCCGCGTGTGCGCAGGTTTTTTCGCAGCCGTCCGATACCGGTTTTGCGTCATCCATTCGGCTGACGTTCGAGGAATTTGGTACTAATAGTTTGCTCAAACTCGCTATAAGCCTCGCGTCCAGGAGATGTCGGGCGGCGCCGCCGTTGGCGCTGTGACCATCGGTGAACCCAGTGCACGGACCGAGCAGTAAATCGTCTTCGCCACAAGGCGACCTGGCCGGCGCGCTTGCCGATTGCAAAGGCGCGCTCGGCGGTATCGGCCTGTTCAGCTTCATGATCAACATCCTGATGCTGACCGGCGCGATCTTCATGCTGCAGGTCTATGACCGCGTGCTGCCGAGCCGTTCGCTGCCGACGCTCGTGGGCCTCGCCATTCTCGCAGTCGCGATGTTCGCCTTCCTTGGTGCGCTGGATTTCCTGCGCGGCCGCGTGCTGGTCCGTATCGGGACTTATCTCGACGAAGTCGTGAGCCCCAGGATTTACGACGCGACCGTGAAGCTGCCGCTGCGCGCCGTACGGCAGGGCGACGGCATGCAGCCGATCCGCGATTTCGATCAGATCCGCTCGTTCATGTCCGGCCTTGGGCCGACGGCCATGTTCGATCTGCCGTGGCTGCCGATCTATCTCGCGATCTGTTTCGTATTCCACTTCTGGATCGGCTTTACCGCGCTCATCGGCGCCGTCATTCTGGTTTGCCTCACCGTTTTCACCGAATTCTGGGTGCGGGAACCAACCAAACAGGCGAGCCTGCTCGCGGCAAAGCGCAATGCGCTGACCGAAGCGAGCTACCGTAACGCCGAAGTGCTGAACGCGATGGGCATGGGCCAGCGCTTCGGCAAGATCTGGAGCAAGGCAAACGCCGGCTTCATCGAGCAACAAAAACGCGCGACCGATGTTCAAGGCGGCTTCGGCGCCTTGTCGCGCATTCTGCGCATGATCCTGCAATCGGCACTGCTTGCGGTCGGCGCGGTGCTCGTCATCAACAACCAGGCGACTGCCGGCGTCATTATCGCGGGTTCGATCCTCGGCGCCCGCGCCGTTGCGCCGGTCGAAATCGCGATCGCGAATTGGCGTCAGTTCGTGGGCGCGCGGCAAAGCTGGGCCCGGCTCAATCGCTTGTTGGCATCGTTTCCGCCTGCCGCGGTCACGATCGATCTGCCGGCGCCGCGACAGGTTCTGTCGGTGGAAAATATCAGCGTCGGTCCGCCCGGCGAACGCAAGGTCGTGGTGCAGGACGTCACCTTTAAAGTTGCCGCAGGAAGTGCGGTCGGCATTATCGGACCGAATTCCGCAGGCAAGTCGTCGCTCGCACGCGCGATCATCGGCGTGTGGCCGACATTGCGCGGTCAGGTGCGCCTCGATGGCGCCGCACTCGATCAATGGTCGACCGAGGCGCTGGGCGCACACATCGGCTATCTCCCGCAGGACGTCGAGCTTTTCTCAGGCACGATCCAGCAGAACATTTCGCGCTTTGAAGACGACCCGGAATTTGCCGAGGTCATCAAGGCTGCGGAAGCAGCCGCCGTGCACCAGATGATCCTCCGGCTGCCGAAGGGCTATGACACCGAAATCGGCGAATCCGGTACCGCGCTCTCGGCCGGGCAGCGTCAGCGCATTGCGCTCGCGCGTGCGCTTTATAAAGAGCCGTTCCTCGTCGTGCTTGATGAGCCGAATTCGAATTTGGACGGCGAGGGCGAAATTGCGCTCTCGCATGCGATCGCAAGTGTGCGCAGGCGCGGCGGCATTGCGATCGTGGTCGCCCTTCGTCCGAAAGCGCTCGACGAGTGCGATCAGGCACTCTTCCTGGCGATGGGACAGATGAAAGCGTTTGGCCCGAAGGCCGAAGTGCTCGCGAAAATCACGAAGCCGCAACAGCAGCCGCAGCCGCAGCAATAGCAAGTCGTCCGGTGCAATTGACGCCGCCGAAAGAGCCGCGGCATGCTGCCGGCATGGCGCGCGCGACTAAAATATCATCTGAATCTTTATGGAAGCCACGGCCGTGGGATCTGCTCACGCTCGCGATTGCTTTCGCAGCACTCCTGGTCGCAGTCATTGCTTATTTCAATTCCGGTTCCGCCATTCCCGAGGACAACCTCGACGTCGTCATGACCGGCGACCCGGATGTTACGTTCAAAAAGCCGCGCTATATTCCGTCGGCAGAACAGACTGTCGTCTTGACCAATAGCGGCAGCCGCAGCGCGACTTTGATTTCGCTGGAACTCGTCGTCGTCAACGCCATGGAAGACGGCACCGATTGCGATAACTTCGCCGAGAAAACACTCGGTGCGATTTTCGTTCCTTACGATCTGGAACCGGTGGCGATCCCCGCCGGCGAAGCCGTCACGCGCAAAGTGCGCCTGCGCAAGGCCGCGAATAAACTTGAAGGTCTTGAACCGATGTTCCCCGACAACAAGAAAGAACTGCGGATCATCGCCTGCTACCGCTTCATCGCAGCCGTTTCCGGTTCGCGCGAAGTCACGTTGATCGAAGCCGGGACATGGGTATTCGACCGCAACGGACCGGTCTCGTCGGAACTCACCGACATGAGCGAGCCGCACGCGCTCCTGTCGGAATAATTACGAAGCCGGTGGCGGTGTCACCGGGATTGGCGCGGGCTGTGCTTCCTTGCGCGGCGGATAGCGCAATCCGGTCAGATTATTGAAAATCAGCGCGGCGACTAAGAGCAGCACCGAGTTCACGCCGACCGGCCACAACACGAATTTATATCCAAGCTCGTGGACTGCTGAACCCCCGAGTACCGCCGTGAGTGCGACCGCGCCGGCCGGCGGATGCAGGCAGCCAAGCAAAGATGTAATCCCGATCGAAGCCGCGACCGCGACACCGGATGCGGCGATCGGATCCTTCAGCCACATGTAGGTGAAGACGCCGATGAAGGCTGCGATCGTGTTGCCTCCGATGATCGACCACGGTTGCGCGAGCGGACTATGCGACGCCGCGAACAGCAGCACCGCGGAGGCGCCCATCGGCGCAATCAGAAGCGGCAAGGCCATGCTCATGCCGAGCGCAAGTTCGCTGACATAGCCTGTGATGAGAATTCCAATCAGCGCACCGATCGACGCCCGCAAATGAATGCGATAGTCGCGGACGTTGATCTTCGATTTTCCCCAGACGCGGATATAGGTCTTCGGTCCCACCTGTTGCCTCCGATTTGGGCAGACTCACTGGATAGACCAAAACACTCATTCCGGTGCTTTTTCCAGTCGCAATCGCGTGAAATTTTACGCTGAACATCCATTTTGGATGTATTTCGGATCAAAAATCTTGATTTTGCGCGGCGGTTGACCCCACCGGCCGCGTCCGATTGAATCGCGTTTTACGGAGTTTCCGGTCAATGCCCGTCTTGAACCGCATCGCCGACCAGGCCGGCGAGATCGCCGAATGGCGCCGCCACCTGCATCAATATCCCGAACTGCTCTACGACGTGCACGAAACGGCAAAGAACGTCGCCGACAAGTTGAAAGCCTTCGGATGCGATGAAGTCGTTCCGGGCATCGGCCGCACCGGTGTCGTTGGCGTAATCAAGGGCAACAAACCCGGAAACAAAGTGATCGGACTTCGCGCCGACATGGACGCGCTGCCGCTCGACGAAATCACCGGGCTTCCTTATGCCTCAAAAATTCAGGGCAAGATGCACGCCTGCGGCCACGATGGTCATACCGCGATGCTGCTCGGTGCCGCGCGTCACCTTTGCGACACGCGCAACTTTGCCGGCACCGCGATCGTGATTTTCCAGCCCGCCGAAGAAGGCGGCGCCGGCGCAAAAGCGATGATCGACGATGGTTTGATGACGCGTTTTGCCATCGGCGAAGTTTACGGCATGCACAACATGCCGGGACTGCCGGTCGGCAAATTCGCGATGCGACCCGGTTCGATCATGGCGGCAGCGGACCGCCTGACCATCGAGATCGAAGGCGTCGGCGGTCATGCCGCGCGCCCGCATTTTGCGATCGATACCGTGCTGGTTGGCTCGCAGATCATCAACGCGTTGCAGAGCATCGTTGCGCGCAACATCGATCCGCTCGAAAGCGCGGTCGTATCGATTACGCTCTTTCAAGCGGGCCACACCGACAACGTGATCCCGCAGACCGCGCTCTTGCGCGGCACCGCGCGCAGCCTGCGTCCGGACGTTCGCGATATTCTGGAGAAGCGGATTGTCGAAATCGCCGAAGGAGTTGCGAAGCTTCACGGCGCAAAAGCCAACGTAAAATATTCGCGCGATTATCCGGTGGTCGTGAACGACGCGAAGGCCACCGACTTCGCGTCATCGATTGCACGCGAAATCGCGGGTGACGCCAATGTCGACACCCGGACGCCGCCAGTCATGGGCGGTGAAGATTTTGCTTTCATGCTGGAAGCAAAGCCCGGTGCCTTCATCTTCATGGGCAACGGCAATAGCGCCAACCTGCATCACCCGGCTTACGACTTCGACGACAGCGCGATCCCGTTCGGTACGTCTTACTGGGTTCGGCTCGTCGAAAAGGCGATGCCGGCGTAATCAGGCTTTCCGATCGCGTTTGAACGGTTCGGTCGCAAGCGCGATCCCTGCGAGCACGAGCGCCAATCCGATCGCATGATAGGCGTAAAGCTGTTCGCCGAGCGTGGTGACAGCCAGCGCGACGCCGTAGGCGGGTAGCAGATAGAGCGACATGCCGGTCAACGACGGCCCGGCATATTTTACGAGCAACTGGTAGAGCCCGAAGGCGACGACCGACGGAAAGAGTCGCGAGCGCAACAATCGCAATCCACTGCTCGTGTCCGCGCGGCAACGCGTCGAGCGCAATCAATTCGTAAAGCATGAATGGCGCAAGCACGATTGAGCCGACAATCGTGATCGCGGCAAAGAGTGGCAGTGTCGGCAACGCTTTCAACTCTTTTCGCTTGAGCAGGATCGAATAGACCGCCCAGGCCGCCGCGCAGAGCGCGATGCCGAGATCGCCGACATTGAATTGCCAACTCAGAAGCCGGCTGACTTCGCCATGCAGGATGATGACTGCGACGCCGGCAAATCCGATCAAGGCACCGAGCACGCGGCCACCGGAAAGCCGCGCGCGAAAGAAGACCGCTTCCAGGACGACGATCAGGATCGCCGACGACGTGTAGATGAGCGCGGAGTTGCTCGCGGTCGTATAGCGCAGCGACAGGTAAACGCCCGCGCCGCAGATCAACATGCCGAGTACGCCAAGCGCGAGCAGTTCCCGCCAAAGTCCGCGCAGGCGCGCGGCGTTATCGAGAATCCCGCGCCATGCGAAGGGCAGCAGGATTAGGCTCGCCAAGAACCAGCGCCAGAACGCAAGCGTCGACGGCTCGACCGCGTTCGTGACCGCGCGGCCGATAATCAGGTTCGAGACGAAGAAGAGCGGCATCGCGAGAAGCAGCGCGTAGATGCCGAGCCGGGAGGGTGATTGCATTGCTGCGAAGACTTAGCTGCTTATGTCACGCCGAGCTATTCGGCAGACGCAGAGCTAGCGGAGCGAGAGCCGCTGTCCGTCGAAGACGGTCGGGATGCAGGGCACGCCGCTGGTCTGAAGCCGCGCGCAGACGCGGGCCGCCGCGGCGGCATTCGCGACAGGCCCGGCTACCAGGCGAAGCTCGACGGTGCCCGCCTTTTGACCTTCCTTAATCGCGATAACCGGCCGCAAGTTTTCGAGTATCGGGCCGTGATTGCCGCGCAGCGTCGCCCAACGCGCGCGCAGACCGTCCACGCTCTTTTCGCCGCCGAGATCGACGCCGAATTCGGTTCGGGTGGTGCCGGGCTGATCGGGTGCGGCCGCCTGCTGCTGGATCGTCGGCGGCGTCACTGCGGGTGCAACCGGCGGCGTAGTCACGATTTGCGGCGCTTGCTGCTGCGGCTGCGGCGGCATGATCTGGTTCGGTCCCTGAACCTGCGGGCGCGGCGCCGGATTGGGTGGCACGACCTGGACCTCGGGGGCCGTCGGCGGTGGTGGCGGCTCTTGGACCACCGGCGCGCGTTTGGCCTGCGGAATCGAAGCGGTGATGTCGCCAACCGAACGCTCGAGTTGCTCGAGACGGTTCGAGAGGCGATCGCGTTCGGCGGCGAGCACGCGCACGGCTTCGTTCAGCCGGCCGATCTCGCGGTCCGAATTCGGATTGACCACGATCTGCGGGGCCGTATTTACCGGCGGCAGCGGTGCCTGCGCGAGCGGTGCCTTGCCGTCGCGCCAGACGAAAACCGAGCCCGCGCCCGCAATCGCGCAGATCGCGAAGATCGCCCAAGCCGCATAGGCTGCAACCTGCGTCGTCGCGCTTTTTGGCGCGCGATCCTTACGGGGGTCGATTTTAGGTGTAACCGGCATGCTCGCTGGGCCCTTCGGGCGAATCGTTAAGCTGAATCTACCAGACGGGGCCCCGCTCAGCCGCTCGTGACTTCCGATGCCTCCCCGGTTCGGCTACACCGCCCGGATTCGACCGCACCCGCCGAGAAAGGCTCGACTTGCAGCCCGAAAGCACCATTCTGATCCTTGCTGCCGGCGAAGGCACCCGCATGCGCTCGGCGCTGCCCAAGGTGCTGCACCGGGTCGGCGGCGTACCTCTGATCGGTCATGTGCTGGAAGCCGCAAAGCACAGCGGCGGCGCAATCGACGTTGTCATAGGCCCCGATCGCGCGGACGTCGCGGCGGAAATCGAACGCCGCGCGCCCTCGGCAAGGGTCCATGTGCAGACCGAGCGCCTCGGCACCGCGCACGCCGTACTCTGCGCCAAAGGCGCGATCGCAAGCGGGCGAAACTTAATCGTGGTGTTCGGCGACACACCGCTCATCCGTACCGAGACGCTAACCTCGCTTGCGGACGCGCTGAAAGACGCGGCGGTCGCGGTGCTCGGCTTTCGTGCGGACGATCCGCATGGTTACGGACGCTTGCTGATGGACGGCAAGGGGCTAGCTGCAATTCGCGAAGAAAAAGACGCGAGCGACGAAGAAAGAAAGATCACGCTTTGCAATGCCGGAATCATGGCGATCTCGGGAAAGCATGCGCGCGCGTTGGTCGAAGCGATCGGCAACGATAACGCGAAGCGCGAGTACTATCTCACCGATGCGGTTGCGCTTGCGCGCGCGCGTAATTTGAATGTCGCGGTGCGCGAAGCACCGCAGGAGGAAGTGATGGGCATCAATGATCGCGCTCAGCTCGCCGAGGCCGAAGCTGAATTGCAGAAGCGGCTGCGGAAGGCCGCACTCGAAAGCGGCGTCACGATGATCGCGCCCGATACCGTTTTTCTCAGCGCCGACACGAAATTCGGTAAAGACGTCACGATCGAACCGAACGTCATTTTCGGTCCGGGCGTCGTGGTCAAGGACGGCGCGACCATTCGCGCATTCTCGCATCTCGAAGGCGCGGAAGTCGGCGAGGGTGCGTCGGTCGGTCCCTTTGCGCGCCTGCGGCCGGGAACGAAGCTCGGCGCGAAGACAAAGATCGGCAATTTCGTCGAAGTGAAAGCCGCGACCTTCGGCGATGGCGCCAAGGCAAACCATCTCTCGTATGTGGGCGACGCTTCTGTGGGCGCGAGCGCGAATATCGGCGCCGGCACCATCACCTGTAATTACGATGGCTTCGGCAAGCACAAGACCGAAATCGGCAAGGGCGCCTTTATCGGCTCGAACTCTGCGCTGGTTGCGCCTGTCAAAATCGGCGAAGGTGCCTATATCGGCTCAGGCTCCGTGATCACGGACGAAGTACCTGCCGATGCGCTGGCGATCGGTCGCGGCAGGCAGGCTAACAAGGCCGGCTGGGCCAGCGCTGAGCGAAAGAAGCGCGGAAAGAAGGTAAAACAGGATTAACGACCCGTCGATACCGTTGGTAATCCTTTTTGATTTCTGTGAGCGCTTGAACCGCTCTTAAACCCTTATCGGGTAGATTCTCGGGACAATAAATAAACGCGTTCGCCGGTTGAGCAATCAGTCCAGAGGCGAATGCATTAATTCAAAATTGGGTGGATCAACCGCATGTGCGGCATTGTCGGTATTCTTGGAAAAACAGCGGTCGCGCCGCAGCTCGTCGAAGCGCTGAAGCTGCTCGAATACCGCGGCTATGACTCCGCCGGTGTCGCGACACTTGAAGGCGGCGCGCTGACTAGGCTGCGCGCCGAAGGCAAGTTGCGCGAACTCGAAGGCCGGCTCCATCGCGAGCCGTTAAACGGCACCATCGGTATCGGCCACACGCGCTGGGCGACCCATGGCGCGCCTAACGAAGTCAACGCACATCCCCACGCGACCGAGAGACTCGCCGTCGTTCACAACGGCATCATCGAAAACTTCCGCGAACTCCGCGAAGAGCTCGAGCAGGCCGGCGCTAAGTTTCTGACCGAGACCGATACCGAAGTCGTCGCCCATCTCGTCACCGAGGCAATGAAGCGCGGCAAAAGCCCGATCGAAGCCGTCGCTGAATCGCTCCCGAAATTGCGCGGCGCTTTTGCGCTCGGTTTTCTCTTTAACGGCGAAAACAATCTACTGGTAGGCGCCCGCAAGGGCAGCCCGCTCGCGGTCGGCTATGGCTCGGGTGAAATGTACCTCGGCTCCGACGCGATCGCGTTGGCGCCGCTCACCGATACGATTGCCTATCTTGAGGAAGGCGATCTTGCGATTCTCACGCGTGACAGCATTGAAATCCGCGACGACCGCGGGGTGGTCGTCGAACGCGCGATCCAGAAAGTCGCCGTAGGCTCATTCATCGTCGACAAAGGCAATCACCGCCACTTCATGGCGAAGGAAATTCACGAACAGCCTGAAGTCGTCGGCCATACGCTCGCACATTATCTCGACATGTCGCGCGAGGAAGTACGGCTTCCCGCGTTGCCGTTCGATTTCAAATCGCTCGACCGCATTACGATCTCGGCGTGCGGAACCGCATATTATGCGGGTCTTGTTGCGAAATACTGGTTTGAGCGTTTTGCGCGGATCACGGTCGACGTCGATATCGCCTCCGAATTCCGCTACCGCGATCCGCCGCTGTCGAACAACGGACTTGCGATCTTCGTTTCACAATCCGGCGAAACCGCCGACACGCTGGCGTCGCTCCGTTACGCCAAAGAGCACGGTCAGCACACGCTCTCGATCGTCAACGTACCGACCTCGACGATCGCCCGCGAAAGCGGCGCGATCCTGCCGACGCTTGCTGGGCCGGAAATCGGGGTCGCGTCGACCAAGGCGTTTACCTGTCAGCTCGCAGCACTCGCAGTGCTTGCAGTCGCCGCCGGCAAGGCGCGTGGTCATCTTTCGCGCGACGACGAGCGCAAGCTCGTGCACGCGCTGATCGAAGTGCCGCGGCACATGGCCGAAGCGCTGAAACTCGAACACGAGATCGAGCGACTTGCAAAACAGCTGATGGATGCGTCCGACGTTCTTTATCTCGGGCGCGGCACCAATTTTCCGCTGGCGCTCGAAGGCGCTCTGAAGCTTAAGGAAATTTCCTACATCCACGCCGAAGGCTATGCCGCCGGCGAATTAAAGCATGGACCGATTGCACTAATCGACGAAAGCATGCCGGTCGTCGTGATCGCGCCGCATGATCAACTTTTCGAAAAGACTTCATCGAACATGCAGGAAGTGCTCGCGCGCGGCGGACGGATCATCCTTGTAACCGACCGTAAGGGCGCGGCGGCAGCCGGCATCAAGGCAGAAGCCGTGCTGACCCTGCCCGATATGCCGGCAAGCGTGACGCCGCTTGTGTTCGCGGTACCGGTGCAGTTGCTCGCTTATCATGTCGCCGTCATGCGCGGCACCGATGTCGATCAACCGCGTAACCTCGCGAAGTCCGTTACCGTCGAATAGACGCAAACCAGCTCAGCGAACAACTCGGAAGTATCCGGCGCCGCATACGGTGCTGAAGAGTTGCGCGCTGGTGTGATGCCCGCGGATATTCAAATCCGCGGTCGGCCGCGGTTTGATTCCGGTCGTTTCAATCCGGATCACTCCGGTCTTTTCATTGATCATGCCAAACCAGAGCGAACCGCCGCTCTGAAACTCGATCGTTCCCGCCGCGACTTTGACTTCGGTGATTTCGATTCGCGCCGGGCAGATATCGCGCGGTGCGTTATAGCCGCGCTCGGCGCGATACGTGCCGTCCGGCAGCGGCGTGTCCTGCTTGGTTTGCGGCAGCGCCTCGACCGGCGCAATAAAATTAGCCGCCACGCAGAGCAAAGCGGCGAGGCGGGCACGGCGCAGGCTTATCATTCTGGAAATACCGTTTCACAAGGGTGCAATAGAGTTGCCGATGGCAATAACCGCCAGGAGGCAAAAAAGGTCCCGGCGGGAACGCATGTAGTAGGCGACCTGTGCCAATTTCAAGACGGTAACCGGCCAATGACGCTAATTTGACCGTGACCCCCAAGGATGGCTCAAGCCCCGCGCTTCCCTTTTCCCGGAACGCCGCTAATCTCGCGCGACAAATACCGGCACGGGGGCCGACATGATGAGTTTCAGAGATGCAATCGGCGAGACGTTTTTCAATTATATGAACTTTCGCGACCGCGCCGCGCGTGCTGAATATTGGTGGTGGCTACTCTTCGCCACCATCGTGATCCTTGTCGCTGTCGCCCTGGACGTCGTCGTTTTTTACATTATCGGAAACGGTCACATCATGCCGTTTCTGCTGATCACGTATGTTGCGCTGATATTTCCGTCATTGTCCCTCACCGTGCGGAGGCTGCATGACACCAATCGCAGCGGTTGGTGGCTACTGCTTTCCGTCGCACTGAGCATTTTGGTGGTAGTCGGCGGCTTAGTTGCCGCTGCAATCAATCCCTTCAATCCGCTATCCGGCGCAGGGCTCGCATTTGTCGCGGTACCGATGATTTTGTCGGCGGCCTGTTCGATCTTGATCCTGATTTGGATGTTTCTGCCAAGCAACAAAGGCAACAATCGCTACGGCCCGAACCGCTACGCCGGCGATTTGCCCTAACCGGCGTCGAGCAGGCGGACCGCCTCTTCGCGCTCGAACAGATGCAGCAATATCCGTAAAGCGTGGCCACGCTCGCTGTGCAGTTCCGGGTCGTTCGCGACGATTAGCGCAGCGTCGCGGCGCGCCGTCTCCAATAGATCGCGATGAATATGCGGAACCGCGATTTTGAAACCCGGCATGCCGCTCTGTCGCGTTCCGAGAATTTCGCCTTCGCCGCGTAGCGCGAGATCTTCTTCGGCAATCCGAAACCCGTCATCAGTGTCGCGCAATGTCGCGAGGCGCCGTTTGGCGGTTTCGCCCAGCGGCGCGCGATAGAGCAGGAGACAGGTCGATTGCGCGGTGCCGCGACCGACACGCCCGCGCAACTGATGAAGTTGCGCAAGTCCAAAGCGCTCCGCGTGTTCGATTACCATGATCGTCGCCTCGGGAACGTCGACGCCAACCTCGACGACGGTCGTTGCAACCAAAACCGATGTCTCTCCATTTGCGAAGCGTTCCATCGCCGCGTCCTTCTCGGCCGCCTTCATGCGGCCGTGAACCAGTCCCGCCTGTGCGCCAAACACATTCTGCAGTTCCGCGTAACGCGCTTCGGCAGCGGAAAAGTCGACCTCTTCGGATTCCTCGATCAGCGGGCAAATCCAGTAGGCGCGGGCGCCGCTATCGATCGCCCGGTGAACCGCTTCGACCACTTCCTGAAGACGATCAAGCGCAACAATGCGTGTATCGATAGGCGACCTTCCCGCAGGCTTCTCACGAAGCTCCGAAACATCCATGTCGCCGAAATAGGTGAGGACCAGCGTTCGCGGTATCGGAGTTGCCGTCATCACCAGCACATCGGTTGCCGCACCCTTGTCGGCCAGCGCGAGCCGCTGATGCACGCCGAAGCGGTGTTGTTCATCGACAACCGCGAGCGCGAGATCTTTGAAGACCACATCGTCCTGAAATACGGCGTGCGTTCCGACCAGCAACTGAATGCCGCCGTTTGCGAGTTGCTCCAGCAGTTCGTCACGCGGCTGGCCGCGCTCACGTCCGGTCAGCACCGCAACGGAAATTCCGGCGGCTTTCGCGAGAGGTGCCAAGCGCTCGAAATGCTGACGCGCCAGAATTTCCGTTGGCGCCATGATTGCAGCCTGCGAACCGGCTTCAATGACGTGGGCAGCAGCCAGCAGCGCGACCAGCGTCTTGCCGGAACCAACATCGCCTTGCAGCAGACGGAGCATGCGCGTGTCGGACGACAGGTCTCCGCGAATTTCGCCGATCGCCTGGCGTTGCGATGTCGTCAGCGAGAAGGGGAGCGCATGCTCAATTTTAGCCTGCAGCCTGCCGGCAGCAATATGCGCGCGCCCCGGTTCACGCCGCATGTCGCTTCGTACCAGCGCGAGCGCCAGTTGATGTGAAAGCAACTCGTCATAAGCGAGCCGTGCACGAAACGACGACGCCGGATCGATATCCGATGGTTCGTTCGGTTCATGCAGCCGGGACAACGACGAACGAAACGAGCCGTAGTCTCTTGAACGAAGAAACGCTTGGTCCGTCCATTCCGGGAGTTCCGGGGTCCGCGCGAATGCACCTAAGGTCGCACGGCGCACAATGCCATTTCCGATACCTTCGGTGAGCGGATAAACCGGCTCGATGTCGGCAAGTTTCGCCAATCCGGCTTCGTCGACGACCCGATCCGGGTGCGTCATCTGCAAGCGCCCGTCATAAAGCTGTGCTTTACCCGAGACGAAGCGCTTCTCGCCGACGGGAAGCATTTTCTCGACGCGATCGCGGGGCAGGCGAAAAAACACCAACTCGATCGTGCCCGTGTCGTCGCTCGCAATTACCCGGTGCGGCGCGCGGCCACGCGGTGGCGCCGGTTTGTGCTTTTCGACCACGACTTCGACGGTCACGACCGTATCGAGTGGCATCTCATTGAGTTTTGGACGTGCGCGCCGGTCGATTGCCGTATGCGGCAGATGAAACAGCGCATCGATCACGCGCGGGTCTTCGTGCGCAAACAGCCGCGCGAACAACTGGACGAATTTCGGTCCGATTCCCGGCAGGGTGCCAAGCGGCGCAAAAAGCGGAATGAGTGCGTGAGGTCGCATGAGTCGCGCGAAAGTGACGGATCGTTCCGTAAGGCGCAACCGCGCCAGTTTGGCGCTTGTCCCGGCCGCCGATGCTTGGCTATAGAAGGTTGCCCGGCACGTCCGGGCATTTGGCGTTGGAGTTTATCTTGGCCGATCCGCTTTCCGATCTCGACGACCGCCGTAAACGGCTGCGGTTCCCCGCATGGCTCGGCAATCCACAGTGAACGCCAAGCAAGACCATCGCAAAGCGGCGCTGTTGCCGCAGCAGCCTCTAACGCTTGCAAGCGTTCCGGAAGGTGCAAGCGGCCTTGTCGTTGCCGATCTCGCGCGTACCGAGTTCGCGAAGGCCAAACCTTCTCCGTATTTCCTGGTCGTCTGCCGTGACGCGGAGCGGATGAACGCGCTTGCTAACGCGCTGCAATTCTTCGCGCCCGATCTGCCGCAGCTCACATTTCCGGCGTGGGACTGCTTGCCTTATGACCGCGTGTCGCCAATTGCCGAAGTATCCGCCCGGCGCATGGCTACACTTTCACGGATCGCGGCCGGCACCGAGCGCGACACGCTGGTGCTGACGACCATCAACGCGGCGTTGCAACGCGCGCCTTCGCGCGACTTCGTGGGCAACGCCTCACTAATCCTGAAGCCCGGCCAGCAAATCACGTTTGAGCGCGTTGTGTCGTGGCTTGAACAGAACGGCTACTCGCGCGCCTCGACCGTTCGCGACGCCGGCGAATACGCGGTACGCGGCGGCATCATCGATCTCTTTGCGCCGGGCGGCATCGGCGCGATCCGGCTCGATTTCTTCGGCGAGACGATCGAGACGATCAAGAACTTCGACCCGGAAACGCAACGCTCCGCTGGAACAATGCGATCGCTCGAGCTGATCGCGACCAGCGAATTCAAGATCGATCCGGATTCAATTTCAAAATTCCGCAAGGGCTATACCGCTCAATTTGGCGGAAACACGCGCGACGACGCGCTTTATGAAGCGATCAGCGAGGGCCGCCGCTTTCCGGGCATGGAGCACTGGCTGCCGCTTTTTCACGACAAGCTGGAAACGCTGTTCGACTATTTGCCGTCTGCACCAATCTTGTTTGAGCCGTTGGTCGATGAGGCAGCACAAGAGCGCATGACGACGATCGCGGACTATTTCGACGCGCGCCGCGAGGCATTCGAAGCGGGTCAGCAGCCGCTCTACAAACCGCTGCCGCCGGACCGGCTCTACCTCTCGGAGAGTGAATGGCGCAGGACACTCGAAAACGCTGCCGTCGGCAGGATCACTTCGTTTGACGTGCCGGAGTCGGGCCGCGCGTACGATCCCGGCATTCGGCCGGGCCGCAGTTTCGCACCGGAGCGCGCGGCACCCAATCAGAGTCTGTTCGAGGCCGCGGTCGCTCATATCGGCGCGCTGCAATCGGCAGGAAAGCGCGTGGCCGTTGCCGCATGGAGCGATGGCTCGCGCGACCGGCTTTCGCAAGTGTTTGCGGACCACGGTCTGACAGCGATGGCAAGCGTCGCAACCTGGCAAGAGCTTTCCGCGCTCAGGCCGGGCACGGCGAGGCTTTGCGATTTTAGGAATTGAAACAGGCTTCGAGACCGCCGATGTCGCGATCATCGCCGAGCAGGACATTCTCGGCGATCGGCTCGCGCGTCCGCAACGCAAGCAGCGCCGCGCGCAGGACTTCATCGCCGAACTGACAAGCCTGACCACCGGCGACCTCGTCGTCCATGTCGATCACGGCATCGGCCGCTTCATCGGCCTGAAGTCGATCGAAGCGCTCGGCGTCGCGCATGATTGTCTTGAAATTCATTACGCCGACAACAACCGGCTGTTTCCTGCCGGTCGAAAATCTCGAACTGTTGTCGCGCTACGGCTCCGATGAAGCGGGTGCCGAACTCGACCGGTCTCGGCGGCGTCGGTTGGCAAAGCCGCAAGGCGCGTCTCAAGCAGCGCATCCGCGAAATGGCGGCGGCGCTCGTCAAGATCGCGGCCGCACGCAGCCTGCACGAAGCGCCTCGCTTCACGGTGCCCGATGGGCTCTATGACGAGTTCTGCGCACGCTTTCCTTATGACGAAACCGACGATCAGCGTGCTGCGATCGACGCAGTGATCGACGATCTTGGCACGGGCCGGCCGATGGATCGGCTGATCTGCGGTGATGTCGGCTTCGGCAAAACGGAAGTGGCGCTCCGTGCAGCGTTTCTAGCGGCGAGTAACGGCGCCCAGGTTGCGGTCGTCGTGCCGACCACGCTGCTTGCGCGTCAGCACTTCAAGACCTTCTCCGATCGCTTCCGTGGTTTTCCGATGTCCGATCGGGCAGGCGAGCCGGCTCGTGCCTCGGCCGATATCGCGGCGACCCGCGCCGGGTTGGCTGACGGCTCGGTCGATATCGTGATCGGCACGCACGCACTTCTCGCCAAAACAATTCAGTTCAAGAATCTCGGTCTCGTCGTGGTCGACGAAGAGCAGCATTTCGGTGTCGCGCATAAGGAGCGCCTCAAAGAATTCCGTACCGAAGTGCATGTATTGACGCTGACGGCGACCCCGATCCCGCGCACGCTGCAGCTCGCGCTCACCGGTGTCCGCGAGCTGTCCTTGATCGCGTCGCCGCCGGTCGATCGCCTTGCTGTCCGCACGTTCGTGTCGCCGTTCGATCCGCTGATCGTGCGCGAAGCGCTGCTTGCGCGAAAAATATCGCGGCGGCCAGGCGTTCTACGTTTGCCCGCGCATCGAAGATCTTGCCGCCCGCAAAGCTATTCCTCGACGAGCACGTGCCGGAAATCCGTTGCGCGGTCGCGCATGGCCAGATGGCGCCGCGCGATCTCGAAGCGATCATGACGGATTTCTACGACAACAAGTTCGATGTACTGCTTTCGACGACGATCGTGGAATCCGGTCTCGACATCCCGACCGCGAATACGTTGATCGTGCATCGCGCCGACCGCTTTGGTCTTGGCGCAACTTTATCAGTTGCGAGGGCGAGTCAGGCCGCTCGAAAACACGTGCCTATGCCTTGCTCACGATCCCTGCCGAGAAACCGGTCACCGCTCAGGCCGAACAACGCCTTAAAGTTTTGCAGTCGCTGGATCAACTCGGCGCCGGGCTTCGAGCTTGCCTCGCACGATCTCGACATTCGCGGCGCCGGTAATCTGCTCGGCGACGAACAGTCGGGACACATCCGCGAAGTCGGCTACGAACTCTATCAGGAGATGCTCGAAGAAGCGGTCATGATGCTCAAAGCCGGCGTCGATGCACCTGCGAGCGACAAGTGGTCGCCGCAGATCAATGTCGGCACGCCGGTGATGATCCCCGAAGAATATGTGCCCGACCTCGCCGTGCGCCTCGGCCTCTATCGTCGTCTCGCCGATATGGATATCGGAATCGGAAATCGACTGCGGTCGCCGCAGAAATCGTCGATCGCTTCGGTCCGATGCCGGACGAGGTCAAGACGCTGCTCGAAATCGTGCAGATCAAAGCGCTGTGCCGCGCGGCGAACGTCGCCAAGATCGAAGCAGGCGCGAAGGGGGCGGTGATCGCGTTCCGCGATAACAAGTTCGAAAATCCGGATGGCCTGATTGCCTGGATTGGCAAGGAAGGCCCGACCGTTCGCGTGCGGCCCGATCAGTCGATCGTCGTGCTTGCGCGGCTGGGATCGGCTCGACGCGCGGCTTAAGGGCGCCAAGCGTCTACTCGAAACATTGGTGTCGCTCGCGACCCGCGCAAAAGCTGCTTAGTTATCCGCGGAGCGCTGCCCAGCGCTTGATCGATTGCGGACGACAAAACCTCAGGCTCTTGCGCCCCAGCGACCGCGATTTTACCACCGAAGACAAAAAACGGTACGCCGCCGATTCCGCTTGCGGACGCGGCCTGCGCTTGTTTGCGCACGAGCTCTTCGTCTTTGTCACTTGCGAGATCGGCCGCAATCGCTTTCCGATCAAGGCCTGCGCGTTCTCCGATCGCGGCAAGCACGGCACGATCGGTGAGGTCGGCACCGTTCACGAAGAAATCCGCAAAAAGGTTTCGACCAATCGATCGGCTTTGCGCTCAGCGCTCGCCCAGCCAATCAGCCGATGCGCGTCGAGCGTGTTCGGTTGCTTTTCGATATCGCCGAAATGAAAATCAATCCCGGCAATCTTCCCGAGGCCGACGAGACGTTCATGTGCCGGCTTGATGCTTTCGAGCGAGCCGAACTTGCCGGTGATATAATCGATGCGCGGTTTACCTTCGCGCGGCACCGTTGGATCCAGAAAAAACGGGCGCCAGCGTATTTCGGGCACGATGTCCGTGCGCGACATAAGCGTCAGATTCGAGCCGCCGCTTGCCGACATAGCACCAGGGACAGACGACGTCGGAAACGACGTCGATGGTCATTGCCTCGCTCATGTAACCTCTCAGCCTGCGGCGCGCGCGGGTTCGGATTGTAGCACGGAGCTCGCAACAATCCGTGGAAGCCCGGCCGCGAGCAGGGCGTCCGCCGCCGTTGCCGGGTCTTCGGCCCAGATCGCGAGCCGTGTTCCAAGCAAGGGATCTTCGATCATCGCGACGCGCGCACCGGGGCTTGCCTTATTGATACGCTGCTCTAGATCGGCAATGGAGAAGCGCAAGACCGCCGATCGCGATAAAGTTATCCGGCGTATCTGGCTTGAAATTCTTTCGATCCAGAATGATCCCTGTGAAGCCGGTCGCAGTCCACTGATCGTGCTCGCCGTCGGATGCCGGCACCATCGGTCCGCGCACGAAGAGGCGCATGTCTGCATCGAGCTTCGTCTCAACGACCACCGGCGCATCTGCCGCCGCACTGCCGGCATGGACCGCGCCGATCGGAATGGATGCCGCGGTCGACCGCGGCGCCCGCTTGACGGCAATCGCGGCAACTTCATTTAAGACATGGAGATCAACGACACGCTCAGCGGCAATGTCACGGAATTCATAGCCGTCCGCGCCGCCATCCTGATGCACGGCAATTGCCGCACCGATGGGTGCGCGCAATGTCGCGCAAATCGCCTTCAGTGCACGCGCGGGCGCGACCGCATGCAGTCGCTGGTCCGGCGCGACAACCGTTGTTGCCGGAAAATCGTCAAGCAGATGCAGCGTGCCACCGGTCAGCAACCACGGCACGAACGCGCCGCCAAGACCCGCGATGCTCGCAAGCGAAACCGCGGCGAGAATTGTATCATTCGCACGCATGTCGCCCGCAATCAGCGCTCCGAGTTCCTGACGCGAGTAGTTCCGCATCGTTTCTGCTTCGGATAGCAATCCCGCCATCGCTAATGCCAAGCGTGGTGATGCGCGCTTGCGCAGGCGGCACCTCTTCCTTTAGCGGTTCCGTCGAGACGGACAGCGGAATAATTCCATCGGGAAGATTGTTACCGAATGAGCAAGGGAAGCTCAACTCGAACACCTCTCCCGCCACTTCGCCGGCAAGCATCGGTAAGTTTTCAAGCGTAAAGTTTGAAGTCGTAATCAGTACCGACGTTTCCGCTTCGCGCAGCGCGCGGACAAGATCGGATTGCCGCCACAGCACCGGCAGCGGGAGCGCGGTGAAGCCAGCGCGCATGATACCGAGGAGAGCAAGTGTAAGTTCGCTCCCGTTCGGCAGACACAAAGCGATCGTTGCAGCCTTGGGCAGCCGGAACGCCTGCAACTGTGCCGCAAGATGCGAGACGGCATTGTCGAGTTCGGCATAGGTCAGCGAACGCGCGTTGCCACCCGGCCGATGCCCGCCGCTCTCCGAAACAGCAACTGCCGCAGGATGTGAAGCAGCATTGCGCCGGAACAAAGCGTCCAGCGTTACGGCATTTCCGAATGGCATCTGAGCGGTCGTCATTGGCGTTGCCACCATGTATCGGGATTTGGGCCGTACAACGAGGTCCGCGCTGGCCGCTCAATATTTGGCCAGCGCGCGAGCCACACCTTCGGTAAATGAAAGAGCGGAATGAAGTAATGGCCGGAAAGTAAGATGCGATCGAGTGCGCGCGACGCGGTCGCAAGTTCCTCCGCGCTCTTCGCACGCAAGATCGCCTGCATCATCGCTTCCGCAGCCGCGCTCTTGATCCCCATGTAATTTCGCGTACCGGGACGATCCGCGCTTTCCGAGCCGAAATAAAAATAAAGTTCGTTGCCCGGAGAGAGCGATAACTGCCAGGCCGCAGGAATCATATCAAAGTCGTAACGCTGACGGCGCGTCTCGAACTGCACGCCTTCAACGAGCCGAACATCGGCCGTTACCCCCGCGCGCCGGAGCATCGTCGCATAGATGGTAGCGATGCGCTCATCTTCGCGCGTCATGATGAGAATTTCGAAACGAAACGGCACACCTCTGTCTTTGCTGACCAGAGTTCCGTTACGCAGCACCCAACCGGCCTGCGCAAATAGCGATAGTGCCCGGCGCAGGTGCGCGCGATCCTGTCCGCTGCGGTCGGAAACGGGCGGCCGGTACGATCCATCGACTTGTTCAGGACGAAGGTCCGGCAGATATTTCGCAAGCAGCGTTCGCTCGGCAGGGCTCGCAACAATTCCATGCGCAGACAGGTCAGAACCCTCAAAGAAGCTCGCCGTTCGCGCATAGGCATTGAAGAAGAGCTTGTCATTGATCCACTCGAAGTCAAACAGTTCGCTCAGGGCCTCGCGCACGCGCGCGTCCGCAAAGATCGGACGGCGCGTGTTGAAGACGAAGGCGCTGAACGGACGTGGCGTTCGCGTGGTAAAATCCTCGCGGATCAATCCGTCCGTCTTGGCGCTAGGAAATTCATAGTCGATTGCCCAGCGGCCTGGATCTTCCTCGAAGCGAAAATCATAGAGCTTGCGTTTGAAGGCTTCGAACCATGCCGTTGTGTCGCGATAAAATTCGAAGCGCATTTCATCGAAATTGTAGATCCCGCGATTGGCACCAATATCGCGCGCCCAATATTCCGGATTGCGCTTCAGCACAACGTAATTGCCGGCGTTCACTTCGGAAATCATATAGGGCCCGCTGCCGGTGATGAAGCGCAACGAAGGTTCGTCGAAGCGCTCGGCGTCGGTCATGTGCTTTGCAAGGATCGGCATCAGACCGAGGATCAGCGGTAATTCGCGGTCGCGCGTATCGCCGAAATCAAAACGGATGGTATCGGCCGCAAGTTTCTCCGCGCGCAAGACCTTGCTGTAATAGAGCCGGTGGTTCGGACGCCCTTTGTCACGCAACAACTGCCACGAAAACAAAACGTCTTCAGCGGTGACCGGCTTGCCATCCGAGAAGCGCGCACGCGGATCGAGTACAAACGTGACGTAGCTCCGCTCCTCATTCGTCTCGACGCTTTTTGCGATCATTGCGTAGAGCGTGAACGGCTCGTCCATCCCGCGGGCGAGCAGGCTTTCCACCACGTAGCCACGGACCGGTTGAAACGGCGTGCCCCTGATGACGAACGGATTGATGCTGTCGAACGTACCGACAAAGGCCTGCGTCAAGCGGCCACCCTTGGGCGCGGCAGGATTGGCATAGTCAAAGTGTGTAAAGCCGGGGCCGTATACAGGCTCGCCGTGCATCGCAATCGCGTGGCGCGGTTCCGCCGCGAGCGCAGCCCCGGCGAGCGCCACAAGTGTCAGGACGGCCGCGGCGTGAGCCGGATACCGCCAAGCCGATTCGCCTGCGATGGCCGGGTAAAACACGGTCGACCGCGCTCCTGTGTCCTTATTTTCCGAATCGCGTTTAGAACCTTTCGGAGCTTAACACGCAGTGCTAGGAACCTCGGCCTGCGTCACTGTCTTGCCTTATTTCCCGCTGACAGGGTGCGGAACAAATCGGGCCCGCCAAATCACCTCGCGCGGGTCAACGGTCAGCCGAACGCCGGCCGGGTATTCATAGGGGATTTTTATGAAGTTTCGTTGGTTCACCGCGATCGTTTGCGCGTTCGCCCTTGCCGGCATCACCGGCGGCGCTCTTGTCGGCAGCACCACGCCGTCCTTTGCACAGGAAAAGAAAAAGCAGGACGCCAAGAAGAAGCAGGATGCGCCCGCGCAGACCCAGCAGCAACCGCAGCGCCAGAACGTACCTGCGCTTTCGACCGGCTGGCGCAAGATCTGCCAGATCAACGAGCAGACCAAGAAGGAAGTCTGCTTCATCAATAACGCGCTTCTCAACGAGACCGGCCAGCTTCTCGCGGCCGTCACCGTGATCGAAGAGAAGGGCGAGCAGAAGGGTTTCCGTATTGCGCTTCCGCTCGGCATGTTGCTTGAGCCGGGCGTTCGCATCGTGCTCGACCAGGCTCCGCCGATCGAAGCGAAGTACACGATCTGCGTTCAGGACGGCTGCTACGTCGACCTCCAGATCAGCGACGACTTCGTCGCCAACCTGAAGAAGGGCAAGCAGCTTTTCGTGCAGGTTATCAATTATGGCCGCCGCACCGTGAACGTCGAGTTCGCGCTCGCCGAGTTCGGCAAGTCCTATGACGGCCCCCCGGTCGATCCGAAAGCGATGGAAGCGGACCGCAAGAAGCTTCAGGATGACCTGAACACAAAAGCCAAGCAGATGCTTGAGCAGCAGCAGAAGAAGCAATAAGCGCTTCGCAGGAATCAAAAAACGGCGTGTCGAAAGACGCGCCGTTTTTTATTTGGTCATTGTTTCAGTTTGGCCGCTGATCGCGTACGCGGTAGTTTCCTTCAACGTCGACCTCGAAGCGTTCGGCGAGTTCGGGATGGCGCAGGGGCTCACCTGAATTATCCGGTAAAAGGTTCTGCTCTGAAACATAGGCGGAGTATTCGGTTTCCGCGTTCTCCGCGAGCAAATGATAGAATGGCTGGTCCTTGGACGGCCGCATCGCTTCCGGAATCGAGAGCCACCATTCTTCGGTATTATTGAAGGTCGGATCCACGTCATAAATGACGCCCCGGAACGGATAGAACCGGTGCCGGACGACCTGCCCGATTCGATACTTCGCTTCGCGGGGTTTTATGATCTGCGCGTTCATGGCTCTTCATAAACCATGCGGACATACCGGCCAAACTGCGGCGAAACGCGCAGGCACCGCCGATTTCATCTCAAATATTGGGGAGCTGCTAGCAGCGGAGCCGCAACGCCGCGGATACGACCTCGAAGCTCGCGGGCAGGCTCCCTGGCGCTTCGCCCTCGACATCCAGATAGACCGGCGCATTCGAGCGCGGCTTCGCCTCGACTTTCTTCCCGCGCACCACGGAAACGTTGGGATGCGAAAGATGCGAGCCGGAATAGAGAAGCCGCATATCGAAAATCGTGATCGGCGGGTGCTGCTTGATGACGACGACATCGAACTGGCCATCGCTCAGTGCGGCGTCAGGGGCCATCATCATGCCGCCGCCGAAGAAGCGGCCGTTGCAGATTGCGGCCACGCAGATGTCGTCCGAAATCGTGTTGCCGTCGATCGTCAAATCGACTTTGCAACCGGCATACTTACGAAGCTCCCAGAAGCTGTTCCAGAAGAACGAGAACTTTCCGCCAAGAAGCTTGCTGAAGCGGGCCGCATTCACCGCACGAACAACTTCGCCGGAAAATCCGAAGCTCGCGATATTATTGAACCAGCGCTGGCCACTCGCGCCATTCGCCGAAGTGTATCGCAATCGGCCGAGATCAATCGTCTGTACGCTGCCGTGTTTCAGCCGCTCGATCGCCGCACTCACATCCTTCGGCAGATCGAAGGAGCGGCGAAAGTCGCCGCCGGTGCCGAACGTGATGAAGCCAAATGTCAGTTCCGCTGAAGGCGGCTGATCGCCGTCGCAAAGTCCGTTGATGGCTTCGTTGATGGTACCGTCGCCGCCAACCGCGATGATGCTCGTTGCGCCGGCATCGACAGCACGGCGCACAAGCGTTGTCGCTTCGCCGCCTTTCGACGTCACGCCGTGATCGAAGGCGCCGATGGCGTCTTCAAGCTCGCGTGAGATCGCGGGCCAATGCCTGCCGGCACGGCCACCTGCCGGCCGCTGGATTGACGACGACGAATGTCTTCATGAATGCTTGGCGCCTTTCTCCCGGCGCCAAGCGTATCAGAACGGATTAGAGCTTGTAGAGGCTCGCGCGCGATGGGTCTTTCTCGGCCACAAGGCGGGCGAGGTCGACCATGACCTTGGCCTGTTTCCACGTCGCGTCGTCGAGCATCTTGCCGTCGACGAGCGCGACCCCCATGCCGTCGGGCATCGCGTCGATCGCCTTCTTCGCAAACGCCACTTCCTGCGGGTCGGGACTGAACACCTTCTTTGCGATTTCGATCTGGCTCGGATGCAGCGACCATGCACCGAGGCAACCCTGAAGGAACGCGTTCCGGAACTGCGCCTCGCAGGCTTCCGGATCGGCAAAGTCGCCGAACGGACCGTAGAACGGCTTGATGGCAGTTCGCGGCACATGCATCGACCATCCGGCCGATCGAGTAGTGCCAAAGGTCCTGCTGATAGCGTGCCCGATCTTTCTTGCCTTCTTCGGCGTCGGCAACAACCTGGTAGCCCGGATGACCGCCGCCGACGCGCGTTGTCTTCATGCCGCGAGACGCGGCGAGATCCGCCGGCCCGAAACTCATGCCGTGCATACGCGGGGAGGCACGCGCGATGTCATCGACGTTCATGACGCCTTCGGCCGTTTCCAGGATCGCATGAATAAGAATTGGTTTCTTGATGCGGTGTTTCGCTTCAAGTTGAGCAAGAAGTTGATCGAGATAATGGATGTCCCATGCGCCATCGACCTTCGGCAGCATGACGACATCAAGTTTGTCGCCGACTGCGCCGACGATTTCGACGATGTCATCGAAGGCCCACGGGCTCGCAAGCGAATTGCAGCGGATCCAGAAGCCGGCGGAGCCGAAGTTTACGTTCTTGCCGACTGAGATCACGCCCTTACGCGCAACGTCTTTCGCATCGGCCGGAATGGCGTCCTCGAGATTTACCAGCACCACATCGACCTGCTTCACGAGATCGGGGACTTTCGAAAGCACCTTCTCGTTGTGACCGGGCACGAATTGGATCACGCGCTCAAGCCGAACTGGAAGTTCGCGGAGCGGTTCGGGCGCCCCCATGGCGAGCGGCTTATAAAAGTTTTTCGGCAATCTCATCGCGGTCCTCGCAGCTGACCGGAAAGGTTTAGCTGAGCCCATCGCCGCTTGCTAGTGCAGCGCAACAAAACGGATTGACCGGACCGCCGAGGCGGCGGATACGTGCTGCCGCATTTCGGAAGGCTTGCCCGTATGGACGTTCTTGGACTCGCGCTGCCGTTCTTCGGCGTGATCTTTCTCGGCTTTATCAGCGGCCGGATCGGCAAGCTTCCCGAGGAGGGAATGGCCTGGCTTAACTTCTTCATTCTCTATCTGGCGCTGCCGGCACTCTTTTTTCAGCTCATCTCCCGCACGCCGATCGAGGAACTCGCAAACTGGCGCTTCGTGGCAGCGACTACGCTCTGCACCTTCGCATCCTTCGTTCTTGCGTTTCTCGTCGGTCTCTGGCTCCGGAAGGGTAGTTGGCCTGAAGCCACGATCGCAGGCGTCGTCGGCGCATACGCCAATGTCGGTTACATGGGGCCGGGCCTCACGCTCGCAGCGCTCGGACCTCAGGCAACGGTGCCGACCGCGCTCATCTTTCGTGTTCGACTGCACGCTCTTCTTCACGCTGGTCCCATTCCTGATGGCGGCGTCGGGCGTGCAAAAAGAAAGTACGTTCTCGACCATTCTCTTCGTCTTGCGGCGTATTTTCACGCATCCCTTCATCATCGCGACCATCCTCGGCGTGTTAGCCGCCTGGGCGCATTGGACGCCGCCGTCGGCGATCGACCGCATGCTCGATTTTCTGAAGAATGCTGCCGCACCTTGCGCGCTCTTCACGCTCGGCCTCACCGTTGCCCTGCGGCCATTCACCGGCGTACCGCGAGAAGTCTCCGCACTCATTCTGATCAAGCTGATCCTGCATCCGCTCTTGATCTGGCTGGTGCTCGCCTCAATCGGCGATTTCAATCCGATCTGGCTTTACACGGCAGTCCTCATGGCGTCGCTGCCGCCGGCACTGAACGCGTTCATCATGGCGCGCCAATACAATGTCTATCTTGAGCAATCGTCGAACGGCATTCTGATGGGCACGATCGCGTCGGTGTTGACGGTCACTGGATTGCTCTATCTGATCGAGCGAAAGCTATTGCCGCTCACGTTGTTTCCATGACCGCGAACATGCCGCTCAAAGACATCATTGTTGCCGACTTCACCACGCTGCTGCCGGGGCCCCTCGCAACTTTGATGCTTGCGGAAGCGGGCGCCGAGGTCATCAAAGTCGAAAAGCCCGGTGGCGAAGACATGCGCGCCTATCCGCCCTTGTGGGATGGAATTTCCGCGGCATTCGCGATGCTCAATCGCGGCAAGAAAAGTCTCGTGGTCGATCTGCGCACCGATGAAGGCCGCAAGGCGGCACGCGATCTCGCCGCGCGCGCAGATGTTCTGGTTGAACAATTCCGTCCGGGCGTCATGCAGAAGCACGGGTTAGGCTACGAAGAACTTCGAAAAATCAATCCCAAGCTGATCTATTGCTCAATCACGGGTTATGGACAGACCGGCCCGAAGAGCCGCGAGGCGGGTCACGATCTGAATTACATCGGCGCGACTGGTTTGCTTTCGCTGGCGCCAGGACCGGCCGCGACGCCCGTCGTGCCACCTGCATTGATTGCCGACATCGGCGGCGGAACATTTCCCGCCGTGATGAATATTCTGCTTGCGCTGATCGCGCGTCAGAAAACGGGTGAGGGCACCTATATCGACATCGCAATGGCTGACGCGATGTTCACGTTTAGCTGGATGGGTCTTGCGACACTCTACGGCACCGGCAAGGCAGCCGGACCGAGCGAACTTGTCGTCGCGGGCGGTTCGCCCCGTTATCAGATCTATCCGACCAAGGACGGAAACTTCGTCGCCTGCGGCGCGCTCGAGCAAAAGTTCTGGATGGGTTTTTGTGCGGTGATCGGCCTGGACAAAGAATTCGCAAACGACTTCAAAAATCCGGCCGCAACCAAGCGCGCAGTCCGCGAAATCATCGAAAAAGAAACCGCCGCGCATTGGCAACCGAAGTTTGCTGCCGCCGACTGCTGCGTAACGATTGTCGCGACCCTAGAGGAAGCGCTCGCCGACGAGCACTTCGTTAAGCGCGGGCTATTTTCGGAGAAGGTTACGTCCGCAAGCGGAGACACGACAATTCCAGCGCTGCCTGTGCCGATCGCGCCGGACTTTCGCCCGATCGGAAGCGCACGGAGCTATCCGCGCGTCAAATAGCTAGGCCGCCGCGAACAGCGCGACGGCAAAAGGAAAATCCTTATCCGTCCAAATCGTCTGTGCGTTCCAGCCCGCGGATTCTGCGAGATTCGCAAGGCGCGCCGGCGTGAACTTGTAGGAATTTTCCGTGTGAATGGTTTCGCCTGAGTCGAAACTAAATTTTTGTCCGTTGATCGAAACCGTCTGCGCGGCATCGCTCACAAGATGCATTTCGATCCGGCTCTCATCGCGGTTCCAGATCGCGTCATGATGAAACGCGCGCTCGTCGAAGTTGCCGCCAAGTTCGCGGTTGATGCGTGATAGCAAATTCAGATTAAAGCGCGCGGTAACTCCGGCTCGATCGTTATAGGCCGCGCGCAGCACATCTTCGTCTTTGACGAGATCCGCGCCAAGCAGGAACGCGGCGTCGTTACCCAACAAGCCACGCGCACGCGCGAGAAATTCGGTGCCGCCTTCCGGCCCAAGATTGCCAATGGTTGAGCCCGGAAAGAACCCCACTTTTCTTCCCTGCATCGTATCGGCGGGAAGGGTCAATTCACCCGTGAAGTCGCCAACCACCGGAAGCACATTGAAATGCGGATAATCGGCAGCCAACCGCTCGGCGACCGAAAGCAGGAATGCTTCGCTCACATCAATCGGCACATAGGACGTCAGCGACGGCAGCGCATCGAGCACGATGCGGGTTTTCTTGCTCGCACCGCTGCCATACTCGATGAGGTGATCGAAGCCGGCAAGCGCTTTGGTCAAATCCGGCGCGATCCGCGCGAGCAGTGCCGCTTCCGTCCGTGTCGGATAATATTCCGGCACGTCACAGATCGCGTCGAACAATTCCGACCCGCGCTCGTCGTAAAAATATTTCGGCGGAATCGCTTTCTGCGGCTGCGATAGACCAGCCACCACGTCCGCGTAAAACACTTTGTCCTGCGTCTTATCGAGCACGCGTTATTCCTCGAGGTCGTGGGCAAGACGCAGGCCGGTGAACTGCCAGCGTTGATGGGGATAGAAAAAGTTTCTGTAGGTCGATCGGATATGGCCTTCGGGCGTCGCGCACGAACCGCCGCGCAACACGAACTGATTGACCATGAACTTGCCGTTATATTCGCCGACCGCACCGGGCACCGTGCGGAAACCCGGATAAGGCTGGTACGGACTGGCTGTCCATTCCCAGACGTCGCCGAACATCTGATGGAGTGCGACGCCATTCGGTTTTGCGGGTAGCGGCCGAAGCTCACGCGTGCCGACGGTATTGCCTTTAACAGGCAGACCCGCAGATGCGATTTCCCATTCGCTTTCGAGTGGCAGGCGTTTACCGGCCCAGCGCGCGAAAGCCTCGGCCTCGTAATAACTCACATGGGTGACGGGTGCCGCTGGATTGATCGGGTGCAGGCCGCCAAGCGTCATCGAATGCCATTGCCCGTCGCGCTCTTCCCAATAGAGCGGCGCGCGCCAGCCTTCTTCGCCTATTTTGTACCAGCCGTCGGAAAGCCAAAGCGTGACGTTCTCGTAGCCGCCGTCGCGCATGAATTCGAGCCATTCGCCGTTGGTGACGGCGCGGTCGGCAATCGCGAATGGCTGCAGATAGGTTTTATGGCGTGGGCCCTCATTGTCATAGAAGAAGCCGTCGCCCTCAAATCCGATCTCAACCAGACCGCCGGGAAATTCGACGAACTTCACAGGCGCGGCTTTGCCGGCGGGATCGGAATTGCGTTCGATGTAGGCGGGTTTGATTGGATTGCAGGACAGATGATGCAGCATGTCGGTGAGCAGAAGCTCCTGATGCTGCTGCTCATGATGGCAACCCAGAACAATGAGCGTGTTCAACTCGCTCTGTTTGTTGCCGCCGGCGCGGGCGATCAGTTTTTCCATCGCCTGGTCGACATGCGCACGATAACGCCCGACTTCTTCGACCGACGGGCGGCTCAACAGGCCACGCTGCGGGCGAGGGTGCCGTGCACCCATCGCTTCGTAGTAGGAATTGTAGAGAAAGTTGAAACGCTCATCGAAGGGCCGATAGTCCGGCTCGAACTGCTTCAGAATGAACGCCTCGAAGAACCATGTCGTATGCGCGCGATGCCATTTCGCGGGGCTCGCGTCCGGCATCGACTGCAGAATCTGATCTTCCGGCGAAAGCGGCTCGGCCAGCCTCTCGGTATCGCCACGCACGCGGCGAAATTCGCGAAGCAAGTATTCAGGTGAATGGTCGGCGGACGGCACGCTCATAGCGAACCCTTGCGATTGAGGAGGTCGGCAATGATGCAGTCAGGTATTCTTGCCGCTTTCGCGGCCGACAGGGAATCACGATTTGATGAGAAAACACCCGAAATATGACCCTTGGATGCAGAATATGTTCCCCAAAAGCAGGATGGTTATCTCAAAATTACCCCGCAGAGCGGCCCAAGCCGCCCCGCATCAAGCTCTTGCGAAGAATAGGCACGCGTGAGGCAAGTTCAAGGCCCGCCCCACGCGCCAAATGAATTGGCAGGAACCCCGACAAAAGTGAGCGCCCGAGCATTTCGACAGCGAGCGCGCGCGAGCGAATGTCGCCGCCGCGTGTCTGGTCGTAGGCCTCTAGCACTTTCTCGCCACCAGCATCCGCGCCGGTGGCCCGCGCTTCCCCCACCAGCCGCGCAATCTCAGCGGCATCGCGTATGCCAAGGTTCAGTCCCTGTGCGCCGATCGGCGGCAGCACGTGCCCGGACTCGCCGACCAGGACCACACGTCGCGCGGCAAAATTGTCGGCAAGTTCGACGCTGAGCGGGAAAATTCCCCGCCGTCCGTTTGCCCGCGTCTCGCCAAGGATGGAATGCGACTTCTGTTCGATCTCCAAGCCCAGCACCTCATCCGATGCGGTGCGAATGCGCTCGGCATCTTCGGGACGGCAGACCCAGACAAGACTAGAGCGAAGCCCCGGCAATGGCACCAGAGTGAAGGGCCCGCTTTCGGTATGGAATTCGACCGAAATCTCGTGATGCGGCCGTGTATGCGAAAGGTTCAGCGCGACCGCCGATTGCGGCAACGGCCGCTTGCTCATGCGAATGCCGGCAGCCGCTCGGCATATGGAATTGCGGCCATCAGCTGCAACCACCAGTGCGGATGAAATCGTGTCGCCGCTTGCAAGCGCGAGCGTTACATTGCGATCTTTTGGCGTGATACTTTCGACCGCACTTTCGACCAAACGAATGTTCGACGCGTTCCTTGATGGCATCCCGCAGAACGCCAAGCAGGTTCTCGTTTTCAATATTGTAGCCAAACGCTTCAAGTTCGAGGTCCGCGGAGTCGAACAATACTTCGGGCGTACGAATGAGACGCTTGGTACCGTCGACGAGGCGCAACTTTTTGAGCGGCGCTGTATTCGGTGCAAGTATTTCCCAAACTCCGATGCCCCTCAGAATATCCACCGAACCCCCAAGGAGCGCGGTGGTCCGGGGATCGCGTTGCGCGGGCGGCGCAATCAGCACCAATTCAGCGCCCGTCTGCGCAATCGCAAGTGCTGCCAGCAGCCCGGCCGGACCGCCGCCGACCACTGCGATTTCGTTGCTATTGTCCAATCGAGCCATGCAATGCGACCGTAGCCCAATCCTCGGCCCAATGCAGGCGGCCTGTGCGGCCCACTTCGGGATAGAGTAAAACGTCTTATGAACGAGAGGGGTAGCGAGGCTGGACTGGGCATGCGCGCAAGCGGCATGCTCGTGCATATTCTGACGGCTTCGGGCGTCGCACTTGGGCTGCTTGCGCTCCTTGCCGCTCATGAGCGCCGCTGGACTGCGATGTTCCTCTGGTTGGGAATTGCACTTTTGGTCGATGGCATCGACGGGCCGCTGGCCCGGCGCCTGCGGGTCAAGGACACGCTGCCGAACTGGTCGGGCGAGGTGCTCGATCTCGTCGTCGATTACCTGACCTATGTACTGGTGCCCGCCTATGCGCTTGTGGTCAGCGGCCTGCTGACACCGCCATTTGCGATTGGCGCCGGCATCACGATCGTGGTCACCGGCGCATTATACTTTGCCGATACGCGCATGAAGACCGCTGATGACTACTTTCGGGGATTTCCGGCGGTCTGGAATTTGATCATCCTCTATCTCTTTATATTCCGTCCGACCGAGACCATGAGCCTCGTCGTCGTCGTACTGTTCTCGATCATGACTTTCGTGCCGATCTCGTTCCTCCATCCGCTTCGCGTAAAACGCCTTCGTGCGGTAAATATCGCGCTCCTTGTCATTTGGACTGCATTTGCGGCAATTGCGCTCTATTATGATTTATCGCCGCCGCCTGCTGCGGCGATCATTCTTCTTGCGATAGGCTTCTATTTCCTCGCTGCAGGATTGTTACGGACCCGCACCGCATGAGTTTCCCGCTATTATTCGACTGGATCACCGATCCCGCAGCGTGGGTCGCCCTGATTACGCTAACTGTGCTCGAGATCGTGCTCGGCATCGACAACGTGATTTTCATTTCGCTGCTGGTGCAACGCCTCGGCAAGCAGGCGGCAAAACGCGCGCGGCAGATTGGCCTCAGCCTTGCGCTCGTATTCCGGGTCGCGCTGCTATCAGTGCTCACCTGGATCATCGCGCTGAAGCAGCCGGTCTTCACGCTGCTCGGACGCGGCTTCTCCTGGCGCGATATCCTGCTGTTCGTTGGCGGCGTGTTCCTGATCTACAAAGCCGTGCAGGAAATCCACAAGTCGGTCGAGGGCCCGACGGCGGAGAGCAAGCCGGCCATTGCGAGCACCGCGTTCTGGGCAATCATCTTTCAGATCATTGTCGTCGATATGGTCTTCTCGGTAGACTCCATCATCACCGCAATTGGGCTCGCCGACGATATTGAGATCATGATTATCGCCGTGCTGATCGCGATCGTCATTATGTACGCGGCCTCCGGCTGGATTTCGGATTTCATTTCGCGGCAGCCTACCGTCAAAGTGCTGGCGCTTGCTTTCCTGCTGCTTATCGGCGTCGCGCTGGTCGCCGATGGACTGGGCTTCAAGATCCCGCGCGGCTATATCTACTTCTCGATGGCCTTTGCCGGCCTCGTCGAAGGCATCAACATCGCAATGCTCAAAAATGCGAAAGCCGCAGCCCGGCCGGCTGTTGCCGTGAATAGAAGGCGCAAGAAAAAGAAATGACCGACAGAAAAATAATGCTTGTCACCGGCGGTAGCCGCGGCATCGGTGCGGCCACCGCACGGCTTGCTGCACGCCAGGGCTACGACGTCGCCATCAATTATGTGGGCAACGAGAGTGCCGCCCACGAAGTGCTTGCCGATATCGAAAAGACCAATGCACGCGGCATTGCGATCAAAGGCGACATGGGAAATGACGCCGACATCACCCGCATGTACGCCGAGGTCGACACCAAGCTCGGCACGCTGACGCATCTCGTCAACAATGCAGGGATCATCGGTATGGCAAGCCGCATGGCGAATGCGGACGCCGCTATGATGCGCCGCGTGATCGACGTGAACGTAACTGGCGCTATGCTTGTCGCGCGCGAAGCGGTCAAACGCATGTCGACTGCGACTGGCGGCAAGGGCGGCGTGATCGTCAATCTTGGTTCAATGGCGACTTATCTCGGCGGCCCGGGTGAATATGTCTGGTATGCCGCGTCCAAAGGCGCGATCGATACGTTCACGATCGGATTGTCGAAAGAGGTAGCGGGCGAAGGCATTCGCGTGAATGCGGTCGCACCAGGCCTGATCGACACTGAAATTCATGCGTCTGGCGGCCAGCCGGACCGACTGGAGCGCATGCGCTCCGCAATCCCGATGGGGCGGGCGGGCAGTGCGGCCGAGGTCGCCGACGCCATCCTTTATCTGCTATCCGAGCAGGCGTCTTATGTGACCGGGTACCATTCTCCGGATATCGGGCGGGCGCTAAGGCAAACGAGTTTGCGCCATCAAGCACTCGCATGTGACAAACGACAACGCTAAAACATCGCGCGGTAAAGCGCGTCTTTGAGGAGATAAGTCATGGCCTATGCAGTCCGCGTTCACGCTCACGGCGGTCCGGAAGTTCTGAAATTCGAAGAAGTCACGCTGCCGGAACCGGGACCAGGCGAGGCGCGCATCAAGCAGACTGCGGTCGGCCTCAACTTCATCGACACCTATTTCCGGACAGGTCTTTACAAACCCGCGGCATATCCCTTCACGCCAGGTAACGAGGGCGCTGGCGTCGTCGTTACCGTCGGCAAGGGCGTCAAAGGTTTGAAGAAGGGCGATCGCGTTGCCTACGGCAACATGATGGGCTCCTACGCGACCGAGCGGAACATTCCGGCTGACAAACTGATCAAACTCCCGAAAAAGATCAGCGACAAGGTCGGCGCCGCGATGATGCTGAAGGGCCTGACCGCGCAATATCTCCTGCGCTCGCTCTTCAAAGTGAAAAAGAAGCACACGGTTCTGGTGCACGCGGCAGCCGGCGGCGTTGGGCAGCTTTTAACGCAGTGGGCGCGGCACCTCGGTGCGACTGTGATCGGCACCGTCGGCTCGAAAGAAAAAGTAGCGATCGCCAAGAAGAACGGCTGCCACCACGTCATCCTTTATCGCGACGAAGATGTCGCGAAGCGCGTTGCCGAAATTACCAAAGGCAAAAAGTGCGACGTGGTCTATGACGGTGTCGGCAAAACGACCTTCATGGCTTCGCTCGATAGCCTCAAGCCGCGCGGCATGTTGGCAACCTATGGCAATGCGTCCGGTCCGGTCGAAGGGGTCAACCTCGGCATTCTCGCGGCTAAAGGTTCGCTGATCGTCTCGCGCCCAACCATGGCCAACTACTTCGCTACCAGAAGGGAACTCGAAGCCGGCGCCAGAGACCTGATGAAGGTCGTCGAAAAGGGCAAGGTGAAGATTCAGATCAATCAAACCTATCCGCTCAAGGACGCGGAGAAGGCGCATCGCGATCTGGAGTCCCGCGCTACCACCGGCCAGACCGTACTTCTGCCCTGACCGGCGATTTCGCGCGTTAATTCGGCCAAAAACCGATGTACGGGGCGAGAATCAGCCTATCGTCCCGCGGGGATAGGGAAACGGTCGACCCGTGGCGCAGGCTTTTAGGTATCCGGACGACGCCAGGCTTCCCGCCGGCGGCAGCGAGCAGGCTGCCGCAGGTGAGGATGCGCTCGGCCGCGTCCGGGAGTCCCTGGATCTCCTTGAGGCCGATCTCGCGGTCCTGATCGGCAACGTCCGTGAAGCCGCTCAGCGCGTCCATGAAGGCGTGGCCGGTGGCGCCCAGGCGCTTGAGGCGGTTGGCGGGGCAACGCTCAACCTTCAGGAACAGGTCAGCACCGCGGAATCGAATGTCAGCGCATTTGCAACCGCGACCGAACAGCTCGCGCAATCTTCAACCTTGATCAGTGCGCAGATCCATCGCGCCAATGACTTCGCCGGCGAAGCGAATGAAATCGCAAGCACGACCGGAAAACAGATCGAGCGGCTGCGCTCGTCATCGGCGGAAATTTCCAAGGTCGTCACCTTCATCTCCGGTATTGCGAAGCAGACGCACTTGCTCGCGCTGAACGCCTCAATCGAGGCGGCGCGCGCGGGTGACGCCGGGCGCGGCTTTGCGGTGGTCGCCAACGAAGTAAAGGCGCTCTCCGGCGAAACCCAAACCGCGATTACCGAGATCACTGCGAAGATCGACGCGCTCCGCGCGGACGCCGAAGCATCGATGTCCATGCTCGGGCGCATTGCCGGCATCATCGAACAGATCAGGCCGCTATTTGCGACTATTTCGTCTTCCGCCGAACAACAGGTCGCAACCACGGCGGAGCTTTCGGTCAACGCTGCCGACAACTCGACCTTTATCAGCAGCGTTGCCGATCAGGTGAAACGCATCAACGAAGCGACCGGTCGCGCAACAAGCGAGAGCGCAGAGATCGATCGTTCGGCGAACACCGCGGCCGAGCTTGCCGAAACGTTGCGCAAGCGCCTCAGCATCTTTCTGCGGGCGACCGAGATCGGCGACCGGCGTTTATCCGACCGTTTGCCGAGCGAGTGGGCGGTGAACATCACCGCCGCCGGCGTGAAATCGAATACGGTCACGGTCGATGTCAGCGACGGCGGCGTGCTATTGAAAGCGACGACCGCACTCGATCTGCGGATTGGCGAAAATATCCGGCTCGATATCTCCGGCATTGGCGAAGTCGGCGCAAAGGTCGTGAACAAAACCGACCTTGGCATTCACTGCAGCTTCTTCGATCTGCCCACCCAATGCCGCGACGCGTTGAACGCGAGGCTCGATAGGATCCGCGCGGAGAATAAAGATTTCATCGAGACCGCAATCGTCACCGCTAACAAGATCGGCAATGCGATCGAGGAAATGATACAATCAGGCAAGGTCGCCGCCGCGACCATGTTCGACAATAAATACGAACTGATCGCCGGCACCAACCCGCCGCAATACAACACGCCGTATATCGAGCCGCTCGAGCAGGCGTTGTGGCCGATCCAGGAACCACTGCTCGCATCCGACGAGCGAATGGTTTTCTGTGGTGCCGTGGACCGGAACGCTTATCTGCCGGTGCACAACAAGAAATATTCGCACCCCCAGCGCCCCGGCGAAGTGGCGTGGAATACAGCGAACTGCCGCAACAAGCGTATCTTCGATGACCGCGCTGGTTTGTCAGCCGCACGGAACACGCGGCCCTACATGATTCAATATTATCCGCGCGACATGGGCGGCGGAAATATCTTCATGATGTGGGAAATTGTGGCGCCGATCCGTGTGCTCGGCCGTCACTGGGGCGCATTTCGCGCCGGCTACCGGAGCTGATCAGAAACCCGCGACCGTGCCGTGAAGGTCATAGGCATCCGAACGGTCGATCTTCACGGTGGCGATTTCGCCAACTTTTAACGGCCGGCGGCTCATGACATGAACGACACCGTCGATCTCCGGCGCGTCGCCGCGGGTACGGCCGGTCGCGGTATTTCCGGAAACCTTGTCGATGATAACCGGCTCGCGGTTGCCGACCTTGGCGCGGAGCCGCTTCGCGCTGATCTTCTGCTGCGTTTCCATAAAACGCGCATAGCGCTGCGACTTCAGTTCTTCCGGAACAGCATCCTCGAGTTCATTCGCCTTCGCGCCGCGCACCGGCTCGTATTTAAAGCAGCCGACGCGATCGAGTTGCGCATCCTCAAGGAACGAGAGCAGCTCTGCGAATTCTACGTCGGTCTCGCCGGGGAAGCCGACGATGAAGGTCGAACGCAGCGTGAGATTCGGCACCGTCGTGCGCCACGCGTGGATGCGCGTGAGCTGCTTTTCCTGCGAAGCCGGGCGGCGCATGCGCTTCAGGACCGTCGGGCTGCCGTGCTGAAACGGAATGTCGAGATAGGGAAGAATTTTTCCTTCCGCCATGAGCGGCATCACGTCATCGACATGCGGGTAGGGATAGACATAATGCAGCCGCACCCAGGCACCGAGTTCGCCAAGCTCGCGCGATAGGTCGACAAATTTCGCCCGCACATCGCGGTCGCGCCATTTGCTCTCGGCATATTTGATGTCGACGCCGTAGGCCGACGTGTCCTGCGAAATGACCAGCAGTTCTTTCACGCCAGCCTTCACGAGACGTTCGGCTTCGCGAAGCACGTCGCCCGCAGGACGGCTCACAAGATCGCCGCGCAAACTCGGAATGATGCAGAAGGTGCAGCGGTTGTTGCAGCCTTCTGAAATTTTCAAATAAGCGTAGTGCCGCGGTGTTAGCTTGATGCCTTGCTCAGGCACGAGATCGAAAAACGGATCGTGCTTCGGCGGCACCGCTTCATGCACGGCGGCGACCACGGCCTCATATTGCTGCGGTCCGGTGACCGCGAGCACTGATGGGTGCACTGCGCGGATCGTATCGGGTTCCGCGCCCATGCAGCCCGTCACGATCACCTTGCCGTTTTTCGCAAGCGCATCGCCGATCGCGGCTAGGCTCTCGGCCTTGGCGCTGTCGAGGAAGCCGCAGGTATTCACGAGCACCACATCCGCGCCCGCGTGGTCGCGCGAGAGCTCGTAGCCCTCTGCGCGGAGCCGCGTCACGATCCGTTCGGAATCGACCAGCGCCTTCGGGCAGCCGAGCGATACGAAGCTCACGCGGGGAGAGGGATTTTCGGTCATTTTTCCGGGTCTGAATGCGCCGCAGGCAGTTCCGCCGCGCGCCGGGGTTCCTTGGGCGGGCTTTGTGGCCTAATCAGGCCATCGAATGCAAATGCGGTCTGAACCGTGAGCGATAGCGCCAATACCTACGACGCAGTCATTGTTGGCGGCGGCCATAACGGCCTCGTCTGCGCGGCCTATCTCGCCCGCGCCGGGCTGAAGGTGGTCGTGCTCGAGCGGCGCGCAGTCGCCGGTGGCGCCGCGGTCACCGAGGAGTTTCACCCGGGTTTCCGCAACTCGGTGGCAAGCTACACCGTGTCGCTCTTAAACCCGAAAGTCATCCGCGATCTGGATCTCGCGGCGCACGGGCTGAAAATCGTCGAGCGTAAAGTCTCGAATTTTCTGCCGCTGCCTGACGGCCGATATCTCAAGACCGGTGCTGGCAAGACCGCGGAAGAAGTCGCGAAGTTCTCGCCGAAGGACGCGGCACGGCTTGATGAATACTCCGCGCAACTCGACCTGATTGCCGATGTTTTGCGCGAGCTTGTTTTGCAAACGCCGCCGAATGTCGTCGAAGGCAATCCGTTATCCGCAATCTCCGAATTGATCCGCGCCGGTGCGCTCGCCAACCGGCTTCGCAAGCTTGGGCTGGACGGTCAGCGAGCGCTGCTCGACATCTTCACGAATTCGGCAGGCGATTATCTCGATCACTGGTTTGAAAGCGATCCGATCAAGGCGGTCTATGGTTTCGACGGCATCGTCGGAAACTACGCGAGCCCCTACACACCGGGTTCGGCCTATGTGTTGCTGCATCACTGCTTCGGCGAGGTGAATGGCAAGAAGGGCATCTGGGGTCACGCGATCGGCGGCATGGGTGCGATCACGCAGGCGATGGCGAAGTCGGCCGCGGCAAGCGGCGTCGAGATCAAATTGTCGTCGCCGGTGCGCGAAATCCTGATCGAGAAGGGTAAGGCCGTCGGCGCCGTCACGGAGGACGGAAAAACATTCCGCGGCCGCGCCGTCGTTTCCAATCTCAATCCCGTCGCTGCTTTATCTGAAGCTGATCGACCCAGCGGCGTTGCCGCGCGATTTTCTTTCGCGGATGGAGCGCTGGCGCAACGGGTCGGGCACGTTCCGGATGAACGTCGCCCTGTCCGAACTTCCGGATTTCAAGGCGCTGCCGGGTAAAGAACTCGCCGAACATCACACCGCCGGAATCATCCTCGCACCGAGCCTTCGCTACATGGAGCAGGCTTATTTCGATGCGCGCACGCACGGCTGGTCGAAGCAACCGATCGTCGAGGTCGTGATCTCGTCGACACTCGACGACACACTCGCGCCGAAGGGCCAGCATGTCGCCAGTCTCTTCTGTCAGCACGTAGCCCCGCAATTGCCCGACGGCTCATCGTGGGACGATCACCGCGAGAAGGTTGCCGATCTGATGATCGAAACGGTCAACGGCTTTGCACCAAACTTCAAATCATCCGTGCTCGGTCGCCAGATTTTCTCGCCGCTCGATCTCGAGCGCACCTTCGGCCTCGTCGGGGGCGATATCTTTCACGGCGCACTCGATCTCGGACAGATTTTCTCGGCCCGGCCCACGCTCGGTCATGCCGACTATCGTGGGCCAATTCCCGGTCTTTATATGTGCGGCGCGGGCACGCATCCCGGTGGCGGTGTGACCGGCGCACCCGGCCACAACGCGGCACGCGAGATTTTGAAAGACCTGGGCCGCGGCAAACGACGTTGAATGAGGAACTCCACCACCATCGACGGCGTGAAGTTGAAGTGCGCGTAGTTCGCTGAAGCACGAACGTGCGCGACGATTGTCAGAATTTAATCATGTCGATCTTCGTGAGCGTGACGTTCGGTCCAATGCCGCCAGGTGCATTGGCCAGATGCCACGCGGTGTATTGTTCGATATAGAGATCGGCCGACATCGCATCAATTGGCAGAATAACCTTAAACCCCAGAAGCGCCGCTGCCGAGGCCGTATTTAGAACGGCACCATGCGCGGCTGTACCGGTTACGATCACCGTCGCGATACCCTTGTCTTTGAGTGTCTTCTCGAGATCGGTGCGGAGAAATTTGTTAGCGCCAGACGTAACGATCGGCTCATTGTCGAGCGGGGCAATTAACAGATCGGCGCGGGTCGCCTGGCCAAACAGGCTATGCACGACAAAGAGTCCATTCTTGCGTGCATCATCCGCCATCTTCTGAATGTTCGGGACGCTCGCAACACAACGTGGCCGTACCCCGCAATTCTGTTTGCCAAAATCCAATAACAGCAGAGCAGTCTTGTTATCGATCACTACACCCCTCAGCGCCGGCGGCGGCGGTGCTTTTATTGTCGCCCACTCGTCGATAACGCTCTGCGCCGATGCTGGGGGAGTAAATACCCCAATCGCGATAACAAGAGTCGAGAGCGTCACAAGGCAAGTTGCACGCGTGTTCATGAGCGAGTTCCCGCGAAGATGTGTTTCATCCTAGTCACATGTCGCGGGCAGGGGGAAGTGCGGGAAGTCCACTGCCGCAGCACGCGACGCCGCAAGGCTAAGTGCAGAATGTCGAGTGGAACATTCACCGCTATTGTGGATATTACGGCCGCGCTGAACGTTCCTGAGCGCTTAAGCAAGTCAGGCACCGCAATGTGCCGGGCTTTTTGCGATGCACGGTAATGCTATCGCGGAGTAGCGCGGGCGAGGGCGCTAAACTAATATAGTCGCGCATTACTCAACGAGGCGGCCCATGAAACGCGCTCTTGTTTGCTTCGGACTAATACTTGTTGCGGCGGCTTCGACAACAGCGCTTCAGGCGCAGAATAAACCCGTCTCGCCGCATTGGGTCCAGGTGACACGAGCGATGGTCGCCTGCGGCGCCGTAAACGACAGCCCGGAATTGCGTTCACTTGTGCTCACCGCCATTCCGCTCTGGAAAGCGCGCAAACCGCTTCCGGACGGCTGCCGCGTTCTCAAAATCGGTGAGAAGTTTTTGCTCGATCCCGATCAGACAGCGGACGACAGAAAAATCGCGACGAAATTATTGGCGCCGGTCTGTCCACGCGGCTGCGTACCGTCAATGACGCCGGTCTATGCGCCTGCGCGTACCAAGGTTGGTATTTACTTGCATCGTACGAGAGCCGCCTGAGGGGTGGTAATCTTTTAGTTGCGTAGTGAGTGGCGGAGAGGGTGGGATTCGAACCCACGGTACGCTTTCACGCACGGCGGTTTTCAAGACCGCTGCCTTAAACCACTCGGCCACCTCTCCGTGGTCGCCAGAAATGCGGTATTGCCGCATTCCGTGCAAGCCGATGCTTGGGAAAACCCACTAAGCCACGGAAAGTCTTAACCAAATCCAATGGTCGGCCCCAGTTCTGCCGATTTTAGTAGGCTTGTTGCGTCATAGTAAGCGTAGACGGGCTCGTTAGCCCGGGCGGTACAGAAGTTCTGTCGGGGCATGCGGCGGCGGTTTTCCAAATTCAGTAGTTTTGCAGCACGTGCGGCGCTTCTCGTGGGCGTGGCACTTTCGCTTGCCAACTGCGCCAACGGATCGAAGGTCGATCCGGTCTATGGCGTCACCGCGAGCCCGCGGGTCGTACCGGACGGCGAGGAAGTTCCGAAAGGCAACGGCAAATACCGCGTTGGCCGCCCTTACGTGGTCGCCGGTATCACCTACGTTCCGCAGGAAGATCCGAGCTACCGCGCCGACGGCATGGCGTCCTGGTATGGCGACGCCTTCCATGGCCGCCTGACTGCGAACGGCGAAGTCTTCGACATGAAGTCGATCACCGCCGCGCACCCGACGCTGCCGCTGCCGAGTTATGTGCGCGTCACCAATCTTGCCAATCGCAAATCACTGGTCGTTCGCGTGAACGATCGCGGACCGTTTCATGCAAACCGCGTGATCGACGTGTCATCCCGCGCGGCCGATCTGCTGGGCTTCAAAAATCATGGCGTTGCGCGCGTGCGCGTGGAATTCGTGGCGCCCGCGAAGCTCGAGGGCTCCGACGACATGCAGCTTGCGGCAACACTTCGCCAGGACGGCACGCCGGCGCCAGCGCCTTCACAAATGATGATCGCGCAGCGGCGCCCCTTCATTCAGCAACCAGAAGCACCTGCCGTCGTGCAACGCGCGGCCGCTACTGCGACACCGCCCGCCCAGCAGCCGATCCGCGCTGGTTTCAATGCGGCGCCGCCGACGCCCGCGACCTCGTTTTCGCCCGCATCCATCAGCGGCCGTGGCCTTTACTGAGCCAAGCCGTTAATCTACCCGCGCTTTGTTCCGATTGATCGCCTTAGCTGCGGCCTGTAAGCCTGTGCCGCAACAGACGATTTTAAGCGCGCGGCCCGCATGACTTTCCTGCCAAGAATTCTCGCCGGAGCGATCTTCGGCCTCGGCCTGCTTGCGCCTGGGCAATCGGCGCTCGCGCAGTCGGTCAACGTCTCGTCGCCGCATGCGATCCTGATCGACATCAAGACCGGCAGCATCCTGTTTGAGCGCAAATCCGACGAGGCGCTGCATCCCGCGAGCATGGCGAAGCTGATGACGCTCGCCGTTGTGTTTCGCGAATTGAAGAGCGGCAAGATCACGCTCGATACCGAATATGTCGTGAGCCAGCATGCGTGGCGGACCGGCGGCGCGCCGTCGAGCGGCTCAAAAATGTTTGCAGCACTCCGGAGCCGCATTCGCGTCGAAGACCTGGTCATCGGCGCCGCGGTCGTGTCCGGTAACGACGCTTGTATCGTGTTGGCCGAGGGACTTGCCGGCTCGGAGCAGGCATTCACGACCCGGATGAATTCGCACGCGCGCCAACTCGGGCTCATGACCGCACGCTTTCGCAATCCCACCGGGGTACATCACACCGAGCAGGTGATTTCGACGCGCGATCTCGGCAAGCTCGCGCTGCATCTGATCCGGGCCTATCCAGACTACTACAAATATTTCAGCATTCCCGAACTCACCTGGAGCAAAGTCCGGCAGACCAATCGCAATCCCTTGCTTGACATCGGCATCGGCGCCGACGGATTGAAAACCGGCTTCATCAAGGAATCCGGCTACGGGCTCGTTGGCTCCGCCGAGCAGAACGGTCAACGCCTCGTCGTCGTCGTGCAGGGCGCGCGCACCGAGAAGGAGCGCCTGGATGATGCGAAGCGCCTGCTCGAATGGGGCTTCAAAGCCTTCGGCGAGCGGCTCTTGTTCAGCGCGAACTCGCCGGTGGTCTATGCCAAGGTTTTTGGCGGCACCAGCGGCACGGTCCCTTTGATTGGCCGGCAGAATATTAATTTGCTCGCCCAGCAGGGCGCCAACGAGCGGCTGCTGGCGCGGGTATATTACGACGGCCCACTGCGCGCGCCGATCACCAAGGGCGCCGAAGTCGCAAAGCTCCGCGTGTTTCGTGGCGATCAGATGGTGCTGGAGACGCCGCTCTATACCGGCGCGGATGTCGCCGAAGGCGGTCTGTTCGGCCGCGCGTTCGATGCCGCATCGGAATTCGCGGGCGGCGTGATCCGCTCAGCCTTCCGCAAAGTTTTCACGCGGAGTTCGTGATGCGCGGGAGCTTCATCACATTCGAAGGCGGCGAGGGCTCTGGAAAATCGACCCAGGTAACGCGGCTTGCGGAACGCCTGAAATTGCGCGGCATTGACGTTGTAACGACGCGCGAGCCGGGTGGTTCACCCGGCGCGGAGGCGATCCGCATTCTGCTCCTGAACGGGGTTGCAAAACCGTTAGGGCCGACCGCGGAAACGATGCTCTTTGCCGCGGCGCGCGACGATCACGTTCATTCGACGATCGAGCCCGCGCTCTCGCGCGGCGCGTGGGTGATCTGCGATCGCTTCATGGATTCGACACGCGTCTATCAGGGCACACTTGGCAATGTCGATCCGCGCCTCATCCGAGCGCTGGAGCGTGTCACCATCGGCAATGTCGTTCCTGATCTGACGTTCGTTCTCGACGCACCGGTTGAAGTCGGCATGGCGCGAGTGAAGGGCCGGGGTGGCGAACGTGACCGCTTCGAGTCGGAAGATCTCGAATTTCATATTCAGCTGCGCGAGGCCTTCCGCGATCTCGCGCAACGCGAGCCGAAGCGCTGCGTGCTGGTCGACGCCTCGCAGAATGCTGACGTCGTTGCCGTCCGCATCTGGATGTCCGTGGTTGAACGGCTCCTGAAAAACCGGACGCCTTCCGCAGCGCCAAGAGTTGCCGGATGACGCCAGATCCGCTGGAAGGAGACCGGCTTGCAGGCGCCCCGCACCCGCGCCAGCGTTACAGCCTTGTCGGCCATCAGAATGTTGAAACCGAACTACTCGAAGCCTGGCGCAGCGGACGGTTTCCGCACGCGATCCTGCTAGGCGGCGAGCAGGGGATCGGCAAAGCGACGCTCGCCTATCGTCTGACGCGATTTATTCTGACCGGCGGCACCGGCACCGATTTTGATATTCCGGCGAGCCATCCTATTGCCAAGCAAGTCGCCGCACTTTCGCATCCGGATTTTCTGGTACTGCGGCGAACGCCGTCGGAAGAAGGCAAGCCGCTTTCAAAATTTATTCGTGTCGAAGACACCCGGCGCATTGTTTCGTTCTTTGGCTCGACCGCCGCTTACGGAGGCTGGCGCGTATGCATCATCGATGCGGCCGAAGACATGAACCGTGAAAGCGCGAACGCGATCCTGAAACTGCTTGAGGAGCCGCCCGCGCGTGCATTGTTCATCCTGATTTCGCATATGCCGGGACGACTGTTGCCGACAATCCGCTCACGTTGCCGCAGGATCGACATCAAGCCGCTCTCGACTAGCGAAGTCGTACAGGCGCTACAAGAGTTCGGCGGCGATCTTCCTGACCTAGATCAATCGCGCTTCACCGCTGCCGCGGAAGCGAGCCAGGGCAGTGTCGCTCGCGCGCTATCGCTCTTGATCGGCGGCGAGGATGGGCTTGAAGTATTGACGCTTACGCGCGATTTACTCGCGCGCCTGCCACAGGTTGAATCCGCTTCCGTCGCTGCACTCGGCGACAAATTGCGCGGCGACAATCTCGACGTCTTCGCCGACGCCGTCGGCGACTGGCTGGCCGCTGCCGCGACCGGAGACGGCGATCCCGCGCGCCTTGCACAGCTTGCCGAGGCATGGGACAAGGTGCGCCGCGCCACGACTGACGCCGCGATTTTCAATCTCGACCGCAAGCCGTTGGTGTTTCAGGTTTTTTCGATGCTTTCTGAAGCGACCCGCGGCTGACATCGCGGTCGCGGCCAAGGGAATTTGATGGCGGACAAGCCAAGCTTCTACGTCACGACGGCGATCTCATATCCGAACGGCGCGCCCCATATCGGTCACGCATATGAGGCGATTGCGACGGATGCGATCGCGCGTTTCAAGCGCCTCGACGGCTACGACGTCTTCTTCTTGACCGGCGTCGACGAGCACGGCCTCAAGATGACGCAGACCGCGGCCACAGCCGGCATTACGCCGCGCGAGCTTGCGAACAAAAACGCACCGCTGTTTCAAGCGATGTGCGATCTCCTGAACGTTTCTTACGATCGCTTCATCCGCACGACCGAGCCCGCGCACTACGACGCGAGTCAGGCGATCTGGAACGCCATGGAGCAAAGCGGGAGATATTTATATCGGCACTTACGCCGGATGGTACTCCGTGCGCGACGAAGCATTCTACGCGGAATCCGAGACCGTCGTTGGCGAAGACAAAATTCGACGCGGCCCGCAGGGGACGCCGGTGGAGTGGACTGAAGAAAAAACCTATTTCTTCAAGCTCTCGGCGTACGGCGACAAGCTTCTAAAGCATTACCGGGATCATCCCGACTTCATCTTGCCGGAAACGCGCAAGAACGAAGTCGAGAGCTTCGTCAAATCGGGCCTGCAGGACCTTTCGATTTCGCGCACCACGCTGACCTGGGGCGTACCGGTTCCGAATGCCGATGGCCACGTGATGTATGTCTGGGTCGACGCACTGACGAACTACCTCACCGGCGTTGGCTATCCTGATACAGGGCTCTGCCACCTTCAAGCGCTACTGGCCCGCGGACATCCACATCATTGGTAAGGACATCGTCCGCTTCCACGCTGTCTACTGGCCCGCTTTTCTGATGTCGGCCGGCATTGAACTGCCGAAACATGTGCACGGCCACGGCTTTCTGCTGAACCGCGGCGAGAAAATGTCAAAGACGGTCGGCAACGTCGTCGATCCGGAGACCATGGCGACGCATTATGGCGTCGATCAGATCCGCTATTTCTTCCTGCGCGAAGTGCCATTCGGACAGGACGGCAGCTACAGCCACGAAGCGATCGTGAACCGCACCAACGCCGATCTCGCAAACGACCTCGGCAATCTCGCGCAGCGCTCGCTCTCGATGATCGGCAAGAACTGCGAGGCGAAGGTTCCGGAGCCCGGCCACACTTGGCGATGCCGACCGCACGATCCTTGCCGCGGCCGATGGCTTGCTCACGGAAACGCGCGAGGCGATGGAAACGCAGCAGCTTCATCTTGCGCTGAGCGCGATCTGGACTGTTGTCGCCGATGCAAATCGCTATTTCGCGGCAAGCGCGCCGTGGGAATTGCGCAAGACCGATCCCGCAAAGATGGCAACCGTGCTTTGGACGACGGCTGAGGTGGTCCGTCAGGTCGCAATCCTTGCGCAACCGTTCGTGCCCGCAGGTGCGGCCAAACTCCTCGATCATCCTCGGCGGTCGAACGACGCGCGCGACTTTACGCATGCTCGGCGAAGCCGGCCGCCTGAAGGCAGGAACGCCGTTGCCCGCGCCGCAGCCGATTTTCCCGCGTTATGTCGAGCCTGAAGAAGGCGACAGACTGACGATGCTGGTCGACAGCCATTGTCATCTCGATTTTCCGGATTTCGCCGCCGAGCGCGATGCGATCGTCGCGCGCGCGCGCGTCGAAGGCATCGGACGCATGGTGACGATCAGCACGCGGGTCGAGAAGTTCGCCGAGATTGAGAAGATCGCGGACACCTACGACGACGTGTTTTGCTCGGTCGGCACGCATCCGCATCACGCGGACAAAGAGCCGGATGTCACGACCGCCGATCTCGTAAAACTCGCAAGCGGCCCAAGGTCGTTGCCATCGGCGAGGCCGGGCTCGATTACTTCCGCAACAACAGTTCGCGTCGAAGGCCAGGAGCGCGGGCTTCCGCCGCCACATCGCGGCGGCGCGCGAGACGGGCCTGCCGCTCGTGATCCATGCCCGCGACGCCGACGACGACGTCGCCCGCATTCTCGAAGAAGAGTCGGCAAAGGGCGCGTTTCCCTTCGTCCTGCATTGCTTTACCGGCGGCGCCAGATCTGGCCGCAGCGCGGCGTGGCGCTCGGCGGCTACGTCTCTTTTTCCGGCGTGATTACGTTCAAGAAGAGCGAGGCGTTGCGCGAAATCGCGGCAAACCTGCCTGCGGATCGCATTCTGGTCGAGACCGACGCGCCCTTTCTTGCGCCGGAGCCTTTTCGCGGTAAGCGCAACGAGCCCGCGCTGGTCACACATACGGCCCGCTCGCTGGCGGAGGCCCGCAAGACCGATTTCGAGACCATCAAGCGGCAAACGACTGCGGAATTTCTTCCGGCTCTTCTCCAAGGTTCCGGCGCCGCGTAAACTCGCCGCATGACCTCACCTTCACGATCCTCGGCTGCGGTTCGTCCGGCGGCGTGCCGCGCGTGGGTCAGGGTTGGGGCGATTGCGATCCCGCCAACCCGAAGAACCGCCGCCGCCGCTGTTCGCTTCTGGTCGAGCGCAAAAGCGCGGACGGCCAGACCACGGTGTTGATCGATACCTCGCCCGATCTGCGCGATCAGTTGCTGAGCGAGAATGTCGACGCGCTCGATGCGGTACTTTATTCGCACGACCACGCCGATCATACGCACGGCATCGACGACCTGCGGCCGCTCGCGCTGATCCAGCGCAAGCGCATCGATGTGTATGCCGACGAGCACGACGTCGAAGCTCCTGCATGAGCGTTTCGGTTATTGCTTCGAGACGCCCACGGGTAGCGAATATCCGCCGATCCTGACCGAACACCGGATGCGCGAGGGCCGCCGAGTTCACGGTTTCGGGGAAGGGCGGCGACATCGAAGCGCTACCGTTCCCCATGCAGCACGGCGCCACCCAGGCGTTGGGATTTCGTATCGGCTCTACGGCCTATTCCTGCGACGTCAGCGACCTTCCAGAGCGCAGTCTGGAGGCGCTAACAGGGCTCGACCTATGGATTGTCGATGCGCTCCGCTACCGGCACCATCCAAGCCACTTCAGCCTTGAGGAAACGCTGTCGTGGATCGCTCGCCTCAAGCCAAAACGGGCGGTGCTGACCAACATGCACACCGATCTCGACTACGAGAAATTGCGGCAGGAACTACCGGCGAACGTCGAGCCGGGTTTGACGGCATGAAAATAGAGGTTTTATAAATACCTACGAGCGACCGTCGCAGTCAATTAGAGATAAGGCGGTTTGCTGAGCGTGAAGCACTAGAAACTATCATAAGCTATTGAAATCAGTAGCTTACTTACCGTAACCTACGAGATCGAGGCCGGTCCAGTGACCTTCAAGGTAGCCGTCGTGATCGGCTTCGGCTTCCGACACGAGTGACGGCGCTTTTTCGATCACGCGGTTGCGGCCCATGCGTTTGGCCTCGTAGAGCGCCGCATCGGCCACCACAAGCGCGCCGACAAGCGTTTCGGCGTCCTCTGGAACGACGGCAATGCCAACGCTGGCACCGACCGGATAAAGGTTTCCGTCGATCTCAATCGGCGCCTGCATAGCGCTGCGGATCGATTCACCGAATTCGCGCGCTTCATCACGCGCGTTTGCGCTGTCGTTGAGTTGAAGCACGGCGACAAACTCATCGCCGCCAAGCCGCGCCAGCAGTGCGCGCTCGTTCGCGACGGCTGCGATCCTGCGGGCAACCGCCGTCAGCACTTTGTCACCGGTTGCATGGCCGTAGGCATCGTTGACCGGCTTGAAGTCGTCGAGATCGATCACAAGCACGGCTTCCGCCGTGTTGCGGAGTCGATGCTGCGCGAAAGCATTTGCCGCTCTAGATAACGGCGGTTCGGCAGGCCGGTGAGCCGGTCGAGATAGGCGAGGCGCTCGAATTCTGCGATCATCGAGTTGAAGCTCGCAGCCAGATCGTGAAGTTCGGTTGCGACGCGCGGCGAAAGGTTGACGCGAACGCCCATCTTGCCCGCTTTGAGACGCAGCGCGGCCTGATTGAGCATGCGGACGCCGCGCAGCACGCTGAATTCTGCAACCGTCAGCGCAAGGCCGGCTGAGCCCAACGCGACCATCATCAGCCAGAACAGGTCGACCCAGAACCGTTGCCGGATCGGGCCGAGCACGGCCAGCCGATCGAAACTGACGGCGACGGTAAGCTGCATGTCATTCACGTGCGCAACGCCAAAAATCCGCTCGACGCCGTTTTCATCGAGTTCGGTGACGGACGTCTTGGTGCTGACCAGAAGGCGTAACGTGGCGTCGCTGGCACCGGTTTCGGTTACGCTCGCAAGACTGGAATTTCGCTGATGGCGCGATACGAGGCCTCCGTCACGATTAATCGCAAACACGGAGCCCCGATGGCGGTCGTGCGCAATGTCGGAGAGCGACGGCATCCAGTTGAGCTCAATGCCGACCACGAGCACGCCGGTGATTTGTCCGATCGCATTCTTGATCGGTAAGGCAGTCGCAACCACAGGAAATTTGGTCACCCGACCGATGATTGCTTCACTGACTACGAATTCGCCGGTGCGCGTCGCGTCCTTGAAATACTGGCGATCGGAAAAATTCTGTCCGCTCGCGCCTGGCCGGCTTGAGCAAACGGCAACGCCTTTGGTGTTCAGCAGAAATAGTGATGACGCCCATGTCGCTTTGGAGTTGATGTCGACAAGCAGCGTGTCACAGTCCGCGCCATGATATTGGACTGCTGGGACGTTACGCAAAGCTTCCGACAGGCTACGGGCGTTTAGCACGAGGTTTTGCTGCTGAGTTCGCGCCGGAACGCGCAAGCGACGCCGCGAGCTCGCGTGCCTCGGCCAGCGCAATTTCGCTGCTCGAATTTAGGCGCGCCAGGTAAAGCGCAAAAACCGGCAGCGCCGCGAGCGCAACGATCGCGATCAATAGCCAGCGTAGCCGCGCTGGGCTGCGTTTAAATCCCGATATCGACATAGCGAAGAAAGCCGATCCCCAACCACGTAATCTATTGCGCGACGGGAACATGACAGGCCGGGCTTAAAAACCGCGGCAACAAACGATTCAAATTTGAGCTAAATCGCTATCCTGTATCAGTATCTATCTAGATATTCCATAATATGTCTTCTGCGAATCGAACCTTTGGGTTCGTGGATCGACTAACGGGAGCCCCTGAAATGCAGCCCTCCAGCGATATCTCACGCCTTCTGGACATCATGGCCCGCCTACGAACGCCCGTGACGGGCTGCCCGTGGGATCTAGAGCAGAACTTCTCGACGATCGCGCCGTACACCATCGAGGAAGCGTACGAGGTTGCGGATGCGATCGCGCGCAACGACAAGGACGGCCTCAAGGACGAACTCGGCGACCTGCTGCTTCAGGTCGTCTTTCACGCTCGCATGGCCGAGGAAGAACACGCCTTCAAATTTGCCGATGTCGTCATGGCGATCACAGAGAAGCTTATCCGGCGTCATCCGCATGTTTTTGGCGATGCGCGCGATCTTCCGCCTGATGAAGTTCGGCAGTTGTGGGAAGACATCAAAGCCGAAGAACGGCGCGGCAAGGCAAAGACAAAAGAAAGCTTGCTGGACGGCGTGTCGGTAGCTTTGCCCGCACTCACGCGCGCGGAAAAGATTCAGCGGCGCGCGGGGCGTGGCGGTTTCGATTGGCCGGATCGTGACGGTCCTTTCGATAAAATTGTCGAGGAAGTCGCTGAGCTCAGGCGCGCCGAAACATCTGAAGAGACCGAAGAAGAAATCGGCGACCTGCTCTTTTCCGTCGTTAACTACGCGCGTCACACGGGCATCGATGCGGAGTCGGCTCTGCGCAATGCGACCGCCAAGTTCGAGCGGCGCTTCCGTGGCGTGGAAAAACGCGCGTCAGCAAGTAACAGGAATATAACCGACATTCCGCTCAACGAGCTTGAATCGTTTTGGCAGAGCGAGAAATCGGGCTCATAATCAGCCTCATGGATTCTCCTGCCCGCAACTTGTCGCTCGCAACCGCGCTCGGCGATTCATTCCGCTACGTGTTTGCTGGTTTTCCGGCATTCGCCGAACTCGTCCGGAAATATTTCCTCACATCCTCAATCGTGCCATGATCGGGAAGATTGCGGTCTATCTCGTCCAGGTCGGAATATTCAGCGCTAACGCCGGCAGCATATACCAGCAAACTACGCGTTAGATTTACGCAGCCGAACTGTCGGGCTTATTTCGCCTGCGGAATTCTTCGGCCTTCTCCGCCGTCATCCGCACTTCGACGTGGAGCCTGCCATCGCTCACGAGTTCTCGTGACAGGACTTCGCCGTGGCGATGCAGCCAGCTCAACGTCGGCGCCGTCCGCCGGATCGAGCGACAAGCGAAACAACCGCACGGCCGGACGCAACCTTGTCGGCCGCGGATTTCAAAAGCGTATCGATGCCGTCACCCGTCAGCGCCGATACAACGACCGGTCTTTCGCTTCTCCGGCAATCGTTGACCTGATTGCGTGCGTTGTCGCGCGCTTCTTCGTCGAGCCGATCGCTCTTATTCCAGACCTGGACGATGCGTGTCGTGATCGTTGATGTCGATACCGAGATCGGAAAGCACGCTATTCACGTCGGCTGCTTGCGCCTCCGTATCCGGATGCGAGATGTCGCGAACATGGAGGATGAGGTCAGCTTCGACGACTTCTTCAAGCGTCGCCCGGAACGCAGCGACCAGAAGCGTCGGCAGTTCGGAAAGAAAGCCGACCGTGTCGGACAGGATTGCTTTGATCCCGCCCGGCAAGTGCAATCGCCGCGCAGCGTCGGATCGAGTGTCGCGAACAACAAGTCTTCCGCGCGCACATTCGCGGACGTCAGCCGATTGAACAGCGTCGATTTTCCTGCGTTGGTGTAGCCGACCAGCGCAATTACCGGATACGGCACGCGCTTGCGGTTCTTCCGATGCAGCGTACGCGTGCGCTTTACGGATTCAAGGTCACGTTCGATGCGGATGATGCGCTCGTCGATCTGGCGCCGGTCGGCCTCGATCTGGGTTTCACCCGGCCCACCAAGGAAGCCGAAGCCGCCGCGCTGCCGCTCGAGATGGGTCCATGAACGAACGAGACGGCTGCGTTGGTAGTTCAGATGCGCAAGCTCGACCTGCAGCGAACCTTCCTTGGTTCGCGCACGCGCGCCGAATATCTCCAGAATGAGCCCGGTGCGATCGATTACCTTTGCGTTCCATGCTTTCTCGAGATTGCGTTGCTGCACCGGCGACAACGCACAATCGACAAAGACTACGCCCGCGTCTTCCACGCGGACGATGCCGGCGATTTCCTCGACCTTGCCCGATCCGATGATAAGTCGCAGGCCTGATCGTGTTTAAAGACACCACGCCGGCGTTGACAACATGCAGTTCGATCGCGGCCGCAAGTCCGACGGCTTCTTCAAGCCGCGCCTTCGGATCGCGATCGCTGGCCGCGCGGCCTTTGCCGCGCGCGAGCAACCGGCACGACGACCGCGACTTTGGTCGCGTCGCGCGCGCTCGCTCGCTCCGTCAGCCGTCTCGTTCGGCTGCCGCGGATCGTTTCTTTCTGGACTTTCTGGGCTCCAACTAGCCTTTGTCTCCGGCTGGTGCCGCTGTCGTCGTTGCCTTCAAACAGGGAAATCGGCGCGCCCGGCATGATGGTCGAGATCGCGTGCTTGTATACGAGTTGCCCGTGGCCATCCCGGCGCAGCAAGACGCAAAAATTGTCGAACCAGGTGACGACGCCTTGCAACTTCACGCCGTTGACGAGAAAAATCGTCAGCGGCGTTTTGTTCTTCCGAACGTAATTGAGAAACGTGTCCTGAAGATTTTGAGTTCTATCCGCCGCCATGGGGATTTTCCTTCTTGGTTCGGGCGAGCGATCTGTTGGACGGCCCCTTCCGGCCACCCTGCCCGGATTTTTGCGTCCGGCGCGAGCACTATTAGAGGCGCCTTACGCGCAACGCGCAAGATTTTCACCCAGAGAATTACGGTCCAGATTTATACCACTATACGCCAATGGCTTAGACTATTTTCGGGCCAATTTCCGCCACTGCGTGGAACGCTTCGCGGAGCCGTCGCACGATCGCACCGGGCTTGCCGTCACCGATCTTGCTTTCCATCGATCATCACGACCGGCATCGCGATTCTGCGTCGCGGAGGTAATGAAGGCTTCCCGCGCGGCGAGCGCTTCGCTCACGGAGAATGCTCGCTCTTCGAACATCACACCTTCTTTTGCGGCAACCGTTTTCAACACGGTGAGCGTAATGCCCGTCAGAATTCGGTGCGAGCTCGGCCGCGTTACGAGCTTGCCCTCCTTCGTCACGATCCATGCGTTCGACGATGTGCCCTCGGTGACAAGACCATTCTCGTCGACGAACCAGGCCTCGCGGGCGCCACTGTCTTTCGCCGACTGCCGCGCGAGCACGTTTGGGAGCAATCCGATCGTCTTGATATCGACACGGCCCCAGCGATTGTCCGGCGCCGTCACGACGGCAATGCCATTCTTCGCGGTTCGCCTCGATCTTTGCGCGATCGAGTGAGCGCGCGGTCACCACGACACTCGGCCTCACTGCGGGCGACGGAAAACCGTGATCGCGGCGCGCGACACCCGCGTGTAACCTGCACGTAAAGCAAACCGTCTTGAACACGATTTCGGCGCACGGTTTCTCGCATTACGAAGCGAAGTGCGCAAGGTCGCTATGCGGCGTCGCAATCGCAAGTCGCGTCCAGCGACCGCTGCAAGCCGCTCGAGATGCCGCCGCTCGTCGATCAGCGAGCCATCGCGGATTTCGCAGACTTCGTAGACGCCGTCGCCGAACTGATAGCCACGATCTTCGATATGAACGCGCGCTTCACCGAACGGCAGCATAGCGTCCGTTAACATAAGCGATGCGCGACATGAGCAATGACCGTTTGCCAATCAGCGCATGCGCTCGTCGATGCCGAGCGCCTTGAGCTTTCGATGCAGCGCCGAGCGCTCCATGCCGACGAATTCGGCCGTGCGCGAAATGTTGCCGCTGAAGCGGTTGATCTGCGCCACCAGATATTCGCGCTCGAACACTTCACGCGCGTCGCGCAACGGCAGGCTCATCAGCTGCTCGCCGCCGTTGCCGTGCGGCATGCTCGGCACCAGCGACCCGACATCGGGCGGCAGCAAGTCTAGCGGTTATGGTCGCGCTGCGTATCGCCGCCTGCAAGAATGAGCAGGCGCTCCACGTTATTGCGAAGCTGTCGGATGTTGCCCGGCCAGTCATGCGACTGCAGACACCGCCAGCGCATCCTCGCCGATCGCGCGCCTCGCAAGACCGGTCGTCACCGAAATCTGCTCGAGGAAATACTGCACGAGTTCCGGCACATCTTCGCGGCGCTCGGCGAGCGGCGGCACGCGGATCGGCACCACGCTCAGGCGATGAAACAGATCTTCGCGGAACCGGCCTTCGGCGATTTCGTGCTCGATATCGCGCGCGGTCGACGAAATGACCCGGACATCGACCTGAATCTTCACGCTGCCGTTCGACGCGCTGAAACGTCTGCTCGGTCAGCACGCGCAGAATCCGGTTCTGCGTTTCGCGCGGCATGTCGGCGATTTCGTCGATGAACAACGTACCGCCGTCCGCTTCTTCGAGCGCACCGACCTTGCGCGGCTGTTCGCCGTCGCCTTCGGTGCCGAACAATTCGATTTCCATGCGCTCCGGCGTGATCGCCGCAGCATTGATCACGACGAACGGCCCATCGCGCGCGCGGACGCGCCATGGATCATGCGCGCGGTCAGTTCCTTGCCGGACTGCCGGACGGACCGACGATCAGGATGCGGCTATTCGTCGGCGCGATACGCTCGATCGTCTGCCGGAGCGTCGTTCATTGCCGCCGACTGCCCGACCAGCGTTCTGCGCATGCGGGTTCATCTGTTTCAGCGCATTGACTTCGCGCCGCAGCCGCAGCGTTTCGATCGCGCGGCTTGCAATGACGACCAGACGGTCGGCATTGAACGGCTTCTCGATGAAGTCGTAGGCGCCCTGCTTGATCGCAGCGACCGCGGTTTCGATGTTGCCGTGACCCGAAATCATCACGACCGGAAGGTCTGGGTGGTTCGCCTTGATCACATCGAGCAGCGCAAGCCCGTCGAGGCGGCTGCCTTCAAGCCAGATGTCGAGCAGCACGAGTTGCGGTCGCCGCGATTCGATCGCGTCAAGCGCATCGTCCGCGTTGGCCGCGGTACGGACGACATAGCCTTCGTCTTCCAGAATTCCCGCGACCAGTTCGCGAATGTCTTCTTCGTCGTCAACAACAAGGATATCGTTGCCATTAGCTCGCTCCGTCCCTCTTTTGTATTATTCACCGTGTTCGCCGCGGTCTTCGTTCCGTCTGCCGCAAGCGTCAGTCTGCATCCACGCACCTCGTCCGCTCGCGAAATCGGCCGGCGCATCGTTCAATTCGATGCGGCCGCCATGTTCTTCGAAAATCTTTCCGACGATCGCAAGACCGAGTCCGGTGCCTTTCTCGCGCGTCGTCACGTAAGGTTCGAGCAGCCGCTCGCGATTTTCCTTCGGCAGTCCCGGCCCATTGTCGATCACATCGATGACGACCATGTCGCCTTCGCGTTTCGCGCGCACCAGAATGTGCCTGGCTGCCGCGCTCGCTCTGCGGCAGCGATCTCGATTGCCTCGCCGGCGTTCTTGAGAATGTTCGTCAGCGCCTGTGAGATCAGACGGCGATCAAAACGCGCGATCATTGCACCATTCGGAATTTCGACATCGAATTTGATTTCGGGCTTGCCGACGCGTTGCAGGAAGACTGCTTGCCGGATTGTCTCAGCAAGATCCTGCGTTTCCACCACCGGCTTCGGCATCCGCGCAAAGGACGAGAATTCGTCCACCATGCGACCGATGTCGCCGACCTGACGGATGATCGTCTCGGTGCACTGCTCGAACACTTCGCGATCCTGCATAATTGTCTTGCCGTACTTGCGCTTGAGGCGTTCGGCAGAAAGCTGAATTGGCGTCAGCGGATTTTTGATTTCATGCGCGATGCGCCGCGCAATGTCTGCCCAAGCCGATGTGCGCTGTGCCGCTACGAGCTCGGTGATGTCGTCGAGCGTAATGACGTAGCCATGCTCGTCTTCGTCCGACCGCTCGGTCGTGACGCGCACATTGATCGTGCGATCGCGCCCGCCTCGCGATATTGAGACGGTCCCGTTGACGCGCTGATTGTCCGCGAAACGCGTCCGAATTAGCGAACTTGATTTCCGGGATCGCCTCCGCGCCCAGTTTACCGATCATGTTCGCTTCGTTCGCATTGAGCAGCCGCTCCGCCGAACGGTTCATGATCGTGATTTTTCCCTCGGGATTAAGGCCGACAACACCTGCACCAACGCCTGCGAGCACCGCTTCGGAAAAGCGGCGACGTTCGTCGATCTGGTCACGCGCGCGAACGAGATCCATGTTCTGCGTGCGCAACTCGGACGTCATTTTGTTAAAGCTCTCGCCGAGATTGGCGAGGTCGCCTTCGGACTGGCGCACCGGTACCTGAACGTAAAGATTGCCCGAGGCAACAAGATCGGCGGCAGTGATCAATCGACGAATTGGTGCGACGAGACGGTTGGCGAATGTGAGGCCAACCCAAGTGGCAGACAGCAAAAGAATAACTGCAAGCAATGCGTAGCCCGAGCCAAACAGAAGATGAAACGTCGGCCGGTTCGTGACCAGCAACTGGTATCGCGCGCGTAACGATTCAGTGGTATCCAAGTACTGGATTACACGGGGGCTGATCGGCCGGACGATAAAAAGATAGGCGTCGTCGAAATCTGGAATTGGCACAATCGCAGCGACGGCGTCGCGTTCAGGCAATAAGTACGTGATCGGTCGTTTTTCACTCGCCTGTTCGATCGCGTATATTGCGGGCAACCGAATAAGTGCGGCCGGGCGAAATCGAAATCTGCTCAATTACACTGTGATCAGCGCGGATAATCGCGAGACCCGGTACATTCTGAAAATACGCTTGCCGCTTTACTGCGTTTGCGAAACTCGTCTCGGTCAGTCTCGAACGTTCGTTTCAACCTCGATAGCTCTTTCGCGAACGCAATCGTGTCCGCTGCAACCGCCTCTGCATACTCTTGCGCATACGTAATGGCGACGGATGAGGCGCTCTCAATGATGGCGCGTGCATCTCGTGAAAATACCCGTTCGAGTGCACGGTCCTGCGTCACGACCGCGACAACCGCGACGAGGATCGCAGGAACAGTTGCTATGACAGCGAACAGCAGCATCACGCGCGAATGAAGGTTCGCGCCGGCCCGCCCTTTGCGTTGAGCGCGAAGCACACCCCAGACTTCCCAGCCGACGACGACGGCAAGAATGAAGGTGATCGCAACATTGGTGAGCAGCAGGTAAGCGGGCGGGAAAGCTGACGGCAGGCGGATCGTTCCCGTCAGCGCCATGAACGTGATCAACGCGAACACGAGCGCGAGAATGATCGTCGCCGGCGCGAAATAGCTGGATAGCCGCCGCGGCGGCCTCGGAAACGGGGCGGCAGAGGTCGACAGTTTCGGGTCGGGAGAAATCAAGGAGTCGGCCATGCACCGCCATCAAAACGGCCCTGGAACGGGCCGCTGGTGCATACGAACAACACTGGTGCAAAAATGTGACAGACCGCCTCGCCGCCAGCCTAAATCAGCATTATTTCGGCCCCAGGGTTACCGGGTGGATCGGATAACCTGAATATCGAGGTCCCGAATCTTCTTCCGGAGGGTGTTGCGGTTCACGCCCAGAAGCTCCGCCGCCTTGATCTGGTTACCCCGGGTTGCTGCCAGCGCCGCCGAAATCAGCGGCGTCTCCACTTCCCGCAAAACCCGGTGATAGAGTCCCGGCGGCGGTAGCCCGTCGCCGAACCCGCCGAAATAGCGCGAGAGATGCCGCTCGGCGGATACACCAAGCGATTCTTCCGACTTGCCTTCATCCGCAAGCGTCTCTGTCACCGGTTGAGCCAATTCCGCATCGATAATCGACAGGCCGATGATTTCCTGCGGATAGAGCGCAGCTAACCTGCGGACGAGATTCTCAAGCTCGCGCACGTTGCCGGGCCAACGATAGCGTCGCAGCCGGTCGAGTGCCGCGGTTTCAATTTGTTTCTGCGGCAACCCTTCGCGCGCGCCTTGGGCGAAGAAATGGCGGATAAGATCCGGCACGTCCTCCGTACGCTCACGGAGCGGCGGCAGGCGAAGCGGCACGACGTTCAAACGGAAGAATAAATCTTCACGGAACAGCCCTTGCTGAATGAGTATCCGCAAATCCTTGTTGGTCGCAGCGATAATGCGAACATCGCTTTTGATCGGCGTGCGGCCGCCGACAGTCGTGTACTCACCTTGCTGAAGGACACGAAGCAGGCGCGTCTGAGCTTCCATCGGCATGTCGCCGATTTCGTCGAGAAATAATGTGCCGCCTTCAGCTTGTTCGAAACGACCGATGTTCTTCGTATTGGCGCCCGTGAACGCACCCTTCTCGTGGCCGAAGAGTTCGGCTTCGATTAGATCGCGCGGAATAGCCGCCATATTGATCGCCACAAACGGTCCACTGCGGCGCTTGCCGTAGTCATGCAGCGCACGCGCCACCAACTCTTTGCCGGTGCCGGACTCGCCCGAGATCATGACGGTGAGATCGGTCTGCATGAGGCGCGCAAGTAAACGATAAATTTCCTGCATCGCAGGCGAGCGGCCGACGAGCGGAATCGCGTCCAGCTCCTCCAGCTTTGCCGCGTTCGCATTCGTCCGCTTCGGTTCTGTCAACGCGCGCCCAACGATCGCTATCAATTCCTTCAGATCGAACGGCTTCGGCAGATATTCATAAGCGCCGTGCTCCGACGCCTTGATCGCGGTCATGAATGTATTTTGCGCGCTCATGACGATCACGGGTAATTCCGGCCGCATTTTCTTCAGCCGCGGCAACATGCTGAACGCGTCTTCGTCCGGCATGACGACGTCGGTGATAACGAGATCACCATCGCCCTGGCTCACCCAACGCCACAACGTTGCCGCGTTGCCGCAGGAGCGCACATCGTATCCAGCGCGCGATAGCGCCTGGCTCAGCACCGTTCGAATTGCGGCATCGTCATCAGCGACGAGAATATTTCCACTTGGCATGGTCGCCGCCCCTATAGATCCGTTTGCGGCTCACCGCCGCTTTGCGAATAAACCGGCATCAAGACACGGAATGTGGTCCGGCTCGGCTGGCTATCGCATTCGACAATGCCGCCGTGATCGCCGACGATTTTTGCGACCAGCGCAAGCCCCAGCCCGCTTCCGGACTGCTTCGTCGTCACGAATGGATCGAATAAATGCGGCCGCACATCTTCGGGGACACCGGGTCCGTTATCGCGAACGCAGAATTCAAGCGGCAAACTCACGCGCGACGAAGAGCCCGGCATCGCCAGGCGCACGCCCGGCCGGAACGCCGTGGTCAGCATAATTTCACCGTCATCATCTTCGCCGATCGCTTCGGCTGCGTTCTTCACGAGATTAAGGAAGACCTGCACAAGTTGATCGCGGTTCGCGTGAACCGACGGCAGCGACGGATCATATTCCTCAAGGATTTTGATCCGCCTCGCAAAGCCGGTCGCGGCAAGCTTTTTCACGTGTTCCAGCACTGCGTGAATATTCACGGCTTCGCGTTCGATCGGCCGTTCGTCGGAAAATACTTCCATGCGGTCGACCAGTTTCACAATCCGGTCGGCTTCATCGCAGATGAGCCTCGTAAGTGTGCGGTCTTCGTCGCCCGCGGACTGCTCCAGCAATTGCGCGGCACCGCGGATGCCCGAAAGCGGATTTTTGATTTCGTGTGCCAGCATCGACGCAAGCGCTGTAACCGAGCGCGCAGCACCACGATGCGTCAGTTGACGATCGATCTTGTCCGCCATGGTCCGCTCCTGAAGCATGACGACAACATGCTCCGGATTGTCGACCATCGGTGCAACATGGATGTCGACAATCCGCTCGGCGCCATTGCGTGGCGTGCCCAGATCGACCCGATATTCGTTCACCGCGGCACCGCGCGTGCGCACCTGCTCGATCAGCGCAATCAGCGGGCTGCCGAACGGCACGATCTCGTGAATCCGGTTCCGCCGGAGCACCGGCAGCGCCCGCATCAAAAAATGCTTCCGCCGCGGCATTTGCATTCAGGACGAAGCCGGTAGGTGCCACGCTGATGACCGGATGCGGCAAGGCATCCAGCACTGCGCCGGCGATGCCTGGAAACTCGGTCACCGACTTTTCTGCCCGCGCGTTTCTCATGCCGCAGCCTTCCAGCCTAGTTCGTCGAAGGCGTCGTGAATGCCGAGCACCACACGCGATGGCGTGTTCTCGGCAAGCAATTGCGCACGCCAGGTCTTGACCCAATCGGGGGTAATTCCCGCTGCTTTTGCAGCCGCTTCCAGTGCCCAGCCGATGTGTTTGCGCGCCTCGCGCGAGCCGCGCGCAGTGCCATATTGGCCAAGCCATGAGTCGTAGAGTTCGATGAGATTGTCGCGCTGATCTTGCAGCGGCGGCTCGGCAATCCGCGCACCGGTCGCAAGGAAACGCGAGACCTGCCCCGGCAGCCACGGCTTACCGCGCGACGCGCGTCCGATCATCACAGCGTCCGCGCCGGATTCTGAAAGCATCGCCGCCGCATCCTCGTAAGTTTCAAGATCGCCGTTGGCGACGACGGGAATCGAAACTGCTGACTTCACGCGCGAGATTGCGTGCCAATTGGCGCGGCCCTTGTAAAACTGGCTACGCGTGCGGCCATGCACCGTAACCATTTTCACGCCGGCCGCTTCCGCCCGGCGCGCAAGTTCCGGTGCCACGATCGACTCCTCGTCCCAGCCAAGACGCATTTTTAACGTGACCGGAATGCTGACGGAGTTCACCGCGGCTTCGACGAGACGCACTGCGTTGTCGATGTCGCGCAATAGAGCTGCACCCGCAGCACCCGTCGTGACACTCTTCGCCGGACAACCCATATTGAGATCGATGATGTTCGCGCCCGCTCGTTCGGCGATCCGCGCGCCTTCCGAAATCCAACGCGTCTCGCAGCCCGCGAGCTGAACGACATGCAGGCCGACGCCATCGCCTTCCGCGCGCAAATGTGCTTCCGGGCTGCCGGTAGCCAACCACTCGCACGCGATCATTTCCGACACGACGAGACCGGCACCGTAACGGTGCGCCATCCGCCGGAACGGCAAATCCGTGATGCCGGCCATAGGCGCGAGAAACGCCCGGCCGCCTATTAGATGCGGCCCGACCTGGATGCCTTTTGCGGAGAGATCGACTGATTGAACTGACGTCAAAGTTTCCTGCCTACAAATTAGGCCGCAAAATTCCTGCACACATCTTAGTCAAGTATCGATTGGTGGCAAGCGCTTTATTGCATTGCACATAAGGCGACCAAGCCGCCTGTTTAGGTTAGAAAAGGCTTCAAAAGCCGCCCGAAGTGGAGATTTTCTGATGGAATTTGCGGCGATTGTCGTGGCCGGAGGCGACGGCAGCCGCGTTGGCGGGGATTTACCCAAGCAGTTCCGCGTTGTGGCCGGTCAGTCGGTCCTGGGTCGTTCGCTAGGGTTATTCACAGATCATCACGCCATAGGCGCGGTTCAGCCGGTCATCCGTCACGATGACGTCGCGCGCTACGCGGCAATCTCAAACGGCCTGCCGAAGTGTCTGCCGGCCGTCCCCGGCGGCAAGACGCGCCAAGCCTCGGTTCTCGCAGGTTTGGAAAGTCTGCTGCGTACTGCGCCGCGCTTCGTGCTCGTCCACGACGCGGCGCGGCCTTTTACGGGCGGTGTATTGATCGACCGGGCAATTACGGCCGTACGCGAGCACGGCGCTGCTATTCCGGCGATCGCCGTTTCCGACACGATTAAACGCGTCGATACTGCCGGAAAAATCCTTGCTAACGTCGATCGCACTGAACTCCGGGCCGTTCAGACGCCGCAGGCTTTTGCATACGAGAAACTTCTGCAAGCGCATCGGCGCGCGGCAGCCGAAGGTCGCAACGATTTCACTGACGATGCCGCTTTGATGGAATGGGCCGGCGTTCCAGTCGCCACTTTCGAAGGCGATGTTGGCAACGTAAAGCTGACGACGTCTGAAGACTTCGACCGCGCAGAGGCGTTGCTCGCGCATCGGCTCGGCGATATCCGGACCGGCACCGGTTACGATGTACACGCATTTACCGACGGCGATCACGTAACCCTCGGCGGCGTCAGAATTCCGCACCCAAAAACACTCTCAGGCCACTCCGACGCTGACGTGCTTTTGCACGCAATCACCGACGCCATTCTTGGTGCATTGGCCGACGGCGACATCGGGCACCACTTCCCCCCTTCAGACTCTAAATGGCGCGGCGCCAATTCATCGGTCTTTCTGACGTTTGCTGCCGGGCGCGTTCGCGCGCGCGGCGGTATGATCGGGCATATCGATGCAACACTGATTTGCGAGGCGCCGAAAATCGGCCCGCATCGTGACGCTATGCGCGCGCGAATTGCCGAAATTTGCGGAATCGAAATCGGCCGCGTGGGCGTTCAAGCCACCACCAACGAGGGCCTCGGCTTCCTGGGTCGCGGCGAAGGCATCGCGGCAATGGCGAGCGCTACAATCCGCCTGCCGTGGAACATGAAATGACCGACCAACCGCGAAGCGATCCCGAAATGCAGGAGGCAGCCAAGCGTGTCCTTGAGCTTTGCAGGGCACGCAACTTCACGTTGGCGACGGCCGAGTCCTGTACCGGTGGGCTGGTCGCCGTCACCATCACGGACATTCCCGGCTCATCTGATGTCTTCGATCGCGGGATCATCACTTATTCGAACGAGGCAAAGCACAAGCTTCTTGGCGTACCTAAAGCGCTCCTCGCGGAATATGGCGCCGTGAGTGCGCCGGTCGCCAAGGCGATGGCGCAAGGCGTGATCGCCGCCACCGACACCCACGTTGGCTTATCGGTGACGGGCATTGCCGGCCCCGGTGGCGGTACTGAGGAGAAGCCGGTCGGCTTGGTTTTTGTCGGCAGCGCAATTGCCGACGGCAAATATCACGTGCGCGAATGCCGCTTCGGCGATCTTGGCCGCAGCGAGGTTCGCCGCCGCTCCGTGATTGCCGTGTTTGCGCTAGTGGAAGAACTCCTGCGCAAGCCAATCAAGCAGGCCGATTAGAATTTTTTGCGGATCAGCGAACTAATCAGATCGGAGTAATCGTCGGTCCAAGGCGTGACGCCGGTCGGCGAAATGCGCTCCCAGCCTTTCAGACGCAAGAGCCTGCTCATATCCTTTTCGTTCCGCGCGAGCGCCGCAACCATGGCATTCGATCTGTAATTCGTTGCAAAGTCGTTCGCCTGACGGTCGGTTTTCACGAGTGTGACGAGACCTTCGGTGGCGCCAACGGCCGCGACGAGCTGCGCAAGCTCCAGATGGCGGTTCGAAATGTGCATCACGATCACGCCGCCCCTCTTGAGCTGCGCGAGATAGCCTGCAAGCGCCTCACGCGTGAGCAGATGCGCGGGGATTGCGTCAGACGAGAAGGCGTCAAGAATAATCAGATCGTATTGCTGCGCCGACGCACTCAGCGTCAGCCGCGCATCGCCAAGCACGATCGGAACATCTGGCGCACAGGAAGCGATGAAGCGAAAGCGTGCCGGGTCGCGCGCGAGCCGCACAACCTCGGGATCGATTTCGAAGAAGGTCCAGTTTTCACCGCGCTCGCGGTAACAAGCAAGGCTGCCCGTCCCGAGACCAACCGCAGCGACGTTCGCAAGTTTACCGCGCTGCGCGCGCGTCGAGAGGATCGTCTCCGAAATTGGTCCGCCACGATAATAATAGGCAAGCGGCTCGGGCCGGCCTGCAATGAGTGCGCCGTCATCCGCGCGCAGCCGCTCGGCACCATGGATCGTTGTGCCGTGGAAGAGGAGCCGGTATTTGCCGTCCGCCGTGTCAACGACCTTGTGAACGCCAAAGAAGCTCCGGGTTACCTCCACGTTGTTGCGGCCAGGCAGCCACAACGCGGTGAGCGTAAATACGAGCGCCACAAGCCCGAAGAAGCGCGCGGCGTTTGATTTTTGCAAAAGCATCAGCGCCGCAAGTCCGATCAGGATAACTTGGAACCCGATCATCCAGTCCGCAGGCGGACGCCAGCTTGTTACAACATACAAAGCGGCGAGAACGGCGACAGTCACTAGCGGCAATGCCGCGGAACGCAGCATGTTGCCAATGCCGCCCGCGAAAGCCCCAGGCAGCGCGAGCGCGGCCACGGCGATCAGGATCGGATATTCAGCCGTGCTTAAAAACACGTTCGGCGCGATCAGCCCGGTAAAAATTCCGCCGATCACGCCGCCGATCGATGTCGCGAGATAAAAATCCGTGAGCCGCTCCGACGGAGGCCGGCGGCTGTAAAGCTCGCCATGGCAGAGCAGCGTCAGTACAAAAAACGTGACCAGGTGGAGGACTATAGTAACGACCCAGAACGCGGGATCGCCGCCCATCATGCTGATCGCAAGCGGAACGATGACAAAGGGGGCGACGCGCGCGACCATTCCGTGCGAAATCCACGGCGTCTCACGGAAGACCGCAACGAACGTCAGCAAGTAAAGCGCGAGCGGTATAACCCACAGGAACGGAGCCGCCGCGACGTCGGTGCTGATATGCGCGGTGACGGCAACGACAAGACCGGCTGGAATAGCCGCAAGCCCAATCCACGAAAGCCATGCCGACAAAGTTGGCGCCTTCGTACGCGTCAATTTCGTTTTCTTCGAAATCGCGGCGGAAGCGACGACGAGTGCGGCGACTGCGATTAGAATTGCGAGCAGCGCAAAGCCCGCCGACCACGCGCCCGCCTGCCCGCGCAGCGTCATGAAGGGCTCGATCAATGTCGGATAGGCGAGCAATGCCGCGAACGACCCGAGGTTCGACGCTGCGTAAAGCACATAAGGATTGGCAGCCTTGCGGTGACCGCTTTGCGCGAACCAACGCTGCAAGAGCGGCGCACTTGCCGCGAGCGCCGTAAACGGCAGCCCGATCGATGCAGTAAAGAGTGCGAGCAGCCATCCCTCGATGCCGCTTGATGGCGGCGCGCCAAAGCCGCCGGCAATGCCGATCGGAAGCGTAAAGGCCGCAAATGCCAGCAGACCTAAATGAATGAAGGCGCCGTGGCGCGGCGAAAACGTTTTCGTCAACCAATGCGCATAGGCGTAGCCGAGCAGCAGCGCCGCCTGGAAGAACACCATCGCGACCGACCAGATCGCGGGCGCACCGCCTAGTTTCGGCAACACCATTTTAGTGAACATGGGCTGGATCGAAAACAGCAGCAACGCCGAGACGAAGAGCGTCGCGGCATAAATCGCGGGCGCGTGGCGGAACAGGCGCGCACTCAGCGCGGACGAAGACATGGTGGAGTCGATGGAGGACATGCTGGCTCGCTGGGCGCGCGGAGAATCGGCCAAAAAAAGCACTAGCCCGAATGTCTTAAATTGCGTTTACGGCCCTAAACGGCCCGCTCCCGGTAAATTCGGTCCGACCGCTTCTCAAATGCCTCGGCAAAGCGTCGGAAGGCCGAGTCAAAAAGCGCCCCCATGACCATGCCAAGCATTTTCGACTTGAACTCATAGGCGATGAAAAAATCGACCTCCGAAGCCTTGTCGTTCTCAGGTCGGAAACGCCAGCGGTTTTCGAGATGCGAGAACGGGCCATCCAGATACTCGACCAGGATCGCGAGCTTCGGTCTGTCGAGCGTCACGCGGGTAGAGAAGGTTTCGCGGACGATTTTATAAGCCACCGTCATATCGGCGATCACGATTTCGACGCCTTCCGCCTCGCCGCTCCGCTTCCTCACATGAAGGCTTTCGCACATCGGTACGAATTCGGGATAGCGCTCGACGTCGGCAACGAGATCGAACATTTTGAGCGCCGAGTGCTTCACGCGGCGCGTGGTGCGATAGGACTGCATCGGTCTCAGCCACGCGAATGCGCGTGATCGCGCGCGGCGCGCAATTTCTCGAAATCCTCGCCGGCGTGATGGGACGAGCGCGTGAGCGGCGACGACGACACCATGAGAAAGCCCTTGGCGCGCGCAATCGAGGCGAAATTATCGAACTCGTCGGGCGTCACGTAACGCGCGATCGGATGGTGCTTCCGGCTTGGCTGCAGATACTGCCCGATAGTGATGAAATCGACTTCCGCCGAACGCAGGTCGTCCATCACTTGGAGGATTTCGTTCCGCTCCTCGCCCAGCCCGACCATGATGCCGGACTTGGTGAACATTTGCGGATTGATTTCCTTGACCTGCTGCAACAAGCGCAGGGAATGGAAATAACGCGCGCCCGGCCGCACAGGCAGGTAAAGCGACGGTACCGTTTCAAGATTGTGATTGAAGACGTCGGGTGCTGCGTCAACGACAACTTCAAGCGCGCCATGCTTGCGCAGGAAATCGGGCGTCAGCACTTCGATTGTGGTTTCCGGATTGCGGACGCGGATCGCGCGAATGGTCTTCGCAAAATGGTCCGCGCCACCATCGGCGAGATCGTCGCGGTCAACCGACGTGACCACGACGTGTTTCAGCCCGAGCGACGCGGTCGCCTCAGCGACCTTCTCAGGCTCCTCGATGTCGAGTGCGCCCGGCAATCCGGTTTTCACGTTGCAGAACGAGCAGGCGCGCGTGCAGGTGTCGCCCATGATGAGGAAGGTCGCGTGCTTCTGCGCCCAGCACTCGCCGATATTTGGGCAAGAGGCCTCCTCGCAGACCGTATGCAACCCCTTGGCGCGAACAATGTTGCCGGTTTCGCCAAACGCCCCCGGACCCGGCGCACGCACGCGGATCCAATCCGGCTTCGGCAGAAACGCGCTGTCCGCCCGGTGCGCCTTCTCAGGATGGCGCGGCCGGGCCGATTTTTTCAGCGTATCGAGAACGACAACCATTGGCCTCTTTTAGGTGGTGGTGCGGCGGCTCTGGATCAAGCGCCACACAAAGATGAGAATAATTGCGCCGACGCTCGCGGAAATCAGACCGCGCCAGAACCCAAAAACGGGAATCTGCATTACCTCGGCAAGCTTGTTGCCGACGAACGCGCCGCATATGCCGATCAACAGGTTAGTGAAGAGGCCGTGATTGCTGGAGGTCACCTTCTCGGCGATCCAGCCGGCAATAATGCCGATGATCAGGGTAAGAAAAAATCCGGTGGTCGGATTGCCGAGCAAGGTTTGTGCATCGTTCATCGTGTCACCCCGTTGTTACGAAACAGCCGAACCGCATTATACATGAATCACGCGCCCGTAAGCATCCAGCACGCTCTCATGCATCATTTCCGAAAGGGTCGGATGTGGGAAGATTGCGTGAATAAGCTCTTCTTCCGTGGTCTCGCAGTTCATGGCGATCATGAAGCCCTGGATGAGTTCGGTCACTTCCGCGCCGATCATATGCGCGCCAAGTAGCTCACCGGTCTTCTTGTCGAAGATCGTCTTCACGAAGCCCTCGGTCTCGCCGAGCGCAATCGCCTTGCCGTTACCCATGAAGGGGAACCGCCCGACACGAATTTCGCGCTTTTCTTCCTTGGCGCGCTTCTCTGTGATGCCGACGGACGCAATTTGCGGATGGCAATAGGTGCATCCCGGAATCCGGTTCTTCTCGATCGGATGCGGCTTCAGGCCTTTGATTGCTTCGACGCAGACGACGCCTTCGTGTTCGGCTTTGTGCGCGAGCATCGGCGGTCCAGCAACATCGCCGATCGCGTAAATGCCGGCGACATTGGTTTTGCCATAACCGTCCACAACGATTGTGCCGCGATCGGTTTTTATGCCGAGCGCTTCAAGTCCCAAATTCTCGATATTGCCGACAACCCCGACCGCAGAAATCACGCGCTCGAACTCTACGTTCTGCACTTTTCCCTTGCCGTCATCGATGGTCGCAACGACGGAATCCGCTTTCTTGTCGAGCTTCGTCACCTTCGTGCCGGTGAGAATCTGGATGCCCTGCTTTTCGAAACGCTTTCGTGCGAATGCCGCGACCTCTTCGTCTTCGACCGGCAATATCTGCGGAAGCACTTCAACCACCGTCACGTCCGTGCCCATGGTTCGGTAAAACGAAGCGAACTCGATCCCGATCGCGCCGGAGCCGATCACGAGGAGCGACTTCGGCATTTTCTCGGGCACCATCGCTTCGAAATATGTCCAGATCAATTTCTTGTCTGGCTCGATACCGGGCAGTATGCGCGGGCGCGCGCCCGTCGCAATGATGATGTGTTTCGCCTGGTATTTTCCGGCGGCCTTCCCCGTTACTGTCACTTCGCCCGGCTTCGTGATTTTGGCTTCGCCGTCGAGCACAGTGATCTTGTTCTTCTTCATCAGGAAGCCGACGCCGTTGTTCAACTGCTTCGAGACGGCGCGTGAGCGCGCGACCACGGCTGCAGCGTCAAAGCTCACATTCGAAGCTGAAAGCCCATAGTTCTTCGCGTTCTGCATGTAGTGATAGATCTCGGCAGAGCGCAGCAGCGCCTTGGTGGGGATGCAGCCCCAGTTCAGACAGATGCCCCCGAGATGGGCACGTTCAGCGACGGCGGTCTTGAGCCCAAGCTGCGCTGCACGAATTGCAGCCACATAGCCCCCCGGACCACCACCAATAATCAGCACGTCGTAATTCGTATCGGCCATGTTGCAGTGCCCATTCTACTTTCGACCGGCATCTAGCAGGCAAATCCCTGCTTCGTCAGCCGCCATGCGGAGACGCCTGCCCTGTACGGGATGCATAGGCCGGAAGTTGTATGACAAGCCTTGTGGAAACCGCCTGCGCCCGCGTACCCTTCGGCCAATCAAAACAGCGGCGGCCAAGAGCCGACCGCATTCTGGGAGAAGACCATGAAACGCCACGTTACCGCCGTCGTCCTTGCTTTGGGATTGGCGACCACTTTCGCCGCACCAGTTCTCGCCGCTGATGTTCGCCTGATGACCGGCCCTCAGGGCGGCGTCTGGGTTCCGCTCGGCGGCCAGTTGAAGGATCTCTGGGAAAAAGCGGTACCGGGTCTGAACATTCAGTCTCTGCCGGGCGCCGGCATTGCCAACGTCCGCGGGATCGAAGAAGGCAAGGCGGAAATCGGCTTCGGTAATTCCATTTCGACCGTCGATGCGCTCGCCGGCCGCGAGCCGTTCAACAAGCCTCACAAGAACGTCTGCAACATTGCGACGCTCTATCCGCAGTATTACCAGCTGGTCGTTCGTAACGATTCGAACATCAACTCGGTCGCCGACCTCAAGGGCAAAGGCATTACCACGCAGCAGCGCGGCAACACCGGCGAGCTGATCACCAAGCAGCTCCTCCAGGTCCACGGCCTCACCTACAACGACGTCAAGATGAGTTTCGTGTCCTACACGGACTCGGTTGCGCAGATGCAGGACGGCCACGCAGTAGCGTTCGGACTCGGCACCACGATCCCAGCCGGCTCCGTGCTCGACCTCGCGACCGCGCGCGACGTCAAGCTGCTCGACCTGTCAGGCAGCCTTGGCTGGCATGAAAAAGCTGAACCCCGGCTACACGCTCGTCACGGTGCCCGCGAAGACCTATCCGAAGAACGACAAGGACACTCAGGTCATCGGCTATGCGACGCACGTCGTCGTGTCGTGTAATCTGCCGGAAGACACCGTCTACGCGATGACCAAGGCGATTGCCTCGAACGTTCCGACGCTTGCGACCGTCAATAAGGCGATGAGCCGGTCTGACGCCGAAGGCAATGGCCGAAGACATCGGTATTCCGTTCCATAAGGGCGCTGCCCGCTTCTACAAGGAATCCGGCGTAAACGTCGTCACCAACTAAGCACTCCGGGAAACCGGCGCGGATAATCTCCGCGCCGGTTCGAATTCGGGCAGCAGTCATGAATACCAACACCGCGACACCCTCCGTGTGGAATCACGCCGACGCTGTTTCAGGATCGCGACGTCGTCGATCGCGGTCGCGATGGGCATTTATCACATCTGGACGATCGTCTTCGGCTCTTCCGAGGCACTGCTCGTTTCGCGGCACGCATCTGCTGTTCGCGGTAACGCTGACGCTGCTGCTGTATTCGACTTTCTCCCGTAAAGAAGGCCGGGCACCGAGCTTGCTCGATTACGTCGTGCTCGTCGTCGGCGTACGTGCCGATCATTTATCTGCTCTGGAACCAGAAATATATCGACGAGCGGACACCGTTCGGCATCGATCCGCTTTCGACATCCGGACCTCATCATGTCGGCGCTCATGATTGTCGTCGTGCTCGAAGCAACGCGGCGCGTGATCGGCCTGGCGCTGCCGATTACCGCGATCGATCTTTCTGATTTACGGCTTCTATCTGTTCTGGAGAGAGCCGACACGGATTTTCGATCAGCTTTATATGGGAACGGAAGGGATTTTCGGTATTCCGATTTCCGTCTCGGCAACCTACGTTCTGATCTTTGTGCTGTTCGGCAGTTTCATGGAGCGCACCGGCACGGGCCAGCTCTTCATGGATTTCGCCATGGCGCTCACCGGCCATACTGCCGGCGGTCCCGGCAAGGTGTCGGTGGTTAGCTCGAGCCTGTTCGGCACGATCTCCGGCAGCGCGGTTGCAAACGTCATGGTCGATGGTCCGATTTCGATTCCGCTGATGAAGCGCTCCGGTTTTTCCGGCACATTTCGCGGCCGGCGTCGAAGCGACCGCATCGACCGGCGGACAGATCATGCCGCCGATCATGGGCGCCGCCGCGTTTCTGCTCGCGCAGAATTTGCAGGTGAGCTACGGCCAGGTCGTCATCTGGGCGACTCATCCCGGCGATCCTCTATTACGTCGCCTGCTTCTGCGCCGTGCATTTCGAAGCAAAGCGTCACGGCATCATGGGCGTGCCGCGTTCTGAATTGCCGAAACTTACGGTCGTGATGGCCGAACGTGGCCACCTCTTCATTCCGATCGTTATCATTCTCGTCGTGATGTATTCGGGCTTCAGCGCGCCGCTCGCCGCGTTGGCCGGCACCGCCGCTTGCTTCCCGGTTGCCGCACTCCGCAAATCGACGCGCGTTAATTGCACGCTCGAGAACGTCATCGAAGCCTTCTACGACGGCGCGAGGAACGCGCTCGGCGTGGCGCTTGCCTGCGCCTGCGCCGGCATTGTTATCGGCGTTATCACGCAAACCAATCTTGGCATCGTCTTCACGCAATATGTCGTCGAACCTGTCCAAGGATACGCTGCTGCTCGCGCTCATCATCACGATGATCGCGGCGATCGTGCTCGGCATGGGCATGCCGACGACCCCGGCCTACATCATCCTGACCGCGCTGCTCATTCCGGCGGTGATCAAGCTCGGCGTCATCGAAGAGGCAGCGCACATGTTCGCGTTCTACTTCGCCGTGCTGTCGGCGATCACGCCGCCGGTGGCACTCGCGGTGTTTGCCGCGGCGGGCATTGCCAAAGCCGATCTTTGGAAGAGCGGCTTGGCTGCCGTCAAAGTCGGCGCGGCCGGCTTCATCGTGCCGTTTATGTTCGTTTATGAGCCGGCCTTGCTGATGATCCACGACAGCTGGTTCTGGATCATCTGGCGCTTTGTGCTTGCCGTGTTCGGCATCGCGATGCTCGCCGGCGGGTTGCACGGATATTTCCTGTCACGCGCGAGCCTACTGGCAACGCGCGTTCCTCGTTGGCGGCGGACTGCTGCTGGTCGCGCCGTTTGTTTGGGCCGATATCGCAGGCTTCGTCGTCGCGGCGATTCGTGCTCACCGCCCAATGGTTCGAGCAGAAGAAAACTGGCGACAGCCACGGCAAAAACTTAAAGCCGCGTCGTAGCACTCCGCACGCAATCATTGTTCATGGTTGCGAACAACTCGTCGGCTTTGTCGAACAGCCTTTCGATGCTTGCCGCCGGTGCGCTATGCGCGAGATCGACCACGCGCTTTAGTTCGTTCGAGAGCGCGGTGTATTGCACGCGCCGGTCGTCGCCCTGGAAGTTCGCGAGATAAGTGCCGAAGCGCCGCGAAGCGGCTCACCGAATTCAGCGCCTCCGAAGAAGCCGCAATCACTGAGGGCGCTATTCGGATTTTTCTCGCGCTCAACCGCGGAGGCGACGCCGACGTCTTGAATTTGATCTGGAAATAAGCGTCGATCAGATCCTTGCAGGTGCGCGCGGTTTCGGCGCGCGCGACGCTGGTCTGGATGAGTTCGACATAGCGCGTGTTCAGATAGCTCTGATAGATCGTCGCAACGAGCGAGAGCGCGGCGACGAAGAAGGAAATATAGCCGAAGATATTGGAGTTGCTTTGTGCGGCAGGCTTTTCGTCGGCTTTATCGCTTTGTGCCATCTGCCCCTCAAGACTATCACGCCATCAGCGAAAGCGGTTTCTCGATCGCTTCCTTGAAGGCTGCGAGCAATTGCGCCCCAAGCGCGCCGTCGACCGCGCGGTGGTCGCAGGAAAGCGTCACGGTCATCACGTTCGCGACCACGATCTCGCCGTCCTGCACGACCGCCCGCTCCTCGCCTGCGCCGACCGCAAGGATGGTCGCGTGCGGCGGGTTGATGACGGCCGCGAAATCTTTGCACGCCATACATGCCGAGGTTGGAAATCGCCGTGGTGCCGCCCTGAAATTCGTTCGGTTTCAGCTTCTTCGTCTTAGCGCGCGCCGCGTAATCCTTCATCTCGTTCGAGATCGCGGACAGCGACTTCCCTTCGGCATGACGAATCACCGGGGTCACGAGCCCGCCCGGAATTGCAACCGCGACCCCGATGTCCGAATGCTTGTGCTTCAGCATCGCGCCTTCGGTCCAGGTCGCGTTAGCGTCCGGGACTTTCTGGAGCGCGACCGCCATCGCCTTGATGACGAAGTCGTTCACCGAAAGCTTGAAGGCGGGCTTGTCTTCCTTGTCTGGTCGGCGCGGTTGAATTGATTTCCTCGCGCACGCGCAAGAGCGAACCGATATCGACGTCGGCGTTCAGATAGAAATGCGGGATCGTGAGCTTCGATTCCAGCAGCCGCCGCGCGATCGTCTTGCGCATGGAGTCGTGCGGGACGATCTCGTAGCTGCCCTCTTCGTAGAGCGCGCGGATCTGGTCGTCGCTCGGCACCGAAACGCCGGATGCGTGCTCCCGGCGTCGACGGCGTCGGCGCGCGCATCTGCGCGCCGCCTTTACGCGCGCTCTCGATATCGCGCGCAATGATCGCGGCCATGCGGACCCGATGCCGCTAACGCGCGAAAGATCGATACCCGCGTCTTTTGCAATCCGGCGCGCGAGCGGCGACGAGAACACTCTTCCGCCGCTGCCGTTTGTTTTCGGCGCGGGTGCGGGCGCCGCTGCGCGGCGCAGGACTGCGTAGTGCTGCTTTCGTTTCTTGCGGCTTCGGTGCGTGCCTGCGGCTTCGGCGCGGACGGCGCGGCCTTCGCCGCAGCAGTCGCGTCTTCGCCTTCTTCGGCAAGCACCGCGATTATCTGATTGACCGGAACGTCGGCAGTGCCTTCCGGCACCATGATCTTCGCGATCGTGCCTTCATCGACCGCTTCGACTTCCATCGTCGCCTTGTCGGTTTCGATTTCGGCGATCACATCGCCCGCTTTAACCGTCTGCGCCTTCTTTCACGAGCCACTTCGCGAGGTTGCCCTTTTCCATCGTGGGCGAAAGCGCGGGCATGAGAATGTTGACGGGCATGGTCGATACCTCAGCGATACGTGACTGCGCGCGCGGCTTCGATGACCTTCGCCACATTCGGCAGCGCGAGCTTTTCAAGATTAGCGGCATAAGGCATCGGCACGTCTTCGCCGGTCACGCGTTTCACCGGCGCATCGAGATAATCGAACGCCTCGTCCATGATGCGCGCGGCAATCTCGGAGCCGACGCCGAACTGCGGCCAGCCTTCTTCGACGGTGACGCAGCGGCCGGTTTTCTTCACCGACTCAACGATGGTCGCGATATCGAGCGGACGAATGGTGCGCAGATCGATCACTTCGGCGAAGATATGCTTCTTCGCAAGTTCCTCCGCGGCTTCGAGCGCGTAGGTCATGCCGATCGACCACGTCACGATGGTTACGTCCTTGCCGGGACGCACGACTTTGCGCCTTGCCGATCGGCACAGTCCAGTCGTCTAGCTTCGGCACCGGAAAGGTTTTGCCGTAGAGAATTTCGTTCTCAAGAAAGATCACCGGGTTCGGATCGCGGATCGCGGATTTCAGCAGTCCCTTCGCGTCCGCCGCGGAATAGGGCGCAACCACTTTCAATCCCGGAATATGCGCGTACCAGGACGCAAAATCCTGACTGTGCTGTGCGGCGACGCGCGCGGCCGCACCGTTCGGCCCACGAAACACGATCGAACACACAACCTGCCCGCCGGACATGTAAAGCGTCTTCGCGGCCGAGTTCACGATCTGGTCGATCGCCTGCATCGAGAAATTGAACGTCATGAATTCGACGATCGGCTTCAAGCCCGCGAAACCCGCGCCGACGCCTACACCGGCGAAACCGTGCTCGGTGATCGGCGTATCGACCACGCGCTTCGCGCCGAATTCCTGCAACAGTCCCTGCGTGACTTTGTAGGCGCCCTGATATTCCGCGACCTCTTCACCCATCACGAAGACATCCGCGTCGCGGCGCATTTCTTCGGCCATCGCATCGCGCAGCGCTTCGCGGACGGTCTGGTTCACCATCTCGGTGCCTTCCGGCACATCGAGTTCTTCGGCTATTGCCTGGACCGGCTTCTCAACGGAGGCTTCGACGTTTCTCTAGCGTCGCTTCCGCCTGCTTCGCCGGCGCTTCCTTTCTTCGGCGTGGACTTCGCTGGCGCGTCGCTTGCGCTCTCGCCTTCGCCGAGGATCAACGCAATCGGCGTATTGACCGCGACGTCCTGCGTGCCTTCCGGAACGAGAATTTTGCCGAGCTTGCCCTCATCGACCGCTTCGACTTCCATCGTCGCCTTGTCGGTTTCGATTTCGGCGATTACGTCGCCCGCTTTGACGTCGTCGCCTTCGGCTTTCAGCCACTTGGCGAGATTGCCTTTCTCCATCGTGGGAGAAAGCGCGGGCATGAGAACTTCAATCGGCATTGATCGAACCCTACTCAGCGTCGGTGGCCGGCGAAAAGAAAAGTGGCGCCCCAGGCGCCCATCGCGACGATACAGACTGAGGAAAAAGAGCATACGAGTGCTTTGTTTACTTTGCTCGCGCTCTCGCGCGCGGCGCCACTCAAGCGTCCGTTCGGCGAACGGCCAGGCGAAAAACTCATGACCGCGCAAATGGCGCCTGCTCCGGGGCCAAGTGTGCATTTGCGTCTTCGCAGATAAAATAATAGATCGCAGCGATCCAGCTCACGATCGCGGCGGCGATCGCGAATGTAGGCAACGAGGAACGCAGATCGCCGCCATGCTCAACGCCCTTAGCGCAATACGTCGGTGTAAAGTTCCGACACGATCAGGCTCTTGATCGTTGGTCGCGAATTCCGCGGACTCGTTCACGATCGCGCGGATTTCCGCATCGATCTTTTTGATTTCGTCTTCGCTTGCGAGTTTGCCCTCGAGAATACGGCTGCGGATCCACTCGATCGGATCGCTCTCGGGCGCGCGCATCTTCTCGAGCTTCTTCCTTCGAGCGATATTTCGCAGGATCCGACATCGAGTGACCGCGATAGCGGTAGGTCTTCATTTCAAGGATGAACGGGCCTTCGCCGGAGCGCGCGAATTCGACGGCGCGCGCGCCTGCGTCGTAGACCGCGCGCACATCCATGCCGTCGACTTTTTCGCCCGGAATGTTGAACGACGCGCCGCGCTTGGAAAAATCCTGCAGCGCCGACGACCGCTCGACCGACGTGCCCATCGCGTACTTGTTGTTTTCGATGATGTAGATGACCGGAAGCTTCCAGAGCTCGGCCATGTTGAAGCTCTCGTAGACCTGGCCCTGGTTCGAGGCACCGTCGCCGAAATAGGTGAGACAGACTTTGCCGTTTTCGCGATAGCGGTTCGCGAATGCGATGCCCGGTGCCGAGCGACACCTGCGCGCCGACGATGCCGTGGCCGCCGTAGAAATTCTTCTCGATGCTGAACATGTGCATCGAGCCGCCCTTGCCTTTCGAATAGCCGCCGCGGCGTCCGGTGAGTTCGGCCATGACGCCGTTCGCGCTCCATGCCGCAGGCGAGCATGTGGCCGTGATCGCGATAGGCGGTGATGACTTGGTCGCCGTCTTTCAGCGCCATCTGCATGCCGACGACGACGGCTTCCTGCCCGATATAGAGATGGCAGAAGCCGCCGATCAGACCCATGCCGTAAAGCTGGCCGGCCTTCTCTTCGAAACGGCGGATGAGCAGCATTTCGCGATACGCGGAAATTTCCTGCGCTTTGCCCCACGCGGAAGCTTTCGCGTCCTTCGTTGCGCGCGAAACGGATTTGTCGGTTTGTTCTGCTTTGGCTGCCGCGGGCATTTTTCTTTTTGCTCTCCCGTCAAATTTTGCTTAGCGCAAATCGTTCCGCTGACGCCACCGCGCACGCGTGGAATACCAGACCGATGCGTCTGCAACTAAAGGAAATTTCGGCTGCGCGAGGTTTCGCGAAACAGAGATTGCGAGTGCGCGCCTTAGCGCCGTTCAGGATCATGATCAGATCGTTCGGATACGCAAAGGCGAGATCGCGCCGCGCAAGCTCTTCCAGAAGGTCGGGATCGATCCGGTCGGAGCGCAGCAACAGGTTGCGCTTTTCGAGCGCCGTGCGCTCGGTCACGAGCTGGTCGCGCTCGACGGTCAGGGTCGCGATTTCTTCTTTCAGCGCCTTGCCGGCCTCGATGCCGTAATTGCCGTGCTGCGCGTGGAACGCGAAATAGGCGATCATCGCAGCCGCGATGCAATAAAGCCCGAGAATGCGGAAAAACCGGCCAAGCCGGGTACGCGTTACCATCCGTCTTTTATGCCGCGTACCGGTTGCCCGGGCGTTAACGCCGCTCAGGCCTTGAGCGCGCCCGCCGGCATAGCGGGCCTCGTCGCCGAGTTCTTCTTCGATCCGGAGCAGCTGGTTGTATTTCGCGGTCCGGTCGGAGCGCGCGAGCGACCCGGTTTTGATCTGCCCGCAATTGGTCGCGACCGCGAGATCGGCGATCGTCGCATCTTCGGTCTCGCCGGAGCGGTGGGACATGACCGCGCGATAGGCCGCGCGATGCGCCGTATCGACCGCGGCGAGCGTCTCGGTGAGCGTGCCGATCTGGTTCACCTTGACGAGGATCGCGTTGCGCGACGCCCTTTTCGATGCCGTCGCGCAGGCGCTTTTCGTTGGTCACGAACAGATCGTCGCCGACGAGTTGAACTTTCGCGCCGATCTTGTCGGTCAGAATTTTCCAGCCGGCCCAGTCGTCTTCGGCCATGCCGTCTTCGATCGATACGATCGGATAGCGTTTGCAAAGGTCGGCGAGATAATCCGCCTGCTGCTTCCGATCGAGCGCGACTTGCCCTCGCCTTCATATTCGTACTTGCCGCTCTTGAAGAATTCCGTCGCGGCGCAATCGAGCGCGATCAGGACATCGTCACCAGGCTTGTAGCCCGCGGCCTCGATCGACTTCATGACGAAGCCGAGTGCTGCGTCGGCGTCCTTCAGGTTCGGCGCGAAGCCGCCCTCGTCGCCGACATTGGTGTTGTGGCCCGCGTCCTTCAGACCCTTCTTCAGCGTGTGAAAGATTTCCGAGCCCATGCGCAGCGCCTCGGCGGAAAGTCTCGCGCGCCGACCGGCATGATCATGAATTCCTGGAAGTCGATCGGATTGTCGGCATGCGCGCCGCCATTGATGATGTTCATCATCGGCACGGGCAACACGCGCGCGCTGGTGCCGCCGACATAACGATAGAGCGGCATGTTCGCAGGACTGCGCGGCGGCTTTTGCGACCGCGAGCGACACGCCGAGGATTGCATTCGCGCCGAGGCGGCCCTTGTTCGGCGTGCCGTCGAGCGCGATCATCGCTTCGTCGATTTTGGTCTGTTCTTCGGCGTCTAGGCCGCCGATCGTGTCGAAGATTTCGCCGTTCACCGCAGCGACCGCTTTCAAGACGCCCTTGCCGCCATAGCGCTTCTTGTCGCCGTCGCGCAGTTCGACCGCTTCATGCGCGCCGGTCGAAGCGCCCGATGGCACGGCGGCGCGGCCCTCAGCACCGTCTTCGAGGATTACTTCGACTTCAACGGTCGGAAAGCCACGGCTATCGAGAATTTCGCGGGCGTGAATGTCGGTTATCGCGGTCATGGCGGTCCTTCGAGCTTTGGTGCCGCGCTTCTACAGGATGCCCGGCAGGCCGGGAAGCGGCGGGTGGACGGATTTCCGCAATCGGTTACTTTGCGCCCGCATGAAGAAACCAACGCATCTCGGCAGGCCCTCGCCGATCCCCGCTTCGCCCGACAAGGCGACGCTCGACCGCGTCCCAATCCGCATCCGGATACTGACTATGCTGCGCGCTTCGCAGCACCTGAATTCACGACGCTCTGCCCGATCACCGGCCAGCCGGATTTTGCCCATCTCGTCATCGACTATGTGCCGGGCAAATGGCTGGTCGAGTCGAAGTCGCTGAAACTTTATCTCGCAAGCTTTCGCAATCACGGCGCCTTCCACGAAGACTGCACGGTTGCGATCGGCAAGAAGCTTGTGAAGCTGCTCGAGCCCCAAGTGGCTCCGCATCGGCGGCTACTGGTATCCGCGCGGCGGCATTCCGATCGACGTGTTCTGGCAACACGGCAAATTGCCGAAAGACGTCTGGATCCCGGACCAAGGCGTCGCGCCCTATCGCGGCCGCGGCTAGGACGTGACGCGTCTCATCGTTACCAACGGCGATCACGCCGCGAATGCGCTTTCCGCGCATTTCCCCGACGCCGGACATTCTGATCTGGCGCGACGTGCTGATTGAAGGCCCGGTGCCGGCGACCTCGACGATGAACGCGCTTGCCGATATTCGTGCGCAATACATCGAACAAGCCTTTGGCGTGAGCGATGTCCGCGCCGATTTCACCCGACGCGACGAACGCTTCGACGCGATCTCGGAACGCGATGAACTCGAACTCTGGTTCGAAAGCGATCTCCACGATCAATTACAGATCGATACAATTTCTGGCGCGGGTAGCGGCGCGCGAAATTGTCACCCGCCATGAAGCTCGCGCTTTCGCCGCCACCCTTATCGACCCACATCGACGCTATGGCTCAGAAGCGTCGCCGAACTCACTCCAGCCACATTCGACGAAGCCGTGCATCTTTGGGATGCGTTCCGCGCCGCCAACCCGGAACGCGCTGCTTACGGCCGCGGAGTCATCCGGCGCGCTGCCCGAAGCCCGCGCATCCTTTGTGCGCCTGCTTGACGAATATCCTTCGCCGTCAGACGGACTCGGCCGCATCGAGCGCAACGCGCTGCTCGCGATCCGTGAAGGCGCATCACGCCGGGACTAGCGTTTCGCCATTATCAGCAGACCGAAGCCTTGCCGTTTCTCGGCGATCTCGGTTTCTTCACGCGTCTCGACGCACTCCAGAACTGCGCCGTCGCCGCTCGTCCGCGGCTTGCCCGAGGGCGGCATTGCGCGGGCATCGCGCAACGAACATGAGCGTCGAATACACCGACACGCGAGATCGACCTTACCGATGACAGGTCATGCAGATCCTTGAACGCCGCGCGGATTTCATTGCGCTGAATGGCATCGACCGCTGGATCGGCGGCGTTCATCTGACGCGCGGCAATGTCTGGCGCTATGATCCGCAGAAGCCGAACGCTTTCGCAAAGACTAGCGTCTTCTTCGGAAACAGAAAATGCGCGCCGCCAATTCCGGTAAGCGCGATGATGACCGCCGCCGCGAAGAGCGTCGGTGCGACGCCCAGTATGCGCGAGCCCCCAATAGTAAAACACCGGACCGACTGCGTGTCCGGCGAAGAAAGCCGACGAATGCAGCGCGATTGCCGAGCCGCGCGCAGTCGGCGCGATTTCCGAGGCCGCGAGCTGAAAGCAGTTGTGCATCATGTAAAAGCCGACGCCCATGAGCACGAAGGTCACGAATTCATATTGCCAGGGCAATCGTAGTGCTGCGACGCACAAGCATCGCTCCGCAAAACACGCCGCCCCAGATCATCAACCCGCGTGTGCCGAATATTTTCAGCATCTGCGGCACGAACAAGCCGAAGATCGCACCGCCAACCGCAAAGCCCGCGATTACGAAACCCGCAATCGTTGCGCGAAATTCTCCGGTCTGATGCAGCAGGATCGCGACGAACGGAAAGATTCCGAAAATCGCAATACCTTCAAGCAACACGCCGAGATAACAGTAACTTCGAACGTGGATTTGAAAAGATCATCCGATAGCTGCGCGCGGCATAGGCAAGATCGAAGCGCGGCCCGCGCTCGTGCTTCACGTCGCGAAAACCCCACAGGCCGAGCAAGAACGCAGCAACTCCGCAGACCGCTGCTGCGATCAGTACGCCGCGCCAGTTCGTAAAGTCGCCGACAATGCCGCCCGCCCACGCACCGGTTAGATTTCCCGCGAGTGCCGCCGCAACATATCGGCCGAGCGTTACCTGCCGTCGCTCGACGCCCACCGAATCGGAAACGAATGCGAGTCCTGCCGGAAATATTCCACCAACCGCGATGCCCGCGACGATCCGCGAAATGAGCAGCCACGTGAAATTCGGCGCAAACGCCCCCGCAAGCGTCGCCGCGACGAGAAACACCATTCCGATCAGCATCAATTTGGTCTTGCCGAAAAAATCACCGACCGGTCCCAGCAGCGGCTGTACGAGCGCGAATGGCAGCGCGAAGGCCGTTGCCAGCAGCGCGACATCGGCGGGGGGAATACCGAATTCGCCGGAAATCTGCGGCACGACCGGATCGATCGCGCGCATGAACAGGCTCGTGGAGAAGGCGATAAAGCCTACGACAACAAGCGCCCGGTTCATCTTTTTATTTTTCGTTACCGTCCCGAACGCGCCATAGTTGATTTCGAAAGCTCGTCAAACGCAATGAGGTCGACAAGCAACGGCTCGAGATCCTTGAGCGCGATCATGTTCGGCCCGTCGGACGGCGCCCGATCAGGATCGGGATGCGTTTCGATGAAAACACCGGCGACACCGATCGCGACCGCTGCGCGCGCAAGCACGCCGACATATTTCCGCTCGCCGCCCGAGGACGCGCCCTGTCCGCCCGGCTGCTGCACCGAATGGGTCGCATCGAAAATCACCGGCGCACCGGTTTCGCGCAGCACCGGCAGCGCGCGCATGTCGGAAACGAGCGTGTTGTAGCCAAACGAAACGCCGCGCTCGGTCACAAGCACATTCGCGTTGCCCGCGCTCGTCACCTTCTCAACGACATTTTTCATGTCCCACGGCGCTAGAAACTGACCCTTCTTCACATTCACGATGCGGCCGGTTTTCGCGGCGGCAATCAAGCAGATCGGTTTGCCGGCAAAGAAACGCCGGAATTTGCAGCACGTCGCAGACTTCGGCCACACGCGCGCATTGATCGATCTCGTGCACGTCGGTGAGCGTCGGCAAGCCCGAGCTTGTCGCGAATTTCCGCGAATACCGGGAGTGCGGCGTCCAGGCCCATACCGCGCGCGGCACTTCGCGCTGGTGCGGTTCGCCTTGTCGAAAGAGGATTTGTAAACGAGCCCGAGCTTCAGCCTGCCCGCAATTTCCTTGAGCGCGCTCGCAACTTCGAGCGCGTGCGCGCGGCTTTCCATCTGGCAGGGGCCCGCGATCAGCGCGAGCGGCAGGTCGTTGCCGAAACGCACATTTCCGGCGGAAACACTGGCATTCGGTGCAGGGTTCGTGAGCGGCTTATTCATCGCGGCGGACCTTGCTTGGCCTCATCAAACCGGTCAACCCGCCTCGAAGGCGAGCACTGCACCATGCGCATGGACGACGAGGCGGCCACCGCGTTCCTGCACAGCAATCCCGCTCTTCGAAACAGTCTCGCGGATTTGCTTGTCGTCGCCACGCGAATATGACGGCGCCGAAGCGCAGACCCGTCGACACAGGCGGCTTCGCGCCAAACGCATCTTCGAATGGCCGCGGCTCGGTGATCTGCACGTCGCCGCGCGGCGTCTCGGCCGTTACCCCCAGCGAAGTTGAGCGGACATCGCGCAGGCCCGTGAAGGCCTGCAGGAAATATTGATGATCGGTCGGACTTTCCGCAACGCAGAACCGCGCAGGAAACACGACTTCATACCGTTCGCGTGACGCTGCAATTCCGGAAACCAGAAAGTTCTCCGGGCGCTTGTGCTCCGCCGTGAACGTCATCAGGTCGCCGGACGTAGGCTCGCGCAGAAACGAAAGCGAAAACGCGAGCTCCGCTTCGCTGCCGTCGGGCCGCTTGCCCATGCGCCCGAAGTCGAAGGTCTGAAATCCGCCGAAGCCGGCTTCATCGAATTGCTTTTTGTCGGCATCGGCGTCCGCGCTCGAGAGCACGAGCCCGCTCAAGCCCTCGCCGTTTCGCGCGAGAAAGTCGCGATTGAAATGCGCAAACGATGTCGGCCCGCCCTGCGCCTTGAATTTTTTCAGGCTCCGCGACTCTCGAGAATTTCGATGTAGGAACGTCGAGCTGAACGATCCGGTTATGCGTGCCGAACGGATGTTTGTTCCGGCCGCTGACGAGGAAGCCAAGTTTTTCGTAAAGTCCCGCCGCCGCGTCGAGATCGCGGACGACATGAATGACATGGTCGATGCCGCGGGCCATGACCGCAATCAGACGAGCCGGCTCTGCTCGACGGCAGCACCAACGAACGAACTAAATAACGGATGCGGCTCGAACGGTCGCGATTTCAGTTCGGGATGGAATTGCACGCCGACGAACCAGTGATGGTCCGGATATTCGATGATCTCCGGCAACACGCCGTCGGGCGACATGCCGGAAAAGCGCATGCCGTGATCTTCGAGCTTCGCGCGATACTCGGTGTTCACTTCGTAGCGATGCCGGTGCCGCTCGGAAATTTCCGTCGAGCCGTAAATTTCCGAAACGCGGCTGCCCTTCGCGAGCGATGCCGGAAAGGCGCCGAGCCGCATGGTGCCGCCGAGATTGCCGCCGGCCTCGCGGCGCTCGCGCTCGTTGCCGCGCAGCCATTCGGTAAGCAGGCCGACCACCGGCTCCTTGGTCGCGCCGAATTCGGTGGAATTTGCGTCTTCGATACCGGCAAGATTGCGCGCGGCTTCGATCACCGCCATCTGCATGCCGAAGCAGATGCCGAAGTAAGGCACGTTGCGTTCGCGCGCGAAGCGCGCCGCTTGATTTTCCCCTCTGCGCCGCGATGACCGAAGCCGCCGGGAACGAGAATGCCGTTGACGTGCTCGAGATAACGGCGCCGGATCTTCGTTCTCGAAAATCTCGGACTCGATCCAGTCGAGCTTCACTTTCACCTTGTTTGCAATACCGCCGTGCGAAAGCGCCTCGATCAGCGACTTATAGGCGTCCTTCAGGCCGGTATATTTGCCGACGATCGCAATCGTGACATCACCTTCCGGATTGCGGACGCGGTCCTCGATCGTGATCCAGCGCTTGAGATCCGGCGAGCGCGCATCCTTGATGCCGAATGCGCGCAGCACTTCGTCGTCGAGGCCGGCTGCGTGATAGGCCGAAGGCACCGCGTAGATGTTGTCGACATCGCGCGCTTCGATCACGGCGCTTTCGCGCACATTGCAGAAGAGGCCGAGCTTGCGGCGCTCTTCGCGCGGAATTTCGCGGTCGGTACGGCAAAGCAGAATATCCGGCTGAATACCGATCGAGCGCAGTTCCTTGACCGAATGCTGCGTCGGTTTGGTTTTCAATTCGCCCGCGCTCGGGATGAATGGTAGCAGCGTCAGGTGAACATAGACCGTGTGTTCGCGCGGCAGTTCGTTGCGAAGCTGACGGATCGCCTCGAAGAACGGCAGACCTTCGATGTCGCCAACCGTGCCGCCGATTTCGACCAGCACGAAATCGAAGCCGTCGTTGCCGTCGAGCACGAATTCCTTGATCGAATTCGTGACGTGCGGAATCACCTGAATGGTCGCGCCGAGATAATCGCCGCGCCGCTCTTTCGAGAGAATTTCCTGATAGATGCGGCCGGTCGTGATGTTGTCGCGCTTGCTCGCGGGCACGCCGGTGAAGCGCTCGTAATGACCGAGATCGAGATCGGTTTCCGCGCCGTCGTCGGTGACGAAGACCTCGCCATGCTGATACGGGCTCATCGTGCCCGGATCGACGTTGAGATAGGGATCGAGTTTGCGAAGGCGGACCGTGTAGCCGCGCGCCTGCAGGAGCGCGCCGAGCGCTGCTGAAGCGAGACCCTTGCCGAGGGAGGAGACCACGCCGCCGGTGATGAAAATGTACCGCGCCATGGGATTTAACGCATTAAACCCCAATTTCGATTCGACGAGGACTAATTTCCGCAGTCCTGCACCTAAAAAAGCGAAGGGCCGGTTTCCCGGCCCTTTTGTCGTTTTTGCGTCACTTGGACTGCGGCGGCGCTATCGGCGCTGGCGCTTGTTTCTGCAGTTGATCGAGGATCGAGGGACCTGTGGGCGTCGTGACCGGCGCCTGCTGCTGAATGAGGGTCGGGCCCGCCGGTCGCCAGCCCGCAAGCACCGAAAGCGCCAGGCTGGTGACGAAGAAGCCGGCCGCGAGCAACGCGGTCGCGCGCGTCAGCAGGTTGGCGGTGCCGCGACTATTCATAAAGCCACCGCCACCGCCGCCACCGATGCCCAATGCGCCGCCTTCGGAGCGCTGCAGCAGCACCACGCCGATGAGCGACAAGCACGATCAGAAGGTGGATGACGATCGATGGTGGTCTGCATGTCAGATTTCCGTGGCTCAGGAGGCTCAAAGCCGCTGCCTACCCGTCAAATTCGCGCGAAGCCATACATGTAGGGCTTCAAATTGCCAAGCGAAGGCAATGCATTACGTGGGAGTCTATCCCCCTGCCTGATTTCTGAATCGCTATTTCAAGAAATTAGCGAATCAAATGAATGACTTAGCGAGCGTTTTCGAACTCTAAGATTCATCTATAAGCTACTGCAATACCTAGAAAATCCAATGACTTGAGGCTCGCGCCACCGATCAGCGCACCGTCAACATCATCCTGGATTATGAGCGACTTCGCATTGTCTGGTTTGACCGAGCCGCCGTAGAGAATGCGTAATCTGCCGCCGTCCGCACCGAAGCGCCGCGAAGCGTTTCGCGGATCGCGGCGTGCATCTCGGCGACGTCCTTCACGGTCGGCGTAAGCCCCGTTCCGATCGCCCAGACCGGCTCATAGGCGACCACCAGATTTGCAGCGTTTGCGCCGTCCGGAATGGAACCGGCAAGCTGTGCGCGGACGACCGAAACGGCGCTTCCCGCTCTCCCGTTGCTCCTTGCGCTCGCCGACGCAGACAATGGCCGTGAGGCCCGCCCGCCAGCCGGCTTCAGCCTTCGCGCGGACCACCGCATCGCGTCTCGCCATGATCGGCGCGGCGCTCGGAATGACCGACGATGACAAAGGCTGCACCCGCGTCCTTCAGCATCTCGGCTGAGACGTCGCCGGTATGGGCGCCGGAGGCCTTGGCGTGGCAATCCTGCCCGCCAATAAAGACCCCGGTTCCGGCGGCCGCTTTGGCGGCCTCGGCGATAAGGGTCGCGGGCGGGCAGATCAGAAAGTCGGCCTTAGCCTTAAGACGCCGCCGAATAGCCCCGGCAGATAGCCTCGAGCTCCGCCAGGGCTGCCCTGAGGCCGTTCATTTTCCAGTTTCCGGCCACCAGCGGACGCCGTTTCATGCTCAAATCCATTGCTGTTGGAGACGGTCCGCCGGTAGCAGAGCGCTTAACGCTCTGCAAACTGCGGCATCGGCTCGCCGTTGCCGCGCGGCCTGCCGCTCCCGTATTATCCGCCCGCTTTCCCGAACCCTGGAAATTCAAGATGCTTCAAGGCTTTCGCGCCGGCTCGCGCAATCTGGTTACCAAGATTGTGCTCGTCCTTCTGATGGGCCTTGTTGATCATCAGCTTCGCCTTCTGGGGCATCGGCGACGTATTCCGAGGCTTCGGCGCGGGCACGGTCGCGCGAATCGGCGCGACCGACATCACCATCGATCATTTCCGCCGCGCGTTCACCGAACGGCTTCAGGAGATCGGCCGCCAGATCAACCGGCCCGTTCACGCCGGATCAGGCGCGCGCGCTCGGCGTCGATCGTCAGGTCTTGAGCGAACTCGTCTCGGACGCCGCGATCGACCAGAAAGCGAAATCGCTCGGTCTCGCCGTCACCCGGACAATGATCTGCGCGACCGCGTTCGCGACTATCTCCGGCTTCAAAGGTCCGGACGGCAAGTTCGATCCGGTGCGCTACAGACGGCTGCTTGCGTAACAACAACTACAGTGAAGCGACTTTCCTTGCCGCCGAACGCCGGCTCGCACTGCGCCAGCAATTGCTGAGCGCGCTTGGCGGCGAAGTCACGCCGCCCGCGATCCTGGTCGATACGTTCTGGCGCCTGAGCAACGAGACGCGCACGATCGAATTCGTGCGCCTCACACGCAACGCAGGCAGGCAACATTCCGGCGGCCGCGCGAAGCCGATCTCAAAACCTATTTTGATGCGAACAAGGCCGTCGTTCCGCGCGCCTGAATACCGCGCGCATCCGTATTCTTCGACTGTCGCCGGCCGAGGTCGCTAAGAATATCACGATCACCGACGAGGAACTGAAGAACGAACTACGAGCGCAATAAAGTCGCGCTTCACGATTCAGGAACGCCGCACGATCGAACAGATCGCCTTTCCGACACCGGAAGCCGCGAAGGCCGCGGCCGACCGTTTCGCCAAAGGCGAGAAATTCGAAACGGTCGCCAAGGATCTGAAGCTCGACATCGTTTCGCTCGGCAATCTCGCGCGGAGCGAAGTTTTCGATCCCGTGGTTGGCGATGCAGCTTTCGCGTTGCAGGCCAATGCACCGAGCGCCCCGCTAGCGGCGCGCTTCGGCACAGTCATCTTACGCGTCTCAAAGATCGAAGCCGACGCGCATCGCTGCCATTCGAGGAAGTTTCGAAGCCGCTTGCGCGAAGATATGTCGCTGAACCGCGCTTACGTCGAGACCACAAAGCTGCACGACCAGGTCGAGGACGAGCGCGGCGCCGGTACGCACGCTCGAGGAGATCGCAAGAAGCTGAACCTCGCTCTGGTGATCTCGATCGAAGCGATCGACCGCAGCGGCCGCAAGCCGGACGGCCAGCCGATTGTCGACGTTCCGCAACTCGAACTCATTCTGACGCAACGCTTTCGCGCCCGCAAAGGCGTCGACACTGACGCAATCGAACTGCGCGAGTCGCGCAGCACCGTCTGGTACGAAGTCGCCGACATCAAGCCGAGCCGCGAGCGCACGTTCGAAGAAGCGAAGGCCGACGCCGAAAAGCGCTGGAAGGACGATCAGATCGGCAAGAAGCTCGCCGAAGCTTGCAGCTGGCATGCAGAAGAAGCTCGAATGACGGCGCGACCTTCGCTGCCGCCGCCCCCGGCCTGCGTCGAGAAACGCGGCGAAAATCTCAAGCGCGACGCAACGGTCCCTGGTGTCGACGCGAATACCGTCGCGCGCGTTTTTCTCACTGCGCAAGGCAAGTCCGGATTGGGCAATCCCGAAAATTCGGTCGACCGCATCGTCTTTCGCGTGACCAAGATTGACGTGCCGGCAACGCCACCTTCTTCGGAACTCGTGCAGCAGGTCTCGCAATCGATCCAGGAAGACTTACAGGTGCAATACGTAAACCGCCTGACGACTGACCTCGGCTATGCGCGTCAACGATGCCGCGCTCCGCCAGATCACCGGCGCCGAAAGATGATCCCATGGAGGTCTTGCCGGACGAACGCGCATTCGGCGCGCGCTATGCCGAAGGCAAGCCCCAACTTGTTTGGACGACGCTGGTTGCCGATCTCGAGACACCTGTCTCGGCGTATCTGAAACTCGCGCGCGAGCGGCATCCATCCTTCCTGCTTGAGTCCGTTGAAGGCGGCGCGGTGCGCGGCCGCTACTCGATCATCGGGTTCGATCCCGATCTCATTTTCCGCGTCAATGGCGACAAGGCCGACATCAATCGCGCCGCGCGTTCGAAACCGGATTCCTTCGAGCCGCAAAACGATGCGCCGCTTGCGGCACTCCGCGCGCTGATCGAGGAAAGCAAAGTCGATGTGCCGGAGGGTCTGCCGCCGATGGCCGCCGGGGTCTTTGGCTATCTCGGCTACGACATGGTCCGGCTGATGGAAAAGCTGCCGGCACCAAATCCGGATGTCGATCGGCACGCCCGATGCCGTTTTAATCCGGCCGACCATCGTGGTCGTCTTCGACGCCGTCAAAGACACGATGACGGTCGTGACGCCTGTGCGCGCCGCAATCGGGCGTCACAGCGAAGGCAGCTCTTGCGCAAGCAATCGAGCGGCTGACCGCGGTCGTCGATGCGCTCGACGTTCCGCTGAACAAGGAAACCGCGGCTTATACCGAAGAGCCGGTCGGCGCGAATGCGGTTTCGAACACGAGCCCTGCCGAATACGAAGCGATGGTTGCGAAGGCGAAGGAATACATTCTCGCCGGCGATATTTTTCAGGTCGTGCTCTCGCAACGCTTCGAGTCTTCTTTCTCGTTGCCGCCGTTCGCGCTTTATCGTGCGCTGCGCCGTGTGAATCCGGCACCGTTTCTCTATTTCCTGAATTACGGCGGTTACGCCATTGCTGGCTCAAGTCCGGAAATTCTGGTGCGTGCGCGCGACAACAAAGTCACGATCCGGCCGATTGCCGGCACGCGCCCGCGTGGCGCCACCCCGCACGAGGACAAAGCGCTCGAAGACGAGTTGCTCGCCGATCCGAAAGAGCGCGCCGAACATCTGATGCTGCTCGATCTCGGCCGGAACGATGTCGGCCGCGTTTCGAAAATCGGCACGGTGAAAGTCACCGATCAATTCTTCGTCGAGCGCTATAGCCACGTGATGCACATCGTTTCGAACGTCGAAGGCGAGATGCACGAAAGTCACGACTCGCTTTCCGCGCTGGTCGCGGGCTTTCCGGCCGGCACCGTTTCCGGCGCGCCGAAAGTGCGCGCGATGCAGATCATCGACGAACTCGAAAAAGAAAAGCGCGGCGTCTATGCCGGCAGCGTCGGCTATTTCGCGGCTGACGGCTCGATGGATACCTGCATCGTGCTTCGCACCGCGCTCGTTAAAGACGGCAAGATGTATGTCCAGGCCGGCGCTGGCATCGTTGCCGACTCGAACCCGAAATCCGAACAGTTGGAGTGCGAAAACAAGGCTAAAGCCCTGTTCCGCGCCGCCGAAGAGGCGCGGCGCTTCGCGTCCGCCGCCAAACGCGGGCAATAAACCAAGGAAAACCAACCGGCTGGCAGCAAGTCCGGATAGCGTCTAGAAAACCGCCATGAACGTCGCTCTGATCGATAACTACGACAGCTTCACCTGGAATCTCGTCCATTACCTGGGCGAACTGGGCGCGAAGGTCGACGTCTATCGTAATGACGCAATTTCGGTGGCGGAGCTCCGCAAGAAAAAGCCCGACGCGATCGTGCTCTCGCCCGGCCCCTGCACGCCGAACGAAGCCGGCATCTGCCTCGACGTGATCAAGGAGATGGGCGCTGAGACGCCGATCTTCGGCGTCTGCCTCGGCCAGCAATCGATCGGCCAGGCCTATGGCGGCGATGTGGTGCGCGCGCCCTCGCCCGTGCACGGCAAGCTTTCCATCGTGAAGCACCATGGCGAAGGCGTGATGCGCGGCATCAACGGCCCGTTTCAGGCGACGCGCTATCATTCGCTCGTGGTCGACCGCAAAACCATGCCGAAGGATCTGAAAGTGACGGCAGAGACCGACGACGGTCTTGTCATGTCGCTATCGCATAAAGAACATCCGGTTCACGGCGTGCAGTTTCATCCGGAAAGCATCGCGTCCGAACATGGCCGCGTGATTTTGAAGAATTTTCTCGATCTCGCCGCGGCCTGGAACGCGGCGAAACGTTAGGGCCGAAGATGGAACAATTCCGCGCGTTGATCAGCAAAGTCGCGACCGGCGCAACGCTCTCACGCGAAGAAGCGGCACACGCTTTCGACAAGATGATGTCGGGCGAAGCGACGCCCTCGCAGATGGGCGGCTTCCTCATGGGCCTGCGCATTCGCGGCGAGACGGTGGACGAAATCGCGGGCGCGGTCGCGACCATGCGCGCGAAGATGACGCGCGTTGATGCACCGGCGGACGCAATCGACGTGGTCGGCACCGGCGGTGACGCTGCCGGCAGCTACAACATTTCGACGTGTGCAGCCTTCATCGTGGCGGGCGCGGGTATTCCGGTTGCAAAACACGGCAACCGCGCGCTCTCCTCGAAGTCGGGGGCAGCCGACGTGCTCTCCGCGCTTGGCGTCAATATTGAACTCAAGCCCGAAGGCATTTCACGTTGCATTCGCGAAGCCGGCATCGGCTTCATGTTTGCGCCCGCGCATCATCCGGCGATGAAACATGTCGGCCCGACGCGCGTCGAACTCGGCACGCGCACGATCTTCAATCTGCTCGGGCCCCTTTCCAATCCGGCCGGCGTCAAGCGCCAGATGGTCGGCGTGTTTGCGCGGCACTGGATCGAACCGCTCGCCAAAGTGCTCGGCACGCTTGGTTGTGAGAAAGCCTGGGTCGTGCACGGCTCCGACGGCCTTGATGAAATCACGACCACTGGTCCCACGCATGTCGCCGAACTTTCGGACGGCAAGGTGCGGATGTTTGACATAACGCCCGCCGACGCGGGCTTGAAGTCGAGCAAAGCCGGCGAACTAAAAGGCGGCGAAGCGATTTATAACGCCGAAGCGCTTCGCGCCGTGCTCGACGGACAGATGGGACCGTTTCGCGAAGTTGCCGTGTTCAACGCGGCCGCGACGCTGCTCGTTGCCGGCAAGGCAGATAATTTGAAAGACGCGGCAGCGCTCGCATCGAAGTCGATCGAGAGTGGCGCCGCCAAAGCGCGGCTCGACAAGCTCGTAGCCATTTCAAACGCGTCATGAGCGACATTCTAGAAAAGATCGGCGCTTACAAACGCGAGGAAATCGCCAAAGCGAAACGCGAGCGCCCGCTTGCCTCGCTCGAGGCCGATGCGAAACGCGCGAGCGCGCCGCGCGGTTTCATCAAGGCGATTGAAGCGAAACTTGCGCGCAACGAATACGCGCTCATTGCCGAGATCAAAAAGGCGAGTCCGTCCAAGGGCTTGATCCGCGCCGAGTTCGATCCGCCGGCGCTTGCGCGCGCATACGAAGCTGGCGGTGCCGCCTGCATTTCGGTATTGACCGACACGCCTTCGTTTCAGGGCTCGCCGGAATTTCTCACCAAAGCACGTGATGCAGTGAAGCTACCGGCGATCCGGAAGGACTTCTTCCACGACACTTATCAGGTCGTTGAAGCCCGCGCGCTCGACGCCGACTGCATTCTCATCATCATGGCGTCGGTCGATGACACGCTGGCAGCCGATCTCCTGGCCGCCGCGCATCAATGGGGCATGGACGCGCTGATCGAAGTGCATGATCAAGCCGAGCTTGACCGCGCGCTGAAGCTTGATGGTAAGCTCATCGGCATCAACAATCGCGACCTGCGCACGTTTGAGACGACGCTTGCGACCACCGAAAAGCTCGCGCCACGCATTCCGAAAGACAAAATCGTCGTCGGCGAAAGCGGTCTGTTCACGCCGGACGATCTCGCGCAGCTTGCGCGCGCGAACGTAAATGCGTTCCTGATCGGGGAAAGTCTGATGCGCCAAAACGACGTCGAGGCCGCGACCCGCGCGATCCTCACTAAGTCGCCAATTCGCGCGAGCGCCTGATATGAAAAAAGCCAAGAAGAAAAAAGCCGCGAAGCAATCGAAGAAACCTTCGCTCACGCATCTCGGCAAAGACGGCGCCGCACGCATGGTCGATGTGTCCGCCAAAGCCGCGACCGACCGCATCGCAGTCGCCGAAGGCCGCGTCATCATGAGCAACGTGACGCTCGAGCTGGTGCTTTCAGGCAACGCGAAAAAAGGTGACGTGCTCGGTGCAGCTAGGATCGCGGGGATCATGGCGGCGAAACGCACGCATGAACTGATTCCGCTTTGTCATCCACTCGCGATCACGAACACCGAAGTCCATATCGGCGTCGATCCCTCAATCCCCGGCCTCTGCGTCCGCGCGACCGTGAAAACCACCGGCCAGACCGGCGTCGAAATGGAAGCGCTCACCGCCGTATCGGTCGCGTGCCTCACCATTTACGACATGGTAAAAGCGGTTGAGCGCGGCATGCAGATCGAAGGCATTCGTCTCTTGCAAAAATCAGGCGGCAAGTCCGGCGACTATCGCGCCTGATTTATCCGACCACGTCCAGGAGCGCTGGCCGCACGCCAAGCTGCTCGACTAGCCGATCCAATTCTGCGCGAGCTTTGGGATTGGTCAGTTGATGACGCTCGGCAAGGATCAGTTCGTTTTTCAAGCGAGTGTTCGAGACCCGTTAGCTCGGTGACGCGCACCTTGTAGCCATGCGCTTCCAGAAAAAGCCCGCGGATCACGTTAGTGACATGCGCGCCGAATTCTCTTCTCTGGATCGGGTGCCGCCACAACTGGTGAAACGCACCGCCCTTGCCATCCAGCAATCGCGCCACTTCGGCCTGACAGCACGGCACGAGCGCAATCGTTTTGGCTTTATGACGCAAAGCAAAGTGAATGGCGTCGTCGGTGGCCGTATCGCAGGCGTGCAACGCGGTCACCATCTCGATCTCGGAATGGTCAAGCTTCGCGCTCGCAATCGGCGCACAGATGAACTTCATCCGGTCGAAGCCGGATTCATCCGCAAGCGCTTGCGACTTCGCGACCAGATCTTCCCGCGTTTCCACGCCGACCATGCGGCCCTTCCCTGCAGAGCCGAGGATCAAATCGTACAAGACAAAGCCGAGGTAGGATTTGCCGGCGCCAACGTCGGCGAACACCGGATCGTCGGATCGCTCAAGTGCTGCTTCAATTGCCGGGCGAAGGAAATTGACCAGGTGGAGGACCTGCTTAAACTTGCGGCGGGAATCCGCATTCAGCTTTCCGTCACGCGTAAGAATATGCAGCGCCTTCAGGAGAGGCTCTGATTTCTGCGGCTGCTGGCTCGGCCAAAGCTCCGCCCATGAATCTTTTGCTGCGGTCATATGGATTTCGCTATCGCATTTCCGGACGGCTGTCACAGGTGCGCGCGGATTTTGCGTCCGGTTTGCGCTTGGTGCAGAAGCTCTGGATAGAGCGCTGAAAATCGGCCAAAACAGGCGTATATGAAGCCGACTCCCCTCCTATCAGTCGAAGATGCCTTGCTGCGAATGCTCGATGGCGTGACGGCGTTGCCATCGGAAAAAGTCGCCCTCGACGAAGCCGTCGGCCGCGTGCTCGCAGCCGATGTGAAAGCGCTGCGCGCCCAGCCGCCATTCGATGTATCGGCAATGGATGGTTACGCGGCGCGCGCGGCCGATCTTGCGGCGAACACGACTTTGAAACTCTCCGGCGAGTCCGCCGCGGGTCATCCGTTCAACGGCGAAATGAAGAGCGGTGAGGCGATCCGCATTTTCACCGGCGCGGTCGTGCCGAAAGGCGCCGACGTCGTCGTCGAACAGGAACAGGCCAAGCGCGACGGCGACAACGTCACGTTCTCCAAAGCCCATCCCGCCGGCAAAAATATCCGGCGCAAGGGTAATGATTTTACTCAAGGCGCAGTGCTGTTGCGCAAAGGCGAACGGATCACCTCGCGTTCCGTTGGGCTCGCGGCGGCGATGGATCACGCCACGCTTGAATGCGCGCGCAAACCGCGCGTCGCGATCTTCGCGACCGGTGACGAACTGGTTCCGCCCGGTGCCGGCGGCGCCGAAGACCGCATCGTCGCCTCGAACCCCTACACGCTTGCGCGCGCTCGCGCTTTCCGAAGGCGCCGACGTGATCGAGACCGGCACGCTCAAAGACAAACTCGAAACGATTGTCGACGCGCTTGCGGCGGCCAAAAATCGCGGCGCCGATGTACTCGTCACCATGGGCGGCGCATCGGTCGGCGATCTCGATCTCGTTCGGCCGGCGCTCGAGCGCTTTGGCGCAACCATCGATTTTCACAAGATCGCGCTCCGTCCCGGCAAGCCGACGCTTTCGGGCCGCGCCGGCAACATGCAGATTCTCGGTCTCCCCGGAAATCCGGTATCGGCTTATGTTTGCGGTTTCGTGTTTCTCATTCCGCTGTTGCGCAAATTACAAGGCCACGCGTCGCCGATTGCGCCGCACACTGCCCGCGATCCTCGGCGTCGATCTCTGGGCGAACGACGAACGCGCCGATTACCTGCGCGCGGTAAGCACATGGAACGACCAGGGCCAGCGCGTCGTGACGCCATTTCTGAAAACCGATCAGGATAGTTCGTTGACCGCGACGCTCGCGAAAGCCGATTGCCTGCTCGTACGTCCCGCGAACGCGCCCGCTGCGAAAGCGGGCGATCGTTTGCATAGGTCATTCCGCTCGGCGACTGATCTATTCCGACGGCGGCGCGATCCCGCGATCATTGGCTTTAGGATCGATCACGGTGCGCGGAAATTCCGGTTTGATCGGAGCGTCGGCTTTGACGACTTCGAATTTCTGCGCGCCGACCAGCTTGCCCTGATACCAGAATTCCAGCGTCCAGATTCCGGGCACCGCTTCCCATTCTTCGTCGAACGCGTAGGTGCGGAAATCATTCTTGCCGCCGATTGTATGCCTGCGGTCGTTCTCGCTCATGTAAAGCACTTTACCGGTTTGCGGATTGCGCAAACCCGCCGGCGGAAAGCGCGTAATCAGCTTCAGCGTGATCGGCGTGCCCTGCGGCTCGCCGATGATTTCAAAACGAAAACCGAAACTCGTGCCGAGGATCGCCGGAACGCGCTCGGTCTTTTGCACGAGCCGGACGTTCTTGATCGTCTTGAAGCCGGTGCTGACGGAGTCAGGTGTTTTGTCTACCTTCTCGACATCGTAGGCGTAGATGCCGGGATCGGTAATCACGATCCGGTCGACGGTCTGTGCCTGCGCACTCGCGACAAACGCGAACGCCGCGATCAATCCTAGCCAGATACGCGCCATGGATACTTCTCTTGTTTGCCGGCACCCCGAAAACACGACCCGACTTCAAACTTCTGCGAAGCAATCAGCTTATCGTTGGACCAGATTTCAAAAACCCAGGTGCCCTGCACGATCTCCCAATTCTCGTCGAAACTATAGCCGCTATAGGACGAGTGCCCGGCGATCGGTCCTGCCTGAAGGATCTCGCTCCTGTCATGCACTTTGTTTGTTGAAGGATTGCGAACGCCGCCCTCGGGATAGCGGGTCACCATCCGCAAATTATACGGCCCGAACGGGTCGCCGAAGACCCGATATCTGAATCCAAATTTCGCGCCGAGCACCGCCGGAATGCACGTGGTGCGTTCGATAATTTTCTCGTTTCTGACGATCGACTGAAGGCCAACTGCCGTGTTCGGCGCAGGCGATGTTCCCACGACCTCAAGCTCGTAAGTGCCCGCGTCGAATATTTCGCCGCCGGTGACGGTCTGCGCGCTCGCCGCCGTTACGAATGCGAACGCCGCGATGAGGCCGAACCAGATGCGCGCCATGGATACGTTTTCTCGCCAGCAGGAGCCGAAAGCAACGGCCTCGCGTTCAAACTTCTGCGAGGCAATACGTTTTGCGCTGAGCCAAATTTTACGGGCGCGCATTTGATCTGGTTAGAGTCACTTGCCGCGCTGGACGCGTTCTTTCAGAACCGCCGTCTTGACGTTCCACGTTCACCCCATCTTAAACCCTTGCAGAACACAACTAGAACGGATACTACCTCGTTCCTGATTTGTACCGACTCGCAGGCGCCCGAAAAGGCCCAAAAGCAGGGGTTTTCTGACGATGCTGACCCGTAAGCAATATGAGCTGCTCCGCTTCATCCACGAACGGCTGAAGGAGTCCGGCGTCCCGCCGTCCTTCGACGAGATGAAGGATGCGCTCGACCTGCGCTCGAAATCGGGCATCCACCGGCTGATCACGGCCCTCGAAGAGCGCGGCTTCATCCGCCGCCTCCCGAACCGCGCCCGCGCGCTCGAAGTCATCCGCCTGCCCGAAACGGTGGCGCCCGCCATGGGCAGCCCGCGCGGCCGAGGCGGCTTCTCGCCCGAATGTCATTGAAGGCTCGCTTGGCAAGGTCGGCCGCCCGCCCTCCGACAAGGAAGAAGGCAGCAACCGCCCGATTGCGATCCCGGTCATGGGCCGGATCGCCGCCGGCACGCCGATCGAAGCGATCCAGACCCGCAGCCACACCGTTCACATGCCGCCGGAGATGCTCTCCGCCGGCGAACACTTCGCGCTCGAAGTGCGGGGCAACTCCATGATCGAGGCCGGCATCCTGGAAGGCGATCTCGCGCTGATCAGGAAGGCCGACGTTGCCGACACCGGCGACATCGTGGTGGCGCTGGTCGATGCCGAAGAAGCAACCTTGAAGCGCCTTCGCAAGAAGGGTGCTTCGATTGCGCTAGAGGCCGCAAACCCGGCTTACGAGACCCGCATCTTCGGTCCCGACCGCGTCGCAGATTCAAGGCAAGCTCGTCGGCATTTACCGCCGCTACTGATCCTCGGCTTCTTCTTCGGTTATTTCCGGCGTTGGCGTCTCGCCCGTTAATTCTTCGGGCGGGGCGAGCGGCGTTGTTGGCACCTGCTTCACGTTGAGCCGTGCGAGCACAGATGCGTCAGGCGCATTCGCGCGTCCGAACCATGGCCGATCCGCATGCGGCGGCCGTGATGGAAATGCCTCCCAACCGCTCGGCGTTTTCTTGAGCGCGATCGCGCCCGTGGCCGTAAGCGTGCGCTTGTCGATGACGGCTGCCCGGCAATTCGCCGGCACCTCGCGCCGATAGATGACGAGGGCTGCGCGACCACAATCTTCCAAGAGCGCGTTCTGATCACGCGGGATTGCGATCAACGTGCCGTCGGGAAGTTTGCCCGTGCAGCCGCTGCCATCGCAGGTAAATCCCCTGGCTAACGTCGCGCGATCCATGGGCGGCAGGCCGGCCGCAGCAAGCCAGTTCTCGGTCGTGAAGCGGTCGCTCCGCGCGGAATGAATGAACAGCTTTCCGTCGGCGGTCCGGAGCGCGACCGAGTCCGCTTCGGCATCGATCAGCACGTCATAGCGCGGCCCGTTCCAGATCAAAATAAGCGCGAGCGCTACAAGCGGCAGGCCGATGAGCCGCAATCTCGTGACCGGGATGGTGAGAATAAGAAGTGCTGCCGTCCCGATCATCACAGCACCTGCCCCGAAGCTCGCAATTCTTCCTTCGGCGCCCTCGATCGCTGCCACGTATTTCGAAATCCAGATCATGCCGTCGATGCCGAGACCCATCGCGGCCCAGCCGATGTGGTCGAAACCGAAAGGCATCAGGAAAACACCGAGCAATGCGCCGGGCATGATCACGAATGCAATCAGCGGCATCGAGAGCACGTTCGCGAGCACGCCATAGGGCGCGAGCCGATGAAAATGAAATGCGGCATACATCGCGGTCGCAATTCCCGCGACCAGAGATGTTGCAGCACCAAGTAACAGCCAGCGCCCTGCGCGTTCCGCCTGCACGCGGATCGAAGATGCACCGGCAGCAGGCGCATTGCTCACGACCGGCGCGAACCGCTCGTAGAAGCTGACCAGTGCAAGCGTCGCCGCAAACGACATCTGGAAGCCCGGGTTGAGCACGGCCTCGGGGGAAACAAGAAGCGTGATCACGACCGCCGCCGACAGCGTGCGGAGTGTGAGCGCGGGCCGGTCGATCAACACGCCGACGAGAACCACCGCGATCATGATGTAGGACCGCTGCGTTGCGACCTCGCCGCCTGAAAGCAGCAGGTAAAAGCTCACGCCGAGGAGCGCGAGCACGGCCGCCCATTTTTTAATGGGCCGCCGCAACGCAAGACCCGGAATGAGTGCGAGCCCACCGCGCGCGATGGCAAAGATTGCGGCAGCGATCAGCGCCATGTGCAGGCCCGAGATCGAAATCACATGATAGAGGCCGGAAACGCGCAACGCCTCGTTCACGTCGTTCGAAATGTGATCGCGAATTCCTGTGACGAGTGCGGCTGCAACAGCGCCGGCATCGCCCGGGAGTGTCAGTCGGATACGCTCGGCAAGACCGCGGCGCATCGTTTCAATTCGCGCATTGATCTTGATACCCAGCGGCACTTCGCCTGCGGCCGGCACCGGTTTGCTTTTTCCCAGCGCAAAGCCGGTGGCGCCCAGTCCGGAAAAATAAGCGCCGATCGCAAAATCGTAGCCGCCCGGCCGCACCGGCCCGACCAGCGGCCGCAGCCGCGCCTTCACTTCGACATGCTCACCGACAGCGGGAGCCGAGCCCTTGCGGAACGCAAGCCGGATGCGCTCGGGAATGGCCCGCTTCGCTTTCGGATCCGCCTTTGTGACACGAAGCACGATCCGGTCGGATCGCGTGCTCGAATCCCGCATCTCCACGAACCCCTCCAGAGTGATCGTGGCTGTTGGCACCGTCAGCACCGGGTGTGCGGCCATCGCGCCCCGGGCCGACGCGACCGCAAAGCCTGACGCGAGTGCCGCCACCGCCAGCACGAGCGGAAACGCGACCGGACGTTCGCGCAGATGAAAAGCGAGTGCGGCCGTGGCCATGCAAAACAGCAATGCCGCTATCCACGACGGCTCGCTCGCGGCGACGAAGTAGAGCAGGACACCGGCGCCGAAACAGGCAGCAAGCCAGGGCGCAAGCCGGCCCTCGTCGGCTTCAACTGCGATGACTGAACGCAACCACGCGCGCGCATGATGCCAATAGTCAGCCGGTCCGGCGCCCAAACCGGCCACAACTCCATCCAGCACCGCCACGCGTCCACCCGCGCGCGACTTCCGCCGCTCCGGATTATTCATCGGGGCTTCCCCGCCCTACTCGCGCCTTCCACACTATGCTACACGGTCCGCCGTTTTGGACGATCCACACCCTGTGATGAACGAACCCGTCATTACCCGCTTCGCACCGTCGCCGACCGGCTTCCTCCATATCGGCGGCGCCCGGACGGCGCTGTTCAACTGGCTGTTCGCCCGCCACCACGGCGGCAAGATGCTGCTGCGGATCGAGGACACCGACCGCCAGCGCTCCACCCAGGAAGCAATCGACGCGATTATCGCCGGCATGAAGTGGCTCGGCCTCGATTGGGACGGCGAGACCGTCTTCCAGTTTGAGCGCGCAAGCCGCCACCGCGAGGCCGCCGAGGCGCTCTTGACGCTCGGCCGGGCGTACAAGTGCTACGCCTCGCCCAAAGAACTCGAAGAGATGCGCGAGAAGGCCCGCGCCGAGGGCCGTCCGCCCCGCTATGACGGCCGCTGGCGCGACCGCGAGCCGTCGGACGCGCCTCCGGGCGTGCAGCCGGTGATCCGGCTGAAGGCGCCCGCCGAAGGCGAGACCACGGTCGACGACCTCGTCCAGGGCCGCGTGACCTGGCCGAACAAGGACCTCGATGACCTGGTGCTGCTGCGCTCCGACGGCACGCCCACCTATATGCTCTCGGTCGTGGTCGACGACCACGACATGAACATCACCCACATCATTCGTGGCGACGACCACCTGACCAACGCTGCGCGCCAGTCTCAGATTTACGAAGCACTCGGCTGGAAGATCCCGCGCATGGGTCACATCCCGCTGATCCACGGTGCGGATGGTGCGAAGCTCTCCAAGCGCCACGGTGCGCTCGGCGTCGAGTCCTACCGCGCCATGGGCTACGTGCCGGACGCGCTCCGCAACTATCTCGTGCGGCTCGGCTGGAGCCACGGCGACCAGGAAATTTTTTCGACCAAAGAGATGATCGAACTGTTCGATATCTCCAAGGTTGGCCGCGCCGCCGCCCGCTTCGATTTCGTGAAGCTCGAAAACGTTAACGGACAATATTTGCGCGCAATGCCGGACGAAGAGATCGTCCACCAGATCGAAGCGCTGGTGCCGGACCTGCCCGGCGGCGGCCGCACGGCAGCACTCCTGAAATCGCGCCGGCCGCAGTTGATCGCTGCCATGCCGGGCCTGAAAGAACGCGCAAAGACCCTGATCGAATTGATTGACGGAGCGAGCTTCCTGTTTGCCGAGCGGCCGCTCCCGCTCGACGAGAAGGCGGCGACACTCCTGAACGCCGAGGGCCGCGACACGCTCAAAAAAGCGCTGGCTGCGCTCGAAAAGGTCGAGCCCTGGTCGGCCGAAGGCACCGAAGCCGCGGTCCGCGAACTCGCCGAAACGCTGGGCATGAAACTCGGCGCGGTCGCGCAACCTTTGCGCGCGGCGCTGACCGGTAAATCGACCTCGCCCGGCATCTTCGACGTACTCTCGGTGCTGGGCAAAGACGAGAGCCTGGCGCGGCTCCGCGACCAGGCCCCGAAGGCCGCCTAAACCTCCGGTTACACTGCTGTTACAGACCTTCGTCAGCTTGTCGCGGCGCAGCGAAGGGGCTAGTTTTCGTCATCCGCCGGGCATTGTTCCCGGTGCCCCTTTTCCCGGCAAAGCTCCGGCGATACGCCCGAGCGATCCGCAATAAAAATGGAGTCCCCGATGGACGCCCAGAACGTGGCTAAGTCCGCAGCGCTGGCTGTCGGCGACAAGAAACTCGATATGACCGTTAAGCCCGGAACCATTGGGCCGGCCGTCATCGATATCGCGAAGCTTTATGCCCAGACCGGCATGTTCACCTACGATCCCGGCTTCACCTCGACCGCGAGCTGCGAAAGCAAGATCACCTATATCGACGGCGACGAAGGCGTTCTGCTTTATCGCGGCTATCCGATCGAGCAGCTCGCCGAGCACGGCGACTTTCTGGAGACCTGTTATCTCCTGCTCTACGGCGAACTGCCGACCGCCGCGCAGAAAGCCGACTTCGATTATCGCGTGAACCGCCACACCATGGTGCACGAGCAGATGCACCGCTTCTTCCAGGGCTTCCGCCGCGACGCGCATCCGATGGCGGTCATGGTTGGCTCGGTCGGCGCGTTGTCCGCGTTCTATCACGACTCGACCGATATTTCGGATCCGCTTCAACGCATGATCGCGTCGATCCGCATGATTGCGAAAATGCCGACGTTGGCTGCGATGGCGTATAAATATTCGATCGGCCAGCCCTTCGTATATCCGAAGAACGAACTCGACCTGTCGTCGAACTTTCTGCGGATGTGCTTCGCGGTTCCGGCAGAGGAATACAAAGTCAATCCGGTCTTGTCGCGCGCGATGGACCGAATTTTCATTTTGCACGCCGACCACGAACAGAACGCCTCGACATCGACCGTGCGTCTTGCCGGCTCATCCGGCGCAAACCCGTTTGCTTGTGTCGCTGCCGGCATTGCCTGCCTCTGGGGCCCGGCGCATGGCGGCGCCAACGAAGCCGCGCTGAAAATGCTGACCGAGATCGGTCACGTCGATAAAATTCCGGAATATGTCCGCAAGGCAAAGGACAAGAACGATCCGTTCCGTCTCATGGGCTTCGGTCATCGCGTCTATAAAAACTACGATCCGCGCGCGAAGATTATGCAGAAGACCTGCCACGAGGTGCTGGCCGAACTCGGCATCAAGGACGATCCGTTGCTCGATGTTGCGATGGAGCTCGAAAAAGTCGCACTCAAGGACGAATACTTCGTCGAGAAGAAGCTTTATCCGAATATCGATTTCTATTCGGGCATCACGCTGAAAGCGATGGGCTTCCCGACCACGATGTTCACCGTGCTGTTTGCCCTCGCGCGCACCGTCGGCTGGATCGCGCAGTGGAAGGAAATGATCGAAGACCCGGGCCAGAAGATCGGCCGTCCGCGCCAGCTTTATACCGGCTCGGCAAGGCGCGACTACGCCCCGATCTCGCGGCGGAAGTAGTCGATATTTTGCGCATCGGCTATCTTATCCCTCCCCTTCAGGGGAGAGTGGGTTCGCGCGAATGCGCGAAGCCGGGTGGGGTCGCGATCCAGAGACAATGGCAAACGCCGCTGCGCGAGCATTGCGAAAACGGCTGACGCCGCAAGAAGTAAAGCTTTGGGTGCGCCTGCGTGAATTGCGCCTATCGCACAATCTTCACTTCCGCCGCCAGGCGCCCATTGGCAGTTATGTTGTCGATTTTGAAAACAGGCGCGCTCGGATCGTCATTGAAATCGACGGCGGCCAACATGCAATGCCGGAGGGCACACTTGCAGATGCCCAGCGAGATGCTGCTTTGACAGCAAAAGGCTACCGTGTTCTTCGCTTCTGGAATTCCGACGTGGATTCAAATCTCGACGGCGATGTCGAAACAATACTTGCCGCGTGTCACCCCACCCGGCTCGCTGCGCTCGCAACCCTCCCCTAAAGGGGAGGGATCATTTTATTAAGCGGCGGCGCGTGCGCCATCGTACGACCATTTTACATAGGCGCCGGCCCAGGTGAAGCCGCCGCCGAAGGCAGCCAACATCAGGCGGTCGCCTTCTTTCAAGCGGCTTTCGTAATCCCACAACGATAGCGGGATCGTGGCAGCAGTCGTGTTGCCGAATTTATGGATCGTCATCATGACGCGTTCCATCGGCAACTGCATGCGCTCTGCCGTCGCTTCGATGATGCGCCGGTTCGCCTGGTGCGGGACCAGCCAGTCGATGTCGGCCGCGGTAAGCGAATTGCGCTCCATCAGATCGCGCACGACTTCCGCCATGTGCTGAACCGCGAACTTGTAAACCGCGCCACCTTCCTGATGAACATAGTGCAGGCGTTTATCGACGGTTTCGTGGCTCGGCGGCATACGGCTGCCGCCCGCTTTTTGATGCAGATGCACCCAGCCCGCACCATCCGAACCGAGCAGACTGTCCATGATGCCGCTGCCGTTCTCGCTGCGCTCCACGAGCACCGCGCCTGCGCCATCGCCGAACAACACGCAGGTCGCCCGGTCCGTGTAGTCTATGATCGACGACATTTTATCGGCACCGACCACGATTGCTTTCTTGCTGCGGCCAGTTTCGATGAATTGGGTGGCGACCGTCAGCGCGTAGATAAAACCCGAGCACGCCGCCTGCACATCGAAACTCATGATATTGCGAATGCCCGTCATGTCGCAGATCAAGTTCGCGGTCGACGGAAACACCATGTCCGGCGTCGTCGTCGCGCAAACCAGAAGATCGACTTCGCCGGGTTTTGTGCCGGTTTTCTCGAGCAGGCCCTGCACGGCTTTCGCCGCCATGTGCGATGTGCCGAGGCCTTCGCCCTTCAGAATGTGACGCTCTTTGATGCCGGTGCGCTCGGTAATCCACTCATCGGTGGTACTCACCATCTCCGCGAGTTGTGCGTTCGTCAGCACATCCGGCGGAACGTAGCCGTGTACTCCAGCAATCGCCGCGCGGCCCGTTATCATCGAGGGAAAATCCCCTGTTGGCCCGCACGAACATGCCGGCCGCAATCCCCATTGTAGTCTACAAACGCATGGTTAACCGGATGTTGCATCAACACTAGGGCTTCTTTCCGGAAGTTTCTGCCAGAATTTCAAGCACAATCGCCGCTGCATGCCCGCTAGGCGGCTCCGGCACGGCTAGAATCGCATCCAAACGGCTCAAGGCCACGAGCTGAGCGTCGCGCACGGCACCGTCCCGAAGCAGCGGTGCCGCGGCGGCGGTAATACGTTCGGGGGTGCAGTTTTCTTGAATGAGTTCCGGAACGACTCGCTCATTGAGCAGGATGTTCGGCAACAGCGCCATCTTCACCTTGACCATGAGCCGGCCGATCATCGCCTCCCACCATTTGACGCGATAGGCACCGACATGCGGAACGCGAGCGAGCGCAAGTTCGAGCGTCGCGGTACCCGATGCGGCGATAGCCGCGCGCGCGTTACGCATGGCCGCCTGTTTTTCCGCGGTACTCGTAACAATACGGGGTTTCACTGGCCAGCTTTCGACGGCGCGCGTAATCAGCGGCTCGAGATGCGGAAGTGTCGGCAGCACCAACTCAAGTGGACCTTCAGACTCCGCGAGCCTGCCGATTGCGTCGCCGAAAATCGCCGTGAGATGCTGCAACTCGGAACGGCGGCTTCCCGGCATCACGAGAAGGAGCGGCGGCTTGCTCTCGCGGCGTTTACTCTCAACCTCATTCGGGCGAAGGACGGATAATTCCTCAAGCAGCGGATGACCGACATACGTGCATGGCGGTCCGCCGAGCTTTCGGTGCACTTCGGGTTCGAACGGAAACAACGCGAGCGTATGGTTGAAATAGGGACGCATCGCCGCCGCGCGCCCCTCCCGCCACACCCACACCTGCGGTCCAACATATTTGATGATCGGCAAATTTGGCAGTGCTGCGCGCACGCGTTTGGCCAGCCGAAAGCTGAAACCAAAACTGTCGATCAGGATCAGTGCATCGGGTGGGTTCGCAACGATTGCTTCGGCCGTTTCGCGAAGCCTTGCGCGTAGCCTGCCGATGCTGCGTAAAACCGAACTGAAGCCGAACACGGCGAGATCGCTCATCGGATAGAGGCTCTCAAACCCCTGCGCCTGCATCGCCGTCCCGCCGACGCCGGCAAAACGGATATCCGCTTGCTTGCGGATGAGCGCTACCATGAGAGCAGCACCAAGCTGATCGCCTGAAGCTTCCGCGGCAACAAGAAAGATCTTGGTCACGTCCGGTCCTTGCCGTCCGCGGGCAGTGCAACAACGAAAAGACCTGCGTCATCGGCGGCCGCCACGAAAGCCGTGTTGTCGGCAACGATGGAGCCGCCGGCGACAACTGCGATGCCTGACAGCCCGGCAGCACTCACTTCGCGGATTGTATTCACGCCGATCGCCGGCAAGTCGATCCGTAAATCCTGTCCGGGTTTGGGCGCCTTGACCAGCACACCCACACGTTTGGCGGTATTCAGCCGTCCGATTTTGCGCAATTCGGCAACGCGCTCGAGCATCAGCGACGTTCCTTCCGCAGCTTCGACGGCAACGATGCGCTGCCCAGCGACAACTGTCGCCTGCCCCACGTCGAACGGGCCTATCGCGCGAATGAAATCGAAGCCGAAGCGGATATCTTCCATTTCGGATGCGCTCGGTTTCGTCCGCGTCAATGTCCCTTCCGGCATCAGGATATCCGGCGCGACTTCGTGCGCACCGCGCAAGCGAAAGCCATTCTCTTCAAATATAGACGCGACACCGGTCAGCAATTTATTGTCACCGCCCAGATACATGCCCGCGATCCGCGGCAACAATATCAGCGAGCGCCAGTCCAGCCCGACCTGCGAAAGTTTCGGCCGGATCAGGCTGCCGATAAACACGATGTCGCGAAGGCCGTGCTTCTTTCGCGCGCCCACGTAAGACGCGAGCGACCCAAGCCTGACCCATTCGTGCGGATAACGTTCGAGCGCGGATTCAGCAAAGCCGCGAAGGAGAAAGAGGTAAACCGGACGCCCTTGTCGCAATATCGATGTCACGACCGCTTCCGGGAACGCGCCACCGCCGCAGATAATCGCGACGGTAGATTTGTCCGATACGTCCGCGCCGGCCAATTTCTAGTCTTCTCCATTATCTTGATGCGAGCGCGGCGTACTGATGCGCCGCTTGCCGGCACTGCGGACGAAATCGACGATTTTCTGGACTTGAGGCTCGTCAGCGTATTTCTTCGCAATGACTTCGAGCCGGTCGCTCAAATTTTCTTCGCCGAAGAAAAGCTCGCGGTATGCCGCCCTGATCTTGTGGATCTGCTCACGGCTGAATTTGCGCCGCTTCAACCCGATCAAATTCAGGCCGCCGAGCTTGCCGTTCTGCGCGAGCGCGCCGAACGGAATAACGTCGTGGCGGACCGCAACCATGCCGGCCAGAATTGCGCCTTCGCCGACGCGAACATTCTGGTGGACCGCACCGAGACCGCCGAGAAAAACGGCATCGCCGATCTCAACATGTCCGCCGAGCGTGTGATTATTGGCGAAAATTACGTTGTTACCGACGATGCAATCGTGACCGACATGCGCGCCGACCATCAGCATTACGTTGTCGCCGACTCGCGTTTCCATCCGTCCGCCCGCGGTCCCGATATTCATCGTCACGTGTTCACGGATATCGCAGTTGGCGCCGACGATCAGCTTCGCAGGCTCGCCCTTGTAATGAACGGATTGCGGCGGCGTGCCGAGCGACGCAAACGGCAAAATTCGCGCGCCGGCACCAATCGTCGTGTCGCCTGTGATGGAAACATGAGAAACGAGCTTGCATCCATCGCCGAGCGTCACGTTCGGCCCGATGATACAATATGGGCCGATTTCGACGTCGTTGCCGAACTTCGCGCCCTCGGCCACCCTCGCCGTTGAATCGATCTTCACCACGCGCTCAGTCTTCCACGATCATCGCACCGACTTCGGCTTCGCACACGGTTACGCCGCGCACGCGCGCATCGCCGTGAAACCACCACATCGTCTTGCGCTTGCGGATTTGCTTCATGTGATACTCGATCGTATCGCCGGGCAGCACGGGCTTACGGAATTTCGCCTTATCGACGGTCAGAAAGAAAACCGTCGGCGGCGCCGTTTCATAACCCGTGATTAATGAGCAAATCGCACCCGCGGTCTGCGCCATTCCTTCGACCAGCAATACGCCCGGCATCACCGGCCGATTGGGAAAATGGCCCTGAAAAAACGGCTCGTTGAACGTGACGTTTTTGATACCGGTACAGGAAATATCCGCGTTGATATCAATGATGCGATCCACCAGCAGGAACGGATAACGATGCGGCAATACCCGCAATAATTCTTCCGGCTCGATAATCGATGGATTCTTCAGAAAGCTCATCTTGGCTTTTCCGCTCGCTAGTCGCCGGAACGAGATTCCGCGCCGACGTTATTCTTATCACTTTTCCCCGCTAGCCGCTGGATCGCAACCAGTTCACGGAAGAACTCGCGAATTGGCCTTGCCGGGGCACCGCCCCATCGCTCGCCTGCCGGAACGTCATGCATAAGTCCGCTCATGGCAGCGACCTGGCCGCCATCGCCAACACTTCGATGGTCCGCGATGCCAACTTTACCGCCGAGCAGGACGCCATCGCCGAGTGTAACGCTTCCCGAAAGCGCTGCATGGCCCGCGATGATGCACCTGCGGCCGATCGATACGTTATGCGCAATCTGCACGAGGTTATCGATCTTCGTACCTTCACCGATCGTGGTGTCGCGGCCGCCGCCGCGATCGACACTCGTATTGGCGCCGATCTCGACGTCGTCCTGGATGATGACACGGCCCAGTTGCGGCACCTTGAGGTGCGATTTGCCGGCGATATAACCGAAGCCGTCCTGCCCGATACGCGCACCGGCATGAATGATGACGCGGTCGCCGATCAGCGCATGCGAAATACTTGCACCGGGACCCACGCTGCAATCGCGTCCGATCCGGACTTGCGGGCCGATCACTGCGTTCGCGCAAATCACGGTGCCGGCGCCGATTTCCGCGCCAGGCCCGACCACGGCGCCCGGATCGATGGTGACACCGTCTTCGAGCTTGGCATCTTCATGCACGGACGCGCCGGGATCGATACCGCGGACACCGAAAATCGACAGCGGCCGCAGATCGTCGGCGAAAATCACCCGCGCCGCTTTCACGAAAGCGAGATAGGGCTGTGGCGTAATCAGCCGCACCACATGCGGCGGCACCTTGTCCGCGAGTTTTACTGCGACGAAACACGCGGCCGCATCGGTATCGGTAAGCGCATCGAGATAATCGGCGCTGTCGCAAAACGTGAGATCTTCCGGACCGGCGATGTCGAGCGGTTTGGCACCGGACACGACAACATCCGCGCCCGACGACAGCTCGGCGCCCGTCAGCTCTGCGATCGCGGCAAGCGCAATCGGACCATGCGTGCGGAAGAAGATCGGCTCGCTCATGATGAAAACCTTGCGGTCCGCATTAAGCGGACCGCTCAGGATTAGAACTTGGCGCCGCCACCGAAGCGGAAGAACTGCGTTCTGTCGTGGCGATCTTTGAGGAGCGGAGCCGCAAGATCGAAGCGCAGCGGTCCGAACGGTGATTGCCAGATCAGGCTGACGCCGGTCGAAGCTCGAATTGAGTTCGAGTTGTAAATGCTCATCGTCCCGAAAACGTCGCCGTCGTAATTAGCCAACGAGCCGACATCGACAAAGAGCGCGCTCTTGATGCCGATTTCCTTCGGCATGAACCACAGCGGGAATTGCAATTCCGCACTTGCCGCCCAATAAGTCGTGCCACCCAGCGCGTCTTTGTTCGTGGATGCCAAGTCGCGTGGACCGAAGCCCTGCGTCGCGAAACCGCGAACAATCGTGCTCGAATTATTGAAGTGATCCAGAATGCGAAGCTTGTCGTCGCCCCATGCATAGGCGTGGCCGGCCGTTGCTCTGACCATGCCGACGAAATCCCCGCCGATCGGGCGATAAAGCCGCGTATCCACAGTCGATTTGATGTACTGCACGTCGCCACCGACGCCAGCAAAATCCTGCGCGAACTGGAAATGGAATCCGGTCGTCGGATCCTTGTTATTGTCGAGCGTGTTGTAGACCAGCGTATAGCCGACCAGAGACGTGAGGGTCTCCTCTCGCGCCTGCGAAATAGCGGCGGAAATAGAACCCACCGGCAAGTTCGGATCGACAACGATCTGTCGCGTGAACGCCGAATAACGGAGTTGCAGTGTGACCTCTTCGTTCAGCTGCGCGCCGAGACGTAGCGTGCCGCCGACCGTATTGATGCCGTACTGAACGAACGTCGACGGCGTCGTTTCTTTGTAGAAGAGGTCGAAGCCCGCCGCGAGCCGGTAGTCCATGAAATAGGGCTCGGTGAACGAGAGCTCCACGCCCTTCGCGCGCTGGCCGTATTGGAACGAGGTGCGCACATATTGGCCGCGGCCCAGGAAGTTGCGCTCGCCGATCGTAAGCTCGCCGAGAATACCATCGGACGATGAATAGCCCGCACCAACCGAGAACTCGCCGGTCAGCTGTTCTTCAACGTCGACGTTCAGGATCACGCGGTCAGGCGCGGAGCCTGGTTCGTTCGTGATGCGGACGGTCTTGAAGTAACCGAGATTCTTCAGGCGCCGTTCCGCGCGATCGACCAGCACGCGGTTATAGGGATCGCCTTCGTTGAGATCGAACTCGCGGCGAATAACGTATTCGCGCGTACGTGCGTTCGAACGGATGTTGATGCGCTCGATATAAACGCGAGCGCCTTCCTCAACGACATAGATCACGTTGATCAGACGGCCCTGGAAATCGCGATCGCCGCGAGGACGAACCTGCGCAAACGCATAACCGCGGCGGGACAATTCGATAGTGAGGAGTTCGACGGTCTTTTCAACGTTTTCCGCGTTGTAGATGTCGCCGCTGCGGCCGCGGATCAGGTTCCGGAGGATATCCGGGTCGAGATCGCGCACGTTCGAAAGCACGTCAACATTGCCGAACCGATACTGCGGACCTTCGTCCAGCGAGATCGTCAGCACGAAGCCGTTATTGCCGCGATCGAGATCGACGGTCGCCGACAGAATGCGGAAATCCGCATAACCGTTCTTCAGATAGAAGCGCCGCAGCAGTTCCTGGTCGGCGTTGACGCGATCGGGATCGTAAACGTCGCTGTTACGCAGGAAACTGAGCAAGTTCGACTGCGTGGTATTGATAACGTCGCGCAGCCGCGCGCCGGAATAAATATTGTTGCCACGGAAATCGATCGAGCGGACCGTGGTCTTGCCGCCTTCATTGACATTGAAGACGAGATCGACGCGATTGTTGGCGCGATCGATGATCTGCGGCTCAACGGTAACGTTGTAGCGACCGCTGCGGCGATAAACTTCGATGATGCGCTGAACGTCAGCCTGCACGGTCGACCGCACCAGCGCGCCACGCGACTTCGACTGCACTTCGGCATTCAGTGCGTCGTCTTTGACGCGCTTGTTGCCTTCGAAAATGACGCGATTGATGACCTGCGCTTCGCGCACGGTGACCACGAGACGGGTGCCGACCATGCGGATCTGCACGTCTTCGAAGAGTTCGATGCCGTAGAGAGTACGCAATGCTTCGTCGATACGCCCGGGATCGGCGCGCTCACCCGGACGAATCTTCACATAGCTGCGGATGGTGTCGGCATCGATGCGCTGATTGCCTTCGACGACAACCGCGGTTACGGCCTGCGCGTGTGCGCTGGTTGCCGTTACCACGGAGCCTGTAGCGATGCCAAAAACAAGGGTAAGGGCGAGCGCTGCGGCAACACCCACTTTACGAACTACGCTTACCCCGACGCCAAAATTCATAGTCCGCAAATTCCATTAACGGCCGAGACAAGGCCGCCCCCCATCCGTACGGGAACCCGCACGGAATCGTCTTACATTCGTGTCCGGTTTTACAGGCTTTCCAGAGGCTTGCAACAGAACAGGGCAGATTTTGCCGGGCTTTTCCGGTCGGCGTGGCCGATGCGCCACGCGACTAACTGACCCGTTCTTTCAATACCTAAATACCGCTGAAAAACCTCATCGACCATAGCGCCGAAGGACCCCTCCACCGACCGCCCGACTATGGCAAACCGCCCGTTACCGGGCGATTACCAGCCGGGCCCCACCTGACGTCGCGTCAGGAGGCTTGGGCTCGGATGAATAGCTGGAAAAGATCGTTCCAGGTGGCCACGATCATCAGCAGCATCACAAAGGCGAGCCCAATCCGGAAGCCGTATTCCTGCGCCCGCTCACTCAGCGGACGGCCACGAACAGCCTCGTACGCATAGAACAAAAGGTGGCCACCATCGAGCAGCGGTACCGGAAAAAGGTTCAGGAGGCCAATGCTGACCGAAAGGACCGCCGTCAGGCGCAGGAGGTCATAGAAGCTCTGAGCCGCCACTTCGCCGGCAACCTGGCCGATCCGGATCGGCCCACCGAGTTGGTCGATCGATTCCTTGCCGACGATGATGCCGCCGATATAGGCCATCGTCCGCTCGATCACGAACCAGGTCTCCGAAAAGCCGAGGCCGATGGACTCGAACAAGCCATAGCGCTTGCGGAAAATGTCGTCCGGGGTCGATGGATTGACGATGCCGAGCACGCCGAGCTTGACGTTGTTCGGGTGCGGCTTCGGTGTCGCCTGCAGCGCCACGCGCTGACTGTTGCGCAACACGACCACATCGAGCTTCTTGCCGAGTGCCACCGACACAATGCGCGGCAAATCTTCGAACGCTTCGACCGGCTTACCGTCGATCGAGAGGATACAGATCGCCCTGCTTCAAGCCGGCTTCTTCAGCCGCGCTCTTCGCCTGAATATTGCTGACGCGTGCGGGCCAGCGCGAAACGCCGATGTCGCCGATGTTATGCGTGCTGCCGAAGCTGTCCTTGAATTCCTTGCGAGCCGGCGTGATCGAAAGCGGAACCACCTTGCCTTTGCGCTCGACGACGAAATCGAGTTTTTCCCCAGCGCTGAGACTCACCACGCGGAGCACGTCTTCGAAACCATCAATCGCCTTGCCGTTGATCGAGATCACGCGATCCCCCGGCTGAACGCCGGCCGACTGCGCCGGGCTGCTTGCGCGGACGACTTCGAAGACCGGCGTCGTCATGGTGCGGCCGATCCCGTAGAGCACGGCAGCGAAAATCACGACGGCGAGAATGAAATTGGCGATTGGGCCCGCGGCCACGATCGCTGCGCGGTTGCGCACAGGCTGATGGAAGAATGAAACCTTCTTCTCGGCGGCGCTCATTTTTTTAAGCTTCTGCGTGTCCGGCGTACTCGCAGCCGAGTCGTCGCCGTGAAAGCGCACATAGCCGCCAAGCGGGATCGCGGCGAGGCGCCAGCGCGTACCGTGCTTATCGTTGAAGCCGAAAAGTTCCGGTCCGAAGCCTACCGAGAAGGCGTCGATCTTCACGCCACAGCGGCGCGCGACCCAGAAGTGTCCAAGCTCATGGAAGAAGACGACAATGGTGAGCACAAAGAGGAAAGGTAGGACATAACCAAGGATCCAACCGCCCTTGGCGACCAGTAAATTCAGCAGTTCCATTACGCGCCGCCCTTTCCAGTTCGTTACCGCGTTAAGATGCCTTTGCGGCGAATTGAGGCAAGAGGGCCGCGGCTAAACTTCTCGCGACATGGTCAATTTCGAGCGCGGCATTAACGCTCGCAGGCTCGCGAAACAGCCCTTCCTTACCAGCCTTGGTTAGCACCGCTTCGACCAGCCCCGAAATGCCCAGAAAAGAGAGCCGGCGCTCCCGGAAAGCGTCGATCGCGGCCTCATTCGCCGCATTAAGCACATTCGGTGCAGCACCGCCCGCCTCGAGCGCTTCACGCGCGAGCCGCAGCGCCGGAAAGCGCACATAATCCGGCGCCAGGAAATTCAAAGTGCCGAGTTTTGCAAGATCGAGTTTGGGCGCGGGCCACGCGAGACGTTCGGGCCAGGCGAGACAGAACCCGATCGGAATGCGCATGTCGGGATGGGCCATCTGCGCAATCACCGAGCCGTCGTGGAATTCAACCAGCGCATGCACCACCGATTGCGGGTGAATGAGCACGTCGAGCTTCGAGGGCGCGAGATCGAACAGATAATGCGCCTCGATCAGTTCGAGTCCCTTGTTCATGAGCGTCGCTGAATCGATCGAGATTTTCGCACCCATCGACCAGTTCGGATGACGCACCGCCTGTTCGGGCGTGACCGAGGCAAGCTGCTCGCGCGCGAGGGTGCGGAACGGCCCGCCTGAAGCGGTCAGCGTCACTTTCGCGACCGCATCTTTCTTGCCGCAACTCAGCGCCTGAAAGACTGCGTTGTGTTCGGAATCGACCGGAAGGATGGTCGCGTTCTTCTCCCGCGCGGCGCGGACAAACAGGTTTCCCGCCGTGACCAGGCATTCCTTGTTCGCGAGCGCGATCCGTCGCCCCGCCGCAAAGCCCGCAATCGTCGGCTTCAGCCCTGCAGCCCCCGTGATTGCTGCAAGCAGAATATCGGAGGCGGCCTGCGCCGCCTCTTCCAAACCGCTAGGCCCGGCGACGGCTCTGGTTTTGCTTCCGGCAAGCGCCGACTTCAACTCAGCGAGACAGCTTTCGTCCGCCACCGCGGCAACGTCAGCATCGAATTCACGCGCAAGTGCCGCAAGCTTGTTCACATCGCGATGCGCCGAGAGCGCAACGATTTTGTATTTTCCGCTCTGCCGCACGAGATCGAGCGTGCTCGTACCGATCGAGCCTGTCGCTCCGAGAATACTGACGCTTGTTACCATTTCAGCAAGCCGGCGGCGGGTGCGCTGAATCCGCCCCGCATCAATCCGATCAAGAGCGCAAGCGCGCAAGCCGCGATGAAAGCATCTAACCGGTCCATGACGCCGCCATGGCCCGGCAAAAGCTTCGAAGAGTCCTTCGTGCCGAACTTACGTTTTACGGAGGACTCGAAAATATCGCCGGCCTGCGAAAACACCGAAACGGCCGAGCGCGATCACGATATGCATGATTGCAAATCGCGCGTTGGCAAGTGTTGCGACCGCAGCACCACCCAGCACACCGAACAGCGTGCCGCCGATTGCCCCCGACCAGGTTTTCGACGGGCTGATCGACGGGGCAAGCTTCTTTCCGCCGATGAACTTGCCGAAGAAATACGCCGCGATGTCCGTGAGCCAGACCACCGCGTAGATCCAGATCGCTGCGAAGAAACCGAATTTCGGATCGTCGCGCAGGATGATGATCGGGATCGCCGCGAGCGCGGCATAGATCAGTCCACTCGAGCTCCAGTTGCGGTCGCCTTGCGTCATCACGAAAATGACGCCGGCGCCGATCACGACAGCAAGCAGTGCGACGAGCGGAAATTTCAAAGTGAGGAGAATGGCTGCGACCACGATCGCAAGCGCGCCGAAAGCGAGTACGGGCGTGCGGGGCTCGGCTCCCACCACCGTCACCCACTCGTACCAGACGAAGAGTGCGGCCAACGTCCAGAGCAGAAGGAACGGAAATCCGCCGTACCACGTGGCTCCAAGTGCGAGCAGGCCGAGCGCGACCGCAGACGGCACGCGCCGCTTCAAATCCGCGGACATCGACGGTGACGTTGTTTGTTGATCGGCCATCTAGGCCCGCGCTTTCGCGGTAAGGCCGCCGAAACGGCGCTCGCGTTTGTGAAACTCCTCAATCGCGGCTTCGAGTGCCGCCTTGTCAAAATCCGGCCAATGCTCCGGCACGAAAACGAATTCCGCATAAGCCGCCTGCCAGAGCAGGAAATTCGACAAGCGCTGTTCGCCGCTGGTCCGGATGATGAGATCGGGATCGGGAATATCGTGGGTCTGAAGTTTCGCCGCGAGTTTCGCGGGATCGATCTCGCCCGGCATGAGCTTGCCGCTCGCAACCTCTTCGGCGAGTTTGCGCGCCGCAGCCGCGATCTCCTGCTGCGCGCCGTAATTGAACGCGACGACGAGTGTCGGACCGGTATTATTTTTGGTGAGTTCTTCCGCTTCGTTCAGCAAAGCGAAAATGTCGGGCTTCAAACCATCGCGTTCGCCGATGATGCGTACGCGCACATCGTTCTTATGCAACTCCGCAAGATCATTCCGCACGAAGCGCTTCAAGAGACCCATAAGGTCGTTGATTTCCTCGGCCGGACGCGACCAGTTCTCGGCGCTGAAGCTGTAGATTGTCAGATAGCGAATGCCGAGTTCGCCGGCTGCGGTCACGATGTTGCGAAGCGCTTCAACGCCGCGGCGATGGCCTTCGCGTCGAGGAAGTCCGCGCGCTGCAGCCCAGCGGCCGTTGCCGTCCATGATGATCGCGACATGTACCGGCGGCGCGGCGACGCCGGCGGTTCTATCTGGCGCGGCGTCTGGCATGGACATGGCTGCTTGTTCCCGTCAAACCGACAGGATTTCCTTTTCTTTATGCGCCAACATCTGATCGATCTCGGCGATCGCGGCGTCGGTCGTTTTCTGGACGTCCGCCTCATGGCGCTTGGTCTCGTCTTCCGAGACGTGACCGTCCTTCTGCGCCTTTTTTAGGAGATCGAGGCCGTCGCGGCGCACATGCCGGATCGCGACTTTCGCAGCTTCGGCATATTTATGCGCGACTTTGACGAGTTCCTTGCGCCGGTCTTCGTTGAGATCGGGAATGCGGAGCCGGATCACCTGCCCTTCCGTATTCGGATTGAGGCCGAGATTGGAATCGCGGATCGCTTTCTCGACCGCGCTCACCACCGACTTGTCCCAGACTTGAATCGAAATCAGCCGCGACTCCGGCACCGCGACGGTTGCGACCTGGCTGAGCGGCATCATCGAGCCATAAGCCTCGACATGGATCGGCTCGACCAGGCTCGGCGTCGCGCGCCCGGTGCGAAGACCGCCAAGTTCGGTTTTCAGTACGCCGGATGCGCCCTGCATCCTGCGTTTGATGTCTGCGATATCGAACCCTTGAGCTGCCATAGTTTTATTCCCGGTCTTGCGGTTACCCGCGGCTGGTTTGAGCCGTTACGGGGTGACGATAGTGCCGCGCGACGGATCGCCGATCGCCGCAGAAATCGAGCCCGCGTCGCGGATCGAAAATACGATTATCGGCAGCTTCGCGTCGCGGGCAAGCGCGAACGCCGCCGCGTCCATTACCTTGAGATTCTTCGCTAAAGCGTCGGTATGGGTCAGCGTCTTGAAACGCTTGGCCTTCGGATTCTTGTGCGGATCGGAATCGTAGATGCCGTCGACATCGGTCGCCTTGAAGATCGCCTGACAGCCGAGCTCGGCGGCCCGGAGCGAAGCTGCGGTATCGGTCGTGAAATATGGGTTGCCTGTGCCGCCCGCGAGCACAACGATACGACCTTCCGACAAATCCTTGATCGCCGGCTGACGGGCATAAGGCTGGCACACGGTCGGCATGTCGAGCGCGGAGAACGCACGCGCCGGCGCACCGGCCGCTTCGATCGCGCGCTCAAGCGCGAGCGCATTGATGACGGTCGCAAGCATGCCCATCTGGTCGGCGGTCGCGCGGTTCATTCCGGTGGTTGCGAGTTGGGCACCACGAAAGATGTTGCCGCCGCCGACGACGACGGCAATTTCAGTTCCTGACTTGCGCGCTTTCGCGAGATCTTTGCCGATACGGCTGAGCGTATTGGCGTCGAGGCCGAAGGACTGCTTGCCCATCAAAGCTTCGCCCGAGACCTTTACCAGAACCCGGGCGTAACGCTTCTTGGCCATGAATGGAGCTCTTAGGCTTTACCGCCGGCGGCTGCGACTTCCGCGGCGAAGTCCTGTTCCTGTTTCTCGACGCCCTCACCGAGCGCAAAACGGATGAAGCCCTTGATCGCGATCGGGCCGCCCGCCTTGCCTTCGGCTTCCTTCAGCGCCTGCGCCACCGACTTCGACGGGTCGTGGACGAAAGGCTGATCTACGAGACTCACTTCCTTGTAGAAGCTCTTGAGCCCGCTATCGACGATTTTCTCGACCACATTGTCGGGTTTTCCAGAGGCACGTGCTTTATCGGCAAGTACCCCGCGCTCGCGCTCGATCGTCGCCGCGTCGATATCCTTGGATTCGACGGCCAGCGGGTTCGCGGCTGCAATATGCATCGCGACCATCCGGCCGATACGGTTGAGCTCGGTCACGTCGCCCTTCGATTCGAGCGCAACGAGAACGCCGATCTTGCCGAGGCCTTCCGAGATCGCGCCGTGCATGTACTGCGCGACCGCGCCCTCGCTGACCGAAATGTCGGCCGCGCGGCGGAAGGTCATGTTTTCGCCGATGGTCGCAATCGCCGACGCAACCGCTTCAGCAATCGTGGAGGACCCTGCCTTCACGGCGTTGAGCTTCTCGACGTTGGTGCCGTTATGAAGTGCTGCCTGCGCGATCAACTTCACGAGACCCTGGAAGTGATCGTTGCGTGCGACGAAGTCCGTCTCCGAGTTCACCTCGACGACGACACCCTTCTTGCCTTCGACGGCAAAACCGACGAGGCCTTCGGCAGCAACGCGGCCGGCCTTCTTCGCAGCCTTCGACAGACCCTTCTTGCGGAGCCAGTCGACCGCGGCTTCGATGTCGCCCTTGGTCTCGGTCAGCGCCGCCTTGCAATCCATCATGCCGGCGCCGGTTTTTTCGCGCAGTTCTTTGACCGCGCTTGCGGAAATATCGGCCATTAATTTTCTCCGTTACGCCGGCTTATTCGGCGTCGGCTGAAAGTGTCTTCGCCTGATCGATCCAGCTCGCAACGCGCGCGGGCAGACGGACCTCTTCGCCGACACGGTGCGCGTCGGTAGGCGTCAGTCCGGCGATCTGCGTGTAGTGGAAGATACCGAGATCGTTGAGCTGCTTTTCGACATCCGGGCTGACATGGCCGAGCTTCTTGAGATCGTCCGGCGCACCGCGCGGACCCGGCAGCGGCTCGAGCTTTTCCCAGCCGGTCGAGGCAGCCAGCGTTTCTTCCACCGGCCGCTCAGCGGCACCGAGATCGACACCTGCTTCGCCCTGAGCGCGCGAAATGCCGTCGATCGCCGCCTTCGCGATCAGGTCGCAATACAGGTTGATCGCACGGGCCGCATCGTCGTTACCCGGAATCGGATAGGTGATGCCCTCGGGATTGCAATTCGTATCGATGATAGCGGCAATCGGGATACCCAGACGGCGCGCTTCCTTGATCGCGATTTCTTCTTTGTTGGTGTCGATCACGAACAGCAAATCAGGAACGCCGCCCATGTCGCGGATGCCACCGAGCGCGAGCTCGAGTTTTTCCTTTTCGCGGGAAAGCGTAAGGCGTTCTTTTTTGGTGTAGCCACCCTGATCGCCGGAATTGAGCATCTCTTCGATCTTCTTCATGCGCGAGATCGAATTGGAAATCGTTTTCCAGTTGGTAAGCGTGCCGCCGAGCCAGCGCGAATTCACGAAGTACTGCGCGCTCCGCTTCGCAGCGTCTGCGATAGAGTCCGATGCCTGCCGCTTGGTGCCGACGAAAAGAATTCGTCCGCCCTTGGCAACCGCATCTGAAACCGCCTGCAGCGCGCGCGAAAGCGCGGGCACGGTCTGCGCGAGATCGATGATGTGAATGTTGTTGCGGGTGCCGAAGATGTACGAAGCCATCTTCGGATTCCAACGGTGGGATTGATGGCCAAAGTGAACGCCAGCTTCCAATAGCTGACGCATGCTGTAGTCGGGCAGCGACATTTCCAAACTCCGGTTTGCCTCCGCGGGCCGCACAAGGCGAATGCCTTGCACCGGATGAACCCTCTCGGGTTCGAATAGCCCGCGTGCGAGATGGCGAGGCTTATAGGCGGCCTGCCTATGGGGCGCAACCCCAAAAGGCCTTTCTAGATCGGCCTTAAAGCGTTGAAATCGCTAGATTTCCTGGACTGCCATGACCCCTCCAACCGCGCGGATGTTGCCGGCGAGTTGCGGGGTGATCGAATAGCGGCCGGGAAGCTTCACTTCGACCTCGGAGCGGCCGCCATCGAGCGAGACGATGACGTTCACTTCGCCCTTCGCGTCGCCATTGCCGTTCTTGCCGTTGCCGTTCTCAAGCCGCTTCGCGATCTGGTCGATCGGTGCGTCGGGAGCCACGAACACAAGCAGCCCGCGCTGGCTCTTCGCAGCGACTTCGTCGAGCAATTCCGCGCCATAGATGCGTAGCCGCACTTCATCGCCCTGCGTGTCGGCGCCGACCTGAAGCAGCACTGCCTTCCCGGGTTCGAGCAAGCGCTGATATTGCACTAGCCCTTCCTGGAAGATCACCGCTTCGAAATAGCCGGTCGGATCGGAAAGCCGAATATTCGCCATGCGCGATCCGGTTTTCGTGCGGCGCTCCTGCCGCGAAACGACGGTCGCCGCCAACCTGCCGGCCGAAGCGCCCGCACGCGCGCTTTGCTGAAACTCGACCCAGGGCTGGATGCGCATCCGGCGCAGCACGCCGTCATAATCGTCGAGCGGATGGCCGGATAGATAGAAACCGGCGGCGTCGAATTCCTTCGCAAGCCGCTCCGCGGGCAACCACGGCTCGGCATCCGGCAAGCGAATAGCCGCAGTTGTGGCGCCACCGCCGAACAATTCGTTCTGACCCGAAGCGCGATCCTCGCCGCTCCGTTGCGCGTAGCGCAGGACAGTTTCACAGGCCGCGAACGCGCGAGCACGGTTTTTCTCAAGGCAATCGAAGGCACCGGCCGCTGCCATGCTCTCCAACATGCGCTTGTTCAATGCCTTGGGATCAATCCGCGATCCGAAATCGGAAATATCCTTGAATGGTTTGTCGCCGCGGGTCGCCACGATCGCATCGACGGCGTGACCGCCGACGCCCTTGAGTGCCGCGAGCGAATAGAAAATCGTGTTCTCGGCGACATCGAAGGCGCGGCCCGAACGATTAACCGAGGGCGGCTCCACATTGATTTTGAGCCGCTGCGCCTCACGGCGGAATTCCGCGAGCTTGTCGGTGTTGCCCATATCGAGCGTCATGGAGGCGGCAAGAAACTCGACTGGATAATTCGCTTTGAGATACGCGGTTTGATAGGCGACGAGCGCGTAAGCCGCAGCATGACTTTTGTTGAAGCCGTAGTCGGCAAAGCGGGCGAGCAGCTCGAAAATCGCTTCGGCTTGCGGCTTCTCGATTTTCTGTTCGACCGCGCCGGTAACGAAACGCTGCCGCTGTGCCGCCATTTCCTTTTTGATCTTCTTGCCCATCGCGCGGCGCAATAGATCGGCTTCGCCGAGCGAGTAGCCCGCAAGCACGCGCGCGGCTTCCATCACCTGCTCTTGATAGACGATGACGCCGAAAGTTTCCTTCAGCACCGGCTCGAGCTTCGGATGAATGTATTCCGGTATTTCGCGCCCGGTCTTGCGGAAGCAATAGGTCGGAATATTCGCCATCGGGCCCGGACGATAGAGCGCGACCAGCGCGATAATGTCTTCGAAACGATCGGGCTTCATGTCGACGAGCGCGCGCCGCATGCCCTGACCTTCAACCTGGAACACGCCGACCGTTTCGCCGCGCGCGAGCATCTCGTAGGTCTTCATGTCGTCCAGCGGGATCGCGTCGATGTTGATGTGAATCCCGCGCCGCGCAAGCAGCTCGGTCGCGGTGCGCAAGACCGTCAACGTTTTCAGGCCGAGAAAGTCGAACTTCACGAGGCCCGCTGCTTCGACCCATTTCATGTTGAACTGGGTCACCGGCATGTTGGAGCGCGGATCGCGGTAGAGCGGGATCAGTTCGCCGAGCGGCCGGTCGCCGATCACGATGCCGGCGGCATGCGTCGAAGCATGTCGATGCAAGCCCTCGAGCTGGAGCGCAATATCGAAGGCGCGCGCGACGATCGGCTCCTGATCCCGCGCCGCTTGCAGTTGCGGATCGCCGTCGATCGCCATTTGCAACGTGACCGGGCTGGTCGGATTGACCGGCACGAGTTTGCAAAGCTTATCGACCTGCCCGTACGGCATTTCGAGCACGCGGCCGACGTCGCGCAATACGCCGCGCGCCTGCAGCGAACCGAAAGTTATGATCTGCGCCACGCGATCGCGGCCGTAGCGTTCCTGCACGTAGCGGATCACCTCGTCGCGGCGGTCCTGACAGAAGTCGATATCGAAGTCCGGCATCGACACGCGTTCCGGATTGAGGAAGCGCTCGAACAGCAAACCGAAGCGGATCGGATCGAGATCGGTAATCGTCAGCGCATAAGCAACGAGCGATCCCGCACCAGAGCCGCGGCCCGGGCCGACCGGAATGTTCTGATTTTTCGCCCAGACGATAAAATCGGCAACGATCAGGAAGTAGCCGTCATATTTCATCTTCTCGATGACGCCGAGTTCGAACGCGAGCCGCTCGCGATATTGCGCTTCGCTAAATCCGGCCGCGGTGCCGAATGCTGCGATCCGTACTTCTAGGCCCGCTTCGGCGCGCTTTCGTAACTCCGCCGCTTCGTCGGTCTTCGCATCGCCGAAATTCGGCAAAATCGGTTTTCGCGCGGTCGGCCGGTACGAGCAGCGCTGCGCAATTTCAGCGGTCGCCGCGATTGCGTCCGGCAGATCGGCGAACAGCTCGCGCATCTCCGCCTGCGATTTAAGATAATGCTCCGGGCTCAGTTGCCTGCGATCGGTTTCCGCAATCCGCCGGCCTTCGGCAATCGCAAGCAACGCATCCTGTGCTTCGTAATCGTCGCGGCTTGCGAAGAACGGCTTCGTTGGTCGCAACGATCGGCACTTTCAGCGCATCGGCAAGCGCGAGCAGCTTCGGCTCGACGCTTGCTCTCCTGCGCGAGATGATGCCGTTGCAATTCGATATAGAGCACGTCCCGCATAGGTCGAGTAAGAAATTCCATGCGGCTATCGCGCAACATCGGGCCGATCGATGACACACGCGTCGATCGGTCCGCTCGGACCGCCGGTTAGCGCAATCAATCCTTCAGCATACGCCGTGAGCCATTCGAGCTTCACGTGCGGCGCTTCGTTGTCGGCGCTTTCCATGAAACTCCGAGACGTGAGTGTCATCAGATTACGATAGCCCTGCTCGCTCGCTGCAAGCAGCACGAGTCGTGGCAGCGGAAGCGGCGCGGCCCCTGCACGCTGCTGCAGTTCGTCGCCAAAATCGACCGCAAACGAACAACCGATGATCGGTTGTACGCCTGCGTCAGCCATCTTCTCGGAAAACTCCAGCGCGCCGAAAAGATTGCCGGTGTCGGTGAGCGCGAGCGCCGGCTGACGATCACCGCCTGCGAGCTTCGCCAGTTGCGCGATCGGCAATGCGCCCTCGAGCAGCGAATAGGACGAATGGACATGCAGATGAACGAAAGGCGACTTCGCCACGGGCGGCCTCAGCAATTCCAAAAAACTATAGTCCGACTTTGAGCGCAGTTCAGTAAACCGAAGACTACTCAAGCTCCACAATCTTGCCGTCGCGCAGCGTGACCCGCCGCGTCATACGGCCCGCAAGTTCAAGGTTATGGGTCGCAATGATCGCAGCAAGTTTCGTCGCCTCGACGAGCTTGGAGAGCGTCCCGAATACGTGATCCGCGGTTTTCGGGTCGAGATTGCCGGTCGGTTCGTCAGCGAGCAGAAGCCGCGGCGCATTGGCGACCGCGCGCGCGAGCGCGACCCGCTGCTGTTCGCCGCCGGAAAGTTCCGAGGGCCGATGCTCAAGGCGCTCGCCCAAGCCCAGGAACGCAAGTAACTCATTCGCGCGTGACTTCGATTCGCTCTTGTCGAGACCGGAAATCATCTGCGGCAGCATGACATTTTCGCTCGCCGTAAATTCCGGCAGCAGGTGATGGAATTGATAGACGAAGCCGATCTCGTCGCGCCGAAGCGCTGTACGCGCGGAGTCTGAAAGTTTAGCGGTCGGCTTTCCGCTAATGAATACCTCGCCACCGTCCGGGTGTTCGAGCAGACCCGCCATATGCAAGCAGCGTCGACTTGCCCGCACCCGACGGCGCGATCAGCGCCACGGATTCTCCGGGCCATACCGAAAGTGTCGCACCCCGAAGGATCGCAAGCTCGTTCTCGCCCTGCACATAGCTGCGGCGGACGTCTTCAAGATGCAGCGTCGGCGTCTTTTCCATTATTCGTACCGGAGCGCTTCCACTGGATCGAGCCGCGCCGCGCGCCACGCCGGGTAAAGCGTCGCCACGAAAGAAAGCGTCAGCGCCATCAAGATAACCGCGGTCGTCTCGCCGCTATCGATCCGCGCGGGCAAGCGGCTAAGATAATAAAGCTCGGGCGGGAATAATTGCGTCGACGTCAGCCATGAAACGAAGCGGCGAATTTCCTCGATGTTGAGACAAACAAGCAAGTCCGATGGTGAAGCCGACCAGGTGCCGACAATCCCGATGCTCGAGCCCGTGATCAGGAATATGCGCATCACCGCGTATTTGGTGGCACCCATCGTGCGCAGGATTGCAATGTCGTGGCTCTTGTCTTTGACGAGGAGGATGAGGCCCGAGATGATGTTGAGTGCAGCGACCAGTACGATCAAGCGTCAGGATCATGAACATCACCGTGCGCTCGACCTGAAGTGCACTGAAGAACGATGAGTTTCGTTGCCGCCAGTCGACGATATAGACCTCTCGGCCCGCATTATCGTTCACGAGTTGCCGATAGCGCAGCACCTGATCGGCATTCTCCGTGTAGATTTCGATCGCATTCACGTCGCCGCTGCGATTGAAATAGGCCTGCGCTTCCGTAAGCGGCATGAAGACGAAGACGGAATCGTACTCCGACATGCCAATCTCGAAGATGGCGGCGACCTTGTAAGTTTTTATCCGCGGCGTCGTACCCATCGGCGTCACCGCGCCACGCGGCGACACCAACGTCACCTGGTCGCCCGCACGCACGGAAAGCTGATCCGCGAGACGCTTGCCGATAACGACACCCTGCCCGGTATCAAAACCTTCGAGGGTGCCGGATTTGATGTTCGGTCCGATTGCCGGAAGCTGTTTCAAATCCTGCTCGCGAAGACCGCGCACCAACACGCCGCCGGCGTGAAACGGCGACGAGGCGAGCGCCTGCCCTTCGACCAACGGGATCGCATGCGTGATGCCTTTGATCTTGAGCAAGCGGTCGGCCACGGCCGCGTAATCGGTGAGCGGTGTCCCGATCGGCTGCACCAGCATGTGACCGTTCAGGCCGAGAATTTTATTCAGCAACTCGTGGCGAAAACCGTTCATCACCGCCATCACGATGATGAGCGTCGCGACACCGAGCATGATGCCGACGAATGAAAATCCGGCGATAACCGAGATGAAGCCTTCCTTGCGCCGCGCACGCAAATAGCGGAGCGAAAGCATCCATTCGAAATCGCGAAAACGGCATGGTCCCGTCCTTCGCAGCCATGATCCCTCCCTCGCGCGTCGCCGCTAAGCGGTGAGCCGCGCTACCGCATCTTCAGGCGTAATCAATTCACGCGCCCCGCCGGCGCGCGCCTTCAACTCGACTTTGCCTTCCGCGAGACCCTTCGGGCCGACCAGAATTTGATACGGCACGCCGATCAGATCGGCGGTCGCAAACTTCGCGCCCGCGCGCTCATCGGTGTCGTCGTAGAGTACGTCGACGCCTTTGGCTTCGAGCGCCGCATAAAGCTTTTCGCAGGCAGCGTCGGTGGCGCTATCGCCCTGTTTCAAATTCAGAATGCCGACCTTGAAGGGCGCAATCGCCTCCGGCCAGATAATGCCGGCCTCGTCATGGCTTGCTTCGACGATCGCCGCGACCAGACGCGTCGGCCCGATGCCGTAAGAGCCCATATGCACGAACTCGTTCTTGCCTTCCGGCGTCTGCACCGCGGCCTTCATCGCCTCGGAATATTTGGTGCCGAAATAGAAAATGTGCCCGACTTCGATGCCGCGTGCCGACATCTGTTTGTCGGCGGAAATTTTTCCGAATTCAGCGGCGTCATGTTTCTCGGAGGTCGCTGCATAGAGCGACGTCCATTTGCCGACCAGGCCTTCGAGCTCGCTCACGCTGTCGAAGTTGACGTTTGCCGGCGGCACGTCGAAGCCGAGATAATCCTTGTGGCAGAAAACTTCGCTCTCGCCGGTCGAGGCGAGAATGATGAATTCGTGCGAGAGATTGCCGCCGATCGGGCCGGTGTCGGCCACCATCGGGATCGCTTTCAGGCCCATGCGCGAGAACGTGCGCAGGTAAGCGACAAACATCTTGTTGTAGGAGTGTTTCGCTCCCGCAGCGTCCAGGTCGAAGCTATAGGCATCCTTCATCAAGAACTCGCGCGAGCGATAGACTCCGAAGCGCGGACGCACTTCGTCCCGGAATTTCCACTGCAGATGATAGAGATTGAGCGGCAGGTTTTTGTATGACTTCACATAGGCGCGGAAGATCTCGGTGATCATTTCCTCGTTAGTGGGCCCGTAGAGCATTTCCCGCTCATGCCGGTCCTTGATCCGGAGCATTTCCTTGCCGTAATCGTCGTAGCGCCCGCTTTCCCGCCAGAGATCGGCCGACTGGATGGTCGGCATCAGGAGTTCGATGGCGCCTGCGCGGTTCTGCTCTTCGCGCACGATCCGGCAGACCTTTTCAAGCACCCGGTAGCCGAGCGGCAGCCAGGCATAGATGCCGGCCGCCTCCTGACGGATCATGCCCGCACGCAGCATCAGCCGGTGGGAGACGATTTCGGCATCCTTGGGTGTGTCGCGGAGGATGGGCAGGAAGTAACGGGAAAGGCGCATCGCGAAAGGACTTTCAACTCAGAAATGCGGCGGAAGACGAGGCATGAAGGCATAAAGTTCTGGAATAACAAGCCCCAACGGCGTCCAAGGTAGTTTGTATCGCAACTGCGAAGGGCCGCATTGCGACGCAAGAATGACAAGCAGGATCAAAGTGTTCTACCAAGCAGATCGAGTGCAGGAGACGGCGAAAGCCGGGGCCTAAGTCTCGGGAGGAAGAGAAACCCCATCCGCTTTCAGGCGCAGTAATGCGACGGGCGGACAAGGCGGTCACCAGAAGCGGGCGGGCTTTCGAGCTCGCCCGTTGTCTTTTGCGGCCCGTTTTGCGTCTGCCCCGCGCGGCGGCCTCGCCCGTGAAAGCGAACGCGCCAGCTACCTTGAGCTTCCGCTCAACTCTTATTGGTCACCAGATAATGCGTATCGTTTCGCATTTTGGTCACTGGGACATCGCCCTCATAGACCTTGTACCCGAGGCCGTTGAAAAACATTAGAAGTTTGTCGCAATCGACGCTCGAGTGCGTCTCTAACAAGATGTCCATCTTGTTGTTCTTCAGCGTATTGAATGCGCCATTCCATGCAAAATCTTCCGCGCCCTCAATATCCATCTTGATTGCTTTGATTTCCTTGATCGCATGACTCTTACAGAAATCATCGAGCGTGACAGCATCCACTTGCATAAAATCAGAAGTGCTGTGCCCCCAGATCTGCTCCTCGGCTACCTTGACGTTTACGGTGTGCCCGCCAACATTCTGGCTATTCTTGTAGAGCTTAATCTTGCCGGTCTTGTCGGATATTGCCTGCGGCACAATCGTTAAATTGGGCGCCTTGAGTTTATTCAGCTCTATCAGATTGTCGGGATGCGGTTCGAACGCAAATACTCTAGTGAATTTGTGAATCAAATACTTAGTGTAGTAGCCATGATTTGCGCCGATATCCAACGCAACGCCGTCTTGTTTTACCCACGCATCAATAATTTTTTGAAAATAATCTTCACCCACATTCATAACTTTTTACTTCCTTGGCGTGTTGCCTCCTCTTCTGGGTGGCAGATATTCAATGCCAGTGCGGCAGAGATTACAGGAAGGCTAACACCGGGCGCGAACTGCATCACCTACAATTTGATGCCTTTATAGGGCATCGGCAGGCTGTCGATCGAGACCCAGCCCAACCTCCAGATCCAATAACCCGCAAAGAACAGCACCGCCGACACGATCGTGGTGATCACGACTTTGCGCGCGAGTTGCGGGAGCACCGGCGCGCCCGGATCGTTGCCCTCGACGACCGTCTCGCCTGCCTCGCGATGCGAACGCACGCCTAAAGGCAGCACGGCAAACAGCACAGTCCACCACAAGATGAAATAGATCGCGACACTAAGCGTGACGTTCATGGCTACGCCTGTTCGATCTCCGTGAGCGTACCCAGGAAATCCTTCGGATGAAGGAAAAGGACCGGCTTGCCGTGCGCGCCGATCTTCGGATTACCGTCACCAAGCACCCGCGCGCCCGACGCCTTCAACTGGTCGCGCGCCGCGATGATGTCGTCCACTTCATAGCAGATATGATGGACGCCGCCGTCCGGATTGCGCTCAAGAAATTTCGCGATCGGCGAATTATCGCCGAGCGGCTCCAGCAGCTCGATCTTGGTATTGGGCAGCGTGATGAAGACCGTGGAGACGCCGTGATCCGGCTGCGGCACAATCGCCGAAACTTCTGCGCCCAGCGTACCGCGATAAACTTCGGACGCGGCCGCAATGTCCTTTACCGCGATGGCAACGTGATTGAGACGTCCGATCATTGCACCCTCATTCGTATATTATAGTTCTAGCACGAGCACGTGGCAGGTGGGCTTTTTGCCCCACGCCGCGTTGACGGCGCCGCGCACGCTGCGTGTCACGGCCTCCTCGACCGCACCGGAATCTCGCCTGCGTGATTTGTGCAGATTTTCGAAGCCATCGTGGACCGCGTTCACAATGAGATCAAACGTCGATACGCCGCCATTCAATTGCTCGGGAACGCCCGAGAATTCGACCACGGGATCGTCGGCAAGTTCGCCACGGCCGCCAAGCGCAATGGCAACCGAAATGACGCCGGCAAAACTAAGACGCTTCCGTTCCGGGATCACACCGTCTGAAGACGAAATAAGCAGCCGACCGTCTTTATATAGGCGGCCCGACTGAAACTGGTCGACGATCTCGGCAGGCCCCGGTGAGAGCCGCAGAATGTCTCCGTTGTAGCAATTCGCGACTTCTTTGATGCCGCATTCACGCGCAAGCTTTGCGTTTTCCGACAAATGCAATGCTTCGCCGTGCACCGGCACCACGAGTGCCGGCTTCAGCCATTCATACATGCGTCGAAGCTCATCGCGGCGAGGATGTCCCGAGACATGCACCAGTTCGTTGCGATCGGTGATCACTTCGATGTCGCGCGCGACAATCGCGTTCACGATGCGGTTCACTGCTTTTTCGTTGCCCGGAATCGTGCGCGACGAAAGGATCAGCATATCGCCTGGCGAGAGATCAATGGCCGGATGATCGTTCATCGAAATCCGCGCAAGTGCCGCGCGCGGCTCGCCCTGGCTTCCGGTGAGTAACAGCAGAACTTTATTAGCCGCCAATCCGCCAAAGGCATCCGATCCTCGAAACGGCGGAACGCCATCGAGATAACCAAGCTCACGCGCAACCCCGATCACGCGCTCCATCGCGCGGCCGACCACGACGACCTGGCGCCCGGACGCCTCCGCTGCGAGCGCCGCAGAACGGATACGCGCGACGTTCGAGGCGAAAGTCGTGACGGCGACCCTGCCCGTCGCACGTGCGATGATTTTCTTGAGGCTTTCACCAACTTCAGCTTCTGAAGGCGAAATGCCTTCGCGGACCGCGTTGGTTGAATCGCAGACGACCGCGCGCACACCCTCTTCGCCCAAGGCGCGGAATTTCTTCTCGTCGGTGATTTCGCCTACAACCGGGGTCGCGTCCAACTTCCAGTCGCCGGTGTGAACCACGAGACCCGCGGATGTGCGGATCGCAAGTGCGTGGCTTTCGGGAATGGAATGGGCAACCGGCACGAATTCAACATCGAAGGAGCCGACCGTCACGCGACCGCCGACCGGTACGACCGTGATCGGGATTTCCGGCGCGCCGGGTTCGCCTGCTTTTTTCGTCGCGATAAGCGTCGCCGTAAATGGCGTCGCATAGACGGGCACCCGCAGCTTCGGCCATAGATCGAATAACGCGCCGACGTGGTCTTCATGACCGTGGGTCAGAAAAATTGCCTTGATGTCGCGGCGTTGTTCCACGGCAAAGGCGATGTCCGCCATGATGAGATCGATACCGGGAAGCTCGGCGTCACCGAACGAAACGCCCATGTCGACGCAAATCCACTCACGGCGATTGCCCGAGGCAAGGCCGTAGAGTGCGAGATTCATTCCGATCTCGCCGACGCCGCCAAGCGGCGCGAATAGAAGTTCAGGCTGTGATTTCGACAATTTCTTTTACCGGGAGCTTGTGGCCGGGAAGATATCGCCGGCGCGGATCAGTTCGCTATGGCCGTCTTCGAGCCCAAGCACAAGCGCGCCGTCATCATCGATCGCCTTGAAGGTGCCGCGCAACGCGCGTTCCGGCAGGCGGACTTCGATTTCACCACCAATCCCGTGTGCGCGCGCAAGCCAGGCATTGCGGATAGCCGGAAACCCTACGCCCCGCTGCCATTGCGCGAGTCTGCTCATGAAACACGTCGCGAGCCGCGCAAAAACATCCTTCGGCGACAGCGGCAAGCCAGCCGCAGCGAGATCCGTGGTCGGATATGGCGTGACTTCAGGATGACGCCGACAATTGACGCCGATGCCCGTGACGACGGCATGGCGTCCATCCGCGGCAACGCCTTCGACCAGAATGCCGACGATCTTCTTGCCATCGAGCAGCAGATCATTCGGCCATTTCAGCCGCAGCCGTTCCGGTGCGAGTGCAGGTGCTAGATCCGATATCGCGTCATGTACGGCAAGTGCCGCCACAAAACAGATTTGCGGGCTCTGCGCCGTCGGCGCGGGATCGTAGAGCAGCAGGCTCGAATAGAGATTGCCTGGTTCGGAAACCCACGTCCTGCCGCGGCGGCCGCGACCCGCGGTCTGGATTTCCGAGACAATCCATTGTTCGGGCGCGGAGGCGCTTGCGCGCGTCAACGCTTCCGCGTTCGTCGAACCGATTTCCGGAAACGCGAACACCGGCAGCCCGCCCGCGACGCTCGGGAAATCCCGCATCGTCAGAACAGCGACCTGGCTGCCGCGTCGGCCGCCGCCACCAGCGGCCCCGGATAGATGAAGAACAGAATGACGAAAATGCCGCTCAGCAGAAGCACAGCCGCGACCGGCTTCGGCATCGGGAGGAAGTGTGCCACCGGCTCGTCGATGTACATGATCTTCACGATGCGCAGATAATAGTAAGCGCCTACCACGCTCGCGAGCACACCGATCACGGCAAGCGGGTAGAGCTTTGCTTCGATCGCGGCAACGAAGACGTAAAATTTCGCAAAGAATCCTGCGAGCGGCGGAATACCGGCAAGCGAGAACATGAGTGCTGCAAGCACAAAGGCCATGACCGGCTGCGTGCGCGCGAGACCGGCAAGCTGATCAATGTCCTCGACCTGCCCTCCTTCGCGGCGCATCGCGAGAATGCAGGCGAATGTGCCAAGCGTCATCGCAAGATAGATCGCCATATAGATGAGGACGCCGGTAACACCGGTCTGTGTTCCCGCGGCCAAACCAACAAGCGCGAAGCCGACATGGCCGATCGAGGAATAGGCCATCAGGCGTTTGATATTGCGCTGACCGATCGCCGCAAAGGCACCGAGCACCATCGAAGCAATCGCGATGAAGATAATAATCTGCTGCCACTCCGGCACGACGTTCGGGAACGCGCCAGTCGCTACCCGGACGAACAAGGCAATCGCCGCAACTTTCGGAGCTGCCGCAAAGAACGCGGTCACCGGCGTCGGCGCACCTTCGTAAACGTCGGGCGTCCACATGTGGAACGGCACCGCCGACACTTTGAACGCGAGTCCCGCAAACAGGAACACGATGCCGAAAATGAGACCGGGCGACGCCGGCGATTTCGCGGCAGCTGCGATCCCCGTGAACGAAACTGTGCCGGTAAAGCCGTAAATCAGCGACGCGCCGTAAAGCAGCATGCCCGACGAGAGCGCGCCAAGCACGAAGTACTTCAGGCCGGCTTCGGTGGAGCGCAGGTTTTCCCGATCGATCGCCGCAATCACATAGAGCGAGAGCGACATCAGTTCGATGCCGAGATAAAGCGAAATCAGGTCGCGCGCCGACACCATGACCATCATGCCGGCAACCGAAAGCAGCACTACGATCGAGATTTCGAAGCGGTTGATCTTATGATCGCGCCAGAACGGGCCCGACATGGCAAGCGCCATCATCGCGCCGATCAGCACCAGAATCTTGAAGAAGCGTCCGAAGCTGTCGATCACAAAACTGCCGCCGAAGATTTCTATTTTTCCGGCAGGCTGAATTGCGATGACGAAGATCGCGGCGGCAAGCACGAAGAGCGCGCCGATATCGACCAACGGCGTCGAGTCGTCACCGCGGAACACCCCGAACATCAGAAGCGCAATTGCGCCGATCAGGATGATCAGTTCCGGCAAAATCGGGACGAGCGAGGAAAGCGTCATGTCGCCCTACTGTATTCCAATGAGTGCGGCTTTTGCCGGAGCAAGCGCTGCTTTGGTTTGAGCGACGAGATTGGCAACCGCGGCGGCGCTCATGTCGAGCACCGGTGCGGGCCAGAAGCCGAACAGAATGGTAAGAAACACGAGCGGCGCCAGAATCGCGATTTCGCGGCGGTCGAGATCGGCAATCTTCTTGAGGCTGTCTTTCTCCAGCACGCCGAAGACGACGCGGCGATAGAGCCAGAGTGCGTAGCAGGCGGAGAGAATGACGCCGAGCGTCGCAAACACCGCGACCCAGGTATTGGCCTTGAACGCCGCCATCAGTGCCAGCAATTCACCGACAAAGCCGCTGGTTCCGGGCAGGCCAACATTTGCCATGGTGAAGACCATGAACACGGCAGCATAGATCGGCATGCGGTTCACTAGGCCGCCATAGGCTTTGATCTCGCGCGTGTGCATACGGTCGTAGACCACGCCGACGCAGAGGAAGAGCGCGCCCGACACAATGCCGTGCGAAACCATCTGGAACACGCCCGCCTGCACGCCTTCGTTCGAGAAGGTGAAAATACCGAGCGTGACGAATCCCATGTGTGCCACGGAAGAATAGGCAATCAGCTTCTTGATGTCTTCCTGCATCAGCGCGACCAGCGACGTGTAGATGATCGCGACAACCGAAAGCGTGAACATCATCGGCGCGAACAGCTCGGACGCATGCGGAAACATCGGCAGCGAGAAGCGCAGGAATCCGTAGCCACCCATCTTCAGGAGCACGGCCGCGAGGATCACGGAGCCCGCGGTCGGCGCTTCAACATGCGCGTCGGGAAGCCAAGTATGTACCGGCCACATCGGCAGCTTCACTGCGAACGACGCGAAGAATGCAAGCCACAACCACGTCTGCATGCCCTGCGGGAAACGGAAGGTGAGCAGATCAGGAATGCTCGAAGTGCCCGCCTGATAATACATCGCCATGATCGCGAGCAGCATTAGTACCGAGCCCGCGAGCGTGTAGAGGAAGAACTTGAAGCTCGCGTAGACGCGACGCGCGCCGCCCCAGACGCCGATGATCAGGAACATCGGGATCAACCCGCCTTCGAAGAAGACGTAGAACAGCACGAGATCGAGCGCCGAAAAGGTGCCGATCATCAGCGTTTCCAGGAGCAGGAATAAAACCAGATATTCCTTCACGCGCTTCTGGATCGCGTGCCAGCCGGCAACGATCGTGATCGGCATCAGGAACGTCGTCAGGATCACAAACGGCAACGAAATGCCGTCGACGCCCATCTGGTAGCGGATTTTGCCGCCGAGCCACGGATAATTCTCGACGAACTGGAAGCCCGGATTGCCGCGATCAAAGCCCGTGATCAGGAAGATCGAGACGACAAACGTGACGATCGTCGTCCAGAGCGCAACCCAGCGCGCGTTGCGTTTGGTCGCTTCGTCGTCGCCGCGCAGGATCAGAATGAACAACGCGCCGACGAGCGGCAGAAACGTTGTGACAGAGAGAATGGGCCAGGTCGCCATCAACTTGCTCCCCGCACGAGGAACCAGGTGATGAGTGCTGCAACACCAATCAGCATCACAAACGCATAGTGATAGAGATAACCGGTCTGCAGCCGCACCACGCCGCGCGTGATGTCGGAGACGCGGGCCGAGATGCCGTCCGGGCCGAAGCCGTCGATAAGCCAGCCGTCACCCTTCTTCCATAGGAAGTGGCCAAGCCATTTTGCCGGGCGCACGAACAGGAAGTCATAAATCTCGTCGAAGTACCACTTGTTCAACAGGAAGCGGTAAAGCACGTCCTGGCTTTTCGCGAGCGCGGGCGGGATCGACGGGTCGCGAATATAGAACCAGTACGAGACGAGAAATCCGCCTGCCATCATCACGGTCGGCAGCCACGGCACCCAGCCGGGCAGGTGATGCATCTCTTCCAGAATTTTCCAGCCGTCATGCGAGAACAGCGAGTGGCGGAAGAATTTCTCCACACCCGCCTCGTAAATAAATACGCCCTTGAAGGCGAAACCGAGCACCAGCGCGCCGGTGGCCAGGATGCCCGAGCGGGATCAACATCGTGAGCGGCGATTCATGCGCGTGATCGAAGGTGTGATGATCCGCGCGCGTGTGTCCGTGGAAGGTAAGGAAAATCAGTCGCCACGAATAGAACGAGGTGAGCGCGGCTGCGATCACCGTCATATAGAAAGCGTAGGGCGCAAACGCGTTGTGGCCCGCGTAAGCCGCCTCGATGATCGCGTCCTTCGAATAATAGCCGGCGGTGAACGGAAATCCAGTCAACGCGATCGTACCGATCACCATCATCGCGTAGGTGAACGGAATTTTCTTCCAGAGCCCGCCCATGTTCCGCATGTCTTGCTCGTGATGCATGGCGTGGATCACGGAGCCCGCACCAAGGAACAACAGCGCCTTGAAGGCGGCATGCGTGAAGAGATGAAACATGCCGACCGAGTAAGCGCCCGTCCCCATCGCGACAAACATGTAGCCGAGCTGCGAACAGGTCGAATAAGCAACCACGCGCTTGATGTCGTTCTGCACGAGACCGACGGTGGCCGCGAAAAACGCCGTGGTCGCGCCGAAGAAGGTTACGACCGCAAGCGCGGTTGGTGCCAACTCAAAGAGCGGCGATAAACGCGCCACCATGAATACGCCAGCCGTCACCATGGTTGCCGCATGAATGAGGGCCGAGACCGGCGTCGGGCCTTCCATCGCGTCCGGCAGCCATGTGTGCAGCAGGAACTGCGCGGACTTGCCCATCGCACCGACGAACAGCAACAGACAAATGATCGTTAGCGCGTCGTAATTGCCGCCGAAGATATGAATGGTCTTGCCGGTCAGCGATTTGGCTTCCGCGAAAATCGTCTCAAACCCGACCGTACCCATCATCGCAAAGACCGCGAAGATGCCGAGCGCAAAACCGAAATCGCCGATCCGGTTGACGACAAAGGCTTTGATCGCGGCCGCGTTCGCCTCGGGCTTTTGGTACCAGAAGCCGATCAGCAAATAGCTGGCTAAGCCCACGCCTTCCCAGCCGAAGAACAGCTGGACCAGATTGTCGGCGGTAACCAGCGCCAGCATCGCGAAGGTGAATAGCGAGAGATACGCAAAGAAGCGCTGGCGATGCGGGTCTTCGTGCATGTAGCCGATCGAATAAATATGCACGAGCGCGGAGACACTGTTCACAACAACGAGCATGACCGCGGTCAGCGTGTCGATGCGAAGCGCCCATTCGACTTTCAAGTCGCCCGCGGAAATCCAGGTGAAGAGCGCAACGCGTAGGTCCTTGCCGAAATAGCCGACTTCGAAAAACGCCACCCACGACAAGAGCGCCGCCACAACCAGGAACAGGCTGGTGACAATCTCAGACGGGCGCGCGCCGATCACGCGGCCGAACAGGCCGGCGATCAAAGCGCCTGCGAGCGGCAGGAAAACGATAAAATGATACATCGTCATCCGCTCGTCAGCCCTTCATCATGTTGATGTCTTCAACCGCGATCGAGCCGCGATTGCGGAAATAGACGACTAGAATGGCAAGCCCGATCGCAGCTTCCGCAGCCGCGACCGTGAGCACGAGGAGTGCGAAAATCTGGCCGACGATGTCGCCGTTGAACGCCGAGAACGCGACGAGATTGATGTTCACCGAAAGCAGGATCAACTCAACCGACATCAGAATGACGATCACGTTCTTCCGGTTCAGGAAGATACCCAAGATTCCGAGCGTGAACAGGATCGCGCCGACGGTCAGGTAATGCGAAAGGCCGATCGTCATTTCAGATACCCTTACCTGACTTGACCTTGACGACATCGATCGCGGTCGCGCGCGTGCGCGCATTTTGCGCCGAAACATTCTGGCGCTTCACGTTCGGACGATGATGCAGGGTCAGCACGATCGCGCCGATCATCGCGACCAAGAGCACTGACGCCCGCAAGCTGGAAGTAATGAACATAGGTCGTGTAGAGCACGCGACCGATCGCTTCGGTGTTCGTGGTCTGCGCAAGCGCCGGGATTGGCGATTTAATCGCAGCGGCAATGCCCGGACCGGAAACCCAGCTTCCAACCACAAGGATCAGTTCAACCAGGAACACAAGACCGACCAGCGCGCCGACCGGAAGATATTGCAGGAAGCCTTCGCGCAATTCCGCGAAATCGACGTCGAGCATCATGACGACAAATAGGAAGAGCACTGCGACCGCGCCGACATAAACGACGATCAGGATCATCGCGAGAAACTCGGCGCCGATCAGCAGGAACAGGCCCGGCTGCGTTCACGAAGGTCAGGATCAGCCACAACACCGAATGCACGGGATTGCGGCCCGCGATCACCATGAAGGCGGAGGCGCATGCCACGCCGGCGAACAAATAAAAGAAGAATGCCGGAACGGTCATCGCCTCACCTGTACGGCGCGTCGAGCGCGAGGTTCTTCGCGATCTCGCGCTCCCAGCGGTCGCCGTTCGCAAGCAAGCGCTCCTTGTCGTAATAGAGCTCTTCGCGCGTTTCGGTCGCGAATTCGAAATTCGGTCCTTCGACGATCGCGTCGACCGGACAGGCTTCCTGGCACAGCCCGCAATAGATGCACTTCACCATATCGATGTCGTAGCGCGTGGTGCGCCGTGTGCCGTCGTTACGGCGCGGCCCCGCTTCGATGGTGATCGCCTGTGCAGGACAAATCGCTTCGCAAAGTTTGCAGGCAATGCAGCGCTCTTCGCCGTTCGGGTAACGGCGCAGCGCATGTTCGCCGCGGAAGCGCGGCGAGAGATAGCCCTTCTCGAACGGATAATTCAGCGTCGATTTCTTCGCGAAGAAATAGCGCATCGCAAGAAAGAACGCCGAGACGAACTCCCAGAGGAATATTGAGCGGGCGACGCGATCGAGTTTCATTTCGGCGCGAGCCCCGTGAAGTGGAGGAAAGCCGCGACCGCGACCACCATGAAAAGCGAGAGCGGCAGGAACACTTTCCAGCCGAGCCGCATTAATTGATCGTAGCGGTAGCGCGGCACGATGGCTTTGGCCATCGCGAACATGAAGAACATGAAGCAGACTTTGAGCACGAACCAGATGACGCCCGGCACCCAGGTGAATGGCGCACACCGGGAACGGCGGCAGCCAGCCGCCGAGGAACAGGATCGTCGCCATCGCGCACATGGTGATGATCGCGACATACTCGCCGAGCATGAACAAGAGATACGGCGTCGACGAATATTCGACCATGAAGCCGGCGACGAGTTCGGATTCCGCTTCGACCAGATCGAATGGCGGGCGATTGGTTTCCGCGAGCGCCGAGACAAAGAACACGACGAACATCGGCAAGAGCGGCAGCCAGTACCACTGGAACATGCCCCAGGCGCCGTTCTGCGCTTCGACGATCTTGGTCAGATTGAGTGAGCCCGCGCACATCAAGACCGTGATGATCACGAAGCCGATCGAAACTTCGTAGGAGACCATTTGCGCGGCCGAGCGGAGGGCTGCGAGGAACGGATATTTCGAGTTCGACGCCCAGCCCGCCATGATCACGCCGTAGACCATGAGCGACGAGACCGCGAAAATATAAAGTATGCCGACATTGATTTCGGCGATCGACCAGCCGGGATGAACCGGGATCACCGCCCATGCCGAAAGCGCGAGCACGCAGGTCAGCAACGGCGCGAGCAGGAACACGCCCTTGTTCGCGCCCGAAGGAATGATCGGTTCTTTCAGAACGAATTTCAGCAAGTCCGCAAACGACTGCAGCAGACCGAACGGCCCCACCACGTTCGGGCCACGGCGCATCTGCACCGCCGCCCAGATCTTGCGGTCGGCAAGCAGGATGTAGGCGATGAAGATCAGGAGCGCGACAAGCAACAGCACGCTCTGCGCGATGATGATCAGAAGCGGCCACAAGGTCTGCCAGAAGAAATCGTCCAGTCATCGCCGCTACTCCGCCGCTTCCGGCATTTTGCCGGCGGCAAGCCGCGAACATTCGGCCATGACAGCCGACGCGCGCGCGATGGGATTGGTGAGATAGAAGTCGGTCACCGGCGACTTGAATGCGTTCTTTTTTGCTTCGCCGCTGAGTTTCGTGAGCTTCTGCGATATCGGCGGCGTCAGCCGAAACGATCTGATCAATTTGGCCGAGATGCGGATGCGCGCCGATCATCTGGCGGCGCAATTCGGTCGAGTGAATCCCACGGTAGCTTGTGACCGATGACATCGGAGAGTGCGCGCAGGATCGCCCAGTCTTCGCGCGCATCGCCCGGCGCAAACGCCGCGCGCTTCGCCATTTGCGGACGACCTTCGGTGTTGACGAAGATGCCGGACTTTTCGGTGTAAGCCGCGCCCGGCAGGATCACGTCGGCGCGATGCGCGCCGCGGTCGCCATGCGTGCCGATGTAGACGACGAACGCATCGTTGCCGACTTCGATTTCGTCAGCGCCCAACAGGAAAAGCACGTCGAGCGCTTTCGCCTTCACCATCTGCTGCGCGGTCAATCCGTTCGGTCCAGGCACGGCGCTGACATCGAGCGCACCGACGCGGGACGCCGCTGTGTGCAGCACCGAGAAACCGTTCCAGCCTTCGGCAATGCCGCCGACCGAAACAACCGACTTAGCGAACATCGACAAGATCGCCTGGCTGTCCGGCCGCGCGAGCGCGCCCTGCCCGATCAACCAGATCTGCTTCTGCAGTTTTGCTTTCTTGTGCTTGACGAATTGCGCGAGCGATTCCGGACCGGCACCGAGATAGGCGTAATCGTAGGTAAGATCGGCCTTCTCGCCGATTAGCCCGACTTCCATCTGGCCGGTGCGCCAGCGCTCGCGAATGCGCGCGTTGATGACCGGCGCTTCCCTGCGCGGGTTCGCGCCGATGATCATCATGCCGTCGGCCTGATCGATACCGGCGATCGTCGAATTAAAGAGATAGCTCGCGCGCCCCATCGAAGGATGCAGGATCGAGCCGTCCTGACGGCAGTCGATATTCTCGGAGCCAATGAGCCGCATCAGCGCGCGAAGCGCGTAAGCCTCTTCGGTGGTCGCAAGATCGCCGACGATCGCGCCGACGCGCCCGGACTTCACGTTCTTCATCTTGTCGGCAATTGCCGCGAACGCATCGCTCCAGCTTGCGCGTACAAGCTTGCCTTTAATACGCACATAAGGCTTGTCGAGCCGCTGCGTGCGAAGCCCATCCCAGATGAAGCGCGTCTTGTCGGAAATCCATTCCTCGTTCACGCCTTCATGCAGCCGCGGCAGGATGCGCTGCACTTCGCGGCCGCGCACATCGACGCGGATGTTAGAGCCCGCCGCATCCATCACGTCGACGGATTCGGTCTTTACCAACTCCCAAGGCCGCGCCTGAAACGCGTAAGGCTTCGAGGTCAGCGCGCCGACCGGGCAAAGATCGATGACATTGCCTTGCAATTCGGACGACATCGCCTTTTCGAGATAGGTCGTGATCTCCATATCCTCGCCGCGGCCGATAGCACCGAGTTCGGAAACACCCGCGACCTCGGTCGCAAAGCGAATGCAACGCGTGCAGTGAATGCAGCGCGTCATGATCGTCTTCACAAGCGGCCCGATATATTTGTCTTCGACCGCGCGCTTGTTCTCGGCGTAACGCGATTTATCGACGCCGTAGGCCATCGCCTGATCCTGCAGATCGCACTCGCCGCCCTGATCGCAGATCGGGCAATCGAGCGGGTGATTGATCAGCAGAAATTCCATCACGCCTTCGCGCGCTTTTTTTACAAGCGGCGTCTTGGTGTTCACGACCGGCGGCTCGCCGTTCGGACCCGGACGGCAGTCGCGCACGGCCCACGCGCAGCTCGCCACCGGCTTCGGCGAACCTTTCAGTTCGACCAGACACATGCGGCAGTTGCCCGCGATCGACAGCCGCTCATGGAAACAGAAACGCGGAATCTCCGCGCCCGCCTGCTCGCACGCCTGCAGCAGCGTGAACTCCGCCGGCACTTCGATTTCTTTTCCGTCGACAATGAGCTTGGTCATTGCCCTACTCCGCCGCCACGAGCACGGAGTTCGCTATGCGGGTTCGCCGCATAGTCGTCGATGCGTTTTTCGATTTCATGCCGGAAGTGCCGGATCAATCCCTGCACCGGCCACGCGGCAGCGTCGCCGAGCGCGCAGATGGTGTGACCTTCGACCTGGCCCGCCACGTCGAGCAAGAGATCGATTTCTTTCTTCTGCGCGCGGCCTTCGGCCATGCGGTTGAGCACGCGCCACATCCAGCCGGTGCCTTCGCGGCAGGGCGTACACTGGCCGCAGGACTCGTGCTTGTAGAAATAGGAAATGCGCGCAATCGCGCGAACGACGTCGGTCGATTTATCCATCACGATCACGGCCGCAGTACCGAGGCCGGATTTCAATTCCTTCAACGCATCGAAATCCATCGGGCAATCGATGATTTGAGCCGCCGGTACGATCGGCACCGACGAGCCGCCGGGAATGCAGGCAAGCAGATTATCCCAGCCGCCGCGAATGCCACCGCAATGCTTGTCGATGAGCTCGCGGAACGGAATGCTCATCGCTTCTTCGACATTGCACGGCTGGTTCACGTGACCGGAGATGCAGAAGAGTTTGGTGCCAGCGTTGTTCGGACGACCGAAGCCCGCAAACCAGCCCGCACCACGGCGCAGAATGTCGGGCGCAACCGCGATGGACTCCACGTTATTCACGGTCGTCGGGCAACCATAGAGACCGACATTCGCCGGGAATGGCGGCTTCAGCCGCGGCATGCCCTTTTTGCCTTCAAGGCTTTCGAGCAGCGCGGTTTCCTCGCCGCAGATGTAAGCGCCGGCGCCATGATGAACGTAGAGATCGAAATCCCAGCCGTTCTTGTTTTTCTTGCCGATCAGCTTCGCTTCATAAGCCTGTTCGATCGCGGCCTCCATGCGCTCGCGCTCGTGGATGTATTCGCCGCGGATATAAATGTAGCCGGCGTTCGCACCCATCGCGAAGCCGGCGATCAGGCAGCCCTCGATCAACAGATGCGGATCGTGCCGCATGATCTCGCGGTCCTTGCAGGTACCGGGTTCGGACTCGTCGGCATTCACGACGAGATAACTCGGACGGCCGTCAGTGGACGCCTTCGGCATGAACGACCATTTGAGCCCGGTCGGGAAACCCGCGCCGCCGCGTCCGCGCAGGCCGGACGCCTTCATCTCGTTGATGATCCAGTCGCGACCTTGCGTGATGAAACCTTTGGTGCCGTCCCACGCGCCGCGCTCCATCGCGCCCTTGAGGCCCCAGTCATGCTGGCCGTAGAGATTTTTAAAGATGCGGTCTTTGTCGGCGAGCATTATCTGCGCCTCTTATCGGAATTGTCGGCGATCGGCGGTTGCGGGATCGCAGCATCGCGCATGTTGGCAGCCGCGCCGGGACGCTTGGCGTTCGCATCGGTGAGCGCCGGACCGCCGAGACCATGAGCAGAAGAACTGTTCTCCCCATTAAGCGTCGTCAGTCCGCCCGACGGCGCCGAATACTGTCGATCGATCTGCGGGCCGACTTTTACTTTCTTGCCGCTTGCAAGATCGTCCATGAGCTTGTTCGAGCAGCTCCGGCGTCAGGTCTTCGTAGTAGTCGTCGTTGATCTGCACCATCGGTGCGTTGACGCAGGCGCCGAGGCATTCGACTTCGAGCCAGGAGAAGTTGCCGTCCTTCGACACTTCGCGCTGCTCGCCGATCCGCTTCTGGCAAACCTTTTTCAGGTCTTCCGCGCCGCGCAGCGCGCAAGGCGTGGTGCCGCAAAGCTGGATGAAAAACTTTCCGACCGGCTCCAGATTGAACATCGTGTAGAAGGTCGCGACCTCAAGCACGCGGATATGCGCCATGCCGAGATAGTCCGCGACATAGCGGATCGCTACTTCCGGCAACCAGCCGCCGGATTGCTTTCTGTGCCTGCCAAAGCAACGGGATCACCGCGGAAGCCTGACGGCCTTCCGGATATTTCGTGATCTGCTTCTTCGCCCACTCGTCGTTCTTCTTGTTGAACGCGAAGGTCTTGGGCTGTTCGGCAGCGAGGCGGCGGACGGCCATCAGTTCGCCTCCCCGTTGAAAAATTTCGCCCAGAGCGTGTCGCGGCGATAGGCGAAGAAATCATGCCCATTCAGTTTCGCGTCGGCGACCTGCGTCAGGTTCTCGATCTTCGCGAGCTTGCGGTCTTTGCCTTTGCCGAGATGCCAGACGTCCATGTTGTCCATGCCAAGGATGTGGCGCGACGCCGGATGGTCGTGTTCTTTCTCGTGATCTTCGTAGACCAGCAGCGCACCCGCTTCGAGCGTTTTGCGTGCACCTCGCATCGCGGCTACTTCGGCGCCCTCGACATCGAGCTTGAGCACGATCGGCTGCCCATTCTGCGGCAGAAACTTCGCGGCGACCTCATCGATCGTGATCGTCTCAACTTCTTCCGCGTACGCTTCAGAACCCTCATGCCATTGCGGATTGAGCGAACGGCCGAAATGCATCTTGCCGTAGAGTTTCATTTTCTTGCCGGAGACATCGGAGATAGCGCGGTGAACTGCCGTGAAGCGATTGCCGTTTGCGTGCGCATTATTTTCGAGGAGCTGGAAATTGCTGCGCGACGCCTCGATCGCAACCGCGGGATGCGCACCGAAATCCTTGCTGGACGAAAGCACCGGCCAGTAGCCCATGTTCGCGCCGCAATCGATGAATGAATACGGCACGTCTTTCACGCGGCGCAGCAGCCACTCGACACCCGGCTCGTAGGACCAGCCGAGGAATACCGGATGCCAATAATGATCGCCGAGCGGAAAGATGAAACGGCTATCGGCATTCAATTGCGCGCTGTGCAATCCGCGCCGCAGGTGCGCGACGCGCGCGAGCTTCGCGAGCCGCGTAAAGCGCCGCCAGTTCAGCCGCGGGCTTGTGCCGTAAGCACGCAAGCCGCGCGACAGCATGCGCGCATAGGCGGTCGGCTCGCGTACCTGCGCCATCACCGGTCGACCTCCCCGAACACGATGTCGAGCGAGCCGAGAATCGCCGAGACGTCCGCGAGCATGAAACCGCGCGAGAGATAATCCATCGCCTGCAGATGCGCGAAGCCGGGCGCGCGGATCTTGCAGCGATAAGGTTTGTTGGTGCCGTCGGCGACTAGAAAAACGCCAAACTCGCCTTTCGGCGCTTCGACTGCGGCGTAAACTTCACCGGCCGGAACGTGGAAGCCTTCGGTGTAAAGCTTGAAGTGGTGAATCAGCGCTTCCATCGAGCGCTTCATCTCGCTCCGCTTCGGCGGCACGATCTTGTTGTCTTTCGCGGTGACGGGACCGCGTTCCTTGTCGAGCCGATCAAGACACTGAAGCATGATGCGCGTCGACTGGCGCATCTCTTCCATGCGGATGTGATAGCGGTCGTAACAGTCGCCGTTCTTGCCGATCGGAATATCGAAATCCATGTCGGCGTAGCATTCGTAAGGCTGCGACTTGCGCAGATCCCACGCCGCACCCGAGCCGCGCACCATCACGCCGGAGAAACCCCAGGCCCACGCTTCCTCCAGCGTGACATTGCCGATATCGACATTGCGCTGTTTGAAGATGCGGTTCTCGGAGAGCAGACGATCGAGATCGTCCACCACCTTGAAGAACGGATTGCAGAACGCGCGCATGTCGTCGACGAGCTGCTGCGGAATGTCCTGGTGCACGCCGCCGGGACGGAAGTAAGCCGCATGCATGCGCGAGCCCGACGCGCGCTCGTAAAATATCATCAGCTTTTCGCGCTCTTCGAAACCCCAGAGCGGCGGCGTCAGCGCGCCGACATCCATCGCCTGTGTGGTCACGTTGAGAAGATGTGAAAGCAGTCGGCCGATTTCGGAAAAGAGTACGCGGATCAACTGCCCGCGGATCGGCACTTCCATGCCGGTCAGTTTCTCGATCGCGAGACAGAAGGCGTGTTCCTGGTTCATCGGCGCGACGTAATCGAGCCGGTCGAAATACGGGATCGCCTGCAGATAGGTTTTGGCTTCGATCAGCTTCTCGGTGCCGCGATGCAAGAGACCGATATGCGGATCGACGCGCGCGACGACTTCGCCGTCGAGCTCAAGCACCAGGCGCAACACCCCGTGCGCCGCCGGATGCTGCGGACCGAAATTGATGGTGAAATTGCGGGTCGGCGATTGCTCGTTCATGCCGCCGCCTTTGCCGCTTTCGCGGCGACGCGCTCGTCGAACTTGGCGCGGTTAATCACAAAGCGCTCGTGCGTGCCGCCGCCGATTTTATCGACGCCGTCATGACCAATCACGGTGAACTTCACGCGCTTGCCTTCGACTTCCGTAATTTCGCAATCGACGGTCACGGTCATGCCCGGAGGGGTCGCTGCATCATGGGTGAAATTCACCACAACGCCGAGACTGCCCTCGCCTTCATCCAAATGCTGAGCCAGCAATTCGGTGCAGCACCATTCGAACAAGCCGACCATGTAGCCGGTCGCAAACACCGCGGGCATATCGAGGAAGCCGCCCGACTCCGGGAATAGCGCGGGCACGGTCTTGCTATCGGTCACCTTGAAGATGAGTTGATGCTTCAGGCCGGGCTTCAAAGAAGACTTCATGCCTTCTTCTCCGGCGCTTTGGCCTTCTCGTCGCCGGGCAGCACGTAGTCGGTGCCTTCCCACGGCGACATGAAATCGAAATTGCGAAATTCCTGCGCGAGCCGCACCGGCTCGTAGACCACGCGTTTCACTTCGTCGTCCCAGCGCACTTCCACGAAACCGGTAAGCGGAAAGTCTTTGCGCAGCGGATAGCCTTCGAAGCCGTAATCGGTGAGCAGCCGCCGCAGTTCCGGATGACCAGTAAAGAGGATGCCGTAGAGATCGTAGGCTTCGCGCTCGAACCAATTCGCGCCCGGGAAAATGCCGGTTACCGACGGCACCGCTGTCTGCTCGTTGGTCTGCACCTTCACGCGCACGCGCGTGTTCAGTTTCGGCGACAGCAAATGATAAACGACGTCGAAGCGCTTCTCGCGCGTCGGATAATCGACGCCGCAGATATCGATGAAATTAATGAACTGACACTTCTTGTCGTCGCGGAGAAACGTCATCACCGCTTCGATGCGATCAGCTTCCGCGTCTATGGTGAGTTCGCCATACGCAATCGAGAAGCCGCGCATTGCGCTCTTCAATGCACGCGCAGCATGTTCTCCGATTTCGCGCAGCGTTTCTTCGGCCATCGTGCTTGCCTCAGCGTTCGATGGTGCCGGTGCGGCGGATTTTCCGCTGCAACAGGAGGATGCCGTAAAGCAGCGCTTCCGCCGTTGGCGGGCAGCCCGGAACGTAGATGTCGACCGGCACGATGCGGTCGCAACCGCGCACGACCGCGTAGGAGTAATGATAATAGCCGCCGCCGTTCGCGCACGACCCCATCGAGATCACGTACCTGGGCTCCGGCATCTGGTCGTAAACTTTGCGCAGCGCCGGCGCCATTTTGTTGGTGAGCGTACCGGCGACAATCATCACGTCCGACTGGCGCGGTGACGCGCGCGGCGCGAAGCCGAAGCGCTCGACATCGTAGCGCGGCATCGAGGCCTGCATCATCTCGACCGCGCAGCACGCGAGACCGAACGTCATCCACATCAGCGAGCCGGTGCGCGCCCAGTTGATCAGATCGTCGGTCGCGGTGACGAGAAAGCCTTTGTCGGCGAGTTCGTTCGACAAGGCCCTGATAAAACGGATCGTCGCTGCCGGCGGGCTTGCCGGTGCGCGGATCGATCACGCCTTTGGGGGCTGGTGCGACGAGAGTCATCAATCCCACTCGAGGGCGCCTTTGCGCCACTCATAAATGAAGCCAATGGTGAGCACGCCGAGGAAGATCATCATCGACCAGAAGCCGAACGAGCCGAGTTCCCCGAATACGATCGCCCAGGGAAACAGGAACGCGACTTCGAGATCGAAAATGATGAAGAGGATCGCGACCAGATAGAAGCGGACATCGAACTTCATGCGCGCATCGTCGAACGCGTTGAAGCCGCATTCGTAGGCGGAGAGCTTCTCCGGGTCGGGATTCTGGTACGCGAGCAGGAATGGCGAGATTAGAAGCGCGAGACCGATGACGGTCGCGACCCCGATAAAAATGACGACGGGCAGATAGTCGTTGATCAGGGCGGCCATCGGAAAAACCCTTACGAGGCCGGGGCACATCGCCGAGAGGCGGGCCTCCCGACTTCGCAGATGCGAATTATTCGAAAGACGCTAGGGAGTAACGCACCCCCCCGGTCGAAGCAAGGGCGCCAAAGGTTCAAAATCGGGGTATTCCAATGGCTTCCCGCCCTACACGAACAAGGTTAGGGTGCGCGGGCTGCTTTGCGAAGGAATTGTGATGCGGATCCTCTCAGGCGCGAACACGAGACGCTTTTTGCTCTGGCTGCCTGCGACATTATTGATCGCAAGTTGCGCCAATATGAGCATGAACCCGTCCGGTTTGCTCGGGCCGTCCTCTGCCCCGCCCGCGTTTCCGGCGGAGCAACTGGTCGGACGCTGGGGGCTTGCCGCCTATCAGCGCGACGAAGACCGCACCCGGACAGAATCAGAGGCGCGCACGCAGTGCCGCCAGGCCTATGAAATTCAACGCGGCCCGAGCGGCGGCGTGTTGATGCATCTCGCGGATCAGGCGGCGCCGCAGGAATTGCAGCTTAAAGGTCTATCGGGCGGCAAGACCTTCATCGGACCGGAAGGCGATGCCGGCGGCCAGCAGGATCGCGAAGTCATATCGTTCGACGGAAAAATTCTAGTGCTGCGCTGGGTCGATGCTGACATCGCCGCGCGCTATGGCACCGCCGTCTACGTCAAATGCGAAGGCCGCAGCCCGCCTGTCGCGAAGAACAAGAAGAAGTCGACCAAGACCGCCGCCAAGGCAAACCCGAAGGTCAAGGGTCCGGTCTTCATGGCACCGCCTCAGGACGGCGATCCCGATCCCGACAACTAACGGACAGGCGGCGCGTATTGGATGCCGCCGGCGCTCCAGAGGTGATTGAGGCCTCTCGGGATCATCACCTTCGACTTCATGCCGATGTTGCGCTCGTAAACGTCGCTGTAGCTGCCGACGTGGCGCACGATGCGCACGACCCAGTCGCGCGTGAGCCCAAGTTTTTCGCCGTAGTCGCCGTCGCGCCCAAGCAAGCGCTTAAGGTCGGCCTTCTCGGATTTCAGCGCGTCGTCGAGCTTCAGACTGTGCACGCCCATTTCGTCGGCGTTCAGCATTGCGAAGTGAACCCATTTGACGATGTTAAGCCACTGCGCGTCGCCTGAGCGCACGGCCGGCCCGAGGGGCTCTTTTGAAATGACGTCGGCTAAAATCGTGTGATCCATCGCCTTCGAGAGCTTCAGCCGCTCCGCGTAAAGCTGCGAGACGTCGGCGGTGAAGACATCGCACTTGCCGGCCTCATAGGCCTTGATCATGTCGGATGCGACCGTGAACTTGATGATCTCAAAGCGCATGCCGTTCGCGTTGAAGTAATCGACCAGGTTGAGCTCGGTCGTAGTGCCGCTCTGAACGCAGATTTTGACGTTGGTCAGATCCATCGAGGTCATCACGTTGCGTGTTTTCCGCACCATGAAGCCCTGCCCGTCGAAATAGGTGATGCCGGCAAACGTGATGCCGTCGACTTCACGCGCAATCGTCCAGGTGGAGTTGCGGGACAGAATGTCGATCTTGCCCGCTTTCAGCGCGTCGAAGCGTTCGGTTGCATTGAGCGGCACGAAGTTCACTTTCGCAGGGTCGTTGAAAATCGCGGCCGCCAAAGCGCGGCAGAAATCGACATCGAAGCCGGACCAGTTGCCCTTGCCGTCGTTTTCCGAAAATCCCATCAGGCCCTGGCTCACGCCGCAGACCAGATTCCCACGCGCCTGAATCGACTTGAGTGTCTGTGCTTCAACGGCGCCGCCAATCGCAAATGCCGCGAGCGCGCCTAAACCGACTTTGAGAATGCGCATTAAATTACCCTCACATTGCCGGCGCGTGTTTGACGATCACGCGCGTTCCGGTCGGGACCCGATCGAACAGGTCGATCACGTCGTTATTCACCATGCGGAAGCATCCCGATGACACCGCGTGACCGATCGTGTGCGGCTGGTTGGTGCCGTGAATGCGGTAGATGGTGTCGCCGATATAAAGCGCGCGCGCGCCGAGCGGATTGCCCGGGCCGCCCGCCATGAAGCGCGGCAGGTAAGGCTGGCGCTGAATCATTTCAGGCGGTGGACGCCAATCCGGCCACTCGGCTTTGCGCGTGATCTTGTGCAGGCCCTGCCAGGTAAAGCCGTCACGGCCGACGCCGACGCCGTAGCGAATGGCGCGGTTATTACCCATCACATAATAAAGATAGCGTTCGGTGGCGTGGATGATGAGCGTGCCCGCGGGCTCGTTGCTGCGGAAGAACACGATCTGCTTCTGGAACTGCGGGTCCGCTTCCTGCTGCTCGGGCACCACGCCCGGCGTTTCTTCGTCCGGAAGTTCGTCCTGCGCATAGACCACATTGGGTCCGCGAAACTGGGAGCTTGCGGGAAGCGTCGCAATCAGAAGGAGCCCGGCGATAAGGCCGGTGATCCGCCAAAGGCGCATGAATCAAACCTCGCATTCCGCCGGTGTCCGGCACCCGAACCAGCAGACCAACATGTCATCCGCGCCCCGTAAAGGCGGCGCAGAAGCCAAGTTGATTCAATTGTTTGTGAAAACTGGCGGGAGCGACGGGACTCGAACCCGCGGCCTCCGGCGTGACAGGCCGGCGCTCTAACCAACTGAGCTACGCCCCCGAGGGCAGAGCGCGGGACTTAAAGGCGGCCCCCGCGCAAGTCAACCGCTGACTGGAACTTTTGCGTGGGCCCGATACCTTCTCGCCGCGCGTTTTCGTTTCGTCCGGCTAGACCAGCGTGAAGTCCGCAAGCTTGAGCAGGACCGCGCTGCCGAACTGGCCGATCTCGATGGGCGCGTCATTGATGCCACTGCCGTCCACGTCCCAGTACAAGGTGTCGTTGGTGGTATTGTAGAGAAACTGGCCGTGCCCTGCGTTGGCGACCGGTGCCGTACCGACCACAAGCCAAGTCGCATCGGGCAACGATCCGGTCAGCGGCAAACCGCCGCCGAACGAAGCGCTGTTGATCTGCAACCTGTCGCCGTTGGTAAAGTCCGTGAAGACGTCCTTGCCTTGCCCCGGAGCGACAAAGACAAACGTGTCGTTGCCCGCACCGCCAGTGAAGGTATCGACTGCCGAGCCGCCCTGGATTTTATCGTTACCGCCGCCGCCGGTAATTTTCGTGGCGGTGGATGCGTTGCCGGTTAACACGTCGTTGCCAAGACCACCGATCAGAGTCTCGAAGGCCGAGACACTCAAGGTGGTAATTCCCGTGACGCTATTTACATCGGTCGCGAGATTGACAGTAACGGATGTGTTCACGCCAAAGCTCGCGAACGTCAGCGTGTCACTGTCATCGCCGCCTTGATAGACTTCGTTCGTGCCGATACTTGCGACAATCGTATCGTTTCCGCCCTGGCCGTAGATCGTGCTGTTGCCCGTGCCGCCGATCAACGTGTCATTGCCTTTGCCGCCGTCGAGCTGATGCGCCAGATTATTGCCGGTGAACTTGTCATTGCCGTCGCCGCCGATCACGGATTCGATGCCGATGAGCGTGTCGTTCGCCGCATTGGGGCCGCCGGTGACGTTGGCTGAAGCGCCGTTTGCGCCGAGCGCAACCGTGACGCCAAGCGATTCATCTTGGTAAGTAACTATGTCGAACCCAGCGCCGCCGTCATAGCTATCTGCGCCGATCCCGCTACCGCCGCCGGCATAAAACACATCGTTATCGGCGCCGCCGCGCAGCGTGTCCGCACCGCCGAAACCGCGAAGCTCGTCGCCGCCGGCACCGCCATCGATGATGTTGTTGTTGTTGTCGCCGTAAAGTACGTCGCCGATATCGGCGCGATCCGATCCGATGATGTTCTCGAAGCCGTAGAGCAAATCGCCCTCAGCGTGCCCGCCTTCTTGATCGATCGGCGTGCTGGTCGGCGCAAGCGTCGTCGCGTTGAAAGTCCCCTGATTGCCGAGTTCAACCTTCACCTGAAACACCGAACTCTTGTAACTCACGGTATCGCTACCGCCGCCGCCAATCAGCGTATCGGCGCCGTCTTCGCCCTCGATCACGTTGGCATTGTTGTCCCCGGTGAGCGTATCGGCATGGATGCTGCCGATCAGATTCTCGAAGCCGGCGATGAAATCGCCTGCCGCAGCACCGTTCGCTTGTGCCGTGCCGCCAGTGAACACGCCGGTCGTTGCGTTATACGTGCCCTGCTTCAGCAAACTAACGTCCACGAAGAGGTCCGAACGGATGTAGCTCAGCGTATCTCCAAGCGTGGCATTGCCTGCGACCACCGTCGTGTTACCGCCGCCAACGAGAGTCTCTCCTGCGAGCCTGGCGATAATCACGTCGTTGCCGTTGCCGCCATCGAGGGTCGCAGCGATCAAATCAGCGCCCTCGATTTTGTCGTTCTGCCCCGAACCGATGACCTTTTCGATGCCCCAGAGCTGATCACCCTGCGCGTCGCCACCTTCTTGAACGACAGGGAACTGGTCGCGGATGTCGCCGGACGAATATGTACCTTGCCGAAACAAATCGACAGTAACGCCCTGCAACGAAGCCGAATAATCGACGGCATCGAAATCGCCGCCACCGCTCAGGTCGTCGGCGCCCGCGCCGCCGGCGAGCGTATCGTTGCCAGTGCCCCCTTGCAGGAAGTCCTCGCCGCCAAGACCGATAAGTGTATCTTTGCCGCCGAGTCCGCTGAAAAAGTTCGCGGAGTCATTGCCCGTAAGCTTGTCGGCATACGTCGTGCCTTCGATATCTTCGATGTCGAAAATCTGATGACTGGCAGCGCTCGCTGAGGCGGCCGCGGCAGTCGTGGCGTTTTTACCAAGCGCAATCGTGACGCCGATATTGCCCACGTTGGCGATATAGCTAAAGCTGAGCAAGTCGATGCCCGCGCCGCCATTGATGGTGTCTGCGCCGCCTTTGCCGACGATCGTGTCGTTACCCTCGCCGCCAAGCAATGTGTCCGCAGCCGTGCCGCCGGTCAGCGTATCGACACCATTGCCGCCCGTAAGCTTGCTCGCCACAGTAGCGGATCCGGTTAGCGTATCGTCGTAGTTCGATCCGAGGATGCCTTCGAAGCCGTAGAGCAGGTCATTATCGCTGTCGCTCGCGGGGCTTTCTTGCCCATCGGCGGTGCCCAGTACGGCCGTGCCGTTCGCGTTGGACTGGCCTTGTTCGAGAAGCGAAACCGTCACGCCAACGCCGGCATTCGCGTAGCTAACGGTATCGGTCCCGAGACCGCCGATCAGCAGGTCGGCGCCACCGCCGCCTTCGATAACGTTGGCGTTGCCGTCGCCGGTTAGTTCGTCAGCGCTGCCGCTGCCAACCAGGTTTTCGATGCTGGAGAATTTGTTGCCGACGGCGTCACCGCCGCTTTGCGCGGTGCCGCCGGTCAACACCATCGTCGCCGCATTATAGGTGCCCTGACCCAGCAGCGAGACGGTGACCCCGCCGCCGCTCGTCAAATAGGTCACGGTATCGTTGCCAAGGCCGCCGACGAGAATATCGGCGCCGCTGTTGCTGGTGAGGAGATCGTCGCCCTCGCCACCGTCGATAATGTTGATGACTTCGTTACCGATGAGCACGTCGTTCTTTTTCGAACCGATGATGTTCTCGATGCTCCAGAGGGTATCGCCCTGCGCATCGCCGCCGGTCTGGATCGGGCCGGCAGTGTCGCGCTTCGTGGGATCACCAACGTCGTACTTGCCGTTGTCATTCAGATTAAGGGTCACGCCTGCTGCGGAAAGCGCATAGCTGATCGTATCGACGCCGTTGCCACCGTCGAGAATGTCGGCATCCGAGCCGCCGGTGAGCGTATCGTTGTCCGAACCGCCTACCAGCGTATCGTTCCCGGCTGCGCCGTCGAGAATGTCGTTACCTTTGTTACCGTAAAGCTCGTTGGCGAGATTGTTGCCGGTCAGCTTGTCGCCCGCGCCGGTCGTCAAGTGCTTGAAATCCGAGCCAAAAATATTCTCCACGCCGCTGATCAGATCGCCCGCGGCGTCGCCGCCGGTGCCGCTGGTCTGCGCGCCATCCTTGCCGAGCGTAATTATGACGCCCGCGGTTGCAGAGCCGGTCTGATAAGCGATGGTATCCAAGCCGAGACCGCCGATCAGGATATCTGCGCCAAGCCCACCGAACAGATTGTCGTTGCCTTCGCCGCCGTCGAGCTTGTCGGCAAAATTGCCTTCGCCGCCCGACAGATCGTCGTTACCTTTGCCGCCAGAAATCACATCGGCGCGCGTTCCGTTGCCCTGCACGACGTCGTCGGAGCCGGAGCCAATGAAATTGGTGAAACCCTGAAGGATGTCACCGGCCGCATCGCCGTTCCCCACGGCGCCGGCGCCGAAATCATACGTGGCTTCCTGGGTGGTCGTAATTGTCAGGTTAACGAAGACGCTGCTCAACGAGCTCGCATAGCTGACCGTATCCACGCCGCCATTGCCGGTAAGCTTGTCCGCGCCTGCGCCGCCTTCGATGACGTTCGCGACATTGTTGCCAGTGAGAATATCGTTGCCGGCACCGCCGATGATATTTTCAAAATTCTTGATCTGCGTCGCGCCGGCACCATTTGAATCGACGTTGACAAGAGCGTTGTTGGTGTTGCTCAGCGCAATCGTCAATGCAATGACGTTGCTGGCCCAGCTATAATCGATCGTATCGCCAGCCGCGCTATTAGCGCCGCCGTCGAGAATGTTGGTGCCGGAAGCATTGCCGACCGAGCCAATCCGATCGTCGCCTAAGCCACCGCCGAAGGTGACCGCAAACACGTCGTTGACGACATCGCCCATCAACACGTCGTTAAAATTGCTGCCGATGATCTTGTTGATGCCCGCGAGCAGATCGCCCTCCGCGTGTCCGCCTTTGCCCGCGATGGAAAAATCATTGCCAATGATTGTAATCGCGATCGCGGTATTCGAGGCCGAATAATCCACCGTGTCGCCGATGTCGCCCTTATCGTTGTTGGTTATGTTCCCGTAGAACGTATCGGCGCCTGCGCCGCCGACGAATAGGTCCGCACCAAAACCGCCCTTCAGTACGTTATTTCCAGCGTTGCCGGTCAGCTTGTCGTCGCCGGCGCCGCCAAAGACGTTCTCAAAATTCTTGACGCTGTCCGTTTCGAGCGTAGCGGCACCGTTCTTCACGACTGCCGACGACTCGCGCGACGTTCGCGGTCTGCGGCCAAGCGTCAGCAAAAGGTTCTGGCCCGCCGCCAGATAGGAATAGTCGAGCGTATCGATACCCGCCCCGCCATCCAGCGCGTCGTTGCCGGCGTCGCCGGAAATGGTGTCATCGCCCAAACCACCTTCGATTTTATTCGCTAAGTTATTGCCAGTCAGGTCATCGGCTTTCGTTGAGCCAACCAGGTTTTCGATCTCCGTGAGCTTGTCGCCCGCCGCGTCGCCCCCGGTGCCAGCCAAACCATCGAGCGCAATCGTCACGCCGTTATCGGAGTTCGCGTAGGTGACGGTGTCGGCATCGGCGTCGCCGTCGAGCTCATCCGCTCCGGCATTCCCGAATAAAATGTCGATCCCGGCACCACCGAAAACCTTGTCGTCGCCGGCGCCACCTTCAATGACGTCGTTACCGCCAAGGCCGAAACTGGTGTCGGGGTTCGCGGTCGGAAGCGGCTGGTTCAGCACCGTTTTCGTGAGGTCGATCGTATTCGCAACTGAGGTGCCGGTAATCGTCACCCCCGGCTCGATCGCGAATCGGTCACAGTCACCGAGATGGTTTGCTTGCCGGGCGTTCCGTTCTGATCGGAGACGCTGACTTCAACCTCGTAGACATTATCCTTGCCCACGTCTTTCGCGTTCTCGAAATCGGGTGCCGCGAGGAACGATAATTCGCCGGTAGAGCTGTCGACCTCGAACAACGCACCATCCGCGCCGCCGGTCACGAAGAAATTCTTGAACGTGGTGTCGCCCGGATCCTGGTCGGTGACCGTCAGCTTCCCGACCGGCAGGTCGTTTTCGGCGACGTTAAAGGCGGTCGAGGTAATCTCGGGCGCATCGTTTTCATTCTTGACCGTAATTTTGACGAGCTGCGTGTCGCTCAGTCCGCCCTGGTCGGTCGCCGTAACTTCGACTTCGTAAACGCCGTCGGTGTCGGCATCGATCTTGTTCTCGAAGTCGGGCGCGGAAAGAAAGTCGAGCAATCCGGTCGTCTTGCTGATCGTGAATAGCGCGTCGTCAGCGCCGCCGGTGATCGTGTATTCAATGCTGTCGCCCGAATCGGGATCGGCTGCGAACACGTTGGCCGCGCCGACGATGTTTTCCGAAGCGCTGAACGCAGTCTTGTCGATATCTGGCGCCTCGTTCTTGTCCACGAGCGCCACGAAAACCGTTTCCGTGACGGAACCGTCGTTGCCGTCGTTCACCTTGACCTCGACCGCATAGGTTCCGTCGGCATCGAGTCGCCCGGCGCTTCGAAATCCTGTGCCGCGTTGAACGAGAGCGCGCCGGTATTTTGGTCGATGGTGAAGAAGGCAGCGTCGGCGCCACCGCCAGTGAGCTCATAGGTGAGCGTATCGTTGATCCTGGTCGGTGACCGTGGGCGTTCCGGCCGAAGTCTGGTTTTCGTCCGCGAACAGCGTCTGCGAAAACATTATCGGCGCATCGTTCGCGTCGAGCACATTGATGGTGAAGGTCTGCTTCGACACCAGGGCGCCGTAGACGGTCGATGCGGTTACTTCAAGATCGATCGAGGGCGTCGCCTCGAAATCCAATCCCAGAGGAAATCCGTTCGGCGCAACCTTTACAATGCCGGTCACCTCATCGATCACAAATCGGAAATCGGTGACGGAGTAGCGGACATCGCCGCCGGCAACATCGGTTGCGAACGCCATGACGCCGACCGTTACGTCTGCAATATTCTCGAAAACTTCGTTATCTGCCGGCTCGTTATCGACCGGAACCGACGGCGCAACGTCGGTGACGGAAATCGTGAAATCCCGGATGACCCAATCGTTGGCGTTCTCGGCCGCTTTGACGGTGATTGTGTAGCCGCCACTATTATTTTCGTAATTGATCAGCGACCCGTTCGCGACGCTGACAATGCCCGTGACAGCGTCGATCTCGAACGCGCCGCCGGAGCTGTCGGTAAGCGAATAAACCGGCGAGCCGGAACCGTCGGTAGCTTCGACATCGAATAGCTGTGTACCATCCGCGGCGCCTTCTTCGATGGAGCCGTTGATAACATTAGTGACTGCGATCGGATTGCCGCCGCCGCTAATAAAGTTAGTCGTCCAACTAACGATCGAATAATTCGCTCAGTCGTTCCTGCCGTGAATTCAACCATGACCGTCTCCCTGCGCCGCTAAGCGCGCGCGTATCGTCCCGCCGCAGCCGAATGGCGCGACGAGGTGCAGCATCTCAAGGGAATGGAGACCGGTTTCCCGGAAGACTGGCCGGGTCAAACCCGGTCTTTCAAGACGATCGCTTGATCGATATTTTTGGCAGGACGCTTAGCCCGCAGCGCAGCCCCTCAACGGCGCGGCAGGAGATTCGCCGGATTTTTTCCGGTCTATTACAAGCCTAGCCGACATCGCGGGCGGCGACAATTGGGGCCACATGCAACCGGCGACACTTGAAACGTGCGGGCTGCTGGGATTTCCGGCGGTGGCTTCCGCGCAAGTCAACCGCTGGCTGGAACTTTGCGCGGCGGGATACTCTCCCGCCGCGCCCGAACGCTTTTTACAGGACCAACGCGAAGTCGGTGTTCTTAAGCAGATAATCCAGCGTCAGGTCCGCGACCAACTCCGCGGCACCGCCACCGGTGCCGTCCGCGTCCCAATACAAATTGTCGGTCGTGGTGTTGTAAACGAACTGACCATGACCGCCGAAGGTCGCGGTACCGTTAGCGTTGGCCACAAAATATTCCGCATTGAAAGTTGCGACCGTGAGATTCGCCGCGATCCCGAATCCGGCTTTCGATATTTCGAGTTTATCACCGAGGTTGAAATCGGTGATGGTATCTCCGCCTTCGGTGTCGAATTTGAAGACGAAGGTATCATTGCCGCCATTGCCGGTGAGCGTGTCCGCGCCCTGACTACCGTAAATCCGGTTTGCAGCGCTGCTGCCGATCAACGTGTCGGCATGAATGCTACCACTGACGTTTTCAAAGCCGGACAGCAGATCGCCCGCGGCATCTCCGGAGCCGCCTTGCGCCGCCGCCGGCGATCGTATTGGTCAATGGGGTGTAAGTGCCCTGCACTGCAAGGCTGACCGACACGCCGACCCCACTATTTTCGTAACTGATCGTATCGATCCCCAAGCCGCCGACAAGTTTTTCGAGCCCGGTACCGCCGATGATGAACGTCATCGCCGTGCCGTCGTCCAGCGTAACCGCTAGTCCCGTGTCGCTCGCGGTAAGAGTGTCGTTCTTCGACGAGCCGACGACGCGCTCAATACTCCAGAGCAAATCGCCCGATGCATCGCCGCTGATCTGCGCCGGTCCGCTGGTGGCACGGTTAGTACCATCCACTCCAACATACGTGCCCTGATCGGACAGATTGACCGACACGAGTGTTGTCGATGCTGAATAGTCGAGAGTATCGAAACCTTCGCCGCCATCCAGAATATCGCCCGATGTGCCGCCGATCAGCGTATCGTCGCCGTCGCCGCCTTCGAGCGTATCGACTCCGCCCATTCCACTGAGGATGTCGTTCCCGCCCGCACCCGTGAACCAGTTGTCGGCATTGTTGCCGGTGAGTTTGTCGGCAACTGCGTCAAGTCTATTCGCGTAGAGCCACTCGACGCTAAATAGCTGCATGCTGGCGGCGCCGCCACTTACCGTCGCCGCAACCGCTGCACTGTTGTTCAGCGCAATGGTCACGCCAGTCGCGATATTGTCGAAATAGACGGTGTCGGTACCGTCTCCGCCGTAAATCTTGTCGTTACCGGCGCTGGCAACGAAGCTATCGTTATCGTCCTCGCCATACAATGTATCCGCGCCGACATTGCCGTTGAGAATATCGAACCCTTTGCCGCCATAGAGTGTGGAGCCTGTTGCCGCGGTGTAGAGTTCGTCTCCGTAATCGGAGCCAACGACAATCTCGAAGTCGTAGAGCAAGTCTCCCTGCGCATCGCCGCCGGATTGGGCACCAGCAGCCTTGCTAGGAACACCATCGATATTCGCCGAGCCCTGCTGCGACAGATCGACGATCACGCTTGCGCCGGAGGATTTGTAACTGACGGTATCGGTACCAGCGCCGCCAAACAGCTTGTCGCCGCCGGCAAGACCTTCGATGACGTTCGCACCGGCGTTCCCGAGGATGATGTCATCGGCGTTGCCGCCGGTAACATTCTCAATGCCCGACAAGCGATCGCCCTGTGCCCCGCCGCCAGATCCGGCCTGAGCGCCTGCAGTGGCATGCATCGATCACGCCGGTCGTGGCGTTCGCATTGAACTGGCGCGCGAGATTGATGCTGATCGCCAAATTCGAGTCGAGGTAGCTGACGGTATCGATGTCTGCGCCGCCGACGAAGTCATCGGCCGCACCCACTATGTCGTAGCCGTCGCGAATGAAGTCGTTACCAGCACCGCCGATCAGATGGTCCTTGCCCTGATCACCGATCAGCTGTCGTTCCCGCGGCGCCATCGATCTTCATGCCGGCCAAGTTGTCGCCGATGAAGACGTCGTCCTTCGCCGTGCCGATGACGTTTTCGAAGCTGAATACCAGACCGACGCTGCCGACGCCTGGAATGTAGTTCGGCGTTCCACCGGTAAAGTCGATTGACACGCCATTGGTCAGTTTTGAGAAGTTCAGGGTGTCGTAGCCGTCGCCGCCGGAATATTGCTCGACGCCAACATCGCCGCCTTTGCCGCCGTTAGCGACACTCGCGAAAATAATATCGTCACCGTCTTCGCCATAAAGGAAGCTGCTTCCGGTGCCGCCGACGAGGGTGTCATGGCCGAGACTGCCGCGGAAGTCGTGGTCGACGTTGTTGCCGGTGAAAACGTCGTTACGCCGAGCCGCCTTCCACGAGCTCGATGTTCGACAGAATATCGCCGGCCGCACCATTGCCTGTCTTCGACGTAACGGTCGCCGCAGCGCCATTCACCCCTAACGTCAGCGTGATCCCGTCCGTGACGGCGGTGTAATAGACCTGATCGATATCGAAGGCGTTGGTTCCGCCATCGATCGTGTCAGCGCCCAACTCAGAAGCAAAAATGTCGTTTCCCGCGCCACCGTATAGTTTGTCGGCTCCGGCGCCGCCGGAGAGATTATCGTTACCAGCGCCGCCATTGATGATGTTGTCGCGGCTGTCGCCTGTGAATGTATCAGTTGCCGCTGCCACCCAGAAGATTGATGAAGCCAGTCGCCTTATCACCGAAGGCATCACCGCTTACGTCGAAGATGAAGGCCTCACCGGTTGGTCCGTTCGAGACGTCACCGTGACGCCATTACGCAGAGCCCGCATAGCTCAGCGTATCGAGCCCGCCGCCGCCGATCAGCGTGTCTTCGCCCGCGCCACCTTCGATGATGTTCGCGCTTGTGTTACCGATGAGTTCATCGTCGAAGGCACTGCCGATAAGGTTTTCGAATTCGGCAACTCGATAACCGTCGGCAATTTCGACGTTGGTGGTAATTCCAGTCCGGGTGGCATCGACTGTACCCTGCTTCGTCAGATCAGCATCGATGCCGTTTATGTTCGTGGACGCAGCGAAGCTCAACGTATCGTTGGTGCCGGCGCCACCGAGCAGCACTTCGATCCGTCACCGCGACGATCATGTCGTCGACCGCCGCTGCCGTCCAGAAACTGCGTATCGCCGTTCGCCGTTAGCACGTCGTTCTTTGCCGAACCGATGATATTTTCGATGCTCCAGAGCGTATCGCCCAGTGCATCGCCGCCGGTCTGGATCGGACCGGCAGTGTCTCGCACCTCTCCCAGCATAGGATCGATCTTGTAGGTCCCTTGGGCCGTCAGATTGACCGTCACCCCCGCTGCTGAGAGCGCGTAGTTGATCGTGTCGTTGCCGTCGCGGCCATCAAGAATGTCGGCGTCGGCTCCACCGGTCAGCGTGTCGTTGTCGTCGCCGCCGACGAGCGTATCGATACCGGCATTGCCGTTGAGCGCGTCGTTGCCAACGTTGCCCCAGAGCTCATTCGCAAGCTCGTTACCGGTGATCTTGTCGTCAAAATCGCTGCCCGAGACGTTTTCGATGCCAATAAGCGTATCGCCCGCAGCTTCGCCGCCGGAAGCGGCAAAGCCGGTCGATGTCCCATTCTTACCGAGGGTGACTGCAATGCCGACGGTGATACCGCTTGCTCCGCCGTAAGCCGCCCAGTCTGCGCCATCGCCGCCAATCAGCGTATCGCCGCCCGCGCCGCCGTAAAGGTTGTCATCTCCCTTGCCGCCGTCGAGCTTGTCGCCAAAGTTGCCGTCGCCACCGGACAGATCGTCGTTGCCGTCACGGCCGAAAATCGTTTCCGCGCGCGTGCTGTTGCCTTGGACAATGTCGTTCTTGGCCGAACCGATGAAATGGGTGAAGCCTTGAAGGATGTCACCGGCAGCATCGCCGTTTGCGACAATACCGTCGAACGTCGCTTTCTGCTGCTCCGATCCGTTCTGAAAGGCGTTTTCGAGGCTAATATTAACGCCCATCTTAGAACCGGCATAACTTATCGTGTCCACGCCGCCACCACCGGTGAGCGTGTCCGCGCCGGCGCCACCTTCGATGACGTTCGCAACATTATTGCCGGTAAGAATGTCGTCGCCGGCACCGCCGATGATATTCTCGAAATTCTTGATCTGCGTCGCGCCGGCGCCGTTTGAATCTACGTTGACAACAGCGTTGTTGGTGTTGCTCAGCGCAATCGTCAACGTAATGACGTTGCTCGCCCAGCTATAATCGATTGTATCGCCAGCAGTTCCGTGGGCGCCGCCGTCGAGGACATTGGTGCCGGAGCTGTGGTTTGCCGCACGAATAATGTCGTCGCCGCCCAACCCACTCAGTACGCCGAAGACGGTGTCGCCGCTTATGAAATCGTTGAAATTGCTGCCGATGATATTGTTGATACCGGCAAGGATATCGCCTTCCGCATGGCCGCCCTCGCCGACCAGGGAATACGAAGCGTTGCTGATTGCGATGGTGATCCCGGCATTTGACGCCGAGTAATCTGCCGTGTCGCCGGGATTGCCGAGATCGACGCTGGTCGCGACGTTCCCGTGGAGCCGATCCGCGCCGGCTCCGCCAATGAGAATGTCCGCGCCCGCGCCGCCGGTAAGCCAATTGTCGCCCGCATTGCCAGTGAGTTTGTCGTTGCCCGCGCCGCCGACGATGTTTTCGAAATTCTTGACACTGTCGGTATCGCCGGTGATGCCGGACGCGCTCGTCTGCGCAACGTTGAAGGTTTTTGCGTCATAAGCACCGAGCGTGACGGTAAGGTTCTTGCCGCTGATGAGATAGGAATAATCGACCGTGTCGATACCCGCGCCGCCGTCGAGCGCATCTGTGCCTAGTCCGCCGTTCACGGTGTCATCGCCGCCGCCACCTTGAATATTGTTGGCCGCGGAATCGCCGGTCAGAGAGTCAATAAATGCGCTGCCGATGATGTTTTCAAAACCCCAGAGATAATCGCCGGCCGCATCACCGCCGTTCGAGGCCGTGCCTTTGGTGTCTTTCTGGCCGTTCGAGAAGGACAGACCTTGCAGAGCGAGGTTTACCGTCACGCCGGCTGACGAATTCGCGTAACTGACGGTGTCGATACCAAGACCGCCGACTAATTCATCCGCGCCCGCGCCGCCTTCAATCGTGTCGTTGCCGTTCGCGCCGAACAGGTAATTCGCAGCACCGTCGCCGGTCAGAAGGTCATTGGCAGTCGTCGCGATGATGTTCTGAATATTCGTAAACGTATCGCCTAACGCTTCTCCGCCCGCGTTTACATTTGTCGTGAGGTTGATCGTGATCGGTCCTGTCACTATCGCATAGGTGACCGTATCGACCCCGCCGCCGCCGAAGAATGCATCCTTGCCCGCGCCGCCGATGAAGGTTTCGTCCGCGTTCGAACCTTTAAGAACGTCGTTGAAGGCAGAGCCGGTCAGATTGCGGACATTCGCAAGCCTGTCGCCCGCTGCGTCGCCGCCTTGTTGCGTTCCCGAGAGCGAAACGTCGCCGTTGTTATTGAGCGAGAGATCGACTGTGACCGCGGAAGCTGACTTTCCATAAGTGATCGTGTTGAAACCACCCTGGCCGTCGAGCAAATCCGCGCCGCCGAGACCTTCGAGCGTATCGTCGCCGGCGCCACCGAAAAATGCATTGTCGCCGGCATTGCCAGTAAGCTTGCTGCCGGACTGGCCGCCGATCACCGCTTCAAAATTCTTGAAAGAGTCGACGTCACCCGTGACGCCCGACGTGCTCGCTGCCGCGCTCGTAAGGGTATTCTTGTCCCACGCACCGAGAGTGAGAGTCAGCCCAAAGCCGGATACATACGAGTAGTCGAGCGTATCGAAGCCCGCGCCGCCATCGAGAATGTCGTTCCCGGTGCCGCCTGAAATTGAATCGTTGCCGGCTCCGCCTTCAATTTTATTATTGGCGTTATTGCCGCGCAGATCGTCGTCGTGTCCACTGCCGACAATGTTCTCGAAGCCCGCGATGAATTCGTTGTCGGCGTCGCCCTGCGCAAAACCCCAGCCGCCGATCGAACCATCGTTCAGAACCCAACCTTGGAAACCGAAATCGATGTAAACGCCGATACTGGAGCCCGCGTAGCTCACGGTATCGTTGCTGCCGAGACCGCCGGAGAGATAGTCCAAACCAAGGCCGCCGGCGATGAGGTCGTCGCCCGCGCCGCCGTCGATGATATTCGCATTATCGTCGCCGGTGAGCGTGTCGGCGCCCTTGGAGCCGGTCAGGTTATCGATATTGGCAAACGTATCACCCGCGGCGTTGCCGCCGAGGCTAGTGCCCAACGTCAGATTAACGGTGACGCCAGTGGTTTCACCCGCGTAGGAAACCGTATCGACGCCGCCGCCGCCGTCGAATGCATCCGCGCCCGCACCGCCGACAAAGGTTTCGTCCGCGCCGGAGCCTTTGATGCTGTCGTTCTTGGAGGAGCCGATAACAATCTCGATGCTCGAGAGCTTGTCGCCTTCTGCGTCGCCGCCCTTCTGCGCCGCCGCAAGCGAAAGGTCGATGGTAACGCCCTGCGCGGAAGCGGAATAACTCACCGTATCCGTATTGCCGTCACCTTCGAGCAGGTCTGCGCCCGCGCCGCCGATCAGCAAGTCGTCGCCATTGCCGCCGGACAGATAATCGTCGCCTTTGCCTCCGCTCAGCGTATCGAAACCATTAAACCCAAAAAACGAATTATCCAGATCGTTGCCGGTCAGGGTATCGTTACCCGCGGCTCCCAAAATGGTCTCGATGTTCCTGATGACGTCGCCCGCAGCAAACGACCCGGCGACTGATTTGTTCACCGCATTCGCCGTGCCATTGCCGAGCGCGATGATAATGCTTTTGCCGGAAACGTCGCTGGTGTAGTTGATCGAATCCTTGCCGCCGGGATCTTGCGTGCCGCCATCGATCGTATCGATGCCCAAGTCGCCGCCAAACGTATCTATGCCCGCTTCGCCGTTAAGCGTGTCGTTGCCTTCGAGGCCAAAAATATAATCGTTGCCTAAGCCGCCATTGATGACGTTGTTGCCGGTATCGCCGGTAAGATTGTCAGCGTTCGCACTGCCGGTGATGTTCTCGAAACCCCACAGGAGGTCGCCCTCCGCGTCGCCGCCGGTTTGTGCCGTGCCGGCGGAATTCTTTTCGCCGTTCGACAATAAGCTGCCCTGCTTGCTCAGCTCGATTGTAACGCCGCCGGATGATGTCGCGTAGCTGACGGTATCGATTCCGGGCGTTGCCCCGCCACCGCCGACGAGTTGATCGGCGCCAGCGCCACCTTCAATGGTGTCGTTGCCGTCGCCGCCGTAGATGTAATTCGCTTCAACGTCGCCAGTGAGCGTGTCGTTGCCTTTACCACCGACCAGGTTCTCGAAATTCTTGATCGTGTCGTTGCCACCGCCACCGGTGGTCTGCTGCGTTGTAATCGCAAGGCTGACGGTTACGCCGGCGGTCGCGCTGGCATACGTCAAGGTATCGCCAATCGTTTCGCTGCCTTCGCCGCCATCGAGCATGTCGTTACCGAGGCCGCCCTCGATGACGTTGTCGAATTCGTTGCCGGTGATCGTGTCCGCGCCGCTGCCACCGATCGCGTTTTCAATTACGGCACCATTAGCGATCGTGAAACCGCCCTTGATGCCGGTGTTATACGAGACATATCCGGCGGCGTTCACACCGTCCGTCAGCGGGTTGAGCGAAGCGTCGTTCAGATTGATCGTGGCGCCGATGGTCGATCCGGCATTGCTGATCGTATCGTTGCCGCCGGCATCCCAGATCGACGACCAGAACGCGACACCGTTCGCGTTCGTCTTCGGCAAGACGTAAACGTCGTCGCCGGTCTTGTAGGTCATGTTCGCGCCGTAGATCGCCTGCAGCGCGGCAATGTCGAACGCCATCAACGTGCCGGCGAAACCGTAATTGTTGCCAGTGAGATTGGCAGCGGGAAAAACCGGCGGCGAACCGGTCCAGCCATTGTTGTAGCTCATCACCGTCCAGATCGACTGGTTCAGCGAAAAATCGCCGAGCTGATCCGACGCGTTCACGCCAGGAAATGTGCTCTTGTCGCCCTCGGCGCCGCCGTCATGCGGATGGGCGAGTCCCATGCCATGACCGATTTCGTGCAGCAGCGTTTGGAAGCCGACAGTGCCCTGAATGCTGATGCTTGCACGGCCAGCAAAGCCAACAGGAAATAACCCGTCTACTGGACTGTCACTTGTGAGAATGGGATCCGGAACTTCGTGCGTCGGATTGACGAGGGAGTTAGTCAGCGTCCAGCGAATGTTCGGTGCGCCGGTGACGCCGTCCCACTCCTGAAATGTAATGTCGGCAACGGCAGCAAAATTAGCGAGGACGGCTTGAAACGCTGCCTTCTCCTGATTGGTGAACGCAACGCTGGAGTTGTCGAACTGATAGGTGACGGGACCGCCCGTCGTATCCCACTCCACACCCCAGATCAGGCTATCAACGTATGCGTTGCCAGTAGGTGCACCGTCCTGGTTGCCGTCTTGCGTCGCCATCGTTCGTTTCCATTTCCCTGTCGCGAAATTCTTCGCGGACTAATTCACTCGCTACGCGTCGCGCCGAGGCGCGACCGCTTGCGAATTGCTGTTGAATGTGTCGCTGAAACTGTCGCGCCGTTCGCGCGCCTTACCCCTGATCGTCGGCACCGGCGAGATTTGGTGCTTCCCGGAGGAAAGATTATGCCAAGTCGGCGCGCTTTGTATCCGGGCCGGGCAACAAAGCCGCCAAATTTCCAGGCGTGTTGCCCGGAAACCCATCCCGTAAGTGCGCTGCACAAAACCGCTAAGTGCCGGAAACCCCATCATTTTGGGCACTTTTCAGGGGTGAAGTGCAAAAAACCCCAGAAAATAAGGGGAATTCTCATAGTGCTGCGCCCGAGAATCATTTAAACGCCCAGATTGCATACGTTTTACGCCGCTTGATGAACCAAGGAGCCCACCATGGCTGACAAGAAGCCGGCAACTGCCCCGACGCACACGTTGAAGCATCTGGCGGCGCAGCTTGCTGAAGAGCACCAGCTTTCGAAAAAGCAGGGCGAAGCGATCTTGAACGATCTCGTCTCCCTCATCACCAAACTGCTGAAGAAGGGCGATCGCGTTCGCATGAGCGGACTCGGCATCCTTCAGGTGCGCAAGCGCGCTGCCCGTATGGGCCGCAACCCTGCCACCGGCGAAGCGATCCAGATCAAGGCTTCCAAGAAAGTCGCGTTCCGCGCGGCCAAAGAACTCAAGGAAGCCGTCTAACGCTTGCGACGGCGTTCGCGCCGTCATCGAGCGGTTACAGCTATAAAAGCGGTGCGCGCAGGCGCGCCGCTTTTCTATTTTTCGGGATTGGATTTCCGGATTGCGGTCAGCGTTGCGCTGACCGCCCAAAACGTAAAGCAACAAAACGCAGAGACCGCGGCAATATAAGCAAGCCGTGCAATCGTCTGACCTTGCGTTGGCGACGTGAAGGAAAGCATCGCGAGCCCCACGGCAGTACCCGTGCCGAAGATCGCAAGATAGCCTGCTGCCGTGCTGACCTTGCCGGTCATTCGATCTACCGAAGGAAATTGGTGCGCGGTGACGGGCTCGAACCGCCGACCCTCTCGGTGTAAACGAGATGCTCTACCAGCTGAGCTAACCGCGCTGATTTGGCCGCGCCGCTATTACGACGCGAGCGCCCCGTCTCAATCAACTGCCCTCTGCGCTAGCGGTTCACGGCCTCCTTCAGGCCCTTGCCGGCGGAGAATTTTGGCGCCTTTGATGCTGCAATCTGCACCGGCTCGCCGGTACGTGGATTGCGCCCTTCGCGCGCCGCGCGGTTCGCCACCGTGAAGGAGCCGAAGCCGATGATCTTCACTTCGTCGCCCTGCCTTCAGCGCTTTGGTAATCAGGTCGAACGTCGCCTCGACTGCGGCCGTCGCCTGAATGCGCGTCAGGTTCGATGTCTCCGACACCTGTACGATCAGATCGTTCTTGGTCATTCCGAAGTTCCTTCCCTGGACTTCTGAATCGGCCGGGTCCCCCAACCCGGTATCCTGGTGAGGTTCGGCCTTTCCGCGTGCAAATGCAAGTCAGAAGCGCGATAGCCCCCGGATTTCCCGCGGAACCTATAAACGCATCGCCCGCAGCAGGGTTTCCCCGCCGCGGGCGAAATTGTCCATTGCCGACTTATGCGACAGCCTTAGTGCGCGATCACGCCTGCAGCGTCGTCCTCTTCGGCCACGACCGGCTTGGGCGCGGCTTCCGCTGCCTCATCCCATTCGATCGGCTCGGGCTTGCGGACCAGCGCGTGCGCGAGCACCTCGTCCATCCGCTGTCACCGGCACGATCTCGAGACCGCCTTTGATCTGCTCGGAAATCTCCGTCAGATCCTTCGCGTTCTCTTCCGGGATCAGCACCTTCTTGATGCCGCCGCGGTGCGCCGCGAGCAGCTTCTCCTTGAGGCCGCCGATCGGCAGCACGCGGCCACGCAGCGTGATCTCGCCGGTCATCGCCACGTCGCGGCGGACCGGAATGCCGGTCAGCACCGAAACGATGGCAGTGACCATCGCGACACCGGCCGACGGACCGTCCTTCGGGGTCGCGCCCTCCGGCACGTGGACGTGGATGTCCTTCTTCTCGAACGTGGTCGGCTTGATGCCGAAGTCGATCGCTCGCGAGCGGACGTAAGACGCCGCCGCAGAAATCAACTCCTTCATGACTTCCCGCAGGTTGCCGGTGACCGTCATCTTGCCCTTGCCGGGCATCATCAGGCCTTCGATCGTGAGCAATTCGCCGCCCACTTCCGTCCAGGCAAGCCCGGTCACGACACCGGTCATGTCCTCCTGCTCGGCCTCGCCGTAGCGATACTTCGGCACGCCGAGGAAACTCTCGAGGGTCTCTTCGCTGACCGCCACCAGTTCCTTGTTTTCGGTGATCAGCACCTTCACGGCCTTGCGGATCATGGTCGCAAGTTCGCGCTCGAGATTACGCACGCCCGCTTCCCGCGTGTAACGGCGGATGACCGTGAGCAAAGCCTCGTCGCTGATCGACCACTCTTCCGGCTTCAGGCCGTGCTTGGCGGTGACGGCCGGGATCAAGTGCTTGCGCGCGATCTCGAGCTTCTCGTTTTCGGTGTAACCCGCGATCCGGATCACTTCCATACGATCGAGCAACGCCGGCGGAATGTTCAGCGTATTCGCCGTCGTCACGAACATCACGTTCGAGAGGTCGTAATCGACCTCGAGATAGTGGTCGGCGAACGTGCTGTTCTGCTCGGGGTCGAGCACCTCAAGCAAAGCCGACGACGGATCGCCGCGGAAATCCGCGCCCATCTTGTCGATTTCGTCGAGCAGGAAGAGCGGGTTGGACTTCTTCGCCTTCCGCATCGACTGGATGATCTTGCCCGGCATCGAGCCGATGTAAGTCCGGCGATGGCCGCGGATTTCGGCTTCGTCACGCACGCCGCCGAGCGACACGCGCACGAATTCGCGGCCGGTCGCTTTCGCGATCGACTTGCCGAGCGAGGTCTTGCCGACGCCGGGAGCGCCGACCAGGCACAGGATCGGGCCGGAGAGCTTGTTCGCGCGCTGCTGGACCGCAAGATATTCGACGATGCGTTCCTTGACCTTCTCGAGGCCGTAGTGGTCGTTGTCGAGAATGTCCTGCGCGAACTTCAGATCCTTCTTGATCTTGCTCTTGTTGTTCCAGGGGATCGACAAGCACCCAATCGAGATAGTTGCGCACCACCGTTGCTTCCGCGGACATCGGCGACATCTGGCGGAGCTTCTTCAGCTCATGGATCGCCTTGTCGCGCGCTTCCTTGGTGAGCTTGGTGCGCTTGATCTTGTCTTCGAGTTCCTGAAGTTCGTCCTTGCCGTCCTCGTCGCCGAGTTCTTTCTGGATCGCCTTCATCTGCTCGTTGAGATAATATTCGCGCTGGGTCTTCTCCATCTGGCGCTTGACGCGCGTGCGGATGCGCTTCTCGACCTGCAAGACCGAGATTTCGCTTTCCATCAGCGACAGCACCTTCTCGAGGCGCGCGGCAATGCTGGTGAGCTCAAGCACCGCCTGCTTGTCGGCGATCTTGACCGCGAGATGCGACGCGACCGTGTCGGCGAGCTTCGAATGCTCGTCGATCTGCGAGACCACGCCGACCACTTCCGGCGATACCTTCTTGTTCAGCTTCACGTAGTTTTCGAATTCGTTGACGACCGAACGCGCGAGCGCTTCGACCTCGACATGCTCTTCGGCGCACGCCGCAAGCGTGGTCGCTTCCGCTTCGAAATATTCGGGACGGTCGGTGTATTGCGAAATGTTCGCGCGCTCGACGCCTTCGACCAGCACCTTCACGGTGCCGTCCGGCAATTTCAGGAGCTGCAACACGGACGCGAGCGTGCCGACCTTGAAGATCGCGTCGGCCTTCGGCTCGTCGTCGCTCGCATTCATCTGCGTCGCTAAGAGAATGTAATTGTCGTTCTTCATCACCTCTTCGAGCGCGCGGATCGATTTCTCGCGGCCAACGAAGAGCGGCACGATCATGTGGGGGAACACCACGATGTCGCGCAGCGGAAGGACGGGATAGTTCTGGCTCTGACCTGGAACTAACGTGGGACGCGGCTTCTGAGCGGTCATTTCGGCCCTTTCCTTCGTTCCGGGATAGGATTCTGCCCTCGAGGTAACTAACGGAGACTTACGGGCGATTCCTGCCGGAATCTTGTTCGGCAGCATACGTAGCAATGAACCATAGGGTTTCAAGTGCCCTGGAAAATGCATGTTTCGGGCCATTTTCCCCGGATTTTCGGGCTATTTGGCTAATAGCAGATTGGGCCGCCGGTTCCGCTCGACTTCGGACTAGCAGAGACAGAACGGGGCCTCGCGGCCGCCGTTGCGGCGTTGATCGAACTCGTTCAGCGCTAGGCGCGAAGAGCCGGTCGTTCGCGGCTCACGCGCTCGCAGGAGCCGTCTCGCCGGCGCGGTCTGCGTAGATGTAGAGCGGACGCGCGCCGCCCTCGACCACTTCGCGCGAGATCACGACCTCTTCGACGCCTTCAAGGCTCGGCAGATCGAACATCGTCTCGAGCAGGATGCCTTCCATGATCGAACGCAGGCCACGCGCACCGGTCTTGCGCTCGATCGCCTTGCGGGCAATCGCGCCAAGCGCTTCCTCGTGGATCGCGAGTTGCACGTTCTCCATCTCGAAGAGCCGCTGATACTGCTTCACGAGCGCGTTCTTCGGCTCGGTCAGGATCTTCTTCAGCGCGTCCTCGTCGAGGTCGCCAAGCGTCGCGAGCACCGGCAGACGGCCGATGAATTCCGGGATCAACCCGTACTTCAGGAGATCTTCCGGCTCGACATTGCGGAACACTTCGCCGGGCCTGCGATCTTCCGGCGAGCGCACGCGACGCACCGAAGCCGATCGACGTGCCCTGACCGCGCGACGTGATGATCTTGTCGAGGCCGCCGAAGGCGCCGCCGCAGATGAAAAGGATATTGGTCGTGTCGACCTGCAGGAATTCCTGCTGCGGATGCTTGCGGCCGCCCTGCGGAGGCACGGAGGCAACCGTGCCTTCCATGATCTTCAGCAAGCGCCTGCTGCACGCCCTCGCCCGACACGTCGCGGGTGATCGACGGGTTGTCGGACTTGCGCGAAATCTTGTCGATTTCGTCGATATAGACGATGCCGCGCTGCGCGCGCTCGACGTTATAGTCGGCGGATTGCAGCAGCTTCAGAATGATGTTTTCGACGTCCTCGCCGACATAGCCGGCTTCGGTCAGCGTCGTCGCATCCGCCATCGTAAACGGCACGTCGAGGATGCGGGCGAGCGTCTGCGCGAGCAGCGTCTTGCCCGAGCCGGTGGGCCCGATCAGCAGGATGTTCGACTTCGCAAGCTCGACGTCGTTGTGCTTGGTCGCGTGGTTCAGCCGCTTGTAGTGGTTGTGAACCGCGACCGAGAGCACCTTCTTCGCCTGGTCCTGACCGATGACATAGTCATCGAGAACCTTGCGGATTTCCTTCGGCGTCGGAATGCCGTCGCGCGACTTCACCAGCGAGGATTTGTTCTCCTCACGGATGATATCCATGCAGAGTTCGACGCATTCGTCGCAGATGAAGACGGTCGGACCGGCAATAAGCTTCCGGACCTCGTGCTGGCTCTTGCCGCAGAACGAGCAGTAAAGGGTGCTCTTGGACTCGCCGCCGGCCTTGCTCATTCCACTTCTCCGTTCCTTCGCGGCGGGCGCTTCCTGGCCCCGCCGCGCTGTCCCGGTCCGCTTACTGGCCCGGGGTAGTTCGAGAATCTCGCCCCACCCTGCATTGCAGCAGCGAAGCACGCTACGGCTGGGGGGATCAAGATTGCATTAACGCTACCCGAGGCCGCGTCCGCCGATTCGATATGACGATCTTACGACCCAAATTCTATCGAAAGTGCTATCGAAATCCCAGACTCCCTGCCTTGTGATCGATGCAATAGAGGTGCCGTAACGGAACCTCGGCCGCGCAGAATTGCGACCATCCGCCGCCAGTAAGGCCGGAAATTGCAGGGTGATGCGACTTTGGTGCAACGGCAAGTTCCCGCGGCCGGACGGCAAGCGTGACCTGCGAGGCGTATATGCGTTATCGTTCCGCCAGTTCAAGCACGAGGAATAGCGGGCATGTCGGGCGGCGGTGGCGGCGAGACCAGGATCAGGCGGCAAGGCGAACCGGTCGCCCACGACGACACGCTCGACGATATCTCGACCCAGTTGATCCGGGACAAGTCCAACCAGGTGGTCGGCAAACTGACGTCACCGAAGGCGCCGGCACCGGTAATTCGGTCAAGCTCTACTACCGGCACCAACCAGATCGGCCGCGGCGACGATATGCGCGTCCAGCTCAACTTCGGCGACGACACGATCTCGCGTCAGCAGCACGCGGTCATCACCTATGACGCCGAAAAATCTCGAAGCCCGCATCTATGACGGCGGCAAACCGGGTGGCCTTTGGGTCAACGGCGCGCGCGTGACCGCCGATCAGCCGATCAAGTTCGGCGACCTGATCAAGATCGGCGAAACCACGCTGAAGCTCGAACAGGCGTCTGGAACGCCGCCTAGGCGGCGTTCCGGAATTTGAAAGTTCACGCCGTTCAGCGAGACGACGTCGCCGTCCTTCAGGATGGCTTTGTCCTTCTCTTCGCCGTTGATCGTGATCGGATTGGGCTCCGAGCGCGTCGAGGTCAGGTTCGTGATCTCGTAAATGCCGTCGGCGAGCTTCTGCAGCCGCGCGTGTCCGCGCGAAACGCGCACATCGTTCACGCGGATCCGTCTTCTTTGTGCCGGCCGATGACGACATCCGGGTTCGTCACCGCGACTTTGCCGATCGCATGTTCGAAATCGAGCGTCGCGCCCTCGACCTTCGCGCGCGTCGGCACGACCTCGCCCGCCTGCTCCGCTGCCGGCAGTTCGGGCACGGTCGGCACGCTGACTTCGACTTTTTCCTTCTCGCGGGTTTCGGTTGCCGCTTCGCCGAAATACCACGCGCAAGATTCGATAGCGGCACGGTGATCGCGGTCGATACGAGCGCGACGAGAATGAGCGCCGTGAACGTGCTCTGGCCGAATACACCGCGCTCATAGAGCAGCGTCACGACAACGATCTCCATCAGGCCCTTGCACTGCATCAGCGTGCCGAGCGTGATCGAAAACGGCAGCGATTGGCCGGACCAGATAGGTCGGCAACGTCACGCCAAAAAACTTGCCGGTGATGCAGACAAACATCGCAACGCCAAAGACGTACCACATCTCCGGATTGCCGAACTCGAATTTGGTTTTCAGTCCGGTCGCAAGAAAGAAGAACGGCAACAGCAGCAGACTGACCGGAACGTCGAAACGGTCCTGCGCCATGTGCCGGAGCTTTTCCGGAATCAGGAGTCCGACGAGGAACGCGCCGAACACCGCATGCAGACCCGGTCAATTCGGTTAGCGCGCCGACGCCGAAAATAGCGCATGATCACCATCGACATCAGCAAACGCTCGGGCGATTGCTGTCCAATCAGACGGTTCAAGCATCGGATTGACGACGTAGTAGAATGATCAGGATCGCGAGCACGACCGCCACCGATCGCGGCCAGGAATGCGTATAAGCGAATCCACGATTGAAGAGCGACGTCGTAGCAATGCCCGCGGGCGCAAGCGGCAGGATGATCGCAAGTGAAAGCCACAGCAGGCCGTCGTCGACGCCGCCCACGGCAAGCGCGACCGTGCCGATTGGCTTTGGAATTGAAGCCGAGTTCGCGCAGCACAATGACCAGCACCGGCAGCGCCGTCACCGCCATGCAGAGTCCGAACGCGATTGCGTATAGCGTCTGCCTCGTAGTCCCCAACACCAGACTGCCGGTGACAGTTCGCGTAGTAGCCCGCGATGAAAAAGGCCGCGATGCGAACCGAGAATCCACGGCGTGAACACGCCGGTGATGCCGATCTTCAGGATCATGCCGGCCGCGTTCTGCACGACGTTGCGGTCCGCTTCACAGCCGGCGAGAAATACGAACAGCACGACTGCAATTTGCGCGAGCGCTGTCGACACGGCGCTGACGGTGATCACCGAGCTTAGCGTTACTCGGATCGCTCAAGCCGAACAGATATTTGAAAGCGTCCGGCGCGATCGCACCGAAGATCGAACCGCCGAGCAAAATGCCGACGAAAATCTGGATGATGGCGAGCGGAAAAACCCGCTTCAGACCGGCAATAGTGCCACAGCATAAGCGGCATGCCGACGACCGACAAGAATCTGCAACAGCAGCAGGAATTTGAATCGTAGAAGCTAAGAATCGAGTCCACATGCACCGCCCCGTCGAACAATATCAGAATGTCGGCGCGGATGCTAGTGGCAAAGAAAACGCCGCCAAGCACTTGGCGGCGTTAAATCGCGGGTTGTTCGTGATGCAGAAAATACGCGGGCTATGACGCCTTCGCGAGCGAAATTCGTCGAGCGGGCGCTTGTCGATGACTTTATCGACGATGCCGAATTCCGCGGCCATTTCCGAGGTCAGGAATTTGTCGCGCTCAAGCGCTTCCTCGATCACCTTCAGCGGCTGGCCGGTATGTTTCACATAAATTTCATTCAGCCGCTTCTTGAGATTCAGGATTTCCTGCGCGTGCAGCATGATGTCGGTGGCCTGGCCCTGGAAGCCACCTGACGGCTGGTGAACCATGATGCGCGCGTTCGGGAGCGCGAAGCGCTGGCCCTTCTCGCCTGCTGCAAGCAGTAGCGAGCCCATCGATGCGGCCTGACCCGACGCAGAGTGTCGCGACCGGCGGCCGGATGAATTGCATCGTGTCGTAGATCGCCATGCCCGATGTCACCACGCCGCCCGGCGAGTTTATGTACATCGAGATTTCTTTTTTCGGATTTTCGGCTTCGAGGAAGAGCAACTGCGCAACCACGAGCGTCGACATGCCGTCTTCGATCGGACCGGTGATGAAGATGATGCGCTCTTTCAGCAAGCCGCGAGAAAATGTCGTAGGCCCGTTCGCCGCGGTTGGTCTGTTCGACCACCATCGGCACCAGGTTCATGTAGGTTTCGACCGGGTCACGCATACCTTACTTCTCCTGAAACCTTCGAATCAGTGGCCGAATCTAACCGACCGGCTCGTTCGAGGGGTTAATCGGCTTTCTTGCTTTTTGTCGTTTTCTTCGACTTACCGATCTTGCGGCCGGCCGCGGCTGTCGTCTTCGTCTTCCGCAAGCAATGTCTCGCGATCGACCTTGTTGTCGCGTCACGTCGGCGAGTTCGAGGATGTAATCGATGACCTTGTCCTCGAACAGCGGCGCGCGGATGCCGGCGAGCGCCTGCGGATTGTTGCGGAAATGCTCCCAGACCTGTTGTTCCTGGCCGGGAAACTGTCGCGCCTGCTCGACAATCGCGCGGGTGATCTCGTCGTCCGTGACCTGGATATTGTTCTTCTCACCCAGTTCCGCAATGGCGAGCCCAAGCCGAACGCGGCGGTCGGCGATACGGCGATATTCTGCCTTCGCTTCTTCTTCGGTCGTCTCTTCGTCGGCGAAGGTGACGTTGCGGCGGGACATGTCGTTTTCGACCGACTTCCACACCGTTTCGTATTCCTGATCGACCAGCGACTGCGGCGCCTGGAATTTCAATTCCTCGTCCAGCGCATCGAGCAGCGCACGCTTCGCTTTCAGCCGCGATACGCCGGTGAAGTCGCGGCGGATGCGTTCCTTCACCTGCTCCTTCATTTTCGAGAGCGATTCAGCGCCCATCGCATTTGGCGAAGTCGTCGTCGAGTTTCGCTTCCTGCGGCGTCTCGACCTTTTTCACTTTGACGTCGAACACGGCGTCTTTGCCGGCGAGATCCGGCGCGCCGTATTCTTTGGGGAAGGTCACTTTGACGTCGCGCTGATCGCCGACGTTCGCGCCGACCAGTTGCTCTTCAAAGCCCGGAATGAACTGACCCGAGCCGAGCAAGAGCGGCGCGTCTTCGGCGGCACCCGCCTTCGAACGGGACGCCGTCGACCGCACCCTTGAAATCGATCGTGACGCGGTCGCCGGTTTCGGCCTTGCCCTGCTTTCTCACCGAACGGGCGGCTCGATTCGGAAATATTCTTCAACGCTTCATCGACATCGGCGTCGGTGACGTCGGCGACGGGGCGCGTGAGCTTGATCTTTTTGAAATCCGGGAAATTCGATCTTCGGCAGGATCTCCATCGCGACCTTGTAGGAAAGGTCGGCCTTGCCCTCGATCAGCTTTTGCACTTCCGGCTCGGCTTCAGCGGCCAGCGTCACCTTGCGGCTCCATCGCGAGCTTGAAGCCGCCGTCGGTCATAATCTTCTGGTTGGTTTCGTTGACGGCCTGCTGGATCACTTCGCCCATCACCGACTGCCATAGACGCGCTTCAGGTGGCTCATCGGGACTTTGCCGGGGCGGAAGCCCGCGATGTTCACGCGGTCTTTCATCTCTTCGAGCCGCGTGTTCACGCGCTGATCGAGTTCGCTCGCCGGGACCACCACTTCATATTCGCGCTTCAGACCCTCCGACAGGGTTTCTTTCACTTGCATCTGACTCAAAGCCTTCGTTTCTGATTGCCGACTGACGAGAAGATCTGGTGCGGGCGGAGGGACTCGAACCCCCACGACTTGCGTCACTGGAACCTAAATCCAGCGCGTCTACCAGTTCCGCCACGCCCGCGGGGAAGTGCACGGGGGCTGCCCGGCGCCGATTTGGCGTGGGGGATATAGCACGCAGATTTCCGTCCACAAGGAAGCTATTCGGCGCGCGGCCCGCGTTCCGCCAGCAACCGCTGCAGGACCGGTTTCAGGGCCGGTTGCAGGTCCTCCGCGGTCATCCCGAAGCCCGCTTCTGCTGCCCGCTTCGCCATGGAGCCAGACGCCGCCGATCGCGGCCTCGAAGGGCGGCATGCCCTGCGCGATCAGCCCCACGATAATGCCCGCGAGCACGTCGCCTGAGCCCGCAGTCGCAAGCCAGGGCGGCGCGTTGTCGGCGATTGCCGCTCTGCCATCGGGAGAAGCCACCACCGTGTCGGGCCCTTCAGCAGCAAAACGGCACCCAGCGCCTTCGCCGCCGCGCGTGCTCGCTCGACTTTCGATTCAATTGCAAGGATTTGCGCTGAGTCGCTCGCAAAGAGCCGGGCGAATTCGCCGTCATGCGGGGTCAGTACCGCCTGAATCCGATTCAGTTTCAGGAGTTTCGAGAGCTTTCCGGACTCTCTTGTGAAACTTGAGATCGCGCCGGCATCGAGCACCAGCGCCCGCTTGGCCTTTGCCGCTGCCTCGACCGCGGCCTTCGTGGCACTTCCCGCGTCCTGGCCGGGCCCAAGCAGCACCGCATTGATCCGTTGGTCCGAGAGCAGCTTCTTGAGCCCGGAGGCGCCCGCCGCCTCGCGGACCATCACGGCAGTCAAGCTGGCCGGCCAGAACCGGCATGGCCGCCTTGGGTGCAGCCACTGTCACAAGCCCCGCGCCTGCCCGGAGCGCTGCATTCGCGGCAAGCTGTGCAGCACCCGTCGCATGCGCCGGACCGCTCGCGACCACCGCATGGCCGCGCTTGTATTTGTGACCGTCGATCGCGCGGCCACGGGAAATTCTTCGATCCAGATTTCGGGGCGATTGAGCGTGAGATCGTGCCCGCGACCTCGGCGCACGGTGCGGTCCGGAATGCCGATGTCGGCGACCGTGATTTTTCCCGCGTGAATTCGCCCCGGCATCAGAAGATGCGCGGGCTTCATCCGGCAGAACGTGACGGTGTGCGTTGCGCGGACGCGCAGTGCCCCGGACCTGTCCGCTTTCGCCATCGATGCCGCTCGGCAAATCGACGGAGACGATCGGCGCGTTCGCGGCAGCAGCCCACTCGATCGCGCGCAATGCGCTCACCTTTGAGATCGCGCGAGAGCCCCGCACCGAACAACGCGTCGATCACGAGATCGCAATCGAGCGGCGCGCATGCCAATGGATTCGATCTGTCCCGTCCAGCGCGCGGCTGCCAGTGCGGCGTCGCCTTTCAGCGCACTCCGCGTGCCGAGGAGATACAAGCGAGCATCAAAGCCTTGCTCGCCGCAGTAAGCGCGCAGCGACGAAACCGTCACCGCCATTATTTCCCGGTCCGCAAATAACTGCGATGCGCCGGCCGGCACCCGCTTCGTCGGCCGCGGCGCGTGCGACCGCGGCGCCCGCGCGTTCCATGAGTTCGATGCCGGTGGTACCCGCCGAAATTGTGCGCCGGTCGGCCTCCGCCATTTCGCGTGGAGTCAGGATTTCGAACATCTGCCCCACCCTACTCACTGCGCGCTATCGCTGTGGGGCTCGGGCCGCGTCATTGCCTAATCCGCGCGCTTTGCCCAAAGACGAGCGTGGGAGTGCAGCACAAAACCTATGCAGACTGCTTACGAAATAGGCATACTCGCTACCGGGAATGGTGCGAGGATTATGCAAGTCACTGAAAATGCCTAGAAAAAAGATCGTGCCATGATCGCCGAGGGCTGGCACGGACTCTGCTATTGCGTCCTCGGCTCGAAAGTGCGCGCGGCGCGCGCGACGACGCTTGGGAGAGGAATAAAAGCAAATGAAGAAGGTCGAGGCCATCATCAAGCCGTTCAAGCTGGACGAGGTGAAAGAGGCGCTCCAGGAAGTGGGACTTCAAGGGATCACGGTTACGGAAGCCAAGGGTTTCGGTCGGCAGAAAGGCCATACCGAGCTGTACCGGGGTGCTGAATACGTGGTCGATTTCCTCCCGAAGGTGAAAATCGAAATCGTGCTCACGGATCCCATGGTCGAGAAAGCAATCGATGCTATTCGCAAGGCGGCCCAGACCGGCCGTATCGGCGACGGCAAGATTTTCGTCTCGAACATCGAAGAAGCGATCCGCATTCGAACCGGCGAGTCGGGCGACGACGCCGTTTAATAGAATATCGCGCTCACAATAAACGTCCCCGGGCCCGGGGAATAAGTAAGAGGGGAAATCAATGACTACCGCAAAAGAAGTCCTGAAGACGATCAAGGATCAGGACGTAAAATATGTCGATCTGCGCTTCACCGATCCGCGCGGCAAGTGGCAGCACGTCACCTTCGACATCACCATGATCGACGAGGAAATTTTCTCGGAAGGCACGATGTTCGACGGTTCTTCGATCGCCGGCTGGAAAGCGATCAACGAGTTCGACATGTGCCTGATGCCGGACCCTTCGACCGCCTGCATCGATCCGTTCTTTGCCGAAACCACGATGTCGATCGTTTGCGACGTGCTCGAGCCGACCACCGGCGAGCCGTATAGCCGCGATCCGCGCGGCATTGCGAAAAAGGCGGAAGCCTTCGTGAAATCCTCCGGCGTCGGCGACACCGTTTATTTCGGTCCCGAAGCCGAATTCTTCATTTTCGACGACGTCAAATATTCGGCCGATCCCTACAACACCGGCTTCAAACTCGACTCGATCGAACTGCCGATCAATTCCGGCACCGATTATGAGTTCAGGCAATCTCGGCCACCGCGTCCGCACCAAGGGCGGTTACTTCCCGGTGCCGCCGCAGGACTCCGCGCAGGATATCCGCTCCGAAATGCTCGGCGCGATGGCCAAGATGGGTGCCAGGGTCGAAAAGCATCATCACGAAGTGGCGTCCGCGCAGCATGAACTCGGCCTGAAGTTCGGACCGCTCACCACGATGGCCGACCACATGCAGATCTATAAATACTGCATCCATCAGGTCGCCAACATGTACGGCAAGACCGCGACCTTCATGCCGAAGCCGATCTATGGCGACAACGGCTCGGGCATGCATTGCCACCAGTCGATCTGGAAAGGCTCGACGCCCGTATTCGCCGGCGACAAATATGCCGGTCTGTCGGACACCTGCCTCTCCTACATCGCAGGCATCATCAAGCACGCGAAATCTCTGAACGCCTTCACCAACCCGTCGACGAATTCCTACAAGCGTCTGGTCCCGGGTTACGAAGCGCCGGTGCTGCTCGCCTACTCGGCGCGCAACCGCTCGGCTTCGTGCCGTATCCCGTTCTCCTCGAACCCGAAGGCGAAGCGCGTTGAAGTCCGCTTCCCCGACCCGATGGCGAATCCCTATCTCGCCTTCGCCGCCATGCTGATGGCCGGTCTCGACGGCATCAAGAACAAGATGGATCCGGGTGCTGCGATGGATAAGGATCTCTATGATCTGCCGCCGAAGGAATTGAAGAAAATCCCGACGGTCTGCGGTTCGCTCCGCGAAGCGCTCGCGAGCCTCGACAAGGATCGCGATTATCTCAAAGCCGGCGGTGTCTTCGACGACGATTTCATCGACAGCTACATCGATCTCAAGATGCAGGACGTGGTCCGCTTCGAGCACACCCCGCATCCGGTCGAGTTCGAGATGTACTACTCTTATTAAGAGCTACTCCCGAGATCGCGTGCTTGGGGGAGTGCGCGGTCCACTTGAAAGGGCGCTTCGCAAGAAGCGCCCTTTTTGTAAGGTCATGTTAGAAGTCTTCACGTCAGCTATTAAAATATCTGGATAAAGCATAGCATCCCGAAAAAGATGCAATCGTAGTGACGAGAGTACAAGTTAGAGCTGCTTTCAACGCCCATATTTTGGATTAGAGATGGCGCTCAAATATACGCGTCCCAATGACATGTTACTTCAGGAACTTGCTGAGGTATCACGAGACGCTCACGCCGTAATCGAATACTTACGCGCGCCAAACTCGCTTCCACTGTCATTTCCAGCTAGCCAGCTAATCGAAATAGCTACGACACTTGGCGAACTACCGAGCGGCACCGCGGAAGGCTGTAGAGTTCCGCTTGAGTATGCCCGCGTTCGACTTCCCGCCATTCGACGCGAGAATATTCTGAATGAGGATGCAATTGCCCTTCAAGAAGACGAAGCAGTACCGCCCTTACTTCGTGGAATGGCGCTCGACCGCTGCATGCGCGATCTTATTGCGTCCGTAACAACCGCCCTTGATGAATACAGGCGGCAAACTACAGATTCTTTTGACGACACCGTCGGCCCCGAACCGCTCGCTCACGTAGAATTTGAACGAAATATTCTAAATGGAATTCAACAATCAAATAAGCTGGATAAACAACTGACCGACGCTGACGAGGAACTGAGGCACATCGCCGTTCTTGATTCTACGAATGTAGACCTACTTCGCCGCCGAATAAATGATTTGGCAGGCGCCAATCGCCTCGCTCGTGCAGAACTGAGAATGCAGACCGTAGTGTTGCGATGGTACAGGAATATTGTCGAAAAAATTAGAGATTACCCCGCCTTAATCAAGACAGCAGGACACTTCATCGACGCAACTGTAGACATTTTGCTGCCCATGAACAAAAGGTGGCATCAGTTTTGGGAACAGTTTTCCGAATTCGTCTTGGATCAAGCGAAGGCAACAGCAAAGACGCTTGTCGAGATTGGAGATATTCTTGACAGAAGGAAAAGATACTCAACCGATCGCACCGTAGCGGACAGCATTGATCCAAAGCAGGCACAAGCAGAAAAGCAAGCGCGCGAACTCATATTGTTGGGGAAAAGTGTTCCTTTAGAAATTGCGCCGCTTGTGCGCCAACTTAACTTGGCAGGTCAACACGGCGAGCGCAGTTCAATTCCAGGCTTATCTTCGCTCAAAGATCTCAAGAACCTGCACAGCATAGATCTCCGCTTCTCAAATATTAACAATCTTGATTTCCTGAAATTCGTTTCGTCTAAACTTACTGTACTTTTGATGGACACCATTGAGGACGTTGATCTTGGCCCCCTATCCAACTTCGAAAATTTAACGAACCTATCGATTCGAGCACATAACGCATTAGACATCTCTCCTATCTCCAAACTGGGAAAGCTAACGTATCTCAATATTGCTTCCAACTCCCTTGAAAATATTGAGCCCCTCTTTAGTTTACGACAATTGCGATCTCTTTCGATTAGGGCGGATAATGCGTCAAATATTTCGTCCGTTTCAGCGCTTAGCAAACTCAGATCGCTCAGAATACGGACCAACGGGCTTACAGAGCTTGAAGCAATAGCAAAGCTACCCGCACTAGATACTCTAGCGATCTACAGCCCCAATCTGATTGATCTTTCACCGATCGAGAGCATGAGCACGCTTCGATCGCTATTTCTGCAAGCACACAAGGTAAAGAGCCTTGCTCCATTGGCGGCATTGCGCAATTTGAATGTGCTTCAGGTGCAAGCCAACGCTGTGACTGACATCACTCCAATAGGCGATCTTAAGAAGTTGGAGCGGCTCTCAGTTCAAGCTCATAACATATCCAGCCTCTCGCCACTACGGTCAGCCGAAAATCTCGTGGCGCTAACCGTTCAAGCCAATAGGGTTATCGACGTTTCTCCAGTCGAAGCACTTCATAAATTGAAATCACTACAGTTACACACGCGCAGCGTTGCTGACCTTTCCCCGCTTTGGACATTAAGCAACTTGGAAGCCCTCACAATTCAAGCGCAGAAAATTGAACTTTCTAAAATTGCAAAACTACATAAACTTCTTGAGCTAAGTCTGAGCGATCTTGAAATCGTCGACCTCTCAGAACTCGAGGAGCTTCGTAGTATCAGAAAACTAAACATTGTGGCCACAAGGGTTAAAGATCTTACGGCAGTTCAAAACTGGGAGCATTTGGAAGAAGTGATTGTTAACGACCAAGTTGCGGATTTCTCGGCGCTCAAACAACACGTTCGAATAATCATTCGAAAATCCTTCAATTCGTAGGTGTGCGATAATCATCGAACCCTTCGCGGGCTAGTTATTTGCTTTGCTCATAGAGCTAGCCAGCGTCGAAATCGTCAGCGCTATCGATCTTCATCGCTACCAGAAAGCGTGACACCATATTATACGCCGCAATGGTGGCGGTAAGCTCGATCAACACTTTGTCTGAAAACCCGTTTCTAACCTGACTAAAAATTTCATCCGATACTTCAACGGAACGCGTCATGGCGTCGACATAAGCGAGCACCGCCTTCTGCTCGTCCGTGAATAACGCCGACTCTTCCCAGTTCCCCAATGCATCCAGTTGCGTTTCGGTCGCCCCTTCTTTGAGTGCATAGGGGCGGTGTTGCTCAGCCTCGTATTGCGCCCGATTCAGAATCGCAATTCGAATAATGGCGAGTTCGCGCAACAGTCCATTGAGCTCGGTTTGCTGGCGAATGGGTGTGAGGAAGTTCAGCCAACCATTCGTGATCCCCGGACTATGCAAAAGCATTCGATATAAGTGCAGTACCTTACCGCGCTGTTCGATGATGCGATTGACGAGATCGCTATCCTGCGCTCTTGCGATATCTGCGTACTTTATGCGTGCCATTCAATCCTCGCCCGGCCGTAGCGCTCGGAGTGGCGAAAATTCCGAAGACCTAGGCCGCTCGCTTACAGCTACGTCAAAAATCCTCCGAAATGCAACGCCACACCGAGCAACGAACACACGGCAAGCGTCCAAACGAGCCCCGATTTTTTCCAGAACGTTAAATAGATTGCGAGGAGCGCCAGTATAATGGCGAACACGTTCGCACTCGTCAGAATCGGATACTCGACTTGCATTCCGTATCCTGTGTAGGTCCGCACCTCACCGAACATCACGTGGATTGCGAACCACACCGCGAGGTTAAGGATCACGCCGACGACAGCTGCAGTGATCCCGGTGAGCGCCGCACTAAGGGCTTTGTTTGAGCGAAGCGCCTCGACATAGGGTGCGCCTGCAAAAATCCAGAGAAAACATGGCGCGAACGTCACCCATGTGGCGAGTAGCCCACCAAGCGACGCTGCCACAAGCGGGGGAAGCATACCCGGATCGCGAAAGGCCGCGAGAAATCCGACGAACTGCAACACCATGATAAGCGGCCCCGGCGTCGTTTCCGCGAGACCAAGTCCATCGAGCATTTCACCCGCCGTCAGCCACCCGTAATTCTCTACCGCTTGTTGTGCGACGTAAGCGAGTACGGCGTAAGCGCCACCGAACGTCACCATCGCCATCTTCGAAAAGAACACGGCAATTCGGCTGAAGACATTCGCATCGCCGAACAGAAACAGAAGTAATACGACCGGCACGAGCCAAAGCGGCAGCCAGATCGCCACTACCTTAAACAAACGCGCGAAGCTTGGCCGAGTATGCTCGGGCTGCTCGCTATCAATCAGTGTATCGATGACCGCATTCGATTTGGACGGGCCGTGCAGCACATTGACGTCGAAGGCACGCCATCCTGTCTTGCCCCCGATATATCCGATGACCGCTGCACCAAGAACAACGATCGGAAACGGCACTTTAAAGAAAAAGAGCGCGACAAAGGCTGCGGCAGCCAGCGCAACGAGTGTTTCATTCTTCAGCGCGCGTCTGCCGATGCGCAGGACCGCTTCCAGGACCACTGCGAGGACCGCGGCTTTCAGACCGAAGAAGAATGCGGACACCAGCCCGACTTGTCCGAAGAGGACGTAAATCCAGCTCAAAGCCATGATCGCCACCGCGCCTGGCAACACAAACAACAAGCCCGCAACGAGGCCACCGCGTGTCTTGTGTAAGAGCCATCCGATGTAGGTGGCTAACTGCTGCGCCTCGGGACCCGGCAAAAGCATGCAGTAATTCAGAGCGTGTAAAAACCGGCGCTCGGAAATCCAGCGCTTCTCTTCGATGAGAACACGGTGCATGAGCGCGATCTGCGCTGCAGGTCCGCCGAAGGATAGCAGAGCGATCTTGAGCCAAACGCGTGTCGCTTCCGCAAACGTCGGATAACTTGGCGCTGTGCGGTCGGTTGCAGTCTCTGCAGCGCTCATGACACGCGCGGTGCTTTGTGAGCGGGCCAATTGTGCGTTTCGCCGGTCGCATCCCGGCACCATCGATAAAGCGCGTCGTAAAGCAGCAAGCCATTATTTAGCTGCTCAAGGTCGTCGGAATACATGCGAGATAGACCAAGCGAAACCGCCAACAAACCGGCCGCTTCGGGCGCAAGATCGGGACGATCTGTATCCGCACCCCGAACGATAAGCGCGAGGTGGCGAAGCGCCGGTATTTCAAGTTGAAGCTCATCGATCATAACATCGAAGGTGCATTTCTCCCCGCGATGGCTCCAAAACACGCCTTCGCAGTCGTACGGCGCGGCCCCGTAGCGTTCGCCTACCCGAATGACTTCATCGGGCTGCACGTAAAGAAAAACCGCATTGGGATCGACAAAGCGCTTGATCAGCCAAGGGCATGCGATGCGGTCGACCTTCGGCCGTTCGCGCGTCACCCAATGGGTGCGGCCCTGCGCGTCTCTTTTCGGTAGTTTTTCCGTGACCACCATAGGCAGCACCGCATTACGCCACGCCGCGAAGCCGCCCTCCAGGACGTCCGCCGAAGCCATTTCATTGCGCAGGTAAGCCGCGAAGCCATGGCTCAACTTGGAGCCTTGTTGACAGACGACAACAATGTTTCGGCCTGATTGTTCGTGCGCCATCGACATGGGATCGGGACCACTGCGGACGCTCCCAGGAATTAAGCGCGTGTCAGCGGCGTAATCGTCGGCAGTGCGAATATCGATAATCACCGGCGCTCGCGGCGTGCCGATTAGCTTGGACAGTTTGTCAGAAGTAATCGTGTTGATTGACGACATAATGCGCCCTCGGAAAATTTCGGGACGCGATGCTTCGGCTGTCGCCTCGTGGGGAGATCGCAATCCCCATGGACAAATAATCGAAGGAATCGTTCGCGCTGTAAAGGGGGCAGTTGCCTGCCCTCTGATCACGGAGTGCCGATGACGAGGATCCCGGCGCGGCGCCTGAAACCTACGACAATCCGTCCACGCGCTGGCCGGATTTCAAACCGGAAATGCCGCTACGGCCCTCCGTTGTCGCGATCACCCGTCGGGGTGGCGGCAAGATCGCAACTTAAAACGTGCGCCGTTTACGCAGGAAACAACGCGCGGCCCATCAATGCCTGAACAAAGACAGCAATGGTCACGACGCTCCAAATAATGGTCGCAACGACGACGCTGCTTCGCGTGAACGACGGCGCGTAACGCGAGGCGAGCCATCCGATAAGCGGAATCCCCTGCATCGCGTGCAGACCGATAAAATGCGCGACGCGTAGATCGCCGCCAGTCCGCGACCAGCCGAAGAAGAACGATCCGTTGATGTCGCTGCGCACACCACCGACCCAATGACCCGGCTGCTGGCTCATGTAGACGCCGGTGATACTGCCAAGCGTGACGCCCGCGATCAAACCGATCGCGATCGCGAAGCGCAGATCTGGGGACACAACGGCATCGCGTGCGCGCAGGATCAGCCAGCCGACCCAACCGCTCACGATGGTGGACGACAGGATGGCCAGGCCCATAAGGGCGTAGAGAACCATGCCCGCTCCGCTCGCGTTGTCGTAGTGCGAAGCTGCCGCTTGCGAGCCGCGATAAGTGATGTAGGCGATTTCGAGCACCAGAATTGCGCTAACGAAAACGGCCGCGAAGCGCACCGACTTTCGTTTGCGATCGGTCGCGTCGAGATAGGGCCAGAACAACGCGAGCGTGAGCAGAAAAATCACGCCCGAAGATTGAAACTTCAGCGGCTTGATCCAGGCATTGATGCCGTTGAACATTCGCGTATCGATCAGGAGCCCGACGAAAGACGGGATCATCATCGCGGCAAGGATTGCCGCGGCCGCGACCAGCATCGGCTCGCGCCTGTAAAAATTGCGCGCTGCTTCGCGCAACGATAGCGGCGCTTCCGGCCGAATTGCTTGCGCGCTCATGATTTCGCTCCTTTGAAAGCGGCCTTGAAAATTTGGGATAGAAGAAGGCCGGCAGGACCGAGCAGGAACGTCAGCGGCAATACCGGAACGAGAAACCAGCGCGATAACCCTGCCCGCTCCGCATCGCGCGCAATCCAGGCGCCGACGAACAGATCGAATGCGAGGTAGTGCACCCAGCCCGCGAGCAGCGTCCAATCACCGGAAAAGAGCTGGCGCACGCCGGCAATCGACGAGAAGTTTCCGCCCGTCGCTCCGAAACCCAGGAAAAAAGCAATGACGTATAGGACCGAGAGTGCGAGCGGCCAATAAATGCCAGCCGCCTTGTCGCGAAGCCATGCACGATCGAGCACGATGCCCGCGATCAGCACCACCCATCCGAGCAATGCGAAGCTATTTGCCAGGCTAAATACGAGTTCCGGGGTCATTACTGGCTCCAATCTTGACGTTGACAAGTTGGAAACTACGCCTGATTTTACCGTTGTCAAGTTTGATCTTGACGATGTAAACTCCCGTCTATGGAATCGAAGAAGAAAAAGCCCGTTCGCCCTGCCATGGCGAAGCGGCAAAAGACCTATCATCACGGCGATCTCGCTGCGGCGCTGGTCGAGGCGGCGGAAGCCGTGCTGACCGAGCGCGGCGTCGAGGGTTTCACGCTGCGTGAATGTGCGCGCCGCGCCGGGGTTTCGCACGCAGCCCCTGCCCATCACTTCGGCGACGCCAAAGGCCTGCTCAGCGCTGTCGCCGCGCTGGGTTTCGAGCGGCTGACCGAGGCGCAGCGCACCGCGCGAGCAAATGAGCCTGATCTGAAGAATCTGCCTGGTTGCGACCGGCGTCGCCTATGTCCGCTTTGCGCTGAGCCATCCCGCGCAGTTCCAGCTCATGTTTCAGGGCGCATTGCTCGACCACACGACCGAGCGTCTTGCAGTTGCGGGGCCCGCGGCCTTTGCGATCTATACGGAGACTTATTCCGCCGTCACCGGCCAGAAGGTCGAGACCTCGCCGGCCAAGACCAGCGATCCGGCTGTGCTGCTGCACTGGGCGCTGGTTCACGGCTTGGCAACGCTTGCAATCCAGGGCCAGCTCGGCCCCAACCGCGGACAAGCAGCGATCACGCGCTTACTCGCGATGGTACGGTCGGTGCTGGAAAATACGCCGAAAAACGCGGCGCGCGGGAAGCGCTGACGTCTAGAGCGAGAGCAGACTCAGCGTGCGCGCCCACAGACCGCGCGAATGCTTGCGCTCGAGATATTCCGCAACAAGTGCGCGATGCATTTCTTCGGCAGACTGGTGGACGCAGGCAAGCGCGGCACCGGCACCCATCGCAATTGCTTCGAGACGGGCGGCTTCAGCAGCGATGTTACGAGACGCGACGCTTGCCATGGCCCAAGCGTAAAACAGCGCAGGTTAACGGCTGGTAACCACGAACAGGTCGCCTTGAGCGAGTTCCGGCACCAGACTCGCCATCTCAAGTTCCGAACCGTGTTCGCTTCGCATGGTCACGCGATTACGGCCGGAATTCTTGGCGTTGTAAAGCGCCTCGTCCGCACGCGCGAGTAGCGCATCGACTTCGCTCTTGTAGTCGCTGGTGAAGGTGACGCCGATACTGACGGTCGCGCCGATATCGATTCCGTCCACGTTCTCCGCCGCCTCCTGGAATGCGACTCGCACACGTTCAGCGACGATGATCGCACCCTTCTCATCGGTATTGCCGAGAAAGGCCGCGAATTCCTCGCCACCGAGCCGGCCGAATACGTCGGTCTGACGAAGCGTCTTTTTTGCGGTTGTCGCAAGCAGCCTGATCACCTTGTCGCCGACCGGATGTCCGAAGCGATCGTTGATCGATTTAAACTTGTCGATGTCGAACATGAAGATCGCCATCGGCTTGGTCGGACGAACATCGCGTGCGAGGATTTTCTTCGCTTCTTCAATGATGGCACGGCGGTTGAAGACGCCGGTGAGCGGATCGATCAGCGCCGCTTCCTTATGCACGCGCTCGGTCCGCTCCTTCGCCATTTCTAGAAGGATGAACGCGGCAGCGATTGAATAGAGCAACGATTCCACCGCGAGCGTCGCAATCCAGCCGTTGGTGAGCGTGGCCGCGATACGATCGCCCGGCAGCACCATGGTGAGCGGCACTTGCGAGGGAAACACGACACCGTGCAGCGTGATCACGATCACCGCCGGCCAGCGCGAATTGAGCCGCTCGCCTCGGGCGCTCCAGAGCTCAAAGGCCGTAAACAGCGTGTAATTCGAGATGATGAGCGAGCTCACGACGATGCGGCCCATCGAAGACTCCGCGAAGCCCGGAATCTGGCACGCGAGCAGCCAGATCAGCGCGCCTGCCATCATCGAAAACGGGCGCACATCCTTGCCATCGAACAGCCGCGCGCCATTCCACGACATGCCGCACGCAACGAATAGAAGCGCGCTCGCAAGGTCGATCGAGATGTCGCTAACGATGAACTGCTGCAAACTCAGCATGCCGGCGGACAGCCCGCCCAGTAGATAGGCAGCACCCCACCAGCCCAGCGCCTGAATGCTCCGGTCCTGAAACCAGGCGAAGATCAGAAGCAGGCCAAGAATGACCGTCACGAAAATCGAGACGACAAGAAGTGTAGGCACGTCAAGAAGCATCGTCAGCCGCAACTCCAAAATTATGAGCTTGGAGTCCAGACTGTCAGGATGATCCTACAGAACCATCCCCCAATTGCTTAAAAATTGAGAAACCCGGCCGCTGAAAGCTGCGACTATTGTCTTACACGGACCGCGAGGAGCGGAACGAGGCGGGCTCGCTCGACCATTCCGGTTCTTTGAACGTCCGCGAAGCTTCAAGTTGTGGCGCGGTTGAAGGGCTGACGACGCGTAGCATGGCCGCGGCCGGCGCCGGCACTGCCGGTTTCGCTTCGACTGGCGCATCGATTTTCTCTTCGCCGAACACCGCCGAAACACGTTTTCCTGCGATCTCGACGCGGTTGCGGCCATGCTCCTTGGCGCGATAGAGCGCTGCATCCGCGCGCGCGAGCATGTCGGCGACGTCTTCGGTGCTTTCCACAGGAAGTGTGGCTACGCCGACACTGACGGTCGCGTCGACATGTTTGCCATCGATATCGGCGGTCGCAACCATGAACGCGCGGCGAATGCGCTCGGCGGTAGATACCGCCGTGCTTTCGTTGGCGCCAAACAGCAACGCACCGAATTCTTCGCCGCCGAGGCGGCCCATCAAATCGGTCGAGCGGAATTCCGCAGCCGCCTTGGTGGTGAACACCCGCAACACCTCGTCGCCGATTGAGTGACCGAAGCGGTCGTTGACCGACTTGAAATGATCGAGATCGAACAGAAGCGCCGTCACCGGCTCGGGATTACGTGAACGCTGGCGCATCCGGCGCATTGCGGCGTCCAGGAACGCGCGGCGGTTCGGAATGTTCGTCAGCGGATCCAGCATCGCGTTGGTTTTGTGAACCAACTCGCTCCGCTCTTTCGCCATCGCGAGGATCATGAACGACGCCACGATCAGGAACAGCAAGGATTCAAGACCGATGATGCTGAACCAGACCACTGAATAGAAGGTCGCGCCAGGCGCCACCGGAAAGACGAAAACCAGCCAGATGCGAAGCGCGTAAATCGCGCCATGCACAAACAGCGTGACACTCAACGGCCAGCGCGACAGCAGCGGCTCAGAAAGCCGTCCGCGCCATATTTCGCATCCGGTTCCGATCACATAAACCGAAATGATCGCCGAACTGAACATGATCCGCGCATTGATGGATTCGGCCAGGAACGGCAGTTGAGACGCGAGCATCCACAGGATCGGACCGGCGAGCACGCCGCTTATCGGCACCGGCCGATCGTCAAACAGACGCGCACCACCCCAGGCAATGCCGCACGAAACGAGGATCAGGGCGTTCGCGATATCGATCGATAACACGTCGGGAAGGTAGCCGCGTGCGCCCAGCATGCCGGCGCCTACGCACATCACGAAATGGCTCGCGCTCCACCAGCCCAGCGCGCGCGTTTCGCGATTCTGGTACCAAGTGAAAAGCAGCAGGAATCCCAACACCATCGTGACGGAGATCGACACGATGAAGAGCGTTCTGACGTCGAGATCGATAAGCAAACGCACAGCCTTCCGGAATTAACCGGCTGCGACAATGGGGCAAAGAAACTACGGAACAGGATTTGGATTAGATAAAATTGCGCGGTTGTTTGGTGAATGCCCGCTTAACGAACGGGTGCGCGCAGGCTGAAGAAGATCGATCCGATCAGCACCAGCCAGAAATACTTCGCCGCGTCCGGGCTACCGAAGGCAATGCCGATTGAGATAGCGAAAACCGCCGCGGTAAACAGCGAGTTCATCAGGCTGGTGTTGACTTCTTCTTGCGTGACGGCCGGTTTCATCAGTCCGGCTTTCTGCGCGTAAAGCGTAAGCGCCGCGGAAGTCAGCGCGGCGAAAATGACGACCGCCGCGTAGGTAATGACCGCGACGCGCAAGTTGCCGTGCTCGCCCAGGACGGCACTCGCAAACGGCACGCAACAGATCGCAAACAGGAAAAGAAAATTCAGCCATACCAGCCGCGAATTGGCGCGTTCGATCAGTTGAAACTTGCGCCAATGCGCGACCCAGAGAGAAGCAATGACGCCAAAGCTGACCAGAAACGCGAGATAGCGCGGCCACAGCGAGTCAAGAATTTCCCAGAGCCGCGCATCGGTCAGGTGATGTTCGTTGGGAAGCCTGATTTCGAGCGCGAGCAGCGTGAGCGCAATCGCGATCACGGCATCGCTGAAGAGCTTGATACGTTCGAGGGCGGAATCGCTTCCGCCCTCGTGATTGGTTTTCTCTTTTTAGTGCCTTCGCCAAGATTAGCGCTTCGAGAACTGGAAGCTGCGGCGGGCTTTCTTCTTGCCGTATTTTTTGCGCTCGACCACGCGGCTGTCGCGGGTGAGGAAGCCACCCTTCTTCAGCACGCCGCGAAGGTCGGGTTCGAAGAACGTCAGTGCGCGCGAAACGCCGTGGCGCAACGCGCCGGCCTGGCCGGAAAGGCCACCGCCGGAAACGGTGCAGATGACGTCATACTGACCGGCGCGGTTCGAGGCTACGAACGGCTGCTGAATCATCATGCGCAGCACCGGACGCGCGAAATAAACTTCGACGGTCCGCGTGTTCACGACGATCTTGCCCGAGCCAGGCTTCAGCCAGACGCGAGCAACCGCGTCTTTGCGCTTGCCGGTGGCATAGGCACGGCCCTGCTTGTCGATCTTCTGAACGTAGACCGGGGCATCCGGCGCGCTGGTCTGCAGCGCCGCGAGGCCATCCAGAGATTGAACGGTATCGACCATCACGCGGCCCTCACATTCTTGCGGTTAAGCTTTGCGATATCGAGCTTGGTCGGATTCTGCGCTTCGTGCGGATGTTTGTCGCCCTTGTAGACGCGCAGGTTGCCGAACACTTTACGGCCCAGCGGACCGCGCGCGAGCATGCGTTCAACCGCCTTCTCGAGAATGCGCTCCGGGAATTTGCCTTCCATGATCATCTTGGCGGAGCGTTCTTTGATGCCGCCGATGTAGCCCGTGTGGTGGTAGTACACCTTCTTCTCGAGCTTCTTGCCGGTGAAGACGACCTTCTCGGCATTGATGACGATGACGTTGTCGCCGCAATCGACGTGCGGCGTGTAGATCGCCTTATGCTTGCCCTTCAGGCGCATGGCGATGATGGTCGCGAGGCGGCCGACGACGAGACCGGATGCGTCGATCAGCACCCATTTCTTCTCGATTTCGGCAGGCTTCGCCACAAAAGTAGACATGGCTTCTTCCAATCGTTCGGTGATTTCGGCGTGGTTTTAGGTAAGTGCCGCTACAGCGTCAATGCGCCATGGTCAATTAAACACCAATGCAATCAATGGGTTGCAATTACGGTATTTTAATACCATTGGCTAAGTAGTGCTATCTGGGTGGTATTGAGTAGGTTGCGACCACATGGGCCGCGGGCGACTCGTCGTTCGCCCCCCGAATGACGGCTTCGGCCACCACCAACCGCTTCCCGAGCTTCAGGATTTTCACCTCGCAGATGAGATCGCCCGGACCCGGCTTCGACAGGAAGTTGCAGGTGAAGCTTGTGGTCACGGCAAGCGCCACCGGTCCGATCGCGGCAAGGATCGCGACATAGATCGCACCGTCTGCGAGCCCCATCATGGTCGGCCCGGACACCGTACCGCCCGGCCGTAAATGGCGCTCGCCTGCCGTAAATTGCACGACCGCCGTTCCCGGGCCGACAGAGATGATCTTATTGGGCTTGCCCGGCGCGTAGGCCTGCGGAAATTCCTTGGCGAGATAGTCGCGGAGCTCCTCGACCGTCATTTTGACTTGCATGGCAGACACGATTTCGCTCCCTCACCCTCGCGGTGGGATTTCGGATACAGTGTGAAACGCAAAACGAGAAGCGGATAAACGACAAATGACGCCGCAAGCCGCAACCGCCCAGAAATCAAACGATGCGCCCATCATCCTCCGCGAGGACGACGGCAGCGTTGCGATGCTGGTGCTGAACCGTCCCGAAGCGCGGAACAGCCTGTCGCAGGCGATGATCGATAGTCTCTCATCTGCGTTGATCGGGATTGCTAAAGATAAAAGTGTGCGCGCTGTCATCATCGCGGCAAACGGTCCCGCCTTCTGCGCCGGCCATGACATGAAGGAAATGACCGCGCGCCGCGCGGACGCCGACAAGGGCCGCGCGTTCTTCAACCACATGTTCAACAGCTGTGCGGCCATGATGATGTCGATCGTGCATCTGCCGCAGCCGGTGATCGCAGCGGTCCAGGGGCCGGCAAGTGCTGCCGGTTGCCAACTCGTCGCCTCCTGCGATCTTGCCATCGCTTCGCACCGAAGCGCGCTTCGCGACACCGGGCGTAAACATCGGGCTGTTCTGCTCGACGCCGATGGTGGCGCTCTCGCGCAACGTCTCGAACAAACACGCGATGGAAATGCTGCTTGCCGGCGAATTGATCGACGCCAAACGCGCTTACGAAATTGGACTTATCAACCGCGTGGCTAAAACTGGCGCCGAGCGCCATGAAGCGCTCGAGCTTGCGAACAAAATAATTTCGAAATCCGCGCACGTGCTGAAAATCGGCAAGGAAGCGTTTTACAAACAGCGCGAACTCGATCTCGCCGCGGCCTATCGCTATACTGCGGAAGTGATGACCGAAAATATGCTCGCGCGCGACGCGGTCGAAGGTATCAGCGCTTTCGTCGAAAAGCGCGAGCCGAAATGGGAAGACCGCTGAGGCCCGGCTAGCGCCAGCAAACCGGAATTCCTACTTAGGCAAAATGACCAATAACAGCGATCTCGTTTTCCCGCCTGCCGCGCGCCGTGCACAAACCGAGCGCGGCTCGGCGATACTTTATGACGACCGGGTCGAAAACGGATTTCCCGACCAGATTACGCCCGATCTCGCGCAATTTATCGAACGGCTCGACACCGCGTTTCTCGCGACCGTCTCCGAAACCGGCGCGCCCTATATCCAGCACCGCGGCGGCCCGCGCGGCTTCATCAAGGTCATCGACAATAAGACGCTGGGTTTCGCGGACTATCGTGGTAACCGGCAATACATCACCATCTCCAACATCGAAACCAACGATCGCGCATTTCTGTTTCTGCTCGATGTGGCGACGCGTTCACGCATCAAGATCTGGGGACGTCTGCGCGCGGTCGAAGGCGACGCGGCGTTGATCGAAAAACTGTTCGATCAAGGCTATCGCGCGAAGCCCGAGCGCGTGCTCTTGTTCACGGTCGAAGCGTGGGACGTGAATTGCTCGCAGCACATCACCGAGCGCTTCACGAGAGAAGAAATCCAGGCCGCGATGCCCGGCATGCAGCAGAAAATCATTGCGCTTGAGACCGAGAACGCGCAATTACGCAAAGCGCTCGGCGAAGCCATTCAGACGAAGTTCGACGAAAAATGAACCACGACAAATACGACGACAGCTACATCCACAATATTCTGAATGCCGTGAAATCGGTCGCGATTGTCGGCGCGTCGCCCAAAAGACAATCGCCCGAGCCATTTCGTCGTGAAATATCTCAACGAGCGCGGCTACAAGGTTTTCCCGATCAATCCCGGCCAGGGCGACAGCGAGATCGCCGGCATCAAAGCTTACGCGAAACTCGCCGATGTGCCGGAGCCGATCGACATGATCGATGTCTTCCGCTCGCCCGATGCGGTGCCGGGCGTGCTCGAAGAGGCACTGAAGCTCTCGCCGCTCCCCAAAGTTTTCTGGATGCAGCTTGGTGTGCGCCACGACGAGTCCGCCGCGCGCGCGGAAGCAGCCGGCATGAAGGTCGTGATGGATCGCTGCCCGAAGATCGAATACGGCCGCATATCCGGCGAGATCAATTGGGCCGGCGTGAATACGCGCAAGCTTTCGTCGAAGCGCCCGAAGCGGCTTGAAGGCGGCGTGCAGCGGCTTTCGATTGGGCAGAAGTTTACGCCGAAGGGTTAAATCTGAAAGCCGCTCAACCTTTCGAGACGTTTCTCAGTTTAAGATCGCGCTCAACCAATCTTAAACGAGACGATGGTACAGACAGGCGCGTCGAAACCCTGTCTGGTGCCTCATGTTCACACTCTTCCGGTACGGCCTGGTGCCCATTGCTGGCTATTGCCTCATGGTAATCGTCTTCAGCATTCATATCGTCTGGGCCAATGGCGTTCAAAAACGCACCTGGCCCGAGACCTGTCGCCACCGTCGTGGAATCGAAAGACTTCGGCAATGTCCGTCCGCGGGACAGAATACCTTTCCGGACCCGCACGGCATCGTCAGATATGTTGTCGATGGAAAAACCTATACGTGGCGTGGCCGCGCCCGCGACATCGGCCTGACTGCTGAACTCCGGCGACCAGATCAAACCACTACAATCCGGAGCGGCCGCAGGAAATCAACACGCTGCTTCTGTTGGGCGCAGGAACGGGCAGCATCATCAATGCCGTCGCGCTCGCATTTCTCAGCTCTACATCTGGTTCTTCTGGCTTGCCGGCGTTCCGGCGGTTCGACGCCACCGAACGACATGGCGTTGACGCAGCACGAGCTTTTGCGTATCGACAACGGTCGACACGAACTTTCAGCCAAGGTCCCAGAACGACGTTCGGCAAGCGATAAGCCGCAACTTCGGCGCAGTTTACTGCTTGGGTGAAATAAGCGATTCACGAAAACACGGAGTGGCGGTATGAAGAAAGCAAAAGCTTAGACGAAAACTCGCGACCGTTAAAATGACCAGCAAAAATAAACTCGGTGACTGGCGCAGCGAAACACTCGCGCTCATGCGCGAGCTGATCCAGGAAGCCGATCCGGTGCGATCGAAGAAGCGAAGTGGAAGAAGCCGTCCAATCCAAAAGGCGTGCCGACCTGGTCGCACGACGGCATCATCTGCACCGGCGAGACTTATAAAGACAAAGTGAAGCTGCTTCGCCAACGGCGCTTCGCTCAAAGATCCTTCCCGTCTTTTTAATCAGTCTCGATGGCAATACGCGCCGCGCGATCGATATTCCCGAAGGCGGCAGGATCAGACAAAGCGCTTCAGACACGCGTTCGCGCGGCAGTCGCACTGAATACGTCCAAGACAAAAGCGAAGCGGAGCTAATCAAACCGCTCCAACGAGCCGGTTGACCGTCTCCCTCGCTTCTGCATAAATCACATCTGAATTGTGATATTCGATTATATTCACACACTTAGTGAGTGTAATAGCAAAGGAAGCAGAGATGGCCGACAGAGAGCCCGGTTTCGCGACACTCTCCATTCACGCCGGCGCGCAGCCCGACCCGACCACGGGCGCACGCGCGACACCGATCTATCAGACAACGTCTTTCGTGTTCGACGACGTCGAACACGCGGCCTCCCTGTTCGGCCTGCAAACCTTCGGCAACATCTACACGCGCATCGGCAACCCGACGAACAACGTGCTCGAAGAGCGCGTGGCCGCCCTCGAAGGCGGCACCGGCGCGCTCGGCGTCGCCTCGGGTCACGCCGCACAAGCGATCGTATTTCACACGTTGCTGGAGTCCGGCGACGAGATCATCGCCGCGAAGCGCCTCTATGGCGGCTCGATCAACCAGCTCAACCACGCGATCAAGAACTTCGGCTGGAAAGTGGTCTGGGCCGATACCGACGATCTCTCCACCTTCGAGAAAGCAGTCTCGCCGAAGACCAAAGCGATCTTTGTGGAATCGATCGCCAATCCCGGCGGCATCATCACCGACATCGAAGGTGTCGCGAAGATCGCGAAGAAGGCCGGCGTGCCGCTGATCGTCGATAACACGCTGGCCACGCCCTATCTCATCAAGCCGTTCGAACACGGCGCCGACATCATCATTCACTCGGCGACGAAATTTCTCGGCGGCCACGGCAATTCGATTGCCGGCGTGATCGTCGATGGCGGCAAGTTCAACTGGATCAACAACAAGCGCTATCCGATGCTGTCCGCACCGCGGCCGGAATATAACGGCATCGTGCTCGCCGAAACCTTCGGCAACTTCGCGTTTGCGATCGCAACCCGCGTGCTGGGCCTGCGCGATCTCGGCCCCGCGCTCTCGCCGTTCAATGCGTTCCTGGTCATCACCGGCATCGAGACGCTGCCGCTTCGGATGCGCAAACATTGCGACAACGCGCTGAAGGTCGCGGAATATCTGAGCAAGCATCCCGCGGTGAATTGGGTGAGCTACGCCGGTTTGAAGACCGACAAATATTACGCGCTCGGGCAGAAATACTCGCCCAAGGGCGCGGGCGCCGTGCTGACCTTCGGTCTCAAAGGCGGCTTCGACGCGGGCGTGAAACTGGTTTCGTCAGTCGAGCTGTTCTCGCATCTCGCCAATATCGGCGACACGCGCTCGCTGATTATTCATCCCGCTTCCACCACGCATAAGCAGCTCTCGGACGAGCAGAAGGTGGCGGCCGGTGCGGGTCCGGATGTCGGTGCGGCTTTCGATCGGCATCGAAGATGTCGAAGACATCATCGCCGATCTCGATCAGGGCTTGGCGGCCTGAAACAGCCTTGCCGCGTGGTAGCTCGCATAACGCGAGCACCACGACGGCGCCGGCCTGATGTGCCAAGCCCGAGCGCAAGCGGCACCGCGTAGAGCAGCGTGAAAATGCCGAGCGCTGCCTGTGCTGTGATCAGCGCGAATAAGATCCACGCCTGCTGCGCGCGCGTTGCCGCGCATTTGATAAAGCGCATAGGCCAGTGCTGCGAACCACAAGAGATACGCCGTCATGCGGTGATTGAACTGCACCGCAAGCACGTTCTCGAAAATATTGCGCCACCACGGCTCGAGCAGAAAGAGCTGCGCTTTCTTCGGATGAAACACGCCGTCGATCAGCGGCCAGGTGTTGAAGGTGAGCCCGGCATTGGTTTTCGCGACGATCGCGCCGAGAAAAACCTGGACTAGCGAAAGCGCGATCAGAACGACCGCGAAAATGCGCCCTCGCCCGCCGCTCTTTCCGTTGCGGCAATAGACTCGTCGCGACCCAGACCAGCGCAACAAAGATAATGCAGGCAAGCGTGAGATGAACCGCAAGCCGGTACTGGCTGACATCGGTACGAACCGAAAGCCCGCTTGCCACCATCCACCAGCCGATCGCGCCTTGTAAACCACCGAGAAACAGCAGAAGCACGAGCTTCCAGCCGAGCGCGCGATCGATCTTCCCGCGCCACCAGAAAAACGCGAGTGGAATGGCAAACGCGAATCCGACAATGCGACCCAAGAGCCGGTGCGCCCATTCCCAGAAATAGATGAACTTGAAGTCGGCAAGGCTCATGCCCTTGTTGATCGCCTGATATTGCGGGATCGCCTTGTACTTCTCGAACTCGCCTAGCCACGCGGCGTCCGTGAGCGGCGGGAAAATGCCGGTCACGACATTCCATTCCGTGATCGAAAGTCCGGAGCCGGTGAGCCTGGTCGCGCCGCCCAGCATCACCATGCCGGCGACGAGCGCCGCGATCGCCCAGAGCCAGCGGCGCACGTCGCGCATCGGATCGTGGAGAGTTGGCTGCGGCATCGCGGTCGGCAAATCCGGATTAACAGGAGACCGCGCGACGTTTATAGAGCGGCATACATTCCCGCAACGGACGCCTCGCCGCGGCATTTCATGCGCCAACGAACTCGCAAACTGATCGGCACGTTCCTGCTGCTCGCGCTCGTCATCGTGTGGGCGCTGCTCGGCATGCTGGTCGCGCAAGGCCGCGTCGCCGAGCTCTCCGGTCTCGGCCGCTTTTTGATTTTTCTGGTGTTGGGCCTCGGCTGGGTTCTACCCGCGATGCCGCTGATCCGCTGGATGTCGCGCCGCGACGCTTAAGATCATGAAATTTAAGCGACGTCGAGACGCCGGAAGTTGCGCGCCAGTGAAAACGGCACGCCCGAGCGCAGCACATCAACATAGCGCAGCGCCTGGAAATTTCCGTTGATTGAAATGCGCGGCAACGCGGTCATATGCTCGCGATGTTCAGGGAAAATTACGCCCGGCCGTGTCGTCACGCCAAGACGGTAGCCGGCATCGGCCGCAAGTTCGAAGTCGCGCGCACCGGCCGAAGTCACGTCACCCACCGGATAGGCAAAATCCAACGGCTTCCTGCCGAGTGCAGCTTCAATGACCGATGCGCTCTGCGTCAGCTCTTTCTTCACGACATCGGCTGGCCATTTCCGCAGCATGTAGTGGTTCACACTGTGAGCGCCGATCGTGATCAGCGGATCGGCAGCGATCTGTTCGATTTCGCTCCAGCTCATGCAAAATTCGGCGCAGAGCGCGAGGTAATCGACGCCGTAGCGTTCGCAGAGGTCCTTGATGGTGCTCCGCATCTCGGCTTCATCCGCCATGCCGCGTAGCCACCAGTAGAGTTCGTCAAAGGCGCGCGCCTTAGCCTGCGGCGTGTTGCTGTCGATGAAGCGCGACGCGGCACTGACTTCGAGCGCAATGCGATCGGTCGCCGCGATCGCGCGCTCAAGCGCAATCCACCACAATTCGCCCAGACGATCCGGAAAACTCGTGGCGATAAAAAGCGTGGCAGGAACGCCGTGCTTCTTCAGGATCGGCAAGGCAAATTCGAGATTATCGCGATAACCGTCGTCGAATGTGAAAGCGACGAAGCGCCGGTTGTAATCCTGCTCGCTCAGCCTGCGATGGACTTCATCAAGCGAGATGATGTCGACTTTCTTGTAGCGCAGATATTCGATCAGTGTTTCCAGAAACGCGGGCTCAATCTCGAGCATATTGTTTGGCTGAAACGCATCGTCACGCGGCGGGCGCACGTGATGCATCGTGAAAATCGTGCCGATGCCGGCGGAAACCGGCCCCAGGACGCGGTACGCGCCCGAGAAATAGAGTGCCTCCAGACCCGTGCGGATCGCGGCTTTTCGCAAATTCATCGTCATCCCAGGGAGTTAGAAGGCTTAGATTTAGGCGAATTTGACAAGGGAATATTGATAATTCTTTGCAAGTCTCCTTAAAGCCGGCGGGACGACCGGCTTTAGGGGTCTTCTTTGCTTTCCCACGCACAAAATCCTGCGCTTGAGCCCGCTACAACCGCACGTAGCCAAGGCGCGGTGCCATTATGCTCGCGCGTCGAAATCTTCCGCGACCTGGCGCAGGCTGAAGCCGATTGGCGCAAGCTTGAAGCGACCGGCAGCCTCACCCCCTACCAGCGCTATGACTTTCTGAAACTCTGGCAGGACCACATTGGCGGGAACGAAGGCGTCGAGCCGCTGATCGTTATCGCCTACGATGATACCGGCGAGCCGCTTTGCCTGCTGCCGCTGGGAAAATTTTCGCGGGGGCCGTTTGCGGTCGCGCGCTTTCTTGCCGGCAAGCACGCGAACTACAACTTCGGTCCGTGGCGCAAAGGCGTTGCGTTCGACCGCGGCCTCGTCGAGCGCATGCTCGAGGAAATTGCGAACGCCGACCCCGAACTCGCCGCACTCGAACTCTTCAATCAGCCGCTGAACTGGCATGGCACGGAAAATCCGCTTCTACAGTTTCCGCACCAGCCGTCGCCGAGCGCCGGCTATCGCTTAAAGCTCGGCGAGCCGGGCGAAGCCGTGCTCACGCGTCAACTCAGCACGAGCTACCGCGGCCGCATCCGCGGCAAGGAACGCAAACTCGCAAAGCTTCCCGGCTATCGCTATTTCGTCGCCTCGACGGCGGAGGAAGCGCGCCGCGTTATGGACGCGTTCTTTGCACAGAAGCGCGAATATCTCGCGCTTCACAAGACGCCTAACCCGTTCGAAGCACCGCAGGTCGAAGCCTTCCTCCGCGCCGCAACGCTTGCGGGCATCGAGCACGGCAAGCCGCTACTCGAAATCCATGCGCTTGAAGGCGGCGGCGAAGTGCTGGCGCTTTATGCGGGCGTTTCCGACGGCGAACGGTTGTCCACCATGATCAGCTCTTACACTTCGAGCGAGAATGGCCGGAACAGCCCCGGCATCGTCACGCTCTCGCATGCCGTTGCGAATGCGGCCGACCGCGGCTTCGCGATCATGGATCTCGGGGTCGGCGAAGCCGAATATAAATTCGTCTATTGCGACGAGAGCGAAGACCTGTTCGATAGTTTCCTACCGCTTTCCGCGGCGGGCCACGCGATCGTTCCGCTCCTGCGCGCCCAAAGCGGCTTAAAGCGGATGATCAAATCGACGCCCGTGCTCTGGCGCGCGGCAAAAACCGTTCGGGGCCTGTTACAGCGCTAAGCCGCAACCTCCGGTGCCATCCTCGGTTCTTGCGCGGCCGACACCACGACGACATTCCGGAAACCCATCCCGGCAAGCGCGTTGGCGGCGGTGGCACCGCGTGCTTCGCCCTCGCTGCTCACCAACACCGTGCCGCGGGCAAAACGCGAGAGCCGCGACGCGTAACTGAAACGCGTAAGATCGGGTGCCGCGACCACCACATGATCGTAGGTCTGCGCGAGCGCGCCAAGGATCATTGAAAGCCGCGGCGCGGAAAGCAGTTCAGCGGTGCCCGCTGCGACGCGGCCGACACCCACGATATGCGCGCCGGACAGAGCATCGCGCTGAATCGCTTCGGCAAATGAAACGCTGCCGGACACAACATCGCCAATGCCCGCAAGACCGGCCGCAAGCGTTCTGCCTGCAACATTCGTCTCGGGGTCAATATCCACGAATATCGCGCGCGCGCCGGCCGCCAGATCGCGAACGAGTTCGAGTGCCAGTTCCGAAGAAGGTTCAAGCGCCGTTCGGGTCACGATAACAATACCGCGGCCCATCAGGCGGACCTGCGCACTGAGGTCGGTGACCCCATTAATCCGCGAGGCTTTCGCGGTGATCGGTTTTACACGCGACGTGTTCATCCTGTTCCATCTCCTCATCAGCAGGCACGATCGATGGCGCGGCGGCACGATAGACATCGCCGCTCAACAATTGGCCGGCCGCGATAAAGCTCACCATCGCGATGAAGGCGGCGATCGTCGCGATCAGGATGATCGGGAGCTTCTTCGGGAAATGGGCGGTCGAAGACGCAAACGCGCGGGAGAAAATACGCGCATCCGCCGGCACGGCGTCCGGCGTTTCACGCGCCAGCGTGTCGCGGTAACGCGCGAGATAGGATTCCAGAATGTCACGCTGCGACTTCGCATCGCGCTCAAACGCGCGGAGCTGCACGTCCTGGCCGCCAAGCGCGGTAGACTGTTTCTTCTGTACGTCGAGTGTCGCAAGAATGGAATCGGCTTGCGCTGAAGCGAGCCGCGCGTCGTTTTCGAAGCTACGTGCGATCTTGTCGGCCTCGATCCGGGTCTGCGCTTCGAGATCGCCGATCTGTGCTTTCAATTCCTTGATCCGTGGATGCAATTCGAGCAGCGTCGACGATTGTTCGGCAAGCTGTGCGCGCAAAGTTACGCGCTGCTCGTTGAGACGGCGGATCAGTTCGGAATTGAGGACTTCGCTGGTCTCGACCGGCTTCCCGCTCTTCAGAATGTCGCGGATCACGCGCGCCTTGGTTTCAGCGTCCGATTTACGTGTGCGCGCCGTCGCAAGCTGGGTGTTCAATTCGCCGAGCTGCTGCGTGCTCAACGCGTTATTATTCGGTCCGATATAGAGGTTCGACTTTGCGCGGAATTCTTCGACCTTGGATTCGGCTTCGGCAACGCGCGTGCGGAGCCGGTCGATCTCGCCTGCGAGCCACTGCCCGGCCTGCTTGATCGAATCCTGCTTCGCCTGCTGCTGCAGCTTCAGATAGCCTTCGGCAACTGCGTTTGCGACGCGCGCGGCGAACTCCGCGTCGGACGACTGAAACTCGATCGCAATGACGCGGGATTTGTCGACCTGATAGACCGAGAGCCGCTCGTAATAGCGCTCGAGGATACGCTCTTCGGCACTCAGCCGCGTAGGATCGCGCGACAGACCGACGAGCGACAGCAACCCGCTTATGATCGAACCCGCGGACGGATTGAATTCCGGCCGCTCGGAAAATTTCAGATTATTGATGATGTTCCGCGCGAGATCGCGCGACAGGGCGAGCTGAACCTGGCTCTGCACCGCCTCGGCATCGAGCAGCGTGCGGTCGCGCTCGGCATTCCGCTCGCCCTGCGCCTGATTATAGGCAGTTTCGCGATTCTCGATGATGACGCGCGCTTCCGATTTATAGCGCGGCGTGATCGCGTTGACGGCGAGAAAGCTTCCGACGGCCGCAAGCGCCGTGACGGTGAGAATCAGGAATTTGCGCCGCCAGATCGCGCGCCCCAAGGCGCCGAGGTCGAGTTCCGACTCGGCCGGAGCGGGAATCGCCGCGGCAGGATTTGATGAAAATGGGCGGCGCTTCACGGATACGACTCCACGCAACTGACCCGCCAATAAGAAATCATTAGGGTTGCCATTGGGTTAAGACCCCGTTGGCCGCAAGATTTGGTGAGGGTTCGTTAACCATGCGGCGGTAAGAATTTGGAAACCAAAGAAGCCCGCTCGCATCATGAGTTTTCGGCCGGCCATCGCAGTTTTGTTTGCGCTCGCGGTATCCGCCTGCGCCACCGCGGGTCCGCGCACTGCGGTCGATCCCGCTTTCGAAGCCCCCTACACGCTCGACGGCGGCGACAAGCTGCGAGTCGTCGTATTCGGCCAGGAAGGCATCTCGAATTCCTATGCGGTTGACGGCTCCGGCAAGATCTCGATGCCGCTGATCGGCCCGGTCGACGCGCGCGGTCTCACCACCGCGCAGGTCGCGGCCTCGATCACAACCAAACTTCGCTCCGGTTACGTGCGCGAGCCGCATGTGGCCGTGGAAGTCGAAACCTTCCGGCCGTTCTTCATCCTCGGTGAGGTCACCGCGGCCGGCCAATATGCTTACGTGAACAATCTCACGGTCGAGACCGCGGTCGCGATCGCAGGCGGCTTCTCCGCGCGCGCCCATCGCACGAGCGTCACGATCACACGCAACGTCGGCGGCCGTAACGCGCACGCCTCTGTTCCCATTTCCTATACGATCCGTCCCGGCGATACCGTTACCGTCCACGAGCGCTGGTTCTGAACGCGGACCGCCTCGTGCAACCGCTGCGCATTCTCCACATATTGCGCGCCCCGGTCGGCGGCTTATTCCGCCACGTTTGCGACCTTGCCACCGAACAGACCCGCCAAGGCCACGCGGTCGGCCTAGTTGCGGATAACAGCACGGGCGGCGAGCAGGCCGAGCGCAAATTCGCGGAACTCTCGGGTTCACTCAGCCTCGGTGTTTCCCGCGTGCCGATGAGCCGCCACGCCGGTTTCAGCGATATTTCGGCCGTCCGTCATGTTCGCGAACGGGCGCAGGCACTGAAGGCAGACGTGGTTCACGGCCATGGCGCCAAAGGCGGCGCTTATGCCCGGCTTGGAGCGGGCGGCGCGATCCGCGTGTACACGCCGCACGGCGGCAGTCTGCACTTCTCGCGCGGCAACCCGGCGGGCTTCGCCTATCTCACCGCGGAATGGCTGCTGCTTCGGAAAACCGATCTTGCACTTTTCGAAAGCGACTACGCCAAGCGTACATTCGAGGCGAAGATCGGTGTACCTTCCGGCCTTGTGCGTGTCGTTCATAACGGTGTGCGGGCCGAAGAGCTTCAGCGCGTGATGCCGGCCGGCAACGTGGCTGACATTCTCTTTGTCGGCGAATTACGGATGCTGAAGGGCGTCGATGTATTGCTCGATGCGATTGCAATTCTGCAGCGTGAGAACACCAAGATCCGCGCGCTCATCGTTGGCGACGGCCCCGACCGCGCAGCGTTCGAAGGCAGGAAAGACGCGCTCGGACTTTCGAAGATCGTGACGTTCGCAGGCGCCATGCCCGCGCGCGAGGCATTCGCCAAGGGGCGTATCCTGGTTGTTCCGTCGCGGGCGGAGTCGCTTCCCTATATCGTGCTCGAAGCGGCTGCGGCGGGGGTGCCCATTGTCACGACCGATGTCGGCGGTATACCGGAAATTTTCGGCGATGGAAGCGACACCCTTGTCCCGCCGGGCGATGCTCCAGCCCTTGCCGTCGCTATCCGCGCGGCGCTTGAGAGCGGCGCAAACGAACGTGCTGCAAAATTGCATCAGCGCATTTCCGAAAAATTTACCGTAACGGCCATGACGGACGCTGTCCTGGGCGCATATGGCGACGCCCTTCTCCGCCAATCGGCTTAAGCTGCAGGTCAGCATTAAGCCTTCCGAGACGGATTCCCTCTAGTTTTCCAAGACTTTTCAGCGGCAGGGACGCCGCCAGTAACTATTTGTCCGGGGAATAAATGATCGGGGCCGACAGCCGCAGCAAAGCCGCACGCTCTGCTGAAATTGCAGCGAACGCCATTGCCAATGCGCGCGCCGCGCAAACGCCGCGCGAACTCGGCGCGCTTGCCAGGGAAATCGCGGCTGAACCCGTGCGGCCCGCGATGTCAGCGATCGTGCTCGGGGGCACGGTTCGCATCGCCGAATTCCTGCTGATCGCCGCGATCGGTCTTGCGATTTACGCTTACTATGTTTTTCCCGACGAAGGTTTCCTCTGGCGCTATGTCGCTGCGACCGTTACGGCGTCCGCTGCAGCCGTCTTCGCATTCCATATCGCCGAGACCTATGACGTGCTTGCACTACGCCGTCCGGTTTCCTCTTTCGCGAAGATCACCGCGGGCTGGACCGCGATATTCCTGTTTGCCTTCGCACTCCAGTTCTTCTTCCGTCTCGAGGGACAATTTTCGCGCGTCTGGACCGCAAGCTGGTATTTCATCGGGCTCGCCTCGCTGTTCGCGCTCCGGATCGCCATCGCCGGCAAAGTTCGCGAATGGACGCGTCAGGGCCGTTTGATCCGCCGCACCGTGATCGTCGGTGGCGCGGGACCAGGCGAAGCGCTGATTGAGGCGCTGGAGGCGCAGGCAGATTCCGATCTCGATATCCGCGGTGTATTCGACGACCGCGGCGACGATCGCTCCGCGCCGATGATCGCGGGCAAGCCGAAGCTCGGCACCGTGGACGATCTCGTTGAATTTGCTCGCCAGACCCGCATCGATTTATTGCTGGTCTCATTGCCAATTACCGCCGAGCAGCGCGTGTTGCAGATGCTTCGCAAGCTCTGGGTGCTGCCGGTCGATATCCGATTAGCCGCGCACATGAGCAAGCTGCGCTTCCGTCCCCGCGCTTATTCTTACATCGGCAACGTGCCGGTGCTCGATGTTTACGATAAGCCGATCGCGGACTGGAACGTCGTTCTGAAATGGCTGTTCGACCGTGTCGTCGGCTGGTCGATGCTGATCGCGCTTTCACCGGTCATGCTCTTGGTTGCGCTTGCTGTGAAACTCGACAGCAAAGGGCCGGCCTTTTTCAAGCAGCGCCGCTACGGCTTCAACAACGAGCTGATCGAAGTCTTCAAATTCCGCTCGATGTATGTCGATCAGACCGACGCCAACGCAACAACGCTCGTCACCAAAGGTGACTCACGCGTGACCCGTGTCGGCCGCTTCATTCGCAAAACTTCGCTCGACGAACTTCCGCAGCTCATCAACGTCGCCCTCAAGGGCAATCTTTCGCTGGTAGGCCCGCGGCCGCATGCGGTCTTCGCCAAAGCGCAGAACCAGCTCTATGACGAAGTCGTGGACGGCTATTTCGCGCGTCACCGCGTGAAGCCCGGCATCACCGGCTGGGCGCAGGTGAACGGCTGGCGTGGCGAAACCGATACGCCGGAAAAAATTCAGCGCCGCGTCGAACACGACCTCTACTACATCGAGAACTGGTCGGTGTTCTTCGATCTCTACATTCTTTTGAAGACGCCGATTTCGCTGCTCAAGACTGAAAACGCATACTGATGTCTGCTATCGCAGCAGCCGGGCCCGCGCTCACGATTTCTCCCGCGCGCGCGGTCGGAAATCTGCGGGCGATCATGCTCTGGATGGCGGGCTTTTCAGGCGGCTTCGTTTTCACCGAGCCCTCGCCCTATGAAGTCTTCGCGCTTGCCGCGATGTTCGTTTTTTTCGCAAGCGGCCTGCCGCTTCGCCGCGGTCACCTGCCGCTGATTATGATCCTGATCGTCTATTGCTTCGGGCTCACTATCGCGCTGATCCCGGTCGTGACCGAAAAGAAAACCGCGGAATGGGTCGCGGTATCGTGGTTCTTGGCGGCGACAACGATTTTTTATGCCGCGGCCCTTGCCGAAGATAGCGAGCGGCGCCTGCGGCTTCTGATGCAGGGCTACATGACGGCGGCCGTGATCGTGTCGCTGATTGCAATCGCAGGTTATTTCCGCCTGATCCCCGGCGCAGACTCGTTCTTGCTTTATGGCCGCGCCAAAGCGACCTTCAACGATCCGAACGTGCTCGGCCCGTTTCTGGTTCTTCCCGGCTTGCTTGCGATCAAGCGCGCGCTTTCGTTTCGCTTGAAAGATCTCATCATCGGTGGCTTCCAGGTCTCGGTGATCGCTATCGCAGTCCTGCTTTCGTTTTCACGCGGCGCCTGGGGCCATTTCGCCGGATCGGCGTTGATTTTTATCGGGCTGATCTTTGTCGTCAGCAACGACCCGCGCGAGCGCGCTCGCATTATTGGGGCGAGCATCGCCGGTTTAGTGCTGCTCGCACTGGTTTTCGTGGCGCTGCTTTCGCTGCAGGGTGTCAGCGCGCTCTTTACGGAACGCGCGACGCTTGACCAAGCCTATGACGCCGGTCAGCTCGGCCGTTTCGGCCGGCACATTCTCGGCTTCCAGCTGGCGCTCGACATGCCGTGGGGCCTTGGGCCGTTTCAGTTCGCCAAGATTTTTCCCGAAGACCCGCATAATGTTTATCTCAACGCCTTCATGACCGGCGGCTGGCTCAGCGGCATCACTTATCTACTGCTCGTGCTGATGACGCTCTGGGCCGGAATCAAGGGTGCGCTCCGCGCGACGCCGTGGCGGCCGGTTCTGCTCGCCGCGTGGGCTACGTTCACTGCGGTCGCAGCAGAAGGCGCAATCATCGATACCGACCATTGGCGGCATTTCTGGCTGCTTGCCGGCATCTTGTGGGGCGGCGCGATTGCGGCAAGCCGCTATAGACACGAAGTTCCGCGAACATCCGCCGCAGCGAAAACGCCGGTTCAGGAACGCGCATCGTTGCAGCCGGAATTGCGGATCACTATAGTCCGCGGCTTGTCGGAGCGTGGCGCAGCCCGGTTAGCGCACTAGTCTGGGGGACTAGGGGTCGTGGGTTCGAATCCCGCCGCTCCGACCATTTTTTATATGAAGAATTTCAACCGGCTTTTCCTTACTATTTCGATCTGCTTTGCGAGCACATTCGCGTCGTTAAGTGCGAACGCCCAACGCGGCGGCGAAGTGAGTGTTACGATCTCGCCGCCTGCGATGGTCAAATCGGATTCCTTGTACTTTATCGCCGAGGGCGAGCATCGGCTGCATTTCAGGAATACGACGTCACGCGACGCGAAGATCATGTCGATGGAGCTTCTGTTTCTCGACCAGCCCGAGACCACCCGGAACTGCGACAACTTCTTCGGCAACACGATCGGCGCGGTCGCCCGGCGCTACGACCTGAAAGATATATTCATCGCTTCGGCGAAAACCGGCACTGCGACGACGAAAATGTTGCCGCCGGAAAAAGATACGGTCTTTCGCGTTGAACCGATATTCGAAGACGAGCGAGCGCAACGTGTGACGATTATTGCCTGCTACAAGTTCGTATTTGAATTGGACGGCGCCGAGCTCGAAAGCAATTCGCTAGCCGGCCGCTGGGTTTTTAATCGGCGCACCGGCGCGCTGATTTCAAAGACCATTCCCGCCAACGCCTCTCACGAACTGCTGCCGCGATAGCGGCGCGCGCTGTAGGTAGCAGGTTCAAATCCTGATGCTAGGGACAGCAGAACTACGCGCTACCCTTCCGCACCCCATCCAACATCCGCCTGCACTCACCGAGCTCATAAAGCGTTGCCTTCAGCAAACGCAGGGCTTCGGATGAAAGCCGCATGCTGCCGGTCGAGTCAGTCATCGGTGCGCGAGGTGGTGAAGGACGTAGCTGCGGTTCGGGTACGCGCGGCTCACGCGTAACGCGCTCCTCGGCAACGGAGCGCACCGTGACCCGCGGCTCTTCGCGGTCCGGCGCCGGCGCAAATTTCCGAAACGGAATGGCCGGACCTTCGTCATCGAATTGCTGCGGCTGCGCCTTCGGCACTTCGACCACACGCGGCTCATGCGTGCGCGGCATTTCCGGCTCGACGCGGGGCGCGGCGGCGCCGAGAAACTGACCACGCCTCTGCCCCCGCCCACGCCGACGTTCAAGGATTCTTGTTCGGCGTCGGCCTCGAGCGCTTCCTGGTCGAAATTGATTTCGCGCAGACGCTGCGGATCGGTCTCCGCCGAGCGGCCCACCGTCTGCACATAACGCAGACCCTGATCTTTCAGTATCTGCTGCACGCCGCGGATCGTGTAGCCCTCGCCGTAAAGCAGATGGCGAATACCGCGCAGGAGATCGACATCGTCAGGACGATAATAGCGGCGGCCGCCGCCACGCTTCATCGGCTTGATCTGTGCGAAGCGCGTTTCCCAAAAGCGCAAGACATGCTGCGGCAGATCGAGGTCATCTGCGACCTCGCTGATGGTGCGGAATGCGTCCGGACCCTTCTCCACAGCCAGCGTCCCGTATCCGACGTTCGTTTCCCTGTTCAGCGTCCTCCGAACGAACGTCGGATACGAAAGGACGCTGGCTAGTTATTAAAGTTGCTAGTGATCCTTTGGTTCTGACATTCGTAAGAATGCCTGCCGACACGTGATACGAATGTCAGAACCGGATCACTAGTACAGCCTCTCGGGTTTTCACCTAGTCAGCTTCTTCGGCAGTCAGCGCTTTTTCGCGTCGCTCCGCCCGTTGATTCGCTGCTTGAGGATATTCGATGGTTTGAAAACCATCACCCTCCGCGGCTCGATCGGAACCTCTTCTCCCGTCTTAGGATTGCGGCCGACGCGTTCGCCCTTCTGCCGCACAATGAAGGAACCGAAGGAGGAAAGTTTCACGTTCTCGCCCCGCGCAAGCGAGTCTGCGAGTTCGCTTAGAACAAGTTCGACCAGCGCCGCGGACTCGGTGCGCGACAGGCCGACCTTCTGGTAGACCACTTCGCTCAGGTCAGCGCGCGTAATGGTTTTCCCGCTCATGTGGCCGCCCCCGCGGTAGAACTATCATACTGATATTTCAGACGTTATTTGCGTCTGGCGGAACGGTCAACCGGCATGAATAAAATCTGTCTTGCGCCTATCACCAGCGCAGCAGTGTAGAACCCCATGTGAACCCGCCGCCCATCGCTTCGAGCATGACAAGGTGCCCCTGTTTGATACGCCCATCGGCAACGGCCACGCTCAGTGCGAGCGGAATCGACGCCGCGGAGGTATTACCGTGTTTATCGACAGTGGTGACGACCTTATGCGGCGCGATTCCAAGTTTTTTCGCACTGCCGTCGATGATGCGGATATTGGCCTGGTGCGGCACGAACCAGTCGAGGTCAGCGGATGAGTATCCGGTCGCGGCATAAGCATCCTCGATCACGTCCGTGATCATACCAACCGCATGGCGGAAGACTTCTTTGCCTTCCATCCGAAGATGACCGACCGTTTTGGTCGAACCCGGCCCGCCATCGACATAGAGCTTCGTCCTGTGCCGGCCGTCCGAGCGCAGCTTGGAAACGAGAATGCCGCGATCTTCGCGCGTCCCCGGCTGCTCGGTGCGCTCAAGCACCACCGCGCCCGCGCCGTCGCCGAACAAAACGCAGGTGGTCCGGTCAGTCCAATCGAGAATCCGCGAGAAAGTCTCTGCGCCGATCACGAGCGCGCGGTTGAAATCGCCCGAGCGCAGATATTGATCGGCGTTCGACATGGCATAGACGAAGCCTGAGCAAACCGCTTGCAGATCGAAGGCAGCGCCCCTGTGGATGCCGAGTTCCGCCTGCACAATGGTCGCGGTCGCTGGAAACGTCAGATCGGGTGTGGACGTCGCAAGCACGATCAGATCAATGTCGGCAGCTGTCATTCCAGCGTTGGCGAGTGCGGCTTTAGCCGCTGCAACGGCGAGATCGGAGGTTTTTTCGCCTTCAGCCGCGATATGCCGTTCGCGAATTCCTGTGCGCTGCACAATCCATTCGTCGGACGTATCCACTTGCTTTGCTAGTTCAGCATTCGTCAGCGTACGCGCCGGGAGATACGAACCCACCCCCCGGACTACTGACCGGTAAACTGTCACGACTGCAATTCCTCCGGTACGGAGGCCGGCATGGGCGCGCGGTGCAGCCCGGCCGAAATTCCGCTTAACAAATTATGGCGCACGACGTCATAGCCGATCTCAATTGCCGAGGCGAAGCCTTCTGCATCTGTGCCGCCGTGACTTTTCACGACCAAGCCGTTCAAGCCGAGGAACAAGCCACCATTCGCGCGGCGCGGATCCATTTTCTCGCGAAGCACGTTGAAAGCGCCGCGGGCGAAGAAATAACCAATTCGCGCGCTTAAAGTTCGGCTCATTGCAGCGCGCAAATATTCGCCGATCTGGCGCGCGGTTCCCTCTGCGGTTTTCAGCGCGATATTTCCGGAGAAACCTTCGGTCACGATAACATCGACCGTGCCCTTGGAAATATCGTCGCCTTCGACAAAACCCTTATACTCAAAATTATTCGGATTCATTTCGCGCAAGATCTTGCCGGCCTCGCGCACTTCCTCGACGCCCTTCATTTCCTCGACGCCGACATTGAGGAGCCCAACGGTCGGCCGCTCAAGGTCAAACACCACACGCGCCATCGCTGCACCCATGACCGCATTGTCGACCAGTTGTTTTGCACTCGCCCCGATCGAGGCGCCGACATCGAGCACGATGCTCTCGCCCCGCGTCGAGGGCCAGATCGCGGCAATCGCAGGCCGCGCGATCCCCGGCAACGGCTTCAGGCAAAAAAGGCTCATCGCCATCAACGCGCCGGTATTGCCGGCGGAGACCGCCACATCGGCCTCGCCCTTCTTCACCGCTTCGATGGCGAGCCACATCGACGACACTTTTCGCCCGCGCCGAAGCGCCTGGCTTGGCTTGTCGTCCATGCTGACGGCGACGTCGGTATGGATGATCTTTGCGGACTTGATCCGGGACAGTTTCGCGGCGATCGGTGCGATCAGCTTCTCGTCGCCGAACAGGAGATACTCGGTGTCGGGGCGCCGAAGGGCCGCGATCTCAGCGCCCAGTACGGTCACGGAGGGGCCGTTGTCGCCTCCCATGACGTCGAGCGCTATGCGGACCGTTCTGGACATGAAGAGGGATCGCCAAAGGCTGTTGGGTTCAGCCCGATTGATTGAATGGACCGGCCCCGCTCCGGCGCGGGGACAATAGCGGTTCGGGCACCCGGTTCAACCGCTCGGAAATTTCTGCAACGGATTCAATGAGATATGGCTATTTCTTGATTCTATCTTTCAATCCCGCGAGCCCCGCAAAGGGGCTCTTTCCGCTGATGTTTTCTGCCTTTTCGGCAGGCAGATTCGGCAGTTCCGCGCCCGGCTTTCGCGGGTAGGGATCGACCGCAAGAACGAGAAATTCCGCCGCCAGCGCACCGAGATCGATTTTACCGTCAATGATCGGATCCGGACGATCTTCGTCCTCCTCCTCCACGCTCACGTCGCTTTCCGCCGCAGCAGAATCTGTCGCGTACTCAACCTCAATCCGCTCGCTCACTGGATTATCGAACTCGTCCAGACTGAGAACGCAGCGCTGGCGCACCGCGCCCGTGAGTTCTCCGGTCACTTTTGCGCCGGACGCGGTTTGCCGGGCCTCAAGCTTCACCGTCAGTTCGGGGATTGAAAGCACCTCGGCGTATTTCGCGAGGTGCTCTCGCGTCGGCTCGTCGGCCACAAGCACGAACGACCGCCCGTCAGGGGGCAGCTTTGCAACTTCGATCTCAAAGCTCCAGGGCAACTCAGCTGACATCGGACGCAACCTTTTCCGGCGAGATGAACGGTCGCTCGCCCGCGACGAACAAGCTGCAGCGGCGCCTCTTTCAAGGCATCGAAGGCTTTTGCCGCGTAATACGCGAGCATTCGGGCTTCGGGCGAGACCGCCTCGTCGCCATAGATATTCTTCGAAAGCGACGCCGCAAGCGCTGCCTCATCGCGCGCGCTCAACGCCGCCTGATAGGCGGCCGATCGGCCGAGATAGGCCTCAGCAAGCGAGCGCATCTTTTTCGGAACCGTAAGGTCGCCGATGCCGATTTCCCGCAGCGACGCGTCCATATCCTCGAAGAAGAAATCGAGCAGTTCCTGCGCCAACGCCTTGCCTTCGTCGCCGAGCGCGGCAAGCCGCTCGTTCACCATGAAGAGGTGCAGCACGACGAGGTCGAAGCGGCCCTCGACCGTGTCCGGCACCTTCATCTGTGCGTAGAAAACCGGGTTTCGGGCTTGTGCCACGATGGCGCCATAGAGCCGTTCAATGGTCCCGCGCCTTTCGTTCTGGCGCTTCTTACGCAGGAACATGGAGAGTCTCCGGGACCGCTACGGGCTTTCGAGCCCTGGAATTGCGTTTCGTTTCCGCGCGAGGTACGTCAGGCGCGGGGTCGTGACAAGTCCTTCGAGCCATTAACCATCATGTACTTTCGGCCTCTGCCAACCGCTTTTCGCCGCCACGCAGCGCCGCTCGCCGCGATCACGCTGACGATCGCGATTGCCGGCTGTAGCTCGCTTCCGATCAATGGCTTCACACAAACACAGCAGCGCGGTTATGTGCTCGACGAGCGCGCGCTCGAACAGGTTCCGGTCGGTTCCAGCCAGGAACAAGTGCTGCTGGTGCTTGGCACCCCCTCCACCGTCGCGACGGTTTCCGGCGAAGCCTTCTATTACATCTCGCAAAAGACACAGCGCACGGCCTTCCTTAAACCCGAGGTCGTCGATCAACGCGTACTCGTCGTCTATTTCGACCAGGATCGCCGCGTGACCCGCATTGCGAATTACGGCCTTCAGGACGGCAAGGTGTTCGATTTCGTCAGCCGCACGACGGCGTCCGGCGGCGCCGACATCACGCTCGCCGGACAAATCCTCCGCGGCCTTGGCTCGTTGCCGAATATCACCGGCGGCAACTGACGGTTTATTCTTGAAAAGAAAAAGCCCGCAAGGATCGCTCCTCGCGGGCTTTTTGTTTGTCTTGATCTTCGCTTAGTGAGCCAGAATCTTAGTGAGCCAGGATCGCGAGCAGCAAGAGTGCAACGATGTTCGTGATCTTGATCATCGGGTTCACCGCAGGACCGGCTGTATCCTTGTAAGGATCGCCGACCGTGTCGCCGGTGACGGCAGCCTTATGCGTCTCCGAGCCCTTGCCGCCGAAGTGACCATCTTCGATGTACTTCTTCGCGTTGTCCCAGGCACCACCGCCCGAGGTCATCGAGATCGCGACGAAGAGACCGGTAACGATCACGCCAAGCAACATTGCGCCGAGCGCCGAGAAGCCAGCCGCTTTGCCGACCACGCCACCACCCGCGATGTAGTAGATCGCGAAATAGACGAAGATCGGCGACAGCACCGGCAAGAGCGACGGGATCACCATTTCCTTGATCGCGGCTTTGGTGAGCAGGTCGACGGCCTTGCCGTAATCCGGCTTTTCCGTGCCGGCCATAATGCCCGGCTTTTCGCGGAACTGACGGCGTACTTCTTCGACGATCGCGCCGGCTGCACGGCCGACGGCCATCATGCCCATCGAACCGAACAGATAGGGCAACAGACCGCCGAACAGGAGACCGACCACCACGTACGGATTGGACAGCGAGAAGTCGACCTTCACGCCGGCGAAGTACGGAAACTGCGTCGCGTTAGCGACGAAGTAGTTGAGGTCCGAAGTGTAGGCTGCGAACAACACCAGCGCACCGAGACCGGCAGAGCCGATCGCGTAGCCCTTGGTGATGGCTTTCGTGGTGTTGCCGACCGCGTCGAGCGCGTCGGTCGCTTTGCGCACTTCTTTCGGCAGGCCCGCCATTTCGGCGATACCACCGGCGTTGTCGGTCACTGGACCGAATGCGTCGAGTGCAACCACCATGCCGGCGAGCGCCAGCATCGTCGTTACCGCGATCGCGATTCCGAACAGACCGGCAAGCGCGTAGGTCACGAGAATGCCGCCGATGATCACGAGCGCAGGCAGCGCGGTCGCTTCCATCGAAACGGCAAGACCCTGGATGATGTTGGTACCATGACCGGTCACCGACGCAGCCGCGATCGACTTCACCGGACGATAGTCCGTGCCGGTGTAGTATTCGGTGATCCAGACGATCAGACCCGTCACCACGAGACCGACGACACCGCACCAGTACAAATGCCAGCCGGTGAAAATAATGCCGGGGCCTTTGATCTGCGTGCCGAAGCCGATCAGGAAGTGCGTGGCGACCGCAAGGCCGATCAACGAGAGCACGGCCGAGGCGATGAAGCCTTTATAGAGCGCGCCCATGATCGACTGGCTGGCACCGAGCTTCACAAAGAAGGTGCCGGCGATCGAGGTGATGATGCAAGCACCGCAGATTGCGAGCGGATAGAGCAGCATCGAGTTAAGGATCGGCTGACCGGCGAAGAAGATCGCCGCGAGAACCATGGTCGCCACGACCGTGACGGCGTAGGTTTCGAACAGATCGGCGGCCATGCCGGCGCAATCGCCGACGTTGTCGCCAACGTTGTCGGCAATCGTGGCCGGGTTTCTCGGATCATCCTCGGGAATGCCGGCTTCGACTTTGCCGACGAGATCGCCGCCGACGTCAGCACCCTTGGTGAAGATGCCGCCACCGAGACGCGCGAAGATCGAGATCAGCGAAGCGCCGAAACCGAGCGCCACCAGCGCGTCGATGACAACGCGGCTCGATGGCTGCAGGCCGAGACCCGCGGTGAGGAATGCGTAGTAACCGGCAACACCGAGGAGTGCGAGACCGGCAACCAGCATGCCCGTGATCGCGCCAGACTTGAACGCGATCTCGAGGCCTTCGCCGAGCGACTTGGTTGCGGCCTGCGCGGTGCGGACGTTTGCGCGCACCGAGATATTCATGCCGATAAAGCCGGTTGCGCCCGAGAGGATCGCGCCGACGGCAAAGCCAACGGCAACGAGTGCGCCCAAGAGCCACCAGACCAGTGCGAAGATGACGATGCCGACGACGGCAACGGTCAGATATTGGCGCCGCAGATAAGCCTGCGCGCCTTCGCGGATCGCAGCCGCGATTTCCTGCATGCGCTGCGTGCCGGCGTCGGCGGACAGGACGGAATTCGTCGCCCATACCCCGTACGCCACAGCGAGCACGCCGCAGGCGAGAATCAACCACAAAGCAAGCATTTGGATTTGCCCCTAGTAAACGTCGAATTGCTTGCGCGTCACAGGCATTTGGCCCGGCGCGTCAATCCTTGGGGCACGCCCCAAAGCGCGCGGACATTGCCAAAAATGACATGTCGGTGCAACGCACCGGACACCGCTTTCCGCGTGTATTTCGATCCGAAACGAGGTCTTTAGACTTAGAAATGGCTGTAGGACGTGTTCTGGAGTGAAAGTTCCTGCCCGCCGGGCCCCAGGACCGATATGCCCTCGCCCGCGCTGAAACGTCCGATGGCAGCAACCGGCACCCCGGCAGCTCCCGCAGCCTCTGCGAAGGCGGCAAACCCGGCCTCCGGAATGGCGGCGAGCACCTCGTAGTCATCGCCGCCAGTGATCGCGACCGACAGCAATGCGCGTTCCGCCGCGATCGCGTCATGTACAGGGTTCGAAAGCGGAAGCTTGGCCGTATCGATCTCCGCGCGAACGCCTGAGACCGCGGCGAGCTTGCCAAGGTCGCCAACTAATCCGTCCGAAATATCCATCGCCGCATTCGCATGCGCGCGTAGCGCTGCGACGAGCGCAAGCCGCGGCTCCGGAATCCGGTAGCGGCGCGTGAGCTCGGCCGCCTGCGGCTTATTCAACGCGCCTAATCCGCCACTTAAGAGCCGCTTCTTCAATTCGAGCGCGAGTGCTGCATCCCCGATCGTGCCCGAGACGACAACGAGATCGCCGGGCTTTGCACCTGAGCGCTTGATCATCTTGCCCGACGGCACTTTTCCGATCGCAGTGATTGAAATCGAAAGCGGTCCGGGTGTCTTCGTGGTGTCGCCACCGAGCAGCGGACATGAAAAGGCGACGCAGTCTTCGCCAAGCCCCCGCGCAAAATTCGCGATCCAGCCTTCGTCAAGATTGCCGGGAAATGAAATCGCGAGCAGCGCACCGATCGGCTCCGCGCCTTTAGCCGCGAGATCGGAGAGGTTCACGCGAAGCGCTTTCTTGCCGATCGTCTCCGGCGGATCGTCTTCAAAAAAATGTACGCCAGCGACGGTGCTGTCCGTCGTCAGAACGAGATCGTGCCCTGGAGGCGGCGAGAGATAAGCGGCATCGTCGGAAAGGTTGAGCGCGCCGGGATGGGTCGCGAGCGGTTTGAAAAAGCGCTCGATCAGCTTCTCCTCGCCGCTCGTCTCGCGCTTCTGCGCCATTGCTAGCTCGCGAAATCCTGCGGCCGCGCCTGGCGCGCGATCATATCGAGCACCGCGTTTGCCATGCCGACATCTTCTTTATCGAGGAAGGCTGCGGCGACATCGACATATTCGTTGACTGCGACGCGCACCGGAATGTCCTTGCGGTGATAAAGCTCGTAAGCGCCTGCGCGCAGCGTCGCCCGCAAGCACGCTTTCCACGCGCTTCAACGGCCAGCCATCGACCAGCGTTTTGTCGATGATCGGATCGAGCACGACCTGTTCGCGCACCACGCCTTCGACGACATCCTTGAAGTGCTTTTCTTCAGCCTCTTCGTAATGATCGCCTTCGATCTCGCGGCCGATCCAGTGGCGCTCGAATTCCTTGAGCACGTCAGGAAGCGAGCTTGCCGTAATATCCATTTGATAGAGCGCTTGTACGGCGGCCAATCGCGCGGCACTTCGTTCTCTTAATGTGGTGCGGGCCATTTCAGCGGCCGATCTGCGCGCGGGCGATGCGGACCAGCGCAAGCGCTGCTGCCGCCGCCTCGCCGCCTTTGTCGCCTTCGGAGCGCTTGGCGCGGGTCCAGGCCTGTTCTTCGTTTTCGACCGTGAGAATGCCGTTTGCGACCGCGATCTTCTTCTCGACACCGAGCTGCATCAACGCGTGTGCAGATTCATACGCGACGATGCCGAAATGCTCGGTCTCGCCGCGGATCACGCATCCCAGCGCGACGATGCCGTCATAGCGGCCCGAGCCGATCGCCATCGCGGCCGCGATCGGAATTTCGAGCGCACCGGGAACGCTGATGCGGTCCGCTTTGGCTTTGGCCTGCTCGATCCGCGCGAGCGCGCCGGCCACGAGTTCATCGGCGATCGCCTCATGAAAACGCGCATCGATCACAAGGAGGCGCGCGCCTTCGAGCGGCGCTTCTTTATTTGGGGACGCGGATTTATACGCCATGACGAACCTGTTCGGCGGAGAGCTACAGCGCTTACCTGAACTCGGCAAGCCGCGCGACATAACGCGCAAGCTGGTCGACTTCGAGGTTAATGCGGTCGTCGTTCTTGAGATCCGACCAGCTCGTGACCGCGAGCGTGTGCGGAATCAGAAGCACCGAGAAATCAGTGCCGTTCACTTCGTTCACGGTGAGCGAAATGCCGTCGAGTGCCACCGAGCCTTTGGCGGCAATGAAGCGCGCAAGCTCGTTTGGTGCCCGCAGCACGACCTTCGCCATGCCGTCGAGATCTTCGCGCGAGACGACGCTCGGCGATACCATCGATATGGCCGCTCACAAGATGCCCGCCCAACTCGTCGCCGATCTTGAGCGAACGCTCCAGATTCACTTTATCTGTCGTCTTCCAACCGCCTGCGGTCGTGAGCCGAAGCGTTTCCGCGGCAAGCTCGACTTCGAACCAGCCCTGCTCTTTCGCGACCACCGTCAGGCAGATGCCGCTGACCATGATCGAGGCACCGATATCGATCGTTGCCGCGTCATAACTTGAGGCAATGCGGAGCCGCTTGAGATCGTCGCGTCCGGAGATCGCGGCAATCTTGCCTATATCGGTGACAATGCCGGTGAACATCGCGCTATTTCCGGAACAGCCGCGTCATGTGGTCGAGCCCTAGCGCGCGCGCTTCCAAAACGCGCAATTTCGGGTTCGCAAGCAATGCATCGAGCGGCATGTTTTCGATCGCATCGATCGCGTTTACGCCTAATGTCACCGGCGCCTGCACCACCACCGCCTCGTCCACCAGATCGTCGGCAATCAGCGAGGCCGAAATTATTGGTCCGCCTTCGATCAGCAATCGCGTGATGCCCCGGCTGCCAAGCGCCTTCATCGCGCCGTTCAAATCGGGCTTTCCATCCGATTTGCAATCAACCCGGATTACTTCGACGCCCGCGCTCTGCAAAATGAACTCATTATCCTTGGCCGCATCCGCCCCCGCGATCACGATCAGCGGCAATTCGCGCGCAGTCTTCACCAGATAGCTTTCCAGCGGAATGCGGAGTGAGCCGTCGAGCACGACGCGGATCGGCGAGCGGTCTATCATTCCTGGTAAGCGGCAATCGAGCTTAGGGTTGTCCGCGAGTACCGTGCCGCTACCGACCAAAATCGCGTCCGATGTCGCGCGCAGAATATGCGCCTCGTTCATCGAGACCGGGCCGGAAATGCGCGCGGGCTTGCGGCCTTCAAGTCCGGTTTTGCCGTCCGCGGACACCGCGAGCTTCAGATATAATGTGTGGCCGTCCATCGCTCACGCGGCGAATGTGACCGGCATGATCGACCGTCGCCTCGTCCGCACCGACACCGATCACCGCTTCGATCCCGGCCTCGCGCAGCATCTGCACACCTTTGCTGCGGGTCAGCGGGTTCGGATCTTCGATGGTCATCACGACGCGCGCAGGTTTTGCCGCGACGAGTGCGGCAGCACAAGGCGGCGTCTTCGATTGATGCGCGCAAGGCTCTAGCGTTACGTAGATCGTCGAGCCCTTGGCCGCCTCACCCGCGATCTTCAGCGCTTGGGTTTCCGCGTGCGGCCGTCCGCCCTTGGCGGTGACACCGCGCGAGATCACAACCGGCTGATCGCCGCTCGTATTCACGACGATGGTCGCGACCGATGGATTGGGCGCAGTCTGGCCCAAGTGCCTGCGGCCGTAACTGAGTGCTGCCGCCATGAAACGCGCGTCGATGTCTTGCAGCGTTCCCGGAACGACAGCGTTCGAAAATTGCGGGGCGTTCATTCCGTGCCTTTGGGTCGCTCGCCTTCGGCCAAGTTCGCCGAGCACGTCTTCGAAGTCCTTCGGATCGCGGAAATTCCGATAGACCGAGGCGAAGCGAACATAAGCGACGTCGTCGAGCTGCTTCAGCCCTTCCATGACGAGTTCGCCGATGATTTCGGAATTCACTTCTTCGTCGCCCTGGCTCTCCAGCCGACGCACGATGCCGGAGACCATGCGATCGATCCGCTCGGGATCGACCGGCCGCTTGCGCAATGCGACCTGCACCGAGCGCAACAGCTTATCGCGATCGAACGGCGTGCGGCGGCCGCTGCGCTTCAGCACGGTGAGCTCGCGGAGCTGCACGCGCTCGAAGGTTGTGAAGCGCTGGCCGCATTGCGGACAGACGCGACGGCGACGGATCGCAGCCGAATCCTCGGTCGGCCGCGAGTCCTTCACTTGGGTATCGCCGTTACCGCAAAATGGGCAGCGCATGATGATGCCTCGCCCGCGCCGGGCTCATTGATAGATCGGAAAGCGCGCGAGCAGTTGCGTTACCTTCTCGCGTACCGCGCCTTCGATCAGCGCGTCTTCCTCGACGCCCTTCTGCGAAAGCACGTTCAGCACTTCGGCGATGTAATCGCCGACCTGCTGGAATTCTTTGACGCCAAAGCCGCGCGTCGTGCAGGCGGGCGAGCCGAGCCGGATACCCGACGTCACCTGCGGCTTTTCCGGATCGAACGGAATGCCGTTCTTGTTGCAGGTGATGTAGGCGCGGCCGAGCGCGTTCTCGGAAATCTTGCCGGTAAGCCGCTTCGGCCGCAGATCGACCAGCATCACATGCGTGTCGGTGCCGCCGGAGACGATATCGAGGCCGTGCGAACGCAGATTTTCCGCGAGCGCTTTGGCGTTCTCGACCACGTTCTTCGCGTAGATTTTGTAGGACGGCTGCAACGCCTCCTGAAACGCGACCGCCTTGCCCGCGATCACATGCATCAACGGTCCGCCCTGAAGCCCTGGGAACACGGCAGAATTGATTTTCTTGGCCAGCTTCTCGTCATTCGTCAGAATGAGCCCTCCGCGCGGACCGCGCAGTGTCTTATGTGTCGTCGCCGTCACGATATGCGCATGCGGGAACGGGCTCGGGTGCGAGCCGCCGGCGACGAGGCCTGCGAAATGCGCCATGTCGACCATGAAGATCGCACCGATGGAGTCGGCGATCTTGCGGAAGCGCGCAAAATCGATCTGCCGCGGATAAGCGGAGCCGCCGGCCACGATCAGTTTCGGTTTGTGCTCGGCGGCCAGCCGCTCGACTTCATTAAAGTCGATACGATGATCGTCTTTGCTGACGCCGTAAGGCACCGCCTTGAACCATTTGCCGGACATATTGACTGGCGAGCCGTGCGTCAGATGCCCGCCGGCTGCGAGATTGAGGCCGAGGAACGTATCGCCCGGCTTCATCACCGACATGAACGCGGCCTGGTTCGCCTGGCTGCCGGAATTCGGCTGCACGTTGGCAAAACCGCAATTGAAAAGCTTTTTCGCGCGTTCGATCGCGACCGTCTCGACGACATCGACCCACTTGCAGCCGCCGTAATAGCGGTTGCCGGGATAGCCTTCGGCATATTTGTTGGTCAGCACCGAGCCCTGCGCTTCAAGCACCGCCTTCGAGACGATGTTCTCGGACGCGATCAGTTCGATCTCGTGCCGCTGGCGACCGAGTTCACCCTTCACCGCGCCGAAGATTTCCGGATCGCTCTGTTCGAGCGTGGCGGTGAAAAAGCGGTTCGCATCGTTGCGATCCACAACCGGATCGGTCGCAGGCATTAGGGCCTCCTGGCCAAGGGAATTGAACGGGTTTCGCCTACCATGGACGACCCCCCAATGAGAAGCGTGGGATACGCCTAGCTGCCCCTATCCATAGCGAGCCTTCGCTTGAGCTTGGCGATTGCCACGTGTTCGAGGCTCTGCGGGCTGGCGTTGGCGGGGCCCATGACGACGACTTCGGTGCCGGTCGCAACGTCGATCGCTGCAACGCGCACCACCGAGCCAATGGGTCGCATTTCGATGATGACTTCCCCGTCGCCTTTGGTGGGCATTTCGTCCGCCCCCGACTCGCGCTGGTAACACCATGCGGGCGCATGCGAGCCCTCGCAAGCGTCCGCGTATGGACCGCGCCTAAACCATTGGCGCGACGCACAAAATATGGGCTTCACCGGGACGTCGATCCCCAAGTCTTATCGACACGAGAGTGATTCACGAGATTCGCCGGAGTATTCGCCGATGCCGGAATCTACCGGCACGAAACTGCCATCGCTGCGCATCGCGCTGCCCGTATTTCTCGCGTCCGCGCTGAGCGGATACGCGACGCTTTACTTTGGCATCGTGCCCGGGCTCGTCGCCGCCGGTGCACTGGCCTTGCTCGGCGCGTGGATCGTCGATCGCAAGTATGGCTCGCTCACCGATGCGATTGCGCGCATCTCAGCGGGCGACCGCTTCGCGGAATTGCCTGCCAAAGCCGACGGCGCAACGTTCGAACGCTCGCTGCCGCCGCCGAATCCATGCGCCGGACACTGATTGACGCCGATGCGGTCGCGGCCGATCAGCGCTCGCGGCAGGACGAAGCGCGGCTGCACCACGCCGGCCGTGTTTTCTTCACGCGGAAATTCAGGAACGCAATCGATGAAGTGCTGACCACATTTGCGTCAGCCGGTGAAGAAATCCGCATCACCGCAAACGAACTTGCTGCGCGTAATGAGCGCATGCGCCATCAAGTCTCGGACGCGTCCGCGACCGCGACCTCGGCCGCGCGCGATTCCGAAGCGGTCGCGGCGTCCGCAAACAGGCTGCTTGAATCTGCTGGACGGCTCCGCCGTTCAGATCGCCGCAGCGCAGAAGGCAACCGACCAGACAATTGTCGATCTTGAGCGTACCGACGGTATCGTTCGCAGCTTATCTGCCGCCGCATCGCAGATCGACGAAGTCGTCAAATCCATACAGGCAATCGCCGACAAAACTTCGTTGCTTGCGCTGAACGCGCATATCGAAGCGTCGCGCGCGGGCGAAGCCGGCAGAGGATTTTCGGTGGTGGCAAGCGAAGTGAAAGCGCTCGCAGCCCAAACCGCGAAAGCGACCGGCAATATCGACGCGCAGATCAACGACATCCAGCGCGCGGTGGAAGAGACCGTGAACGCAATCAACGCGGTGTCGGGAAGCGTCGGCTCGATGAGCGAAACGAGCCGCGCGATGACTGCAAGCCTCGACCATCAGGCTGACGAGCTTCGCAACATCAGCGACCGCGCAGCAATGGTCGCGGGCGGCGTCGGCGGGGCGTTGCCGGAAATTTCTTCCGCAGTGAGCCAAGTCGAGGATGCAGGCGAGTCTGTACTCACGACCGCAAACGATCTCGTCGACCGCTCGCAATGGATGATGGAAGCGGTCGAGCGCTATTTCATCAATCTCGAATCCGGTTCGATCAAGGTCGGCATTCTGCATTCGCTCTCCGGCACCATGACCGCGAGCGAACGCCCGCTGCAGTCGCTCCTCGTCATGCTGATCGAGCGCCTGAACGAGCGCGGCGGGCTACTCGGTCGTCCGGTCGAAGCGGTGATCATGAACCCGCGTTCGGACTGGAAGCTTTACGCCGAACAAGCGCGCGACATGCTCACCGAACACAAGGTCGCGACGATCTTCGGTTGCTGGACTTCGGCTTCGCGGAAACAGGTGCTGCCGGTCGTCGAATGGGCAAACGGCCTGCTGTTTTATCCGAGCCAATATGAAGGCGAGGAACAGTCGCCGAATATTTTCTACACCGGCGGCACGCCGCGGCAGCAGGCGCTGCCCGCGATCGATTATCTGCGCCGCGCCGGGCGGCGGAAGTTTTTCCTGGTCGGCACCGATTACATCTATCCGCGCACCACAAATGCGATCATCCGCAATTATCTCGCCAAGCTCGATATTGCCGGCGACGATGTGCAGGAAGTTTTCGCGCCGTTCCGTCAAACGGACTGGCGCGCGACCGTCGCCGATTTACGGAAGTTCGCAGCCGGCGCGGACTCCGCGGTGATTTCCACGATCAGCGGCGACTCGAACGTGCACTTCTTTCGCGAATTCGCCCGCGCCGGGCTCACCTCGGAAGCGCTGCCGGTGATGTCGCTCTCGATCGGCGAAGCGGAGTTACCCGCACTCCCCCGCGCAAGCATGGCCGGGCATTACGTGGCGTGGAATTATCTGCACGAACTCGACAGCGTCACGAACCGCGATTTCATTTCCGGCTGGCGCGACTTCGTCAAAGAGCCGAAGGCCGTCGCAAACGATCCGATGGAAGCGACCTGGATCGGCTTCAACCTCTGGGTCGCGGCCGTCGAAGCCGCAGGCACCGTCGATGCGAATAAAGTGCGGGAAGCGCTCGCGGGCTTAAGCGTCGAGGCGCCGAGCGGTTTCCGCGTGCATATGGATCGCGAAGAACCATCATCTGCATAAGCCCGCCGTGATCGGACGGATCGACAAGACCGGCACCATTCATCCGGTCTGGATGAGCGGCGACGTGATCGCGCCCGAACCGTGGAGTCCGTGGCTCAGCGTAAACTCACGCAGCACCGCCGCGGCTTAAGCGCCGCGATCCAAGGTACGCTTCAGCGAGTCAGTCCAGTCTGAAATCATCGACATGAAAATGTCGCGCCATTCCGGCTCTTCTTTTGCCACACCGTCAATTTCGACAGACCATTCAATGAAGGTGCGTTCGCCCTCGACGACCGGAAGCAGGTGCATGGTGCCGCGATAACGGACCGGCGCCAGTTCTTTCTCCGGCAGCGCGAATGGATCGACACCAATATAAGTCAATGAACGGCGCTCGTCCGAATGATCGCCAAGCTCTTGGCGGATCCAGTTGCCGTCGTACTTGAAGCGGCGCACGGCGCCGACTTCGTCGCCACGCTTGTCGTCTTCGATCTCACTCTCAGTGACGCCGTCGATATAGACCGGATAATTATTGAAGTCGCGGATCATCGCCCAAACCTTATCGATGGAATGGTCGAGCACTGCGCTGTAATAGGCCGTCGTCATGGTGTCTCCTGTGATCGTGAGACCATGACTTAGTCATTCGCTGACTGCCGCGACACCCGATTTCGCGCAACATAAAAAAAGCCCCGGCTTTTGGCCGGGGCTGCTGACTGCGTCGCCAGAACTTAAAGGCGATAGAGGATCTGATCGGTCCAGAAGCGCTCGAGACGCTGCAAGGCCTTGTTCAAAATCTGCAGGTCTTCGGTGCCGATGCCGCCGACTTTTTCCAGCGTGCGGATGTGCTTCTGGTAAAGCTCTTCGACGATCTCGTGGACTTCCTTGCCCTTGTCGGTGAGGCTGATGCGCACCGAGCGGCGGTCGATCCGCGAACGCTGGTGATGCAGAGTAGCCCATCTCGACGAGCTTCTTGAGATTGTAGGAAACGTTCGAGCCGAGATAATAGCCGCGCGTGCGCAGCTCTCCGGCCGTCAATTCGCTGCCGCCGATGTTGAACAGCAAGAGCGCCTGCACGCTGTTGATGTCCGACCGTCCCCGGCGATCGAATTCGTCCTTGATCACATCGAGCAAGCGGCGATGCAGCCGCTCGACCAGCGTCAACGCCTCGAGATACGGCGTCTTCAGCTCTTCGTATGTATCAAGCGGTTCGGCGGCTTGCGCCGCGCGCGCTACGTTTTTCATTTCGACGCCCCGTGTGTTCGTTTTTATTGCGGCGGAATTTTCTCCCGCTCGTTGGCAATCTTTCTACACAAGACGCGAAAAGGAAGTCTTAAATTGAAGGATAAATGGAATGTCAGGAAACAGCCTTGACGATTCCTTTATGAAGCAACGGAAAACCGTTTCAAACCGTGTCATTTGTAGCAAATTTGCACGGATTGGCGTCGTCCCCTGCCTCAATCTGGAACGTCGCGTGCACTATTCCGAAACGATGTTCGAGACCTTTGCAGGCTTCTGCGAGGAAACGATCGTCGAGCGTGGCACCCGGCCGCACCAGATGCGCAGTCAGCGCGGTTTCGGTCGTGCTCATCGCCCAGATATGGAGATCGTGCACGTTCGCAACACCGGGCAGCGACGCGAGATAGCGCTCGACCTCCATCCGGTCGATCTTCGGCGGCACCATATCGAGCGACAGGTTGACGGAGTCGCGCGCAAGCGACCACGTGCTCCACAGGATCGCAAGCGCAATCGCAATGCTGATTGCGGGATCGAGCCAGAGCCAGTTTGTGTAGAGAATGATGCACGCCGGCCGCGACCACGCCAAGCGATACGGCGGCGTCCGCCGCCATGTGCAGAAATGCACCCTGAATATTGATGTCGTCGTGACGCCCGCGCAGAAACAGAAGCGCAGTCGCCGTATTGATCACGACACCGACGGCCGCCACCGCGATCACCGTCATGCTTGCGACCGGCTGCGGCGCGAAGAAGCGCTGCATCGCTTCGACCACGATCCAGACCACGGCCGCGATCAGAAGCGCGGCGTTGGCGAGTGCCGCGAGAATGGACGCGCGGCGATAAGCCGTAGGTGCGCCGCTCAGTCGGCGGCTTACGTGCAAGCCACGCCGCGAACCACGCGATCAATAGTCCGGCGACATCCGAAAGATTGTGTCCCGGCGTCCGCCAGGAGCGCGAGCGATTGCGAGATAAAACCGAAAACGAATTCGGCCGCGACGAAACCTAGATTGAGCGCGATCCCGATCGCAAAGGCCCGGTCATAACGCGCCGGCCCATGCGCATGGCCACCATGCGAATGATCGTGGGCCGCCTGCATCCCGCGTCACGCACCCCGCAGAAACTGGATGATGCCGGAGAAAGTCCTTGCCCGCCTCGCCGGTGTCGGCATATTTTTCGTAAAGCGCGGTTGCCCCCGCGCCAAGCGGCGTGCGGGCGCCTGCCGCCTTCGCTGCTTCCTGCGAGAGCTTGAGATCTTTCAACATCATCGCGGCCGTGAAGCCCGCCGCGTAATCGCGGTTCGCGGGTGACGTCGGCACCGGTCCCGGCACCGGGCAATAGGTCGTCATCGACCAGCACTGGCCGGAAGACTTCGAGGAAATGTCGAACAGCTTCTGTTTGTCGAGGCCGAGCTTCTCCGCGAGCACGAAGGCTTCGGAGACCGCGATCATCGAAATGCCGAGGATCATGTTGTTGCAGATCTTCGCGGCCTGCCCGGCGCCCGCGTCGCCGGCATGCACGATGTTCTTGCCCATCGGTCTCCAGGATCGGCTTTGCTTTCGCAAACGCTTCGTCCCGCCGCCGACCATGAAGGTCAGCGTGCCGCCCTGCGCGCCGCCGACGCCGCCCGAGACCGGCGCATCGACCATGAAGAAGCCCTTCTTCTCCGCTTCGTCGGCAACCGCGCGCGCGGTTTCGACGTCGATGGTCGAGCAATCGATCAACACTGCGCCCTGTCTTCGCGCGCGCGAATATGCCGCCATTGCCGATATAAACGTCGCGCACGTGCTGGCCCGCGGGCAGCATCGTGACGACGACATCCATCTCGGCTGCCGCATCGCCGATTTCGTTCGCGCGCAATCCGCCCGCATCTTCGAGTTTCGCGACACCCGTCGGCGAGACGTCAAAGCCGGTGACCGCGTGATGCGCCTTGATGAGGTTCAGCGCCATCGGCAATCCCATATTACCGAGCCCGATGAATCCGATTTTCGCCATCCCTGCCTCCCGAATTTTTATTCGTTGTCTTCTTCGTAAACCTTGAACCGGATGAGCACGATAGCCCGCGACCAGCATCACCTCGAAAAGGGTGAGGATCACCGTGAGGCCCGAGATTTCCGAAAACGCGATGTCGGCAGAAATCTGCGCGGCCGCCACGATCAGCCAGAGCGTCGCGCCCCAGGACGAGCCAAGCCACAATGCAACGCCCGACACGATATCGATCACTGCGAAGAACACGGTCGCAATTTTCGCGTCCATGCCGAGCGACTGGAACGACGCTCCGAACGTGAAGCCCGTGATCACGGCCCAGCCGATCAGGCCCTTCACCATCATGAAGCCGCCGGCGATCGCGCTGATACAGAATCAAGCTTCCGCCGCCACGGCTTGATCTTTACCGAGTCGCGGCCGATCGCTTCGTCGAGCGGATCTTCGTAGATACTCAAAGCACCAATTCCTCGGTCAAAGGCAACGCCGCGAAATGTTCCGCCACCATAGCGCTCGCTCACTTCCTCGAGCGAAGCGGGCTGCCACTTGGGCGCGTTGTCCTTATCGACTACCACGGCGCGAATGCCCTCGTAGAAGTCCTTACCGTTCGCCACGCGATTGACGATACGGAACTCGGTTCGCATCGCCTCTGCGAAATCGAGCGTCTTGCCACGCTGCATCTGCTCGAAGGCAATCTTGAGGCCCAAGGGCGATTTCTGGCGCATGGCGCGCGCAAGCTGGGAGCGCGAACTCGCTCATTTCGTTGTCGAGCGCGGTGATGATTTCCTCGACCGAAGGCAGCGTGAAGATGCGGTCGATCAGCGGATGTTCGCTCTCGAGCTTGCCCTGCTTATGCGGTGCTCGCAAACGTTTTCAGAATCTCGCCGACTTCTTCGTCGGTCGTGAGCGCACGCTCAAGTTCCGGGAATTGATCGCTCGTAACGCGATGCGTGGCCAGACCCGAATAGACGCCGTCGTCGGCGTCGTTCCGCCAACCCGTAAGCGCAACCCAGGTGCCGATCTTCCCCGGCAGTCGCGGCAAGACGTACGTCGCGCCGACATCCGGGAAAAACCCGATCCCGACTTCGGGATAGGCAAACTGATATCTGTCGCCGGCGATCCGGTGCGTGCCGTGGATCGAGAGACCGACGCCGCCGCCCATCACGATGCCGTCGATCAACGCGATATACGGCTTCGGATAATGTTTGATGCGGTGGTTGAGCATGTATTCGGCGCGCCAGAAATCGATCGACTTCTGAACCTCGCCCGCCTTGTGCTGTTGGTAGAGCGCGCGCAGATCGCCGCCCGCGCAGAAGGCGCGGTCGCCATTCGCGCGGATCACAACGCGATAAATCGCAGAATCGTTTTCCCATACGTCGAGCTGGCGCGCGAGCTGACGGATCATGTTGTCGGTCGCGGCATTCAACTGCTTTGGACGGTTCAGCGTGACGAAGCCCGCACAGCCGCGGCGCTCGAACAGGATTTCCGGTTCTTCGCTCATTAATTCCCCAGCATCTCGCGCGCAATGATCACGCGCATGATTTCGTTGGTGCCTTCCAGGATCTGATGCACCCGCACGTCGCGCAACACGCGCTCGATCGGGTGATCGCGCAAGTAGCCGTAGCCGCCATGCAGTTGCAGGCAGCCGTTCACGACATCGAAGCCGACATCGGTGGCAAGGCGCTTCGCCATCGCCGCGGTCTTGGTGGCCCCCGGCGCCTTGTCGCCGACCTTTTGCGCGGCCGCCCATAGCAAGAACCGCGCGCTTTCGATCTCGGTCGCATAATCGGCAATGCGGAATTGCAGCGCCTGGAAATCCGCGAGCCGGGTTCCGAATTGTTTGCGCTCCCGCATATATTCAATGGTGCGGTCGAGACAGAATTGCGCGCCGCCGATCGAGCACGCGCCGATGTTCAAGCGCCCGCCATCGAGGCCGGCCATCGCGATCTTGAAGCCCTGTCCTTCGGCGCCGATCAGGTTCGCGACCGGCACGCGGCAATTCTGAAAGATCACCGCGGAGGTCGGCTGCGATTTCCAGCCGAGCTTCTGCTCCTGCGCGCCGAAGGAGAGACCCGGCGTTCCCTTCTCGACCACGATGCAGGAAATGCCGCGCGGGCCCGGCTCGCCGGTGCGCACCATGCACACATATATATCGGAAACGCCGCCGCCGGAGATGAACGCCTTCTCGCCGTTCAGCACATAATGATCGCCGTCGCGCTTCGCAGCTCGTGCGAAGCGATGCCGCGTCCGAGCCCGCGCCCGGTTCGGTCAGGCAGTAGCTTCCGAAATGCTCCATGGTGCAGAGCTTCGGCAAGAAGCGCTTCCGCACTTCGTCGCTGCCGAAAGTGTCGATCATCCAGGCGGCCATGTTGTGGATCGAGATATAGGCGGCGGTCGAGGTGCAGCCTTGCGCCAGTTCCTCGAAAATGATCGCGGCGTCGAGACGCGACAGCGCCGAGCCGCCGACATCTTCTTTCACGTAAATCCCGCCGAAACCGAGCGCCGCTGCCGCGCGCAATTGCTCGACCGGGAAGATCGATTTCTCGTCCCACTCGCGGGCGCGCGGCATCATTTCGTCGCGCGCGAAACCACGCGCGGCGTCGCGGAAAGCCTGCCTGTTCTTCGGAAAGTTCGAAATCCATGGACCTAGAAACTCAACTCCGGAATATTGCCAATAGCATTCCTGCCGCCGTAATACCCGCGCATGCAAGAGAAGGAGCGATCATGGCCGCCTATGTGATTTTTGACGTCGAGATCCGCGATATGGCCCGCTATCAGGAATTCATGAATGGCGTGAAGCCCGCGCTTGAAGAAGCCGGCGCCCGGTATCTCGCGCGCGGCGGCGCGCACAAGGTGCACGAAGGCGACTGGGAACCGCGCCGCATCGTGATCATCGAATTTCCGTCGCTCGACGCCTGGGAGAAATTCTATAACGGCCCGGTCTATCAAGGGCTGAAAAGCATCCGCGATGAGGTGAGTTCGGCGCGGCTGGTGAGCGTCGCCGGCCTGTAACGGGAAGCCGCTTATTGCGTTCATAGGCCCGCAATATCCGGGCCTTCGCCGGGCCGTCAACGATACCGGCGACATGCGTTTGGCGGGCCCGCCATGACGGGATAAAAGAGCGAAGAACAACCGGAGAGAAGCCAGCCATGCCGCCGATTACCGGCAAAGCCCGCCCAGAGGCCCGCGTCGTCTCGCTGGAAGGCGCGTCCGCGCGCCAGGCGAACCGCCTCGAGCTTTCGACCCGCATGCGCCGCAACCGGCAGACCGAATGGTCGCGCCGCCTGGTCCGGGAAAACGTGCTCACCACCGACGACCTGATCTGGCCGCTCTTTATCTGCGAGGGCAAGAATCACCGCGAGCCGGTGGCAAGCATGCCCGGCGTCGAGCGCCTCTCGGTCGATCAGGCCGTGCGCGAAGCCGAGCGCGCGATGAAGCTGAAAATTCCCGCGATCGCGCTGTTCCCGAACACGCCGAAAGAGTTGCGCGACGAAACCGGCTCGGAAGCGCTGAACGCGGATAATCTCGTCGGCCGCGCGCTCCGCGCGATCAAGAAAGAATTTCCCGATCTCGGCCTGGTCGCCGATGTCGCGCTCGATCCCTACACCTCGCACGGCCACGACGGCGTGATGAAGGACGGCGTCATTTTAAATGACGAGTCGGTGGCGCTGCTCGTCGATCAGGCGCGCGTGCTTGGCCGAATGCGGGGCCGATGTTGTCGCGCCCTCCGACATGATGGACGGCCGCATCGGCGCGATCCGCCGTGGGCTGGATGCCGCGCATTTCGACGACGTGCAGATCATGTCCTATGCCGCGAAATATGCGTCGGCGTTTTACGGGCCGTTCCGCGATGCCGTCGGCTCGAACGCGACGCTCAAGGGCGACAAGCGCACCTATCAGATGGATCCGGCGAATTCCGACGAGGCGCTGCGCGAAGTGGCGCTCGACATCGAGGAAGGCGCGGACATGGTGATGGTGAAGCCGGGCCTGCCCTATCTCGACATCGTCTGGCGCGTGAAAGAAGCCTTCGGCATGCCGACGATGGTGTATCAGGTGAGCGGCGAATACGCGATGATCGAAGGTGCCGCGCGCAACGGCTGGATCGACGGCGACAAGGCGATGATGGAAAGCCTGATCGCGTTCAAACGCGCCGGCGCCGATGCGGTGCTGACCTACTTCGCGCCGAGGGTGGCGGAGATTTTATCCAAGCAATAGCTTTTGCAGACCCCTATAAGATATATGGCCTCGCTCCAAGAATACTTCGCCAAAGATGGCTCCAGCAATTTAACGGAGCACCAACCATGGTCTATTTCCGTAGACGGTGGCGCTAAGTACGAGGTAATCGCTCGGATTCATTATGATTTCGAATGCGGGGGCAAGTACATATCTTCTACATTCCCGCGATTGAAGGCGTGGATTGCATTGAAGAGTATCTGCTCGCTCAGTTGGACAAAATATTAGCGTGGCAAGAAACAACTAGCGTGTCGATGGGATTTGCAGGCCTGACCAAGTAAGCACCCGCGACCTGCACTTCACCGGATTTATATACTTTTATTCAGAAAAGACGCCCTCCGACGAATGTCACTCGCGAGTTCTAGAGAACGCAAAAAAAATGAACGTCAAAGCGGTATTCAGAAGCGAAAGCTACGTGAAGGAACGCAGCAAATGGGAAAAGCCTTTGGCCTTTATTTCCCATGACTCCAGAGACAAGAACACTATTGCAGAACCCCTAGCGATCAGACTTGCGAAGCTAATGTGTCCCGTTTGGTATGACGAATTCTCAATGCAAGTAGGCGACAGCTTGCGAGAGAGCATCGAGAAAGGCATACGCGACTGCCATCGCTGCGTTCTAATTTTAACTCCCAACTTTCTCGCAAACGGCGGATGGTCAAAGAAGGAGTACGATTCTATTTTTACACGCGAGCTAATTGAACGTAAAAAAGTAATTCTTCCCGTCTGGCATGAAGTTAAGCCGAAGGACGTTTACGAATACTCGCCAGCTTTAGCCGACAAGGTTGCTGTCCAATGGGCCGATGGCATAAATGAAGTAGCGAGAAAGCTGCTTGGGGCAATCAACACCAGCGACGAGTAAGCAGGGTTTTTGCTCCACCTTGCACTCCAACTTCATTGCCGCCCGGCAGCGTGACAAGCGCGTCGTCGCCCAAAAGCTTCATCACCAAACGCCTGCCGCAACCAACACCACTCTCACCGCCATAAAGACCAGGATGAGCGACCCGACGGTCCAGAGCGTCGCGCGGAGATCATGGGTCTGCGCGGTGTAATAGGCAGCGAAGTGCAATAGCCGCGAGATCACGTAGCCATAGAGCAGCGTCTGTGCGAGCCAGAGCGGCGGTGCGGTGAGCACATATAAAAAGCCGGCAACAAGAAAGAACGGCACGTTCTCGAGATCGTTCAGCTGAATTCTTCTTACGCGATCAACGCTCTCGTTCGCCTCAAGCTGCTTCCGGTTCGGCTTCGGATTGAGCGGCGTCTTGCGCAGGTCTTCGGGCGAGCGATAGCCGCCCTTCTCCGCCATCATGCGCCAGACGGTGAGCCACGACATCGCGATGACCTTCAGGATCATCAGCGACGCCGCAATCGCATAAGTCGCAAATAGCGGATCTTTAAGGCTGATCGTCACGGCAACTTCTCGACCTTGCACTTCATCTCTTTGCCGCCCGGCAGCGTGACGAGCGCGTTGTCGCCCTGCGTGGTGAAGCTCGCGAAACTTCCCTCGAATTTCGAACGCGAGCCCGCCGGCACGTTCGGCAGCACGAGATAGCGGTCGGTCCATTCGAGATAGGCAAAGCCCGGTTCGGAGTTGACGAAGGTGACGCCGATCGGCGCCTGTAAGCCTTCGCAGCGGACTGAGACCGGACCCATGCTGATCCCGCTCTTGTCCTGCTGCCGTACATCCGCATATGCGTGACGCAACTGATGAATGCGCCGCACTGAAATTTCGGCGACACATTCCTTGTCGAAACAGGTATTGCGCTGAGCGAGCCACGCGCGCTGGCTGTCGAGTAGTTCGGTGAATTCCGGCGTCGCGTTGACGGCGTCGGACGCAATTTTATAGACCCGCGCCAGTTCGCGATCGACCGCGGCTAGTTCCGCGTCGGCGCAGATCAGTTTCTCCGCGTTCTTCTCCGCTTTTTCGCAATCGAAGCTCGGCTTGATCGCTTGCGCGGGCGGAGTCATCTGCGGCGCGGGCGCAGGCTGAGGCGCCATTTGAGGTGCTGCCTGCTTCGCGGGCGCCGCACCTTCTTCAAGGAAGCGCGCGGAGACCCAGCCGGTGACGCCGTTATATTCGACCTGGCACCAGCGGCGGCGCTGCGCGTCTTTCTTCCGCGCGGCACTCGCCTTGTCCCATTGCTTTTCACTTAAGCCGCCGCGGTTACAGCCGAGATTTTTGACGTTGTCGGCGTCTTTCGGAATTTTGCCGACAATGCGCGCGTCCGCGTTCGGTTGCCGCCGCACATTGATGTTGTCGTCTTTCTTGACGCCGGTGATGCGGAAATATTCCGGCTCATCCGCTTGCGCGAACGCAGGCGCCGACAACAACAATCCGATCAGAACAAAACCAAGCCGCCGCATCTCCGCTTCTCCCCTGGGCCGCCACCCATCGCTAATTACTTCGGCACGTATGCCTTCCGATACGCATTCTTGAGCGTGACCATGTTGCCGCGAAACTGCAACAGGTCGCAGCCGGCGGTGCGCGTCACCTTCCCGGAAGTATCGGTGGCCACAAAATCCCATTGGAACGTGCCGATGTCGCCCGCGACCTGAACCTTGAGGTTCTCGAAGCGGCCATCGGGAAAGCGGTCGAAGAAAATCTTCGCACCCGTGCGGATCGCGTCCCGGCCCTCAAACGTCAGGCCCATATGATCCGGCCCGACGGAGGCGTGATAGACGCCGTCCTCGGCAAAGAAGGAAGCGACCAGATCCGGGTCGCGGCTGTTCCAGGACGCGCCGAACTCGGTCGCGCGTTCGAGTGTCATCATCGGCATTTGCTGGTTCACGGCGTCCTCCCGTGAGGCCGAGCCTAGCATGTCTTGCCGCGGCAGGAACCAACCTCGCTGTTGCACGTTTCCAAGCGGGTGGAAGGTCAGAGGAGACGTAACATGGCTGATAATAGTGGCGGGATCGGAATCGCCGGTGTGCTGATTGGCGTGCTGCTCGTGGTCGTGATCGGCGGCGGCCTGCTAATGTTGAGCGGCGTCATCGGCAACCAGAATAATCCATCAGTTTCAATTCAAGTTCCGAAAGTTTTGCCAACCAAATAATCTTCGGCATCGCGCATAAAAAAAGCCCCGCATCGTGCGGGGCTTTTTCTTCGCGATCTAGGCCGCGTTGATGTTATTCAGAACGGAATGAAGTCCCGATTGCCTGTCATAGAGCGCGACATGGACGTTCGGAAAACGTTTCTTGAGCGTTTCACCCGCCTGCTGCGCCGATTCCAGTTCGTCAAAGGATTGTTTGGTTTGCCGGTCGATCTGCAACCAGTAACGCCCGGCCTCGATAACACGCTTCTGCTTCGACATTCACTTAAGCCCCAACGCGAATTGCTTACGCCCAATTGCTAGGAGATTCGCGCGCGTCAGGCTAGCGCCAGAAATAGCGGCTGTGGGTTAGTCGGCACGCCGAAAAAGAGGCAAGAAAAAGCCCCGCCCGAGGGCGAGGCTCTTTCTTTAGCGGCAGAACTGACGACCGCGCTCGTCAGCGTAACAGCGCGGACTGGTGACGTTGTCACCGATCACTGCGCCGGTCACGCCACCGATCACAAGACCGACGGGACCGCCGATTACTGCGCCGGTAGCGCCGCCCACGACAGCACCGGATACGGCGCCACCTGGATCAGCCTTAGCCGGAACAATAGTCGCGATGGCCGCAAGTGAAATCGCGGCAGCCATGATGATATTTTTCATGGTGTCTCTCCTTCTCTCTTGGTTACTTCGACCGTCGGATAACGCACTCAGCGCGATTTCGTTCCCTTTGTGGCCGTGCGCGCGGATCGCACGCGCTCAAACACGCGCTCGATAATTAATGAGAGCAGCAAAAAGCCCACGACCAGCACGACGTAGAGATAAAAGCCGGGCTTGATCTCGACCGAACCGACGCCGATGCCCTTGAAAGCAATAATGAGGATCGCAAGCAGCATGACATCGAGCATCGAAAGCCGCCCGAGCAGCACCAGCCATTTTCCGTAGCGCTGCGCGCCTTTCAGATCGGCGAAATACCAGGCGAATGTCATCGCGATCATTTTTATAGCCGGCGCGACGATACCGAGCAGCACCACGACCGCGAACAGAAATTTGTCGACACGGTAGAGGTCGATCGCCGCCTGCGCGAGCGAGATGTCATTGCGTAGAAAGAATGAGATCCGCGTGGTCAAGAGCGGTTGAAACAGCACATAGCCGAACAACAGAATGTTGATCGCGCTCAGCGGGCCGATCAGCTTCGCCCATCCCTGCGCCGCGCGTGCTGCCGTCATCGTGATTCCGTCGTCATGGCACGAATAGTCCCGCCCGCTTTGCCAAAAGCAAGTCGCGACAAAAATGCTGCCGGGTCTGGAACAGGCTTTGCATCGCTGAGTTTGCTAATTGGCGATCCTTCGAGGTGTCACGATGCATAACGATGACGACGACGAACACGGCACTTACGGCATGATCATGGGCCTGACGCTGTTCCTGATTGTAGGCGGCCTCCTATGGGGATCGACCGTGCCGCCCTCCGCGCAACTGAGCGCTTCGAGCTACACCACACCTCACCTTCGCTGAGGCGGGCGCTCCGATAGCGTTTTGGGCAGTCTTGCGCGGCTGCCCCACCCGCACCACTTTGCGCGAGCAGGAGATCGCGATGACCGACCAGCCCCGTATCGCCACCTCGAACGAGCCGCGTCCGCACGCCTATGATCCGGTGACGCAGCCGGAGCTGTTTCGACGGCGTGCTCTCGCGCCGGATCGTGGCCTTTCTGATCGACGCCTGCATCGTGCTCGCTGCCGATGCTGGTGGTCGCACTCTTCATGCTCGTCTTCACGGTGCTGACGCTCGGCTTCGGCGTCTTCATATTCGCGCTGCTGGGACCGATCGCCGCGATCTGGGCAGTCCTTTATGTCGGCGATCACGCTCGGCTCGCCGCATTCGGCGACCTACGGCATGCGCGCAATGGGCGTCGAAATGCGCACCTGGTACGGCGCGCCGATGTATTTCCTGCTCGGCGCGGTCCACGCACTTTTCTTCTGGGTGCTGACCACCGCGCTCACGCCGCTCGTCCTGCTCGTCCCATTATTCAACACGCGCCGCCGCACCATCCACGACTATTTGACGGGCTCAGTGATGATTAACAATGCGGCACGCGCCGCATCGCTGCGCAAATAAATGTCATGAAAACGCCCTTTGACGCCGGGCGTCGATAAGCGCAATTCTTATTACTTCAGCGCGTCCGGGGCAACTCAAGGCCAGTGACAAAACATTCGCGCGATACTCCGCAATTCTTTCTAACGAGCCCTTCGCCGTGCCCGTATTTGCCGGGCAAGAAAGAGCGCAAGGTTTTCACGCATCTGGTCGGCGAGCGCGCGGCCGAAATCAACGACCTTCTCACCCATGGCGGCTTCCGCCGCTCGCAGTCGATCGCCTATCGGCCGGCCTGCGAGGCCTGCCGCGCCTGCGTTTCGGTGCGCGTGCTCGTCAACGATTTTGCGCCGTCGCGCACGTTCAAACGCGTCGCAGAAGCACGAACACCGATCTCGTCGGCCAGGCGAAAACGCCGGTGCCTTCGGCCGAGCAATATTCGCTGTTCCGTCAATATCTCGACGCGCGCCACGCCGACGGCGGCATGGTCGACATGACCGTGCTCGACTATTCGATGATGGTGGAAGACAGCCACGTCCGCTCGCAGCTCATCGAATACCGGCTGCGCGGCACGGACACTTTCCTCACCGGCCGCGGCCAGGGCCCGTTGATCGCCGTCGCGCTCACCGACGTGCTCTCCGACGGCCTCTCGATGGTTTACTCGTTTTATGATCCGGAAATCGCGCGCGAGCGCTCGCTCGGCACATTCCTGATCCTCGACCACATCGAACGCGCACGCCGCATGGGCCTGCCTTATGTCTATCTCGGCTATTGGGTCGATGGCGCGCGCAAGATGGATTACAAGCGCCGCTTCCTGCCGCAGGAACGGCTCATGCAGGACGGCTGGAAGCGTTTCGAAGAGTAATTATTCCAGTTTTCCGCTTTTCGCGTCGCGCACCCATTTCGCGGCCTGCGCCAAACCACCGAACGAATAGAAGTGTGCACCGATTTCGCCGAGCGATTCATGCGCAACCGCCTCGGCCAATTCCTGCACGAGGCCGGCGGGTGTCGCGCGCGTCAGCAGCTTCCCGATCGAACTCGCATGCCGCGCAAAACCCTTGGCGGACGCGCGCACGCCGCAGCGCTGCGCGAATTTGATCAGCGACGGGATACTCGCCGGCCCCGCCATGCCGATCCGCACCGGATTAGACACGCCGCTTGAACGAAGCGCGCGAAGCCAGGTCACCACCGGCCAGGCATCGAACGCGAACTGTGTCACGATATGTGACTTGAGCCCTGCCCGCTCAGCGGCTTCCAGCTTGTCGCGCAACGACGCACGCAAGCACGTCTTCGGAAATATTCGGATGACCTTCGGGATAGGCGGCAAGGCCGATTTCCTGAATGCCGCTTGCCTGCAGCACGCCGCTTTCGATCACTTCGAACGCATTTTCGAACGGCCCGGCGCCGCGGTCGTGGTCACCGCCGATCAGCATGATTTTCTTCACGCCCGCCGACGACGCGAGCCGAGACAGCAAGTCGCCAAGCGCTTTTTCCGATGAGACGTTGCGCGCAGCGATATGCGGCACCGGTTTCAAACCGCGCATGAAAATGCCGTTCGCTGCCTGCAACGAGTTTGTCGGCCGGCCGGTTCGGCAGATCGGTCAGATAGATCGAAGTACCGGTCGGCAACGCGGACGCTGCCTCATGCAATTCTGCCGCCGTCGGCATCACTGCTTCGAGCGATACATCCGACAAAACGGCGTTGATATCCGGGACGATGTCGGACGCTTCGCGCTTCTGCGGGGTGAGCATGGCTTAATCCCGCTTTCTGGAAATGACGTAGGATTCGTCCTGAAACCAGAGCCCGCCGTGTTTCTGCAGCACTTCGCGCGTCGCTTGGAGATAGCGATCGTCCATCACCACTTTGGAAAGCCGTTCGTCCTCGATCTGCGCGACATAGATTGCGGCGTTCCAGGCCGCGAACAGCGTGGACGTGCCGATCGACGAGCCGGTCTCCGCCGAAATTTCGGTCGGCAGCGTGTGCATGTCGTAGCGGAAGATCGAGCGGTTATCTGCGTAAGCGTTGAAGTTGAGATCGCGGCCCGCGGTGCCGAGTTCGCTCTTCACTGCTTTCAGGATCGAATGCCGGTCCTGCGTGAACGGATTGTCGCCCGGCCAGACCGTCTGGATGATTTCCTGACCCGGATCGCCGCCGTGCGAATGAATGCCGATCATGCGCCCGCCGGGCCCGAGCGCGCGGGCAAGCGGCGCAATCACTTTCTTCGCCTTGAAGTCGACGCTCGAGCGCAAACGATAAGGCTGTGACGCCATCACGAGATCGTAGTTTGCGTCGGTGGCGCCGCGTTTCGGAATGATATTGTCGAGCAGGAACTTGTGATCCTGCCGGTAGATCACGAGCACCACCGGCCGCTCATAAACCGGATTGCCGCTCTTCGGGCTGACGCGCGCTTTCCAGTTGTCGGCAAGGAACGGCTGCAGCGCGGAAATCTGCGACTCGAACGAGAACGCCGAGTTTCCGGTGAGCGCAAGCTCATGCCAGACCATGCTGGACGCGGCTTCGCGCGAATGCGTGGTGAGCCAGGGTGCTTCCGAATAATACATGTTGGTGAGCACGAGCACGGTCGACGGATGCTCGAAGAAGCGGTCGGCCATCTTGTCGAGCGCAAGCCGCACGTCTTCGAGGCTGATTTCTTTGCCGACGATGTAAAACGGCAGCGTCGAATAGCGCTCGTGCATCGCGCGCATCACGCGGGACAGCACGGTCGCGTCGCCGACACCGGCGTCAAAAATACGCAGCGCCGGCGGCCGCGGATGGATATTGCCGAGCTCCATGCCGACGCGGTTCGCGATCACCGACTTCTCGCTGCAGGTGTTCACGAACAGCAGATATTTCTGGCGGTTGTCGAAGAAACGGAAGTTCTTCTGCGGATCGTTGCCTTCCGGCGCCGCCCGACGGCGGCGCGGGTGGCATCGACGTGATCGGCCGTGGCGGCATCGGCCGGTCGATCACGGCACTTCGCTCGCTGGGGCTAACCTCGTGAATGAAAGAGCGGATGCGGTCGAGCGTGACGGTCGTAATCCGCCCACCGTCACGAAGGCGGCTCACAAGCTTGCCGTCGTTCACGGCGCGGCGGCCGAACGTGGATTCGGCGAGCACCCGCGCGGCGGCAATAGTCGGAGATTTCCTGGAGTATTTCTTCGGCCTGCATGGCGCTTCCTCGGCATTTCCCAGCACTCGCGGACTGTTTTCCGCCCGTTAGCGCGCGCCAAGGAAAGGCTCGCCCGCCAACTCCGTCAACCCCAAACCATCCCATCAGGATCGTGGGCGGCTTGAATGGGAGAATGCCCAATAATAAATACCAATAAAATCAAATAGATATTCGAGCGCCCTCGAAGGGAAGATGTTGCCCACTCCGGGAGAACCTCAAAATACTCGCCAAACGGTTGGGATGCTGCCCATTCGCCGTTGCGAGTGCGCAAACCTCAACTTTCGCCAAATTCCATTGCTAGAGAGGTAAGACAGGGTGCGGGAAAAAGGTCAGACACGAGACGAATGAAACTGCACCGCGTTGTTTTACCGGGCCTCCTCGTGGCGCTCGCGTTCGGCGGCTACGCGCCTGCGCGCGCCGCTGCGACCGCTGAAACGAAGCACGTCTCCGCGCGCTTCGTCTCCGACGCCCGCTCGGTGGAAGCCGGCGGCACGATTACGATCGGCATCCATAAGCGGATCACACCGCGCTGGCACACCTATTGGAAGAACTCGGGCGACAGCGGTCTTGCGACCACCATTGCCTGGACGCTGCCGCAAGGTGCTACCGCTGGTGAAATCCTCTGGCCCGCGCCGAAGCGGATCATGGTCGGCCCGGTTGCGAATTACGGCTACGAAGACGAAGTCACGCTGCTGACCGAGATCAAAGTGCCGGCCGGTCTCCGCGCCGGCGACAACTTCCCGATCGCGGCAATTGTCGATTGGCTGGTCTGCGAAGAGATCTGCATTCCCGAACAGGTGACGTTGACGACATCGTTTCCGGTCGTGCCGAAGGGCATGTCGGCGGGCATCAGCGACCGCATGATCGAAGCCGCGCGCGCGAAATTGCCCGAGCCGAACAAACTGCCGTTCACCGCGACCGTCGCCGACGGAAAATTGCAGCTTGCCGCCGCATCGACCGAACTCAGCGCATCTCAAATTTCCAGCGCGCATTTCTTCGCGTCCGACTGGGGCGTGATCAAACACGCAGCCGACCAGCCGTTGAAGGTCGAAAGTGGCACGTTGTCGCTCGCGCTTTCGCCTTACGAATTGAAGTTGCCGCGAACTTTGCGCGGTGTGCTCGTGCTCAACGAACGCGCGAACGGCACGGAAGTCGCGCGCGCCTTTGAGATCGAAGCGCCGGTGAGCGGCGTACTCACCGCGAATTCGCCCGCGATGGCGATGCCCGAAATCAGCCTCGGCGTGGCACTCCTGTTTGCGCTGCTCGGCGGCATCATTCTGAACCTGATGCCCTGCGTCTTGCCGGTGCTCTCGATCAAGGTGCTTTCGCTCCTCAACCACGGCCGCATGGGCTATCGCCAGCGGCATTTCCACGGCCTCGCCTACACCGCGGGTGTGCTCGCGTGTTTTTCGATCTTCGCACTCATCGTGCTCTTGGTTCGCGCAGGCGGCGCCGAACTCGGCTGGGGGTTCCAGTTTCAGTCGCCGCTCTTTGTGCTCTTCCTCGCCTACCTCATGTTCGCGGTCGGCTTGAGTCAATCGGGCGTATTCGCCTTCGGCAATTCATTCTCGCGGCTCGGCGCCTTTGGCGGTAATGACGGCTACGCGATGAGTTTTCTGGCGGGCGGTCTCGCCGCGATCGTCGCGACCCCCTGCACCGCACCCTTCATGGGTACTGCGCTCGGCTTCGCCGTCGGCCAGCCGACGCCGATCCTGTTTGCAATCTTCCTCGCGCTCGGTTTCGGCCTCGCGATGCCTTATCTCGCGCTCTGCTATTGGCCCGCGCTCCTGCGCTTCATGCCGAAGCCCGGCCCGTGGATGGAGCGGCTGAAACAGGCGTTCGCATTTCCGATGTATGCGGTCGCAATCTGGCTGGTTTGGGTGCTCGCGCAGCAGGCCGGAGCGAACGCGGTTGCGGCGGCACTCGGCGGCATGCTGCTGATTGCCTTCGGTGCGTGGCTGTTTGCGAGTTCAGGAAAGAATTCGCGCTTCTTCACCTCGCCGCTTGCCGCCGCTTCGCTTGTTGCCGCAATCGCGATTGGCTTCGTCTTCGTCAAAGATGCACCGCCGCCCGTGAAACAGACCGATGCGAATGCGCGCTACGAAGCGTTCTCGCCTTCGCGACTCGACGCGCTCCGCGCCGACGGGCGCCCGGTTTTCGTCAATCTGACGGCTGCCTGGTGCATCACCTGTCTGGTGAATGAGCGGATTGCGCTGGATCGCACGGAAGTAACGGCCGCCTTCACCGCGGCAAACGTCGCTTATCTGAAGGGTGACTGGACGCACCGCGATCCCGCGATCACCGAAATGCTCGCAAAGTTCGGCCGGAACGGTGTTCCGCTTTACGTGTTCTATCCGGCAGGTACATCGTCACAGCCGGTCGTGCTGCCGCAAATTCTGACGCCTGACATTGTATTGCGTGAAATCGGACGTTCGAAGACTGCGAAAAACTGATCAACAAAGAGAGTGACCCCCATGCTCAACAAAACGATCGCAAGTCTGGCGCTCATCGGCGCCATCGCATCCGCTAGTCCGGCCTTTGGTGCAGCCGACATCGGCAAGGAAGCGCCCGGTTTCACCGCGCGCACAGCCGACGGCAAAACCGTCGACCTGAAATCGCTGCGCGGCAAGATCGTGGTGTTGGAGTGGACCAACCACGAATGCCCCTACGTGCGCATGCACTACGGTGCGAACAACATGCAGTCGACGCAGAAAGATGCAACCGCGCAGGGTGTGGTCTGGTTGCAGATCATCTCCTCGCCGCCGGGCAAGCAGGGCTTTCTTGAAGGCCCCGCGGCGCTCAAAGTAAACGCCGACCGCAGCGCCGCGCCGACCAATGTACTGCTCGATCCGGATGGCAAGATCGGCTCAATCTACGGCGCGCAGACCACGCCGCATATGTACGTGATCGATGCCAAGGGTACGCTCGTCTACAAGGGCGGCATCGACAGCATTCCGTCGTCGCGCCCCGACAGCCTTTCGAAGGCGACGAACTACGTGCGCGAGACGCTAGCCGCGGTTGCCGCGAACAAGCCGGTGCCGAACCCGTCCACGCGCGCCTACGGCTGCACGATCCACTACGGTTCGTAACGCGCCTCGTTGAAGCGAAAGAAAAGCCGGCGCTTTGAAGCGCCGGCTTTTTTAGTTTTGGGAGCCTTAGTCACTTTTGCGAACCATTCGCAAAAAGCTTGACTTTGATAGCTCAAGAGCGCAGCTTGTTGCAAGTCGTTCGCAATTGCAGCAAGAGGCCAAATCGCCGTGTTTCATAGACTTCCAGCCATCGCCGCGGCTTTCGGCGCCCTGATCGCGCTTACCGGCGCGCCTGAGGCCCAGCAGAAGCCGCTCCGCGTCGTCGCCACCGTGTCCATGCTCGCCGACACCGTGCGCGCCGTGGGCGGCGACCGCGTCCAGGTGACAAGCCTGCTCGGCGAAGGCGTTGATCCCCACACCTATCGCCCGACCCGCGCCGATATCGCGCGGCTCACCGGCGCCGAACTCATTGTCGCAAACGGCCTGCATCTTGAGGCGCAGCTCGACGAAACGCTGAAATCGATTGCGCGATCCAAGCCCGTGCTGTTCGCAGCCGAGCGCATTCCGCCGGATCGGTTGCTCGCCGACGAGGAATACAAAGACCGCAAAGACCCACACGTCTGGATGGATCCGAAACTCTGGACGCACGTGGTCGAGGCTGTGCGGGACAAGCTGATCGAGCGCGATCCCGCGGGCCGCGCAGTGTTCGAGCAAGGCGCGAAGAACTACATCGCCGATCTCACCAAGCTTCACGACTATTCCGCCAAAATCCTGGAGACGGTCCCGAAAGGCGCGCGCGTACTTATCACCGCGCACGACGCCTTCAGTTATTTCGGCCGTGCTTACGGCTTCGAGGTTCAGGGCATTCAGGGCCTTTCGACGGAAAGCGAAGCGGGACTGCGGCGCGTCGAAGAACTCGTGAACCTCCTGGTCTCCCGCAAAATCCGTGCAGTGTTCGTCGAAAGCTCGGTGCCGGAGCGCAACGTCCGCGCGCTCGTCGAAGGCGCGCGCGCCCGCGGCCATCAGGTCATCGTCGGCGGCGAGCTTTTCTCCGACGCACTCGGCGCGCCGGGCAGCTACGAAGGCACTTTAATCGGCATGCTCGATCACAACGTCACCACGATCTCGCGCGCGTTGGGCGGTGTCGTCCCTGTCCGCGGCATGAACGGCAAGCTCAAGGCCGGTAGCTGAGATGCTGGCCCCAAACACACCCGACCGCGTATCGTCGGCAACGATGACGATTCCTCCCGTTTCGGTGCGCAACCTCTCGGTCGCCTATGGCGGCCGCAGCGCACTGCGCGACGTCGATTGGGACGCGCCGCAAACCGGCCTGGTCGCGATCATCGGCCCGAACGGTGCCGGCAAATCCACGCTCCTGAAAGCGATCCTCGGTCTCGTACCGAAGGCATCCGGCTCCGTTTCGATCTTCGGCGAACCGATCGAAGCACAGCGCGGCAAGATTGCTTACGTGCCGCAGCGCGCAAGCGTCGACTGGGATTTCCCTGCGACCGCAATCGACGTCGTCGCGATGGGGCTTTATCGCAAGATCGGCTGGCTCAAGCCCGTGCGCGCGAAAGACCGCGCCAAAGCGCAATCTTTTCTCGAAGCGGTCCGGCTCGGCGATCTCGCCAATCGCCAGATCGGCGCGCTCTCCGGCGGCCAGCAGCAACGCGTGTTCCTTGCGCGTGCGCTCGCGCAAGAGGCAAAACTCTTCCTGCTCGATGAGCCGTTCGCGGGCGTCGATGCCGTCACCGAAGGCGTCATGACCGAAGTCTTCCGCGACCTGCGCGCATCCGGCGCGCTGGTCGTCTGTGTGCATCACGACCTCGGCAATGTGCCTCAGATTTTCGATCATGTGTTGTTGCTGAACAAGCATGTGGTCGCAGCCGGCCCGGTCAAAACCACTTTCGTTCCGGAGACGATCGCCCGTACCTACGGCGTACCGATCGCGCTCGATAGCCATGTTCGATAACCATGGCTGACACCGGCTCATTCCGGCTCCTGCTCGAAGTGCTGGTGCTGAACGCCGGCTACAACACCATTGTCGTGATGTTGGGAGCCGCTGCACTCGGTGCTGCGACCGGCACCGTCGGTGTATTCGCAATGCTTCGAAAGCGCGCGCTGGTGTCCGACGCGATCGCGCACGCAACGCTGCCCGGTGTCGGTATCGGTTTCATCGTCGCGGTCTCTCTTGGTCTCCCCGGCCGCTCGCTCCCGTTTCTGTTGATCGGTGCCGCCTCAAGCGCAGTCCTTGCAGCACTCGCCATTCAATGGATTTCGAACCGCACGCGGCTTCCCGAAGACACCGCGATCGCGAGCGTGCTTGCGACCTTCTTCGCTTTCGGCATCGTGCTGCTCACCGTGATCCAGACCTTGAAGACCGGCGGCCAGGCCGGTCTCGATATTTATCTGCTCGGCGCCACTGCCGGCATGTTGTTCGAGGAAGCGGTGACACTCGGCATCTTTTCTGTCGTCATCGCATTCATCGTGGCATTCCTCTTCAAGGAACTGACCCTCGTTTCCTTCGACGCCGAATTCGCACGCGCGCACGGCTTTCCGGTGCGCATGCTCGATCTCGCCGTGCTCGCGCTGGTGCTTGCAGTCGTCGTGATCGGGCTTCGCGTGGTCGGCCTTGTCTTGATCGTGGCACTGATCGTGATCCCGCCCGCCGCGGCGCGCTTCTGGTCGGATCACACCGGCAGGATGACCGTTATCTCGGCGGCGATCGGTGCCGCCTCGGCTTATTTCGGTGCGGCGATCTCGGCGGTCAAACCCGACACGCCGACGGGTGCCGTCATCGTGCTGGTCGCATTTAGTATTCTTCTCTTCAGTGTTTTCTTCGGCAGCGCGCGCGGGCTTGCGGTTCGCGCGTCGGCGCGCGGCGCATGCGCGAGGAAAACGCATGATCGAATTCCTGCAGATCGATTTCCCCGCGATCCTGGTCGGCACGCTTGCAGCACTCTCCTGCACGCTGATCGGAAATTTCCTGGTGCTGACGCGCCAGAGCATGCTGGGTGACGCTATGGGTCATGTCGTGTTGCCCGGCATCGTGATCGCCTTCGTGCTCGCGGGCTCGACCGCGACCTGGGTCATGCTGACCGGCGCTTTCGCGGCTGCCCTCTTCTCGGCAATGCTGGTCGAATTCCTGCGCCGCGTTGCCGGCGTCGAGCCGTCGGCGGCGCTGGGTTCGGTCTTCACCGCCATGTTTGCGCTCGGCGTGCTGCTGCTCGAACAAACCGGCGTCGCGCGCACTTCGTTCGACGTACATCACATTCTGTTCGGCAATATCGAAGCCGCGATCTGGCCTGCTGCAATCGGCATCTCGAGCCTGTTCGACCCGGCCGCGATTGCCGACTTGCCGCCTCAGATCGGCCGCCTGTTCTTCGGTCTCGTCGTGATCGCGCTTGTGATTGTAATCCTCTTCAAGGAATTGCGGCTTATCAGCTTCGATCCGGTGTTCGCTTCGACCGTCGGCCTATCGCCACGCCTGTTCGGGGCGATTATCGTTTCGCTCGCGGCGCTCGCCGCAGTCGTGTCGCTGTCCGCGGTCGGCGTGATCCTGCTCGTTGCGATGATGGTCTGCCCGCCTGCGGCCGCGCGGATGCTGACCGACGATCTGGCAACGCAGGTTTGGCTATCGATCTTCATTGCCGCGGCAAGTGGAATCCTCGGCTATGCCGTGGCTGTGCTCGTGCCCGTGCTGCTCGGCTACGATCTCTCGCTCGGTGCCGCGGGAACAATCGCGGTCGTCGCCGGTCTCTTCCAGCTTGCCGCGATGGTCGCGGGCTCCAGGCGCGGGACGCCGCGTACTGCTTAAGGCCGGAAGCGGTTCGACTTCGGAACGCCTTTCGGCGCGAGCCGGCCCGCGTCGGCGCGATTGCCGCGCCAGTCCCGCAATTCGCCCTTCGACAAACTGTGCTGACGGTTCGAACCGTCGGTCCAGTTAAGGCCCGTCTCGAGCGCGAAGACTTTCGCGTCCGACAAGCCGCCGTCTTTATAGCGTTGCAGCTTCACGCCGGCGCCGCGGCCCATCTCCGGCAAATCCTTGGCCGGGAAGACCAGCATCTTCCGGTTTTCACCGATCGTCGCGACGTGATCGCCGATGACCGGCGCGATCGCGACTGCCTTGTCCGGAGCCTTCACGTTGAGCACTTGCTTGCCCTTGCGTGTGGTGCCGAGTGCATCGTCGATTTTGACGACAAAGCCCTTGCCCGCGTGCGACGCGACCAGGAATTTCTGCTCGGCGGCATACGGGAACACGACCAGGATTTCGTGGCCGGATTCGATTTCCACCATGAGGCGGATCGGCTCGCCGTATCCGCGGCCACCCGGAATCTTGCCGGCGTCGAGCGTGTAGAAGCGCCCGTTGGTCGCAAACACCATGAGCTTCGATGTTGTCTCGGCATAAAATGAGAATTTGAGTTTGTCGTCGTCCTTGAACTGAATGTCGGTGACCTGATCGGTATGGCCGCGTAGCGCGCGGATCCAGCCCTTTTCCGAAACGACGACCGTGATCGGCTCGCGCGTCACCATCGATTCCGCAACTGCGGCCTCGTCGACTTCGGCCGCCGCCTCGAAGCCGGTACGACGCTTGCCGAGTTTCGTGGTCGGTCCGAATAGTTCTTTGACTTCCTTGACCTGATCGGAAATCTTTTTCCACTGCGAAACCGGAGATTTCAGCAGCTTCTCGATATCCGCTTTTTCTTTCTTGAGATCGGTATGCTCGCCGCGGATTTCCATTTCCTCAAGCTTCCGCAAATTGCGGAGCCGCATATTGAGGATCGCGTCGGCCTGGATTTCCGTAAGCTTGAATCGCTTCATCAAGACCGGTTTTGGCTCGTCTTCGGCCCGGATAATCCTGATGACTTCATCAAGGTTCAGATAGGCGATCAGATAACCGCCGAGCACCTCGATACGGTGATCGATATTGCCGAGCCGATGCTTCGAGCGGCGCAGCAACACAACGCGCCGGTGATCCAGCCATTCTTTCAGTACTTCCGCGAGGCCGACCACGCGCGGGACCAACCCGCCCATCAACACGTTCATGTTGAGCGGGAAGCGGCTCTCAAGCTCGGTGAGCTTGTAGAGCTGCTCCATCATCAAGACCGGATCGACCGAGCGCGATTTCGGCTCCAGCACGACGCGAACGTCTTCGGTGGACTCGTCGCGAATATCGACCAGCAACGGCAGTTTCTTGTCGGTCAAAAGCTCGGCGATCTTCTCGATCAGCCGCGACTTCGGCACCGAATAGGGAATCTCGGTGATGATCACGACCCAGGTGCCGTGCCCGGTATCTTCCTGCTTCCAGCGCGCGCGCACGCGGAATGAGCCACGGCCGGTGTTATAGGCTTCGCGGATCGTCGCTTTGTCTTCAATGACAATGCCGCCGGTCGGAAAGTCCGGACCTTTGACGAACTTTAGAAGTTCGCGCGTGGTCGCTTTCGGTTTTTCGATCAGCAGAAGTGCGGCATCGCAAAGCTCGGCTGCATTATGCGGCGGGATCGAGGTCGCCATGCCGACCGCGATCCCGGTCGAGCCGTTGGCGAGCAAATTCGGAAATGCGCCCGGCAATACGATCGGTTCTTCTTCTTCGCCATCATACGTGCGCCGCATGTCGACGGCGTCGTCGTCCATGCCTTCCAAGAGCAGGCGCGCGACATCGGTCATGCGCGCTTCGGTGTAACGCATCGCGGCCGGGTTATCGCCGTCGACGTTGCCGAAATTGCCCTGCCCGTCCACGAGCGGATAGCGCTGCGCGAAATCCTGCGCGAGGCGCACCAGCGCGTCGTAAACCGACTGGTCGCCGTGCGGATGGTATTTGCCGATGACGTCGCCGACGACACGCGCGGACTTTTTGAACGAAGTGCCCGGATCGAGCCGGAGCTGGCGCATCGCGTGAAGGATGCGGCGGTGAACTGGTTTCAGGCCATCGCGCGCGTCAGGCAATGCGCGGCCCATGATGGTCGAGAGCGCGTAAGCGAGATAGCGCTCTTCGAGCGCCTCTTTCAGCTCGACCGGCTCAATGCCGCCGCCGCCCGATGCGGGCGGGCTGATTCGTTTGGTCATGATCTAGCGGTACCCAGTCGTTCGGTTGGTTTCAATCACTATGCCGCCCGGTCGCGACCGATGGCGGCAAGGAAGGCCGCCCTCGCCTCCGGCAGCGCAATTTCCCGGGGCTCCATGACATGGCGCGTCAGGAAATAGCCGGTGAGCGCGAATGCGGCGGCAATGTCGTCCGGGCTTACTCCTTCACCGTCTTCATGGAGAAAAGACGGCAGCGGCAGGAGCCGGGCTTGCCATTCCTGGCCCGCTTCCCGGCTGACCGCGCGGCCGCTTTTCGGCGAGACATAGATGAGATCGGTTTGCCGGCCGGTCACGGCGCAGGACGACAGATCGAGCCCCACCCCGAGTTCGGTGAGCATCTGAAGCTCGAAGCGCGCGAGCAGTGCCGCCGCATCATTGGTGTCGAGATGATCGGCGATATGTTCCAGGAGTTCATAGAGACCCGCATGCGGATCGCGCTCCGGCAACAAGCGCAGCAACGCCGCAACCGACTGCAAGCCGAAACTCGCGCAGGACGACAGCATCATTCGGTCGGAGCGCGTCTGCACCGTCTCAAGGCGATAATTGCCGAGATGCTCGTCCAACCGCGCGTACCATGATGCACGGACGCTGTTACCGGGCTGCAGCGACGGAAGCTGTTTGCGCGAACCGCCGCCAAGCACCAGGCCGAGATGCCGGCCATGCTCGCGCGTCATCAACTCGATCATCGCGTGGCCTTCGCCGTGGCGGCGAAAGCCGATGATGATGCCGTCGTCGCTCCATTCCATCGCTATTCTTTCGGAAACTCCAGTCCGATCCCCCGGTAGCGTTCCGGATCGTCACCCCAGCCTTCGCGCACCTTGACGTGCAGAAAAAGGTGCACTCGCTTCTCGACTTCGGCGGAAATCTCTTTCCGCGCATCCATCGAGATCGATTTGATCATCTTGCCGCCCTCGCCGAGCACGATCTTTTTCTGCCCGTCGCGCTCGACAAAGATCGTCTGCTCGATCCGGATCGCACCGTCGCGCATTTCTTTCCACGAATCGGTCTCGACCGTCGACTGATAAGGTAGCTCCTCGTGGAGCCGCAGAAAAAGCTTCTCGCGCGTGATCTCGGCTGCCATCAGGCGCATCGGGATGTCCGAGATTTCGTCTTCCGGATAAAGCCAAGGGCCTTTCGGCAATTCTTTTGCAAAATAATCGCGCACGTCTGACACGCCGTCGCCGTTCTTCGCCGAGATCATGAACGTGCGCTCGAAGCGCCCGAGCTCGTTTGCCTGAGCCGTCAGACCCAAGAGCAATTCCCTCGGGACCATGTCGATCTTGTTCAGGATCAGGCTTTTCGGCTGACGCACTTCGGTAAGCTTGCCGATTGTCTCGCGCGCTTCGTCGTCGATGCCGCGCTGCGCGTCGAGAAGGAGCGCTACCAGATCCGCGTCGGTCGCGCCCTGCCAGGCCGAGCGCACCATGGCCCGGTCAAGCCGTCGCTTCGGCGCAAAAATTCCCGGCGTATCGACAAACACAACTTGCGCGTTTCCGGCCATGGCAATGCCGCGAATGACCGTGCGCGTCGTCTGCACTTTATGCGTGACGATCGAAACTTTCGATCCGACCAGCGCATTCAGCAACGTGGATTTACCCGCGTTCGGCGCGCCGATCAGCGCAACAAAGCCCGCGCGTTTTTCTTCACTCATCGGTGCCTGCCAAAATTCCCTCGCGCGCCAGCATCGTGGATGCGGCCGATTTCTCTGCATCGCGCTTCGAAGGCCCAACGCCTTCGACCGGTAAAATGCCGGGAAGTTCGAGCGACACACGAAATATCGGTTTGTGGTCCGGCCCGCTCCGCTCGACTTCGCGATAATGCGGCACCGGCAGCCCGCGGCCGAGCGCCCATTCCTGCAGGAGCGCCTTTGCATCGCGCGGCGCCTGCGCCGACGCCATCATCAACGGCTGCCAGTAGCGCTCGATCATCGTAAACGCGCGCTCGTAACCGCCATCGAGAAAGATCGCGCCGATCACCGCCTCGCAGGCATCGCCCAGAATAGAGTGATTGCGCTCGCCACCGGAATTGCGCTCGCTCGAAGCCAATTCCAGATGCGAGCCGAGGTCGAGCAAGAGTGCCACCTCGACGCAGGTTTCGTTTCGTACCAGCGCGGTATGGCGCTGCGAAAGTTCGCCTTCGAGATTTTCCGGAAATGCGCGGTAGAGCATTTCCGAGACCGAAAGCCCGAGCACACGGTCGCCGAGAAATTCCAGCCGCTGGTTGGAAGCAGTCTTCTTCTTGCCGGTGATCGCGCTCTTATGCGTCAGCGCCAGTTCAAGCAGCGCGTTATTCTTGAAGCGGTAGCCGAGCCGCTCTTCGAGTGCAGAGAGATCCTGCTTCCGCGTCATCGCACCAGCGAAAAAATGCGGCCCCAACGTACGTCGGTCGGCCACGCATAGAGTTCCCAGATCGCGGTGCCCTCGGCGAGCGAGAAGAAAATGATCTCGGCGCGGCCAATGAAGTTTTCGAGCGGAACATAACCGACCGCAGAGAGCACGCGGCTGTCGGTGGAGTTGTCGCGGTTGTCGCCCATCATGAAATAATGTCCGGCCGGCACCATATATTCGGGCGTGTTGTCGTAATAGCTCTCGCTGAGATCGAGCGTCTCGTAGACCTTGCCGTTCGGCAGCGTTTCGCGCCAACGCTTCACGCGTTTACCGACCATGCCGGGATCGTCGGAAACCCAGTCGGCAATCTGTTCGCGTTTGATCGGCTGCCCGTTAATATGAAGATGACCATTCATCATCTGAATACGATCGCCGGGCAGCCCAATCACGCGCTTGATGTAATCGGTCGCATCGTCTTTTGGGTTACGAAACACCGCGACGTCGCCACGCTCAGGTGTACCCGCCCAGATGCGCCCCTCAAACGGGATCAGCGCGAACGGCACCGAATATTTGGTGTAACCGTAGGAATATTTCGACACGAAAATGTAGTCGCCGACCAGTAGGGTCGCCTTCATCGAGCCCGAAGGAATGTTGAAGGGCTGAAACAGAAGCGTGCGGATGACGAGCGCGATAACGAGCGCCTGAAAGCCGATGCTGACGAGTTCGCCGAACTCGTTTTTTTTCTTTTCGGTGGTCACGCTCATAAAGGGAAAACTCTCCGGGATCCGGCGCGCCGCCCGTATAGACGGCACCCGGAACTTGAGCAATGCGGCCTAGCTGCCGCGCTTGGGGACTGCAGACTTGGGGACCGCTGAAATAATCACAATCGCCTGTGCCAGCGGCCCTTCATCGGTAATGGTAAGGTCGATCTGCGGGTCGAAACCCGGCGGAATCAGGGCCTCAAGCCGCGTCAGCGCGCCGCCCGTGAGCGTCATGGTTGGCTTGCCCGATGGCAGATTGACGACGCCAAGATCGCGGAAAAACACGCCACCACGAAAGCCGGTGCCGAGCGCCTTGGCGCAGGCCTCCTTGGCGGCAAAGCGCTTGGCGTAGGATTCCGCACGGCGTTTGCGCCGCTCCGAACGTTTGCGCTCGTTCTCCGTAAAAATCCTGTCAAGGAAACGATCGCCGAAGCGCTCGATCGTCTTCTCGATGCGGCGTACATCGCATAAGTCTGAGCCCATGCCGATGATCATGCCACCGCTCCGATGCGCTCGCGGCCGCGCGCCATCGCGGCAAGCATGTTCTTGATCGTGGCATCGAAACCGGCGAACACCGCCTCGCCCACGAGATAATGGCCGATATTGAGTTCGGCGATCTCAGGCAGCGTCGCGATCAGCTCCGCGGTACCGAAATCAAGACCGTGGCCCGCATGCACTTCAAGGCCGAGCGAGTTTGCGAGCTTCGCGCCTTCAACCAGTTTCACAAATTCGGTATTGGCAAGTTTATCGTCTTTCGTGACCACGGCTTCGCACCAGGTGCCGGTGTGCAACTCCACAACTGCGGCACCCGTTTTCGCCGACGCTTCGATTTGCACGCGGTCCGGCGCGATGAAAAGCGAGACGCGGCTGTGCCGCGCGAGCACCTTCACCGCGTCGACAAGATGTTTTCCGCCCGCGATCACGTCAAGACCGCCTTCGGTGGTTCGCTCGGTCCGCTTCTCGGGCACCAGACACACCGCATGCGGCTTATGGCGGCTAGCGATGCCGAGCATTTCCTCGGTCGCCGCCATTTCAAGATTGAGCGGCGCCTCGATATTTGCCATCAGCCGATCGACATCGTCATCGCGGATATGACGGCGGTCTTCGCGCAAATGTGCGGTGATCCCATAGGCGCCGGCGGCGATCGCCGCGCGCGCCGCGCGGATCGGATCGGGATGAAACCCGCCGCGCGCGTTCCTGATTGTTGCGACGTGGTCGATGTTCACGCCGAGCCTGAGTCGGAAGTTTCTTAGCCATTGACGCGCTCTGCTGTCGACACAACTTTCTTCGCGCGCAGTTGCGCAATGATCGCATTCAAGTGTTTGAGGTCGAAGACTTCGACATCGATCAGCATCTGGCTGAAATCGGCCGACTTCCCGTTCATGCGGATGTTGTCGATATTGCCGCCATGTTCGCCGATCACGGTTGCGACCTGTGCGAGCGACCCCGGCTCGTTCGCGGCAGTCACCGCAATCTGCGCAGGGAAGCGCTGCGGCTCCATGTCTTCCATATCCCAGCGCACATCGAGCCAACGCTCGGGCTGGTCGTCGAATTCTTTCAAGCCGGACGCGTGGATCGGAAAAATCGTGATCCCCTCGCCCGGCGTCAGAATGCCGACGATGCGATCACCCGGCACTGCACCGCCGTTCGGCGAAAAGCGCACCGGCAATTCGCCGGTGATGCCGCGAATCGGAATCGCCGCAGGTTTTTCCTCGGTACTGCTGCGGCCTGGAATCCGGAACTTGAGCGAGCTCGCGCGCCGCAAGCCAAACCAGCCGCCTTCGCTCTTCGGTGTCTTCGCGCCTACAACGCGCTCCGCGCGCCATTCCGGATCGACCCCGCGGACCACATCGTCCGGCCTGATTTCGCCACGGCCGACCGAAGAATACAGATCGTCCATTGTGTGCCGCGCAAGCCGCGGCAGACGCGGTCTGCAACTTATCTTCCGAAAGCGGCTTCGATGCATTCGCAAATGCACGCTCGACCATCTTGCGTCCCAAACCCGTATATTGCGCGCGCACCGAAGCGCGCGTCGCGCGCCGGATCGCAGCGCGCGCTTTGCCGGTAATGACGATTGCATCCCACGCCGCCGGCGGCACTTTGGCGTCTGAGCGGATGATTTCGACTTCGTCGCCGGTCTGTAGTTCCGACACTAGCGGCGCCACCTGCCCGTTGATCTTGCAGCCGATCGCGCTGTTTCCAACGTCGGTGTGAACCGCATAGGCGAAGTCGATCGGCGTCGCCTTGCGCGGCAGCGCGATCAGGCGGCCCTTCGGCGTGAAGCAGAAGACCTGGTCGTGGAAGAGCTCTAACTTGGTGTGCTCGAGGAATTCTTCCGGGCTCGAGCCTTCGGCGAGCATCTCGATCGTCCGGCGCAGCCAGGCATAGGCGCCCGAGTCATGCGAGAGCATATCGTTCGACGTCTTGTCGCTGTCTTTATATAGAGCGTGTGCGGCAATCCCGTATTCCGCGACCTGATCCATTTCGCCGGTACGGATTTGCAACTCCACGCGCTGGCGGCCGGGCCCGACCACCGTCGTATGCAGCGAACGATAATCGTTCTGCTTCGGCGTCGAGATGTAGTCCTTGAAACGACCGGGCACGAACGGCCACTTGGTATGCACGATGCCGACTGCCGCATAGCAATCGGCGATGTTGTCCACCACGACCCGGAAGCCGTAGAGGTCGGATAATTGCTCGAAGCCAAGAGCCTTCCGCTCCATCTTGCGCCAGATCGAGTACGGCCGTTTTTCGCGGCCGTGGACTTTGGAGCGAATGCCTCTACGCGCGAGTTCCGATTGCAGCTCTTCTTCAATTCCCGTGATGAGCCCCGCGTTCTTGCCGCGCGTCGTTGCTAACCTGCTCTCGATCGAGCGATAAACATCGGCCTGCAACTGCCGGAAGGAAAGATCTTCCAGCTCTTCGCGCATGTCATGCATGCCCATGCGGCCCGCAAGCGGGGCGTAGATGTCGAGCGTTTCTTCCGCAATCCGGCCCCGCTTCTCTTCGGGCACGAATTTAAGCGTGCGCATGTTGTGGAGCCGGTCGGCGAGTTTGATGAGGAGCACGCGCACGTCGTCGGCGATCGCGAGCAACAGCTTGCGCAGGTTCTCGGCCTGCGCCGCCTGTTTAGAGACGAGGTCGAGTTTCTTGATCTTGGTGAGGCCCTCGACGAGAGTCGCGATATCCTTGCCGAACTTCTTGCTGATTTCGGCGCGCGTCGCTTTGGTGTCCTCGATCGTATCGTGGAGGAGTGCGGCCACGATCGTCGCGTCATCGAGCTTGAGGTCGGTCAGGATCGCGGCGACTTCGAGCGGATGCGAAAAATAAGGGTCGCCCGAGGCGCGCGTCTGCGCGCCGTGCTGACGCATGGCGTAGACATAGGCGCTGTCGAGCAGTGCCTCGTCGGTTGCCGGGTTATAGCGACGAACCCGATCGACGAGTTCGTACTGGCGCATCATGGTGAAAAGGCTCCTCACCCACGCTTTATGTGGGTGCCTGGAACCTAAAGTAGCACTGCGGATAGCGCCCGGCGACTAGTCCGGGCAAAATAGCTAACGCCAGGAAGCGTTTAGCCTTCCTCTTCCTCGGTCTGTTCCGGCGGAACCAGACCCTGGAGGCCGGCGAGCAGTTCTTCTTCGCTCATGCGGTCCATGACGACGCCGTCGTCCGAGCCCGAGGCACCCGGGATCATCGGCACCGCTTCCGGTTCCGGCTCGTCCACTTCGGTGTACTTCTGGAGCGAGTGGATCAGGTCTTCCATGAGGTCTTCCGGCGACACGGTCTCGTCAGCAACCTCGCGAAGCGCCACGACCGGGTTTTTGTCGTTATCGCGGTCGATCGTGATCGCCGAACCTGACGAGATCATGCGTGCGCGGTGGCTCGCCAGAAGCACGAGGTCGAACCGGTTCTCAACTTTGTCGATGCAATCTTCGACGGTAACGCGCGCCATCAGCGGGGCTCCAGCCTGGTCGGGTGTGCGGAATCGCGTCCCTATACCCCGAGTTGCGGGAGCGATGCAAGTTTGCGGGCTCAGGCCCCGCAGCGCGGCGATATGGCATGGCCCGCGCGCTTCTTCCTGCCCCATTGCTCTGGTAGGCAAAGAAATACCTCGGCGGACCACGATGCGGCACGGGCTTTTTTACAAGTACCCGCCAGGTTTCGATTCAAACGATTTTTTTCCTGCGTATTTTTACGGGAAAGGTAATGCCACAAACGAGCGAAAAGACTGCCCTCTTCATCGATGGCGCCAATCTCTACGCAACCACCAAAAGTCTCGGTTTTGACATCGATTATAAGCGGCTGCTGAAGGAATTTCAGAGCCGCGGAAACCTGTTACGCGCTTTCTACTACACGGCCCTGATCGAAGATCAGGAATATTCCTCGATCCGCCCGCTCCTCGATTGGCTCGATTACAACGGCTACACGGTCGTGACGAAGCCGGCGAAGGAGTTCACCGACTCCACGGGCCGCCGCAAGATCAAGGGCAATATGGACCTTGAGCTCGCGGTCGACGTCATGGAACTCGCCGATCATATCGACCACATCGTGCTGTTCTCAGGCGACGGCGATTTTCGCCCGGTGGTTGAATCGGTGCAGAAAAAGGGCGTCCGCGTCACCGTGGTTTCGACGATTTCTACCCAGCCGCCGATGATTGCCGACGAATTGCGCCGGCAGGCCGACGTTTTCCTTGACCTCTCGGAACTGGTGCAGAAAATCGGCCGCGATCCTGGTGACCGTTCCGCCCGGATGCATAACGCTCCGAATTTCCTGCAACGTCCCGCCGGACCTTCCGGCAACAACCAAGACGAAACCGAAGACGCTTGAGCGAAGCCAACGTTGAACTAGCCGAGCCGGGCCGCGATTGTCCGCTCTGCCCGAGGCTTGTGGCGTTTCGCACGGCGAACCGCGCTGCAAATCCTGATTGGTTCAATGCGCCGGTTCCCTCATTCGGACCGGCCTCCGCGCGCCTGCTGATCGTCGGTCTGGCGCCCGGCCTGCAGAGGTGCGAACCGCACCGGACGTCCCTTCACCGGCGATTACGCCGGCGACCTCCTCTACGCAACGCTGAAGGAATTCGGCTTTGCCAAAGGCGAGTATCAGCGCGGCCCCAATGACGGGTTTGAACTCATCGACACGCGGATCGCAAATGCTGTGCGCTGCGTGCCGCCCGAGAACAAGCCGACAACGGAAGAAATCCGGACCTGCCGGTCGTTTCTGGTCAGCGCGCTCAATGAGATGCCGAACCTTACGCGCGTCGTGGCGCTCGGCAAGATTGCGCATGACTCGGTCGTGGTGGCACTCGGCATCGAGAATGTCACGGCACAGGTTCGGCCACGGCATGATCCATGACTTCGAGCGCGTGCGCTTATTCGACAGCTATCATTGCTCGCGCTACAACACGAACACGCGCGTATTGACGCCCGATATGTTTCGCGAAGTGTTCGCCAACGTCCGCGCAAGCTTCGGCGCAATCGCTTAAGCCACGTAGGAAATGAATTCCAGCAACGAGCCGTCCGGATCGCGGAAGTAGACGCTGGTGCCGTGGCCTTTAGCGCCGAAGCGTTGTAGCGGACCAAGTTCTGCTTTTACGCCGTATTTTTCCAGATGTTCGATAGCGTCGGCGACAGGCCCCTGCCACTCAAAACAAAGATCGCTGTTGCCCGGCTGTACCGGCAAGCGCGCGACTTCTGCGGGCGTGAAGCCCGGTCCGTGCAAATTGAGTTGCTCATCGCCGAAGCGATACACCCAACCATTCGGTCGCTGCACCAGTTCAGCGCCCATGACATCACGATAGAACGTGTTCGAGCGCTCCCAATCGGAGACGTGGATCACACAGTGATCGAGCTTTACCGGCAGCGGCATCTCGCCTCGCTAGCCCTTGTCCCGCATCAGACGGCCGCGCTCGCGCGTCCAGTCGCGCTTCTTTTCGGTCTCGCGCTTGTCGTGCAGCTTCTTGCCTTTGCGCGAGCGCGATCTCGACCTTCGCCCGCCCGCGCGGCGTTGAAATAGATCTTGAGCGGCACGATGGTCATGCCTTCGCGCTCCACCGCGCCGATCAGCTTGTCGATCTGCGCGCTTGTGCAGCAGCAGCTTCCGCGGCCGCTTCGGCGTCGTGATTGAAGCGGTTCGCCTGCAGATATTCGGGAATGTAGGAGTTGACGAGCCAGATCTCGCCGCCCTTGGCGTCGGCATAAGACTTCCGCGATCGTCGCCTTGCCGTTGCGCAGCGACTTGACCTCCGTGCCGGTCAGCACGATGCCGGCCTCGAATGTTTCGCCGATCTCGTAGTTGAAGCGCGCCCTGCGGTTGTCGGCGGCGACCTTGAGTTCGGCTCGGCCTTCTTGGCCATTGTCATGGCCGTAGTTAATCAGCCCGGCGTGGACCATCGCGCTCTCGGATCGCTTCGCGCGGTTCTCGCCGACGCTGGCACCAGCGGCAAGCGCACGATTTCCTGGCAGCGGCCGAGCAGCGAGAGCGCGTACTTGGCGCCGGCCACGACCGGGCTCGAAGAACATCGCGTCGTGCAGCGGCATCAGCCGGTCCTGGATCGTCGAGCGCCTTGGCGTAGTCGCCGGCGAGCGTCGCCTCCTGGAATTCCGCGCAGAGCGTCGGCGCGACATTCGACGTCACCGAAATGCAGCCGTGGCCGCCATGCGCGTTGAAGCGCGAGCGCCGTCACGTCCTCGCCGGAGAGCTGAATGAAATCCGGGCCGCATCGCCGCGCGCTGCTGCGAGACGCGCCCGATCTTGGCGGTCGCGTCCTTCACGCCGGCGATGTTCTTCAGCTCGATACAGCCGCGTCATCGTGTCGACCGACATATCGACCACCGAGCGCGGCGGGATGTTGTAGATGATGATCGGAATGCCGATCGCGTCGTTGATCGCCTTGAAGTGCATGATACATGCCCTCCTGGGTCGGCTTGTTGTAGTAGGGCGTGACCACGAGCACGGCATCGGCGCCGGCCTTTTCGGCGTGCTTGGCGAGCGAACGGCCTCCGTCGGTGGAGTTCGAGCCCGCGCCCGCGATCACCGGCACGCGGCCCTTGGCCTGATCGATGCACCATTCGACCACCTTATGGTGCTCGTCGTGCGACAGCGTCGGGCTTTCGCCGGTGGTACCGACCGGAACGAGCCCGTTGGTGCCTTCGGCGATCTGCCATTCCACGAGATCGCGGAACGCTTTCTCGTCGAGACTGCCATTCTTGAATGGCGTGACGAGCGCGGTGAACGATCCCCGGAACTTCACGGCGAATACTCCTGAAAAGACCCCAAGCGGGCGAAGCGCCTGAAATAGCGCGGAATACGCTTCCGTGAAAGGCAAAGCGGGCTTTTTTGCTGCCCTCGCCCCGCCATATCGCTACAGTAACCCACGATTCATATAATTCAGTCCATTTCGGGGGTCGGGGACCATAGGAGACGGGATGCGACCGCCATACGGCCGCGTCATTGCAGCGATCTTCCTTGCCGCAATGCTGACTGCGCCTGCCGCTTACGCGCAGGTACCGCCGGATTCCGCGGCGGTGAAACAAGCGCTCGCCCATCTTAAGGATGGCGAGTTCAAAGAGGCCGACGCGCTCGCCAGTAAAATGAGCGATCCGGCGGCCCGCAATCTTGTCACCTGGCTTGCGATCCGCCTCACGCCGAAAGACGTCGGTTTCGACCGCACGCAAGCCTTCATCCGCCAGAACCCTAATTGGCCGAGTTCGAACCTAATCCGCCGCCGCGCGGAAAACTTGCTGCTCTCCGAAAAGCGCGACCCCAAAACCGTGGTCGCCTATTTCGGCAACGACCAGCCGATTTCAGGCGAAGGCATGGTGGCGCTGGCCCGCGCGCTGCTCGCCAACGGCAACCAGGCACACGCGACACCGTGGCTCCGCCGCGCTTGGCGCGAAGAAGAAATGACGATGAGCCTGGAGCAGGAAATCATCGGCATGCACGGCAGCCTGCTCACTGCCGCCGATCATAAAGCCCGCTCCGACCGTCTGTTCTATCTCGAAAAGTTCGAGGCAGCCCAGCGCAACGCCGAGCGCGCCGGCAAGGACATCGCTGGCTTAAGTGCTGCGCGAAACGCAGCACTTAAGCGCTCCAGCAATGCGAAAAACCTCTTGAACGGCGTTGCCGCAAGCCTGCGTAAGGACGCGTCCTACCTCTACGCACGCGCTTATGTGCTGCGCCGTGGCGACGACGCCAAGGGCGCAGCAGAATTGCTGCTCCAGGCACCGCGAATCGCGCCGAATACGCCGGACGCCGACGATTGGTGGCGCGAGCGGCGCTTCCTCATCCGCACCCTGCTCGACGAAAAGAACTACCAGCTCGCGTACCGCGTCGCTCAGGCAGCGGTCCTCCCCGAGAGCGACATTCTGAAAGCCGACATTCACTTCACCGCCGGCTGGGTTGCGCTGCGCTACCTGAAAGATCCGGCAACCGCGAAAAAGCACTTCGTGCAGGACGTCGGAACCCCGCAGCCGTTTTACATCGCGCGTGCGCTCTACTGGCAGGGCCGTGCCGCTGAGGCCATGGGCGACGCCATCGGCGCACAATCTGCCTATACGCTCGCCGCACGCCATCACCTCGTCTTCTATGGCCAGCTCGCTCGCGTCAAACTCAAGCAGCGCGACTTGCCATTCCGAGCGCTGCCACAAATTTCAGATGCCGACCGTGCGCAATTCAACAACAACCAGGTCTCGCGTGCGCTAAAGCTGCTTTATGCCGCTGACGCCGACGACCTCGTGATCCCCGTGCACATGGACATGATCGACCGCACGCCCACGGTCGCGACCGCAATGCATGCTCGCGGAAATCGCGCGCGCCAACGGCGACACGCGCGCGCTCGTGATCGTCGGCAAACAAGGCCTCGACCGCGGTCTTGCGGTGGACGCCATCGCGTTCCCGCTTACCGGCATTCCGGAATACAAACATGTGGGACCGGCGATCGAGAAGGCGCTGGTTTTTTCGATCTCGCGGCAGGAAAGCGAATTTCAGCCCTACGTGGTGTCGCCGGCGAAAGCCTATGGCCTGATGCAGGTAATCCGGCCGACCGGTGCGGGAATCGCAAAACGCCACGGCTTCGCCTTCGACTTCAACAAATTGCAGCGCGATCCGGTCTATAACGTAACGCTCGGTGCTGCCGAACTCGGTCATCTGATCCAGACCTTCGGCGGCTCCTACGTGCTGACCTTCATCGGTTACAATGCCGGTCCGGGACGCGCACGCCAATGGATGGAGGCCCGCGGCGATCCGCGCGGCGGACAAACCGAGGCGATCGTCGACTGGATCGAGCGCATTCCGATCACCGAGACGCGGCTCTACATCCTGCGCGTACTCGAAAACCTTCAGGTCTATCGCTCGCTTTTGACCAACAAGCGTGTCATCGAGATCGAAACCGATCTCGCGCGCGGCAACGGCGCAGGATAATCTCCGCATCCCCGAATTCTGCTGCAAGCGGAAAATGCACAAAGAAATCAATGACTTATTCATAGACTCGGCCGATGGGCTAAAGCTCCATTTGCTGGACGCCGGCCCGCATGACGCCTCTCGCCTGCCCGTCGTCTGTCTTCCGGGCCTTGCCCGCACCAACGAAGATTTCCGCGAACTCATTGAAGCGCTCGCATTCGATCCGGCAAAGCCGCGTCGCGTGCTCGCACTCTCCTCGCGCGGCCGCGGCCGTTCGGACCGCGATCCGAAGCCGGAAAATTATACCGTGCCGGTCGAACTCAACGATCTCCTGACCGCGCTTGCCGCAACCGGAATCGAGCGCGCGATATTTGTCGGGACCTCACGCGGCGGGATTTTGACCTTGGCGCTGACGGCAGCGAAGCCGCAGGCGATCGCCGGCGCCGTGCTGAACGATATCGGCCCAGTGATAGAGATGCGCGGGCTGCTTCGCATCCAGTCTTATGTCGGAAAACTTCCCAAGCCGAAGGACTGGAATGATGCGGTTGGTATTTTGAAGACCGTAATGGAAGCCGAGTTTCCTGCATTCAATGCCGATGACTGGCTCCGCTATGTCCGGCTGAGCTGGCAGGACAGCGAGAACGGCATCGTCGGCCGCACGGATCCTGCGATCTCTTACAACCTTCGGGAAATCAACGCAGCAAAGCCGGCGCCACCGCTCTGGCAATTATTCGACGGCCTGAAAAGTGTGCCGCTCCTGGTCTTCCGCGGCGAGCATTCGGATTTGCTGTCGCCCGAGACGGTCGCGGAAATGAAAGCGCGCCATCCGGCAATGCAGGCAATCGAAGTACCGGGCGTCGGTCATCCGCCGGTATTCTGGGATGAGCGGACGATCGGACCGGTACGCGAATTCGTCGTGCGATGTGACGGTGCGTAGCGGTTAGTTGCGCGTCGCAAGCCACCAGTCTCAATAGCCAATTACACAAACGAAAACCCCGGCGGTTTCCCGCCGGGGTTTCCAGTTCAGGTCTCTATCCGATTAGAACGGACGAGCGACGCGGAACCAGGTCGACACGATTTCCGAGGTGACGTTGTTCACGTCAGCTTCGGTGTAGATCACGTCGAGCGACAGGTTCAGGCCAGCCACCGGCGACCAGACCAAGCTGTGGCCGATCTGGTGGGTCTGGACGCTACGATTTCCGCCCACTGCGCCGAAGCCATAAGCTTCGTTCCAGCCAACGTGGAACGCCGAGCGAAGGGCCGGGGTCCAGAAGTGACGGAGCTGCAGCGACATGCTGCTTGCTTCGGAGAGCAGCAGAGTGCCAGCGACGAGCTGAGCATCGCCGAAGGCGAGAACGCCCGGCTGGCCAAGACCGACGTAGCCGATGCCGCCAACTGCGCCGTTCGGCGTGCCGCCGAGACCGGTGAAGTCGAGAGCGCCTTCAGACGTCGAAGCCTGGAACTTGATGCTGTCGCCAGCGCCAAGCATCGGCAGCTTGATTTCGATGCCGAAGCTGACTGCCCAGCCCCACTCTTCATCGACGCCAAGGTTGGTCGAGCGGATCGGAGTCAGAGCGCCCGCGAGCTGCGCGGAACCCCAAGCCTGATCGACGCGGATGTTACCGATGATATTCGGAGCTTCGTGGCCACCGTAAGCGGAGCCAATGAGCTGCGAACGCTGCTCGGTCGGATCTTCGATCGAGATCGTGGCCGAGAGGCCGTTGCCGAAGTTAGCAGTGTAGGCGAACAGGTTGTTCCATGCCCACGGCTGCGACTGGACCGAGAGGACCAGGTAGTTCGGCGCGAAGTCGAAGAACGACGTCGCATAACCAGCGGTGAAGCCAGCGAACTGCAGGAACGCGAACTGGATGAACGCATAGTTCGGAGCGTTGTTACCAATCACGGCGTTCTGGCCGTTCGTGAATTCGAAACCACCGAAGAAGAACGTACGGAGCGTGCCGTACGCGGTGTTCTGGCGCGAATCGAGCGTGTAGTACGCGCGCGAACGCCAGTTCACGTAGTTGGTCGTGCCGTCAAAGCCGGTGGCACCAGCCGCGTTCGAGTACGCGTTGAACGTGATCGCGCCACGAGCGTTGTAACCGACTTCGGCGAGCAGCAAGCCACCCACCTTCAAGCAGATATCCGTACCCGGGATGTAATAGAAACCCGGACCATATTGCGGGCAGATCTTCACGTAAGAGACCGGCTTGGCCTTTACGGGCATGTCTGCCGCCTGTGCCCCAACCGTAGCTGCAAAAGCAACTGCGGTGCCGAGGACGAGGCTTTTCACCATCTTCATCATGACCTCCAAAGAGTCTTTCTCTCTCAAAATTACCTTGAGGAGCAGGTCCCACTCCGAAGGGCTAAGCCCCTGGAAAAAGTCCCTAAATTCCCCGCGAACCACCCGGACCGACTTTGCGACCGCCTCGAACTTTTTCTTAGTTCGTACTCTAAACTGGCAATCGGCCGTCAAAACCGGACGAGTGCGACGCAAGGTCCCCCCACTCGGAGCTCCCCCTCTGTCGCTCAGTCACCCTAGACGAAGGCCTTTGGCGATCAATTGGAATGACGCTTTTGGGGGCATCGGGAACTCCTTTCCCAAAGGTGTGTTGCAGAAACGCCACGGTCGCGATTCCGTAAACTTAATGATTTCAATGACTTAGCGGAAGGCTGTGCGACGCAGCAAAGACCCGCCATAGTTCCCGAATTGTATGCAATTGCCGTTTGGGCCGATTCCTGGGAGCCGATTCTAACGGCCAATACATGAGCTAGGCGCCTATCGGGCAGCCCTTCGACCAACGTCAGCGAAGGGCTTGATGATCTCGGCGTCCGCTTTGGCGACGGCAAGCAACGCTTCGACGGCGCCGTCCAGCTCTGACGCCCGCTTACCGAGGTTGGCCGCGAGATCAAGCGCGGTCCGCGCTTCCGTGTCGGTCTGGGCGATCGAGCTTGCCACCGTCTGCATGGCTTCTGCGACCGTGTTGGCGTGTGAAGAGGTGCGGTTCGAATTCTGCGCGATGCTCGAGGTCGCATCCGCCTGTTGATCGACCGATCCAGACAGCGCTTCGACCGTTTGCGCTATTTCCCCAATGCTGCGGCCACAGGCAGCAATCTCATTGACCGACACACGCGTTGCATCCTGGATTTTTGCAATCTGCTGGCTGATTTCCTCGGTAGCGCGCGAGGTTTGCGTCGATAGCGACTTCACTTCGTTCGCGACCACTGCAAAGCCCCTGCCCGCCTCGCCGGCGCGCGCCGCTTCGATCGTGGCGTTCAGCGCAAGAAGATTGGTCTGGCTTGCGATCTGCGAAATCAGACCGACGACCGATCCGACCTTCTCGACCGATTCTGAAAGCGATGCGACGATATCGTTGGCGCGGTTCGCAAGTCCCACCGCTTCAAGCGACATTTTCGCACTGCGTGACGATTGCCCGCGGATCTCGCTGATAGCGCTTGAGAGTTCTTCGGCAGCACTCGCCATCGAAACTGCATTCTTTGCCGTGTTGTCAGCGATCCCGACGGCAAGGTTGGCGTGATTGTTCGAGTTCTGCGCAAGCGATGAAAGCCGCTGCGAGGAAGCGCCAAGTTGGCCGATCGCATCGGCAATCGCCTTGCGCACGTCATCGGTAACGGACCCGAAGTTTGCGATTGACTCGCTCAGCCGCGCATTGCGGTCCTTGCTGTCGTTCACCGCAAGCTCGTTGTGGCAGGCAACCGCGTTGGCGTTGTCGAGCAAAATGAGTCTGGCTGCGACGTCGCAGAACTGCCCGGTCTTCGCTCCTGAAAAACGATATTGGCGTCCTGCAATCTTAAAAAAGGTCGAAAGAATCGCCCGATTAAAAGTTGCGCGCGCGCGCATGTCGAGGGTGATTTTGATTTCAAGCTTTGCTCGCTCGTAGGCCGCCTTAACCCAAGCATCGTCGAATGGTTCGAGGCATAGTGCCTTGACCGCATCGGTCGCGATGCGATTGAGCGCTTCCCGGTTCTTGCCCAGCGTGTTGGCGTAAGCAGGCGCGAATTTCGTCGAATTGTCGATTACGCGCTCGACCGTACCGCCGACATGCGGCTCGATCACGCCCCAAACCTCGCGCGCGCAAGCGCGCGCTCCGCCTCGCTCTCTTCGGCAAAGCCGTAGAGCGCAAGCCGTACCTGAAATGCAGGAGGAATCGCCAAGTCGCGCCTCAAACCGGAAACCCGCGCTGATCTTGCGCAGGCGCGATTTACAAACCCTTAACTATAGCGGGGATACCGCCCTGCGGAATCCCTTATCGTTCAAGGCTTTGAAGAAAGGCTACGCGTGGGAAATCCGTCGGGCCGCATGCCGAATTTCACCTGCAGGATGCGGATCTGATCGCGCAGATCAAAGTCGATCTGTCCGACCACGTTACTCACCGGGATAACCCTGCGCCTGCATCAGCTTCTGCATGCGGATGCGCTGGTCGCGGTTGAGCGGAATCGATTCCGGCCAGACGCCGCGGAAGCCCTGCTGCCGCGTAAGCGGTCCGCAGTGCCCGCGACCGTCAGCGAATAGGCGTCGGAAAGATTGTAGCGCTTGATCGTCTCGTAATTGCTGGTCACGAGAAACGCGGGCCCCTCGGCGCCGCTCGGGAAAAACAGAATGCCGTTGCCGCTTTTGGGAAGCGCACGACCGTCGGCGCGGCGAATGCCAAGCTCCTGCCACTCCGGGAAACGTCGCGCGGCTTTTGCGATAATCGAAATCTTCCGGCACGCGAGACTTCGAAACCCCACGGTACGCCGCGCTGCCAGCCGTGTCTCTTTCATGTAGTTTGCGATCGAGCCGAGCACATCCGGCACATCGCTCCAGATGTCGCGGCGTCCGTCGCCGGAAAAATCGACTGCGAATTTCAGAAAGCTCGACGGGATGAACTGCGCCTGCCCCATCGCACCAGCCCAGGAGCCGCGCATCTTTTCGCGCGTGATGTGCTCCTGTTCGAGAATTTCGAGCGCTGCGAGCAATTCGTTGCGGAAAAAGTCGTCGCGGTAGCGCGCCTGTGCGAGCGTCGCCAGCGACCGGATCACATCCTTGCCGCCGGAGAAGCCGCCATAGCCGGTTTCCAGACCCCAGATCGCGACGATGATGTTTTTGTCGACGCCGTATTTGGCTTCGACCGCCGTCCAGCGTGTCGGCCCATTTCTCGGCGTTGCGTCTTGCCACCTGAGAGCAGATCCGGCGGTTACGCGAGACTTGAGATAGATCGCCGATCGGCTGATTATATTCCGGCTGGCTCTTGGTAAGCCGCAGCACTTCGGCGTCCGGCGTGTAGATGCCGCGAACGCGCGTTGTCGAAGGTTGCGCGTGAGACGCCGCGCTTCTGCGCGTCCGGCCACAACGCCGCAACGAACGCCCGAAAGTTCCCTGCCGGCACCTCCTGAACACGCGCAGCCTGCGGCACGAGTAAGACGGCCGCGAGAACAGCGAATAAAACGAGTCGGTTCCGGAACATGGTTCTCCATAGCTTTCGCATACATAAAACACCAAGCCGCACATCAAATCGGTTGGCAAATCGGCAGCGATCATAATAATTGTGCCACTATATTCGCCGCCTGGGACCTGAATGAGCGATATCACCTCCGCGACCGCGACGCCGAACCGCAGCCTGCAATATGCCGTTCTCGGTACTGGCTTCGCACTGCTGATCGCGGTCGTGCTTGCCTGCGCGTGGCTCGTGCAAGAGCAGGCAGATAACAATACCGACGTCCGCCGCGTACTCGAGCTGCAAAACCGTATCACCCGAGCGCTTGCGGTCTTGCAGGATGCCGAAACCGGACAGCGCGGTTTCCTGCTCACGCGCGACGAGAACTACCTCGCGCCCTATCGCGGCGCGCAGGCCGCGTTCAATTTGGAACTCGATGTAATTGCCAAATTGATTGTCCGGCAGGATCGCATTCCCGAACTGAACGCTATCCGCAATCTGTCCTCAACCAAATTTGCGGAAATGGAAACGACGATTGTGCGAATGCGTGCGGGTGACGTCGATGGCGCGCTCGCCCTCGTCAAAACCGACCGTGGCAAGCAGGTTATGTATCAGGTCCGCGAGATGATCGCGCGCATGGCCGCATTCGACGATCGGATATTAAAAGAGAATCTTGCCGAATCGAACGATATGGGGCGCTACGTCCAATATGGCGTCGTTGCCGCGATCCTGCTGGTGCTTTTGCTCGCGGCTTTTGTAATCGCGACCACATCGCGTCATGTTCGTTCGCTGGTCGGATTAATCTCGCAACGCGACCGTGCCGAAACCCAAGTCCGCCAGATGCAGAAAATGCAGGCGGTCGGCCAGCTCACCGGCGGTATCGCGCATGACTTCAACAATATGCTTGCGATCATCATCGGCTCGCTCAGCCTGATGCAGAAACGGCTCGGACGCGGTGAAACCAATGTCGCACAATATGTCGATGCCGCGATGGAAGGTGCACAGCGCGCCGCAACGCTGACAAGCCGCCTGCTTGCTTTCTCGCGCCAGCAACCGCTGATGCCGGTGACGCTCGATCTGAACAAAACTGTTTCCGGCATGTCCGAACTGCTTCGCCGCACGCTTGGCGAGAACATTCACATGGAAACGGTGCTCTCGGGCGGTCTCTGGAAGACGCACGCCGACCCGGGCGAGATCGAAAATGCAATCCTGAATTTGTGCGTGAACGCGCGTGATGCCATGCCCGAGGGCGGTAAGCTGACGATTGAAACGGCGAACTGTTTCCTCGACGACGCTTATGCCAGCGATCATCCGGAAGTGCCTGCGGGTCAGTATGTTCTGGTCGCGGTATCCGACACCGGCACCGGGATGACCAAGGAAACGATCCTCCGCGCCTTCGATCCGTTCTTTACCACCAAGCCGACAGGCAAAGGGACCGGCCTCGGGCTTTCGCAGGTCTATGGCTTCGTCAAGCAAAGCGGCGGCCACGTAAAAATCTATTCGGAGTCCACGCAAGGCACGACCGTCAAAATGTATTTGCCGCGCACGCACCGCACCGACATCGCGGGCGAAGTGCTGGTGCCGAAGCCGGAATTGCCAAAGGGCACGCCGCTCGAAATCATTTTCGTGGTCGAGGATGACGACCGCGTGCGCGGGATTTCTGTCGCGGCACTACGCGAGCTTGGCTACACCGTGGTGCACGCCGAATCCGGTCCGGTTGCGCTGGAGAAATTGAAACTTTATCCGGACATACATCTGCTGTTCACCGACATCGTGATGCCGGGCATGAACGGCCGCGTGCTCGCAAATCAAGTCTTGAAAAGCCGTCCGAGCCTGAAGGTGTTGTACACGACCGGCTATACGCATAACGCGGTCGTGCATAACGGTGTGGTCGATGCCGATGCGCAGTTGATCGTGAAGCCCTACACCATCGATCAACTCGCGCTGAAGGTCCGGGACGTGCTGCGGCCGAATTAACAGATCAGAAGCCCGACCAGATCGCGTAATTGCCGATCGCGGCATTGCCGTTAATCGCAAACGCTGTGCACGGCGCGAATTCCGTGATCTGCGCCTGCAAAATCTCCACACCATAGCCGTTCAGCACGCTGCCGACCCGTTCCGTCAGTTCGGCGTTGAAGCCGATGCGGTCACCTTGAATCTGTTCGATGGTACGTTCGGCGACCGCGGCAAGGATCGCACCCTGTGAGCGCTCGATGACGTCGGATGCGAGATCGGCAATGGTCACGATCGCAGCGACCGCATCGTTCACGTGATAGGTAACAAGCGCGCCGACTGTGACCGTCTTCAAATCCTTAGTCATGATAACCTTCGATTGCACACGCTGGGTTTGCCGCACGACCACGATCAATTTGTAGGTCGTGACGACGGGCCAGTACCAGTGCAGCCCCGGCCCCCATTCCTTAATACGATGACCGCGAACAAACGCGACACCGCGGTGCGTGGCCGGCACGATCACGAGCCAGGGAATGATCCGCAATAATGTTTGGAAAATCTCGCCGAGCCAGCCGAATGCTTTATCCATGACTCTACTATCCCTCTAATCGATCACAATGTCGGCTTTGTTGGTGACAGCGGCAATGCCGTATTGCGCAATCCGGATGGTGCCGTCGAACGGCTCTCGCTTGACCGCGTTTCCGGTTGTCGGCATCGAGCCGGAACAGCTCGGTGCAGCCGGATAGCTTCGCGTCCCACTCCGCGGCCGAGATTTCGCACGGCTCGGGTGACGGTATTGACGAACACGCCGCTCAGGCGCCCGTCCTTGCTCCAGGCCACGATCGCATCGATGTCCGGAGCGTCGAGCCGCAGTTTCGGAAATCTGATCCAATCGCCGAAGCGGACATTCTGCGCGAATAATTGCTTTGCCAAGCCCGCCGGCGTCGGATTGCCGTGCATCGTCATAAGGCCGTAAGCATCGGTGTGGTCGTCATGACCGGTTGCGGTCCAGCGCATTTCCAGCTCCGCGCCACCGCGCAGCAAATGAATCAGCGCGGAAACGTAATAGGCGGCACCGAAAGCATTCTGGTTCAGGCCAAGCGTATAATATTGCTCGTGGTGCGACATGGTGTTGAGTTCGCCGCATACATTGAGAATATCGCGGCCTTTCAACAACCGCGCGACACCGCGCGCATGCGCACCATAGCTCGGCACCTGCGCCATCAGGAGCGCCTGAAACACGTCGCCATTAGGAGAATCCGGCGAGCCCCACATTTCCAAATTCAGGCTTTCGCTCGGGACCGCCGGGCGCCAGTCGCCATAGCGGTGCCACGAGACGAAGCCGATCTTGCTGTCGTCCACTTCCGCAAGCAGTCGCGCAATCCAATCCATCCAGTAGAGCCGATGCGTGCTGTCGATGGCGGGGCCGCCGATCATCGCCTTGCGTCCATTGAGATAAGGCGCGAGCTGCCGCAACACTTCCGTTGCGACTGCGTTGTAGATTTCGCGGTACTGATCGAACGTCAGGTCGCCGCCGACCAAAAGATTGTTCGGCTCGTTCCAGATGCACCAGTACCAGTCTTTGACCTCTTCGCCGCCCCAGCGTCTCAATGCAGCTCCAGACGATCTCGCCGCATCGCGCAGAAAAATTTCGTGATGTTTTTCGGATCGTCATAAGGCGGATGGAATTTCGCAAAAGTCACCATCGGCTTCGCGCCGGCATCGAGCACGCCTTGCAGGTAGCTTGCGAATTGATCCCACTCCTTCACCGGATGCGGCACCGGCTGGTCGAACGCAAACACGCGGATCACGCTCGTTCCCATCAGCCGCAGGCGGCGCTGGATTTTCTCGCGCGCAGGACCCTGTGCGAGGTGCCACCAGCCGTAAACTTCGTTGAAGCCGTAACGCAATTTCATGCGCTGCGCCGAGGGATCGCGCGTTTCCGGTGCCTCGTGCGCGCGGTCGCTCATGCTTCGATGATACCGATCAGTTCTTTGAGCCTTGCTTCCGGCGTGTGGCGTTGTCCGAATTCCTTGCGGATACCGCGCACGATATCGGCATAACGTTCTGGGTTTTCCAGCACATCGGCGATCTGCTTGTGCGGCTCTTTCTCGCCAAGCACCAGCGCGGCGGCTGCATCACCATAGATCTCGCGGACATAACGCTCTTCCAGAAGAAAGAGCGGGATGGTGCCCGCCGCCGGCGTTTCGAACGTTCGGCACGTGACCATATCGAGCTTCTCGAACAACGGCCGATACATGACCGGATTGAATACGGCCTTGTTCATGGTGTCGGTCACTTGCGGAAACGGCACCGGCGGCAGCGCTTCGACGCGAAGCTGGTTCAGATATTCGCGATCGACATAATAGTCGTTCTTGATTTCAAGCCACTCGGTCCATTCGAGCGAACGACCCCAGCCCTCGCCGACCAGGGCCACGCGCCCTGCTTTGTCGCGTACCGGCTCGAGCGCTTTCAACGCGCGCGACATGCCGCGCCAGCGGAATTTCGTGTGACCGACATAGATCATGCTGAATTCTTTGGCGGAGAAATCGAGCGGTGACTCCCAAGTCGGATCGTAGATATGAAACAGGAACGGCCGCACGTTTTTTCGTTGCGGACGGAATGTCGGCTGGCAGATTTTGTCGGAAATGCTGTCGCACACCGCGATCCATTGCTGGCTCAATTCGGGTGTCTTGTGATTATAGTCGCCGTTGAACTCGATCATGTCGTTATAGGCGCCGTCGCAATCCATCACGACACGGCGGTTGCGGGGCACGGACTGGATCAGCCTGACCCAGTCGAGCCGGTCGCCGAACTGCAATTGCGTGGTCCATTCGACGACGAAGACGATCGCGTCAGCGCCTTCGAGATCCTGCGAATATTCGAGCGCGGGAAAAGCTGCCCGGCGGACCATAAATCTTGATTTCATGGCCCATCCCTTTCGCGGCGCGCGCATAGCCGCGCAGGTCGAGCATGCTGCCCGCGTTTTCATACCCCCAATAAACGAAAACGATTTTCATCGGCGTCCTAATGTTCGAATGCGCCGACGAGTTCGGTCATGCGCCGCTCATAGGAATAATTGGCGGCAAGATATTTCCGCACTTCGGCAACGACCGACTTGTAGTGGTCGGGACGACCCAGCGCGTCGAGCAATTTCTGCCGAAATATTGTCGCGCAACACGAGCTCGCGCGCGGCCGGTCCATAAACCTCGACCGCAAGATCAGGGTCGAGCATGAGCAGCGGAATCGTGTCGGCGTAGAAAATCTCGAAATATTTCAGTGTCAGGTGTTTCAGAGTGATGCAATACCGGCCGCTGCGTGAAGATATTGATCTTCGCGCTGCTCATGGTCCGCATGATCTCGGTATAGAGTCACCGAGTTACCGGTTCTGATATTGAGCCGCTTGAACGCCGCTGGATCCGATTGAAATGCAGCCTGCGGCCCCGCTTCCGGCCCTTCAGGCGGCGGGCCATCCCACCAGAGCCCGATGAACATGATCTCGCCGATCTGGTCGCGGATCGGCTCGATCGCGGGAAGCAATTTTCCGCCGATGTCGCGCCAGCGCCACCAGTTATGTCCGACATGCAGGATGTCGTATTTCTTCGGCGGCACGTTGGCCGGATTGATCTCGAGCACCGGATCGTAGCCGTAGAACAGCATCGCACCGACATTCGGTTGTTGCGGCTTCTCAAGCGTCGGCTTCATCACGCGGTCGGAAAGCGCCTCGATAATATTCCTTCCACTGCGCCTGATCGGCTTCGCTTACGTGATTGAAATCATAGCCGTCGAGCCGGATGACCGGATTGTACATCCCGTCCATATCGAAGATCACCCGATCACGCCTCGAAATCGAGCCGAGCATCGCGGCTTCGTTCACGCGAGGTAACCGGTAGATTTCCGACTCGAAAAGATATGCGATGCGATCGAATTTGCTCACTTCGCGGGAAAACTTCAGCTCCGGCAGATGCGCCTGCGCGTCGCCGATACATCGCCACCTTATGTCCGAACTTCGGTGCGACGCGAATATAATTCGCAACGGCGTGCGTATTCCCCGCATTGCCGCGATGCTTCATGACGAAGAGGATATTCACCGCCCCGCCCCGGCGAGCGCAGTCAGTTCCTCGAAGCGCCGCGCATAGGAATGATGACGCGCAAGATGCTCGCGCGTTTTCAGCACGGCATCCCAATAAGGTTCGGGATTTTTCAGTGCGTCCCTGAGATGCGCGCCGACACCATCTTTCGGCATGAGTTTCAAGGCAGCCGCGCCGTAAACCTGCTCTACGAAATCGGGTGCCAGCATCAGCACCGGCAGCGTATCAGCATAAAAGGTTTCGAACGAACGGTTGGTCACGAAGCCGAGATGCTGGAACAACGGCCGGTGAAAGACCGGCGCGAACTTCGCCTGACCGAGCACCGGCACGACTTCGTCAAAACGCACGCCATCGCCAACTTCGACGTGCTGCCGCTCTAGAAACTCCCAGTCGGCATCGACGCCCGCGATGCCCTTCTGCACAGCCCAATCAGGCCGCACCCACCAATCCCAACCAACCAGTCTGGCTTTGCCGATTTCGCTGCGCAGCGGACCGAAGTCCTGAAGGAATTTCCGTACCTGTGCCCAGCGGTGCCAGTTGCTGCCGACATAAAGCGCTCCGTACGGCTTGTCCTTCCATGCGGCGGCCGCTTCCTTGGCGCTCGCATGAGTCTTTGCAACGGATGTGGGATCGAAACCGTGAAACAAAAACGGCTTCACGTTTTGCCGAAGCGGCTTCAGCGACGGTTGCGTGATCACGCTACCCGCGGCAGCAATCGCCTCTTCCCATTCCCAGCCGAGATGGCCGTCGATTTTTTCGAGATGGTTGAAGTCGTGATCGATGCGGATCGTGTCGTTGTAGCGGCCCCAGAGATCGGCGACCACGCGCCGCTCGCGCGGAATGCCATCGAGCACGCGCGCAAGATGCGGCATGTCAGGAAAATCGGTCGGCACCTGTACGGCAAAAAGCGCGAGATCGACGCCCTTCAAATCGGTCGTATAGGAAAGCTTCGGCATTTCGCCGTTGGCTTCGCCATAAACCAAGACTTCGTGACCGAGCGCGCGGCCCGTTTCGACCCATTTGTGAACCGTCGCAACACTGCGCGTCCACGGGTCGGGCGTTGTAACGAGCAAGAGTTTCATTTCGAGCTCCGCCCGCTGAAGGCCGCAGCTGTCGGATCGGCTTCATAGGCGGCTTTCGCCCAGCGCACCGTCTCGGCAAGACCTTGCTCGAAACTCGTTTTCGGCTGCCACCCGAGCAGTGCCTTGGCGCGCGCGATATCCGCCTGCACCTGACGCTGCTCGCCCGGGCGCCCTTCCGCGCGTTTGATCTTGTATTCGCCGGGCTGGTAACCGAAAGCCGCGGTCACGGCTTCGCTAAGCTGATTGATCGACGTCGAGCGTCCGCTGCCGAGATTGATGACCGCGCCATGCGATTTCGGTGTCGGTGAGCGCGCGCGCCCAGCCATCGACGATATCGCCGACAAATATGAAATCGCGGGTTTGTCGCCGTCGCCGAAAATCGTGATCGGTTCGCTGCGCATAACGTTGCCCGAGAAAATGCCGAGCACGCCTTGATACGGATTGTTGAACGACTGTCCGGGTCCATACACGCTGAACATGCGGAGCGATGTCACACCGAACTTGAAATCGAGATCGGGCCGCGCCGCGGTCGCATGCACGTAGCGTTCGGCCGCAAATTTAGTGATGCCGTAATAGGAATCGGGAATACAGGCTTCGTCTTCCGGCGTCGGCACGATTTGGGTGTCGCCGTAGAGCGTCATCGAACTCGCGTAGAGCAACCGCGGCACTTTATGTTTCACGCAGAGCTTGAGCACGTTGACGGTGCCCTCGGTATTGGTGCGCAGGTCCGCGACCGGATCCGAGAACGCGCGAATGATCGAAACCTGCCCCGCGATGTGACAGACGGCGTCGAGTCCCTTCGCAAAGATCGGCTCCATGTCGTCCACGCGCACGACATCGCCGAGCACGAAGGTAACGCCGTGCGGTAGGCTTTCGCGCCGGCCGTTGAATTCGTTGTCGAGGACGGTCACATCGTGGCCGTCAGCGAGTAACCGGCCGCAAAGATGCACGCCGATAAAGCCGGCACCGCCGGTAACAAGAACCCTCATTCCGCGCACTCCCTGGGCCGCGCATGCGCGGCCCCACGGCTATAGTTTTTCATGTGATGAAGGCCGATAGAAGGGTCTTGCAATCAGGCCGTAACAGCCTCGCCCAACAACAGCTTTTCGAAATGTGCGACGGTACGCGTGAGGCCCTCGCGAAGCTCGATGGTCGGCCGCCAGCCGAGTAATTCATGGGCTTTGCTGATATCCGGCCGGCGCTGCTGCGGGTCGTCCGAAGGCAGCGGCCGATAGACGATCTTCGACGCCGAACCGGTGATATCAAGCACCAAATCCGCGAGCTGCCGGATCGTGAACTCGCCTGGATTACCCAGATTGACCGGTCCGATCACGGGGTCAGCGCTCTCCATGAGCCGCATGAGCCCTTCCACCAGATCGCTCACGTAGCAAAACGCGCGCGTCTGTTCGCCGTGACCGTAAACCGTGATGTCCTTGTTGCGCAGCGCCTGCACGACGAAATTCGAGACCACGCGCCCGTCTTCGGGATGCATGCGCGGCCCGTAGGTATTGAAAATACGCGCGACCTTGATCCGAAGCTTGTGCTGGCGGTGAAAGTCGAAGAACAACGATTCCGCGCAACGCTTGCCTTCGTCGTAGCACGAGCGCTCGCCGATTGGATTGACGTTGCCCCAGTAATCTTCGGGCTGCGGGTGAACCACAGGATCGCCGTACACTTCTGAAGTCGATGCCTGAAGAATTTTGGCGCCCGGTGCGCTGGGCAAGCTCAAGGAGATTGAGCGCGCCGATAACGCTGGTCTTGGTCGTCTTGATCGCGTCGGCCTGGTAGTGCACCGGCGACGCGGGACAGGCGAGATTGTAAATTTCGTCCACTTTCACCTGGACCGGCACGCAGACATCCTGGGGCCGCAGTTCGAAGCGCGGATTCGAATGCAAATGCGCGACGTTCGATTCCGAGGACGTGGAGAAGTTGTCGACGCAGACAACCTCATGGCCCTGCCCCAAGCAGACGCTCGCACAAATGCGAGCCGACGAAACCGGAGCCACCGGTCACCAAAATCTTGCGGTTGGTCTTCATTGAAGGACGCCTCTCGCCTTGTCAGGCGGATAACTGCAGGCGTCGAACGAAGCCTGCAGCAATTATGAATGATTGTTCAGAAAGCTCGGCTCTAACGTCGATGAACTTATCTATTTTGCAGTGCATCGGGAAGTGACAGCCCCGTGAGTAACAAACGCCATCAGCACATTAAAACTGTCATCACTTCCATTCGTTCCACACGCTCGCGCATTTTTTGCAGCCGTTGAAAGTCTGACCAGTGAAGCGGCAGGTTGCGCTAAAAAGCATCGCGGTTGGCGCCAACCCAGTCGATCAATTGTGCAAGACCTGCTTCGACTTCGACCTCCGGCTTCCAGGAGAGCGCGGTTTTAAGCTTGCGGATATCGCTTACATAAACTTCCTGATCGCCTGGCCGCCAGTCATCCCAGCGCAACGGGATTTTCTTGCCCAACCGTTTTTCCAGCACCGCGATCAGGTCGAGGAGCGAAAGCAACCGGTCTGGCCCGCCTCCGACGTTAAACGCCTGCCCCGCGATCTTCTCGGGCGATCGGATCGCGATTTCATAGCCGCGCACCAGATCGTCGACGTGCAGGACATCGCGAACCTGTTTGCCGTCGCCGTAGATCGTGATGTCGCGGCCTAGCAGCGAAGCGATTGCAAACCAGGCGACCCAGCCCTGATCTTCAACCCCGAACTGCCGTGGTCCGTAAATGCAGGACTGCCGGAACGACGCTGCCGGGATTTTATAAATGCGCGCGAAATCGAGCACGTATTGATCCGCCGCACCCTTCGAACAGCCGTAAGGCGACAGAAAATCGAGCGGCTCGGTTTCGCTGATTCCATGCGGCCGGTTGGTATAGGCGTAGCGGCCGCCCTTGAGCTCGGACGTGGCGCCCGTGATCTTGCCGTAGACCTTGTTGGTCGACGCAAAAATGAAGGCCGCTTCCGGACAATAGCGCCGGACTGCGTCTAGCATGTTGAAGGTGCCGAGCGCGTTCACTTCGAAGTCGTCGCGCGGATCGGTGACCGACGTCGTCACCGCGACCTGTGCGGCCAGATGAATGACGGCCTCGAATTTGCCGGCTCGAGACGATCTCGTCGACCGCCTTGCGGTCGCGGACATCGGCTTTGGCGAAATCGAATGCGGTCTCGCCCTGCAGCCATTCGAGGTTCTTGTCGGTGCCCGCGCGCGAAAGATTGTCGAGGACGGTGACGCTCCAATTGCGTTCGCCGAAATAGTGGGCTGCATTGCAGCCGACAAAGCCCGCGCCGCCGGTGATCAATACGCGCTTTCCGGTCATGCCTTACGCGTCGCGACCGATATTTCCTTTGGCTGCAGTCGAACGACAGCCATCGCCGGTTGCCGCATCCGGAACGAGCGCGTTCCGAAGCAGCTCGAACAGATCATCGCGCAAGGCTGGCCGGATTTCCATAGCGCCGCAATTGAGCAACCTGCGGCGTACTTGTGCGACACAGGGCCATGACGCATGCAGACGCCCTGCGCGCGGCCTATCTCGATCTGATGCGCGACAGCCTGACCGGCCGGCTTGAACCGGGACTTGCCTTTGCCTGCCGTCGGGCATCGATGGCTATCGCGATGAATATCGCGAGAAAGGCTGGGACTGGCCCTCGACTGCGCCCTCGATGATCGGCGCAAAGCGCATGGAGAATGTGCGGCGCGAGTGCGAACGCGTGTTGCGCGAAAACGTCCCAGGCGACTTTATCGAAACCGGCGTCTGGCGCGGCGGCGCCTGCATCATGATGCGCGCGGTGTTGAAGGCGTATGGCGTCACCGATCGCCGGGTCTTCGCAGCCGACACCTTCGCCGGGCCGCCGGCGCCCGTCGCGCGGCAGCGACATCGACGAGAAAGCGAATTTTCACGGCCACAAGGATTTCGCGGTTTCGCTCGGCGAAGTGAAGGCGAACTTCGCGCGCTACGGCCTGCTCGATGCGCAGGTCGTTTTTCTGGAGGGTCTATTCAAAGACACGCTGCCGAAAGCGCCGATCGAACGGCTCGCGGTGCTGCGCCTCGACGGCGACATGTACGAGAGCACCATGGACGGCCTGAACAACCTCTATGACAAGGTGTCGTCCCGCGGCTCGCTGATGGTGGACGACTATTTTCTGTTCGAAAGCCAGCGCGAAGCGATCGACGAATTTCGCAAAAAGCGGCAGGTCGAGACGCCGATCGTGCAGATCGACGATTTCGGCGGCTATTGGGTGAAGGCCTGAGTTACGGCTTTCGCCGATTTGACCGGAATCTCTCCTGAAATATAAGCCTCTGCGTACGGAGACGTGGCCGAGTGGCTGAAGGCGGCGGTTTGCTAAACCGTTATACGGTCTAAAGCCGTATCGAGGGTTCGAATCCCTCCGTCTCCGCCAGCAGCCGACAAATGTCGTTGCAAACCGTGCCCTTTTCGACAACGCCGGTTACCAGTCCCCAACGTGTTCCCCACCGCCGCAAACGCCCTTCTACGGAAGGAAGACGAAATCCTGCGCCTAGCGGCACGTACGCGGTCGGGCCGGGCGTGTTGATGATGATTACGTCTCCGTCTTGATCGAAAGTGCCATCGGTATCGATGTAGGTGAAGCCATTGTTGGTAGTAAGCACAAACGACTGCAGCTGAGTGAAGTTCGATAAGAATGTTCCATGGATCTCGATGACGTCGTGCTCGCTTGACCCCGGCAAGAGGTTGAAGTCGAAGATCGTATCTGAACCGTGTCCGGCGAAGAATACGAACGTGTCGGCGTTGGTGCTGCCCAGGAATGAGCCGCCGCCGCCGCCCAAAAGGTCGTCCCCGGTGCCGCCGGTGATCCGGTCGTTGCCGTTGCCGCCCGAGATAAAGTCGTTGCCGCCATTACCGTTGAGGATGTCGCCGGTTCCACCGATCTTTTCCTGGCCGCCAAGAATGTAGTTGTCCTGGTCGTCGCCGGTGATGATGTCGACATAGTCGGTACCGATGATCGAGCGCACTTTGCCAAGGTTGCCGATCGAGTCGATGCCGACCGAGGCGTCCTTGCCGACGATCGCGCCCGTGGTCAGGTTGAGGTCGGCAACGAGCCCGGCGGTTGCCTTTTGATAGTTCACCAGTGTGTAGCCGTTGCCATAAATCACGTCGTTGCCGGCGCCGCCCGCAAACTCGTTATAGGCGCCCGGCACTTCGTCGAGCACCGGGATCAAGCCGTATTGCCGGGAATTGTAGCCGCCATTCTTGCTGCTCAAGCCAAAGCCGCGCGCGTCAAAAATATCGTCGAGCTGCGTGCCGACAATGATTTCGACGCCGCGCAGCGTGTCGGTGCCGAACACGTCGGCGTCGCCGATTACGATGCCGTCGGCGAGCATCACATGGATGCCCTTGGTTTGGAGCGCGCCAAGGCCGCGGTTATAGACTGCGTGGTCGAAGCCCGAGCCGCCGTCGATGAAGTCGTTGCCCTTGCCGCCGTCGAAGATTTCGAAGCGGTCCCCGTTCAGTTCGAACGCAGTCCGGTTGCGGTCTGCCTGGCCGCCGACGAGCACATCGTTGAAATCGGTGCCGATGATCCCGATGATCCCGCCGCTGAAGCTATCGATGCCGACGCCGGCGTGCGAGCCGTCCACCTTGCCGAGCGTAAGGTTGATCGTCATGCCAGCGGTCGCATCGCCGTAATCAAGTATGGTTCGGCCGAGGCCGTCGGGGAATGGCTCCGGTTGCTCGAAAGCCTTCGTATTGCCAATGATCGTGTCGTTGCCGCCGCCGCCACGGAAGATGTTCACGCCACCGGTATCGCCAAACCAGAAGGCGGAAGCGTCATATTTGTCGTCGAATGCCGTGCCGTAGATGCCTTCGATCTGCTTCAGCGAGTCGGTGCCGAGGCCGGCGGCTGTCGCATTCACCGAGAACGTGCCGAAGCGAGCAAGGTTAACGGTTATGCCCGCCGTCCCATCGACATAGCTCGCGATGTCCATGCCGCCGAGGCCCCAGATCGTGTCGTTGCCTTTACCGCCCTGATAGATCTCGAACAACGCATGGCCGCCGTTAAGAGTATCGTTCCCCGTTCCGCCGATCACGCCTTCGAAGCCGTGCGTATTTTCGGTGCTGCCAAGACCATCGGTGGCGGGTCCAAGAACGAAATCGGGTCCGTTCTGGACGAAGAATAAAGGTCGACGGTAACGCTGGCCGGTCGAACTCGAATAATCGAGCCAGTCGAAATCGTTCATGCCGCTGGCGCTGACGCCGTCCATGTATTCGCCGCCGTCGAGCTTATCGCTGCCCGCGCCGCCGCGAATGATGTCGTTGCCGCCCTTGCCTTCGATGCTATTGGCGTTATTGTTGCCCGTAAGGACGTCGTCGTAGCTCGAGCCGCGAATGTTCGAGACGCCGCCGTTGAAGACGTCGAAGCCGACCGAGATATCGCCGGTCGCAGTGCCCTTGCCGGTGGTGTCGTTCGCGAGCGTGACCGTGACGCCGCTTGTGGCGGCGCCATATTCGACGCGAGTTGCGCCGTTACCGAGTTACCGTATCGTTGCCGCCACCGCCTTCGAAGGTATTGAAACCTGTCGTCGTGCCCGCCTTCGAGGAGAAGCTGGCCTTGTTCGCGCCGGTCGCCGTATTGAAGCCGGTCGCGTCGAAATAGTCGGCGAAGCTCGTGCCGCGCACGCCTTCGACGCCGAGCAGCGTGTCGGTGCCGATTGGCAAGTAATTTGCTGGACCCGCCTTGGCCACGTACGGTGCCCGCCGCGAGATAGACGGTGATGCCAGCCTTCACCGACGTATCCCAAAGATAGCTTGCGATGTCGTAGCCGCCCTTGCCATCGATAATGTCGTTGCCGTCGGCGGCTTCGAAGAACTGCGCGGTGTTGGTGCCGTTGTCGAAGCCGATCAGCGTGTCGTCGAAGCGCGTGCCGCGCACGCTCATGACGCCACCCTGAATCGAGTCTTTGCCGACGGAATTGTTGCCTTCGATGAAATACGGCGTGTTCAATCCTGCCGACAGGTCGATCGTCATCCCAGCCGTGGCATTGATATAGCTGAGGCGGGTCAACCCGCTGCCGGTGATGATGTCGTTGCCGGCGCCGCCCTCGAATTCGTCGATAAGAATGTTGAAAGCCGCGGCGTTATCGCTGGTCGTACCGAAGCCGACTGCGTTGTAAGTGTCGATTTCCGCAGTGCCGATGATGCCTTCGATGCCGCGGAGTGTATCGGTGCCGACTTGGGTGGCGTCGCCGGTGACGGTACCCGCCGCCAGATTGACGGTGATACCGACATTGTACGCGCCGGTAGCGAAAGCAAAGTTCGCGATGTCGAAGCCGGAGCCGCCGGTGATTTTGTCGTTGCCGCCGCCGCCGGTGTACACTTCGGAAACGGCAGGCTGGCCGTAAGCGTCCTGTCCGCCGGTCAGCACGTCGTCGAACGCCGTGCCGCGCACGCGATTGACGCCGGTGAAGGTGTCGGTACCAAAGCCCAGACCACCGACGAACTTGCCAGTCGTGAGATCAATGCTGATACCGTGTGCGCCGTCGGAATAGTCGAGCTGCGTATTGCCGTTGCCGATGATCAGATCGTCGCCGTTGCCCGGCGTAAACGAGTTGTAGGTGCCGCGCGAGCCGGCGTTGGTGCTGAAATTGCCAAAGCCGGCGGCGTTGTAAGTATCTTTAAAAGCGGTACCGACGATTTCCTCGATGCCGGTTATCGTGTCGTTGCCAATGCCGATGAGGGAACTGGTGACTTCGCCCTTGGCCAGATCGACCGTAATCCCATTGCCGGTAACAAAGACGTCTTTTGCATCGGAATAGATCGCGCGATCGAGGCCGCCGAAGCCATCGATAATATCGTTGCCATCGCCGCCCTGGAACGTCTCCAGGTAGTCGTTGGCGCCGCCGCGCAACACGTCCTGATACTTGGAACCAATAATGCCTTCTACGTGATCGATATCATCTACGTAGCCGGACAGCGTGAACATTTCCTGCGACGACTTGAATGCCAGCCAAACGGACATTGCCGGCAAATCCGCGAAGCTGATGACATCGAAATCGCCGAAGCTCGCGCCCGACAAATTGTCGAACCAGATGCCGCCATCGATGGTGTCACTGCCGGCTCCGCCGATCAGCACATCGCGGCCGTCGCCGCCGTTCAGCGTGTCATTGCCTTCGCCGCCATCGAGCACGTCGTTGCCGGCAAGACCGTTCAGCGTGTCCTTACCGCCATAGCCGAACAGAACATCGGCGTCGGCGGTACCGCTGACCGTGTCCGCGGTGTTGAAGCCTTCGACGTTTTCTGCGGTTTGGCCGCTAATCAATGCAGGCAGCGTCCCACTATTGTAGGTATCGTCGATGGAGGCGTCGTAGCCATTCTCGAAATCTTCGGCGGCAAGATGAACGACCGCTGTTACCTTGGCGAGATTTTGCAGCAGGGTAACGCCAGTGCCTGCCTGTGCCATAACAGCCGCATTGATTGTAGCCAGCACCGCCGCCGCATCCGCCTGGTCGTCAATTGTAAAGCCACCGATCGTCTCACCTCTCGCGAGCACGATCCCCATATTGAACGGATCGTTAAAGTCTACGGTGTTTCCGATATTCTCAAAGACAAGCTGTGCGACGGCCTGTGCTGCTACGTGAGCCGCGTCATCGGCAGATACGCCAGATTCCAGCAGAATGCTGGTAACGAGCCCGATCGTATTCTGCACCTGCATCGCGGCTTTTGTCAGCGATGCACCTGCTGCGGATACTGCGGGAAACGAAGAGAGCGCTGCGGTGATCGGATCATAAGTCCGTAAATTGAAATTATTGGCGTCGAAGCCCAGTGCAGTGCCGGTTGCCTGGTGTGCGGTATCGATATCGCCGGTCAGCGGAATGAGATAGGCCCATAATGTCGTCAACGGCGTGATGACGGTCGCGCCGTTCGGGGCCCGCATAAGACCGTGGAAATCCTCGCCGGTGGAAATATCGGTGCCGCCGATGAGGTAGAGATCGCCGCTTCCGCTCGCCTTCAACGCGAACTGGCCGTTGGCGCCGGTCGTGGTGTTGACCTCCCCCCCATCGAACTTGTGATTGACGGTCGTGTCGTAAAAGACTTTTGCGCCGGAAACGTAACCGTCGACGCCGAAGCCCTCGACTGCGTCCTCGATATTGATATCGATGTTGCGGGTGAACGAGCCACCGTTGCCGTCCTCGACCAGCACTGTAATCGTGTGAACCGCGTTGCCCTCGAAATCGAGCGTGCCGGCCACCTCGATCTTGTCGCCGTCGAGCACGAACAAGCCGCCCGCGTCATTGACCAGCGTATAGGTAAAGGTATTTGCCGGAACGTCCTGATCGGCCGCTGAGAGCGTGCCGACCACGTCGCCGATCGCAGCAATCTCCGTGATGGTGTCTTCGTCGATCAGAATATCAGTCGGCGCGTCGTTCGCGTCGGTGACGTTAACGGTCAGGGTTTCGAGATAGGAGGCGCCGGTGGAATCGTAGACACGCACATCGATCGAATGCGAGGCTTTGCCTTCAAAATCCAATCCAGCCTTCAGAACGAGCTGATCGTTCTTGATATCGAATAAACCGCTCGGATCGTTGGCAATTTTGTAGATCAACGCCTCGCCGGAATCGTGATCGTCTTTTCCGATCAAAGTGCCGACCGACGCGCCTACAGCGAGTGCTTCGCTGACGGTAACGTCGTTCTGATCCTGGACGTTGAGTGAGATATCCGTCGGCGCGAAGGCGAAGTTGGCTTCGCTGAACGCACCGAAAGCATTGTAGAGCAGCAGCTCGTTGCCGCCGCCGAAATCGAACCAGTGGCTGACGGCCGGATTGACATGGGGTGTCATCTTCAACGTCGCCCACGCTTCCGTGAAGTTGGTCACGCCGGCGACATTGCTGAAATCGAGCACATCCAGCTGGACATTGAAGTCGGTGATCGTATCGCTTCCGCCGTTGCTGCGGATAATGAACGTATCGCTGGACTCGCCGCCGGTCAGCGTGTCGTCACCGAGCCCGCCATCGAGCACGTTGACGTTATTGTTTCCGATGATGGTGTCGTTTTGATCCGAACCGACAACGTTCTCGATCGATGCGAGCTTATCCGTTCCGATATCGATGCCGGTTGCGCTGTTGGTATCGAGGTTTACGGTGACGATGTTCGTAGCGCCGGCATAGCTCGCGGTATCGATGCCCGCGCCGCCGTCGAGCAGATCGCTGCCACCGCCGCCTTCCAGCGTGTCGTCACCGAGCCCGCCAGTCAGCGTGTTATTTGACGCATCGCCTGTCAGAACGTCATTCAGATCGGACCCAATCACATGTTCGATTGAGAACAACGTATCGCCTGCGGCGTCACCGCCGGTGTTCACGTTTGTCGTCAGGTTGACGACGACGGCGGCTGACGAGGTTGCGTAAATCGCCGTATCTCCGCCCGTGCCGTTTGCGCCGCCGATCAGCTCGTCCGAGCCCTTGCCGCCGGTTAGAAGGTTGTCGCCCGCATTGCCTTCCAGTTTGTCGTTGTGGTCCGATCCAGTGAGATTTTCGATCGAGTCATAAGTGTCGTCTTCCGCGTCGCCGGTGTTGCCCGCCGGCGCCAGCAGCGATGCCGTGACGCCGCTGCCGGATTTTTCGTAACTCGCGGTATCGTCGCCCAGGCCGCCCTTCAGCGTATCGCCGAGGACCTGCGAACCGCCGATCAGAATGTCGTCGCCGTCGCCGCCTTCGAGAAGGTCATCGCCGTCTTCGCCGTAAAGGGTGTCGTTGCCCTTGCCGCCTTGAAGCGTATCTGGCGTCACCATTTCCTTCAATGTCGTCGGCGAAGTTCGAACCCTGAATGATTTCGATCGTATCTGTGAACGTATCACCGGCCGCATCGCCTTCGGAGTTCGCTGGAGTTTTCAGTGAAAACGTAACGCCCGACGTGGCGCTCACGTAAGTCAGCGTGTCGATGCCATCACCGCCGGTGAAGGTGTCAGCGCCCGCGCCACCATCGAGGAAATCGTCGCCATCGCCGCCGCTAATCGCGTTATCGAATTCGTCGCCGGTGAGCATGTCCTTGAAGATGCTGCCGACCAGGCCTTCGACATTGCTGAGCGTATCGGTGCCGACGCCGGCTGCCGTTGCCGTGTGCTTTGCAAGGTTGGCCGTGACCGGGCCGGTTGCGGCCGAATAATCCGCCGTGTCGGAGCCGTCATTGCCTTCGAGAAAATCGTCGCCAAGCCCACCGATCAGCGTGTCATCGCCGCTGCCACCATCGAGGCGGTTCGCGCCGGAATTTCCCTTCAACGTGTCGCCATAACTGGAGCCGGTTACGTTTTCAATTCCGATGAAATAGTCACCGCCGGTGCTGTCGTCCTGCGCTTTGAATCCCAAGCCGGTGCTCGCAACGGCGCCGGTCATCGCATTATATGTGCCGTCCTTGATCGACAGATCGACCGTGACTTTCGCCGAAGCGTTCAGATAGCTGACCGTGTCGATTCCCGCGCCGCCGATGAGTACGTCGGCGCCGTCGCCGCTAAGCAGCGTGTCGTCCAGCAAGCCGCCGTCCAGAATGGTCTTGGTGTTCGCCGCCGTGAGCGTGTCGTTAAAATTCGTGCCGATCAGGCGCTCGATCGTGTCGAAGGTGTCGCCCTTCGCCACGCCGGTACCGTTTCCACCGACCAGCATATCGACCGTCAGGCCCGCGGTCGCCGCGATGTACGTCACGGTATCAAGCGTGCCGCCGCCGCCGGTGAATTTATTTGCATCAGCACTGCCGGTGAACAGGTCGTCCTTGCTTGAGCCGATGACGTTTTCGATCCCGGACAGGAGATCGCCCGCGGCATCGCCGCCCACTTGTGCGACCGCGCCGGTTACGGCTCCGGTAGCCGGGACGTAAGCGGTCCCCTGCTTGCTCAGGTTGATCGTGACTCCGAGCGCGCTCGTCGAGTAATCCGCCGTATCGATGCCAGCGCCGCCGATGAGCTTGTCGCCGAGCAGCCCGCCGTTGAGCGAGTCGTCACCTTCGCCGCCAAGCAGCGTATCGGTACCGCCGCCACCGCTCAGCTTGTCGTTGTCCTTCCCGCCATCGATGAAGTTGGCGAAGGTGTCGCCCGAAATCTCATCGCCGAAATCCGACCCGATCACGTTCTCGAAGTTACTGACCTTGTCACCATCTGCGTGGCCACCGATTCCGGTCGCAACCGTCGCGCCGTTCAAAGCGATGGTAACCGCCTCATCCGACTTGGCGTAAGTCAGCGTATCAATGCCCGCGCCGCCATCGAGCGTGTCGCCGCTATCGCCGGCATCCACCAGGTTCACATTCGAATCGCCGGTGATCACGTCTATGCCCGCGCTGCCGATCACGTTCTCGATGCCGAAAAGCGTGTCGCCTGCAGCGTCGCCGCCGGTCTGCGCCTTGAAGGTCGTAACCGGACCAGTAATCAAACCGGTCGCGGCATTGAAGCCTGTACCTTGCTGCGCGAGGTTGACGGTCACGCCAAACGCACTCGCGGAATAATCCGCGGTGTCACCGATGCCGGTCGTGTGCATTCCACCAATCAGCTGATCCGCGCCGTCGCCGCCCACGAGGGTATCGTCGCCGCCCGTGCCACCATCGAGCGTATTGGCGCCGACGTCGCCGACCAGCGTGTCGTTCTTCGCCGTGCCAATGAGATTTTCGATGCTGACGTATGTGTCGCCTGCCGCATCGCCGGTGTTTGCCGCATTATTGGTGAGGTTCGCCGTCACGCCGAGTGTCGACGACGTATAGTTGACCGTGTCTACGCTGCCGCCACCGTCCATTTTGTGGGCGGCCGCGTTGGAGATGAAAACGTCCTTGGCACTCGAGCCGATTACGTTCTCGATGCCGGACAGGAGATCGCCCGCGGCATCGCCGCCGGTCTGCGCTGTCGCGCCGGTGATTATGTTGGTTGCAACGTTGAACGTGCCTTGCTTGCCGAGATTGATTGTTACGCCGAGAACGCTTGCGGAATAATCCGCAGTATCGACGTCGTCACCGCCTACCAAGCTATCGCCGCCCGCTCGACCCGAGAGCGTGTCGTTACCGCTGCCACCTATAAGTATGTTTACGGCAGCGTTCCCGGTGAGAGAGTCGTTATGAAATTGCAGCCAAGAATGTTTTCGAAGTTCGAAATCATGTCGCCCGCAGCGTGCCCGCCGCTTGCTGAATTGGCCGTCAGATCGACTGTTACAGCGGAGTCCGACGAAGCGTAGCTTACCGTGTCTTTTATGCCGCCGGCGCCATCGAGCGTATCGCCGTCGGCAGCGCCTTCGATCACATTGTCCTTGATGTCGCCGGTAATCTTGTCGACATTTCCGGTCCCGATTGCATTTTCGAAATTTGCGATCTTGTCGCCGGTGCCGCCGCTATTGCCGACAACAACGGCGGTCGCGCCCGAGAATACGCCCGTCGTCGCGTTGACCGTCCACTGCTTGCCAAGATCGATGGTCACTCCCTGGTCGGCGTCGGCATAACTGACGGTGTCGATACCCGCACCGCCGTCGAGCAGATTGGCGATGCTGCGGTCGGCGACGATCAAGTCGTCCTTGGAGGAACCGGTGGCGTTTTCAATGCCGGTAAACGTCGAGTTGACGGTGCCGCCGTCCTTCGCCGTTCCCGCGAACAGGCTGATTGTCAGACCCGCCACAAGTTTGGATGCATTCAGCGTGTCGCCGGTGGTCTCGTTATCGTTGCCGCCGATGATCGTATCGGCGCCGGCGGTGAGATAAATCAGATCGTTGCCGTCGGAAGCCGACAACGTATCGGCGACCGAACTGCCGGTCAGCGTGTCGTCATTCGCGCCCGAGAAAAACTGCACACCGAAATCGCTGCCGGTCAGAACGTCCTTGCCTGAACCGGTGCTGAATTTTTCGACGTTGGTGACCTTGTCTCCGGCCGCATCACTTGCCGGCGTCGACGCTACTATGCCGGCGACGTTGGTTTTGCCAAGAGTAAGATTGATTGCCGCGGTGATCGCAGAATAATCGATGCTGTCAAAGCCGTTGCCACCATCCAGAATATCACCCAGCGCGCCACCGTTAAGCGTGTCGTCGCCCTCGCCGCCCAGCAGTGTGTCGATCCCGCCGCCACCGGACAGCGTATCGTTGTCTGCGCCGCCTTCAAGCGTGTTGGCCGAGGCGTTGCCAGTGAGCGTATCGGCGCCGATGCCGCCACGAATATTTTGAAAACCGGTGCCGGTGTCGCCTACAGCATGACCGCCCGTCGCAGTTGAGATCGCGCCGGCATTGTCGAGCGATACCTGAACGCCGGCCATGTCTCCCGCATAGCTCAACGTGTTGACGCCGAGACCGCCGGCGAGAATGTCACCGTCAGCGCCGCCTTCGATGACGTTGTTGCCGCCGTCACCGGTCAGCTTGTCGATACCGGAGCCGCCGATCAGATTGAGAAAGTTTTTCGCCTGATCGCCCACAGCGTCGCCGCCGCTGACGATCGCGTTCACTGCACCTTTCAACTCGACAGTCACGCCAGCAGCGTCACCCGCGTAGCTCAGGGTGTTGAGTTCTGCGAGCGCACCGCCATCGAGAATGTCCGCGCCCGCGCCACCTTCGATGATGTCAGCGCCCAAGCCGCCGATAATTTTATTGACGTCACCATCGCCGATCAGAATGTCGTCTTTGCTGGAGCCGGTGATATTTTCAAAACCGTTGATGGCATCGCCCGCCGCTTCGCTCGCAAGAGCGCCCGCGTTGCCCGCGCTATTCGTGCCGAGGTTGATCGAAACGCCGCCAGCGGCAGTCGATTTTGCATAAGATAGCGTGTCGCCGATCGCCGTATTGCCTCCGCCACCGAGTTCATCCGCGCCCGTGCGGCCCTCGATCACATCGTCCCCTGCATCTCCGTCCAGTACATTTGAAAGCGCGTTGCCGGTAATGGAATCATTGCCGCTGCCGCCGGTAATGCTCTCGATGTTTTTGAGGATGTCGCTCTTGGCAAAAGACGCGAGGGTGCTGGCGACGGCTGCGGTTAATGCGCCTTCGGCAAGCGTAATCGTGAATGCCTGCGTGACACCTGAATAATCGACTCTATCCTTATCCGCGCCACCATCGAGCGTGTCGATGCCATCGCCGCCAATCAGCGTGTCGTTACCAGCGCCGCCTTCGAGCTTGTTCGCGAGCGCATTACCCGTGAGGGAATCGTTACCGCTGCCGCCGCGGATGTTCTCGAACCCGTCGCCAGTGTCGCCCACCGCATGACCGCCACTCGGTCCGACGATTGCGCCAAGCGCGCCAAGCGAAACGGATACGCCGCTAACATCGCTCGCATAACTGAGTGTATCGCCGCCGGCAGCCGTATTGCCGCCGCCGTGCATTTCGTCTGCGCCGTCTCCGCCTTCGATGATATTGTCGGTCGCGTCGCCGGTGATCTTATCGACGCCGGCGGAGCCGACGACATGCTCGAATCCAAACAATAGATCGCCAGCCGCATCGCCACCGGCTTGCGCCGTCGCACCGGTGATCACGCCCGTGGTCGCGTTAAAAGCAGTGCCCTGCTTTGTCAGGTTGATCGTAACGCCGGATGCGCTATTTGCGTAAGTGACAGTGTCGCCAATTCCGGTTGTGTGCGCGCCACCGGAAAGCGTGTCCCCGCCTTCTCCGCCTTCGATTAAATCGTCGCCGGCATTGCCGTCGAGAATGTCGATGCCCTTGCCGCCGGATAGCGTGTCGTTGAGCGCGCCGCCATCGATCTTGTTGTTGTTATCGTCACCGGTAAGCTGATCGTCCTTACCGGAGCCGATCAGGTTTTCGATGCTGTCGAAGGTGTCCCCGGTCGCTTCGCCCGCGGTGCCGGTTTTTGTCGCGAGGCTCACGATCACGCCGATGGTAGCCGCCGAGTAACTCGCGGTGTCGAGATCCGCGCCACCGAGCAGTTTGTCGGCGCCAAGTCCGCCAATCAGAACGTCATTGCCAGCAAGCCCTTCGAGCTTGTCATTGCCCGCGACACCGGAAAGTGTGTCGGCCGACTCTGTGCCCTGCAATTGGTCAGGAGCGGTCGTTCCGTTGATTATGGCCATTGGTATTCCCCCACCACCATGGCTCGGCTACTATCCATCGACAGACAGCGGGCTGAACCGAATAATGTTGTTAGTGCGGCGGGCGTAGGTTGACCGTCAGTCCAGCGTGATTCCGGGGTCGAACCGATCAATAATACCGGGGGATGGCTCCTTAAGTGAGCCCTGTGCAGCGTTCGCCCGTAGCAGTCCAAGCGTAACCACCCCATGAACGCGACCCTCAATCGGCCAGCCCAAACTTTTCACGTTCAGCTACTTGACCAGTTCAAAGTCGGGCGCTCCGATGGTCGCCTTTCCGACATAGCGATTAAGTCGAAAAAGGGCCGGGCCCTGCTCGCGTATCTTGCTCTTCATACCGGTAAGAGCCTTCCGCGAGCCCGGCTTGCAGGACTTTTGTGGCCGGACCAACCGGAGCGCGTCGGTCGACAAAGCCTTCGGCAAATTCTTACGGAATTGCGTGACGAGATCGGTCCTGAATTCGACGAAGGAATTTCCAAAGAAGAAATTCAACTCAATCCTCGTTTTTTTGAGGTCGATGCCGTCGAGTTTGTTGAGTGCAGCAAACGACCGGACGATCTCGAAAAAGCTGTCTCACTTTATGAAGGGGATCTCACTTCGGATCTCGAAATAAGAACGAGTGAATATGACGACTGGTTGGCCCTTGAGCGGCGGAAGCTTCATTCGCTCGCGCTGGAAGTATTTGATGCGCATGCCAGAGCGCTGGATGGTCACGGAAAAAGGGAAAAAGCGCTCGTCGTCGCTGAACGTTTGGTCGCACTCGACCCTTTGCGAGAAACGACCCATCGCCTGATCATTGCACTCGAAGCAGCCGTTAATGGGCGCGGATCGGCGCTCGCGCGCGCAGATACAGTTTACGAAGGCGCTCAGCGCTCAGCTTGGCGTTTCGCCAGAGCGGGAAACAATGGCGCTGATTGCGGCACTGGCCAACTCCTCCGCCGGAGCCCAATCGCCCATCCGCTTTGAATCCCCGGCGAGCAGAATCTTGCCTGCCCTCCCGCAGCGCCGCGTAAGGCAATATCTCGGCGCAGCTGCGGCCGTCGCGATACTTGTCGCCGCTTTAGGCTGGCATTTTGGTGTGCCAATAACCGGGACCAGCGGGACGCTACAGAAGTCGACGAAAGCAAAACCGATCCCGGGGATAACCTACTCAATTGCCGTCGTCCCTTTTACCACGCGAACAGAATCCGATCAGGTCAAGCGATTTACCAATGCGTTAGAAGAAGATGTCATCGACACCCTCTCTCGCGCGCCGCGTTTCCTCGTCATCTCGCGCCAGACCAGCCGTTCTTATCGCGATACCAACAAGGACGCTCGTGAAATTGGCAAAGAACTCAACGTGGATTTTCTTCTTAGCGGCAATGTCGACCTCGATGGCGAGAAATTGTTCATTCGCGCGCAATTGATCGATGCGAAAAGCGGCCAGTTGATGTGGTCAGATCGCTTTATGCATAGCAAAGAAATAACATACGGCGTGTTTGAAGAGATTGTGCTGGGAGTGGCGCGCCAGTTGCACATTCAGGTCGTTTTCACCGAAGCGGACAAGCGAATCAAAGCCGAACGGGGAAACCCCAGCTATGATGATCTCGTTCAGCGCGGCTGGGGCGAAGCGTTTCGGTCATTCGCAAGGCCCGAGAGCACCGACAATGCGCTCAAATTGTTCGAAGAAGCCGTTCGAATTAATCCCCGTCATGGCGCTGCCCGGGTGGGTATTGCAGGCATCTTGCTCCGGCGGATTGCAGAACTGCGCTCGCCCGACCGCGCGAAGGATCTTGAGCGTGCCATTGGACTGGTGACGGACGTTCTGAAAGACCAGCCTGACAATAGCACCGCCCACTTTTTCCTCGGGATCGCACACAAGCAGAAGGGCCGAAATGCCGACAGTATCGCCGAATTTGAAAAGTCTCTGAAGTTATATCCGAGCAACGCGCACGCGCATGCACAGCTTGGGCACTCGCTTATTTTTCTTGGGCGGCCCAAGGAAGCCGAGCCGCTTATCGAGAAAGCGATCCGGCTGAGCCCAAAGGACCCGACGATCAGTTCCTGGTATCTTTTCGCTGGTCAGTCGCAAATGCATCAGCGCAAATACGACGAGGCAATACGCTGGTTCGAGCGCTCGCTCGAGAATTATCCGCGCTCGGGACGCGCGCAGTTATTCCTGGCCGCGGCTTACATGCTCAAGGGCGATCGCGACGCGGCTGCGACAGCCGCGAGGAGAGCGCTAAAGGAGTTGCCCTCTCTGGAGGTTGACCACCTTAACCTTCCGCCGGGCGACGCGGCACCAGTGTATCTTGAGGAACGTTCGCGCATGCTAGAGGCGATGCGTGAAGCTTTGAAACTCGCGCGGGGGATGTAGGCCAGCGCGGCTTAGTCGTTGTCAGTCCGCACCGACACTCTCTATCTTCACGTCGTCCCGCAGGAAAACGCCTTGGGCAAATACTGGCGCCTCGATTATCATTTCGGCGGCAAGCGCAAGACACCCGCTATCGGCATCTATCCCGATCTTGATCTCGCTACTGATTTTCCGAGGTTCTGCCGCTACCCGACATTATGATGCCGAAAGGGAACTTTCTTCGCCGTGGGTTATTCCTACAAGGCATCGGCGTCACCTTTCGATCACCCACGTAAAGAAGTCTGCCACACGCCCGGCAAGTGTGCGGTTCCACGAGGTTTTCTCGGCCGTCGAGGCAAAAGGCGGCGCCCGCAGCTAGGGTAGGCAATATTCGTATTCGGTTCTTTCGACATTGGTTTCACCGACGCCGCGAGGCGCGCGAGGTTCCAAAGTCGCGCAAGGCGGAAATCGTTGGCCTTCTCGCCCGTGTTCGATACTGTCAAGACTAAAGTGAAGTAGGGTGACCCGTGTCCGTGATTCAGCGAAACAACGTGCAGGTAAAAGGTAGTGGTGAGCGAGCAATGATGTTCGCTCACGGCTTTGGATGCGATTTGAATATGTGGCGGTTCGTTGCGCCGGAGTTCGAGGGTGATTTCAAGGTCGTGCTGTTCGACCACGTTGGGGCGGGACACTCTGATCTAAGTGCCTACTCGAAGGAAAAATATTCGAGCCTCGATGGCTATGCGTCGGACGTCATCGAAATCTGCCGCGAATTGAATCTCGGCAAGGTCATTTTCGTCGGCCACTCGGTAAGTGCGATGATCGGCCTGTTGGCAGCGAAGCGCGCTCCGGAGTTATTCGAGTCGCTCGTACTCGTCGGTCCTTCGCCGCGCTATATCAATGACGGCGATTACGTAGGCGGTTTTGACGAACAGCAAATCGACGAGTTGCTTGCGTTTCTCGATAGCAATCACATGGGGTGGTCCACCGCGATGGCTCCCACAATCATGGGCAATGCTGATCGACCGGAGCTTGGTGAAGAGCTCACGAACAGCTTTTGCCGCACCGATCCGGAGATTGCGAAACACTTCGCTCGCGTGACGTTCAAATCCGACAACCGCGCCGATCTTGCGAGCATAGAGGCGCGAGCACTCGTACTTCAATGCAGCGACGACGTTATAGCTCCAAATAGTGTCGGCGCTTACGTTCACAAGAACTTGCCCAACAGCGAGTTCGTGCAGCTGAAGGCAACAGGACATTGTCCGAACTTGAGCGCGCCGCAGGAAACAGTCGCCGCGATCCGCGCATTCGTCTAAGGCGCAAGATATTGCCACCGCAAGAACCCTTAGACGACTTCGAAGACCTATTTGAAAGCGCGCCGTGCGGGTACCTCTCGCTTGATGCCTCGGGCGTTATATCGAAGTCGAACAAGACATTTTCTGAATGGATCGGGAAGTCGAAATCAGAACTCGCGGGAAAGAAGTTTTCCGATCTTCTACATATCGCTGGGAAAATATTCTACGAAACTCATTTCGCGCCCATGCTGCGCATGCAGGGCTTCTTCAATGAAGTCGCGCTTGAGGTAACGAAATGGGACGGTACGACGCTTCCCGTGCTGGTAAATGCCGTGGAGCGTCGGGCCGAGAGCGGCGATCTGCTATTCACGCGCGTCACGGTGTTTAACGCCACCGATCGGCGAAGATATGAGCGTGAGCTGTTGGATGCGCGAGCGGAAGCAATCGACGTCACCGAAAAGCTACGAGAACTGAACGCGGCACTTGAAGCCAAGATTGAAAGTGCCGTCGCTGACCGAATGCAAGCCGAAGAACTCCTGCGCCGAAGTCAGAAGATGGAAGCTATTGGTCAACTAACGGGCGGCATTGCACACGACTTCAATAATCTGCTCACGGTCATTATGGGTGGTATCGACACCATTTGCAGGAAAGCCGCATCGCTTTCAGACAGTGATGACGTTAAGCGCATTCGCCGCGCTGCCGATATGGCATCTCACGGCGCGCGGCGCGCAGCGACGCTCACGGCGCGTCTCTTGGCGTTTTCTCGGCAACAGCCTCTTGATCCGAAGCCACTCGAAATAAACCGCCTTCTCTCCGGGCTCGCAGACCTTCTGCAACGAACGCTCGGCGAGACGGTGGAGCTTGAAACAGTTTCCGCAGCCGGGCTTTGGCGTGCAATGGCCGATCCTGCCGAACTTGAAAACGCGCTGATAAATCTTGCGGTGAACGCGCGCGACGCGATGCCAAGCGGGGGCAAGCTGTCTATCGAAACGGAAAATGTTTCGCTCAGCGAAGATTACGTTGCCGGGATTAGCGAGCCTGTTGAAGCGGGGCAGTATGTCTTAATTGCAGTCGCCGACACCGGCGAAGGAATGCCACCCGAGACAGTGGATCGAGTTTTCGAGCCGTTCTTCACGACGAAGGCAGCCGGACAGGGCACGGGCTTGGGCCTTAGTCAGGTTTACGGTTTCGTGCGGCAAACTCGCGGTCACGTCAGGATTTATAGCGAAGTCGGCCAAGGTACGACTGTGAAGCTGTATCTGCCGCGCGCCATCGCCGCTGCGCCGAATGAAGATGACGTGCGACATGTTCAAGCCGCGTCAGACGGCGGTTCGGAAACAATCCTCGTCGTGGAGGACGACGAGCATCTTCGGAGTTACGCAACCGGCGCGCTTGTCGAACTCGGCTACAAAGTGTTAGCCGCCGCCGATGCGCGATCCGCGCTTAATCTCGTTCAGTCGACCGAGAAGCTTGATCTTCTCTTTACCGACGTGGTTCTTTCGGGCGGCATGAACGGGCGAGAGCTCGCAGAGGAAGCGCTACGGCGACGGCCCGGCCTCACGGTTCTCTTCACCACCGGCTATACGCGCAACGCCATCGTGCATCACGGGCGGCTTGATCCAGGAGTGGATTTAATCAGCAAGCCGTTTACGTTCGCTGGCCTTGCCGCGAAAGTACGGGCAGTGCTCGACCGCTAGGCCGCTCGCGCGCGTAGGGAACATCGAAAGTTGAACGCCTAACCGGGAAAGTCAAAACGAAGTCCGCTACGGCGTGCGGAAGCTGCAACCAATTAGTGCGCGCTCTTTATGAAACACCTCCACCGTTCAGGATATATTGTAACTCGCGCAGTCGTGTACGGGACTTTCAGCGAAATCTCGTATAGAAGCATCTAACATGCGAAAACTGGCCGTTCTTGCAGCAATCGCCGTTTGCTTCGTCCTTTACGGGACCGCTGCGAATGCCTGCTCCTCACCGGTCCATTCGACCGTCGAACAGACGAGCACAATCGAGACCGCGTTCTATTTCGAACAGGCGGCGCCCGCATCTCACGCTCACTCGCATCATAACCATCGCACGCAAGACGATCACACGACCTGTGACGGCACGTGCTGCAGCTGCACAGCGAGCGCGGCGGTTGCAATCCCCGCTTTGGGTGCAATCGACCACCCGGCGATACTCTCCGCTTCGCATCGCCGGCAGCTGTCAAACTTTCTGCCACGGCGCCTGACCGGCGATTTATACGGCCCTCCAAAATCCTTCGCCTGATCTCTAGCGGCGCCACGCCGCTTTGCCGCGCCGGCTGATGCCTGCGCGCTTTGATCAATTACGCGAAGGATTTTATCATGCGAGTCAATCTCGCGCTTCGAGCGATACCGTTTCTCTTAGCCACCGCCCTCGCCCCTTCGGCAAGCGCGCATGAAGGCCATGATCATGACGCGCCGGGTGCGACCGCGACTGCAAGCGCGCCACGCGGCGAAGCCGCATCGGGTGATTTTCAACTGGTCGCAGTGCTCCGGAACGAAACGCTCGTCATCTATCTCGACCGGCTTGCGACCAACGAACCAATCGTGGCCGCGCAGATTGAAGCCGAAACGCCGTCCGGCCAGCACACGGCGACGGCAAATCCCGACGGCACGTTCCAAATTCCGGCCGCATGGCCGAAGGGCGCCGATCATTACGACCTGATCTTCACGGTCACCGCCGACGATAAGGTCGAAGTGATGCCGCTCACGATCGTGGGCGCGCAGACCGCGGCGCCCGCCGCCGTCCGCTCCATTGCGTGGCCGCTTGCGCTAACCACGATGATCTTTGTCGCCTTCGCAGCCGGCATGTTCATTGCGCGCCGCTTTCCGCAATTTCTGCGGACCGCCCTTCCCCTTGCAGTGCTGACATTCACTATCGCTGCAAATTCCACGCAAGCGCATGAAGGCGAGGATCATAGCGAACAGAAGCCGACGCCGATCAATGTAAGCCGCGACGTCTCGCAGCGGCTCGCGGACGGCACGATTTTCTTGCCGAAATCCGTGCAGCGCCTGCTCGCGGTCCGGACCGCGGTCGTGGCATCCGCCGATCACTTCAAGGCCATCGAATTGCCGGGCCGCGTCATCCCCGATCCGAACGCAAGCGGCTATGTGCAATCGACTCTCGCGGGCCGCCTCGTTCCGCCACCGAACGGATTTCCGCTACTCGGCAGCCGCGTCGAGAAGGGCCAGGTGCTTGCGTACGTCACCCCGCCGATCCAGCAGATCGACATCTCCGACATGCGCCAGAAGGAAGGCGAACTGCTTCAGCAGATCGCGATCGTCGAGCGCCGGGTCGCACGATTCGAAAAGCTGATCGAAACTAGCGCAGTTTCTCGCGTGCAACTCGATGACGCGCGCGCGGAATTGCAGGGCCTGAAGGAGCGCAAAGCCTCGCTCGACCAGATCCGGCGCGAACCGGAAGTGCTCGTCGCGCCGGTATCGGGAGTCATCGCCGAGGCGAACACGATTGCCGGCCAGCTGGCGCAGCCGAATACCGTGGTCTTCCAGATCGTCGATCCGTCGCGGCTCTGGGTCGAGGCGCTGAGCTTCGACGTGATTGCGGGCATCGAAAAGGCATCTGCGCGCAATCATGCCGGCCGCAATGTCGAACTGCTGTTTCGCGGCAGCGGTGCAGCGCTGCGCAACCAGTCGATTCCGATTCACTTCGCGATCGACGGCAAGACCAACGGCGTTTTCACCGGTCAATTCGTCACCGTCTACGTGACGCTGCCCGACAAGCTCAAAGGCATTCTCCTGCCCCGCACGGCGGTCGTGCGTGCGTCGAACGGCCAGTTCGTGGTTTTCGAACATATGTCCGCCGAGCGCTTCGCCCCGCGCGAAGTCAAAATCGAGGTGCTCGATGCGCAAAACGTGCTTGTGACCGCCGGGGTCACCGACGGCAAGCGCGTCGTCGTCCAGGGCGCCGAACTGATCGATCAGGTGCGCTGACCATGTTTACGTTCCTCGTCACCCGGTCGCTCAGAAATCGTGTGCTCGTGCTCGCCGCCACTGCGGCGCTGATGATCTATGGCGGCTTCGCAATCACGCAACTTCCGGTCGACGTGCTGCCCGACCTGAACCGGCCGACGGTGACGATCATGACCGAGGCCGAAGGCTACGCGCCACAGGAAGTCGAACAGCTCGTCACCTTCCCCATTGAAACACAGATGAACGGCCTGCCGGGCGTCACCCGCGTCCGTTCCGTTTCCGGCGTCGGGCTCTCGATCGTCTATGTCGAGTTCGACTGGAACGCGGAAATATTCCGCAGCCGCCAGCAGGTGAGCGAGCGCCTCGCGCTCGCGCGCGAACAATTGCCGCCGAACGTCACACCGCAATTAGGCCCGATCAGCTCGCTGATGGGGCAGATACTCATGATTGCGGTCACAAATCCGAAAATCTCGCCGATGGAACTGCGCGAGATCGCGGACTTCACCATCCGGCCGAGACTGCTCACCATTCCCGGGGTCTCGCAGGTGATCCCGATGGGCGGCGAGGTTCGCCAGTATCGCATCTCGATCAATCCGGTCGCCATGCGCGCGTTCAACATCACGCATGAGCAAATCGAGAAGGCGCTCGCCTCCTTCGGCACCAATCTCGGCGGCGGCTTTACCGATCAGAGCACGCGCGAATATTTGATCCGCAGCATCGGCCGAAGCATCAGCCTAGACGATCTCAGCAATCTCGTTGTTGCGAGCGACGCGAACGGCCCGGTTTATCTGCGGCAGCTCGCTGAAGTCGCGTTTGCGCCGCGGCTGAAACGCGGCGACGCAGGCTACATGGGAAACCCGGCCGTCGTCGTCTCGATCGAGAAGCAGCCGAATGTGGATAGCGTCAGGCTGACGCGCGAACTCGAAGCCGCGCTGAAGCAGCTCGCAACCGCTATCCCTGAAGGCACCAGGCTCGACCAGGTAATTTTCCGCCAGGCGGATTTCATCACGGCGTCGATCCGCAACGTGCAGACGGTTCTGCTCGAAGCGGTCGTGGTCGTCGCCATCGTCTTGTTTCTCTTTTTGCTGAACGTGCGGACCACGGCGATTTCGCTTTCGGCGATTCCAGTCTCGATTCTGATTTCCGCGTTGATCTTTTACTTCGCAGGGCTCTCGATCAATACGATGACCTTGGGCGGGATTGCGATTGCGATCGGCGAACTCGTCGACGACGCCGTGGTGGATGTCGAAAACATTTTCCGGCGACTGCGCGAGAATGTCGCCGCGGGCAGCCCCCGCTCCGTGTTTGATGTTGTCGTCAGCGCGAGCCAGGAGGTGCGCTCCGGCATCGTCTACGCGACGCTCATCATCATTCTGGTGTTCGTTCCCCTGTTCGCCCTGTCCGGAATCGAAGGACGGCTCTTTGTCCCGCTCGGGCAAGCTTACATCATTGCAATCCTTGCAAGCCTGCTGGTCTCGATCACGCTGACCCCGGTGATGGCCTATTACCTGCTCCCGGGCTTAAAAGCGCTACACGAGCGCGAAAGCAAATTCGTTTCCTACCTGAAGGAGCGCAATCGCCGCGCACTCGACTTTGCATTTCGGCGGCAAGTACCCGTGCTCGCCGGCGCGGCAGTGCTTGTCATGGTCGCAATCGGCGGTCTCGTGCTGCTGCCGCGCACTTTTCTGCCCGCGTTCAACGAAGGCACCTTTACCGTCAACATCTCGTTCAATCCGGGCATCTCGCTTGCGGAATCGAGCCGGATCGCCACGCTGGCCGAGCGCCTCCTGCTCGACATCCCGCAGGTCAAGACCGTCGGGCGGCGCACCGGCCGCGCCGAACTCGATGAACATGCCGAGGGCGTTCATGTCTCCGATCTCGAAGTCGATCTGAAGCCGAATGCGTCGAAGTCCCAAGTTGCCGCCGAAATCCGCGCACGCCTCGCTGCGCTGCCGGTTTCGCTCAATATCGGCCAGCCGATTTCGCACCGGCTCGATCACATGCTCTCGGGCGTGCGCGCCGAAATCGCGATCAAAATATTCGGCGACGATCTCGAAGGTCTGCGCCGGGCAGCGGAAGAGATCCGCGGCAAGCTTTCAGCCATCCCCGGACTGCGCGACCTGCAAGTTGAAAGACAGACACTGGTCCCGCAACTCGAAGTGCGGGTCGATTATCAGAAGGCGGCGCTCTACGGTGTCCAGCCAGCCGCAGTCGTTGAACAAATCAGCCGGCTATCGAGCGGTCGCGTCGTATCCAGAGTAATCGACGGTTACCGCCGTTTCGACGTCGTGCTGCGGTTGCCCGATCGGTTGCGAACGACCCAAGGGCTCGGCGAATACCTAATACAGACGTCGCACGGCTGGATTCCTGCGAAGCAGATTGCCGACATTCGCGAAACCGATGGGCCTAATCAAATTCTCCGCGAAAATGGCCGCCGCCGGATCGTGGTCTTCGCCAATACCGACGGCTCCGATATCGTTGCGATCGCTGCGGCAATTCAGCGGCAGCTCGACGCGACAAAGCTACCCGCCGGCTTCTACGCAACACTGGAAGGCAATTATCAGGCGCAGGTGAATGCAAGCCGCACCATCGCGGCGCTTTCGCTGATCTCGCTCCTGCTCATGTTTGCCCTGCTCTACAGCCGCTATCGCTCGACGGTGCTGACGCTGATTATTCTCGGCAGCATTCCCTTCGCGCTGGTTGGCAGCGTCGCCGCACTCTGGATCGCGGGGCTGCCGCTCTCGGTCGCCTCGATGATCGGCTTTGTAACGCTGACCGGAATCGCCACCCGAAACGGCATTCTCAAGATCAGCCACTACATCAATCTGTCGATCCGCGAAGGTATCGCCTTCGGACCGCAACTCGTCGTGCGCGGCACGCTCGAACGGCTAACGCCGGTCTCGATGACCGCGCTCGCAGCGGGCGTGGCGCTCCTGCCGCTCCTGATCGACGCACAGGCCGCAGGCAAAGAGATCCTGCACCCGGTTGCGGTGACGATTTTCGGCGGGCTCGCGAGCGCGACTTTGCTCGACGCTATTCTTACGCCGCTGCTGTTCCTGCGTTACGGCCGCGCGCCGCTGCACCGCCTGAAGGAACAGCCCGGCGAAACCGCCTCAGGAAAACCATCGGAAGCGTTTTAAAACTCAGAAAGGAGACATGCGATGTCGATCAGAACTTTTGCTCTGGCTGTGGTGGGTGCGTTGGCATTCACGGCGGCCGCTAACGCGCACGCGCCCGAAAAGGGGAAAAACGGCGGCCAGCAGACCGATGCCGGGAACTATCACGTCGAAGTGGTGGTACGCGGCAACACGCTCGACGTGTTCGTTACCGACCACAGCGAGGCCGGGGTGTCGACCAAAGGCTTCAAGGGAACCGCCGTTCTCGTCGTCAACGGCAAGGCGCAGCGCATCACGCTCGCGCCGCGCGGCCAGAACATTCTTACCGGCACCTCGCCGGTGGAACTTGCGACACCGTTACGCGGCGCCGTTCAGATCACCAACACCGACAATGAGACGGTGCAGGCGAAATTCTGAAGCATATTTAGTATCTGCCTCTGAACCGCGGGTCGTAACGCGGATTGAGGTAACAACGCTCACCGGGGCTCGCGCGCGATGCCAGGCACTGTGCCTGCGTATAGGCTTGACAGATTTGAACGGTGCTGGACCGAGCGACCGCTTGATCGCGGCACCACGTATCCGGTGCTGCACGTTGCGCGGATGCGAATGCCGTCGATCCCAGCAAGATCATCGCTGCACAATCATTCTCATGGCGAACTCCCTTAGCGCTGCGAATATTATCAATCCAATTCCAAGCGCGACGACAATTATAGCTTCGATCAACGACTTCATCGCACACATTTGAGTGATCTGGCCGGAGCTGTGCGCCAAACGCAGCGACGTAACGATAGGTTCCCGCTGCGACTATTCGCGCGCAAGTTTATTGAACCTTCGCAGCGCACACAGGTTTTCTCCATACGAAAGGACAATATCCGGCAGCCGGCACGGGCTTTTTTTATTGGGGTCACGCTCGTGCCGCATTAGCGAATAATATTGCTGCCTTACATTATGTGTGGAATCAGCGGTGAAATACGAAGCCGCGGCGACGCTGCGAGTGCGGCTGTCGCCGAGGCCATAGCAGGCAATCTCAGACATCGTGGGCCTGATGCAGGCGGCGTGTATGCGCAGCGCAATGTTGCGCTCGGCCACCGGCGTCTGAGCATTCTCGATCTGAGTGCCGCGGCCGACCAGCCGATGGTCGATGGCGAACTCGGACTCGCAATCGCGTTCAACGGCTGCATCTACAATTTCCGCGAGTTGCGAAGCGAACTCGAGGGCAAAGGTTATCGCTTCTTCACGGACGGCGACACCGAAGTCATTCTGAAAAGTTACCACGCCTGGGGGCCGCGCTGCGTCGAGCGCTTCAAGGGCATGTTCGCTTTCGCGATTGCAGAACGCGAAAGCGGGCGCGTGGTGCTCGCGCGCGACCGTCTCGGCATCAAGCCGCTTTATTATACGGACAAAGGTGGACGCTTCCGCTTTGCCTCTACCCTCCCCGCCTTGCTCGCAACCGGCGATGTCGATACCAGCATCGACCCAATCGCACTCCACAATTATTTGAGTTTTCACGCGCGGTGCCGGCACCGCGCACGCTCTATAACGGCGTCAAGAAACTTGCGCCGGCCACCCTGCTCACGATCGAACCCGACGGCACTAAACGCGAAGAAGTCTATTGGCGCGTTTCCGTCGGAATCGCAGGACGCGTACTGCAGCGGAAACCGACTGGATCGAAGCGGTACGCGATTCACTGCGCACGGCCGTCGAGCGCCGCCGCGTCGCCGACGTGCCGCTCGGCGTACTGCTCTCTGGCGGCCTCGACTCTTCGCTCTTGGTCGCGCTGCTTGCGGAAAGCGGCCAGAAGGATCTGCAGTACCTTCTCAATCGGTTTTGAGAGCGTGAACGGGCTGAAGGGCGACGAGTTCGCCTATTCCGATCTTGTCGCTAAGCACTTCGGCACCAAGCACTCACCGCATTCCGATTGCGACCTCGCGCGCGATCCCGGCGATGGAAGGCGCAGTTTCGCGCAAATGTCGGAGCCGCAAGTCAGCCACGATGCGATCGGCTTTTATCTTCTGTCGCAGGAAGTGTCCCAACACGTGAAGGTCGTGCAATGCGGCCAGGGCGCCGACGAAGTCTTCGGCGGCTATCACTGGTATCCGCACATGCTGCGTTCGAACGATCCGGTTAGCGATTACATGCGCGTCTATTGCGAGCACAGCCACGACGACATCGCGGATGCGCTTGAACCATCGCTTATCGGGCGACGACTTCAGCCGCAAGCTCGTCGAACAACATTTCGATGCTACCGAAAGCGACCGCGCGATCGACAAGACGCTTGAGCTCGACCAGGAAATCATGATGGTCGACGATCCGGTCAAGCGCGTGGACAACATGACCATGGCCTTTGGCCTTGAGGCGCGCACGCCGCTCCTCGACCACGACCTTGTCGAACTCGCCGCACGCATTCCCGCCGAACTGAAAATCAAGAACGGCGGCAAGCACATTCTGAAGGAAGCCGCGCGCGGTCTCGTCCCCGATGAAATCATCGACCGCAAGAAGGGCTACTTCCCCGTCCCTGCGCTGAAGTTCCTGCGCGGGCCGATGCTCGACTTCGTGCGCGACGTGTTGAACGAACCGGCTGCGCGCACGCGCGGCATCTTCAAGCGCGAATATATCGACCGTTTACTGAAGAATCCGGAGCGCGAATTGACCGCCAAGGGCAATTCGAAACTCTGGCAGGCAGCACTTCTCGAATACTGGTTGCAGGTTCAACAGAAACAAATGCGGTCCGCATAAACATAAACCCCGGCGAAAATATATGCGCCGGGGTTTTCGTTATTGCGTTTTGTTTTCCGCGCTTAGCGCCAGCCGATCAATTCCAGGATCGACGCGCGATAGTTGACACCAATCTTGATGGTCGAAGCCGTCAGGCTCGCGGTGTCGGCGTTGTCGGTGATCTTGCCGAAGTCCGAATAGATATATTCGAGCTTCGCGGACCAGCGCGGCGTGATCAGGTATTCGATACCCGCGCCTGCGGCCCAACCGAGATAGAAGCGATCGTTGACGGTGCCGGCGTTATACGCGGCGTCCGCATGTGCCCAGGCGAGACCGCCGGTGCCGTATACCATCCAGCGGTCCATCGCATAGCCGAGGCGCGCGCGAACCGTGCCCAGTGCATCGATATCGACGTTGCTTGCGCCAACTGTGTCGTTGATCGAACCCCAGGACGAGTCGGACTCAATACCGACTACCCAGTTGCGCGAAACCTGCCAGTTGTAACCGGACTGGATACCGCCGAAGCCACCGCTCGGATCAAGCGCAGTCGCGGTGGCGTCGAAGTTGCCAAAGCCATAACCGGCATGCACGCCGATATACGGACCGGACCAGTCGAGCACATAACGGGTCGGTGCCTTGGTCGGGAACGCCGAAACCGGCGCGTCATAGCCGAGTGCCGACGACGGCATATTCGCGAAACGATAGTTTAGGCCGAGGCGAACCGTGCTCATGGTGAGATCGGTCACAGCGCCGGCGTTGGTCGAGGTCGAGTCGAGATCAGCGTAGAGATATTCGAGCTTTGCCGACCAGCGCGGCGCGAACGCGTATTCGATACCGGCGCCGACCGTGTAGCCGATCTGCGGACGATCGAAGCGCAGACCCGCGGCCGGCACCGCGACGTTGGTGTCGGCCCAGGCCGCACCTGCCGTTGCATAGAGCAACCACGGACCGGCTGCGTAACCCAAACGGGTGCGCGCGGTGCCGAAAGCATTCACATCGAAGAAGCCGGTGTTGGCGACGACCGGACGTCTGGCCATGCAGATCGCCGATCGAGACGTCGATTTCGTAGCCGAGAATCCAGTTCCGCGAGAGATGGCGATTGTAGCCGAGTTGGAAACCGCCAAAGCCACCGTCAGGACGGAAGTTCGTGGCGACACCGCCGAGAACCGCGTCATTGGCTGCCCAAGCGTAGCCGCCGTGGACGCCGATATAGACACCTTCCCAGAGCGAGATCTGCGGCGCAGCCTTATAGATAGGTCCGCGGATCGGAACGTCCGCCGCGATAGCTGTGCCGGTGAACGCCAGAGCGGCAATGCCACCCAATAAAAAATGCCGTGGCCCGATCATGAATCGCCCCGTCCCCAAAAATATCGCCTATAGGGCCGCTTTTAGGCGCTCTGGGTCAAGCCGCCCCGAACTATTCCCGGCGAATAGACGCCAGTGTGTCGCCCCGGCAACAAGACCCCGAAATGGAGAAAGGGCCGGCGCTTCTGACGTCGCCGGTCCCTTTCCACGAACAGCCCCCGCCCCAAAACCCCACGGGAAGCCGCTATTTCTAAATTAGTGGGTAGTCAGCCACTCGCGCGCTGCCTTTTGTGCCGTCGCGATCTCATCGACGTTCATTTCCGCCGAGAGCTCCTGCCGGCATTGCACTGCGTCGCGATTGCCGCGGGCTGCCGCCAGGTTGAACCACTTATGGGCCGAGACGCGGTCTGCATCGACCTCGCGTCCATACGCGTAGGCCAGGCCCAGTTGATAAAAAATGTCCCCGGCCAGGTTCGCCTGACCGATTGCCGCCACCTCAAGTTCGAGTAGCCGCGCCATGTGTCCGTCTCCCGTCTTTGCTTGCGGCTTGATCGACCGCTTGTCCCAAACGGACGCCCCCGTCCGTTACGCGCAAAGATGCCTTGAGAATTTGAATCACATGCTAAGTATCAGGCTCAACAAAACCTGAATGAAATCAAACTGTTCCCCTAATTTCGGGAATCGTTAAGCAAGCAAGTCCATGTAAAACTTGCGGGTCCGCGCAAATCGAAAGCTTTGAGAAAGCCTGCCGCTTGAGGTTTCGGTCACCATCCGAAACGGAAGCCGGTCGAATTTTCGAGAGCGAGACGCGAGAACGTCGCCTGCTCGTCATACTCTGGCCCCATCGCGGCTTATAAACGGGACTTCCAAACCCACATCACCGAACGGAACATTCAGCGATATGAAACTCGCCCGCGTAATCCTTGCTGTCGCGCTCTGCGCATCCTTCACCCCTTCATTCGCGCAGGACGCCAACAAGGTGGCCGGTGTCTGGCAAAGCGAGAGCGGCATCACCCGCGTCCGTGTCGCCCCCTGTGGTTCCGGTCTCTGCGGAACCGTGATTTGGCAGAAGAACCCGTCGAAGGATGTCTACAATCCCGATCCCACAAAGCGCGATCGGCCGATCGTCGGCCTCCAGCTCGTCTCCAACATGAAGCCGGTTGGCAACGACGAGTGGAACGGAGCGATCTACAACTACGAAGACGGCAAAACCTACTCGGGCAAGGTCAAGGCCAATGGCGCGAATTCGCTTGCCATCGGCGGCTGCGTGATGGGCGGTGTGGTCTGCCAGTCGAAGACCTGGACCAAGGTCAACTGAACGCCAAGATCTTCTAATCGCTACGTCAACGGCGAAATTTTCCGCGGGGCCTTCGGGCTCCGCTTTCGTTTCTGCGGCACGCGTGCTTACGATTGCGCATAAAAACAAAACTAGGAGGAGAAAATGAAACTCAAGATCGCTTTTGCCTTGCTGACGCTTGCTGCGCTCGCGACACCTGCCTCTGCGCAGGACACGACCGGCACCTGGCTCACCGCCTCGGGCGAAACCCGCGTCCGGATCGCACCGTGCGGTGGCAATGTCTGCGGCACGATTGTGTGGACCAAGACCACCGGCGCGAAGGACGAAAACAACCCGAACGCGGCGCTCAAATCCCGCAACCTGGTCGGCGTCAACATGATCAACATGAAGTCGTCCGGCGACAAGAAGTGGAGCGGTTCGCTCTATAATCCGCAGGACGGAAAAACTTATTCCGGCACGCTGACACAGGTCGATGCGAATACGCTGTCGCTTTCTGGATGCGTTGCCGCCGTGTTCTGCCGCTCGCAGAACTGGACGCGCGCAAACTAACGCGAACGCAACGGCGCGCTGTCAGAGCCTCGGCAGCGCGCCCAAGCCTTTCACAAGAATCGGACCGGTCGGGCGGCCCGTCGGCGAACCGCCTTCGGGCTCGAGCGTGATCTCGTAGAGCTGCTCCTGTGCCGTCGGCAGATCGGCGCGGTGGAACAGCGCCTGACGCGTGCGGTCGATCAGACCGACGGAAACCGGCCCCTTCTTCGGATCGGGCAAGGTCCAGACTTGCAGCGTTCGGCCTTTAGGCACCTCGAAGTCATGCACCGGTACGACACGAATGCGGCCATCGTGGAAGACTTCCGCGATCGCACCCGGCACGCCTTCCGGCGTCAGCATGACGGCCACGATCTGCGGCGTCGGCGTTGCCCTGCCCGCAAGTAATCCGACGGAAATTGCGAGGATCAGACTGGCAAGCGCGCCGGCAAAACTCGCACCGCGCCAGAAGCCAAGGCTCAACCATAACCGCTCACTGAACGAAGGACCGGAAACTTGCGCAATCTGCTTCCCGCCAAGCGCTTCTTCGATCTTCGGCCAAAGTGCTGCCGGCACATCTCTCGGCGTCACGCCGCGATCGAGATCGGCGAAGCGATCCTGCCAATATCCGATGTGCTCGCGCAGCAACGGCTCGCGCACCGCGCGACGCTCGAACGCGTCGCGTTCCGCGCCATCGAGCACGCCCAGCACATATTCGCCGGCCAGCAGGAGATCTTCCGTTTCGTCGCCCATGCTCATGCCATGCACTCCCGAAGCGCGATCAGGCTGCGGCGCAACCACGACTTCGTGGTGCCGAGCGGAACTTTAAGCTTTGCGGCGATTTCTCCGTGCGACATGCCTTCGACGAACGCGAGCAGAATGCCTTGGCGGCGGCGTGGCTCGAGCTCCTCGAGGCAGCGCTTCAACGCGCTGTTATTCGCAAGCCGGTCGAAGGCATTCTCGGAACTGGCGTCGGCCTCGATCGCGCGGTTCAATGCTTCTTCTTCGGTCGGCAATTCGCGGCTGGTATCGCGCAGCATATTGAGCGAGCGGTTACGCACGATCTGGAAGAGCCAGGCGCGACCCGATCCGATCGATGGATCGAAGCGCGCGGCATGCCGCCAGATCGCGACAAAGGCTTCCTGAACGACTTCTTCGGCAAGCTCGCGGCGCTTCACGATGCGCGTGGCGATGCCGATCATCGCACCCGCCTCGCGGCGATAGATTGTCTGTAGCGCGGTCCGGTCGCCGCGGCCGCAGGCCACGATCAAGGCTGAGTGGTCGTCTTTACTCTCGCTCACAATGACCGTTCCATGGGGGTTTAGTGACCGCACTAAAAACGGCGCGGACCAGAGCAAGCCCTGGACGCCGTTTCTACCCCACGTGTGCAGTGCCGCACCAGCACCCATAATTTAGCTCCTCTGCAGCGTAAACACGCGAAAAGCCCTTTCCGATGCAGGCGGAAGATTTGTTCTGTCCCTGCATCCGCAGCCCCTCTACCCGTGTTTCCTTCCTGAGAGCCGTTCGGCTTCTCCAGATTTTGAACAGCACGTCAGGGAGACTTTCCAATGTTCAACCGCAAAACCTTGATCGCAGCGGCGGTCGTGGCAGGCAGCTTCGGCTTTGCCTCCGCGGCTTCAGCCCAGTCGATCGTTGCCTTGATCGGCAACAACACGCTCAGCGTAATCGACGCCAAGACGCAGAAAATGACTTCCACCGCGCAGGTGAAAGGCGTTCAGCTCCTCGGCATCGACGTCCGCCCGGCTGACGGCCAGCTTTATGGCGTCACCGCCAATGGCCAGGTCGGCACGCTCGACCCGAAGACCGGCGTTTTCACCAAGAAGGCCGATCTTTCCGAGAAGCTGAAAGCCGGTGTCGTCGCGACCATCGACTTCAATCCGGCAGCCGATCGTCTCCGCGTCATGGGCTCGGACGGCACCAGCCACCGCGTCAATGTCGACGACGGCAAAGTGACCGTCGACGGTTCGCACAAATATGCCGATACCGACGCACAGAAGGGCAAGAAACCGCGCGTGATCGCCGGCTCCTACTCGAACAGCGTCAAGGGCACGAAAGAAACCACGCTCTATAATATCGACGCCGCGAACGGCAACCTCGTCCGCCAGGCACCGCCGAATGATGGCGTGCTGAACACGATCGGTTCGCTCGGCATCCGCCTCAACGGCCCGGCAGCGTTCGACATCGTCAACACCGGCGAAGGCCAGAACGACGGCTGGCTGCTCAATGCCGGCACGCTTTACAAAGTCGACCTGAAAACCGGCAAGGCAACGCCCACCGGCAAGATTCCCGTACGCGGTCAGGTGAACGACATCGCTTACATGCAGTAAGCGTCCGACCTTCCTCCCCCAAGAGGAACTTACCGGCGGCAGGATCACCCCCATCCCCCGATCTTGCCGCCGGCTTTTTTTATTTTCTCGCGCCTTGCCTGAACAACAGATCGAACGCCGCCTTGTCTTTGGTGACGTCGATGATGGATGGTGCATCGGTCTTGATCGCCATGCCGCGCTGGACCGCAGGACGCGCAAAATACGCGAGCGCCAGCGCGCCACGTTCGGAAATTCCGAAGGATCCTGTCCCTGCCGCTCCCAGGGCCGAACCCAACCGATGCAGGCCATATCGACGATCGAATAGTCGCCGCAGAGATAATCGCGCTTCGCCAACCGCTTATCCATGACGCCATAAAGCCGGCGACACTCGTTGGTGTAGCGTTCAATCGCGTAGGGAAGTTTTTCCGGCGCATAGAGCCGGAAATGATGCGCCTGCCCCGCCATCGGGCCGAGGTTCGCCATCTGCCAGAACAACCATTCATCCACTTCAACGCGCTTGCGCTCGTCTCTGGGATAGAATTTTCCGGTCTTGCGTCCGAGATATTGCAGGATCGCGCCCGACTCAAAGACGGAAATGGCTTTGCCGTCTGGCCCCGCCGGATCGACAATCGCCGGCATCCGATTGTTCGGCGCGATTTCGAGAAAATCGGGCTTGAACTGATCGCCCCTCTGGATGTTCACAAAATTGACGTTGTACGGCAGCCCGCATTCCTCGAGCATGATCGAGATTTTCCAGCCGTTGGGTGTCGCCCAGTAATAAAGTTCGATCGGCCGTTGCTTGGCTCGTGTCGTTTTGCGTAAAGGGGGCGAAACTTGCTTCTTTGTCGCCTGTTTCTTCGCCTTGCGCGCCATTTAGGCACTCCCTTTCATTCAGCATCCGTTCATCGGCGTAGCTGTCTGCTTACGCTTGAGACTCGGGAGCGGCAACGGGCGGAGCGGCATCGCTGCTGCGCGGCGTTATTTGCAGCACAATCGGGTGTATGCTTCCGGCACCCGCGCCCTTTTGGGAGGAAGACCCATGTTGAAGAAATTGTTGATCGCCGTTCTCACGACGGGATTTTTCGCGGCAGTAACATTGCCGAGCTTTACGATCGCGCAGACCACGACGACCGAAGATACCAAGACGAAGAAAAAAGCAGCGAAGAAGAAAGAAAAGAAAGAAACGACTACTACCGAAGCCAAGGCCGAGCCGAAAAAGAAGAAGGCTCCGAGCGCCAAGCAACTTGCGGCGCGCCAGAAGTTCTCTAATTGCGCCAAGTCATGGGGCGACCATAAGAAAGCGTCCGGTGAAAAAGGTCAGAAGGCTTACCGCGCCTACATGAGCAAGTGCCTGAAGAAAGACGGCTAAGATCTAAATTCTTCCACTCTCATGCACCCGGCGCGGTAACCCCTCGCCGGGTGCTTTTGTTTTGGAGATCGAGAAATGACTGCGCAATTCAGGATCGGGTTTCTTCTGTTTCCGAACATCACGCAGCTCGACCTCACCGGGCCGCACGAAGTGCTGTCCAAATTGCCGGGCGCGAAGGTTCACCTGATCTGGAAGAGCCTTGAACCGGTAAAAGCGGTCGGCGGCATGATGATCGTGCCGGACACGACGCTCGCCGCCTGCCCGCAGCTCGATCTCATCTGCGTACCGGGCGGCCCCGGCATGACCGGCTTGATGGTGGATAACGAAGTGCTCGATTTTCTGCGGAAGCAAGCAGCGGGTGCGCGCTACATCACCTCGGTCTGCACCGGCTCGCTGGTGCTGGGTGCTGCCGGGCTATTGAAAGGCAAGCGCGCAGCGACCCACTGGATGCTGATGGAGGTACTCCCTACCCTCGGCGCAATTCCCGTTTCCGAACGCGTCGTGCAGGACGGCAACATCATAACGGGCGGTGGTGTCACCGCGGGCATCGATTTCGGATTGAAGGTCGCGGCCGAAGTCGCGGGCGAAGAAGTTGCCAAATCGATCCAGCTACAGATCGAATACGATCCGCAGCCGCCATTTAACAGCGGCCATCCGCGCTCGGCCGATCCTACATTGGTCGACAAACTGAAGAAGTTCGCCGAGCCGATGCAGGCCGAGCGCCGCAAGAACGCCGAGATCGCGGCTGCGAAGCTTGAAGATTAAGCGCGCGACGCAGCCGGGATCACGTCCGCCGGCTTGCCGTAACCCGGCAGCGCTTCGATGCGCGCTTTCCACGCCGAGATGCCCGGATATTTCGACAGATCGAAACCGCCGTCCGCTGCGTAGAAAATTCCGGAATAGACCGAAATATCCGCGATCGTCGGCTTGCCGTTCGCGAGCCATTCGTTTTTCGAGAGCCAGCTCTCAAGCGCGGCAAGCCCGGCTTCGGCGTCCGCTCTGTAGGCGTCTATCACCGGCTGCTCGCCTTTGCGGAAGCCAAGCTTGTAGGCGCGCGAGCGGAACATGCCCGGGCACAGACGGTCGAAGTCCCAATACATCCACTCGCGGATTTTCGCGCGCTCGATCGCTGTCTTGCCGCCAGAACTTGCCGGTCGTCTCGGCAAGATGTTCGCAGAATCGCGCTCGACTGGATGATGGTGTCGTTGCCATCCTGCAGACACGGAACCTGGCCAAAGCGGCTCTTGGCTTTGTACTCGGGCTTCTGGCCACCGCCACTCGGCAGATCGACAATCTCGAACGCAAACGGCGTCTGCATCAGCGAAAGCGCAAGCCCCACGCGATAGGTCGGGCCGGAACGCGGATGTCCGTAGAACGTAAACTGCTTCGACATTGGCGTATCAACTCCCCGTAAAAATCATTCTGACGTAGTCGCGGAACAGCAATATCTGGCGCGGCGTGATTGTCGAGTCTTTCAGCGCGCGGCCGAGCACGAAACCGCCCTCCACCAATACTGCAACCGTATCGGCAAGTGCGTCAAAATCGACCTCGCGCTTCGGCGGATATTTCTTCGCGATCAAATCGAAGCGCTCGCGGAAGCGTTTGCGCCACATTAAAATGCCGCCCGCATTGAGATCGTGGATCTCGCGATTGAAGAGCTGGTCCTGATACGCGAATGACGCGGCGATACAACCCGGATGATTGTTCGGCAGATCCGACATCATCTCAGCAAAAAACCTGAGCCCAACCAGAAAGCCGTGCAGCGGATCGTCGTTCAATTCGTCGGCTCGCGCGAACATCTGCTCGAGCAATTTCACGGTCGCGCACGAGGTAGCGCTCCATGATCGCTTTGGCGAGCGCGGCCTTGTCCTTGAAGTGATAAAAAAAGCCGCTCTTGCTGATCCCGGTTTCGGCAACCAGCTCCTCGATCGAGGTCGCCGCGAATCCCTTCGCCAGCACCGCGGCTTCCGCCGCGTCGAGCAGGCGCTCGCGCGCGCTGACCTTGCCTTCCCTCTCGTCAAGCATCGAACTGTACCGTGAGTGCAGTTGCGCCCTTATGGCGGGAGCGCTCGTCAGCCGCAAGCGCGATTTCCATGCGCAAACAACTGAAAACACTGTCGTTTATTATCCGGCTGCACTGCACCAGCAGTTTTCTAGGCGCGCGTCGCCAATCTCTCTACTCCGTCCGCAAGAACCGAATGGAGAACATGATGGCTAAATATCGCAACAACCTGCCGCAGATGGGCGGCAAGCTTTTCTTGACCGACAGCGGCATGGAGACGAGCCTGATTTATCATCAGGGCATCGAACTCCCCCACTTCGCGTCGTTCGATCTGATGAAGGATGCGCAAGGCCGCGCGGTCGTCGATGCCTATTACGCGAAGCATGCAGCGCTAGCGAAAGCGAAGGGTCTTGGCTTCGTGCTCGAGACACCGACCTGGCGCGCCAACAAGGATTGGGGCGCGAAGATAGGCTATTCCGAAGGCGAACTCATCGCCGTGAACCGCGCCTGCGTCGGCCTGATGGCCGATCTACGCACGCGCTTCGAGACGAAGGACTCGCCGATGCCGATCAGCGGCAATATCGGCCCGCGCGGCGACGGCTACCGGCCCGACTATCGCATGTCGGTCAAGGAAGCCCTGGCCTATCACGCGCGGCAGGTGCAGACCTTCACCGACAGCGAAGCCGATTTCGTCAGTGCATTTACGATGAACTACATCGAAGAACCGATCGGGATTGCGCATGCCTGCGAACTCGCCGGCATTCCCTGCGTGATTTCGCTGACCGTCGAAACCGACGCAAGACTCGCAAGTGGCCATACAATCGAAGATGCCATCAACGAGATTGATGTGCGCACTGCGAATTACCCGGCTTATTACATGATCAACTGCGCGCACCCGACCCATTTTGAAAACGCGATTGCAGCGGGCGAAGATTGGGTGCGCCGGATTCGCGGCCTGCGCGCGAATTCTTCGTGCAAGAGCCACGCCGAGCTCGACGCAAGCACCACGCTCGACGAAGGCAATCCGGTTGAGCTCGGTTCGCAGTATCGCGAACTACGGACGAAAATGCCGCGCATGACGGTGCTCGGCGGTTGTTGCGGCACCGACTTGCGCCATGTCGAGCAGATTTGCATCGCATGTACGGAAGTGGATGCGGAAGCGGCATAACGAATATCGCGGTCGGCGCCTCACCGGCCGCGATTATTTCCGGCGCTTGAGTAGCGCCCCATCGATTGCGGCAAATACTGCGGCGAGCCCGTAGGCGCAGGCTGCAACCACCGGAATAGCGGCTGTTCCAAACCAATCCCCCGCGGCACCTCCCGCGATGGGTCCGATCAGTTGGCCTATGCCAAGCATGGCAGAGGCAATACTGAAGGCGCTCGGATATTCCGCAGCACTGCATCGCTCCCGCGCATAGGCACTGACGATCGTTGGTGTGGCCGCAAGACCGAGACCGACGACAAGCGCGCCGAAGAAGGCGGCGCTTGGTGACGGGCCGGATGCAACCAGCGAGCCGATCGTGCCGAAAAATAGCGAAGCAAATAGTGCGATACGCTTCGCACGCTCGGAGCCGAGCATCGGGATCGTCACGAGAGCACCAATAATCGATGTAATTCCAAGCACGACCCAAGTTGCGCCGATCAAAAAAGTGGGTGCGCCGATCGCAACAAGCCGCGCGCCGGCGAACGTGGAATAGGCAACATAGCCGACGCCGAACATAAGATACGCAAGCACCAGAAAGAGCCAGCGGGCGCGCAGCATGTTCGCCACATCAAAACGGCCGCCTTCGGCCGGTGTTTGCGGCAGCGCGTCTACGCGGCGCATGGCACGCGGCGGAAAAAACAAAGCAACAAAAGTCGCAAGCAACGCCGCAAGCACAAACGCGACGCGCCAGCCGATCGCAGTCTCCAGAAGATAGGAAATCGCAAGCCCGCTCGCGATGATCGCAACGCCGAAGCCGGACCATACGATCGCGCTGACCAGCGCGCGTTTCTCGGCGGTGACGGCTTCAAACAGGATTACGAAAGTCGCAACGATCGCGACCCCTGCTCCGATGCCGGTCGCAAGCCGGCCAAATGCCAGCACGTAGAAGCCGAACATCGATGACGGCGCAATCGCGCAGATGATGGCACCGGCCGCGACCAGAGCATACGCGCCGCGTGCGAGTTTCCATGCCGCCGCGCGCCGCCCGAGCGACGGCGCAAGCAATGTGCCGATGAGGTAGCCGGCCAGATGAATTGCGTTGAGGCTGCCGCTTGCGAGATAGTCGAGCCCGAGATCGCGCCGCAGCGACGGCAGCATCACGCCATAGGTGAACCGCGCGACCCCGACATTGAGCGCAATGCCAAGGGCCGCCCAGACGATCAGGGTCAGCGGAAAAGGTCCGCGCGATGTCTGGGGCGTGGCGCTCAGATGCCGAGCTTCTTCTTGAGGATATCGTTCACGGCCTGCGGGTTCGCCTTGCCGCCGGACGCCTTGATCACCTGGCCCACAAACCAGCCGAGCATGGTGGGCTTCGCCTTCACCTGCTCAACCTTGTCCGGGTTCTTCGCCATGATCTCTTCGATCACCTTCTCGATCGCGCCGGTATCGGTGACCTGCTTCATGCCGCGCTGTTCGACGATGTCGCGAGGGATCCCGCCTTCGGCCCAGACGATTTCGAACAGATCTTTTGCGATCTTGCCGGAGATCGTGCCGTCTGAAATCAGATCGACGATAGCGCCGATCTGTGCGGCCGAAATCGGACTCTGCTCGATGGTTTTATCTTCTTTGTTCAGCCGCCCGAAAAATTCGTTGACGACGAAATTTGCAGCAGCCTTCGCATCGCGGCCTTTCGCGACCTCCTCGAAAAACGCCGCGGTCTCCCGCTCGGCGATCAACACGCCTGCGTCATAGGGCGATAGTCCGAACGTCTCAATGAAGCGCGCTTTCTTCTCATCAGGCAGCTCCGGCAGTTCGGCTTTAATTTTCGCAACGAAAGCATCGTCGAATTCGAGCGGCAGCAAATCCGGATCGGGGAAATAGCGATAATCATGCGCTTCTTCCTTGGAGCGCATGGACCGCGTCTCGCCTTTGGCATTGTCGAACAGCCGCGTCTCCTGATCGATCTTGCCGCCATCTTCGATTACATTGATCTGGCGGCGCGCCTCGTATTCGATTGCCTGCCCGATGAAGCGGATCGAGTTGACGTTCTTGATTTCGCAACGCGTGCCGAGCGGCGCACCGGGCTTGCGCACCGAGACGTTCACGTCCGCGCGTAAACTACCCTTCTCCATGTCGCCGTCGCAGGTGCCGAGATAGCGCAGAATCGTCCGGAGCTTGGTGACATAAGCTTTCGCCTCCTCTGATGAGCGCAGGTCGGGCTTCGACACGATTTCCATCAACGCAACGCCGGAGCGGTTCAGATCGACATAGGACATCGACGGATGCTGGTCGTGCAGCGACTTGCCGGCGTCCTGCTCAAGATGGAGCCGTTCAATACCGACTTCGAACGAAGAACCGTCCTGCATATCCACAGTGACGATGCCCTCGCCGACCACCGGATGCTTGAACTGACTGATCTGATAGCCCTGCGGTAGATCGGGATAGAAATAGTTCTTCCGGTCGAACACCGATTTATTGTTGATCTTCGCGTTCAGCCCGAGGCCGGTACGCACCGCCTGTTCGACGCATTTCCCATTGATGACCGGCAGCATGCCCGGCATCGCCGCATCGACCAGCGATACATGCGAATTGGGCTCGCCGCCGAATTCGGTCGCGGCTCCGGAGAAAAGTTTCGCCTCCGAGGTGATCTGGGCATGGATTTCCAAGCCGATCACGACTTCCCAGTCGTGCTTGTCGCCTTTGAGGAGTTTCGGATTTCGGGTGGGTGCGTTCATGGCGTCGTTCTATTCAAAATGCGCGAGCCACTCAACCCAGCAGCCATGGCAACAAAAGCGGCACCAGAACCGCGGTCAGGATCCCGTTCAGCCCCAGCGCGATCCCGGCAAAGGTGCCGGCGAGCGGGTTGACCTGAAAGGCGCGTGCGGTGCCGATACCGTGCGAAACGAGGCCGGCGGCAAACCCGCGCGCGGCATAATTCTTGAGGCGTAGCGCATTCATCAGCGGCGTCACGACAATCGCACCGGAAATCCCGGTCATGATGACGACGACTGCGGTGAGCGCCGGATCGCCCTGCACTTTCTCGGCAACACCCATCGCGATCGCGGCAGTCGCCGATTTCGGCGCAAGCGCAAGAGTCGCGATCTTGCTCAACCCGAACCATTTCGCGAGCAACACCGCGGAAGAGATCGAAACGACCGAGCCTGCGATGAGTGCCACGATCATCGGCACGAACATCCGCCGCACTTCCGGCAGGTGGCGGAAGAGCGGTACTGCGAGCGCGACCGTCGCAGGGCCGAGCAGAAAATGAATGAACTGCGCGCCCGCGAAATAAGACGGAAATGCCGTCTTCGATAAAACCAGCACAACGGAGATGAACACGACCGAAATCAAGACCGGATTCGCAAGCGGATGCCGGTTGAGCGCAGCCGAAATCGCGTCCGCCACGATGTAGGCGATCAGCGTTACGGTGAGCCACAGAAGCGGGCTGCCGGAGAGATAGACCCATAGGCCGACGAAATCGATCATCGCCTGCCCTCTTTGCTGTCATCGATGCGCATGAGCTTGGCGATCGCGGCAAAGGTGACCGCGGTCACGCCGAGCGACAACACGATCGACACGAGAATGATCGCGAGCAGCTTCCAGCCTTCGGTTCCGAGCAGCGGCAATTGCTGCACCACGCCGACGCCTGCCGGCACGAACAAAAGCGACAAATGCTTTAGCAGTCCATCGGCCGTGTCATGCGCGGCTTGCGGGAGCGGCATGCGCGAAACGAGCCACAGAAACATCAGCGCAAGACCGATCACGGGTCCCGGCAACGGCGAGTCCACGAGCCGTACCAGCGCTTCGCCAGCGAGTTGAAGACAAAGCAGAATTGCAAATGCGTGAAGCATCGAATCGTGGGTGATTTGCCGCGTGTTCGCCGCAATTTCTACGCGATTGCGCAAAATTGGAACAGTGAGCGGGTTTGCGCGTTTCCCCTTCTCCAAATTCGAGAGGAGACCTCCATGGCTTACGATCCGAACGATCCCCGCAAGTCTTTTGAACACGACGAATTCAGCCGTCGTCCGACCATCAACTCGGCACCGCCGGGCGGTTTTACCGGTCTCGTGATCGGCGCGATTGTTGTACTCGGTGCATTGATTGCGTTTCTTATGTTCCGCAGCGACGCGGACACGACGCAGATCGGCATGAATGCGCCGCCTGCAACGCAACAGACAACGCCTTCGCCGAACCCGGCGCCACCGTCGGCGGTACCAACCAATCCGACGAATACGGGTCCGACCGCGCCTCCGGCGCCCACTGCCCCTCCGGCGAACAACAACTAATCAAAGAAAAGCGGCCCGCTCCGGCGGGCCGTTTTATTTCCCGCGGGAACAACGGCTCGGCGAAATGCGTTGCAACTAGCGAAACGCGAACCAGGAGCGCGCGATGGACGAACCGATTGGACGCAGCACCGGCCCCATCATTGCCGGCGTCGTCGGCATTGTCGCGCTAGCCCTCGTAATCGTGGGTGCGCTTGTGCTGGTCGATGATATCAATATCCCTGGCACGCATCACGCAGCAGCCTCGCAGCAACAGTCTGTGCCGGCGCCCATTCCTGCTCCGGCAGCCGTGCCGGATAATACTAATCAGGCGCCGTCAGCACCCGAGAAGAAGGAATAGCGTCATGTGGGAGCAAGGGCGCGATTTCTTACTCGGGCTGATTGGCGTAGCAGCAATTGGGCTGCTCGTTGCAGCGCTGCTGTTGCCTGTTCTCTTGATGGGCGCCAACTATGAGATTGCCTATATTGACGTCAATCGACCGATCGCAGTGTCGAGCAATCAGGATAGCAACTAGCGTCCGATGCTGTTGATGAATTGGCGCAAGATATCGCTATTAGAAACGGTGTCGTCGCCCGCCTGAACGACAGCATCGACCTGATCCTGCGGCAGCTGCAAACTGGTTTTTACTGCGTTCAGTTGCGCTGCGCGCTCGCCACCGAGCTGATCAAAGCCAACCCGGCCAATGAAAAAGCGGATGTCGCGGCAGTTCCAGCGTGCCGGCGCGCCGAATTCTTTTCGTTGTGTCGCTGTCAGCCCGCAACGCCAGCGGATCAACTGCTGCCGCCACTCTTCCATGGTCTGTTCGAAGGCGGTGTAGCTCGCGCGCACGCTTGAATCGATGGCGGTATCGGCAGCGGCAGAAACCAAATCGACGCCGCGTGGCCCTTCAAGCGACTGCACCCAATCGCCTTTGGCGGCACGGCCAGAGTCGACCACCATGAACAATGCGCGGCGGAGCTTGACTGCCTGATGGGGCGTCAGCGGCTCAAAGGGCGTGCTTGCCGAGAGCCGCGACAGCGTGAAGCCAGACAGGCCAAAATTATCGACCAGACCGCCATCGAGCAGCTTCACGTAGCGGACGCTGCCGTTGTGATAGCTCTGGAGCGCGCCGGCGAAGGCTTTCAGCAAGGGCGGCGCGTTCGGATTGGCGATTGCCTTCACCGCCCATTCCGGAAGCTGCGCATTGCATTTGCCCGCGTAGCTCTCGATCACGATCGGCGCAAACGCGACCGGTACCGCCGCGGAAGCCGCCACCGCATCGGCAATCGGATAGGAATTCAGATCGCTGCACATGACGCTGAACGCCACGCGCCCGAAAACGAACGGGGTGCGGTTATAGATATCGGCCGCATTAATCCAGACGCGCGGACGTTGCTGCGCGCGGAAGGCGGCAAACGTAGCGCCATCGTACAGATTTTGGCTGAGCCAGCGCGGCAAATGCGTGGCATCGTTCACGCCGCCGGAAAGGCCGCGCACGAGATTGCCAACGCTGACACTGGTCGAAAGCGACTCCTGCTCCACCTGGCGCAGCAGAAAGCGCTCGCGGAAGTCGTTCAGCGTCGCGCGCTTCTTCAAGCCGAAATAGGCAGCCGTAATCGATCCGCCGGAAACGCCGCTGATGAAGTCGATGCGGTCGAGAAATGGCACCTGACCATGCGGTGTCGGAAGTTGTATGCGGTCGAGACCGCGCAACACACCGAAAGAATAAGCCGCCGCACGTGTGCCACCGCCCGAAAATGCGAGCGTGATCAAAAATTCGTCGGCATAGGATACGTTGGGTTCTTGCTGTTCGGGAACGAGCCCCGCGCTCGGCGACGATACGGGCTCATTGACCGGAATGTTGTGCACCGAACACGACGACGCGAAGAGCGCGATCGCCGACGCGACCACAATGCGGGTGTTACTCACGCTCAATACGCTACGAAACACGGCGCCGCCCCCGGAATGTCCGGTACCTAGCACAAGTCAAGGTGCCAAGGGTTAAAGCCGGAACCAAGCACGTGAGTCGCAGGTTATGGTGTCAGAACAAGGGAGATCGCCATGGCTAGTACGCGAAAGAAAGCCAAACGGGTGCGTAAACGCCCCGCTAAACGCCGCACGGCGGCCGCACAGCAGTCTAACAGCTGGACGTTGGGTGTTGGCATCTTGGGTATTGCAGTACTACTTGGCTCTGCCGCCTATCTGATCAGCGTCAACGACGAGGCCCGCACCACCGTGGCGGGCATGATTGAACGCGTGACCCCTGAAATTCCGGAGAGCGTAAAGCAGTTTCCGGACCAGGTAAGGCAGCAGCTGCCGGCAATGCCGTCGCTTACCAAAAACACTCCTGCCGAGTAGCAATATTCGGGTAGGAAACGAAAAGGCCGTTCGCGAAACGCGGGCGGCCTTTTCCAGTTGTGCTCCATCGATATCGCTTGACCGGCCCTACTCAATGCATGGGAACGCGAAAGCGCATCAATGCGGTTACACCTTTACCGGCTGTCGTTTCCACTGCGAACTCGCCTTTGGTGTTTTCGCGCAATGAACGCACCATAAGCTCGCCGATCTTGCCCTGCACCGGCCAGGTCGCGCCTTCCGGGAGGCCTACGCCGTCGTCTTCGACGCTAACGACACATTCCTCGTCTTTCCGGACGCAGCGAATAATGATCTTGCCGGCGTCACGGCCGACGAACGCGTATTTGAATGCATTGGTGATCAGTTCGTTTACAACCAGACCCACCGACAGCGCGACGTTGACGGGTACCACGCAGCTTTCGAGTTTCAGTTCGAGCCGCACGCCGTCGGGCCCGTTGCTCTGCATGACGGCGCCGGCGATCTGGCTGATATAGTGCGTGAGGTCGAGATGACTGTCCTTACCTTCCGGGGCGAGCGCCGAATAGAGCAACGATAAAGCTTCGACTCGATGCGCAAGACGATCGAAGTCGACCGGTTCGCCGCGCTGCAACTGCCGGGACTCAATCCGGATCAGCGCGATGACGAGTTGCAAGTTGTTGCGCACCCGATGTTGCAGTTCGCGCATCTGCATATCGTTGCCGGCCGCCGCCTTGTTGTTTTCCTCGCGGGCGGCAAGATCACGCTGCGAAATATCGACGAGCGCGGCGATGGAGTAACTTTCAACCTCCCCTTCGATCGTGGAAGCATGGGCTTCAGCGACGACCCGGCGGTCATCTATTTGAGTCCAGAAAATACCGAGAAAATCATCGCCTTCTGCGATCGCATGGCCGAGCGTGCTCGAGGCATTGCCCTCAGCGATAAAGTAATCGAGCGCCGCTAGCTCGGTGCCGACAATTTGCTCCACTGTGCGCCCGCTAAGCTCAACGAAAGAAGCGTTCGCATAGACGATGCGCTGCTTACCTTCGCGCAACTGCGCGACGAGCAGCGCGATGGGAATATGATCGAGGATCTGGCGAAACTCGTCATTTTCGAACGCGCGCGCAAGCTCCGGGGACGCGAGCAAGTTTTCAGCCTGCTTCGTTTCGCCTGCGGCCTTTTCCTCGGCACTCGACATCAATGCATTCCTCGAACCTACTCGTAACACGCTGGCGCGACCGCAGATACCGTGCCGGAGTTCCGTAGGGAACTCCATTCGACGTTCAGCGCCACCAGGGTTCCGGCACCATCCGCGGGCCTGCCGCCTGTTCGATCACGTGGGCTAGCGAGAACAGATCTTCTTCGCCGAATGGTTTTCCGATCAGCTGCAGCCCGAGCGGCAGCGCGTTGTGATCGCGTCCGGCCGGCACCGAAATTCCCGGCAGCCCCGCCATGTTCACCGTCACCGTGAAAATGTCGTTGAGATACATCTCGACCGGATCGCCTGTCCCCTTCTCGCCGATGCCAAACGCACCGGAGGGAGTTGCAGGGGTCAGAATCGCGTCAACGCCCTGATTGAACGCCGCTTCAAAGTCGCGCTTGATCAGCGTGCGAACTTTCTGTGCGCGCAAATAATAAGCGTCGTAATAGCCGGCGGAGAGCACATAGGTGCCGATCATGATCCGGCGGCGTACTTCCTTGCCGAACCCGGCGGCACGCGTCTGCTCATACATATCGACGATATCTTTGCCGGGCACGCGCAACCCGTAACGCACGCCGTCATAGCGCGCCAGATTCGATGACGCTTCGGCAGGCGCGATAATATAATAAGCGGGCAGCGCGTATTTCGTGTGCGGCAACGAGATGTCGATAATCTCCGCACCCGCCGCTTTCAACCATTCGCGGCCTTTTTCCCACGGCTCGTCGATTTCCGCCGGCATGCCATCGACACGATACTCTTTCGGAATACCGATCTTCATTCCCTTGATGCTCTTGCCGACCGCCTTCTCATAATCCGGCACCGGTTTGTCAGCGCAGGTCGAATCCTTCGGATCGTGTCCGGCCATCGAGCGCAGCATGATCGCGCAATCGCGCACGGTGCGCGCAAACGGTCCGGCCTGATCGAGCGATGAGGCGAACGCGACAATGCCCCAGCGCGAACAGCGTCCATAGGTTGGCTTGATGCCGACAGTCCCGGTGAATGCAGCAGGTTGGCGGATCGAACCCCCGGTGTCAGTGCCGGTCGCACCAAGGCAGAGATTGGCGGCAACGGCTGCGGCTGAGCCGCCGGATGAACCGCCGGGCACCAAGGGTGTGTTGTCGCCCTTGCGCCGCCACGGCGACTGTACCGGGCCATAAGCCGATGTCTCGTTCGACGAACCCATCGCGAATTCGTCGTTGTTCAGTTTTCCGAGCATCACGCCGCCATCACGCCAGAGCTGCGAGGTCACCGTCGACTCGTATTGCGGTACGAAATTTTCGAGAATCTTGGAGCAAGCCGTGGTGCGCACGCCCTCGGTTGCGAACAAATCTTTGATGCCGAGTGGAATGCCCTCGAGCGGCCCGCCCTTCGCCTTTCGCGAGCTTCGCGTCGGAGGCAGCCGCCATCTTGCGCGCATGTTCCGGCGTTTCCAGAATATAGGCGTTCAACACGCGCGCCTTTTCCATTGCGGCGAGATGCGCGTCGGTAAGTTCCTTGGCGGATATTTTCTTTGCGCGGAGCGCGTCGCGCGCTTCCGCAAGCGTAAGCGAGGTGAGTTCGGTCACGCCCTACTCCACAACTTTGGGAACGAGGAAGAAGCCGTCGTCGGTCGCAGGCGCATTGGCGAGCACACGCTCGGAATAGCCGCCGTCGCTGACCTTGTCGTCCCGCATTTTGAGTTTCATGTCTTCGACGCTCGCGGTCGGCTCGACGCCGTCCACGTTGACCTCATTCAACTGCTCGACGAAAGCGAGCATGTTGTTGATCTCGCCGCGCAAGTGCTCGACTTCATGGTCGGCGACGGCGATCCGCGCGAGATGCGCGATCCGCCGCACGGTCGCGGCATCGACTGACATTATAGACTCCGTGGCAGGGAAAACGTTCGCGGGCTATAGCAGACGGGCTTTTAGGCCCGCAACCGGCTCCTTGTCATTTACAAGAGCAGTCAAACTTCGACGACTTTGCCCCTGTCCGGCACCAGCACCTTCACGTCGCTGCCCTTCATTTCGGCAACGAACTTGTCCGGCGTCTGGTCGATGATCGGAAACGAGCCGTAGTGGCATGGGATCGCGGTTTTCAATCCTTTGAAGAAACGCTTCACCGCCATCGCCGCCACCTTACCGCCCATGGTGAAGCGATCGCCGATCGGTACCATCGCGACTTGCGGCTGATGGATCTCGTTAATCAATGCCATATCGGAGAAAATGTCAGTGTCGCCGACGTGATAAATCGTCGGCTCGCCCGGCGCTTTGACGATGATGCCGCCGGGATTGCCCATCACCGAAAACTGCCCGTTCTCGATCATGGTCGACGAATGATCCGCGCGCACCAGTGTCACGGTGAAGCCGTCCTGCGCCGTAGTGCCGCCGATATTCATCGGGTCGAATTTCTTCACCCCCTTGCCGTTCAGCCACATGCAAATTTCGAAATGGCTGACCACCGGTATGTCGAGTTCTTTGGCGATATCGACCGTGTCGCCGATGTGGTCGGAATGGCCGTGCGTCAGAAGTATATGGGTCACCCCCTTCACCGCCTCTTTCTTGTCGCCGACAAAGGCCGGATTGCCAGTGAAGAAGGGGTCGATCAGCACGGCCTTGCCGGCAAAGTCGAGCCGGAAGGCCGAATGGCCGTACCAGGTAACGCGCATGAATTCCTCCGATGCTGCTTTTTCCGGGAGTATAAGGGGTGCGCTTGGCGCGGCAACGCACTGCATGCTACCGCGTTCCACCAATGCCCGCCCGCCTCTGCGAAATCGACGAACTTTCCGACCTGCTCGCGCCCGATAAGAGGCTGATCGGCCTCGATCTCGGCGAGAAAACGATCGGCATGGCGCTGTCCGACGTAAGACGCACCATCGCCTCTCCGCTCGAAACCATCGCGCGTACGAAATTCAAAATGGATTCGGAAAAGTTACTAGCGCTGGTCGCAAAGTTCGATGTCGGCGGGCTGGTGGTCGGCTTGCCGAAAAACATGGACGGCAGCGAGGGTCCGAGCGCGCAATCGGCGCGCGCCTTCGTGCGCAACCTATCGCCGCTCACCGACGTCGCCGTCTGCTTCTGGGACGAGCGCCTTTCAACTGCCGCGGTCGAACGCACGCTGATCGAGGCCGACACGTCGCGCAAACGCCGCGACGTACTGATCGACAAGGTGGCGGCCGCTTACATATTGCAAGGTGCACTCGATCGTCTGGGATATGGAGCCGCGCGATGATCGCGGTCGCCAACGCATTAATTCCGGTCTTCCTGCTGATCGCGCTCGGTGCATTTCTGAAGCGCACACTTCTGAAAAGCGACAATGCGTGGGACTCGCTCGAAGACCTCACCTATTACGTACTCTTCCCCGCGCTCCTGTTCATTGCGACCGCGACCGCCGATCTGTCGAAAGCGCCGATCACGGGGATTTTCATAGCACTGGTCGCGGCGATCGTGACGGTCGCGCTGGTGCTGATCGCGCTCCGCGTGCCGTTGCAGCGCGCCTTTAGCTGGTCCGGGCCGGCTTTCACCTCGGTGTTCCAGGGTGCGGTCCGCTGGAACACTTATATTGCGGTGGCGGTCGCATCCGCCCTGCTCGGCGAAATCGGTCTTGCGCTCGCGGCAGTTGCGCTCGCAAGCATGATCCCGTTGATCAACGTGCTTTCGGTCGTGGTGCTTGCGCGCTACGCGCCCAACGCGCCGTCGAAACTACGCGAAGTGTTGATCCATCTTTTGCGCAACCCGTTCATCTGGGCTTGCGTGCTTGGCGTGCTCGTCAATATGAGCGGCCTTCCCCTGCCCAAGGTCTTCGTCAATTTCTGCAATATCGTCGGCCAGGCCTCCCTGGCACTCGGCCTGATGATCATCGGCGCAGGATTGGATTTGAAGTCTGCCGCGCGGATCGATACCGCGGTCGCAGTCGCGGTCATCGGAAAGATGCTCCTGCTGCCGCTGATCGCGATCACCACGGCCTATCTGCTGGGTGTCAGCGGACCTGCACTCGCGGTCGTCGCCATCGCATCGAGCGTGCCGTCTGCGCCGAACGGCTACATGCTCGCGCGCCAGATGGGCGGCGACGCGCCGCTGCTCGCCCGCATCCTCACCATCCAGACATTCGCGGCGCTTGCTTCGATCCCAGCTGCGCTCTCCGTCGCGGCATTGATCGCGCCCTAAAAGAAAACGGCGGGCTTTTGGCCCGCCGTTTCGGAAGATCGAAATTCGATCGATCGAATTAGCACCAGGTGTAGTAGCCGCGGTTATAAATCGGATCGGTCTGCACCCAGCAGCGCTGACGCTGCTGCTGATAATAGCCGTAGGGCTGCTGCTCGTAATAGCCCGGGTTGTTGTAATAGTAATTCTGGTTGGCGGCAGCGGCAGCAGCGGCACCGACAACGCCGAGCGCAATCGCCGGACCAATCCAGCGGCCGCGATTGCGGCGGCGGCGGTTCCACTGAACGTCTTCAGCAATGGTCGGGACAACGCCGTGGAAATTGGTGGCCGAAGCGGCCGGCGCAGCGGTAGCGGTATTCAATTCGCTCGCGGCAGCCGAGATAAGAACGGCGGCGACGAGCGCCAGCGCGAACTGATAAAACTTGAACTTCTTCATGGTCTGATAGCCTCGCTAATGACGCGCTTTGAGCTGCGCGCTTGGGGATAATTTCGCGCCGGAGGTATGAACCCCGACTGAATGAATCGCGGCGCCTCTGTGGCGAATTTCTTACAAGTCTTTGGCAGATACGCAAGAAACGACCGGCGGCCTTGGTTAAGGCCGCCGGTCACGTTTTCGTTAGTAGTTGCCGCCGTACGGGTCGGCGTAGCGATTGCCGTAATAGCCGTAGGGCTGCTGATAGTAACCGTACGGCTGCTCGTAATAACCGTAAGGCTCGTCGTTGTAATAGCCACGGTTCGCGTTGATCGCGGCACCAGCAACGATGCCGGCACCGAGCACGCCGAGACCGATGGCCACGTTGCGGCCACGATGGCGGCGACGCGCTGAACGTCAATCGTATTGCTGGTTACTGCGGTCTTGAGTTCGGCGTTCGCAGCAAGCGGCGCCGCAGACGCGGTGAGCGAAGAAGCACCAGCCAGCAGTGCAACGTCGCGGCACCGGCAAGCGTGAAACGAGTAAAGCGGTTCATAATGCGATCCTTTCGATGCCACCGCGACATTGACCGATGCCGGCAGCAAGCGGCGAGTGAAATAGGAATAAGACCGGGCGATTCAAGCCCTGGAAAAACTACGGTCGATCAAGCGCTCAACGCGCGAGGCCGGCATCGGGTTCCCGTAATTCCGGACCGCCAGCCCGGCGAGCCGGCGCTCGGCAAATCCCTCCGCGATCTCCGGCGGTGCGCTCTTTGCGAGCGCGGCGGCAGCTGCAAGCAATGCCAGCAACTCGGCCGTGCGGCGCGCCAGCGCTTCGCGGTCCGGACTCATGAAGCCGGCTTTGACCGCTTCAATTGCCTGTGAAGCATTCGGCAAATCGCGCGTCGATTTTTCGAGCAAAGCGATCACGCGTTGTGCAGCTTCCGGCTCGCGACCGACACCGCGCAGAAGATCGAGCGCCATGACGTTGCCCGAGCCTTCCCAGATCGCGTTGAGCGGCGCTTCGCGATAAAAGCGCGCAAGCACGCCCTCCTCGACGTAACCATTACCGCCCAGGCACTCGAGCGCCTCGTAAACGAAGCCGGGCGTCGCCTTGCAAACCCATAGTTTCGCGGCCGGAGTCAGAATGCGCGCGAATGCCGCCTCGTCCGCGTCATCTTCGCCTTGGTCGAAAGCACCCGCGAGGCGCAGCGTAAGCGCCAACGCGCCTTCGCGCTCGAGCGCGAGATCGGCAAGCACCATGCGCATCAGCGGCTGATCGATGAGCTTCTTCTGAAACACGATGCGGTGGCGCGTGTGATGCACCGCCTGGCGCAGCGCACCTTGCATGAGGCCGAGCGAACCGCTGACGCAATCGAGCCGCGTCAACTGCACCATGCCGATGATGGTTTTGACACCCGCCCCTTCCGGGCCGCAGCGCTGCGCATAAGCGCCTTCGAACTCCACTTCGCTCGAGGCATTCGAGCGGTTGCCGAGTTTTTCCTTGAGACGCACCAGCCGGAGCGCGTTCGGCGTGCCATCGGGTTTGAAGCGCGGCACCAGAAAACAGGTCAGTCCGCCTTTCGCCTGCGCAAGCACGAGAAACGCATCGCACATCGGCGCCGAGAAAAACCATTTGTGGCCGATGATGCGATAGGCCTCTCCGTCCGGCGTCGCCTGCGTCGTGTTCTGCCGAACATCGGTGCCGCCCTGTTTCTCGGTCATGCCCATGCCGAGCGTGACACCGCGCTTCTCGCTCGCAGGCTTGAAGTTGCGGTCGTATTCGCGGGAACGGATCCGCGGCAGCCATTCCTTCATGAGCGACGGCTCGGCGATGAGCGCGCCGGTTGCTGCATGCGTCATGGTGACGGGGCAAAGGTGTCCCTGCTCCACTTCGCTCGACATCAAATGCCGCGCCGAGCGCGCGACATGCTCGCCGGGCACGAACTTGCCGTCCGCGCCCCAGACCGAGCCATGCACACCGTCGGCGATGCTGGTCTCCATCAACCGGTGATACGAAGGATGAAACTCGACCACGTCCGCGCGAAAGCCCTTCTGGTCGTGGGTGCGCAACGTGGGCGGGTTATCGTTAGCTAACCGCGCGTGCTCGGCCATTTCCGCGCTGCCCCAACGCTTGCCGAAATCGATGAGCGCATCCGCCGATTTGCCGCCGCCAAAGGCAGCGACCGCCTCTTTCAGCGGCTGATCGTTCTCAAACAGGTTGATGTCGCCCAGGGGAGGCGTTTGGTTGAAAACCTCGTGAGTAGCAAATGGGGTTGTCGCGGCCATGGCGCTATTCTCATTCTCCGCAGTGGACCGTTAAGCTAACACGGCAATCCCCGCTTGCGATGGCGCGGCGTTGCCGCTATTCGGTTTCCTTTAATGACAGCTCGCAGTCCTTCCACTTTCGCGCTCACGCAACGTCACCTGCTGGGCATCGAAGGACTTTCCGCTTCCGACATCACCGGGCTCCTCGACCTTTCTGAGGAATTCGTCGATCTGAACCGTCAGGTCGAGAAAAAGCGCGCGACGCTGCGCGGCCGAACGCAAATCAACCTCTTCTTCGAAGCCTCGACCCGGACCCAGAGTTCCTTCGAGCTCGCCGGAAAGCGCCTCGGCGCCGACGTCATGAATATGTCGATCGCCTCCTCCGCCATGAGAAAAGGCGAGACATTGCTCGATACGGCGTTGACGCTGAACGCAATGCACCCGGATATGATTGTGGTCCGCCACGCGGCTTCAGGCGCGGTCGAACTGCTTTCACAAAAACTGGAATGTTCGGTCATCAATGCCGGCGATGGCGCGCACGAACACCCGACCCAGGCGCTGCTCGACGCGCTGACCATCCGCCGCAACAAGGGCGAACTCGAATCGCCTGACGGTCGCGATTTGCGGCGACATCGCCCATTCCCGCGTCGCGCGCTCCAACATCATTCTTTTAAATACGCTCGGCGCGCGCGTTCGCGTGGTGGCACCCTCGACGCTACTGCCCTCGGGGATCGAGCGCATGGGCGTCGAAGTCCATCGCGACATGCGCGAAGGATTGCGCGACGCTGACATTGTCATGATGCTCCGCCTGCAGCGCGAGCGCATGACGGGCTCGCTCATTCCCTCGACCCGCGAATATTTCCACTACTGGGGGCTCGATCCGGCAAAGCTGAAATTCGCAAAGCCCGACGCGCTGGTCATGCATCCCGGCCCGATGAACCGTGGCGTTGAAATCGAAAGCTCGGTTGCCGACGGTGCACAGTCGCTGATCCGCGAACAGGTCGAAATGGGTGTCGCGGTGCGCATGGCGGTACTTGAAGCCCTCGCACGAAATTTGCCCAACGCATGATCGCCCGTAACGAAAATCGCCCGCTCCTGCTCGCAAACGCCCGCGTGATCGATCCGTCGCGCGATCTCGATCAGCGCGGCGACGTGCTGATTGCCGACGGCGTCATCAAGGAAGCCGGCAAGAACATCCGCGCTTCCGGCGCGCCGGAAGGCACTGAGATTATCGAATGCAACGGCCAGGTGGTCGCGCCTGGCCTGGTCGATATGCGCGCCTTCATCGGCGAGCCCGGCGCAGAGCATCGCGAGACGCTCGCCACCGCGAGCCACGCGGCCGCGGCCGGCGGTGTCACTACCATCATTTGCCAGCCGGAAACCGATCCGCCGATCGACGACCCGGCAACGGTCGACTTTGTGCTTCGCCGCGCCCGCGACAACGCGGTCGTGCACATTCATCCGATGGCGGCGCTCACCAAGGGTCTCGAAGGTAACGAGATGACCGAGATCGGCCTGCTTAAAGCCGCCGGCGCCGTCGCCTTCACCGATGGCGCAAAAAGCGTGATGAATTCTCAGGTGTTCCGCCGCGCGCTGACCTACGCGCGCGATTTCGATGCGCTGATCGTGCATCACACCGAAGATAAAAATCTGGTCGGCGAAGGCGTGATGAACGCCGGCGAATATGCAGCAAGGCTCGGCCTCTCGGGCGTGCCGAAGGCGGCCGAGACCATCATGTTGGAGCGCGATCTCCGCCTGGTCGAGCTGACCGGCGGACGTTATCACGCGGCCTCCATCACTTCGACGGACTCGCTGGAAGTTATCCGCCGCGCGAAAGAACGTGGTCTGCCGGTGACGGCTTCGGTCTCGATCAATCATCTCGCTCTGAACGAGAACGACGTCGGCTCGTACCGCACCTTCCTGAAACTCCGCCCGCCGCTGCGCACGGAAACCGACCGTGCAGCACTCGCAGCCGCAGTCGCCGAAGGTCTTGTCGACGTAATCATGTCCGACCACGATCCGCAGGACGTCGAAGTAAAGCGCCTGCCGTTTGCAGAAGCTGCGTTCGGTGCGGTCGGCTTAGAAACCATGCTGCCGGTCGGGCTGCGGCTCGTGCACGACGGCTCAATGACGCTGACTGCGCTCGTCCGCGCGATGTCGACGCGTCCGGCTGAATTGCTCGGCCTTCCGGGTGGACACCTGCGCGCGGGCGCCCCCGCCGATATTGTCGTGTTCGATCCCGACGTGCCTTGGGTGCTCGATCGCGACACGCTGAAATCGCGTTGCACCAACACCGCCTTCGACGAAGCAAGATTGCAGGGCCGCGCTACCCGCACCATCGTTGCCGGACGCACGGTCTACGAATACGTTTGATCGATGGAAAACCTGATCCTCGTCTTAAATTTCGTGCTGGGATATCTGCTCGGCTCGATTCCATTCGGCTTGCTGCTGACCAAACTAGCGGGCCAGGGCGACATCCGCACGATCGGTTCGGGTAATATCGGCGCGACCAATGTGCTGCGCACCGGCAATAAACCGCTCGCCGCCGCAACGCTTCTTTTCGATATGTTCAAAGGTACGGCCGCGGTTTTGATCGCGTGGTATCTTTCGCGCGGCACGCCGAACATGGAATGGGCCGCATTGATCGCGGGCTTCGGCGCCTTTATCGGCCACATCTTTCCAGTCTGGCTGAAATTCAAGGGCGGCAAAGGCGTCGCCACTTTCCTCGGCGTGATGCTCGGCCTCGTGTGGCAGGCGATGCTGATCACGGCGCTGGTCTGGATCGCGACCGCCACGGTCTTCCGCTACTCGTCGCTCGCGGCACTCGTCTCGACCGCCGCCTCACCGCTCGTCATCTGGTATTTCGGCTATCCGGCGGTGGCTTTGATGTTCGTCGTGCTTGCCGCGATCGTCTGGGTCAAGCATCACGAAAATATCGCGCGCCTCCTCGCAGGCGCGGAATCCAAAATCGGCGGGAAGAGAAAAGCCTAGTCTTCTTCTGGGGCGTCCCAGCGGGATCTAGTCATGTGATCCTGCACCGCCATGCCGATGTGCAGCACGACAATCACCAGCATCCCGAACGCCGCATAGGCATGTGACTCGAACAGAAAGTTCGCCCAGCCTGCGCCTTCGGGCCAGATTGGCGGCAGCTCAAGTCCGAAGAAAATCCCGCGTGCGCCAAAGTCCGAGATTCCGGCCCAGCCGAGCAGCGGCACGACGAGCAGAAGCGCATAGAGCAGCCAATGCACGAACGGCCGCCGGTGAACTTCCGGCCGCCACGATGGATCGGGACGAAATACGCGATACGCGAACCGCGCAAGCACCAGCACGACGATCAGGACTCCGGTCGTCTTGTGCAGCGTGAAGATGAAATCCATCGCAGCACCCGAGCCGAGCTGCTTCATGGTGATCCCGCTCGCGACCATGAAAACAATCAGCGCAGCGGTCACCCAGTGAAATATTTTCGCAGCAAGCCGGTACGGCCGCACGGCATAATTGCCATCGACGCGTGCGCCCTGCCCGTTCGCTTCTGACGCGATGCTCATGCCGCCACTCCTTCGCTGGTCGCGACAAAACGGTCGACCGACATACGCAAATCATTCGCCTGCTGGCCGAGTTCGGCCGATACTTCAGTAACAAGCCGCGCCGCGCGCTTGGAATCGGCGATCAAGCTTGCCACATGCTGCAGCGTCTCAGCGAGATTGCGGATGTCTTCGGCGGTTTTCGCGGTATTCGACGTAATAGCGTGCGAGCTCGCATGCTGCTCGCGGATCGATTCCGCGATCATTGCAGCTCCGCTATCCACTTGCTCGACGGAGCCGACCAGCTTGGTGACGCGCTCGGCAATACGCATCGAAGCGTTGGTAATGCCGGTAAGGCCGTCGCGGATTTCTTCGGTTGCTTGCGCGGTTTTGGTTGCAAGCTGCTTCACTTCGTTCGCAACCACCGCAAAGCCGCGCCCCGCTTCGCCTGCGCGCGCGGCCTCGATGGTAGCGTTGAGCGCGAGAAGATTGGTCTGGCTTGCGACATCCTGGATGAGCGCAATCACCTGCTCGATGGTGCGCGCGGATTCGGTCAGCGCGCGGGCATCGTCACTCGCCGCCTGCACCAGCGCGCGTGCGGTTGCGGTCACCCGCGAAGTTCTTTCGGTTTCGGCGACCACCGTCGTCATTGTGCTTGCGATGCCGTCGATCGAAGAAGCGACGATATCGACATGTTCGGAAACGCGATGGGTTGAGTCCGCGCTTGCAGCAGCACGGTCGTCCGCATTCGATGAAATCGCGAGCAGGTCTTTGGAAGCCACCGCCATGCGGCCGGCATGATCTTCGAGCCGGTGCACGATTTCGCCGATGCGCGCCTGAAACTCCATGCTTTCGCGTTTGAGATTTTCCTGGCGCGAAATTTTGTCCGAAAGCTTATCCTTCTCGACTTTCGCCACTTCTTCGTCGCGTTTGACCAGCGCGAAATGGTTCACGAGCGAGCGCGCAAGGGCACCCACTTCATCGCGGCGCAGCGCTTCATTGGAAAGCGACTGCGAAAACCGGCGGCCGCGTTTCACGACCGCTGCCATACGGACCAGCGGCTTCACCAGCCAGCGGAATTCCAGATAGAGGATTTGTGCGATCACGAACATCGTGAGCAGCACAAGCAGAATTTTGTTCTTGCGGTCGTGCGAGATCATTTCGCCGAGCGACTGTTGGCTTGCGACCACTTCCTCGATCAGCATCCGCTCGATATCGGCGCGCATACGGATAATGCCTGTTAACGACGGGGTGCGTCTCTCGTCGGCGACCGGCATTTGCGCGAGCGCGGCGATCAAGCCGCTCATGTCGCTTGCTAACTTCTTCGTCGCATCATCGCCGGTGCGGCGCCGCACCTCTGCGAGCGCGATCATCACCGCCTGGGCTGCCCCTTGCGGATCTTCGAGACCGCGCGCGAGCTTCGTGAACGAGGTGTAGGCGCTGTTATGTGCTTTCAGCGCGGCGGACGAATTCGCGATCTCTTCCGAGAACGTGCCCATGCGTACGGTCTGGATGATTTCGACTGTACCGTAGAGGCAGAACAGAAAGCCGAGCATGCCAGCCCAGATGGCCATTCGCTGCCCGACCTGGGCGCGGAAAGAGCGCGGAAACATGGCTGTGCCTGTGGCTGCTGTTCCGCTGAAGGTACCGGGATCATGGTTAACAAATCCTTCCGGGGACGCTTTCTACGTACCCAGGGTTGGCGGCCAAGTTGTCTTGCGTAATGAAATCGCGGATCGTTCCGGCCATGGAAGATGGTGGCGGCTTCAAACTGACGGACGAGCAAAAGCTCGATTGGCTGCGGCTGATCCGCACCGAGAATGTCGGCCCCCGCACCTTCCGCTCACTCATCAGCCAGTTCGGCGGCGCCGGGCCCGCGATCCGGCTCTTGCCCGAGCTTGCGCGCCGTGGTGGGCGCTCGCTCCTGAACATGCCGAGCCGCGACGAGGTAGAAGCGGAAGTAGCGGCCGCTGCGAAAATGAACGTGCGCTACGTGGCACTTGGCGAAGCCGATTATCCCGCGCTGCTGCGCGAGATCGACGATCCACCGCCGATCCTTGCAGTGCGCGGCAAACCGGAGATTTTTGCGCGGCCCGCGGTGGCAATTGTCGGCGCGCGCAATGCTTCGGTCGCAGGCACGCGCTATGCTGCGAAACTCGCGCGCGAATTCGGTGAAGCGGGCTTCGTCGTGATCTCCGGTCTCGCGCGCGGCATCGATGCCGCCGCGCACCAGGCTTCAGTCGATAGCGGAACGGTTGCGGTGCTCGCAGGCGGTCATGCGCGGCCTTACCCGGCGGAGCATACCGAACTGCTCGACGCGATCGTGGAAGTCGGTGCTGCAATCAGCGAGATGCCTCACGCGTGGCAACCGCGCGCGCATGATTTCCCACGGCGCAATCGTCTGATCTCAGGACTCGCGATGGGTGTGGTCGTCGTGGAAGCCGCCGAGCGCTCCGGTTCGCTGATCACGGCACGGCTTGCGGGCGAACAAGGCCGCGAGGTCTTTGCCGTTCCTGGTTCTCCCGCCGATCCACGCGCCGGCGGCACCAACCGGTTGATCAAACAAGGCGCGACTATCGTTACATCCGCCGAAGACGTGATTGAGACCTTGAAGCCGATGCTTGGCCTCGCGCCGCCGTCCGTTGCGCGCGAGCCGGATATCGTCGTGCCGGCACAGGTCGACACGGACAACGACGACCTGCGCGATCGCCTAGCCTCCCTGCTCGGCCCGGCACCGGTCACGCTCGACGATCTGGTGCGCGAGTCCCGCGCCAAGGCAGGCGAGGTACAGATCGCGCTCCTCGAATTGGAACTTGCCGGCCGCATCGAGCGCCATGGCGGCGGCCTCGTTTCGCTGATCTGAGCGTCCGGGGCGATTCGGGCCGGGAGGTCCGTCTAAGAGTGCTTCCGGCGCAGCGGTCTTGTGGGAGCCCTGGGGCCGTACCATCTGGCTGGGACGCCTTGAGCCGCTTTTCGGTCGTTCCAGGCCGTTTAGGCGCGTTTTACAGCCAAATCACCGTTCCGGGACACCAAACGGCCCGGTTGGGCTCCCAGAGCCTTCACACATTATGTGTGACGGTTAGGCCGCCTTAATCGTTCCGCTTTAAACGCGCGATTTGACTATGCCAGCCGATCTCACCATGTTCCCGCCGCCGCGCGGGACCGCGGACCCGATTTCTCCAGTTCGCGCAACCGTCGGACGCTCATGAACGTCGTCATTGTCGAGTCGCCTGCCAAGGCGAAGACGATCAACAAGTATCTCGGACCCGAGTTCGAGGTCATTGCGTCCTATGGCCATGTCCGCGACCTGCCGCCGAAAGACGGCTCGGTCTCGCCGGACGAAGATTTCAAAATGATCTGGCAGGTTGACGCGAAGGCGCAAAAGCGCCTCTCCGAGATTGCCGAAGCCGTCAAAGGCGCTGACCGTCTCATTCTCGCGACCGACCCGGATCGCGAGGGCGAAGCGATTTCCTGGCACGTGCTCGAAGTGCTGAAGGAAAAGAATGCACTGAAAGGCCAGAAAGTCGATCGCGTCGTTTTCAACGCGATCACCAAGGCCGCAGTTCAAGAGGCGATGGCGCATCCGCGCGAGATCGATCACTCGCTGGTCGACGCTTATCTCGCGCGCCGCGCGCTCGACTATCTTGTCGGCTTTACTCTTTCGCCAGTGCTCTGGCGCAAATTGCCCGGCGCGCGTTCGGCCGGACGCGTGCAGTCGGTGGCGCTTCGCCTGGTCTGCGACCGCGAACGTGAAATCGAAGCATTCAAGCCGCAGGAATATTGGTCGGTCGCGGCGATGTTCGCGACCCCGCGCGACGAAGCGTTCGAAGCGCGCCTGGTTGGCGCCGACGGCAAGAAGATTCAGCGCCTCGATGTCGGCTCTGAGCAAGAAGCGCGCGATTTCGAAAAGGCGTTGAACGCGGCGAACTTCAAAATCGCATCGATCGAAGCCAAGCCCGCGAAGCGCAACCCCTACCCGCCGTTCACGACGTCGACGTTGCAGCAGGACGCAAGCCGTAAGCTTGGCTTTGCACCCGCGCACACGATGCGGCTTGCGCAGCGTCTCTATGAGGGCATCGAACTCGAAGGCGAGACCACCGGCCTCATCACTTATATGCGTACCGACGGCATCGATCTCGCGCCGGAAGCGATCACCCAGGCGCGCAGCGTGATCGCTTCGGACTACGGGAAGAATTATGTTCCCGATGCACCGCGCATCTACAAAAACAAATCCAAGAACGCGCAGGAAGCCCACGAAGCGATCCGCCCGACCGACCTCGCCCGCCGCCCGAAGGATCTCGCGCGCCGTTTAGACGCCGACCAGATGAAGCTCTACGAACTGATTTGGTTGCGCACGCTCGCCTGCCAGATGGAAAGCGCCGAGTTGGAGCGCACCACAGTCGAGATCGACGCCGTGCCGCAAGGCGCCTCGCCTTACAAGCTCGTCAACATGCGTGCGACCGGCACCGTTGTGAAATTCGACGGCTTCCTCACGCTTTACAACGAAAGCCGCGACGACGACTTCGAGGACGAAGACGCTCGCCGCCTGCCCGCCATGAGCGAAGGCGAAGCGCTCAAGAAAAACGAACTCAAGATCGAGCAGCACTTCACCGAGCCGCCGCCGCGCTTCTCCGAAGCGTCGCTGGTGAAGCGCATGGAAGAGCTCGGCATCGGCCGGCCTTCGACCTACGCATCCATTCTGCAGGTGCTGCGAGACCGCACCTACACGCGCCTCGACAAGAAGCGCATCATTCCGGAAGACAAGGGCCGCATCGTCGTGGCCTTCCTGGAATCTTACTTCCCGCGCTACGTGGAATACGATTTCACTGCCGATCTTGAAGGCAAGCTCGACGAAATCGCGAACCACGCGCTCGACTGGAAGGTCGTCTTGCGCGAATTCTGGACCGGCTTCATCGGCGCGGTCGCGGAAACCAAAGATCTCCGCATCTCCGAAGTCATCGATGTGCTTGATGCACTCTTGAACGAGCACAACTTTCCACCCAAAACAGACGGCACCGACGCACGTCAATGCCCGCAATGCGGCAACGGCCGCTTGGGTCTCAAGGTCGGCAAGTTCGGCGCATTTATCGGCTGCTCCAACTATCCGGAATGCCGCTTCACGCGCGCGCTCTCCGCGCCCGGCGAAGGCGAATTGTCGGCGACCAAAGAGCTCGGCGATGATCCTGCAACCGGCAAAATGATCACGGTGCGCTCCGGCCGTTTCGGCCCCTATATTCAGCTGGGCGAACCGGAAGACACCGGCGAAAAAACCAAGGGTGGCAAGCCAATCATTTCGAAGCCGAAGCGCGCGAGTATTCCGAAAAATTTCGATGCGCACGAGATCGACTTCGACACGGCGCAAAGCCTGCTCCAGCTTCCGCGCGAAGTCGGCAAGGACCCGACGTCAGGCGAGCCGATCGTGGCCGGCTACGGCCGGTTTGGTCCTTACGTGAAGCATCAAGACACCTATGCGAGCCTGCAAGACGGCGATGAGGTGCTGACGATCGGCCTCAATCGCGCAGTCACCTTGATTGCTGAGAAAATTGCGCGCGGTCCTGGCCGTGGACGCCGCGGCAAACCAGCAGGCCGAGCGCTTGGCGAACATCCGACACTCGGCGGCCCGGTGACCGCGCATGACGGCCGCTACGGCCCTTATGTGTCGCACAACAAGGTCAACGCGACGCTCCCCTCCACCGCGGATCCTGCAACCGTGTCGCTCGAAGAAGCGGTCGAACTGATCGCGGCGCGCGAAGGCAAAGGCGGCGGTAAGAAAGCGAAAGCCCCGGCCAAGCCTAAAAAAGAAAAGAAGGCGAAAGAAACCAACGGCGCCGGCGAAGAAGCTGCCGCGAAGCCGAAGAAAAAGGCTGCGCCGAAAAAGAAAGCCGCGCCGAGGAAGAAAGAAAATGGCGGTGACGAAGTCGCTAAAACGGACGAATAATCCGTAGCGGCTAAGGAGCTGGAAAAACTCGAGAGAGCATAAACAGGCTCATTGCAAAAAAGAAGGCATAGCACGCAAGCTTTGCTTCAGTAGATAAGGGCTCGCCTACGGCTCCTGCTTCTCCCCCGTAAAGTTCAAGCTCTTGGCTAACTTTATCAATCCCAAGTTTGTGCAAGTAGATGCATAAGACATCATAAAAAATCAGCCATAGAAATGCTAACGGCAGAAGAGCAACTGCTGCGCTTTTCGTAATCGCGTCTAGAGGCGTGCCCTGAAACCAGCGCGCAAGCGCAATCCCTACGATTGCAAGGAGGGCCGCAAGCAAACTAAATAGTCGTCGCATGTGGGAGCCATATCTCGGCGTTTTGAAAACTCGTGCCCACCTTGGAACGATTACTTTGATTGCTGCGGTCTTTTTCCTTTTCTTCTTCGCCACCTATGGTTCCTCTTTGGTCAGTCAAATTATTATGGATTGCTGGATCAAGGTCGGCAATGAAGAGCTAGAGCATTGAGCAAAAAACCCAAAAAGAAATTCAGAGACCCGAAGCCGCATGGCGCGCTGCCCTCGCGGGAGGCGCTGCTCGCGTTCATCGCCGAGCGCGGCGGCGATGTTTCCAAGCGCGACATCATTCGCGCGTTCCGGCTCGACGCCGCCGGCAAAGCCGACCTGAAAAACTTCCTGCGCGGCCTGAAAGACGAAGGCGCGGTCGCGGGACGCCGCCGCAAGATGAGCGTGCCGGGCCACCTCACCGCAACCGTGATGGCGGCGATTACCGGACGCGATAGCGAAGGCGAATTGATCGCCGAACCCCTCGAATGGGATGAAGCCGAATTCGGCGCGGCGCCCCGCATTCGCCTGAACTTCGGACGCCAGCCGAGCGCGGGCCCCGCCCCCGGCATCGGCGACCGTGTGCTCCTGCGGACATCCCGCACCGACGACGAAGACGACGCGCCATATACTGGCCGCGTCATCAAGGTGCTCGAGAAGGCTCGCCAGCAATTGCTCGGCATCTACCGGAAAATTCCGCAGGGCGGCGGACGCCTGCTGCCGGTGGATAGAAAATCGCTCGGCCGCGAAATTTCGATCCCACCGAATATGGAAAACGGCGCCGAAGACGGCGATCTCGTCACCGCCGATGCGTTACCGCAGCGCGCGTTCGGATTGCCGACCGCGAAAGTCCGCGAACGGCTCGGCTCGGTCAAATCCGAGAAAGCAATCAGTCTGATTGCGATTCACGCGCATGCAATTCCCAATCAGTTTCCGCGCGACGTGATTGCGGAGGCCGAAGCGGCACCCCCACCTTCCGTAGTCGGCCGCGAAGACTGGCGCACGCTCCCACTCATCACCATCGATCCGGCCGACGCCAAAGATCACGACGACGCGGTTCACGCGGCCAGATGCGATAGTCCGGACAATCCCGGCGGCTTCGTGTTGACCGTCGCGATCGCCGACGTCGGCAATTTCGTGAGGCCAGGTTCCGCGCTCGATCGCGAAGCAGAGTTGCGCGGCAACTCGGTCTATTTTCCCGATCGCGTCGTGCCGATGCTGCCGGAACGAATCTCAAACGATCTGTGCTCGCTTCGGCCCGGCGAAGACCGCGCAGCGCTGGCGGTGAGCATGACCATCGGCGCCGACGGCCGCAAGCGTCATCACTCGTTCCACCGCATCCTGATGCGCTCGCGCGCAAAACTTTCCTATGTGCAGGCGCAGACCGCGATCGACGGCCATCCCGATCCGATGACGCAGGCGCTGCTCGATCCGATCCTGAAGCCGCTCTGGGCCGCCTATCGCGCACTTGCGAACGCGCGTGACGCGCGCGAGCCGCTCGCACTCGATATTCCAGAACGAAAACTGGTGCTTAATCCGGACGGCACGCTTAATCGCGTGACGACGCCCGAGCGCCTCGACGCGCATCGCTTGATCGAAGAATTCATGATTCTGGCGAACGTCGCTGCCGCCGAAACCGCGGAAGCGAAGAAGACGCCGATCGTGTACCGCGTACACGACAGCCCGTCGCTGGAGAAAGCCGCGGCACTTCGCGACTTTCTGCAAACCATCGGCATTTCATTGCCGAAGGCCGACCAGTTGCGGCCGTCGCTATTCAACATGGTGTTGAACCGCGTCAAAGGCACCGAATACGAGCGCCTCGTGAACGAAGTCATTTTGCGTTCGCAGGCGCAGGCGGAATATTCGGCGCAGAATTACGGCCATTTCGGTTTGACGCTGCGCCGCTATGCGCACTTCACCTCCCCGATCCGCCGCTACGCCGATCTGATCGTGCATCGCTCGCTGATCCGCGCGCTGGGATTGGGCGAGGATGGCCTGTCCGACATGACGCCGGAAGCGCTTGATGAAATCGCCACGCGCATTTCGGCCGCCGAGCGGCGCGCGATGGCGGCCGAACGCGAAACGGTCGATCGCCTGATTGCGCACTTCATGGCTGACCGGATCGGCGCATCGTTCAAAGGTGTAGTCGCGGGCGTCACCCGCGCGGGCCTGTTCGTGAAAATCGACGAAATTGGCGCCGATGGTTTCGTGCCGGCGCGCACCATCGGCAACGAATTCTTCGCCTATCACGAGGCGCTGCAGGCGCTCGTAGGCGACCGCTCCGGCGAAGCCTATCGGCTTGGCGACCGCGTCGAGGTGAAGCTTGTGGAAGCCATTCCAGTTGCAGGCGCGCTTCGTTTCGAAATGCTCTCCGAAGGTCGCCACGACCTCAAAGTGACCCGCAAAACCCGGAGCTCGCATGGCCGGGACCCCAGACATGCGCCCGGCGGCGGGCAAAACGACGCAAAGCGTGGCAAATACGGCCGCCCGGTGCCACATAAGGGTGGCAAGCAAGGCAAGAAACGCGGCAAAGGAAAGCGCCGATGAGCGGCACGTTAGAAAAGCGGGATCTCGGTACTGCGATCAAACGCGGTATCTTATGCAAGTGCCCGAATTGCGGACGCGGAAAGCTCTTCCACAAATTCCTGAAGGTCGCCGATCAATGCGAAATCTGCAGTGAAGAGCTGCGCCATCAGCGCGCCGACGATGCACCGGCCTATCTCGTGATTCTGATCGTCGGCCACATCGTGGTGCCGCTCGCGCTCATGGTCGAAAAACTTTACCACCCGCCGCACTGGCTCGCCTTTTCAATCTGGATTCCGTTGACCCTCGTGCTGTCGCTCGGCCTGCTGCAACCCATCAAGGGCGCCATCGTCGGCTGGCAATGGGCGCAGCGCATGCACGGCTTCGATCCAAACCACGAAGATGAAATCGCGATGATGAAAGACGCGCGATGAGCACGGCCGATCGCGGCGAACGCTGGAATCCATCTGAGGTCGTCAAGCTCGGTCCGAAGTCCGGGGTCTCGGTTCAGCCGAAGGACGCGGCGACCCTTATTCTCATCGATCGCTCCGGCAAGTTGCCGCGCGTGCTGCTCGGCAAGCGCAACGACAAGCAAGCTTTCATGCCGGGCAAATATGTTTTCCCCGGCGGACGATTGGACGCCGCTGACCGGCAGATGACGCCGCTCGACGAGCTCGGTGAAATTTGCGTGCGCCGTCTCGGACAGAATGTCGTCAAATGGACGCCAAGCCGCGGCCGCGCGCTGGCGCTCGCCTCGATCCGCGAGACGGCCGAAGAAACCGGTCTCCTGATTGGCAAGAGCGACGGCAATAAAGTCGTCTCGAAAGCCGAAGCCTGGTCGCCTTTTGTCAGCAAACAGATCCGGCCGGCGCTCTCCGCGCTCACCTTCGTTGCGCGCGCGATCACGCCGCCGAAGCGTCCGCGGCGCTTCGATACCCGCTTCTTCCTCGCCGACCGGCAAAGCGTCGGCGGCGAGATCACCGGGGTCGTCGGTCCGGACACCGAACTCGTTTCGCTCGATTGGCTCAGCTTCGATGACGCGCTCGGCGCGGAATTGCCCAACATCACCAAGGTCGTGATCCGGGAGATCGCGGAGCGTCTGAAGAATGGCGAAATGGCCCGCCCCGCCCCGTTCTTTTTCTTCCGGAACGGCCAGTTCTGGCGGAAAGAGTTGGACTGATTGCTATGACCAAGGGCGAAGCCGAGAAAGCAATTCGGCAGCTTTGCCATCATTGGCGAAGATCAGAGGGTTATTCGCTCACCGCGACAACCGATCTCCACTTCTCTGCCTTTTACGATTGGCTTGCGCAGAATCACGGCGCCCAACTGGAATTTAAGACGACCACAGACGTCCGATACAATGTTCAGATGTGGTTCGATCGGGAGTTCCGCCGAACGTAGCGGCGGCAAAATCAGCCGTCCGGTGCCGTTTTATTACTTTTGAAACGGCCAATTCTGGCGGAATGAGCCTGATTAGCTAATTTCTTGACTTAGCGGCCGCGGCCGCTAGGTTGCCGCCAAATTCGGGCCAATGGCCCTTTTCAGGATATTCCCATGGCCAAGGCAGTCACCCTCAAAGTCAAACTCGTCTCGACGGCCGACACCGGCTTTTATTACGTGACGACGAAGAACTCGCGCACCATGACCGAGAAGATGGTGAAGCGTAAATACGATCCGGTCGCGAAGAAGCACGTCGAGTTCAAAGAAGCGAAGATCAAGTAAGTCTTCCGATCCGAAATAGAAAAAGGCGCCCGTTCGGGCGCCTTTTTCAGTTTTGGATCCTTGCAGAGAACCAATTAGGTGGCCGGCAGGCAAAGAAAGAGGAGACCTCTCGTCTCATACCTGCCGACCGAACCCCACGGACCCAGGAGATGCGGCGGACCTGAGCACTCCGTAGGGTTAGCTGGAAGTAAAAACGTGTTGTCGAAACTAGCCGACGCAGCGCCCAAGGCAATGTGAAATCAAACACTTGCGCTGCGAATCGCGTGGTTACGTAAAAGGATAACCTTACCGGAGCAGACCGTTAAGCATGGTCCGCAGCGAGACGCTCAAGCGGCGTCGGCGACGACCCGATTCCGTCCGTCGCGTTTGGCGCGGTAGAGCGCCTCGTCGGCCCGCTTCAGGATCATTGCGGCCGTGTCTTCAGGCGTCGCTCGGGCGGCAATACCGATCGAAATCGTAACCTCGATGGACTTCTCGCCCTTTTGAATAGGGAATGCATCGCCAGCAACCCTGCGGCGAATGCGTTCGGCGACCATCGTCGCAACCCCGATGTCGGTATCGGGCATCACCACGACGAATTCCTCACCGCCATAGCGGCACGCGAGATCGATTCCGCGGATGCAGGCGCGAAGCCGGTCCGAGAAATCGCGGAGCACGTCGTCGCCCGCGTCGTGACCCCAAGTGTCGTTGATCGACTTGAAGTAGTCGATGTCGAGCAAGAGGACCGAGAGCGACTTCCCGCGCGCAGCCGAACGATCGACCAGCGTGCCGACATGGCTTTCCATGTAGCGGCGATTATAGAGGCCGGTTAGTGAATCGGTGACCGCCAGCTCCATCGAAGTCTGCACGCTATCGCGCAGACGCTCGGTATAGCGCTTGCGGCGGACCTGGCTCCGTACGCGCGCAACGAGTTCGTTTCTGTCAACCGGGCGGACGATGTAATCGTTCGCACCAAGATCGAGGCCACGCAGCAATCGAGCCTGATCGCTCGGCTCGGTGGTGAGCAGGATTGGCAGGTGGCGCGTGCGCTCGAGCGAACGCACCTGCCCGCACAGGCGCAGTGCATCGAATTCGGAAAGTTCGAGGCTCAAAAGCAGAAGGTCGTAATTGCCTTCGGCGAGGCGAAACAGCGCTTCCTGAGGATTAGTTTCGACGTCGACGGTCTGGTCAACCGAAAGTGCGGCCTGAACACGATCATAGGACGACGGACGGTCGTCGACGATCAGTACGCGGCCGCCGGCCCCGGTCTCGTTGGCCATGTCGGTGACATCGGCAGTGACGCCGATTTCATGCGACGTCACCGCGCGCATGCGCAGTTCGTCGATCACCATCTTGAGGCGCGCGAGCGAACGCACGCGCGTAATCAGCGCAAGATCGTTCACCGGCTTGGTCAGGAAATCGTCGGCGCCGGCTTCAAGCCCGCGCACGCGGTCGGCGGGCTGATCGAGCGCCGTCACCATCACGATCGGAATGTGAAGCGTGCTCGGCGAACTTTTCAAACGCCGCGCAGTTTCGAACCCGTCCATGCCGGGCATCATCACGTCGAGAAGGATGATGTCGCAAAGGCCGCGCTCGGCAATATCGATCGCTTCCGGACCGCTGCTCGCGGTTACGACCTCGAAATATTCGGCGGAAAGACGAACCTCAAGCAGCTTGAGGTTGGTCTTCACGTCGTCAACGATCAGAACACGCGCACTCATTTCGGCTCAATCCTTCGCGAAATGGCGCACGGTTTCGAGAAACTTCGAAACCGAAATCGGCTTGGAGAGGTAGGCCTCGCAACCACCCTCGCGGATGCGCTCTTCGTCACCCTTCATCGCGAAAGCGGTGACGGCGACGACCGGGATCGAGCGAAGTTCTTCGTCCTCTTTCAGCCACTTCGTGACTTCGAGGCCGGAAACTTCAGGCAACTGGATATCCATGATGATAAGATCGGGGCGATGCTTGCGCGCAAGATCCAGCGCCTCGATCCCGTTGCGGGTTTCGATGGTCTGGTAGCCATGCGCCTCAAGAAGATCGTGGAAGAGCTTCATATTGAGTTCGTTGTCTTCCACAATCAGGACAGTTTTAGCCATCCCGTCACTTCCCCGTCCACGAAGTGCGCCGGTCAGGCACGCTTCAAAGTCTTACGTCCCCGAATCGCTTGCCGACGTTTCGATGATCGCCGAATCCGTCCGCAAACTCGAACATCTGTCAGTAGCGGTATTTCCGTTGGTTCAGGCCCCGGAAGCCGTTCGACAGTGGGATGCTTCTTTTGGCATCCTGCCCAAAGGCTAAATGGTAATCGTTACGGAAGTGAAAATGGCGCTGTTACGCGGGAAACCATCATTAACGAAAGAACAAGCCGAGGCCGTCGGGATCGCGGGCTTGAGCTATCTCGCGGCCGAACCCGAGCGGATCGGCCGCTTTCTCGCCGTCACCGGCCTTGGACCTGAAAATATTCGCGCGGCGGCGGGCGATCCGTCGTTTTTACCCGCCTTGCTCGATTATTTACTCGCGAACGAAAAGGATCTCGTCGCCTTCGCCGAGGAAATGAATCTCGAGCCCGGCAGCATCATTGCGGCGCGCAACCTGCTCGCCCCGCCAATCGAGCACTAACGCCTTGGCGCAGTCTGGGTGCAGGGCTTCTGCGGCAACATCTCCACCCTCGAGAGCACGCCCTTCAGCGAAAAATTCCCATAATTGAGCCTGAGCGCACCCGACACCCCGTTCTCGTAGAGGTCGTAAGCGAGCGTGTAAGCAGGCGTGCGATCGGTGGCGCCCATCTCGAAATAACTGATCGTGACCGGATAGCGCTTCACGCTTGCCAATGCCGCGATCGGCGGCGGCGTGTCTTCGGCCGACGAGACCGGCGCACCGATCACGGTGAGCGTCTCGTAAATCTTGCGGCCGTCCGGCGAACCATCGAACACGCGCGCGTTGAAGAGCTTTTGACCGCGTTCGGCAGCGGCGAGAATTTCGCGCGTATGCTCGGTTGGCAAAAGGACCGGCCCGCGAAGGTTGAATACCGCAGCCTTCGGTTTGATAACGCGAACCGCAACGGCCCCATTTTTCTGCCGATTTGCAGTACCATTCACGTCTTCGCGGATTTGCCGGTTGACGTAGTTCTGCGTCTTGAAACGGTAGCTCGTGGAGTTACCGTTTTCCCAGCTTTCGCTCCGGAGATCGCTGATCGTTTCCTGGCCTTCGCCGGTATCGAGCGACGTCACCTGGCGGAGCGTGATCGTGTAGCCCTCGCAGGCGCTGCCGGTGAGCTGGAACGAAATCAGACCGCGCGCGCGGTCGACCTGCGTGCCGGTACGCCATGGGTCTTGCGCAAGCTCATAAATCGCCCGGTGCGGCAGCAAGGCCGACGCGTCCGCCGCAACCGTCATGAGGGCTGCAAGCTCAAGGGCTGCAAGGGCAACCGCCGCAATCGTTCGAGAGAGCATTCCGTCCTCCGCGCTCGCGGTCTTGCACCTAGGAAACTGTTCCGCCAAGACTAAGGCAGACCACAAGGGGCATGTATGGCTAGCGAAATAGAACTGCGATTGCAAAAGCTCGGTATCGAACTGCCGAAGCCGGCGGCCCCGGTCGCGAATTATGTCGGCGCGGTCGTCGCCGGAAACCTCCTAGTCGTTTCCGGGCAGCTTCCGATCGGACCGAATGGCGTGATCGTCAAGGGCAAGCTCGGGAAAGAAATCACCGAGGCGCAGGGCAAGGAAGCGGCAAAGCTCTGTGCGATCAATATTCTTGCGCAAGCCAAAGCCGCACTCGGCGACCTCTCGCGCATCAAGCGCTGCATCCGGCTCGGCGGCTTCGTGAATGCGGTCGCAGATTATCAAACCATTCCGCAGGTCATCAACGGCGCCTCCGATTTGATGGTCGAAGTGCTGGGCGACGCCGGCAGGCACGCGCGCTATGCGATCGGTGTAGCGCAGCTACCGCTCGACGCGCCGGTTGAAGTCGAAGCCATGTTCGAGATTGCGTGACGCGAATGCACGGACTCGAATGGCTGACGGCGCGGCCGGTCGCGCACCGGGGTCTGCACGGCAACGGTATCATCGAAAATTCGCTTTCGGCGGCCGCCGCCGCAGTCGCTGCGAATTATGCGATCGAAGTCGATCTGCAACTCACCGCCGACGGCGAAGTCATGGTCTTTCACGACGATACGCTCGACCGTCTGACAGCAGAAAAAGGACCGGTCGGCGAGCGGACGGCAGCTCAACTCACCAAGATCAAGCTTGCCTCATCCGGCGACACGATCCCCATCCTTGCAGACTTGCTCAAGCTCGTGGCCGGCAAAACCCCGCTCATACTTGAACTGAAAAGTTCGTGGAACAGAGATACGAAACTCGCCGAGAAAGTTGCCACACAGCTTGCCGATTACGCTGGGCCGGTTGCCGTCATGTCGTTCGATCCAGATCTTGTTGCGGCGCTGAAAAGCCATGCGCCGGGGCTGCCGCGCGGCATCGTCGCGGAGCGTTGGTACCGCTACAAGGACTGGGACTTTCTCTCCCCAGGCCGCAAGCATGCTCTCGGCCTGCTGCTGCATATTTTCAGAACCAAGCCGCACTTCGTCGCCTACGCGCAATTCGATCTGCCCGCGATTGCGCCGCTGATTGCCCGCTTCGTGTTCGGCATGCCGCTCCTCACCTGGACCGTGCGGACGGAAAAGGAGCGCTCACGCGTTTCCAAATGGGTGAACCAGCTCATTTTCGAGCACATACGCCCCTAAAGATTTTGCGCCCCTAGGCGATATGACGCCCTTGAGCCGCCGCATGGATCGGCGACAATGGGGGTAATGACCACAACTCCGACATTCCGAGTCCGCGTCGAGTCCAGGATTGCATCGATCGCGCAATCCGAATGGGATTCTTGCGCCAAAGGATTCGCGTCGTTTGCGGAATCAATTTGCGAAGGACCGGAATCAAAATCTGAAGTCGTTGAATCAACACTTGAAGAGGCTTTGTACGACCGGGGTAACCCGTTTGTTTTGCACGCTTTTCTAGAGGCCCTAGAGGGGTCTAAATCGGTTGGCCGAAGTGTCGGCTGGTTGCCGCAACATCTCGTCGTTGAAGACGACGCGGGCGTGATCTACGCAGTGGCTCCCTGTTATTTAAAAGGCCACAGCCAGGGCGAATACGTCTTCGATCACGGCTGGGCCGACGCTTACGAGCGCGCGGGCGGCAATTATTATCCGAAGCTTCAGGTCGCAGCCCCCTTCACGCCGGTCACCGGCCCTCGCCTGCTCGTAAAAAACGGCCCGCATGCCAAGGCCGCGCGGAACGCATTGGTCGCGGGGATGGTCGAACTCTGCAAAATGCGCAAAGCTTCATCCGTGCACATCACGTTCGCGGAAAGGCGCGAGTGGGAATTTCTCACGCAAGCCGGAATGCTCGCGCGAACCGACCGGCAATTCCATTGGCACAATCGCGGTTACGGAAACTTCGATGCGTTTCTGGCGGCACTCTCATCGAACAAGCGCAAAACCATTCGCCGCGAACGCCGCCAGGCGATCGAAAGCGGCATCGAAATCGTGAAACTTACCGGAGTGGAACTGACGGAATCCGTGTGGGATTCGTTCTTCGAATTCTACATGGACACCGGTTCGCGCAAATGGGGCACGCCCTACCTCACCCGTGAATTCTTCTCGGCTATCAGCGCAAAAATGGCCGACCGTATTCTCCTCATCATGGCAAAGCGCGACGGAAACTATATCGCGGGCGCGCTCAATTTCCTGGGCGACCACACAATCTACGGCCGCAACTGGGGCGCGATCGAACATCATCCCTTTCTGCATTTCGAGGTCTGTTACTATCAAGCGATCGAATACGCGATCGAGCACAAGCTGAAATCGGTCGAAGCCGGCGCGCAAGGCGAGCACAAACTGTTGCGGGGCTACGAGCCGGTCGCGACTTACTCGTCCCACTACATCGCAAACGGTTCGCTGCGCAGCGCGATCGCCGATTACCTGGAACGCGAGCGCGAATATGTCGATGCCGAACGCGAGCAGCTGACCGAAGCGCTGCCTTACCGGAACACCGGCACTTGACGATCACGAACGCTGCTGCAATTCAGGAATAAATCGAGGGCAATGCAATGGCCGAGTACGACAACAACAATATTTTTGCGAAAATTCTGCGCGGCGAACTGCCGGCGCACAAGGTTTACGAGGACGAGCACACTTATGCGTTTCTCGACATTATGCCGCGTGCGCCCGGCCACACGCTGATTATTCCGAAAAAGCCATCACGCAACCTGCTCGACATCGATCCGGAATCGCTCGCCCACGTGATCAAGACTGCGAAGAAAATCGCGATCGCCGGCAAGAAAGCGTTCAACGCCGATGGCGTGACTGTGCAGCAGTTCAACGAGGCCGCCGGCGGCCAGGTTGTGTTTCACCTGCACGTACACGTCATTCCGCGGCACAAGGATGTTGCGATGAAGCCGGCGGCGAGCGCGATGGAAAAGCCGGAAGTCCTCGCCGAACACGCAAACCTACTGAAGGCGGCGCTGGCCTAGCGCGTGATCCCGAAAAGTGGAAACCGGTTTTCGGACTAGATCACGCGCAAAATCAACGGAACAACACCGCGCCGCCGACGATTACGATTTCGGCGACCAGCACGCCGGCAAGCACCGATCTGCGAAACACGAAATATGCGACCACGCCCGCGGCGATGGTGGCCAACCTAATCCAGAGCGGCACGCCGGCAAGATCGCCGGTCGGTGTCAGCACGAGGCGCCCGATCACCCCGGCAAGCAGCGCGGTCGCGATTGCCCGCACCAGAATGAGTAGTTCGCTATCCTCGTCGAGGCGGCGCGCGAACAGCACGGCAGCAAAACGAAATACATCTGTCGGCAAAAAGCCCGCGAGGATCACGAGCAGATATGCGTAAAGCATCGGATCGTTGAGGCTCATGCTGCCCTCCTGATCCGATGCACCGCGTAAGCGGCACCGCCGCCGACCAAGCCGACCCACAAAAGATCGAGCGCTCCGCCGATCACGGCAAAGACCGGCGTCAGCAAAAGCCCAAAACCAAGCGCCAGCCAATCGGTCATGTCGCGCGCGTTGCGCATTAACTGCAGCAGGAAGGAAATGGGCGTCAGAAAAATGAGGCCGTTTGCAAGTGCTTGCGGCAATGTTCCCGCAAGCACGAAACCGATGAGCGTCGCAAGCACGCTGCCCGTTAAAAACGTAATCGACATGCCGAGAAAGAACGGCATGCGCGCATTGACCGGGATCGAAGGCATCAGGCGGACGCTTTCGACCCAAGCGGTAACAGCGATGAAATGCGACGCGAATAATTGCGTGCCGAGGCCGCTCCTGCCGCGGATCGTCGGCATCAAAGCCGCGACCATCGGGAATAGCCGCACCGACGAGAGTCCAACCGCAAGCGCGATCACCGGCGCGGTATTGCCAGTGGCGAAACCGCCGACCACGAGCAACTGCGCCGGCAACGCCCAGATCATCAACGTCGAGAGTACGGCGGCACCCAGCGGAAAGCCGACATCGCGGACCAACCCGCCGAAACCGATGAAGGCCGCGAACAGCACGGCGCCCTGCACCGCCGTAAATGCCGAACGAACGCCGCGCCAGAACCAGACGCGCGGCGGCTCCGGCGCTTCGGCCTCAGGCATCGCGCCGGACGTTTCGGGAACGGACAAGGGGAAATTCTTCGCGGATCAAAGTGAAATGTCCGCGGACCATACACACGACCGCGCGCATCACAAGCGCGCGGCGTGCAAGTCAGAAATGCCGTTTATCAGACGTTGACGAGCGGAGTCTTCGGCCCGGCGTCGCCGGAGTCGTCGCTCTTTTTTGCCTTGCGCGAAGTCTTGCCGCTTTTGGCAACATCCTTCTCGGGCTTCGGCGTGACCGGACCCTGCGGATATTCGAAGGCAAGCGCAGGCTTGCCCTCTTCTTCGCCGATGACCACGCGGACATGACCGCCGTCTTTCAACTTGCCGAACAGCACTTCGTCGGCGAGCGGCTTCTTTACGCTTTCCTGGATCACGCGCGCCATCGGGCGTGCGCCCATCTGCTCGTCATAGCCGCGGTCGATCAGCCACTTCTTGGCGTCGTCCGAGAGTTCGATCGTGACGCCACGGTCGGCGAGTTGAGCTTCAAGCTGGAGCACAAACTTCTCGACCACCTGCCCGATGATCTCAGTCGACAGATGCGCGAACGGAATGATCGCATCGAGACGGTTCCGGAATTCCGGCGTGAACAGCCGGTTGATCGCTTCCTGATCGTCGCCTTCCCGCTTCGAACGCGTGAAGCCGTAGGCGTTCTTCACCATTTCGGCAGCACCCGCATTCGTGGTCATCACCAGAATGACGTTCCTAAAGTTCACCTGCTTGCCGTTGTGGTCGGTAAGCCTGCCGTGATCCATGACCTGCAGGAGCACGTTGAAGAGGTCCGGATGCGCCTTCTCGATTTCATCGAGCAGGACTACGCAATAAGGATTCTGGTCTACACCGTCCGTGAGCAAGCCGCCCTGGTCGAAACCGACATAGCCCGGAGGCGCGCCGATCAGGCGCGAAACGGTATGGCGCTCCATGTATTCGGACATGTCGAAACGCAGCAGTTGCACGCCAAGACTTAGTGCGAGTTGGCGGGCGACTTCGGTTTTGCCGACGCCGGTCGGGCCGGAGAACAGATAAGAGCCGATCGGCTTCTCCGGCTCGCGCAAACCCGCACGCGCAAGCTTGATCGCGGCGGTCAGCGCCGTGATCGCCTTGTCCTGCCCGAACACGACGTTCTTCAAGCCGGTTTCAAGATTGGAAAGCACGACCGCGTCGTCTTTCGAAACCGTCTTCGGCGGTACGCGCGCCATGGTCGCGACGGTCGCTTCGATTTCCTTGATGCCGATGGTCTTCTTGCGCTTCGATTCCGAGACCAGCATTTGCGCCGCGCCCAACTCGTCGATGATGTCGATCGCCTTGTCCGGCAGCTTGCGGTCGTGGATGTAGCGCACGGAGAGATCGACCGCCGCCTTGATCGCTTCGTTGGTGTAGCGAAGCTTGTGATATTCCTCGAAATAGGGCTTCAAGCCCTTGAGAATTTCGACCGCATCTTCGGGCGTCGGCTCGTTGACGTCGATCTTCTGGAACCGGCGCACCAGCGCGCGGTCCTTCTCGAAGTGCTGGCGATATTCTTTGTAGGTTGTCGAACCGATGCAACGGATCGTGCCCGCGGCAAGCGCAGGCTTCAGGAGATTCGACGCGTCCATCGCGCCGCCGGAAGTGGCGCCGGCGCCGATCACGGTGTGGATTTCGTCGATGAACACGACCGCGTTCGGATGCGCTTCGAGTTCTTTGATCACTTGTTTCAGGCGCTCTTCGAAATCGCCACGGTATCGCGTGCCAGCGAGCAACGAACCCATGTCGAGCGAGAATACAGTGGCACCCTGCAGCACCTCGGGCACTTCGCCCATGACGATGCGGCGAGCTAACCCTTCGGCGATTGCGGTCTTGCCAACGCCGGGATCGCCGACATAGAGCGGATTATTCTTCTGGCGGCGGCACAGCACCTGGATAGTGCGCGCAATTTCGGTGGCACGGCCGATCAGCGGATCGATCTTGCCGTCCTTCGCCTTCTTGTTGAGATTGACGCAATAAGCTTCGAGCGCGTCGGTTTTCTTCTTTTGCTCTTCACCCGGCTTCGCGTCGGTTTCGTCTTCCGAACCGCGCGCGGGCTTGCTCTCCGAAATGCCGGCACGTTTGGCGATGCCGTGGCTGATGTAATTGACCGCGTCGTAGCGAGTCATTTCCTGTTCCTGCAGGAAATAGGCGGCGTGGCTTTCGCGTTCGGCGAAAATCGCGACCAGCACGTTGGCGCCGGTGACCTCTTCCCTGCCCGACGATTGCACATGGATCACCGCGCGCTGGATCACGCGCTGAAAACCGGCCGTCGGCTTGGAATCTTCGCCCGCTTCGATGACGAGGTTTTCGAGTTCGCCGTCGATATATTCGACGAGGTTGCGCTTCAGTTTCTCGATATCGACATTGCAGGCGCGCATGACGGCTGCCGCGTCCTGATCGTCCAACAGCGCGAGCAGAAGATGCTCAAGCGTCGCGTATTCGTGATGGCGCTCGTTCGCTTGCGCCAGCGCGCGATGCAGGGAATTCTCGAGACTGCGCGAAAAGGTCGGCATCGTTTCCTGTAAGTCTTGGTGATTCACCGAATTCCAGAGTCGAAAGGATGCCGGTGCTTGAGCGGGATGTCCACTATTTAAGTCGGGCTGATCTGATTACAATAGGTCGAGAAACCGGCGGCAATGCGCCCGAAAGCGCCGTTTCGCGTTGACAGCGCGGCGCTATTTCTTTTCCATGACACACTGAAGCGGATGCTGGTGCTTCCGGGCGAAGTCCATCACCTGCGTCACTTTTGTCTCGGCAACTTCGTAAGTGAACGTGCCACATTCACCGACGCCGTTCTGGTGAACGTGCAACATAACACGCGTCGCATCCTCGCGCTGCTTGTTGAAAAAGCGCTCGAGCACATGCACGACAAATTCCATCGGCGTGTAATCGTCGTTCAAGAGCAATACGCGATATAGGTTCGGCCGCTTGGTTTGCGGCTTGGTCCGGGTAATGACCGAGGTGCCAATGCCGTCGTCACGGTTGTTCCGCCGGTCGTCGTCGCCCTTGGCCAGGCGAACGGGCAAGCGAACGGGCAAGCGAACGCCGTTCCTGCGGTCTTTCCCGAAAATGTCGTCCACTGCTCTCAATGCATCGCGTCCCGGAAAGTCTGCCGTCGGCTGTGCCGAATGATCGAAGGAAGCCGGAATCCGGCAACGGCCCATAATATAGGGCATCCGCCGGGCCCGCCAACCCGCCTTTCTGCAATCCCGGAAGGCATTTCCTAACCAACACGGCAAATTTGGGCGAATTTTGCGGGGTTCCACCCTCCACATTTAAGGTCGTTTATGAGGCTCAAGCCCATGGTGCCCCAGATTCCAAGGGGATACCTATGCGCTCGTTTGTTCGCTCGTTTCGCCGCTTTTGCTACGGCCGCGCCAGCCGCGCCGGCAACGTCGCCATCATCTTTTCGCTGGCGGTAATTCCCGTCATCGGCGGGATCGGCGCCGCCATCGACTATTCGATGGCCAACAACAACCGCACGTCGATGCAGAAAGCATTGGACTCAACCGCGCTTGCGCTCGCCAAGCTGATGCCGCTCACGCAGGCGCAGCTCAACACCACGGGCTGGCAGATTTTCAGTGCCAACCTTGGCGTGATGAAGGTCAACGTCCCGGAGTCAGGTCTCGTGATCACCACACCGATCGTCGGCAAAATTCATCTGACCGCCACCGGCACCTACGCGCCGCAGATTTCCGGCTTCATGGGTGTCCAGTCCTTCCCCGTCGCGGTCAGCACGCAGGTGCAGTGGGGCATGAAGAAGCTTGAGCTCGCCCTCGCACTCGACAACACCGGCTCGATGGGCTCGAGCAACAAGATGGTCGAGCTCAAGAAGGCAGCGAAAGCGCTGTTGACGACCTTGAAGGCGTCAACCCATACCGACGGCGACGTAAAGATTTCGATCATCCCTTTCAACACGGTCGTCAACACTGGCGAGAACACCAGCACCACCTGGATCAAAAAGGGCGATTGGGACGAGAAGGAAGGTAGCTGCAGCAATAACGATTATTCCACCAAGACGTCGTGCCAGAACGCCAAAAAAACCTGGACCGCGGTCACCTACAACAACACCAACTTCAAAGGCTGTGTCGAGGATCGCGACAAAGACCCGACAGCCTCGGCGAGTTACGACGCTAAAGACACTGCACCCACCGACGAAGCGACCAAGTTCCCTGCCCGGCGCTGCCCCGGCGGCCTCACCACCTATCTGCCGCTGACCTACGACTGGACCGCGCTGAATAACAAAATCAACGACATGGATTCCGACGGCAACACCAACGTCACCATCGGGCTGGTCTGGGCTTGGCATTCGCTGACGGCAAGCGCGCCACTAACGCAAGCTGCGGCGGTTTCGACCGACCTCAACAAGATCATCATCTTGATGACGGACGGCGACAACACGCAAAATCGCTGGAGCACCGACGGAAACCAAATTGACGCTCGGACTGCACTGGCCTGCACCAACGTCAAGGCTTCAGGCATTCAGATCTATACGATCAGGGTGATCAACGGCGATGCGAACCTGCTAAGAAACTGCGCCAGCGATCCGACTATGTATTATGATGTGCAGAACGCGAGCCAACTAACGTCGGTCTTTAATTCGATTGGCTCGAACCTCGCGAAGCTTCACTTGTCCGAATAACGGACGAGCTATAACGAAATTCGCGCGATCGCTAAAATTTTAGCGGTCGCGTTTTCTTTTCGGCAACCGACCTTAACGCGCGATCGGCTGCAAATAGAGTTGCCACGGAATTCAGAATATTCGCGCAAGCTTCAGTTAAAGCCCGCGGCTCACCCTGACCGGTACAGTCAGGAGAGCCGTCATGGAGATCATCCGGCGCTTTCTTTCGAAACGCGACGGACGCAAAGGCAACGTCGCAGTCGTGTTCGCGCTCGCGCTCGTTCCGATCGTTGGCGCGACCGGGGCTGCGGTCGACTATTCGCTGGCCAATGCCAATCGGTCGTCGATTCAGAAGTCGTTGGACGCGACCGCGCTTGGGCTTGCGAAGATGATGCCGCTCAATCAAACGCAACTCGATGCGCAAGGCTGGCAGATTTTTCAGGCGGCACTCGGCACCATAAAAGTGACGATTGCGCCCGGCGATCTGAAAATCACGACCCCTGCCGTCGGCAAGCTCGTGCTCAATGTGTCGGGGCAGTATCAGACGTCTATTACCGGTGTGATTGGAATCAACAGCTTCCCGGTCGGCGCGCATGCGGAAGTAACGTGGGGCATCAAGAAGCTTGAGCTCGCGCTCGCGCTCGATAACACCGGCTCTATGGCCTCAGACAATAAGATGACTGAGTTGAAGAAGGCTGCGAAGAACCTTCTGACCACGCTTAAAAACTCGGTGAAGACCGATGGTGACGTCAAGGTCGCGATCATTCCCTTCAACACGCTGGTCAATACCAACGCGACGACGGCCGCCGCCTGGATCAAGAAGGGCGACTGGGACGAAAAGGAAGGCAGCTGCAGCAATAACAACTACATTACCAAGACGTCGTGTCAGAACGCCAACAAAACCTGGACTGGAGTCACCTATAACAACACCAACTTCAAAGGCTGCGTCGAGGATCGGGATAAGGATCCAAACGTCAACCACGACACCAAGGACACGACGCCTGTGGACGCTGCCACGCGGTTTCCGGCGCGGCGCTGCACCTATGCAGTCGCGGAGCTTTTGCCGCTGACTTATGACTGGACCGCGCTCAACAACAAGATCGACGAAATGCAGCCGGCAGGCGCGACCAATGTCACGATCGGTCTGGCCTGGGCCTGGCACTCGCTGACGTCGGGCTTGCCGCTAACGGAGGCGGCCGCGCCGGCGACCGATCTCAGTAAAATCATCATCCTGATGACGGACGGCTTGAACACGCAAAACCGCTGGGACGGCAACGGCTTCAGCGCGTGCGCAAGCTGCGCCGCCCGTACCGCGATCGCCTGCACCAACGCGAAGGCTGCGGGTATGATCCTCTATACTATCCGCGTGATCGAAGGCGACGCAGACATTTTACGCAATTGCGCAACCGACCCTTCGATGTATTACGACGTGCAGAATGCGAGCCAGCTCACTTCGGTGTTCAACGCGATCGGCGGCCAGCTTGCGAGTTTGCATCTTTCGCAATAGCCACACCGCAGATTGCTAAAATTGTAATGATCGCATTGGGATTCTGCTAACGGCGTACGCGGTGCATCCCAGCGCAAACGTCTTTCGAGCATCCGGGCAAGACTTGCTTAAAGAGAGCCGGCGCATTCTTCGGCAAATCCGGAGACCCGTTTCATGGGCATTTTTCGGCGGTTCTGGTGCGGCGAAGACGGTCGCAAAGGCAACGCCGCAATCCTGTTCGCGCTCGCGCTGGTGCCGATGCTCGGCGCGACCGGCGCGGCCGTCGATTATTCGCTTGCGGGCACCAATCGTTCGCAGATGCAGAAGTCACTCGACGCGACTGCGCTTGCGCTCGCCAAACTGATGCCGCTCAATCAGGCGCAGCTCGATGCAAAGGGTTGGGAAATCTTCCAGGCGAATGTCGGCACCCTCCGGGTCCAGGTCAGTCCATCCGACCTGACAATCACGACGCCGGCGATCGGCAAGCTCGTGTTGAACGTGAGCGGGCAATATCAGCCGCAACTTTCGCAGGTGATCGGAATCACGAGTTTTCCGGTCGGCGCGCATGCCGAAGTCACCTGGGGCATCAAAAAGCTCGAAGTGGCGCTTGCGCTCGACAATACCGGCTCGATGGCGTCGAACAACAAGATGACCGAGTTGAAGGCCGCTTCGCATAATCTTCTCAATACGCTCGAACAGGCTGCGAAAAACCCGGGTGACGTCAAAGTCGCGATCGTGCCATTTCACGTCCAGGTCAAGGTCGGTACCGCCAACGTGAACGCCGCCTGGATCAAGTGGAGCGATTGGGACGACGACAACCAGAACTGCAACAGTTCGGGTTGCACGCCTAAGCCGCACAGCGATTGGAATGGCTGCATCGAGGATCGCAATCAGAGCTACGACACGCTCGATACTGCGCCGACATCCAGCTCGACCCGCTTCCCCGCCAAACAGTGCAGTAACGCCTCGCTCGCTGAAGTCATGGGGCTGAATTATGTCTGGGCCGATCTCCATGCCCGCATCGACGCCATGACTCCGGTCGGCAACACCAACGTAACCATCGGTCTCATCTGGGCCTGGCACGCGCTGACCCAGACCGAGCCCCTCACCCAGGCCGCGGAGCCGAATACGCCGGACTTGAGCCGCTACATCATCCTGCTCACGGACGGCGACAATACGCAGAACCGCTGGTCGTCGAACGAAACGCAGATCAATAACCGGACATCGGCCGCTTGCACGAATATCAAGGCCGCCGGCATCAAAATCTATTCAATCCGCGTGATCAACGGCAACGCGACGTTGCTGCGCAACTGCGCTTCGGATCCGACGATGTATTTCGATGTGAATAGCGCGAGCGATCTGAACGCGGTCTTCAACGCGATCGGCGGACAGCTCGCGAGCCTGCATCTGTCGCAATAACGGCAGCGCCTTAAAAAACAAAAAAGCCCGGCTTGCGCCGGGCTTTGCTTTTCGTGAGACCGAAAGGTCTTACTTGTAAACGTTCGCCTTCGCGATGATGCCTTCGTACGGCTTGTAGGCGTCCTTGGCGACATCGGTGTAGAGGCCGCCGAGCTTGGTGGCCTCGGCAACAAACGCCTCATAGGCGGTCTTCAAATAAGCGGTCTGAACTTCGATCACCTTGTCCAGCGACTTCGCGCCGAGCAGCTTCTCGAACGCGGCAGTGCCTTCCTCGAACGACTTCTTCGAGTAGTCGGCGACTTCAACGGCGATCGCCTGGGCGCCCTTCTGGAAGGAAGTAACGCTCTGCAACGCGAGGTCGGCGTTGTCTTTGCTCAGCTTCTGAAACTCTTCAAATTTCTCGATCATGGTAGTCCCCAAATTCGCGCCCATCGGCGCATTCCGTTTCCTAGACTTCAAGCGATGCATTCTCGCTCTCGCTACCTGCCTAAATAGTGCACTGCACAATAAAGTCAACCATATTTTGCACTGCAATAATCCCGATTTTTCACGCAATTCGCCTGTTTGTGACCGCCGCAGCGGCTCGAAAAGCGCCTGTTTTACCCTTTGCTAAGAGGCATTCCTTAGCGTCGGACCCTTGGGCGCCCTTTAGAGGCGCAGCGTGGGCAGTTCCCCGGCGAGGCACCGCCAGGGCGAATAGAAGGCACGGGACGGGCGTATGTGTTTTGCGTACTGGCGTAACCCGCAGGGGAAGCGGGCCGCCTTGGCAATTGCCGTAACCCTCATTGGGGCATTCCTCGCCATGACCGCGGACGCGGATGCCGGGCCGCGTAAGCGCTCGCGCACGCCGACGGCCGGCTGGCAGGCAGGCTTCGCCTCGATCGTGATCGACGCCAAAACCGGTAGCGTGCTCGACGAAGAAAACGCCGACGCGCTTCGCCACCCCGCCTCGCTTACCAAAATCATGACGCTCTACATGCTGTTCGAGCAAATCGAGAACGGCAAATTCAAACTCGATTCCAAACTCAAGGTTTCCGAATACGCGGCCGAACAACCGCCGTCGAAACTCGGCCTTCGCGAAGACATGACGATCGATGCCGAAGTCCGCAATCAAGGCGCTGGTCACGCGTTCCGCAAACGACGTCGCCGTCGTCATTGCCGAAGCGCTCGCTGAAGACGAAGACGACTTTGCCGTGCTGATGACGAAGAAGGCACGCGCGCTCGGCATGAGCAAAACAATATTCAAGAATGCGTCCGGCCTGCCCCACCGCGATCAAGTCACGACCGCACGCGATATGGCGACACTGGGCCGCGCGGTGCAGGATCGTTTCCCGAAGCTATATCGCTACTTCTCGACCCAGCACTTCGTCTGGCGCGGCCGCGGGATCGCCAATCACAACCGGATGTTCGGCCGCATTCCGGGCGTCGACGGCATCAAGACCGGCTACACCAATGCTTCCGGCTTCAATCTCGTGACCAGCGTGCGCCACAAGAACCGTCATATCGTGGCCGTCGTGCTCGGCGGCCGCACCGGCGCGCAGCGCGACAACCACATGCGGGAATTGATCGTCGATTATCTCGATGATGCGTCGGCGGGGCCCCGTACCGCGCCGCTCGTCGTCGAAGCCCCGGCGCCGGTGAAAACCGCGCAAGCCAAAGCGCAGCCGCAGCGTATCGTCCGTGTCGCAGCGCCAAAGCAACAGACGCCGCTGGTTGCCGGCTCGAAGGATCCGATCCGCCCGATCATGGTGAAAACCATGCCGCTCGATGCGGACGGCAAGAGGCAACAGACCGCGCAGGCCAATCTGTTCGCGCTGTCGTTTTCGAATTTCAGTGCCGCCAATGCCGTGCCCGTGCCGATGATGCCGGGCCCGGTCGGCGAGAACCTGCAGACCGCCGAAGCGAATGCCTTGCAGCCGCCCTCCTCTGCATTGTCATTTGCGAGCACACAGCAGCAACCGGTGGTGCCGGCGCCGACCGCAGTACCGGCGAAGCCGCAAGTGCTTGCGGAACATCCGCAGACGCCCGCATCGAACGCGCAGACGCCGGTGCCAAACCTGCAACTGAGCGAAACCGAAGAGCTTGAACTCGAAGCGCGTGCGCTTGCAGCGCTAAAGAATGAAACCGCGCCAGCGGCCGTGCCGGCGTCAGCACCGGTGCCGGCTGCAAACAACAATCTGCGCAAGCATCGGGTCGCATCGACCAACAGCATTCCCGTGACTGCGGCCCGCGCCGGAGCCCGAAGCGAATCACGATCCCGGCCGCGGCGAAGACCGGCTGGTCGATTCAGATCGGCGCTTACCCGGATGCCAAACAGGCCAAAGAGCGGCTTGACGATGGCGCAGGACACGGCCAAAGCGCTGCTCGCCAAAGCGAGCCCCTACACCGAGAAGGTGTCGAAAGGTTCCACTAATCTTTTTCGGGCACGGTTCGCCGGATTTCAAAATGAATATCTGGCGAGACGTGCCTGCCAAACGCTGCAACGCAGTCAGTTCGATTGCATTGTAGCCAAAAACTGACCGGGAAATCCGGCGGAGGCGTCACTTGGCGAAGCGTGTGTAGCGTGGAGTTTAGTGATGGCGGCGAAGCAGAACTTCCTTGGCCTCGTTGACGCGGGCCGCGAGATACGTCGATCCCCCTTGGTCGGGGTGGAGTTTCTTCATAAGCGAGCGATGCGCGCGCCGGACGTCGGCGTCGGTAGCGCCCGTTTCAAGCCCCAGGATCTGATGCGCCTCTTCTTCGGTCATCGGGCCATGGCGCGGCGGCTCACTGCGCCCCGAACCCGTGTCTTCGTCGACGTTTTCACGCCAGCCGGGCGTCCGGCGGTCGAGATAAGCTTCGAGTAGCGCCCGGCTTTCCGGGTCGAACTCGCCGCGCAGCTTCAAGAGCGTCGGCGGATCGAGCGCGTCGAGCGGCACGTTTTCGTATTTGCCTGCGAGGATTTTCCCGCGCATCTCGCCGCTGTCGTGGTCCAATTCCATTTCGACAAATTGCGAGCGCACGCGCGAGACTTGGCCCGTCGAGCGCTGCGTGCGGCTGGTCCAGCTCGCAGGCGCGGAAATCCAACCCGAGTAAGCGTCGCACCGAAGAAGCCGAGCGGAATGGCGAGATAAAATTCCTCCGGTTACTGCAAAGAATGCCGCAAGCAGCACCGCGCCGATGCCGCCACCTGTGCGCAACGCCTTCGCGAGTTTCTTCGGATCGCTGGTCGAATCATGCGCGCTCCGACAGGATCAGCCGAGCAGCACGGCAAGACCGATTAGAGAGAGTTGGAATTCCCATCAGCGCATCTGTTCGATCAGTTTGACCGCACCCTTGCCGCCGCCGCGCTTGGACAGATCGGCGAGCGCCTTGTGGCCGCCGGCAGCATATGCCGCTGCTGCACGCAGCAACTCGCGAAGCTGGGACGCAGCCCCGGCGTCGAACGGGCACCATGCCCCTTTGGTGAGACGTGCAATTTCGCGGAAACGCACTTTCTGCGACCGCGTCGCTCCCCTCCTGAAACATCAAAGCAGGCATTCCGAGCAATCCCAGCTCGCCCGCGAGCGCACAGAGATCGTCAACCGGTTCTTCCATCGCGTCGCCGACGTAAACCAGCGCATCGATTTTGCCGGTTTTGCTTTCGGCGCGCACATGTTCGAGCACGCGGCCGATCTGCGTATGCCCGCCTTGGCAGCCTATGCCAGCCATGATTTCGCCGAGCCGTGCCGGATTGGAATTCCACTTCGACGCGCGGCATTCGCGCAATCCCCGGAAATAGATCAGTTGCACGTCGAGCCCGCCGATCGCGCCCGCCTCCTCGAACATTTCCGCCTGAAGCTTGCAGGCGAGATCCCAGGTCGGCTGCCGGCTCATGGTGGCATCGAGCGCGAATGCGAGCCGTCCACGGCGGCCATCGGCCCGCGGCCCAAGCGTTTTGGCTTTGGCGAGAAAAGCGTCGATCTCGCCACGCGCGGCAGCCTGCGCGGGAGAATGCTGGTCGGTCTTTGCCGGTCTCTTATCTTTCGTATTCACGAAGCAATAGATCGGGTGTTTTGGTCCGCCGCGCAACTGGTGGCGTGTCCGGCCCTAGTCGGCGAACAGTTCCGCGCCGTCGAGCGGCTCCCGCCCCGACCGCAACCATTCCGCCTGCGTTTCGGCGCGGCGCTTGCCGCGCTCGTTGATCGGCAGCATCAGCGCATCGATCAGCGCCCGGACTTCGTAGCGCGCGGCAAGATGTGACATATTGGGTTTCATACCCAAGCGTCTTTTCGTCGAGCACATCGAGCGCGGTCAAGCCCGCGCGGAAACAGTTCGCGATAAACCACGCGTTCGCCGAAGCCGTCAGCGAGACGGAAATTGAGGCGCCGCGACAAGATCGCTCAAGCCGTCGGCAAGATTGCGGCCGTTGCGCGTATCCAACTGTCCGAGGCGGTTACGCATGACGACCCAGTCGGTTTCGTCCTGACCCACCATGCGGCGCTGACGGCGTGCGTCACGCACCACTTCGGCATAGTGACTGGTGCGGGTCACTTCGAAACTTTCCGGGTCGATACGGCCCAGCACATCGAAATCGACAAAGCTGTCGTTGAGCGGCGTAATCAGCGTGTCGGCCATCGCATGCGCAAGCCGCATCAGATAGCTGTCGCTCGCGGGCGTATCGACCACGACAAAATCGTTTTTATGTTCGACGGCAGTGATCGCGGCGGCAAAGCGCGCAAATTCGTCGGCGTCGTTCTCGTCCATGCTGCGACCGCTGGCGCGGGCAATCGAATGGACTTCCGGGACACTGAGCAGCGCGCCGGATTTTTTGGCCCAGATGCGGCGGTTTTCGATGTAGCGCGTGAGACTTAACTGCCGGCTGTCGATATCGACCGCGGCGACTTTCTGTCCCGCCTGCAAAAGCGCGACGATGACGTGCATGGCCGTCGTGGTTTTGCCGGAGCCGCCCTTCTCGTTGGCGAGCACAATAATATGCGCTGTCTTCGCCGCATGCGGCGCGACACCAGCAGCCCCTAACGCTGGTCCTTCGATACCCATTGCCCGCCCGTAGCGCGGTGACTTCCACCCAGCCCATCCTGCAAATTCCGGACCGAGCGGGTCAAGGAAATTACCCGTTACCTTGAACAATCCCGGCCTTCGTGGCGCGGAAGCGACGGGTTTGCTAATGAGCTGCCTGAATTTCTCGCGGGGAGACGCGAATATGGCCAAAGCCGCAACCAAGAAGCGGCCCCGCGTGGTGAAAACGATCAAGGCCGTTCGGGAAACGCTCGCCGACTGGCGCAAGCGAAAAGCCAACATTGCTCTCGTTCCGACCATGGGGGCGCTACACAGCGGTCATATTTCGCTGGTCGCGCTCGCAAAGAAGAGCGCGAAAAAGGTCGTGGTTTCGATTTTCGTCAACCCGACCCAGTTCGGCCCGAATGAAGATTTCACGCGCTATCCGCGAACCTTCGACGCCGATCTGGAAAAACTCGCGGCCGCCGGCGCCGATCTCGTTTTCGCGCCGGAAGTTGCCGAAATCTACCCGGCCGGATTTTCAACCAAGCTCACACCGGACGGCCCGGCCGCGGTCGGCCTCGACGACAAGTTTCGTCCCGGTCATTTTTCCGGCGTTGCGACCGTGGTCGCAAAACTTTTCACCGCGGTCACGCCGGACATCGCGATTTTCGGTGATAAGGATTATCAGCAGTTGCAGGTTATCCGCGCCATGGCGCGCGATCTGCATCTGCCGGTGAAAGTGATCGGCGCGCCGATCGTCCGCGAAAAAGACGGTCTCGCCCTCTCCTCGCGCAACGTCTATCTCTCGCCTGCGGAGCGAAATGCAGCACCCGTGTTGCATGCAGTGCTGAAAGAATGCGCGAAAGCCATCGCCGCCGGTGAAGCTATCGAGGCCGTGTTGAGCCGCGGCCGCGCGAAGATCGCTGCCGCCGGCTTCAAACTCGATTATCTGGAAGCGCGCGATGCCGCGACACTGATGACGCCCGATCCCATGCGTAAAGCAAAGCTTCGCCTGCTGGTTGCGGCAAAGCTCGGCAAGACGCGGCTCATCGACAATATCGCAGTGTGATCGCTACTGGCTCGGCGTCTGCATCGAAAAGAAGCCGAAATAGATCGCGGCAAAAGCAACCACGACAAGCGCAATGCTCACGACCAGCACCGTGCCCATATGGCCGCGGTTTTCGGCACCGCGCGCTTTGTTGGTTGAGAGCGTCGCGGGATCGCGCTGATGCGCGACGTTCTTTTCTGGATCTTTGTAGTCGGCACTGGCGCGTTCGGGTGACATGAAACCTCCGGAAATTGTCCGGGAGGACAACGTCCGACACCGGCTTTTGTTTCAGAGCAATCCGAGCTGCTGCAATTCGCGGCGCATTTCTTCGGGAAGTGCCGCCGCGCCCTTGGCACCTTTCGTGAGATCGGCCGGCGCCTCGCCCGCTTTCAGGTAGCGCCAGCCCTGAAACGCGCTCTTCGGACGCGGCACCACCGGAATGAGCTTCGGCTCCATCACGATGCGGCAGCGCTTGACGCCTTCTTTGTCGGTGAACTGGCGCAGATCGATCAGCTTCTGCCGGCACGAAACCATGCCTTTGATGACCCAATAGAGCGAGCCGTCGTCGAGCAACGCGTCCTTCTGCGACGGCATCATCCGTGTAGTGTGGATGTGCTCAAGCGCCTCTTTCTTCTTTTTCTTCTGCGCCATGCGCTCGGCAATCCATTCGTCGAGTTCGCGAATGGTATCGACGCCCACGCAGAGCTTGATCAAGTGCAGCGCCATGACTACGACGCTTTCGCTTGCGGTTTCTCGGCCTTGATCAGGATCAGTTGCGCGCCTTCGCTCACCTGGTCGCCTGCGGCAATGGAAAGTTCAGCAACCACGCCGTCCGCGTTCGCATCGAGCGCGTGTTCCATTTTCATGGCCTCGAGCACCATCAGCCGCTGGCCGCGCGCAACCTTGTCGCCCAGCTTCACGGAAACGCTGAGCACTTTGCCGTGCATGGGTGCGGCGATGGCGCCGTCCCCGCCCGCATGTTTCAGATCGGCCTGCGCATAATCAGCAAGCTTCACCGAAGTCTGCCGGCCGTTGCGGATTGCGATAACGAGATCGCCGGCTTCAAGCAATTCACTTGCTGCTGCTTCAGAGCCGTTTACAGCAGCGGAAATAGCATTCGCGCTATGCCGGACACGCGCAACCACCCGGACATTGTTCACGAAGACCGGCACGGGAATGTCGCGCGTGCCGCCGAAGTCATAGCCGTCGTCGGCATCCCACGGCGAGCGATGCGAATTTTTCGAACGGCGGAGCGCCGTCTGCTCCCGGCGCATCAAGGTTTCGACCGCGAACGCAGCGGCCGCGAAATCGGTATCGCTCGGCTTGGTGAGTGCCGCGAGATTACGTTCGATATAGCCGGTGTCGACGATGCCCGCGCGCATCTCCGGCGCATTCGCGAGTGCCTGCAGAAACTCGACATTGTTGCGCGGCCCGGAGATGACGGTGGCACCGAGTGCGGCCGAAAGCCGATCGAACGCCTGTTCGCGCGTCGCGCCATAAGCAATCAGTTTCGCAATCATCGGATCGTAGAATGGTGTCACCTCGCCACCCTGCTCGACGCCGCTATCGACGCGAATGCCTTCGCCAACCGGAAAACGAAGTGCCGAAAGTTTGCCGGTCGAAGGCAGGAAACCGCGCGAAGCATCTTCTGCGTAAATGCGCCCCTCGACCGAATGGCCGCTTAGTTTGATTTCATCTTGCGTGAGTGGGATTTTCTCTCCGGCGGCAACGCGGAATTGCCATTCGACCAGATCGGTACCGGTGATGTTTTCCGTCACCGGATGCTCGACCTGGAGCCGCGTGTTCATTTCCAGAAACCAGATCGCGTCCGCGCGAAGCCCCTTTGAACCGTCGGCCAGAAATTCGACGGTGCCGGCGCCCGCGTAATTCACCGCGCGCGCGGCTTCGATCGCGGCTTTCGTGACATGCGCACGCACTTCCGCTGGCATGCCGGGTGCCGGTGCTTCTTCGATGACTTTCTGGTGGCGCCGCTGCGCAGAGCAATCACGCTCGAACAGATGCACGATGTTGCCGTGCGTGTCGGCAAAAACCTGCACTTCGATGTGGCGCGGGCTCGCGACATATTTTTCGATCAGCACATCCGGATTGCCGAACGAGGCTTCTGCTTCGCGCTTTGCCGCCTCGAGCGCGTTATCGAAATCGATCTGTTTATCGACGCGGCGCATGCCTTTGCCGCCGCCGCCGGCTGCTGCCTTGATCAGCACCGGATAGCCGGTCTCGTAGGCTTTCTGTTTCAGGAATTTCGGATCTTGCTTGTCGCCGTGATAGCCCGGAAGCACCGGCACATTAGCCTTGGCCATCAGCGACTTCGCTTCGCCCTTCAGGCCCATCGCGCGGATGGCACCCGGCGGCGGACCGACGAAGACGATCCCGGCGGCGGCGCAGGCTTCGGCAAACTCCGCGCGCTCCGACAGGAAGCCGTAGCCCGGATGAATACAGTCGGCTTTAGCCGATTTCGCCGCCGCGATGATTTTTTCGATCACGAGATAGCTTTCGCGCGCCGGCGCCGGGCCGATCGCAATCGCCTCGTCAGCGGTCTTCACATGCAGCGCGTTGCGATCGGCGTCGGAGTAAACCGCGATCGTGCGCATGCCCAACGCCTTTGCGGTCCGCATGATGCGGCACGCGATCTCGCCGCGATTGGCGATCAGCACGGACTTCAGGGGAAATGGGAGGCTGGCGTTCATTTTGGCGCCATCCTAGCGACTCCCGATCTCGGGTCTACCCGAGATCGGCACCAAATATCCACAAGTCGGCTGAAGCCGACTTGTGGGCCAGCGGTGATGCTAGCCCGGTCACGACATTTCGAACGATTTAGCGGCGGTTGAAGATTGACGGCGTCTGCTGCGGCGGCGCAGGCGTTGCCGTCGGCGCATCGTCATCGTCGTCCGCGGGCGCAGCGTTCTGGTTGCCGCGCGCGGTCACGCGCGGGAGGCCACCGACCGGCTCAGGCGGGCCGCCTCTGCGCTTCGCCTGCTGCGCAGGATTAGGCGACTGCTTCGGATTGGCCTGCTGCTGAGGCGCCTGTTTAGGATTGGCTTTCTGCTTCGCCGCGGCTGATGGCGGGGTCGCAGGCTGCTGTGGGATTGCGACCGGCGTTGACGACGGCTGCTGCGTAATCGTCGGCGGCGGCGGTGGCGTGGTCGCGGTCTGGTTTGCCGGCGGCTGATCTTTGCTTTCGCTCGTCGTCACCGGCGGCGTGGTCGGCGCTGCACTCGTATTGGCCGGCGGACGATCCTGCGCCCAGGCCGGCGAATATTTCGCAAGCAGACCTTCGAATTTGCGTGCCGAGAGATTGGCTTTGACTTTGCCGGTTTCCTTCAGGAACCGGAAACGCGTGCAGGAGTCCGGAATGCACTTGTTTTCGATCGCAAAGACATGCGCGACGAGCCCAAACGGATCGGCCTCGATCGATTTACGCAGGTGTTCGAAACGGTCGAGGAACGCGGGCTCACGCATCGCGAAATTGGTCGCGTCCGCAAGCAACGCAACGCGCTCGGCAGTCAACCCTACGGCCGACGCAAGCCGCCCCGGTTCGGCGAAAATCTGTTTCTCGCACGCCTCGTCCAGAAGGTAGGTCACCGCACCATTAAGGCAGCCGAGCACGGACCCCGGCTGGTTCGCCTGCGCGAGCAAACCCGCGGCGCGATCTTCAAGCGCTTTGCGCTCCACGAAACGGGAATGATCTTCGAACTGCTTCAATCCGAAATAGGCAGCACCCGCGACCACCGCGACGAGCGCGAGCAGCACCAGCGTGCCGATGCCGCTTTGTGGGCTGGCGTTCGCGACGGCCGCGGCCCGCCGCGGGCGCATCATGGAGAAGAGCAAAAACAGGACAACGACACCGCCGGCAATCAGCGCCCAGCCGGGCACCATCACGCCAGCAATCGTCACCCCGGCCAAAAGGTTGTTCAGGTCCATTGCTCGATACTACCGCATCTGTTCCACAGGCCGAAGGCCGCGTGCCAAGCCCGAGAAAATAAAGGCAAATTCCGCCCCGCCAAGCTCTTTTTCGTTAACGTGGAACTGTGCCGCAGCGGCACATCTCCCCCACGCCAGCGCGTCAGATAGCGACCTGGGTCCCGACTTCCACCACCCGTTCGGATGGGATCTGGAAATAGCTGGTCGCATCGTCGGATGAGCGCGCGAGCGAGATGAAAAGCTTGTCCTGCCAATGTGGCATCAACGAGTTCTTCGCCGGTTTCAGCGTGCGACGGGAGAGGAAAAACGACGTCGACATGATGTCGAAGGTCCAGCCGAGCTTGCGCGCGATCGCAAGCGCTTTCGGAATATTAGGGCTTTCCATGAAGCCGTAGGTGATGCGGACTTTGGAGAAGGTTTTGCTCACTGCTTCCAATTCCACCCGCTCATAAGGCGGCACGCGCGGCGTATCGGCGGTCACGACCGTCAGGATCACATTGTGCTCGTGGAGCACTTTATAGTGCTTGAGACTGTGGAGGAGCGCGGTCGGCGTGTTCTCCGGGTCGCTCGTCAGAAACACAGCCGTTCCCGGTACGCGATGAATGTCTTTCTTATCGAGATTCCTGACCAGCGCATCGAGCGGCACTTCCTGACGCCGGGTTTTCTCGAACAACTGCCGCGAACCGCGGCGCCAGGTCAGCGTGATAAGCACGACGAAGCCCGCAATCGCGAGCGGCGCCCAGCCGCCGTCATGGAACTTGAGCAAGTTGGCGCCGAAAAACGCGATGTCGATGATCGACATCGGGATCAGAAGCGAGAGCACGGCGGCCCAGTGCCACTTCCAGATGCGCCGGACAACCACGAAGGCCATAAAGGTCGTCATCATCATGGTGCCAGTCACGGCGATGCCATAGGCAGTGGCCAGCGCGCTCGAAGAGCGGAAAATGCCAACCAGCAACACCACGCCGATCAGCAGGAACCAGTTCACGCGGGCCACGTAGATCTGGCCGTAGAACGTTGCCGAGGTGTGACGGACTTCGAAACGCGGCAGGAGACCGAGCTGTATTGCCTGCTGCGCCAGCGAATAGGCGCCGGTGATCACCGCCTGGCTCGCAATCACGGTCGCACACGTCGCGAGAAACACCATAGGTAAGAGCGCCCATGACGGATAAAGCAGATAAAACGGATTGCTGATCGCCTTCGGATCACCGAGCACCAGCGCGCCCTGCCCGAGATAGTTCAGCAGCAGCGACGGCAGCACCAACCACAACCACGCATCCTGAATTGGCCGGCGGCCGAAATGCCCGAGATCGGCGTAAAGCGCCTCCGCGCCGGTGACGACCAGCACGACCGCGCCGAGTGCGATTAGCGCGATCCAGCCGTTGTTGAGCATAAAGACGAGCGCATAATGCGGGCTGAAGGATGCAAGCACGCCCGGATCGTCAACAATGTGAATGATACCGCCGATCGCCATCGCGAAGAACCAGATCGTGGTGACGGGGCCGAACAGTTTCGAGACGCTCGCCGTGCCCCGCGACTGCACCATGAAAAGTATAATCAGGATGACAAGCGTGACCGGCAGAACGAAAGGTTCGAGCTGGGGCGTCGCGATCTTCAAGCCTTCGACGGCGGATAACACCGAGAGCGCCGGCGTAATCATCGCGTCGCCGTAAAACAGCGCCGCGCCAAACAAGCCGAATAAAAGAATGGCCGGGCTCGATTTTCCAAGCGCGCGCTGCGCGAGCGCCATCAGCGCGAGCGTGCCGCCCTCGCCGCTGTTGTCGGCGCGCAGCAGGAAGATCACGTATTTCAGTGTGACGACGAACAAGAGCGCCCAGATGATGAGCGAGAGCAATCCCAGCACCGTTGCCCGCGTAACAGTGCCGTCCGCGCCCACGGCCGCCGTGATCGCTTCACGGAATGCATATAGCGGGCTCGTGCCGATATCGCCGTAAACGACGCCGATCGAACCGATAACGAGCGCGAGATAGCCGGCGCGCGATGTAGTTTTGCCGTGTTCGACCTTGACCGATGCGGACTCCGCATCGGGAGTAGTAATGGCCATGGGTTTTCGCTTTTCGCGCTGCACAAGCTGAAACGCGGCGGGCTTCTAACACCCAGACGCCTCGCTCCTTCCATGCATTTTAGCATGGTCGAGGAGCCGGGCTGCATAGCACAACTTGCCCTTTTGCGAGGGAACTTTTGGTCCAGGAAAGGGTTCTTTTTGCTGGATAGGGAGGTACCCATGAGATTTCTTCTTGGAATGATCGTCGGCTGCGCGCTTACGATTGCGACAGCCTATGTCATCGATAACCGCGCCAGCATTGTCGGCGCTGAAACCACGACTACGCAGCGAATGGTCAATTGGGACATCGTTTCGCAGAACTGGAACCAGTTCTCCGACCGTGTTCGCGGTGAGTGGCGCCGGATCACGAGCTAATTTGTTGAATTAGTTTTCCCCGGAAACGCGCTCCCCCCTCGCGCTTTCCGGAATTGAAGAAGCCCGGCCTCCCCGCCGGGCTTCTTTTTATTTGCGCGCGCGATGAACGATCAAGCGGCTACTCGCCACTGCTTGATCGCTTCGTCGCTCGATTTGGTCAGGTGCACGTGTTCATCCACGTGATCGACCCAGTCGACCGGAATGAAATGGTGCTTACCCTCAGCGGCGGGGTCGGTCTTGGTCAGCTTGATTTCGTTCTGACCTTCAAGATGATCGACCGTGCCGACGTGTTTCCCGTCGGAACCGATCACTTCCATATGTTCGCGGATGTTTTGCGTATCGGCGGCCATAGCGTTTCCTTTCACGAATTGGTGCTCTCCCGTGAGGAAAACGCATCAACCCCGAAGGAGTTCAGCCGAGCTTTTCGGCGTAGCAATCCAGCAGGAAACTCCAACCGAGTGGCGACGCCATGCCTTCACGCATCTGCTCGGCACCTTGCCCGTGACGAGCGAACTGGCGATGCTCGACGGAGACCAGCGTCTGCCGCGATCCTTCCTGCGTAAAACGGATTTCGATTTCGCTCGCGTGACGAGGCGTTTCCGGCTGGCGCTGCGCGCCGATTGCCCAGGACAGCACGAGCCGCTTACCGGGATCGAAGGCACGGACATCGCCCCAGGCGATTTCGCGGCCGTCGATATCGCATTCGAACCAGCGTCCGCCGGCGACTGGCTCGACACCGATCGCGGCAAGCTTCTCGCCTGAATACGTGTAGCCACGCGGCCACCACTGCGCGAGTTCATGAACGAAAATCTCGAAAGCGCGCTCGCGATTTGCATTGACGACGCGCGAGGCGTGAACTGGCGCGAGCAGGTTTTTGGCCGCTGCAATCGGGCGGATCCGCTCGTCTGCGCGCAGTAAGCGCGGATCGTCTCGTCGTACCGCGTAGCGCATTTAAAAATTCTCGGGCTGGCTTACGGGATCGTTCTTGCGGCGTCTTCGCACGAATGCACGGTGACTTTCGCGGGCCTGTGCTCGTCGATGGTGAGCACCGTGCGCATGTCACGGCCGAGCGAACGCGCCCAGTCCAGTGCCTCCTGCATGCGCCTGAACTGACGGATGTCACCGCCCGGCTTTTTCATGAGATGGGGGGAATTGGGTTCGGCCGGAGCCGTAAAGACGCGATATGTCATGGCGTTTAAGGTCCGGATGCGCCCATTTGTTCCATGGCAACGCGATTTTCTTCTGTATTGCCCGCCCGCGCGGGCGGGCGCAGACTTTGCCTCCAAGTCCCAAGGGAGAGAACAACGAATGAGTATCCTCGGCAATATCATGACCGCCATTTTTGGCCCTAAGGGCGTCAAGGCGGACGGCACGCCGGCTACGTCGGGCAAGATGGAAATAGTCGACGTCGAAGCGATGATGGACAAGCTCGCGAAAGACAGCGGGCGGCCTTCGAACTGGAAGGTTTCGATCGTCGATCTGATGACGCTTCTGAAACTCGATTCAAGCCTGAAGACGCGCCAGCAGCTCGCCAAAGACCTCGGCTACACCGGCGACACCAACGACACTGCGACCATGAACGTCTGGCTGCACAAGCAGGTGATGCAGAAGGTCGCGGACGGCGGCGGCAAAGTGCCCGCCAATCTCGCCAAAGCCTGATCGCGATTGCCTGCAAAAACAAATCCCTCCCCATTTGGGGAGGGATTTTTTATTGGGTGGCGCGAATTAGTTGCTGAGCCCGAGTTTTTTTAAGTTATTGCGCGCCGTCTCATAGTTCGGATCGATATTAAGCGCCTGCCGGTAATCGGCGATGGCCCGGTCGCGGTCGCCGCGCGCTTCGAATGTCACGCCCCGGTTGTTGTAGGCAATCTTGTAGCGCGGATCGAGGCGGATCGCCTGATTGTAATCTTCGAGCGCGCGGCTGTGATCGGCTTTTTCGTGATGGGACCGCCCTCGGGCCGTGAATACGTCGGCTTCTTTGGCATTAATTCCGATCGAGCGGGTGTAATCCGCAATCGCCCGGTCATATTCCTTTCGATCGTGAAGCAAGAGCCCGCGATTATAATAGGCATCGGCGAAGCTCGGATTGATCTTGATCGCGTAGTCGTAATCGCCGAGCGCGCTTTCGTCGTCGCCGCGGCCGCGGAAGCCGACACCGCGATTGGTATAGGCCCAGGCAAGGTTCGCCCCGGTCCAGCGTCCTGAGTTGATCGAACGCGTACAGGCCGCAATTTTTTCTTCGGTGTCCTGCGCGTTCGTACAGACCTTCGAGTTATCGGTCTGCGCGCGCGCGGCAGAACCGCCCCCGGCGACAACCGACAAAATCAGGCAAAGAAATAACGCGATACGTCGCACGGACCCCTCCCCGAATTAGTGCGGGCAAAGCCTAGCGTTCGAACGGCCAACCGTCACGTGGTCTTGACTGGTCTCTGTTATACACAGTGCTAAGATCGGCCGGGACGTTGGGGAGCGTTACACCATGAAGGCTTTAGTGTGGGCCGGCGTCGCCCTTTTCCTGGGCGGCTTATTTGCGGGCACGGCTTTGGCTCAGACTGACGATGCCAAGGTCTGCTCCAATTCCGAAAACAGCGACGAAATCATCGCGGCCTGCACACGCGCGATCGGCTCTGGCCGCTGGCAGGGCAAGGAATTGGCGTGGGCCTATACCAATCGCGGTGTCGGTCACGAGCGCGGCAGCAATTTCGAGCGCGCGGTTGCCGACCACACGGTCGCTATCCGCCTCGATCCGACACTCGCCGACGGCTATCTCAATCGCGGCATCGCCTACCGGCGGCTCAAACAATACGACAAGGCGATAGCGGACTACACCCAGGCGCTGAAGCTCGACCCGAACGGCGCCGATATTTATTCGAACCGCGGCAATGTCTTCCTGGACATAGGCAACTACAACGACGCGATCGCAGATTACAATCAGGCAATCCGCGTCGATCCGAATTACGTACGCGCCTACAACAATCGTGGGCTCGCCTATGAAGGGCTCGGGCAGAAGGAACGTGCGATCGAGGATTTCCGCCAGGCACAGCGGATCGATCCGAACCACGAGAACTCGCGCGCGAACCTGGAGCGGCTCGGCGTCAAACCCTGAAGTTATTTAAGCGGGTCGTGGCCCCAGTTCATCAGCGCATGGCGCCACGGCGTGTTGCGAGCGTCGCCCTCGGGCCGCCGCGCGCCGTGGCGAGCCACATACGCGATGACCTTGCGCATGTGCGAATAATCCTGGGGCGTGCGGTCGCCCAGCTTCTTTTTCTTGATCTCAAGAACACGAAGACCCGACCAATGATCGCTTGGCGCATTGCGACGACCGGCCATTGCCTTGCTGTCTTTCGATTTCAGCCATTTAGACAATGACGCCGGCGTCATGTTCACCGCGCGCTGAAATTCCCGCTCGATCCTGCCTTCACGCTGGCTGCTGCGCCGTCGGCGCGACAGACGAATTTCGCGTGGCGAGAGCTCGGCTTCGCTGCGACGCGGCGCACGGCGTTTGACGGCGCGTTTAGCTTTTACCTTGCGGCGCGCAGGTGATTTTCTCTTCTTGGATGTCTTGTTCTTCGTTTTCCGCTTTGATTTTCTTTTCTTTTTGCGCGCCATCGCCAGGTTCCTTTATGACATCCGGAGCCTAACGCGCTGTACCACATGCGTGTTCCATGCACGCGGAACATCCCGCGCTGTAAAGCGTTTTCCCGATCGAGCGCCATCGAACCCCATCACCATCCAATGCACCGGGAGGCACACCATGTCGAACTTGAAGCGGATCGACCGGAATTCTGCCGAACGCCGCCGTGCTTTGCGCAGGATCGAGCGCGAACATCTAATGCGGGTCGTCGGCGACGATATCGAGCTGGATTCACCGGACGCTGCCATGCTTGCGGCAAGCTCGCGCGATCAGAAACAAGATGACCCGCGCGGCAGCCTTTAGACACGGCAAGGCGGATAATGCGCGTCAGCCGGTCCGTCCGGCGGGCAAGGACGCCATGCGCGACCCGCCCGCCGAATGGGATGATGTCGATGAGACCAGCGACGCATCTTTTCCGGCAAGCGACCCGCCCGCCTTCAACACGCTCGGCGTTAAGCAGGCAGACGAGCGCATCCTGAAGCGCGCCAAGCGCAAATTCGACGACGCGAAGCCGCGCGCGGCAAAATAGCGGCTCGCGCGGTTCACTCGATACCGGCGGCCGAATTCAATTATCCGCGTGCCCGCTCCTCACCATGAGGATAGGATGCAGTCGTGACTATCGACGTCAACGCGCGGCTGATCTGGGGGCGCCACAAGCTTCACCGTAAGCGCTTGTATGTTGCGGTCGCCGGCTGCATCGCTGGCTGTGTAATCGTGCTGCTCGCCGATTCCTCGCGCGAGTACTGGCTTGCCTGGATTTGGACGCTGTTTACGATCGTCTGGATCGTCTACGAACTCTACTGGCTGATGCGTCCCGCCTCAGCACTGATCGAATTGCTTCCTCAAGGCATTGTCTTCCGCCACGGTGGCGGCCTGGAGGACTACATCGTTCCCTGGAAGGAAATTCACGGCGTCGACAGCATTGATATCGAGACGAGATTTCGCGGCAAGACAATCACCTTCAACAATGTCACCGTCATTCTCGTTTCGATGACCTTTTACGACCGCGTGATCCACGTCGATAATTTCATCATGCGCGGTCCCGGCTGGGACGGCGCCTATGTGCCGAAAGGCGACATGATGCAGGTCGCGATCCACCACGAGATCGTTGAGGCGACGGCGGAGGAGATCAGGCGGCAGGTGGAAGCAAGGTGGAAGGTGTTTGAAAAGAAGAAGCCGGAGCTGGCGTCGTCGAAATCGTCCCGTTGATCGTGCGCATATACAATCGATAGCAATATTGTTGGCGCCCCTCGCAATAATATCCAAACCAGAAAATAAGCCCGCCAACGACGATCAGAAATAGAAACACGATGACGGCTAGCGTAATCAAAATAAATTTTCGCATATTTACTAATTCCCCATCCGCTTCGCGACTTCTTCCAGCATCACTTCGGTGGCGCCGCCGCCGATCGCCTGCACGCGGGCGTCGCGGGTCATGCGCTCGATCGCGCTCTCGCGCATGAAGCCCATGCCGCCGTGGAATTGCAGGCAGTCATACATGACTTCGTTGACGAGCTCGCCGCAATAGGCCTTCACCATCGAGACTTCTTGGTGGCATCGATGCCCCTGCGCGTCGAGCCAGGCCGCGTAATAGACGAGTTGCCGCCCCGCCTCGACCTTGCGCGGCAAGCTCGCGAGCCGCTGGCGGATCGCCTGCTTCGACCATAGCGGTGCGCCGAAGGCCTTGCGCTGCTTCACCCAGTCGAGCGTGATCGCAAGCGCGGCCTGCGCTTCGCCCATCGCCATCGCGCCGATCGTGGTGCGCTCGTTCTGGAAGTTGTTCATGATCGCGTAGAAGCCGCGGCCTTCCTGGCCGAGCATGTTCTCGGCCGGCACGCGGCAATCCTCGAAGATCAGTTCGCGCGGTGTCGGACGAGCGCCAGCCGTGCTTGTCGAGCGCGCGGCGCGACCGGAAGCCGGGCGTGCCCTTCTCGACCAGGAACATCGACACGCTCTGCGACGGCTGCGCCTTCGGATCGGTCTTGGCGGCGACACAATAGAGATCGCCATAGACGCCGTTGGTGATGAAGATCTTGGCGCCGTTGAGCACGTAATGATCGCCGTCGCGGCGCGCGGTGGTGCGGATGCCCTTCACGTCCGAGCCCGCGCCCGGCTCGGTCACGCCGACCGCGACGATCTTCTTGCCAGCGATGATATCCGGCATGAACTTATCTTTGATCGCCTGCGAGCCGGCATTGAAGATGTGCACCGACGCCATGTCGGTATGCACCAGCACGGTGATGGCGAAGCCGCCGAAGGTGCTGCGGCCGAGTTCTTCGGCAAGCACCACGGTCGCCGAGCGTATCCATTTCGGAGCCGCCATATTCGGACGGATAGCGGATGCCGAGGAAACCGAGCTCGCCCATTTTCTGCGAGCACCTCGCGCGGGACGAAGCCCTGCTCCTCCCACTTCTCGCCATGCGGCTTTACTTCGTTCTCGACGAAGCGGCGCATCTGCGCGCGCAGTTGCTCGTGTTCTTCGGAAAAATAAATCGAACGCGTGGGTGCGGCGGACTTATCGAGCATCATTACATCCTGAACACGCCGAATTTGGTTTCCGGAATCGGCGCATTGAGGGAGGCCGCGAGCGCGAGCGACAACACACGCCGCGTTTCGGACGGCAGGATGATGCCGTCGTCCCATAGCCGCGCGGTCGCAAAATAAGGATCGCCCTGTTCCTCAAACTGATCGCGGATCGGCTTCTTGAACGCTTCTTCTTCCTCCGCGCTCCAGCTTTTGCCTTCAGCGTCGAAATTGTCGCGCTTGACGGTGGCAAGTACGGACGCCGCCTGTTCCGAACCCATGAGCGCCACGCGCGCATTCGGCCACGTGAACAGAAAGCGCGGCGAGAACGCGCGACCGCACATGCCGTAATTGCCGGCCCCGTACGAGCCGCCGATCACCAGCGTCAGCTTCGGCACGGCCGCACAAGAGACAGCAGTGACAAGCTTCGCGCCGTCTTTCGCAATGCCACGGCTTTCATATTGGCTGCCGACCATGAAGCCGGTGATGTTCTGCAGGAACAGGAGCGGAATTTTCCGCTGACAGCAGAGCTCCACGAAATGCGCACCCTTCATGGCGCTCTCGGAATAGAGAATTCCGTTATTCGCAATGATGCCGACCGGCATGCCGGAGAGATGCGAGAAACCGGTGACCAGCGTGGTGCCGTAAAGCGCTTTGAATTCCTCGAAGTGCGAGCCGTCGACCAGGCGCGCGATGATTTCGCGGATGTCGAAGGGCTTGCGCTTATCGGCCGGGATCACGCCGTCTAGCTCCTGCGTTGCAAACGCCGGTTCTTCCGGTTCGCGGAATGAAATGCCCGCGCCCGTTTCGCGGGGCAAGGTGCCGACGATATTGCGGACTATTTTGAGCGCATGATCGTCGTCCACTGCAAGATGATCGGCGACACCGGATTTGCGCGCATGCACGTCGCCGCCACCGAGATCTTCCGCAGACACGACTTCGCCGGTCGCGGCTTTGACCAGCGGGGGACCTGCGAGAAAGATCGTGCCCTGCTTCTGCACGATCACGCTTTCATCCGACATCGCCGGAACGTAAGCGCCGCCCGCGGTGCACGAGCCCATCACGGATGCGATCTGCGGAATGCCGAGCGCGGACAGCGTCGCCTGATTGTAAAAGATGCGCCCGAAATGCTCGCGGTCGGGAAACACGTCCGGCCATTGCGGCAGGTTCGCGCCTCCGGAGTTGACCAGATAAATGCACGGCAAACGATTCTCGCGCGCGACTTCCTGCGCGCGCAGATGCTTCTTGACCGTCAGCGGATAATACGTGCCGCCTTTGATCGTGGAGTCGTTCGCGACGACTACGCATTCGCGGCCCGAGATGCGGCCGATGCCGGTGATCATGCCGGCGCCATGGATCGGCTCGCCATACATGCCGTTCGCGGCAAGCGGCGATAGCTCCAGGAACGGCGCGCCGGGATCGAGCAGACGCAGCACGCGCTCCCGCGGCAAGAGCTTGCCGCGCGAAGTGTGCCGGGCGCGCGATTTCTCGGAGCCGCCGAGCGCTGCTTCCGCGCGCTTTGTTTTAAGCGTCTCGCAGAGCGCCGCCATCGCGGCGCTATTGGCTTTGAATTCGGCGGAATGGGCGTCGAGTTTACTTACGATCTTGGTCAAGAATTGCTCCCTGCCCGGCAACGTGCCGCGAAGGCCGGGCGAAGGCAACCGCCGGGACGACAACCTACGCGGAAGTCAGGTTTACCTGACTTCCGCATTTGATTTACCGCAAGTCGGTCTGGACGACGACGCAGGGCTAACAAAGCCTAATCGTCGCCGAACACCATCGGATAGAGGTAGCCCGCAAGGCCCGCACCGATGATCGGCGCGATCCAGAACATCCAGAGCGCCTTCAATGGCTCGAGGTTGCCGATCACGCCCGCAACCAGCGCGGTCGCAGTCGAGCGCGACGGATTAAGCGACGTACCCGTCGACGAGAACGAGATCAAATGGGCGAGCACCAGTGTGAGCGCGATGATGAGCGGCGCAAAACCCGGAATTGATTTCTTCGCGGTCGTGCCGAGAATCACCAGCATGAACATGAAGGTCACGAGAATTTCGATCGCGAGTACTAGCGGAATGCCGTAGCCCGCCCCCGGTCCGTTCGAAACGAAGGTCGTCGTTCCGGTATAGCCGCCGGCGCGGTTGGTCACGATGAGATAGATAATGAAGGCCGCGATCGCGCCGCCGATAACCTGCGACACGATATAGGGCACGACTTCTTTCCAGGCGAAGCGCTTGGCAATCGCCATGCCGATCGATACGGCCGGATTGAAATGCCCGCCAGAAACACGCGCGAGCGCGTAGAGCATGCCCAGGAGTGCAATGCCGAACGCAAGACCCGTGTAGAGCGAATTCATCGGCACCGCCGTGGGCGGTGCGCCGAGGCCAGTCGCAGGATTATTCAATACGAGCGCGCCAACGCCGCCGAAAACGAGCCCGAAGGTCCCGAGCGCTTCGGCCCAATATTGACGAGAAGAATTTCTGACAATCGATTTCTTAGCCATAAACGAGCCCTCCGCGATAAATTCGCGGAAGCGACCGATAAGCTGAGTCGGGTGTAAGTCCTAGCTGCGCTGCGGAATCAAAGCGCGTCGTAGGCCGCTTCGACGAAGTTCTCTTTCAGCGCGGCCTCCTTCCAGCGCTTGAACGAATCGAGTTCGTGAATGGCCGCGACGTAATCCTCGCAAGGCGCGTCAAGCGGCACCGCGAAAGTCCGGAATCGCGCGGCGACCGGCGCGAACATACAGTCGGCTGCCGAGAACGCACCGAACAGGAAGTCGCCCCGCGCACCGAAGCGCGTCCGGGCATCGCGGAAAATATCGCAGACGCGTTTGATGTCGGCTTTGACGTCGTCGGCAATACCCGCCTTCGGTAGCGCAATCGCCCGCTTCAGATTCATCGGCATGGCTTTGCGGAGTGGCGCGAAGCCGGAATGCATTTCGGCCGAAATCGAACGCGCGAGCGCGCGCGCCGCCGGGTCCTTCGGCCATAAATCGAACTGCGGAAATTTGTCGGCGAAATGCTCGAGGATCGCGAGCGAATCCCAGACCGTGTTTTCGCCGTCTATCAGAATTGGCACCCTGCCCGCCGGTGAATAGCGGAGGATCTTCGCCTTCGTTTCCGGCGCGTAGGTGTTGAGCACTTCCTCGTCGAACGGAATATCGTGCTCGGCGAGCGCGAGCCACGGCCGCATCGACCAGGAGGAATAGTTCTTACTTCCGAGGATGAGCTTCAATGACATGGAACCAATACTAGAGCATGATCCCGAAAAGTGGGAGCCGGTTTTCGGATAAGATCATGCTGACAATAAAAAAGCAAACGCGCGGGGCGCGTTAGTCACCCCGCGCGTTGCTATGCGGGCTCTTGTTACGCTTGTTGCGTACCGCCGCGTCCACGCTCCACGGGCCGGCACCGGCCGCTGAGAGATAAAGGAAGACGAAGCAGAACAGGATTGCCAGGTCGCCCCCGTTCAGGATCGGATAGAAGTCCGCGCGGCGCATGCCCCATGAAATAAGCGACTGCCATTTCGCCGGCGAGCACGAATGCAGCGAACCGCGTGAATAATCCGATGAGCACGAGCGCGCCGAGCACCAGTTCGAGGATGCCGGCGAGCCCATAGAGCGATGAAGAAGCTCGACCTTCGCGAACATCGGGACGGCTGGAAATTTCAGAAGTTTTCGCCATACCGTATTGAAGAATGAGAAGGCCAGCCATGATCCGCAGAATGCTGAGAAGTTGCGGACGCCAAGACGCCATGAAGTTTTCCATTGGAAGTCTCCTTGTAAATAAAACGACTACTGCTTGTCGCGCATCGCGGCGTCCACGCTCCACGGGCCGGGACCGGCCGCGGCGATGAAAATAAGAACGAACGCAAAAAGCACGGCGAGTTCGCCGGCATTGATCATCGGGTAGAAGCTACGCGGCGCGTGCGCGTAAAAGTAGGCGACCGCGCAGAGGCCCGAGAGGATGAAAGCAACCGGACGCGTTAACAGCCCAATTGCGAGCAGCGGCCCGAGAATGAGTTCGAAAAAAGCTGCGTACCAGCTCGGCGATCCCGAAACGCACGTTGTTCATCGGTGGGTGAATCGGCCAACCGAGAAGCTTTGCGGTTCCATGCGCGGTCAGCATCAAGCCCGCCATGATCCGCAGAATGCTGAGCAACTGCGGCCGCCACGGCGCGAGAAAGGTTTCCATTGGGGAATCTCCAAATATTCTAAGACGGATAGCTCGTACCAACTTTAGTCGAAGGTCAATATAGATCAGTGCAAGGAATGACTTGCCAATTTGCGACGCAGCAAATGTTGCAGGGCGTTATTTCTTCTCTTCGCGCTCGTCCATCTCGAAGGGCCCGCCCTCTTTCTTCCAGGCCGAGAACCCGCCGGCCATGTGCGCGACCGGTGTCAAACCCATGCGCTGCGCGGTCTGTGCCGCAAGTGCCGAGCGCCAGGCGCCGTTACAGAAGAATACAAACTTCTTGTCCTGCGAGAAAACCGGTTTGTGGTACGGGCTTTCCGGATCGATCCAGAATTCCAGCATGCCGCGCGTGCAATGAAATGCACCCGGGATGCGGCCGTCGCGGCGGATTTCGCGGATATCGCGGATGTCGACCAGCACGGTGTCGTCCCGGCCGACCAGCGCGAAGGCGTCGCGCGTTGGAATCGTTTCGATCTCTTTCTCGGCGTCTTCGACGAGCTTCTTGTAACCGAGCGTAATCTTCTGCGGCATTGGTATTGCTCCTTGCCGGCAAGCTAGCAACAACGCGTCACAAATGGCACCCTTCCCGAACACTGGAATCGATGTAAATGTTCGGCTTGTCCAATCTCGACTTAATGGCGCTCGGCTGGTTTCTGCTGGCCTGGACCATTCACGCGCTGGTCGTCGAGCGCTCGGATTGGCGCACCCGCAGCCTGAATTACCGGATGGATCTCGCGCGGCGCGAATGGATGCACCAGATGATCACGCGCGACGTGCGGATCGTCGATACCCAGATCATGGCTTCGCTGCATCAGGGCACGGCTTTTTTCGCGTCCACCTCACTCTTCGCGATCGGCGGCACGCTTGCTTTGCTGCGCTCGACCGATGAGGTGATGGATATTTTTCGTGCGCTACCTTTTGCCGTTCAGACCACGCGCACGGTCTGGGAGATCAAGGTGGTCGGCCTGCTCGTGATCTTCGTCTACGCGTTTTTCAAATTCGCGTGGTGCTATCGCCTGTTCAATTATCTGGTGATCCAGATGGGCGCGGCACCGCCCGCGAAAGAAGCGAAAACCAAAGCCGCCAAGGAAGCGGTCGAACGGCTTGCCCGGATGGCGACGGTCGCAGGCCGCCATTTCAACCGCGGCCAGCGCGCGATCTTTTTCGCGCTCGCCTATCTCGGCTGGTTCGTGAACGGCTATGTATTCGCGGTCGCAACCGCAGCCGTGCTGTTTGTGATTCTGATGCGCCAGTTCGGGCCAACCGCGCGCTCGCTGTTTCCGAAGTAGCGCGTCAGTCCGAACGCGCTTCACCTCTTCTTCACCTTCCCCTCGATGGGGAGGGAAAAGAGCGTCACGCTACCTTCGATTCCGGCTTCGCCGATGAGCGCTGCACCACAAACTCGGCGATCTTCGCAGCAGTCGCGGGATCGAACAGCAAGCGGCGATGACCGAGCTTCTCGAGCGCGATCAGTTGCGCGCCGGGCCAGTTCGCCGCCCACTTCTCGCCGGTGACGAAGCGAACCATCGCGTCGTCCTTCGAGTGCACGATCAGCGCCGGCATATCGAGCGAAGCGATCTTCGGCAGCATCTCGATTTCTTCCGGGCGATAGCCGACCACGCGCTTCAATTCCTCGAACAGCGCTTCCTTGCGGTCCTCGCTCATGCCGAAGCGCTTTGCGATCGCATTCAGCATGTAAGTCGGACCCGTGGGTGCCGCGATCACCACGGCGCGCTCGACGTCGAGCCAGCCCTGCGTGATCGCAAATGTTGCTGCTGCTCCGCCAAGCGAATGACCGATCACAGCGCGCACCGGCCCGAGCGCTTCGGCAACACCCTGAACCGCCTGTGCGATCAGCGGGATCGTCGTCTGTGTGCCGCCGGATTTGCCGTGCGCCGGCAAGTCGAAGGCGACGACCGCGTGTCCGCGCTTCACGAGTGCCGCGATGATCGCGTCGAAGCAATGATGATCGTCTTCCCAGCCGTGCACCACGAGCACCGCGGGACCCTCGCCCCAGCGCCAGGCCTGCACCCAGGTGTCGGAGACCAGACCGATGCCGCCGCCGACCGGAACGCGCATGCGCTCATCCGGCGCCGGCAGATCGGGCCGCTCGCGCGAAATCAACAGCGGACGCTTCGGTTTCAGAAAGTTCTGAACGAAGCGGCGCTGAAAACGGTCCGGCGCGATTTTCGCAATCGTGCGGTACATGAACATGCGAAGCGCGTTGTTCAAATTTGGAATGCTGGAGCGTGCCATCACGCGGGCTCCTTCGTTGGCGGGTTAGCAATGAGAGCGTTGAATGCGCGCATCGTGTTGTCGCGCGCGCTGTCCTCGCGGACGAGCCGCATGCGCAGAAGATGCGAAAACGCGAGACCGTCGATTGCCGCGCACATCGCTTCCGGATGTGCGTCAGGCCGCGCAGCCGAGACGAGACGGCGGATCAAGCCGTAGAAATCGTTGTACTGACGCGCCACCGTTTCGCGCACCGGTCCCGGCACGTCGTCGAATTCGAAATAGGACGCAAGAATCGGGCAACCGCCGCGGCCTCCGGAAAGGCCCGAGTCTTCGATCCAGTCGAGCCAGTTCTTGAAAAAGATTTCGAGCCGCTTCGAGCGGTCCGGCTCGGAGCGTAGCGGCGTGATCACTTGCGCGGTGAAGCGCTCGGCCGCGCGATCCAGCACCTCTGCCTGAAGCGCTTCCTTGGAGCGGAAATGCGCAAACAGCCCGCTCTTCGACATCCCGAGCCGCTCGGCGAGCGGACCGAGCGTGAGGCCGCCCGAGGCCGCTTTGGCTGGCCAGTGCCGCCGCTTCGTCCAGGATGCGGGACGCGCGTGCGGTCGCCCTTGGAAGCGTCCGGGGAACTCGCGAGTGCCTGGAGTGACCTGATCATGCCGTACCGAATAGCACGACCGTTCGTTTTATTCAAGAGCTCAAAAAAGCGGGCGGTCAATGCCGCCCGCTCCAGTTCAGGGCAGTTGGGGGATGGGTAACTCAGCCCTGCATTCCCGCGTAAATGGCGATGCCAGCCACGAGTGCAAGCGCACCGCCGGCCCAGAGCGCGGTCTTCATGAAATTGTCGTTCTCGGCCTGCCCGAGCTGATTGTGGGGCTTATGGTCCATGGCAATTTCCTCCTTGGGTTCAAACCCTTCGCGGAGTTGCCAACGAGGAAAGGCGACCCCGCTTGAGAGAAGGGTACGCTCATAACGCCTGGACTACAACTAAAGTTCTAAGCCTTTAGGGGTATATTTGGCGCCTGCTTGCCCCAGCGCTGGACAAGGTCAGCGTGGCTTGGCCACCTTCGCCCGATCCTCGCGCTGCTTTTCGTAGCGGGCCGCATCACGCTTTATCTTGGCAGTTCGTATCGGTTCGGACGCGACGCGCAGGCCGGTCGACATGGCTTCCATGTTGTCCAGCGTGAGGCCCCTCGCCGCTCCGCGCCCGTCGCTTTTAGCTGTCACAGGTTTCAACCCAGCCTTAGGCGCGGTCTTCAGCGGTTTGGGTCGCACATCATCGCGAGATTTTTTTGCCATTCCCATCTATCCCATGTCTGGATGGGCGATGCACCTGCGCCAGTTTAGCGATCCCAGGCCGGCGCCCAGGACGGGCTGATCATCCGCCCGTCGGGCTTTGCGACAGCCCTGATCTCGGCCATTTCTGACGGGGAAAGTTCGAAATCGAAAATCTCGGCATTTTCCGAAAGCCGCTCCACCTTGCTGGTGCGCGGGATCACGATGATGCCCTGCTGAATGAGGAAGCGGAGGCTCACCTGGGCCTCCGACTTCTTGTGCGCGCGGCCGATCTTCTCAAGCACCGGATCGCCGCCGGTCTTGCCGCGCGCGATCGGCGAATAGGCCGTGACCGCGATGCCGCTCTCGGCGCAAGCCGCCACCAGCTTCGACTGATCGAGATAAGGATGCAGTCTCGATCTGGTTCGCGGCGATCGGTTCGGTCGAGTAGCTGCACCGCCTGATCGATCAGCGCCGTTGTGAAGTTCGACATCACCGATATTCTTTGCCATGCCGTCGCGCTTCGCCTTGCAGAGCGCGGCGATAGTCTGATCGAGCGGCACCGACGAATTCGGCCAGTGAATAAGCAGGAGATCGACGTAGTCGAGTTTGAGCTTGGCTAGGCTCTCGCGCGCAGAGCGCAAGAGATCGGCCGGCGTCAGATGCGTGTACCAGACCTTCGTGGTGACGAAGACCTGGTCGCGCGGCAGGCCGGAGTTCTTCGACGCCCTCACCAACTTCGCGCTCGTTCTCGTAAGCGGCGGCGGTATCGACATGACGATAGCCGAGCCGCAGCGCCTGTTCGACGATGCGCTTGCAGACATCGCCGCGAATATCCCAGGTGCCTAAGACCAAGCAGCGGAATGTTGGCGCCGTTGGCGGGAGCGGATTCGGTGAAGGGCATCATTCTACTCCCATTGCAATTATCGTCTTCGCGGCGTCGGCGACGACACTATTTCTTTCTGCGTATCGCCTCGTACCGCGCTTTGGTTTCTTCATTCGGCGGATACAGACCGGGCAATTTCGCGCCCTTCAGCACTTCGTCCGCGGCCCAGGCTTCGAACGCCTCCTGATCGACCGCGTCTTTCGCCACCGCCTCGACCAATTTCTGCGGAATGCAGACCGCGCCGTCGTTGTCGGCGACAATCACATCGCCAGGAAATACCGCGACTCCGCCGCAGCCGATCGGCTCCTGCCAGTTCACAAACGTAAGTCCCGCCACCGAAGGTGGTGCGGCAACTGCCGCGCACCAGAACGGAAAGCCCACGGATTTTACGCCGTCGGCGTCGCGCACGGCGCCATCGGTGACGAGACCCGTCACTTTTTTCACTTTCATGCGCGCAACCAGAATGTCGCCGAAGATACCGGCGCTCGTGATCCCCATCGCGTCGGCAACCGCGATCACGCCTTCAGGCATGTCTTCGATTGCGCCACGGGTCGAGCGCGGGCTCGCCCAGCTTTCTGGCGTCGCGAGATCCTCGCGCGCCGGAACGAAGCGCAGCGTGAAAGCTTCGCCGACAATGCGCGGCGTGCCTTCGATCAACGGCTTCGGTCCGCGCATGAAACTCTGCCGCACGCCCTTTTTCAGGAGCACGGTCGTGATTGTCGCGGTCGAGATTTTTTCGAGCGTTTTTTTAATGTCGGCGGAAAGCGGCATTGATCATATTTCCGAGTTAAATATTAAGTATGCTGAGAAGATAAATCGCGCGGCGCGCGGTTTCCGTATTGATAGCAACTTGCGGCGGTCGGAATCGCAAGCGAGCCTTGAATCACGTCTGCGTAGAAGCCGCATTGCAGCTTACGCGACTCGATCCAGGCGCGCTGCACGTCACGCAACTGCGTCTTCAGCTTGCCCTCGAAACTCCCCTGCAGCCGCCGATAGGTTTCGTTCAGAATATCGTCCCACACCAGATGCTCGCGCTGATAGCACTGCGACTGCCCATGCGTTGATTGCCCCTCCGGGCGATCAAGGCACGGATTGGCGATAAGACCGATGCAGCGCTCCGCGCCTTCGTTGCTCGACTCTTTGGTCTTTGATGCAACTCTGAATCGCGCGCAGAGTCTTCCGCGCTGAGTTTCAGAGACTGCGCCTGCGCAAAACCGAACGCTGCGAGCAGAATCGCTCCCAAGAGTGCGATCCTTATCATCTCGCCGCTCCCGCCTTGAATTTGGCAAAGCCCTTGGCCCGCAAGTCGCAGGCCGGACAGTTTGCCGCAACCATAGCCCCAATCGTGGCGATGTGTGCGGTCGCCCAGATAGCAGCTGTGGGTTTCTTCGATCACAAGATCGCCGAGCTTGCTGCCGCCGATCCGATCCGCCAACTCGAAGGTCGCGGCCTTGTCGATCCACATCAGCGGCGTATGCAGCACGAAGCGCCGGTCCATGCCGAGGCCGAGCGCCAACTGCATTGCCTTGATCGTGTCGTCGCGGCAGTCGGGATAGCCGGAGTAATCCGTCTCGCACATGCCGGCGACGAGGTGTTTGATGCCGCGCCGATAGGCGACCGCGCCCGCAAACGAAAAGAAAATCAGGTTGCGGCCCGGCACGAAGGTGCTTGGCAAGCCGCTCGCCGTCATCTCGATCTGGGCGTTGCGCGTCAAGCGCCGTTTCCGAAATCTGGCCCAGCGAATCCAGATTGACGACATGGTCCTCGCCGAGCCGCGCTTTCCATTTCGGGTCGAGCACCGCGAGCTTGTCGCGGATCCGGGGCCGCACCGTCATCTCGATGCCGTGGCGCTGGCCATATTCGAAGCCGATGGTCTCGACGCGCGGGAAACGCGTCAGCGCCCAGGCGAGCGCCACGGTGGAGTCCTGCCCACCGGAAAAAAGAACAAGCGCTGCGTCAGAAGTGTCGGTCATAGCCATGCGGGGCGCATGACTAGCATGTTCCACGTATCAGCCAAGCCTCGAAGCAAGCCGGCTATTTCGTCTTCTCGAACAATTCCCGCCCGATCAGCATGCGACGGATTTCCGACGTTCCGGCGCCGATTTCATAGAGCTTGGCGTCCCGCAACAACCGCCCGGTCGGGTAGTCGTTGATGTAACCGTTGCCACCGAGGCACTGGATCGCATCAAGCGCGATCTTGGTGGCGTGTTCGGAAGCAAACAGAATAGCGCCCGCCGCGTCCTCGCGCGTGGTCTCGCCGCGGTCGCAGGCTTTGGCGACCGAATAAACATAGGCCTTTGCCGCGTTCATGGTCACATACATGTCGGCGAGCTTCGCCTGCATGATCTGGAACGAGCCGATCGGCTGGCCGAATTGCTTGCGCTCGTGGAGATATGGGATCACCGCGTCGATGCAGGCCTGCATGATGCCGGTCGAGCCCGCGGCCAGCACCGCGCGCTCGTAATCGAGGCCGGACATCAATATGCGGACGCCCTCGTTGACGCCGCCCATCACGTTTTCCTCGGGGACTTCGCAATCCTGGAATACGAGTTCGCAGGTATCGGAGCCGCGCATGCCGAGCTTGTCGAGCTTCTGCGCGGTCGAAAAACCTTTCATCCCCTTCTCGATGAAGAAGGCGGTAATCCCGCGCGGACCCGCGCCCGGGTCGGTCTTGGCATAAACAACCAGGGTGTCCGCTTCCGGCCCGTTCGTGATCCACATTTTGTTGCCGTTCAGAATATAGCGGTCGCCCTTTTTGTCGGCGCGCGTCTTCATGCCGACGACGTCCGAGCCGGCACCTGGCTCCGACATCGCCAACGCGCCGACATGCTCGCCGGAAATGAGCTTCGGCAGATATTTCTTCTTTTGATTCTCATTCGCGTTCCGCCGGATCTGATTGACGCATAGATTGGAATGCGCGCCGTAAGACAAACCGACCGACGCGGAAGCACGCGAGATCTCTTCCATCGCGACACAATGTTCGAGATAGCCGAGCCCGGAGCCGCCGAACTCTTCTTCAACCGTAATTCCGAGCAGTCCGAGATCGCCGAGCTTGGGCCAAAGATCGCGCGGGAATTTGTTGCTCGCATCGATTTCGGCCGCCCGCGGCGCGATCTCTTTTTGGGAAAACGCGAGCGCGGTCTGCCGCAGCATATCGGCGGTTTCGCCGAGCGAGAAATCGAGCCCCGGTGCGCGGTTAGGGATCATGGCTGCGCTCCTTGCGCGGCTTCCAACGCAGCCCGCGCTTTTTCAAAAACTTCTGGCGGGAAGCTGCGCGCCTTATGCTGCTCCCGGTCGAAACACACGCCCAGGAGTTCGCTGGTCGCGACCACTTGCCTGGTTTCGCGATTGATCATCTCGTGGCGGAAGCGCACTTTGCGCTCGGACAGATCGAGGACTTTGGTGCGGACTTCGATTACGTCGCCTGCCATCAACTCTCTTTTGTAGTTCAGGACATTCTCGACGGCGGCGAGCCCGAGCGACGTTTCACGCAACATCGAAGGTGTAACACCGATATTGAAGAAAAAATTCCAGGTCGCGGCGTCGAACTTCTGCACGTAATAGGCGACGTTCAGATGCCCCATGTGATCGCATTCGCCGGGATAGACCACACCGAAGGACGTCGTCTGCGCGCTCATGCGACTGCTCCCTGCATGTCGCCCTTGCCTTCGAGGAACATCATGGTGGCGAGCATCCGGCCGATTTCGGTCTCAACGCCGTCGCGCACCGCAAACACCGCGCTTTCGGCAACTGTAATCGTTCGTCCCGGACGCACCACGCGTCCGCGCGCAACAAAGCGCTCGCCTGCCGCCGGACCCATCATGTTGTATTTGAATTCGACCGAGAGAATGCCGGCGCTTGGCGAAAGCAGCGTGGACGATGCAATACCGCACGACGTGTCGGCAATCGACGTGACCACGCCGCCGTGAAGATAAACATTCTGCTGACAAAGGTCTTCGCGATACGGCAATTCGAGCTCGCAGAAGCCCGGCGCAAGCGCGCCGATGCGCGCGCCGATCATGCGCATGAAACTCTGGCGCTCGAAAATATCGCGCGACTTCTTTTCCCACGCCGGATTGCGCGGCTCTAAAGCTGCAATGCGTTCGCGCGGGCTTACGCCCGTCATCGTTCGCCTCCCATTTACGCTACGTTTCTTTTTAACTTCTACCATACGCTACCGTATGGTATCTATGTGGTCAACCGGTTAGATCAAGCCATGGCTCAAGCTGCACGCGCCAAAAAACCTGTCCGCCGCCTCGACCGCCGCGCCTGGATGGCGGCGGCGTTCGACGAATTCTCGGCGCATGGCTGGGACGGTGTGCGCGTCGAACCGATCGCGCAGAAGCTCGGCATTACTAAAGGCAGCTTCTATTGGCATTTCGCAGACCGCGACGCACTGGTTGCCGCGATGTTCATCCGCTGGTCCGAGGGCCGCGTGCGCGCCATCGGGCACGAAACGCAGGACGACGCCGATCCGCGCGCCCTGCTCTACCACCTGATCGATCTGTATGCGCGCGGACCGAATACCCACGGTCTTGCAATCGAGCTTGCCATCAGAGGTGTTGCGCGATCCGACAGCCGGGCTGCGGACGCGGTTGCCGCGGTCGACGGCGAGCGTCTTGCGCAAGTGTCGCGCTTGTTTGGAAAACTGGGCAGCAAGCCCGCAAAAGCGGAAGCGCGTGCGTTTCTGTTTTACGCTTTCGTGTTCGGGCAGAGTTTGATTGCGGGCCGGCGTGATGCGTCGCTGCGCGCGGCGGCCTCGGCGCTGATTGTCGAGTGAGCTTAAGCGCTCTGGCGCGCTGACTGCAGCGGCGTCTTGCGAAGCATCTCGGTTATCTCACCCGGCCGCAGCGGCTTCGAGAAGAGAAAACCCTGAATCTGCTGGCAGCCTGCTGCGCGCACGAAGCGGTGCTGCGCCGCAGTTTCGACGCCCTCAGCGGTCACAGCAAGACCAAGCGCACGACCGAGGCGCGCGACGCATTCGACGATGGCCGCAGCGTCTTCCTTCACGCCGAGATTCTGCACGAAGGACTTGTCGATCTTGATCTTGTCGACCGGGAAACTGCCCAGATAGCCGAGCGACGAATAACCGGTGCCGAAGTCGTCGATCGCAAAACGAATGCCGTATTCGCGCAGTTCCTGAAGATCGAACATGACGTCTTCGTTCGCGTTGAGCAGCATGCCTTCGGTGATTTCGATTTCAAGCCGGCGCGGATCGAAGGCGCTCTCCTCGACGACGCGCTTCACACGCTCGGCGAGATTGGACTGGCGGAAGTTCGAGGGCGACATGTTCACCGCAACCGAAATGTCCGGCCACTGCGCGGCGTGTTCGCAAGCCTTGCGCAAGACCCATTCGTCGAGACGCACGATCAGCCCGCATTTTTCAGCGACGTGAATGAAGTCTGCCGGGGGCACCAGACCGCGTTCCGGATGCTGCCAGCGCACCAGCGTTTCGACGGCTTCGAGGCGTTCGCCATCGGCGCTATAGAGCGGCTGATAGAGCGTGAAAAATTCGTCGTGCCAGAGCGCGCGCTCGATATCGCGTTCGATTGCGCGGCGATTTTGCAGCACGGTTTCGTCGGCTGGATCGAATACACGGAACGTGCCGCGACCGTCCGCTTTCGCTTTGTAAAGCGCAATATCCGCGCGGCGCAGCAATTCTTCCGGCTCGGTGCCGTGTTCCGGCGCGAGCGACACGCCCATGGTGACGCCGACATGAAGCACATGCTCGCCGGCCGTGGTCGGCTGGCGCACGGTTTCAATAATGCGCTCCGCGATCCTTGCGATCTCATCGTCGTCGGTAATCGGGGTCGCGATCGCGAATTCGTCGCCGCCGAAGCGCACAGTCATGCCGCGGCTGCCGAGAATTCCCTCAAGGCGCTCGCCGACCATGGCGAGCAGTTCATCGCCGACCGGGTGGCCGAGGGTGTCGTTGATATCCTTGAAGCCGTCGAGATCGAGGAAAAACAGCGCGAGCTTCTGATCCTTCGATAGCACCGGAATTTGTTCGTGCAGCGACTGTACGAGTTTGAGGCGGTTCGCGAGCCCCGTGAGCGGATCGCGATACGCCATTTCGACGGCACGCCGTTCGCTCACCGCGAGTTCCAGGTTCGATTTGCGCATCGTGCGGAGCACGATGATGGTTACGAAGCCGAAGAAGAGCGTAATGATGCCGAGCGCAGGCGCGATACGTTGCAGGATTGCGGTGCCTGGACGGCTCGCCTGCCAGTGCAGCCAAACTGCGCTTTCGCCTTGCTCCATCGGAATTTGGACGCCGGTCTCCTCGTCGCCGTGTTGCGCGGTACGGGAAATCGCGTAATCCCGAAATCGAAACTTCGGACTGCAATTCGCTTAAAAAACCTCGGTCGAAATAGGCGACCACGGCAACTGCTGGCGGTGACGCAAGGCGTTTATCGTGGCGCGCAAACACAGGCGCCTTTGCAGATCGCCGCGATCAAAGCGGGCACGCCGCTGATCTGCACGAATTCGGAACGATAAACCGACGCCGGCGGTGGCACGGCAATACCCGCGTCATGCGTCATCAGACGATCGATCACACCGGCGGTTTCGAAGTTTTGACGCACGCTCCTTGCGAGAGCGACAACTTTCTCATCGATGTCGTAGGTCGAGACGTTGACCGCGAGCGCACCATTTTCAGCAGCATAGATCGGCCGGTCGTTGCGTATCGAAAATATAGGACTGATCGTAGCGGCCGCCTTGATAGAGCGACACGCCGAAATGACGATGTAGCCAGCGCGCGTGTTCGGCCGGCGCGAGATCGAATACCGAATCCGGCGGTGCAATATTGGCGAGGTCATTTTTGACCTTCGCTTTCAGCGAAAGCACCGCGGCATGCATGAGGTCGCGCTCGCGCGCGCTCGCGCTGTCGTCGACACGCTCGGCAACAAGCATGACAACGCCAAGCAGGGCCGCCATGGCCGCAGCCACTAGCAACCCTACTACGGCGACCAATTGGTCACCGAGCCAACGTGTTCCGACAAGCTTCCCCATGGCTCCCATGCCGTTTTAGGGAGAACGCTAAGGGGTCGCGGGCTTAATTTGGGGTCAGCACGCGCCGCGAAAACGATGCTATTGGTAAAGCATTGGTTAATCGCAGCTCTATGCCGAGCCGGAACCACCACGTCGCAAAGCCGAGAAACGAGAAAAAACCGATCACGTCGGTGACTGTCGTCACGAAAACGGCCGATGCGACGGCGGGATCGTAGCGCAGGCGCTGGAGCGTAATCGGCACAAGAATCCCGGCAAGTCCGGCCACGCAAAGATTCACTGCCAAGCGCGAAAGCGATCACGAATCCGAGCTGGTGTTGCTTGAACCATAAAGCGGCCGCGGCACGCCAGAGCAGGCCGCGATCACGATACCATTCACGAGGCCGACAAAAATTTCGCGAAAGATCACCCGGCGCTGATTGTGTTCGCCGAGTTCCTGGGTTGCGAGTGCCCGTACGGTGACGGTCATCGCCTGCGTGCCGGCATTGCCACCCATCGATGCCACGATCGGCATTAAAACCGCGAGCGCCACCATTTGCTCGATCGAATGCGAGAACAGTCCGATGATCGCGGCCGCCGCGAACGCCATGACCATGTTGACGAGGAGCCACGGCAGCCGGCTGCGAGCCGTGTAAAGAATGGAGTCCGAGATTTCTTCGTCGCTCGCGACACCGCCAAGCGCCTTGATATCTTCGGCGGCTTCTTCCTCGATCACGTCGACGACGTCGTCGATCGTCAACACGCCGACAAGCTTGCCGTCATGATCGACCACGGGCGCCGATACGAGATTGTAGCGCTCGAACGCGCGCGCGGCTTCTTCCTGGTCGGACGGTTGCCTGGATCACGTGCCAGTCGTGCGACCATGATATCGGCGATCTTCACCGGCCGCTGCGAGCGCAGAAGTTTGTCGAGCGGCACCGCACCGACAAAACGCTTGTCTTCGTCGACCACGAAGATTGCGTAGAAGTCGACCGGCAGGTCTGCGTCTTCCCGCGCATGATCGATGGTCTGGCCGACAGTCCATTCCGGCGGCACCGCGACGAAATCCGTCTGCATGCGCCGGCCGGCGGAATCTTCGGGATATTCGAGACCGCGCGTGAGTTCGGCGCGTTCATCGGCCGGCAATCTGCTCGAGAATCTCGGCTTTATCTTCTTCCGTCAGATCTTCGAGAATGCGAACCGCATCGTCGGATTCAAGATCGCGCACGCCTTCGGCGACGATCTCGTTCGGCAGTTCGTCGAGGATTTCCTCGCGGACCGTGTCGTCGACCTCGGTCAGGGCCGCGAAATCGAAATCGGTGCCGAGCAATTCGACGAGGCGCGGGCGCTCATCGGCCGAGAGCGCTTCAAGGAGATCGCCGAGATCGGCTTCATGCAGGTCGCCCGCGAGCGCACGCACCTGCGCCGGGTCGCTGGCCTCAACGGCGCGCGAAATCGCGTCGACGAAAATCGGCCGAGACCTGGCCATCCTCGTCGCGAAATCCCAACAGGAGATCGGCATCGCGATTGCCGGTGGGGCTTTCGGCCACGGGCATCTAAGCGAATCTCCTCGCCACGGATTGCAGGAACAATTTCGTTCTAGGGAGCGCCCTTCCCGAACGCAAACGGCCCGCTCTGCGCGTTTTGCCGCGCCGCGGGCCGTTTGATCGAAGTTTTAGGAAATTGGTGCGGTCGAAAGGACTCGAACCTTCACGGTGTTACCCGCTACCACCTCAAGGTAGTGCGTCTACCAATTCCGCCACGACCGCAGAAAATCCGGGCTTGTCTCCCTCGAATAAGCGGGAACTCCGCCCTGATGGCGAGGGCTTAACAAATCGGCCCCGCACCCTCAAGCCCGGCAGAACGGATTAGCGCAGTGTTGTCGGCCGCGGCAAAAGCCGGGTCACGGTGACGCCGATGGCGCTGCCCTCGACCACCACGGTTCCCTTGGCGACAGGCATGTTATTGGCGAGAATCGTGACTTCGTCGTCCTCGCTGGAGCTGAGTTCGATAATGGCCCCGCGGCCCATGCGCAGAAGCTGGTGGATCGGCACTGGCGTCGTACCCAGGACTACCGATATGTCGCAGGCAACGTCGTCGATCTTGGCCAAAACCCACCCCTCGAAAACCCGCATGAAATCAGCACGGTTATGGTTAGCGAATGATTAACGCGGCCGCCCAGTCTGGCCTAAATGCAGCGTCCCTGCCCGAATGGCGCCGATCTGACGCGCCGGTTGGCTACGAAACCGCGCTTTCGGAAATGGAAGGCCGCGTTGCCGCGATCGCCGGAGGCTCGGCTGCCTGAGCTCGTCTGGCTGCTCGAACACCCGCCGCTCATCACGGCCGGCACGAGTGCTGCGATGAGCGAACTGATCGCGCCCGACCGTTTTCCCGTGTTCAAGACCGGCCGCGGCGGGCGCTTTACCTATCACGGCCCCGGACAGCGGGTCGGCTACGTCATGCTCGATCTGAAAGCGCGCGGCGGCGACGTGCGCCGCTTCGTGCATGGCCTTGAGGAATGGCTGATCCGGACGCTCGCCGTATTCGGCGTCACTGGCGAACGGCGCGAAGGACGTATTGGCGTCTGGGTCAAGCGGCCCGACAAAGGCGAAGGCTTTGAAGACAAGATCGCGGCGCTCGGCATTCGCGTCCGCCGCGGGATTACCTTTCATGGCGTAAGCCTGAATGTCTCGCCGGAGCTGTCGCACTTCGCAGCGATCATGCCGTGCGGCGTATCCGAACAACGCTACGGCGTAACATCGCTCGCCGACCTCGGCATCAAGGCTACGATGGATGATGTCGATCGCGCGTTGCGGGACAGTTTTGAGACGGTGTTCGGCGTCTAGGCTTCGTCCGTATTCCGATAACCCTTGTCACGCTCATGCGTGAGTGCCCCGTCGGAAGTCTCGCGCGCATCAGAGCCCGGCCGCCGCTCGCCGGTACGCGCATCGTTCTCCGCTTCCTCGCGATGAATAAGATGCTCGGCTTGCGACTTGCGCGCGCCTTCACGGTTCGAGCGCCGCTCAGGCGCAGTTTCGCCGGAAGGATCGGTCGCAGGATTTTTTGGGCCGTTATCCATTGACGATCGTGCCTCCGTTGACGTGAATGACCTGGCCGGTGATGTAAGAAGCCTCATCACTTGCAAGAAACACATAGGCGGGTGCCACTTCGTTCGGCTGGCCCGGCCGTTCCATCGGTGCGCTCGCTCCATGCTTCGCGGTCTTCTCCGCATTGAACGACGCGGGAATAAGCGGCGTCCAGATCGGGCCTGGCGCCACCGCGTTCACGCGAATTTCTTTGTCGAGCAAGTTCTCCGACAGCGACCGCGTCATCGTCACGATTCCGCCCTTGCTTGCCGAATAATCGAGCAGCGTCTTGTGACCTTTATACGCCGTGATTGACGCCGTATTGATGATCGCTGAGCCTTTCTTCATGTGCGGCAGCGCGTGCTTCACCATGAAAAAGTAGCTGAAGATATTCGTGCGGAACGTCCGGTCGATTTGTTTCTCGGTGAGTTCTTCCGGCGTATCAACTTCGTGTTGTTCGGCGGCGTTGTTCACAAGGATATCGATCCTGCCGAACTTCTTGACCGTCGCATCGACCAGCTTTTTGCAAGATTTCTCGTAGCCAATATCGCCGGCCAGCGAGAGCGCGACCCGTCCCTCGCCTTCGATCAACTTCACAGTTTCTGCGGCGTCTTTTTTCTCGTCCAGAAAACCGAACGCGACATCCGCGCCTTCGCGCGCCATCGCAACTGCCACCGCGCGGCCGATGCCGGAATTGCCGCCTGTGATCAGCACCTTCTTGTTCTTCAAGCGGCCTGAGCCACGTGTCTTCGGCATGTAGTCGGGAAGCGGACGCATTTCGCTTTCGCGGCCGGGCTGATGGCTTTGCGTCTGCGGAGGATTGATACGCTTGTTCATGGAGAGGCCTCGTTTCTGGCGGGCCAACGTCCCAATCACAGGCTTGTTCCGTTATATCGTCGGCAGCATCGCGAATTTCTGGCCTGCACGAAGATTGAGCGCCGTAGCATCCGCATCGCTGACTTCGATCGACGTCACCAGCGAAAATGGCGGTCCTTTACGGCACGCTTCGATCAAACCATTAACCACTTCCGGTTCGCCCTGCACCGCCGCTTCGACCGAGCCGTCGCGCCGGTTGCGCACCCAGCCCTCAAGCCCGCGCAGCCCCGCTTCGAGTTCGACGAAGGCACGGTAGCCGACGCCCTGCACGCGACCTTTGATCGAGAGATGTACGCGCTTTGTCATCGTATCCGTCTCGTCGTCGGCAGCTGTTTCGCAAGATACTCGACGTAGTCCGCAGGCAAATTCCAGTCTTTCGCTGCAGCGATGATTTTTTCGATATAGCCGGGCGGTGTCGCGCCAGACTTGTCGCCGATGGCGAGATAAACAAGCGCACGCAATAGCCGTCCGTTATATTTCACCGGCAACTGCACCGCACGATAGAGCCCACCTGCTACATCTTCGTAGCCGTCGAGTGCCGCGATATCTTTCGGCGCCACTTTCCACAGCACGCCATGTACGAATGAGCCGGCCCACGGGATCACCGTCGCATAGCCGGATGCTGCGATCGTATATTTATAAGAACGAAGTGAGGCGACGCCATATGGCTCGGCTTGCGGACAGAGACGCGCCATGTGTGCGCGGTCCATATTCGAGCCATAAGCGAAATAGAGGCGCACGATATTAGGAGAACGGCGACCGCGGCTTTGAGACTGGCGCAGGCAGCGGCGTTGGTATCCGCGGCGCAGCCGGAATCGCAGCCTGCACAGCGCCCGGCGTTTCCGGCGTCAAACTCGTCCTCAGCCCTGTAACGACCGAATAGATCAAGACGATGAGCGAGAATAATAGCGGCAGGCCGATGAAGACAAAGAGCAACGCCGAGATCAGAACGATATCGCCGGTAAAGAGGGTGTTGATGAAAAGCACGGCGAAGATCGCACCGAACAAAGACACCTTCGGCTCAGTCTGATCAATCGTCCCTGAGATGTTCGCGGTCGAAGCGGCAACCAGGTTGAGTATCAGCACGATGGTGCCGGCATAGATGAAGGCAATCACGGCCGCGACGACATAGCCCTTGCCCGCATCGCGCAGGCGCTTGGCGTGCGCGGTGAACCATATCCACGTCAGAATGACTTGCAGCGCGAGATAAGGCCACGGCCCGACGCGCTTGATGAACTGACCGTCGAGCACCGAACCCGCAACGATATTGATGACATAAATAGCGGCTACGATGATCGCGAAGGGCTGCGGCTTGATCGTTCCTTTAGGAGAGAACAGAAGATCAGCCCAGTTCATCATGTCACGCGAACTCCAGAATGACTGCATCAACCGCAAGACTGTCGCCCGCTTTGACTGAAATCGACTTCACGGTTGCATCGCGTTCGGCGCGGAGCACGTTTTCCATCTTCATCGCTTCGACAATCGCCAATTGATCGCCAGCTTTAACTTCCTGTCCAGGCTGCACCGAAATTGAAACCACCAGACCCGGCATCGGACAACGCACGATCTTTCCCGAGTCGCCCGCCTGTTTCACCGGCATCAGCTTCGCTGCCGCGGCCTCGAGTCGCAGTGTAGACATAAGCCACGATCTGCGCGCCGCGGAACGATAACTTAAATCCGTTTGCAACCGGTCGCACCTGCACCGCGACTTCTTCCTTGTCGACCGTGCCGCTCCACAGCGTCATGCCCGGCTTCCAGTCAGACTTTCAGCGTCACGAAATGCGTGGTCTCGTCGTCGGCGAGAAATTTCACCTGAATACCGTTCGCAGTCCGCTCGACATCGAGCGGATATTCGGCGGCGTTCAGCCAGACCGCGCGCCGGCGGTCGCGCTGCACGAGCCTTCCCATCATCTGACCGGAAATGCGGCGCTTGCGCTCTCCCAAGGTAAGATCGATTGCAGCAGCGACCGAAGCGATCACGGTTGCGATGTCGCCGGTGGGCGCCACACCTTTGAAGCCGTCCGGATATTCCTCGGCGATGAAACCGGTCGAAAGCGCGCCCTTGCGCCAGCGATCGTGCTGCATGAGGGCTGCAAGGAATGGAATGTTGTGCCCGACACCATCGACTACGAATGAATCGAGCGCCTTGGCCTGCGCGTCGATCGCTTCAAGGCGCGTCGCGGCATGCGTGACGAGCTTCGCGATCATCGGATCGTAAAAGAGCGAAATCTCTCCGCCTTCGTAGACGCCGGTGTCGTTACGAACCGTCGCGTCGCCCATCTTGCCTTCTGCAGGCGGGCGGTAGCGCGAGAGCCGGCCGATCGAAGGCAGAAATCCGCGATACGGATCTTCGGCATAGATGCGGCTTTCGACCGCCCAGCCTTTGAGCTTCACGTCGCTCTGCTTGATCGAAAGTTTTTCGCCGGCCGCGACCCGGATCATCTGCTCGACCAGATCGATGCCGGTGATCATCTCGGTCACCGGATGCTCGACCTGGAGCCGCGTATTCATCTCAAGGAAATAAAACGAGCGATCCTGCCCCGCGACGAACTCGACCGTGCCCGCGGTGTCGTAGTCGACGGCCTTTGCGAGCGCCACCGCCTGCTCGCCCATCTTTTCTGCGCGTCGCTTCGTCCAACAGCGGCGACGGCGCTTCCTCGACGACCTTCTGGTTGCGGCGCTGAATCGAACATTCGCGCTCGCCGAGATAAATAACGTTGCCGTGCTTGTCGCCGAGCACCTGAATTTCGATGTGACGCGGATTGACGATGAATTTCTCGACGAAGACGCGGTCGTCGCCGAACGAAGACTTCGCTTCGGAGCGCGCGCGGTCGAACCCGTCGGCAACTTCCGTCCTTTGAATGCGCGATCCGCATGCCCTTGCCGCCGCCACCGGCGGAAGCCTTGATCATCACCGGATAGCCGATCTCGTCTGCGATCTTGGCGGCATGCACCGCGTCTTCGATCACGCCGAGATAGCCGGGCACGGTCGAAACCTTGGCCGCGGCTGCCGCTTTCTTGGATTCGATCTTGTCGCCCATCGCTTCGATGGCGCGCACATTCGGGCCGATGAAGGTGATGTTCGCTTTCTTCAGCGCCTCGGCGAACGCCGCGCGCTCGGACAGAAAGCCGTAGCCCGGATGCACCGCTTCGGCGCCGGTCTGTTTGCAGGCTTCGATGATTTTATCGATGACGAGATAGGATTGCGCCGCGGGCGGCGGACCGATGTGCACTGCCTCGTCAGCCATTTCGACGTGGAGTGCGTCCTTGTCGGCGTCGGAATAGACCGCGACGGTGGCAATGCCCATCCGCTTCGCGGTCTTGATGACCCGGCACGCGATCTCGCCGCGATTGGCGATCAGGATTTTCTTGAACATGCCCGGCCCGGACTGACGCAACCCTCTCCGGTTTGCGGCGCAATATGACCTTTGTCAATCGGGTGTCATTTAGGTTTGGCGGCAAACGCCTCGAAACCACCCTGCCAGACCAGCACGCCCGTCGCGGCGACTGCCAAAGTGGCAATCGGAATGCCGATCGCTGCCAGAAGATAAGGCACGAAGGCTCTTCCCGCGGCACCGGTCCCAATCGCAAACTTGAAAATATTATTGGCGGCGACCGCAAGCACGATGCCCGAAGCGGCGACACTCGCACCCAAGGTGCCCGATCCGAGCCGCGCCAGCGAGACTGCGGCCGCATCCGCATCGACCGATCCCAGAAATGGTGGCGGTAATCAATCCGCCCGCTGCGCCGAACCAGGTCGAAAAGGCTTCGACCGCGAAGGTCACAAGTCCGATCAGGCCGGCAAGCATCAGCGTCTCGCGGAGCGAAAACGGATTTCGCAATTCGAACGATTCTTTTGCGCGCTTGCGCGAGCCACTCCATGCGAAGACAAGCCCGATGACCAACGCCATTAGTGAAGCTGCAGCAAGCGGGGCCGCGACCAGGAACCCGACCGCACGATTGAGCGCAAACACGAGAAACAGCGTTTTACCGAGCGACATCGCAGTCGCGATCGCGACACTCGCGGCATGAAAACGCAGACCGTTTTTGTCCCTGGCCGCACGCTGCGCGGCGGCGAGTGTCACTGCGGTCGACGAAACGAGACCACCGGCTGCGGACGAAATAAGTGTCCCTTCCCGGCGTCCCAATATTTTGACTGCGACATAACCAAGGAAAGAGACAGCCGCGAGCACGAGCGCGAGCAGCCACACTTGTCGCGGATTGATCCCGCCATAGGGTCCGTAGCTCGCATCAGGAATGAACGGCAGCGCGAGAAACGTCATCGCAAGCAGGATCACGGCCGCGCGCAATTCCGGCCACGTCACTTTTTCAAGCAGCCCGTGCAATGGCTCGCGCGACACCAGCATGACCATAACCGCGACACCCGCCGCGGCTGCGATATTCTGATCGCCAAGCAATGCGTAAGCGCCGAGCGCGAACACAGCCATCGCCGCCGCAACGGTCGTAAAGCCGAAATTCTTGTCTTCGATATTTTCGCGCATGCGGTAAGCCGCAAACAGACCCGCGAACGTGAGGAAGGCAATTCCAAGTAAAATGGCCGCTGCGACTTTGTCGTCGAACGTGCGCCCGATGAGCCCGATAATACCGCCGAGTAATCCGACCAGCGTAAAAGTACGGAGGCCCGCGGTGCGCGTGCCACCATGCGCGTTGCGCTCGCGCCAGCCGCGTTCGATACCGACTAGCAATCCGACGAGCGTCGCAACCGCAAGGCGCCGGACCAGATCGAGTTCCTGGAAAAAGTCGAGATCCACTTGTTACTCCGTGGCTAATAATCGCCCCGAACGTAACACGGCGGCAATTGCTGCGTCAGGCAGCGCGGTCGAACGAACTCCTGACCGACGGATCCGGTTCCTTGCCGTTTGAAACGAGCGCGAGGAGCGCGCGCTCGGCCGGCGTCGGCCGGCCATCACGCATGATGTGCTGGGAAAGCCAGGCCGAATGTTCTCCGGCGATCGAAGCGCCGACGTCACGCCGCGGCTCGTGCGAAAGCGCTTCCGCGCGCGAGCGTGTTTCGCAGCCCGAAGCACCCATCAGATAATTTGCGATCGCGCGATAGAACAGATCGTCGAAGGAAACATGGTTTTCGCCCGCCGCAACCGCGTCGTGCAGATCGAACAGCGCTTCCGCTTCTTCCGCGGAGATCGCGCCGCCGGCTTTGCCCGCGCCGGCAACCAAAATGCGATGAAGCAGTACCACGTCGTCGGCATCGAGTTCGCGCGTGAAGTGAATACGGCCCTGCACGGCCGGGCCCTCGCCGCAGATCACCTGCGCCCACAATTCGCGGATCGCGAATGCGATCAGCGAGGACGGCAACGCGGTCGCGGATTCAAGGGTACGGACCAGCGCCTCGATACCACCCTGCGTCGCGATGCGGCCTGACGGCGCGATCGCGGAGACGAGCCACGTCGCCTTCTCGTCGGTGATTTCGCCATAGGGTTCGCTGCGGCAGATCAGATGATCGGCAACTGCTTCGGCCAGAAAGCCGCGCCATTCGGGTGCCGGGTCGGAGAATTCGCGATCGAAAGCGATCAGCGCTTCGGCTTCGTTACGGCCCCGCACTCCCTGCGGATAAACTTCGCGTAACAAAGAAACGACATCCGAAGCATCGATCCGCTTCGCGAGTTTACGTAACGCAGACTGTTCCATGACCCACCCGAACGCTTAAACAACTGCGGCCAGTGTGGAAGAAACATGGTTTCCAAGAGTTTAACCGGGAGCGGTTGAAGGCGATCAAATTCGCGGCAAATGCGAAATGCCGTCTGGCTGTTGCCGGCATGCGTCACTGCAATCGCACCTTGCAGGCCTTAAGGAGCATGGCGCCCCCAGCCATATGGCGGATAATCGAGCCGGTAAGACCGGCGAAGGAGTTTCCCCATGGCGAACAGCGCCGGCATTCATCACATCACCGGGATCACAGCGGACGCGAAGAAGAGCCTCGGCTTCTACACAAAGACGCTGGGCTTGCGCTTCGTGAAGCGCACCGTGAACTTCGACGATCCCTCCACCTGGCACCTTTATTACGGCAACGAGACCGGCGCGCCCGGCTCGGCGCTCACCTTCTTCCTGTGGCCCGACCTGCCGCTTGGTCGCCAGGGCATGGGTCAGGCAGTCGAAGTCGCTTATGCGATTCCGAAGGGCTCGACGGATTACTGGAAAGAGCGGCTTTCGAAGGAAAACATCGCGGCGACGATCAGCGAGCGCTTCGGCGATCGTGTGCTGTCGCTCGCCGACTTCGAAGGCATGAAGGTCGAACTGGTTGAGACTGCGACTGCTGCGAATGCTCCGGCGTGGAATGACGGTCCGGTAGCGGCCGAACATGCTGTCCGCGGTTTCGCCGGTATCACGCTCCGCCCGCATGGCGGCTCACGTACGGCCGATGTCCTTCGTGACGGCTTTGGCTATGCCGATGGTGGCAACGACGGCAACCGCCGGCGTTTCCTCGGCAGCGCCGAGATCGGCACGCATATCGATCTGGTTGTCGATAACGATCAGCCGCGCGGCTCGCAGGGTGCAGGCACCCTCCACCACGTCGCCTTCCGGGCGAAGGACGACGCCGAAGAGATGGAGTTCATGGAGCGGATCCGGAACGTGCTCGGCCTCGACACGACCGAGCAGATCGACCGCATGTATTTCCACTCGGTCTATTTCCGTGAGCCCGGCGGCATCCTGTTCGAGATCGCGACCGACACGCCTGGTTTTACCTGGGACGAACCGAAGGAAACGCTCGGGACCGCGCTGAAGCTGCCGCCCTGGTACGAGAAAGACCGTGAGCGAATCGCGAAAGCGCTGCCACCGCTCGAATAACAGCAAATTTACTCAAACCATCTGTGTAAATAACTGAAATCTAGCGCTGGGCTGTGGAACTCCCTATATTACAGGAACCGCAGCCCGCGCTGGTGATTAGCGCGGCAGATCAGATTTCAGAAATTTCAGGAGAATGAGTCATGGCCGTTTCTATTGGTGACAAGGCGCCGGATTTCGAGGCGCAGACCACCGAAGGCAAGATCAAATTCCACGACTGGATCGGCGATAAATGGGCGGTGCTGTTTTCGCACCCCAAGGATTTCACGCCGGTCTGCACCACCGAGCTTGGCCAGATGGCAAAGCTCAAGCCCGAATTCGACAAGCGTAATACCAAGATCATCGGCCTCTCGGTCGATCCGGTCGATCGCCACGCCGAATGGGCGAACGACATCGAGGAGACGCAGGGCACCAAGCCGAACTTCCCGATGATCGGCGACACCGACCTCGCGATTTCGAAAGCCTGGGGCATGTTGCCGGGCGACTCCGGTGCCTCATCCGAAGGTCGCACGGCCGCCAATAACCAGACTGTCCGCAACGTCTACATCGTTGGCCCGGACAAGCAGGTTAAGCTCGTCATCTCCTACCCGATGACCACGGGCCGCAACTTCGACGAAGTGCTCCGCGTACTCGACTCGCTGCAGCTCACCGCGCAGCACAAGGTGGCAACTCCGGTGAACTGGAAGAACGGCGACGACGTCATCATCGCGGGCTCCGTCTCCGATGACGATGCGAAGAAGAAATATCCGGGAGGTTGGAAGTCTCCGAAACCTTATATCCGGATCGTGCCGCAGCCGAAGTAAGCGCGGCGTATCAAATAAAAAAGGCGCGGCTTCTGCCGCGCCTTTTTCGTATCGGAAGGGCCTGAGGGATCAGGCCGCTTGTTTATCTTTCTGCTTCTTGTTGTCGTTGTAATAATAGTTCGCGTCCTTGCCGAGCACGAGACGGCGCAGCACGCGGCGCATGCCTTCGCTCTTGCGGAGCGGCGACACCGTCGCCTGTGCGGTCCGCATCATCGCAACCTTCAACGCGTCCAACGCCGGTATCGCATTCGGCGCCGGCTGCGGCAGGCCGAGACTGCGCAGGAACGAATTGAACACATAGAGATCGTTGCGGCGGCGGACTTCCTTGGTTTTCCAGGTGATCGCGAGCGAAATCGAATGATTATTCGCCGTGCGCACCCAGTGCGGCCATTGATACGGCACGAACACGCCGTCGCCGGGGAACAACTGATGCGCGACGCCCTTGGTGTCGAACTTCGGATCATATTTGATATTGCGGTGCTTGGTCGCCGAGGCTTCCAACTCTTCCACCGACGCAATCGTGTGATCGCGATTGTCGTAGACATGGAAGAACTTCTCGCCGTGGATCTGGACAAAAAAATTGTCTTCGGCGTCGGTGTGAAACGGCGTGGTCGAATTCGGTGACGACACGAAGAGGAAGCCTTCGATGTCTTCGAAGCCTGCTTCGTCCAGCGAATTATGACCGCGCGCTTTGGCGACCGAAAGCAGCGCCTGTTCAAGGATGTTGCGATAAGCCGGGTGCGCGTCAACGCGCTTCAGCACCATCCAGGCGCCCGCGGTCTCGATGCTTTTGACAACTTCCTCGGGTGAAAGATCGATCGCCTGCACCTTTTTCGGGTCTTGGCCGATTTCCGCTTTGCCTGAACTATATTCGATCTGGTCGCGCGGCAGTTCGCGCACAAGCTTCACGATTTCCGGCAATGTCAGCAACGGATTGCCGACCAGTTCGTGCTTGATGCGAAACGGCAGGTTCGGAAATTGTTCGAACGCCTTGGCGTCTGCGGGCTTCACCATGCTCATGACCTTAATCCCCAATTAGCCGCGAAAACGATTGACGATACGGCGCGCGCCTTCGCGCAACACACGCCGCACATAAATGGCGAGACGAATGAAACGGAGCGAAGCGCCCTCGCCCGTCGGCAGCAGCCGCTCAGCGACCTCGAGACGCTCTCTCCAGATATGATTGATCATCGGATGATCGGCGGTCGCCGTGGAATCGACGTCGATGACCGTCGCCTCCGCGCAAAAATGCTTAGTGAACTCAAGCGTGAGCTGGACGCCCGGCGACCATTTCGCCAACATCTCGTCATAGGCGACCTTATAGAAGTAAGCGCGGCTGCCGTGTTGCAGGGCAAGCCCGACCGCAATGACTTCGGCGCCGCGCGTGAGCGTCGCAACCTTGAAATTGTTGTTCGCCGAAAGCCTCGCGGCGGCATCCTTGATAAAGTGCGTGTCGCCAGCGTTCGAGCCGAGCGCGGTTCCGCGCTTGCCCTTCCAGCCTGCCGCTTCAAGTTTCAGGAATTCGTCGAGCGCCTTTGCGACCAGGTGCGGCGCTTCGGCGACCGTGAATTGCAGGGCGCCGTCGTCGGCAAGCCGGCTGCGCTGGCGACGTAGTTCTTTTTGTTTCTTGGAACCGAGCGCCTCGCCGAGCATCGTGTCTGCGTCAACGGTGGCATTCAAGAACGCGCGCTGTTCCGTGCGCAGAATAAAAGTCGAAGAACCGCGCGCGGCAAGTGCATCGCTGAGCGCGCGTGAAGCCGCCCCTTTGGAAGGCAGGAACGGCAAGAGCAGCGCCTGCGCGCCCGCAGCGTGCGCCGCCTCGATCAGTGCGTTTGCAGCCTGAACCGCGTAGTCGCGGTCGAGCAACGGGACGCTAAGCGGCGCGTAGCCCTGCCATGCCACCAGCATCGGCACCGGCAATTTCAAGGCGCGCCAGGCGGAGACGACCGGCAGCAACCCAATCAATCGGTTTTTTGCGGGACTGTCCCAGGCAAGCAGCACTTTTGCGCCGGCATGGCCGTTCGCGTGGGTCGAGACCGGTAGCGCCCAGTCGGGCGAATAAAACGGGTTCGGTTCGGCCGCACGCGAGAACAGCAAAAGCCATGCAGCACGCGGCACGGCGGCAAGCTCCACGAGCTCGAACGCGCGCGCGGTTGTAGCGGCCCGGATGCGCTCCGGACGGCCGGAAAAATCGATTACGGCAGGTGTATCAACCAAGGACAAGCTTCCCGTCGAACGCCTGGGAAGCTGCAAGATCGTGACCATGCTTTCCGTGCCGAAAGCGTTGTCCGTCCTGCTCAGCGTCCCTATTCTTCTTATTGGGACGGAAGCTAGCGAAGCGCGCTTAAAGAACCGTTCGGGACTAGCTCGAAAAACCACTAATGCACGCCGCGTCAGGAAACGCAGGCCTTTACGTGGTAAACGAGCGGTGAATCAATTCGCGCGAAGTTTACTGACCGTAGCGCTCGGTGCGGATCGAGCCCGGTTCGATGCCGGCGCCGACCAGCGCATCGCTTGCGACCGAAACGAACGGATTGGAGCCGCAAACAAAGGCGCGCTTCAGTTGTGATGGCAGGCGCTTCAGAATTTCACTGAACATCGCAGCGTCGATCCGGCGCCCGTAATCGCCGCTTCGCGGCGATACTTCACGCGTGATGGTGAGCACAAGTTGAAAGCCACGCTTGGAATTATCCAACGCCAGCAACTCATCGCGGAAGATCACGTCTTCCCAAGTACGTGCTGAAAGCAACAAAATGAACGGCACGTTTGATTTCTGCTCCGCGTGATGGCGGATCATCGACATCAACGGCGCGACACCTGAGCCCGCACCGACAAGCACGACCGGCCCACCATCGGCGACGGACCAGACGAAATGTCCGCCGATCGGCCCACGCAATTCGATCTCGTCGCCGATCTGCGCCACCTCGTGAAAGAACGGCGAGACTTCGCCGGTTGCGAGCTTTTCAATCGCAAGCTCGATGCTGTCGCGCTGTTCCGGCGCTGACGCGATCGAATAGGCGCGCTGCGCACGATAGCCGTCCGGCGCGGTCAAACGTACTTCGACATGCTGGCCCGCGCGAAACGAAAACGGCTCACTCGGCGTGAAGAAAAAACTCGTCACGGTCGGCGTGCGCTTTTCGATCTTACTGATCGTGGCTTTCTGCCAGCGGATCGGCAGCGGAGGTACGAACGGGACTTTCTGCTCAGTCACCGGAATAACGCTGCTCGCGCCACGGATCGCCGTACATATGATAGCCGCGCTCTTCCCAGAAGCCGCCGGTATCGCGCTCGATAAATTGCAGCGTGTGAATCCACTTCGCCGATTTCCAGAAATAAAGATGCGGCACCACGAGCCGCGCAGGCCCGCCGTGATCCGGCTCGATCGGTTTGCCTTCGTATAAGGTTGCGACCATCGCCTTGCCGCCGGTCAGATCGGCGGTCGGAATATTGGTCGAATAATCGTCATAGCCATGCGCAAGCGTGAACGCTGTCGCTTCATCAATCCCGGCGGCCGCAAGAATGTCGTCGATCATGACCCCCTTCCACGCGGTGTCGAATTTCGACCACGTCGTGACGCAGTGAATGTCGCGCGTCATCTCAGTCTGCGGAAGTTGATGAAATTCATGCCAGTTCCAGCGCACGATCACCTGCGGTCCGTGCTTGAGCGTGAACGACCAGTTTTCTAACTTCACTTTCGGCGTGGGCCCCGCAGACAACACTGGAAAATCGGTCGTCAAAGCCTGCCCCGGCGGCAGGCGTTCGGCTTCGGTCTTTTCCCGTGGCTTTCCCGTAAATCCGCGCGTCGTGGTCATGATGCAGAATCCGATTGTCTACGCGGAACCTAACGGTTTGACGTCTTCGGAACAACTCACAGCAGCGTCATGGCGGCTGCATGGCTTTTGCGCTCCCGGAAAGAGCCGCTACACTCACCAATAATAAACGGGAGGATATGCAATGGATGTCCGCGCTGCGGTCGCATTCGAGAAGGCTAGACCGCTCGAAATCACAACGGTTCAGCTCGAAGGGCCCAAAGTGGGCGAAGTGCTGATCGAAATCAAAGCGACCGGCATCTGCCACACAGACGAATTCACGCTCTCCGGCGCGGACCCGGAAGGGCTGTTTCCCGCAATCCTCGGTCACGAAGGCGCGGGCATCGTGGTCGACGTCGGCCCCGGCGTCACCACATTGAAGAAAGGCGATCACGTCATTCCGCTCTACACGCCGGAATGCCGCCAGTGCCCCTCCTGTCTTTCGCGCAAGACCAATCTCTGCACTTCGATCCGCGCGACGCAGGGCCAGGGCTTCATGCCGGACGGTACGTCGCGCTTTTCGCTTAAAGGCGAGAGGCTTTTTCACTATATGGGCACCTCGACGTTTTCGAATTACACGGTGCTGCCTGAAATTGCGGTTGCGAAAATTCGCGAAGACGCGCCATTCGATAAAGTTTGTTACATCGGCTGCGGCGTCACTACCGGGATCGGCGCGGTATTGAACACCGCGAAAGTGACGCCCGGCGCGAAAGCCGTTGTGTTTGGTCTTGGCGGTATCGGCCTCAACGTTATTCAGGGTCTTAAGCTTGCAGGCGCCGATATGATCATCGGCGTCGATATCAATCCGGACCGCCAGGCCTGGGGCGAGAAATTCGGGATGACGCATTTTGTGAATGCGAAAGAAGCCGGCAAGGATCTCGTCCCTCACCTCGTCAACATGACCAAGACACCCGCGGACCAAATCGGCGGCGCGGATTACACCTTCGATTGCACCGGCAATGTCGCGGTCATGCGCCAGGCGTTAGAGGCCTGCCATCGCGGCTGGGGCGAAAGCATTGTCATCGGTGTCGCGCCCGCAGGTGCGGAAATTTCCACGCGCCCGTTTCAGCTCGTCACCGGCCGTGTGTGGAAAGGTACTGCCTTCGGCGGCGCCAGAGGCCGCACCGATGTGCCGAAGATCGTCGATTGGTACATGGAGGGCAAAATCCAGATCGATCCCCTGATCACGCATACGATGCCGCTCTCCGACATCAATAAGGGCTTCGACCTGATGAACCAGGGCAAGTCTATCCGTGGCGTAGTTATATTTTAAGCGAGGATTACTTGGAAACGTTTCAGCACAAAGAAAAACATTTCGCGAGTTATGTCGGAATTGAATTCACCAACACATCGCCGGAATTGCTGGAGGCCACACTGCTCGCGCGGGAGGAGTTATCCAATCGCGGCGGCTTCCTGCATGGCGGCGCGATCATGACGATTGCCGATACTATGGGCGGCGTCGGCACCACGCGGAATATGCCGAAAGGCTGGCGCACGCTGACCATGGAAAGCAAAACCAATTTCCTGGCACCTATTCCCGTGGGCCAGACTGCGCGCGCGGAATGCACGCCGATTCATCGCGGCAGGACCACGATGATCTGGCAAACCAGGGTTTTTCGGGAAGACGGCAAGCTTGCGGCGCTGGTCACGCAGACGCAGATGGTGATCCCGCCGAAAGATCGCGCTTAAGCGCGGATTTTCGCGACTTCGTGGGTGAAGGCGAAGACCCGCTCGCGAATGCGGCTGGTTTGATCGGCGACGGCGTTCGCCGCCACCTTTAATTTGGACGCAGCGCCACTAGCATCTTCGGCAACCGCTTCGATCTGACCAAGTGACGCCGCAACATCGCTGACCCCGGTTGCAACCGAGGTAACGTTGTCCGCGATCTCGCGCGCCGACACGACTTGCTCTTCCACCGTGTCGGACATACTTGCCGAAAAGCGGTCGATCTTGGAAATAACTTCGGATATTTGCTGAATCGCGGCCACCGATTTTTCGGTAGCGGCCCGCATCGCATCAATGCGTGTCGCAATCTCCTGCGTCGCATTTGCGGTCTGCGAAGCAAGCGCTTTGACTTCCTGCGCCACGACCGCAAAGCCGCGGCCTGCATCTCCGGCTCTCGCCGCTTCAATCGTTGCATTGAGCGCAAGCAGGTTCGTCTGCGCGGCAATCGCTGAAATCAGGCTTGTAACATTGCCGATCTCGGCCGCGACCTGCGCCATCTCGTCGATCACGCCGGTGGTCGCAACAGCCTGGCTGACCGCTTCGCGTGCAAGCTGCGAGGATTCCGAAACGCGAGCGCCGACGCCCGCAATCGTCTCAGCCAGCGAACCGCCGGCACTCGCAACGGTTTTGACTTGAATAGAAGTCTCTTCGGTGATGGCTGCGACGCGGACGGATTGTACGCTCGCGTCTTCGGCCGTCATGCTCAGGCCCTGCGCATTGGATTGCAGTCCCGTCGCGGCCGCATGAAGAATCTCAACCAACTCCGTCATCTCCTGTTCGAAGCGGGTCAGAATCTGCTCAAGGCCGTCGGCGTGGGCTTCCGTTGATTGCAGGTCCTGCGCGCGGCTTGCCGCGATTTGCTCAAGCTCAAGCGCGGACTGCTCCGCTTTCTTCCGCGCATCGTGCGCGGAAGCGAAAGCTGCGCGAATGGTCAGACCGATCCCGATCAACATCGCCGTCTCGATCACGACGACGAGCGCGTGAACAAGCACACGGATGAAATTGCTTCCACCGGGATAGATCGCGCTCGGCAATACGAAATTGAGGCCAAGGTGATGAAATGCGATCAGTCCGGCGCCAAGCAGGAGCACGCGCCAGTCGCAGAAGCCCGACAGCATCGCCAGCACGGCAAAATAGTAAAAGTGCATCTCGACCTGCCACGGATGGCCGTCGAACAGGAAAACCAGCAGCGAGGTCTGCCCGACAAGGGTAATCGCGAGCGCGAAGGAAATCACCGTGATGGGACGGCCGAAGAAGAATAGCGCGACCGGAATCAGCGCCAGCACGAATGCGGCTGCTGAAGCAAATCCGGTGTCGTGCTCGACTACCCAGGCAATCGCAAGCAGCACCGGCACGTGCAGCGCACAGAGTGCAAGCAACGCAATCGCGACCGTGCGCTGAAATGTATAAAGGTCCTTCATATTACGACCGCCTCCTCGCGACCGCATCGAAGCACGCCGCTAGCGCTTTGGGGTCCGCGATTAGCCACGCGCCATTGACACGGGCGCGCGTAATGTAATCGGCGGCCTCGGGCTCGATAACAGCAATGAAATCGAAGGCGCCGAAACGGATAAAGCGTCCGCCCGCACCGACCGCAAGACCGAAGGCTTCGGTAGCGCCGGTCCACGGCGCGAAGACGACGGCAACGCCATCGGAATTTTGCTTCGGTGCAAGCGCTACTGCGGCCACCGTCGCAAAGCTAAAGAACGCGGCCGCCATCAAAAGCACCGCGTCAAATAACCGGGATCGAAAAAATCGGGACAAAGCAATTACCGCGTGTTCGCGGGGTGTACTTACGCTGTCTCCGGTTAACGACGGCTTTACCGTTGGCGTCAAGTCGCCGCAGGTGCCGATTTCCAGTTCACCAGCAACACGCCCGCCGCGCACATCGCCATGCCTGCAATCGCAGCGAGTCCCAGTTGCTCGTTGAACAGGAGATAGGACATCACCGCCGTCACCGCGGGCGTCAGATAGAAGAGCGACGCAACGCGCGTCGCCGCTGAGCGGCGGATCAACATATATAACAGCAGGATCGCGCCACCCGAGAGCACGACCACGAGCCATACGACCGCGAAGATGAATTCCGGCTGCCAATCGACCGTTCGCGTCTCCCATGTAAACGCGCCGATCGCGGCAAAAGCCGAGGCTGCTGCGTACTGGATCGGCATGGAGGAAAGAAAATCCACGCCACCGCCGAAGCGCTTTTGATAAAGCGTGCCGAGCGCGATCCCGATGAGCGACATGACGATCGCGGCCCAGCCCCATGCGGTCGTACCGCCCGAGACTTTCGCCTGCACGACGAGCCAGAGGCCCGCGAGTCCGAGGAGCAACCCGCCCCATTGCAGGCGCGACACATGTTCGCCGAGGAAACGGTTCGCAAGTGTCGAGGTCAGAATCGGCTGAAGGCCCACAATGAGCGCCGCGATTCCGGCAGGCATGCCCTGCGCCATCGCGACCGCGACCCCTGTCAAATAAAGACCGTGCACGAGCACTCCGCTGACGATGCTGTGCCCAATCGCCTGCCCGCGCGGCAGCGGCGCGCGCAACATGAGCGCTAGCAGCATCATCGCGAGCGAAGCAAAACCAAGCCGGATCGCAACGAAGGTGAAGGGCTCGGCATGCGGCAACGCGAATTTATTGCCGATGAAGCCCGTGCTCCAGAACAGCACGAACAAGACCGGCGCGGCCGTTATCAGTATTTCGAGGGAACGATCGGACTTTGGAGGCATTAGGATTCTGTTTCGGGCTGCCCTTCTGCCAGTCCTGCTGCCCGTTTTCAACGCACTTAACGGAGCCTTAAGAGCTAAGGCGCAACATTAGAGGATGAACGTTTCTGACCCGAACGCCATGGATGACCGCCGCAACATGCCGCGCCACCGCACCTTTTTGCAAGGCCGCGTATTCTTCAATAACCGCCGTTCGACCGCGGATTGCATTATTCGCGAACTGACGGACGAAGGCGCGCGCCTCTCGTTCTCCGATCGCGTGACGCTGCCGCATGCTTTCGAACTACACATTCCGAACCGCGATCAGACCTACCGGGTCGAGACGATCTGGAATCACGGCGAGGAAGTCGGTGTTACGTTCGGTCGACAGGGCGAAGTAACGCTCGCGCCGGCGATGCAGCAAGACGCGCCGCTCGCCGAACGGGTCGATAAACTCGAGAAAGAGCTCGCAGCCCTCCGGCGCCGGCTTTCCGAGATCGAGATGAAGAGCAGCTAGCGCAGCACTTCACGCTTTATCGTTTCCGATTCCCGATAACAGATAGCCCAGGAGCGCACCGATCAGGGCGCCGACCGCGCTTGGCTCCAGCACCTTCTCCAGGCCGAGGATGAGGATAAGCGGCGTCAACACCGCGATTGCCAGCACCTGAAGCGTGCGCAGGCTGATCGCGCCGCCGCCCTGGTGGCGCTGGTACAGGACCGCACCGATCGCAATAGGTATGGTCAGCGCGGCGATGATTTCGATCCAAAATCGCGTCGTTTGAGCATTCATGACCGCCTCCCTTTTTCGTTCCTATGTGAGATAGTATCGCTCAACGCATACGCCAGTAATGCAAGACAGGAAAATCCGAATGATCGATTTGTACACGTGGACCACGCCGAACGGCCGCAAGGTCTCGATTGCGCTGGAGGAATTGGGCCTACCCTATAATGTGCATTCCATCGACATCAACAAGAACGAACAATTCGCGCCGGACTTCCTGAAAATTTCGCCGAACAACAAAATCCCCGCCATCGTCGATCACGACAACGATTACGCGCTGTTCGAATCGGGCGCGATCTTGATGTACCTCGCGGAGAAAACCGGCAAATTGATGCCGAAGGACTTGCCCTCACGCTATCGCGTGATCGAATGGCTGATGTGGCAAATGGGCGGTATCGGCCCCTTCCTCGGACAGGCACATCACTTTTTGAAGTATAATCGGGGCAAGGCACCCTATGCCGAAGAGCGCTATGCCAAGGAAGCCACACGCCTCTACAAGGTGCTCGACGATCGGCTGGCAGACAACCAGTTCGTCGCGGGCGATTATTCGATTGCCGATATCGCGATCTGGCCGTGGATCTCGCGCTTCGAGTGGCAAGATATCGACCTGAATGAATTTGCCAACGCCAAACGCTGGTATCTCGAAATTGCGAAGCGCCCGGCCGTGCAAAAAGGCTACGCCGTGCCGAAAGACATGGGTCCGATCCCGATGCCCAAGTCGATGTCCGAGTTCGATGAGCAAGTGATCGCACGCGGCATCGCTTCGCTTTGGCGCGGCGAACCACCGCTTTCGAGGATTTTTTGGGAATATACGATTGGCTGGGGCACTCTCTTTAATCTGATATGCACGGGCGCGGCGCTTGCCCTCGTTCTGAACGGCTACGCTGTGATCGCCGTGTTCGTGCATTTTGCTGCCGTGCCCATCAATGCGTTTATGGTGGTAGCTGTTTTTCGTGCCGCTGCGAGGGAACAGACTTCAGCGCTTGCGGGTTTTACGCGGATCGGCGCAGTGATCTGGTTTGTTGTCATGCTGGTGCTTTAAGGTGGCCGAATGCAAAAACTTATTCCGACGCACGTATTTCTGACCAGCGGCACCGGCGTTCACCAACATCGTCTTACCTCGTTCGAGCTCGCGCTGCGCGACGCCGACGTCGAACAGCAAAATCTGGTTTCGGTCTCGTCCATTCTTCCGCCCGGCTGCAAGCTGATCCCGCGCAAACGCGGTGTCGCGATGCTCTCGCCCGGCGAGATCACCTTCTGCGTGCTGGCCCGAACCGAAACCAACGAGCCCGGCCAGCGCATTCACTCCTCGATCGGATTGGCGCGGCCAGCCGACCCGAAAATGTATGGCTATATATCCGAAGTTCATGGCTTCGGCATGCGCAAGAAGGAAAGCGGCGACTATGCCGAGGATCTCGCGGCGAGCATGCTCGCTTCCACGCTCGGCATCGAGTTCGACGCTGACGCCGCATGGAACGAACGCAAAAGCGTTTACGAAACCAGCAAGCTGATCGTCGATACGCTCTCCATCACCGCCGCGGCGGCCGGTGATGACCACGGCCTGTGGACTTGCGCGATCGCCTGCGCGGTTTTTCGCTTCGAGGCCAATTAATTCGCGCCCGTCACTCTAATTGCCCTTCTGCAGGCGCTTCAACGCGTCCTGCCCGTCTTTCTGTAACTTATTGATGAGGGCGTCGTCGTCCTCATCTTCTTTTTGCCGGTCGGCATCCGTCAGCTGTTTGACGCATTCGGCATTGCTGCTGGCCAACATCGCGCCGTATTGACCTTTGTTCTGGCGCTCCTGCGCGCAGAGTAAAAAATCCACCGCCTTGCCCGGCACGGTCTTGCCGCAGCTCGAACTGATCGTACCGCCGCCGGGCGCATTGAAATGACAATTCACCTGGCAATGCGTTTCCTGATCGTAAGGGTTGGTGACCAGCACGCGGACCGACAGCTTGTCGTCGGAAATCTGGCAGACGAATTTGGTTTGCGCAGCCGCAGGCAACGACCAGAGTACAAGTACCGCGCCAACCATCAATCCACGCATTATTTTTTCCTTCGCAAAGTCCGCACGGCGAACAGCGTAAAAATTATTGCCGGCAAGATCCAGAATGCCCCGCCGCCGATCAGGTTCTCGCCGGAAGGCGTGACGCAGCTCGATTTAGCCGCTCCGATGCAATCGCGGTAGGTCCAGTAGCGTATATAAAACAGCCACGCGAACAGGCCCGCAAAAGAAATGAGCACCGCGAAGCGGATCAGCTTCGCGGCGCCCATCATTGTTACCCACCATTTAGTCCTGATCAAACGGGATCGGCCGCATGAAGAAGTAAAGCACGAACGTCAACGCAAGCAGCGTTCCCGCGAGCGCAGGTGCCCGCCAGTCGCCGGTCGTGACGCGTACCGCGATCAGCACCGCACAGACGACCGCGCCGAGCGCGGGCACCCAAACGGGCACCTCAAACTTGCCTGGCTTCTCGCTCTTGCGGCGTTTCAGTACCACGAGCGCGGCATTCACCACGCAGAACACGGTCAGCAACAGCAGCACGGTCGCCGCCGCCAGATTGCCGATCGTGCCCCAGAGCGCGAGCCCCGCCAGAACCAGGAACAGGATCAGGATCGCGTAATGCGGCGTCTTGGTCCTCGCATGCACACGGCCGAGCATGCTTGGCAGCAGGCCCTGCCGCGACATGCCGTAAACCAGCCGCGACGCGGTGACATAGTTCACGAGCGCGGTATTGGCGACCGCGAAGATCGTGATGAAAGTGAACACCCAGGCTGGGAACGCGGGCGCGGCCTTGCCGACCACGGCCGTAAGCGGGCTCGGTGCTTTGGCGAGTTCCGCGTAAGGCACCACGGAAACCGCGGTGATTGCGACTGCGATATAGAGAATGGCGGCTGCCACCATCGCCGCGATCAGACCGATCGGCAGCGTGGTTTCCGGATTCTTGCATTCTTCCGCAACGTTGATGGTGTCTTCGAAGCCGAGGAACGCAAAGAACGTCAGCACCGCCCCGTTGAGAATGATGAGGAATAGCGCGTCATTGCCGAGGCCGGTCGGCACTTCGAGCAGGTTGACGCTGCCCCAGTAGCTGAAGCCGACCGCGATCACGATTAAAAGACCGGAGGCTTCGATTATTGTGCAGAGTATATTGACCCACATGGATTCGCGAATGCCGCGAAACGTAATCCCGGCAAGCAGCAGCAGAAATCCGACCGCGAGAAATTCGACCGGAATGTTCTGCCAGCCGAACCATTGCGCAATATTCGCCGCAAGCACGCGTGATTGCGTTGCGACCGAGGTGAGCCCCGAACAGACCACCGCGATGCCGACCACGAAGCTCAGGAGCGGCATTTTGTAGGCGCGCTGCGTGACGTAAGCCGCACCCGCCGCGTGCGGATAGCGCGAGATCAGCGATGCATAAGAAAGTGCGGTCAGGAGCGCGACCACGAGCGCCGCGATGAACGCAAGCCAGACCGCGTTGCCGGCGATTCCCGCCGCCTGCCCGATCAATCCGTAAATGCCAGCGCCCAGCATCGAGCCGAGCCCGTACAGCGCAAGCTGCGTCGGGCCGATCGAACGATGAAGTTTTGGTTCGTCCTTGAAGACCGCCGGTGTCGTATCAGTCATGAGCCAAACCCCTTAGCTAGACTAAGTTGCACAAGCCTTCCCCGCGCCAAGGCTAGCACGGGATCAAACCTCTTTGTCGAGAGTGCGCGGCGTCGTGAATATCGCGCTGCGGTGCGCTTAGTAGAAGCGTCCTCTCGCCGCCCAGGCGGCGAAGAACAGGATCAGCACGATACCGGTGAGTTCCCAATGCACGATCTTGCGAAGGCTTTTCAATTTCGCCTCGCTCACCTGCGGGAGCTGACCTGCTTTCACGCTTTTTCGCCACTTCATGAATTCGATGGTCGGAATGATCGAGACGAGACCCACCAGAATGAAGAGTCCGAATTTGGTGAGGAAGGCATGGCTGCTCCAGTAATAGGCGAAACCCTTCTCGAAGAAGAAGACACGCAAGAGCCCGATCGCGAGCAGCGCGCCTGCGAAGGCGCCATAAAATCCGTCGACCGCAATCAGCCGCCGCGCATTTTCGAGCGTCAAGGTCTGGCGCAAGAGCACCATCTCGATGGTGAGCAGCGAGACCAGCGCGACAAAACAAAGATGATGCAGGAATGCGAAAGTAACGGTCATGTACTTGGCTCGACTTCAACGCCTGAGAGAAAATTCAGGATACACCGTTGAGTTGTCCCTGAAAACCTCGCGCGTGAAATCGCATTCTACGGCCCTTTTGCGACCACTTACACGTCTGACGATTTCGGGCGTCGCGGGCCGGTTCCCCGAAAGCGTGACAAACGAGTCGATCAACACTTCCATACCGTGCTGACCGAGCGGGTTAAATCCAGGCACGCTGTTAAAGCGGACCAGTCGCACGCGCGGGTGGCAGAGCCGCGGAGCGGCGAAGCCGTGCATGACATAGCGCACCCCCTGCAGAATTTCGCCAACCTCGTAGACACGGTCTATCGCAAGATGTTCCTGGTTCTTTCGCGCAAACGGTTCAGGCAATTCTGCGAGCGACGTGACCGGCGAAGAATCGAATGCAATCACATACTCCGTGCCGGGATATGAGTAACCTGCCGCCTGCGCCAGCCCCCCGCCAAGCGAATGCCCGGTCATCATCACGCGTGGCCTGGAGCAGCCGGCGTACGAGACGATGTGTTCGATACTGTTCTGAACGTGATCGTACTGATCTTTGGCGGCTACGAACGGCAACAATGCGCGCAGATTGGCCTGCCAATCGGCGAGTTCTTTATAGTCTGTGCCACGGAACGCAACAACGACATGGCATCCTTTGGTCCAGACATAGGCCGCAAATCCCGGCGCGGGTTCGTTGTGGTAGCCGTAAGGTGCTTCGCCGTACCAGCCTTGCCTGCAAATCCATCCGCTGCGCTCGTTTCGTAATTCCGTCAAATGGGTATGAAGCCGCGCGTGTTTCGCCCTCTGATCGCCGCCTTTCGCGAGCGCCCCATCGTTGAGCTTCGTTAAATCCGGACAGCCGTTAGGAAGCCTGTACTGCTCGTCGACATAAGCAAGCCGCGCCATGCGTGCATACTGCAGATAGAATGCCGCATACTCTTTCGCTTCGTGGCCGCTGGGCTTGTTTTCGTCACTCAGCATGTTGAGGCCGCGGCCAACACTGATGACGACCGATTTCGAATCCTGCGCACATCCCGCGACGCTTAGCGCGAGCAAAGCTCCCGCCGTAAAAGCTTTAAAGAATGAACGCACCGGACGCCCCCGCGCCAACCCCAATTACGCGATGCTAGGCGGTTGACGAGCGGCGCGATAGCGCAATCTGGAAATGAAATTCAGAGTATCTGGCGCAGTAATATAATACCCGCCGTCGCCAGCATGAAGAACGTAAGCGATATGCCGACGCTGCGGAACGGAATGATGCCCGTAAGGATGCCTGCCGCATGCGAAATTCTGCTCACGACCAGCACCACGCCGAGCGTCCACACAATCCATTTCGCAGCACCGTTATATTCGACCAGCGCCAGCGCGATCAGCGCGAGCGGCACGTATTCGATGAAGTTGCCGTGCGTGCGCATGCGCGTGAGCAGCACCCTCTCGCCGTTGTCGCCAAAGCGGACGCGCATGCGCAACCGCGTCGACGCGACCAGAAGCCCAAGACACGTGAGCGCAATCGCGGCGATCGCCACGAATACGGAAGTCACCGATAAAGCCGTCATCCCCACTCCCCTGGAATCCGATCCGTGCTAGTTTCCGCCCCGTTCCGGGAGGACGTCAAATGCACGAAGGAAAACGTAGCGGCCATAAGCTCGATGTGGATGCCTGGATTGCGATGACCGGCGGCGCGCGGATGATCGCGCTCGACCATCCGCTGCAGAAGGGCATGCCGATCTATCCGACCCACCCGCCCTTTCACATCACGCTGAACAACCGCCACGGCGACATCCATCGCGGCTGCGGCTTCTCCTCCTCGAACGAACTCATCATCACGAGCACGCATACGTCGACGCATATCGATGCGCTGAGCCACGTCTCCGAAAACGGCATGCTCTATGGCGGGGTCGATGCGGCAAAAGCCCAGCAAGGCACCGAGCTGTTCAAGGAACACGGCGTCGAGACGATTGCGCCGATCTTCCGGCGCGGCGTGCTGCTCGATATCGCGCGCGCAAAAAACGTCGAGGTCTTGCAGCCCGCCGAAGAAGTGACGGTCTCCGACCTCGAACTGGCCACGAAAAACGCCGGCGTCTCGTTCAAAGCCCGGCGACGTGATTTTCCTGCGCACCGGCTGGACCAAACACTGGTCGGATTCGCGAACCTATCTCGGCCTCGACAGCGCCGGCACGCCCGGAGTGGCGGCACCCGGCGCCGAGTGGTTGGCAGCGAAAAAGCCGTTCGCCGTCGGGAACGACACCGCGGGCTTCGAGCAGATCGTGCAGACCAACATCACCATGGATGCGCATCGCATACTGCTCGCGCAGAACGGCATTCACATCATCGAGAATCTCGATCTTGAGGAATTGGCGAATTGCGGCCGCGCGGATTTCGCTTTCGTGACGTTGCCGCTTCGCATCAAGGGCGCGACCGGTTCGCCTCTTAGGCCGGTGGCGTTGGTCTGAACTTGTACTTTGTCATGCCCGGCCTTGACGAATTTAGAGCTTCGCAGTCTTGCCGCTAGCTGCAATCAATATTCCCGCGAGCACCGCGGCGACACCGATCACGAGATTGATCCCGATCGGCTCATTCAGTGTAAGCGCGCCCACGATCGCAGCGAAAACCGGATTGACCGTGATCGTTACCGCCGCCTTCGTGGGTGTAGTTTTGCCGAGCGCATAGGACCACAGAAAGAAAATCGCGGCGCTCCCGAACGTCGCGAGATATCCGACCGCGATCCACTGCCCTGTGCCGAAATTCGGCACCGCGGCGAAGCCCCCGATCAGCAACGCCCACACGAGCAGGAGCAGTGCTGCCGCGCCCATGCCGAAGGTGATGTAGGTGAGCGGGTCGGAGCGCGCGATAAACGGGCGCGACCACACATTAAAGAGCGACATGCAGAAGGTGGCGAGCAGCATCACCGCCTCCCCGCGCCACGCGCCCGCGGGCGCGCTTTGCAAACCGCCGGCAAGCGCGAGTGCGACACCACCCATCGCTATCAAGACGCCGAGGCTTTTCCGGAGCGTCATCCTTTCGATACCGAGCGCGGCTGCCACCAGCATGGTCTGGATCGGCATGGTGGAGAGCGCGAGCGCGCCGCGCGCGGCCGTCGTCATCGAGTAGGCAAGATTGAACAGCACCGAGAACGCGAAGAAGAAGAGAATGCCGAGGGCGGCGGTCGCGAGCCAATCCTCGCGCGCGGGCCAGCGCCTGCGCAGCAGCAGCGCGATTACGAGCAGGATCAGAAATCCGATGCCGTAGCGGAACACGCCAAGCGTGACCGGATCGGTGGCGGAAATGACGAAGCGCGTGGCGCCCGCCTGATATGCCGCCGAGCGAGGAAGACGCCGCAGCCGCGAGTACGCCGAGGAGATCGTGCATGGCGTCAGTCTAGCCGCAGCTCAGGGACTTGGCACCTCACCGCGTCATCGCCGCCCGCGCAGGCAATCGGAAACGTATTTGCGCTCGTCGGCAGTCAGGTGTTTCGGATTGAAGTCGATGACCGGAATGGCCATGTTGCCCGGCGGGTTCTTGCACACGAAAATCTGCAGCCGCGAAAGCTTGTACTGTGTCGCCTCCGCTGAATCCTTTTTCAGCAATTCCTCGTAGGTCTTTTCTTCCGCCGGCGCGAACTCGAAGTACTGCGCGAGCGCCGGCATCGCCGCGAAAATTCCAGCGCAGAGCAGAACGCAGAGCGGGAGTTTTTGCATGATCCCTCTCGTCATGGCCGGGCCGTACCTTCGCCCGCTACTTCGTCATTCCGGGGCGCGAGCGCAAGCTCGCGAACCCGGAATCCAGTAACCTTCAGTGAAAAGTATCGGGCACGGGGGTTACTGGATTCCGGCCCTCGCGCTAACGCGCTCGGCCGGAATGACGGCATAGCAAATTACTGCCTGTCCACATCTGCTTTAAAGTACCGCTCGCCCGTCGGCGCCGACGGCAGATAATAGGAGGCAAAGCGCAGCGCCACGACCGCGAGCGCAAGCACCAGGATCGCGCCTGCCGTGAGCAGCGTATCCATTTCCGGTTTCTGGTGCGTGGTGACGACCACGACGACATGGCGCGTGACGGCCGTGATCGCGACGTAAATCAGAAAGCGGACCGGCATGCGGTTGGTCTTGAAATAGATGCCGACCATCGCGCCGATTTCGAGATAGATGAAAAGCAGCAGCAGATCCTCGATCGACGCGGTGCCCTTGTTCACCATGGCAATGAAGGTCGCGACCGCGGCCCAGACGGTCGACGCCCCGATCGCAAACAGGCCGAGGAGATGGAAACCCTCGACCAGCAGATTGCCGGAGTGATTGACGAAGCGGCGCACCCGCGCTTCCGCCTGCGCTTCGGTGATGTGCCCGGATTTGATTTTAGCCATGCGCTGCGCCTGCCCGCCTCAATTATCCAAAGTAGCTGCAAACCTGATTCCTCGTCATGCGAGTGAGTTCAGGATTCATACGTACCCTCGGCGGATCGTTCACAGTTCGCTTACCGCGTAACAATCTGCTCTATCTTATGCAGCTTCCAAGCGCATAGTTCTGAACTGTCGATTATCAGGAAGTTAACGCTTTGCCAATCAAACGTTATTCTTACAACGACTGCGAAAGCCATCAAGCATCCGTGTCATCTCAGCGACAATTAGGGCAGCTTTCTGATTCATTTCCATTCAAACGTCACATTTTCGGGTCCAGGCCACAAAGAGCTTAATCGACGTTCTAAAGTTCATCAATCGATCTACAGGCTTCGTAGCGCGTCTTCTTTTGCTCGACGAACAAATACAAAATGCACGCAACCACGCGAATTCTCCGTACAATGATCAATTAGCCCCTCACGATTTGATCGATGCAAATCTCTTCGTTGAGACACGATCTCTTGGATCCCCGTCGCGAAAAACGATGCACACAGATGACGGCAGAACGTTAATGCCAAATGCCAGAAACGAGGGTCTGCCACTATGTCGCAACCTGCAAAGCTACGGTCCGTACTTCTGCTACTCGGCAACATTAACGTTGCTAATTGATAGGCGGCGCCTCTGTCTGCGACTTAGCTGTGATCAGAATATCTAGCAAATCCGGATGCTAAACGGCGACACACTCGAGGCACAGAGATACGATGTTGCGACGCCAACGTGACAGCTTCATTTGCCAAATGGCTTCAGCGTAAGCCTTTCCAGCAAGGTGGCATTCTAGAAATCTGAATTTGAGCACCTCTACATTTCCATATTTCCCAACTCGCAAGGATATAGCCCTTGCTTTCGAGCTATCTCTATTGACGACCGCTTCTCTTTGAAGACGTATTTGGTACAATGCTCTGTAGACGCTCTGCCAGAACACGTACGACTAATATCGGTTAGCGCGTCAACAAGCCGTCCCGTAGGGCATCGTCGAGCACCTCGCCTTAATCTCGATTCGCTACTGACTTCGCGCTCGAGATCGATGCTTCCGCATAATGGTTGTTTGACGCGGCCAGTCATCCCCTCACACCGGCAAATTGTCGTGTTTCTTGCGCGGGCGCTCGACCGGCTTCGTCCGCAGCATCGCGAGCGCGCAATATTCAGACACGCCGATACCCCGCGAGTTGCGCGTCATTGACATCGGGAAGATTGATCACGATGTTTTCCGGCGAGCGGCACGCAAGCCACCACAGCTCTTCCGTCGTGCTCATATTGGCTTCGAGGTGCGGCAGGAACGGCGGCACGAACATGAAGTCGCCTGCCTCCATCTCGATGAATTCCTTGAAGTCCTTGCCGAAATAAATCCGCGCGCGACCGGACAGGAGATAGGCGCCGGTTTCAGCTTCGCCGTGATGATGCGGCAGCGAGCGGAAGCCCGGCGGATTGCTCGCCTTGCCGAACCAAAGCTTGTTTCCCGGCGTATGCCCCGGTCCGACACCAGTCACCAGCGAAAGCCCGCCGGATTGCGCGGTCTTCGCGCTCTCCCCACCCTTCCGGGTAACAATCGGACGGTCGTTCTCGGTCATTTCCCTAGCTCCTCGCGAATACCCTACACCGGCAAATTGTCGTGCTTCTTGCGCGGGCGCTCGACCGCTCTTCGTCCGCAGCATCGCAAGCGCGCGCGCAATGCGGCGCCGCGTTTCGTGCGGCTCGATCACCTCGTCGATATAGCCGCGCTCGGCGGCGACGAAGGGCGATAGAAAGCGCTCTTCATATTCCTTGGTGCGCTGCGGCGATCACCGCCGGGTCCTTGTCGGCGCGGAAGATGATCTCGACCGCGCCCTTCGCGCCCATCACCGCGATCTGCGCAGTCGGCCAGGCATAGTTCACGTCGGCGCCGATGTGTTTGGAGGCCATGACGTCATAGGCGCCGCCGAAGGCCTTGCGCGTGATCACGGTGACCAGCGGCACGGTCGCCTGGCTGAATAGGCGAACAGCAATTTCGCGCCGTGCTTGATCAGGCCGCCATATTCCTGCGCGGTGCCCGGCAGGAAGCCCGGCACATCGACGAAGGTCACGATCGGAATGTTGAACGCGTCGCAGAAGCGGACAAAGCGCGCGGCTTTGCGCGACGCGTCGCTATCGAGCACGCCCGCCAGCACCAACGGCTGGTTCGCGACAAAGCCGACCGTGCGGCCCGCGATCCGGCCGAAGGCGGTCACGATGTTTTTGGCGAACTGATCGGCGATTTCGAAATAATCCCCCTCGTCCGCGACCTTCGAGATCAGTTCCTTGATGTCGTAGGGCTTGTTCGGATTGTCGGGGATGAGACTGTCGAGCGAAGGCTCGATCCGCTCGGCGTCGTCCGCGCTCGGCCATTCCGGCACGCCCGCCTCGTAACGACGACGGCAGGAAGTCGATCAGGCGGCGCATCTGCAACAGACACTCGACATCGTTCTCGAACGCGTTGTCCGCGACCGACGAGCGCGTCGTGTGCACGCGCGCGCCGCCGAGTTCTTCCGCGGTCACGGTTTCGTTGGTGACGGTCTTCACGACCTCCGGCCCGGTCACGAACATGTAGCTCGTGTCTTTGACCATGAAGATGAAGTCGGTCATCGCCGGCGAATAAACGTCGCCGCCCGCGCACGGGCCCATGATGACGGAAATCTGCGGGATCACGCCGGACGCGACCACATTGCGCCGGAACACTTCGCCATAGCCGCCGAGCGCCGCGACGCCTTCCTGAATGCGCGCGCCGCCCGCGTCGAACAGGCCGATGATCGGCGAGCGGGTCTTCAGCGCCATGTCCTGGATCTTGGTGATCTTCTGCGCATGCGCTTCCGAGAGCGAGCCGCCGAACACGGTGAAGTCTTTCGCGAACACGAAGACCTGCCGGCCGTTCACCGTGCCCCAGCCGGTGACGACGCCGTCGCCCGGCACCTTCTGCTTCTCCATGCCGAAGTCGCTGCAGCGGTGTTGGACGAAAGTATCGAATTCCTCGAACGAGCCCTTGTCGAGCAGGAGGTCGATGCGCTCGCGCGCGGTCAGCTTGCCGCGCTTGTGCTGCGCGACGATGCGCGCCTCGCCGCCGCCGAGCTTGGCTTCCGCACGGCGGTTTTCCAGCGCTTCGAGAATTTCTTTCATCGACTGCCCCTATCGACCCATCGAACCGCCAGTGCGGCACGATTCCCCGTGGAAGGCCACGGGCCCTCAATATATACCCGAACCCAAGCCCGGACGAACAAGGGCATGGGGAAGGCAATGAAGGTCTGCATCTACGGCGCCGGCGCCATCGGCGGCTATATCGGCGTGCTGCTGAAGCTCGCGGGCGCGGACGTCTCGCTGATCGCCCGCGGCGCGCATCTCGAAGCGATCAAGAAAAACGGGCTGTTGCTGAAGATCGGCGGCGAGGAAAAGCATGCCGCGATCCGCGCGACCCACGACCCCGCCGAACTCGATCCGCAGGACTACGTGATCTGCGCGCTGAAAGCGCATCAGGCCTGGGAGGTCGCGGATAAGATGCCGCTCCTGTTCGGGCCGGACACCGCGGTCGTCACCGCGCAGAACGGCCTGCCCTGGTGGTATTTCTATGGTTTCGAAGGCCAATACGCGAACCGGCGGATCGAGAGCGGTCGATCCCGGCGACCGCCAATGGCAGGCGATCGGCCCCGAGCGCGTGATCGGCTGCACGGTTTATCCGGCGGCCGAAATCGAAGCGCCCGGCGTCATCAAACATATCGACGGCGACAAATTCGGTCTGGGCGAGCCGACGCGCAAGATCACCGAGCGCGTGCGAGAATCTCTCCGAGATGATGATCAAGGCCGGTCTTAAAGCGCCGATCCTGCCCGAAATCAGAAACGACATCTGGCTCAAGCTCTGGGGCAATCTCTGCTTCAATCCGATTTCGGCGCTGACCAAGGCGACGCTCGATGTGGTCGCGACCGATCCCGGCACGCGCGCGCTCTCGCGCAACATGATGCTGGAGGCCGAGAAAATCGGCCGCCGCATCGGCGTGCATTTCCGCGTCGATGTCGATCGCCGCATCAATGGCGCGGCCCGCGTCGGCGCGCACCGCACGTCGATGTTGCAGGACGTCGACAAGGGCCGCCCGATCGAACTCGATGCGCTCCTGACTTCGGTGCAGGAGTTGGGCCGTCTTGCCGAAGTCGATACGCCGCATATCGATGCGGTGCTGGCGCTCACCCAGCAGATGGGCCGCGTTGCAGGCATTTATCCGACCTTCCCCGAGGAAACGGCGTCGACCCAGGACGAGCGGGTGGATTAGGATCGCACGTGACCGAGCCCGAAGCGCCAAAACATTCCCTGGGTGAAGACATCTTCGCGATCTTCGTCGGCGCGCTGTTCATCTCGTTCGGCATCGTGCTGTTCAAGAAGGTGGGACTGTTGACCGGCGGCACGTCCGGGGTCGCTTTCCTCGCTTATTATCTTGCGGCGATCCCCTTCGGCCTCGCCTTCTTCGTCATCAACCTGCCGTTCTACATTCTCGCGGTGATGCGCATGGGCTGGCGCTTCACCGTGAAAACTTTCTGTGCGGTCGCGCTGGTCTCCGTGATGTCCGAACTGCACGGCACCTTCATCGAGATCGGCCGCCTGCAACCTTTTTACGCCGCGATCATCGGCGGGCTGTTGCTCGGGATGGGCTTTCTCGTGCTGTTCCGCCATCAGGCGAGCTTGGGCGGCATCAACATCCTCGCGCTCTACCTGCAGGATCGCTTTGGGATAAAAGCCGGGAAGTTTCAGCTGGCAGTCGATCTCGCCGTGTTGATCGTCTCATTGCTTGCCATCGATTGGCGGCTAGTCCTTGCCTCGGTCATCGGTTCGATCGCGATGAACGGCATGATCTGGGTTAACCATCGCCGCGACCGCTATGTCGCCTGGTCCGCCGCCTAGGCCCCGTTATAAAGGACTGAATACATCGCGACGGTCATTGAACCGTCACAAAGAGCGCCTATATGGCTCTCATCGGACTTAGCGGAGCCTAACCCCTCACCACGGATGTACTGGGAGGCGGTGTAAAGCACGAAAGTCGGGTCTACCCGACTTTCGATTTAAAATAACAAGTCGGATAAATCCGACTTGTTTTGCAGAGTTCGGTTGGCCCGCCAGCAGCAATGCTCGGCGGGTTTCGGTTTTCTAACACCCCGTCATTCCGGCCGAGCGCGAAGCGCGAGAGCCGGAATCCAGTAACCTTCAGTCATAACAATTTTGCGCTAGTGGTTACTGGATTCCGGGTTCGCGCCTATCGGCGCGCCCCGGAATGACGAGTAATTACTGCTTGGGCAGCGCGCCGAGCGTGGTCAGCATTGCTTTCGCGATCGTCGTGCGGGCCGCAATGTGACGCTCTTCGGTCGGGTCGAGGTTGAGCGCGAAGATATAAGCGTCGCCTCCCCGCTCTACCCAGCCAACGAACCAGCCGATCTTGTTGTCGGCTGACGGAATCCATCCCGTTTTGCCGCGCAGCGTGGCATTGCCGATCTTCTCGATAAACATAATGTCTTTGACGATTTCGGTATTCTTCGGATTGACCGGAAGCTTGCCGATATAAAACCGCTCGAGGAATTCAATCTGCTGAAGCGCGGAAATCCGAAGCGCGCCTTCGAGCCAGAACGCATCCGGCGCGGAGCCGCCGATATTGCGGTTGCCGTAGCCGAATTGCGAAACATAGACGCGCATCCGCGTCTCGCCGATTTGGCGCGCGATCTCCTGGAACTGCCACACCGCCGACGCCTTGAAGCCGGTGCGGAGCGTGTGATCCTTGTTCCACTGCTCGAACTCGCGCTTCACGCCGTCCCACTTGAACACGGGATTGTCCGCGTCCTTCACGACGCCGGTCTCAAGCGCGATCAGCGTATTCACGATCTTGAAGGTCGATGCCGGGAGATACCCGCGCGTATGCCGCTCGCCGTTCACGACGACGAGCCGATTCTTTTTGAGATCCAGCATCACGAACGTGCCGTTCGTGCCGATCTCCTTGAAATATTTTTCGAGATCGTTGCGGACTTCGGTCTTGCGTTCCGGCATCTGCGCAGCAGTAACCGACGCGAACAGACACAGGAACATCGCGATACCATATTTCATGTTCGCGATATCCCTGCGTCCAATGGCGGAATTCAGGCGGGGTTCGCGACCGCGCGTTTGTTGAATTGCCAGATCGCGATTGCAATCCCGAGCGCCGACAAGCCGCCCAACAGGATCGCAGCCGGATTGGGCCCGAGCCGTTCGAAGAACTGCGTGTAGAAATGGATCGCGCCAAACACCGCGCAGACATTCACCACCCAGCGCCGGTCATTCTTCCAGCCCCAGACCGCAAACGCGATCAGCGCGAGCGCCCAGCCGATGACGAAGTAGAGCCGCGGAATGAACAGCGGATTGGTCTCGGCCCTGCCCAACACATTCGAAAGCTGTTCGATACGGTCGCCCCAGAGCGAGCCGATCCAGAAACCGAAATTGACCAGAATGATCGAGACGCGCGCGCCCATGAGAGAGAGCCGCGCGTTTGCAGCACTCACGAACAGCGAGACCTGATAGAAGGCGAGCGTGATCAGGCTGAAGGCGATGATCGTCAGCGTCGGCTCTTTGATGCCGAGGAAATAGCTCGCATGGAAATAGCCGGTGCGCGCGCCGAGCACCGATGAGAGCGCAAGCACCGCAAGCGCCATCAGCAATCCGCTCTTGGCGAAATAAGCCGCGACCGCAAAGCCGATCGCGCAGCCGAGAAACGCCCAGACCGATCCTTCGGTCATGTAGACGATGCCGCCGCCCAATCCGAGCGCGCCGAGAATGAGACAGATGTTCGCGAGTACATCCCACTCCTGCCCGCCCGAACGCTGGATCACGAAACCCATACCGAGCACGATCGCGCCAAGCACGATGCCGGTGATCGCGTCCGGTACGAGTGCGATTGCGCCGATCGCGACCGCGATCACGCCGAAGCCGATCAGGATGTTGAATGCGAGCGAGCCGGTCGATTTCTTCGACAGCCGTTTCAGCTTCTCCGCTTCGGCCGGCGTGATTTCGCCGTCCTCCAGGAGCTGCGCAAGATCGAGCACGACTTTCATGAGAATCCCCCGCTATCTCGGGCGCTCATAGCATGTTGGCGAACGCCGGGGTATTACCGGCAATCACGAATTCGTTGTCAGGGGGGAAACCAGTGAACCCACAAGCGCCTGCCGTTACCGGCCATCCGCGCATGATCCTGATGGCCGAAGGTGCCGCCCTCTTCGCCGTCTGCATCTTCGGCTATGCAAAGCTCGGTTTTTCCTGGTGGTTGTTTGCGGCGCTGATTCTTGCGCCCGACCTTGGCATGATCGGCTATCTGCGCGGGCCGAAGCTCGGCGCACACTTATATAATGCGGTGCATGTCACGGCGCTGCCGATCGCGCTTGGCACGTACGGTTATGTCATGGCCTGGCCGCTGGGAACGGCGCTCGCCGCGATCTGGCTTGCGCATATCGGCATGGACCGAATGCTGGGCTATGGCCTGAAATATGAAAGCGGATTCGGCGACACGCATCTCGGGAGAATTGGGAAGGCGTAGTGCTTCAATAACTTAAGCCGTCATTCCGGCCGAGCGAAGCGAGAGCCGGAATCCAGTAACCACTAACGCTAAATCACTGTAACTGAAGGTTACTGGATTCCGGGTTCGCTCGCTACGCTCGCGCCCCGGAATGACGATGAGTTATTTAAGCAGCGATAACATTTTCGCAGCCGCGGTAAATTCCACATGACGTGCCGCGAACCGCCGTTGCGCGTCGCTGTCCTCGCCCCACTGGCTGATATTCCACTGCTCGTCGACGTGTGCTGCGTTCCACGCCTCGTCGCCGGAGAGCGCGCCATTGGCGAGCGCCAGCGCAATCAACGCTGAACCGGAAAGGTTGGTGGCACTTGCAGCGGCAGCGAGCACGAACGGCCGCGGCAATGCTTCCGCTGCCTCGCGCACTTTCTCCAGCGCGGCATCGCTTTGTTTTGCGTGCACAATACCTTCGGCGAGAATAAAGCGGGTGCCAAGCTTCGCTTCCGCCCAGGCAATCACCGGATTCCACTTTTCGTTTTGCGCGGCGACCAGGTCTTCCGGCTCGCTTGCGCGATAGAATACAAGATCGGTGCCCGCATATTGCACGATCTCGGCCACGACCGGCTCCGGCGCATCGGCAATGGCGTCGATCGAGAGATTGGCGAGCTTGGTGAGCGGCAGTTGCGAAGGATCAATGAATTCGACGAGCGCGTTCCATTCGGCCGCGACGGCATTCGCGAGCGCCAAGCTCGGCAAGACGAGACTACGCCGTGCCGGCGTCTTCGCCTGCTTGCCGTCGAGCAGTAGCGCAAAGCCTACGGCCGTCTCACCGGCAGACGCTTCTTTATAAAAACGCTTTGGCAAGACCGTACGCATCGCGGCCTGCGCGCGTTGCATCGGTCCGTCTGCTTCGCTCATTCTTCCGGCGCGTCCACGATGGGGTCATAGGCTTTTGCATCGAGGCCCAAGAGATTCCATGACTGCTGCATGTGCTGCGGCAGCGGCGCGGAAACGTCGATCACACCCTCGCCCTTCGGATGCGGGATTATGAGACGGCGCGCCAGGAGATGCAGCCGGTTCTGCATGCCGCCGGGCAACTCCCAGTTCTCGATCGAGAAATATTTCGGATCGCCCACGATCGGATGCCCGATATGCGCAGTATGCGCGCGCAGCTGATGCGTACGGCCGGTGACGGGCTTAAGCGAGAGCCAGGAAAGCTTCTGGGCCGCGTTATCGACCACTGCATAATATGTGACCGCGTGGCTCGCTTCGTCTTCGCCGTGCTTTGCAACCCGCATCAATTCGCCGCCTTCGCCCGCGCCCTTCGCGAGATAGGTCGAGATGCGGCCCTGATGCGGCCGCGGCACGCCCGCGACCAACGCCCAGTAAATCTTGCGAGCCGAGCGCGAGCGGAAGCTTTTCGCAAGCGTCGCCGCAGCCAAACGCGTTTTTGCAATCAGCAACACGCCGCAGGTATCTTTATCGATGCGATGCACGAGCCGTGGCTTCTGCCCGTCCTTGCCACGCAATGCTTCAAGCATGCCATCGACATGGCGCGAGGTACCGGAGCCGCCCTGCACCGCCAAACCGAACGGCTTGTTCAACACCATCACTTCGCGGTCTTCATAGAGCGTGATCGACTTTATAAATGCCGCATCGCTTTTCTGGTCGCCCATTTGCGAAGGCATTTTGGCCGGCGCGTCGTCCTCTTCGCCGTCCCTGAGCGAGAGCGGCGGTACACGCACCGCCATGCCCGGCTCAAGCCGCGTATTCGTTTTCGCACGCGCGCCGTTAACGCGAACCTGGCCGGTCCGCAGCAATTTTTGCAGGTGGCCGAATGCGAGCGTCGGGAAATGCGCCTTGAACCAGCGGTCGAGGCGCATCCCCTCTTCGTCGTCTTTTACTTTTCGAGTTTGTACGGCCATGGCGTTATGTAAAGCTGCGCACGAGCCAGAGGCCGGCGAAGATCGCCGCGATCGATAACAGCATCGAGGCGACGACATAGACGATCGCAAGCATCGTATCGCCGCGCTCGAACAGGAGCGCGAAGTCGAGCGAGAATGCCGAGAACGTCGTGAAGCCGCCGAGAATGCCGGTGGTCAAAAATAACCGCAGCGACTGTGTCGTATAGCTATCGCCGCGAAACGCGAACCACGCGGCGAGCACGCCGATCAGAAACGATCCGACGACATTGACACTGAGCGTACCCCACGGAAATTCCGGCCCGATCCAGCGCGCAGCGGCGAGATTGACGCCGTGACGCAGGCCGGAGCCGATGCCGCCGCCCAAAATGACGAGAAATAACGCGTACATGGAAGTGCCTTCAATTTCCGCCGGAACCTAGAGGGCGCGCGAAGCGTTAGCAATGTTGGGAACCATTACAAGAAATCTGGCACGATAGATCTGGAATGTGCGCCATGCGCCGGCTGCTTGCTTCGGTCATCTTTTTAAGTCTCGCGGGCGCGCCCGGCGTGCTGGCGCAATCGCTGGGCGCGGAATCGCCAACCGCGCCGCCTGCCAAGGCGGCCCCCCAGCTGAGCGATGAGAAGCAGGAAAAAATCCGCCTTTCGGTGAAAAACGCGAAAGTGGACCATGTGGCGAAGCTCGCGATCCAACTAACCGTTGGCGCAGAAGTCCCCCGTAACCTGCATTTCTACCCCTTCCCAAAGGAAGTTGCTGAAATCGCTCCAGAATATGGCGACTACTTCTATGTCGTGGCGGCCGCGAAGATCGTCGTGATCGACCCCGTTAGCTACCGGATCGTCGCGATTTTGCCCGCTTAAGGCGCAAACGCAGCCGCAATCGGGAACCAGACTTTAAGTATCGCGGTTTATGACTTTGGAACCGCGACAACAAATAGGGAGGCGGTCATGCGGCGTACAGTTCTGGCAGCCACCGCGCTCGTCATTTTCGGCTTCGGCATGACCGCGTCGATGGCGCAGCAGCCGCAGCAGGATCCGGCCACCATCAGAGTGAAGCCGCTGCCGCAGCCCGCGCCTGTGCAAATCCAGACGCAGCCGACGCAGATGCCGAATCTCAATACCTCGCAGAATCCGTATCAGGGCCGGCCGTATATGCAGACGCCGGTGCAGCCGCCGCGCAAATAATTACTTCTTCGCTGAGCGCAGCTTCGCCCAATAATCCATCCGCTTTTTTACTTCCCGCTCGAAGCCGCGCTCGACCGGCTGGTAAAATTCCTGGCGGCCAAGTTTATCGGGGAAATAATCCTGACCTGAAAACGCTTCCTCGGCGTCGTGATCATATTCGTAGCCGGCGGAATAACCTTCGTCTTTCATCAAATTGGTCGGTGCATTCAGAATGTGCTTCGGCGGCACCAGCGAGCCCGCGTCTTTGGCAACACGCTTCGCCTGCTTATAAGCCATATAAGCGGCATTCGATTTCGGCGCCGTCGCGCAATAGATCACAGCCTGCGCAATCGCGAGTTCCCCTTCTGGCGTGCCGAGGAAATCGAACGCATCTTTTGCTGCATTCGCGATCACCAGCGCCTGCGGATCCGCCATGCCGATATCTTCGACCGCCATGCGTACAACACGCCGCGCGATATAGAGCGGGTTCTCTCCGGCATCCAGCATACGCGCGAGATAATAAAGTGCAGCATCGGCATCCGAGCCGCGCACGCTCTTATGCAAAGCCGAGATAAGGTTGTAATGGCCGTCCTGTGACTTGTCGTAGATCGGCGCACGGCGCTGTACGATGTCCTGCAGCTGCTGCGAATTGAAAACTTCGCCTTTGCGCGCGGCACGCCAGACTTCTTCGGCAAGTGTCAGCGACGCACGGCCGTCTCCGTCGGCCATACGGATCAGCGAAGCACGCGCCTCATCATCGAGCGGAAACTTCTTCCCCTCCACCTCCTCGGCGCGCGACGAGCAGCTTCCCGATCGCCGTTTCATCGAGCGACTTGAATACGAGCACCCGCGCGCGCGAGAGCAACGCGGCGTTCAGTTCGAATGACGGGTTTTCGGTGGTGGCGCCGACCAAGGTAACGGTGCCATCTTCCATCACCGGCAGAAACGAATCCTGCTGGGCGCGATTGAAGCGATGAATTTCGTCGACGAAGAGCAGCGTCGCGGTTCCCGTTTCCCGCCGCGTACGCGCAGCATCAAATACTTTCTTGAGATCGGCGACACCGGAGAATACCGCCGAGACCTGCTCGAAATGAAGATCGGTCTCGGTCGCGAGCAACCGCGCGACCGTGGTCTTACCGGTGCCGGGCGGCCCCCAGAAAATCAGCGAACCGAGCGTTCGCGATTCCAGCATGCGCGTGAGCGCGCCGTCAGGCCCCACCAGCGCTTCCTGCCCGACGACGTCGGCAAGCGTCTGCGGACGCAGCTTATGCGCGAGCGGACGCGGCGCGTCGTCGGCGAAGCCCGCCGCCTCGAACAGGTTGGTTGACGTTTGTCCTGCGCGCTTCGCGTTCATCCGCGCAATACGACGCTGCGCCGCTGGCCCCCGCGCGTAATCGTGAGCCGCCATTCGCGCGCTTCCTGACGCGCGGCGCGCTCAAGATCGCCGGTGTTTTCGATCTTCGCGCCGTTGACTTCGAGAATGACATCGCCGGGCCGCAGACCCACGCGTTGCGCGGTCGAGCCGTCGTTTATCTTAGTGATGACGACGCCTTCCGCCGAAACGTCCGTGCGCAGGCGATTAGCGAGATCGGCCGTGAAGTTCGAAACCCGCGCACCGTTGAACGGCGAGCGCGCGGTGATTTCGATTTCATCGGCTTGCCGCTCGGGCGCTGCCTCCAGCTTGATTGCCAGCTTGAGGTTTTTGCCGCTGCGCTCAACCGAAAGTGTTGCGTTGCCGCCGATCGCTTTCAGCGCAAGCCGGTAATTGACCGCCGCCGGATCGTCGGCCGCAATATCGTCAACCGCGACGATCACGTCGCCTGCCCGCAGTCCCGCTTTCGCCGCCGGGCTGTCCGGCGTGATGCTCGCGACCAGCGCGCCGGCCGGGCGCTTGAGGCTGAGGCTTTCAGCAATTTCCGCCGTCACCGGCTGCAAGCGCGCGCCGAAAAAAGGACGCAGCACGGTCTTGTTGCCGGTGCGCGCGGATTCAAGCACCACCCGCACCATATTAGTCGGGATCGCAAAGCCGATGCCGTGCGAACCGCCGGAGCGCGAGAAGATCGCCGTATTGATACCGACCAGACGTCCGTTGATATCGACCAGCGCCCCGCCCGAATTGCCGGGATTGATCGCAGCATCGGTCTGAATGAAAAACTGGAAATCCGTGATGCCGACGCGCGTACGCGCAGTCGCCGAAACAATGCCCTGCGTCACCGTCTGGCCGACGCCGAACGGATCGCCGATGGCGAGCACCAGATCGCCGACCTCGACTTCATCGGAGTCCGCGATTTCGATCGGCGAGAATTTTTCTTTTGCATTACGGATACGCAGCACCGCGAGATCCGAACGCGGATCGCGCAGCACCACATCCGCCTCGAATTCGCGCCGGTCGTTCGAGCGCGATGCGGATTTCGTCGGCGCCATCGATCACATGATTATTCGTGATGATGAGACCGGACGGATCGAGAATGACGCCCGAGCCGAGCGAGCGCTGCACGCGTTCCATCGGCATGCTTTGCGACGGCGCGCCGCCGAAGAAGCGTTTGAAGAACTCGTCGTCCATGAACGGATTGTTCTGACGCGCGCGCTTCAACGCATAGACGTTGACGACGGCGGGCGCTGCCCGCTTCACGGTCGCTGCAAAGCTCAACGCCAATTCGGAGCGGCTGGTCGGCACCTTCTGGGCGTGCGCCGCAGAGGAGATGAACGCGGCAAGCAGCGCGCAAACGAACAGGCGAATTATGGTCATAGGCACCCTTCCAGCGGCGGCCATCAAGCAAAATCGACGGGGCACTATATAGGCCCTCGCCCCGCGCCTGTGCCACTCAAATTGGATTGAATTGTAGCGGCCATCGGGGCCGGTGCCGCAGGTCCCTGCGCCGCCGCTAGAAATAGCGGTTGAGCGCGAGTCTGCCGATATGGACATTCATGTAGCTCGAGGTGAGCGAACCAAAGCAAACGAAGAGACCGCAGGCCTCAGAATCACCGAACGCCGCGAACAGATATTCGCCTTTTACAGTCCAGTTCTGGAACGCGCGAATTTCCACACCTGCGCCAACGGTCAAGCCCGGCTGGATGCCGAGGCCAGTCTGAATATCCGTAATCGTGTGCTTAAGCGATGCCAGCGCGACACCGCCCGTAACGAAGGCAAGCGTATTGGGCGTGACAAGATAGCCCGCGCGGCCGCGGAAGGTGAAAAGATTTGTGACCTGAGTTTCGCCTGGAAAACATAAGCAATCCTGGCTGATCGTTGCCTTGATCGACGTAATCGCAGCGTCGCCTTCCAAGCCATAGACCCAGCGCCCGGCGACCCAATTATAACCGGCGCCCAAGCCAACCAGTGCGCCGGTGCCGTTGAACCTGCCGCTGTTGAAGCCGAAGAAATCGTCGATCCATTCGGATTGACCCTGACCGTAACCGGCAAACACGCTGACGAAGAAACCGGCCCATGAGAACGCCGGCAAGTTCGAAGTTTCATCGGCGTTACCCGTTCCACCGAAATGCCGGTTCAGGCCGAGCCGAAACACATGCAAATTGAATTTATCGTTCTCAATCGCCAACCCGCAGATCGACACATCGCAGGCCGTACCGCCATTCATCGGCGCGAAAAGATACTCAGCCTTTAACGTCCATTGCTGCGCAACCTTGCGCTCAAGGCCGAAGCCCACCACCGCTCCGACTTCGGTGTTTGTAGCGGACGTGAAAACGACATTGCCGTGCTGAAACTTGCCGACGATAATGCCCGCGGTCCCGTAGATCAGGAGATCGGGATTGAGCAGATAACCCATGCGCGCGCGCAGTGTTGCGAAACTCGTGAGCTGGGTCCGGCAATCGGGAAAGCAAAGGAAGAAGTCTGAACTGTCTGCGAAAAAGTTCGTGTACGACAGATCGCCTTCCAGGCCATAAACCCAGCGGCCATTCTGCCAATTGCGTCCGCCCGTGAGCCCGAGCGTCGTGCCCTGGCCCGAAAAATTTCCATTGGTGAAGCCAAATTCGTCGGTCCAGCGCGCGCCCGCGCTTGCGTAGCCGGCGGTCATGCCGATGTAATAGCCGCTCCAATTCCAGCGCGGCCCGATATTGGTGTCGATGGCGTTGGCAGCCGTCCAAAAGAATATGGACGCAACGAAAGCTGCGACGGTCACTCCGACCCGCTTCATAACGCCCCCAACGCGAATCCAGCCCGGAACCGCTAACCGGCTCTCTTTAAGGCCGCACAGCGTAACTAAGGCAGGTTCCGGACACAGCAGTCAATGCGCCTTAAGCGCTGGACGCCATTACATTTTTGACTGCCAGCCGTCGGGGACGATGACGGCCCGCTGGGCGATATCAACGGTAATCCGGGGTGGGTAGCCGGTCTTGGGCGTGCTCGTGATGTTTGTAATCGGCTCGACCACGCGCGCGCCCAGCGCCCGCGGGGTCGGCACGTTTACGCCAAGCACGCCGTAGGACTCGTCACGGGTGCGGGAAATCGAGATTTCCGCCGAGATCGGAGCGTAAGCGGCGGCAGCGCACGAGACCCGGAGCGGCTCGGTGCCGCGCGGAACACCGACTGCCGGACGCGCGAGCGATACGCGGCCGATCGAGTTATTGCCGATAAAGACTTCGCACTCGGTCGTGGGTTGAGAGAAGGCGAAGGTAACGACATCCTCGCGCTCGGTATCGAACGAGGTGCAGCCGGCGCACACAAGCACCAGCCCCGCAACCAGCGGTCCAACTAAACGCGCAAACACCACTATTTCCCCTCGCCCGAGCCGATCGTCCCCCGTGGTCTTATTAAATTCAAACAGGGCGAAAATCGGAAGCTTCGCTGCCTAAATCGTTAAAGCCCATCCCAGGTAGAATAAGCTTAACATATTGAAGCCCTTAGCTTTTAGCACAGGGGCATACCCCCATCCCCGGCGCTTGGCATAAACAAAAACCCCGGCATCGGAAGTCGGATGTATCCGACTTCCGCCAAGTATAAACTTGGGCCGGGGTTTTTTTCTTCGTGCGATTAGTAGGCGTTAAACGCCGGTCGCGCGCCGCCTGGCGATCATGCCGTAGATAAAGAGCACGATCACCGCGCCGACGATTGCACCGATCAGACCCGCGCCTTGATTGGCGGAATACCAACCCAACGCCTGGCCCAGCCAGGTCGCGAGGAAGGCGCCGACGATGCCGAGGATCGTGGTCAACACGAAACCCGAAGGCTCGTTGTCACCGGGCATAATAAATTTGGCGATCACGCCCGCGACGAAGCCGATAACAATGGTCCAGAGAATGCTCATGAGGTCTTTCCTTCAGCTTCTGCGTCGGTGGGAACGCGCCCCTGTGGTGTGTATTTGTCGACGGCTCCCGGCAATTCGCGGCTGAGCCGCGCCAGTAATTCCTCTTTCGATAAATTCGTGTGCTGCGTGAGCGTCTCCAACACGTCGGGCCCGATCGCCTTTTCGAGGTCGGCAGGCGTGACCGCCTTGTTCGGACCGGTATTGACCCAGGAGTCGGCTTTGTCGCCCTGGCCGTTTTGCTTGAAGCGGTCGAGCAGTTCGCCAAGACCGCCGGTCAGGATGCCTCCGGCACCGGCGCCTTTGGTGTTGACACCGAGCTTCTCGAGCAGCCCACCGAGACCGCCTGGTCCGGCCTTCCCATCAGGGCCGGGCGTGTTCAGCTTGCCCAATACTTCGGAAATTTTGTCCCGATTTTGATAGCCCAGGACAGCGAGCATCCCGAGCAAGGCCGTCATTGATGGAAATCCACGTGCCATGAAAATTCTCCGGTTTCGCGAAGTGAACCAAATCGCTGGCTATTAGTTCCAACCGATGGTGTTGAATTAAAGTCTTCGCCTTCTCCATGACAGGAAAACAAAAACGACAGGAAAGCAAAAACCCCGGCGCGAGGCCGGGGTTTTGAATTTTCTAGCGCCGAAACGACGAATTTACGCCGGAACGCTCTGCTGTTCTTCCTTCGGCTGCGTCGCCTTCCAGGCTTCGTGGCGGGCGATATCGGCCTTGCCCTTAGCGCTCTCGTCGCGATCGACGAATTCGATCACTGCGACCGGCGCGCTGTCACCATAGCGGAAGCCCGCCTTGATGATGCGGAGATACCCGCCGTTACGCTCTTTGTAGCGCGGCGCAACAACTTCGAAGAGACGCTTCACCGCTTCGCGGTCGCGCATTTCCGAGATCGCCTGGCGGCGCGCATGCAGCGTATTCTTCTTCCCGAGCGTGATCAGCTTCTCGACGATCGGACGAATGTCCTTCGCCTTCGGCAGCGTGGTCACGATCTGCTCGTGCGTGATCAGGGACGCTGCCATATTCGCGAGCATCGCTTTGCGGTGCTCGGGACGGCGGCTGAAGCGGCGATTGGTTTTTCCGTGACGCATGTTCTTTCCTCCGAAGCGCTAGCCGCGCCTCAGTAATGATCCTCAAAGCGCTTCGCGAGTTCTTCGATGTTTTCCGGCGGCCAGCCCTGCACTTCCATGCCGAGATGCAGGCCCATAGTCGCGAGCACTTCTTTGATCTCATTGAGCGACTTGCGGCCGAAGTTCGGAGTGCGAAGCATTTCCGCTTCCGACTTCTGAATGAGGTCGCCGATATAGACGATGTTGTCGTTCTTCAGGCAGTTCGCCGAACGGACCGACAGCTCGAGCTCGTCCACCTTCTTCAGCATGGCGGGCGGGAACGGCAGTTCCTGCATCGCCGGCGCTTCGACTTCGCGGCGCGGCTCTTCGAAGTTCACGAAGATATTGAGCTGGTCCTGGAGAATGCGCGCCGAGTAAGCGAGCGCATCTTCCGGCGTGATCGAACCGTTGGTTTCGATCGTGAGCGTGAGCTTGTCGTAATCGAGAATCTGACCTTCGCGGGTGTTCTCGACGCGGTACGAAACTTTGCGCACCGGCGAATAGAGGCTGTCGACCGGGATCAAGCCGATCGGCGAATCTTCCGCGCGGTTGCGGTCGCTCGCGACATAGCCCTTGCCGGTGTTGACGGTGAATTCCATGCGGATTTCCGCGCCCTCGTCGAGCGTGCAAATCGGCATATCCGGGTTCAGCACCTGCACGTCGCCGACCGTCTGAATGTCGCCGGCAACGACCGGGCCCGGGCCCTGCTTCTTCACGACCATGCGCTTCGGGCCTTCGCCCTGCATCTTGATCGCGATGTCTTTGATATTCAGCACGATGTCGGTGACGTCTTCGCGCACGCCCGGGATCGAGGAGAACTCATGCAGCACGCCGTCGATTTGCACCGACGTGACAGCGGCACCCTGGAGCGACGACAGCAGAATACGGCGCAGCGCATTACCGAGCGTCAGGCCAAAGCCGCGCTCGAGCGGCTCGGCGACGAGGGTAGCGAACCGCTTCGGATCGCTGCCGCCCTGCACCACGAGCTTCTCGGGCTTGATCAGCTCTTGCCAGTTTTTCTGGATCACAGTCGTCATCCTTGCGTCCTCTCAGCGAAGCCGTCGCCTCGCGTCCGCGTCAGACGCGGCGATAAATCCAACCGGCCGAAGCCGGACGAAACCAACTTAAACGCGCCGGCGCTTGCGCGGACGGCAACCGTTATGCGGGATCGGCGTCACGTCGCGGATCGACGTAACGGTAAAGCCCGCAGCTTGCAGCGCACGCAGCGCCGACTCGCGGCCCGAACCGGGGCCGGAAACTTCCACTTCGAGGGTGCGCATGCCGTGCTCGGCCGCCTTGCGCGCGGCGTCTTCTGCGGCGACCTGTGCTGCATAAGGCGTCGATTTGCGCGAACCCTTGAAACCCATCACGCCCGACGACGACCAGGCAATCGTATTGCCTTGCACGTCGGTGATCGTGATCATCGTGTTGTTGAACGAAGCCGCGACATGCGCGACGCCGGACGCGATGTTCTTGCGCTCGCGCTTGCGGACGACCTTTTGTGCTGCTTCTTTAGCCATAACGAACCTGTTTCTTTAAAATTCTATGCGCGTTAGCGCGTGGCCATCTTCTTGCCGGCGATTGCTTTCGCCGGGCCTTTGCGCGTGCGCGCGTTCGTATGCGTGCGCTGACCGCGGACCGGCAGGCCCTTGCGGTGACGCAAGCCGCGATAGCAACCGAGATCCATCAGACGCTTGATGTTGAGTTGCACTTCACGGCGCAGATCGCCTTCCACGATGTATTCGCGGTCGATCATTTCGCGGATCTGGAGAACTTCCTGGTCGGTGAGCTGGTTCACGCGGCGCTCGGCCGGGATCTTCAGTTCTTCGACAATCTTCTTCGAGCGGAGTTGACCGATGCCGTGGATATATTGAAGCGCAACAACTACGCGCTTACCGGTCGGGATGTTCACGCCTGCGATACGAGCCACGTTTATTCTCCGAGATGCGGGCGTCCTGGCCCAGCATAGTTGTCATCGATACGGCAAAACGCGACGCCCAAACGCCCGCCTGGGCGGGTTTGGCATCGCGTCGAACCTAGCGACTGATGGGGGTTATGTAAGGGGGTGATCATATCAAGTCAACCGCGCAAACCCGCGGAAACAGTGGCTTTCCGGGCCTTCAGGCCCTCGTCGATCGCCTGCTCGACGGCGGGAATCGGTGACATGCCGTCGACCTCCAGAAGCGAGCCTTGCTTGGCATAATAGGCCGAGAGCGGCGCGGTCTGGGCACGGTAGGCGTCGAGCCGCTTTTTAAGCGCCTCCGGGTTATCGTCGGCCCGGATGGCTTCGCCCCGGGCGGTCATTTCCGCGATCCGGGTCTCGATGCGCTTGAGCAACGCACCCTCATTCACCTTGAGTTCCACGACCGCGTCGAGCTTGATGCCGGTCTCGGCGAGCAAGCCATCGAGCGCCTCGGCCTGGGCGACCGTGCGCGGAAACCCGTCCAGGATGAAGCCAGGCTTCATGTCAGATTCCTTCAGGCGATCGCGGATGATCGAGATCACGATATCGTCCGAGACGAGGTCGCCGCGCGCCATGATGTCTTTTGCCTTGAGGCCGACCGGCGTCTCCGCCTTGACCGCCGCCCGCAGCATGTCGCCGGTGGATAGCCGGGTAATGCCGTGTCGTTCGATCAAACGATCGCCCTGCGTTCCCTTACCTGCACCGGGGGGTCCGAGCAGGACGAGTCTCATCGCCGCGACCCGCGCAGCTTCGAATTCTTTATCAGGCCTTCATATTGGTGCGCGATCAGGTAGCCCTGCACCTGCGCGACCGTGTCCATGGTCACCGAGACGACGATGAGCAAGGACGTGCCGCCGAAATAGAACGGCACACCCGCGTAAGCGACCAGCACTTCCGGCAGCAAACAGACGATCACGAGATAGGCCGCACCCACGACCGTGATCCGCGTCAGCACATAATCGATGTGCTTTGCGGTGTTCTCGCCGGGGCGAATGCCTGGAATGAAGCCGCCGTGCTTCTTCAGGTTATCCGCGGTCTCGACCGGATTGAAGACAATCGCGGTGTAGAAAAACGCGAAGAAGATGATCAGCGACGCATAAAGCGCCATGTAAGCCGGACGGCCGTGACCGAGTATCGTGGTCAGGTAATTCAGCCATTCAGGCCCACTTCCCGCCGTGAATTGCGCGATCGTGGTCGGCACCAGCAACAGCGACGACGCGAAGATCGGCGGGATCACGCCCGATGAGTTGAGTTTCAGCGGCAGATGCGAACTCTGCCCTTCGAACATCCGGTTGCCGATCTGGCGCTTCGGATATTGGATTAGCAACCGGCGCTGCGCGCGCTCCATGTAAACGATGAAGGCGATCGCTGCGACCGCGACCACGATGATGAGCAGGATAAGCCCGGTCGAAACCGCGCCGGTGCGGCCGAGATCCAGCAGGCCCGCGGTTGCCGCCGGCAATTCCGCAACGATGCCCGCGAAGATGATCAGCGAAATACCGTTGCCGATGCCGCGCGCGGTGATCTGTTCGCCGAGCCACATCAGGAACACGGTGCCGCCCGTAAGCGTGATCACGGTCGTGATGCGGAAGAACATGCCGGGATCGGAAACGATCCCGTTCGAGCTGCCTTCAAGACCGACCGCGATACCGTAGGCCTGCAATGCGGCTAGCACCACGGTGAGATAGCGCGTGTATTGGTTGATGACCTTGCGGCCCTGCTCGCCCTCCTTCTTCAGCGCTTCAAGCGTCGGAGAAACAGTGGTCAGCAACTGCAAGATGATCGATGCCGAGATGTACGGCATGATGTTGAGCGCGAAGATCGCCATGCGCTCGACCGCACCGCCCGAAAACATATTGAAGAGACCGAGAATGCCGCCACGCGCCTGGTTGAAGGCGTTGGCGAACGCGGTCGGGTCGATACCCGGCATCGGAATATACGTGCCGAGGCGATAGACCAGGAGCGCGCCCAGTGTGAAATAGATGCGCTTCTTCAGGTCTTCCGCTTTTCCAAGCGCGCTGAAGTTCAGGTTTGCCGCGAGTTGTTCGGCTGCCGACGCCATGTTCGCTCCGATCCGCCCCGACTAAAAAACGTTAGGTCAGGCTTTTGCGCCTGATTCTTTCTTTGGCTTTCTCGCCGTCTTGCTTGGCTTGTCGCCATCTTTCTTAGGCTTCTTCACCATCTTGCCGCGCTTTTCGCGATCGGCCTTCTTGATGACAAGCTCTTTCACGGTGCCGCCGGCCTTTTCGACCGCGGCAATCGCCGGCTTAGAGGCACCAGCGACTTCGAACGCAAGCTTCACCTTCAATTCGCCGTTGCCGAGCAGACGGACACCGTTGCCGGCACGGCGCAACACGCCGACCTTCGCGAGCGATTCCGCAGTCACGGTATCGCCTGCCTTGAGATGACCCGCATCGACCGCCTTCTGAATGCGATCGAGGTTCACTTCGTTGTATTTGATGGCGAAGATATTGTTGAAGCCGCGCTTCGGCAGACGGCGTTGCAGCGGCGTCTGACCGCCTTCGCGGCCCTTGATGCGGACGCCGGTACGAGCCTTCTGACCCTTCACGCCACGGCCGCCGGTCTTGCCTTTGCCGGAGCCGATACCGCGGCCGATGCGCATGCGGTTCTTGCGCGCGCCTTCGTTGTCCGCGATCTGATTGAGTTTCATCGCCCTATCCTCACTTGCGTTTCGACGATCCGCACCATGTGCGCGACCTTCGCGATCATGCCGCGGGTCTGTGGCGTATCCACCAACTCGCGGCGCTTGCCGCGGCGGTTGAGACCGAGACCGATCAATGTCGCTTCCTGGCTCGCTTCGCGGCGAATCGGGCTGCCATATTGTTCGACCGTGAGCATTTTTCCGCTCTTTGCCATGACCTTATCCTTTAGCCTTCAGCCGTCGCGTCGACATCGGTGTCGCGGCGGCGCGACTGCAAGGCCGAAACCTTGATGCCGCGGCGTGCTGCGACCGAACGCGGGCTGTCTTGATTCTTTAGTGCGTCGAAGGTCGCGCGAACCATGTTGTAGGGGTTCGAGGAGCCGAACGACTTTGCAACCACGTCGGCCATGCCGACGGTTTCGAACACCGCGCGCATCGGACCGCCGGCGATGATGCCGGTACCGGCGGGCGCCGCGCGGAGCACGACCTTGCCCGCACCGTGATGACCGTTGACGTCGTGATGCAGCGTGCGTCCATCGCGCAGGTTCACGCGGATCATCGCGCGCTTCGCGGCTTCGGTCGCCTTGCGGATTGCTTCCGGCACTTCGCGCGCCTTGCCGTGACCAAAGCCGACGCGGCCTTTCTGGTCGCCGACGACGACGAGTGCTGCGAAGCCGAAGCGCTTACCGCCCTTAACGACCTTCGCGACGCGGTTGATGTGGACGAGCTTGTCCACCAACCCGCTGTCGCGATCGTCACGATCGCGGTCCCGGCCTCGTTTCTGGTCTCTTTCGCGTGCCATAGTTTTGTCCTTAGAAACTCAGTCCGCCTTCGCGCGCCGCGTCGGCGAGTGCCTTGACGCGGCCGTGAAAGCGATATCCGCCACGGTCGAAGATGACTTCCTTGACGCCTTTCGCCTTCGCGCGTTCGGCGATCAGGCTGCCGACCGCTTTCGCGGCCTCGACATTCGCACCCGACTTTAATTTGCCGCGCATGTCTTTCTCGAGCGACGAAGCGGCAGCGATCGTGCCGCCTTTGCTGTCGTCGATGACCTGCGCATAGATGTTCATGCCCGAACGGTAAACCGACAGGCGCGGACGACCGTAAGCCAACTCTTTCAGCGACTGGCGTACGCTCGCAGTGCGACGCTTAGTGCGTGTTGCAACGTTTGCCATCGTCGTTCCCCGTTACTTCTTCTTACCTTCCTTGCGGAAGATTTTTTCACCGGCGTATTTTACGCCCTTGCCTTTGTACGGCTCTGGCGGACGATAGCCGCGAATTTCGGCAGCAACCTGACCGACCTTCTGGCGATCGATCCCGGTGATCACGATTTCGGTGGGCTTCGGCGTCGCAACCGCGACCCCATCCGGCACCTGGTAGACCACCTCGTGGCTGTAGCCGAGCGAGAGATTCAGGTTCTTGCCCTGCGCCGCCGCACGATAGCCGACGCCGTTGATCTCGAGCTTCGTCTCGAAGCCCTTGGTGACGCCGGTGACGAGTTGTTCACGAGCGCGCGCGCAAGACCCCAGTGAAGCCTGGTCCTGCTTTTCCTCGCCCTTCTTCTCGAAGCTGATCTTGTTGCCATCGAGCTTCGGCGCGACATTGTCGTTGATCACGACCGTAAGCTCGCCCTTCGGGCCTTTGACCTTGATGGTCTGGCCCGAGACGTTCGCGGTGACGCCTGACGGAATGGCGACGGGTCGTTTGCCGATTTTGGACATGTTCCCGTTCCCCTCAGAATACCGTGCAGAGAATTTCGCCGCCGACATTCTGGTCACGCGCATCGTGATCGGCCATCACGCCCTTCGGCGTGGACACGATCGCAATGCCCAGTCCGTTATTGACGCGCGGCAGCGCATCGACGGACGCGTAAACCCGGCGGCCCGGCTTAGACACGCGCGAAATCTCGCGGATCACCGGTTGGCCTTCGGCATATTTCAATTCGACATCGAACTCAGTGCGGCCGTTGCCGAACTCGGTGGTCGAATAACCGCGGATATAACCTTCGGTCTTCAACACATCGAGCACGCGCGCGCGGAACGAAGAGCCCGGCGTGTACACGCGGTCGCTCTTGCGCATCTGCGCGTTACGGATGCGGGTCAGCATATCGCCGAGCGGATCGTGTAAAGCCATCTTTCGATCCTCCCCTTACCAGCTCGACTTCACGAGGCCCGGAATGAGCCCCTTGGCGCCATATTCGCGAAGCGCAAGGCGCGACATACCCAGCTTGCGATAGACGGCGCGCGGGCGGCCGGAAATTTCGCAGCGGTTACGAATGCGCTCTTTCGCCGAATTGCGCGGCAATTCCGAAAGTTTGAGAACGGCATTGAAGCGGTCTTCGATGGACACTTTCTTGTCCATCACGATCGCCTTGAGCTTCGCGCGCTTGCCGGCCTTGTTCTTAGTCATGCGCCGGCGGCGCTCGTTCTTCTCAATTGAACTCTTCTTAGCCATTTCTGCTCCTGATCTCCGCGTTTGAAGTTTTTAGCTTCACTGCCGGAAGGGAAAATTCAGAGCCGCGAGCAATGCGCGCGCCTCGTCGTCGCTTTTCGCCGTCGTACAGACGGTGATGTCCATGCCCCAGACCGATTCCGCTTTGTCGTAATCGATTTCCGGGAAAATGAGGTGTTCCTTGATGCCGATCGTGTAATTGCCGCGGCCGTCGAAGCTCTTCGGGTTGAGGCCACGGAAGTCGCGCACGCGCGGGAGCGCGACCGTGATCAGACGATCGACGAAATCATACATGCGGTCCGCGCGCAGCGTGACCTTGGCGCCGATGCCAATGTTCTCACGCAGCTTGAAGTTTGCGATCGCTTTGCGCGATTTGGTGATCACGGCCTTTTGGCCGGCGATCTGGGTCAGGTCGTTGGCAGCCGCCGTGACCTTTTTCTGGTCGGCAGAACCCTCGCCCACGCCCATGTTGAGCACGATCTTGTCGAGCCGCGGAACGGCATATGGGTTCGAATAGCCGAACTGCTCCACGAGCTTCGGGCGGATCGTCTTTTCGAACTGCGTCTTCAGACGCGGGATGTAGCTATTTTCAGGCATCGATCTGCTCTCCCGAGCGGCGCGCAATCCGCACCTTCTCGCCCTTGATCTCTTTGAATCCGACCCGCGTGGCCTTCTTGCCGTCCTTCGGATCGGCAAGCGCAAGATTGGAAAGGTGAATCGTCGATTCCTTCGAAATGATGCCGCCCTGGTTCTGCGGCGTCTGTCGCTGATGCTTGCGCACCATGTTGACGCCGCGCACGAGCGCACGCTGCTCGTCCGGACGTACCTCGATCACCTCACCCGACTTACCTTTGTCGCGGCCGGCGAGTACGAGCACTTTGTCGCCCTTGCGGATTTTTGCGGCCATCACAGCACCTCCGGGGCGAGCGAAATGATCTTCATGTGGTTCTTGGCGCGAAGCTCGCGCGGCACCGGCCCGAAGATACGCGTGCCGACCGGCTCCATCTGGTTGTTGATGAGCACCGCTGCATTACGGTCGAAGCGGATGACCGAACCGTCGGCGCGGCGCAGATCTTTACGGATGCGCACGACGACTGCCTTCATCACTTCGCCCTTCTTCACGCGGCCGCGCGGAATCGCTTCCTTGATCGAGACGACGATGACATCGCCCACGGTCGCGTATTTACGCTTCGAGCCGCCGAGCACCTTGATGCACATGACGCGGCGCGCGCCGGAATTATCAGCGACGTCCAGGTTTGTTTGCATCTGAATCATAAGGCACCTTTATTCTTCTTGTCCGCAAATCGCGGGTAATTCAGTCTCAGGCTTTTTCGTTCTCGAGGACGATCCAGCGCTTCAACTTCGAAATCGGTTTGTGTTCGGTGATCCTGACGGTATCGCCGATCTTGTGCTTGTTGGCTTCGTCGTGCGCGTGGAATTTCTTCGAGCGGCGCACGGTCTTCTTGAGCAACGGATGGGTGTAGCGGCGCTCGACACGGACGACGATCGTCTTGTCTTGCTTGTCGCTAACTACCGTTCCTTGCAATACGCGCTTCGGCATCTCACTTGCCCTTTTTGGCTTTAGCGCCGGCGGCGCGTTTCTCACTGGAGACGGTCGAGAGCCGCGCAATGTCGCGCCGCACCTGCCGCACCCGTGAGGTGTTTTCCAACTGACCCGTCGCCTTCTGGAAGCGCAGGTTGAACTGTTCCTTCTTCAACTCGCCGATTTTCTCGGTGAGCTGATCCGGGGTGAGCTGACGAACGTCTTCGACTTTCATCTTCATTCTCCCCTTACTGAATCCGCGAAACGAAACGGCACTTGATCGGCAACTTCGCGGCAGCGAGGCGAAGCGCCTCGCGCGCGGTCGCTTCATCGACACCGTCGAGTTCGAACATGATGCGGCCCGGCTTGATGCGCGCGGCCCAGAATTCCGGCTGACCCTTGCCCTTGCCCATGCGGACTTCGGTCGGCTTTTTCGATATCGGAATATCCGGGAATATGTTGATCCAGACACGGCCCGAACGCTTCATATGACGCGTCATGGCACGGCGCGCGGCTTCGATCTGGCGCGCAGTTACGCGCTCCGGCTCGAGTGCCTTGAGGCCGTACTCTCCGAACGCGAGCAGCGTCCCGCCCTTCGCGGAACCGCGGATGCGGCCCTTGAACTGTTTGCGGAATTTCGTGCGCTTGGGTTGCAGCATGATCGTTACTCTTTATTCCTGCCTTTAGGCTGCCTGGTCGCTGCGGCGCGTCGTGCGTCCGCTGTCGCCGTCGGCGAGCTTCTTGTCCTGCGCCATCGGATCGTGTTCGAGGATCTCGCCCTTGAAGATCCAGACCTTCACGCCGCAGGTGCCGTAAGTCGTGAACGCGGTGGCGGTGCCGTAATCGACATCGGCGCGCAGCGTATGCAGCGGCACGCGGCCTTCGCGATACCATTCCACGCGCGCGATTTCGTTGCCGCCGAGACGGCCCGAGCAGTTGATACGAATGCCTTCGGCGCCGAGACGCATCGCGGACTGCACCGCGCGCTTCATCGCACGGCGGTACGCCACGCGGCGCTCGAGCTGCTGCGCGATCGAGTCAGCCACGAGATGCGCATCGATTTCCGGCTTACGGATTTCGAGGATGTTGATGATGACTTCCGAGTTCGTCATCGTCGAAATCTGCTTGCGCAGCTTGTCGATGTCCGCGCCCTTCTTGCCGATCACGACGCCCGGACGGCCCGAGTGAATCGTGACCCGGCACTTCTTATGCGGGCGTTCGATTACGATCTTGGCGACCGCGGCCTGCTTCAGCGTCTTCATTAGGAAATCGCGAATCTCGATGTCCTCATGCAGAAGCTTTGCGTATTCGCCCTTGCGGGCAAACCAGCGCGAATCCCAGGTGCGGTTGATGCCGAGCCGGAGACCGGTCGGATTTACCTTTTGACCCATCAGGCTGTTCCTTCGACTTCACGAACGACAATCGTGATGCTCGAGAATGGTTTTTCGATCGGCGACGAGCGGCCGCGGCCGCGCGCGGTGAAACGGTGCATGGTCAGCGCCTTGCCGATATAGGCTTCGGCCACGACGAGATTATCGACGTCGAGCTGGTGATTGTTCTCGGCATTCGCGATCGCGGAATCGAGGCACTTCTTGACGTCCTTCGCGATCCGCTTTCTTGAAAACGAAAGATCGGCGAGCGCCATCGCGACCTTCTTGCCGCGGATCAGGCCCGCGACCAGATCGAGCTTGCGCGCGCTCACGCGCAGATTGCGCGCGATCGCTTTCGCCTCGTTGTCTTTCAGCACTCGTTTTCTAGCTGGCTTGCCCATATTCTATCTCTTTACGGAGTGCGCTTGGCTTTTTTGTCGGCGGCGGTGTGACCGGTGAAAGTGCGGGTCGGCGAGAACTCGCCGAACTTGTGGCCCACCATTTCTTCGGAGACGTAAACCGGAATGTGCTTCTGGCCGTTGTAGACGCCGAAGGTCAGGCCCACGAACTGCGGCAGGATCGTCGAGCGGCGGCTCCAGATCTTGATCACATCCGAACGTCCGGACGAGCGCGATGCATCTGCTTTCTTCAGCAGATAGCCGTCGACGAACGGACCTTTCCAAATCGAACGTGTCATCGGTTACGCCTTCTTCTTCCGCGCGTGGCGGTTCGCAATGATGAATTTGTTGGTGCGCTTGTTCTTGCGCGTCTTCTTGCCCTTGGTCGGAAAACCCCACGGCGTCACCGGATGACGGCCGCCCGAGGTGCGGCCTTCGCCGCCGCCATGCGGATGGTCGACCGGGTTCATCGTGACACCGCGGTTACCGGGCTTCTTGCCCTTCCAGATGTTGCGGCCGGCTTTGCCGATCGAAGTGTTCATGTGATCGGGGTTCGACACTGCGCCGACGGTCGCAAAGCAGCGGCCGTGAATGAGGCGCTGTTCCCCCGAGTGCAGGCGAACGATGCAATAGCCCTGGTCGCGACCGACGATCTGCGCGTAGGTGCCGGCTGAGCGTGCGATCTGCCCGCCCTTGCCGATCTTGAGCTCGATATTGTGTACGATTGTACCGATGGGCATGTTCTCGAGCGGCATCGCGTTGCCCGGCTTCACGTCCACATCTTCGCCCGCGATGACCTTGTCGCCCGGCGACACGCGCTGCGGCGCCAGAATGTAGGCAAGCTCGCCGTCCGCATACTTCACGAGCGCGAGATACGCGGTGCGGTTCGGATCGTACTCAATCCGCTCGATGGTAGCTAAGACATCGCGCTTGATGCGCTTGAAATCGACCGTGCGCAGCGCACGCTTGTGACCGCCGCCGCGGAAGCGGACGGTGATGCGGCCGTTATTGTTGCGCGCGCCCGTGCCGATCTTGCCGACCGTCAGACTCTTTTCCGGCTTGCCTTTGTGCAGGCCGGTGCGGTCGACGCTCACATATTGGCGAAGGCCGGGCGTAATCGGTTTATATGTTCTGAGTGCCATGACTTGTTACCTCAGAGTCCCGTCGTGATGTCGATGGTGTTGCCCTCTTCGAGCGTCACAATCGCTTTCTTCACGTCGCTCTGCTTGCCGCGAGTACCGCGAAAAACCTTTTTCTTACCCTTGCGGATGAGCGTGTTCACGCCCTTCACCTTCACTTCGAAGAGCTTCTCGACCGCGTGCTTGATCTCGGTCTTTGTCGCGTCCAGGCGAACCTTGAACACGACCTTGTTCTTTTCCGACGCAGCCGTCGCCTTCTCGGTGACAAGCGGCGACAGGATCACGTCGTAGTGGCGCGGTTCTGTGGTCATTTGAAGCGCGCCTCCAGCGCATCGAGTGCGGCCTTGGTCAGCACGAGCTTGTCGCGGCGCATGATGTCGTAAACGTTGATGCCCTGAATCGGCAGCACATCGACCTGATGCAGGTTGCGCGCGGCGAGACCGAAGTTCTTGTCGATCTCGGTGCCGCCCACGAAGAGCACGCTCGAGAAGCCGAGATCGGTCAGATTCTTGACCAGCAACTTCGTCTTCGGCTCCTTCAGCGTGGCCTCAGAGAGCACCACGATCGCGGATTCTTTAGCCTTGGCCGAAAGCGCATGCTTCAGCGCGAGCTGACGCAACTTCTTCGGCATTTCGGTTTCGTGCGAACGCACGACCGGACCGAACGCGCGGCCACCGCCACGGAACTGCGCAACGCGAGCCGAACCATGACGGGCATTACCGGTGCCCTTCTGGCCGTACATCTTCTTGCCCGTGCGCCAGATTTCCGCACGGTTCTTCACCTTATGCGTACCGGCGCGGCGCTTGTTGAGCTGCCAGTTGACGATGCGATGCAGGAGATCGGCGCGAACTTCGAGACCGAAGATCGCGTCCGACAACGTCACGGAGCCGCCCTTCTTGCCATCGAGCGAAATGACGGAGAGTTCCATTATGCGCCCTCCTTCGCTTCAGTTGCTTCGGCGGCGGGAGCCGCATCGGCAGGAGCTTCAGCCTTTGGCTCGGACTTCTTGTTTGCTTCGTCTGCGAGACGGAACTTGCCCGGCTTCGGCGCTTCTTTCGGCAATGCCTTCTTCACGGCGTCACGCACCATGATCCAGCCGCCTTTTGAGCCCGGCACCGCGCCTTCAACGAGCAACAGACCGCGCTCGACATCGGTACGAACGACCTTGAGGTTCAAGGTGGTGATGGTGTCGTCGCCCATGTGACCAGGCATCTTCTTGTTCTTGAAAGTCTTGCCGGGATCCTGACGGCCGCCGGTACCACCGATTGAACGATGCGAAACCGAAACGCCGTGGGTTGCGCGCAGACCGCGGAAATTCCACCGCTTCATGCCGCCCGCAAAACCCTTACCGATCGAGGTGCCGGTGACATCGACGAACTGGCCAACCACGAAATGATCCGCGGTAATTTCCGCGCCGACCGGGATCAGGCTGTCTGCGGGCACGCGGAATTCCGCGAGCTTGCGCTTCGGCTCGATCTTGCTGACGGCGAAGTGGCCGCGCATCGCTTTCGACACGCGCGAAATACGGCGAGTGCCGACACCGAGTTGTACCGCGACATAGCCGTTCTTCTCCACCGTACGGTGGCCGACGACCTGGCAGTTATCGAGTTTCAGCACGGTCACCGGGACATGTTCGCCTGCGTCGGTAAAGACGCGGGTCATGCCAAGCTTCTGTGCAATTACGCCCGAGCGCATTTTAACTTCCTCGTTCTCTTCCGCCTTAGAGCTTGATCTCGACGTCGACACCCGCAGCCAGGTCGAGCTTCATCAGCGCGTCCACGGTCTGCGGCGTCGGGTCGACGATGTCCAAAAGGCGCTTATGCGTGCGCATTTCGAACTGCTCGCGGCTCTTTTTGTCGATGTGGGGCGAGCGGTTCACGGTGAACTTCTCGATCCGAGTCGGCAGCGGAATCGGCCCGCGAACTTGCGCGCCGGTACGCTTGGCGGTCGCCACGATTTCCCGAGTCGAAGAATCGAGAATGCGGTGGTCGAACGCCTTGAGACGGATACGAATATTCTGGCCGTTCATCGCTTACTCCGGGGGTGTCCCGCGTTAAAAGTGTTGTTCTCTAGTTTACGCTGGGTCACTCGATGATCTTTGCGACGACGCCTGCACCGACGGTACGGCCGCCTTCACGGATCGCGAAGCGGAGCTTCTCTTCCATCGCGATCGGAACGATCAGCTGCACTTCCATCGATACGTTGTCGCCCGGCATCACCATCTCGGTGCCGGAGGGCAAGGTCACCACGCCCGTCACGTCGGTCGTCCGGAAGTAAAACTGCGGACGATAATTCGTGAAGAACGGCGTGTGACGGCCACCCTCTTCTTTCGTCAGGATGTAGGCTTCAGCCGTGAACTTCGTATGCGGCTTCACCGAACCCGGCTTGCACAGAACCTGACCGCGCTCGATGTCTTCGCGCTTGGTACCACGCAGAAGAATACCGACGTTGTCGCCGGCCTGACCCTGATCGAGCAACTTGCGGAACATCTCGACGCCCGTGACGGTCGTCTTCACGGTGTCCTTGATGCCGACGATTTCGACTTCTTCGCCGACCTTGATGATCCCGCGCTCGACGCGACCGGTCGCAACCGTGCCGCGGCCCGAGATCGAGAACACGTCTTCAACCGGCATCAGGAACGCGCCATCGATCGGGCGATCCGGCTGCGGGATTGCAGCGTCCACTGCTTCCATCAGCTTCAGGATCGCGTCGTGGCCCTGTTCCGGGTTCTTGCCTTCGAGTGCCATCAGGGCCGAGCCCTTGATGATCGGGATCTTGTCGCCCGGGAAGTTGTACTTCGAGAGCAGTTCGCGGACTTCGAGCTCGACCAGGTCGAGGAGTTCCGGATCGTCGACCATGTCGACCTTGTTCATGAACACCACAATCGCCGGCACGCCGACCTGACGGGCAAGCAAGATGTGTTCGCGCGTCTGCGGCATCGGGCCGTCAGCGGCCGACACAACCAGGATCGCGCCGTCCATCTGCGCCGCACCCGTGATCATGTTCTTCACGTAGTCGGCATGGCCCGGGCAATCGACATGCGCGTAGTGGCGGTTCTTGGTTTCATATTCGACATGCGCCGTCGAAATGGTGATACCGCGCGCCTTCTCTTCCGGCGCCTTGTCGATCTGGTCATAGGCCGTGAACGTGGCGCCGCCGGTCTCAGCCAGCACCTTCGTGATCGCAGCCGTCAACGACGTCTTGCCATGGTCAACGTGACCAATCGTGCCGACGTTGCAATGCGGTTTGTTACGTTCAAATTTCTCTTTGGCCATCTCGCTCTCCGTTCAGCGGACTATCTGTGAAAACAAAACACTCAGGCGTATTTCGCCTGAACCTCTTGTGCGACGTTATTCGGTACCTGCTCGTAGTGGTCGAATTGCATAGTGAAGGTGGCGCGGCCCTGCGAGAAAGAACGCAGGTTGTTTACGTAGCCGAACATGTTGGCGAGCGGCACCATCGCATTGATGACGTTGGCGTTGCCGCGCATGTCCTGGCCCTGGATCTGGCCACGGCGGGAGTTGAGATCGCCGATGACCGAACCGGTGTAATCTTCCGGCGTCACCACTTCGACCTTCATGATCGGCTCGAGCAGCACTGAGCCGCCCTTCTGCAAGCCTTCGCGTAACGCCGCACGCGCGGCGATTTCGAATGCAAGCGCCGACGAGTCGACGTCGTGATAGGCGCCGTCGATGAGGCTGACTTTAAGGTCGACCACCGGGAAGCCGGCGATTACGCCCGCACCCAGCACCGACTCGAGACCCTTCTCGACGCCCGGCACGTATTCTTTCGGCACTGCTCCGCCGACGATTTCGTTTTCGAATTCGAAGCCCTTGCCCTGCTCGTTCGGCTCGATTTCGATCTTCACGCGCGCGAACTGGCCGGAACCGCCCGACTGCTTCTTGTGCGTGTAATCGATGGTCGTCTTCTTCGTGATCTTTTCACGATAGGCGACCTGCGGCGCGCCGATGTTGGCATCGACCTTATAAGTGCGGCGCAAAATATCGACTTTGATGTCGAGATGAAGTTCGCCCATGCCCTTGAGAATGGTCTGGCCGGACTCCTGATCGGTGGATACGCGGAACGACGGATCTTCGGCAGCGAGCTTCGCGAGTGCCACGCCGAGCTTTTCCTGGTCCGCCTTCGATTTCGGTTCGATCGCAATTTCGATGACCGGTTCCGGAAATACCATTCTTTCCAGAATGACCTGCTTGTTCGCGTCGCACAGCGTGTCGCCGGTGCGAACTTCCTTCAGGCCCGCAAGCGCAACGATGTCGCCTGCAAAAGCTTCTTTGATGTCTTCGCGGTTGTTCGCATGCATCAGCAACATGCGCCCGACACGCTCTTTCTTTTCGCGCGTCGAGTTCACGACGCCGGTGCCCGACAGCAGCACGCCCGAATAGACGCGGCAGAACGTGATCGTGCCGACGAACGGATCGTCCATGATCTTGAAGGCCAAGAGCGACATCGGCTCGCTGTCATCGGCTTTGCGCAGCACTTCGTTGCCGTCCGCGTCCTCGCCCTTGATCGACGGAACGTCGAGTGGCGACGGCAGGTATTCGACGACAGCGTCGAGCAAGGGCTGCACGCCCTTGTTCTTGAACGCGGAGCCAGCAAGCACCGGATAGAACGCGCTGGTGATCACGGCCTTGCGGATCAAGCGGTGCAGCGTGGCTTCGTCGGGCTCAACGCCGTCGAGAAACTTTTCCAAAGCCGCATCGTCGAGTTCGACGGCAGCCTCAATGAGCTTTTCGCGATATTCCTTGGCTTGATCCAGCATATCGGCCGGGATCTCGCTGTAGTCGAACTTCGCGCCGAGCGTCTCGTCCTGCCAGATGATCGCCTTCATCTTCACGAGATCGATGACGCCCTTGAAGTTCGCTTCCGCGCCAATCGGCAGCTGGATCGCAATCGGCTTCGCGCCAAGACGCTTCACGATGTCGTCGAGACATTTGAAGAAGTCGGCGCCGGTCTTGTCCATCTTGTTCGCAAACACGATGCGCGGGACTTTGTATTTGTCGCCCTGACGCCAAACGGTTTCGGTCTGCGGCTCTACGCCCTGGTTGCCGTCGAGCACGACGACGGCGCCGTCGAGCACGCGCAGCGAACGCTCGACTTCGATCGTGAAGTCGACATGGCCCGGGGTGTCGATGATGTTGAGGCGCTTGCCGTTCCAGAATGCGGTGGTCGCAGCAGACGTGATCGTGATGCCGCGTTCCTGCTCCTGCTCCATCCAATCCATAGTCGCAGCGCCGTCATGCACTTCGCCGATTTTGTGCGACTTGCCGGTGTAGAAGAGAATCCGCTCGGTCGTCGTCGTCTTGCCGGCGTCGATATGCGCCATGATTCCGAAGTTGCGGTAATCTTCTATTTTATGAATGCGGGGCATGATTGATCCTCAACTGGTTTCCGTTACCAGCGATAATGTGAGAAGGCGCGGTTCGCTTCGGCCATGCGATGCGTATCTTCGCGCTTCTTGACAGCGTTGCCCCGGTTATTGCTTGCGTCGAGCAGTTCGCCCGACAGACGATCCACCATCGTCTTTTCGTTACGTTCGCGCGCCGCCGTAATCAGCCAGCGGATCGCAAGTGCCTGGCGGCGTTCCGGACGAACTTCGACCGGCACCTGATAGGTCGCGCCACCGACGCGGCGCGAGCGGACTTCAACCGACGGCGCGACATTGTCGAGCGCCGACTGGAATACGGTCACGGGATTGGATTTGGCTTTGCCTTCGATCTGCTCGAGAGCGCCATAGACGATCGATTCGGCGACGGACTTTTTGCCCTGCTTCATCACCGCATTCATGAAGCGGTTGATGATGACTGATCCGAATTTCGGATCCGGAAGGGGTTCGCGTTTTTCGGCGCGGTGACGGCGTGACATCGTTCGCTCCGTTACTTGGGACGCTTGGCGCCGTAAAGCGACCGGCGTTTTTTGCGGTTCTTGACGCCCTGCGTATCGAGGACGCCGCGGAGAATGTGATAGCGCACGCCGGGAAGATCCTTGACGCGACCGCCGCGGATCATCACCACCGAGTGCTCTTGCAGGTTATGGCCCTCGCCCGGGATGTAACCGATCACCTCAAAGCCATTGGTCAGGCGAACCTTGGCAACCTTACGAAGCGCCGAGTTCGGCTTCTTCGGGGTCGTCGTATAGACGCGCGTGCAGACGCCGCGCTTCTGCGGGCTCGACTGGAGCGCCGGCACTTTATTTCTATAGCGCGGCGGTACCCGTGGCTTCCGGATGAGCTGGTTAATCGTAGGCATTCGGCTCTTCACCCTTGTTCGCGACAAAGCCGCGTCCGGCTTTACGCAGTAGAAAAACGAGCAAACAAAACGCGCGCTCTTACCGCTGGACAGCGGAAAAGCGCCCATTTGCTTGCACAGAGGACCGGAATCCGAGTTTCCCCGGCGCGGTCATAACTGATCTGACGTTCAGTAGTCAGAGGCAGCGTCTCGGAGCCCTTGATCTGCGCTGTTGCACTGATCCGCGGCTCCGACCGGCCTGCCGCATAATTCGTGGCGGGTTTTAGACTCGCCGGTCGGGCTGCGTCAAGCGAATCAAGCCCGAAAAATCGAGGGTTTTTGACGTTTCCGCCCCTCAGCCCTGTCACATAGACCAGAAAGCGGATGGGGCAAGTCCAGCGCCGCGTTTCCCTACTCGGATACCGGTGGCTATTGCCCCCCGGCGAACCCACTTCCCGTCCGGCCCGCGGCATACCGTGCCGCGAAAGGTCGGGTTCACACCACCATCTCCAGGGTGGCGGATAATGTGAACAAAATCGCGGCAGCGGCCAGGCACCATGCCGGCGGGAAATTCGATACCGACAATGATGAGCCCGCTCGCGCCGTTCGGGCCCTCCCATTCAAAATTCTGAATTGGGTGCTCGCGGCTAAGCGCCTCTTGCTCGGCTCTATAGGCGGCAAGCCGGTCTTCTTGGCTAAGCGCAGCGGTTTCGCGCTCGGCGATAAGTCCTTGGACAGGCTGGGCAATTGCCCATGGCGAAAATACCGACCAGACGCAGGCAAGGACGAAGACGCGATTCATCGGGGTGGCACCCTCACGATGGCGGGCATCACACAAAAAGGCCGCTCTTGCGAGCGGCCTTTTAGCTCTCATGCCTCACAGCTTCAGAAGAACATGAAGTCGCTTACATCCAGCATCCCCACCGAGGTGTTGGAAATGGTGATCGTATTGCCTGAGTTGTACGTAATCACCACGTCCGACCCGACATCCTTGGCGGCGGTGAGCACGGCTGCAAAATTGGCGAAAATCGCGTCGTCAAAAGCGATCACGTCATCGGACGCGGCGCCGACCATAAAGTCGGTAATCGTGTCCTTGCCGAAGGTTTTCGTATCGAACACGATCGTGTCGTGGTCGGCACCGGTGGTGATGATGTCGTTGCCGGCTCCGCCATTGAACGTGTCCATCCCGGCGGCGCCATCCAGGGTATCGTTGCCCGCCCCGCCCGTAATCAGGTTTGCGTCGGCGTTCCCCGTCAGGCTGTCGTTATAGGCTGAGCCGATCACGTTCTCGAAGTTGAGGATCTTGTCACCTGCGGCGTGACCACCAACACCGATAGTTTCGAAATCCATCGCGCCAAGCGTGACCGTGACTGCTGCATTCGATGTCGCAAAGCTCAGCGTGTCGATGTCTGCGCCGCCGTCCAGATTGTCGGCTCCGAGCCCTCCGACAATCGTGTCATTGCCGGCGTCGCCGTGTACGACGTCATTGCCAATGCCACCGTCGAGTGTGTCGTTGCCGTCATCCCCGCCCACCACATCGTTGCCTGCATCGCCCTTGATGGTGTCATGGCCGGAGCCCCCGCCAATCTCGTTATCGAGATTATTGCCGGTAAGCACGTCGTTGTGGTTGCTGCCGAATATGCGCTCCATCAAGCTGATTTTGTCGCCTTCCGCGTCACCGCCCTTACCGGTCGTTTGCGCGCCGTTGCTGCCGAGCGTAACGGTCACGCCCACCATGCTTTGGGTATAAGCAAGGATATCGATGTCGGCACCGCCATTGATGATATCGGCGCCGGCGCCACCTTCGATCAAGTCTTTACCGTCACCACCGAGCAACGTGTCGAGTCCGGCGCCGCCGAGCAGGATGTCGTTATCGGCACCGCCGTCGAGTTTGTCGTTATTGCCTTCGCCCGAAAGCATGTCTTTGCCAGCACCCCCCATAAGCGTGTTGGCGAGATCGTTGCCGGTAAGTTGATCGTTCAGCGCCGAACCGACGACGTTTTCGATTCCCGTGCCGCTATCACCGGTTGCGTGGCCCCCCATCGCCATATCGAGGCTGCCATCGGCGGCAAGCTTGACGGTCACGCCGGCCATCGAAGTGGTGTAAATAATGGTGTCGATGCCATCGCCGGCATTCAGCACGTCTGCGCCGTCGCCGCCCTCGAGCTCGTCGTCGTTAAGACCGCCTGACAAATCGTCATTGCCATTGCCGCCGGCGAGCTTGTCGTTACCCAACCCACCATCCAGCACATCGTCATTGTCACCACCGTCGATCAGATCGTTGCCCGCGCCACCCGAGATATTGTTTTTATCGGTGCTGCCCGTAAGCTTGTCGTTCCACTTGCTGCCGATGATGTTTTCAAAGTTCTTGATGATGTCGCCTTTGGCGTCGCCACCGATGCCGGTGGTTTCGACACCGTTGGCGGCAAGCGTGATGGTGACCGCCGCGGCCGATGACTCATAACTGAGGGTGTCGGAATCAACCGAGGCGTCGAACCCACCATTCAGAATGTCGGCTCCGGTACCGCCAATAATTGTGTCGTTGCCAGTATTCCCATCAATCGTGTCGTTGCCCGCGCCGCCATCGATCAGGTTGTGTGAACCCGCGCCTTGGATCGAATCGTTGAATTTGCTCGCGATGAAATTCGTGATGAATTGATAGGTGTCGCCTTCAGCGTCGCCACCGGTCCCGGTGCCGTTCATCAACGTCACGCCTTTGGTCGATGCGGCATAGCTGATCGTGTCGATGCCGCCGCCACCTTCAAATTTATCGGCCCCAGCGCCGCCGATTAATAGATCGTCGCCCGCATCACCAAACAGCATGTCGTCACCAATTCCGCCGCTCAGAATGTCGTTGTCGTTGCCACCGCGAAGGACGTCTTTACCTTCGCCACCGGTTAGCGTGTCGTTACCTGCACTTCCGATGAGCTCGTTGTCGAGATTGTTACCGGTGAACACATCGTTGCCCGAACCGCCGATAAGTCTTTCGATAAAGCTCAACTTGTCGCCCTGAGCCTGACCACCCTTGCCGGCGGCAGAGACCGCTCCGTTCATCCCGAGCGTGATCGTAACGCCGCTGGAGCTGTCATTAATATATGAAGCGGCATCAAAGCCATTGCCGCCGATCAGTATATCGGCGCCGGCTTCACCGGTATTCGGATCGCCGAACAACATATCGTCGCCGTCGCCGCCATTCAGGATGTTGGTGAACTTGTTGCCGCGCAGGGTGTCGTTGAAAGCACTGCCGGTCAGGTTATTGATACCGCTCGCGGTATCGCCCTCGTCGTGTCCCATGACCGCGTCGCCGACGACGAAAATCGCTCCACTGTCACCGAGGCTGATGTTCACCTTCAGATCGGAAGTGGTGTAGCTCAGCGTGTTGTTACCGGCACCGCCATTCAACACGTCGGCGCCGGCGCCGCCTTCGAGAATATCGTCGCCGTCGCCGCCATTCAGCGTATCGGTGCCCTCTCCGCCAGAAAGGACGTCGTTGCCTTTGCCGCCATCGAGTACGTTGGCAACATCGTTGCCGCCAATCTTGTCATTAGCGTCGGTTCCGATGATGTTCTCAACGTTGACGAGAACATCGCCCTTTGCGTCACCACCCACGCCAGGCAGGCTGTTCGCACCATTCATGCCCAGCGTCAGCGTAATACCAGTCTTGGTCCCTGCGTAGCTTGCGGTATCAATATCATTCCCGCCATCGATAAAGTCATTGCCAACGCCGCCGATCAGCGTGTCGGCGCCGTCCTTACCGTACAGCGTATCGTCGCCATTGCCGCCAATCAGAATATTCGCATTTGCATCGCCGGAAAGAATATCGATAAAATTACTGCCGGTGAGATTTTCAACCTGCGTATAGATATCGCCCTGCGCATCGCCGCCGGTGCCGCCGTTCATCAGATCGGCGGTAACGCTCAACTTACTTGCAGCGTAAGTTACCGTGTCGACCTGGCTACCACCGTCATACTTATCGGCACCTGCGCCACCAAGCAGTAGATCATCGCCATCGTTGCCGTTGATTTCGTCGTCGCCGATTCCACCATCGACGGTGTCGTTACCCTGCGCGCCGTAAAGCTTGTCGTTGCCTTCAGCGCCGAACAGCTTGTCGTGGCCGCCATAGCCGTCCAGCACGTTATCAAGATTATTGCCCGTAAGAATGTCGTTATAACCGCTGCCATTTAGATTTTCGATCTCGATCAATCTGTCGCCGGCCGCACCACCGCTGCCGGTCGCGGACGCGCCGTTCTTGCCGAGCGTAACGGTGACCGCGCCCGAGCCGTCATTATAGCCAACGGTGTCGATGCCGGCACCACCGATAAACGTGTCTGCACCACCCTCGCCTGAAAGCGTGTCGTCGCCTGCGCCACCGTTCAGGACATTGACCAGATTATTGCCGATCAGGATGTCGTTGAACGTCGACCCAGTCAGATTTTCGATGCTATTGGCGGTATCGCCCATGGCGTCACCGCCACTGACAAAATCAAATTTGCCGGTTGTATCGCTGAGATGAACGGTGACGGCGGCGGCGGAAGCGGAATAGCTCGCGGTGTCCAGTCCTAAGCCACCTTCCAGCACGTCGGCATCTGCGCCGCCTTCGAGCAGATCGTCGCTATCGCCGCCCAAAAGCTTGTCCGCGCCCTTGAAGCCGAACAGCTGGTCCTTGCCCTTGCCGCCTTCGAGCGTGTTGTCGCCGTCGGTGCCGCCGAGCTGGTCGTTGAAATTACTACCAACCAGCATTTCGATCGAAGTCAGTTTGTCGCCGAGCGCGTCGCCACCGGTCTGCGCAGCGCTCGTGTTGCCAGCGAGATCAAGCATGACGGTAACGCCGGCACCGCTGGCCGCGTAGTTCGCGGCGTCGAAATCATCGCCGCCATCGATGTCGTCCGCGCCGACGCCGCCGGTGATTAGGTCATCGCCTTTGCCGCCGCTGAAATGGTCATTGCCCTTGTTGCCGATAAAAACGTTGGCTTCGTCATTTCCGGTGAAGTCATCGTTGCCATCGCCGCCGGTAAGGTTTTCGATGCTGGTCAAAGCATCGCCCGCAGCATCGCCGTTCTGACCGGCGGCATCGCCGTTCGCATCAAGCGCGATGGTTACGCCGATGTTCGAACCGGCATAGCTCGCGGTATCGATACCGTTGCCACCTTTGATTTCGTCGGCGCCCGCGCCGCCCAGGAGCGTGTCGTTACCTTCACCGCCTTCAAGCGTGTCGGCAGCACCCTTTCCGTCGAGCGTGTCATTGCCCTCAAGGCCCTGAATGAGATCAATGTCATTCGTGCCGTTGAGTTTATTATCGAGGCTGGTTCCGGTAATCGTGGTCATAGCTAGTTCTTCTTTCTCGGTTTAAGGGAATTTCAGCTTTGTTTCTGTGATGGGCGCTTTGCGCCAAAGATTGCCGCCATGAAGCGTGAGCGCGGGCGCTCGTTGCGCACCGTCCGCCGCACCACAATTTTCTGCGGATTGCTCTCAGGCCCGAGAAAATAAGTGGTTCTATGCACGCCGCTTTGATCGACGACGTAATAGTCGCCGTGACGCCAATAATTCCTGGTCATCGCCGTTCTCTTTTCGGATTTCGTTTTGATGACGGACGCGCCGGACCGTTGGCCGCAGGCTTGGTCCCCGCTCCCGAATTCGACCTCTTCAGCGCCGTCCGTTGCCAGTTTCTCTCCCGCAACGGCGGCGTCATCGGTGAATAGCGGGTGCCAGGGAATTCGCTTCTTCGGCATGGGTGCCTCCGTTCATGCGGCACCGTGTAGAGCGCTGTAGCCTTGGCCGTCTTTGAGCTATCCTTGGGCGGTCCTTAGACGGTCCTGATTTTTCCCGAGAAAGCATGCCTGGAAGCAATGATTCTGGTTTTTGAAGACTTTGAGCTGGACGTTGGACGCCGTGAACTGCGGAAAAGCTCTGAAACTGTTTCGCTCGAACCGCAGGTCTTCGACTTGCTGCTTTTTCTCGTCGAGAATCGTGACCGTGTCGTCAGCAAGGACGACCTGTTCGCGGGCGTTTGGGATGGCCGGATTGTCTCGGATTCCGCACTCAGCAGCCGGATCACCGCCGTCCGCCAGGCGATCGGCGACAGTGGCGAAAGCCAGCGGCTGATAAGGACGATTCCGAGGAAGGGATTTCGCTTCGTCGGCGACGTTCAGACACCGAAGCTTGCCGCTCCCGCACACATTGCGGCTGCCGCACCGTCCCTCCCCGACAAGCCTTCGATCGCCGTGCTCCCGTTCTCAAATATGTCGGGCGATGCCGAGCAGGAATATTTCGCGGACGGCATCACTGAAGATCTGATCACCGCACTTTCGCAATTTCGCTGGTTTTTCGTGATCGCCCGCGGCTCGAGCTTTATCTATAAAAACCGGACCGTCGATATAAAACAAATCGGCCGCGAACTCGGCGTACGCTATGTGCTCGAAGGCAGCGTGCGGAAAGCGGCGAACCGGCTTCGCATCACCGGGCAACTGACCGACGCTTCGGCCGGCACCAATCTCTGGGCTGACCGGTTCGACGGCGGCATGGAAGATATTTTCGCCCTGCAGGATCGCGTGACCGCAAACGTCGTCGGCGCGATCGCGCCCAAGCTCGAACAGGCCGAGATCGAGCGTATCAAACAAAAACCGACCGGTAGCCTGGACGCTTACGACTATTTTCTGCGCGGTATGGCAGCCGTCCATCTCTGGACCGAAGACGCAAATGCCGATGCACTCAAGATGTTTTATAGGGCGATCGACCTCGATGCCAATTTTGCAGCGGCTTACGGGATGGCTGCCCGTTGCTACTCGCAACGCAAATTCAGTGGCTGGATGACGGAATATACGCAGGAAACACAGGAAGCTGAGCGCCTGTCGCGCCGCGCCGCCGACCTGGGACGCGACATTCCGGTCGCGCTCTGCACCGCGGGGCTTGGGCTTGCGGCCGTCGCGGGAAAATTGGATGAGGGTGTCGCCCTGATCGAGCGCTCGCTGCAACTCAATCCAAACCTGGCCTGGGCCTGGCAATTTAATGGTTGGGTGAAGATTCTGCTTGGCGAACCGGATATGGCAATCGAATGCCTGCAACGTGCCATGCGTCTAAGTCCGCAGGATCCCCATATATTCAATATGCGCGCCGTCACCGGGTCGGCGCTTTTCTTCGCGCGACGCTTTGCTGAAGCATCCGAATGGGCTGAACAGGCCATTCGCGACCGTCCCGAGCTATCCGTTTGCGAATATCATCTTCCCCGCGATCAAGGCGCATTTGGGTGAAATGGAAAACGCACGCGCGGCCATGGCGCGATTGCGCAAGCTCGATCCAGACTTGCGCGTGGCTTCGCTGAAGGAACTCTATCCGCTTCGCCGCGCGGCGGATGTCGCTATGTGGGAAGACGGTCTGCGCAAGGCGGGGCTGCCGGAATAGGCACCGTCAACGGAAGCGGAAATAAAAAAGGGCGCCAACCGGCGCCCTTTTATTTGATTTACGCAGCAGCGCTTATTCCGCGGCGGGAAGTGCCGGAACCGCTTCGATCTTGTCCTTGTCACGTTCCTTGACGATGAGATCGTCGCGCTTGGTCGCAACCGTACGAAGATGCGCCATCGCGGCACCCGTGCCTGCCGGAATAAGCCGGCCGACGATGACGTTCTCCTTGAGGCCTTCGAGCGTATCGACCTTGCCGTTGACTGCGGCTTCGGTGAGGACGCGCGTGGTCTCCTGGAACGACGCCGCCGAGATGAAGGAGCGGGTCTGCAGCGACGCCTTGGTGATGCCGAGCAGCACCGGACGCGCGGTAGCTTGCTTCTTGCCTTCTTCCTTGGCCTTGGCGTTGATCTGATCGAACTCGATCTTGTCCATCTGCTCGTTCTTGAGCAGACCGGTCTCGCCCTGATCGATCACTTCGATCTTCTGCAGCATCTGACGGACAATCACTTCGATGTGCTTGTCGTTGATGCCGACGCCCTGCAACCGATAGACTTCCTGGATCTCGTTCACGAGGTAAGCTGCAAGCTCCTCGATGCCCTTGATTGCCAGAATGTCGTGCGGCGCCGGATTGCCGTCCACGATGTAATCGCCCTTCTCTACCGTGTCGCCATCCTGCACATAGACGTGACGGCTCTTCGGAATGAGATATTCCACCGGCTCCTGCTTGGAATCCGCCGGAATGACCGAGAGGCGATACTTGTTCTTGTAGTCCTTGCCGAACGAGATCGTGCCGGCGATTTCGGCGATAACCGCCGCTTCCTTCGGACGACGTGCTTCGAACAGCTCGGCCACACGCGGCAGACCGCCGGTGATGTCGCGGGTCTTGGCGCCTTCGGTCGGCACACGTGCAAGCACGTCGCCGGCTTTGACCGCCTCGCCCGGGTTCACCGAAAGGATCGCATCGACCGCAAGCGTGTAGCGTGCTTCCGCGCCGGAGCGGCGGAGCTTCAACTTCGCCAACGCCCCTTCCGAGCCCTTGATCACGATCGCAGGACGCAGTTCCTCGTTCTTGCGCGTCGAAGCACGCCAGTCGGTGACCATACGTTTCGCGATACCAGTCGCTTCGTCGACCGATTCCGAAAGCGATGCGCCTTCGACCAGGTCTTCGAACGCGACGTGACCGTCAACCTCGGTGAGAATCGGACGGGTATACGGATCCCACTCCCCAATTCGCTGGCCGCGAACGATCTTCTGGCCGTCGTCCACCTTGATGCGTCCGCCGAAAGGAATGCGATGCGTCGCGCGCTCGGTGCCGTCCTGATCGAGGACAATCACCGACAACGTACGGTTCATCACGATCACATCGCCGTCGGAGTTCTTGGCGATCTCGCGGTTCTTGATCTTCACCGTGCCTTCGAAATTCAACTCGATGAAAGACTGATCCGCGATTTGCGCCGCCCCACCGATGTGGAAGGTACGCATGGTTAGCTGCGTGCCCGGCTCACCGATCGATTGCGCGGCAATGACACCCACTGCCTCGCCGAGATTCACCGGCGTACCGCGGGCGAGATCGCGCCCATAGCACTTGCGGCAAATGCCCGTCGTGGTTTCACAGGTCAGCGGCGAACGGATACGGACTTCCTGCACCTTGGATCTCGCGACCAGATCGACCAGCGGCTCATCGAGCAGCGTGCCTTTCTTGATGATCGTCTTGCCGGTTGCCGGATCGTCGATGTCTTCGAGCACCGTGCGACCAAGAATACGGCTCGCCAGCGACGCGACGATCGTGCCTGCGTCGATGATCGAGCGCATGCGGATGCCGGCCTTGGTGCCGCAATCTTCTTCAATGACGATGCAATCCTGCGCGACGTCGACCAGACGGCGCGTGAGATAGCCCGAGTTCGCGGTCTTAAGCGCGGTATCGGCAAGACCCTTACGGGCGCCGTGGGTCGAGTTGAAGTACTCGAGCACCGAGAGACCTTCTTTGAAGTTCGAGATGATCGGGCTCTCGATGATTTCGCCGGAAGGCTTCGCCATCGGACCGCGCATACCCGCGAGCTGCTTCATCTGCTCCGGAGAACCGCGCGCACCCGAGTGCGACATCATATAGATCGAGTTGGCCTGTTTCTCGCGCCCGTCAGCATCACGCTTCACGGCCGAGATTTCCTTCATCATCTCATCGGCGATGCGCTTGGTGCATTTGTCCCAGGCGTCGACGACCTTGTTGTACTTTTCACGTTCGGTGGTCAGACCGTCGTTATATTCCTGCTCGAACTCCTTCACGAAGCCGCGCGTCTGATCGACCAGTTCCCACTTCTTGGTGGGAACCACCATGTCGTCCTTGCCGAACGAAATGCCGGCCTTGAATGCGTGGTGGAAGCCGAGCGCCATGATGCGGTCGCAGAAGATCACCGTCTCCTTCTGACCGCAGTGACGATAGACCTGATCGATCGTGCCGGAGATTTCGCGCTTGGTCATGAGCTTGTTCACGACATCATACGGTACGCGATGGTCGCGCGGCAGCACTTCGCCGAGCAGCATACGGCCTGGCGTGGTCTCGTAGATCTTCGAGACCTTCTTGCCCTTCTCATCGACCGAGACGAAACGGCCTTTGATCTTGGCGTGCAGCGACACCGCACCCGCGGAGATCGCGTGTTCGATTTCGCCGATATTGCCGAACATCATGCCCTCGCCCTGCTCCTTCTCGCGCATGAGCGTGAGGTAATAGAGACCGAGGACGATATCCTGCGACGGCACGATGATCGGCGAGCCGTTCGCGGGATGCAGAATGTTGTTGGTCGACATCATAAGCACGCGCGCTTCCAGCTGCGCTTCAAGCGACAGCGGAACGTGCACGGCCATCTGGTCGCCGTCGAAGTCGGCGTTGAAGGCTGCACAAACCAGCGGATGAAGCTGGATCGCCTTGCCTTCGATCAATGTTGGTTCGAACGCCTGAATGCCGAGACGATGTAGCGTCGGCGCGCGGTTCAGAAGAACCGGATGCTCGCGAATGACCTCGTCGAGAATATCCCACACTTCGGGCTTCTCTTTTTCAACGAGCTTCTTCGCCTGCTTGACCGTGGTCGACAGGCCCTTGGCTTCGAGCCGCGAATAGATGAACGGCTTGAACAACTCGAGCGCCATCTTCTTCGGCAGGCCGCACTGGTGCAGCTTGAGTTCGGGACCGACGACGATCACCGAACGGCCCGAATAATCGACGCGCTTGCCGAGCAGGTTCTGGCGGAACCGGCCCTGTTTGCCCTTCAGCATGTCGGCGAGCGACTTCAGCGGACGCTTGTTCGCGCCCGTGATCACGCGGCCGCGGCGGCCGTTGTCGAACAGCGCATCGACCGCTTCCTGAAGCATGCGCTTCTCGTTGCGGATGATGATGTCGGGTGCCTTGAGCTCGATCAGCCGCTTCAAGCGGTTGTTGCGGTTGATCACGCGGCGATAAAGATCGTTGAGATCGGAGGTCGCGAAGCGGCCGCCGTCCAGCGGAACCAGCGGACGCAGATCCGGCGGGATCACCGGAACGACCGTCATGATCATCCAATCCGGCTTGTTGCCGGAATGCTGGAACGCTTCGATCAGCTTGAGACGTTTGGCGAGCTTCTTCGGCTTCAGTTCCGAAGTGGACTCGGCGATCTCGACGCGGAGATCGGCTGCGATCTTGTCGAGGTCCATGCCCTTCATCAGATCGCGGATCGCTTCCGCGCCGATCTTGGCGGTAAAGCTGTCGTTGCCGAATTCTTCCTGCGCCTTGATATAATCTTCTTCGTTGAGAAGCTGACGGTCCTTGAGCGGCGTCAGACCCGGCTCGAGCACGACATAGTTTTCGAAATAAAGAATGCGCTCGAGATCCTTCAGCGTCATGTCGAGCAGCATGCCGATGCGCGACGGCAGCGACTTCAGGAACCAGATATGCGCAACCGGAGCTGCGAGTTCGATATGGCCCATGCGCTCGCGGCGCACGCGCTGAAGGGTAACTTCAACGCCGCACTTTTCGCAGATGATGCCCTTGTACTTCATGCGCTTGTACTTGCCGCACAAGCACTCGTAATCCTTGATCGGGCCGAAGATGCGCGCACAGAACAGACCGTCGCGCTCCGGCTTGAAGGTACGATAGTTGATCGTTTCCGGCTTTTTGATTTCGCCGTACGACCAGGACAGAATCTTCTCAGGCGACGCGATCGAGATCCGGATCTGGTCGAAGACCTGAGCCGGGACCTGCGGTCCGAATAGATTCATTACCTCTTGGTTCATTACCTGCTCCTTCGATCCGGGTGGGCGGGGGTCCCGCCTCCGGAGGATCGGTTAAATTCGAAAACGACAGCCTCGCGCGAGAGCTTCCTCCCGCGCGCGGCCGTTACTCCGCAGCCTCTTGCGGCGCGCCGGTCTTGCCCTTGGTAGAGACCAGATCGACGTTGAGGCCGAGCGAACGCATTTCTTTGACCAGCACGTTGAAGCTTTCGGGAATGCCGGCCTCGAACGCGTCGTCACCGCGGACGATCGATTCATAGACCTTGGTGCGGCCGGCCACGTCGTCCGACTTCACCGTGAGCATTTCCTGCAGCGTGTAAGCAGCGCCGTAAGCTTCGAGCGCCCAGACTTCCATTTCGCCGAAGCGCTGACCGCCGAACTGCGCCTTGCCGCCCAACGGCTGCTGGGTAACGAGCGAGTAAGGTCCGATCGAACGCGCGTGGATCTTGTCGTCCACAAGATGATGCAGCTTCAACATATAGATGTAGCCGACAGTCACCTTACGGTCGAAAGCGTCACCGGTACGGCCATCGTAGAGCTGCACCTGGCCGGAGCTCTCGAGCCCGGCAATTTGCAGCATGTCTTCGATGTCTTTTTCCTTGGCGCCATCGAACACAGGCGTCGCCATCGGCACGCCGCGGCGCAGGTTATTGCCGAGTTCACGCAGACCTGAATCGTCGAGCGAGGCGATGGTTTCGTCCTTGCCGTAGATTTTGCCGAGCGTGTCCTTCAGCGGCTTGATGTCTTGGCTTGCCATGTATGCATCGACGGCATTTGCCACAAGACGGCCCAGACCCGCGCATGCCCACCCGAGGTGGGTTTCGAGAATCTGACCGACGTTCATGCGCGACGGCACGCCGAGCGGATTAAGCACGATGTCCACCGGCTGACCGTCCACGAGGAACGGCATGTCTTCCTGCGGCACGATCTTCGAGACCACGCCCTTGTTGCCGTGACGGCCGGCCATCTTGTCGCCCGGCTGCGTCTTGCGCTTCACCGCGACGAAGACCTTGACCATCTTCATCACGCCCGGCGGCAACTCGTCGCCGCGCTGAAGCTTCTCGACCTTGTCGAGGAAGCGCTGTTCAAGCCGCTTCTTCGCATCGTCGTATTGTTTGCGGACCGCTTCGATCTCGCCCATCTGCTTCTCGTTGGCGACAGCGAACTGCCACCACTGCGAACGCGGATATTCGTTCAGCACTTCGCGCGAGAGCTTCATGTCCTTCTTGAAGTTCTTCGGACCCGCGATACCGGGCTTGCCGTCGAGCATTTCGGCAAGACGGCCGAACACGTTGCGATCCAGGATCGCCTGTTCGTCGTCACGGTCCTTCGCGAGACGTTCGATTTCTTCACGTTCGATCGCGAGCGCGCGCTCGTCCTTGTCGACGCCGTGGCGGTTGAACACGCGCACTTCGACGACGGTGCCCTGCACTCCCGGCGGCACCTTCAGCGACGTGTCGCGGACGTCGGCGGCTTTCTCGCCGAAGATCGCGCGCAAGAGTTTTTCTTCCGGCGTCATCGGGCTTTCGCCCTTCGGCGTGATCTTGCCGACCAGGATGTCGCTGGCGCGCACTTCCGCGCCGATATAGACGATGCCGGCTTCGTCGAGATTCTTCAGCGCTTCTTCCGAAACGTTCGGAATGTCGCGCGTGATCTCTTCAGGTCCGAGCTTGGTGTCGCGCGCCATCACTTCGAATTCTTCGATGTGAATGGAAGTGAACACGTCGTCTTTCACGATCCGCTCGGAGAGCAGGATCGAGTCTTCGAAGTTGTAGCCATTCCACGGCATGAACGCGACGAGCACGTTCTTGCCGAGCGCCAATTCGCCAAGCTCGGTCGACGGACCGTCGGCAATGATGTCGCCCTGGTGGACCTGATCGCCGACACGCACCAGCGGACGCTGGTTGATGCAGGTGTTCTGGTTCGAGCGCTGGAACTTCATCAGGCGATAGATATCGACGCCCGACTTCGACGGATCGTTTTCTTCCGTCGCACGGATGACGATACGGGTGGCGTCGATCTGGTCGACCACGCCGGTACGGCGCGCCGCGATCGCAGCGCCCGAGTCGCGGGCAACCACGCCTTCCATGCCGGTGCCAACGAACGGCGCTTCGGCACGGACCAGCGGCACCGCCTGGCGCTGCATGTTCGAACCCATCAGCGCGCGGTTGGCGTCGTCGTTCTCGAGGAACGGGATCAAGGCCGCTGCAACCGAAACGAGCTGCTTCGGCGACACGTCCATGAAGTCGACGCGCTCGACCGGAACCGGAAGCACGTCACCGGAGTGACGGCAGATGATCTGCTCTTCCGTGAACTTGCCGTTCGCATCGAGCGCGGCGTTAGCTTGCGCCACGTAATACTTCCCCTCTTCCATCGCGGAGAGGTAGATCACTTCCTTCGTGACGCCGCCGTCCTTCACCTTGCGGTACGGCGTTTCGATGAAGCCATACTTATTGATGCGGGCGAAGGTTGCGAGCGAGTTGATCAGACCGATGTTCGGGCCTTCCGGCGTTTCGATCGGGCAGATGCGGCCGTAATGCGTCGGATGCACGTCGCGGACTTCGAAGCCCGCGCGTTCGCGCGTAAGACCGCCGGGTCCGAGCGCCGAGAGACGACGCTTATGCGTGATCTCGGAGAGCGGATTGGTTTGGTCCATGAACTGCGAGAGCTGCGAAGAGCCGAAAAACTCGCGCACTGCGGCTGCCGCCGGCTTCGCGTTAATCAGGTCCTGCGGCATGACGGTGTCGATATCGACCGACGACATGCGCTCCTTGATCGCGCGCTCCATGCGGAGCAGCCCGAGGCGATACTGATTTTCCATCAACTCGCCGACCGAACGCACACGCCGGTTGCCGAGATGATCGATGTCGTCGATTTCGCCCTTGCCGTCGCGCAGGTCGAGCAGCGTGCGGATCACCGCAATAATGTCTTCCTTGCGGAGCACACGCGTCGTATCCGGCGCATCGAGGTCGAGGCGCATGTTCATCTTCACGCGGCCGACCGCGGAGAGATCGTAACGCTCCGGATCGAAGAACAGCGACTTGAACATCGCTTCCGCGGTGTCCACCGTCGGCGGCTCGCCCGGACGCATCACGCGATAGATGTCGAAGAGCGCTTCTTCGCGCGAATTGTTTTTATCGACCGAAATCGTATTGCGGATATACGCGCCGACCGTGACGTGATCGATGTCGAGGATAGGCATTTCATCGTAGCCCGCCTCATCGAGCGTCTCGATTGCCTTCTCGTCGAGCTCCGCACCGGCTTCGAGGAAGATCTCGCCGGTTTCCGAATTGACGATGTCTTCGGCGATATATTGGCCGTAGATATCTTCATTGGTAAGCTTGATCGCCTTCAGGCCCTTGTCGGCAAGTGCGCGCGCTTGACGGACCGAAAGCTTCTTGCCGGCTTCGATCACGACTTCGCCGCTGTCGGCGTCATGCAGATCGACGACCGCCTGGAAGCCCTTCATGCGGCGCGGATCGAACGGCACGCGCCACGCACCGTCCTTGGTGCGCTTGTAGGTGATGATTTCGTAGAAGGTCTTGAGAATTTCTTCCGCGTCGAGACCGAGCGCATAGAGCAGCGACGTCACCGGGATCTTGCGGCGGCGGTCGGTACGCGCATGCACGATGTCTTTCGCGTCGAACTCGATGTCGAGCCACGAGCCGCGATAAGGAATGATGCGCGCGGCAAACAAAAGCTTGCCCGAAGAATGCGTCTTGCCTTTGTCGTGATCGAAGAACACGCCGGGCGAGCGGTGCATCTGCGAGACGATCACGCGCTCGGTGCCGTTCACGATGAACGTACCGTTCGACGTCATGAGCGGGATATCGCCCATGTATACGTCTTGCTCTTTGATGTCCTTGACCGACTTTGCCTGAGTTTCCGGGTCCACATCGAACACGATGAGGCGCAAGGTCACCTTCAACGGCGCAGCGAAAGTCATGCCGCGCTGGCGGCATTCGTCCACGTCATATTTCGGCGCTTCGAATTCGTATTTGACGAACTCGAGCATCGACGTGCCGGCGAAATCCGAAATCGGGAACACCGATTTGAATACCGCCTGCAAGCCGTCATCCGGGCGACCGCCTTCCGGTTCGTCGATCTGCAGGAACTGGTCGTAAGACGCCTTCTGAACCTCGATCAGGTTCGGCATCTCCGCCACTTCCGCAATCTTTCCGAAGAATTTGCGAACCCGCTTCCGGCCCGTGAAAGTTTGCGCCATTTCTTCCTCGCTCAGGTTCGGCGTCAGCGCGCACCCGCGCCGCTCGCCTTTCCGCATTTAATTCCGTTCGAAGAACGGAAAGGAATCTCGCCCGCTAACTTGAAGCGGTAGGTCCGGGCGGCGCTTACGCCGCCCGGTTTACGCAATCGCTTACTTAAGCTCGACCTTCGCGCCGGCCTTCTCGAGCGTGGCCTTCATCTTGGCGGCTTCGTCTTTGGAAACGCCGTCCTTGACGGTCTTCGGCGCGCCTTCAACGAGGTCTTTCGCTTCTTTCAATCCGAGGCCGGTGAGCGCACGGACTTCCTTGATCACTTCGATCTTCTTGTCGCCTGCGGCGGTGAGTACGACCGTAAATTCGGTCTGCTCTTCCGCAGGAGCAGCGGCGGCACCAGCCGGACCCGCAACCGCAACTGCGGCAGCAGCCGAGACGCCCCACTTCTCTTCGAGCAACTTCGCAAGCTCGGCCGCCTCAAGAACGGTCAGCTTCGAAAGATCGTCGACGATTTTGCTTAGATCAGCCATTTCAGTTTTCCTTGTTTAGATTCGAACCAAAAAGTTGCTACCGGACCGCCTCACGCGGCTTCCTTCGCTCCGTAAGCACCGAACACCCGCGCCAGCTTCGCAGCCGGAGCATTCGCAAGCTGCGCGATCTTGGTCGCCGGTGCCTGCAGCAGGCCGGCGAGTTTCGCGCGCAGTTGGTCGAGCGACGGCAGCGAGGCAAGCGCCTTCACTGCGTCAGGGTTCAGAGCGGTCGCTCCCATCGCGCCGCCAAGGATCACGAACTTTTCGTTGGCCTTGGCGAAATCGACTGCAACCTTCGGCGCTGCCACGGGATCATCCGAATAGGCGATGATCGTCGGTCCCTTCAGCAGGGATGCGACATGGGCAACGTCGGTGCCTTCCAGAGCAATCTTGGCGAGACGGTTCTTTGCGACCTTCACACTGGCTCCCTGCTTCTTCATCTGCCGACGCAAGGTCGACATCTGAGCAACAGTGAGACCGGAATAATGAGCCACCACGACCACCTCGGCGCCTTTGAGCACCTTGTTGAAATCCGTGACGAACTCGCGCTTTTCCGCTCGGTCCACTTTCACTTCTCCGGTTGACGGTGCGGGTTCATTCCCGCGCCGCCGGCTTCGACAATGCCGGCCCGTCCTTCACGCTTTTTCAGGCGAGAAGAGCGAGACGACGCTCTACTGCCCTGTCCCCGTTCGCCTGGTTTCCCGGACGCGCGGTCTTTGGTTCGAACCGTTCAAGCGCGCACATATATACGTGCGCCAATTCCGGTCTTCCCCGTCTATTGCTGGCCCTTACGAATTAAGCTCGTGCATCAGCAGCGCGAGCGCCGGCAGTCTCGGACAGGACCGCCAACAAAACCGAAGTTTCGCTGGCGTAACCGCGCGACACCGAAGTGGCGCGCGGAAACTCTTTAAGCGGTGAGCGCGCTTCCCGGCTCAACGCGAACGCCAGGTCCCATGGTCGATGAGACGGCGATCTTCTTGATAAACGTGCCCTTCGTTCCCGAAGGCTTCGACTTCGACACCGCGTCCACGAAGGCGCGGATGTTCTGCGAAAGCTGTTCGGCAGTGAACGATGCCTTGCCGATACCGGCCTGCACGATGCCCGCCTTCTCGATGCGGAATTCGACGGCGCCGCCCTTGGCCGCTTTGATCGCGGCTGCAACATCCATCGTCACCGTGCCGATTTTCGGGTTCGGCATCATGCCGCGCGGGCCCAGCACTTTGCCGAGACGGCCGACGAGGCCCATCATGTCCGGCGTGGCGATGCAGCGGTCGAAATCGATATTGCCCGCGTTGACCTTTTCGAACAGGTCTTCCGCGCCAACGATATCGGCACCCGCCTTCTTCGCTTCGTCAGCCTTGGCACCCTTGGCGAACACCGCAACCCGCGCGCCGCGGCCGGAGCCGTTCGGCAGACTGCACATGCCGCGGACCATCTGATCGGTCTGCTTCGCATCGACGCCGAGGTTCATTGCGACCTCGACGGTTTCGTCGAACTTCGCCTTGGCGCGATCCTTGACCATCTTCACCGCTTCATCGAGCGGATAGAGCTTCAACGGCTCGACGCCTTCGGCAGCTTTTTTATAGCGTTTGTTTTTCATGGCGCTTACCCCGTCACCGAAAGGCCCATGGAACGCGCCGAGCCTTCGATCATGCTCATGGCGGATTCCACGTTCTCGCAATTCAAGTCGGCCATCTTCTTCTCGGCGATTTCCTTGATCTGAGCCTTTGTCACCGAGCCCGCAGCGGCGATGCCGGGGGTCTTCGACCCCGACTGAATCTTCGCAGCCTTCTTCAGGAAGAAGGATACCGGCGGCGTCTTCAGTTCGAAGGTGAAGGAGCGATCCTGATAGATAGTGATGGTGACGGGGATTGGCATCCCCTTCTCCATCTGACCGGTCTTCGCGTTGAACGCCTTGCAGAACTCCATGATGTTCAGGCCGCGCTGACCCAATGCAGGACCGATCGGCGGCGCGGGGTTAGCCGCGCCGGCGGGCACCTGCAATTTCAAATACCCAGTTACTTTCTTTGCCATCGTCTTCTCCAATGCACCGGCAAGCCGGCGTCAGGTTTCGTGGTGCGGATCTGAAGCGCTTGGCGAACGCTCCTCACCTCCCACAAAGCGCTCAGGTTTTTTCGACCTGAGCGAATTCCAGTTCGACCGGAGTAGCCCGGCCGAAAATCGAAACAGCCACTTTCAGGCGCGAGCGCCCGTCGTCGACTTCTTCCACGGTGCCGTTGAACGAAGCGAACGGACCGTCGGCCACGCGCACCTGTTCGCCGATCTCGAAGGTGATCGACGGCTTCGGACGCTCGATGCCTTCCTGCACTTGCTGCAGGATGCGATTGGCCTCGGCATCCGAGATCGGGATCGGCTTCTTGTCCGCGCCGAGGAATCCCGTGACCTTCGGCGTGTTCTTGATGAGGTGATAGACGTCGTCGGTCAGTTCGCACTTCACGAGCACGTAGCCGGGGAAGAACTTGCGATCGATATCGAGCTTCCGGCCGCGGCGTACTTCGACCACCTTCTCGGTGGGCACGATGATCTCGTCGAACTTGTCTGCGAGGCCACGGCTCTGCGCCTGCTCACGGATCGACTCCATGACCTTCTTCTCGAAGTTCGAGTAGGCGTGAACGATGTACCAGCGCTTGGCCACTTTGTTCTCCGTCAGCGCAGAACGTTCAGGAGGAAATTCATGCCGAAGCGGATGATCTGATCGGCAATCAGAAAGAAGATCGCGGCGACGGTTGCCATCACGAACACCATGATGGTCGTGAGGATCGTCTCGCGGCGGGTCGGCCAGGTGACCTTGGAGGTCTCGGCTCGCACCTGCTGCAAAAATTCGAACGGTTTGATCGCCATTTTCTTCGCCGTCGCCCTGGTCCCGCGCGGAATTGCGCGATGGTTTTTGTTACGCCTTGCTTCGCCCGCTCATGCCACCGGTTGCCGGTTGGCAGGAGTGGAGGGAGTCGAACCCCCAACCCCCGGTTTTGGAGACCGGTGCTCTAGCCAGTTGAGCTACACTCCTCCGCAAGCGAGAAAGGCGGCAAAAAGGCCATAAGGCCCGCCGCGGGGGACTAATGCAGTATCAAGACAGCGTTTGCAAGGGTTTCGCCGGTCAATATAGAGCCGATTTCGGCCTTTTGTAAGGGCCTTATGAGGGGTTTAGCGACGACCCGATATTGCGGGTAGCAAAAGGGGCGCCCGACAGCGCCCCTTTCCGATTCTGACCCCCAAAAGACCACCTATTCGATGATCTTTGCGACGACGCCTGCACCGACGGTACGGCCGCCTTCACGGATCGCGAAGCGGAGCTTCTCTTCCATCGCGATCGGAACGATCAGCTGCACTTCCATCGATACGTTGTCGCCCGGCATCACCATCTCGGTGCCGGAGGGCAAGGTCACCACGCCCGTCACGTCGGTCGTCCGGAAGTAAAACTGCGGACGATAATTCGTGAAGAACGGCGTGTGACGGCCACCCTCTTCTTTCGTCAGGATGTAGGCTTCAGCCGTGAACTTCGTATGCGGCTTCACCGAACCCGGCTTGCACAGAACCTGACCGCGCTCGATGTCTTCGCGCTTGGTACCACGCAGAAGAATACCGACGTTGTCGCCGGCCTGACCCTGATCGAGCAACTTGCGGAACATCTCGACGCCCGTGACGGTCGTCTTCACGGTGTCCTTGATGCCGACGATTTCGACTTCTTCGCCGACCTTGATGATCCCGCGCTCGACGCGACCGGTCGCAACCGTGCCGCGGCCCGAGATCGAGAACACGTCTTCAACCGGCATCAGGAACGCGCCATCGATCGGGCGATCCGGCTGCGGGATTGCAGCGTCCACTGCTTCCATCAGCTTCAGGATCGCGTCGTGGCCCTGTTCCGGGTTCTTGCCTTCGAGTGCCATCAGGGCCGAGCCCTTGATGATCGGGATCTTGTCGCCCGGGAAGTTGTACTTCGAGAGCAGTTCGCGGACTTCGAGCTCGACCAGGTCGAGGAGTTCCGGATCGTCGACCATGTCGACCTTGTTCATGAACACCACAATCGCCGGCACGCCGACCTGACGGGCAAGCAAGATGTGTTCGCGCGTCTGCGGCATCGGGCCGTCAGCGGCCGACACAACCAGGATCGCGCCGTCCATCTGCGCCGCACCCGTGATCATGTTCTTCACGTAGTCGGCATGGCCCGGGCAATCGACATGCGCGTAGTGGCGGTTCTTGGTTTCATATTCGACATGAGCCGTCGAAATGGTGATACCGCGCGCCTTCTCTTCCGGCGCCTTGTCGATCTGGTCATAGGCCGTGAACGTGGCGCCGCCGGTCTCAGCCAGCACCTTCGTGATCGCAGCCGTCAACGACGTCTTGCCATGGTCAACGTGACCAATCGTGCCGACGTTGCAATGCGGTTTGTTACGTTCAAATTTCTCTTTGGCCATGGCCGGTTAGTCCCTGCTTTTCTAGTTAAAGTCGCGCGACGTGGCCGCGATTTGGCGCTCGATTAGAACGCTTTGGGCTTGTAGGCAACTGCCGTGCTAGAGCGAGCTTCCGCTCTTTAACCATTTGGCCAGCGCCTCGCCGAAATTGGTGCTGACCCGCACGATCGCCTCCTGGGCGATCGCTTCTACTGCGATGGCGCTTAGACCACCGCCTGCATAAGCCGTTCCCGTAAAATCCGCATTCAGCAGAACCTGGCCTGATTTCGCGTCGGTCAACGTGATATCTGCAACGATCGAATTGCCGCCGCCGATAAGAACTCTTTGGAGCACCGACGGTACTTCAAGCCGGCGTATGACGACTTTCAAACGCGCCGACTCTGGTCCGCGAAAAGCCGGTCGTATTTGGGCTTCCACGTTCGAACGGATTTTGCCGCCGGCTCGCTGCTGCAAATAGGCGATGCGTCCCGCTGGAGTATCCGGATGCCCGCTCGCGGCCAGCCCATGGAAAACGTCGGGCCAATTGATATAGGCGTCGGGCGCGAAACTGACATCGACATGATCGATGCGAAGAGCATCGCGCTTGGCTTGCGGAAGCTTATTTTCAGAAAGTGTCGCGCAGGCCGCGATCAGAAGCGCGATCCCTGTCCAAAGGCTTATTCGAATAACGTGACGCATTTGCCCTTAAAAATGGAGCGGGTGAAGGGAATCGAACCCTCGTCGTCAGCTTGGAAGGCTGCTGCTCTACCATTGAGCTACACCCGCGAACTTGCTCGTTCTTGTAAAGGGAGCGCCGGGTTACGCCAAGTTCACGGCGCTGGCCGCGGCTGGCCTGCCGGGCCGTAGCAGCCGAAGGCCGCGAAGGCTGGTGGGGGAGGCAGGACTCGAACCTGCGAAGGCATAGCCAGCGGATTTACAGTCCGCCCCCTTTGCCGCTCGGGACACTCCCCCCGATCCTGCGTTCTACGTATCAATATCGCCCGGGTTTCCGCTAAAACCGCGTAAACTAACAAGGCCCCGCGACCCGCGAGGCCTTCCGCGCGCGGACTTATGAGAGGCCCGCCCGGGGGGTGTCAACCCCGCGAAATCGAGCATTCCAAACGGCTTAGGCCGGGCTCGCGCCGAATTGCCAAGCTTCCGAAGGCGGGCGTAGAAGCCTGCGACCCGAACGGAAACCAGATGGCAAAGCCACCCTTCAAACCCAAGTACAAGAGTAAGAATAAAAAGCCCGCGTTGACCGGGCGCCGCAACTTCGGCGCCGACGGCCGCAAAGTGCCGCTCGATACCGCGATCCTTTACGGCTGGCATCCGGTCGCGGAAGCGCTGAAAAATCCGGGACGCCGTTTTCGCCAACTCATCCTGACGGACAACGCGCTACGCCGCCTTCAGGACGCCGAAATCGAATTGCCGGTACAGCCGGAGATCGTGCGGCCCGACATACTCGACGAAAAGCTCACGCCCGACGCCGTGCATCAGGGCTTCTACGCCGAAACCGATCCACTCCCCTCGCCCGGCCTGCATGAGCTTGCGCTTGACGGCCTCGTGCTTGTGCTCGATCAGATCACCGACCCGCATAACTTCGGCGCGATTGTCCGCACCGCAGCTGCTTTTAATGTCGCGGCAATCGTGACGACTGCGCGTCATTCGCCGGAAGCCACCGGCGTGCTCGCAAAGTCCGCGTCCGGCGGACTCGAACATGTGCCGATCTCGCTCGTCCAAAATCTCTCCCGCGCGATGAACGAATTGAAAGAGCACGGCTTCATGCTGGTCGGACTTGCCGAAGAAGGCGCGAGCGATCTCGCGGAAGCGAAATTGCGTGCGCCGCTCGCGCTTGTGCTCGGCGCGGAAGGTAAAGGCATGCGCCAGCTCACCCGCGAAAACTGCGATGTGGTCGCGCGCCTCGATCTTTCCGGCGCGATCAAAAGCCTTAACGTCTCGAACGCGGCTGCGCTATCACTCTACATCGCGGATCGCGCGATCCGTACCAAGGGCTGACCATGAACTTCCGGTGATTCAAATCGCAACCCGGCAGCCACTGGAGAGAACGTTACCTCTACCCCTACGCGGCGGAACAAGCTGCCCTCTTCTCACTCAAACCACGGCCTTCGCGCCGGGGTTTTTCTTTTTTTTGTTATTTGTTGTTCTGCGCGGGCGCCTGAATCACGTACGGGCCCTGCGGCATCGGTACCTGATTGAGATCGGCGGGCGAATTTGATTCCGTGCTCCAGGTGCGGCGATAGCGCGGACCCGGAATTGACGGCGCATTCGTCGCGCGGCTGCGATAGGCGAACGGATCGCCTTTGTTCGAGGGGAAATAATACCCGTAGGGTGCGGGGCCATAGTAATACGCCCTGCCCCAGTTCTCCGCGAAGGGCACGATGTGGCCCGGGCGGTAGAGACCCCAGTCTCCGTGAACGACGGTGCCGTTCGGCAAAAGCACCGGGCGGTGATCAGCGCTCGCCGGCAACAGCATCACCACAGCAGCGAACAGCAATACGAATAGGCGTGTCATGGGCGCGGATAACCCTGTTTTGCAGAAGCCTTGGCACAGGAGCTATTCCGGGCCGGTTACGACGCCTTAGGGACTTGAAACTATGGTTATTAGTGACTTGCGCAGGGCGCTTTCGCAGCGCAAATAGCGCCCCGTATGGCCTTAAGGGGCCGCACGCGACGACCCAGGATGCCGGCGTAGCACAGCGGTAGTGCAGCGGTTTTGTAAACCGAAGGTCGGGAGTTCGATTCTCTCCGCCGGCACCATTACCCCGAGATCTCACTGGCCCAGCAATGTACGGTACGCAGCATCAAGCTTTCCGGCCGTGACATCGATCAGGAATTTTTCCCGGATCGCCTGTTGGGCATTTGCAACCCCGAAATCAATTTCGCGCCAGCGGCCAAGCACGTCCTCGAGCGTTCGAGCGAGCGAATCGGGGTTTCGGGGCATGAATAAAACATCGGGATTGGTCAGCACTTGTTCGATTACGCCGGTGCGGCTTGAGATCAACGGCACCCCGGCCGCGAGCACTTCGATTGCCGCCATGCCGAAAGTTTCCATACGCGACGGATTGATGACTAAATCATAGCTCCGCACAAGATCGCGAAAGCCTTCTACGCGGCCGAGGAAATTGCAGCGGATTTTTGTGTGCCGCTCCAATTTCAAATCGTTTGTGGCAGCGTCAGGCCTCACCCCCGTGAAATCGAATTCCTCGGGAAGCGTAACGCCCTTGATTTCCAACAAATGGAGCGCCGCAGTTAGGTCGGCCCAACCTTTCCAATCGAGCGGTGAACCTACGATTAGTACGCGGCGCGGCAGTGTTGGCGTATTCTGTTTCGATGGAAGAAATTCATCCGCGTAAATCCCGTCGTAGATCAGTTCTACTTTTTTCGTATTTTCCCAAAACTGCGCCCGCGCACGAAATTCGTCTCCGACCGCGCTAGCAAATTCATATTCACTGCAGCGATACTTTGAATAGTCGCTCTCGGTCATCCCAGGCGAGCGAAGAAAGATAGCGGTACGCGCATTGAGAGCGCCGGCAAGTTTTAATCCGAGCAGCCCTTCCTGATGATCGTTAGCGTGAACTAGCGCGGGCTTCAGCTTTCGCTCTCCCAGCTTGTGCATCACCTGCCGTGCGAAGGCGGAGTTGCCGGACAGACGTCCCAAAAGCGAACGTGAACGTGGAAACTCCTGTTCAATCACCGTCACGCCGTAACGCGCACATTCCGCCGGGAGCCAGCCGCCAGGCGAACACACAAGAATTCGAATTCCATGTCTGCATCACAGAGTGCCGCATCAGCCGCATAAGGCAAGTCTGCGCGCCCCGGCGCGGTGCGTTCGATTTTGGATATACAAAACCGTCTTGGTCACGCGCGAAATTCAGCAGTCTTTGCCGAGAGCGATTTAAACTCTTTCGGTGCGGCGACGATATTTTGATAGCCGAATGTCTCGAACATTGGATTAAAGCTAAACCGCACCAACCGGTCAGGAAATATCTTGAATGTGTTGTATCCGACGCCATCGAGAAGCCGGCAAGCGTCCCGCAACCGCGAACCCGCGCCAATCCAGAAATCGCAGTATTCGAACTGCACAATGGGCCGATGTTCTACCAAGGTCTCCCGAAAGCCATTGAGAATATGGCAATCGTGTCCATCACAATCGATTTTCAACAGATAGGGACGAATATTCGTTTCGCGTAAAATCGCATCGCCCGTCGAGACCTTTATCTTGTGTGGGACAATTATCTTGGTTGTCTCTCTTTCAAAATCACTCGTGTTTGCCGGTGAGCCGCGATAATTTCTGTACAAGCGTCCGCCGCCCGCGATCTCATATATCTCGCGCTCAGTCTCCGGTTGGCTCGATAATCCCACATCAAATATTTCGACTTCGGGCGTGTTTTCATAACGCCGGCGAAGCTGCGCCAGGAAGTTCGGGACCGGCTCGACGCACACAAAACGCGAAATCGCGCTGCCCGCGAATACGCAAAGCGCTTCCGCCGTCCAATCGCCCCGGTTTGCGCCAACGTCGATAATGGTATCGCCCCGCGCAGCCTCCGGTAATTCGCGCGCAAAACGCAGAAAGGCAAACTCGCCATTCACACTAGAATTAGCGTTATGCTCCGGCTCCAGAGCAAACAGTTTGACGAGTTTCCCTTTCGCCTTTGCATATTCTTTCGTGAGCATACTGGGTCCTGTTTCGAATAGCGCTTAGGCTTGGCGCAATCGCCGCGCAAATGGTGCAATATTGCCCGGCCTAGGATTGTTGCGTTGCGGACCGACGTCCTTTGCCGCTCCGCCACTCTTGTTCCAGCAGTCCCCATGCCTCGAAATCGACGAAGCCACCGTCAACAAAGAATGCTTCGCGCCTTACGCCTTCCGACACCCACCCGAGCTTCCGCACAGCCGCGTTAAACGCCGGATTCGGTGATGTAGCCGACAGGCGGTGCAGCCCCATCGTTTCGAACGCATGTTGCGATAGCAATGTAATCGCCTCGGTGCCGTAACCTTTGCCCCAAATATCCTTCGCACCAATCATGATGGCGAGTTCCGCCGACCGATGAGACCATTAAATCGTTCCCAGCGAAATATTTCCGACATGCTGTCCATCGCTTCGAGCGCGGATCGCAAGCACGAGCTCCCCCCTTGCCGGAATCGATGCGACCCAGTCTTCAAGCTGAGCCATCGTCGTAGGAAAGGATTTCGGCGCGCGATACCGAAGGACTTCCGGATCGTTCAGCCACGACAAATATTCTTGACTGACGTCGCTGCGGCCAAGCGGCTTCAACTCGACGCGTTCGCCCTGCAAAAAAACCGCTTCCTTGGATGACATCAGAGTTGGCTCTTTGAAATTGATAAGTCCAGATCCACCAGAGAATGTACGCGATACTTAAGCGCTTTTGCTTCAAAGAGTAACGACGACGTCATGCCCACGACGAGATCAACTGCCGCGATTGCGAGATCGGCGTCGCCTGCCGTACTCACCAATATTCTGGGCGGCTCCTTATGCGATCGAACGACAGCATCATACTTCCCAACTTTATCACGCGGATGTGGCCGCACCACAACGCTGACAACCTTCGGATCGACGCGGCTACCGTCCGGCCGAACTCCGCCGGCAACGCTCCTAAATAGACCCTCCGCCAGCGCTATCTCGTCGAAATCATGCATAAACGAGCGCAGCCCGAGGCTTTTCATCTCCTGCATACACTCCGAAACAAATAAAATGGCCACGTCGCCGGGTTTCACGCCCCAGACCGCTCTTAGGGCGCTTACGTCCTCTTGCGCTCTTTGCATTGCGCGTGCGCGCAAACGTTCGAGATTTCAGATCGCCGAGCACTCTGATCTTTTCTGACGGAAGATTTTCCTGGATTGCTCGCCGCCGAAAAAATTCGTCCGGAACATAAATCCAATCGGGGAATATCCGCTCGCCGCCTACATCCCGAAACCGCAAATCCAGCCCGACGGGGTGGTCGAGCACGACGTGACTCTCAATTCCGAGCTTCTTGCAGGCAAGCCAAAGCAACTGGCTGCCGTACTCGTCAGAATCGCTGGTGCCAGTCAAAACAAAACTGACTTTCAAGGACTGGATGAATTCGGTCGCACCGGCTTCGTCTGCTTCGTGCCACTCTTCAGACTCGTAGCCAGCAGCAGTCCATAAATGTTTGCTCGACGAACGCGTTGCAACAACGAAATTCGGCGTGACGCTACCCAAACTCTGGCGCAATGAGCAGAGGCCCTGCGCCTCGTTTAGGCTCGCTGCGGTCTGCAGCCGCTCAATCAAAGCAATCAATAAGTTTGTTGGCGCAGGATCGCGGCTGAAGACGAGCAAGACCCTGGACATTACGCCTCGTCAATTGCCCGCGCGGGCCTCGGATTCCGACAATTCGCGAAGATTATCTGCGACCTTATGAAAGGCAGATGCGACATCACTCAGATCGTTTTCATCCATCGAAGGCCGGTATGAGCTCGTGAGAGATCACGCGTTCATAATGCGCGCGCCTCCGCCTCCGGACAGAGCCCATCATGGTACTTCGCCTCGCCGTCGTAATGCGGACAACGGAACGGGCATTGCACTGTGCCGTAGCCGATCATCTTTCGATAGATCGGCGTCTGATACAGCGGCTTGACGTAGCCAGCGCCAATAAGCACACCTTCATGCTCGCGCCCCTTTGTGACCGGCAACTCCGCTTTCACGGCCTTCACGAAAAGGTCGCGTGATACGCCAGTTTCCTCAGTCCTGTAGTCAAGAACATGAGTATAATAAACGTGATCGCCGGCAGGTCCGACATGCGGCATCCGAATTCCTGGAACGCCACGAAGCTTGTCTTCAAGCGAGCGCACATTCGTTTTCCGCTTGGCAATTAACGCGGGGCCCTTTTTAGCTGACAGCGCCGCGATGGCGGCTTCGATTTCGCCCAGACGAAAATTGAAGCCGATCATATTATTAGATTAGTGGTGCCCTTTGCCTCGACCACCGCTTCGGCGTGGTTGCGGATGAGATTTCAAACGATCGGCCAGCTCGTCGTCGTTCGTTGTGCAAACTCCACCCTCGCCAGTATGAATATGCTGTGTAATTCAGACGAAAACGCTATATCGCCAAGGGTACCCACTGATCTGCTTTTTGTAGGTGCCAAACGGCGCCTGTGCGCAGTCCTCGATCACTTTGATTTTGTGCTTGGCGCGCCAGTTCCATGATCGGATCCATATCCGCGGATTGTCCGAAAATGTGAACAACAATGATCGCTTTCGTGCGTTTGGTTATTCGCGGAGCGATCGTCTCGGCGGACAGGGTGTAGGTCGACGGATCGATATCGGCGAAAATGGGCACGGCGTTGAAGATCAGCGCCGCCGTCGCAGATGCAATCATTGTATAGGGCGAAACAATGACCTCATCGCCCGGCCGGCGCCGACCGCGCCTACCGCCGCGGTACAAACCGGGGACGTGCAGGAATTCACGGCAATTGCGTGCTGCGGTTCATGTTTCGGCCCATTCGCGCTCGAAAGCCTGCACTTCGCGGCCCGCCGTAGAAATCGGGATGCCACGCTCCGAGGTAGCGCGAAAGCACGCCTAAATCGATAACAGCGCCGACCGGCGCGCTGTCCTCTTCGCCAATAGTGCCGTAGGCGGCAAAGTGTTCAGTGCGGGACGGGCTTACCCCCGAACAAAGCGAGCTTACTCAAGATGCTTTCTCCTTAGCGCGCTTGTGTACTTCCGCAATAACGGCGATGGCCTCACACGCGGATTCGATATCTGAAGACAAACGCACTCCCGGCCTCCATTGTACGAGCTCGTCGAGTGCCGCGAGAAACGGCTCGCGCGAATTATTTTCGCACCACACACCACGCCCCGCCACAGAGATTTCAGGAACAATTTCCAGGGGCTCGGCAGTCCGCACACGCATGAACCGGCCGCCTTCTTCGAGCACGATAATGTGCCGCTCGAAGCATAGCTCAAGTTCAAACCGGGCGACACCCGGAGCCCGCAGACCAACCATGTGGAATGGCACGTCATCAAGCAGCAATAGCGCCGATATTGTGGGATCGGCCGAACGCTCGATCTCATGTGCGTCTGTCACGTGACTGATCGCCGGTACGCGCCCTGCGAGAAAAATCGTCAGGTCGACCAGGTGGCTCCCATTGTTCAGGACACCGCCCGTGTACCACCCTGTTACCGAAACTAGGGCTCCATATTTTCCGGCCGCGATTTCATTGCGAAGGGCCTGTATGGACGCATCAAACCTTCGGCTGAAATTTACGACGATTGGAATGGCGCGCTCATTATACTTGATGCCAATGGCGCGCGCCTTCTTGGTATCTCCGTCGAGCGGCTTCTCCGCAAATACTGCCTTTGCCGAAGACGCCAAAAGCCGATTAAGCGCAGCAATATGCGTTCCGGTCGGGCTGCACAAACTCACAATATCGTAGCTCGCGCCTTCCAGCGCTGCATCGAGCGTCTCGAAACCTTTGGAGATGTTCCACTTCTTCATAAACGCCGATCGTTTCGCGGGGTCGGGGTCGACGCACGCAGCGAGTTCATAGGCGGGGTGGCGAATATAGGCCAAAGCGTGCGTCTGCACCTTCGAGTTGGACGCGCTCGCGTTATAGCCGCCGGCGATGCGGCCACACCCGATAATGAGCGCGCGGCGGAGACTAGACATACTCTCTGGGCGACCTGTGCGTTGACCGCTGCAATTTCAGGATTTGCATCCATAAATGCGATAATTTCTGAAAGCGAAAAATCCTGGCGTCGTGGACGCAAGGCTGAGAACACCGCCCGGATAACCGTCAAATCCTCCTTGGTATCCAGCGTCAATCGCATTTGCGGACGCGAATGTGCCGCGGGCGCCTCAACCCCTGACAAAGTGTAAATCTCGGGGTGCCGGTAAATATAAAGCGAGACATGTTCGTGATCGACCGGATCATTGGTGCGAGCAGCGACATCTTTCAGAACCGCAGTGCTGAAAACCTGCGATCCCATACCCATAGGATACCCCGGCTTCAAACCGTTGGACACGTAGTCAACACGCGCTTTGCGATAGTGCCGGATCGTATCCGAAACCAATACCGGATCGAGCAGCGGACAGTCGCCGGTCAACTCAACGATTACATCAGCGTTATGGGCGACTGCGGCTTCGAGAACGCGTACAAGCACGTCGTCCTCGCTGCCGCGCCAGATTCCGACGCCTAGCCTTCGCGCGAGCGCTTCTACCGGATCGTCGTTAGCATTGGTCGTCGTTGCGATTACAATTTGGTCCAGCTCGGATACAAAGCGCAGCCGCTCGATCATCAGCTCGAGCATCGGCCTGCCTTCGGCTTCCGCAAGCACTTTCCCGGGCAGCCGCGATGAGGTCATGCGCGCTTCAATGGTCGCGACAGTCCGCGGCATCAACTACCTACTGAAACCGTTCACTGATAACGCGGTCGCTCAATCGCTCTTGAACGTGTTGCCGGGCTTGCGCCACGTCGGCAGGCAAGATCGATTTTCTATAAGCCCGCGTTTTCATCGCGTAGCGCTTGGGGAACAGCGAAGCCTTCAACCACAATAGCGGATCAAAGTGATAAGCCTGACCTATATGATTATAAGCCTTGAGCTTGATCGCGCGGCGCATATCTCCTGCACCGAGCTTCGACCAGTTCGGCGCCCTGCGATTGCGAAGCGCCTTGCTGATCGCCGCGACAATCCGGCCTACCGATCCGCCATCCGGCGAGGCACACCAAGTCTCCAAATGTTGCAAACGCAGCGCCATTTTTTCAGGCGGCACGGGTTGAGAAAGTTGGCGAGCGACCAAATCAGAGAATGCATTCGGGTCGTCGCAGGGAATATTCGGGGCGTTGTGAGTTTCGTTATAATGAAAGCTGTGCTTGTCGAAGATGAGCGCAAGTGTCGGCTTTGTTGCGATCCAGGCTTCAATCGAGGTTGTGCAGGTCTCACACGCAACATGCAGATCGCAATCGAGAATCAAACTGCCGATGTTAATTTTAGGCGCGTAAACAACTCCGGCGCGCTGCTCCTCGGAAAGCCCTGCGAGCCAGTCTTCATAAATTTCGTGGTCTTCATTCGGATGGGGCCGTAGCACCAGCTCAAATCTACCGTCAGCAAGGATGGCGCTCGCGAACTCGAGAGTCTTAATTCGGCTTGCCCGATGTGAAAGCACCGCGCCCCAGTAGTGTTTGGCCGCTGGGTTGTATTTTTCCCAACCGCCAAAAGTTTGTTTTGCCTGCTCGTGATTAAAGCGCGCGAATACGAAGTTGGTGCATAACAGGACGCGCGGCCGATTGGACTGGCGCGCTGGTGCCGGCGGCAACAATTTGGACCAGGGGACAAAGTAGATATCGAAACGGGGGATTCCGACAACATCGATTTGCGCGTTACCGAATATACCCTGCGCCAGAAGCGACTGTTTGTGGGACTCATTCCAGCAGAAAATATTGTCAACATGGGCGTCACGATGAAAGCGCCCCGACAACGCGTCGCGCGATGTTTGGTCGTAGACAATGCCTTCATTTGGCAACACGGCAGTCAATACACCGATTTCGGCGAGACGCTGCGACCACCGCACCAACTGACCGCCGTTCAAATGATTAAAGATGATCATGCTCGGACGGTGCGCGCCGACGACTGCGCGAAAAGCTTCGAGCGGTTCAAGGCGACAGGCTATGCCTTCGCTTTCCAACTGGTGAGCGACAACCGCCGCGACGTTCAGATCGCGCACCTTGTTATCGACAAGGATGACGACGGGGCCACTAACAGGTCCCTTATTGTGGTCCGAATTGCCGCCGTTGACGGATTTCATAACCGGCTTTCCCCTAAGGGGCGCGATATATACCCGGACCCATGTCAACGCAAATCCCAATTAAATCAATGACCTACACCTGCCTATCGAAATCGATATGAGGTATTTTGCGTCGTATCAGCTGCAGCTAAAGGCACTTGCTGACGCAAAGGCAGCCTGGCTCAGCGGCTTGATAATCAAATCCGGCGAACGCCCGAAGACGATACAGTCCTTCAGCTGCCTGGCATCCATAGCGCAGGCACCGTTAGACAAAATCACTCTTCCCTCGATCTCGGTATCGCCGAGCAGACTGGAATTCGGCATCATCAGCAAGTTGCCGTTGATCCGGGGATAGAAATTCCTCGATTGTTTCCAATATTACTATTTTGCGAAAAGAACAGGCGCGATCCAGGTCCGAACTGGCCGCGCCCGATTACCGATCCGAGCGGATGATCGCAGCCCCATAAATCGGGCAACTCAACTTCATAGTAGATATCTGCGCCGCTAACGATGCGCAGCAGCGCGTAAATCTTGTCGGCTTTATCGCGCGCGCCCGTGCTAAACGCTGCGCGCGAAAGTTCATAAAGAAAAATCGAATACTGCGCGTTATGTGCGACCCGCAGCACGGGGCCGTTGTCATCGTTAAAGTTCTTGACGCGAAGGCTTGAGAAGATTGCGGCGATCTTCATATAGGCCTTTTCCGCTTCCGCCGCGATATCAGCAAATTCCAGTCGCACAAGGCGCAATTGCGTATCGAGAAATAACTCAAACTCACGCCGGTTCGGGTAAAATGCGAGTGTCATGATAAAAAGCGCAACCGGTCACCCACGCACAGTCAGCGGTACGGCAGGACTGCCGTCCACCTGCCGTTGGGTTTATTGAATTCCAACGGGGCGTCGGGATCGCACTTAGATACCGCGTGGGGCAGATCGAACCTGAACAATGTCACTGAGCCGATCGACTGCGCCGGACCAGCATCAACTTCGTTTTCATCCTCCCAGAATAACGTGCCGCCACGATCGAAATGATCGCCTTTCTTTGTCAGCGACGCGATAAGGCCAATCTTCTGCGGATCAAGCGGATGCGTGTGCCGGTCGAAAAATCCGCCGCCTTTTGGATAATGAATGATCTGAGGATGGAAATTTAACGCTCGATCCTTGGTCGACGACAGGCTACCGCGCTTACCCATGAGCTTGTTATCAAGCTGAACAAGTTTTTCGAAGACTTTCGTAATTGCCTCGCCCTCGGCGCCGCCGATAGCCGTCACATTCTCAAGATTAAATGTATGGAAAATATGTTTCGTTTTTGACAAGGCCGGATTATTGTCCACGCGATGAAAGTTCTGCAACGGCGCTGGCGCAACGGTGCCGCCCTTAGTGTCAAAAGCCGGTTCGATATTGGCCCAGGACAGCGCTGCATCCACGGTTCGGGCTGCATCAGCTTCACTGATGACATTGTGAATGACGCCAATATTGCCGCTCATCACGGCATTAAAAACTTCAGGACCGTCGTGGCTACGCGCGTCAAACTCGACAATCTTCATTGATTACGACTCGTAAGTCTTACGACAAGATCACAATCGAACGGTCGGTCATGAATTTCGATTTCTTGATCTTGTATTTCCGGCCCGGCGAAGACCTCTTTGAATGCAATCGACGCGCCGTCATAATCGGAAAAATTCAGTTCATCCATCAGGAACACGCTGCCCGGCACCGCATGCGGCAACACCGCCTCTAGGCAAGCTTTGGTGGGCGCGTAAGTCGCCATATCGAAATAAGCCAACGAGACGATATCGCCCGGATTGTCTGCGAAGAATTTTGAAATCGTTTTCACGACATCGCCGACAACGATGGAGTGCTTCTTGATGTGTCCCATCACGTTGTTGCGCTCATGATAGGCGAGCACAGCGCGCAAATAATCCGGGTAATCCGCCGGCAAAGTGTAAGCTGCAGCCTGAAGTTACTTCGCTGGCTTTGTCTTTGTCAGTGACAGAAGCATAACCGGTGAACGTATCGAACCCGACGATGCGGCGGTTCTGGTTGAACGGTTCGTAAATTGCGCGCAGGTTCTCGAACACGGACAGGTTCTGTCCATACCAGGTACCAAATTCCATGATGGTGCCCGGCACGTCGACGATCAGTTCGTAGAGTTCATTCAGAAACAATATTTTCGCGATCGCCGAGGAGCGGAGATAAAGACCCGCATTCGCGAGCAATTGGTCGTCGTCCATGGTGCGCTTGGCAAAAAGGTCCAGCAGAACCTTCTTGTGCTGAAGAGTAGCTTCGGATGCCTTGGTTTCAAGCTGCTGTTGTTGCGGCTTCGACGTCATGTGAATTTTTCTACTCATTACTGATTGCCGCGCACGCCCTGACGGATGATCTGTAGCCCCGCCTCGCCGCCGCAGTGAAATAGCAAATCGATCGCCGCCATATAAGGGAGAAAATCGTCCGCACCCTGCGGATAAACCGGGTGCTCGTATTCATGATAGTTAACGGCGACCCCTGCTTGGCCGAATGCATCGGATTCCTCAATATACTCGCGCGAGCCGGGCGCGGACAAGTAACGGTTCGCCTTCAATTCGGTACAGATTGCGGCGAGCAGATCGGCTTTCTGTCCTGTGGACTTCAGGTCAGAGCTCCGTTCGCGCGGCGTCTCGATGCCAAAACGCTCACACAGAAAATCGATCAGTCCGATCGTATAATCCGCGAGCGAAGGCGCGCTGGACGTAAGAACCGTTCTAAGCGGCTCGAAATACTCCGCGAAATGCGGCGCCGAGCGGTAGGCACTTTCTATGCTGCGGGTGTATTTTGCGGCGAACCCGCTATCCCAATCGACCTGTGCCTGGGCGATCGTCTGGTCGCGCTTGCCTTTGGAAAGCACGGGCACTGACAGCATCAACTCGCCTTGGGGCGTCTTGATGCGATTGCGCTGCTGCCATGAGCGCTTCGCAAACTGCACGGAATCGAGATAGACGAAGCGATCGACGCGATCAATCATCGCGAGATAACCGATCCAGGGCAGATAGGTAGGCTGCATAATCGCAATTTCAGAAGACATTATTCTTCAACCGCAACACCAACGCCGTGCCGCCCGAAGTCGTCGCCGTTGTAGAACATGATCTTGCGGCCCGCGTACGGCACGATCGCGAAATATTCCACCATCTCGGCATCGAATCCGCCCGGGGTCACGTCGATGCCGCCAAAAGCGTCGTCGCGCTTCCAGTCCAGGCCGTCGCGCGATTCCGCATATCCCATTCGGTATGTAGCCCCGCGATGCGCAAACCACATTTTATAGATGCCATCTTCTTTCAACACAAAGGGGCGCGCGAGCGCATTCTCTTCATCGTTGCGAAACGGAATTGCGATGCGCCCTTCCCGCCGCCAATGCCGGCCATCGTCGCTTTCCGCGATTTGAATGTTATAGCGCGGCAGATCGGCATGCAGCCAGCCGGTGCCCGCAACGTAATACATCCGCCATTGACTGCCCTCCTTCATCACGAAGGGTGCAGTGTTGATGTAGGGATTGACGCGATTGCGCTCGATGATCGGCGCATTGGACCAGCGCTCGAAGGAAAGCCCGCCATCCTTGCTGATCGCAAGCCCGCCATAGATATGCATGCGGACGGTTGAACCCGAATTCCATCCGATAAAATAAAGGAGAGTTTCATTGCCGTCGGTGACAAGCGATGACGGGGTAACGCCATTGTCGTCGAAACAACCGAGCGCCCCCGGCGCAAGCACCGGTTCGGCGCTCACCTCGAGCACGCGATCCGGCTCGCGTAAATCGATTGTCACCCAGCCGATATGCGACTGGTTCTTGTCGTTGCGGCCGGAGAAATAAAGACGCACCGCGGAATCGCTGATCTTCAGTGGCGTTGGCACCATTGTATGGCTCTGCCACCACCAATGTTGCGGCTGCGGCGGCATGATCAAGCCGAGCTTCTTCCAGCGCAAACGCTTTGCAAACAGCTCAGGCACCGAAATACTTCTTCTTGAGAACCTTGGCGCGGCGATCATCGGCAGGAAACACTTCGCCGGTCTGTCCGATGATCACGGCGCCTGCCGGCACATCCTGGCCTACCGCCACATGCATGCCGACGAAGACGTCGTCGCCGACCGTCAGAAAGTCGCGCAAGGTTGCGTTCACGCCGAAGAAACAACGCTGCCCGATTTTGCAGTGACCCGAGATCACGACGTGGGAAGCTATATAAGTGTGATCGCCAATCGAGCTGCCGTGACCGAGATGATTACCCGACCAGATCATGACGTTGTTGCCGATCGTGACGGTTGGCTGGATCGTCTGGTTCTCAAGAATGAAACAATTCTCGCCAACTTTCAGATCCGGCCACGTCACCGACTTTGAGCAGACATAAGAGACGAGTTCGTAGCCCGCGGCTTTCGCCTGCTCGAACTTCTCCTGCCGCAGCTTGTTCAGGCCGCGATAGGACAACGCCACATGCATATCCGCTTCGCCCGGAGCGAATTTCTCATTTATCTTGCTGAACGGGATAACCGGAAGACCGTCGAACTGGTCGAATTCAACATGCGTGTCATCCGCGGTAAAAGCGACCACCTTACGATCAGAATCGTTTTCGAAATAATAGCGCGCCAGTTGCGCCATCTCGGCCGTACCGAATATGACCAGCGGTTTCGTCATGACCTCAGAACTTTATATCCGCCCAGCGGATTGGGCTTCCGGCTTCGATAGTATTGCGCGCGGTTGCGCCCAAGACCAGCGCATGATCGCGTGAGCGAATTCCAGTCGCGGGACGTCGCACTTCAATATCGTCGTGGGACAGCTTCTGACCCGCGGAAATTTTGCGACGCGCATGCAGCGCTTCCCGGCGGCGGCCGTTCATCTCCTCCGCATGCAGTGTTTTGATGCCATCGCCTAGCCCCGCATAGGTCTCGTGAATGGCGGAGACATAGTCGGCGAGTTCTTTCGGCTCAAGTGCAAAGAAATGATCCGGTCCGTCGCTGTTCTTGTCGAGCGTATAGTGCTTTTCGAACGTCACTGCGCCGAGTGCCACGGCCGCGACTGAAGATTTCCGCGTCGTGGTGTGATCAGAAAAACCCACGGGCCCGCCGAAAGCCCTGGATAACGTTTCGATGACGCGCAAGTTGGCTTCGCTTTCCGGCAGCGGATAGCGCGCATAGCAATGCATCAGCGATACTTTATTGTTGCCCTCGCTGGTGATCACTTCCAGTGCAAGCGCGATGTCGGCGAGATCGGACATGCCGGTCGCGAGAAAGATCGGCTTGCCGGTCCGTGCCATCGCTGCGAGCAACGGCAGATTCAAAACTTCAGAGGATGCAACTTTGTGGGCTGGAACGCCGATAACCTCCAGCTTGGCAAGTGCGTCAAGCGAAAACGCGGAGGCCATAAAAGGAATAGAGCGGGATTTGGCGTGCGCGGCGAGCGCCGGCACCCAATCGGGGTTAAGCTCGACCGACCTGAGAACATCGAAGCCTTCGACATCCTTGGAGACGAGCTCTTCGGCTTTGAAAAGCTGAAACTTGACGGCGTCCGCCTTTGCTTCCGCGGCCACATCGATCAAACGCTTTGCGATATCGAGCGACTGACTGAAGTTCGCGCCCGCTTCCGCGATCACGAAGGGCTTGCCGCCCCGCTCGACGCTGCGTCCGGCAACGGTGAATTTCTCAGCGAGCATCAGCGGAACTCTTTATTTCCGACAACAAGCGCGACGCACCCTTTCCGTCGATTATTCCGCGGCTCCGCCTGCTCAGATCGCTGCGCAAAGAAGCATCCTGCGCAAGCCGGAGACAGGCTTCACGAATAGCGCCCTGTCGCAATAAACCGGCGACGCCGAGATTGAGCGCCGTGTCGCATTCCCGAAACGACCGGTGATTCATTTCGTGCTGCTCGTCCGGTGAGATCAGAATGCTCGGCACCGCATTCAATGCCAATTCATACTTGGTCAATCCCGTGGTCGCAACCGCCAGGTCCGCCCATTGCATGTCGGCCGTCAGGTCGTTGCGGTCATCGTAAATTTCGACCCGATGCGGGCTCGTGGCCGCTTCGGCACGCGTTGCGCGCAGAGTTTCGCTCGGCACGAGCGGCCCGACAATCACACGAATATCGAAATGCGGCTCAGGAGCGCTGTTAAGCTCTTGCAGGATACGAGGTCCGAGCGCACCGACATCGCCGCCTCCTGTTGTGATCAGAATACGCTTGACGGGCTTACCGGCATCCCGCGGTGCTCCTGTGGCGCGCGCAAAGTCCGGTGCCACGATGAAATATTCGGCGCCCACCAGCCACTTCCCTTTCGCTTCAGCTTTGGCTCCCGGATAAGGGCGCACGCAAAGCGCTAATTGCGAAGCAAGTTCGGCATCGGCAAGCGCGTCCGTACTCACGCCATCGATAAAAACGATCGGCAGTCCGAGCGCCTTCAGCGCATCGATCTCGCTTTTCATTGCCTCGCGTTCACGTCGCGACTGCATATGCGCAATATCGAGCACGATGGCTTGAGCCTGAACTTTGCGCAGCACTTCTACGCGCTGCTCGATCTCGTTCGGGAGCACGATCATTTCATATCCGGCCGCCCGGATTTGATCCTGCACGGCATCGGGCGCATGTGCGATCGCGAATACAGGCTTTTGCTCGAGCCATGCCGCGAGCGAAAGACAACGTTTTACATGACCAAGGCCGATCTCGGGACCGGCATCACAGCGCAATATCAACTTCAGGCCGCCGATGCGCTCAGTAATATGATTTGCGTGCGCGCTGTTCACTGCCAACCCGATCTATTTGGGACGCAGGTTTTCGCGCAGATGTGCATTAAGCAAGGAAATTTCCGGATGCTTCTCCATTACGCGCCAAACTTCTTCCCATGAATCCGGAGGAGCACTCTTTGAAAATTGCTCAAATAGCCGCGTGAGAAATGTGTAGTCCTCCGGATAATCGAGCACCCAGCGTTGTCCGGACACCGGCCCGGCCGGACCCATCATCCAATATTGCGTTTCCGCTGCCGTATTCCTGATCCACGGCGTGACGTGTTCGCGGTCGTAGGCGTCGGCGGACTTCGCGCCGGCGCGTCCAGTATCGAGCGCGGGAAGACTTCGCAATCGAGACCGTGCGGCCAGTCCCGCTCAATCACGTTCGCCGCATAATCGGCGTTGCGCGCTTCGCGCAGCGCGATTGCCTGACCAATCACGGCGGGGTCAATCAGCGGGCAATCGCAGGTGATGCGCACGACGACATTGGCATTCACCTTTCGGCAGCCGCGCCGATGTAGCGCGCCAGCACGTCGGACTCGGAGCCGCGAAAAACCTCTACATCACAACGTGCAGCCGCCTCCGCGATCGCGTCGTCTTCGGGCTTATCCGAAGTCGCAACGCAGATGACGTCCGCGCGCTTCGCTTGACGTGCACGACGGAGGACATGCTCAATGACCGCACGGTTTCCAAGCGGCTTCAAAACCTTCCCCGGCAATCGCGACGATCCCATGCGCGCCTGCGCGATGATCGCCGTGGTCATGCCGCCGCTCCGCGCGTCAGCCTGCCGAGCGTGGACGCGACACGTTCCACGTCTTCGTCCTGTCATCGACGGAAACAGCGGCAGCGAAAGACAACGCTGATAATAGGCATCGGCGCCTGCCAGCGTCTGCGCGCCATAGCGTTTGCTGTAATAGGGCTGCTTGTGCACGGGCAGGTAATGTACCTGCGTGCCGATGTCTTCGGCGCGAAGCGCGTTCATGAATTGGGCGCGCGTGATGCCGATGCGATCAAAGTCGATCAGCACCGCATAAAGATGCAGGCCATGCGGCGCGTTTCCGCGCGGAACGGGCTTCAGCGCCGGAGCGAGTGGCGAAAGCAAGCGGTCATAGAGCGCCGCGATCTCTTCTCGGCGCTTGATGAAGCGGTTCAGCTTTTTGAGCTGACTGATGCCGAGCGCGCAAAGCACGTCGGGAATCCGATAATTCCAGCCGACTTCCTGCATTTCATAATACCAGGGCCGCTTCGCGCCATCCTCGAAACCTTCATCCCGGTTTTCGATTTCTTCCGGCGCGTGGACCATGCCGTGTGAACGAAGCTTGCGCATGCGCGTGGCAGCCGCAGCATCCGATGTGGTCACAACACCGCCCTCTCCCGTCGCAATTCCCTTTACCGGATGCGTCGAGAAACACGCAAAATCCGAATGCGGCGTTGCGCCGACATCGGGGACGCCGAGCGCGTGGCACGCGTCTTCGACCAGTGCGACATTCTCCCGGTTCGCAACGTCTGCGAGCAACGGCATGTCGCACAGACGGCCGTTGAGATGAACGGGCAGCGCCGCCTTCACGCGCTTCCCGCTCTTCTTCGCGGCTTTAAGCGCCGCCACAAAGGTTTCGGCGCTCATCAGGCCGCTATCGGGATCGACGTCGGCGAACACCACTTCCGCGCCGGTCATCCGCACGACGTTGGCGGTCGCAAGGAACGTGAGTGTCGGCACGATCGCGACATCGCCCGGCCCGAGATCAAGCGCGAGCACCGCGAGATGCAGCGCCGCGGTGCCGCTGTTGCAGGCGACCGCGTGCTTTGCACCGACCGCACGCGCAAAATCCTGCTCGAAGGTCTCGACCAACGGCCCGGTTGTCAGAAAATCAGAGCGCAGCGCGTCGCCAACCGCGGCGACGTCGTCATCCTCGATCGTTTGCCGCCCGTAAGGCAGCGGCCGCCGGCTCATGTTCACGCAGCCTTGCGCCCGATCAGGCCGTTCAGCACCTGGCCGTCCAGCCACTCGGTGTTCAATTCGGATGAATAGCGGAAGTCCTCGGCAACCGGTTTTGCACCGAGTGCGACGAGATGTTCTTTTTTCCACTTCGGATCTTGCGGGCAGATCACGAAGCGGTCGTCGAGTTCGAGCGTCACCCGCGCATCGTCTTCGGTGATCATCACCTCGTGCAGCTTCTCGCCCGGCCGGATGCCGACGATATCTTGCGGCAACTTCGGTGCCATCGCCTGCGCAAGATCGGTCATGCGCATCGAGGGAATTTTCGGCACAAAGAGTTCGCCGCCATTCATCATCGCCATCGACGAGAGCACGAACGACACACCCTGCTCGAGCGTGATCCAGAAGCGCGTCATGCGTGGATCGGTGATCGGGAGCGCTTTCGCGCCCTTTTTGATCAGGCCCTCGAACAGCGGTACGACCGAGCCGCGCGAGCCGATCACATTGCCGTAGCGAACGACCGAGAATTTCGTGCCGTGATAGCCCGAGAGGTTGTTCGCCGCCACCATGATCTTGTCGGACGCTAGCTTCGAGGCGCCGTAAAGATTGATTGGATTCGCGGCCTTGTCGGTGGAAAGCGCCACGACCTTCTTCACATTATTGCGGAGCGACGCCTTCACCACGTTCTCCGCGCCATGCACGTTGGTCAGGATCGTTTCGAACGGATTATATTCGGCGATCGGGATGATTTTGATCGCGGCTGCGTGAACGACATAGTCGATATCGCGCATCGCAAGTTCGAGCCGCGACAGATCCCGCACGTCGCCGATGAAATAGCGCATCCGGTCGGCGACTTCGGGATGGGCGGCGGCGACTTCGCGCGCCATGGTGTCCTGCTTTTGCTCGTCGCGCGAGAACACGACCAAGCGCCGCGGCGCGTTTTTGGAGAGCAGCGTGTCCACGAAGGCGCGCGCGAATGAGCCGGTGCCGCCGGTGACGAGCACCGACTTGCCGGAAAGGTCGATGGCGGGACGATCGAATTTGCGGTGAATTGCGGTCAAAGCAGACGGCCTCGCGGCTGGAAGATTTGATTTGCCAAGGGGTTGCCGCGGTCCGCGGCAGATTTGCCGAACCCTATAGCAAGGCTTCCCCGCCTTTGCCACACTTCCGGCCAGGGGAAGAAAGCCGTGGCTCAACGCCTTCCAATAGTTTTCGCAGCCGGCGCACTCGCGGCGTTAACGTTTACGGGATCTGCGGCAGCCAACATCTGCATGGATAAGTGGAAAGAAGACCGCGCCGTCCACGCCGAACTTCAGCGCAAAGCGATCGACGAACTCAACGCCAAGGATTATCCGGCCGCCTGCAAGACCATGCGGGAGCTGACTGAACTCAGCCTATCTATGCGCGCATGGCTCCAACGAAATTGCCGGGGCAACGAAAACGCAAAGCGCGGGGAGGCCCGCGCCGACACAATCGCCGCTCGGACCGAAGAGATTTGCGCGGAAGCAAAAAAGCGCTGATCACTCCCCGCGCGAATGACGGATCATCGCGCCAATGACGTTTGAATAATCGTCGGTCCAGACCCACTGACGCGGGTCGACCTTCTGATCTCGCCACAGTTTCTTATCGTTCAGGTCGCCAAAGTCGTCGGGCTTGCGCACGAGTGCTGTGACCGTGCCGGAGAATTTATAGTCGTCGTCGTTGACCTCGGTATCGCCTTCGGAGGTGTTATGCACGCGAACCACCATGCCGTTTGCGGCGGCAACACCGGCGACGACCGAGGCAAGCTCGAGATGGCGGTTCGAGATGTGCAACACCAGGATGCCGCGCGGCGCGAGCTTGCGCTTGTAAATCTCGATCGCCTCGCGCGTCATTAGATGGATGGGGATCGCGTCCGACGAGAACGCGTCGATCGCGATGAAGTCATAGCTGCCATCCTTCGCGTCCGCGATGGTAAGCCGCGCGTCACCAAGGATGATCTTCGCGTCCGGCGCGCACTGACTGAGAAAGGTGAAGCCATAGCGCTTCGGATTGGTCGCGATCTCGATCGTGGTCGGATCGATCTCGTAATAGGTCACGGCATCCTTTTCCTGCTTGTGGCAGGCAAGCGTGCCGGTACCGAGACCGACGACGGCGTAAGTGATCGGGCCCTTCTTATTCGCCCTCGCCTGCGCCACCGCCTGCGCAATCGCCGCCGACTTATAATAATAGGTCGTCAACTCCGGCTTGCCGGTGACGGGCTTGAAGTCATTGGTAAGCAAGCGCTGCGCGCCATGAATGGTGGTGCCGTGCAGGAGCACGCGGAAGCGGCCGTCATAGCTGTCGGTGACTTTGTGAACGCCAAAGAAGCTGCGCAGCGTGTCGCGCGTGCGTGAGTCCTTATTTTCGTAGGCTTTAATCGCAAGGAAGCAGAGCGCGATCATGTACGCGTATTTCACCGAGTCGAAGGAAATCAGGATCGAAAGCACAAGCAGAATTGCGATCGACCACCGCAGATAGGCGCTTTCAGTCGGAAGCAGCGCGGAGAGCAGCGGAACCTGGAACCCGAAGATTGGCGCCAATACTGCGGCGGCGATCAGCGCAAGCGCTGCCCAGAAGATCGCGGCGTAATTTCCGGTCGGCCACACCCAGCCCGGACGACACAGGAGCGCCAGCACAATCAGGATTGGATATTCGGCAACCCAGTTGAAAATCTGCGGCGCGATCAACGCCGCGGCAATGCCACCGATCATGCCACCCGCCGACATCCACATATAGAATTCGGTCAAGTATGCAGGCGCCGGACGCATGCGCGCGAGTTCGCCGTGGCAGACCATCGCGGTCACGAAGAACGCCGCGATGTGGATCGTAAGAATCCAGAAGATCGAATCGAAGTTGTCAAAGACCTGTGACGCGACCAGCGCCGCGATAAAGAGCGGCTGCACGATTACCGCGATCTGTTGCATTTGCGGCGCAATACGCGAAAACACGACGACGAACGTCAGCAAATAAAGCGCGAGCGGCACTACCCAGAGAAACGGTACCGCCGCAACATCCGTCGAAATATGATTGGTGACGGCGATCAACAGACCCGACGGAATCGCGGCAAGCGCAACCCAAACCGCGGCTTGCTGCCAGGTCGGCTTCTCCGAGGCCTCACCTTTTACGGGTTCTGCCGGCTTCAAATCTTTGGTGTTCCAGATCAGATAACCGCAACCCGCGATCAAGAGGATCAGCAGCACGAAGCCTGCTGACCACCACCAGCGCTGATCCTGCAGGCGCGTGAGCGGCTCGACCACGAAAGGATAAGCGAGCAGTGCAAGAAAACTGCCGACGTTGCTGGCGGCATAAAGGAAGTACGGATCTTTGGCTGCAGGATGGTCGGTGCGCGCGAACCAGGCCTGCAACAGCGGACCGTTCGCGGATAGCGCGAAGAACGGCACGCCGATCGACACGGCAAAAAGTCCAAGCAGCCAGAACGCTTCCCCGCTTGCCGGCGGCTTGGCCCAACCGCTTGCGACGCTGAGCGGCAGGAAGATAACGGCAAATGCCATAACGCCGAGATGAACCATGACCGCCTGGCGGCCCTGCAAGTTCTTGGTCAGGAAATGCGCATAGGCGTAGCCGGCGAGCAGCACCGACTGAAAGAAGACCATGGCAACCGACCAGACCGCCGGTGTGCCGCCAAGACGCGGCAGCACCATTTTGGCAAACATTGGCTGCACGAAGAACAGGAGCGCTGCGCTCACAAAAATTGCGAAACCGAACAACGGCAACAGCAGCCAAAGGGTGTCCGCCGCGGACGTCTTCGACGAGGTCTTCTTAGCGCTCATGGCTGATCCTTCGACTGGCCCAACAGGCTGCTGTGGGAACAATTTGCAGCGCGGAAATTCACTTGCCGCCTATGTATGATGATTCTGGATTGAACGCCCGATGAACCGGGCAAATACGCGGGGAGCCCCGAACCTTTGTTGTTGGGCGGGCGAATATTGCGGAAGGGATGACTGGGGTCCAGCCCTGTCCCGGTCACTTCCCAAGCGCGGTACTGTGGCCTGTTGACGGTTTACCGTTGCATTGCCGCAATCAAAAACCTGTTAAATTCCCCGCGAAGGCCCCCATCGAGCGGGCCATGCCAGGGAGTTACACCATGTCCAATATTTCACGGCGTACAGTCCTTGCCGGCGCAGCAGCGCTTGGCACGACTGCGATTACCGGCATTGAGTTTTCTGCACCCGCGCGTGCCGCCGCACCCCAATCCGGCAAACAGGCCTCGGGTTTCTACCGTCGGAAAATCGGCGACATAGAAGTCACGCATGTTTATGACGGCATCTGGATGTTCGATCACAATCCGAACTTCGTCCGCAATGCGGAGTTCGCGGACGTTCAGAAGGCACTCGGCGACGCGTTTGCTCCCGCCGGCAAAGTGCCGATCCCGTTCACCCCGCTTGTGGTCAACACCGGCTCAAAGCTCGTGCTGATCGATACGGGTACCGGTGCGCGCATGTCACCGCTCGCAGGCACCTATATGGACAACCTTACTGCGTCGGGTGTCGATCCAAAGGCGGTCGATGTGATCGCGATCTCCCATTTCCATGGTGACCATATCAACGGCATCAGGGCGAAAGACGAAAGCATCGTCTTCCCGAATGCGGAAATTTGGGTACCCGCACCGGAATGGGCGTTCTGGATGAACGACGAGAACATGAACAAGGCGCCCGAAGCCGCGCGTGGCGGCTTCATGAATGCGCGCCGCGTATTCAAGGATCTCGGCGAGCGCGTGAAACAATTCGAGCCCGGCAAGGAAATTGTCGCCGGCATCAACTCGATCGTCGCGCCTGGACATACGCCCGGCCATACCGCGTACGCGATCTCCTCGGGCGGTCAAACCATGTTGACGATTGTCGATGCAACGAACATTCCCGCGCTGTTCGTCCGCAACCCGGGTTGGCATGCCGTCTTCGACTCGATCCCCGATCTTGCGCGAACAATCTCGCCGCCGGTTGCTGGATATGGCAGTGACCGACAAGCTGCTCACAACCGGCTATCACTGGAACTTCCCCGGCGCGTCGTATGTCGTGAAGGAAGGCGCCGGCTATCGTCTGGTCTCGGCCGCTTAAGCAAGACAAGTCTCGATTGTACAAAAGGCCGCCAGCAATGGCGGCCTTTTCATTTGCCGCTTCGATTTCCGCAAATGAGATTTACGTAAGTGATAGGTCAGCGCCAGCGCGATGCAATGCGCGAGCGCCTTTTCGTCGGGCTTCTTGTTCGCGTCGAGAATGATTGCGCGATTGCCTTCATAGAAAAACTTCTTCGGATAAAGCTCGCGGAACGTCGCGACCAGATCGGTCTGGCAGTGAAAATAAGCTGCGTATTCGTCGTCGCTGCCTTTGACGCGGTCGATGCGGATCGCGCTGCCGCTTTTTGATTTCGTCGTCAGATAGCTTGGCTGGCCCCATTTCAGCGTTTCTTCGAGCGGGCCGACGCCTTCCGTCTTCGCGGCAGTCTTGATGATCAACCTCCGCAGCGATTCCAGCTTGCCGCGCAGCTTTGCCGGGTAAGCCCGGAAAATCGAAGCCGGCATAGCCTCAGCCCGTGAATGCAACGCCATCTTGGTAATGCTCGCCGGACCGGACGTTCAAAATAGCGACTTCTAAAATCACCGCCGTACTCCGCTTGGTTTTTCGCGACTAGCGACAACGTGCCGGGTCCGGCTTGTTTTGTCTTGCGGATGATTGACTCCGTGCCCCCTCCCGCGATTAAGATGGCGCGTGATGCAGGTGTTCGAGGGGCGTAAGCCCGGAGAACAAGGGAATATGGTGAGGATCGCGTGTTTGATCCGAATCCGTAGCTGCCCCCGCAACTGTAAGCGGTAGTCCTTCTTCAAGTGCCACTGGAGCGATCCGGGAAGGCGGAGACAGGACGGAGACCCGCGAGCCAGGAGACCGACCCGCATCAGTCACCCAACCGGCGCGCGGGGCGTGCGATCGGTGCGGATTCCCGCAGCGGTGACACGTGAAGACGTGAACCGTTGCGGAGGCGCAGGTGGGGCTGCATCTCAAAATGACGCGTACTGGAATTGCCGAGGCATTACGCCTCGCGCTTTCGCGCGCCTCCGCGGCTTGTCCAATGACAATCGCTGGGGGCTATCCATGTTTCGTTATCTCAAGCCGGGCGCGCTCGGCCTAATCGTACTTCCTTTGTTCGCACTATCCGCGTTTCGGCGCAGACCACTGTGCTGCCCGACGTGGTGATTTCCGCGAACCAAGTGCCGCAGCCGGCCGACCGCGTCGGCTCAAGCGTCACCGTGCTGAAAGGCGATGAACTGCGCGCCCGCGGCGTCGAAACTGTTGCCGATGCTCTCCGCGACAGTGCCAGGCGTGCACGTCAATACATCGGGATCGAAAGGCTCGCTTACGCAGGTCCGCATTCGCGGCGGCGACGGCAATCATCTGCAAGTGCTGATCGACGGCGTCCCGTCTCTCGCCTCGACGCCGGCGATATCGACTTCGCCGATCTGTCTGATCGACGACATTGACCGCATCGAAGTCGTGCGCGGTCCGCAGTCCGGCATCTACGGCGGCAACGCGCATTCCGGCGTGATTTCGATCTTCACGTAAGCGGGCCGCGGCTTGAAAAAGCCGGAACTCACGTTCCGCACCGAAGCAGGCACGCAGACGCAGCCATTGGCTCTCGGGCATGTCTTTGCGCATCACACCGGCGCCGTTCTACGGCGCCTTCACCGTTTCAGCATCGCGAAGACCGATGGCTTCAACATCTCGCGCTTCGGCAACGAGAAGGACGGCCATCGCGCATTTATCTTCAACTGCAAAGGCGGCGTCGATCTCACTGAAAGTCTGAATGTCGAAGGCGTATTCCGTCACATCAATCGCAAAGCTACAGTTCGATCCTGAGAACAACAGTTCCCCTGCCGGATGCTTCGGCGTTCGACACAGTTCCAACAAACCAACGCACGCCTGAATGCGACGTTGACGTCGCTCGACGGATGGTTGTCCAGCGCTTCGGACTGTTCACGACCAACCTGAAGTATTCGAACTTCAATGCCGTTTTTCGGACCGCCGCCGTTCCAGACGTTCGGACAGACTCACGGCGCCGATTACAAAGGCTAGCCTGCAATACAATCTCGGCGCGATGAAGAACACATCGACCTTCGTGCTCGATACGTTTGGAGGAAAACTTTCAGAGCCGAGGCTTCGGCGCGGACGAACAAGCGCAACCGCGTGGGCATCGCCTTGAACATATCTTCGATCTTCCGACCGGGCTTACGATATCCGGCGCCGCGCGACAGGACTTTCACGACAAGTTCGCGGACTTCTTCACGTGGCGTCTTGCGCTTTCGCAGCGCCTGCCGCACCAACACGCGGTTGCACTCGAATATCGGCAAGGGCGTAACGTTGCCGAACTTCAACGAAATGTTTGCTCAGCTGCGCCGAATTTCGTCCCCAACCCTGACCTGAAACCGGAATCGTCGATCGGTTGGGATTTCGGCGTCGAACAAACATTCTGGAATGGCATTGCTGGTCACCGACATTACTTACTTCGCATCGCGGTTTGAAGATCGGATCGCGCGTGTGCCAACGGTGCTGCCATTGCCGCCCGGGATCACGGCGACAAATATTGCCGGCGTCTCACCGCGCCAAGGCGTCGAACTTGCCGGCACACTCAATGCCGTGGACGTGGCTTACGCTTGGAGTCGACCTACACCTATACCGACGCCGAAACGCCGCAGGCATTGCGCGAAATTCGACGGCCGCAAAACGCTGGATCTTTCACCGCAACGTTCCGTCTCCCCGACAACAAGACACGCGCCAGCGTCACCGTCGTTCAAAACGGCAAAATGGATGACGATGCATTTCGTCGCGGCTTCCGGACAACACGCGTCATTCTTGGCGCCTACACGATCGTCAACGCGAAAATCTACGCATCAGGTCACGCCGTACAGTCGCAGTCTTTACTTTCGCGGCGAAAATCTCTTCAACGAAAAATACGAAGAGGTCTTTCGCTACCGCTCGCCGGGCGCGACCGTCATGCTCGGCCTGCGCATGAGACTCGGGCGAACTCGCAACACCGCTTCAATAAAAAGAAAGGGCCGGTTCTTGCGAACCGGCCCAGTACCTTTGGACGAGGAGGATAAAACTTAAACTTTCTTCTTCGGCGCGGCTTTGGCCTTCTTGACCTTGGCCTTCTTCACTTTAGCCTTCTTCATGCGCTTAGCTTTCTTGCGCTTGACGGCCTTCTTGCGCTTCACAGTCTTGCGTTTGGCTTTCTTGCGCTTGACCATTTTCTTCTTCTTGGCCTTGGTGGCCTGCACGTTGTCGGTCGCAACCTGCGCTTCACGGGCTTCCGCGGGCGCATTCGCAATCATGACCGGAACGGCGAAGAAAACAGCAGCCACGAGAGCTGCAACGAGTTTCTTCATTGTGTTTGTGTCCCTTATCCGCATATCGCGGTTTGCCGCGAATGATCGGCCCCCTGCCGACCGTGCAGCAGTTATGAATGTTCCGCTCTGAATAGGCCGTGAGCCTGATCTTCAGACCCGGTTCAGATTGATGAATGCGCGATGAATGTTTGTTGTCGCAACGCGGGCTTTTCGCTAGTGCGTTGCAGCAGAAACCTCAGGACTCCGCCGCGATCTGTCGTCCAGCAGACTCTGAGAGAATCCAGTCAAGATAGGTTTTGTCGCCGCCTTCTATCGACAAAAACAGAACCGCAGGCGTGTCATAGGAATGTTGCGCTCGCACTTCGGCAGCAACCGCTTCCTTTTGCGCATCGCGCGTTTTTACGATCATCACCACTTCGTCGGCCTGCTCGAGTTTCCCCTGCCAGCGGTAGATCGAGCGCATCCCGGGAAGAATATTGACGCAGGCAGCAAGCCCTTTTTCGACCAGCATGCGGCCGGCAGCCTCCGCCTCGACAAGCGAAGGATAGGTCGTATAGACGAGAACCGGCCGCTCCATTGCCTTGAACTCATTCGTTAATAACGCCGGCCTATCCGGATGACCGACACCAAACCACGCTACGACAAGATCGCCTTCGTCGCGAGCGGCGCGCCCGACGCGATCGCTGCGCGTTCGAGCCTTGCTAAGCGTTATGGCGAAGTGCCGGAGGACGAAGCCCAGGTCGTGGTCGCGCTTGGCGGCGACGGCTTCATGCTCCAGATGCTGCACAAATTTCGCGACACCGGAATTCCTATCTATGGGATGAACCGCGGCACCATCGGTTTCATGATGAATGAATTCAATGAAGAAGACCTCCACGAACGTCTCACTGCGGCCGAACGCAATGTGATCCATCCGCTTGCAATGGAAGCGACCGATGCCGACGGCAAGCGCCACCGCGCGCCCGCGCTGAACGAAGTCTCGCTGCTGCGCCAGTCCTATCAGGCGGCAAAGCTGCGCATCGTGATCGACGGCAAGGTCCGCATGGAAGAATTGATCTGCGACGGCATGCTGGTCGCGACCCCCGCGGGCTCGACCGCCTATAATCTCTCCGCCCACGGACCGATCCTGCCACTTGCGGCACCCTACCTGGCGCTAACCCCGATCAGCCCGTTCCGGCCGCGACGCTGGCGCGGGGCTCTGGTTCCCGACCGCGCGGAGATCGAAATCGAAGTGCTCGAAAAGGACAAGCGGCCGGTCAACGCGGTCGCCGACCACTACGAGGTCCGTTCCGTGATCAAGGTCACCGCCCGCATGGACGTGGCCTCTTCGGTCGTCATGCTGTTCGATCCCGGGCATAGCCTCGACGAACGCATCCTGAACGAGCAGTTCGGCTACTAACCCAGGCACGCAACCCCATTTCAACCGAAAATTAAGCCTGCCGGGCGCAAATGGTCGGAGGTATCCGCGTTGGCCGGCTCCGGCCTCGGAGCCCCGTGAGCGCCAATGATCCGGATCGATTTTCATCGGCTGAAGTTCCTGGTGATCGACGATAACGCCCATATGCGGCGCATCGTCCGGCAGCTGCTGCATGGATTCGGCTCGCGCGAGATCATTGAAGCGGAAGACGGCGCGAACGGCCTTGAGATGTTCAGCGCGCATAAGCCCGACATCGTGATCACCGACTGGGCGATGCCGGTCTATGACGGCATCGAGTTCACGAAGGCGGTGCGCGCGTCGGATTCGCCCGTTACCCGTTTCTGCCCGATCATCATGTTGAGCGGTCACTCCGAGAAGCGCTGCGTGATCGAAGCGCGCGACGCCGGCGTCACCGAATTCCTGACCAAGCCGGTTGCAGCGAAATCGCTCTATGAACGAATTTTGAGTGTGGTGCTTGCGCCGCGCCCCTTCATCAAGACGCGCGATTACTTCGGCCCCGACCGCCGCCGCACCGTCAACACGAAATATAGCGGACCGGAACGCCGCAAAGGCACCGACGACGCGGAAATCATCGAAGTGCCCGCAATCGACAATCGCCTGCAGCAACGCAGAGCGGGGCAGACCGAAAGCCAAACCACCAACGCGGCGTAACGTAGCCGCACGGATACCTTCTTCATGACGAAGGCGAAGGACCAGAATCCGCCGGAACACCGCTTCGACGATCACTCGGTGATTGTGCCGCGGCACGCGCTGCGTGGCGTGGTTCGCCATACGCGCGAGCCCGGCACCTTCGCGATGGACGTGGTCGCGCGCGCGGAAGCAGCACTGGCCGAACTCAAAAGCGAATTCGGCGGCTGGATGAACGCCGAATGCGAACGCGCAGATGGAGCACGCCTCGCGATCCGCGCCGAAGGCCTGAACAGCGTAAACATGCACCGGCTCTACCACTCGGCGCATGATATCAAAGGCACCGCCGAGACCTTGGGATTTCCGCTGGCAACAAGGATCGGGGTAAGCCTCTGCCGACTCCTGCGACACTCGCCGGAAATGGCAAAAATTCCCGTCGACCTGATCGACCATCATGTCGATGCAATCCGCGCGATTGTGCGCGAACAGTTGCAGGGCACGCATAACCCGCACGCGATGGAAATCGCCGAGCGTCTCTCGATGATGGTCGAGATGTACCTCTCCAGCGAATTGAAAGACGCCTACGCGGATATCGCGGGAGACGCTGCGACCGGAATTACCCTGCCGTTCAGTTTGTCGTCGAAGTAAGCCTTAAGCAGCAGCGACGAGATCCGCCGTGAAGTGCCGTGCTTCGTCACGCGCGGCTTCCGACGCAAAGCGGCGCAGCAGCGCATAGAGCTCATCAAGCTCGCCAAATGCTTCCGGCGCGTAGCGCGCGATCACATTCTCAACCATGTGCCGGCCAAGCCCCGCATAACCGTGAGCTGCTCCGCCGAAGCCCATTTCGTGCACGACTTCGAGTGCTGCACGGAATGCGCCGAATGCCGATTGCGGGAGCCCCGCGCGCTCGAACAAGGCGCGAAAACCGTGACCCGAGCGATCCGACAGGATCGAGGAAATCCGCGCCGCCGAAAGTCCGGAGAGTTCGGCAAGCGCATCGATCAGAAAATGCGTGTTGCCGCACAGCAGCGCGCGCAACAGGAGCGCGCCGGTAAGCTGATTGGTATTGGCAAGATGGCGAACAAGACCCGCGACCTGCTCCGGCGTCTGACCCGCGGCAATTGCGATCGTGGCACGGTCGCAGGCTTCGCGCGTAACGGTTTTCGCGCGCTCTTCCGGAAGCCATTCGCGATGCGTGACGAAACGCGCAAGCGTGTCGGCAAGCGTCGCGACCAGCACCTGGCGCGTTTCGGTCGGCAGGTCTTCGCGGTCGAGCAAGGTGTTACGGATCACCGCGAGATGTCCGTGACGCTCGGCAATGCGCGCAAGCGTCTGGCCCGTCAATTCGGCGGCAGCGATTCTCAAGCAGGATCAGACAGGCAGACGCACCGGCGACTTCGGCAAGTGCGGCCGCGACGCTGCGCGAAAGCAGATCGCGCGAAGCAATCGCGTTTTGCGGGCGCTCCCTGCCCGTTCCGATCAGATCGACAAGTTCGGCATCGAGCAGAACCGGCGAGCGTTGCAGAATAATTTCGGCGATATCGGGCTGATCATGCGCAAGCCCGATCACGACGCTGCGTGGCGCATATTCGCAATTGCCGATCGCGTCGGCGAGCGCCTGTCGCACCAACGGCGACGGATCGTCGAGCAGCACCGTCATTGCGGCTTCCGCAGCCAACCGGTCTCCGCTGGAAAGATCGGAATAGAGATAGGCGCGAGCCAACGCGCTGGTGGCTTCGGCACGTTCGCCGGCAGGTGCGGTTTGAATCCACTTCAGAAAATGGCGGACAATCATCACAACACCACGCGCATAACTTCACTGCGCACAAGGCTACAGCAGCCGCGCTTAACAAACGGTTCACCGTAAAATTTTGTAATTCGTTAAGAATTGAAACAGCGCATGGGCCCGAAAAGCTTATCCTCGGACTTGATCCGAGGATGGGGACCAGAACTAAGTCCGGCGCGAGAACGGATTTACGCCGCCCCATAGAGAGCGGACGTCCGGCGAGAGCGGCCCACTCGGCTCGTTTTGAAAAAGACCGCGGAAGATCGGCCCGTCGTTTGGCAGAGGCGGTAGGCAACCTGCTGCGTGTTTACGGCCGGCGCCACAGCCGGCGCCTGTGCGCTCACGACCGGCGTGTTCTGGTCACGTTATTCGTGACCGCAGCATCGCCGTCGTGGGCGCAAGCTGACGCGTCGGCGCAATCGCGCCTGCGGATGCGTGCTTTACGCGGCGAGAAGATCGAAGCGATGCGATTCAGAAGATTCGGGATCGGCGAATTATCCGAGCTCGGCGGCTGCGGATTGGTGATCTGCAAATTCGCAACCGCGGTCGCGGGCTGCCGGGTATTGTCGTGCTTGCCGACAAGTACGCTATAGACGTCTTCAACACTACGGGCACCATTCGGGCCGTAGAAGATCGATTTGTTCGCGCGCGCCGCTTCCGGAAACGCGGAAACCGCGGAAAGCGTTCGGATTGGCCGCGCGCAGCGACAGAAATCGCTTCGCGCCGTTCGCTCCCAGAAAATGCGCGATATAGAGTTCGCCCGAACTCGGCTGACGGCCGAGTACGCCCTGGATCTCAGCGGCGTTGCGCCGCGAGAAAGCACCAGCCATCGTGGACGCGATTTCCGGATTATCGCGCATTTTCAGAATCTGCGCGCGGACCATCGGGTCGCGCACGACATATTGGCCATCGGCGGTCCGTCTCGATCTGGTTCGCCTGCGCGCTTAAACCATAGGTCGGACCGTCGTCTTTGACGGTCTGCAACCAGGTCGTGTCGATGAATTGAAATAGCCCTCGCGCGGAAGATGTCTGCGCCTGCGCGGTCGGGTTCAGGGCGGACTCGCGCTAGTGCCGTCTTCATCAGGTAGTCGAAACTGATGCCGGTGGTCTGGCTCGCCGTACTGGATCGCGGCGGTGACGCGGTCACCCGTGTTCAGGAGCGCGTCGAGCAGCATAACCGCTATCCCAAGCCCGGCCCGAGAATTCGCCGGTATCGTCGAAAGAGCCGCGTAGACCTTGGGCTGTTATGGTAAACGGAACCTTAACGGACGAGTTTTGGAGGCAACGAATGGCGACAGCAGGCGACCGCCACCCCCGCGGCGGCATGTATTTCGAGGACTTTCAGGCAGGCACGCTGATCGAGCACCGGCTGCGCCGCACCGTCACCCAGATGGACAACATGTTGTTCTCGAACATGACGCTGAATCCGCAGCCGCTCCATATCGACCGCGACTTCTGTGAGAAGGAGACGCAGTGGGGCCAGCCCTTGATGAATTCGCTGTTCACGCTCGGCCTCATGATCGGGATTTCGGTCAACGACACCACGGTCGGGACCACGATTGCCAATCTCGGCATGACCGACGTGAAATTTCCGAGCCCGGTGTTCGAGAACGACACGCTTGCGCTGCACCACCGAAGTCTTGGGCAAGCGCGAGTCGAAATCACGGCCCGACGCCGGCATCGTCGACTTCCACCACCGGACTTATAATCAGGACGGCAAGCTGGTTGCCGAATGCAAGCGGCAGGCGTTCATGCTGAAGCGCAAGATCAACGTCTGATGCGCTCTTATCTCTTCGTACCCGGCGACAGCCCGCGCAAACTCGAAAAGGGGTTGGCGCAGCGGCGCCGACGCGCTGCTGCTCGATCTGGAAGATTCGGTCGCACCTCGACGCAAAGCCTAAGGCGCGCGAAATCGTCCGCGATTATCTGATCGCGAATGTGAAAGCTGAGCAGCGTCCTCGTCTCTTCGTGCGCGTGAACGCACTCGATACCGGCATGATCGATGCCGATCTCGATGCGGTGGTCGCCGCGCGTCCTGACGGCATTCTGTTTCCCGAAAAGCCGAAGCGGCGCCGATGTCGCCCACCTCGATGCCAAGTTGACTGCGCGCGAAGCGCTCTACGGCGTCGACGATGGTGCGACGCGCATTCTCGTGCTGGTCACCGAAAGCGCACAGGCGCTGTTCGGACTTGAGAATTACCGCGGCTCCAGCAAACGGCTCGATGGCATGACCTGGGGCGCGGAGGATTTATCCGCCGATCTCGGCGCCGAAACCAACCGACTAAGCGACGGCACCTATACTGATCCCTATCGCCTTGCGCGTGCGCAGTGCCTGATTGCTGCGGTCGCTGCCGAAGCCACGCCGATCGACACGATCTTCGCGAACTTCCGCGACAGCCGATGGCCTGAGGAAAGAGTCGCTCGAAGGCCGCCGCGACGGCTTCATCGGCAAGATGGCGATCCACCCCGATCAGGTGCCGATCATCAACGAGGTTTTTACACCCAGCGCGGATTCTATTGCGCAGGCCAGGCGCATCGTTGACGCGTTCAAGGCCGCAGGCAACGCCGGCGTCATTTCGCTCGACGGCGCGATGCTCGACCAGCCGCATCTGAAACGCGCGCAACGGCTCTTGGCACGCATTGGAAAATAGCGATGAGCATCGAATTTCTGATTACGTCCTTCATTGTTGTCGCTTCACCCGGCACCGGCGTGATCTACACGCTCGCCACTGGCCTTTCGCGCGGCGCCCGCGCCAGCCTCGTTGCCGCCTTCGGCTGCACGCTCGGTATCGTGCCGCATATCGCGGCGGCGATCCTGGGATTGGCTGCACTCCTGCATACCAGCGCGGTGCTGTTTCAGATTTTCAAATATCTTGGTGTCGCCTACCTGCTTTATATGGCGTGGAACACGCTCCGGGAGCGCGGCACGCTTCGCGTCGAGAACGAAACCGGCGGCCGCACATTCTGGCAGGTGATTGTCGAAGCCATATTGATCAACATCCTGAATCCGAAGCTCTCGATTTTCTTCTTGGCCTTCCTGCCGCAATTTGTGAGCGCAAACGAGGACCAGCCGCTCGCCCGCATGAGCGAGTTGAGCGGCATCTTCATGCTGATGACGTTTGTAGTCTTTGTCGGCTACGGCCTGTTTGCCGCCGCGATTCGCGATCATGTCATTTCACGGCCGCGCGTCCTCACCTGGATGCGACGCACATTCGCCGCGGCGTTTGTCGCGCTCGGAGCTAAACTTGCGATGTCAGAGCGTTAGTGCTCGTCTGGCCGTGTCATCTGGAAGAGTTCGGTGACGACCGCATAATCACGGTAACCGCAGCGCGCGAGCGGTTTCATCGCGGCCGTATCGAGAATGCCACTCTTGATAAAGCGCTCGTCGATATGGACGCCGACCACCTCTCCGAACACGACGTAAGTTTCACGCGGTTTGCCGTCCAAACCGTTCAACTGCACGATCTGCGTGGTCTTGCATTCGAGCGCACATGGGGTCGCCGCAACGCGCGGTGCCTTGACGAGTTTCGACGGCGCCATCTCAAGACCGGATAATTCAAACTCGTTCACGTCATGCGGCACGCTCGCGGACGTGACGTTCATCGCGTCGCGCAGATCCCAGGTCGCGAGATTACAGACGAATTCGCCGGTCTGCTCGATGTTGACTACCGAGTCTTTGTAGTTCTCGCTTGAGAACATCACCATCGGTGGGAATGTCGCAACGCCATTGAAGAAACTGTATGGCGCGAGATTGATCGAACCTTTGGCGTCGATCGAACTGATCCAGCCGATCGGACGCGGCGCGACAATCGCCTTGAACGGGTCGTGCGGTAGACCGTGGTTGCGCTTCAGGGGTTCGTAAAACACGTGCGCCTCAAATCTTGCTGACGATTTCGGAAAGCTCCGGCCGCGGCCGGTTGAAGGGCTCCGCCTTCGGCGTTCCAATGTGAATGAAGCCGACGATCTGTTCGTTGTCTTTGAGCCCGAACAATTCCTTGCTGCTCTTGTCGAACGCGGCCCAGCCGGTAAGCCAGTTTGCGCCAAAGCCGAGCGCGTTCGCCGCATGCAACAGGTTCATGCAGGCAGCACCCGCGGAGAGCAGTTGCTCGATCTCCGGTACTTTCGGATTGGGTGCCGTGCGCGCGACCACCGTGACGATGACCGGACTGCCGAGGAAACGTAGCTTCTGTTTTTCGGCATCTTGCTCGGGCGCGTTCGGATTTCCGGCACGGAAATTGGCGATAAGTTTTTCGACGAGCGGCCCCCGCGTCTCCTGGGACAGCACGATGAAGCGCCAGGGCTTCATCATGCCGTGATCCGGAACGCGCGCCGCGATCCCAAGCATCTCGAAGAGTTGGGCGTCCGTCGGAGCGGGCGGGCCGAGATCCTGGGCGCGCGAAGAGTTGCGGGTTTTGAGAAGGTTGATTGCGTCGGGCATTCCACATTCCGGTCCAGAAAAAGCCGGCGAGCGGTAGCACGGTCGCTTAAGGCTTCCAAAGACGTTGCCGGGAAAGGCGGGCCCTCCCGCCTTGCAATCGGGCCTGCCGGGGCTAAAAGACCGCCATGCTTCGTCTAAAGGCCTTCCACGGCCTGTTACCCGCTCTTCTGGCGCTCCTAATCAGCGCGGGCAGTCTATCGGCGCAGACGGCTCCCTTCACTGGCCCAATTCCGCCGGCGAACATCCCCAATCCGCCCCCGCCGCCACAACCTCCGCAGGCGATCCAACCGCCCCCGCCGGTACAGCAGCAACAGCAGCAACCGCAGCGCCCGCAGCAGCAGCCTGCCGCCAAGGAAAATCCTCCCGCCAACACTGCGGGCCGTTTGACGCTCACGCTGAGCGCGCGTTTCTCGGCCGACGGTCCTGCCGTCAACCGCTCGCTGCACTGGCGCATCTTTACCGAGCGCAGCGGCGGCGCGACGCCCCTGGTACTGGTCTCCGAGTCGACCGATGCGACGCCGAACTTCTCGCTGCCGCCCGGAAAATACGTTGTTCACGTGGCCTATGGTCTGGCGAGTTTTGCGCAGCGCGTCGATCTCGCGGACAACAAGCGCGAAACCCTGGTGGTCGCAGCCGGTGGACTGCGCCTGCAAGGCCGCGTCGGCGACACCGTGATTTCCGGCCAGCGAGTCCGCTTCGATATCTACGAAGGCAATTTTCTACAGCGCGGCCCCCCTGCCGGACAGAAGAAGCGGATCGCACGCAGCGAACGCCCGCCGGTCGTGCGCGGCGTACTGCCCGGCGATCTCGTGCTGCTGCCTGCGGGCACGTATTACGTGCAGTCGACGTACGGCGAAGGCAATTCGACGATTACCGCCGACGTTCGCATTGAATCGGGGCGCTTGACCGATGCCACCGTCCATCACCGTGCGGCACAGATCACGCTTCGTCTGGTGCACGCGACCGGCGGCGAAGCACTCGCGAATACGTCGTGGTCGGTGCTAACGCCCGGTGGCGACTCCATCAAGGAGTTCATCGGCGCGTTCCCGTCAATCGTGCTTGCCGACGGCGAATATGTTGCGGTCGCCCGTCACGACGGCAAGACCTATCAAGCGACTTTCAAGGTCGTGGCCGGCCGCGACCGCGAAGTCGAAGTGCTCGCGCGGGGCGAGAACCAGCCGTCGGCAAGGCCGTAGCGCCTACGCCATTTCTTCCGCCCGCTCGCGCTTCACATCAGGCGGCAAGGCTTCGGCTACCAACGCCGCAAGCGCCGCATCAAGCGGCATCGAAGATTGCGCCTGCGAGCCCAGACGCCGGATTGAAACCGAGCGCTCTTCCGCTTCTTTCTTGCCGACCACGAGCAGCACCGGAACTTTCGCGAGCGAATGTTCGCGGACCTTGTAATTGATTTTCTCGTTCCGGAGATCGACTTCGGCTTTCAAGCCCGCGCGGCGCGCCGCCTTCAACACGTCGTTTGCATAAGCGTCGGCATCCTGGGTGATCGTGCAGATCTTGATCTGCAGCGGCGACAGCCACAGCGGAAAATGGCCGGCGTGATGCTCGATCAGAATGCCGGTGAAACGCTCGAGCGAGCCGCAGATCGCGCGATGCACCATGACCGGCGTCTTCTTAGAGCCGTCGGCGTCGATATAAAACGCGCCGAAGCGCTCCGGCAGGTTGAAATCGACCTGCGTGGTGCCGCATTGCCAGTCGCGGCCGATCGCATCGCGCAACACATATTCGAACTTCGGACCGTAAAACGCGCCCTCGCCCGGATTGATCGAGGTCTTGATCCGTCCGCCGGATTGCGCGGCGATCTGCTCAAGCACCTTCGACATCACCGCTTCGGCGTGATCCCACGCCGCATCCGTGCCGACGCGCTTTTCCGGCCGCGTCGAGAGCTTGACGACCAGATCGCCCGTGAAGCCGAAGTCGGCATAGGTCGACAGAATAAGATCGTTGATCCTGAGGCATTCCTCGGCGAGCTGCTCTTCGGTGCAGAACACATGCGCGTCGTCCTGCGTGAAGCCGCGCACGCGCAATAGTCCATGCATCGCGCCCGACGGCTCATAGCGATGCACGACGCCGAATTCGGCAAGCCGGACCGGCAAGTCGCGGTAGCTTTTCAGGCCGTGCTTGAAAATCTGCACATGGCCCGGACAATTCATCGGCTTGATCGCGAACCAGCGCTTGTCTTCCGCTTCGTCACCGGCCGACTGCGCGGCGAACATATTCTCGCGATACCAGTCCCAGTGCCCGGAAGTTTCCCATAGCGACTTGTCGAGCATCTGCGGCGCGTTCACCTCTTCATAGGTATTGGCAAGACGGCGGCGCATGTAGGAAACGATCGACTGAAACAGCGACCAGCCTTTCGCGTGCCAGAACACGACGCCCGGACCCTCTTCCTGGAAATGGAAGAGATCCATCTCGCGGCCGAGCCTACGGTGATCGCGCTTCTCGGCTTCCTCGAGATTATGCAGATATTCGTCGAGCTGCTTCTGATCGGCCCAGGCGGTGCCGTAGATGCGGGTCAGCATCTGGTTCTTCGCGTCGCCGCGCCAATAGGCGCCCGCAACGCGCATCAGTTTGAAGGCGCTGCCGACTTTGCCGGTTGAAGTCATGTGCGGACCGCGGCACAGATCGAACCATTCGCCCTGCTTATAGATTTTCAGATCGTCGCCGGCCGGAATGGCGTCGATGAGCTCGATCTTGAAATTCTCGCCCTTGTCGCCAAAAACTTTCTTCGCCTCGTCGCGCGACCAGACTTCCTTCGTGAAGGGCTGATCCTTCGCGACGATCTCCTTCATTTTCTTTTCGATCGCGGGAAAATCTTCCGGCGTGAACGGCTCGTTCCGGAAGAAATCGTAATAGAAGCCGTTCTCGATCACCGGCCCGATCGTCACCTGCGTGCCGGGCCATAGCGACTGCACCGCTTCCGCAAGCACGTGTGCCGCGTCATGACGGATTAATTCGAGCGCACGCGGATCGTCGCGCGAAACGAATTCTATTTTTGCGTCGCGATTGATTGGATCGGTGAGATCGCGGAGCTCACCGTCGAGCGCCATCGCGACCGTGCGCTTGGCGAGCGAAGGCGAAATGCCCTTCGCAATGTCGAACCCGGAAATACCGTTTTGAAATTCGCGGCGTGCGCCGTCGGGAAAGGTCAGCGTGACCATTTCAAGTCCTCCTGCTCACTCCTGCAAACCAGGCAGGTAAGCGTTTAGCGTGCGATTTCGAAAAGTGGGCACCGGTTTTTCGGGCCAGATCACGCGCCACCAAAACAATTTATTTCGCCGGCGGCGACTCGTTCGCTGCCCCGCCAGCGTCCGTAGCGCCACGGCATATACCAGCGCGCCGACGCGGGTAAAGACGACGGCACAAAATCGAGCCCTGACGTCCCGAACGGGCCACAGCGGACGAAGCGAGCGAAACTCATCCAACCGCCCGGCCAAGCTCCATGGCGGGCGAGCGCCTCGTCGGCATATTCCGAACAGGTCGGCAGATGCCGGCAGTTGCGTCCGATCAGCATGGAGAGGCTGTAGCGGTAGCCGAGAATGATCAGCCGCAAGGCTGAGGTCACGGGTTGGCTCCAGCGCAACGGAAAGCCCCCATGCCGAGGGTGGTCCGTGCAATCCGGCGGTCCGGCGTCCATCAAATTCCATTTCAGTCGGTAACGGCGCGGCGCGGCAAAATGCCTATCCGGCCTTCTTTTCGATCTGCCCAATCGCGTCGACCACGGCATCGAAGGTCAAAAGCGTCGAGGCGTGGCGTGCCTTGTAGTCGCGGACAGGCTCTAGCACCGCGAGGTCGGCCCACTTACCGGTCGGTGCCGGGCCATCCTCCTTGAGCATTTTGTACATCTGCTCCCGGACGGCGCGGAGCTCGGAAGCATTAGAACCCACGACATTACGGGCCATTATTGAGGATGAGGCCTGGCCGAGCGCGCAAGCGCGGACGTCGTGGGCGAAGTCGGTAACCCTGTCGCCCTCCATGGCCAGATCGACCACCACCGTCGACCCGCAGAGCTTGGAATGGGCGGTCGCAGACGCCCCGGGATGCGGCAGCCTACCGGAGAGCGGAATGTCCGCGGCCAGCTCCAGGATCCGGCGGTTATAGACGTCGTTCAGCATGATGCTTACCTAGGGTGTAGTCCGCGAAATTGCCTCAATCCAACACCAGATTTCATTACGACTAGCGGGAACTAATGTACGGGGGTGCATGTTTTCACGAGTGCTGTCCGCCCAAAAGAAGGCGGAAGGTTTCTGGAAACTGCCATAGAGGCGTCGTTCGCGGGTCGTATTCCCCGGAAAAATAGGATCGGACCAGTCGGGTTGGAAGGCGCCCGGCTGATTGGATGAAATGTGCCTCCTGCATAGCCGCCCCTCCGCCCGGAGGCCGGACTGCACAACGAATAGAACCACTGGCCGACGGGCGTCGGCCGGATCGAATGGAGAAGACCAAGATGGATGCCGTCGTCACGTCGCTGCTAAAGCAGCCGGATGCAGCACCCGACCTGAGCCCGGTAAAGCGCCCCTCTCGCGAAGAGGCGGAGGCTGCTGCGCGGACATTGATCGCCTGGACTGGCGACAATCCGAACCGCGAAGGCTTGCTCGATACGCCTCGCCGCATGGTGAAGGCGTATGAGGAAATTTTCGGTGGCTATCGCGAAACGCCGGAAGACGTTCTCGGCCGTACCTTCGGCGAGATCGGCACTTTCGACGACCTCGTGGTGTTGCGCGATATTCCGTTTCACTCGCACTGCGAACATCACATCATGCCGATGATCGGTAAGGCGCATATTGCGTACTTCCCGATCGAGCGCGTGGTTGGCCTGTCGAAATTCTCGCGTTTGATCGAGATTTTCGCGCGCCGCTTGCAGACGCAGGAGCACCTCACCTCGCAGATCACGGACGCGATCGACGAGACGCTGAAGCCTCGCGGCTGCGCCGTGATGATCGAAGCCGAGCATATGTGCATGGCGATGCGCGGCGTGCAGCGCCAGGGCGTATCAACAGTTACGACCCAGTTCACCGGGATCTTCCGCGATGACCCGGCTGAGCAGGTTCGTTTCTTCACGCTGGTGCGTGGCAGCCGCAGAGACTAAAGCCGCACCATCGGAGCAATAGACGGGCCCGCATCGCGGGCCCGTTTTCTTTTTGGGCGTGTTAAAACCGCGCCCACACGCATGGACGCCGCCCAAGGACAATGCCCAAGGACAATGACGATGACGAATAAAGAAATCGAGGAAGGCACGCGCTTCACGCCCCGCTTCGACGCAAACGGGCTGATCTCCGCGATTGTCACTGACGAGGCGAGCGGCGAAGTCCTGATGCTCGCCCACATGAACGCGGAAGCGCTTGAGCGCACGATTGCGACCCGCGAGGCATGGTTTTATTCGCGCTCGCGGAATCAGCTTTGGCGCAAGGGCGAGACCAGCGGTAACACCTTGAACGTTTCGGCGATGAAAGTTGATTGCGATCAGGACGCAGTCTTGCTCGCGGTTAAAGTCGAGGGGGACGGCAAGACCTGCCACACCGGGCGCCGTTCGTGTTTCTACCGGGAGGTGCCGCTCGGCGCGGGCAAACAGCCGCTAACCTTCGCCAAATGACTACAGAGGCTATGACGCGATCCTGACAAGTTTTGTTTTTAAGGACGCTGCAATGCAGCGACGATTCCGCAAAGCAGTACAGGAACTTCGCCTATATTCGTCGCGTTCAGGTGCACTATGTTTTTGAACGTCTTCAACCGCCGCGATCCCGAACCTCCGAACGAAAATGTCCCGGTCGACCGCCACGAGCCGAAGCAGGCGGGACCGCGCATCGGGCTTGCACTTGGTGGTGGTGCGGCCCGCGGCTGGGCGCATATTGGTATTCTTCGCGCGCTCGATAAGGCCGGCATCCGGCCGGATGTGATTGCAGGCACCTCGATGGGTGCGCTCGCCGGCGGCGCCTGGGCGTCGCATCGTCTCGATCAGCTCGAAGAGTTCGCCCGCTCGATGACCAAGCGGCGCATGTTCGGCTATCTCGACTGGCGCTTCGGCGGCAACGGCCTCATCTCCGGCGGCAGGTTGGCCAAGCTGCTCGAACTCAACTTCGGCGAAGCGACCATCGAAAAGCTGCCGGTGAAGTACGCGGCAATCGCAACCGAGCTTTCCTCCGGCCACGAGATCTGGCTCACCCGCGGCAATCTCATTCAAGCGATGCGCGCAAGTTACGCGCTGCCCGGTATTTTCACTCCGATCAAAATCGGCGGCCGTTGGCTCGTGGATGGCGCATTGGTCAATCCGATCCCGGTTTCGGCCGCGCGCGCGCTCGGTGCGCGCGTCGTGATCGCGGTCAATCTGCATTCCGATGTATTCGGCAAAGGAACCGTCATTCAGGACGGCAACGGCGCCGAAGAGGAAACGCCCGCCCTTCCCGTCGCGGAGACAAAGCCGCGGCGTCTGTTCGGCAATGTATTTGGTCTCCCGCGCAAGCACACGCCGACGCCGGGCGACGGGCCGCGCGGCATCTCTTCGGTGATGATGGATGCCTTCAACATCACGCAGGATCGCATCTCGCGCTCGCGGCTTGCGGGCGACCCGCCGGACGTGATGATTTCGCCGAAGCTGAACGGCGTCGGACTGTTTGAATTTTATCGCGCGGAAGAATCGATCCAGGCCGGCTATGACGCGGTCGAGCGCTCGCTTGGCGATATCGCGGAAGCGATGGCGGCGCTCTCAGGCTGAAGTTTACGCGGTCGCGATGTAATTCTTGAGGTGTTCGCTTTCGCGTTCCATTTCCTCAAGTCTGAGTTTCACGACGTCGCCGATCGAAATCACGCCGACCAACTTGCCGTTCTCGACCACCGGCATGTGGCGGAAGCGCCCCACCGTCATCTGATGCATCAATTGCGCGATGGTATCGTTAGGGCCGCAGGTTTTCGCGGGCGATGTCATCGCGGATGACACCGGATTGTCGAAGCGGTTGGCGTCCTTGTTGGCAAGCAGATTGACGATGTCGCGCTCCGAAAGGATCCCCATCACGTCGTACTTCGGTCCGACAACAACCAGAGCGCCGATTTTCTCCCTGGTGAGAACGGCAATCGCTTCAAGCAACGGTTTCTCCGGCGTGATCGTCATCACATCGGAGCCTTTGTGATTGAGAATTCTACGAACCGTCATCGCTCCCTCCGGCAAAAGTTACAGCGCGGATAGAGAATGATTGGCCGAATTTGCCGCGGGGGCAAGACTAAAGTCGTAGCGCCCGCGAGCTAATGCAGCGTCGGCCGGCGAACCGGATCGAAGAAGGGAAAGAGCAGAAGGCCGGCGAGAAATCCGCCGACATGTGCCTGCCAGGCGATCGACTGGTCGGCGCCGCCCGTGAGCGCGTTGGTCGCACCGAACAGAAGATTCAGCGCAAACCACACACCGAGGAAAACCATCACCTGCGGATTGCGGAGCGACTGCAAGAGCGGCGACGCCGGCACGCGAAACGCTTCCGGCCCGGAACTGCGCCACCGCCCGAGCGGTCCACCCGCTTCGAATGCGAAGCGAACGGAGGCTGCCATCGCGCCGGAAACCGCCGCCGATGCGCCGACCAGCGGCGCGACATCGCCATAATGCGTGAGAAGATGCGCAAGCGCGCCGGCCGCCGCCGTAACCGCGCTGAAGGCAAGGAAGCGTAACGCACCAAAGCGCCACGCAACCGCGCTGCCGAAGGCAAGAAACCAGATCAGATTTACGCTGATATGCAGCACATCGCCGTGCAGAAAAGCGTACGTGACGAACGTCCAGATGTCCGCGGCTAATCCACCGGGGAGCACACCGCTTAAGCCCGGCACGGCGCTATAGCGCGCGGGCAGAAAGGCTGCCCACAACAAAACATTCAGATCCGCTTCCTGCGGCAGGAAATAGCGCACCGCATGCACCGCAATCATGATTGCGGAGAGAACGATGATGACAGGCGGAAGATTGAACGCCGGCTCGCGGCGCGCTTCTGGCGGGAAGTTCGCGTAATTCACCGCCCTCCCTTAGAGGCCCGCGGCGGCATCGGCAAGGTTCGGACAATTTTCGGCAATTCAAAAAGAAAAGGCCCGCGAAAATCCCCTTTTCGCGGGCCGGTCACGTCCCAAAATCAAATCTAAGTTTGCGCGGGTCCGCTTTGTTGACCGCCACCTCTTTTAGAAGCGCAGCGGCCGGGCCCGCGAAGTCGAGAGAGCCTTGAGCCATTCCCAACATAGCGCCTCCACTCGGACGCGAAAGCGAAAGCCTACGTTAACCCTACTTCGGTGGGCCTGTTCATAGCTCCGTATGCGGCACAGCCCCTGCTCTTCAGGCATGGCACCGTCCCGACTTGCGACGGACGGCACGAAACGAAGTGGGGTTTGAGTGATGAAACATCCGTCAGCGCGCGCATTGCACGCCTACTGGGAACGCCTGCGTGGCACACGCGCGGCCCCGGAGCGCGCGGAAATCGAACCGGCGAAAATCGGCCGGTTACTTGGAGATATTTTTCTTTTGGAACTCGGCATCTCGCCGCGCTTCGCAGTAAGGCTCGCGGGAACGAGGCTTTGCGCGCTGATGGGACAGGAAATCCGCGCGCGCGGCCTTGGCGAACTCTTCGCAACCGAAGACCGGCCGGCGCTGTTCGGGGCTCTTGAGGGTGCGGCCGACGACGCTCTGCCGCTGGTTGCGGGCCTTGTCGGCGAGACCGCAGACGGCCGCGAGATCGAACTCGAGATGATCGTGCTGCCTTTGCGCCATCGCGGAAAGACCCATGCGCGCATGCTCGGCTCGATCCTGCCGCTTGACGTCCCATATTGGACCGGGACGGTTCCGCTGGAGCGCCTGCACCTGAAAACCATCCGGATGCAGCACGCGGATCAGCACGAAACCGAAAGCTTTTCGGGTCTGCGCAAACCTGCCTCGGCGCGGCTGCGGGTCCTCCAGGGTGGTTTGAGTTAACCACGCCCCAAACGGCCCGCGTTCCGATACGGGCCGTTAACCAAGCTACCGTACGGTTTCAGGCAATTCTTGCGCGAACACCGGCAGATTCATGCGTCAATTAAATCGAGCGGTCGTCCTGCCCCTAAATCAGGAGCGCCGCCGCAGTCAGCGCGTAAGGGTCGATCTTACCGGCCGCTACATGCTTGCCGATCGCCGCGAATTCACTTGCCGTACTTTCGATATGTCGCCGGGCGGCGTTGCGCTGATTGCACCAGCACAGCCGCGCCCGGGTGAACCGGTCGTCGCCTATATCGATCACATTGGCCGTCTCGAGGGCCATTGCGTACGCCTGATCGAGAATGGCTTCGCCATGACGGTCCAGGGCACGCTCCGCCGCCGCGATAAACTTGCCGATCAGCTGACATGGTTTGCAAATCGTAACACGCTGGGTCTGCCGGAAGACCGCCGCCACGAACGCTTCACGCTCCGCAACCCGCGCTCCTTGCTTGCCTTCGGCAACGGCGAAAGCATGCCGGCACGCGTACTCGACGTCTCGCTTTCGGGTGCTGCAGTTCAAGCCCGCGAGAAGCCGCCGGTCGGCACCCCGGTCATGCTTGGCCGAACGCCAGGCCGCGTTGTACGCCATCTGGAGACGGGTTTTGCGATCGAATTCACCCGCATCCAGACCGTCGATATGCTCGAGGAAAACATCAGCGTTAACGAGCCGTAAGCTCCGCGAGAAAAGCGATCATCGGATTTCAAACAGGCCGCCTCCGGGCGGCCTTTTCTTTTGTGAAATGCGCCGATGTTTAAAATTTTAGACAAATTAAATTCAAGCAATCTGAAAATTTGAAAATGATTTGCATCAACAAAGCCGCGACTTTTGTGGCGCGAATTAGACGAGTCTCAAAATGTGTCTGCCATGATCGCTCCAACAAGAAGAACAGGGTTTGGGGCGTTGTATGGTTGCGTATCAGGGTTACACATTGCGTATTGCGGTGGTTGCTGCCGCACTACTCACGATCATGGCAGTCGGGACTGCAAGCGCGCAGAAGCGATTGCTCTATGTATCAGTCGGTGACACGAGCCGTCCGCCGATCGGCTGGGTGCAGTTCTGCGAGACCCGCCCGTGGGAATGCAATGTCGAGCGGATGGAACCGCGCGACGTGCAGTACACGGCAGCGACCAAGCGCGAACTCGATCGCGTCAATCGCTTTGTCAACGAGCGCATCAAGCCGCTCACCGATCTTGAACATTACGGCGTGATCGAACGCTGGACCTATCCGGAAGACGGCTACGGTGATTGCGAAGATTATGTACTGCTCAAGCGCCGGATGCTGATGCAGCTCGGCTGGCCGCGCTCCGCACTCCTGATCACGGTAGTCCGGGACAAAAAAGGCGAAGGCCACTCCGTACTTACGGTTCGGACCGACAAGGGCGAATTTATTCTCGACAACCAGGTCGAGGAAGTCCTGCCCTGGGCCGACAGCGGCTACCGCTACATCAAGCGTCAGGCCCAGCACGATCCAAATATTTGGGTTTCGCTTGGCGACGACCGCCCGACTCCGTTCGTCGCGGCAAGATAAAAATTAGCTCCCGCACCTCGCGGGGGTTGAAGGAAACGCAGGCCCGGTCACGTCCCCACCCCTCCCCGTCCCCTGACCGGACATGCGGAGGCCGGCTTCGTCCCCCCGAAGCCGGCCTCATTTTTTTTGGAAAAGGCAAACCAACAAACGCTAGAGTGCCGTAAGGGTGCCGGGATGCGTTTGAAACATTGTCACAACTTCCACGATTTTCGTGAATTGGCGCGACGCCGGTTGCCGGGGCCGATCTTTAATTACATTGACGGAGCCGCCGAAGACGAGACGACCTATCGCAGAAACACCGCGGCGTTCCAGGATTGCGACTTGCTGCCGAGTGTTCTGCGAGGCGTAGAGAACGTCGATCTCTCTGTGACGGTCTTGGGGCAAAAACTTGCAGTCCCGTTTTACTGTTCGCCGACCGCGTTGCAGCGTCTGTTTCACCACGAAGGCGAGCGCGCAGTCGCGGCAGCGGCGGATAAATTCGGCACCATGTTCGGCGTTTCTTCGCTCGGTACTGTCGCGATTGAGGAAATTGCGTCGCAATTTTCGTTTCCGCAGATCTACCAGTTCTACTTTCACAAAGACCGCGGCCTGAACCGCGCCATGTTAGAGCGCGCAAAAGCGGCGGGAGTCCGCGTGCTGATGCTGACCGTCAACTCCATCACCGGCGGCAATCGCGAACGCGACCTTCGCACCGGCTTTGCGATTCCGTTGCGCTTGACGCTTGCAGGGCTGCTGCAATTCGCGATCAAGCCCAAATGGGCGATCGATTATCTGACGCATGGGAAATTCCGGCTGCCGCAACTCGAAACGCATATCGATTTCGAAGGCGGCGCGAGCTCGATCGGCGATTACTTCACCAAGATGCTCGATCCCGCGATGAATTGGGACCATGTCGCCGAAATGGTGAAGCTCTGGGATGGTGAGTTCTGCCTGAAGGGCGTGATGACCGCGGCCGACGCAAAGCGCGCGGCCGAAATCGGCTGCACTGGCGTCGTGGTTTCAAACCACGGCGGCCGCCAGCTCGACGGCTCGCGCAGTTCGTTCGATCAGCTCGCCGAGGTCGTCGATGCCGCCGGCGATAGGCTCGATGTTTTGATGGACGGCGGCATACAACGCGGCAGCCATGTGATTAAGGCGCTGTCGCTGGGCGCCAAGGCGGTCGGGCTCGGGCGCTACTATCTTTTCCCGCTTGGGGCCGCCGGCCAGGCCGGCGTCGAATCTGCCCTTGAACTCATGCGCCGGGAGGTCGAACGCACCATGCGCCTGATGGGTTGCAGTTCGGTCAGCCAATTATCGCGCGAGAATCTCCGGTTTCGTTAACAGAAAGGTTCTTTTCGTTCCGCGGCTTGTCCGGAGGACACATCACCTCACTTTTTTGTGCATAGCGAGATTCTGGCAAGGCTTTGATGCTAAAAGAGTCGTCGCTGCTGGGGTCTACCGCTATGCGCCTACCGTCGCTATTCGCCTGCCTTGCTACGCTTTCTGTCGCAGCATTTCCCGTCGCCGCTTCTGATACCGACCAAATTCCGCTGGCGGACTGGGTGCCGCCGTCGGTGGCCAATTCCAATCTAGGGAACGACGCGATCGATGCGCCCTGCCGCATCCCGTTTGAAAAACTCAAAGACCAGAAAACCGGCGACGTATTCCCGATAAGTGCTGCGCGCAACGACAACGACAAGCTCGCCTCACATCTGCGCAACCGCTACGTCGTCGCCGATTTCAATTCAGCGGACGAAAACGGCGTCTGCCGCGGCGTGCAAGAGCATTTCTCGCGCGTCGATGATCTCAGCGAATTTCCGCGACTCCGCAAAATTGCCGCGGCCCGCGACACCGACCTCATTACGCTTGCCAAAGAAAACCCGCAGGTGATTTTGGCTTCGCTGGAGAAGCCGGAAGAAGCGGGCGCGTTGGCGATCGAGATCGAAGATATCAAGAACTACGTCGAGCAGGTTCACAAATATAAGACGGACCCGATCAACAAGACCGGCGTCTTTAACGGCTATTGCGTCGGTCAGACCTTGAACTACTGCGAAGTCGTCGATGGCAAGCCGAAGCTGGTTTATCGCTTCGTGACCTCGTCGAGCCGCTGGATTCAGAAACCGAACAACAATTATTACGCGCCGATCAATTTCATCGCCAAGCGCAACTGGAGTTCGGACCGCCGCTATACACCGGCCGACGCCAAGCGCGACGAACGCATGGGCGGCGGCACGCAGCACATCGCAATGTTCGAAAATGGCGGCCGCCCGATCGAGATGCCGAACTTCCTGCACTTCCTGCCGGCGAACGGCTACAAAGGCGAACGCGCAAACGGCATTCACCAGATCGCAGGCGGCCTCGACTCCGGCGGCACGTTCGGCTCGCCGGTCAGCCTCGGCTGCGTGCGGCTTAGCCGCTACGCCGCGAAGCTTTCGCGCTGGTGGACCCCGCAGAACGCGAAGTTTTTCATCTATCTGACCGATAGCGGTTATCGCAATCTCGGCGACACCAAGACGGGCAAGGCCAAGGTCTACTGGAATCCGCCGCCGGTCGAGATCCGCGCGCCGGAACGCGTGGAAACGACATTCAGCAACCCGTTCTCGTTCTTCTCGCGCTGAGCATCGGCTTACTTCGTACCTAAAATCGGCTATTCAACCGCGATGGAAAAACCCGTCGCGCGCTTGATGAAGCTTGAGGAAGTCGATGTCATCATCGATTACTTCCACGGCGCGACACCCGAATTTCTAAACAGCCTCGGTGTCGATCCAGCCAAACTACCGGACGCTGCCCGCTGGCGCGCGCACTACGAACATGAATTCTCGCTGCCGATCGAGCAGCGGAAAACGCTTTTGGTGCTCTGGGAAATGAGCGGCGAGCCAATCGGCTTTTCGACCGCCGACAAAATCAAGATTGGCGATGAAGCCTATATGCACTTGCATATCACGCGGCCTGACAAGCGCCGCGCGGGCTCTGGCACAGAATTGGTGAAGCAGACAGCGCGCATTTACTTCGACACGCTGAAAATCCAGCGACTATTCTGCGAGCCCTATGCGCTGAACGAAGCGCCGAATCGCACACTGAAGTGCGCCGGATTCACGTTCGTAAAAACGCATGAAACCGTCCCCGGCCCGCTTAATTTTCATCAATCCGTCACGCGCTGGCAGCTCGAACATCCGCGCTAACGCGCTTATTCGATCCGCTTAAAGCTCGTCGCGTATTTCGGCCAGCGATTGTAATAGCTCGCGGCAGCTAACTTCAGAAAGTTGATTGTCTTCTCGTCGAGCGAGCGCACGACCTTCGCGGGCGAGCCGACGATCAGCGAATTGTCGGGAAATTCCTTGCCTTCGGTGACGAGCGAGTTCGCGCCGACGATCGAGTTGTTGCCGATCTTGGCGCCGTTCAGCATGGTGGCACCCATACCGATCAGCGAATTATTGCCGATGATGCAGCCATGCACGATTGCACGGTGACCGATGGTACAGCCCTCGCCGATTTTCATCGGAAACCCCGGATCGGTATGCAGCACGCAGCCGTCCTGAACGTTCGAGCTGTGTCCGATCTCAATCCATTCGTTGTCGCCGCGCAGCACTGCGTTAAACCAGACGCTGGTGTTCTCGTGCAAGCGTACCTTGCCGACAACCGTTGCATCGGGCGCGATCCAGAACTTGCCGCTCGCGGGAAGCTCCGGGCGGATTCCGTCGAGTTCATAAACGGGCATTGATTGATCTCGTGGAGGATATTCTTCGCGCGGAACCATGCCACGCGCGGCCGGAAAGCGCGAGACTTAGCCCGCGAAGAAGCGCAGCGCCTCGATCGCGGCGATCCCGGAGAACAGGCTCCAGAAACCGGCGACGATGGTTGCAAGTGTCACGAACATCACGTTGCGGTCTTCGTGGACGCGGCCACGGATCGTGTTGCGGATGATAATGAAGGGTGCGGCAAACACGAGGAACGGGATCGCGGAGAGCGCCATCAGCCGCGTCTCGTTCAGCAGGCGAAAGCTCGCCGGACGCTCGGCGAAAACTTGATAGCCCGAGCACAGCAATCCGGCGAAGCAAAAGCCGAATGCCAACGCGTAGAGAGACTGCAACGCTTCCGCGGAAATCACGCCACACCCGCCTGTAACAAGGGGCTCTTTGGCCCGTTCCGGCGAGGTTAATAATGTCTTAATGCCCGGCGCAAGCGCGTTTGCAGATCAGCGTTAATTGGGCTGGGCGAGCGGTTATTCTACCGGATCAATATCGATATCGAGCACGGCCATCTCGAACGTCCACGTGCGGCCGGAAGCATCGTCGCGGAAGATCACAGCGATATATTCGTCATCGAGATAGATTTCGGAGGAATCGGTCTTCTTCGGACGCGGCACCACGCGAAGCTTCTGGTTGCCGAGCTTCGCCCGCACGACCTCGTTCATGTTCGGGGTCGCAGACGGCATTTCGATCGGGATCGTCACGTTATACGAACGGTCGCCGTCTTCGTCATCGAGCGTGACACGGCCGATCGGCTCGTCGTTCAGGATGACCTCCGCCATGTCCTCGCGCTTCACGCGCGCGGCGAGCCCGATTTCCGGATTGAGTGTCCGTTGCAAATAGGCCTGCAGGCGGTCGAGTTCCTGACGATCCACGAGAATCCCTCTTCAAAAAACGAAAGGCGCGGGCAACCTACCCGCGCCATGGTTCACCCGGCAAGCCGGGACAAAGTCAGATCGATTCGCCCATGAAGGGCATGTCGAACATCTGGTTCATCGAGCGCGCAGGCTCGCTGTCCTTGCAGCCCGCATCACCGACCACGCGCGCCGGCACGCCGGCCACCGTCACATTTGGCGGCACTGCCTTGAGCACGACCGAGCCCGCGGCCACACGCGCGCAGGAACCGACTTCGATATTGCCAAGCACCTTCGCGCCCGCCGAGAGCAATACGCCACGACGGATTTTCGGATGCCGATCGCCCTGCTCCTTGCCGGTACCGCCAAGGGTCACACCCTGGAGGATCGAAACATCGTCGTCGATGACCGCGGTCTGGCCGATGACAACTCCGGTCGCGTGATCGATGAACACGCCTTTGCCGATCTTGGTATTGGGATTGATGTCGACGCCGAACACCGACGACGCCTGGCTTTGCAGATAGAGCGCGAAATCCTTTCGGCCGCGATGCCAGAGGAAGTGCGCCAGGCGATGCGACTGCAGCGCGTGGAAGCCTTTGTAGTAGAGCACCGGCTCGAGATAGCGGGTCGTCGCGGGATCCCGCTCGGCAACCGCGACAATATCGGCCCGCATCGAAGCCCCGATGGCGGGCTCCGCCTCGAGCGCCTCGTTATAGGCCTGTACGATCAGCTCGCTCGATACGTCGCCGCTGCCAAGGCGCGCCGCCACGCGATGCGCAATCGCGTGTTCGAGCGAGTCGTGGTTCAGCACGGTCGTGAAAATGAAACTCGCAAGCGCCGGTTCACGGCGCGCGGTCTCCTCAGCCTCTTCGCGCACGCGCGACCAGACCGGATCGATCGATTGAACGCCTTGGGGAAACTTCTTATGCAGGGCCATCAGCACTGCTCCACTACGGGTTCGGGTTGAAATGGGGACCGGCTCCTTTTAGCACAATCCAAGTGCAGCCGTGATAGCCTCAAAACCGTTAGCAAATCCGATAGTTCCGAGTATCCGTACCAGCCATGCACGCAACGCAGCCTTCCAAATCCCAGATTCGCGCGGAAACCGACGGTCCGGTTGGTTACCTCATCCTTGACCGGCCGGAGCGAAAGAACGCGCTTTCCTTCGACATGTGGAAGGCGGTGACGCGGCTCATCGGCGAGCTCTCCGCCGACCCCGCGGTCCGCGTGATCGTGCTGCGTGGCGCGGGCGATCTGCCGTTCTGCTCGGGCGCCGACATCTCGGAGTTTGAGACCGTGCGCGCCTCCTCCGAAGGTGCCCGCAACTACGAAGACGCCAACGTGGTCGCGTTCGACGCGATTGCCACCTGTCCGAAGCCGACGATTGCGATGATCCGGAGCTTCTGCATGGGTGGCGGCGTGGGTCTCGCCGCTGCTTGCGATCTTCGGGTCGCAAGCATGAGCGCGGAATTCGCAATTCCGCCCGGCAAGCTCGGCCTCGCCTATCCGCCGTCCGCGATCCGCTACATTGTGGCGAGCATCGGCTCATCCAACGCGAAGGATCTGCTCTACACCGCGCGCCGCGTGAAAGCCGAGGAAGCCGAAAAGCTCGGCTTCATCAACCGGCTGGTCGCGGAAGATGCGCTTGAATCGGAAGTGAAGGCGCTTGCCAAAACGATTGCGGAGAACGCCCCGCTTTCGCTGAGGGCGGGCAAGCTCGCGATCAACTATGCTTCCGGCTATTCGAACGATGTGAAAGCGGTCAAAGACGCGGCCGACCGCTGCTTCGACAGCGCCGACTACCGCGAGGGGCGCAGTGCATTTCTTGAAAAACGCAAAGCCCAATTCCGGGGCGAATGAGCGGCTTCCAGCGCCTGAATCTCATCCGCAACTGTGTTCGAATTCTGAATCAGAACGTGAAGCGAATAAACGCCGGAAAGACTCAGGAATTTGTTGAATCTGAATCTCAACTTCAATTGAATCGGAATCAGAACTTTAAGTAGTTCGCGCGGAATCCCGCTCTCAGCGGCAACCCGCAAGCGATTCAAAAAACTTCAGCTTTTCGTTCGGAGAATTATTCCGGCAATTCGGCGAGAAAATCGACAATCGCCCCCGAAAAAACGTCGTTGCGGTCGCCCGCGACCATGTGGCGCGCGCCGGCGACGTCCACGAATTTCGCGTGCGGCGCGAGTTCGAGGAACTCTTTGACGTGCTCTTCCTTGACCATCTCGGAGGAGCCGCCGCGCACCAGCAATGCCGGGATCCGCAGATTACGAACCGCTTCGACCCGCAGCGCTTCGACCTTCTCGCGTTCTGCACTGACCGGCCTTGAACCGAAAAAATTCGGGTCCCAGTGCCAGTACCATCGGCCGTCGCGAAGCCGGAGATTCTTGCGCAGGCCGTCGGTCGATGTCGGCCGCGGCCGGTGCGGCAGATATTGCGCGATCGTATCGGCCGCCTCCTCCAGACTCGCGAAGCCTTCGGTGACCTTGCTCTTCATGAAGGCGAGCACTTTCGACGCGCCGCCGAGATCGAACCGCGGCGTCACATCGACCAAGATCAGCGCCGCGAAATGCGGCGCGCGTTGCTCGTCGAACGCCACGCCCTCGGCGAGCATTCCGGCCATGCCGCCAAGCGAGGCGCCGACAAGCACCGGCGGCTTGCCGAAACGCTTGGTCAATTCCGCCCCTACCGCGATCGCGTCATTCGCGAAATCCATTGCGGTATAGCCGCCGTCTTTGACCCATTCGGAGTCGCCGTGACCGCGTTGATCGAGCACGACAGCAAGCCAGCCGGCATTCGCGAGCTGTTCGGCCGGTACCGCCGAATGCGTGCCGCGTCTGCCCGCCACCATGCAACAGCAGCACCGCGCGCGGACCCTTGCCGTAAATGTCGCCGATCAGCTTGTTCCCCGATGCGCCGATGAAAGTTTCGGTGCGCGGTCCGCGTTCCAGCATCAGGGCCGCTCCTTCAGAAATTCGACCACGGCCTTTTTGAAGTTCACGTCGCCGACGGTCCGCATGTGATCGCGGTCCTGGAGCGAAACGAACTTCGCACCGGGGATCAGTGCGGCGAGTTCTTCGCCCGATCCTGCGACGTCGTCCTTTGTTGCCGACCACGATCTGGATCGGCACATGAATGCGCGCGGCATCCTCGCGCGGCACGGTGCGCTGGTGCGAGCGCGAGAGTGCGGCGAGCGCCTTGAGATCGCTCCGGGTCTGTTCGGCAAATTTACGGAAGCTCAAGGCCGACCGGCTCGTTCACGTCTTCGGAACGCTCAGCTTCGAGCGCGCGCGCAACGCGTGTCGCCGCTCGATACATTCTGCACGAGATTGATGCCCATGCCGCCGAGCGTCGCCGAGCGCACGCGCGACGGATAGTGTGCGGCGGCATAGGCCGAGATGCGCGCACCCATCGAATAGCCGACGAAGTCCGCCTTCGGCAGTTTCAGATGGTCAAGCAGCGCGATCGCATCCTTGGTCATTTCCGGAATGTGATAGCGCTCGGGTTCATAATATTTGGTGGACGCGCCGTGGCCGCGATTATCGAGCGCGATCACGCGGTAGCCTGCGTCCCTGAGCGGCTTGAACCAGCCGGGCCCGACCCAGTTCACTTCCTTGTTCGAGGCAAAGCCATGCACGAGCAAAACCGGATCGCCCTCGCCCTCGTCGAGATAGGCGATTTCGGTTCCGTCATCGGTGAAGGTTGGCATGGCGCGCGGAAACTAGCGGCGGCTTTCACGATTAGCCAGCGCCAATCCATGCAGAAGTGTCATGCCGCTACGACGTGCTATCAATTTTGGAGAGGAATTTAACGAGCGACGCTCGCCGTGGGCCGCGCCCAGAACGGCTCAAGCAGAAAGCGCGCGCTGCGGCGAAAGAAGCCACCACGCACCGCTTGCGGTTCCGGTCTGCGGGACGGCCACAGCCAGCGCAGCACCGCCGCGCAGAAACTGACCACCGCGATCATGAAGAAGATGATGCTGCTTGCGGCCCCGATCACCCAACCCGAGATCGCAAGTGCGGCCGCACCCAGCGCAATCGCGCCGCGGCCCAGCGTCTTGAAGATCGCAAGCGTCGAGCGGCCTTTTCGCTCGGCGAGCTTTCCGGCTTTCGCGATATCGCCGACATTGTCGGCGTGACGAAGGCTTTCGAGCGCCACACGCGTTCCAGCGCGGCGCTGAATTTGCGCGATATCGGTGAAGGCTGCGGCGACGCGCGTCGTGCGCCGCGCTTTAAGAAGCCCGGTCACGTCGTCGGCAAGCCGCGCACCAACGCGGCCGGTGCGCCGCGCGACTTTAATGAGTGTCGAGCCGGCGCGCGACCGGCGCGGTCGCGCCCAGCGACCAATAGGTGACGCCGGTGACGGCAAGACCCGCCGCCGCAAGACCCATGAGAAGCGGATCGGCTTTCTCGCCACGCAGATAGCGCCAGCCTTCGCGGCCGAGATCGCGGATGTCGCCATAGACCATGAGATCGCCGGTGGTGGCACCGGCGAAGCCCGCCATATCGTTCGGCTCGCCGGTGATGAAGCCGTGCGCGAAATTATAGAGCGAGCGCTTGGTCTGCTCGTCCGCGAATTCGCCGCTTCGACACGCGCGAGCAAGTCTTTCGGGCAGTTCGATGCTCGCGCTCGGCGGCGAGTGCCACGAAGCTCTGCGCCATTTCCGCGTCGCCTGCTTTCAAGGCCTCTTCGATTTCGCGAATCGCGGCTGCGCCGTCGAAACCCTTCAGGCGCAGATCCGCAAGCTTCGCCGGGTCGTCTTCGCGGCTTCCGCTGCAAGGGCAAGTTCCATCCCGCGCCAGGCTTCGGGCAGCGTGAAATACGCGCCGGCGCCGAGGGCCGCGATCAGAAGGAAGCGTATGAAGAAGTCCGCTCATGCCGCCGCATATGGGGTGCAATTGCGGCAAAATAAAGCTGAGCCTCAATCTGCGCGGTTAATCGGCTTGTCGGCGGTCCAGTCATAAGTTCCAAGGTCGCGCTCGCGCACCGCCTGCTTCCATCCCGTCGCCTCCGCGCGGCGCTTGAACGCCATGCCTTCCGGCGAATGGCGGGTGATGCCGTCGAACAGCGTCGCGAACATCTGCGTCGTCCGCAGCCCCATGTTTTCGTAGGCCTGATTGATCATCAGCTTCTGCATCATGAGCTGGTTCACCGGCACCGACGCCATGCGCTCGGCAAGCTTCTCGACTTCGTTGTCGAGCTCTGCCGCCGGCACCGCTTTCAGGACGAGCCCAAGCCGTTCGGCTTCGCGACCGTCGATCTTGTCACCGGTGAACAGCATGCGCTTCGCGCGCTCCATGCCGAGCCGATAGACCCACATCGCCGTCGTCGGACAGCCCCAGACGCGCGCCGGCATGTAGCCGATCTGCGCGTCCTCGCTCATCACGACGAAGTCCGAGCAGAGCGCGATGTCCGAGCCGCCCGCGACCGCGAAGCCGTGCACCTTGCAGATCACCGGCCGGTAGGAGCGGAAGATCGCCATGAACTTCTCGGTGAAGCCCATCATCAGCGCATAGTCCTTCATCGGATCCCACGGCATCTTCTGCACGCCGGGATTGGTACCGTCGCTTTCCGCAAACAGCGAAAGATCGTAGCCCGCGCAGAACGCTTTGCCCGCGCCCGAGAGCACGATCACATGAACCTTCGGGATCGGCGTTGGCTTGCTCGATCGCGGCGGCGAGTTCGCGCGGCAATTCGATGTCGATCGCGTTCATCGCCTCCGGACGGTTCAGCGTCACCCGCGCGATGCGGCCGTCTCGTTCGTACAATACGCGCGGCATATCGTCCTCCCTCGTCGGCTTGTTTCAGCGCGCATTATGCCGTTAAGGTGCGCCCGCAAAGCAAGGGCAGTGTCATGGCCGCTTCCGTCGTTCCGCATTTCCATAACGACGCGGGAATTCCCGTGATCGAGATCGGCGCTCACGAATTCAAATGCGTCGGCGCGACGCCGCCTCACGACCACCCGCATGTCTATCTCGACATGGGCTCGGACCAGGAAATCATCTGCCCCTATTGCTCGACGCTTTATCGCTACAATCCGAAGCTCGCAGCAGGCGCCGCCAATCCCGCGGAGTGCGCCTACACCGCCGCCGCGGCCTAACCGCGCCGCGCCGTGGCGCGATCCCGTACGGTTTTAATTGCAGGCGCCGGCATCGGCGGGCTTGCCGCTGCCATTGCGCTCGCGCGCGCAAATTTCCGCGTCATCGCTGTTCGAGCGCAACGAGAAGCCGGAAACCACCGGCGCGGGCATTCAGCTTATCGCCGAATGCAACGCGCGCGCTTGCCTCGCTTGGCGCGCTCGATGAAGTGCGTGCGCGCGCAATCGAGCCTTCGGCGCTGATCGTCGCAAACGGCATCAACCGCGCCGTGCTTGCGAATGCGCCGCTCGGCGAGCCGCATGAAGGAAATGTTCGGCGCGCCCTATCTCGTTTGCCTGCGCGCAGACCTGCACAACGCGCTCGCGAAAGTCGCAAACGATCATCCCGATATCGAATTGCGGTACGGCACGGTGATCAAGCGATTTTGCGATTCACGGACGCGGCGTCACGGCGCTCGCGGAAAAGAACCGGCAGACCGAAGAAATACTGGGTACGGCTCTGATTGGCGCGGACGGCATCCGCTCCGCCATCCGCTTGCGGCTGCACGCAAACGCAAAGCCCATTCATCGCGGCATGGCCGCGTGGCGCGCGACGATCCCGGCAAGCGCCTTGCCGTCCGACTTGCATGGCAAAGCAGGAAGTCCGCGTCTGGCTCGGACCCGGCGCGCATCTCGTGCACTATCCGGTCGGCGACGGCAGCGAAGTCAATCTCGTTGCGGTGACTCCGGACACGAACGCAACCGAAAGCTGGGGCGAAGCGGCTGACGCGAACGCAGTTAATGCGTTACTTCACACGCTGGAACGATGTGCCGCGCACGATCGCTCGGCCAGGCAAAGGAATTTCGCCGCTGGTCGCTCTATGATGCACCGTTCTTGCCGTTCTGGGGCAATGGCGCGGCGACACTCCTCGGTGACGCCGCCCACGCCATGCTTCCGTTCATCGCGCAGGGTGCTGCTGCAGCGCTTGAAGATGCAGTGGCACTCGCGAAAAATCTCGCCGACGGCGGCGATACCGAAAAGGCGTTACGCGCCTACGAGATCGAACGCGCCCGCCGCGTGCAGCGTATGCAGAACACCGCACGCATGGTCGGCCGCGTCTATCACCTGTCCGCGCCATGGTGGCATGGCCGCGACTTTGTCCTGGAGAAAACTCGGTGGCGCCGGGATTGATTGCACGCAACGAGTGGATTTATTGCGGCTGAAACAGGCAATCCTCGGAACGGAAAGGCGCCTGACGCGTTTATGGCGGCTGCCACCCCTGCTCTGAGCAATCCGAATGGCCCGATCAAAGTTCGATAAAATCATCAACCGTAAGCCCACATCCTTTGGCGATCGCTGGGATACTTATTTCACAGACTTTGCGCATCACACGTCGAAGATTGCGGGAAACCCGTGGACGTTTGTCATCGCGGTTTTGCTCATCATCGTCTGGGCCGTCAGTGGTCCGGTCTTCAAATTTTCCGACACCTGGCAGCTCGTCATCAATACCTCGACAACGATCATCACTTTTCTGATGGTGTTCCTGATTCAGAACACCCAGAACCGCGACGCGCTCGCAGTCCAGGTGAAGCTTTCAGAACTCGTGATCAAGATGAAGGGCGCACGGAACGATTTCGCGCAGGTCGAAGACCTCACCGAGAAAGAACTGGAAGAACTTCACGATATGATCCGCAAGCGCGCGGGCTGCAGCCCGGTCAAACTAAGCAAGCTGAAGAAACGAAAGAAATAATCAGACGCGCTTGCGCGTCGGCCAGATCAGCAACAGCGCGGCCAACACAAAGGCAACGGCGACGTAGCTCAGCCCGTCATACATTCCCCGCGCGTATAAAACTCCCCCGAGCCCCGACCCGATCGCCTGCCCGACATAAAGTGCCGAGGTATTGAGCGCGACGGTGGCGCTCGACAGTTGCGGCCCCGCCGCAACGAGGCGCGCCTGCTGCATCGAGTTGAAGGCGGCAAAGCCGAGGCCCCAGAACGCGACGCTTGCGAAAATGATCGGAAGCCAGATCAAACCGATCCCCCAGAATGCAATGCCGAGCAACAACGAACTAATGAACATGATCGACGTCTTCAACGCGCCGATCCTGCCTGCGAGATTGGCCGCAATCACGTTACCGATGAAACCGCAGACACCGAACACCGCAAACAGAATGGCGATCAGTTCCGCGCCGCCGCCAGTCCGCATCCGGACCAGCGGATCGAGATAGGTGAGCAGCGCAAACTGCCCGCTGGTCTGCAGCGTGGTGATCGCAAGCAGCAACAGCATCAGCGGATTGCGCGCGACTTCGAGCCAGGATTGCAGCGAGAGCGGCTCGCCAATCAGGCCCGGACGGAGGGCCACGAAATTCATGATCGCAATCGCGAAAGTCAGGAGCGCAATTGCGGCATGCATCTCGCGCCAACCGAAATATTGCGTGCCGAGATTGATCGCAGGCAACCCGAGCGCCACCGCCATCGACCAGCCGAGAAATACGAACGAAATCGAGCTTGCCCGCTGTTGCGGCGCGACCAGGAGCGCCACTGTATTCGCCGCCTGCGGCGTGTAGACCGCGGCCGCCGCCAACATCGCAAGTCTAGCTGCAAGCAGCGTCCAGTAATTCGGTGCAAGCGCCGAGAGCCCGTGGCAGATCGCGGTGATGACAAGCACGACGGTCAGAAGCGTACGGCGGTCCACGCGGGTCGTGATCCAGGCCATCAGCGGCGAGCCGATGCAAAGCACGATCGCGCCTGCGGTTACCAGAAACCCCGCTTCGCGGATCGTGACCGACAAATCTTTCGCAAGCACGGTGATCATGCCCGTCGGCGCGAGTACTGCGAGCCCGGTCGCAAGATTGCCGAGCATGAGCGCGAACAGCGCAAGGCGGTTGCCGCCGGAAGCGTCCGGCGCGGCGGAAGCGGATTGATTCATAATCGGACTATTCTGAAATTTTTCTGAGCAATGCGGCGCTGTCGGAGTCTGCGGGGAAAAACGATTCAATAGCAAGCTCGGATAGCGTGACATCCACCGGCGAGCCGAAAATCGTCATGGTGCTGAACAGCGAAAGCTTGCCCCACGTGGGTTTCGAGTTGCAGCGGAACGACCACATCTTCCGCGCTCGCCCTCGCGGATCGGCACCACGCTGCGCGTCGGTTTCGGATACGCGGAAATTTCGCGGAGCAGCTCTGCGAGTTTTGCGTCTCCGCTTAAATCCACCTGATGTTTAAGCCGCGCGATCAGATGCGCGCGCCACTCGTGATAATTCAGGATATGCGAGGCGATCCCTTCCGGATGAAGGCTGAGCCGAAGCACATTGATCGGCGGGTTTAAGCAAATGCGCCGCCGCGCGCGCAATCAGAATGCCGATCGGTTTGTTGGCCGAAACCAAATTCCAGTGCCGGTCGACCGCGACTGCGGGATAGGGCTCGTGACCCTTTAATATGAGTTCGACCGCGGCCTTCGCCTTTTCGAACGACGGATCGTCGATCGCGCGCTCGCGATAGAGTGGCGCAAATCCCGCCGCGACCAGCAGCGTATTGCGCTCTCGCAGCGGAATTTCGAGCCGCTCCGCGAGGTTCAGCACCATCTCGCGGCTCGGCTGCGCACGGCCGGTCTCAACAAAGCTCAGATGCTTTGCGGAAATCTCGGCCTCGAGCGCGAGATCGAGCTGGGTCATGCGGCGGCGCTGGCGCCATTCGCGAAGCACATCGCCGGCGGATTTTGCAACACTCATGCAGCAGACTTAGCGCATGCAAAACCGCGTTGCCATTACCTCGCAGGTAATCCGCCTCTGGAACCGCCTGCCCGCATGCGCTAGCACTGGGGCAACAACAAGCATCGCTAAGGGAGCGTCGCGTGTCGGGTGATTTCGACGGCAAGGTCGTTCTGGTCACGGGTTCTTCGACGGGTCTCGGCAAAGCGATTGCGGTGGGTGCGGCGAACCGCGGCGCGAAAGCCGTGATCGTCAACTACGCAAGCAGCGCCAAGGAAGCGGAAGCGACCGCGGACGAAATCCGTAAAGCCGGCGCCGAAGTGGTCGTGGTACAAGGCGACGTCGGCGAAGACGCCGATTGCAGGAAGATCGTGGAAGCGGCGAGCAAATTCGGCAAGATCGACGCGCTCGCAAACAACGCCGGCGTCACCAAGATCGCGCCGAACCATGGCGACCTGAACGCGCTCTCGAAAGACGATTTTCTGCGCCTCTATGCGATCAACACGATCGGGCCGTTCCAGATGGTACGCGCGGCGCGCACGCTGCTTGACGCTTCCGGCAAGGCAAGCGTCTTGATGACGTCGTCGATCGCCGCGGTCACCGGAGTCGGCTCGTCGGTTGCTTATGCGGCATCCAAAGGCGCGCTGAATACGATGACGATTTCGCTCGCGCGTGCGTTAGCTCCTAAAATCCGTGTCAACGCAATCTGCCCCGGCTTCATCGACACGCCCTGGTTTACCAAAGGAATCGGTGAACAGGCGGCAGCGGCACTTCGCGAAAAAATCGCCGCGACCACGCCGCTCAGGGTCGCGTCCAACGCGGAAGACGTCGCCGATCCGGCGCTGTTCCTGTTGTCGGATCATTCGCGGCATGTCACCGGCGAGACGCTGATGATCGATGCCGGCATGCATCTCGGCTTCTCGCCGCTGGTGGCGCGTTAGCCGAGCTTAATTTCTTCCTCGACCTCGTGCTTCAGACCGACCGCGTCGATGGTGAGCACGACTTTCGCGGACAGCTTCTCGCTACCCTTGAGCTTGCCGGATTCGAGCGCGCCACGTACGGCCTGTTCGATCTCACGCTGCGAAGTGACGCCGACCACTTTCAGGAATTTGCGGACGCTGATGTTGAATTCGTCTTCGTTCATTTTTTTGCTCCGGTAAACGCCTTGTCCCGGAAGTACAGGATTTGCTGGCTGGTGGCCAGCAACTTGCCGCCGCGTGCCCAGAGTTCTGCGGTCTGATCGGAATAACCCTTCTCAAGGACATTCGCGTCGGCGACACCGAGCAGATAATCGTCGCCCACTGCCGCGAGATCGGCTTCATCGCAGTGAAAATAAGTCGTCATCGAAACCGTGCCGACTTGTATCAAGCGCCCGAGCACATGAAAGGGGCGTGCGAAAAACGCGTCGCTCATCGACATCAGCGAGACAAAATCGAGCTTGCGGAGCGGTTCGTCCCGCATCCACACTTCTGTGCGCGCGCTTCCCAAAGGAAGATCGTCCTTCGGTCGCATCACCGGGAAGCCGCTGGCGAAACGCATGTCGAAGCGATCGATCCAGGCAAGCGGCGCCTTGGTCTTCGGCCGTTCGATTTGCTCCGGCGGCAACACCTGCGGCATTTGCCCTGAAAGATGCGAGAAGGCCGGGGGCCGCGCTGCGAACACGAGCGTTGCGGTCGCGATCGTGCCGCTCTCCTGCTTCATCTCGACATAGAAGTGCTGCGTCGAGCGGTTGGTACGCTTCTCGACTACTTCGATATCGAACGCACCTTTAGCGACCGGCGCGCAGTAATTGATGGTCATGGAAAGCGGCAGGTTCTGCCGTTTCGGGATGATCCACCGCGGCGTGCAGCAGCGTCGCGGCGGTCGCGCCGCCGAACGGTCCGGTGAAATTCCAATAGGCATCTGAGGTGGCCCCGCGAAAATTTTCGCCGGATTTTTCCAGTGCCGTTGCGGCATCAAGCGGATGCATGGCTCTAAGCTCCGTTTCGATATTGCGTGAATTACGCGGGTAATCCCGCGCGCGCCATTACCTCGCAGGTAATCGACCATCGGCCGCCCGCGCGCAAGATTGACGCCACGTCAACCAAAGGAGATTTCCGATGACCTTCACGCCTTCCCTCTTTCTTCGCCGCGCGCTTCTGCTTGATGCCGTTGCGACAGCAAGCACCGGCATCTTGCTGGTCGGCGGCACCAGCATTCTGCAAAGCCTGCTCAACCTGCCCGCCCTGTTGATGACCGAAGCCGGAATTTTCTGCCTCGCCTGGGCGGCGCTCGTCGCCTTCGCCGGCACGCGTCAAATGCTAAACCGGACCTTCGTGCTTGCGATCGTCGCAGGCAACGCGGTCTGGGCACTCGGCTCGATCCTGCTGCTCGTCTCCGGCACCGTTTCGCCGACGCTGCTCGGCTACGCTTTCGTGACGGCGCAGGCGCTCGTGGTCGGTGTGTTTGCCGAACTGCAATATGTCGGCTTGAAGCGCTCGGTCCCGCAGAACGTCCGCGCTTAATCGAAAACCGAACGCAACGCAAAAACCTCTTCTCGCTTGCGGGGAGAGGTTTCTGTCGTCCCCGCAAAGGCGGGAACCCATAACCACCGACATTCAAGAGTCGCGACGCAAGTGGGTATGGATCCCGGCTCGCGCTCGCTTCGCTCGACCCAAGTCGGCTTTAGCCGACTTGGGCATATTAAATTCTGATCTCGGGTAAACCCGAGGTCAGTGCCGAGACGACAGCGTAAAGCGGCTTCAAGCGTGGCGATACAACCGCCAGTCCAGAAACAGTACTTGTTTGCTCCTCCCTTCCCGCGTGACACTGGCCGCAGGGAGAAGGAGCGCCGTCATGAAAGTTGCAGTCATTCAAAAGCCGCCGGTTCTGCTCGACCGCGATGGAACGATCGCGCGTATGCTCGAATCGATCGAGGAAGCGGTGCGCGAAGGCGCCTCGCTCCTGGTGTTTCCCGAGGCTTATATTCCCGGCTATCCGACCTGGATCTGGCGCCTGAAGCCCGGCGGCGACATGGCGCTTGCCAATGAAATTCACGCGCGGCTTCGCCAGAACTCGGTCTGCCTTGTGCGCGGCGATCTCAAACCGATTCAGGATGCCGCGAAGAAACACAACATCACCATCGTCGCCGGCATCAACGAGCTTGATAGCGAAGTGAGCAACTCCACGCTGTTCAACACGGTCGTGATCATCGGCCACGACGGAAAGATTCTAAATCGCCACCGCAAGCTGATGCCGACCAATCCGGAGCGCATGGTCTGGGGCATGGGCGACGCGTCCGGCTTGAAAGTCGTCGATACGCCCGCCGGAAAACTCGGCGCGCTGATCTGCTGGGAAAATTATATGCCGCTCGCGCGCTACGCGCTCTATGCGCAGGGCATCGACATCTATGTCGCGCCGACCTGGGACACCGGCGAAAGCTGGGTCGCCACCATGCGTCACATCGCGAAAGAAGCCGGCTGCTGGGTGATCGGCACCGCGACCGCGATGCAAGGCAACGACGTGCCGGAAAGTTTTCCCGAATTGCGAAAATTGTTCGACGCGGACGAATGGATCAATGACGGCGGCGCGGTGGTCGCCAAACCGGGCGGCGCGCTCGCGGCCGGCCCGATGAACCGCGAGAAAGGAATTCTCTACGCCGAGATCGACGCTGAAGCGTCGCGCCGCGCGCGCCGCTCGCTCGATGTCGCCGGACATTATGCGCGGCCGGATGTGTTTTCGTTTTCGGTAGATCGGCGGCCGCGTAGTCCGGCGGTGTTTACGGATTGATCACCTCGGTATTAACCCGAGATCAGAATTAAAACTGCTCAAGTCGGCTATAGCCAACTTGGGTTAGCGCCATGTTTCACTTGTGCGAGGAACTTACTCAAGCGACGCGCGTTGGGTTTGATGGCAAACGAACCAGTGAAGCCGCAAACTCCTCCCGCGGAAGAGCCCGGCAAACCCTATCCCGTAGAAAATCCGCCAGCGCCGCAACCGAACGAAGATCGACCACTGGTCGATCCGGTGCCGCCGGGAAAAGATTTGCCACGGATGTAGCTGGCGCTGATCGCGATCAAGCGCCCTGCGAAGCTGACCTGGTAAATTACGCTCCGCGCGCGCTCGAGGATTTCCTTCGGGACTTCGCGCCGCCGCAAGCCAAACTTCTCAATGCGTTGATCCATGCTCCGCAACCGCGCAGCCCATGAAACGGCCTCGCGTAGCCTTCCGGCCGCCAGAGCTTCGGCCTGCGCTTGCGCGGCGGTATCGCGCAATTCAAATGTTTTGGCTTCCATCAGCGCGGTTACTGCGATCCGATCGTCCGAACGCATAGAAAAGCCCTCCGATTGATCGGAGGCTAATCTGAGTCTCACGACACGCAAAAAACTTCGTTTCCTTGCAGCGCCGGCGGGAGTCGATAGGCGAAATCTCCGAATCGATGTCCTGCGAATCAGCCGAATCGATTCGCGCGAATCGCGAAACGCATTTGCGCTAGTGATTTTGAATCAGAAACCGTGAGATGCGGGCGCCATCTACAGGCTGTCGCCGATTTTTATTTACGACGACCTTTGCGCTGCGGCGTACTTTCTGACGGAGTCAAATGACCCTTGGCAGCCGCATGAACCAATCTTTTGAAAGTGGGGCATTCCATATGGCTTGGTGCAGAACAGTTAGCAGCGTGCCGTAATCCGTTTCGCATCGCCGTCATGTGCTTGATGGTGCGGTCCAATTCATCGGCCTTTGCAATCAACTTTTCTCGGCGAATGCTCAGCTTCCCCGCCGGTGAGAACATCTGAGCGATCTCTTGAAGGCTAAAGCCCGCTGTTCGCCCTAAGGCGATAAGCCCTAAGCGCTCTAAAATTCCGGGTTCGAACAACCGCTTGAGACCGCTGCGGCCTATCGAATGAATCAGTTTCTTCTCTTCGTAGAAGCGAAGGGCCGACGCCGGCTGCCCTGACAGGCGCGAAACCTCAGCAATATCGAGCAATTTCATGCTTGACCTCAAGTGCACTTGAACTTGTAGGTTAGATCAGGGTTGCAATTCAGACAAGAGAAGTTCGGTGATCGAGATTATTATCAAAACAGTGGCCACGGGCGTCATAGCGACGCTGGTCATGGACATCGTGTCGTCGACGCTAAAGCGCGTCGGCCTGCTCGATAGTCCAGACTTTAGCCTCGTTGGCCGCTGGGTCGGGCACATGTTTACGACGCGAACCTTTGCTCACGAGAGCATTGGTCGCGCAGCGCCAGTGCCGTTCGAGATCGAAATCGGATGGTCAGTGCACTACGCAACAGGCGTTGCGTTCGCGAGCGTGCTCATCGCTGTCGCTGGCGTGCAATGGTCGCAAACTCCGACGCTGACTCCCGCATTGCTGACAGGTCTCGCCACCCTCGCCTTCCCTCTGTTCGTTATGCAGCCCGCCTTTGGATTGGGGGTCGCAGCGCGCTTATCACCCACCCCACGTAAAGCGCTGATACGAAGTGTGTTGAATCATCTCTCTTTTGGTCTGGGTCTTTACCTAGGCGCAATTGTTTCAGCGGCGCTCTAACCAACCACGAAAGGAAAAATACAATGATCTCTCCAAAGTTTGCGCCCGTGTTGTTCGGGTTCATTTTGTCGGCCCTGATGTCGTTTGTCGTTTCAGGCATCTCGACGGTGCGTACCGCTGGCTTAGTCGAAGGCTTTGCCAATCTCTGGCTCTCGGCGTGGCTACCGTCTTGGCTTATCGCTTTCCCGATTGTGCTGATCGTTGCTCCGATTGCACGTCAAACGGTCCAGCGCCTTGTCAGAACTTAAGCAAATCAGGCGGGATTAACGCACCGCCCAGCCGCCGCCAATCGTCTCCGCGTTCGTCGCGCTGGTCGAAGCGCTTCGCCATCGCAGCTAAAGTCGAGCGGCTTTGGTGCGGGCGCCCGGACTCGAACCGGGACAGGGATTTCTCCCCGAGGGATTTTAAGTCCCTTGCGTCTACCATTCCGCCACGCCCGCGAACCGCGGCGACCATAAACAGCGCCCATGCCCACCCGCAAGCGAGGTGGGCGAAATCGCGGGTCGCGCGAACCGAAAATTCGCTTAATATCCCGCGCCATGAGCTGGCTCCCCTCCCAAGACCCGGTCCTCGGCGACAAGCGCTCCTGCGACGCGCTCGAACTCGTCATCGTGCCGCGCGCGCGCGACATCGGCGGCTTCGAGGTGCGCCGCGCGCTGCCGCACGGCAAGCGCCAGATGGTCGGCCCCTTCATCTTCTTCGACCAGATGGGGCCGGTGCAGTTCATCGCGGGCCAGGGGATGGACGTGCGCCCGCATCCGCATATCGGGCTTGCCACCGTCACCTATCTGTTCGACGGCCGGATCATGCACGCGACAGCGAGGGCAACGCGCTCGAAATCACACCCGGCGCGATGAACCTGATGACCGCCGGAAGCGGGATCGCGCATTCCGAACGCACGCCCGGCGACGCGCGCGCCGCGGGCCAGAAAATGTCCGGCATCCAGAGCTGGATCGCGCTGCCCGAAACTCGCCGAAGAAATCGCGCCGTCGTTTCAGAATTTCGCGGCCGACAGCCTGCCGGTGATCGAAGACGGCGCGTTTCGCGCGCGCGTGATCGCAGGCGAAGTGTTCGGCAGAAAGGCGCCGGTCGGCATGCATTCGGACTGGTTCTATGCCGAGGTCGTGCTGGACGCGGGCGCGACTGCGCCGCTCGACGCCGATCACGAAGAGCGCGCGATCTATCTGGTCGAAGGCGAAATCGAAATCGCGGGCGACAAATTCGAAGGCCCTCGCCTGTTGATCTTCCGTCCCGGCGACAAAATCACCGTGCGCGCGACAAGGTGGTCGCGCATGATGTTTCTGGGCGGTGCTGCGCTCGAAGGACCGCGCTACATCTGGTGGAATTTCGTTCACTCGAGCAAAGAGCGGATCGAACAGGCCAAAGAAGACTGGAAGACCGGCCGCTTCAAAGCCGTGCCCGACGAGACCGAATTCATTCCGCTGCCGAATACCTAAAGTGGCGACAAGCCACACGTTACAATAAATAAAATCAGGAAACGCCAATGCTGTTCGAAACCACCATCGCCGGAAGTCTGCCCAAGCCTGCATGGCTCGCCGAGCCGAATAAATTATGGGCACCGTGGAAACAATCCGGCGAAGCGCTGTTGAATGCCAAGCGCGATGCGACCGTGCTCATCCTGAAAGAACAGGAAGACGCCGGCATCGACATCGTCACCGAAGGCGAGCAGTCGCGCCAGCATTTCGTCCACGGCTTTCTCGAAAAAGTCGAAGGCATCGATTTTACGAATAAAGTCGAGATGGGCATCCGCAACGATCGCTATAAAGCGATGGTGCCGGTCGTGAACGGCGAGTTGAAACTCAAAGGCCGCGTGCACGAATTCGAAGCGCGCGTCGCACGTGCGCATACCAAGCGAAAATTGAAGTTCACGCTGCCCGGGCCGATGACCATCATCGATACGATCGCCGACCAGCATTACGGCGACCGCGTGAAAATGGCGATGGCGTTCGCGAAGTTGCTGAACCAGGAAGCGCGTGCGTTAGAGGCCGACGGCGTTGATGTGATCCAGTTCGATGAACCCGCGTTCAACGTCTACATGGATGAAGTGACGCAATGGGGCATCGACGCGCTGCACGTCGCAGCCGAAGGTCTCTCCTGCACCACTGCGGTTCACATCTGCTACGGCTACGGCATCGAAGCGAATGTCGCCTGGAAGGCGACCCTCGGCAACGAGTGGCGGCAATATCAGGATATTTTCCCGGCGCTCGCGAAAAGCAAAATTCAGCAAGTCTCGCTGGAGGCCCGCAATTCCAAAGTGCCGATCGAATTGATCGGCCTGCTTGAAGGCAAAGACATTCTGATCGGCGCGATCGATGTCGCTTCCGACCAGATCGAAATGCCGGAAGAAGTCTGCGAGGTCATCAAGAACGCGATGCGCTACGTGCCGAAGGATCGCATCTTCCCCGGCACCAACTGCGGCATGGCACCCATGCGCCGCGAAGTGGCGTTTGCGAAACTCGCGGCGCTCTCGAAGGGTGCGGCGCTGGCGCGGGAGAGATACGGCTAGCTGGCGCGCCGCGTCACAATAAATTTCGAGTTTGGCGTCATCATCCGCATTCCGCAATTGAATGAGATTTCGCCGGTTTCGCCTGGCGTAAACTGAATCACAGTCGGCTCGGCCGCCGACAAGAGTCGCGAAATGCGCAGCTTGGGAACGACAATCACGCGCCCACAGCCTTCGGCTTCGGTCGCGTCGATCCGCCATTCAACCGGCACGCCTTCGACTACCGCGAAACGGTTCGGCTGATATTCGAGCCCGACGATCTTCATGTTCGCGATCTGTTTGCCGTCTTTGAGCACGACGCCGCCCAGTTTGGATTGGTCCAGCGCGGCCTGCTGCATCGAAGCTGTGCGAGAAGGCCAGAGATCAAGCAGCAACAAGCCCTGATGAATGCTCGAAAGGCTGAGCACGATCACCGCCGCGCCCGCAAAGCGAAAGAAGTAGCGCTTGAAGTTTCCGGCAGCGAAGCTCGTCGCAAGCGAAAGTCCCATCAGAACCGGCAGCGTACCCAGCGAGAACACGAACATGGTCAGCGCGCCGGCAACCGGATCGGCTTTCGCCAACACATAAAGCTGCAACGCCTGAGTGAACCCGCATGGCAGGAAAAAAGTGATGGCTCCCAACGCGAAGGCCGCGCTGCGGGATCTTCGCTCGATAAGCGTTTCGTTCCAGCGTTTGAGCGCTGCCGGCATCTGCAAACGCAGTTTTTTGCCGCCCGGCAGAAAACCCAGCATCTGGATACCGAGCACCAGCATGAGCACGCTCACCGCGATCGTGACGGCGCCGTAAGCGGCGGGAGAAAGCGTCAGCGCCGAACCGGCGAGGCCGATCAACGCACCGAACACGGTGTAAGAGATAATTCGCCCGGCGTTAAATGAGAGATAGGTAAGAAAACGCGCAGCAGACGAAAGATGCCCTGCCTGCTCGTCGTACTTTGCAGCGAGCGATACGAACAGCCCGCCGGTCACTGCAATACAGGTGGAAACCGACGCGAGCAGCCCGATCAGGAAAACGATACCGTAGCTGACATTGTCGCCAAACGAAATATCGTTCGGGATAAGGTCTATTCTCGACAGCAGAAAAAACAGCGCCGCGAGCGCGAGCACCGCGCCGCCGAAGCGCAGATAGCTAATGCCTGTTCCCGCTGGACTTGCCATGATCCGATCCTTGCGCAACGTCCTGCCGCCGGAAACTTATTTAAATTCACTTTCTTGTGTTTATTCTGAGAGATCCGCTAGCGCTCGGCCCGTGCGAATACATTCATAAGCTCCGCAACTTTCTTGCGCTGCTCGCTCTTATTCCCGCTAACGATGGCATCCTCGACGCAACTCGCCACGTGATCGCGGAGGATGCCGTCCTCCACACGCCGCAGCGCCGCGCTCACCGCGGATAACTGCGTCACGATATCGATGCAATAGCGATCTTCCTCGACCATGCGCGAAAGCCCGCGCACCTGGCCTTCGATGCGGCTCAACCTTTTCAGTGTTTCGATCTTGGCTTCTTTTCGCATACGGCCTATATACCCCCCAGGGGTATCCGAGGCAAGAGGCCGTAAATGTCGACGCACGACCACACGCACCATCACCACGATCACGCAGCAGCCGATCACAAGGTGAAAGACCCTGTCTGCGGCATGATGGTCGATCCGCATGACGCGAAGCATCGCCACACGCATCGCGGCCACACTTATTATTTCTGCAATCCACGCTGCCGCGAGAAGTTCATCGCCGATCCGGAAAAATATCTCGCGGCGATCAACCTCGCAAAGATGATGTGCCCGAAGGCACTATCTACACCTGCCCGATGCATCCGGAGATCGAGCAGAGTCGGCCCCGGCGCCTGCCCGATCTGCGGCATGGCGCTCGAGCCGGAGCTCGTGACCGCCGACGCCGCACCCAATCCCGAACTGATCGACATGACGCGCCGCTTCTGGATCGCGGTCGCACTAACCGATACCGGTTTTGTTTCTGGAAATGATTCCGCACTTCACCGGCTTCCGCATCGCACCGGCACAATGGTCTGGCCCGCTGCAATTCGCGCTCGCGACGCCCGTCGTGCTTTGGACTGGCTCATTCGTTCTTTCGTGCGCGGCTGGAATTCGGTGCTCTCGCGCAACCTCAACATGTTCACGCTGATCGCGATCGGCACCGGTGTCGCGTGGCTTTACAGCGTCGTCGCGGTGTCTGCTCCCGGTATCTTCCCCGCGGCGTTCCGCGACCATCACGGCAACGTCGCGGTTTACTTCGAGGCGGCGGCCGTCATCACCGCGCTGGTGCTGCTCGGGCAGGTGCTGGAACTGCGCGCGCGCGAGCAGACCTCGGGCGCGATCCGGCGCTCCTCAATCTCGCGCCGAAACAGGCGCGCAAAGATTCGCGACGACGGCACCGAGGAAGATGTCGCGGTCGATGCGATCATCGTCGGCGACAAGCTGCGCGTCCGCCCCGGCGAAAAAATCCCGGTCGATGGCGCGGTCGTCGAAGGCCGCTCGTCGCTCGACGAGTCGATGGTGACGGGCGAGTCGATGCCGGTCACCAAGGAAAAAGATGCGAAGCTGATCGCGGGCACCGTCAACCAATGCGGCGCGCTCATCATGCGCGCGGAGAAAGTCGGCCGCGATACCATGCTTGCCCAGATCGTGCAGATGGTGGCGCAGGCGCAGCGCTCGGCCGCACCCATTCAACGTCTCGCCGACCGCGTCTCCGCATGGTTCGTGCCGCTCGTGATCCTTGCCGCCCTGCTCGCGTTCGCTGCCTGGGCAATGTTCGGCCCCGAACCGCGCTTCGGCTACGGGCTCGTTGCCGCCGTCACCGTGCTCATCATCGCCTGCCCTTGCGCGCTCGGATTGGCGACACCGATGTCGATCATGGTCGGCGTCGGCCGCGGCGCGCAGATGGGCGTGCTCGTGAAAAACGCGGCCGCACTCGAGCGCCTGGAAAATGTCGACACGCTCGTGGTCGACAAGACCGGCACGCTCACCGAAGGCAAGCCGAAGCTTACGCAAATTGTCTCGAATGGCTTCAGCGAAGACGAATTGCTGCGGCTTGCCGCAAGCGTCGAGCGCGCGAGCGAACATCCGCTTGCCCATGCGATTGTCGCAGCGGCGAAAGAGAAGAACCTCTCGCTCGGTGACGTGCGCGAATTCAATTCACCGACCGGCAAAGGCGCGGTCGGCTTCGTCGAAAGCAAACGCGTCACACTCGGCAACGCCGCTTTCCTGAAAGAACACGGCGTCGATGCGGGCATGTTCGAGCGGGACGCGGAAGCGCTGCGCGCAAATGGCGCGACCGTAATCTTCGCGGCCGTCGACGCGAAAATCGCTGGCGCTTTTGCGATCAAGGATCCGGTCAAGTCGACCACACGCGAAGCGCTCGACGCGCTCAGAAAAGACAATATCCGGATCGTCATGCTGACCGGCGATAACCGCGGCACCGCGGAAGCGGTCGCCCGCGATCTCGGCATTACCGAAGTCGAAGCCGAAGTGTTACCCGATCAGAAAAGCAAGATCGTCGAGAAGCTGCGTGCCGAGGGCCGCGTGGTCGCGATGGCGGGCGATGGCGTGAACGACGCACCGGCGCTCGCCGCAGCCGACGTCGGCATCGCGATGGGCACCGGCACCGATGTCGCAATGGAAAGTGCCGGCATCACGCTGCTCAAAGGCGATCTCAACGGCATCGTGCGCGCGCGGCATCTCTCGCGCGCAACCATGAAGAACATCCGGCAGAATTTATTTTTCGCGTTTCTTTATAATGCCGGCGGCGTGCCGATCGCAGCCGGTGTGCTTTATCCGGTGTTCGGCATTCTGCTGTCGCCGATCGTTGGCGCTGCCGCGATGGCACTCTCTTCTGTCAGCGTCATTGGAAATGCGCTGCGGCTGAGATTCACGAAAATCTAACCGTGATTATTCCTTCCCCCGGATCGGCGGCTGATAGCTGAGCGCCGTATCCCAGGGAAAATAAATCCAGGTGTCCTGCGACACTTCCGTGACGAAGGTATCGACCAGCGGACGGCCCAAGGGCTTTGCATAGACGGTCGCGAAGTGCGCGTTCGGCAACAATTCGCGCACCACTTTTGCGGTCTTGCCGGTATCGACCAGGTCGTCGACGACCAGAAGGCCCTGCCCCTTTGTATCGAGCAGCTTCTGTTCGATCGACTTCACGACTTCCGGCGCACTCTGATTTTTGTAATCGCGGTAACTCACGATCGAAATCGTTTCGATCACCCGCACGTCGAGTTCGCGCGCAACGATCGCGGCCGGCACCAGCCCGCCGCGCGTGATGCAGACGATCGCTTCAAACGGCCCCGCCGCATGCAGCCGCCAGGCCAAGGCGCGTGCGTCGCGATGAAACTGATCCCATGAAACCGGAAACGCCTTTTCCGGCCCCGGACCTTGCTGTCCTTCGATCATTAAACGCCCCTGTTCCGAAGTCGGATCTATCCGACTTCGGCAACTGAAAAAATCCGCAAGAGGCTTAGCGCAAGTCCGCGACGAAATCGAACCGGGCAGCGAGCCCCTCCGCCGCTTTAGCAGTGCGTATCAACAGCTCTTTATTAAAGAGCGAGTCGCGGGCATTGCCCGGCTCGTCCGGAAAATAGAGCTGCGTGGTGAGGAGCCGCGCGCCCGGCGCCTGCACCTTCACGTGGAAGTGGCGCACCCGGCCGGGATAATTGCCGGGCCGGATGGTCGTAAAATTATAGCGCCCTCCCGCGTCAGTCCGCACAAAGCCGCGCAGCCGGAAGCCCTGATTGTCGTATTCACCGGCGTCGTCGGCGTGCCACAGATCGACGATGGCGTCTGCCACCGGCTTGCAACTCCGTGTCAGCACCAATCCGCTCAGCGCAACGCCGACGCCCTGCATGCCTCGTTCGCGCAACACCGCGCGCTCGGGCACTTTCGGTTTATAAAACGGACCTTCGGTCTGCCGTGGCGTTACATCATGCGCATCGCGGCATTCCGGCGTCGGGGGCAGTTCCGCGCCTTGCGCGAATGCAAGGTTGCTCGGCAGCACCAGCCCGGCAAACGCGATGCCGCCTCCCAGTAAAATATCGCGGCGTGAGTGGCTGGCCATCGGCTCGCTCCTCTTTAGAGTTTGCAAACTAGAGTTTGCGGATCGCGGCAGCGGCGACTTGCCACCGCGCTCCGATTGGAAGCCGTAATTCTATTGCAGCCTTGCGACAAAACGTAAGGCTCAACTCGCGGCCTTCTCGTTCCGCTTGGCGGCAAGCTCCACGCGGATTCGCGCAAGCATCACCTCGATATCGGCCTTCGCCGCGGAAAGTTTCGCCGCATCGCGCGAGCGCACGACCACGCGCGTCGCAAAACCCTTTTCGTTCATGTACGGATAAGAGCCGATCGTCGTGTCCGGATGGTTCTTAGCGATCTCGCGCAGATCCGTTGCGATATCGCCCTCTTTCAAACCCGCGTCGATCGTCTCCGACAAAACCTTCACGCCGGTCTGCAATTGCGGCACAACAAAGTCGAGCATCGCGCGCATGATCGCGGGCACGCCCGCCATCACGATCACATTGCCGATCCAGAACCCCGGCGCTTTCGAAACCGGATTGACCACGAGTTCGGCGCCCGCCGGAATGCGCGCCATCCGAAGCCGCGCTTCGTTCAGATCGCCGTCGGTGAAGCGTTCTTTCAAGAGCGCCACCGCGCGCGGATCGTGATCGATCGAAACGCCGAAAGCTTTGGCGACCGCGTCCGCGGTGATGTCGTCATGCGTGGGCCCGATCCCGCCGGTCGTGAACACATAAGTGTAACGCGCGCGCAACGCATTCAGCGCGACCACGATCTCTTCCTCGATGTCGGGCACGAAGCGCACTTCGCGAAGATCAATGCCGATCGATGTCATCGTCTCCGCGATGTGGCCGACATTGGTGTCTTTGGTACGGCCCGACAGGAGTTCGTCGCCGATGACGAGGACTGCGGCGGTGACGTTTTGTGCGGGCTTGTTCAAGCGGGGTTCGTCCGAATTATATTTCCAAGCCGGCCGCATTGACCGGTGATTTATATTGCACCAACGTAAATAGATAACAACGGGCGGCCGAGCATGGCACGTCCGATCTAGGGAACGCCATGACCAGCCACGCCGCCGCAACTGCGCGCGAAACCAAGCCGCCGTTCAAGCCGGTGCACTTCGCGGCGGTCGCGGTCGATCGCACGAATAATGCGGACGGCTCGATCCTGCTTCGCAGCCAGGCGAAACTGCCGGACTTCGATCCGTCGCTTGCCAATCTCTTCCGCCGCGCCGTCGAAAAAGCACCGTCGCAACTTTATCTCGCCGAACGCGCGGGCGACGGCTGGCGCGAACTGACTTACGAACAAGCGCGCTACGCAGTCGATGCAATTGCGTCGGCGCTGCTTGAGCGCGGACTTTCCGCCGAGCGGCCGGTACTCATTTTATCGGGCAACGCGATCGACCACGGATTAATGACGCTTGCCTGCGAGACGGCGGCGATTCCGGTGGCGCCCATTTCGGTCGCCTATTCGCTGCAGAGTTCGGATCTTGCAAAGATAAAATATATCGCCGAGCTGCTTAACCCCGGCCTCGTCTATGTCGCCGACACCGGACCCTTTGCCAAAGCGCTTGGCCTTCTGGGAAAAGCCGAGATTGTCGCGAGCAAGAACAGCGCAAACCTGGGAAATGTCACCAGCTTCGATCAACTGGCACTGACCAAGCCGAGCGCATCGCTCGATAAAGCGGTTGCCTCGATCAACAAAGATACGATCGCCAAATTTCTCTTCACCTCCGGTTCGACCAATTTGCCGAAAGCAGTCGTCTCGACCCACGGCATGTTGACGGCCAATCAGGAGATGATCGTTTCGGTCTGGCCGTACTTGAAAGAATCGCCACTGGTGCTCTGCGACTGGCTGCCGTGGAACCACACGTTTGGCGGCAGCTTCTGCTTTAATCTCGTGCAGCGGGTTGCCGGCACATTTTATATTGACGGCGGCAAGCCCGCGCCCGGTCTTGCCGAAATCACGGTGAAGAACCTCACCGAGGTTTCTCCGACCACCCATTTCAATGTGCCCGCCGGCTATTCCGCGATCCTCCCACATCTTGAGCGCGACGAGGCGCTTGCGAAAAAATTCTTCGCGCGCCTCCAGATGATTTTCTATGCCGGCGCGTCGCTGCCGCAGGACTTGTGGGAGCGGCTCGAAAATCTTTCGATCAAAGCAACCGGCACGCGCGTGCCGATGACGACCGCCTGGGGCACCACCGAAACCTCGCCGCTCTCGCTGATGCAGCACTTCTATGCCGACGGGCCCGGCGTGATTGGCGTGCCCTGCCCCGGCGTCGAAACCAAACTCGTGCCCTCGGGCAACAAACTCGAAATTCGCGTACGCGGGCCCAATGTCACGCGCGTCGGTTATTGGAAGCGCGAAGACCAGACCAAAGCCGGGTTCGACGATGAAGGCTTCTATAAATCCGGCGATGCGGTGCGCTTCGCCGATCCGAACGACGCGAATAAAGGCCTCGTCTTCGATGGGCGGCTTGCCGAGGATTTCAAATTGACGAGCGGCACCTGGGTTCAAGTCGGCACGCTCCGCGTCGGTGCGATCGCGGCCTGTTCGCCGGTCGTCCAGGACATGGTGATCTGCGGCGAAGGCCGTGAACATATCGGCGTGCTTGCCTGGTTGAACGCGGCAGGCTGCGCCAAAGTCGCCGGGCTCGAGCCGACGACGCCGCTTGCGGAGCTCTCAAAGCACCCGAAAGTGCGGGAACACGTGGCCGCAGCGCTCAAAAAATGGAACGCGGCGCAAACCGGAATGTCGACCAAGGTCGCCCGCGCGATCCTGCTCTCAGACCTGCCCTCGATCGACGCGAACGAAATCACCGACAAGGGCTATATCAATCAGCGTGCGGCGCTTGAGCGCCGCTCCGCCGAGATTGGGCGGCTGTTCGCGGCGAGCCCCGACGACGCCGTAATCATCGCGATTTAACCGCCATCTCCGGGAACGCATATTCTTTAGGCGCGTTGCCTAGCGCCTGAGCGCTGCCGCCTTTTGCGCCAGAACGCATAGGCTGGCATGCTTGGCGCCAAGAGCCGCCCGGAGTTTTGAATTGTCTTCGCGTAATCCCGTCTCCTTCGACGAAATGCGAGCGCCAGACGGCTCGATCCGGCCCGCCTATCAGCAGCTTGCGTTCTGGCTGGATAACGTACCGAAAGACGTCCTCGATTATCGCCGCAAGGAAGCGGAATTCATTTTCCGCCGGATCGGCATCACCTTCGCAGTCTACGGCGAGTCTGCTTCGACCGAGCGCCTCATTCCCTTCGACATCATTCCGCGCATTCTTGAATCGCGGCGAATGGACCAAGCTTTCGCGCGGGCTCGAACAGCGCGTGAAAGCGATCAACGCCTATCTGAACGACGTCTATCATAAGCGCGAGATTCTGCGCGCCGGCATCGTTCCGGAGGATCTGGTCTATCGCAATCCGGTCTTTCGCCCCGAGATGAACGGGCAGCGCGTTCCGCACGACATTTACGTCAACATCGCCGGCATCGATGTCGTCCGCGTCGATCCCGATAATTTCTATGTGCTCGAAGACAACGCGCGCATTCCTTCCGGCGTCTCTTACATGCTGGAAAACCGCGAGATCATGCTGCGGCTGTTTCCGGAATTATTCATCGATCATCCGGTGGCGCCGGTCGAAAACTATGCCGACGAATTGCTGGCCACACTGAAGTCGGTCGCACCCGTGACTTCATCCGGCGATCCCACCGTCGTGCTTGATGACGCCCGGCATCCACAACTCCGCCTATTACGAACATTCGTTTCTCGCCGACAAACTCGGCGTCGAACTGGTCGAAGGCCGCGACATGTTCGTCAAGGGCGACATGCTCTATATGCGCACGACCGAAGGCCCGAAGCGCGTCGACGTGATCTATCGCCGCGTCGATGACGACTTCATCGATCCGCTCGCGTTTCGCCCGGATTCGATGCTCGGCGTGCCGGGCCTGATGTCGGTCTATCAGGCGGGCAACGTGACGCTTTCAAACGCGCGTCGGCACCGGCATCGCCGACGACAAGGCCGTCTATAGTTACATGCCGGCGATCATCAAATTTTATCTCGGCGAAGAACCGATCCTGCGCAATGTCGAAACCTGGCGCTGCCGCGAGCCGGACCACTTGAAATATGTGCTCGACAATATGGAAAAGCTCGTCGTCAAAGAAGTGCACGGCTCCGGCGGCTACGGCATGTTGATCGGTCCGGCCGCCGACAAGAAAACTGTCGAGACCTTCAGAGCGAAAGTAAAAAACGATCCGCACGGGTTCATCGCGCAGCCGACGCTCGCGCTCTCAACCTGCCCCACCTTTGTCGAAGAAGGCATCGCACCGCGCCACGTCGATCTGCGGCCTTTCGTGCTGACCGGCCGCGACCGCGTGCGTATCGTTCCCGGCGGTTTGACGCGTGTCGCGCTCGCCAAAGGTTCGCTCGTCGTCAATTCATCGCAAGGCGGCGGCACCAAAGACACCTGGGTGCTGGATCGCTGACATGCTCTCACGCACCGCAAACAATCTTTACTGGCTCTCGCGCTACGTGGAGCGCGCCGAGTGCCTTGCGCGAATTCTCGACGCCACCTATCGCCTCTCCGCGCTGCCGCAAGGTTACGGTAGCGAGACCAACGAATGGGAATCGGCGATTGCGACCGCGGGATGCTCGATTTCGTTTTTCGAGCATTATGACGAAGCAAACGAACGCACTGTCACCGAGTTCCTTGCCTTCTCGCCTGCCAATCCTGCGTCGATCCGAAACTGTCTGGAAATCGCACGGCAGAACGCACGCTCGGTGCGGACCGCGCTTACCATGGAAATGTGGGACGCGATCAATTCGGCCTGGCACGAAATGCACCGTTACGATCCGAAACGCGCAACGCGCGAGGAGTTCTCGCGCTTTCTGGGCTTTGTGATGGAAACCTCGGTGCGCTTCGACGGCACCAGCTTCCGCACGATGTTACGAAACGACGCCTATTGGTTTTCGCGGCTCGGCTTTCTGGTTGAGCGCGCAGACGCGACCGCCCGCATTCTCGACGTGAAATATCATGTGCTGCTGCCGCGCGAGGCACAGGTCGGCGGCCCGCTCGATTATTTCCAATGGGCATCGATCCTGCGCTCGGTTTCCGCGCGCACCAGCTATCACTGGGTTTATCGCGATAGTGTGAAGCCGTGGCTGGTCGCCGATCTCTTGATTCTGAACCGGCAGATGCCGCGCTCGCTTGCAAGCTGCTACGAGAACATCAACCGCTATCTCGACGACCTTGCGCAGTTCTACGGCCGGCAAGGTCAGGCGCAACGGCTCGCGCGCGGCATGACCAGCAAGCTCGAAAACGGAAGAATGGAAGATATTTTCCAGTCCGGCCTGCACGAATTCATCACGCAGTTCCTGGCCGACAATAATCGCGTCGGCAACGCGATCGGCGATCAATACCTCATTTAAGCAAAAGCAAAGAGCAAGATGCGAATCCGGATCGCGCACGAGACGATCTATCGATATGAGACGCCTGCGACCAAGGCGATCCAGATCCTGCGCGTTTCTCCGCGCAACCACGACGGCCAATATGTCGTGCGCTGGCGCGTGGAAGTAAGCGAAGACTGCCGCGTCGAACCGCGCGAAGATGCCTTCGGCAATCTCACGCACACCTTCACGGTCGATGGTCCGATTTCGGAACTTGGCGGTGCGCGTCGCAGGCGAAGTCGAAACGCAGGACACGCCACGGCATCATCCGCGGCACGCGCGAAAAATTTCCGCCGTCATTTTATCTGCGGCAGACCGATCTCACCGCACCCGATCAGGCTATAATCGATTGGACCAACAAGATTTCGGGTAACGGCAAGAAGCCGCCGCTCGACACGCTGCACGCGCTGCAGCAGGCGATTTATTCGACCTTCGAGTTCAACGTGAACTCGACCGTGCCTTCGACCACCGCGCAACAGGCTTTCGCGCACCGGCACGGCGTCTGCCAGGATTACGCGCACATCTTCTGCGCCGCCGCACGCCATCTGAATATTCCGGCGCGCTATATCGGCGGCTATTTCCTGCGCGGCGACGGCATCGTCGATACCGAATCCGGACACGCCTGGGCCGAGGCCTGGATTCCCGATCTGGGCTGGATCGCCTTCGATCCGGCGAACGGCATCGCCGGAACCGAAGCGCATGTCAGGGTTGCAGTCGGTCTTGATTACCTCGGCGCCGCCCCCGTTCGCGGCACCCGCTACGGCGGCGTGGGCGAAGCCATGGCGGTGAAAGTAACCGTCGATCAGGCGAGCCGACAGTCGCAGCAATAGAGCATGATCCCGAAAAGTGGGCACCGGTTTTCGGACAAGATCATGCTCCAACCGAAAAAAGCGCCCCTTGCCGCATTGCAGCGGTCGGGCATAGTACGGCCCGCGGCTGTGATGGAAGTCTTGAGTTCGATGACCTATTGCTGCGGAATTCTCGTCCGCGACGGAATCGTGATGATCGGCGACACGCGCACCAACGCGGGTCTCGATAATATTTCGACCTTCCGCAAGCTTCATTTGTTCGAGGAGCCGGGCAAGCGCGTGATGGCGCTCGCCTCTGCCGGCAATCTCTCCGTTTCGCAGACCGTGGTGAGCCTGCTCTCCGAAGGCCTCGAAAATCCCGAGACCGGCGAGCGCGAACGCCTTACCGACGCGCCCACCATGTTTCAGGCAGCCCAACTCGTCGGCCGCGCGGTGCGCCTGGTTCATGAGAGTGACGCCAAATACATGGAAGACACCGAAATCAATTTCGAGGTCTCCTTCCTGTTCGGCGGTCAGGTCGCGGGCCGGCGCCTGCGACTCTTCATGGTTTATGCCGCGGGCAACTTCATCGAATGCACCACCGACACGCCGTACCTGCAGATCGGCGAACATAAATACGGCAAGCCCATCCTCGACCGCGCGGTGAATTACGAAACCGATTTATACGACGCGCTGAAAATCGGACTGATCTCGATGGATTCGACCATGCGCTCGAATCTCGCGGTCGGCCTGCCGATCGACATGGCCGTGATCCGCCGCGACACGCTCGGCATCGAATTGAATTATCGGATCATGCCGGGCGAGCCCTATTTCACCGATCTGCGCGAGCGCTGGTCGGCGGCATTGCGCGCGGCCCATATCGCAATCCCCCGCCCGCCCTATGCGACGCGCCCGCTTGAAGTGCAGCCGCTCCCGGAAGCGATCGATACCGTGCTGACGCGCAGCGGCGCACACGCCAATGCTGCAAGCGCTCAATTGACGGCGGGGCAGCCGGCGGCGAAAGTTCTGCAACAGCAGAAACCGAAACGATAATCAGAAAATAATCAGGGAGTGATTTGCGATGGCTTCTTCGCGCAAAATTGCTTTGGTCACAGGCGCAGGTTCAGGTATCGGCCGCGCGTCGGCGGTGGCACTTGCTAAGGCCGGATTTAATGTCGTGATCGCAAGCCGCACCAAGGCAGCGCTCGACGAAGTCGCGAAAGAAATTCAGGCAGCAGGCGGCGAAGCGCTCGTGGTGCCGACCGATGTCGGCGATCCCGCGCAAGTGAAAACTCTGTTTGCAAAGACCAAGGAAAAATTCGGCCGTCTCGATGTGATCTTCAATAACGCCGGCCGCGGCACGCCGCCGGTGCCGCTCGAAGAGGTGACGCTTGAAGACTGGAATTCGACGGTTGCAGCAAACCTCACCGGCCCGTTCGTCTGCACGCAGGAAGCCTTCAAGATCATGAAGGATCAGAATCCGCGTGGCGGCCGCATCATCAATAACGGCTCGATCTCGGCTTACGCGCCGCGTCCCTTCTCCGCGCCCTACACTTCGACCAAGCACGCGGTCTCGGGGCTGACGCGCGCGACCGCGCTCGACGGCCGCGCCTACGACATCGCCTGCAGCCAGATCGATATCGGCAACGCCGTGACGCCGATGACTGAGCGCATGGCGCAAGGCGTGTTGCAGCCCGATGGCTCGAAAAAGATCGAGCCGCGCGTTGCGGTCGAGCACGTTGCGAACGCGATCGTCTACATCGCCTCGCTGCCGTTGGACGCGAACGTGCTCTTTATGAATGTGATGGCGACGAAGATGCCGTTTGTCGGGCGCGGCTAGCACCATATACACGTAGATAAAATGTAGATTACTACTTTTGACGACGATTGTCTGTTGAGTGCCCGGGGTGTATGGGAATGGCCCAGACCTTAATTCAGCGGAGCGCGCCAATGAGCTGCTGCGACGAGAACCTCGCCAGCGTTCCTAAAGGCATCAACTCATCCAAGGATGTCGCGGCACCCGACGTGTCGCGGCGCTCGGTGTTGAAGGGCGCGGCAGCAATCGCGGGCGTGCTTTCGAGCGCCGGTCCGGCTGCCGCACAAACCAATCTGAAGCCGGTCAAGCTTGCCTATTGCAGCCAGATCCTTTGCGGCGTGCCTTATGAAGTCGCGAAGAGCGGCAGGCTATTGGCGCAAACAGGGTCTCGACGTCGAATTGATTTACACGCGCGGCGGCAGTGCTGCGATGCAGGCCCTCATCGGCGGCGCCGTCGATTACGCCGCAACCGCGCTCGATGTTGCGATCCAGGCCTATTCGAAGGGCGCGGAAATCAAACGCTTCGCGGTCACCGGCCGTCTGCCGCTGTTCGCGCTGATTACCGCGCCGAAAAACGCGGACAGCGATCAAGACCGTCAAAGATCTCGAAGGCAAAACCGTCGGCGTGTCTGCGCTCGGTAACGCCGATCACGCGCTCCTGCTCTTTCTTCTGAAGCAGGCGAATGCCGACACGAACAAGGTGCAGTTCGCAACACTTGGCGTGAATTTGCTCGAAGCGCTGCGTCAGGGCCAGGTCGAAGCCGGTCTGGTGCAGGAGCCGGCACTTTCAGATCCTTCAGAAAGACGGCGCCCGCGTCATCGTGAATGCGATGGATGCGAACGACGCCAACAAATATCTCGGCGGCTCCTACGAATTCATGGGCGTCTCGGTGCTCGCCAAGGAATTTGATCAGCGCCGCGCCGACATGACCGGAATCGTGAAGGGCTTGGCCGAGGCGCTGAAGGGTCTGCGCACCTTGTCCGGCGACCAATTGGTCGGCGCTTTCCCGAAAGAACTGACTTCGGGTTTAGACGGCAAGCAGCTTGGCGACATTCTCGTGCGCTATCGCAATTCGCTTTATCCGGAAACGGTGACGATCGACCGCGACGCGATCAAGCGGGTCGCGAACAGCCTCGAAGTCGGCGGCCTGCTCAAGGCAGGCACCGATATCGCCGGCCTGCACGACACCTCCATCGCCGGAGGATAGTCTGCTTGCGCGTCAATAATGTCTCCCTCTCCTATGGCGGCGAGCCCGTCCTCGAAGGGGCAAGTCTTCAAGTAAAGAGCGGACAATTCGTGAGCCTGGTCGGGCCGTCAGGTTCCGGCAAGTCGAGCCTGTTGCGCGCCGCGATGGGCTTGCAGCGTCCGTTCGCGGGCTCGGTCGATCTCGAATTGCCGAAATCCGAAGTCGGCATTCTGTTTCAGGACGACGCGCTCTTGCCGTGGCGCACCGCGCGGCAAAACGTTTCGCTCGGCCTGCGCTTTCGCGGCGTGCCGAAAGAAGAAGCGCTGAAGACCGCCGACGAATGGCTCGCGAGCCTCGGCCTCGAAGGACTTGAAGACCGCTACCCGCGCCGCCTCTCCGGCGGCCAGCGCAAACGCGTGGCGCTTGCGCAGGTGCTCGCGCTTAAACCAAAACTGATCCTGATGGATGAGCCGTTCGCTTCGCTCGACGCGATCGTGCGCACCAAAATCATCCAGGACGTCGTGCAGCTCGTCGAGCGCCAGAAGATCACGGTGCTGCTCGTCACCCACGATCTCGAAGAAGCGATTTCGCTCTCCGACGTAGTCTATCTGCTCTCGCAGGGACCGCGCGCGAAGATTTCGCAACAATACACGATTCCGATCCCGCGCCCGCGCGACCTCGTCCGCGCGCGTCTGCATCCGTCTTATGCGCCGTTGCTCGACAAGCTCTGGAGCGATCTTTCGCACGAGGTCGAAGGCAACGGCCACGCATCGAAGGCCGCGGCATGAACAAACTCATGCATCCGAAATTTGCACTGGTGCGCCAGCTCGTAGCGCTCGCGTTGCTCATCGGCTTCTGGGAATTTGCCGGCGTACAGGGCTGGCTTAATCCGCTTTATATGCCGCGCCCGCAGGCGCTTATGGGTCGGCACTGCGCGATCTCTTCGTGGACGGCCGCATCTGGCCGCATATCCAGGCGACGTTCACCGCGGCACTTGGCGGTCTCGTGCTCGGCATGATCGCGGGCGTCGTGCTTGGCATTCTCGCGGCGCTCATCCGGCTGGTTTCCGAATTGCTCGAGCCGGTCATGCTCATTCTCAACGCGATTCCGCGCGTGATTCTCGCGCCGCTCTTTATTATCTGGTTCGGCATCGGCATCGGCTCGAAGGTGGCGCTCGCCTTCGTTCTGGTCGCGGTCGTGATCTTCTTCAACGTCTTTGGCGCGATCCGTAACGTCGATCGCAAACTGGTCGAGCGCATCATCACGCTCGGCGGCAGCCGCTGGGCGCTGTTGCGGCAGGTCTACCTGCCCTCGATCACGGCCTCCGTACTGCACAACCTTAAAGTCGCGGTCGGCTTTGCCTTCACCGGTGCAGTCGTCGGCGAATTCGTCGGCGCCAGCCGCGGTCTCGGCTATCTCATTTCATTTGCGCAGAGCACCTATAACGCCGCACTGATGATGGCGCTGGTGCTCCTGATCCTCGCGGTCGTGCTCGTGATTTTCGCGCTCGCATCGCAGGCAGAAAAGCGCCTGCTCCGCTGGCGCTGACATGGATGCCGCTGAATGCACTCAGGGCTGTTGCGGCGCCGCGCGACGCCGTTCGGTAAGCGATTGTTTCGACCGCGGGCTGCGCCGCAATCGGCTCGCTCCCTGCGCAATTTCCGGCGAAACGCTTCAGGACTCGAACGGGCTTTCCGCGCAATTCAGCCTTGAAATGCGAGGGTAGCGAAATTTCCGCGATCCGCTTCAAGGTGACGTCCTGCGTAGCGCTCGTCGCTTATGCCGAAGTGCTCGCCGAAGAGGCCGAGAAGCTTTCGCTGCAATCGGCGGCCACGATCGATCCTAAAATTCTGATCGAGACACTCGAAGGCGTTCCCATCTTCCGCCGCGACCGCGCAATACTCGTGGTGCGCGCGCTCCGCTCCGCCATCCAATCCGCACTTTTACAAAACTCAGGGGAATCGAATGAAAGTCGCCTACATCTTCGCCACGCAACGGCATAATATTTCCTACGTTCTCGCCAAAATGATCCTGCCGCAGCTCGAAGAAAGTCGGCATGGCGTCGATGTCGCCGGCATGTTTTTCTTCGAAGATAACAATTACGTGCTGGTGAAGGGCAATCCGATTGGCGAGCGCCTGAACAAGGTCGCCAAAGCCAAGGGCATGTTGCTGATGGGTTGCGACCAGTGCTGCTACGAGCGCGAAATAGCGGACCAATTGATGGACGGCGTGCCGATCGGCTGCTTCCCGGATCTCTACAAGGCGCTCTCCGGCAACATGCCGGACCAGGTGATCACTCTTTAATTCAATTAGAGCAAAGCAGAAATGAAAATGGCGTGGGTAACCGCGCCATTTTCCGTTTTTAATCCACAAACAGCTTCTGCTTCTCGCCGGCGGAGCTACGGATCACGATGCGTAGTTCGCAATCGTTGTCGTCGCTCTCTACCTTGGCCTCGATTTCGCTGCCGTCCTTGAACCCGAACAGGACATAAAGCGCGTCGTCGCGCTCGCGCTGGCTGCTTGGCGGACCGTAGCGCGCAATGAGTTCGCTGATCACGTCGCTCGCCTTGTAACAGGCGGCAACATCGTCTTCTTTCTTGCTCTGGTATTTCGAAACGAAAGCCGCGGCGATCAGCTTCTCCTCGGCGAAGTAATAAGTGACGAAATGACTCTTGAGACCGATCAAGAGCGACGGGTCATGATGCGTCAGCGTCTTCAGGCGCAAAGACTTGTCATTGCTGACCCATATGCTCTCACCCGCGGCAGGACCAAGCTTCTGCTTCACTTCAGCGAACAAGGTGCCGAACGGCAACTTGTAGAATCCATCGAGCTTGTCGCGCACCGCCTGGGCGGAAGCCGCCAATGAGACGAACAGTGCCGTCAATAAAATAACAATTCGGAACCGCATTTAAAATTTCACGCCTTGCCGCCGGAAGTCTCCGGCACGAGCCAACCACGATAGCGCACAATAAGGCCGATCAGCGGCTGCTTGATCTCGACGTGGAAATTGAAACGCCCGTTCTCCTCGAATTCATAGCTGTCGCCGTGTGGCGCGAGCGCAAGCGGCAACGGAACTCCGAGAAAACTCCAGCGCCGCGTGATCCAGCGCAAGCGATCGCCGTCAATGACGAGCGCAATCCCCCCGCCGATCAGGCCGAATTTATCATGGAGCAGCCCTTTGAATTTGCCCTCGCCTGCGCGGAGCCGGCTTTGGAATTTCTTGTCCGCAAACGTCCGCTGCCAGATTTCTTCATCGGGCGACGCCGTGAAGTCGACACGCACCGGCACGTCAATACCTGCGTCCGGAAAACCGATGATTGCGCAGGCGAGTGCCGACAAAGGTCCGCGGCCGCGCTCGACCGTCGCCCTGCCCGATGCCGCGAACTTGCCACGCCTGCCATGCAGGTCGCGGAGCGCCGTGGGCAGTTGATTGAAGGCATCCCCAAGCAGTCGTGGAAATACCAGAATGTCGTCTTCATGCTCGCTTTTTCGACGCATGCGCGAAGCATCGCCTTGCGCAAAAGCTTAGGCGATGCGGCGGAATGGCTCGCGGGCTAGTTCAGCCTGAACTCGCCGTTCACTGCCCGGAACTCCGACGGCTTGATCAGCCGCGCATGTGCCACTCGAACTGAGTGCACCGGCCCGGCCAGTTCGCGCATCCAGAAATTGAGGAAGCGCGACAGCGTCGGAAATTTCGGGAACAGGTCGTATTCCTGCCAAACGAAGCTTTGCAGGAATTTCGGGTGGTCCGGCAGCCGGTACAGGATCTCGGCCGTGGTCAGGCCATAGCCCTCGAGCTGCTTTCTGAAGTCGTCCGAGACGCGATTCATCTGACATCCTTAATTCGGATGGACGCCGAATGTTTCCGCCTGGGGGCGATTCTGACAAGCCCGAACAATCACTTTTTTGTTTAAAATCAAGGCGCTAGCAGCAGCGAAGTAAGCCTGCTAACAACCCCTGCGAGTCCTGGCACTCCCGTTCTACCAGTGCCAAAAAAGTTGACTCCCGGCCTTGAAGGCGGGAGAACCCGCCCCATCTGGCGCGAGATGCAGAGCTTCAAGCTCCGCATGCGCCGATTTAATTCGCTTTCAAAATCAAGGTCTTGGAGGAGTAACTATGAAGTTTCGTCCGTTGCATGACCGTGTCGTCGTCCGCCGCATCGAGGCTGACGAGCGCACGAAGTCGGGCATCATTATCCCGGATAGCGCGAAGGAAAAGCCGTCCGAAGGCGCGATCGTCGCCGTTGGACCAGGTGGTCGCGATGAAGCCGGCAAGCTTGTGCCGCTCGATGTGAAGGCTGGCGATCTCGTGTTGTTCGGCAAGTGGTCGGGCACCGAAGTGAAGATCGACGGTGAAGATCTCATCATCATGAAAGAATCCGACATCCTCGGCGTGCTCGAAAAGAGCGTGGCGAAGAAGAAGGCCGCGTAACTCGCGCCCGTCGGAAAAATCCATTTCAGGAGTAAGAAACTATGGCTGCTAAGGAAGTAAAATTCTCAGTCGAAGCGCGCGACAAGATGTTGCGCGGCGTCGACATTCTGGCGAACGCCGTGAAGGTCACACTAGGGCCCAAGGGCCGCAACGTTGTGCTCGATAAATCCTTCGGCGCGCCCCGCATCACCAAGGACGGTGTCACGGTCGCCAAAGAAATCGAACTTGAAGACAAATTCGAAAACATGGGCGCACAGATGGTGCGCGAAGTGGCTTCGAAGACCAACGACATCGCCGGCGACGGCACCACGACCGCAACTGTGCTCGCACAGGCGATCGTGAAAGAGGGCGCAAAGTCGGTGGCCGCCGGCATGAACCCGATGGATCTGAAGCGCGGCATCGACCTCGCGGTCGAAGCGGTTGTTGCCGATCTCAAGAAGAACTCGAAGAAGATCACCTCGAACGAAGAAATTGCCCAGGTCGGCACGATCTCGTCGAACGGTGACGCCGAAATCGGCAAGTTCCTGGCTGACGCCATGAAGCGCGTCGGCAACGAAGGCGTGATCACGATCGAAGAAGCGAAGTCGTTCGAAACCGAACTCGATGTCGTCGAAGGCATGCAGTTCGATCGCGGCTACATCTCTCCCTACTTCGTCACCAACGCCGACAAGATGCGCGTCGAGATGGAGGATCCGTACATCCTGATCAACGAGAAGAAGCTCTCCTCGCTGAACGAGATGCTGCCGGTCCTCGAAGCGGTTGTGCAGTCGGGCAAGCCGCTCTTGATCATCGCCGAAGAAGTCGAAGGCGAAGCACTCGCGACCCTCGTCGTGAACAAGCTCCGCGGCGGCCTCAAGGTTGCAGCTGTTAAGGCTCCGGGTTTCGGCGACCGCCGCAAGGCGATGTTGCAGGACATCGCGATCCTCACCGGCGGCACTGCGATCTCCGAAGATCTCGGCATCAAGCTTGAGAACGTTCAGCTGAACATGCTGGGACGCGCCAAGCGCATCATGATCGACAAGGAAAACACCACGATCATCAACGGCGCCGGCAAGAAAGCCGACATCGAAGCGCGCGTTTCGCAGATCAAGGCGCAGATCGAGGAAACCACCTCGGACTACGACAAGGAAAAGCTGCAGGAGCGTCTCGCGAAGCTCGCGGGCGGCGTTGCCGTCATCCGCGTCGGCGGTGCGACCGAAGTCGAAGTGAAAGAAAAGAAGGATCGCGTGGACGATGCCATGCACGCGACCCGCGCGGCCGTGGAAGAAGGCGTGCTGCCGGGCGGCGGCGTTGCTCTCCTCCGTGCCGTCAAGGCGCTCGCACGCATCAAGCCGGAAAACGACGACATGCGCACTGGTGTTGAGATCGTGAAGAAGGCGATCCAGGCACCGGCTCGCCAGATCGCGTTGAACGCAGGCGAAGACGGCTCGGTCATCGTCGGCAAAATCCTTGAGAAGGACACCTACTCGTTCGGCTTCGACGCGCAGACCGGCGAATATGTCGACATGTTCAAGAAGGGCATCATCGATCCGACCAAGGTCGTGCGCACTGCCTTGCAGGACGCAGCTTCGGTTGCGTCCCTTCTGATCACGACGGAAGCAATGGTTGCCGAGATCCCGAAAAAGGGTGGCGGTGGCGCTCCGCAGATGCCGGGTGGCGGCATGGGCGGGATGGATTTCTGATCCGCTTCGCTACAAACGAAATGGAAAGGCCGCTCGAAAGAGCGGCCTTTTCTCTAGACGCTGCGTCCGTTCCGCAGGAGCTTCAAAACCTTATAAACATACTCATTCGCGGGCGTCGGCACGCCGTGCTTTTTGCCGAGTTCGACAACTTTGCCCTGCAGCCAGTCGAGCTCAAGGCGATTGCCGCGCTCAACGTCTTCGCACATCGACGCTTTGATCGTACCGGGTAACGCCTTCACCGCTGCAAACGCGCGATCGGCATTACCCTCAATCGGCACTTTGCGTGCAACGCCGACCGCTTCGACCTCCTTCATCAACGCATGCAGCAAACCGGCCGTGTCCGGATCGGCAAGGATCGGACCGATGCTGGAGCGCGTGCTCGCAGTTGCGCCCGACATGCCGTCGAGGAAAACGAATTTCTCCCAGAGATTTTTCTCGATCTCGGTCGAATATGAAACCTGCACCTTCGCCTGTTTCATTTCTTCGGCGAGCGCACGCAGCCGCGCATCGTCGCGGCCGTCCATGAAACCGCACGACAGGTTTGCGAAATTTCCTTTATGCGCGACCGTGCCGGGTCCGGTGATGACCGCGGAAATCCGCGTGGGTGCGGCGCAGACAACGCCCTCGCCCAGAATCGGCGTCAGCCGTTCGACCGAGTCGATGCCGTTCTGCATCGTAAGCAGCCGTGTGTTTTTATTCATGAACGGTTTTGAGAGTTCGCCCGCCTTCTCGGTGTCCCAGAGTTTCACTGCAAACAGCACGACATCGCACACGCCGACCTCTTTCGGATCGCTCGTGGCATTGGCATTCTTGAGATGGATATTGCCGAGCGGGCTTTCCACCTTCAGTCCGTCACGCTTGATCGCATCGAGATGCGCGCCACGGGCGATGAAATGGACTTCGTGCCCTGCTTCCGCGAGCCTGCCGCCGAAATAGGCGCCCAAGGCACCGGTCGCCATGACTGCTACGCGCATTGCTTCACCCCTAAAAACGACGCGGCGTTATGGCATGAAAAGAGGCGCGGCCGAAACCGCGCCCTTTTCCTATCAGCTTTGAAAAATCAGACGGTGAACTTGCCCGCCTTCGCGTCGGCATAGCGCTGGTTTACGACATCCCAGTTCACCACGTTCCACCACGACTTCAGGTAGTCCGCGCGGCGGTTCTGGTACTTCAGATAATAAGCGTGCTCCCAGACGTCGTTGCCGAAGATCGGCATGGCGCCGTCCATGATCGGGCTGTCCTGGTTCGGCTTTGACACCATCGAGAGCTTGCCCGACTTGTCGGAGACAACGAACACCCAGCCCGAGCCGAACACGCGCGTGCCGGCGGTATTGAATGACTCCTGCAATTTGCCGAAGTCGCCGAAGGCCGAAGTGATGGCTTCGCCGATCGCGCCGGTCGGGTTGCCGCCCGCGCCGCCCATGATCTGCCAGAACATGGTGTGGTTGGCATGCCCGCCGCCGTTATTGCGAACGAGCGTGCGAAGATTTTCCGGTACTGCCGACAGATTGCCGATCAGTTCCTGGATCGGCTTCTTGAACAATTCGGCATTGTCTTTAGCCGCGCCATTCAAATTGTTGATGAAAGCAACATGATGACGGCCGTGATGGATTTCCATCGTCATCTGGTCTATATGCGGTTCGTTTTTGTTCGACGCATACGGCAGAGGAACTTGCTTGAACGGGCCTTCTGCAGCCTGCGCAAAAACATAGTCGCTGCGAACGGTGGCATAAGCGCCGACTGCGGCAGCGCCCATCATCAAAGTACGGCGATTGACTGCAAACATGAAAACCTCCCAAAAATGAATGATGTGACCGCGTAAATCGCGGCCATCTGCTGCCTGATCACCCGGGCAGCATTCTGAGAACACGCCGGAACGGCGAATAGTTTCATCCTACGGGAATTTTGCGAATATCTGAGCAAATAACAGGTCCGGGAACAACAGGTCCACATGGCTTCCCTTTTCACCATTGGCTACGAACAGGCCGCCCTGCCCGATGTGATCGGGGCGCTGAAGCGCGCAAAGGTCAAAATTCTGATCGACACGCGCGCAGTTGCAGCAAGTCGGCGCGCGGGTTTCTCAAAAAAGGCGCTCTCGGCAGCGCTCGACGAAGCCGGCATCGCATATCTGCATTTCCAGAAACTGGGCACGCCCGCCGAAGGCCGCGAGGCCGCGCGCTCCGGCAATTACGAGAAGCTCTGGAAAATATACGGCAAACATATCAAAACCAAGCCTGCCCAAGAGGAACTTGCCGAAGTGAACAAGCTGGTCGAAGCCGGAAAGAAAGTTTGTCTCTTGTGTTACGAGCGCAAGCCGGAAGAATGTCACCGCAGCAAAATTGCCGAGTTAGTGACAAAGGAAACCGGCGCCAAGATCGAAAATCTATTCGCGGCGCCGCTGCTCTGAGATGGCAAAGCAAGGCAACATATACGCCGGTATCGGCGGCTGGACCTACGAGCCCTGGCGCGGCGTGTTCTATCCGAAGGGATTGGTGCAGGCCAAAGAACTTGAATATGCGAGCCGGCAGCTCACCTCGATCGAAGTGAACGGAACATTTTATCGCACCCAGAACGCTAAGACGTACAGAAAATGGGCGAGCGAAGTGCCGGACGGCTTTATGTTCGCGCTCAAAGGCGTGCGCTATGCCGTGAACCGCCGCGTGTTGGCGGAAGCCGGCAACTCGATCAAGCGCTTCATGGATTCCGGCGTCACCGAACTCGGCGACAAACTTGGACCGCTCTTGTGGCAGTTTGCACCGACCAAGAAATTTGATGAAGCGGATTTTGGAAAGTTTCTGGAATTGCTGCCGAAGACATTTAACGGCCGCGCCATTCGCCATGTTGTCGAGCCGCGGAGCGAAACCTTCTCGACACCGGCCTTCATCAAGCTTGCCCGCGAATTCGAAATTCCGGTCGTCTATACCGACCACGTTGACTACGTGAATATCGGCGACCTCACCGGAGACTTCGTCTATGCTCGCCTCCAGCGCGGCAAAGATAAAGTGAAGACTGGCTATCCGCCGAAAGATATCGAGACGTGGGCGAAACACGCGACCGCCTGGGCTTCAGGCAAAGACATTGCTGCCCTTCCCCACGCTGACAAAACGAAACCGGCGGCCACGCCGCGCGATGCGTTCATCTACTTTATTCACGAAGGCAAAGTCCGCGCGCCCGCCGCGGCAATGGAATTGATCAAGCGGTTAAAGTAATCAATCCAGCGTCTTTCTAAACCGCGTCACCGCAATCGTCATTGCGACCAGCATCAGCACGAACAACGCCACTACTTCGTATTGCAGTTCGACGAAACCTGAGCCTTTCAGCATGATCGCGCGCACGATGCGCAGATAATGCGTGAGCGGCAGCGCCTCCCCGATCCATTGCGCCCAGGCCGGCATGCCCGCGAATGGAAACATGAAGCCCGAGAGCAGAATATTCGGCAGGAAGAACATGAAACTCATCTGGATCGCCTGCAGCTGGTTCTGCGCGACCGTCGAGAAGGAATAGCCGATTGAAAGATTGGTCGCGATGAACAAAGTCGAGAGCAGCGCGAGCAGCAGCAAGCTTCCCAATATCGGTACGCCGAACAGAAGCACACCGAAGCCGATAATCAACGCCGCCTGGATGAATCCAACCATGATGTAGGGAATGATTTTCCCGACCATGATTTCGAGCGGCGAGATCGGCATGGAAAGGAGACTTTCCATCGTGCCACGCTCGACTTCGCGCGTCACTGAAAGTGCGGTGAAGATCAGCATGGTCATGGTCAGAATGGTGCCGACCAGCCCGGGCACGATATTGAGCTGACTGGCACCCGATGGATTGTAACGCGCGTGACTTCTGATCTCGAACAGCGGTTCGGTCTGATCCGGCAACATCCGCTCGTTTCTAAGCGCAAGCTCTACAATGCGGCCGAGCGAACTAAGCGCCGTTCCGCTTGCGACCGGATCGGTCGCGTCCGCCGCGACCAGCAACACCGGCTTGTCGCCGCGCCGGAGTGCACGCTCGAAGCCTGCCGGAATTTCGATGGCAAAGAGTACCTTCCCCGACTTCAGCACGCGGTCGAATTCGTCTGCCGATGACAAACGGTGCGTGATCTTGAAATACTGCGTGCGCTCGAGTGCTGCCAGGATCGAACGGCCGACATCGCTCGTTTCCTGCAACAGCACTGCGGTCGGCAGATTGCGCGGTGTCGTGTTGATTGCAAAGCCGAACAGCACGAGTTGCATCACCGGGATCATCACGATCATCGCAAACGACACGCGGTCGCGGCGAAGCTGGATGAATTCCTTCGACCAGCATCGCTCTGGCACGACGCCAGAAGCCCGGCGTGCGGATCGCATCGAACCGGCTCATTGGAAATTATCCTTCGAGCGGTTCATAAGCTCGATGAACACATCTTCGAGCGACGGCTCGGACGGCGTCCAGGTCAGTTTCTTGTCGGCGCGATAAGGCTTGATTGTCGCTTCGAGTTTCTTCTCGTCGCGCCCGGAGACGTGAAGGCTGGTGCCGAAGGGCGCAACCATATCCACGCCTGGCTTGCCTTCAAGTTCATGCATCAGCTTCTGCAGGTTCTCGCCGCTGACATTAAAGGTCACAAGCTTCGACTGTTCGATCACCTGATCGACCGTGCCGTGCGTGAGCAATTCGCCATAGGCGATATACGCGATCTCGTGGCAGCGCTCGGCCTCGTCCATGTAGTGCGTAGACACCAGCACCGTGAGGCCGCCATCGGCGAGCGCGTGAATTTCGTTCCAGAATTCGCGTCGCGCCTTCGGATCGACACCGGCAGTGGGCTCGTCGAGCAGGAGCAATTGCGGGCTCGGCAAGGTGCATGCACCCAGCGCAAGCCGCTGCTTCCAGCCACCGGAGAGTTGAGCTGCTAACTGTTCTTCGCGGCCCCTGAGCCCGAGCCGCTCGATCATCTCGCGCGCGGCAGCCTCGGGCTTGTCGAGCCCGAAGATGCGGCCGACGAATTCGAGATTCTCGCGAACCGAAAGATCCTGATAGAGGCTGAAGCGTTGCGTCATGTAGCCGACGTGCCGCTTGATCTCGTCGGCCTCGGTGCGAATGTTGTAGCCGAGGCACGTGCCCTCGCCGCAGTCCGGCGTGAGCAACCCGCAGAGCATGCGGATCGTCGTGGTCTTGCCGGAGCCGTTCGGCCCCAGAAATCCGTAGATCGAACCGCGCTTCACCTGCATCGAAAGATCGCGCACGACCACGCGACCGTCGAACGACTTCGTCAGCCCATGGACGTCGATCGCGATATCGGAGGAAACGGCTCATTTCTTTTCGCGCGTCTTGACTGTGACATTCACAGGCTGACCGACACGCAGATCGGCGGGCTTTTCCGGCAGCGCTTCGACCAGGAAAACGAGTTTGTTTCGCTCCTGCTCGCTATAGATCACCGGCGGCGTGTATTCGGCCTGACGCGCGATAAAGCTGATCTTCGCATTCTGTGCGCCGCAGCCGTCGCAGTGGACGGCGACACTGTCGCCGATCGTGATCCGCGGCAGCAGCGCCTGGGCTACATAGAAGCGGACTTTGATATTGCCCGGCGGCAGGATCGCGATAATTGGCTTGCCTGCGACGACCAATTCGCCTTCGCGGAAATAAATCTGCTGCACCACGCCTGACACCGGGCTCAGAATGATTTCTGCGAGCTAACCGTGTTTGCGCCGACACTAGCCGCGCCTCGGCTTCGCGCAGTGCGGCCTGCGCGTCATCGAATGCTTTTTGTGTACCGGAATTGGTTTTCGCAAGTTGCTCGGCGCGCGCAAAGGCAATGCCGCGCGTTTTGCGCCGAGGCATCGGCCGCCTGCATCGTCCGCTTTCTGCAAGTCGGCTTCGAGCGAAAACAGCGGCGCCGCTTTGGAGACCGTATCGCCTTCGCGGATTTTCAGAACTTCAATCCGGCCGTTCTCGTCTGGCCCGACAAAGATCAGATCGGCCTCGATCCAGCCTTGAAAGGACTGTGTGTTGCTGTCGCCGCAAGCGGCGAGTGCTAGCGCGGCCGTAAATGCAATCATCAAACGAAGCGATCTCATGACTAACGCTCTATTCCGAAAAGAATGTCGATATGCGCATGCATTAAAGCTTTGGCGTCGAGAGGCTCGAATTTATCGAACATCGACTTCCACATAATCGCGACCAGTGCCGGCGCCACGATCAGTTGCGGAAAGCGCGCGAGCGCGTCGCTCTCTCAGCTCGCCGTCCTTGACCGCGCGCTGCATTCTGCCGCGCACTGCCGCCATCCCGCGTGAAATCACTTCGCGATAGTAAAATTCCGCGAGCTTCGGAAAACGCGGACCTTCGGTCAGGATCAACCGGATCATGTCCTTGCGGCGTGTGCCTAACACCTGATCGACGAAAAGTTCGGCGACGCGATGCGCAACTTGCCGCAGCGAAATCGTGGGCGCCGGCCCTTTCACGTTCCCCGAAAGCAGCGCTTCGAGCATGACGATGACCGGGCTGATCTGCTCGCGCAGCAATTCCTGGAACAGAGATTCCTTGTCCTTGAAGTAGAGATAGATCGTGCCTTTCGCGACGCCTCGCGCGTTTGGCCACGTCGTCGAGGCGGGCCGCGGCAAATCCGTTCTGCGAGAACTCGTCGAGTGCGGCAGCTAAGATTTGCGCGCGCCGGTCCGGCACCGCGGGCCGCGCGCTTCTTCGCGGTTGCCGCCGAAGGCGCTTTTTTTGCCTGGGCTTTCACGCCCGATTTTATGACTGACTAGTCAGTCATAGTCAACAAGCGATACCGGGAGGGGTATAGGCCTATAGTAAAATCCAAATATTTCAACGGCTTAACTACTCGCCACAGTGGAACGGCAATTCGCGCGAAATCCGCGTCTTGCCGGACGTCAGCGTGACGGTCATCAGGCTGCAGTCGAGATCCTCGAAGAACGCCGCGCGATAAGCGATCCCGTTATCGCCGATATAGACGTCGGAAATATTCCACGTCTTCAGAACCTTCTTGGTCTTGATGTCGCGGAAAACGATTTGCGCCTGCCGGCCTTGCGCGAAAATTTCTTTCGGCGAGCGGAATTCGACGCGCACCAGGAAGCCGCTGAATTTTCCGCCCTCAACGTTCTTCCCTTGAAAGCTGAAATTGTGAACGCCAAATTCTTCGATCTTGAAAACATTCGGCGAAAACTCGCCCTTCCCGCTCACAAAGAGCTGCACGGTAAAGTTCCGCGCGCTTCAACGCGGCCCTGCGCGTTCGGCCGATCCGGCGAACGGCCAGCGAATAAGATCAGCGATCGCGAGCAAAGCAACGCCACAGCGCAGCCGTCACCGCCGGTCGCATCTCATTCCGCCGGTTGCGGCGGACGGCGCTTTCGCTTCGGCGCGGTTCGCAAGCAGCGCAATCGAGATCGTTGCAATCGCAAACAGGATTGCAAAGCCCGCGGTCATGAACAGCACGAGATCGAAGCCGCCCTTGCCGTGCAGCGCCGCGATCAACGACACCGCAAGGCCGCTCGAAATGAACGCAAGGAAGAAGCGCACTGCGAATACGCGGCCGCGCCAGGCGTCCGCGGTATAGCGCGCGATCACGACGTCGCCGACGGTCACCTGCGCATAGATCGCGGCAATCGAAAGCGCGAGCGCGCCGAGCAGCATCGGGCCGCTTGCGAAATAGGCCCAGGCGACGCCGACGACCTGCATGACGCCGATGAAGGCAAGCAGCACATGCGGCGCATAGCGCGAGACCAGCCTGCCGACCGTCAACTGCGCCACACCACCGAACAGCAGCACGCCGGTCGCGACCGAGCCGAGCAGGATGAGCGGAACATCCTGCGCCATGCGCTCATCCACGATCTTCGGAATCGCGATCGTGAGAATATTGAAGACAATGCCGCCGGAAAATGCGAGCAAGCGCGAAGAACGCAAACACCGTGACCATCATCGCGCCGGTGAGCGGCACTTCCGCGATCTTCGCGCGGCGAACCGGCTTTAGCTGTCTCTTCTTTCGTGAAATAGAGATAAGCGATACCGACAGCGACGCAGACCACCGCGGGAATGAGGAAAGCCCAACGCCAGCCGACCGTCACCATCAATGCAGCCGTGATGCCCGGCGCGAAGGCGACACCGAAATTTCCCCACACGCCGTTGGTCGCAAAGTCCCGGCCGCGGTCGCGCGCCTTCGTCACCAGCATCGGAATGCCGACCGGATGATAGATCGCGGCAAAGATGCCCAAGCAGCAGCAAGCGCCGCACGCAAGCCAAAAAACATTCGGGAGCAGCGGCCGCCGCTACCATCGAAATCGCGCAACCGAAAAAGAAGATCGCCATGATCTTGCGGCGGCTCCAGTGATCGGCGAGCCAGCCCCACGGCAGCGAGAACAGGCCGAAGGCCACGAAACAGGCGGTCGAGAGCGCGATCAGTTCGGCATAGGAGCGCTTGAGCTCGAACTCCAGCCCGATCACCACGGTCGGAAATACAAGCAATACGTAGTGATCGATAAAGTGTGCGATATTGATGAAGCGCAGATGGTAGCGCTGGTCGTCCATGGCGTTTCTCTGATTTTGAGTCGCGCGTTCGCGCGTTATTGCTTGAAGCACTCTCATACCTCAAATTGGCTCGCGATTGCAGCCCGCCATCGGGATTTCATTGGGCCGCAATCATCCGAAATCCCAAAAGGCTTCCAGCAAAAGCGGCATCGGCCTAGATTGCATGGCAACTCTCTCGTTTATGCTGCCCTTGCATGGCGGAAATAATGTCTGGTTCTGAACTGCTCGGTCCCTTGTTCGCAAGCGCGAAGATGCGCACGGCAATGTCCGACGCAGACTTGCCTGCAGCGCATGCTCGACGTCGAAGCGGCCCTCGCGCGCGCCGAGGCGAAAGCGCGCGTTATTCCCGCGACCGCGCCTGCGGCCAATCGCCGCCGCATGTGAGGCAAAGCGCTACGATCATTGCGGCGCTCGGCAAGGCTTCGGCCGATGCCGGCAATCTCGCAATCCCGCTCGTGAAAGCGCTGACCGCAGAAGTCGCAAAACGCGACAGGAACGCCGCGCGTTTCGTGCATTGGGGCGCGACCAGCCAGGACATTATCGATACGGCGACCGTGCTCGGCTTGCGCGAAGCGTCGGCGCTGCTTGAACGCGATCTTGCGCGCGCCATTCGCGGTTTTGTTTCGCTTGCGAAGAAGCATCGCAGCAGCGTGATGCCGGGCCGCACCTGGCTGCAACATGCCTCGCCGACTGTGTTCGGATTGAAGGCCGCGGAATATGCAGCCAGTCTTGCGCGCGCGCGGACGCGTATGATCGAAGCGGTTGATGCAGCTTCTGTCATTCAGTTCGGCGGTGCCTCCGGCACGCTCGCGGCACTAAAGAACAAAGGCCGTGCTGTTGCGAAAGCGCTTGGCAACGAACTCGATCTCGCAGACACCCGAAGCGCCCTGGCACGCGCATAGCGATCGCATCGCGAACGCCGCAAGCGCAATTGCGATTGCGATCGGCGGTTGCGGAAAAATCGCGCGCGATCTGTCCTTGCTGATGCAGTCGGAAGTCGGCGAAGCGTTTGAGCCGGCGGGCATTGGCCGCGGCGGCTCTTCCACCATGCCGCAAAAGCGCAATCCCGTTGCCTGCGCGCAAATTCTCGCCGCCGCCAATCTCGCGCCGGGTTTTGCTTCTTCACTGCTCGCTGGTCTTGTGCACGAACACGAGCGTGGCACCGGCGGCTGGCAGGCAAGCTGGCTTGCATTGCCACAGCTTCTGCTGCTCGCATCCGGCGCATTCGAGCGTACGGCAGAGCTCGCGAACGGTCTTGAGGTCGATGCAAAACGCATGCGCGCCAATCTCGATCTGACGAAGGGGCAGATCATGGCCGAAGCCGTGCAGATGGCGCTTGCGGAAAAACTCGGGCGGCTTGAGGCCCATGACCTGCTAGCAAAAGCGTCGAAGCGCGCGCTTGCCGCAAACCTCCATTTGAAAGATGCACTTCGTGGCGTGCCGGAAGTAGCAAGCGCCCTCCCCGGCAAAAAGCTCGATGAAATCTTCGAGCCGATGAATTATCTCGGCAGCGCGAGTGGCTTCATCGATACCGCGATTGCCGAAGCGACCAAGTCGTTAAAGAAATAAGGAATTCCCGATGCCCGTCGTTGAAGCGAACGGTATCAGCATCAATGTGCAGATCGACGGCGCAGACAGCGCGCAACCGCTCGTATTCTCCAATTCGCTCGGCACCAACCTGCATATGTGGGACGCACAGGCGGCCGCACTCTCGAAGAAATATCGCGTCATCCGCTACGACACGCGCGGCCACGGCAAGACTTCGGCGCCGAACTATCCCTACACTGTCGATAATGCTCGGCCGCGATGCGATTGCACTCTTTGATGCGTTGAAGCTGAATAAAGTGCGCTTCTGCGGACTTTCGATGGGCGGCATGATCGGCATGTGGCTCGCGCGTAATGCGCCGCAGCGAATCGAGAAGCTCGTCGTTTCCAACACAGCCGCGAAATTCGGCCTGCCAGAAAGCTGGAACCAGCGTGTCGTCGGTGTACGCGATGCAAGGCATGAAATCGATCACGCCGGCGGTGCTCGAACGCTGGTTCACGAAAAGTTTTCGCGAGAAAGTCGCCGAAGGAAGTCGAGCGGATCGAAGCGATGCTCCACACCACGCCGGCCGAGGGCTATATCGGAAATTGCGCCGCGGTCCGCGACGTCGATCAGCGCTGGCCGATCGGCGACATCAAGGCTGCCGACTATGGTGATTGGCGGCAAACAGGATCCGGCGACGCCGTTTGAAGCCGCCGAATTTATCGCCAAACGCATTCCCGGCGCGAAGCTCGTCGGCCTCGACGCGGCACATCTCTCGAATATCGAAGCAGCCCGAAAAATTCACTAAGGCGCTAGAAGAGTTTCTTTAAGAGAAAGGCTGAGAGCGATGGACGAACGCGAACGCCATGAAAAAGGAATGGCTAAGCGCCGCAAGGTGCTCGGCAATGCCTGGGTCGATCGCTCGATCACGAAACAGACCGATTTAACAAGGAATTTCTGGACCTGATCACGCGTTATGCCTGGGGCGAGATCTGGACCCGTCCCGGCATCGACGAAAAAACGCGCCGCCTGATCGTGCTCGGCTCGATGATCGCGCTCGGCCGCTGGGAAGAATACCGCCTGCATTTGCGCGCAGCACTCGTCGAAGGCGGACTCAAGAAAGACGACATCAAGGAACTTCTTTTGCAGCAGGCGATTTACTGCGGCGTACCGGCTGCGAACACTGCGTTTAACGAAGCCGCTGAAGTTTTCGCCGAGATCGATAAGGCCGGTTAGCCGGACACCGCTTGCGACACATCGCGAAACCGTGATCGGCGCGGCAGCTTTCGTCGTTCGCGCCAAGCCTGACAATCTCGGCACGAGCGCCCCAGCCGCCGCACGGAGTTCGCCGATGGCCAGCCAGATCGATGTCCGCAAGGGCATGCCGAGTGTTCAAATCAGCCGGTCTGAATTTGAGAAGCGCTTTCGCGAACGTTTCTTCGACCCGGCATTCGATGAAGTCGACAAACAGATCGCAGATATCATCGAAGTCGCCTGGCAAGCCTATGACGGTTACAATAAAAATCCGCGCAAGCAGACCGCCGGCAAAGGTTACGCGGAACCGGACTACGAACTTCCCGTCGAATGGATCGCCGCACGTGCCGCAATCGACAAGGCCGCAAAGGTTCAAGCGGATGAGAGAACGCCGTCGCGCATTTTGCTGATCAACGGCTCGATCACGCAGCGATCAGACCTGCCCCGGCGAAATATCGAAGACCTGGCGCCTGGTTCAGCTCGCGCAAGCGGCAATTCAGAAAGAAGCGCAGGGCTTCGAAGTCGAGATACTCGATCTGAGCCGGCTCACTTCCGAAGCCGGACGTATTATCTATCCGTGCAAGGCCTGCGTCTCGACGGCGCAGCCGCTCTGTCATTGGCCATGCTCCTGTTATCCGAACTTTGCACTCGGCCAGGTCAACGACTGGATGGCGGAGATTTATCCCAAATGGGTCGCAGCCCACGGCGTCATGATCGTGTGCCCGGTCAACTGGTATCAGGCGCCGAGCTCGCTGAAGTTGATGATCGATCGTCTGGTTTGCGCGGACGGTGGCAATCCGGATCCGACGTCGACGCATATGAAAGATCGCGAAGAAGGCGAAGGAAATTGAATTGGCGGGCTGGCCCTATCCCGAGACATCTGGCCGGTCGCGCATTCTCGGTCGCGGTTCATGGCGACTCCGCGGGCGTCGAAAACCTACGCCGCATTCTTTGCGACTGGCTCGAAGACATCGGCCTTTATCCTTCAGGGCACAAATCGCAACTCGGCGGATTTATCGGCTATCTCGAACCCTATGCGACGAGTCACAAGGATCTCGACGAGGATACGGATTTTCAGCACGACGTCGAGAATGCAGCACTCGCGCTCGTGCAGGCGGTCAAACTCTTGCGCAAAGGCGAGTTGCGCCAGCCCGACGCACATTTGCACGAGTCGCGTCCGAAATAATCGGATCAGTGCGTGCGAAGCCGCGAGCGCAGCGACGCTTCGCGGAACGATTGTGGCGTCGAACCCGTCTGCTTCTTGAAGAAGCGCGCGAAGTGCGACGGATCGGCAAACGCGAGATCGTAGGCGACTTCGCCGATGGTGAGATCGGTGAAAACAAGCTGACGCTTTGCTTCGGTCAGCAATCGCTGACGCAGCAAATGCCCGGCGGTAACTCCGGTCGCGCGCTTGACGTGATCGTTCAAACGATCCGCGGTCATCGCAAGTTTGCCCGCGTAAAATCCGATCTGCCGCTCGGAGCGGAAATGTTCTTCGATCAGGCGCCGCAATTCTTCGACGGTGGCATCGGCAGGCGCGAGCGCAACTGCGCCCGGGCGCGCGCGACTCGCGGCAATGCGCGCGACTTCGACGCCGACCAGTGCGAGCACGGCGCGGCTTGCAACTTCGAAGCCTTCACGGCCGAGAAATTCTTCTTCCAGGAGATCGCGGCAAAGCGCGGCGAGCCGCACGATTTCCGGCTTCGTCACCATCAACAGCGGCTCGGCGGCGATGTGCTTGAGTCGCGCGAGAGCGACACCGCCTGTTCGCCGAGCGCTTCGGTCACGTCTTCGGTGAAATTGATCACATAACCTTCGGTCACTTTCGGCTTAAAGCGAAAGCCGTGTGCGACTGTCGGCGCCAGCACCATCACTGCCGGCGCCTCGAACGCAATCGATTCTGCTTCGAGATCGAGCGTGCCGCCGCCCTGCTCGATCACCATGATCTGAAACAGGTTGCGGTGCCGATGCGGCGCAATCGTCCAGTTATGGCCGGGCGCGCGATTGGTCAGCCGTTCGATATGGATGAAATCGAAGGCCTGATCGTCCGGCGGATCGCCGTAGAGATGGAAGAGCGGAAGGGTCGCGCGTTTCATGGGCTGGAAAATAGGCAGCCTATGACGGAAAGAAAAGCACTCGTTTCTGCGACGGTTTACGTGAAAAAGCCCCGCGAAATCGCGGGGCTTTTCCTTAGATTTGCAGACGGCTTAGCGCTTCTGCTGCTGGCCGCCCTGCTGACCACCTTGCTGACCACCCTGCTGACCGCCCTGGCCCGGGTTCTGGGTCTGCTGACCGTCGTGACTCGCCGCGCTGGCCGCCCTGCTGCTGTTGGTTTTTGTCGTTCGGATTGTTGGCCATGATTTACTCCTTGGAGTTGTTGACATCCCCTGAAGAACGCAACCCTTGGCTTCCGACTTCGTTCCGCTGGAACTTCCACGTTTCTTGCATGTGTTGCATATGCGAGATGCGACAGAGTGGACGTACAGAAGTTCCACGAATTGTGAACTTGCGACCCTCGGGCTAGCTTCTAAACCGATCTCGGGTTTACCCGGGATCGGCACTAATAGATGCACAAGTCGGCTAAAGCCGGTTTGTGGGCGCGTGAGGGCGCGCAATGAAGGGACCGCGCCGGCAGAAGCGCGGAAGGGCAAATGGAGTATTTCCTCCAGCAATCGATCAACGGCGTCGCGCTGGGCTCGATCTATGGCCTGGTCGCGATCGGCTACACGATGGTCTACGGCATCATCGGCATGATCAATTTCGCGCACGGCGACATCTTCATGGTGGGCGCCTTCTCGCGCTGCTCGCCTTCCTGATCCTGGTCGCGATCGGCATCACCTACATCCCGCTCGCACTTTTTCTCGTGCTCATCATCGCGATGTTGCTCACATCGCTCTACGGCTGGGCCGTCGAGCGCATTGCTTATCGCCCGCTGCGCGGCTCGTTCCGGCTTGCGCCGCTGATTTCCGCGATCGGCATGTCGATCGTGTTGCAAAACTATGTGCAGCTCGCCCAAGGCGCGCGCGTGAAAACGCTGCCGCCGCTCGTCACCGGCGGCTACACGCTGCTTGGAACTCGAGCAGCCGCTTCGTCGTGCAGATTTCGAATATTCAAATCCTGATCATCGCTGACCACGCTTGCGCTGATGACCGGATTCTCCTGGCTGGTGTCGTCGACAAGTCTCGGGCCGCGACATGCGCGCCTGCGAGCAGGACTTGAAGATGGCGGCCCTTCTCGGCGTCGATACCAATCGCACGATCGCACTTACCTTCCTGATCGGTGCCGCCCTCGCTTCCGTCGCGGGCATGATGTACCTGCTCTATTACGGTGTGATCGATTTCCACATCGGCTTCGTCGCCGGCGTCAAAGCTTTTACCGCGGCCGTCCTCGGCGGCATCGGCTCGCTACCCGGCGCAATGCTCGGCGGCTTGCTGATCGGGCTGATCGAAACCTATTGGTCGGCCTATTTCTCGGTTCAGTATAAAGACGTCGCCGCCTTCTCGATCCTGATCGTTGTTCTGATCTTCATGCCGACCGGCATTCTCGGCCGCCCGAGGAAAGTCGAGAAAGTATGAGCGCGTCGAAGATCCGGAAAGTCGAGCGGTGCTCGCATGCGCTGAAAGACGCGATGATTGCCGGCATCGTCGCGTTCAGTCTCTTTGTGCTGCTGCTCGGGTTTCTCACCGACGACTCGCGCGGGCCGCTCGTTCTGCTCCACGCGCCCGGTCTGCTCGCACGCGTCGGCATCGTCTTCGTCGGACGCTTTATGATTTCGCTGCTTTATTACAACGCGGCACGCTTCGCTACGAGCTCGCCGCGTTTTGGTCGGCGACAGACATTCGCACAGCGATTCAAATGGCCGCTCGTGCGCGATGTTCCTGTTGCGGCGTCGGTCTACGTTCCCGAAAGACTGGCCACTATTCTGACACCGGTCGTGCCGTTACATTGGGCCGGCACTTCTGTTTTCGCGCATTGCATCTTCTTTCCCGTCCTTTCGTACGACAATCCCTATTATCTCGGCATTGCAATCATCACTCTCACCTACGTCATGCTCGGCTGGGGCCTGAACATCGTCGTCGGCCTCGCCGGTCTGCTCGATCTTGGTTACGTCGCTTTCTACGCGGTCGGCGCCTATTCCTACGCAATCATCGCGCAGACTTATGACTGGTCGTTCTGGGTTTGCCTGCCGCTCGCCGGGCTTTTCGCGGCTTTCTTCGGGGTCTTGCTCGGCTTTCCGGTGCTACGGCTTCGCGGCGATTATCTTGCGATCGTGACACTCGCCTTCGGCGAAATCGTCCGCATCGTGCTGCTGAACTGGGTTTCGCTCACCAACGGACCGAACGGCATCGGCACCATTCCGCGCGCGAGCTTTTTTCGGCATTCCGTTCAACACCGACGACAACGGCTTTGCCGCGAGCTTCGGGCTCGAATTCGACCCGACGCACCGCACCGTGTTTCTGTTCTACGTGATCCTCGCGCTTGCGCTGATCACGAACTGGGCACGATCCGGCTGCGCCAGCTGCCCGTCGGCCGGGCCTGGGAGGCGCTACGCGAAGATGAAATTGCCTGCCGCTCGCTCGGCATCAACACCACGAATACAAAACTCACGGCGTTCGCGATCGGCGCCATGTTCGGCGGATTTGCCGGCGCCTTCTTCGCAACGCGTCAGGGCTTTATCAGCCCGGACTCCTTCACCTTCCCGGAGTTCGGCGTTGATCCTTGCCATCGTCGTGCTTGGCGGCATGGGTTCGCAACTCGGCGTGGCGATTGCCGCAACCGTGATGACAGTGAGTTTCGAACTGTTCCGCGAATTCGAACAATTCCGCCTGGTGATTTTCGGCTTTGCCATGGTCGGCATCATGGTCTGGCGCCCGCGCGGTCTCGTTTCAAGCCGCGAGCCGACGGTATATCTCAAAGAGCGAAAGACGATCAGCGTTGAGCACGTCACGGAGGGTCGCGGCTGATGGCAAGCGACCCGATCCTTGCCGTCAATCAACTGACGATGCGCTTCGGCGGCCTGCTTGCGATCGACGGCCTGTCGTTCGACGCGCAACGCGGAGAGATCACCGCGCTGATCGGTCCGAACGGCGCCGGCAAGACCACCGTCTTCAACTGCGTCACCGGATTTTATGAGCCGACGTCCGGCTCGATCCGCGTGAATCACGATCGGCGGTAAAAGCTTTGCGCTCGAAAAGCTATCCCGACTTCAAGATCGCGCGGCGCGTGCGAGTCGCCCGCACGTTTCAGAACATCCGCTTGTTCCAGGGCATGACTGCACTCGAAAACCTGATGGTGGCGCAGCACAACCCTTTAATGATCGCGTCCGGCATGACCTTGCTCGGCCTGTTCGGGGCACCGAGCTATCGGCGGGCGGAAAAAGCGGCGATCGATCTTGCCCGGCACTGGCTTGCTAAAACCGCGCTCACCGAACGCGCCGACGATCCCGCGGGCAGCCTACCCTATGGCGCGCAGCGCCGGCTCGAGATCGCGCGTGCAATGTGCACGAACCCGGTGTTGCTCTGCCTCGATGAGCCGGCGGCCGGATTGAATCCGCGCGAGTCCGATGAACTGAATACATTGCTTCGTTCGATCAAAGCCGAAACGCGAAGCGTCCGTTCTGCTCATCGAGCACGACATGAATGTCGTGATGGAAATTTCAGATCATGTCGTGGTGCTCGACCACGGCAAGAAAATTTCCGAAGGCAAGCCTCAATATATCCGGAACGACCAGAAAGTGATCGCGGCCTATCTTGGCGTCGAAGAGGACGCGGTCGAAGCGGCCGAAGCCGAGGTGCGCGTATGAGCGACGCACCGCTCCTCTCTATCAAAGGCGTCTCCGCCTATTACGGCAACATCGCCGCCTTGCGCGGGATCGACGTCGACGTCGTTTCCGGGCGAGATCGTGACCATCATCGGCGCGAATGGCGCGGGCAAATCGACGCTCATGATGACGATCTGCGGTAACCCGCAGGCACGCGACGGCAGTGTTCATTTCGAAGGCCGCGATATTACGCGGCTGCCGACCCACGAAATCATGCGCATGAAGATCGCGCAGTCGCCGGAAGGCCGCCGCATCTTTCCACGCATGACCGTTTACGAAAATCTACAGATGGGCGCGGCTACCGCCACAGGCGGAAACTTTCGAGACGATCTTGCGCGCGTGTTTGCGCTCTTCCCGATTCTGGAACAGCGCAGAACCCAGCGCGGGGGCACGCTCTCCGGCGGCGAGCAGCAGATGCTTGCGATCGCGCGTGCGCTGATGAGCCGCCCGCGCCTGTTGTTGCTCGACGAGCCGTCGCTGGGGCTGGCACCGCTCATCGTTCGTCAGATTTTCACGGCGATCCGTAATCTCAACCGCGAAGAGAAGCTCACGATCTTTCTGGTTGAGCAGAACGCCTTCCATGCGCTCAAACTCGCACACCGCGGCTATGTCATGGTCAACGGCCGGATTGCGATGCAGGGCACCGGCCGCGATTTGTTGGAACGGCCTGAAATCCGCGCTGCCTACCTCGAAGGCGGCAGGAAGGAAGCCGCGACATAACCACCACATAAAAATCCGTGACAAGCTACAAAAACCCGCCAAGAATGGGCGGAATTGCGCAATGATAACGCTTTGAAAAGAGAGGGAGATTCAATGAAAAGCGCGCGTCTGATTGCTCTGGCGGCCGCCGGCTTGTTCGCCGTGAGCTCGCCTGCCCTGAGCCAGGTCTCGGTCGGCGTCGCCGGTCCGATGACCGGCCAATACGCTTCGTTCGGCGAGCAGCTTCGCAACGGCGCGAACCTTGCCCTTGCCGATATCAACGCCGCCGGCGGTGTGCTCGGCCAGCAGCTTCGCCTCGTTGTGGGCGACGATGCCTGCGACCCGAAGCAGGCGCGCGCAACGGCCGACCGTTTCGTTGCGCAAAAAGTGCCGTTCGTGATGGGCCATTATTGCTCGTCGTCGTCGATCCCGGCATCTGAAGCCTATGCTGAAGGCAATGTTCTTCAGATCACACCTGCGTCGACCAACCCGCAATTCACCGAACGCAAGCTCTGGAACACGTTCCGCGTTTGCGGCCGTGACGATCAACAGGGCGCGGTTGCCGGCAAATATCTTTCCGACAATTTCAAGGGCAAGAAGATCGCGATCCTGAACGACAAGTCGACTTACGGCGCAGGCCTCGCGAACGAAACCAAGAAAGTGTTGAACGCAGCCGGCGTCACCGAAGTGCTCAACGAAGCCTATACGCAGGGCGACAAGGACTTCACCGCTCTCGTCACGCGCATGAAACAGGCCGAAATCGAAGTCGTCTATGTCGGCGGCTATCACACCGAAGCCGGCCTCATCCTGCGACAGATGCGCGATCAGGGCATGAAGACGATCCTGATGGCGGGTGACGCGCTCGCGGACAAGCAGTTTGCTTCGATCACCGGTCAGCATGCCGAAGGCGTGTTGATGACCTTCGGTCCCGATCCGCGCAACCGTCCGACGGCTGCCGCGATCGTGAAGAAATTCAAGGAAAAGAACATCGATCCGGAAGGCTACACGCTTTACACCTACGCCGCGCTCCAGATCTGGGCACAGGCAGTTGCTAAAGCAAATACAACCAATCCGAAGAAAGTTGCCGAGACGATCAAGGCCGGCAAGTGGTCGACCGTGCTTGGCGACATTTCCTATGATGCCAAAGGCGACATCACCGTGCTCGACTATGTCGTCTATGGTTGGAAAGCCGACGGCTCTTACGCCGAGCTGAAGAAATAAGCTCGGCAGCACTTCGAAAAAGAAAACCCCGCCGGAAACGGCGGGTTTTTTTGTTGGCGCATGATCCCGAAAGCTTGTCCTCGGACCTGATCCGGGGAGTACCGGGTTTCGGATAAAATCATGCGCAAAAATGAACACTATCCGAATGTCGCGAGCCCCGGAAATATTTCCAAGAGCCAGAAACTGAAGCTCGTGAACCAGCCGGTGAGAAATGCAATTCCGGTCAACACTAGGAACGCGCCCATGATTTTCTCGATCAGGCCGAGCTTACTTTTCATGCGCGCGAAAAACCCGGTAAAGGCATCGAGCGTGATCGCCGCGATCAAAAATGGAATGCCGAGCCCCAGGGAATAAACGCCGAGCAGCACCGCACCCTTCAGCACGGTTTCTTCGGATGCGGCGACAGCAAGAATTGCAGCAAGCACCGGCCCGATGCACGGAGTCCAGCCGAACGCGAAGGCGAGTCCCATTACATAAGCGCCCCACAAACCGACCGGCTTCTCCGGTTGCATGCGCGCAGAGCGATTAAGGAATGCGAGGCGATAGACATCGAGAAAATGCAGGCCCATCGCGATGATCGCAAGCCCTGCCGCGATCGTGAGCCAGTAAGACCATTCGCGCAGATAGCTGCCGATCACGGAGGCGGTGGCACCCAGCGACACAAACACGGTTGAAAAGCCGCCCACGAACGCTAGTGCCGCGCGAATTTCGCGGCGCATGACCTTTCTCACCGGCTCGTGCGCACCCAACTGGTCGAACGTCGTGCCGGCGAGAAACGCAAGATAAGGCGGCACCAGCGGCAATACGCAGGGCGACAGAAAACTGATAATGCCCGCGATTAGCGCTGCAGTGAGCGAAACTTCATTCATGCGGGATTACATGCGCGGGCGCGTAGGCAGAAGCAAGCCGCCTCCCCGGATCGTGAACTTGCCGCCTCAATAACAATGGGCTTCATTCGTGTTCATGAAAAATCTGATCACGGATGTCGCAGGTGTCCGCGTCGGTCATGCCGATGATGCGAAGCTTGGTTCGGGTACGACCGCGATCATTTTCGACACCCCGGTCGTCGCAAGCGCGGATATCCGCGGGGGCGGACCGGGAACGCGCGAATTAGATCTCCTTGATCCGGTCGCGACCGTCGATGCCATCGATGGCTTTGTATTTTCCGGGGGCTCGGCATTCGGTCTTGATGCCGGTGCCGGCGTACAGGCCTGGCTTGCGGAACAGGGCCGCGGCTTTGCCGTCGGGCCCGCGCGAATTCCGATCGTACCGGGCGCGATCCTGTTCGATCTCTTTTCCGGCGGTGACAAAAACTGGGGCCGATTCCCGCCCTATCGCGATCTCGGCTATGCGGCAGCGAGTGCCGCAGGCACCGATTTCAAATTGGGTACGGCCGGCGCAGGCTATGGTGCCACCACGCAGAATTTAAAAGGCGGCATCGGCTCTGCCTCCGCGCAATCGCCGTCGGGACATAGGGTCGGCGCGCTGGTCGCAGCAAATGCCGCGGGTCGCGTCACCATCGGCGACGGCCCGCATTTCTTTGCCGCTGCGTTCGAGCATGAGAACGAATTCGGCGGCCACGGTTTTCCCAAAGAAACGACGCGAGCCGAACTCGCACTGAAAGGCGACCTGCGGCAGAACACGACGCTCGCGCTGGTCGTGACCGATGCGGCGCTCACCAAAGCTCAAGCCAAACGCCTCGCCGTGATGGCAGGCGCCGGTCTCGCGATTGCGATTCATCCGGTTTATACCCCGCTTGATGGTGACGCGGTTTTTGCTGCGGCGACCGGAAAGAAACCGCTCAACGATCCGGTGCGCGATCTCGCAAGGATTGGTGCTATCGCCGCGCAATGTCTGGCGCGTGCCGTTGCACGCGGCGTCTATGAGGCAAGCGCATTGCCGTTTGCGGGCGCGCTGCCGTCTTGGCGCGACAAATTCGGTAAATAATCAGCGCGAAAAACGCTCGGCGGCAAAAGGCACAGGATCGGTGAAGGGTGTCGCACCCGTCATCATTTCGGCAAGCAGCCGGCCCGAGACGGGTCCGAGTGTCAGCCCCGAATGACCGTGCCCGTAGTCGAGCCACAAACCTTTTTGTCCGGGCGCGCGGCCGATCACGGGACGCGAGTCCCAGAAACATGGACGCGCCCCTAACCAGGGTTTCGGCTCGACCGGTTCGCCGAGTGGAAAAAGGCTTTTCGCATAGGGCATCAGCCGATCGATCTGCACGGGTGTCGGCGGCGCGTCGCGATGCGCAAACTCCGCGCCGGTAGTCAACCGGATGCCCTGCTCCATCGGCCCGAGAATGAAGCCGACTTCCGCGTCGAGCACAGGCCGCGTCAGCGAGGCATTTCCCTTCGCGGAAAAATGCCAGTGATAGCCGCGCTTGACCGCAAGCGGCAGATCAATGCCGAGTGGCATCAAAATATCGGGCGACCAGGGGCCGAGCGCGACCACCGCTTCTTCGGCATGAATGTCGCCGTCGCTGGTCGTGACCTTCCAGCCGCCATTGGCGCGCGCGAGCGTACCCGCGTCGCCCTTTGCGTTCTCGCCGCCGAGCGCGAGGTAATGTGCGTTGAAAGCACGCGAGACGGCGAGCGGATTTGAATAGCTCGCAGCATTCGGCCACAACACGCCGTGCTTGAAGACCGGCGACAGCGACGGCTCGAGCGCAAGCGAACCTTCGACATCGAGCTTCTGATAAGGAATTCCGTATTCGTCGGCGAGCTTGAGCTCGGCTGCCAATTTTTCGACTGCGTTATCGCTGCGATAAACACGAAGCCAACCGGTGTGACGCAGATATTTTTGCGCGCCCGCGGCATCGACCAGCGCCTCGTGCTCGGCAAGCGCGCGTTCGAACAACGGCCGCATCACGCGCGCGGTGAACTCAAGACCTTCCGACGTCGTCGCCTGGCGCACATTCCAGAGCCAGCGCGCAACCCGCGGCAGGAAGCCCGCGTGATAATTCGCTTCGGTGGCCAACTTCAGCGCGACCCGCGTCAACGCGCGGATGCTGCGCGGAAAGGGATAAGGAAAGAGCGTGTTGCCCTCGATGATCCCGGCATTGCCATAGGACGTACCCTCGCCCGGCCCCTGGCGGTCGACCAGCACGGTTTCGACGCCGCGCTTCTGTAGATGAAGTGCCGCTGAAATGCCGACGATACCGGCGCCCAGAACGATTATATTTTTCTTTCGCATGATTGATTATATCTATCGTTGAGGTAATCGACTTTCCAGCCCATTTCTCAAGCAATTCACAGGCGCCTCGAGGAATCGGCAGTTAAACTAGGAGAGAATGGGAATTCTTCACGCCGGACGCCATGAGCCTGAATAGCGCGCTTGAATGGCTGGGCCGGCAAGGCACCAAGGCCGCGGCCGCAAGCCTTGCGGTTGGACTAGCGATTCCGCCACTCGCGGCGGCGCTCAAGCCGCTCTTTACGCCTGCGATCTTCCTGCTTCTCGTTTTTGCCTTTTTACGCGTCGACCCGGCGGAATTGCGTGCCCGTTTTGGGGCGCGCGTGCAGGTCACGGTTGCCAGCTTCTGGATCATGGTGGCGATCCCCGTGCTGGCAGGATTGCTCATACCGCTCGCAAACGTCGATCGCTTTGGCGTCGGGCTCGCACTGGGATTGATCATGTACATGGCCGCGCCCCCGGTCATGTCCTCGGCGGCATTCGCAGCACTGCTTCGCCTCGATGCCGCGCTTACGCTCGCGGTTCTGATCATATGCACGGCAGTAACGCCGCTCTTAGCGCCGTTCCTCATTGCCCACTTTGCGGGAAGCACCCTCAATCTCGACATTGCTCAATTGATCTGGCGCCTCGTCGCAATCCTCGGTGGCGCCTTTGCCCTAGCCCAGCTACTCCGCTGGCTTCTCGGCAACAACAGGATCGCAGCCAATGGTGCCGCCATCGACGGCATCAGCGTCATTCTGCTTGTCTTGTTCGGCATCGCCGCCATGGATGGTCTAACTGCCCGCACAATCCGCGACCCGCTGCTCATCGCCGGACTCACCCTGCTCGTCTTCGCGCTGGTGATTGGACTCAACTTGATCACGTCGCTCCTGTTCTGGCGCAGTGGACCGAAGCAGTCGCTTGCGCTTGGCTTCTCGGCGGCTAACAGAAATATGGGCGCGCTAATGGCGGCCGGCGGCAGCGCGCTTCCCGAACTGACCTGGATTTACTTTGGGGTTGCGCAGTTTCCGATTTACTTCCTGCCCGCTCTGCTCGCGCGATTTGTTCACCGCGTCGTGGAACGCAGGTTGCCGGGCGGTTAACCGCCGTGTTACGGCCTCGGCTTGGAGCCGCTTAAAATGCCAACTCGCCCCCTTCTGATTGCGCCGTCCATTCTGGCAGCCGACTTCGCGCGGCTCGGCGAAGAGATACGCGCCGCCGATCAGGCCGGCGCCGACTGGATCCACGTCGACGTCATGGACGGGCATTTCGTGCCGAACATTTCGCTCGGGCCTGCGATCGTGAAAGCGATCCGCCCGCACACGAGGAAAGTGCTAGACGTCCATTTGATGATCGCGCCCGCCGATCCCTTTCTCGCGGCCTTTGCCGAAGCCGGCGCCGATATCATCACCATTCATCCGGAAGCGGCTCCGCATCTTGAGCGCTCGCTTTCGGTGATCCGTGACCTCGGCAAAAAAGCGGGCGTTGCCTTAAATCCGTCGACGCCAGAGAGCACGATCGAATACGTGCTCGACAAAGTCGATCTGATCCTGGCCATGACCGTCAATCCCGGATTTGGCGGCCAGAGCTACATCCCGAGCGTGACGGCCAAGATTGCGAAGCTTCGCAAGATGATCGGCGACCGGCCGATCGATCTTCAGGTCGATGGCGGCATCACCGCAGAAACAGCACCCTTCGCGGCCAATGCCGGCGCGAACGTGCTGGTCGCGGGTTCGGCCGTGTTCAAAGGCAAACCCGAGCATTACGCCAAGAATATCGACGCGATCCGCGCCGCTTCCTCGCGCGCGGCAGCATGAGTAGAAAATGATCCCGCGTTACAGCCGCCCTGAAGCGGTACAAATCTGGTCGCCCGAAACCCGCTTCAAAATCTGGTTTGAAATCGAAGCGCATGCCGCCGATAAGATGGCGGAGCTTGGCGTCATTCCGAAAGACGCCGCGAAAACGATCTGGGCAAAAGGCAAGGACGCGAAATTCGATATCGCGCGGATCGATGCGATCGAGCGCGAAGTCAAACACGACGTCATCGCTTTTCTGACGCATCTCGCTGAAATCGTCGGACCGGAAGCGCGTTTCGTGCATCTCGGCCTGACCTCGTCCGACGTGCTCGACACTTGCCTCTCGGTCCAGCTCACACGTGTTTCGGATCTGTTGCTCGCCGATCTCGACCGCTTGTTGGCGGCGTTGAAGAAGCGCGCGCTTGAGCACAAGGATACAGTCTGCGTCGGCCGCTCGCATGGCATCCACGCCGAGCCGACCACCTTCGGCCTCAAGATGGCGGAAGCCTATGCCGAATTTTCCCGTGCTAAAGAACGCATGCTCCGCGCCCGCGAGGAAATCGGCACCGCAGCGCTTTCAGGCGCTGTCGGCACGTTTGCCAATATCGATCCGCAGGTCGAGGCCTACGTCGCAGATAAAATGAAGCTCAAGGTCGAGCCGGTTTCGACCCAGGTTATCCCGCGGGACCGCCATGCGATGTTCTTCGCGACGCTGGGCGTGATCGCATCCTCGATCGAGCGCCTCGCCACCGAAATCCGTCATCTGCAGCGCACCGAAGTCAAAGAAGTCGAAGAATTCTTCTCGCCGGGCCAGAAGGGTTCCTCGGCGATGCCGCACAAGCGCAATCCGGTGCTCTCCGAAAATCTCACCGGCCTTGCGCGCATGGTGCGCGCCTACGCGATGCCCGCGATGGAAAACGTGGCGCTCTGGCATGAGCGCGATATTTCACACTCCTCCGTCGAGCGCATGATCGGGCCGGACGCCACCATCACGCTCGATTTTGCGTTGAACCGCCTCGCCGACCTCATCGAAAAGCTCGTGGTCTATCCGGAGAACATGAAGCGCAACCTCGAAATGTTCGGCGGCCTCGTTCATTCCGAGCGTGTGCTGCTGGCGCTCGCCCGCAAGGGCATGGCGCGCGAAGACGCCTATCGCCTCGTGCAGCGCAATGCCATGAAGACCTGGGACGCCGGCGCCGACTTTCAGAAATCGCTCGAAGCAGACAGCGATGTCGGCAAGTTGCTTTCGAAAGATGAAATCGCAGCCTGTTTCGACCTTGGCCATCATCTTTCGAACGTGGATACGATTTTCAATCGCGTGTTCGGCGAATAAAAAGGGCGGCTCAAAAGCCGCCCTTCTCATTTCATTGCGATCAGCCGCTAGTTGTTCTTCTTTTTCTGTCCGCCCTGATTGGACGGGTTCGAGCGCTGTACTGGACGATTCTGCATCTGCGGCCGGTTCTGAATCTGCGGACGATTCTGAATCTGCGGACGATTCTGCTGAATATTCCGCTGAACCCTTGGCTGCGTCACCGTCTTTTGCTTGAACTGCTGTTGCTGCTTGAACTGCTGCTGCTTCTGAACCCGCGGCTGAATGTTCTTCTGCTGCTGGAAGTTTCTCTGCTGCAAATTTTTCTGCTGCTGGAAATTTCTCTGCTGAAGATTTTGTTGCTGCTGCTGGTTCTGCTGTTTCAGAATCAGGTTCTTCTGCCTCTGTTGCAGGTTGTCCTGTTTCTGTTCCAGATTCCTCTGCTTCGTATTTAGAATCTGCGTCTTCTGTTTCTGCGTGCGGATAACGTTCTGTTGGTTCTGCAACCTCTGCTTCAACAGATCGCGGTTACCGCGGAGCTGGGCGGACTCACCACGGCTATGCGTGAATGCCTGAGAACGTGCCCGGTTATGACCCGACTGCGAAGACACTGCCGGATTATGCACGCTCAGGCTCGACACCGCCGCCCGATGAATACGCCGACCTGACTCTTGGCGCGAATGCCTGGCCTGCCGCGAATTATACCGGCCGTGGAAACCGCCGTAATAGCGGAAGCCGAAACTTGGACCGTAAGCGTAACCGGCATCGTCGTCGTAGTAATAATCCTCGAACGCCGGCACGAAAACCGGCTGCGGGCCTTGCGCGAAGGCCTGCGGCGGCAGCGCACCGGTGTCACCGAGCCCGATCACATCGCGGTTCATAAAGCCCTGGTATTCGCCGAAGTTTATTTCGCACCAGAAATCGGCACAGCGCTGAACATCAACGACCGTGCCTTCCGGCACGACAAGCTGGACCGGATATTCAAGGCCAGGCCCCCAGCGCAGATTAACATCGGTAGGGATCGTAAGTGGCGCTGCATAAGCGGCGCTCGCGGTAAAAATCGAAACTGCCGCGCCGAGCATTGCCTTCTTGATAGTCATCGTCATTTCCTTCCTACCTCGCTGCACAATCGAGCGAGTTATCAAACGCCGCAATGCCTGTTCGAGTTCCGACATATCGCTCGAACGAGCGGCCATGACGGATATAGGACGCGCGCGTTCGCAGCGCCCGTGAAATTTGTGCAATCTAGGTGAATGGACGTTCAGGCGCCGGGCGGTCGCATTGAAATTAGAGGGCGGCCGAAGCCGCCCTCTTAGTTTGCCGTGACGTTCTTTAGTCTACCGGTCTTTTCGGTTGTTGCCACGCGGAGCCGCCCGCGGTGCGCGCTGGTTTCGCTGTTGTTGTGCACGCGGTGCGCGCTGGATTCGCTGTTGTTGCGCTCGCGGTGCGCGTTGGATTCGCTGTTGTTGCGCTCGCGGTGCGCGTTGAATGCGTTGACGCTGAATGCGCTGTTGTGCACGCGGCGCACGTTGAATCCGTTGCCGCTGGATGCGTTGGCGCTGCACGCGCGGTGCCTGCTTAGCGCGCGGCGTCACCTGCCGTTGCTTGCGCATTTTACGCTGCTCAATCCGCTGCTGCCGGCGAGTGTTGCGTTGCTCGATCCGGTCCTGGCGCCGCTCGGTCTTTTGCTGCTGACGGTTGATGATTGCTTTTTGCTGCTTCTGCTCCTTGCGGTCCTGGCGCAGTTCTCTGCGTTCCTTCCGCATAAGCTGCCGCTCTTGGCGCAACTTCTGGCGTTCGGCCGCATTGCGGTCCTTGGTATTACCCAATGCGCGCGACTCTCGGCGTGAATGAGTCGTCGCGCGAGAAACCGAGCGCGTATGCCCGTCCAAACGGGATTCGCGGCGGCTATGGACAGTGGCCTGAGATGCTGCCCGGCGATGTCCAACGGCGCGGGATTCGCGACGCGTGTGAACGAAGGCGCGAGATGCCCTGCGCCCATGAAAGCCGCCGTAATAAGCGAAGCCGAAGCCCGGCCCGTAAACGTAATAGCTGTCGTCGTCGTAATAATAGCCTTCGAACGCCGGAACGAAGACCGGCTGCGGACCGGTTGCCGGCAACGGACCCGCTTCGCCAAGTCCGAGAACTTCACGATTTATGAAGCCCTTGTAATCCTGCCAATTTACTTCGCACCATAGGTCCGTGCAGCGGTCGACATCGACGACCGTGCCTTCGGGAACCGTCGTCTGCACGGGAAACTCTATTCCAGGGCCCCATCGCAGGTTGATATTGGAAGGCAGAGTTAGCGGTACTGCACTAGCTGCGCTGGCGCTCAACAAGAAAACAGCGGCACAGAACAAGGTCTTCTTTGCGAACATGGCAATCGTCCTTTCCACGCCCCCTTGAAGCCGGCACGGAAACGGCGTCGTAAAAACGAACGTCGCACATGCGCGGTAGTTCCCTTTTTCCCGCGTGAACAATTAGTAAGGAAAAGCGGCGCGAACGCAGACGCGTTAGCGCCCGCGAGACGGGTGTGATCGGGGGAGATGGATGCTTAGGAATGCAGCGGAATTCGCCACAAAGTGTCGTCAGATGCCGGCTTTGACTTCAGCAGCGGCCACGGCAAGCAACTCAATCATCTTGTCGCGAATATCCGCGTCGGAAACGCTCTTCATGCCCTTGGCGTCGAGGTCGGCCCGCACCTTGCGGAAAACATCGTCGTCGCCTGCTTCTTCGAAATCGGAGGCAACCACTGACTTCGCATAGGCGTCGGCATCAGTGCCGGAGAGCCCGATCTTCTCGGCGACCCAGGCTCCGAGTTTCCGGTTGCGCCGGGCGGTCGCCTTGAACTTCTGCTCCTCGTCGAGCGCGTATTTTTTCTCGAACGCTTCTTCCCGCTTGTCGAAGGTGCTCATTGAGGGGCTCTCACTTCCGGCCATTTCCGAAGTCGCCGTTGAATATAGGCCGGGCTCCCCCGGATCAACTGCGTCAATCGGCCATTCGCAACGCTACGGGATGGCGCGAATTTGTATTGCCCAGACCGATCGGATAGGGTCGATTGACTGGGAAGCCGGACGGAATCGCCCGTTTTCCTTGCATAAAGCCCGGTTTTTCTGCCGGTCTCCAGACGATCGACAGCAAAGCGTACGCCCGGAGCGCCGGTTCGATATGGATTTTCGAAAGCCACGGTATATTCCCATGAGCCGCCGCCGCCGCATCTACGAAGGCAAGGCGAAGGTCCTTTACGAAGGCCCCGAGCCCGGAACGCTGATTCAGCATTTCAAAGACGACGCGACCGCGTTCAACGCGAAGAAACACGAAGTTCTCGACGGCAAAGGCGTGCTCAACAATCGCATTTCGGAGTATATTTTCCAGCGGTTGAACGACATCGGCGTGCCGACGCATTTCGTGCGCCGCCTGAACATGCGCGAGCAGTTGATCCGCGAAGTCGAGATCATTCCTCTCGAAGTTGTCGTGCGCAACGTGGCCGCCGGCTCGCTCTCGACCCGCCTCGGCATCGAGGAAGGGACGCAGCTCCCCCGCTCGATCATTGAATTCTATTACAAGAACGACCAGTTGAACGACCCCATGGTGTCCGAAGAGCACATTACCGCTTTCGGCTGGGCCACCACGCAGGAGATCGACGACGTGATCGCGCTTGCGATCCGCGTGAACGATTTCCTCTCGGGCCTTTTCCTTGGCGTCGGCATCCGTCTGGTGGACTTCAAGATGGAATGCGGGCGGCTCTGGGAAAACGACATGGTCCGCATCGTCGTCGCCGACGAAATCAGCCCGGACTCGTGCCGCCTGTGGGACATCAAGACCGCCAACAAGCTCGATAAGGATCGCTTCCGCCGCGATATGGGCGGGTTGATCGAAGCCTATACGGAAGTCGCGCGCCGCCTCGGCATCCTGGCCGAGAATGAGCCGCCGCAGGGCCGTGGACCTGTTCTGGTCCAGTAGTGCCGTATTTCTGGTGTGGATGTTTGGCGGGGGCGATTGCCCCCGTCTGCATTTTCGCTAAACGATTGCTTGAAAGGTCGATCCGATGAAAGCCCGCGTCACCGTCACCTTAAAGAATGGCGTGCTCGACCCACAGGGTAAGGCGATCGAAGGCGCGCTGAAGTCGCTCGGCATCGAAGGCATCGAGAGCGTTCGTCAGGGCAAGGTCTTCGAGATCGAATTGAAGGACGGCGACAAGGCAAATGCCGAAGCCGCACTCAAAGCCGCCGCCGATAAGCTGCTCGCCAACACCGTGGTCGAGAATTATCGGGTCGAGGTGTTGAGCTAATCCAATGAAATCCGCCGTCGTCGTTTTCCCCGGCTCCAATCGCGAAGGCGATGTCGCGCGCGCGATCAAGCGCATCTCGGGCAGCGACGCGACGATGGTCTGGCACGCCGACAGCGACTTGCCTGCAAACACCGACCTCGTGGTGCTACCCGGCGGGTTCTCTTACGGCGACTATCTGCGCTGTGGTGCGATCGCCGCACGCGCGCCGGTCATGAATGCTGTTCGCGCGCACGCCGAACGCGGCGGCCTCGTGCTCGGCATCTGCAATGGCTTCCAGATCTTGTGCGAAGCGCGGCTGCTACCCGGCGTGCTGCAGCGAAACGCCAAGCTGAAATTCGTCTGCAAGGAAGCCTATCTTCGGGTGGAACGCTCCGACACGCCCTACACACGCCGCTATAACGCCGGCGACGTATTGAAAATTCCTGTCGCACACGGCGAAGGCAATTACACCGCCGACAAAGACACGCTTGAGCGCCTCGAAGGCGATGGCCGCGTGTTGTTTCGCTACACTTCTCCCGAAGGTAAGATCGACGCGAAGTGGAATCATAATGGGGCTACGAATGCGATCGCGGGCATTCTCTCGGAAAAGCTGAATGTGCTCGGCTTGATGCCGCATCCGGAAAATCACGTCGATGCAACGATCGGCTCGACCGACGGACGTGGATTATTCGAAAGCATCAAGACCGTCCTGGAGGCGGCGTGATTTCGAACGCGGTGAAGATCACGCCCGAACTCGTCGCGGAACATGGCCTGAAGCCCGACGAGTATGAGCGGATTCTGAAATTGATCGGCCGCGAACCGTCGATCACCGAACTCGGCATCTTCTCGGCGATGTGGAACGAGCACTGCTCGTATAAATCATCGAAAGTTCATCTAAAGACCCTGCCCGTCACCGGCCCCATCGTCATTCAGGGTCCGGGCGAGAACGCGGGCGTCATCGACATCGGCGACGGGCTCACCTGCGTCTTCAAGATGGAAAGTCACAACCATCCGTCTTTCATAGAGCCCTATCAGGGTGCTGCCACCGGCGTCGGCGGAATTCTGCGCGACGTCTTCACCATGGGCGCGCGTCCGATCGCCTGTCTGAACGCGCTCCGCTTTGGCTCGCCGGATCATCCAAGGACGCGTCACTTGGTTTCGGGCGTTGTCGCCGGCATCGGCGGCTACGGAAATTCGTTCGGCGTGCCGACGGTTGGCGGCGCCGTCGGCTTCCATTCGCGTTATGACGGCAACATCCTCGTCAACGCAATGGCGGTCGGCATCGCGGAGAAAGATAAAATCTTTTACGCAAAAGCGACCGGCGTCGGCTTGCCGGTAGTTTATCTTGGCTCGAAGACCGGACGTGACGGCATTCACGGCGCGACGATGGCCTCCGCTGAATTCGGCGAAGGCGCCGAGGAAAAGCGCCCCACCGTCCAGGTTGGCGATCCCTTTTCGGAAAAGCTGCTTCTCGAAGCCTGTCTTGAGATCATGGCGAACGGTTGCGTGGTCGCGATTCAGGACATGGGTGCGGCTGGCCTCACCTGCTCCGCGGTCGAAATGGGCGCGAAGGGCGATCTCGGCATCACGCTCGATCTCGAGAAAGTGCCGGTCCGCGAAGAGGCAATGACCGCCTACGAGATGATGCTCTCGGAATCACAAGAACGAATGCTAATGGTGCTGAAGCCCGGCAAGGAAGCCGAGGCCGAAGGCATTTTCAAAAAATGGGGGCTCGACTTCGCGGTCGTTGGCCACACCACCGACACGCTGCGCTTCATCGTGCGCCACAACGGCGAAGAAATGGCGAACCTGCCGATCAAAGAACTCGGCGATGAGGCGCCGGAATATAACCGCCCGTTCGTTGAGCCGAAGAAATTGCCGGTGCTCGATCCGGCTTCCGTGCCCGCGCCGCTTTCAATTTCCGATGCACTGGAAAAATTGGTTGCCTCGCCGGATCTTTGCTCCAAGCGCTGGGTCTGGGAGCAATACGATCATCTGATCCTGAACAACACCGTGCAGCGCCCCGGTGGCGATGCCGCGGTCGTCCGGGTGCAGGAAGGCCCGAAGGCGCTCGCGATCTCAACGGACGTGACACCACGATATTGCGAAGCCGATCCGTTCGAAGGCGGTAAACAGGCCGTCGCAGAATGCTGGCGCAATCTCACCGCAGTTGGCGCGACCCCGCTTGCGATCACCGACAATCTTAATTTCGGCAACCCGGAACGGCCCGAAATCATGGGCCAACTCGTCGGCTGCATCCGCGGCATTCGCGAAGCCTGCCTCGCGCTCGCCTTCCCTGTCGTTTCGGGAAATGTCTCGCTTTATAACGAGACGCACGGCCGCTCGATCTTGCCGACGCCCACGATCGGCGGCGTCGGGATTTTGAAAGATTTTCAACGCTCGGCTTCGATCGCTTTCAAAGCTTCCGGCGAAGCGATCCTGCTCTTGGGCGATACGCGCGGCTGGCTCGGGCAGAGCGCTTATCTCGCGACCATCCTGAATAAGGAAGAAGGCGCGCCGCCGCCGGTCGATCTTGCCGAGGAAAAGCGCGTCGGCGATCTCGTTCGCAATCTGATCGCGCAAAGCCGCGTCACCGCCGTCCATGATTGTTCTGACGGCGGCCTGTTAGTCGCGATCGCCGAAATGGCTATGGCGTCCGAAATTGGCGCATCACTCGAAGCTTCCCCCGGCGGTATTCCGCCCCACGCCTTCTGGTTCGGCGAGGATCAGGCGCGCTACGTCGTCACGGCGCCGGCGCTTGCTCTGCCTGAAATTGAGGCTGCCGCAAAAGCGGCGGGCGTATCTGTCATGCGCCTGGGGCTGACGGGCGGCGAGCAATTGACGCTGCCCGGCGAGCGCCCAATATGGGTAGATAAGCTTAAAGAGCGGCACGAATCTTGGTTGCCGGACTATATGGCGGCCAAGAACTGAACGAGCGGTCCGCGAAACGGAGAGCAGCAATGCCGATGGAAGCGACCGAAATCGAACGCCTGATCAAAGAGGCGATTCCGGACGCGTCCGTTGAAATCCGCGATCTCGCGGGCGACGGCGACCATTATGCCGCCACGGTAATTTCCAATAGTTTCAAGGGTAAGAGCCGCGTGCAGCAGCATCAGATGGTGTATGCGGCTTTGAAGGGTCAGATGGGTGGCGTACTACACGCCCTCGCGCTACAAACCGCGACCCCGGAATAACACCGGAACCAGGACAACAGACGGCTATGAGCATTCAGGAATTCATCAAGAACGAAGTCACCGGCAACGACATCGTACTGTTCATGAAGGGTACGCCGCAGTTTCCGCAATGCGGCTTCTCGGGTCAGGTCGTGCAGATCCTCGATTATGTCGGCGTGCCTTATAAAGGCATCAACGTGCTCGACTCCGCCGAGCTGCGTCAGGGCGTCAAGGATTATGCAAGCTGGCCCACTGTCCCGCAGCTTTACGTGAAGGGTGAATTCGTTGGCGGCGCTGATATCGTGCGCGAAATGTTTCAGGCCGGCGAGTTGCAAACTTTTCTCTCCGAAAAAGGCGTGAAGGCTTCCGCCAAAGCGTAAGCCACGCGCAATCGAACGAATTAAAAAAGCCGCCCGATTGGGCGGCTTTTTCTTTGTCTGCGCTCGCGAGCAATTAGCGCGAATAGATATTCGACCACGAGATGCGGTTCCATCTGCACCGGGAAAGGTACCTCGGTGAGCACCGGCACGCGGGTAAGCTTTGCGGTCATCTTCGAGTGATCGGCCTCGATATAATCGGGCACGTCGCGCTCGGCGAGTTGGGTTGCTTCAAGCACAAGCGGAAGCTGCTTCGACTTCTCCTTGACGGAGACGACATCGCCCGGCTCGAGCCGCATGCTCGGAGATGGTCGCTTTCTTGCCGTTTACCTGGATGTGGCCGTGATTGATGAACTGGCGCGCGGCGAACACGGTCGGCACGAACTTCGCGCGATAGATGATGGCGTCGAGACGGCTCTCCAGGAGACCGATCAGAAGCGCGCCGGTATCGCCGCGGCGGCGGACCGATTCTTTGTAGATGCCGAGGAACTGCTTCTCGGAAATGTTGCCGTAATAGCCTTTGAGCTTCTGCTTGGCGCGAAGCTGCACGCCGAAGTCCGACGGACGGCCTTTGCGGCGCTGGCCATGCTGGCCCGGACCATATTCGCGGCGGTTGACGGGGCTCTTCGGGCGGCCCCAGATATTTTCACCCATACGACGGTCAAGTTTGTGCTTGGCCGAGTGGCGCTTCGACATCGCTAATCCTCGTTTCGGATTGCGCCCTCCTTTGCGAGCCCAGGTGGGCCAGCCGACAGGCGACATTCCGAGCGCCGGAGCCTTAAAATCAGGGTTCCGATGAGGAAGGCCGCCACGGGTGCGGGAAGTCGGTGGGGATAGAGGGTCGGGTTGGGTCTGTCAAACCGGCTGACCGGCGGCCTCAATGCCAAAGTTTTTCAAGGCTTTAGCCAGCGCCATGTTAGGCGTCCGGCTGCTCGTGAAATGCGCCCGGACCGGCTCATCCAGAGGGGTTGCCTGCGCCGGAAGCAGGCTTGCCGCGCGGCGCGCGATCGCGGGCGCGGAGTCGATCCACTCGACCGGCCAGGGTGCGAGCTTTTTCAACCGCTCGATCAGCAGCGGATAATGCGTGCAGGCCAGCACCACCGTATCGGTTTTCGATCCGTCGTCGACGAAAGCCGGTGCGATCTCTTTCGCAATCGCTTCGTCGGCGACCGCCTCCCCGCGCAAATGCGCTTCGGCGAGCGGCGCGAGATTGGGGCTGCCCACGAGATCGACTTTGCAGTCGCCCGCAAATTCCCGGATCAGATCGCGCGTGTAGTCGCGCTTCACCGTGCCGGGTGTAGCCAACACCGAAATGCGCTTGGTCTTCGATTGCGCGCAGGCGGGCTTTACCGCGGGTACCGTGCCGACAAAAGGAATTGAATATTTACCGCGCAAAACCGGAAGCACGATTGTGGACGCGGTATTGCAGGCGATAACCACCAGATCAGGCTTATAGCGGTCGATCAGGCCGGCCATGACTTCGCTGACCCGCGCAATCACTTCTGGATCGTTCAGCCGGCCATAAGGGAAACCGGCATCGTCGGCGGCGTAGACAAGCTTAAGATCACGCCGGAGTGCCGCGATCTCGCGGAGCACGGTGAGCCCACCGAGCCCGGAATCGAATACGAGCACGGTCGGATTGACTGGAATCACAGCGGCGGTCATTGCGCCGCCCTTCTAGCGCGGCGCGAAAACCTTCGCCATCAACCCTGCGCGAGCCGTCGTTACTTCAACAACACCCGATAGGTCATCGAGGCGTTCGCGGTGATCGACTCCGGATTGGGCTGATGCCGCACCCGGTTCACGTTCACATTGATGTTCTCGATCTTACACTCGGACGCGATAGTCTCGCGCAACAGCGCGCATTCCTTATCGGCCACGAGATAAAGCGCGCGCCGCGCGTTTTCCTGGACTTTGAGCGCGTCTTCTTCGCCCGACGGGCCCGGCAGCGTGTAGCTCACGCTGACCTGCACCCGCACGGTGTCGCCGCGGCGATCTTGGTTACTCTGCGCACTCGCATTGAGAGTCATCGCAAATAGAAAAACGACACAGACGAAACGGAACATGCACGGGCTCCCTTGTTTCGTTCTTCTATAGTTCGGCGCATGTTCCGCCCGGATTAATGCGGCAAATGAAATTTCGGAGTTCAGATTCAGATTCAAGTAGGGGAAGTTAAATTCATCGCTACTTCGATGCGCGCGAGCAACACTTCGAGTTCCGCTTCGCTCGAATTTATTTCAACGATCCGATAGTTTCGCGCGCTTAACCAATCGTGTTTCGCACGGCGCGCAAGCGCCGCCTCCTCGCCTTCCTCTTTCGGCACAATTTCCAGCACCAGGCGCAACGGCTGGGCGAGGAAGTCCGCGACATGCGGGCCGATCGGAACGTTGCGCTTGAACTGTCCCGCAAAGCGCCGGTCGTTCGTTAATATAGTCCAAAGTTCGCGCTCAAATCCGGTCGGGTTCCGCCGCAGGAGCCGCGCAAGACCCTTGCCCGGCGCGGTGCCGCTTGCTCCCTCGGTGCCGCTCTTATTCATGAGGGCACGCAGCATTTCCGCCTCCCCGCCCCGCAGGATACCGCCGGTCGCAGGGCCCTTGGACCCTTCGGCAAGCGTGCGGACCACGCCATGCAGCGTCTGGATGTCCTGATCGGTCGGCGAAAGGCGGAGCAGAATATTGCGAAGGTTCACCTTCATGTTCTCGCGCTTCTCGGGCGGCCGGAAGAATTCCTTGCGTTCGAGATCGCGCACGATCGCCTCAAAAAATGCCTCGAACTTCTCCTTGCTGGCCGGCTCCGAATGAACCGGCATCTCGAAGGGGAGCGCACCGTCGCTCGCGAGCTTGTAGAACTCGTAGGCGCAGATGATCACGGCTTGGGCTAAATTGAGCGACGCGAATGCCGGGTTCACCGGCATGGTGAGGATCTTGTCGGCAAGCCCGACCTCGGAAATTTCGAGGCCGTTCCGCTCCCGGCCGAACACGAGCGCCGCCTTCTCGCCGGCGCGGACGCGCGGCAGGAGTTCGCGCGCGGCCTCGTCGGGTCCGATCACCGGCTTGATCTGATCGTGCTGGCGCGCGGTCGCGGCAATTACCAGCGTGCAGTCGGCGATCGCTTCGGAAAAGTCTGATAGAGCTTGGCCGTGTCCAGAATGCGGTCGGCGCCGGACGCCGAGCGGACCGCCTGCGCATTCGGCCAGCCGTCCCGTGGTTTGACCAGCCGAAGCTCTTCGAGGCCGAAATTTCCCATCGCGCGCGCGACCGCGCCGATGTTTTCGCCGAGTTGCGGCTCGACAAGGACGATCACGGGACCGCCCGCAATCCATTCCTTCGATCGGTCTGTTCCTGCACCCGGCATTCGAAATCGCGACAAAATACTGCCCGTTTAGCGACCAACGTCGGCTTTCGCCGCTCTGACCCCGATGCTATAGCGACCCCCTGATCGGCGGGCCAGTTCAGGCCCGCTCTTTCCTTCCAATTTTGCGCTTTCGGGGGAGCCTCAGAACGTCATGGCGAAAATCAAGGTCAAGAATCCGGTCGTCGAAATGGACGGCGATGAGATGACACGGATCATCTGGCAACTCATCAAGGACAAGCTGATCCATCCTTACCTCGACATTGACCTGCTTTATTACGACCTCGGTGTCGAGAAGCGCGACGAAACCAACGACCAGATCACGATTGACGCCGCGAACAAGACCAAGGAAGTCGGCGTTGCCGTGAAATGCGCGACGATCACGCCCGACGAAGATCGTGTCAAAGAATTCAGTCTCAAGCAGATGTGGAAGTCGCCGAACGGCACGATCCGGAACATTCTTGGCGGCGTCATTTTCCGCGAACCGATCATCTGCAAAAACGTGCCGCGGTTGGTGCCGGGCTGGACCCAGCCGATCATCGTCGGCCGCCACGCTTACGGCGATCAGTATCGCGCGACCGACTTCAAGGTGCCGGGCAAAGGCAAGCTCACGATCTCCTTCGTCGGCGACGACGGCACCAAGATCGAACACAATGTGTTCGACTTCCCGGCGAGCGGCGTCGCGATGGCGATGTACAATCTCGACGACTCGATCCGCGAATTCGCGCGCGCCTCGCTGAACTACGGACTCGCCCGCAAATATCCGGTTTATCTTTCGACCAAGAACACGATTCTCAAAGCCTATGACGGCCGCTTCAAGGACATCTTCCAGGAAGTGTTCGAGAGCGAGTTCAAGGCGAAGTTCGCCGAACAGAAAATCACTTACGAACACCGCCTGATCGACGACATGGTCGCGGCATCGCTGAAATGGTCCGGCGGTTACATCTGGGCTTGCAAAAACTATGACGGCGACGTGCAGTCGGACACCGTTGCGCAAGGTTTCGGCTCGCTCGGTCTTATGACCTCGGTGCTGATCACGCCCGACGGCAAGACCATGGAAGCGGAAGCCGCCCACGGCACCGTCACGCGCCATTACCGCCAGCATCAGAAGGGCCAGGAGACCTCGACCAACTCGATCGCGTCGATCTTCGCCTGGACCCGTGGCTTGAGCCACCGCGCCAAGCTCGACGGCAATGCCGAACTCGCGAAGTTCGCAGGCACGCTCGAGAAGGTCTGCGTCGACACCGTCGAAGCGGGCTTCATGACCAAGGATCTGGCACTCCTGATCGGCGCCGACCAGAAGTGGCTCTCCACCGGCGGCTTCCTCGACAAGATCGACGAGAACTTGAAGAAGGCGATGGCCTGAGCGGAATCTGATTCAGAAGAACAACGAAAACGGCCCGGAATGACTCCTTCCGGGCCGTTCTCTTGAATCAACGTGGGACGCTTGCGCGCTTGAATCTCTACTTTAACTTTAAGAAGAAAGCGCCATTTCAATAGCCTTTAGCGCCTCGTTGGCCTTGGCTCCGTCGGGTCCACCGGCCTGCGCCATATCGGGCCTGCCGCCGCCGCCCTTGCCGCCGAGCGCTTCCGCGCCCTTGCGCACCAGATCGACCGCGCTGAATCGCGCGGTGAGATCCGGCGGTGACGCCGACCACAATCCCGGCCTTGCCGTCTTCGCCGACTGCCACGATCGCGACCACGCCGGAGCCAACCTGTTTCTTGCCTTCATCGACCAGGCTCTTGAGATCTTTCATCTCGATGCCTTCGACCGCACGGGCAAACAATTTTACGTCGCCGATGCTCTTGATCGCGTCCGCCAGCGTCGGATTTTCCACCGCCACCCATCGCAAGTTTTTTGCGTGCATCCGCAAGATCGCGCTCGAGCTTACGACGCTCGTCGATCAGCGCTTCGACGCGCGCGTTCACTTCGGAAACGGGTGCTTTGAGCGCTGCCGCGATATCGCGAAGCGCGCGCGCTTCGTTCGCGAAGATGATGTCGCGCGGCGTCCCCCGTGAGCGCTTCGAGACGGCGCACGCCGGCTGCGACCGCGCTTTCGCCAACAATCGTGACAAGCCCGATGTCACCGGTGCGCCGCACATGCGTGCCACCGCAAAGTTCGATCGACCAGCCGAGCGCGTTCGAGCCTTCTTTTCGATTGCGTCCCATGGAGACGACCCGGACTTCGTCGCCGTATTTTTCGCCGAACAGCGCACGGGCGCCGGATGTAATCGCGTCATCGACCGCCATCAGGCGTGTCGAGACGGAGGCGTTTTCGATCACGATGGCATTGGCGAGGTCTTCGATCTTCGCGAGTTCGCCGTCTTCAATTGACTTCGGATGCGAGAAGTCAAAACGCAGACGATCGGGCGCAACCAGCGAACCCTTCTGCGCGATATGATCGCCCAGGACTTCGCGGAGCGCCTCGTGCAAAAGATGCGTCGCGGAATGATTGCGCCGGATATCGGTGCGGCGCGTATGATCGACTTCGAGCGTGAGCGCGGCTGCCGACCTTCAGCGTGCCCTCTTCGACTTTGCCGGAGTGGACAAAGAGATCGCCCGCGACTTTCTGCGTGTTGGTGACAAGGAAGCGCACGCCGTCGGCGAGCAGCAAGCCGGTGTCGCCGACCTGTCCGCCCGACTCGCCATAGAATGGCGTCTGATTGAGAATGACCGCGCCCTCCTCGCCCTTGGCGAGCGAAGTGATTTCCGTGCCGCCTTTGATCGAGTGCCGTGACCACGCCTTCCGCGCGCTCGGTTTCGTAGCCCAGGAATTCGGTGGCACCGAGTTTTTCGCGAAGCGGAAACCAGAACGTTTCCGCCGCGGCTTCACCCGAGCCCGCCCAGGACGCACGCGCCTTTTTCTTCTGCGCTTCCATCGCGGCGTTGAAACCTTCAAGGTCGACGGTAATGCCGCGTGACTTGAGCGCGTCCTGCGTAAGATCGAGCGGGAAGCCGAAAGTGTCGTAGAGCGTAAAGGCAGTCTCGCCCTTGAGCTTGCCGCCGGATTTAAGCGACTTGGTTTCCTCGTCGAGGATCGAGAGGCCGCGCACCAGCGTTTTGCGAAAGCGTGTCTCTTCGAGTTTCAGCGTTTCCTCGATCAGCGCCTGCGCGCGGATCAATTCCGGATAAGCCTGACCCATTTCGCGCGCGAGCGTCGGCACCAACCGCCACATCAGCGGCTCTTTGGCGCCGAGCAGCTGCGCATGGCGCATCGCGCGGCGCATGATGCGGCGAAGCACATAGCCGCGACCTTCGTTCGACGGCAGCACGCCATCGGCGACTAGGAAAGAAGACGCGCGCAGGTGGTCGGCGATCACGCGGTGGCTCGCCTTGTTCGAACCTTCCGCCGGAACGCCGGTGAACTCGACCGAAGCGCGGATCAAGGTGCGGAACAGATCAGTTTCGTAATTATCGTGGGTGCCCTGAAGCACCGCGCCGATGCGCTCAAGCCCCATCCCGGTATCGATCGAGGGCTTCGGGAGGTTGACGCGCTCGCCGCCAGGCAGTTGCTCGAACTGCATGAAAACGAGATTCCATATCTCGATAAAGCGATCGCCGTCGGCGTCCGGCGAGCCCGGGGGCCCGCCCGGGATTTTGTCGCCGTGGTCGTAGAAGATTTCGGAACATGGACCGCAAGGTCCGGTATCGCCCATTTGCCAGAAGTTGTCGGAGCCTGCGATCCGGATGATGCGGCTATCGGGCAGGCCCGCGATTTTCTTCCAGAGATCGAACGCCTGATCGTCGTCGATATAGACGGTGGCGGTGAGCTTATCCTTCGGCAGTCCGAATTCCTTGGTGACCAGATTCCAGGCGAGTTCGATCGCGTGGTCCTTGAAGTAATCGCCGAACGAGAAATTGCCGAGCATCTCGAAGAACGTGTGATGGCGCGCGGTGTAGCCGACGTTATCGAGGTCGTTATGCTTGCCGCCGGCGCGCACGCATTTCTGCGAGCTCGCCGCACGCTGATAGGGGCGCTTTTCCAGGCCGGTGAAGACGTTCTTGAACTGCACCATGCCCGCATTGGTGAACATGAGCGTCGGGTCGTTGCGCGGCACGAGCGGCGACGACGGCACCGGCTGATGCTGGTGCTTCGCAAAATAGTCGAGGAAGGTCGACCGGACTTCGTTGATACCGCTCATGATTTCGGGCTGTTACGGAGAAAATCTGGGCCCGATGTCTAGCCGAGCGGACCCCCCGGGTCGAGCGCCAGGTGTGCCGCAGCAAGGCGGTGCGAAAATTCTGAAAACGGGAGCGACGCGGTCTCTTGCCGAGGGCGGGGAAGCCTTAGGGGCAAAGAGACCGCGTCCCGAAACCGGAGCGCTTGGGCAAAGCGGTCCGGGCGTTACCGAGGACTGACGGCTTCGAACGCTACAGCCGAACCACGGGCATACGTGGCGGAGGCTACGTCGCCTGCCGGGAGGGCAATGACCCGGCAGAGCGACAGACCTTCGAAGCGCGGCAGGGACTATCAGGCCTCGGCTGCTTCGTCGGCGTCGTCGAGATCGTCGCCGTTATCTTCGGCCTGGTCGAGAATTTGCTCGGCGACCAGACCGGAATTCGAGCGGACCGCGGCCTCGATCGCGGCCACGATCGCCGGATTTTCTTTCAGGAATTGCTTGGAGTTCTCGCGGCCCTGACCGAGACGCTGGCTGTCATAGGAGAACCAGGCGCCGGACTTTTCGACCACGCCCGCCTTGACGCCGAGATCGATGATCTCGCCCATCTTGGAGATGCCCTCGCCGTACATGATGTCGAACTCGACCTGCTTGAACGGCGGCGCCACTTTGTTTTTGACGACCTTCACGCGGGTCTGGTTGCCGATCACTTCGTCGCGCTCCTTGATCGCGCCGATGCGGCGGATGTCGAGACGGACGGAGGCATAGAACTTCAGCGCGTTGCCGCCGGTAGTGGTTTCTGGCGAGCCGTACATGACGCCGATCTTCATGCGGATCTGGTTGATGAAGATCACCATCGTGTTCGACTTGGAAATCGACCCGGTGAGCTTGCGGAGCGCCTGACTCATTAAGCGAGCCTGACTTCCGGGCTGCACGTCGCCCATTTCGCCGTCGAGTTCGGCCCGCGGCACGAGGGCCGCGACCGAGTCGACCACCAGAATATCGACCGCGCCGGAGCGCACGAGCGTGTCGGCGATTTCGAACGCCTGCTCGCCCGTGTCGGGCTGCGAAACCAGAAGATTTTCGATATCGACGCCAAGCTTCTTGGCGTAGATCGTGTCGAGCGCATGCTCGGCATCGATGAAGGCGCAGGTGCCGCCGAGCTTCTGCCCTTCGGCGATGGTGTGGAGCGCAAGCGTGGTTTTGCCCGAGGATTCCGGGCCGTAAATTTCGATGACACGGCCGCGCGGCAGACCGCCGATGCCGAGTGCGATGTCGAGACCGAGCGAGCCGGTCGAGACCACCTGAATGCCGGCGGGCTTCTCGTTCTTGCCGAGCTTCATGATCGAGCCCTTGCCGAAGGCGCGCTCGATCTGGGACAGGGCGGCGTCCAAAGCCTTTGATTTGTCCACGGAATTGGTCTCTACGACTCGGAGATGGGCTTGCGATGACATAACACGGTCTCCCGATGCCTAGAGACCTGCCGCCTCCAGGGTCCTGCCGCCTCGCGAACAGAACAAGGACAATGTACCTTGTTTGTTCTCGTGTTGCAATACGCTTGGGGGCCAATTCACGGGTTTCCTGCGCACGTACAGGATGAATACCCTAATAGGAACTATTGCAGGTTGAGCCCGTTGCCCATGTCACCAGCGCCCGTGACACGGAGAAGTCTCATGCAGCTCTTTCAAACGACGGCGCCACATTGTCCGAAATGCGATTCTGAAAGTCGCCAACGCGCAACCATTGCCCGGCTGGGACCAGACCCGGAGAAGTTTTTCTTTGAATGCAACAACAGAACCTGCCGCTACATATTTTTCATAGCGCCGAACAGTCCTCCGGCGCTCGCGGCCTAAAATAGCCACCTCTACTACCCGAAGAGATTTCGCGATTCGCTGGACGCCAAAGTTGTTTCCCCGCCTACGCAGCCTTAGCCTCTGCGCGATCAGCGGAGATGGGGCAATGCGGATCACCACAGCAACATTATTGATACTGGCGCGGCCGGACTTGCCGGTTGCGATCAGATTTCTGCTTACCTGCCGTCGTTCGGCGGCTCGCGCATCGTCGAACAGCGCTGTACCGCAGGAAACTGCACCGCGAGTTGGGCGTGCGCGGAGATCGTCACCGCGGCCGTTTGCGCGGCACCTCCGGGTGCCGGGTACCACCTTCGCGACGGTTCGCCGCAACGCTCTCAATCAGCCGGACGCTCATGGACCGCGACCTGTATGGCGCCGAATCACCACGTTGATCTTGACCTGCACCAGGCCGTAACCGGCCTAACGCTCCGGCAGCCGCTCGAACGCCGGCAGAGCCTTCCGCGATGAGATGAAACGGCTGCTTGTCCATGGTGTAGATCGCCATCTTCGGGCCGCCGAAGGCCGCTGGATCGTCGAGCGTACCGACTTTCAGGATGATCGCGTTCAAGCCCGGGCGCCGTGTCAGAATATGGGTGCCGCATTCGACACAGAATTCGCGCGTGACCGCGCCTTCGAGATCGCTGCGGGAAAATTGCTTCGGCGTGCCTTTGGTATAAGCTAAAGCCTTCGATCGGCATCAGCATGAACAGGTTCGGCGCGCCGCCACTGATATATTGGCACTCGCGGCAATGACATTGCGCTTTCATGATCGACTTGCCTTCGGCCGCATAGCGCAAAGCGCCGCAATAGCATCCGCCTTCGAGTTTCATTTTGCGTCTCCCGCTTTCAGTACATTTCCTTCGACGATCGCAATGGTCGCGAGCGCGGTCGCAGTCTGCTTTTCCTTGCCGTCAGTCACCGAGAACACTTCGGCATTGACGACCGAAATCGCGTTACCCGGCTTCACGACTTTGGCGCGGCAGATCAATTTCTCGCCGACCGCGGGCGACAGAAAATTGAGCGTAAAACCGGCGGTAAGCGGCGCGCGGCCTTCTTTGCACAGGGTGCCCGCCGCGATCGTGGTCGCATTATCGATGAGATAGGCGGTGACCCCGCCATGGAAGAAGCCGTGCTGCTGCATCAATTCGGGTTTGCGGTTTAGCGAAAGCACGCAGACGCCCTCCTGCAAGTCTTCGAGCTCGGCACCGAGATGTTTGGTGAAGCCCTGTTGCAGCACCGCCGCCCGGATGCGCGCGGCATTTCGCGTAAAATCGTCGCTCATTTCCCCTCACGCGCTGTTGAAGCGCTGCCCACCATACTTGCTATACTCTGCCTGAGAAAGGATAAGACAAATGTGCAGAGCACAGCTCGTGATTTTTCCGGCTGGCTGGAACGCTCGCAACACCCTCCGCTTCCGCGCAGCAGAACACGTCGCTTTATACCTCGGTGGCGCTGAAGAACTGCATCAAGTTCGAGCGCGTGATTGTTGCCGGCGACGAATATGCCGCCACCTATGATTGTCGCGGCCTGCGAGGCTATCGTGTGATCGTAAACGACGAAGATCTGCGCACAATCGTCTCCATCGGCTTCAATCGCTCACACGCCAAGGAACAGCCCGCCAGCCTCCCAAGGCTTCGCGCCCTTTAATTCGGTCCACGACAATCTTGAATGGCGGATCAACGCCAAGACGAAGAAACCGTTCGCCACCATTCAGCGCTGGCGGATCGCCGATCAAAGCGATCTCGACAAGGATAGCAGGCCCAACACAGTAGGCCTGCTTGTTGTCACCCGCATTCCGCCGGGGCCAACTTGCCACGTCGCCTATATCGATGTCCGCGCAAACGAGAACCCTAATGCGCTCGCGCAAAAGGCTGCCGACGAACTCGCGCAAAACTTCAACTGCGAGAAAGACAAGGTGCAGTTGATCGGCAATCACGGGCGCGCAGCGGAACTGTCGGGCATCAAATAATTTGAGGAACCATTTTCCGGTTGCGCGCTTTACCGTTTGTGCAAACCAGAGGAGAGGTTCCCATGCGCAAGTTTATGCTTGCTGGTGCGATGGCAGCTGCGGTGATCGTGCCTGCTTCGGCCCAGACCACCGTTACCGAATATTATGTAGTTCAGGAGCCGACGACAAAACGCTGCACCATCGTGGAGCAACGCCCGTCCGCCGGCGTTGTGCTCGATCTTGGCATCTTCCGCACCCGTGCAGACGCCGAACTCGGCGCCCGCCGCTCCAAGGTCTGCGTTTACGACTAAGCGCTCGACGTGTTGCAAAAATAAAAGAGCCCCTCGCGGGGCTCTTTTTTATAAGACCTGCTCTGTGAGTTTTTCTTTCTTCATCACGCGCTCGCGCAACAACTCCGGCAGCGGCGCGGATTTATGGGTAGCCTGATCGGCATTGACCCAGACCACCTCGCCGGTCGAGCGCACATTGCTTTCGCCTTTGCCGAACAGCGCAAATTTGAACGTTATCGACGAGCGCCCGAGCCTCTCGATCCGGGCGCCGATTTCGATCTGTTCGTCGTAGCGCACGGGTGCTGCATATTCGACCAGTGCCCGCACGGTGTGAAAATCCGTATTGTGCTTCGTTTTCTCGCCAGCCCAGTCGAACGGCAGATCGCGCAGATATTCGACGATGCAGGTATCGAAGAAGGCGAGATAATTTGCATTAAACAAAATACCCTGGGCATCCGCTTCGTAATAGCGGACGCGGAACGGCGTGAAGTGCCAGAAGTCGCTGCGCTGCATGATTATGGTCCGTACTTACTGGCCGGGATTTAGCCCAGCATCCGCTGGAATGGAACTCTGGCGTCGCGTAGAACGTTATAGATGTTCGCCGCGTTCGCGGCGCTGGGAATTCCTGATGACTTGGCAACAAGCCGCTGCCTTCGGCCTCATTGCGCTGATGATGGCGGCTTTCGTATGGGGGCGGCTTCCGCTACGACCTCGTAGCGTTGACGACCCTGCTGGTAGCGGTGCTGATCGGCATCGTGCCGCCCGATAAAGCCTTCTCTGGCTTCGCCGACGATATCATCGCAATTATTGCAAGCGCGCTCGTGGTAAGCGCCGCGGTTGCCAGATCCGGTATCGTTGAACGCGTACTTAAACCACTCGCTCCCTGGCTCACCAGCAAAACCGTGCAGGTCGCCGTGCTATCGGGCTCGGTCGCAGCACTCTCAGGATTTGTGAAAAATATCGGCGCGCTCGCAATGCTGATGCCGGTCGCATTCCAGCTTGCGCGCAAAACCGAAACCTCGCCTTCGGTTTATCTCATGCCCATGGCGTTCGGTTCGCTCTTGGGCGGCATCGTGACGCTCGTCGGCACCTCGCCAAATATTCTTGTCTCGCGCGTACGACAGGAAATCACCGGCGAGCCTTTTCAGATGTTCGACTTCACACCGGTCGGCATCGTACTGGCGCTTGCAGGTCTGGTATTTCTCGCTTTCGGCTGGCGATTTCTGCCAAAACGCAAAGGCGCAGCGACCATAGAAGCGGCATTCAATCTTGAAGGCTATACGACCGAAGCGGTCGTACAGCCGAAGACTCCCACAGTCGGCAAAACCGTCGGCCAGCTCGAAAAACTATCCGGCCAAGACGTGGAAGTTTTGATGATCGTCCGCAAGGGCGGCCGGCGCTATGCGCCGACTGAGAATACCGAGTTGCGCTCGGGCGACGTATTGTTGCTCGAAGGCGAACCGGAAGCGCTCGAGCGCGTCGTTGCCGACGCCAAACTGAAACTCGCAAGCGCAAGCCGTCGCATATCGAAAAAGGAAACCGATACGCCCACCGACGACATCGGCGTCATGGAAGCGGTCGTTGCCGAGGATTCCGCGCTTGCGGGCTCCACCGTAACTCAAACTAAACTCTATCACCGCTTCGGCGTAACATTGCTTGCGGTAAGTCGCGCCGGTCAGCGTATCACTTCACAACTTCGTTCGGTGCGCCTGCGCGCCGGAGATGTCATTGTTTTACGCGGCGATCTTTCGGAAATGCCCGACGCGCTGGGCGAGCTACGCCTTCTGCCACTCGCTGAACGCACTCTGCCGCTCGGCAATACCCGCCGCAGCATCATGCCGATCGTAGTGCTCGCGATTGCCATGCTGCTCGTAGCACTCAACTATCTTCCGATTGCGATCGCGTTCTTTGGTGCTGCGGTGATATTGCTGCTTATCCGCTCGATCACGCTGAAAGAAGCCTACGCCGCGATCGAGTGGCCAATCCTGATCCTGATCGGCGCGCTTATTCCAGTTTCCGACGCGCTTCGCACAACCGGCGGCACCGAGTTAATCGCTTCTGCGCTATCCGCAACCGGCAACTATTTGAACGGACCCGCAGCGCTCGTGATGATCATGGCGGCGGCCATGGCGATTACGCCATTCCTGAACAACGCTGCGACCGTGCTGGTAATGGGGCCGATCGCGGCGGCGTTCGCGACCAAGCTTGGCTACCGGCCCGACCCCTTTTTAATGGCGGTCGCAATCGGTGCAGCCTGCGACTTCCTCACTCCGATCGGGCATCAATCGAACACGCTGGTCATGGGGCCGGGTGGCTATCGCTTTGGCGATTATTGGCGGCTCGGCTTGCCGCTTTCGCTGCTCGTGCTTATTCTCGGCGTGCCGTTGATTGCGCTGTTCTGGCCGCTCGTAAAATAGCGTAGCCTGATGTCAGGCAGCGTAATGGAGCGTGTCGTGAAACGTCTCGAGTTCTTTTTCGATTTCGGCAGCCCCACCACTTATCTTGCGCACACGCAGATGCCGGTGCTCGCCACGCGGACCGGCGCCGAAATCACATACCGTCCGATGCTGCTCGGCGGTGTCTTCAAAGCGACCGGCAACCAGTCGCCGGCCTTCATCGCTGCGAAATCGAAATGGATGGACAGCGACCTCAAGGCCTTCGCGCAACGCTACGGCGTGCCTTATGAGCGCAATCCATGGTTTCCGATCAACACGATGATGCTGATGCGCGGCGCGGTCGCGATGCAGCGCGCAGGCCGGTTAGCTCCTTACGCCGACGCGATCTTTCACGCGATGTGGGTCGAGCCGCAGAACATGAACGATCCGCAAACCGTCGGCAGCGTGCTTGCGAAGGCGGGCTTCGAGCCGAAGCAAATGCTTGCTGAAATCGAGAAGCAGGAAGTGAAAGACGAACTGCGCGCCAATACCGAAGAGGCGGTCTCGCGCGGCGCGTTCGGCGCGCCGACCTTCTTCGTCGGCGACAAGATGTTCTTCGGGCAGGATCGTCTCGACTTTGTCGAAATCGCGCTCAAGAATTAGCTCTGCTGCAACTCGTCCTTGACGGCCTTTACAAGCTGCACGAGGTCGAACGGTTTCGGCAGGAAGGTGAATTCTTCGCCGGGCAGTTGGTCGGCAAGACCTTCCGAATAACCGGACGCGAAGATGAATTTCGTTTTCTTCAACCCGTGCTTCCGCATTTCCTTGAACATGGTCGGCCCGTCCATCACCGGCATCATGACGTCGGAGACGATGATGTCGATATTGCCGTCTTCGCGTTTGGCAATTTCCAACCCCTGCTCGCCGTCGGACGCTTCGAGCACGGTGAACCCGCGCATGGTGAGCGCGTGGTTTGCGAAGCGCCGTACGCCGTCTTCGTCTTCGACCAAAAGCACCGTGCCGCGGCCGGTGAGATTGACCGGCTTTGCTTCGGGCGCCGCGGCTTTGGCTTGTGCCGCATCGCGCGCGGCAATCGCTTCCTGCTCGCTCGGAACATAGCGCGGCAGGAAAATCCGGAACGTGGCGCCCTCGCCCGGCTCGCTTGAAACGTAAATGAAACCGCCGGATTGCTTGACGATGCCATAGACCGCCGCCAGACCGAGGCCCGAGCCCTGGTTCTTATCTTTCGTCGTAAAGAACGGCTCGAAGATTTTTCCGATCGTGTCCGCTGGAATCCCGGTGCCACTGTCGGCGACCTCGATCATTGTATATTCGGCCGCCGGCATGCCCTCATAGTTGAACTTGCGCGCTTCATCCGGCGAGATATTCGCGGTGCGGATTTTAAGCGTGCCGCCGTTCGGCATCGCGTCGCGCGCATTCGCGGCGAGATTAATCAGCACGCGCTCGAGCTGGTTGATGTCGGCTTTCACCGGCCACAGATCGCGACCATAGGTCGTCTCTAACTTTACCTTTTCGGTCGCAACGCGGCGCATGAGACCGTTGGCGAGATCGGAAATGACATCGCCGACATGCAGCATTTCCGGCACCAGCGTCTCGCGCCGCGCGAACGCGAGCAACTGACGCACGAGTGCCGCCGCGCGTGTGCCGTATTGACGGATCTGGTTTAGCTCCTGGAATCCAGGATCGGTCGGCCGCACCTTCACGAGCAGCAAGCTTGCGTTGCCGATCATCGTGGTCAGCACGTTGTTGAAGTCATGCGCGATGAAGCCCGCGAATTCGCCGATCGCCTGCATTTTCTGCGCTTGCGCGAACGACTGTTCGAGCTTCTTTTCTTCGGTGGTGTCGATCGCGTGCACGATCGCAGCTTCGCCCGCCTCGACTGCGTCCTCCTCGACCGGCGTCAGGAAGAAGCGCGCGAACCCGCCTTCATTGCCGGCGAGCGGCAATTCGATTTCGTCGGGCGCAGAGCGCCCCTCGATCACGCCGCGAAGCAACGCTTCAAGTTTGACGCGCTCGTTTGACGCGATGAACGAGAACAGCGACTGCCGCTCGCCCTTTTCGGTCGCCGCAGCCCCGAACAGGCGCGCGAACATTGCATTCGAATTGACGATGCGACCGGAGCGGTCGACGGTCGCGATCGCCGCCGGAGAATTGTGGAAGAAGCGCGCGAAGCGTATTTCAGCCGCACGCAAAGCATCGGGTTTGTCGTCGGTCTTTGCGCGGCTCAACACGAGCGTGCGCGACGCGCCCGGCGTGCCGTCGGAAGCGAACGCCACGCGATGCAGGAGCCGCACCGGCAAGCTGGTGCCGTCTTTTTTCCGCAGATCGACTTCGAGCGTTTCCGTACGCACTTCGCCCGGAGCCGGCGACATATGGGTGAGTAGTGCCGCACTCGTGCCCTGCACGAGATCGGTGAGCTTCAAGCCGTCGGGACCGATCTCGGCGATGTCGTAGCCGAGCCACGCCGCAAGCGTCGTGTTGAGATAGCCGACACGGCCGCCCGCATCGGAAGAGAAAAATCCTGCGGGCGCGTGGTCGAGAAAGTCGATCGCGTGTTGCAGCGACTGGAAAGTGCTTTCCTGTTTCTCGCGGTCGCGCGTGATGTCCGCCATCGTCCAGGCGGCGATTCGCGCGTGACGGCCCTTGCTGCCGAGCGGACGCGCACGTAGGCGAAACCAGCGCGCGCTCTGTTTGTCCGCATTCGGCACGCGAATTTCTTCCGAATGCGTGCGGCCCGACTGTACCGCCTGCGCAAGCCGGTAGATCGCATCGGCAACGGTGGGATCGCTTGTGAACAGGCGCTCGACCGGCCGCACGTCGTCGGGATGTTCGGCGTTGGTGAGATCGAGATAGGCGCGGTTCGCATAAACCACGCGGCCGGATGAATCGACAACGCAGACGCCTTCGTTGCCGCTGTCGGCAAGCGCTTTGGTCAGATCGTTGCGGCTAGCACGGCCGGCGAATTCGATCACGCCCGACGCATAAGAGAAAAGCGCGAATACGCCGATCACCGCGAGCGCTGCGAGCACTGCGATGATGTAGGGATCGGCCTCGTCGCGGCTGATGAAGAGTAGCAGTACTGCTGCACTTACCAGCACGAAGGCAACCACGATCACGAGCCCGATCGAGCCCGTTGCCTGCACGCGGTCCACATTCATCGGCTCATCTTCGTGCGCGGTCATCGCCGCTTTCTCCCTGCCGGCCTCGCCGACTATAGCGGATTGTCCGAGAACTTCCGCGTTTCGTAAGCTCATTTCCCGTTCCCGATAAGGTGCGATGTTTTGCGGAGTTTCATGACATAGCCGATGATTTCGGCGACCGCCTTATATTGTTCCACCGGAATTTCCTGGTCGACTTCGACCGATTTGAAGAGCGCACGCGCGAGCGGCGCATTCTGGATCACCGGCACCCGGTGCCGGTGCGCCATATCGCGGATGCGGAGCGCGACCGCGTCCTGGCCTTTGGCAACGCAAAGCGGCGCTCCCATTCCCTGCTCGTATTTCAAGGCGACGGCAAAGTGGGTCGGGTTCATGACGACCACGGTTGCGTCCGGCACCTGCGACATCATGCGTTTGCGTGAGCGCGACTGCCGGATCTGCCGGAGCTTCGCCTTGATCGTCGGATCGCCTTCCTGTTCCTTGAATTCCTGGCGCACTTCGTGGACCGACATGCGCTGGCGCTCGAACCAAGTGTGGCGGCTGTAGAGAAAATCGGCAGCAGCAACCAGCGCCATGATCGCGGTCACCGCCGCCATGATCTTCAGCGACAGGATCAGGATCACACTCACTGTAAATCCAAGCTCGCCGGTAATCAGCAATCCCATGCGCTCGATTTCAGACGCGCCGACCGCGTAGATCACGCTGCCGACGATCCCGAGCTTGAGAAGACCTTTAACGAACTGGACGAGCGCGTGTTTGGAGAAAATGCGCTTTGCGCCGGCGATCACCGAAATGCGATTAAGCTTTGGCGCCAACGGCTCGGTCGTCCAGAGCAAGCGGTGCTGCACCATATTGCCGGCAACCGCCGCGAAGACCAGGATTGCAAGCACCGGACCGATTGCGAGCAAAACCTGTCCGAACAACCTCACGATCACGCGCATCGCAAGGCTACCGTCGGTCGCGAGATGAAGATTGCCGAGCACGTCGCGAAACGCGATCGCCAAGCTATTCGCGGCAGAGCCGCCGAACATGAAGAGCGCGATGGTTGCGCCCATCAGAAGAAACCAAGTGTTGACCTCCTGGCTCTTCGCGACATCGCCGCGCTTTATTGCGTCTTCAAGCCGTTTTGCGGTTGGGTCTTCTGACTTTTCTAGGTCTTGCCCTTCCTCTGCCATCGCACGCTCCTACCGCACGATGCCGAGCAGCACGGACTCGAGATGACCGAGGAAGGTGATCATCACGAGACCGATGAAGGCAAACAGCATGGCAAAGCCGATCAAAATCGAAAGCGGCAAGCCAAGGAAGAACACCTGAAGTTGCGGCATCAAGCGCGCGAGAATGCCTAAACCCAAATTGAACAGAAGGCCGAACACCAGGAAAGGTGCCGCGAGCTGAATGCCGATCTTGAACGCGCTCGAAATGATGTTGAGCATGAGCTGCGTGATATCGCTCGTCGGCAACAATTCACCCGGCCGGAACAGCGCATAGCTCTGATCGAGTGCGCCGATCGCCAGATGATGCATGTCGGTCGCAAAAATCAGTGCGACGCCGAGCATCGCGAGTAAATTTCCGATGATGATGCCCTGCTGGCCCTGATTGGGATCGACCGCGGTTGCAAATCCGAGACCCATCTGGTTCGCGATCGTTGCGCCCGCGACTTCAAGCGCGGAAAGCGTGAGGCGCGCGGTAAGACCCAGCACCGCGCCGACGATCACCTCTTGAATGAGCAGGGCCGCAATCGGGCCGAAATTCGCGGTCGCAACGGTCGGATAATTTGCCCGGTAGATCGGCAACAGTACGAGCGTCAGCATCAGCGCAATCACGAGCCGGATGCGCGTAGGAATGCCGCGCTCCCCGATGCCGGGCATCAGCATGACCATGGTGCCGAGACGCGCGAACATCAAAATAAAAGTAACGGCGAGCGCCGGAAGGAAGGAAATGTTGACGGTCACGGCGCCCTGCCCGGCCTAGCCGGAGATGATGCGGCTCGCGATGCGGCCCATGTAACCGTGGAGCAGATCGCCCATGAACGGCAGTGTGATGAGAAGTGCGACGAAGATCGCGATGATCTTCGGCACGAAGACAAGCGTCATTTCCTGGATTTGGGTGAGCGCTTGCACGAGCGAGATCGCGACACCGACGACCAACGCCACGATCATCAAGGGGCTCGCGACCAGCAAAAGCGTCCAGATGCCGTCGCGTGCGACGTCCAATACTTCTGCGCCATTCATCAGATCGGCATCCGCATGATTTCTTCGTAGGCCTGAATCATTCTGTCGCGCACCGAGACCAACGTCTCGACCGCGACTTCGGTTTCGGCGACCGCGGTCACGACATCGACCAGATCGCCTTTGCCGTTCGCCGCGGCCATGGCTTTCGCGTCCATCTGCTGACCTTTGCTGGTAATATCGCCGAGCACGTTTTGCAGCATCTGGCCGAAGCCGTTTGACTGCGTGTTGGTTTTCGACGCCGGCGTTATCCCGTTCGCCGCGCGTTGAATCGCCGTATAAGCGCTGGCGGCAATATTGGGCGTTGTCATATGCGCTTCCTAACTTTCAGGCCCGCAGAATTTCGAGGGTGCGCGCAATCATGCGGCGCGTAGCGGTAATCACATTGAGGTTCGCTTCGTAGGAGCGCTGCGCTTCGCGCATGTCCACGGTTTCGATCAGCGTGTTGACGTTTGGATATTTGACGTTGCCGGTGCCGTCTGCGGCAGGATGGCCGGGCTCGTTCCGCACGGTAAAGTCGCTTGCGTCGTTTCGAATGCGGCCCATCGAAACAACCGTCGCCTGCAGGTCGCGGTCGAACGAGGTCGCAAAAGTCGGCACGCGGCGCCGATAGGGATCGGTCGTCGAATTCGCCGCCGTCGAATTGGCGTTCGCGATATTTTCGGCAATCACCCGCATGCGCCCGGACTGCGCGCGCAATCCGGTGGCGGCGATGAAGATCGAGCGCATGAAGTCCATGGCTTGCCCTCACTTCTTCCCGAGCGCGGACTTGATCAGTCCGAGCGAGCGCGAATAGAGCGCGGTCGCGGTCTGGTGATCGGTCTGGTTCTGCGCGATCCGCATCATTTCTTCTTCGAGCGACACCGAATTCCCGCGCGGCGTCACCTCGAAGGGCTGGCTGCGATCGGTGGCAAACGCGGGATCGCCCTGGGTCGCACCGGCGACATGGCCGGGGTTGGTCGAAATCAGTTGCACCGAAGTCGCGGCCTGAAGTTGGCGCGTGAAGTCCTGGGCTTTCAGGTCGCGCCCGCGATAGCCGGGCGTTTCGGCGTTGGCGACGTTTTCGGAAAGCAGCCGCTGGCGCGTTTCCAGCCAGCGCATGCGCGTCTTCAGCATCGAGAAAAGCGGCAGTTCAGTCACGGACATGGTCGAAAACCCGCGTGGCCCGGTATTGGACCTCGGCAAGTGTTGCCGGGTTTATGGTTAAGAGGCGGTTAACGCGGCCTGGGAGCCTTGTGGGCCATCCAGCCCCACCTTCCGAAAACCTCGTTTTTCGGGCTTTTCGCCGGTACTCGTTAACGCTTTATTAGGCATAAGGGCGGCATTTTTTGCCCAGCCCGTTAAGGAAGGGGCGCGTAGATGTTGGATTCTCTGTTCGGCGGACAGCTCGGTACCACTGCGAAATTCGCAATCGCTTTCATCCTCGTTCTGGGGCTGATCGGGATCACTACTTTGATCATTCGCCGCTTTGGCGCCGGCGGCATGCCGAGTTCGGGCGGCGGCCGCGGACGTCAACCGCGGCTTGCGGTCCTCGATTCCGCCGTGGTGGATGCCAAGCGCCGCCTGGTGCTGATCCGCCGCGACAATTCCGAACATCTTCTGCTGATCGGCGGTCCGACCGATGTTGTTGTCGAAACCAATATCGTGCGCAGCGGTGCGCCGATGTCGGCGCAGGCGCAGCCCGAGCGCAGGCCTGGGCGCGAAGCGCGCGGTATGGCGCCACAGCCGCAGCTTCAGCCGCAAGAACCCGAATACGAATCGTCGATCGTGCCGGAGCCGACCTACGACGAGCCGGCGCCTGAACACGCACCTCAACCGGCGTCACGCCCGCAACCCGCGGCCTACTCGCCGCCACCGCCCTTGCCGCCGCGCGCGCATCCTGCCGCAGCACCGCAGCACGCGCCTACGCCGAGCCCCACAGCGGCCGCACCGCAGCCGGCTTCGCAAGCGAAACTCGATCCGCAATATGCCGACATGGCGCAGCGCCTGGAGGCAGCCTTGCGCAAACCCGCAACCGCGCCGGCACCGAAGGCGCCGGAAACGCGTCCCATGCCGCAAGCCGCGCAACCGCGCCCGGCACCGACGCCGCAAACACGTCCGATGCCCGCGACACCCGCGCCCGCCGTTTCACAACCGGCACCGCGGCCGGGCCCTGCTCCTGCGCAACCCGCGCCAAACCCCTTCGACAGTCTTGAAGCCGAAATGGCGAGCCTGCTCGGACAAGACAAGAAACGCTAGAGAATGAAACGCGCCCATGTTGCCGCTCTTCTGACCCTCGCGCTTCTGTTCGCCTCAGTGGGCAGCGTGAGCGCGCAGGACATCAGCGTAAATTTCGGCAACGGCACGGGCGTCACCGAGCGGGTGGTTCAGCTGGTCGCGCTGATCACCATTCTTTCGCTCGCACCCGCGATCCTCGTGATGGTGACGAGCTTTACGCGCATCGTCGTCGTGCTTTCGCTCTTGCGGACAGCAATCGGCTTGCAGACCGCGCCGCCGAACGCGGTGGTCGTGAGCCTTGCGCTGTTTCTCACCGCCTTCGTGATGGGGCCGGCGTTCCAGACCGCATACGACACGGCGGTAAAGCCGGTGTTGGCCGGCGAAATGCAGCCGCAACAGGCATTCGAAAAAGGTGCCGAGCCGTTTCGCGCCTTCATGCTGAAGAACGTGCGCGAAAAGGATCTCGCGCTCTTCATCGATCTTTCGCGTGAAACAAAGCCCGAAACGCCGGAAGCGACCTCGCTCCGGATTCTCGTGCCCGCCTTCATGATCTCCGAGTTGCGCCGCGCTTTCGAGATCGGCTTTCTCTTGTTCGTGCCGTTTCTCGTGATCGACCTCGTGATCGCATCGGTCTTGATGTCGATGGGCATGATGATGCTGCCGCCAGTGATCGTGTCACTGCCGTTCAAGCTCATCTTCTTCGTGCTGGTGGACGGCTGGAGCCTGGTCGCGGGCTCGCTGGTGCAGAGCTTCGGGACTTAGCGCGCGGTCAACTGCTCCGACCGCTGCGCCGCCGGATATTTTGCCTGATAGAGCTTCAGGAAGACCGCGAGCGAATCCACGTTCGCAAGCGCCTTCGACGCCGCGCTGACCATGCGCGGATTGGGATTGGCGCCGATCTGATCGAGCGCTTCTTTCTCGGGGCCGGCCTGGAAGCGCGGTCCGTATTTTTCCTTGAGGCGCGTCAGCGACAGCGTCTCGCCGACAAGCGCGTAAGCAAGCCCCGCACGCAACACATCATGGCGCTCGACCTCGTCGAGCGTCGTCTCAACGCTCCAGCGCTCGCCGAGCATCTTTTCAATCGATTCACCGGCAAGCCGCCAGCGTTTGGCAGTCCACAACACGTCCGCACGCTGCCGGTCGGCTTCCTGACCTTGCAGGCTGGCAATGACGCCAAGCGACTGGTCGAACCGATTTGAATCCATCAGCCCGCGCGACTCAAGCAACAAGCGCTGCTCACGCAGATCCTGCGGCAGGTCGGCGAGCCGGGTTGCTCCGAGAATGGCCACTGCGCGCTGCGGCTTGCGGTTCATCAGATAAACGATGGCGAGGCGGGTTGCCACCTGCGCTTTTGCGGCACCCGTCAGGCGAAACTCGACTTGATGCTGTAGAAGCTCGGCAGCCTGATCCAGAAGATCGACGGACACGAGACGATCGGACAAACGCCGGATCAGTTCGTCACCGCGGCGGCCGATCGGGGTGAGCTTCGAGAAATCGTAATAGAGCGCGAGCGCGTCGATCGCAGGCAGTGCATCCGCTTTCTCGGACAGGAATAGATCTTCGAACACGGTCGCCATTTCGTTCTGGAATGTACGCGTGGCCGGGAGATTCCCCTGCGAGAGCAATGCTGCGTCGAGCAAGCGGAACGCCTCGCGATAGCGCGCCTCGGCAACGTAGAGCCGTGCCAGCAACCGGTTTGCTTCAAGTTCGATATTGTCGCCACGCCAGTTGAAAGCGAGCGATTCCAGCCGGTCGATTGCCTTGGAGCGGTTATATTCACCGCGCGAGAATTTTACTTCGACGAGTTTGTAGCGCGCTTCTGCGGCAGCCGGACCGTTCAGCATGTTTGCCGCTGCCTCAAAGAACGCTTCGGCGCGGTCGTTGCGCCCGACACCCTCGGCGATGCGTCCCGCGAGCACTGCAAATTCGGCGGACTGATTGGCAGGCACTTCGGTCGCTTCAAGATCGCCGATCAATCTGCTCGCTTCGGAAAAGTCGCGCACCTCGACCGCAGCACGCAGCGCGCCGAATAACACGCGCCGCTGCAATTCGATCGGCAGCAGCTTCAGTCCTGCAAAACCCGCACGGAATTGTTCGCGCGCGTCGGTCCAGCGCGAAAGATCGGCGTAAGCCGCAGCGCGCAGGAGCGCTGCGTCCTGCGAGGTATTGAGTTCCGCGTTCGAGAAATCTTCCAGCGCTTTGGCCGGCCGCCCGAATCCAAGTTCGGTCAGGCCGCGCAAAAGATAAAAGCGCGCATTGACCGGGGTCTTGCTGTCTTCACGCACGATCGATTCAAGCGTGCCCTTCGCTTCGGCCGCAAGGCCGTTGGCAAGATAGAAGGTCGCGAGTTGGAGCCGCGCGTCCTGCCGCTGATTGGCGGGCGCCGCTGCCGCGGCCGTAATGATTTCGGCTTCACGCTCGCGATAGCGGCGGTTCTTTTCAGCTTCCCAAACCGCCGCATCGAGCGGCGAGGAAACGGTGCGGTCGGGCCGCATCGCCGGGGCGCGTTGCGAGGTCGAAAGTGCCAGACCCTGCGGCCTGCCGATCAGCGCAAACTCGGGCTTCAGCGCGACCTGAAGATCGTCGGCAACAGGGATCAACGCGATCCCGTGCGCCGAAGGCAGCAGCTTGAATTCAACGAAATCCTGGCTGCGCAGCACACCGCGCGCGGGCACCATCGCAGTGACGACCTGGATGTTGTCGCCGATTTCGGCGTCGTCGATCTTATGAACCTTACCCTGGTCGGCGCCATCAAGCGGTACCGCAAGGGCAGTCCCGTTTTCTTCCGAAAGGCGGCGAATGGTGAGCGGCTTGCTCGCCGAAACAACAGCGTCGCCGAAATGGACAATCCAGTTCTGTCCGTCGGACTCGACGCTTGTGAGCCAGCCGCCCTTGAGCTTGAGGCGGATCACTTTCGCGTCGCGGAATTTCACTAAGCAACGCGTCCGCGAACATCCGCGTCTTGTCTTCCGTCAACTCGGAAATATTGATGCGCTCTTCGGTGTCGAACACGATCCAGACACGCTCGCCGCGGCGGAAAACGGCGGCTGCGACCTGATCGCGGAACGGAAACGAAATCCGCAATCCGGACGTCGACGAGATCACGCTCGCCGTGACATCGGCCGGGGTGTCGGCTTTGACCGGCGCCTGAATATTCGGACCTTCGAGCGGCATCATCGGCGGCAATTGAACAACCGCTTCCGGCTTCGGCATATTTTCGGCAGCGTTCTGCTGTGGCATCGCCTGCGGCGCCGGCTGCGGCGTGACCTCGGCTTGCGCTTTTTGCTCCGGCGCGGGCACGACACCCTGAATTTGCTCGGGCTTGGTCGAAGGCGGCGGTGTCACGTCAACGACGAAAGCATTCTCTTCGCGGAAGTGACGCACTGTTGCGTAGGGCGCGAGCACAAGCCGCACTGCCGAAACGCCGTGGGCATAATCCGCCTCAAGCGCAACAACGCTCGCGGGCAAATTCGCCTGCGCTTCGCCGAGATCGATTTTCACGGGTGCCGCAAAGGTAATGCGGAATTCCTGACCATCCTGTTCGGTGGAAACCTGCACCGGCTCACCGAGTGTAAAAGCGAAACGTGCAAACGCCGGTGCTTCCGCGAAGCGCAGCTTCACCGGCTTCCATTCCCGCTGTACCACCGGCTGATTGCGCGCCTTCTTCTCGGCTTCGCGCGCACGGCGTGTGAGTTCGTCGACGATTTCCTGCGGCAACCCCGGCGGCAAGCCGGCCCAGCTTTCAGGCAGCAGGTCCACGAAAAGCTTTTCGCCCGCTTCCATCACGTTGACGGTGATCTTCTGCGCGAAGGCGATGCGGATCGCGGTATGGTCGGGATCGGCGCGCGCGGCGATCACGAGGTCGCGCAGCGCAGGCTGCACCTGGTCGACGGCGACCCGGACGGGACGCGCGAATTTTACGATCAGCACATTGTTGCTGAGCTGGATGTCCGCTTTCAGTTCTTCGGGAAAAGTGAAAATGAGGCGCGCAAAGCCCGCTTCCATCTTCGCGGAAAGTTCGGCGGCTATCGGTTGCGGTCGGTTTTGCGCGAAAGCGGAAACCGGCAGCGCGAATAGCGCTGCAACCGCGAGCGATATCAACCGGCCTCGCCCGCTCGTCCGGAAAAACGCAACCATTGAAATACAGCCCGAGAGAAACTTCTGTCGGCCTGAACCCTAGGCAATCAGCGTTAATGCGGAATTAGCGCGCCCGCTTCGTTAACGAATGGTTAGCGTGGCGTAGCCTGCTTTTGCTGCATTTGTTTGGTCGGCGCAGACGCAGGCGGCTGCTGCGACGTCATATTCACCCGCGGAAGGTCCGTGGGCGGAGTTGCGCGGTCTGGCGAGCCGCCGCGGGCAAGCTCGACGGTCAGGCGCTGCGCAACGTCCGGGGTCATTGCGGCAAGCACCCCGGACAGCTTCCCGGGCTTCATCGCGCGCGCAATATCGACCAACACCGGCATGTCGAGCTTTTCGAGAATGCGCGCCGCATCCTTCGGATTCATGCTCTCATACATCACCACGACATTCTTCATGCGCGCGCTGTCGGGGCCGTTCTCGGCATTTGGATTTTCGAGTGCGCGCAGTTCGTTCATGCGCGCCTCAAGGCGCTGCTCGGCTTCGCGGATCAGGTTCTCTCGCAATTCGAGATCGCGCGCCTTGGTGTCGAGTTCCAGGCGACGCTGTTGCAAGCGCTCGAGCAGCGCCTTTTGCGCAGGCGATTGATCGCCTACCACGCCCACGTTGATCCCGGCCGGGGCCTGTAGCGCCTGTGGCGGCAACGGTGGCGAAGCCGGCTCTTCTTTTTTTGGCGGCTCTTCTTTCTTGGCCGGCATCGCGCTCGTGAATTCGAGATCGGTGTCGGGCACGCTCAAGGCCTGCGGCGCGGGCGCCGCCGCGATCGTCACCGGACGCATCATGCGCTCCGGCGCAATCACGCTCATCCCCTTGATCACAAGGAGTGCTGCCGCCGCGAAAATGACGACCGGGATGAGGCGCAGTTTGGACATTGCGCGCTTACGCTATGCCGCCTTGCCGGAGGCAAGGATTCTGGCGCGTAACGCTAGCGCTTGTGCCGCTTCGACGGTTCGGTTCGCCGCGCGAGGCGCCTGCATCGGCTCTACAATCGTGGGCCCGGGCTTCGGCGCGTGGCGCGCAGCTTCCGCGACATCTGCGATTTTGACGATGCGGTTGAGTACTTCTGCACCGCGGCCAATCTGATCGTCCAGATTCCGCGTGACGTCTTTTGCCGAGCGGAGTCCTTCGCCCAGCGTATCGTTGGTCTCGCGCGCGATGTTTCGCAGGTTGTTGATTGCGCGTTCCGCGAATTCGGTCGCGGTGATCAACTCGCCGATCGTGCCGCGCATCGCGGATTCATCCGAGCGCAACCGCGCAAGGCGCTTGTTCAGCACGATGCAATAGCCGATCGTAAGTCCGAGAAGTATCGCAACCAGGCTCTCGATCACGAGACCGTAGAGATTGCCGCTCATGGTGCCTCCATCCGGCCCGAGATCGCGCCGGCTTGTTCAAACATTGCCAAAGTTGTGCGTGGACGCCGCAAGGGTTTTGCGACCTTGACCGCCACGCGATCGCCGACCCGCCCCATGCGTCCCTCGGAAAGCACTGCGTCGCCGCAGCGAACTTTCACCAACGCATCGGGCTTAACCCCGAGCATCAATACGTCGCCGACTTCGAGATTCATCAGCTTGCGCAGCGGCAGCTTGTCCTCGAACAGCACGGCATCGACTTCGACCTGCGCCTGCCAGATTTCGGTCGCCAGATGCGACTCCCAGATCGGATCGCGGCCGAACTTGTCGCCCATGAAATTCTGCAGGAGCGTTTCGCGGATCGGCTCGATCGTCGCATAAGGCAGCAGGATTTCCATGCAACCGCCGCGATCTTCCATATCGACGCGCAGCCGCACCAGAATGGCGGCATTGGTCGGACGTGAGATCGCAGCGAATTTCGGGTTGGTCTCGACACGGTCGATTTCAAAATGGACCGGCGTTACCGGGCGGAACGCCTGTTCCGCATCATGCAGCACCAGCTCCATCATGCGCTTCACGAGACCGGTCTCGATCGTCGTGTAAGGCCGGCCATCGGCATGCATCGTGTAGGTGCCGCGCCGGCCGCCGAGCAGCACGTCGATCATCGCGTAGATCAGTGTCGCGTCGACCGTGAAGAGGCCGAAATTGTCCCACTCTTTCGCTTTGAGCACGCCGAGAATGGTCGGAAGCGGAATCGAGTTCAGATATTCGCCGAAACGGACCGAGGTGATGCGGTCGAGCGATACTTCGACGTTATCGGAGGTGAAATTTCGTAGCGATGTCGTCATCAACCGCACCAGGCGGTCGAAAACGATCTCGAGCATCGGCAGGCGCTCGTAGGAGACCATGGCCGAGTCGATTATGGCGCGGAGACCGTTCTGGTCGGCGAGATTGATATCGTCGAGCCGGAAGCCGAGGAGATTATCGATCTCCTCCTGGTTCATGGCGCGCTCGACCGTGACCTTGGCTTCGATTTCGCCGGCGCTCTCGCCGTCGACCATCTTTTCCCAATCGGCGGCGACGTCGGCGTCAGCCGGCTTGCCGGCCGCCGGGTTGAGAATTGATGCTTCTGTGTCAGCCATTTGTGTGCGCCGTCACTGGACGACGATTTCCTTAAATAGAACCGCACGGATTTTCGAAGGTGCGATTGCAAGATTGATCCGGCGCATCAGTTCTTCGCGCAGGCGATAGATGCCCGCGGAACCTTCGAGATCGACAGAGCGCAATTCCCGCAGGTGAACCTGGAAGGCGTCGATCACACGCGGCTGCGCGGATTTCACCGCATCGATCACCGCGCTGTCGGTCATCTCGAGCGTGATCTTCACGCGAAGATATTGCGGCCGTTCGCTGGTGGCCGAGAGGTTAACGGTCATTTCCGGCAGGTCGAAATAGACGCTTTTCGGCTCGGCCTTCTCGACCGCCTTGCCGCCGGCAAAGAACATGAAATAGACGAGCGCGAGCACAACGATGAGGCCCACGCCTCCGCCGCCGTAGATGAACAGCTTCTTCTTCGATTTTGCCGGCTTCGCCTTGCCGTCTTCCGGCAATTCGTCCGTGTCCGCTGCAGCGGCGCTGGCCATGATCTGCTCCCCGAGCGAGCCGCTCCCGTGGCTCGCGAATTCAGAAGCAAACGCTAGGGCCGATATGGTTAACGAAATCTAAAACACGGCAAGTTTTGCCGGGTCGAAGCTGCCGGGGGCAGCCTTTCGCCGGGCTAGGAATACATCAAGTAACTGAAATCATTCAATTTCTCGAAGTGGCATACCCCCTGCTTTTAGGAAGGCGGGCCACCCGCTGGGGAGCGTTTCGGTGGCCCGGACTTGGGGAGCTACTGAGATGGACAATGCCCTATTGGTCGGACTGTCGAAGCAGGTCGCGCTGCGGCGCGAGCTCGACGTCATCGCCAACAATATCGCGAACATGAACACCTCCGGCTTCAAGCAGGAGCAGATGATGTTCGAGCAATATCTCGATCCGACTGCGCGCCACGATTATTTTCCTGGCAACGACCGCCGGATTTCCTTCGTGATCGACCGCGCGACGGTCCAGGATTTCAGTCAAGGCCCCCTGAACCGCACCGAAGCGCCGCTCGATATCGCGCTCGACGGCCAGGGCTTCATTGCCGTGCAGACGCAGAACGGCGAGCGCTATACGCGCGGCGGCAACTTCCACATCAACGCGCAAGGTCAGCTTGTGAACGCGAGCGGCCATCCCGTACTCGGCCAAGGCGGACCGATTACGTTCGAGCCGAACGACACCAATATTACGATCGCATCCGACGGCACGATCTCCACGCCGAACGGCGACCGCGGCAAACTTCGCATCGTCCGCTTTCAGAATCAAAGTGCATTGACACAACAAGGCGAAAGTCTGTGGGCGGCGCCGGCCGGTGTTACGCCGCAGGTTGCGGACGCGACCACGCGCGCGGTGCAAGGCGCGCTGGAAAAATCAAACGTGCAGGCCGTGCGCGAGATCAACCGCATGATGGAGATCACGCGCGCCTACTCAACCGTTTCCAACATGCAGCAGCGCACCGACGAGCTTCGCCGCAAGGCGATCGAAAAGCTCGCGGAAGTCTAACCAGGATTTAGGAGAACATTATGCGCGCGCTTTACACGGCAGCCACCGGAATGAAGGCTCAGGAATTGAACGTCGAAGTCATTTCCAACAACATCGCGAACATGCGCACGACCGGCTTCAAGAAGCAGCGTGCGGAGTTCCAGGACCTGATCTACCAAAACCTGCGACGCGCCGGCACGACGACGTCGGACCAGGGCACGCGGCTGCCTGCCGGTCTCGACATCGGCGGCGGCGTGAAAGTGGTCTCGACGCCGCGCGTCATGAGCCAGGGAAATCTCGCAGCAACCGAAAAAGATCTCGACGTCGGCATCCGCGGCGAAGGCTTCTTTCGAATCCAACTGCCCGACGGCCGTTTCGCTTACACCCGCGCCGGCTCATTCGAGCGCGACGATCAGGGACGCGTGGTCACGCCAGAAGGTTATCTGCTCGATCCACAGATGACGATCCCGCAAAACGCCACCAGCATCACGATCAACCAACAGGGCGGGGTTTCGGTGACCATGCCGAACCAGACCAACCCGACCGAGCTCGGCCAGATCCAGCTCGCACGCTTCGTGAATAAGTCGGGCCTGCAGCCGATCGGCGACAACCTCTATCTCGAAACCGCCGCGAGCGGCACGCCGCAGCTTAACAATCCCGGCATCGACGGCACCGGCACGCTGCTGCAGCGTCAGCTTGAAACTGCAAACGTGAACGCTGTTACGGAAATTTCCGACCTGATCGCAGCACAGCGCGCTTATTCGATGAACGCGAAAGTCGTCTCGGCAGCCGACGAAATGCTGCAAGCGACCGCAGCCATGCTGCGCTAGGACCAGGCACATGAAACACATGAAGGCATTCATTCTCCTCGCGGCCGCCGCACTCGTCGTGGTCTGGTCTTTCACGGCACGCGCACAAAGCACGATCCCGACACTCAAGGCGGAAGTCGCGGTCACCTCCGATCTGGTGCGGATCGGCGACATTCTCTCCAACGCCGGCGAACACGCAGGTCAGCCGATTTTCCGCGCGCCGGAACTCGGCAGCTCCGGCACCATTCAGGTCCACCGCGTGATGGAAGCGCTGCGTGCGCACGGCATCCTCGTGTTCGACACGAAGAATCTCACCGAAGTTCTGATCACCCGCGAAAGCCGGACCGTGTCGCTGAACGATCTCAGCCGCGCGGTCGCGGAAGCTGCCGGCAAGCGTTACGAATTTTCCAACATCGCGGATCTCACCGTTACCTTCGACAGCCACATGAAGCCGCTGCAGATCGAGCCGAGCGTGACCGACGCGCCGAAGATTGGAAATGTTACCTACGATTCGCGCACCAACCGCTTCGAGGCGACGATCGACATGCCGGGCTCGATGAAGCTGCGGCGTAACCCCGTGCGCCTCACCGGCACACTGGTCGAAACCACGGAAGTGGTGACGCTGGCGCGGCCGATCTCGCGCAGCGAAATCATCCGCGAAAGCGATCTCGTGATCGAACGTCTGGCGCGCGCCGATATTCCGACTGACGCACTCACGAAACTCGAAGTAGTGGTGAACCAGGCCGCGCGCCGTGCCTTGCGCACGGGCCAGACACTGCGCGTCGCCGACCTCATGAAGCCGCAAATTGTGACCCGCGACGAAGGCGTCACCATTGTGTTCCGCTCCGGTGGCATCACGCTGACGATGCGCGGCAAAGCCATGAACAACGGCGCCGAAGGCGACTCAATCCCGGTGCTGAACCCGCAATCGAAGCGCGTCGTGCAGGCGACCGTTACCGGCCCCGGTGTCGTGACGGTCAGTGACTTCAATCCCGTTACCACGGCCGCCATTAACAACAATCGCTAGAGCAACCCGCGTCTGGAAGAGGTAGAGATGAAAAAGCGTAAAGTGATTTACCGCGTGGGCACGCTCGCGCTCGCGGCTTCGTTGCTCGGCGGCTGTGCCGCGATCGACAAGATTTCGAACATCACCAATCCCCCGCAGCTGTCGCCGGTGAATAATCCAACCACGACAGCCGGCTATCGCCCGGTATCGATGCCGATGCCCGAGCCGCTTCCGGTCGCCTACAGCCCAAACTCGCTGTGGCGGAACGGCAGCCGCGCCTTCTTCAAGGATCAGCGTGCGCACCAGATCGGCGACATTCTGACGATCAAAGTCAAGATCGCCGACAAGGCACAGCTCGACAACGAAACCAAGCGCGAGCGCAAGGCCGACGAAGATTCCGGCATTACAAATCTCTTTGGCCTCACCAAAATTCCGTTCACCAAGCAGTCGATTCCAAATCGACTTTTGACCACGGACTCGACCACCAACAACGAAGGCAAGGGCAATATCAATCGCCAGGAAATCCTGCAGACGAATGTTGCTGCCGTCGTGACCCAAGTGCTGCCGAACGGCAACCTCGTGATCGAAGGCAAGCAGGAAGTCCGCGTGAATTTCGAAATGCGCGAACTGATTGTGGCCGGCATCGTACGGCCGGAAGACATCGAGGCCGACAACACAATGGACTCGCAGAAAATCGCACAGGCGCGCATTTCATATGGCGGCCGCGGCCAGATCACCGACATTCAGCAACCGCGCTGGGGACAACAACTCTTCGAGCACATTCTGCCGTTCTAACGTTTCGGTTCGCGCGCACGCCCCACTCTTTCTCAGTGATGCGCGAAGCGTAAGCCGGCGAGAGCTCCCCCTTGATGCCGGCTAGTCACGGCCCCCGCAGCTCCCCCGCGGGGGCCGTATTCTTTTTTAATCTGGTGAGTGCGGGTTGTGCATGTGAGCGGCGCACAAGATTGCTTTACAGCACCCGGATTCTTCGCCATGCTTATATTTGGAACAGCTGTTCTGAATATTGGAACGCAGAAATATCGGCGATGGACAAGACGGTCGTCAAAGCGCTGAGCGCACTCGAACTCCTCTGCCGCAGCGGCACGCCGCGCGGCGTTTCGGAATTTGCCCGCGAACTGAAATTGCCGAAAAGCAACGTGCATCGCCTGTTGGCCACGCTGGAAGCGCAGGGCTTTGTCCGCCAACTGCCCGACAAGTCTTACGCGCTCACCTTCAAGATTTGGGAATTGGGTGTCGCGGCGATGTCGCGCGTGGACGTCAAGGATGTCGCGCCGAAACACATGGAACGTCTGGTCAAGACGACGAACAAGTCCGCCCTGCTCGCGGTGCTCGATGGTTTCGATGTCGTGTACATCGACAAGATCGAGTCCCAACAGGCGATCCAGGCAACGACCAAAGTCGGCAGCCGCATTCCCGCGCATTGTGTCGGCACCGGCAAAGCGATGCTCGCCTATCAGTCACCGGAGTTTATCGGCGAGCTATTACGCTCGGCGCGCTCTTACACCCGGCACACGGTCCACCAGAAAACTGCGCTGCTGGAACAATTAAAACAGGCTCGCGCCCGCGGCTACGCGATCAATCGCGGCGAATTTCGCGAAGGCGTTTCCGGCGTCGGCGCGGCAATTCTCGATCGCGACGGCCGCGCGGTTGCAGGCATCGGTGTCTGGGGACCGGAAGCGCGGATTTCGCCACGCATCGAGAAGCTCGCCAAACACGTCATGCAATGCGCGAACGAAATTTCGCGCGAACTCGGCTTCGTCAAGCCACGGCTGTCTCAACTCGCGTCATAGGTAAAAGTGAAGGTGTTCAATGAAAGAGGTTGATCTTGTCCTTGCCGGCGGAAAAGTCATGCTCCCCGATGGCCTTGCCGATGCGTCGGTCGGTGTTGCCAATGGAGAAATCGTTTTCGTCTCCGGCCAGCAATGGATTCCGCAGGCGCGCGAAGTCATCGACGTCTCCGGCAAGATCGTATTTCCCGGCATCGTGGATACACATGTTCACTTCCGCGATCCCGGACTGACCTACAAAGAAGATTTTACGACCGGGACGCGGGCGGCGGCCGCAGGCGGGATCACGACCGTGGTCGACATGCCGAACAACAAGCCCGTCATCAACACCGTCGAGGCTTTCGTCGCCAAACGCGACTCCACCCGAAGCAAGGCGATCGTGGACTACGCGCTTTATGCGGGCGCTACCAACCTGCCGGAAATTCCCGGTATGCTTGCGGCGGGCGCGATCGGCGTCAAAATTTTCATGGTGACCGATCCGAAGTCCGGTTATCCGCACGACCCGGCGCTCTTCACCGGCGACGACGGCATGCTCTACGACACGCTGAAAGCTGCGAAGCGCGAAGGCACCTATTGCGCGGTTCATCCGACCAATCAGGAAATTTTCGCGCACGAGTCGAAGAAGAAGTGGGACGCGGGCAAAACCACGCCCGACGATTTTGTCGAAGCCTATTTCGGCGAGAACTGCGTTTCCGACCACACCGCGATCGCAACGCTGATCGAAATGGCGCGCGCGTCGAGCGCACGTGTTCACGTATTGCATCTGCGCTCGGAAGCCGGCGTCTTGCAGTTGAAGCGCGCCAAAGAAGACGGCGTCCAGATGACGATCGAAATCAATCCGAAGTATGTGCTGCATACCGCCGAAGACATGAAGCGCATGGGGCCGCTCTGCACGCCCTACGGTCTGCCGAACTCAGTCCGCATGAACCTGATGAAATCGATTGAGGATGGCACGGTCGACGTGCTCGGCTCCGATCACGCGCCGCATACCCGCGAAGAGCTCGAGCCGGGCTGGAAAGATGCCTGGGCTATTCCTTTCGGCAATCCGCAACTCGACCACTTTCTCTCGGCGCTCTTGACCTATGTCGATAAGGGCACGTTGAGCCTGACAACACTTGCGCGCACGCTTGCCGAAAAGCCCGCAAAGCTCGCCGGGCTTTATCCGCGCAAGGGTGCAATCAAGATCGGCTCCGACGCCGATTTCGCCGTGCTCGATCTTTCGGCCAAGGGCACGTTCAACGACCAGAACCTCGGCACCAAAGTGCAGTGGTCGCCCTATTCCGGCCATCCCTATGTCGGGCGTCCGGTCATGACCATCGTGCGCGGACAGATCGTCATGCGCGACGGTATCGTTTCCGGAACACCCGGCACCGGAAGATTTATCGACGGATCGCACGTCCGAAAATGAAAACCGCCCTGTCACACCAGTTGGAGTCAATCAATATGCGCAGTCTATTCAAGCTAACGGGAATTCTGATCTGTTTCACCGCGCTGATGCTGGGCGCGGCCTTCGCGCAGCCGAAAAAGCTCAGGGTGGCGAACGGAACCACGCTCGACATCCTGACCATTCCGGACGTGCGCGCGTTCGAACATTTTCTGAAAAAGGACACCGGCACCGAAAGCGAAGTGACCTATCTCCCCGGCGCGGTGCGCGCGATCCAGGCGCTGATCGCCGATCAAGCCGATGTCGGTATCGCGACATTGAACGCAGGCCTCGCCGCCGTGCTTCAGAACCAGGACATCGTGGTCTTCGCGCTCGCGTCCGGCGCACGGCCTTATCTGGTGTTGACCGCGCACAACGACATCGCCGATCTCAAAGCGCTCGAAGGCAAAACGGTCGGCGTTATCGCGCTCGTCGACTCCACTTACTATCTGCCCGTCATGCAGATGCGCAGAGCGGGCGTCGATCCGACGAAGGTGCGTTGGCAACCCGTCGGCGGCGGCAGCGGCCGGGGCAATGCACTCCTCTCTGGCGGCATCCAGGCAGCGGCCTTTCAGGTCGCACAGGCGATCGATCTTGAATCGAAAGGCCCCTATCGCGTGATGAACCCGCCCACCCAGGTCGAGGATTTCATCTTCAAGGCGTTCTGGGCCAAGCGCTCGTGGCTCGAAGCCAATCCTGAACTCGCCACCGCGATTGTGAAGGCGCATCTCAACGCCACGCGTGAAGCGCTCAACAAGGAAGTTTTCGTCAAGCTCGCAACCCCGCAACTCGCGCCGATGACCGAGAATACGGTTTCGCGCGCCTACGACATTCTGCTGCGCATGGGCGTGTGGGATCCGAACGACGCGCTGTTGAACAAGCAGGCGGGCGATTTCACGATTGCGGAGATGGTTCGCTACGGCGTGATCGAGAAGGCGGTGCCGTTCGACGCCTGGGCGACCGACCGCTTTGTCAAAGCTGCGGTGACCGCGATCGGAAAGCAGTAACGATGGCGCATCTGCGCGCAACATCGCTCGGCAAGCGCTACACCGTCCGGTCGCCGGACGGTGTACGCACCGTGGATATTCTGAAAGACGTCAATCTCACGATCGAGAAGAACGAGTTTGTCAGCATCGTCGGCGCGAGCGGCTCGGGAAAGACCACCCTCTTGCGTATCGTTGCCGGCCTCACGCTGGCCGACGGTGGCTCGGTGGAAATACAGGGACGAAAGGTTTCCGGCCCCGGCCCGGACCGGGCCATGGTGTTTCAGTCGATTAATCTGCTGCCGTGGCGCGACGTGCTCGGCAACGTCGAATTCGCCTTGGAGCTTCGCCGCATACCTCCCGCCGAGCGGCGCGAGCGCGCAATGCGCTTCATTGAACTCGTCGGCCTCGACAAGCACCTGCATTCCTACCCGCACGAATTGTCGGGCGGCATGCAGCAGCGCGTGGGCATAGCGCGTGCGCTGGCGACCGACCCCGCTATTCTCCTGATGGACGAACCATTCGGCAGCCTCGACGCGCAGACCGCCGAGTTTCTCTGGGAAGAGCTTTCCCGCATCGTCGCCGCAACCCAGAAGACGGTACTCTTCGTCACGCATCATATCGACGAAGCGATCTACCTCTCCGACAAGATCGTGGTGCTTGGCGGCAACCCGGCCAGCGTGCAGCGGGTGATCAATGTCAATTTTCCGAAACCGCGTTGGACTTACGATGTCCGCGCCGATCCGCGCTTCTCGCAATTGCGGGCAGAACTGCGCCGGGAAATTTTTCAATCCACCGACCGCGCTGTGGGGGCAACACCTTGAGCATTGTCACGAACAATATCTTTGGCATTCTCACGAATAAATGGGTGTTGCGGTTCACCTCCCTCGCCTGCGTGCTTGCGCTCTGGCAATTTGTCGGCAGCCGCATCAATCAGGTTTTCCTGTCCACGCCGACTTCAATTTTCGAAGCGGCCGTCAAAGTGATCACAAGCGGCGAACTCCCGAGCGCGATGCTGATCAGCCTTGGCGTGGTGTTCGCGGGCTTCTCCTTGGCAATCGTGGTCGGCGTGCCGATCGGATTGCTGATGGGCCGCTCGCGTTATGCTGAGTACCTGCTCGATCCCTACGTCAACGCGCTCTACGTGGTGCCGCGGATCGCGCTGATCCCGCTCATCATCGTCTGGCTCGGGCTCGGCGTTCAGGCGCAGATCGCGGTCGTGTTCGGCACGTCGGTATTTCCGATCCTGATCAGCACGCAAACCGGCGTCAAAAATGTTGGTCAGAATCTGATCGAAACCGCGCGCTCGTTCGGCGCCAAGGAATATGAACTTGTCAGCAAAATAATCCTGCCCGCGAGCGTGCCCTTCATTATGTCCGGTCTCCGGCTCGGTATCGGTCAAGCCATCATCGGCATGATCGTAGCCCAAATGTTTCTCGGAATTTCCGGCATGGGCTTCATGCTCGTCAATTACGGCAACCAGTTCGCGACCAATTATGTCTTCGTGGTTGTGCTCGCCCTTGCCGCACTCGGCGTACTCCTCACCGAAATCGTCCGCCATATCGAGCGCCGGTTCTCGCACTGGAGAACGACGCAGATCACGAATTGAGCCCAAAAACCGCAGAACTGCGACAACGCATAAAATACTCCGCGCGCCGCAACGCTCTGTTTACCCGGAGCAGCGAGGGTGGCGCCGGTCAGTAATGAGTAGCGTTGGAGGGCGTCATGAAAGAGTCGAAGGAAAAGGAATCCTATCTGTTCCGGTTTCTCGATCACCGCAATCACATGGTGGACGCCAAATCCGAGCGCTGCCTCGACGACGCCGACGCGAACACGCGCGGCAAAAACCGCGCCGGCTTCCGGGCGATCGAAGTCTGGCAGGAAGACCGCTTCGTCGGCCGCTGGGAACGCCCAGAGTAAAGCGGACGGAACTGCCGCCCGGATCGCACGTTATAACGCGTGGCTAACAAGAAACTCGTCCAACAGAAAACGGTTTGGGAGCAATCTCCCAATCCTATTCCGCCACAAAAACTTCCCGGCAATATTTCTGCTGAAATTCTTGTGGTCGGCGCGGGCACGACCGGCTCACTGGTAGCCGAAGCGCTCGCAGCCGACGGACGACAGGTCGTCGTTCTCGACCGCGAACCTCCTGCGAGTGTTTCAACATCGGGAAGTACGGCGCTTCTCCTCTTCGAAATCGATCAACCGCTGACCGAGCTCGCGAAAAAGATCGGGCGCGAAAAAGCGGCCCGTGCCTGGCAGCGCTCCAACGCATCCATGGAACGTTTGACCAGAAAGATTAAATCGCTCGGCATCAAGTGCGATTACGTGGAGCGCCCTGCGCTTCTGCTGCCTGGAAATGTTTTGGGCCCCGCGGGTCTTCGGCGCGAATGCAAGGCCCGGACAGAAATCGGCCTTCCTTCGCGCATCATCGAGCGTGACGAACTGATGCGCGACTTCGGCATCGACCGGCCGTGCGCAATTTTGTCAGGAAACTCAGCCGAAGTAGACCCCGTGAAAATGTCACGCGGCGTTCTGCAGGCCGCAATCGACCGTGGCGCGCAGGTATTTTTCCCCGAGGAAATCAAGGCAATCAAGCCCGGCAAAGAACAAGTTATCGCAACCACCAAATCAGGCCGGAAGATCAGCGCTGAATTCGTAGTGCTGTGTTGCGGTTTCGATATTCCGAAATTTGTTCACACCAAACACCATAGTGTGGTTTCGACCTGGGCGATCGCGACCAAACCGCAACCGAAAAATCTGTGGCCATCGCGCGCAGTGATCTGGGAAGCGGCCGACCCTTATCTCTATGTGCGCACGACGCGCGAAGGCCGCGTGTTGATCGGCGGCGAGGATGAAGACCATAACGATCCCGCGCGGCGCCAGAAGCGGCTGCCCGCGAAGATAAAACGGCTACAAGGCAAATTCGCGCGGCTGATGCCGAAGATCAATCTTGAGATCGACTATGCCTGGAGCGGTGCGTTCGGTGCTTCCGATACCGGTCTGCCCGCGATTGGCAACGTACCTGGCATGCCGCGCGTTTGCGCGGTGCTCGGCTTCGGCGGCAATGGCACGACTTACGCGCAGGTCGCTGCCGAAATGATTTCGAATGCGCTGCGCGGCGCGCGCGAGCCGGACATCGATCTTTTTGCGTTTCCCGGTGGCGCGAGCTGATGCGCCTTTGTCGAGACTTTTATCGACGTGGCTCACCTAAATTATACCGTCGTCGCGCGGTGGAACTTTCCACCCGGAACGGCATTGCCTCGCACCTGTTTGTCTCTTGCAGTGGAGGAGGCAATCATGAGTTCCCACTATCCCGAACTGACCTGTTCAGAGTGCGGACAACACACGCGGCTGATTGCTGTCTGCGAAAATCCCTACACCGAGAACGAAACGCGCTTTTACGAATGCTCCTCGCCGACATGCCGCTACGCATTTCAGGCTTGCGTCCCGACGTTACACGCATCTGGCTGGATCGGACTACATACCGATCTTGGCCCGATGCGCGAGATGAACGCTTCGCGGCGCTGACAGCCCTCCCCGATGCACCGCATGACTGCCCCGGCGCGCCGCCGGGGCATTTTTCTGCGCGGCGCAAAGTCCGGTTTGACATCGCCGCGGCGGAAGCCCTCACTATCAAAACTTGGGCTGGAGACCTGCCATGACCGAAACCGATTATATCGAACGAGACCAACCGCGCGGACCCGGCTTTCTCGCGCTGTTCATCGGTAAATCCATTCTGCTTGCGCTGACCATCGTCGTGGTCTGGCTGCTTTACGGCTATCTCGTTGCGTTTCAGCTCGACTGGCTTGGCTGGTTCTACACAAAGCTGCAGCCGCTCACGAACGGGCTTTACGCGCTGGTCGACAATTATTTTCCGGAGACCATCAAATATAAATTCCGCGCGGCGATCACTGACGACCTCGGACAACGCGCGTTGTTCCTGCTGCTGATGACGGCGGCGGTAGAGCTTACGCTCTATACTTTTTACAGAATGCTGAAATCGCTTTTCAGCGGCGGGCGATAGCCCCGGTCAATTCCATCGCGGCTGCAGAATAATCAGCAGGAGTGCGAACAGCACGAACAGCAGGCCCGGGATCGCGAGCAGCAAAAGCACCGCGATCGCAGCGGCGCGATTGTTTTTCGCATTCAGGACCAGGCTGCCGCCAAGGATGGCCGCGAGCGCGGCAAGAATCCCGGCCCATAGCAGAATGTTGAACGAAGAGACCGTGCCGTCGGTCAGACCCCAGAAGAAAAAGAAGACGACGACCGCCGCGATGATCGCGTCGAAAACTAAAAGCAGCCGGTAAAACAAACGCTACTCGTCCCGGTATACTTTTTCGCGGCGCTCGTGGCGTTCCTGCGCCTCGATCGACAACGTCGCGATCGGACGGGCTTCGAGACGCTTGAGCGAAATCGGTTCGCCGGTCTCGATGCAAAAGCCGTAGCTGCCGTCTTCGAGCCGCTCGATCGCGGCATCGATCTTCGAGATCAGCTTGCGCTGCCGGTCGCGCGCGCGAAGCTCGATCGCGCGATCCGTTTCCGAAGACGCGCGGTCGGCGAGATCCGGATGATTGACGTTCTCTTCCTGCAGATGGAGCAGCGTCTGCTTCGCCTCGCGCAGAATCTCGTCCCGCCAGCGTAGGAGCTTCAGGCGGAAATATTCCTTCTGCCGATCGTTCATGAACGGCTCGTCATCGGTCGGACGATATGTGTCCAGCAACGCAACCATGCACTAGTCCCCTTCACGCTTCCCGCGTAGCGGCGGGGCTTATTCGCTACCCCGTCCGAATTGGGCCGGGCTTATAGCGATGTCCCTGCCCGGCTTCAATGGCCCGCGGGCAGCGCAATAGGTCCGGAAGGTGACGGAGAAATAACGCCCTTAAGGGACGCGGCCTGATTGGCCTCAATCCGGCAGGATCAGGCGGCTTTGGGCGTGCGTTTTGCGATTTCGACCGCGACCCGCAGCTCGATTTCGTCCAAAATCGAATCAAGTCCGGGCAATCCGCTCTTCTCGGAGAGTTGATCGAGGGAGCCCTGAAGCCTGGTCAGCGTGTCCCGCCCGAGGTCGGCGGCCAGGAGTTCCGCCTTCAGCTCGTCGAGCAGATCGAGCGCGCTCTTGCCCCGGCGCGCGAAACGCTTCTTGCGCTCGCCCGTGTCCTCGACCCCCTGCAGGGCGAGCAATGAGTCGAGTCCGCCGATGGAATTTGCCGCCGACGCAGCCGATGGCTTCATCGCCTCCGCAGTTCCGTCGAGCGAGAATTTGCCGGCTGTCCCGGCTTTGCGAACGCCGGACGCAGCCGCCATGTTGGTCGCGGTCGCGGAATTGATCCGCATCGATTCGCTCCCCCGCCGGGCTCCGCCGGCACCGCACTAACCTCGGTTTTTATGGTTAACGCTTCGTTAATCGCCCGGCAGTTCTTGCCGCCCGCATGGCGCTCTTTGCCGCGGGATTCGCGCAACGCCAAAAATAAAAAGTGATTCCGCTCAAGCACTTAGCCGCGCGCGCGCTTGGCACGCGCTTCGCAAGACAAGTCCAGAGTTTCACCATCGACCAGCTGGGGAGCCCCGTCGATGCTTAAGTCCGGACGTTTCATTCTCGGTGCGCTGCTCGCGACATTGATCGCGAGCAATGCCTTTGGCTGCGTCGCGCATCAAGGATCTCGCCGACGTCGAAGGCGTGCGCGAGAACCAGTTGATCGGCTACGGCCTCGTGGTCGGCCTGAACAATACTGGCAACTCGCTCAACAACTCGCCTTTCACCAAGCAAAGCCTGCAGGCGATGCTCGAGCGCCTCGGCGTCAATATCCGCGGCGCGCAGCTTCGCACCGGCAACGTCGCCGCCGTCATGGTGACCGCGAACCTCCGTGCGTTCGCGACCCAGGGCACGCGCCTCGATGTGGTGGTCTCCGCACTAGGTGACGCGAAAAGCCTTCAGGGCGGCACGCTTCTGGTGACCCCGCTGCTCGGCGCCGACGGCAATGTTTACGCGGTCGCGCAAGGCACGGTCGCGGTTGCCGGCTTCCAGGCCGAAGGAGATGCTGCGAAAATCATCCGCGGTGTGCCGACGGTAGGCCGCATTTCGAACGGCGCGCTGGTTGAGCGCGAAATCGAATTCGCGCTCAACCGCATGACGACCGTGCGGCTCTCGCTTCGCAATCCCGATCTAACGACGGCCAAGCGGATTGCCGGCGCAATCAATGATTTCCTCGGCGCACCGGTCGCCGAACTCATCGACCGCGCGACCGTGGCAATCACGGTACCTCCGAAATACCAGGGCAATCTCGTCTCGCTGCTCACCGAGATCGAGCCGATCGTGATTGAGCCCGATCATCCCGCTAAAGTCGTGATCGACGAGCGTTCCGGCATCATCGTGATGGGCCGCGATGTCCGCGTCTCGACGGTTGCAGTCGCGCAAGGCAATCTCACCGTCACGATCACCGAACAACCGCAGGTCAGCCAGCCGAATCCGTTTACGCGCGGACAAACCCGCGTGGTGCCGCGCACCAACATTCAAGTGCAGGAAGACGGCCGCAAATTCGGCCTCGTCAACGAAGGCATATCGCTGAAAGAACTGGTCGATGGGCTGAACGCGCTCGGCGTCGGCCCGCGCGATCTGATTTCAATCCTTCAGGCGATCAAGGCCTCGGGCGCGATCCAGGCCGAAATCGAGGTGATGTGATGGTTGCTCCGCTTCTCGCGACTCTCAATGCCGCAAGCACGATCGGCGAAACCGCGCAGGCGCTTTCGCCGAACACGAAGAAGAAGATCAAGGATTCCGCCCAGCAGTTCGAGGGTGTTTTCTTAACCAACATGTTCGAAGAAATGTTTTCGAGCGTCCAGGAAAAAGAAGGCCCGCTGGGCGCCGGCGAAGCGAACAGCGCATGGCGCTCGATGCTCGTCGAAGAATACGCGAACAGCGTCACCAAGAGCGGTGGCATTGGCGTAGCGGAACATGTCCAGCGTGAACTCATAGCCTTGCAGGAGCGTAACCGATGACCAATGACGTGAAACGGATTGCCCAGGCAATCAAGAGCCGCGACGAAGCGGAAATGCTGCTTCGGCGGATTGGCAACTCGATGGTCAAACTGGTCCAGATCTTCGAGCAGGAAACCAAGCTGATCGAAGTCGGGTCAGGTCGCGAGTGCCGCGCAACTGACGACGGAAAAGACCGACCTTGCCGCAATCTATCTGCGCGAGATCGAACTTCTGAAGAGCAATTCGGGCTTCATCGGCCAGACCGTCCCGGTCCTGGTGGATGAACTTCGCCGTGCCCACCAAACCTTCCGCGAAATCCTGAACCACAATCTTCGCGTGGTCGCGACCGCCCAGTCGGTCGCCGAAGGCATCATGCGCGGCGCTTCCGAGGAAGCCGCCCGCAAATCGACGCCCCAGGGCTATGGCGCCAACGGCAAAACCGCGACGCCCGCCAATGGCGGCCGGCCGGTCATGGTCAGCAGGGCTAGCTAGCCTCGCAAACAACCTGATTCGATGAAGACGCCGGTCGACCCAAGTCAGCTTTAGCTGACTTGGGTTTTTTAGTTTGTCGTCGGGTTTAAATCCGACACGAATGGCGCGCGTTTACTTTTTAACCATTTGTTAACCAAGAAAAGCCAGCAATCACGCCATCACGGACCCGGCGGTAACTTCTTGTTAGCCACGTATGTTTACAACCTGACTTAACAAACGGCGGACTTTATATGCGCCAATTCGAAATTGAACGAGGACCGTTGCCATGGCGAATGATGTGACTCTCTCCAAAGGCGTCCGCACCAACCTGCTCTCCTTGCAGAACACCGCGGAAATGATGGCTCGGGTGCAGGAGCGCCTGTCGACGGGCAAGAAGGTCAATTCGGCGCTCGATAATCCGGTGAACTTCTTCACCGCCGCTGGCCTGAACTCCCGCGCCGGCGACCTCGGTACGCTGCTCGATGCGATCGGCAACGGCGTGCAGACACTCGCTGCCGCCGATAAGGGCATCACCGCAATCAACAAGCTCGTCGAAAGCGCGAAGTCGGCCGCCAAACAGGCGCTGATCGCCGCCGACGACGGCGTCACCTATTTGCAGAACATCCAGGGCGGCGTGCTGGCCGACGACGCCGCGGTCGCGGCTGTCGATGCCGGAAACCTGACGATCCAGGTCGGCTTGGGTACGGTGCATACCATTACTTTCGGCGCCGGCGTCGGCGAAGTCGACACGCAGGCCGAACTCGTCGCCGCACTGGCCGCGCTAGGCCTGCCGGGCGATGTTACCGCCACCTTCAACGGCTCTGAAGAAATCGAAATCAATTCCACCAGCGACCAGCCGATCACGATCGGTGGCACCGCGGCAACGCTGACCGATCTCGGCCTGACGGCCGCCACCACCAACCCGACACCGACCGTCGGCACGCCGAATTCTACACGCGCGTCGCTGCAGGCAGATTTCAACAACCTGCTCACGCAGATCACGCAGCTTGCGCAGGACGCATCTTTTAACGGCGTGAACTTGCTGGACAGCGACAACCTCACCGTCACCTTCAACGAAGACGGTTCGAGCTCGCTCACGATCGACGGCGTCGATTTCACCGCGGCCGGCCTCGGCCTGACGGCGGTCACCGGCGACGGCTTTCAGGTCCAGGCCAACGTGCAGGCGACGCTTGCGCAACTCGATGCCGCAACCGCATCGCTCCGCGCGCAGGCTTCGGCCTTCGGCTCGAACCTCTCGATTGTGCAGGCCCGCCAGGACTTCACTAAGAACCTGATCAACGTGCTGGAAATCGGCGCCGATAACCTCACGCTGGCCGATACCAACGAAGAAGGCGCAAACCTGCTTGCGCTCCAGACCCGCCAGTCGCTCTCGACGACGTCGCTGTCGATGGCAGCACAAGCGGATCAGAACGTGCTTCGCCTCTTCCAGTAACGCGCACCCTCTTAAATCAAATTAGCGGCGGGGCCTTGGCTCCGCCGCTTTGCTTTTAGGTGCGCGACCGATTGGACCGGACTCCACTTTATTTACCGCTCATTAACGATCGGGACCCAACAGCGGCAGTAACGAGCCGTTAGTAGAGCGCATGAGAGAACCTCGGCAAGGCCACCAGAATGGTGGCTGGACTTTGTTGTGTAACTCCTAGGAAGGAAGTAGCTATGGCTAACGACGTAACTCTTTCAGCAGGCGTACGCGCTAACCTGCTCTCGCTCCAGAACACCGCCACCATGATGGGCAAGGTTCAGGAGCGTCTTTCGACCGGTAAGAAGGTCAACTCTGCCGTCGATAATCCGGTGAACTTCTTCACCGCGGCGAGCCTCCAGGCCCGCTCCGGCGATCTGTCCACCCTGCTCGATGGCGTCAGCAATGCGATCCAGACGGTTGCCGCTGCCGACAAGGGCATCTCGGCAATCACCAAGCTGATCGAATCCGCGAAATCGACGGCCCGTCAGGCTTTGACGGCCGATGAAGGCACGATCACCTACGCCGCGAACATCCAGGGCGGCGCCCTGGCGGACGACGCCGCGGTTGCCGCGGTCGACGCTGGCGATCTGACCATCCAGGTCGGCAACGGCACGGTTCACACCATCACCTTCGGTGGCGCGAGCATGGACACCCAGGCCGAATTGTCTGCGGCTCTTACGGGCCTCAGCCTCGGAACGGGTATTACTGCTTCATTCAACGTCGGCGAAGAAATCGAAATCGAACTCGACGAGCGGCGAGACCATCACCATCGGTGGTACTGCTGCAACCTTGACCGATCTCGGTCTTACCGCCGCCACGACCACTCCGACTGCCACGGTTGCCACGGCTTCGACGTCGCGTTCGACGTTGCAGTCTTCGTACAACGCGCTGCTGACCCAGATCACGCAGCTCGCTAGCGACGCGTCGTTCAACGGCGTCAACCTGCTCGATGGCGACAGCCTGACCGTCGACTTCAACGAAGACGGCTCGAGCTCGCTCTCGATCGCCGGCGTGACGTTCTCCGCGACTGGCCTCGGCCTCACCGCAGTGAGCGGCGACGGGTTCCAGATCAACTCGAACATCGACGCCGTCATCACGGCGCTCGACGCGGCGACCACCTCGCTCCGCACGCAGGCTTCCGCGTTCGGTTCGAACCTCTCGGTCGTGCAGGCTCGTCAGGACTTCACCAAGAACATGATCAACGTTCTTCAGGTTGGCGCTGACAACCTCACGCTCGCCGACACGAACGAAGAAGGCGCGAACTTGCTCGCCCTGCAGACCCGCCAGTCGCTGTCCACGACCGCGCTGTCGATGGCTGCGCAGGCGGACCAGAACGTGCTTCGCCTCTTCGGCTAAGCCGATCAAATCCAAGACGAAGAAACGGCGGGGCGTTGTGCCCCGCCGTTTCGCTTTTGGGCGGTTGAAACGGCCCATACTTTCGCGCACCGTCCGGCGGTAAGGGGATGGGGTCAATTCGGGGAGAAGAGAATGGGCCTCAAAGTTGAACTGAAGCCGGGCGAGCGGATCATCATTGGCGACTCAGTCGTCACCAACGACGACCAGCGCACGCGCCTGGTGATTGAGGGCGACGCGCCCATCCTTCGCGAGAAGGACATCATGACGGTCGAGGCCGCCGATACGCCCTGTAAGAAGATCTACCTCGTGGTTCAGCTCATGTATCTGAGCCGGGACCCCAAAACCCACCACGAACTCTATTTTACCCTGATGAAAGAGACGCTTAGCGCTGCACCGAGCACCCAGGCCCACTTCGACCGCATCAATAATCAGATATTAACCGGAAATATTTATAAAGCGCTGAAAGAGACCCAAGCCCTTATCGAATACGAGAAGGAATTGCTCGCGAATGTATAACGCGGCGAAGATCTACGCGAAGAACGCCCAAGAAACCGGCAATCCCCGGGAACTCGAAGCGCAGCTTTTAATGCGCGCTGCCGCCAAACTCCAGGCCGTCAATGACGGCTCGCTCGCGAAAAGCGAGGAAGTAGTCTCCGCGATCCGCTACAATCGCCGCCTCTGGACCGTGTTTGGCGGCTCCATCGGACGCCCCGAAAATCCGCTCCCTGTCGAAGTGAAACAGAACCTCGCCAATCTCGCGAACTTCATCGTGAAACATTCGATGACGCTTGAGACCTCGACCGATACTTCGGCCGGCCGCGTCGGCGTGCTGATCAATATCAACCGCGAAATCGCCGCGGGCCTGCGCGCACAAGCCGCCTGAAGCCGGTGAAAAGATAGAATTGGCAAACGCCGCGGGAAACCGCGGCGTTTTTCATTTCCGGCACTTACTAGATGTAATTCACGAGCGATAGCTGCGATAGCATCGCGGTCACTTGCAGCGATGCCTGCATGCGCGTGTTCAGCGCCAGCATTTTCACGCCGATCTCTTCGTCGGTGACGTTCTCCACGCTGTCGATCATGTTTTGCAGAACCGGAGCGCGCTGGGTGAGGCGCTGTTTAGCAGCCTGTGCCGACAAGTTAGCACCGGCAATCTCGGTCTGGATGGCTTCGATTTGTTGCATGCCGTCCGGTACGTCCATCGACGCACCGACGCGGCCGGCGAGCGCATAATAGCGATCGCGTGAATTCTGATCCGTCGCGGTAAAACTCACGGCCGCGAACACGGCGGTGTTCTGTACAACCCAGCGGATGCCTTCTTCGTTGGCGCGCGCACCGTAATCGACCGTGATTGCATCGTCGATCCGCGCCGTCGACGTCGCGCGCGCGGGATCTGTGGCGTTGTCACCCGTGTACCAGGAAACGGTATTTGCCGGCGTACCGGCGATCAGCCCAGTCGCGCTATCGAACGGCGGGCCGTCAACGCGCAGCGGCGGGTTCGCGGCATCGGTCGCGAAGAATTCGTTGCCGGCCTGTACCGCTGAAGCCGCGGCGAGATCGGTGCCGGCGAGGCGCTGGATTCCAGCATCGAGTGCCGCGGTAATATTGGTAGCGGTATCACCGGGTGTCGCGCCGATCAGAAACTGATTGGCACCTGGCGGATTCGTTGTGGTCGCCGTCAATTGAATTGCGGTCGACGAACCATCGGGAAGCGTAAACTGAATGCGTACCGTGGCGCCCTCGGGCGGATTGACCGCGCCGAGATCGATGTCGAGCGTTGCCGGTGGCGCGCCCGGTCCGGTGATTGTGGCACCAAAACTCGTGGTCGCACCGGCGATCTTGAAACCAAACGGATGCGCGCCGTCTTCTTCAAGCGATACGACCGAGCCCGCCGCGGGATTTAAAGTGAGGCGGCCATAGCCGTCACCCTGATCGGCTTGCAGGCGTTCGGAGATGACCTGTTTCAGGCCCGCGCGCGCGCCATCGCCCTCGAGAATATGCGTGAATGTTTCGACCGGTTTCGTATCGGTGGCACGGCCGGAAAACAGGTAACGCCCGCCGGCATCGCTGTTCAACAAGGTGATCATTTCGCCGAGCCGAGAGGAGGCCGAGCGCTGAGCCGCCGACTGGCCGTTGCTGACCAGCGTGTAGTCGAACGGCGCAAACAGATCCGAACGCGTCTCGTCGCGCAGATCGCCGATCCGCTGCAACGAGGTATTCATCAGCTTCACGCGCAGATCGACATTTGCAATCGTGCTTTTAAAGGTATCGATCCGGCTGAGCTGAGAACGCATGTTGAGCACGAGCCCGCTACCAAGCCCGAGCCCGCCATAGGTCTGCGATTTCTTGCCGGTGCCGAGTTGCCGTTGCAATTCGGCGAGCTGATCGCGCATCGAACCGATGGTGCGCGATGCCAGCATCGTATTGAGACCTACGCCGGAAATCGCCATCGCTAAATCCTGATCAAGATGTCGTAGAGTTCTTTGATCGCCGTCAGCACGCGCGCATTCGCGGCATAAGCGTTTTGCAGCGACAACAACCGCGCCATTTCGCTGTCGATATTGACGCCCGAGCCTTCCGCCACGCGCTCCTGCAATGATGCAATCACGATGTCCTGGCCGTCCTTGAGACGCGCGGCGTTCTCCGCGGCGTTGCCCTGGGTCGTGATCGATTGCTGCACGAAATTGACCAGCGTGCCCGAGTAAGGTGTGCTGGTGCCGCCGATGCCGGTATTGGGCGAGAAAAATTGCGTGGTCGCGGTCAGCCGCTGCCACAGAAAATCGGGCCGCGTGGAATCGCCTTCAAGCGTGCCCGAGGTCATCTTGATCAGACCCGCGGGGTCCGACATGAGCGCGGCATTCACTGCGATACGCGCCGGCAAAACCGACCTTCTGTTCGCGCCCGCCGGTAAGCACGTCGGTGTAAACCGACGAGCTGCCGCCATCTACGAAGAACGGCAATGTCGGATCGCCGGACGAAATGCTGCTGGTCGTAACGTTGGCGCTTAGCGCGTCGATATTGACGTTATCGACGGCGCCATCGTCGAGCACACGCAGAATGCTGCCGCTCGGATTGGTGAATTGAACATCCGGCCCAAGCGCAGTGTTCAGCGCTGCGAGCGCGCCCGCGACACCGCCGGCAAAGCTGATGCCGATCACTTCGTCGCCGGGGTCGGCGGTGAGCGAACTGGAAAGCGGCAACGACGACGGATCGTCGACGCGGACGATCGTGATCTTCCGCTGCGTCGGTCCGGAATTTTCGGTGAAGGTGAGCGAAATCGAGTTGCCGTTCTGCAATCCGGCAAGATCGATATCGAAGCCGGCTTGCGGGAGCACGCTGGCAGGCGCGGCGGCACTCGAAATAGTGCGGTTCGAAAGCGACAGCGCGAGCGTATGCGCAATCTCGTCAAGCTGCGCCTGCGCCTTGACCAGAATGTCGTCGCGCAGTTCGATCAGGCCCGCGATTTCGCCGGAGCGGATCGCATGGTCCGAAATCAAATCGAGCGCAGTGCCGCTGCCGCCGGCAAGTTTAATCGTGCCGGTGGAGCGCGTCGCATCGTTCGCGGTCCACTGGGATTGCGCGCTCAGCGGCCGCTCGTCGAACGTGAGCTGGGCCGCCTGACGGTCGAACAGGCTGATGCCGGAAGTCGTGAAGATCGCGATCTGCTGGCCGCCGACGCCGACCACACGGACATCCATCAGGGCTGAGAGCTCGTCGATCAGTTTATCGCGCTCGTCGAGCAGACCGCCGATTTCAGTATCTTGCCCGCTCAGCGAATTGATCTGGGTGGAAACGTCTTCGATATTCTTCAGGATCATGTTGACGCGATCGATCGCGTCGGCAATTCCCGATTCCGCCTGGTTGCGCATCGCCTGGATGTCGGTGGACATCTGGTTCAGCTGCTGCGCGAAAACCTGCGCCTCGTTCAGCACCGATTGCCGCGCCGCGATCGACTGCGGATCGGAGGCCAGTGCCTGCAAAGAATTGGTGAAGCTGTTGAGCCTTGTGTCGAGCGCGTTGGTGCCGCCGGGTACGCCGTAAAGCTGATCGATCTGCGAGCGGAACTGCGAGATGATGTTGATATAGGACGAGCCCGCAAGCTCGGTCCGCAATTGGCGCTGCGTGTAAATATCGAGTTCGCGGTTGATACTGGCGATACTGACGCCCTGGTTCGCGCCCGAGCTTTGGAGCGCTAGCGATTTTCGCGTATAGCCGGGCGTTTCCGCGTTCGCGATATTGTTTGCGACGACGCCGATGCCGGCCTGCGTGACCCGCAAACCGCTCAGCGCCGACGATAACGCCTGTGTCAGCCCCATCGTGTCTTACCCGTTACGATCCGCCTCAGCGGATCATGTTGATGGTTTCCTGAAGCATCTGGTCCGCGGTCGTCACGATTCTCGTATTCGCGGCATAGGCCTGCTGCGTCACGATCAGCTTCGTGAATTCGTCCGCGATATCGGTGTTGGATCCTTCCAGCGACTTGCCGACGATATTGCCGGATGCGCCATAGATCGCCGGCCCCGATTCCGACGTCGCCTCGAAGGCGCCGCCGTCGAGCCGCTTCAGCGCATTGTCGCCGAGGAAGCTCGCCAGCGGAATTTCCGCGATATCGAGTGTGCGGCCGTTCGAATAGCTTGCGACCACACGGCCCTTGTCGTTCACCGCGATCGATTGCAATTCGCCGGCCGGATAACCGTTTTGATTGAGCTGGTTGACCTTGGCGACGCCGTTCGCGTCGGCGAATTGCGTGATGCCGGAAGAGCCGTGCGAGAGAATTACGTCGCCGATGGCGATGCCATCGACCGTCAGGGCGGTCAGCGTCACCGCCGGAATGTTCGGCGTCAGCACGCCGCTTGCGTTGAATTCGTAAACCTGGCCCGCGTTGCGCCAAGCAACGGCGGCGGCGCCGGCGTTGGAATTTTCCTGGTAAAACATTTCCCAGGTATCGGTGCCGCCGGTGGCGGCCGAATCCGTTTTCACCCAGCGCATCTGCACGTTCACGGAATTGCCGAGCGAGTTGTAAACCGTGATCGCGCCGCCCGCGATCGATTGTTCGAGGAAGGTCGCAACGTCCGCGCCTTCGACGTAGCCGTCGCCTGCGGCGCTCGGATCGCTGCCGGTAAAGCCACCGACGTCCAGCAATTCGCTGCCCAGCGTATCGGGCGCATTCGCGTAAGCCTGGTTGCGCGGCAAGCTAGCTAAGTTCGCGCGATAATCGATGATCGTCGTGGTCTGCGACGGCAGGAAGTCGTTGGTGAATTGCAGCACTTCCGGCACGCTCCCGACCGTGTTGCCGGTCGCGGCATCGACGGGAAGCGCTTTCAGATAATAGCCCGAGCCGTTGACGAGATAGCCGTTCTTGTCGAGCTCGAAATCGCCGCGGCGCGTATAAAGATCGACGCCTACAAAGGTCGGGTTGCCGTCGGGAAACGCACTCGGCTTCTGCACGACGAAATAGCCATCGCCCTTGATCGCCATGTAAGTGTCGACGCTGGCGGTCTGAATATCGCCTTGCACGTTATTGGTCTGGCGCGAGAGCGCGACCACACCGCCGGAAGTCTGCAACTTTGCGCTCGTCGAGGAAACGAGATCGGCGAAGCTGGTATCCACCCGCTTGAAGCCGGTCGTTTGCGAGTTCGCGATGTTGCCGGAAATGTTTTCGAGCGCGAACGCCTGCGACTGCAGACCGCCCACCGCGGTCGTCATTGCACCGAAGATACCCATTACACTCCTCCAGAAGTCCGTGCCGCGCCCATGCGGGCTCTGGCAGAGGATTGGCAACCCTTGTGCCAGCCTCTAACTTCCGTAAGCCATTGAATTATAATGCTTTTACCGCGCGGCTCGGACGCCGTTGCACGGCAGGCTTTGCCGTCCCGGCAAGTTCTGCCGGGCGGAATGGCGCGAATCGAGCCCGCGCCGATTGCCGCCTTGCCCCGACCGATCGCCGCCCATAGGGTGCGCCGCCGTTCATTCCCCGGAGCCAGGAAGCGATGCGTTTTGAAGGTACCAAGAGCTACGTCGCGGCCGACGATCTGAAAATTGCGGTCAATGCCGCGATCGCGCTCGAGCGCCCGCTTCTGATCAAGGGCGAACCCGGCACCGGCAAGACTGTGCTTGCGGCCGAAGTTGCAAACGCGATCAAGGCGCCGCTGATCGAATGGCACATCAAGTCGACCACGAAGGCAGCACAAGGCCTTTATGAATATGACGCGGTCGCGCGGCTCCGCGACAGCCAGCTCGGCGACCCGCGCGTCTCCGAAATCCGCAACTACATCAAACGCGGCAAGCTCTGGGATGCATTCACGGCCGAACGGCGCCCGCTGCTGCTGATCGACGAAATCGACAAGGCCGATATCGAATTCCCGAACGATCTCCTGCAGGAGCTCGATCGCATGGAATTTCACGTTTACGAAACCGGCGAGACGATCAAGGCTGCAAAGCGCCCGATCATTGTGATTACGTCGAACAACGAAAAGGAATTGCCGGACGCATTCCTGCGCCGCTGCTTCTTCCACTATATCCGCTTCCCCGACGCCGACACGATGAAGGAAATCGTCGAAGTCCACTTCCCAGGCATCAAGCAACGCCTCGTCGCCGAGGCGCTGCGCATGTTCTACGAAATCCGCGAAGTGCCCGGCTTGAAGAAAAAACCTTCAACCTCCGAATTGCTCGACTGGCTGAAGCTTCTCATGGTCGAAGATATCGGCCCTGAGACGCTGCGCGAGCGCGATCCGAAGAAACTGATCCCGCCGCTGCACGGCGCGTTGCTCAAGAACGAACAAGACGTGCATCTGTTCGAGCGGCTGGCGTTTCTGTCGCGGCGAGAGGGTTGAAGTGGCCGAAGTTTGTCACCGCGTTCTTCATCCTGTTCGGCTTGCTGGATGTGCTTTACGTTGGATACAGAATTATCGAACCCTACCTGTTTGAAGGCTGGCCCGAAGGAAACGTAGCTGGCAGTAATGGCGACGGCGGTGGAGATGGTGGCGGTGGCGGCGATTAAGTAACGGCCTGCGCCTTCCCGACGGCCGCAAATTTCTTTCGCTTCCTTGCTTTCTGCCGCGATGCCGCAGCGTCGAGCTTGTCCTTGATCTTCATCGACCAATAACTCGCCTGCGCGATTTGGCGCCCGAGCGCACCACCCGCCCAAACCAGTCCAAACGGAATAAAGAGCCGCCAGCGATCGTCTTTATCGGCGATGGCGGATGCAACGAGTTCGGCCGCCATTGCTGTCGTGTTCAGCCCCTGCCCGCCGAATGCGCTCGCGATCCAGGCACCGGGCCGCAGCATTCCGACTTGCGGCATTTTATGCACGGCAAAGCCCATCACGCCGCTCCATGCGCTTTCGATGCCGACGTCTTTTAGTTGCGGATAAACCGCGTCGATCCGCGCTTTCATCTGCGCGCTCAAGATCCTTCGGCTGCCGCGTATCGGTAGAAATTCCGCCGCCCCACATCAGGCGGTCGCCGACCACGCGGTAATAGTCGAACGCGCGGCGATCGTCTGAAACGCAACCCGAATAGCGGACGGCCTGCGCGAGCTTTTCGCCGGCGGGCTTGGTCACGCACAGTGCGTCGCGACAGGAAATACGGTGCGCGCGAGTTCCGGAAACGTGTCGCCGAGTAGCCCGCTGCCGCAGAACACGATGTGATGCGCGCGCACGTGGCCGCGCGGTGTCATCACGGTTTTCCGCACACCATCTACATCTGCGTCCAGCGCCGGCGTGTCTTCGTAGATCCGCCCTCCCCGCCGCTCGACTTCTTCGGCGAGCGCAATCGCAAGATTGAGCGGATGAATATGAAATGCGTCGGCGTCGTGCAGCGCCTGATGATAGCAATCGCTCACCAGCGCCTCGCGCACCCGCTCGGTCGGCCAATAGACCATGTCATGGTCGAATTCGTGCGCATACCAGTCGGCGCGGCGGCGCAGCGCTTCCGCATCGTCGTTTCTCGAAACGCGCAGATACCCGGGCGTCGCGTTCACGCCGGGCAGCCCGAGCGCAAGCTCTTCCCGCACCAACTCCACGCCAAGCCGCGAGAGCCGGTAGAGCGCGCGCGCATCGTCGATCCCGACGCGGTCGGCGATCGCGGACATGCTTTGATTGAAATCCGGCTGAAACGAAGCCGCCGTTCCTGCCGGATGCACCATGCGCGACCCGTTCGCGCTCGATCACCACGACATCGTAATGACGCTTGAGCAATGCCCGCGCCATCCAAAGCCCGGCAAAACCGCCGCCCACGATGCAAACGCCGGTATCGATGTCATGGGCAAGCCGCGGCCGCGCCGAAAACGGCTCGGAAGTCGCCTGATAATAGGTCGATGCCGGACTCATCGTTAAATGTCGCAGACCCTTCGTGGCGAAGCTGATAAAGGTAGAACTTCCCGTCGTCGAGAGGAACCAAAGAATGCGCCGGCTGCTCCTGTTGCGTCACGCGAAATCGGATTGGCCCGAGGGCATTGCCGACGCCGACCGGCCGCTGAATGATCGTGGACGTGAAGTAGCACCGCTGATGGGCGCATTCATTGCAGATCGAAAGCTTTCGCCCGGGCTAGCCCTTGTTTCGACGGCCCGAAGAACGCGCGAAACCTGGAATATTGTTTCCAAAAAACTTTCATCCGTCGAAGTAAAGTTCGACGACAGGCTTTATGGCGCGGCAGCCGATACGATCCTGCGTGTGATCCGCGAAACGCCTGCCGCAATCGAAACGCTGCTCGTCATCGGTCATAACCCGGGGCTGGAGCGCCTCGCAGGTAGCTTTGCAAAATCTGGCGACGCTGACGCGATCCGCCGCATGGGCAAGAAATATTCTACCGCGGGCCTCGCGGTGATCGAACTTGCCCGTCCATGAATGGAAGGACGCGGCCCCGCCCGCCGGGCGGCTCGAGATGTTCGTAACGCCGAAAAGTCTTGAAGAATAGCGCTGCGCGCGTTTATGGGAGCTAGGACGGCAGCACGTCAGCGGGAATAGCGTCGGGAGCATAGCGCCGCGGGCGATTGCGCTTCACGATGTTCCAGACCTGCCAGAGAAACCACGCACCGATTAAAGCAATGCCGGCCGCGACCAGATATTCGGCGCTCAGGAATGCGCGAACGACAATGTAGAGCACAGCGACGGGCGCGAGCGCGCCGACGACCAGCGACGGCCACCAGCGCCACGCCGGAATTCCCGCCTCAAAAACGCAATTGCTTTTCGACGCAGCGACTCGGCGATGCAACTCGCGAACAAAACTGCCGTAATCATTATTTTGTGACGCGACTTCGACGAGCGAGCGCGCCGATACGGATGACAATGAGAGCTTCTGCGCGTTCAACGGCCAGACATCGGCCACGAAGCGTGCGCCCGCCATATTGGTCGGCTTATAGCCGAGCCGGATGTGGCGGACCATCGGATAGGCGACCTGGCCGCTACGCAGACCGATCTGCCAATCGAGCGTATCTTTGGAAAGCTGGAATTCGTAGCTCGGGCCCATCAGGCGCGGCTTGTACGAATAGAACAATTGCGGAGCGTCGGGCGCGGACATGGCAGCGCCTTGTAAACAGGCGGCGGCCCGCACGCAAAGAAAATCGGGACGCGAAGCTTTCGCCTCGCGTCCCAATTCAGAACTTTCAGTTACCAGCCGTAGTAGCGGTAACGCGGGCCGTAGTAATAGGCCGGAGGTGCGTAATAGGCCGGTGCGTAGTAGTGGTTCGCGTAATACGGGTTACCGTAATACCCATAGCGATGCGGGCGGTAGTAATACCGGTCCGCAGCCAAGGCACCGCCAATCACGCCAAGCGCGATCGCCGGACCGATCCAGCGGCGTCCGACGCCAGCGAACATCTTCGGTCTGCTGGGGAGCGGACTGCTTAACGATGTTCTGGCTCGGCGCGACCGGGGCCGCGGAAGCCGGAACGGTGGGAAGCGCGAGCAGAGCCACGCCGACGGAGCCGGCGAGACCGATCGCGGTAAGCTTCTTGCGTAGAGTGTTCATTAGAACCTCCTTCTCACTATGCGAGGTGCACGCATTTAGTGCGGCACGTTTCGCGTTCAAGCCCTGTAACGCCTTGCTGCATCCATAGTTTCATGAATAGTGGTTCAGCAAGCTGCCGTGTTTCTGACACACGGTGAAGAGCTAATTTCGCACGATACCGGTTTCGTGCGAAAATCAAAAAAAACGCGAGAAGGTTTAAGCGCTGGAGCAAGCTGGATGACACATCTATTTGATCTCACACGGCGGGATCTACTTGCAGGCGCGGCGCGCTTGCTGCCGCAACCACACTGCCGCTGTCCGCGCATGCAAAGATGCCGTTCGCTAAATCGCAGGCGCCTGGATTTCTCCGGCGCCAGCTCGGCAGCTTCGAAGTGACGGCGCTTCTCGACGGCGATCTTTCTATCGAGCTCAAGCTTTTCTCCGGCAACACCGCCGAGATGGAAAAAGTGCTGCAGCAGGGTTATCAGGCTTCGCCGCCGCGATCTCATGTAAATGCCTATGCGGTGAATACCGGCGACAAGCTCTATCTCGTCGATACCGGAACCGGCGCGCTGTTGGGCGCTTCGCTCGGCCGCGTGACCGAAAATCTGGTGCTCGCCGGTATCAATCCGGAGCAGATCGACGCGATCCTGCTCACACATCTTCATCCCGACCATTTCGGCGGCATGACGATGGAAGGCAAAGCCGTCTATCCGAATGCGGAAATTTTCGTCTCGGAAGCGGACGCGAAATTCTGGCTCGGCACCGAAGCAGTCGAAAAAGCGCCTGCGGATTTCAAGCCGTTTTTCCAGATGGCACAAGCTGCCATGAAACCCTACGCACACCGGCTCAAACCATTGCCTGCAAACGGTGAGATCGCGACCGGCGTGTCCACGCTCGCTTTACCCGGCCACACCGTCGGACATACCGGTTACATTTTCTCTTCCGGCAAAGAGCAGATGCTGGTCTGGGGCGATGTCGTCCATAACGCGGCGCTGCAATTCGCGCGCCCCGAGTGGACGCTGGTTTTCGATACCGACCAGAAACAGGCGGCCGAGGCGCGCAAGCGCGCGTTCGATATGGCGGCCTCCGACCGTCTGCTCGTCGCGGGCATGCACCTGCCCTATCCGGGCTTGGGCTTTGTCGAGCGGGCCAGCGCGGAATACCGCTACCACCCGGATTTCTGGTCGAGCAAGCTCTAAGCAACGACTAGTCGGCTTCGCGACCGCCAGACCGCGCCGTCTAGGAAAAGCCTGACTGCGGACTATAAGAGGCTCCGTCGCGGGTGATTCGGCTTCGCCGGAATCCGCAGCCGCGAAACGCGCGAACGATGGAGACTTCCCCGTGAAGAAACTGATTATTGCAGTTGCTGGCCTGGCCTTTCTTGCCGGCGCCGCAGCAGCGCAGACGACTGCGCCGATGACCAAGGACGGAATGAAGGAAGACAAGAATACGCCAATTGGGAAGGACCGCGATGCGATGCCGAAGGCAATGACCAAAGGCATGCAGAAGGGCTCCGACATGCCGAAGGGTGAAATGCAAGGCGAGCCGAAGAAGAAATAAGTCCGGCGCCTAAAGATTTGCCCCGCGCGAAAGCAATGTTTCGCGCGGGGTTTTTATTTCTGGTATCCGGTTCGATCAGTGCGAACGGTGACTTACGCTTCGCGTTTTGTCATCGCCGCGGCGATATTGTTCTCCGCCAACTTCGTCGGCCTTATGATCCAGTTCGCGCGATATCTCGCGAAGCTTTCTCGCAGTACCGATATCCAAACTCGCTCGCGATATTCGATCCAGTCGCGATGCCAGCTTTCTGAGATAATCTTCCATAGCCTCGTCATCTGTTGGCCAGCCACTAGACCAACGAAGGGTGCGGCAATCCGTTCCCATGTCGGATGGTCGAAAATCCGCTCACGCTTTCGTGAGGTGGAGCCTGAAACCATTCCGCATAGCCAGTGTGTTCCCCATGCAGACCGGCGGCAGTCGCGGGTCACGAAATGAGGAAATCATCATGAAAAAATTCGCATTTGCCGCACTTGCGGCGGGTTTTGTTGCGTCGTTTGCACCGGCCGCTTCAGCAGCTAGCTATCAGCAGACGCTTGATCTTTACGCCAATGAACTCGGCGGCGTGGGTGTTGTTACGCAGATGGAAGTCGATCGTGCATTTACTGCGCGCGGCGTGCAACGCGCGCAACCCACCAATGCAACGGCCGCAGCGTTCCGTGCCGCGGAGCCGAATTCGATGCGCGATGACCTGGTTGTTCGCTAAGAACGCATAAAGTTTTCGCAAAATTTGGCGGCCGGTGAGAATCGGCCGCCATTGTTTTTCCTTTCGCGCACCGCATATGTCGCGAATGGGACGGTGGGTATTCGAAAAGGAAAATCGAAATGAAAAAGATTCTTATTGGAACGATTGCAGCAACTGCGGTCCTTGGCAGTGTGTCGTTTGCTTCGGCGCAAACTCTTGCTTTCCCGCGCGTGTGGGATGAACAGGCTGCGGCTCCTCTCAGCTATAGCCAGGATTATCAGATCCACTACGGCAACTACACGACGTCGCCGTATGCAAACACCGGTAACTCGATCGGCTACAATCGGAACATTGCCGATCCGACGAATATTGGCGGCTAATTACGCTGCAACTTCCAACGGTTTTTATCTCTCAAGACGGCCGGCGGAACTCTGCCGGCCGTTTATTTTTGAACCTTTATTGCTGCACTGCGTTATCGGCGTGACGAGCATGGAGCTCGGCGAATTAAAAGGAGATTACGACATGAAAAAGATTCTTATGGGTACCGTCGCTGCGGTGGCGTTGATCGGTTCGGTTTCAGTTGCGTCCGCACAATATCGCAGCTTCGATGACAGCTACGGTTATTCGAGCGGCCCGGTCTATCAGCAGAATTCGTATGGCTGGCTGACGTCGCCGTTCGATCCTAATTCAGGTGCGTCGATCGGCTACAACCGCAACATTGCGGAACCGACTAACCTCGGCGGCTAATCTGTCAAAGCATTAAAACGTCCGGCACCGATGGCGGGTTTTCCCGACATCGGCATTAGAAATTCTTAAGTCGGCTATAGCCGACTTGAGTGCTGACCGTTTTCTTACAGCCAGATTAAACAAAAAAGCCCGGCCTCTCGGCCGGGCTTTTCGCATTTCAGGTTCAACGCTTAGGAGTTGCGGAGGTTACCAGCGGCCTGCTTGCCGCGCTCGCTCACGACATCAAAGGCAACTTTCTGGCCTTCGTTGAGCGTGCCCATGCCAGCGCGCTCGACTGCCGAGATGTGTACGAACACATCCTTGGAGCCGTCGTCTGGCTGGATGAAACCAAAACCTTTTTGAGCGTTAAAAAACTTTACGGTACCGGTTGGCATTTAAGTCTCCATTATCGCCGCGGGGGGCGGTTGCTTGGCGCCGCGCATACAACGCGAAACCTTTTCCCGATGCAGCGATGTTATGGAGTAGCGGAGCTAACCAGACAGTCGGCAGATCGAACGCCCCCTCTTGAGGCATTGGGCGCATAAATGCAAATAACGCTTCCTGCTTGGGTAAATATAGTGAGTCTGGCCGCGACCCAGCCTTATTTGAGCGTGTTGCGGCGCGTATACAGGCGGATGTCCGGATTCATTCCGTCTAGCCCACCATCCCCCGGACCCTCGAAAATATTCGATCATTCAAAAGCCGCCGGCTACGCGGCGCTTGTGATCCTGCTCGCGGCATTCGTGAGCTGGGCGAAATACGCGCTGATTTCCGATTATGCACTGTACGCAGTTTTCGGCGCCGCCGTGATGTTCTTCGTTTTGTGGCGGGCGATCAGCGGCACCTGGCCGGGAAACGACCCGAAATAATGAAACCGACGCCACCGTCCGGCACCAAGCGAGTTTGCACGAATTGTGCGGCGCGCTTTTACGACCTCGACAAGAAGCCGGTGGTTTGCCCCAAATGCGAAGCGGTGTTGCCGGCGCCCATTTCCATCGTTTCCTGAGGAGATGTCATGGAACACAGTTACAAGGTCGGACAATCAATCAAACTTGTCGTCGACCGGCTTCGTCATACGCAAGGCGGCCACTTTAAAATCATCGGGCTCCTGCCCGCCGTCGCCGGCGACCCGCAATATCTTGTGAAAAGCGATCTGGAAAACTGCCGCCGCGTCGTCGTGCAAAGCGCAGTGGAAAAACAGAAGCAGTGAAAATGCGCGCGAACGCAATTTTCGAGAGGCAATTCTCATGAGCAATTGGGTGCGGCTTACCAAGACCGACAACAGAGCGGTCGAAGTGAACCTCGTGCACGCGCACATGGTGCTCCGCGACGAGCGCAATTACGCAACGCTGATTTCGTTCGGCGCGTCGGACACGATCACGGTGCTCGAAACGCCGGAACAGATCTTCGGTCGCGGGGCGAAACGCGACGAAATGCCGGTGCCGTTGGTCAGCGCATCGATCTGACGTCAGCCGCAAAAAATTAAAGAAGGCATTTGCGCGTCGGGGCCTTCCTTAAACGGCTATTCGTACCCATATAGCTCTTCTGCCTGAATATTTTTTTAGGTTGAAAAAGAAAGGTCATTGCCAATGACCAATCAAACCAATTTTTCTCCTGACGTACCGAAGCCCGAAACAAATCCGCCGATCGTGGAGCCAACCACACCGGATCAGGGCTCGCCCGCGCAGGACAAGCCCGAACAAAAAACCGAACAAAAAACCGAACAAAAAACGATGAGCAGCAGGTAAGCTGCCGCAGGGAGCCCGGCAAACCAGTATTGGTTGCCGGGCTTTTTTATTTTTGAGGGAACGCCCGAGGACGAGACGATGGAAAAACGAAAATTCGGAAACAAGCTGAAGCAGCCTTCGGTGGTGCAGATCAAGCGGCAAATCCTGTTGCTCTGGCTTAAAGACCAGACCGCGGTCGAGGCCGCTGAACCGGCGGCGGCCCGTGGATAAGACCTTCGCAAGCTATATTACCCCGCCGGTCATGGTGCCGCTCTTGGCGCTCGCCATTATCCTCGCACGCGCGATTTACATCTGGAGCTGATGCGCGCGAACGTGGCAAACTCCCCGGAGATTTTGGGGAATACAAATGACCGATGAAGTGAGAGACGCGAACGGTACGCTTTTGAGCGAGGGCGATTCCGTGACCCTCATTAAGGATCTCAAGGTCAAAGGCACCTCGGAAACACTCAAACGCGGCACACTCGTCAAAAACATCCGCCTCACTGGCGATCCGGGCGAGATCGAATGCAATACCAAGCAGGTCAAGGGTCTCGTCTTGAAGACAGAGTTTTTGAAGAAAGCGTAAGGCCTGCGCTGGCGCTGCTCCGCAACGTGTACGATGATCGCGCGGGGGGAGCGCGATGCGTCTATTTCAAGTGATTGCGATCAGCTGCACGGTAATGGGGTGTGCCACGGTTATTCGCGGCACTGAATCGACGGTTCAATTCGAAAGTACGCCGTCAGGCGCGCAGGTATCGACGCAGATTATCGATATCTGCTCGATCAGTGAATGTGCGCCGATACAGCAGGACCCGGGCCAGCAGGAAATTCCGCGCATCATCCGGCCGCCAGTGCATGGGCCGGGCTGCACCACGCCCTGCAGCATTCGCGTGAGCCGGAAGGATTCACTGGTCGCCACGTTCACCAAAGACGGCTACGCGCCGCAGACCGTGAACATACCGGTGCGGCTCGCAGGCGAAGGGGCGGCCGGTGTCGCTGGAAATGTATTGATCGGCGGCGTGATCGGCCTTGGCGTCGATGCCGCGACCGGGGCAGCGCTCGAGCATTTTCCGAATCCGGTAGTCGTCACGCTGACGGCGCACGCCAGACCCGCGCAGAAAAAGAAGCGTTAGCAAGCAAAAAAAACGGCCGGCAAAAACCACCGGCCGTTTCTCGCAACTGATCGATAAATCAATCAATCCTCATCGTCGTCATCGTCGCCGCTCATCTGCTCTTGCAGTTCGGTGACGGCATCGCGCAGCATCGAAATCAGTGTCGCGGCTTCCGGGCTGGAGCCTTCCAGCTTCGCGAGCGCGTCGTTGAATTCCTTGCCTTCCAGCGGATTATCTTCTTCGGCCATTTTTGAGCCTCCATGCTTGATAGAAGGCTTATATCGGCAAACAACACGTCAGGAGCGTGACCGCCTGCGGCCTCAGGCCGCGACCGGCTGGTTCAGACGATTGCCGAAAGCGAGATAGACGCGGGACGCGACCGCGGCGCTCAACACGGTCGTTGCGACCACGCCGCAGATCAGAACGGCGAGCATCAGAAGACCCGCGAGCACCTTGACCTTGACCAGGGTCAGTATCCCCAGAAGTACGACGATCCCGAACAGGAGCGGCAATACCGCAATCGTCAGCGTGCCGAGGATGAACCAGAAATGCCCTTTGGTGTCGGCGAACGCGTTTTGCCAGGTCGCGCCCGGCGCGTCGGTGGCAACGGCCGGCAACAGCACGATCACGCGCACGGTGAAAATCAGAATCGCGATCAGCGCCGGTAATGCCGGCAGCACAAGCGGATTGAATTGCCGGCGCCCGGAAGGACGCTCCGTCCCGTACACGACCTCCGGCTGTGGCGGCTGCATTAACAGCACGATGAAATCCATCAGCACCACAGCAAGCACAAGCGCCGCAAGACACGCGAACATCAGTTTGAACCGCAAGGTCCGCGGCTCGAATTTATAGCTTTGCGTGACTTCGCCGATCAGCAGAAAGCGGTGCACGGCAAGCATGAATGGCGTCAGCAAAAACGCAAACAATAGCTGGATCAGGAAGGAACACGTCAGCTGTCCGACCGGATTGCCCGTCACGATCCGCGGCAGGATCGCGAGCATCAAGACCTGCGCGACGACAATGCCGAGAGCAATCAACGATACGGTGCGCAGATATTTCAGCGATCGGGACAGGTCCCAATACGCGTCTGCGAATATTTCCATCATGCGCGGGCGTGTAACTGGCATGGCCGATCCTGGAACCATAAACGTCTTAGCCGGACGCCGTTAATTCCTGCTTTGCGGGTGTCGTTAATGCGGGGTTATGCGTGGTCTAAAGCGTTTCGCAACACGAAAACCTGGCGATAGATGCCCGCTCCATCCCCGGCACCCACGCGCGCAGCTTCGGAAGCAGCGGCGACCGCGCGCTCGTCCATTCCTTCGAGCAGCAGCATGGCCGAGAAGGACGAGTCGCCTTGGCGCATCGCTTTTTCCTTGGTCGCAACCGCGCTTGCAGCAAGGTCGACTTCGAAAATCCGCGCCGCCACCATGCGGTTTCGCGTCACCGCCTGGTCGGCGGCTAACCGGTAGCGCTCGATGTCGCCGGCATCGAACGGCATCGGTAAAACGCAGGTGCCTTCGCCCTCTCCTACTTCATGGATGATGTTGCCGCCGCCGCGAACGAAGTTCGTGAGCATCGGCATGATCCGGCGCGACCATTCGCTCGGCGCATTGAGCCGCGCGAGATAGGCCTCGCTCGCGACCACCGCGGCATTCGTCAGCCGATAGAAAATGAGAAAGCGCATGGTCCCGGCAACATCGGCCCGGAATACGCGCAAGGAAAGAAAGCCCGGAATGCCGAGCCGCTCCTGCGCGTGTTCGCGCGTCAGCCAATGGAGATAATCGGTTTCGTCTTCGGGCTTCACATCGTTTGAAATGACGAGGAAACCTGTTTCGGATTTCATGCTGCCTTCCGCTCTTGGCGAAAGCAGTAGCACGCCGAACGCTAGCCGAGGCGGTACTCGCCGCAGCTTGTACACTCGTACATCGCCGAGGCGGGAATGCCTTTGTTGGCATCCGCCTGAAGCACGTTTGCGATTACGAAGTTCTCCGAACCGCAGGCGCACCGCATCGGATGCCTGGTCAGGTACAGGTTCCGGACGACCGGCGCTGACTGCGCTTCAGTTTCCGGAAAGAGGAAATCAATGGTGATGCCGTTTGCTGAGTTTTTCATGAAGAGAGCCTGCGCCCCTGCCGCCCCGGAAAACAGTCCGCAAAGGCTAAAGGCCCGGCTCCTGCCCCTGCCGCCCAAATGTCGGAAAGGGAACATTTTGATTATTAGGGGGTTTATGTGCAGAATGAGTAAGTCAATTCACGGCAGTCGGGTTTACCCGACTTCCGTTTTCTAAAGCCGAGCCTTAGCGCCGCGCGGAGAATGGGTGAGAGAGATGGCTACGAACGGAAACGGCAACGGGAAAAATCTGGCGCGTGAAGAGCGCCTGCAAGTGATGTTGACCCCTGACGAGGTCAAAGCCCTCGACGATTTCCGCTTTCAAACGCGGATGCCGAGCCGGGCAGCGGCAATCCGGGAACTCCTGAAGCGCGGCCTTTCCGCCGAGGGCTTCGATATGGCGAACCAGACCGGCCGCTCCGGCGAGTATGGCGTGACCGGCGATTCGCCCGGCGGCATGGATGGCGCCGACGGGGCGGGTAAGTAATTACGCGCCGCAGCTCGCGCGCGAGCGATCGACGTCCGGGCTGCGGTAGTATTTCTCCGGGACAGAGCCGAGCTTCGACGGATGCACCTGCCCGTCCCCGAGCCCATAGAATTTCTGGAAGCTCATGATCAGCGGACGCCATTTATCGGGGTCGATGTGATCGGGCTTGCCGTCCACGAGCAGCGCCTCGTCGACATGCACGCGCTGGATGCGCACCTCGAAGGTCGTGACGCGCCCGCGAAGTAACTTGTCGTCTTCGGCGAGACCGTGATGCGCCTCCAGCACGCCCTCCATCTGCACCGGGCATTCGAGCGCGCGGGGTGCCGCGATGGTTTCCGAGGCTACCGCCGTCATGCCGGCAATTTCGAATTTTGATTTCTCGTACGATAACCGCGAAGCTGCTTGCCCTTCGGCACAGGATCGGTGCCGGTGGTGAGCGCGAGGCGGTTGACCGCCTCGACTTCGCGCGGCGACGGCAAGTTCAGACGCACTCGCCGTCGCAATAAATTCTGCGGCGAATTGGAAGCTACCAGCAGACGCACGCCGACGCATGCGCGAGATTATAGTCTCTTCATTGACGGTGCTGATCAGCACCACCGGCGTGCCGAAATAGAGGATGTTGGGTTCCGTCGTGACGTGCATCGCATTGTTCCTTCTCGCTACCCGCGTTGAAGGATAGATGCTCATTTCAGTGTGCGATTCCCACCCGATTTCGCGGCTAGTTGAGCACTGACAACCTGAACTGCATAGCAACGCGCAATTCCCAGCAACAGAAGCAGAAGTAACAGAGTACCTCAGCGCGCATGAATTGAAGATATCGGCTCAATCAGGCTACCTTTTCCAAATGCTTAGGCAATCCATTCCTGACAACGACTTTCAACGAATTCTCGACCTACAATTCGGTTCCATGGACCAATCATCGAGATTTAGAACTATCTGAACTTTTCGCGTCGGCCGCTAACGAAAGAGAAAAAGATTTACTTGTTAGCCTGCTCCAAAGACTGAGGTTCGTCACTGGTGCAGACTTGGCCGCCAGATGTCGTACGATTGCTAATCACGTCACTTCAGTGTGGGGACTGAAACCAACCAATACTGAGATTGTTGCCTTGGGTGAGGCTAGATCAACGAGCTCAGATAGTTCGGAGGCGATGCTTTGGCCTTTGAAATCCCATTTCTTGGGCTCCGCTGGTCTGGATCCCACTTTAACAACAGCATCGCAAAAGCGGCGCGGAGCAAAAAGAACTCACCGTGGAATTTTGTTTTTATCGACGAATTTAGCGGCTCAGGAAAATCGCTAAAAAGACGAATAGACTGGTTCAAAAGCGAGACGGCGGGAAGTCAGCACAAAATTTATCTTTGTTTTATCGCAGCCATGGAAGCTGCACGAAGTTCGTTTTCAAGTTGTAGCGACGAATACTTTTGTACCGAATGGCTAACACGCGGAATTTCTGATTATTATTCCGGACAACAGCTTACTGATGCCATTTCTGACATGAACCGCTTGGAAACGACGCTTGCTCCAAAAATTAGAAACAGAAAACTTCCATCATTTGGCTACTCAAAAACTGAAGCCTTATATTCGATGGAGATTGGCAATACTCCTAATAACGTCTTTCCGGTTTTCTGGTGGGAAATGGACGATCAGAATACAAAAAGAAACACCGTACTTCGAAGATTAGATTGATGGACAGATTTGAAATCGGTACACAAAGTCATTGTTTCTGAGCTTATCGCGGCAAGAGGCAAAATCTCTTTTATTGATCTTAATCGCAAGTATGGGTTTCTACCCAGCACAATACTTGAAGCCGTCAAAACACTGGCTGAATTTCAAATCGCCATTCGCGATGGTACTACCATTTTGCTAGCCCCCGCTGCACTAACCGCGCTTATCAAAAATAGGTGGCCAATATTTCGCCGTTACAACACTTACAAGCAACCTCCCGCGTGGGCGGAAAGATTTAGAGTGTCGAGTGACGAGTTTTTTATGCCCCGGGTGAAGAAAGATAGCACTGGTAGAAATAGCTTCGGTTTGAGATAGTGAGGACAGTTAGCGCCAAGGGTTAGTGACAATGAGGTGTATTCGCCTCGACGGGTAAGGGATTATTTATGCCCTCATCTAGTCGAACGTTCTTAAGTACTTGTGGTGATTTTTTCTCCGTCGCCCGTTCGACTAGACAAGGCCCTAACGGGCCTATCACATGCGTTCGCTAACGCTACACGCAAGTGCGAGATAAGAATGATAGCAGGTAGCCCTTGGCGCTAACACTATGACGCTTGGACCAGATTATGATCGCTGGCTCGCCGCGGCTGAGCGACTAGATGAAGAATTACGAATTGAACTTGTCAGCTACGTTACAAGACTTGCCGCCAGCGGAGTGCCCGTAATAGTAGACATCGAGCATCTTTCTTATCTTGTAGGAATAAGTGCGGACGTACTGGCTGCTGCAATTCGTCAACCAGAGAGCTTCTACAGAAGCTTTACAATACCGAAGAGAAACGGTGAGCGCAGGACAATTCGCGCGCCGCTTCCGGCACTAATTTCCATTCAACGCTGGCTTGCAGAATCGGTGCTGTCGAGAGTAAAAGTCAGAGCTGCGCATGGATTTTTGAAATCGAATCTGCTACAGCTCAGTCGCCTGAATGCGTTCTCAATCTAGACCGAACTGCTCAGAGCTTTTTGACGTCAATTCGCTAATATTGCTCGATTTCTGTTGACGCTCAGAGCTACATTTCAATCCTTTGTTGTTTGCAGAAATAGCCTCAGGAAGCAATTGCGCTAAAATGCGATTTACAGGATCCGCCAACTAGCAAATGCAATTCCCGACAATATGCTGATCGCTCAGGAAATGAAATTTCACTAAACGCCAAAAAATCATCGTAGGAAATGCTTTCAGACGCAATCAAAAAGACCAGCTAGCCGGCTCGGAAGCATTCATCGAATATCAAAAATTGATCACTCTGCGCAGCATGCTGCTAACGAATCCTACCTCACCAACTCCCGCATCGCCTGATCCAGGCCTTCAAGCGTCAGCGGATACATCCGGTCGGAAAATAGCTGCCGCATCATGCGGATCGATTGCGTGTAGTCCCAGTGCTCGCGCGGCACCGGGTTCAGCCACACCGCATGCGGATAGGTGCGCATGACGCGCTCGATCCAGACCTGCCCCGGCTCCTCGTTCATGTGCTCGACCGAGCCGCCCGGCATCGCGATCTCGTAGGGGCTCATCGAGGCGTCGCCGACGAAGATGATTTTATAGTCGTGCGGGAATTTATGGAGCACGTCCCAGGTATTGGTGCGCTCCGAATGCCGCCGCACATTCTGCTTCCACACGCTCTCATAGAGGCAGTTGTGGAAGTAGAAGGTCTCGAGATTCTTGAATTCGGTGCGCGCCGCCGAAAACAGCTCCGAGCAAAGCTCGACATGCCAGTCCATCGAGCCGCCGATATCTAAGAACAGAAGCACCTTCACGGCGTTGCGCCGCTCGGGCCGCATCTGCACGTCGAGATAGCCGTGGTTCGCGGTCTCGCGGATCGTGCCGGGCAGATCGAGTTCTTCCGGCGACACCGGTGCGCGCGAATTTGCGCAAGCGCCGCAGCGCGACCTTGATGTTGCGCGTGCCGAGTTCGACCTCGTCGTCGAGATCCCTGAACTCGCGCTTGTCCCAGACTTTCACCGCGCGGTTGTTGCGGTTCTTGTCCTGGCCGATGCGGATGCCTTCGGGATGATAGCCGTAAGCACCGAACGGCGAGGTGCCCGCGGTGCCGATCCATTTCGAGCCGCCCTGGTGCCGGCCCTTCTGTTCTTTCAGGCGCTCGGCGAGCGTCTCCATCAGCTTGTCCCAGCCAAGCTCCTTGATCTGCGCCTTCTCTTCTTCGGTGAGATATTTCTCGGCGAGCTTGCGGAGCCATTCTTCCGGGAATCTGCGCGGTGCCGGCATTGTCCGACATCAGGTCGAGGCCCTTGAAGACATGGCCGAACACGCGGTCGAATTTGTCGAGGTTGCGCTCGTCTTTGACGAGCGTCGCGCGCGACAGGAAATAGAAATCCTCCACGCGCCGGTTCGCGAGATCGGCGTCGGAATTCAGCGCCTCCATCAGCGTGAGATATTCGCGCACGGTGACGGGCAGGCCCGCGGATTTCAGCTCGTTGAAGAAGTTGATGAACATCTAGCGATCCGCCATTGCGCGGAATTGGGCAAAGCGCCGGCGGCTGAATGCGGCAAGCAGGACCCCGAGCACCGGCGGAACGAAGGCGACCAGCACGCCGAAGACCAGCCAGCGCAGCGCCAACACATCGCGACCCGGCGTGCCCTCGGGATAAAGCAGCGGAAACAGATAGACGAGCACGGCGATCGCGAATACCGGCAAAACCGTGAACACGAGCGCATGCCGGAGCGTGGTGCCCGTGACCCAGAGCATCCGGAACGCGACGATGAAGCCGAGAAAGGCCAGCCCGCCGAAGATATCGATAGGTACCTGCATGCCGTTTCCATGCCCGCGAAGACCGTAGTTCTACCGGGAAATGCGGGGCCCGTTAAGGATACCGTTTCTTTAAGGGCGCCAAGGCCCGAAAGACAATGAATAATAAAGATGCAGGCGCTAGGAAAAGCCCGACCACCGGAGACGTGAGCAACGACGCCGCCGATGCCTTTAAGTGTTTTATCCCTCGAACTGATCGCAAGCCTCGAATCCTTTCCCGAAATCGCGGCGGGGTTCGGCGAGAGCTTGCGCCGCTCGGTGAAGCCTGAGCGCCATGCCGGCGATGCCGAGGTCTATTCCAGCGACGCCGCTTTGGAGCAGGTCGCGCTCGACTGGCGCCGGATCGAACGCGACGTTCCGCCCGCGACCCCATTCCAGACTTTTGCTTTTGCGCAAGCCTCCGTCGACGCGCATCTCGCGCAGGGTCACGTGCCGCAGATCATCGTGGTGCGCGACGGCAGCGAGCCCGTCGTCATCCTGCCGCTCGTGATGAGCGCAATGGTGGGAAGCGCCGTGCTTCGTTTTCTCGGCGACCCACTTATTCAGTATGGCGATGCGATCTGCTCGCGAGGTGCCTCTGACGCGCATCTCGCGCAGGCGCTGTTGACTGCAGGCAATCTCGGCGCGGACGCCGCATTGTTGCGCAAAGTGCGGAACGACGCCCGCATCGCGCCGCTCCTTCAGCGCCGCGCGCAGGTCGCGCGCGTGGAAGAAGCGCCCTATGTCGATCTGCGCCGCGAGGTTGGCTTAAGCCCGCGCAACGCACGCGAACTGCGCCGCATCCGCCGCCGCCTTGCAGACAAGGGCGCAGTAAATCTGAACATCACGCACGGCGCGGAAACATTAAACTGCATTCGCTCCGCCCTCGATCTGAAGCGCGGCTGGTTAGACGCACGCGGCTTCTCTTCTTCGGTGATCGGCAACGAACACTGGGAAGCAGCACTCGTTTCGCTTGCGCGCAACAATGGCCCGATTGCCTGCGCGCGTCTCGAAGTGGGCGGCGAGCTTGCAGGGATCGAAATCGCCCTCGTGCACGGCCGCCGCTGGCTCGCTTTCCTCGGCGCGATCAATCCGGATTTTGCCAAAGCCGGTCCGGGCCAGGTGCAGATGGCCGACACGATTGCACATGCGCGCGAACAGGGCTTTGCCGCCTACGATCTCATGGCACCGGCCGATCCGTTCAAGCGCGTGATTGCGACTGGCGCAATTTCGGTCTGCGACTATGCGCTGCCGCTCTCCTTGCAGGGCCACCTGACCGCGCGCGCCTTCCGCTTTGTCCCGCAGGCAAAATCGCTGCTCGATAAATTGCCAACGCCGATCCGCGGCAGCGTCAGCCGTCTGTTCCGCCTGCGCTGAACCCGTTCGGCTCGATCAACACCCGTCAATCGCGCGCCGCCCGGCTTCTGCTAAGGTGACCAGCGAGAAGCATGGGAGCTTTGCGATGAAATTCATCAGCGTCTTTTGTCTTTCCCTGATTGCGCTTTCCGCCTTGACCGCCGCGGGCGAAGCCCAGACCAGAGATCAGCGCTACCAGAACATCGAGCCCAGGAAGGACCGCAGCGATCCGCGCTATGCGCCGCATCACTCCGGCGGCAATGTCTATAATTTCGACGCGAAATACCGCTCGCAGGCCGCGACCGGGCAGTTCTGGCGCATCACCAGCGACTGCGCATCCGCCTGCACCATCGGCTTCGGTCATTTCGGCAAGGACAAGATGTGCATCGCCCGCGGCATCCGGCTCGGCTTCCACCACGGCAGTAACAACGCTGCGACCGCGGTGATGTGGAATTCCTATCCCGGCGACGTGAAGGCGCTGATCAACGCGCGCGGCGGTCTCAAGCCCGAATGGCTCTGGCTGCCCGCGTCGGCGTTCCACGCGATCGGCTACAAGCCCTGCTGATTATCGGCTTTTCAGCACTTCAAAAAATCTTTTCCGGCCGTGTCAATTCCAGCCCTCCTCATTCGTCGTGCTGGTAGAAGCCGGCGACATTTCCGGAACCGGCACAAACCGAAGGAGAATACCCATGCGCTTCATGGTCATTGTGAAAGCCACCAAGGACTCCGAGGCCGGCGCGATGCCGTCGGAGGAACTGCTCATCGCCATGGGCAAGTTCAACGAGGAGATGGTCAAGGCGGGCATCGTGCTGCACGCCGACGGCCTGCAGTCGAGCGCAAAAGGCGCGCGCATCAAGATCGACGGCGATAAGCGCACCGTCGTCGACGGTCCTTTCGCAGAGACCAAAGAGCTCGTCGCCGGCTTCTGGATCATCCAGGTGAATTCACTCGCCGAGGCGATCGAGTGGATGAAGCGCTGCCCCAACCCGCATAACGATGGCGGCGAACTCGAAATCCGCCAGATCTTCGAACTCGAGGATTTCGCGCCGGGCGAAGGCATCCGACTCCACGAGAAGGTCGGACAGGACATGAAGAACAGAAAGTAGAAGCCGGGATCGTTCACGAAACGGCAGAAAACTGAGGGAAAAAGTCCATGCGTTTCATGATCATTGTGAAGGCGACCAAGGATTCCGAAGCGGGCCGCAAACCGACCGCCAAATTGTTTGAAGCAATGTCCGACTATCACGAGGAACTGCAGAAAGCGGGCGTACTGCTCGACGGCAGCGGCCTGAAGCCCTCGAACCTCGGCTGGCGCTTTGCCTGGAAGGACGGAAAGAAAACCCAGACCGACGGTCCGTTCGCGGAAACGAAAGAACTCGTCGCGGGCTTCACCATCATCGAGGTGAAGACAAGGGAAGAAGCACTCGAATGGACCCAGCGCTTCCCGAATCCCGGCTTTGACGACGGCGCGATCGAAGTGCGCGAGCTTTATTCGCTCGACGACTTCGAAAGCCTGGAAGTCGAACGCTTGCGTAAGTTGGAAATGAAGAGCCAGCAGTAAGCTTGCCTCTCCCGCGATGCTGTGGTCGGTAGCTCGAAATGGCTACCGACCCGCATCGTGCAATCCTTGCCGTCTTCAACATCGAACGGCCAAAGCTGATCGCGTCTTTGACGCGCATGACACGCGACGTTGGCGCGGCTGAAGATCTCGCGCAGGACGCGCTGATTGCAGCGCTTGAGGAATGGCCGAAGTCCGGCGTGCCGGAAAAACCAGCCGCCTGGCTGATGCTGACCGCGAAGCGTCGCGGCATCGACAACATCCGCCGCGCGAAAGTCGCCGAGCGAAAGTTCGATGAACTGGGCCGCGAATTGCGCGAAGACGAGATGGAAACGCCCGATCTCGCGAGCGGCCTCGACGACGACATCGGCGACGATCTGTTGCGGCTGATATTCACCGCCTGTCATCCGGTGCTGAGCCCCGAAGCGCGGGTCGCACTCACGCTGCGACTGCTGGGCGGGCTCACAACGGAAGAAATTGCGCGCGCGTTTCTGGCACCTGAGCCAACCATTGCGCAACGGATTGTCCGCGCCAAACGCACGATTGCGGAGGCTAACCTTCCCTACGAAGTTCCGCATGGCGAGGAACTGGCCGAGCGGTTAGCGGCCGTGCTCGAAGTGATCTATCTCATCTTCAACGAGGGCTATGCCGCGACCTCCGGCTCCGACTGGATGCGCCCGCAGCTTTGCGAGGAAGCGCTGCGGCTCGGCCGCGTGCTTGCCGAACTTGCGCCCAGTGAACCGGAAGTGCACGGGCTTGTTGCGCTGATGGAAATTCAAATGTCGCGCTTTGCCGCGCGCACCGACAAGAACGGCGAGGCGATTTTGCTGCTCGATCAAAACCGCGCGCGCTGGGATCGTTTGCTGATCCGCCGCGGTCTGTCCGCCATTGAACGCAGCCGCGCTGCTGCGCAAAAACTAGAGCGGCTCCCTGGCACTTATTTTCTGCAAGCTGAGCTCGCCGCCTGTCATGCGCGTGCGCGCACGCCTGAGGAAACCGATTGGGCCAGGATCGTTGGCATCTATGGGGCGCTCGGCACACTTACGCCCTCGCCGGTCATCGAACTCAACCGCGCGGTGGCACTCAGCATGTTGTTCGGGCCACAAGCCGGCCTCGACATCGTGGATGCGATCGCAAAAGAAGGCGCGCTCAAAAATTATTATCTGCTCCCCGCCGTGCGCGGCGACCTGCTCGCGAAACTCAAACGCCACGATGAAGCGAGAAGCGAATTCGAACGCGCGGCCTCGATGACCCAGAATGAGCGCGAGCGCGCGGTGATGAAACGGCGGGCGGCAGAGGCCGCTAATCCCGCGTAAGGGATCGTTTTCTCCGGCCGTGCGTTGATAAGGCGGAGGGCCTGCTTTTGGAGGCCGTCATGCGCCTGCACGATGAATTCCACGACGAAGTAAGCTCGTCCGTCCTGACCTGGGCCGGCGGCGCCGCAGTCACCGCGGGCATCTTCGTGGTGCTGGCTGCGATGCAGGTCGCGACCTAGTCGCCCTTTATTTCGTTCCCATTTTGTTCTATACTCCGCTGGCTCGCAATCGGGCGGTAGAATGGGCAAGCCGAACAGATAAATGGGCCGCTTCAGTTATCTCACCATCGACTTCAACTCGTATTTCGCGAGCGTCGAGCAGCAGATGAATCCTGCGCTCCGCGGGCGCCCGATCGCGGTCGTGCCGGTGATGTCGGACACCACCAGCGCGATTGCCGCGAGCTACGAAGCGAAAGCCTTCGGCGTCAAAACCGGCACCCGCATCTGGGAAGCCAAGCGCATGTGCCCGGGGCTCATTCTCGTACCCGCGCGTCACGAGGTTTATGTCGATGTCCATGAAAAGCTGAAGGAAGAAGTCCAGAACCACGTGCCGCTCTTGTCCACCGGCTCGATCGACGAATTCACCTGCAAGCTGATCGGCGACGAGTGCGAAGCGGACAACGCCCGCACGATCGCGCGCGCCATGAAAGCCGGGATCAAAAAGAATGTCGGCGAGTGTCTCAACTCTTCGATCGGAATCGCGCCGACGCGGCTCTTGTCAAAAATCGCGTCCGACATGGAAAAGCCGGACGGGCTCACCCTGATCGAGCAGAAGGATCTGCCGCACATTCTCTATCCACTGAAGCTGACCGACCTGCCCGGCATCGCCTCGAACATGGAAGCGCGGTTGCACAAAGCGGGCATCCGCAGCATCGAACAGCTCGTCTCGCTCGAGCCGAAAGCGGCCCGCATCGCCTGGGGTTCGGTCGGCGGCGAGCGCTATTGGTACGAACTCCACGGCATCGACATCCCGCGCGAGGAGGACGGCCGCCGTTCGGTCGGCCACAGCCGCGTGCTGTCGCCCAAAATGCGTGACCGCGAGAACGCGCGCTTCGTTGCACGTTCATTGCTGCTCAAATGTGCGACGCGCATCCGCCGCCTTGAACTCGTGGCTGGCGGCTTCGGTCTTGCCGTTCACGCCGATCGCGGCGGTGAACCGATCGTTCATGAGTCGAAGATTTCGCCGACACAGGACTCGTTTACGCTGCTCGAATATCTCGATCAGTTCTGGGACGAATTGCCGAAGAACGGCGGCCCTTATCGCAAGGCCTCGGTCTGGCTCTATCGCCTTTCCGATGAGGGAAAACGCGCGCGCGATCTCTTCGTCGAGACGCGGCCGGACGGCTTCACCAAGAAGGAAATTCTCTGGCGTTCGGTCGATAAACTCGTCGCGCGCTATGGCCGCGAGACCGTGACGCTCGCGTCCCAGCAAAATCTCGGGTTGCAATATCTCGGTGCCAAGATCGCGTTTACGCGCGTGCCGGACGCGGCCGAGTTTCGCGAGTAAAAAAGCGGCAGTTGCCGCCTGCAAATTGCTTTCCAAAATTTAATCTGCCGCCATGCGCTTTCCGGGAACCGGAGTTGCGCTTCACGCATTATGTGTCCGGTCATTCTCGTGGACCGGCGCGGTGCTTTCACCGCACGGCGTCGGAGTACGTATGGTCGCCGCTCGCGCTTCCCTTTCCCGTTCGTTGCCGCTGATCGCCGCCTTTTTGGCGTCTGCGCTGATCCTGCTCGCGCCCGCGATCTGGAATCGTTTCCCTTTTCTGTTCTTCGATACCGGTGCTTATCTGGAGCGGCCGTTCGAAGGCGCGCTCAGCGCCGGGCGCTCGATGATGTATGGCGGCTGGCTCGCAGCCCTTCGCTTCTACGACTTCTGGCCCGCGGCCATCGCGCAATGTGGCTTGACCGTATGGACCATCTATCTCGTGCTCCGCACGCACGGACTTCGCGGCCGACCCGTAGCGTTGTCGCTTGCGCTCGTCGTGGTTATTTTGCTGCTATCGCTTACGACCTCGCTGCCCTGGTTCGCAGCCCAGTTGATGCCGGATCTGTTCGCTGCACTCGCGGTGCTCGGCGCTTTATCTGCTGCTGTTCAAACGCGACGAACTTGGCCGCTTCGAGCGCTACGGCCTGATCGCGCTGATCGTATTTGCCTGCGCGTCGCATAACGCGACATTCGCGGTCGTGATCGCGCTGACGCTGGCTGCCGCAGCTCTTTTCATCTTCGCGCGCCGGCTGATCTCCGCTGCTGCGCTCAAAAGCTGCTGTTGCCGCCGTACTCTTGACCGCGCTTATCGTACCTTCGGTGAACTTTGTCTTAGGCGGCAAATTCGCCTGGACGCCCGGCGGCGCCGGTTTCATCTTCAGCCGCCTCGTGCAGGACGGCATCGTCGCGCGCTATCTCGCCGATAATTGCCCCGACAAAACGATCAAGCTCTGCCGCTTCGAAAAGCAGATCCCGAAAACTGCGGACGATTTCCTCTGGCATCAGGGTCAGAAGGGGCCGTTTGTGTCCATCGGCGGCTTCGATGGCGGCGCCGACGAAATGAAGCGGATTGCGCTGGAAAGCGTCACGCAATATCCCGGCATGCATCTCAGGACGGCGCTCTATTCGATGGGGTTGCAGCTCGTGCGTGTGGAGACCGGCGACGGCATCGTGCGCGGTATCTGGAGCGCTTATGAAGCGATCGAGCGCCTGGTGCCGGAATCGCGGATTTCCGTGCATACGTCGCGCCAGCGCTTCGACCTGCTCGCACCGACGTTCAAAGCGCTGAATTCATTTCAGGTGCCGCTGACGCTTGTCTCAATTGCGCTCCTGCCGGTCCTGCTGCTCTTGGCTTGGCGCCGCGGCAATATTCGAGACACGGATCTCCTGGCCGCAACAATCCTGCTCGCGCTGCTAGCGAACGCTTTCGTGACAGGCGTGTTGTCGAACCCGCATCATCGCTATGGCGCGCGGCTCGCCTGGGCAGCGCCGTTCCTGTGGTCGGTCGTGCTGATCCAATTGCTGGTAACGAGCCGCGGCTGGCAGGCGGCTGCAGCGCAGTGGCTTGTTACGCTCGGCCTATTGCCGAAGCCGGCTACGGAACCAGCGGCTATTCCGGTGCGCGTGAACGACCAGCAGCCCTAGGCGCGCGCGATTTTATCGAGCACGTCCGCGAGCGCTTCCGGCGCCGTCACATGCGGCGAATGACTGGCGTCCATCTCGACGTAGTTCCAGCCTTCCTTGCGCGCGCGCTCGGCAAATTGCCGGAACACATCGCCGGGGCCGGAACGCGCCGCATAAATATAAGTGCGCGGCATTTGCGGCTCGCCATTTTCGAGCAGCAGCGGCTCCTGAAAACACGCAAGCGGTTGATGCACGCGCCGCGGCTCGATCCAGGCAACATCGCGCGGTGACGTATCTGGCGGCACCGGGTTCGGCGGGACTTTCCAGCCGTCGACCGCATTGTCTTCCATCCGCTTACGGTGATCCGCCGGCAAATAGTCGAGCGAGCACTTCCCGTGTTCCGGCACAAAGGCGTCGAGATAGACGAGCTTGGAAATCCGGTCGGCCGCGAGATCGGCGACGCCGGTCGCAACCATGCCGCCATACGAATGCCCGATCAGGATTGCGTCGCGGATATCCTCCACGCGCAACACCATCAACATATCCTGCACGTGATGCTCGAGTCCGATCGCCGAGGTCGCAAGATGCGCACGCTCGCCAAGGCCCGTGTAGGTCGGCGTGATCAACTCATGGCCCTTCGCGCGCATGAGCGGATGCATCTTTTTCCACGCCCAGCCGGCCGACCAGGCGCCATGCGCAACGATGAAGGTTGCCATCGTATCCCCTTTAAACGCCGAGCTTCTTATGCAGGCTCGATGACGTCGTGGTGTATTGAAACACCACGCGCTTGTCCGGGTAAATGACTTTGTGGGCTGCCTGCGACATCAGCGCCGCCTCGTGGAACCCCGAGAGGATGAGCTTGAGCTTTCCCGGGTAATAGTTGATGTCGCCGATTGCGAAAATGCCGGGCTCGTTGGTCTCGAACTTCTCGGTATCGACTTCAAGCCGCTCGTCCTTGAGCCGCAGGCCCCAGGTGCCGACCGGCCCAAGCTTGATCGTCAGCCCGAAGAACGGCAGCAGCACATCGGCATCGAGCGCGAAAGTCGAATTGTCCTCGCGCCGCGCGACCACCTTGCGCAATACGCCATTCTCGCCTTCCAGCGCGTGCAGCTGGCCGAGTTCGAAATCGATTTTCTTTTCCGCAACCAGCGCCTTCATCTTGTTCACGCTGTCGGGTGCCGCGCGGAACTGATCGCGGCGATGCAGGAGCGTGAGCTTGGATCCCACCGGGGCGAGATTGAGCGTCCAGTCGAGCGCAGAATCCCCGCCACCAGCGATCACGATTTTCTTGCCGCGGAACACATCTATCTTGCGCACAAGATAAAAGATGGATTTGTTTTCGTATTGCTCGATGCCGGGAAGCGGCGGCTTCTTCGACTCGAACGAACCGCCGCCGGCTGCGATCACCACGACCTTTGCTTCGATGGTGCCGCCGACATCGGTCGTGAGCCTGAAGCCGCCTTCCGGCAAGCGTTGCAGACTTTCGATCCGCACGCCGAGTTCGAAGGTCGGATTGAAGGGCTTGATCTGCTCCATCAAATTCGTGACCAACCCCGCTCCGGTCACGACCGGCAGTCCGGGAATGTCGTAGATCGGCTTTTCCGGATAGAGCTCCGCGCACTGGCCGCCCGGCTTGTCGAGGATGTCCACGACATGCGCTTTGATATCGAGCAAGCCGAGTTCGAAGACCGCGAACAGTCCGACCGGTCCGGCACCGATGATGACGGCGTCAGTTTTGACCACTTCACTCATCGTGCGCTTGATAACCCCGAAAATTCGATGCGATAAGGCCGGAAATGCCGCCGGGGTATAGGCTCCGAGCCCATAGTTCGCAACTTCGGTCAATGCATCAGGGCTAAGCTTTTGCCATGACGAAGCCGGAAACCCGCATCGACTATAGCCGCCGCATCGCGCGGGTGACCGATCACATTGCCGTCAACCTCGATGCAGACCTCGATGTCGAACGGCTGGCTTCGGTTGCAAGTTTTTCACCGTGGCATTTCCACCGCATCTATCGCGAGGCGACCGGCGAAACCGTCGCCGACACGGTGCGCCGCCTGCGTCTGCATCGCGCGGCGGTGGAATTGATCCGCGATGACGCGCCGCTTGAACAGGTCGCACGCCGCGCGGGTTACGGCACGCTTGCCGCCTTCTCACGCGCGTTTTCTTCCGGCTATAGCGTACCGCCGGGCGCGTACCGGCTGCGCGGACGTTTGCTCCCGCCATCGCCGCAACGTCCGGGTAGTTCCGCGATCACATATCCAGTCGAAATCGCGCCGTTCAAGGGCGCGCATCTCGCGGCGGTTTCCCATCACGGCGACTATCAGGAAATCAATCACGCCTTCGATAAAATTTATACGTGGGCGAGCGCGCGCAGCTTGATCGGCCTCACAACGCGCTCGTTCGGAATTTATTATCACGATCCGCTGACAACACCGGAGAGAAAGCTGCGCTCGAAAGCAGGTTTAGGCGTTTCCAGCAAAGCGCCGCTCGAAGGCGAATTTCACAGCGTTGAAATTCCGGCTCTTGTTTGCGCGAGCATCCTGCACAAGGGGCCTTATGCCGAACTTGAGAACGCCTATCGCTTTCTCTTCCGCGACTGGTTGCCTGCGAGCGGGCGCGAACCCGGCGATCATCCCTGCTTCGAGGAATATCTGAATAACCCGCGCGAACTGCCCGCCTCGGAATGGCTCACGCGTGTCTATCTCCCGCTTCAACCGTAACGATCCGAAGGAAACGCTCGATGAAAAAACTCGCGACTTACCCGCTCATCACCGTGCGCCAGATGGAAGCAAGCCGCGACTTCTACGTGAAGCATTTCGGCTTCGACGTGATCTTCGAAGCGAATTGGGTCGTGATGCTGGGAGACAGCGAAAGCGGAGACGTGACGCTCGGCCTGATGACGCCGAGCCACCCGACCAATCCTCCCGGACCGGAAATTTTCGACGGCCTCGGCATGATCGTAACGATCCAAGTGCGAAATGCCGCCAAAGCCGCGGCCGAGCTAAAGGAGAAAGGCGTGGAGATTTTCTACGACGTTCATGTCGAACCCTGGGGCCAGCGCCGCTTTACGCTACGCGATCCTTCAGGCGTGATCGTCGATGTCGTCGAACAGACGCGGCCGGCCGAAGGCTATTGGGAGAAATATATGGCGGCGTAGCCCAAGTCGGGCTTGCACGACTTGGGCAAACTCAAAGCTTTACCGCCGGTGTTTAGCCCTGCTGCTCGGGCGTGTTCACGACAAGACCGTCGAGTTCGTCCGTCACTTTGATCTGGCAGGAAAGCCGCGACGTCGGCCGCACGTCGAAGGCGAAGTCGAGCATGTCTTCTTCCATCGGCGAAGGCTTGCCGACCTTCTCGGTCCACGCCTCATCGACATGAACGTGACAGGTCGCACACGAACAAGCGCCGCCGCACTCGGCTTCGATACCGGGAACGCCGTTGCGGATCGCGGTTTCCATGACCGTGGTGCCGACTTCGGTATCCACGGTCCGGCTGGTGCCGTCGTGTTCGATGTAAGTGATCTTTGGCATTCGTTCGGGAAAGCGGTTGAAAGAGGCGGGTCACGCCGGAAAGGCCGCCCCCTATATAATGTAGGGAGGTGAATTGCGAGCCTCGCGCCGGTCAGTTCTTCGCGAGAAGCGTGGCAGCTGCCGCGCGCGCTTCGGATATCCGCCGCGACAGTTCGTCCAAGGCACCGGCGTCGCCTCGTTCCACTTTTTCTGCCTCATCGGCAAGCGCGAAGGCGCCGATCCCGAGGGCCGCGCCCTTTAACGTGTGTGCGGCTTCCATGCGTTCCCGGCCGGACGCGTTAGCAATGGTCTCGCCCAGTTTCTTGGCCTGACCCTCGAACAGCCCGAGCACCTCACGCTGAAGCGCGGTGTCGCCAAATGTGGCGTCCTCAAAATGCTTGCGGTCGATCGCGTCCTTCATGGCTTGGGTTATGAAGCCCGGCGGTAAATGCCGTCTCAAGGCTTCGGCATGCGCTTGCGCTTAGTGGGATCGAGCCCGAGCACGCGATAGCCTTCGTCGGTAAGCCGGCAAACCAGCCAGTCGGGATGGATCGGATTGGCGCTCCAGGGTTCCGCCCAGCCGTGAGAAACACAGGCGCGGATCGTGACTTTGGGAATTTCCTGCCCTTCCTCGTCGAATAGGGGCAATTTCCCGCCAGGCTGGCTCACGCCGCGCTGGAGATAGCGACGCTGCGCCTCCGAGCCGCCGGCGTCGCTATGCCAGGGCTTCGGGTCTTCCCGATTAAGTCGCCTTCCCCGCGCCATTGCTCAATCCGTATGGTGAACAAGACGTTAACGATGTTTCTAAAGTGGACGGGAATCCCGTTCCTTTTCCACGTGCCAGCGCGGTAGGATACCCAAGCGGTGGACCGGAGTCCCGGCCGACCGGCATTTCTTTTGAATGCTGGGCGGCGGGGAGTTTTGTACGAGGGGACGGTCCCATGAATTTCCGGCCCGAGCGGCATGTTGCCGGTCGCGGTATCGAGTACGGACCGGAGGCTAAGGCGTATGAAGAATAGAAAGTCGCAGGATCCGACCGAGGCAGCGCTCTCGGCGATCGAAGATGCGCTCAATATCGGCAAAGAAGCGCCGCAAGTAGCGGCGCCCCAGCCTGAACGCCGGATGGAGCAACCGCGCGCGCCGCGCGAGCCAGCCGATGAAGTTTTTGCGCAGCGCTCCCGCGGTACCCGCGAGCGCCTGCCGCGTCAGCCCGCTGCGAACGACGACCGTCCTTCGGTCGGCCAGATTTTGTCTGCCCTGCACCGCAAGCCTTCGGGTGCGCCGGTGCTCTTTGCGCTACTCGGTTCGATCGTCTGGATCATCGGTGGCGCGGTTCTCGCCGCCTCGCAGTTCCGCGACGAAAACGGCGCGGTCATGCGGCTCGCGGAAATCGCGGCGCAGCCAGGGTTCCTGCCGGCGCTCGCCGCAATCTTCCTGCCCCCGCTTCTCTTCTTCATGACGGCACTTCAGGTCCGCCGCTCGCAGGAGATGCGCCACATCTCGCGCGCGATGACGGAAGTGACGCTGCGTCTTGCTGAGCCGGAAGGTGTTTCCACCGATGCGATTGTCAGCGTCGGCCAGGCGATCCGCCGCGAAGTCGCGGCCCTCGGCGACGGCATCGAGCGCGCGATTGCGCGCGCCTCCGAACTTGAATCGATGGTCAGGAACGAAGTTGCGACGCTTGAGCGCGCCTACGACGAAAACGAAAACCGGGTGCGCGCACTCGTCGACGAACTTCATGTCGAGCGCGATTCCATCGTGCAGCATGCAACCAGACTTCGCGAATCCATCGCGGGCGCCCACGAAGCCTTCTCGTTCGACGTGCAAGGCATTGCCGACCGCGTGTCCGGCGCGCTGGACACTGCAACCGGACGCATTACCGACAACATCACGCTCCGCGCGGAAGATGCCCGTAATCACCTGACGGCCGCAGGCGAATCCGTCGTCAATAATTTGAACACGGCAGGCGAGACCGTCGTGCAAAACCTTTCGGAGCGTAGCGCCGAAGCAACCCAGCGCCTGACTGAAGTCGGCGTGCAGATCGCCAAGGCGATTGCCGACCGAAACGAAAAAGTCTCGGAAGCCTTGCAGCAGTCCACCGTGGACATGCACACCAAGCTCTCCGAGCGCGCTGCTGGCATTTCCTCAATGATCGCGGAATCGAGCCAGACTTTCGAAAATACCGTGGGCGCGCAGCTTCAGGCGCTCGCCGATACCGTGCTCACCCGCGGCAACGAAGTCGCAGGCCGTGTTGCGGCCGACGCCGGCGCACTCGGCGCAAGGATCACCGAAGGCCTCCAGACCTTCGACTCGACCGTCAAGGTGTTCGGCAACAACCTGATCACGGAAATGAAGGGTACCATCGGCGCTGTCGGCGAAGCCGCCCGCGACAGCCTCACCGCGTTCGACGACCGGGTGACGGGCAAGATGAGCGAAGTTTCCGACCAGATCGATCAGCGCATGTCGCGGATCGAACAGACGCTCGACGCCCGGACGACTTCCCTCAACGAAGCGCTCGCGACGCGAACGCTCGAGTTTGCTCGCACCATTTCTGAAGGAGCGAAGTCGGCGACCGATACGGTGGACAAGACCGTGGCCGGCATGGGCGAGTATTTCGCGAACAAGGGTCAGGAACTGGCAAACGTCATTTCCGAGCGCGCCGAAAAAATCGACGAGACGCTCGGAAATCGCGCAATGCAGCTGACCGATACGCTCGACACGCGCGTCACCAAGTTCGAAGAATTGGTCGTCGGCCGATTGGAAACGATCACGGCTTCCGTCGAGCAGAAGGGCATTGCGGTTGCCGATCTCATGGTCGAGCGCGTGGAAGCGGTGAACGAACTTATGCGTTCGAACGCGGCGCAGGTGGAAACCCACCTCACGCAGCTTGCCGACGGCATCACCAAGAACTTCATCGAGCGCGTTAACAACATCACCGGCGCGCACGAAACCCTGCGTACCGAGGTCCGCGACATCATTCAGGAACTCGGGCAGACCCACAGCCTGTTGCAGGCTTCGATCGACACAGCGTCTTCGACACTCGGTCCGATCGAAAGCAAGGTCGCCGAGAAGGTTGCGGCTTTCCACCAGACGCTCGAAACTGCAATCAATTCCACGCGTTCGACCGCCGAGCGCATGGACGTGCAGATCCGCGAACTCAACGATTCTTCGAACGGCGTGTTGCGCGACGTCTCGAACCTCACGCTCCGCTTCGAGGAGCAGGTGCGGCTTGTCGCCTCGACGACTGAATCTCTCAACGACACCCATAACCGCATCGACAAGGGCCTGTCGGACCGCCGCAACGCGATCGAAACGATCACGACGCTACTTACGGAACGCAGCAACGATTTCGAAACGCGCCTCACCCGCTTCAACTCAATGCTGCAGGACACGTTCTCTGACGCACAGAACAAAGCGCAGGAAGTCGCCCGCGTCGTTGCGGAATCGACCGCCGGCGCAACCCAGTCAATTGCGCGTCAGTACGAGCTCATCCGCAATTCTTCGTCGGAAGAGCGCGATCGCACCAATGTCGCGTTGAAGGACACCTATAACGAAGCGATGGAATCGGTGAACGCGATGTTCTCCGATGCGAATTCGCGCTTCCTTGATGCTGCACGCGATCTTCGCGAAATCTCCGACGACATCCAGCGCACGCTCGACACGACGCGGGAAGAAGTCCGCCGCACCGTGTTCGAACTGCCGACTGAGACCAAGGAAAGCGCCAACGCGATGCGCCGCGTGGTCGCCGACCAGATCAAGGCGCTCTCGGAACTGAACGAAATCGTGGCCCGTCACGGCCGCGGCATGGAGCAAGGCGCATACGACTATCGCCAGGAAGAAATGGTCGCAGTCGGCGGCCGTGGCGGTCCGCGCAACGCCTTGCCCCGTCCGCAGGAAGAATACGACGACGAACCGCCCGCGGCTCCCGCCGGCCCGTCCTCGCGCCGAGGAACCGCGCCGTCCTGAACGCAAGGGTGAAGACCGCAGCGCTCGGCTCAATGAAGTGCTGACCAAGGCGCCGGCGCGCGAACCTGAAGCCGAGGAAGCCTCCGGTGGTATCGAGTTCGATCGACTCGCTCTCCATCGACATCGCGCGCATGATCGATCATGACGCCGCGGCCGAAGCCTGGGAGCGTTACAAGGGCGGAGAACGCGGCGTCTTCACGCGCCGCCTCTACACCAATGCCGGCCAGAAGACCTTCGAGGAAATCCGCCGCAAATATCGCCGCAGCGCCGAGTTCCGCGAAACCGTCGACCGCTACATCGACGAGTTCGAGCGTCTGCTCGAACAGGTCTCGCGCGACAACCGCGGCCAGGCGCTGACCAAGACCTATCTCACGTCGGATACGGGCAAGGTTTATACGCTCCTCGCTCACGCGGCGGGCCGCCTGACCTAAAACTCAGCCGAGAACGAAATAAAAAAAGCCCGCGCCAAAGCGCGGGCTTTTTTTCATTATGGCTGCGGAGTTAGAGGAGAACAGGCTGGCGATGGCCGTTAAAAATACGCGATCAGCCGGCCCAGTGCCGGCACGGCAAGCCAAATCGCAATCGATAGAAGAGCCTGCCCTTTGCCGAGAACGGGAGTGTTTATTTCCCAAGTATCGAGACGTGTGCGCCAGAACTTCCTGAACAAAAGCGCGTTCGCGATCCCGATCGCGACCAGCGCGAGCTTGGTCCACATCAGGCCGTTTTTTGAAAGCGATACCGCGTCCGAAGCATAGAGCGCGAATCCCGAGGGAATGGCGATCAAAAGTCCGACGACCGTGAATGGCGTGAGCAGGCGCGATGCGCCGGCCACCGAAACGGATCTCGCAAAGCCAAGAATGCGAAAATCAAGCGCCACGATCGAGCCTACGATCAGGCCTACGGCGAGAACATGAAGCACGTTGACGGCAGGATAAATATTCGCGCCACCGCGTATCGCGGCGGCAATTCCGGAATCCTGCAGCGCTTGCGCCCAGCCGGCTGCCTCCATTAGCGCAACTCGACGGTCTTCCCGTTCGCGGTGATGCGCTCAGCCCGGATTTCCGGCGTGCCGTCCTTGCGCGCATAGCCTTCGACGGTCACGACCTTGCCGGCTTCGATGTCTTCGCGCTTCAAGCCGCGCGCTTCGAGGCGCGAAAGCGGCGCCAGCACGATTTCCCATTTTTTGCCGTTGCGGTTCATGAAGATTTCCGCGTGCGGGTTTTGATATTTAAGCGACAGCACCGGGCCCTCGACCTTGATCGGCTTGGTGTCGTCGTAGCTGCCCCAACCGTGATGCGCGAGCGCGGCACCGGCGAACAGAAGTGCAGTGGAAATTCCGATAATCAATCGTTTCATGGCGGCCTCCGGGAAAACTGGAAACGTAACGCTCAAATGCGCCGCGAGGTCCACTTCACCATCTGCACGAGCACTTCGCCGAACGCCTGGTCGAGCGCGAGCGTTGCTTGCGCACCCGACGGCCCCGCGGCCTGTACCTTCGAAGCGAATACGCTCGCGGCGGCGATGCGGCCACCACGCTGATAGACGATCTTCACCGAAAGCTCGACCGCCGCATAGGGTCCGTCATAGGCGACCATGCCGAACTGGCGAACATCGACCACAAGCAGATAGTCGGCGCTGATGCGATCCTGTGTTTTGGCAACCGCACGAATGCGCGTGGAATTTTCGAAAGCCTGCACGATCCGCGCCTGCATCAGCCGGGGCAGCCGGTCGAGCCATTGCGCGTCCGTCAGATACGCGACCTCGCCAGGCGTCGGCGAAATGACGATCTTTTCGGTGTCGAGAATTTGCAGCGCGCTCGGCAGATCGACCGCAAGTAGTCCTCGCGCGCGCGGCGGCAACGAGCCGAAATTGCGCGGCGCGGTGAGGTCGAAGGTCGGCGTGGGGTTACTACCGGTGCCGACCAAGCCGCCGAGTATGCCGGCACCGCCGCAGCCGGAGAGCATAAGCGAAAGCGAAATGCCAAGCGCAACACGCGCGGCATTACTCAGCCTCGATCTCACTACGCTAACCAGCCCCAAAGCCACTACCTTCCCAAGAACAAATACGATTCTTCTTATCGATTATATTGCGGAACGGTTCCGCTGTTATTGAACAGAAACTGCCGCGGATTCTTCTCGATGGTGCGAACCAGCCGGTCGATCTCGCCGACCGCACGCCGCGCGTCGCCGGCGAGCGCTTTATATTCGTTGAGCGCCGGGCCGGTCTGCGCCGAGACATTGTCGGCAAGCTTGCGAATCGATTCCGCCGCCTGCTGTACTTCAAGCAACGTCGAATCCGAGCGCGCGGCTAACACGCGCGAAACTTCCGTCATATCCTTCATGAGTTGCGAGAAACGCACCTCGTTGTCGGCAACGACCTTGTCGAGCCGCGTCATCAATTTGGTCGCGGCCTGAAACGCGTCCGTGGTCGGTTCCGCCGCGATCCGCGGCGGCCGGTCGCCGCGTTTCGTTTCCATCAGCATCGACGCTTTCGCGTCGCCGCCGGTCAAAGCGACCGTGGCGATACCCGTAAGACCTTGGTATTCGAGCGTGACTTTGGTGTCGGTGCGGATCGGCGTGCTCTTGGATACATCGATGATCGCCACCACTGCGCGCGGTATATCCGGAACCAGCGCAAGGCTCTGGACCTCACCGACCCTGATGCCGTTGAAATTGACGGTCGCGCCGCGCCGAAGGCCGGACACCGGGCCGTCGAAATAGATTTCGTAGGTCGCCTTGGCCTCGCCGGTTCCAAGCCGCTGGAACCACCAGACGAAGGCAAAAATGCCGACGACCACGGCAAGCGTGAAGACTCCGACCATTACGTAATTTGCGCGCGTTTCCATCGCCGGGTTCCGCTAAGCCTTCCTGCCGTCGTTGCCGCTCAACCTGCTGCTGGCCCGTTTTCCATGGAAATAGGCCCTAAGCCAAGGATGGTCGGATTTTAACATGTCCTCGATAGGGCCGGTCGCAATGATTTTCCCATCGGCGAGGGCCGCGATCCGGTCGCATGCGTTTTGAAGGCTGTCCAGGTCGTGGGTTACCATGAAAACGGTGAGCCCTAAAGTCTGCTGGAGCGCCTTAATCAGATCGTCAAACTCGCCCGCCGAAATCGGATCCAGGCCCGAGGTCGGCTCGTCCAGAAATACGATTTCCGGATCCAGCACGAGCGCACGCGCGAGTGCTGCGCGCTTGGTCATGCCGCCCGACAATTGTGACGGATATTTATCGGCGACAAAGGCCGGCAGCCCGACCATTTCGAGCTTCGCAATCGCGATCTCGTCCATGAGCCGCTGCGAAATATCGAGATACTCGCGAAGCGGAAATTGAATGTTCTGCCGCACGGTGAGCGAAGAAAACAAAGCGCCCTGCTGAAACAAAACGCCCCAGCGCCGCTCGATCGCCTGCCGCTCGTCCTCGCTCAGTTGGTCGAGATCCTGACCGAAAACTTCGATCACGCCACGGTCTTTCTTCACCAGACCAATGATGGCGCGCGTGAGCACGGATTTGCCGCCGCCCGACGCGCCGACGAAACCCAGAATCTCGCCCTTCTTCACGTCCAGATCGAGACCCTTCAGCACCGTGTGGTCACCGAACGAAACCACGACGTCGCGCACCCGAATGATCGGATAGCGATCCGCTTCTGTGCTTTTGCGCCGGGAGGCGCTTGGTGTGGGTTCGATATTGGCCATCGTCATTACACGTCGATGCTCGCGAAGAAGATCGCGAATGCGCCATCGAGCACGATGACAAGGAAGATCGCTTTGACCACCGACGCGGTCGTGTGTTCGCCGAGCGATTCCGCGCTGCCTTCGACCCGCAATCCCTCAACGCAGGCGACAAGCCCGATCACCGCACCCATGAACGGCGCCTTGATCATGCCGACCCAGAAGGTTGAGGACGAAATTGCATCGCGCAGCCGCTCGATGAAGATTTCCGGAGCGAAGCCACCATAGAGCCATGCGACCAGCATGCCGCCAAACAAGGCCGCGATGCTGCCGAGGAACGTGAGCAGCGGCAGTACAAGGATCAGCGCGATCATGCGCGGCAGGATGAGAATTTCAATCGGATCGCGGCCCATAACGCGGAGCGCGTCTACTTCTTCGCGCATCTTCATCGAGCCGAGTTCGGCGGTGTAGGCGCTCCCCGAACGGCCCGCGAGCATGATCGAGGTGATCAACACACCGATTTCGCGGAGCACGAGGATACCGACCATGTCGACCACGAAAGTTTCCGCGCCGAATTTGCGAAAATGGAAAATGCCCTGTTGTGAAAGAATGCAGCCGATCAGAAACTGGATGAGGACGATGATCGGGATCGCGCGGAAGCCGACGCGATCCATGTGATGGACGATCGAGGTGATCCGGAATGTCCACGGCCGCACGATCACGCGCGCAAATGAAACAACCGTCGCACCAAGAAATTGAATGAAACCGCCGGTGTCCTTCGCAAAGGACACAGCAATCTCGCCGACATAGCTCAGGGTATCGACGACCGCATTGGGATCGTCCTCGTGCATGTCCTTGCCGGTATTGGTCTGGCGGACCTCATCGAGCAAGATTTTGTAGCGCGGGTCTAAGCCGACGATTTCCGCCTTCGCGCCCTCGCCTTCAAGGTCGCGGCGCATACGCTCCAGGAGCCAGGCGCCAGTCGTATCGAGTTGTTCGATATGGCTCGCATCGATCGCGAACGCTTTCGATTCAGCGCGGGGCCCTCCGACGTCCTCAATTAGGCGCTCCATCTGCCCGCCAAAGGACGACACCCACCGGCCGGCGGCCTCAAGGACCACCCTGCCAGCCTCCTCTTTACGGTTCAGGGAGACGGTCTGCGCTGCCAACGTACTCAACCTCTGATCTCGCCCGTTTCGGGGCACCAATTGGCTGCTAATACTTACCACACGGCCATCAGGAAGCCGGTTCGAGGTCTAAGGTTCCGCTACAGAGTGACATTTATGCCGCGCCGCATTCGATTCCAGGTCGAGAAATGGCCGATTTCCGGAGCATTCACGATTAGCCGGGGAGCCAAGACCGAGGCTGGCGTCATTGTGGCCGAGATTTCCGAGGGGGGAGCCACCGGCCGGGGCGAATGCGTGCCCTACGGCCGCTACGGTGAGTCGCTGGAAAGCGTCGGCCGCGAACTCGAACGTGTCATGCCTGAACTCGCCGAAGCCGGCCGCGAAACGCTGCAGCAATTGCTTCCGCCGGGTGCCGCACGCAACGCGCTCGACTGTGCGCTTTGGGATCTCGAGGCAAAGCTTGCGCGAAAGAGTGTCGCTGAACTTGCGGCACTCGCTTCACCACAACCGGCAATCACCGCCTACACACTCAGCCTCGACACACCTGAGGCAATGGCGGCCGCCGCCAGAGTGAGCGCGCGACCAATTCTGAAATTGAAACTCGGCGTGGATGGCGACATCGAGCGGCTCGTTGCCGTGCGTGCGGCCGCCCCAAACGCGGTGCTGATTGCTGACGCCAACGAAGGCTGGACCGAAAACAATCTCGCGGAAAATCTGCGCGCCTGCGCGGAAACGAAAGTCGCCCTCGTCGAACAACCCCTTCCCGCGGGTAAAGACGAAATTCTTCGTGACACCGAGCGGCGTGTACCGCTCTGCGCCGACGAAAGTTTTCATGATCGCAAGAGTTTCAACTACGTTGCCGGGAAATATGACGCGGTGAACATCAAGCTCGACAAGACCGGCGGACTTACTGAAGCGCTTCTGGTAGCAACCGAAGCGGAGCGGCGCGGCCTTACCATCATGATCGGCTGCATGGTCTCGACTTCGCTTGCCATGGCGCCGGCGATGCTGCTCGCCTCACGCGCGAAATTCGTCGACCTCGACGGACCGCTTTTGCTCGCGAAAGATCGCGAGCATGGCTTGCGCTATGACGGCTCGACGGTTTTTCCGCCAACCCCCGAACTTTGGGGCTGAAACCACGCGGCAGCCGCAAGCACGCAACCAAGTGCCGCGATCAACGCCGAGCCGAAAAAAACGTAAGCGCCATAGCGTGCGTAAAGCACTCCCGCGGCAATGGTAGCACACAGCATTGCGATACTGACCACCGTTGAAGCAAAGGTCTGCGCGCGGCCCTGCGCACCCTTGCCGCCGCTTTCGCCTGCCAGCGCCACCATGCCAAGGAAGGTCGCGGTGAAAGTGAAGGCATGCATCATCATGAGCGGGATAAGAAGAAACTGTGGCGGGTCCAGCGCGGTCAACGCAAAACGGACGATCGAGGAAACGCCACCGATCAGAATCAGACCGATCGCGGAATAGCGCTTCAACGCAATTGTCGCGTAATAAAATACGACCACCTCAGCGGCAACGCCGATACCCCAGAGAAAGCCGATCATGGTCGAGGAGACCCCGCTCGCGCCCCAATGGATGGAGCCGAAGGTGTAGAGCGCGGCGTGGCTCGCCTGCACACAAGCCGCGGCAAAAACACCAAGCATCACACGCCGGGTTATTTTCGGAGGTGCTTCCACTTCCGCAGCTGGCGGCTTCTCGAGCCGCGGCAGCAGCATCACGCTCGCAGCAAAGATGACGAGGGAGCCGGCGATTGCGAGCACGATGGAGGCGGCCGGCAGAATTTCGAGTCCCGCGCCAAGTGCGAGATTCGCCCCAATGAAGGACACCGACCCCCAGAGGCGGGCGCGCCCATAATCGATGCCGCGTTCGCGTGCGAGCCGGACCGCCAGCGCATCGGTCAGCGGAAAGGACGGGCCCCAGAACAAGGTCGAAAGCGCGACCAGGATCAGGGTCGCAGGCGCCCCCGAGACGAAGGCCATCAGGCCGAAACAGGCGGCCGCGCCTGCCCCAAGCACGGCCAGGAAGCGTCGAGGACGCCCCAGCCGGTCCGAAAGAATTCCGGCGACAGGGTTCGCGACCAACCGCACCCCCATCGGGATACCGATCGCAAACCCAATGGCTTCGGGGCTAAAGCCAAGGGCTGCCAGAAACACGGGAAAGAACGGCAGATAAAATCCGGGCCCTACGAACAGCGCCGCATAAACGGCCGGCAGCGCATGGGGGAACCCGGCCGCCTCGGGGTGCGTGTCCTGGAGTGGGGAATCAGGCAATGGTTATCTTTCGTAAAAGATTCTTGGGCCATGGTCTGGCCAGAACCAGCGCCTTCTACCCGATTGCGATCAGCCATGCCGCTTCCGACTACGAATCAGCCGCTAACCGAGACCGACTACGAGGCTATCGAAGCCGCGGTGATGGAAACTGCGCGTGGTCGCTGGTTTCTGGCCGAATACGCGCAGCGTAACCGGAACGCCGACACCCAGATGGTGCTCGACGCGATCCAGCGCCTGCAGCGCTCGGTGCTTGGCGCCGAAACAATGGTTGCTCCCGCCGCCGACATTCCGGCGATCCAGATCGAACTGAACGAGGTCGAGCGGGCGATCGACCGCACGCGCCGCGAACTGGCTGAAATCGATTCCGCGCGGCTGCGCGACGGCCATCTCGGTACCGAGCTCGAAGAAATCGTCGCGGCCTCCGCACAGGCAATTACCGAGGTGCTCTCGGACGCCGAGCGCATCCAGGAAATCTCGATGACGATGCGCTCGCAGGGCGTCTCCGATGAAGTCTGCGATCAACTCGACGGTCTTGCCACCCACATCACGACCGCTTGTGCGTTCCAGGACCTGACCGGGCAGCGCACGTCAAAGGTCTCAGCAGCACTTCGTTTGCTCGAAGCGCGCGTGCATTCGCTCGTGACACTCTGGCAGGCCGAAAGCGGGTCACAGGCGCCGGCCAAAGACGAGCTTCTGAACGGACCGCAGCGCGAAGGTGAAGCGCTTGAGCAGGATCAGATCGACGAATTGCTGACGATTGACCGCAACCACGACATCTTCTGGGACGACAAGCAGCAGCAGTCCGGCGCGAGCCAGGAAGTCGGAAAAGAAACCGGCGGTGCCGCTCCTGCCAAACGCGCCGTCACGCGCGAAGACATCGAGAAGCTGCCGCCGATCGACCGCGTCGCGCTGTTTTCCTAAAAACTTATTCTTTCGCGTTACCGGTACAGAATTCTTTCAGAATCCGACAATCGGTACCGCCGTCACTCCGGCAATTACGGAGCGCCGCCCGCGTGCGCTCTTCCTGGCTGCGGCCGCTAACCCAGGTGATGATCGGCTTGCTCGTGATTTCATTACGGGCGATTGCCACGCAGATATTATCGAACACGCGGACGACGTTGCAGCCCTTGTCGTGCTTGACGCATTCCGCAATCGCACGGTCCTGCGCTTCGTCCACCGTATCAAAACTAGACGAATAGCCCCAGGCGCCGCGCGGGCTCAACGCGAGCGCGCCGAAATCGCCGGCACTCGCCGCCGTGGTGCCGCCCGCCAGCATGGCGACAAAGCCAAACGCAAGAACGCTCTGCTTGAATCGTGTCATCGAAATCTCCCCGGACCAGCGCCTATCGGCATTTGTGCAGAGACTAATTCCGGCGGCGCAGGCCTGCAATATCCGCGGTGCAATTACGGCGATCAATAGCCGGTGATCGCCTTGGCGAAGATATCCGGATCTGCATTTCCGCCGGAAAGCACGACCACGGCGACCTTGCCGCGGACGTCGAGCTTGCCGGTCAGCACGGCAGCCAACCCGACCACTCCGCCCGGCTCGACCACAAGCTTGAACTCGCGGAATGCGAACGCCATCGCGGCAAGCACCTCTTCGTCGCTTGCTGCGACGCCCTCGCCGGAAAGTCGCTTGGTGATCTCAAAAGTGAGCCGGCCGGGATCTGCCATCAGGAGCGCGTCGCAGATCGAACCGGTGATGCGCTCGTTCTTTTCGCGCCGGCCGCTTTTGAATGAGCGAAAATGGTCGTCGAACAGGTCGGGTTCGGCGGTGACGATACGCGCCTTGGGATAAAGCGCCTTGATGCTGAGCGAAATGCCGGCCGCCAATCCACCGCCGGACGCGGGCATCGTAACAATATCCGGATCGAGCGAAAGAGCCGCGAGATCATCGGCAATTTCGAAGCCGATCGTGCCCTGCCCGGCAATCACATAAAAATCGTCGAACGGCGGGACCACAACAGCGCCACGCTCGGCCGCAAGCTTGCGCGCGATCGCATCGCGGTCTTCGGTCGCACGATCGTAGAGCACGACCTCGGCGCCGTGGGACTTCGTGCGCTCCTGTTTCACCTTGGGCGCATCGCGCGGCATGACGATCACGGCGGGAACGCCGGCAAGCTTCGCCGCTAGCGCCACCCCTTGCGCGTGATTGCCAGACGAAAAGGCGACCACGCCGCCTTTTCGTTCGGCGTCCGTCAGCCGCGAAATGCGGTTATAGGCACCTCTGAATTTGAAGGAGCCGGTCCGCTGCAGGACCTCGGGTTTCAGAAAAACGCGCCCACCCGTCGCGGCATCGAGCGCGTCTGAGCGCAGAAGCGGCGTGCGTACCGCGACACCGTCGAGCCGCAGTGCTGCGTCTTCGATGTCGGCCGCGGTGGGCAGTGCAGTATCGGTGATCGGGGCATTCATTCCGGCAAACTAACGTATGATCTCGAAAAGCGGAAAAAGGTTTTCGGAGAAGATCCTGCTCCCAATAGGAGCAAGGCGTATTTGCCGTTACGCCGCTGCTTTAGGGGCTTCGCGCAAGGCACCCATGCCGTTTGCGCGCAGCACGTTGCCGAAAAACTGCCGTGCGCTTTCGTGCCAGGAGAATTGCAACGCATATTTTCTGCACAGATCGCGCGGGATCGGAAGTGCAGCCAGTGCTGCCCGGCGCAGGTCACGATCGAGCACGCCTACTTTCGAGCCGCCGATTACATCCCTGGGGCCGGCGACCGGAAACGCGGCAATCGGAACACCGCTCGATAGTGCTTCGAGGAGCACGACCCCGAACGTATCGGTGAGGCTGGGAAATACGAAGACATCGGAAGACGCATAAACTTCTGCGAGCGCCTCCTGCTGGCGAGCGCCGATAAAATGCGCGTCCGGATACTTCGCTTGAAGTGCTGCCCGCGCAGGACCCTCACCTACGATGACTTTCGAGCCGGGCAGATCGAGCGAAAGGAATGCGTCGAGATTTTTCTCGACTGCAACTCTTCCGGCATAAAGAAAAACCGGATGGGCGAATTCCAGCCGCTGCGCTTTGGCGGGGTTAAACAGGTCCGCATCCACGCCGCGCGACCAGCGCATGAGGTTTTTATAACCCTGTACCGAAAGTTCGTCCTCAAGCGTCTCAGTCGAAACCATGGTCGCGCATGCAGCGCCATGAAAGAGGCGCATGAGGGCAGCTAACGGCCAGGACGGCACCGGCAAGCGCGCCGATAAATATTCGGGAAAACGCGTGTGGTAGCTCGTGGTGAACTTGCGGCGATTCCGCGTACACCAGCGCCGCGCCAAAATTCCAAGCGGCCCTTCGGTCGCGATATGGATGCAGTCGGGAGCTGCCGCTTCGATGCGCTTGGCGATCTGCGCAGGTGTCGCGAGCGCGAGCCGGATTTCGGCGTAGCCCGGCATTCCGACCGAGTGAAAGCCCTCAGGCGTCAGTGTATCGACTGAGATTTCGAACGCCGGCGCAAGTTTCACGACTTCGGAGAGCGACCGCACGACGCCGTTTATCTGGGGATGCCAGGCGTCGGTGACGATCAGGAGCTTCATTTAAGCCGCTACCGGCACGCCTTGCGCAGGCATATTCTCGGGCACCGGGATCAACCTATCGCCAGGCGTGATCCAGGTGAGCAGTTCGAACGAACCGTCTTCGTTTTCGGCAAGCGCCGTGCAGCTTTCGACCCAGTCGCCGCAGTTCATGTAGCGCGTGCCGTAAAGATCGTGGATCGTGGCGTGGTGAATGTGGCCGCAGATCACGCCTTCCACATTCTGCTTGCGCGCTTCGAGCGCGACCGCTTGTTCGAACTCGCCGATGAAGTTCACGGCGTTCTTCACCTTGTGCTTTGCCCATTTGGAAAGCGACCAATAGGGAAAGCCGAGTTTGCGGCGGATGAAGTTGAAATAGCGGTTTGCGAAGATCGCAAAGTCGTAGGCCCAGTCGCCGAAGTAAGCGAGCCATCGCGCGTTGCGCACGATCACGTCGAACACGTCGCCGTGCAGCACCAGAAATTTCTTGCCGTCGGCCGCTTCGTGGATCGCGGTTTCCGTAACCTCGATGCCGCCGAAATGCGTGCCGTAATAATCGCGCAGGAATTCGTCGTGATTGCCGGGAATGTAGATGATCCGCGAGCCCTTGCGCGCTTTGCGCAGCAGCTTCTGGACGACGTCGTTATGCGCCTGCGGCCAGTACCACGACGAGCGCATGCGCCAGCCGTCAACGATATCGCCGACGAGATAGATCGTGTCGGCATCGACATCGCGGAGGAAATTCAGGAACAACTCGGCCTGACAGCCTCTGGTGCCGAGGTGCACGTCCGAGATGAAGAGGGTGCGGAAATTGCGGCTCGCGGCCTCATCCGCGTCTTTGAGAGAATTACCAAGCGCTATCGGGATCTGCAGCATGGCGCGGAAGTAGCGGATTCATACAACGATTATATGACGTTACGGCCGGGCCGAAGGATGCGGCGTTAACTGAAATCACGGCTGAGGACGCCAATATGTGTGGTCGCCATGCGGCACTGCGCATTGCCCGAAACAAAGCTTTGCCCATACGTTGTCCTGCGAAATAAGAGGAACGCTTTGCAAGCCAACGCGCACTATCTGGACATATTGCTCCATCTTGGGACCGCCTGGATCGCAGGCAGCCTGATCGGGCTTGAGCGGTCGTTCCGCGGCCGACCCGCGGGCTTCCGCACCCATGCGCTGGTCTGCCTCGCTTCCGCGCTCTTGATGCTGGTTACCGTCTATCAGTGGGACTGGCTCGGCACAGTCCCGCAGGAAACGATCCGGACCGATCCGACGCGTATGGCGCAAGGCATCATGACCGGCATCGGCTTTCTCGGTGCCGGCGTGATCTTCAAGGAAGGACTGACCGTTCGCGGATTGACCACCGCCGCTTCGATCTGGATTACCGCGGCACTCGGTATTCTCTATGGCGTGGGCTTTTTCTTTCCCGCCGTGCTCGGCACAGTCGCGACCCTGGGTACGTTGCAGGTCTTCCACTGGATCGAGAGCTGGATGCCGACCCAGGCCTATGCGCATTTCATTCTGCGCTTCCCGCGCAGCCGCGCTATGACCGAAGACAAAGTGCGCAAGATGATGGAGCAGCACGGCTTCTCGGTTGCCAATATGAGCTATCGGATGGAAGATGCCGGCAAGACCTTCGAATACCGGATGACCATCCAGACCACCGAAAAAAACGCGCTCGAGCGCCTCGCTACTGCGCTTCGCGGAAAGAAAGACGTTCTCGAATTCCGCATTTCGCCGGCGGGCGACTGATCAAACAGCTAAAAAGCAATTGGGGAGAGAAGCATGAAACTCGTCCGTTTCGGCCCGGTCGGCCGTGAGAAGCCAGGCATCATCGACAAGAACGGCAAGCTCCGTAACCTGTCGAAGATTGTTTCCGACATCACGCCGGAGACGCTGGCGGCCGGCGCGATCAACAAAATCAAGAAGGCGAAGATCGAGAAGCTGCCTCCCGTATCAGGCAAGCCGCGGCTCGGCTCCCCCATCGGCAATGTCCGCAACTTCGTGGCGGTCGGCCTGAACTATGCCGATCACGCGGCCGAAGCCGGCCAGCCGATTCCGAAAGAGCCGATCCTTTTTTCAAAGGCGCCGAACTGCATCGTCGGCCCGAACGACAACGTGATGATCCCGAAAGGCTCGACCAAGCTCGATTGGGAAATCGAAATCGCGATCGTGATCGGCAAGCGCGCCCGCTACGTCGACCAGAAGGACGCGGTGAAGCACATCGCCGGCTATTGCGTCTGTAATGACGTGTCCGAACGCGCGTTCCAGCTCGAGCGTTCCGGCCAGTGGATGAAGGGCAAGGGCAGCGAGACCTTCGGCCCGCTCGGCCCCTGGCTTGTGACCACCGACGAGATCAAGGACGCGCAGAAGCTTGCCATGTATCTCGACGTCAACGGTAAACGCATGCAAACCGGCAACACCAAGACGATGATTTTCTCCTGCGCCTACATCGTCTCCTATATCAGCCAGTTCATGGTGCTCGATGCGGGCGACGTCATCACCACCGGCACGCCACCGGGCGTCGGCCTCGGCATGAAGCCGCAGGTCTTCCTCAAGGCCGGCGACGTCATGACCCTCGGCATCAAGGGCCTCGGCGACCAGAAGCAGAAGGTGGTCGCGTTCAAGAAATAGGCAAAAGCGGCTGCCCAGGGCCCCGAACTTGGGCAGCCGAATTCTTGAGCGAAGCATGGCGAGCGAATAGGCTCGACCAACTCTTGCAAGGGCCATAGCCGATGAAGACTGTTTCGCGCGCACTCCTCTTTCTTATCCTGCTCTCTCCCTCAGCCCTCGCCCATACCGGCGCAGGCGCGGCGCACGACTTCGAACTTGGCTTCCTGCATCCATTCGGTGGCGCCGATCATCTGCTTGCGATGATCGCGGTCGGCGTCTTCGCGGCACATCTCGGCGGACGCGCGCTGCTCCTGGTGCCGCTCAGCTTCGTCGGGGTAATGGCGCTCGGCGGCACGATCGGCTTCGCCGGCATCCGCCTGCCCTATGTCGAAGCCGCGATCGCGCTTTCGGTCGTTGTACTCGGACTGTTCATCGCGTTCCGCACCAAAATGCCGATGATCGCGGCAGCGCTTGTGGTCGGTGGCTTCGCGCTCTTCCACGGTCACGCGCATGGTGCCGAGTTGCCGGATGGCAACGCGCCGTTTGCTTACGCGGCTGGATTTCTGATTGCGACTGCACTTTTACATGCCACCGGTATCGCGCTCGGCATCGGCTTCGCAAGCTTGAGCACAAACTCATTCGGTCAGCGGCTCGTGCAAGCGGGCGGCGGCGCGATAGTGATTGCCGGCGCCGTGCTCTTAACGCGCGCCGTTATTACTTGAGAAAACGGTGCTCGAAGGAAAGATACAAGATCGCGCCGTAACTCGTTTTTTGTCCGTCGGTGAACACGATCGGCGCGCCCGCGCCGACCACCAACTGCCCGGCATCGAGGTTAAACGCGTAGCGAACGCCCGGCGAAATGGTCAGCGATTTTTCCCGCGTGATCGCGCCGCTATCGACGACTTCCGACCAGTCGCCAACCGTTTCGAACATGAAGTTCAGATTTCGCGTCGCCGCATAGATGATGCTGCCGCCGAGGAAATAACCGTCGGTTTTCAAATTCTGCACGTCGAAGAGATGCGTGTAACCAGCGTTCGCATGCAGCGAGACGCGATCCGATACGATCTTGCTGAACGGCAAGTTGATCTGGATTCCGGTCGAGCCGTCGCCGAGCCCGCGCAGATCGTTGCCGGAAGGCACGATCACGCTGAAGCGCGGGGAAAACGCCGGGTTATTCGCAGTCTCGGACAACGCCTGAAAGCGATAGTTCAGCATGACGTCGCCCATACCGCTGGCGCGCTGCCCTTCGGAACGCAACCGGGTGAATGGAATCGAATAGGAAAATTGATGGGTCTGGCTCCAGAGCGGCCATTCCTGTGTGAAGACGAGATCCCAGTCGCGTCCCTGCCTGCGCAGACCGAGAATGTGCTGCACGACGCCGGCCTCCTGATTATAGGCTTCTTCGATCAGGAACGAATTGTCCTGAAGTGCAGCGGCAGTGCGCGGATCTTTGTCTTGCGCCGACGCGGAGAAGGCGAACAACAATATCGCCGCCAATGCAGCGAACACACGACTTGGCTTGAACGCTAGTAGCCCCATGACCTTCATACGCCCCCAACAAAGCCACGCTAACCTAGTTGCAAATAATTCGCAACTAGAGAAAACTGATTTCACAGGGTTTTCTTCGGGGTGGACGTGCGTCGCGTAATTATGGTTTTGGCAGCGCTGGCTGCCGCAGGAGAAGCGCGAGCGGCAAGCGGCGCATTTGCGGTCGACGACGCGGCCGTCGACGCGCCGGGCCGTTGCAAAGTCGAAGCCTGGCTTTCAGCCGCAAACAACCCGATGTCCGACTGGAGCGCGGCCATCGCGCCCGCCTGCGCACTGCCCCTGCTCGGTCATCGCTTCGAACTCGGCGCAACATATTTGCGCACCAGCGCCGCGGGCGAACACGGCAGCGGCGTGAGCGTCAAAACAAAGACACCACTCCCCGGACTGGACTTTGCGTTAAATGACCGCTTCGGCGTAGCCCTGGTCTGGGGCGGCTCGTTCAACGCGGCGACGGCCAAGACGCATACGATGTTCTTCAACGCGCCGGTAACGCTTCGTATCACCGATGCGCTCACGATCAACATCAACGCCGGCTATCACGAAGACAAGGTCGAACGCTACAACGCAGTCACGTGGGGCGCGGGCTTTGAATTCAATATGAAATCGATCTCGCTCGACAAGTTTACATTGATCGCGGAAACCTTCAGCAATCATCGCGATCATACGGCAACGCAGATCGGCCTGCGTTTCACGCCGATCGGTAAACTCGATATCGATTTAATCTACGGCTACAACCTCGCAAGCGAAGAAGCGAACTGGCTCACGCTCGGTTTAAACTACCGCTTCTAACTCTTCGGCTGCTTGATCCAGAAATTGTGGAAGTGATGCACCGGCCCGCGGCCCTGGCCGATGCCAAGGTTGACGCCAGCTTTCAGCGCGGCGGTGATGTAGTTCTTCGCGACCGCAAGTGCGTCGTGAAGTGCCAGGCCCTTCGCCAAGCCCGCCGTGATTGCAGACGAAAGCGTACAGCCGGTGCCATGCGTATTTTTGGTATCGATCCGCTCGGCCGTGAAGCGCCGTACACCCGAGGGTTCGATCAAAACATCGACCGAGTGTTTTGTGGGCGCGTGACCGCCTTTAATCAGCACAGCTTTGGCGCCGAGCTTCAAAAGCGCCTCGCCCTGCGCCGCCATTTCGTTCTCGTGTTTGGCGAGAGGCTGGTCGAGCAGTGCCGCCGCTTCGGCCAGATTTGGCGTGATCAGATCGGCAAGCGGAAATAGCAGCCGCTTGATCGTATCGACGGCCTCCGGAACGAGCAGCCGGTCGCCGGAGGCTGCCACCATGACCGGGTCGAGCACGACATTCCTCGCGCGGTGTTTTATGAGACCTGCAGCAACCACTTCGATGGTCTCCGGACGCGACAACATCCCGATCTTGGTCGCCGAGACCTTGAGGTCCGAATAGACCGCGTCGAATTGCGCGGTCACGAACTCAGCCGGCACGTCGTGAATGCCTGTCACACCTTGCGTGTTCTGCGCCGTCAGCGCCGCAATCACCGAGGCGCCATAGACGCCGAGCGCCGAAAACGTCTTCAGATCGGCCTGGATGCCCGCGCCGCCGCCCGAATCCGAGCCCGCAATCGTGACTGCAATGGCAACCATTAGGCTCGATTCCTTCGATAATACCGTGGCGAAGCTATGGGAGCATACCGGCAGCGACAAGCCTCAGCTTGCATCGGTACCCGCTTTTTGCTCCCCTCGCCGTAACAAGACCGCCGGAGGCGTCCCCGCAATGATTCCATTCTTCGTCCAGATCAAATGCCAGCTCGGAAAATCCTACGAGGTGGCAAATGCGCTTGCCGACGCCGAGATCGCTTCCGAGGTCTATTCCACTGCGGGCGAGTTCGACTTGCTTGCGAAATTCTATGTCGAGGACGGCACCGATATCGGTCACTTCGTAAACGAGAAAGTGCAGATATTGGCGGGCATCCAGGACACGCGCACCATTATCACGTTCAAGGCGTTTGGCTGATCAGTCGACCGGCGGGCCGGCTGGCGGCGTCTGCGCTTCTTTTTCTTTCTGGCGATTGATGCCGAGCGCGCGTTCGCGGAAAATCACGAATAGTCCGGCCGCGATCACGATCGCGGCTCCAAGCAACACGACCGGTCCCGGCAATTCGTCGAACAGAAAATAGCCGAGCACGACCGCCCAGATCATCGCGGTATAAGAGAACGGCGCGACGACAGCTGCCGGCGCATGGCGGTAAGAGTCGGTGAGCAGGATTTGCGCTATCCCGCCGAATACGCCGACGCCGAGCAGCGCCAGCGCATCGCCGGGCGACGGCCACAGCCAGCCCCAGGGCAGCGTCAACAATCCGCCGACCGAAGCAAGCAACTGAAAGGAAAATACGAGCGACGCGGTCGTTTCAGATTTTATCAAACTGCGCACCTGAGTCATCGCTACCGCGGTAAAGAATGCGCCGAACAGCGTCATGATGGCGCCGACTGCGGCAGTGGACGTCCATTGCGTGACGCCAATATGCGGCGATAACATTACGACCACGCCGATGAAGCCGACCACGACCGCGCTCCAGCGCCACAGCCGCACGACTTCACCGAGAAAAATCGCGGCGAGCGCGACATTAAACAGCGGAGTGATGAAGTGATTGCGGTTGAATCGGCGAGCGGCAGGCGCGTGCAGCCCGAGGAACAAGAGCACCATCGCGCCAATGCCGGTGATGGCCCGCGTGAAATGAAGCAGTGGGCGGTTCATCCTGAACGCAGACGAGAGCTCGCCGCGCCATGCAAAGATAATAAAGAGCGGAATGAGCGCGAGGAAGCTGCGCGCGAATACCGCCTCGCCGATCGGCACCCGGTCGCCGAGATAGCGGATCAACGCGCCCATCAGCGTGAATAGAAATGTCGCCCCAAGTTGAAGCGCGATGCCGAGATAGAGGTTCATGCGAGCAGGTGTGTGGCGTGAGAATTCGTCACACCTATGCACTGGCAAGCACGCGAGATAAAGCCCCGCGCGCGCATACCGCCATGCGGCCGCACTCAGTGTTTCGCGTTTTGAATCGTCTGCCAGACCTTGAGCGGCGTCGCCGGCATGTCGATGTGCTTGATACCGTAGGCCGCGATGCAGCGCATCGACGACCGCATTCATGACGGCCGGGCACGAACCGATCGCGCCCGCCTCGCCCGCACCTTTCACGCCGAGTGGATTGGTGGTGCAGGGCACGTTCTTGGTCTCGAACGAATAATTCGGAACATCGCCCGCGCGCGGCAGCGCGTAATCCATCAGCGAGGCGGAGAGCAATTGCCCGTCCGCGTCATAGACGGTGTTTTCCATGATCGCCTGGCCGATGCCCTGCCCGATCCCGCCATGGACCTGGCCTTCGAGCAGCAGCGGATTGAGCGACACGCCGAAATCGTCAACCACGACGTAATTCTTGAATTCGATGTGGCCGGTTTCCGGATCGATCTCGACTTCGCAGACATGCGTGCCGTTCGGATAGGTCGGCTGCTTGGGAATGAAGTTTTTCTCGATGCCGCTCAGCTGTTCGGCGGAAACGCCGGGCTTGCTCGCAAGTTCGGCGAAGGAAAGTGCGCGATTGGTGCCGCGGACGCGCGCAAGACCGTCGGCGATTTCGATTTCCTCGGGCTTTGCATCGAGATGCTGCGCGGCAAGTGCTTTTAAATTGTCCGCGAGCTTTATGGTCGCCTTCTGCACCGCCGCGCCGCCCGTCGGCATCGAGCGAGATCCGACAGTGCCGCCACCCATCGGAATGAGGTCGGTATCGCCGGTAATCACATTTACCTTTTCGAGCGGCAGGCCGAGTTGGTCGTGCACGAGTTGCGCGAATGTCGTGGCGTGGCCCTTGGCCGTTAGTCTGCGTGCCGATCAGCACGGTCGCAGAGCCGTCCGTCTCAAGCCGCACCGTGGAAGTTTCCGGCGAGGTCTGGCCGCACGCTTCGATATAGCTCGCAAGGCCAATGCCGCGTGCTTTGCCCTGCTTTTTCGATTCAGCAAGACGCGATGCAAAACTCTTGTGGTCGGCGGCATCCAGCGCGCGATCGAGATGCTGACGGAAGTCGCCGCTGTCATAGACACGCGCGGTCGCCGTCTTGAACGGCATTTCAGATTTGGCGATGAAATTCTTGCGTCGCACGTCTTCCGGCGCGACGCCGGTTTGCAACGCCACCGCATCGACCAGGCGCTCGATCAGGTAGGCCGCTTCCGGGCGGCCGGCGCCGCGATAGGCATCGACCGGCACGGTATGCGTCCACACTGCGCGCACACGGCCATAGACGACGGGAATATTGTAGACGCCCGTCATCATCGAACGCGCCGAGATAAGGAATGTAGGGCGCGACTTCCGAATAATAGGCGCCCATATTCGCGATGCACTCGAGGCGCATCGCGAGAAACTTGCCGTCCGCATCGAGCGCCATTTCGGCGACGGTCACATGATCGCGGCCCTGATTGTCGCCGATGAAATGCTCACTGCGATCGCGCGATCCAGGCGACCGTGGCTTTGAGTTTTTCAGCGGCGAGCGCCGCCAGCACATATTCACGGTACGCCGGCGCCTTGGTGCCGAAACCGCCGCCGACGTCATGCGTGAGCACGCGGAGCCGCTTCGGATCGAGCTTCATGATCCCGCAGACGCTTGCATGGATCATGTTCGCGCCCTGGCTCGACACCGTCATGGTGTAGCGCTCGTCGTCGCCGTAAGAGACCACGACGCCGCGCGTCTCTATGAAGTTGGTGACCAGGCGCTGGTTGATGATTTCGAGCTTGACGGTCTTCGCAGCAGTATCGAATGCTTTCTGCGTCAGCGTCCGCGTCGCCGATGTCGGCGGTATACGCGTCGTTGAGCTCGCGGCTTTCCCAAACCAACGGCGCGCCGGCGTGCCGTCGCTTCGCGCGTACCGGAAATCGCAGGCAGCGGCTCCCAATCGACTTCGATCGCTTCGAGCGCATTTTTCGCGGCATTGACGGTATCCGCAACCACGAACGCGATCGCATCGCCGACGTGACGGACTTCTTCGGTGCAAAGCGGTTCGTAGGGCGGCACGAAGACCGACTTTTCGTTCACCGGCTTGATGAAGCCGGCGGCGCGGCAGGCAAGATGTGCAAAATGCGTTACATCTGCCGCGGTCAGAATGAGCTTCACGCCGGGTAGCGCTTTTGCGGCGTCTAAACTCACGATCTTGAACTTCGCATGCGCGTGCGGCGAGCGCAGCACGGCCGCGTGCAACGCGCCTTCCGGCACGCAGTCGGCGACGAATTTGCCCTGCCCCGTAACCAGCGGCGGATCTTCGAGGCGCGTGTGCGGTTGCCCGGCGCCGAATTTCAGCGGACGCATTTAAATTTCCTCGTCAGGATTTTGCAGCGGCGGGCCGGCCCGGCGGTGATTTAGCTTTGCGCATGCCGACGCGTGCGGGCGACCACATAGAACACCGGCGTGAAGATAAGGCCAAAGATCGTAACCCCGAGCATGCCGAACACGACCGGGCGTGCCAAGCGCCTGACGGAGCTCTGCCCCGGCGCCCGTCGCGAGCATCATCGGCAACACGCCGAGGATGAAGGCAAGCGAAGTCATGACAATCGGGCGAAGCCTTAGCCGCGCGGCTTCGACTGCCGCATGCGGCACATCTTCGCCTCGATCCTCAATTTGTTTTGCGAACTCGACGATCAGAATCGCGTTCTTCGAAGCCATCGCGATCAAAACGATAAAGCCAACTTGCGTAAGAATATTATTGTCCTGACCCCAGATCACAACGCCAACGATCGCAGCAATCAGGCACATCGGCACGATCAGAATGACGGCAAGCGGCAGGCGCAGACTTTCGAACTGCGCGGCAAGCACCAGGAACACGAACACGGTCGCCAAGATAAAGACGAAGATCGCAGTATTGCCCGCGCGTATCTGCTGAAACGCGAGCGTCGTCCACTCAAAAGAGTAACCCGCAGGCAGCGTCTCCGCCGCAAGCTTCTGCATGATTTCGATCGCCTGACCCTGGCTGTAGCCGGGCGCTGCCGCGCCATCGAGTTCGGCTGCCGGATAAAGATTGTAGCGCGGGATGCGGTATGGGCCTGATTGGTCGCGCACCGTGGTGAACGAGCCGAGCGGGACGGTTTGCCCGGCTGCGTTTCGGACGCGGATTTTCAACACATCTTCAGCACTCAGGCGATCGCCTGCCTCCGATTGCGCAGTCACGCGGAAGGTGCGGCCGAACAGATTGAAGTCGTTGACATAGGACGAACCGATATAGGTCTGAAGCGATGAGAAAACATCGGTGACGTTGACACCAAGCAACTGCGCCTTCTGCACGGTCGATATCGAGATAAAGCTGCGGCGTCTGCGTCTCGAACAGCGAGAACACCTGGCTCAGACCCGGCGTTTGCGCGGCCCTGCCCATCATCTGATAGACCACGCCCTGGAGTGCCACCGGACCTTGTCCGGTGCGATCCTGAACCATCATGCGGAAGCCGCCGGCATTGCCGATGCCTTGCACTGGCGGCGGTTGCACGACCAGGACCAAGCCTTCCTGAATACCCGAGAGCTTCTGGAGCAACTGGCGCCTGCACGGCAGCCGCAGTTTTGGTCGGATCGCCCGCGCGCTGCGCAAACTGCTCCATCACGACGAAGATCGCGCCCGCATTCGAGGCCGTCGTGAAGGTCGCGCCACTGAAGCCGACGACGTTCAGTGCGTTGAGGCCCGGAATGCTGCGCACAATCTCGGTTACGCGCTTCATCACCTCATCGGTCCGGCCGAGCGCGGCTCCCGGCGGAAGCTGAACGACGACGATGAGATAGCCGCGATCGTGCTGCGGGACGAAACCCTGCGGCGTGCGCGCGAACTGGAACATGCCGAAGGCAACGACACCCACATAGATGATCAACATGATGCCGACGATGCGAACGGTTCGCATCGCCAGCCAATGATAGCGGGCGGAAAACCAGTCGAAGCCGAAATTGAACCAACCGAAGAATTTGCGCACATAGACCGCAAGGCCCTTCGGCTCTGCGTGACTATGTGGCTTCAGCAAGAGCGCGCACATCGCGGGCGAAAGCGTGAGCGAGACTAGAAGCGAGATCGCGGTCGCGCTGATGATGGTGAGCGCGAACTGGCGATAAAACTGACCAGTAATACCGGTGACGAACGCCGCCGGCACGAACACGGCAGCCAAGCACGAGCGCGATCGCAACCAGCGCTCCGCCGACCTCGTCCATCGACTTATGCGTCGCCTCTTTCGGCGACATGCCGGCTTCGATATTACGCTCGACGTTTTCCACGACGACGATCGCGTCGTCGACCACGATACCGATCGCAAGCACCAGCCCGAACAGCGTGAGGTTGTTGATGGTGAACCCGAACACCGACATCAGAAACAACGTGCCGATCAGCGAGATCGGGATCGCCAGAATCGGGATCACTGCTGCACGCCAAGTCTGCAGGAATACGATAACGACCAGGATGACGAGAAAAATCGCTTCCAGCATCGTCTCTACGACCGCACTCACGGATTCGGAGATGAACTGTGTCGGATCGTAAATGATGCTGTATTGAAGTCCGGTCGGAAGCTGCGTTCCGATCTGCCGCATCACCTGGCGGATGCCGTTCGCAGTGGAAAGCGCGTTAGAGCCGGGCCGCTGGAAAATCGCGATACCGACGGCTTCGTTCTTGTTGAGATAAAAATTAGTGCTGTAGTCCTGCGCCGCCAGTTGAATACGCGCGACATCCTTCAGGAGCACGTTCGCGTTCGCGGTGGTCTTCACGACGATCTTCGCGAACTCGTCGGGATTGGCAAGACGACCTTGCGTCGTCACGATAACCTGGAATTCCCGGCCGGCGTCCACCGGTGGCGCGTTTAACACGCCGCCTGCGACCTGCACGTTCTGTCGCTGCAAGGCGGCAACGACATCACTTGCGGTCATCCCAAGCGTCTGCAAGCGGCCGGGGTCGAGCCAGATCCGCATCGCGTAGTCGCGGCTGCCGAACACGGTGATCGAGCCGACACCGTCGACGCGTGCGAGTATGTCCTTGATTTCGAGATTGGCGTAATTCGAAACGAACAGGGAATCGCGCGAATTATCGGGCGAGTATAAATTGACAACCATCATCAGGTCCGGCGACGACTTCGTCACCGTCACACCGATATTGCGGACTTCGGTAGGCAGACGCGGATTTGCGATCGCAACGCGATTTTGTACCTGGACCTGCGCCTGATCGAGATTGGTGCCCAGCTCGAAGGTGACGGCAATACTGAAGGTGCCGTCCGCGTTCGCGTTCGACGACACATAGAGCATACCTTCGACGCCGTTGATCTGCTGCTCGATCGGCGCGACCACCGTCTCCGCGACTGTGCTTGCGTTTGCGCCGGGATATTGCCCAGCGACGTTGATCACAGGCGGCGCGATTTCAGGATATTGCGCGACCGGCAGTCGAACAAAGCTGACCGCGCCGAGAATCACGATGATGATCGAAACGACGGACGCGAAAATCGGCCGATTGATGAAGAAGTGCGAAATACCCACCGCGGTGTGCCTTACTTCTTCTGCTGCTGTTGCTGCTGTTCGGCGGCCTTCACCTGCTCGGCGGTCAACGGGGTCACCTTGGTGCCGGGGCGTGCTCGCATCAGCCCGTTCACCACAACGCGGTCTTCCGCATCAAGACCCGTGCGGACGACGCGCAGGCTTCCCTGTAGCGAACCGAGCTCGATATATTTCTGCCGCACGGTATTCTCGGCGTCGACCACATAAACGAATTTGCGAATTTGCTCGGTGCCGATCGCAATATCCGGCACCAAGAACGCTTCGTATTCGGCGGAGCCGGGAATCCGGACGCGGCCGAACATACCGGGCGTGAACAACCCCGCGGCATTCGGAAATTGCGCGCGGCCGCGGATCGTGCCCGAAGTCGGATCGATCGCGTTATCGACGAAGTCGAGCGTGCCTTTGTGCGTGAAAGTCTTCTCGTCCAGCAAGCGTAGCTCGGCTGCGAGCTTGGTGCCGCGCTCGTCGCCGCGGCCGGAGTCTTTCGGCAATGCGCTGATAGCGCAAATAGGACGCCTCATCGAAAGAGAATTCGAAACGGATCGGATCGATCGAGACGATGGTCGCAAGCAGCGTTGTGCTGCCGCTCGTGCCGCCGGTGACTAGATTGCCCGGCGAAACGCGGCGGTCGCCGATGCGGCCACTGACCGGCGAGCGCAATTCGGTGAATTCGAGATTGAGTTCCGCGGTTTTCACCGCAGCATCGGCGGACTCGAGTGCGGCGTCAGCCGCGCGCTTGGCCTGCACGCGCTGATCGAACAACGCTTCGGCGATCGTCTTCTGCTGGATCAGTGTTTGCGCGCGCGTAAGATCGGCCGACGTCAGATCGACCTGCGATTTCGCGCGGGTGTAATCGGCGCGCGCCTGATCGAGCGCCGCCTTGAAGGGCCGCGGATCGATCGTGATCAGGAGGTCGCCGGCCTTGACGAGTTGACCGTCGGTGAAATGGATCCGGTCGAGATAGCCGGAGACGCGGGCGCGGATCTCGACCGCGTCCACGGCAATGAAGCGGCCGACATATTCGTCGAGATCTATGATCTTGCGCTTAGTGGGGGTTGCGACCGTAACCGCGGGCCCTGCAGGCGCCGGGGGCTGACTTTGCCCGCAAGCGGCGAGGAAAAGGACCAAAGCAAGCACGGCGCCAAGGGCGGCAGAAAAACGAGGCATGAATTGACCAAGACGATAACGGGGGTGGCAGTTAATACACCGGGGGAACCGATGAGTCACATGCACCAGTCGCATGTCGTGCCTACGCCTTGGTGACAGGTTCCGCGCTTCTGAGCAGCCTCCTGAGCCAGCCACGCCCCAGAAACGCGAAAATGAGCGCGCCATAGGCAATTCCACCGCCAATTGCGGCCGCTAGCAGCAGCGCTTCGTCGCGGAACGACGGCAGCGTCATAAAATAGGGTGTAAGCCAGCGCACTCCGAAATAGAGAATCGTTGCGAGAATGATTCCGGCGGCTATGAGTCGCACGGAATTTCCCAAGGTGTTTGTACCGGGTCGCGCGAAGCCGTAGCGCCTTCCTAACCAGATCAGGAGGATAAGGTTCAGCCACGCGCCCGCCGCGGTAGCAAGCGCAAGACCGACCTGCGCGAGCGGACCCATGAGCACTATTTTTAGTGCGATATTGAGCGCGACCGCGACCAGCGACGCAATCATCGGCGTGATCGTGTCGCCACGCGCAAGAAACGGCGCCACGAAACTCCGCATCAGCACGAATGGAATGAGCCCGGTCGCGTAAGCAGCTAACGTTTGTCCTGCCGCCGCGGCGTCGGCCACAGTGAATGCACCGCGCGCAAACAACGCGCGCATGATGAGTTCCGGAATAACTAGCGAAGCAGCGGCACAAGGTACCGCGAGCAGCAGCGCGAACTCGATTGCTTTTCCTTGCGATGCGGCAGCACCCTGCTCGTCGCCCGCTGCAAGACGCCGCGCCATTTCCGGCAAAAGAACGACGCCGACCGCAATGCCAACGACACCGATCGGAAGTTGATGAATGCGGTCCGCGTAATAAAGCGACGAGAGCGCGCCGGTTGGAAGAAACGTCGCGATGATGGTGTCGGCAAATAGCGCAAGCTGCACACCACCCGAGGCGATGATGGCCGGCCCGAGCGCCTTAAGAAACTTTTTCGCCGGCTCATCGAGCTTCGGCATTTTCAAGCGAAGTCCGATGCCGCCACGTTCGGCGTCGCCCGCGACCAGCAACAACTGCAAGACGCCCGCGATCAAAACGCCCCAGGCGGCGGCGTGGCCCGCGGTCGGAAACAACGCGGCAAATGTCAGCGTCCCGATCATCGCGAGACTGAGCAGCACCGGTGCCGCCGCGGCTGATGCAAAGCGGTTGTTCGCGTTCAACGTACCCGCGATCAAACTCTCGATCGAAATGAGCGCGAGATAGGGAATCGTGATCCGCGTGAGCGCCACCGCAAGATCGAAACGCTGCGCATCGTCGGCAAGACCCGGCGCGAGTAACCGCACGACGGCGGGCGTGTAGATGAGCGCGACAACGAGCAGAACGACCTGCAGCACGATCATCGCGAGCGCGAGCCGGTCGGCGAATGTGCGCGCAGCCAACTTGCCGTCCTTCTCGAGCGTACGCGCGTAAGCCGGCACGAAGGCCGCGGCAAACGCACCTTCGGCGAAGATTGCGCGGAAATGATTGGGCAGACGGAAAGCGACCAGGAACGCGTCCGCGATCGGACCGGCGCCGAGGATCGCCGCCATAACGATATCGCGGATGAATCCGGTAATGCGCGAAAGAAGAGTAAATCCGCCGACCGTAAAAAAGCGCCGGATCATGCCGCGCGCTCCAGATGCGTCAGGCCAGCGCCTCGCGTACCGCGGCGATCACGCGATCCTGCGTCGGCTCGTCGAGATAGGGATGCATGGGAAGCGAGATCACTTCTGCCGAGAGCTTTTCGGTGACCGGCAGGCCATTGCCCGCGATCGGGAAATGCTTGTAGGCGCCCTGCCGGTGCAGCGGCTTCGGGTAATAGATAGCGGTTGGCACGCCGCGCGTTTGCAGCACGGCCGCCAGCGCGTCCCGGTTCGCGACTCGGATCGTGTATTGCGCCCATACCGAACCATAGCCTGACGGCACTTCCGGCACGATGGCAATGTCCTTGAGCGCGCTAGCATAGCGTTTTGCGACGCGGTTACGCGCCTCGATCTCGTCGGGGAAGATTTTCAGCTTCTCGATCAGTACCGCGGCCTGGATCGTATCGATGCGGCCGGTCATACCGATGCGGATATTGTCGTATTTGTCCGCGCCCTGCCCGTGCACGCGGATCGAGCGCATGACTTCGGCGAGTTGGTCGTCATCGGTGAAGATCGCGCCACCGTCGCCGTAGCAACCCAAGGGCTTCGCGGGAAAGAAACTCGTGGTGGTGGCAAGCGCCTGGGTACCGACGGGCTTGCCCTTGTAGCTCGCGCCAAACGACTGCGCGGCATCCGCAAGGACAAACAAGCCTTCACGCTTTGCAACTGCTGCAACCGCGTCGAGATCGGCAGGCAGGCCGAACAGATCAACCGGGATGATCGCTTTCGCCTTGAGATCGCCGCGCTTGGTCTCGGTAATCGCGCGCTCAAGGCTTGCGATATCGAGATTGAAAGTCTTTTCCTCGACGTCGACGAACACCGGCGTTGCACCAACGACGACCACGGCTTCCGCGGTCGCGCAGAACGTGAACGACGGACAGAACACGGCGTCGCCCCGTCCGACGCCCTTCGCCATCAGCACCATGACAAGCGCGTCAGTGCCGCTGGAACAGGAAATCGTGTTGCGTGCGCCGCAGAACGCCGAGAGCTCGCTCTCTAACTGGCGCACTTCCGGGCCCATGATGAACTGACAATGTGTGAGCACGCGGGTGACCGCTTCGTCGATCGCTTTGCCCAGGCGTTTGCGCTGCGCACCAATGTCGATGAACGGAATCGGAGCGTTATCGGCGCGCGCGTGTTGGTTCACGATGCAAACTCTTTCAATCAGCCGACGACTTTGCGCGGGCTGCGGCGAAACGCCGGATGGGGGCCGGCAAGGCAGCGCGTTGCAATCTCCAAGCTTGCGACGCCTTCTTCGCCGGTGACCGCCGGCGGCTTGCCGTGGCGCACGGCGTCGCAGAATGCGGTGAGTTCGGCCCGCAGCGGTTCGGTGTGACCGACCGAAAGATGGCGCATGCCGTAGCTGCCGTCTTTCTGGAAGCCGAAACATTCGGTGACGGTGCGCGTGAGCAAATCGGCCATCACATATTTATCGCGGGTCGCAACCTGAACCGTGCGGGCCTTGAACGGCGTGAGCCAATTCGTATTGATATGCGCAAGCACGCCGGACGCGGTACGGAACTGCAGGAGCGCAATATCCTCGCGCTCGGCAATCACGGACGAAATTTGCGGCTGCACTTCAACGATTTCGGATTCGGTAAACCATCGGATCAGGTCGATGTCGTGCACGGCAAGATCGATCACCACGCCGACATCCGACATGCGCGGCGGAAATGGGCCGACGCGGGTAATGCCGATGGAAAGAATTTCTTCGCCGGCAATCGCCTGCTTCACAGTCTGCACCGCAGGATTAAAGCGCTCGACATGGCCGACCATGAGCGTCACGCCCGCGCGTGCGGCGGCAGCGACGATCTCGCGAGCCTGTTCAACCGTGGTCGCGATCGGCTTTTCGACGAGCAGGCCGACGCCTGCGTCGATCAGCTCGAGTGAAATCTTATGATGAAGATGCGTGGGTGCCGCGACAATGACGGCATCTACTTTTTGCGCGATCAGTTCGCGATGATCGGCGAATACTTCCGCGCCTTCCGCCTGACCGGCCGCCTGCGCCGCGCGGCCCTGGTCGGGATCGGCAACGCCGACCAGTTCGACATTCGGCAGTTCGGAAAGGACGCGCGCGTGATTTCGCCCCATCACGCCTGCGCCGATGACGCCGATTCGCAGCTTGCGCTCGTCGGCGCCTGTCGTTTTATCGGTTGCCACGTCGAAAATCCCTCGCAGTCCCCTGACCGTTCGGTTGGCTTACCCCGGTCCTGCGGTCCCGGGGAGCCCTAAAGCCTCACAATTCGTGTCCTAGGGTTACAGCGCCTGCTTATTCGGCAGCAGTCTGCCGCACACGCGCCGAAGGCAGGTCGAGACCGGCCGCAAGCGTGTCATCGCGGAACGCTTTAACCCCATCGAGCGACAGATCTGCCGCCGTCTTGCTGCCGAGCGCTGTTAATTTCTTGAGGATATCGGCGGGCGCGGTGATGATATGCGCGCCCATTTCGTCGGCTTCGATCACGTTCCAGACTTCACGGGTCGAGGCCCAGATCACTTCGACGCTCTTCGCCTGGTTCGCGAGTTTCACTGCGAGCGACACCGCCGGTTTGTAATCGATACCGAGATCCGCGAGACGGCCCGCGAACACCGACGTGCAACCGGGAGCCCCGCCCGCGAGCGCTGCGGTCGAGCGCTCAACCTGCTCTTCCGTCGAAAGTACGGTGACGTTGATCTTCACACCATCCTGCGAGAGCGTACGGATCGTGTCGTAAAGCGTTTCGCCGCGCGTATTGATCACCGGCAGCTTCACATAAACATTCTTGCCCCAGGTCGTGATCAGGCGGGCCTGCGCGATCATCTCCGGAATATCGTCGGACAACACTTCAAACGAGATGTGCCGGTCGGGCACCGCGGCAACAAGTTCCCGCGCGTAGCTCTCGTAATCGGTGACGCCCGCCTTTTTCAGCAGCGACGGATTGGTGGTGAAGCCGGCAATATGCTTCTGCTTCGCCATCTCGACGATCTGCGCCTTATCGGCGCCATCGGTGAAAAGCTTGATTTTCAGCAATTCCAGCGTGCGGGCCATTCAAGCCACTCCTTGCACTTCATCCTAAATCAGGGCAATCCGTCCGTCTTCTAAGCCAGTCATAGCAAATCCCGCCATGCTTTCCATCGACGATCTGCGCGCGCTCGAGGTGCTGCACCCGAACCTCCACAAGCGCTATTCGGGCGTGACCACGACCATTCTGGCCGTGGCGCCGCAGATGGCGAAGCTTGCGAAAACCGCGCTCGTCGGCCGCTGGACCGCGCCGGGCGTGCCGACGATTTCGGTGAACGACGTGCGCAAGCTCGGCCGCTCGGTTCCGGCAACGAAACCGTTTCGCATCTGGCATGCGCGGCGCAATGACGAGATGATCACGGGGCTCTTGCTGCGCAAATTCTTCGGCCTCAAGTTTGGCATGGTGTTCACGTCTGCCGCGCAACGCAAACACAAGCGCTTTTCGCGCTGGCTCATGGGCAAGATGGACGCGATCATCTGCCCCTCGCCCGATGCCGCAAGCTATCTGACGCGTCCAGCCGAGATTGTGTTTCATGGCGTCGACGCCGAACGCTACCGGCCCTCGGAAAATCGCGATGCCGATTGGGCGGCAACCGGACTTCCCGGCAAATACGGGATCGGCGTCTTCGGCCGCATCCGTTCGCAAAAAGGCACGGACTTATTCATCGACGCGATGTGCCGCGTGCTGCCGCGCCATCCGGATTTCACCGCGGTCGTGATCGGATTAGCGACGCCGCAGGAGAAAGCCTACGAAGACGTACTGAAGAAAAAAGTTGAAGACGCGGGCCTCATCAATCGCGTGGTTTTCCTGGGCGAGTTGCCTGAAGCAGAAGTGCCGGGATGGTTTCGTAAACTCACTATATTCGTCGGGCCGCAGCGCAATGAAGGCTTCGGCCTCACCACGCTTGAGGCCATGGCAAGCGAGCTTGCCGTGGTCGCGAGCAAGGCGGGTGCTGCGCGTCACCTCATCGACGAGAATGTCACCGGCCATCTCGTTGAAATCGAAGACGTGGACACGATGACAGCGCGGATCGAGGACCTGATGAAGGATCCGAAGCGCGCAGTTGAATTCGGCAAAGCAGGCCGCAAGCGCGTGCTCGAGAAATTTGCGATCCAGCGCGAGGCCGAAGGCATTTACAAAGTCTATGAGCGCGTCTGGAACACGAAGAAGATCTGATGCCTGAAATTCTTTTCATCAAGACATCTTCGTTGGGCGATGTGATCCATCACATGCCCGCCGTCACCGATGCGCGCAATCATTTTCCCGACGCGAAAATTTCGTGGATGGTCGAAGAGGCCTATGTGCCGCTTGCGAAACTCCATCCCGGAGTGAACGACGTGATCCCGGTCGCGGTGCGCCGCTGGCGCAAAGCAATTCTCAAGCCCGCGACATTCTGGAAGACCTGGAGCGAAGTGAAACGGCTGCGTGCCAAATTGAAGCTCAAGCGCTTCAATAAGATCATCGATACGCAAGGCTTGGTTAAAACCGTGATGCTTGCGAAATGGGCGCGTGGCGAGCGTCATGGCTATGACGCAAAATCGATCCGCGAACCGTTCGCGTCGCGCTTCTATCATGTGAAGCACATTGTGAGCCGCGAACTGCATGCAGTCGATCGTAACCGCGCGCTCGACCGCAGCGGCGCTTGGCTATCAAGCCGAAGGCGGACCCGATTACGGAATCGACAGGAAACGTATCGCGCCAGTTTCGGACGCGCCTTATGCCCTCCTCTTTCACGCCACCGCGCAGGAAAGAAAAGAATGGCCGGAGGAGCGCTGGATCGAAGTCGGCAAGTCGCTCGAAGCGCGCGGCATTACGCCGGTGCTGCCGTGGGGCAACGATCGCGAGCACGCGCGCAGCCACCGCATCAAAGCAGCACTCAAAAATGCACGCGTACCCGACAAAGCACCGCTCGGTGAAGTCGCGGGATTGATTGCAGGCGCGAGTCTCGTCGTCGGCGTCGATACCGGCTTGCTGCATCTTGCTGCCGCGCTCGAAGTGCCGCTGGTAGCGATCTTTGTTGCGACCAAGCCTGGACTCTCCGGTCCGGTCGGCCGCGGGCCGCTGAAAGTTTTGGGCACTACCGGTGAAGTTCCGGCGACCGCGGCAGTGCTTGCAGCGATTGAATCGCTGCCGCGTTAAGCGCGCACGATCGCAGGCATTTGCAACGCCCGCTTCACGGAATCAATCACACGCTGCGCCGGGATCTCGCGCATGCAATTGTGATGTAAGAGCGGGCAAACATATTGCGCGCAGAACTGGCAATCGAGCTGCGGCTCGTGCACGATAATATCGGCCACCGGATTGATCGGCGCCCATTTCGCCGGATCGGTTGGACCAAAAATACCGATCGCAGGCACGCCGAGCGCGGCCGCAACATGCAGCAGACCTGAATCGTTTGCGACCACGGCGTTCGCGAGTGAAAGCGAGATCACGCCATCGCTCAACGCGCCGCCCGTGAAATCGCGCACCCCGTGGCCTGCATGCGCCATGATTTCTTTCGCAAACGGTTTTTCGTCCGGTCCGCCGACCAGCCAGACCTCAACACCGCCGTTCGGCAAGTTGCCTTGCCGTTTCCGCGTAGTAAGCGACCGGCCAGCGCTTCGCTTCACCGACCGATCCCGGCGCAAGCACAACGGCGCGCACGCCCTCGGCAACATTCACCTTGCGTCGCCATTCATCCGCGGCAGATTTTTGCGACGACGAGCTGCGGCAACGGCCAAGAGGCCGATAGTGCCGCGTCTTTCGGCAAGGCCAGCGCACACGACTGATCGATCATGCGCTTATGCTTTTTCTCGTCCCAACGAATGTCGTTGAGCAGAAGAAAGCCGCGCTTCGCCGAACACACCGATGCGCTCCGGGATGCCGGCAAGGAACGGTGCGAGTGCCGCCTTCCATTTGCGCGGCATGATCAGTGCGGTGCCGTAGTTCTCGGCACGCAGAAGTTTCGAGAGCGCAATGCTCTCGCCGAGCGCCGCCTTCTTCCGCGGAATGTCGAAGGTGACGGCCTTGCGCACGCCCGGCATGAATTGCCGTAAGCGGCGCCGTCAGCCTCGAGGCCAGCATATCGACCGGCCGATCCGGAAAGCGCTCGTTCAACACGCGCACCACCGAATGGCAGCGAACGAAATCGCCGATCCACATATAGGGGACGATCAGGATTGGCCGTCCGGCTTGCTCTTTATTCATATGATCGTTTTGCAAAAAATGCGGCAGCCCGCGCAACCCTTATGGTGAATCAATCCTAACGCCTTGAGCCAATTGGCTGAAATAGAGGGGGTATACCCCTCTAACGGGACCTTTACCCGCAACTGTTATCTGCTTGTCAAACGAAGCAGGCAATGCGGACGTCATGAGCATCCTCGTCACCGGCGGCGCCGGCTATATCGGCAGCCATATGGTTCTCGCGCTTTGCGACGCGGGCGAAGAAGTCGTCGTGCTCGACGACCTCTCGACCGGCGTGCGCGGCAATGTCGATTCCCGCGCGCGGCTCGTCGTCGGCGACGTTTCCGACCAGGCGCTCGTACTGCGGCTAATTGCCGAACACGGCATTCGCGCCGTCGTCCATTTCGCAGCCAAGATCGTGGTGCCGGATTCGGTATCCGATCCGCTCGACTATTATCTTGCGAACACCACCAAGACCCGCGCGCTACTTGCCGCCGTCACCGGCGCGCATGTTCCGCATTTCGTGTTTTCCTCGACCGCCGCCGTTTACGGCGATGTCTCGCAGGAGCCGGTCGGCGAAGACACGCCGGCCATTCCGGTTTCGCCTTACGGCGCGTCGAAACTCATGTCCGAATGGATGCTGCGCGACTCGGCCGCCGCTTACGGACTGAAATATGTGGCGCTGCGCTACTTCAACGTCGCGGGCGCCGATCCGCAAGGCCGCTCCGGCCAGTCGACGCCGAGGGCCACGCACCTCATCAAGGTTGCCTGCGAAACCGCGACCGGCAAGCGCAACGGCATGCAGGTCTTCGGCACCAAATACCCGACCCATGACGGCACTTGTGTTCGTGACTACATCCACGTGAGCGACCTGGTCGCGGCACACATGGACGCGCTGCGCTATCTCAAGAGCGGCGGCGCGAACACGGTGCTGAATTGCGGCTACGGCTCGGGCTATTCGGTGCTCGAAGTCATCGACATGGTCAAACGCGTTTCCGGAAACGAATTTCCGATCGCGCTTGCGCCGGCACGCGCCGGCGATCCGGCGGCGATCGTCGCTCGTGCCGACAAAATCCGTGAGACGCTCGGCTGGCAGCCGAAGTTCGACAACCTCGAAACCATCGTCCGCCACGCGCTTACCTGGGAGCGCAAGCTCCCGGCGAAATCCGCGGCCGCTTAACCAAAACATTCCGCACGCTTGCCGCATCCGCGCCCGGCATGGCACAAGCCTCGGGCAAGCCGAGGAACAGCAGTAAATGCATATCGCGATGATCGGCGCGGGATACGTGGGCCTCGTTTCGGGCGCCTGCTTCGCCGATTTCGGACATAACGTAGTCTGCGTCGATACCGACGCGGGCAAAGTGGACGCGCTCCGCAAGGGCAAGATTCCGATTTTCGAGCCCGGGCTCGACGATATCGTCGCGCGCAACGTTCAGGCTGGACGGCTCTCGTTCACAACGGAACTTGCCGAAAGCACTCGACACGGCCGAGGTCGTCTTCATCGCGGTCGGCACACCATCACGCCGCGGCGACGGTCACGCCGACATTTCCTACGTGCTCGCAGCCGCGCGAGAGATCGCGCTCGCGGCTAAAGGCCCGCTCGTCATCGTCACCAAATCGACCGTACCGGTCGGCACTGGCGATCAGATCGAAAAGGTGATCACCGAAACCAAAACTAATGCAAAAATTTCGGTCGTCTCCAATCCCGAATTTCTGCGTGAGGGTGCCGCGATCGAAGACTTCAAACGCCCGGACCGGATCGTAATCGGCACCGACGACGAGACCGCACGCGAAGTCATGGCCGCGGTTTATCGTCCGCTCAATCTCAATCAGGCACCCATTCTGTTCACCGGCCGGCGCACGGCCGAGCTCACGAAATATGCAGCGAACGCATTTCTCGCGACCAAGATCACGTTCATCAACGAGATGGCGGATCTCGCGGAGAAACTTGGCGCTAATGTGCAGGAAGTTGCGCGCGGGATCGGGCTCGATAACCGCATCGGCGGAAAATTCCTGCATGCCGGCCCCGGTTACGGCGGCTCGTGCTTTCCGAAAGATACGCTCGCGCTGATGCGCACCGCGAAAGAAGCCGGCGCGCCCTCACAGATTGTCGAAACCGTTGTCGCGGTGAACGACGCGCGCAAAAAAGCGATGGCCGAACGCGTGATCGCCGCCTGCGGCGGCTCGGTCAACGGAAAAACCGTCGCCGTGCTCGGGCTCGCATTCAAACCGAACACCGACGATATGCGCGAGGCGCCGAGCCTTGCGATTATCTCCGAGTTGCAGAAGGCCGGCGCAAAAATTCAGGCACATGATCCAGAAGCCATGGAGCAGGCGGCAAAGCTCTTGCAGAATGTCAGTTTCTGCGACGGTCCTTATGCTGCCGCTAAAGGCGCCTCGGCGCTTGTCATCATCACCGAATGGGACGTCTATCGCGCGCTCGATCTTTCGCAATGCTGAAAGCGGCGCTCGCCGAACCCCTGATCGTGGATCTGCGCAACATTTACGTGCCCGCGGACATGGCCGCCAATGGCTTCCGCTACGTGAGTATCGGCCGCCCGGCCTCTTAATCCTGCGGCGCAAGACCATTTGCCATTCAGCCGCCGGACGCGGCAAAAGGCGTGAATCCCGCGACTTTGGACAGGTTTAGCCCCGAAATGCCGCGCATTCGTAAGGCCGTATTTCCCGTGGCCGGTCTCGGCACCCGCTTTCTGCCCGCGACCAAGGCAATGCCGAAAGAAATGCTGACCGTGGTGGATCGCCCGTTGATCCAGCACGTCGTCGACGAAGCGCGCGCGGCCGGTATCGAACATTTCATTTTCGTCACCGGACGCGGCAAGGCCGTGATCGAAGATCACTTCGACCGCCAATACGAACTCGAAGCGACGCTGGAAGCGCGCGGCAAAAAGAACGAACTTGCGACGCTCGCCGAAGCGCAGCCGGGCGCAGGCCAGACCAGTTTCACGCGCCAGCAATCGCCGCTCGGACTCGGGCACGCGGTCTGGTGCGCGCGCGATCTCGTCGGCAACGAACCCTTCGCGGTGCTGCTGCCGGACGTGCTCGTGCTCGCGAAGAAGAGTTGCCTTGCGCAGATGATCGACGCGCATGCGCAGACCGGCGACAAAACCAATCTGATCGCGGTGGAAGAAGTCGCACCCGACCAGACGCATCAATATGGCGTGGTCGGCATGGGCGCGAAAAAGGGCCCGGCGTTCGAAATCACGTCGATGGTCGAGAAGCCTGCGAAGGGCACCGCCCCTTCGAACAATATCGTGACCGGCCGCTATATCCTGCAGCCGGAAATTTTCGACGTGCTGGAAAAACAGGAACGCGGCGCCGGCGGCGAAATTCAGCTGACCGACGCCATGATCGCGCTTTCGAAGAGCCAGAAATTCTACGGCTTCAATTTCGACGGCAAGACCTACGACTGCGGCTCGAAGCTTGGCTTTCTTGCCGCCAACGTCGCCTTCGGGTTGGCGCGCAGCGACATCGCGAACGACTTCCGCGCCGAAATCGCGCGCATCACGGCAGGCTGATTTGAAAGTCGAAACCAAAACCAAGACGAAAAAGGATTTCGCGGCGCCGCCTCCGCTGCCGCCGTCTGCCGGATTTTTCGCGCGCCTGAAACATCGCCTCTCCGGCATTCTTGGCGAAGACGCGCGTGCGATCGTACCGCGTCTCGTGAAAACCGACGGCCGCCGCCATGCGCGAAAATACGCTTTTGCGCTCTCGATGATGTTTTTGGTCGCCGCCGCGACCGGTCTTACCGCGTATCTGATGAAAGATGTGATCAACCGCATCTTCGTCGATCGCAATCAAATGGCGGTCTGGATTCTCGGCGGCGCACTGATCGGACTTTATCTCATCAAGGGCATTGCGGGCTATTTACAGTCGGTAACGCTCGCGAAGATCGGCAACAAGATCATTGCTGACTATCAGAAGCGGCTGTTCGACAACGTGCTGTACGCAAGGCGTCTCCTTCTTCGCGCGCCAGCACTCGACCGAATTCCTGAACCGCATGAATGCCGGCGCCGGCGCCGCGCGCATGGTGCTCGATCTGCTTATCACGAGTATCGGACGCGATTTCCTCACGCTCATATTCCTGATCACCGTCATGGTGGTTCAGGAGCCGGTGATGGCGTTCTTCTGCCTCATCATCATGCCGATCGTCGTGGTCGCCGTTCGCAGCCTGATCCGCCGTGCGCGCCAGGTCGTGAAGCGCAACTTTCTCGGCTCCGGCAAGGTGATGCAGACCTTGCAGGAGTCGGTGCAGGGCATCCGCGCGGTCAAAGCCTACAATCTGGAAGACCGCATGCGCGCGCGGATGGAAGAAAACATTCGCGATCTCGAGGCCGGACTCAACACGCGCGCACGTGTAGCATCGCGCACCGGTCCTCTCATGGAAACGCTGGGTGGCATGGCGGTCGGCCTATTCGTAATCTATGCCGGCTACGGTGTGCTGAACGGCGCGAAAATGCCGGGTGAATTTTTCTCGGCGATTACCGCGCTGCTGCTCGCCTATGAACCAGCCAAGCGGCTTGCGCGCCTCAATCTCGATCTTGCCGCCAATCTCACGATGTCGCGTTTTCTTTTTGACATACTCGATTCCAAACCCGCCGAGGAAGAACCGGCATCGCTGCCCGCGCTCAAGGTGACACGCGGCGAAATCGAATTTCGCAATGTTTCATTCGAATACCGTCCGGACGAACCGGTGCTGCGCGACGTTTCCTTTATCGCCGAAGCACAACGCACCACCGCGCTGGTCGGTACCTCAGGCGGCGGCAAATCGACGATCATGAATTTGATCGAGCGTTTCTACGAGCCGAAATCCGGCACAATCCTGATCGACGGACAGGATATCGCGCCGCTTTCGCGCCACTCGCTGCGCGACAGCATTGCCTATGTCAGTCAGGACCTCTTTCTGTTCTCCGGCACTATCCGCGATAATATCCGTCTCGGCACGCCCCGGTGCGACCGACGAAGAATTTATCGCCGCTGCGAAAGCCGCCCACGCGCATGATTTCATCATGGGCTTCGAACTCGGCTACGACACGCAGGTCGGCGAGCATGGCACGCAGCTCTCCGGCGGACAGCGCGCACGTATCTCGATTGCGCGCGCGTTCCTCAAGAACGCGCCGATCCTGCTGCTCGACGAGCCGACCGCCGCACTCGACGCGGAATCGGAAATGGAAGTGCAGCGCGCGCTCGACGAGTTGCGGAAATCCCGCACCACGCTCCTGATCGCGCATCGGCTGCATACCGTTATGGCCGCGGACAAGATTTGCGTCGTCGATGAAGGCAGTATCGTCGAAACCGGCACGCATCAGGAATTGCTTGCACGGCGCGGCCGCTATCAGGCGTTCTATCGCCTGCAATTCTCTGACGACCGCCACGCGGCAAACGGCTGAGCGCGATGACGGATCTGATCCGACCTGTAATTTTGAGCGGTGGTGCGGGCACGCGGCTGTGGCCGGCATCGCGCGACAGCCTGCCCAAGCAGTTTCTGAAATTGCTCGGTGATCGCTCGACCTTGCAGGAAACGATCCTTCGCGTCGGCGACAAGAAACTTTTCGGCAAGCCGGTGATTGTCGCGAACCACGCTTATCGCTTTCTCATTCGCGAGCAGCTTGAAGAAATCGGCGCCGACGCTGACATTATTCTTGAGCCATCACGCCGCGATTCCGGCCCGGCGATTGCCGCTGCCACGCAATGGATCGCGAAGACCAAGAAAGATGCGCTGGTGCTTGTGCTGGCCGCCGATCACGTCGTGACCGCGCCGAAGAAATTCGTGGCCGTTTGTCGAGCTGCCCGTCGCCGCTGCCAAGAAGGGCAATATCGTCACCTTCGGCATAAAGCCCGATCATCCCGCGACCGGCTACGGCTACATCAAGCCTGGCAAGAAGGCCGAAGGCGCTGCCCATAAAGTCGATGCCTTTGTCGAAAAGCCGGATGCGAAAACGGCCGCGAGATATCTGAAGAAGAAATATCTCTGGAACTCCGGCAACTTCATGTTCCGTGCCGACGTGATGCTCGGCGAATATAGCGCGCAGGACAAAGCAACAGTAAGCGCCGCAAAAGACGCGATCGACAAGGCAAAGACCGATCTCGGCTTTCTGCTGCTCGATGATGCTGCGTTCAGCCGCACGACCAAGAAATCCATCGACTATGCGGTGATGGAAAAGACCAAGCACGCGGCAGTCATTCCCGCCGAATACGGCTGGTCGGATTTCGGCGGCTGGAGTGCAGCCTGGTCGCTCTCCGAAGCGCGACAAGCAGGGCAACGCCTCGCGCGGACCGGTGACGGTGATCGACGCCAAGAACAATTATGTTTCATCGGACGGCAAGCTCACGACGCTGGTCGGCGTGAAAGATCTGGTGGTTGTTGTCACCGACGATGCCGTGCTGGTCGCCGATCGCGAACGCGCCGAAGACTTAAAAAAGCTCGTCGAAAAACTGCGCGCCGATAAGCGCGAAGAAGCCGACAGCCACGCCAAAGTCCATCGCCCCTGGGGCAATTATCAGTCGCTCGATCGCGGCGAGCGCTATCAGGTCAAGCGCATCGTCGTGAACCCGGGCGGGCGTCTATCGCTGCAGAAGCATAAATTCCGCGCCGAACACTGGGTGGTGGTGCGTGGCACCGCGCTCGTAACGATTGGCGACGCAAAGAAAACCTTGCAGGAAAACGAGTCGATCTATGTACCGCTCGGCGCGGTGCACCGGCTCGAAAATCCGGGCAAGACGCCGCTCGAACTGATCGAAGTGCAGTCGGGCTCCTATCTCGGCGAAGACGACATCGTTCGGCTTGAAGACGTCTATCAGCGGACGACGAAGGACTAATCCTCCCGCCAGATCCCGAGCGCTTCCTGCGCCGGTCGATCGGAAATTCCGAACAGCACCGCTTCGCCGCTCACGCTGTGCGAATAGGATTTCCACGACGGCACGACAAACACATCGCCCGACTTCCAGCTGATAATCCTTGCCGTCGATCCTGGTCGTGCCCTCGCCTTCGACACAGGCAAAGATGGTGCCGTCGGTCGAACGATAAGGCTTTCCTTTAAAGCCTTTCGGCAGCAGCGACAGATGCGGCCCCATGATCGGCGTCGCCCAGCCGCCGGTGAGCGGATTGGCGTAGCGCACGCGCGCACCATGACGCGGATCGATTTCGTCGGAGTCGCGCAGTCGCTCGAGCACCGGCCGCATCTTGGCGTAGGGGTAATTGATGATCGGGCTGCGGTCGCGGCGCACCTTGGCGCCGTCCGGCAGCACGCCGGAGGCAAAACGCGCCCAGGAGTCGCCGTCTTCGCGCACGTTCGACTGCTTCTCGCTATCCAGATGTTCGGAGAAGGCGGCATCGAAAAAATTCACCGTCGGCAGATCGAGCACGTCGAGCCAGATCATCGGCCCCGCTGCCGTCGATGCCCGTGATCGTGCGCGGCCCAATTCGCGGTGATGATGAAGTCGCCGTTGCGCATCATCGAGCGCTCGCCTTCGACCGCGGTGTAAGCTCCCTCGCCGTCGAGCACGAGACGAATGGCAGACGCCGTGTGCCGATGCGCGGGCGCGACTTCGCCCGGCATGATGAGCTGCAATCCCGCGTAAAGCGATTGCGTGATGCGCGAGCGGCCGCGCAACGCCGGATTTTCAAGCACGAGCACGCGGCGCTCGGCTTCCTTCGCGGTAATGAGGTCGCCTGCTTCCATGACCAGCTTTTTTGCGTCGGTGAAATGCCAGATCGCGGGCGCGCAGGGCGTGTTGGGCTCTTTCGGGACGAGGCCCTTCAGCACCTCCCATAGCGGCGCCATGTCGTGCTTCGAGATGCGGTCGTAATAGGCCTGGCGCGCGGCGCTGATCGCGGTTGCATCCTGCGCGCTTGCAGCCGGCATGGGGCCGGTCATTGGCGTTCTCCCGTTAACGTTATTCTTGGTGAATCCCACCATTCGTTGACTGGGCTGTCAACGAAACCATAATGCGAAAGCCGCGGCGTAGCTCCCGGTTTTTCGCCGAAAAAAGAAGAATGTTTCGCGCGCGTTGCGCTGGCGCGCATGGCGGGGATGGGTGCATGCGTTTGTGCCGCTATGACGATGGCCGCTTGGGCCTGGTCGAAGGCTACACTTTGCGCGACGTCACCCGCGCAACCGAAAAACTTCCGCAACTGCGCTGGCCGTTTCCGCACGGCGACCAGCTGATCGCGTCGCTCGGAAGCATCAAGCACGCGATCAAAGACGCAGCCGAAGCCTCGCCGCGCCGCCAGATCAGCGACGTGAAGCTGCTCTGAGCCCGGTCGCGAACCCATCGCGCATTATCGGTGCGCCGCTGAATTACAAATTGCATGTCGATGAAGCGGCAGACCCTGCGATCAATCATGGCGCGCATCTCGCGAACTTCGACGGCTTCGAAACCCCGATCGACAAGCATGGTTTGTTTTTGAAATCGCAAACCGGCGCAGTCGGCCCGAGCGAAGGCATCGAAATCAAGTTTCCCGGTCGACGCAACGATCATGAAATCGAACTAGCGGTTATCATCGGACGCGGCGGGAAAAACATTCCGCACGACTATGCGATGGACCATATCGCGGCTTATTGCATCGGCCTCGATATGACGGTTCGCGGCACCGAAGACCGCAGCTTCCGGAAATCCGCCGACAGCTATTCGGTGCTCGGGCCCTGGCTTGTCACCGCCGACGAGATTACCAATCCCGGCAATCTGAACATGCATATCGCCGTCAACGGTCAGGTACGGCAGAACGCAAATACGCGCGACATGCTTGTTCCCATTCCCGATCTCATCGCACGTCTGTCGAATGTCTATGCACTTTATCCCGGCGATGTCATCATGACCGGGACGCCGGAAGGTGTCAGCGAAATTCAACCGGGCGACAAGATTATCGCCACCATCGACCAGATCGGCGCGATGGAAATCCAAGTAAGATAATAAGTGAGATAAAATGCGCGACGAGATTTCAGACCGCCGCATCATTCGCGAACTCGTGGAGAATTGGGCGATCTGGCGCGACGCGCGGCTTTGGGATCGCTTCCGCACTGTCTGGCATGCCGACGGCCGCATGATGGCAACTTGGTTTCAGGGCAGCTTCGAAGAATTCATCGCGATGAACGATGCCGGCTGGGCCAAGGGTGTTCGCATCCTGCATTTTCTCGGCGGCAGCACGATCGATGTCAAAGAGGAGCGCGCAATCGCACAGACCAAGATGACGATCTCCCAGCGCGCGCCTGTCGAAGGCGTCGTATGCGACGTCGTCTGTACCGGCCGCTTCTATGACTTCTTCGAGTACCGCGAAGGACGCTGGGGACTCGTGTTGCGCCAGCCGATCTACGAGAAGGACCGGCTCGATCCGGTCGACCCGTCCACGGAACTCAAGCTCGACCCGGAACTACTCGCGAGTTTTCCGGAGGGCTATCGTCACCTCGCCTATTTGCAGACGCGCATCGGCTACAAGGTGAAACCCGATATGCCGGGCATCGAGGGCGCGGAACTCGATGCGCTTTACCGGCGCGGGGCCGATTGGCTCAGCAACAAGGCGCTCTGAGCTCGTTTCCATCCCAACCGTTAATGAGCGCTTAACGATACGCCTCTAGTTTGGGCAGAAGCGACGCCACCGACCGCAGCCAAAAAGCCATGCCTATCCCAGCGGCCTACCAGATAGGCCTCAGTCTTTTTCAGATCGACAAAGAGACGCTCGCGACACGGCGGGACGTCTGGGCTGTGCTCGGCCCGGAACTCAACAACATCGTTGATCGGCACTTCGATCTGCTGTTCAAGCACGCGCCGTTCTTCATCGCGCTGATCAGAAAGCAGGGCGACGCTTACAAAGACCTGACGCTGAAATATACCGAGCGCCTGTTCTGCGACCCGTTCGACGAAGAATGGGTTAAGGTTTCGCAGGAGCGTGCGAACAGCGAGAAAGAGCTGGGCCACGACATCCGCAGCCGGCCCGGCATGAACGCCTACATCTTGCAGGAGTTTGCCACCCTGCTCGGTGCACAGCGGATGATGTCGCGGGCGAAAGCGTGCCGCTTGATGGATACGGCAACGCGGGTATTCAATCTGGATGTCGCGACCGCGGTCTCCATTCATTATAATTTTCAGGTCCGCGCGACAAAGGTCGAAGGCGACCGCATTGGCAGCGCGGTAAAGAATTTCGGCTCCACCATTCACGCGGTGCGTAGATCGATCTCGGACGCGGTCGGCTCGCTCGACACGACCTCAAACCAACTCACGTCGCTCGCAAATTCGGCTTCCGATCAGGCCAATACCGCGGCCGACGCCGCGAACAGCACGGCCGCAAATGTCGGAACCATCGCAGCCGCAACCGAGGAATTGAACGCGTCGATCGCAAACATCCACGATCAGGCCTCGAGCAGCGCCAATCTCGCGCGCGAAGCCGTGGCGCACGCCGACCGCACCAATCTCACGATCCGCTCCCTCTCCGAGGCCGTCGACAAGATCGGTTCGGTTGCAAGCCTCATCTCGGAAATCGCAAGCCAGACCAATTTGCTCGCGCTGAACGCCACGATCGAGGCGGCACGCGCCGGTGAGGCCGGCCGCGGCTTTGCCGTCGTCGCAAGCGAAGTAAAATCGCTCGCCACCCAAACCTCGAAAGCGACCACGGAAATCAGTCAACAGATCGCGATGATCGAGGAAGCGACGCGCCGTTCGGTCAATGAAATTGCCAGCACCGGCGATACGATCTCGAATATCGCGCGAACCGCCGAAATGATCGCGGCAGCGCTTAATCAGCAGGCCGCCGCAACCGGCAATATCGCGGAAAGCGCGATGAGTGCCGCGACAAATGCCCATACCGTCGCCAACGCCATGAACACGGTCGAGGAAACGATTGCACGAACCAAGACGGCAGCAGCGACAGTGCTGAAATCTTCGCGCGACCTGACCGGCTCCACCAGCGAAGTCGCGAACGCGATGGATTCGCTCTTCGAGGCCTCGAATTACGAAGGCACTCAGAAATTCAACGACCTTTCAGTCGCCAAGGGCTGAAGACTAATTCCAGATCGCTTTCGCGGTGTCTACGCAGAGCTTCAGCTTTGCGCGCTCGTCGGCTTCGGTCACGGGGTTGCCAGCCACCGTGGACGCAAAGCCGCATTGCGGGCTGATCGCGAGCCGGTCGAGATCGATATATTTCGTCGCCTCGTCCACGCGGCGCTTGAGATCGTCCGGATTTTCAAGCTGCGGTGCCTTGCTCGTGACCACGCCGAGCACAACGCCGACGCCCTTAGGCACGAAACGTAGCGGCGAGAAATCGCCCGCGCGTGCGGTATCGAATTCGAGCAAAAAGTGATTGATCTTGGCGCGGCTGAAGAAGCGCTCGGCGATATCTTCATAGCCGCCGGCCGCGAGATAATGCCCCTTGAGATTGCCGCGGCACATGTGAACGCCTACACGCACGTTCGGCGGCAACACCGAAACCGCCTCGTTGATCGCATCGATATAGAGATCGACCAACTCGTCGGGATCTTGTTTCACCGACTGCACTTTCTCGCGGATCGCCGGATCGCAGAGCATTGCGATTGCAACCTCATCGAGCTGTACATATTCGCAACCCGCTTTGCCGAGATCGGCGATTTCTTCCTGGAAAACCTTGCCGAGATCGCGGAAGAAACTTTTTGGGTCCGGATAAATCTTCGCGTCGGCAAAATCGCTGCAGCGATAAAAATGCATGGTCGAAGGCGACGGGATCGTGATCTTCGGCGTAAGCGAAGTAATGCTTTTCACGAATTCGAATTCATCGACTGCAAGCGGCTGCACGCGCTTGATTTTCTTACTCGCGTAAGGCGCGGTGAATTCATATTCGTGGCCGGTGTCGTCGCGGAAAGTATAGACCGCGCCTTTGATCTCAAAACCTTCGGTGCGCTCGACAAAGCGGCTCCAGTAAGAGCCGCGGCGGAATTCGCCGTCGTTTGCGACCTGCAAGCCGGTGCTTTCCTGAAGTTTGATGACCTCGCGGATGCAGTCGTCCTGGATTTTCTTGAATGCCTCGTCCGAAAGACTGCCGTTCATGTGTTGCTTGAACGCCTGCCGCAAGGCGGGCGGCCGCAACAAGCTGCCGACGTGATCGGCGCGAAACGGCGGACGGCCTGAGGCGAGTGGCATGGCGCTTCTCCCGGGGTCCGGTTCGGTACCGGATTCTATAGGTCCACAGCATATCTCGGAAAGTCGACTTAGCCGCACGAATTGGCGCGCTGCACCATCCTGTTGCGGGAACAGTTTAACGCGCAATGCGTTAGGCGCTCGCAATAGGAGACATATTATGGCCGTTTCAACCCTGCGCGACGTCAACTCTGCACGCTTCGCCGTGCTCGCCGGCGTCATTGTCGCTTTGATTTCTCAAATTATGCTCACCCTTCTCTTCACCGGCGTTGCCGGCTTGACGTTGCCGGCTGCCGCCGCGGCGCCTGCGACCTTCAATTGGTCGGTCTTTATCATATGGGCGCTCGCCGGCATCATCGGCGCAGGCTTCGGCGGCTTCATCACCGGCTGGGCGCTTAACGGAGCCTCGGACTGGGATGCGGGCGTGCTCGCATTTCTCGGCTGGGCGATCGCGATCCTGCTCGTCACCTTCTTCGGCGCGATTGCCGCGAACGCAGGTAGCGGATTGCTGCGAACCTTCGTGAGCCCGGCCTATGCCTACTTCTCGCCAGCCGAAGTGACCGCTGCCACGCGGCGGGTAACGGCAATCGCCTCGCTCGCAAGCGTGATTGCGCTATGCCTTGGTGCAGCAGCTGCGATCGCGGGTAGCCAGATTGCAACGAACCAACCGACACCGTCGCGCAAGCGTCGCTAACACTTACAAATCGGCCCGCCATTGGCGGGCCGATTTTCTTACGCCAGCACCGACGCGGCCTTAATTCCTTCCATCCCGGCCCATGGCCGGTGATTGATCGAAATCACGCGCCATAAGGATTCCGGTCCCGAGGAGAGCCGCTCGAGCCGCGTCACCGAACAATTATCGCAGGCAAAAGCGAGCCCCGCTTCAGGCGATAGCTTCAGCGTATGCGCAATCGCGGCCTTGATGGTGCCGCCATGCGCGACCGAGATCACATCGCGCCCTTCATAATCATCGCTGAATTTTTCAATCGCGGGCGCCACCCGCGCCATCAGATCGTCGAAGCTTTCGCCGCCGGGCGGCCGCTCGGACGACGGCCCAAACCAGAACGGATGGTTGAGATGGGCGCGGGCCGCGAAGAATTCGGCGCGGTTCATGCCCTGCCACTCACCAAGATGCTGTTCGGCAAAATCAGGCACCTGCAAAGGTTCGCCCTCGACGCGATCCTCGCGCGCCATCGCGCTCAAAATCGCATTTGCGGTCTGGTGCGTGCGCTTAAGGTTGCTGGTGAGCCAGACCGCATTCCGCGGTAGCTCATGCGCGAGTGCCGCGAATACATTCGCGTCGCTCGTGTCGCTGTCGACATCGTTCTGGCCGTAGATATTGACCACATCGGGGACGGGTGCGTGGCGGATCCACCACCAGCGGGTTGTGCGGAGAGATTCGGTATTCATACGGGAATGATTTGCCTTAAAGCGTGCGGCCGATCAATTCCTTCATGATTTCGTTGGTCCCGCCGTAGATTTTCTGCACGCGGGAATCGGTCCAAATCCGCGAAATCGGATATTCCTTCATATAGCCGTAGCCGCCGAAGAGCTGGAGGCACTCGTCAGCAATTTCGCATTGCTTCTGGGTCGTCCACCACTTCGCCATCGCGGCCGTCTGCACATCCAACTTATTCTCGAGCAGGAGCGCTGTGCAATGCTCGACAAAGCTCCGCGCGACCGTTGCTTCGGTTTTGCATTCGGCGAGCTTGAAGCGCGTGTTCTGGAAATCGAGCAACCGTTTCCCGAATGCCTTGCGGTCTTTTACATAAGCGGTCGTGATCTCGACCGCGCGCTCCATCGCCGCGACGGCCTGGATCGCGATCACCAGTCGCTCCTGCGGCAGTTGCTGCATCAACTGAATGAAGCCGAGACCTTCGCGGTCGCCAAGCAAGTTCGCGGTCGGCACGCGGACATCATCGAAGAAGAGTTCGGACGTGTCCTGTGCGTGCAGGCCGATCTTTTCGAGATTGCGGCCGCGGCGATAACCTTCGACCTCGTCAACTTCGACCATGACCAGCGACACGCCCTTCGCACCCTCTTTCGCATCGGTCTTGACGACCACGCAGACGATACCCGCGTGCTGGCCGTTGGTGATGAAGGTCTTCTGGCCGTTGATGACGTATTGATTGCCGTCGAGCTTCGCGGTGGTACGCACCGCTTGCAGATCGGAGCCGGTGCCGGGCTCGGTCATCGCAATCGCGCGCAACGAGTTCGCCGCTCGCGAGCTTCGGCAGCCATTTCTTTTTCTGCTCTTCGGAGCCGTAATGCAGGAGATACGGCGCCACGATGCCGCTATGAACGGCATTGCCCCAGCCGGTGACGCCGGCGCGGATCATTTCCTCGATCAGAATTTTTTCATGCGCGAAGGTTCCACCGGCGCCGCCATAGGCTTCCGGGATCATCGCGCATAGGAGACCAGACGCACCCGCCTTGTTCCATATCTCGCGATCGACGATCCCTTCACGTTCCCAGCGCTCGACATGCGGCACGCATTCGCGCTCGAAAAAGCGCCGCGCGCTTTCGCGAAAAATATTGAGATTTTCATGATCGGCGGCTGCGTGCATGGCGTCACTCCCCAACCATCATGATGCCCGATCAGGCCGCGCCTAGCCAGTATCGCGGATCGTGTTCGCGGGAGTCGGCGCTGTTCCGTAAGGGCAAGGCAAAGCGATTGCAGGCTCGCAAGATCATGCACCGGCCGCATTTCATCGACATGCGGCAGCATCGCGCGGATACCGGCCGCACGCGCTTCGAAGCCGCCGAAGCGCAACAGCGGATTAAGCCAGATCAGCCGCCGGCTGGAACGGTGCAGACGATCCATCTCGCGCGTAAGCTCGCCGCCGCCTTCCCGTTCCAGACCATCGGTGACGAGCAGCACGATTGCGCCCTGCGAGAGCACGCGGCGCGACCAGCGCTTGTTGAACTCCTGCAGCGCAGACGCAATCCTGGTCCCGCCCGACCAGTCGCTTGCGGACTGCGAACACAGCGCCAACGCCTCATCGGCATCGCGCGTTTTCAAGGCGCGCGTGACGTTCGTGAGCCGGGTGCCGAACAGAAAAGAAGAAACATTGCGCCGTTTTGCGGTGAGCGCATGCAGGAATTGAAGCAACGCCCGCGAATAATCGCTCATCGAGCCGGAAATATCGACAAGCGCCACGATCGGAGGTTTGCGCGTTCGCGCCGCGCGGAAGCGCAATTCTATCAGATCGCCGCCGGAGCGTACGCTCGCCCGTAAGGTGCGCGCAAGATCGATCCGCCCGCGCGGAGGACGGCGCGAAACGCCGAGTAGTCACGTCATCATCAGGCATCCTGAGATTGGCAATCCGGCGGCGCGCGTCTTCGAGTTCGGCTGCCGACATCTGCGCGAAATCCTTGCGGCGAAGCGTTTCGATATCGGAAATCGTGCCGCGCATGTCGAAACTCGTTTCCGGCGGCTTTGGCTCTTTCGGCATGCGCCTTTGCAAGCCCAGCGCCTCTTCGACGCGCCGCTGCGCGGTCCGGCTCTTGACGCCTTCGGTCCGCGTCACAGGAAGCATTTCCCTGAGTACGCGGTCGGCCTGATCGCTCCGCCAGAAGCGATGAAATGCTTCATGGAAAATCGGCTGATGTTCGCGGCGTTTGACCAGTACTGCATGCAGCGTCCAGTAGAAATCGCTCTTGGTTCCGATGCCGCGCGACTTCGACCGCCTGCAGCGCATCGATCACCGAGCCCGGCCCGATCGGAATTCCTGCGCGGCGCAGGAGCCGCGCGAAAGCAACGATGCGGTCGAAGAGTTGCCCTTGCCTGGGCTCGCTCATCCCGCCGCTTTCAGCGCTTCGCGCGATTCCGAAAGCACTGATTCGATCTTCTTCGGATTGAAGCGCGCAAGGTCGTCCTGATATTTGAGGACAGACGCCGAGCGTATCGCCGACAAGTTGAGGATCGAGCGCCTTCGCGTCGAGTTCGAGCAAGGCCGACGCCCAGTCGAGCGTCTCGGCCGTGCCCGGCGATTTGAACAGATCCTCCTTGCGGAGCGCCTGCACGAAGGCGACGACTTCGCGGGAGAGCCGCTCAGGCGCGCCCGGAACCTTTGCCTGTACGATCGAAAGCTCGCGCGCAAGATCCGGATAATCGATCCAGTGATAAAGACAGCGCCGCTTCAGCGCGTCGTGAATTTCGCGCGTGCGGTTCGATGTCACGATCACGATCGGCGGCGTCTCGGCCTTGATGGTGCCCGAATTCCGGAATCGTCACCTGAAAATCGGCAAGCACTTCGAGCAGGAACGCTTCGAACGCTTCGTCGGCGCGGTCGAGCTCGTCGATCAGCAGCACCGGCGCGCCGGCAGGATCGGGCGAGAGCGCCTCAAGCAACGGCCTGCGGATCAGAAAGCGTTCGGAAAAAACGTCTTCGGTAAGCCGCTCGCGGTTTGCCGTGCCTTCGGCTTCGGCCACGCGGATTGCGATCATCTGGGCCGCATGATTCCATTCATACAATGCGGATGACGCGTCGAGGCCTTCGTAGCATTGCAGCCGCACCAGCTTGCGGCCGAGCGCTGACGCGAGAACCTTCGCGACTTCGGTCTTGCCTACGCCAGCCTCGCCTTCGAGGAACAAGGGCCGGCTCATTTTCAACGCTAGGAATACGACGGTCGAAAGCGCGCGATCCGCGACATAGGCGCCGCTCGACAGCAGCGCGATGGTTTCGTCGATGGAATTCGGGAGTTTGCTCACGCTCTACCCTTGAAACACATCCGGCGCGGATTTAGCCCGCGCCGGAAATAGTAACATAATTTGTCCGCCGACGGTTACCCCGCCGCGGTCACCGCACGGCCGGCAAGCACACCGATCAGGTGGGCGCGATATTCCGCGGTGCCGTGAAGATCCGCGATCATGTTTTTCGGCGCGACTTTCACGCCCGCAAGTGCTTTCGCCGACCAGTCTTTGGAGAGCGCCGCCTCTAAATCTTTCGCGCGGAACACGCCGCTTTCGCTGGCACCGGTCACCGCCACGCGGACACCGCCCGCGCCTTTTGCGACAAAAACACCGACCAGCGCAAAGCGTGAAGCAGGGTTCCGGAATTTCACGTAGCCGGCTTTTTCCGGCACCGGGAAACTTACGCGTTCGATGATTTCATCCCCCGCCAGCGCGGTCTCGAACAAGCCCTTGAAGAACTCATCGGCTGCGAGCTTGCGCTTGTTGGTGTGAACCGTCGCGTTCAGTGCGAGTACTGCCGCCGGATAATCGGCGGAAGGATCGTTGTTCGCGAGCGAGCCGCCGATCGTGCCGCGGTTACGCACCGCCGGATCGCCAAGCACAGAGACGAGATGCGCAAGCGCCGGAATGCTCTTCTGCACCTCCGGCGAATTCATCACGTCGATATGTTTGGTCATGGCACCGATGACAACATCATTGCCCTCTTTCTTGATGCCGGTAAGACCCGGCACTTTAGAAAGATCGATGATCGTGCCTGGATTTGCGAGCCTGAGCTTCATCGCGGGCAGCAGCGTCTGCCCGCCTGCGAGCAATTTCGCGTCATCGGATTTTTTCAAGAGTGCTGCCGCATCCGCGACACTCGCAGGCTTCTGATAATTGAACGAATACATGATCTCGCTCCCTATTCCGCAGCTTTTTTCATGCCGCCCTGCGCGGCCTTCCAGACCACGCTGGGCGTCGCGGGCATCGCCACGTTTTCGTGGCCGACGGCGTTGGTGATTGCGTTGATCAGCGCGGCAGGTGACGCGATCGCGCCGGCTTCGCCGCAGCCCTTGATGCCGAGCGGGTTCGATGGACACGGTGTAACCGTCGTGCCGACCTTGAACGACGGCAGATCGACCGCACGCGGCATCGCGTAATCCATGAACGAGCCGGTCACGAGCTGTCCGTCGGAGTTGTACGAGGCGCCCTCAAGCAGCGCCTGGCCGATGCCTTGCGCGATGCCGCCATGCACCTGCCCTTCGACGATCATCGGATTGATGATGATGCCGAAGTCATCGACCGCGACCCAGTTTGCGATTTCGGTCTTGCCCGTTTCCGGATCGATTTCGACTTCGCAGATGTGGCAGCCCGCCGGGAAAGTGAAGTTGGTCGGATCGTAGAACGCGCCTTCCTTCAGTCCCGGCTCCAGATCCTGCCCGGAGAATTTGTGCGCGATATAAGCATGCAGCGTGACGTCGCCCCAGCCTGCGGACTTATCGGTTCCCTTGACGGTGAACTTGCCGTCCTTGAATTCGATGTCGTCGGCGGACGCTTCCATCAGGAAGCCCGCGACTTTCTTCGCCTTCACTTCGATCTTGTCGAGCGCTTTCGAAATTGCCGACATGCCGACCGCACCGGAGCGCGAGCCGTAGGTGCCCATGCCGAACTGCACCTTGTCGGTGTCGCCGTGCACAATGCTGACATTATCGATCGGAACGCCGAGACGTTCGGACACCAATTGCGCGAACGTCGTCTCGTGGCCCTGGCCGTGGCTGTGCGAACCGGTGAGCACTTCGACCGAGCCGGTCGGGTTCACGCGCACTTCGGCGGATTCCCATAAACCCACACCGGCACCGAGCGAACCGACCGCCTGCGACGGCGCGATGCCGCAAGCTTCGATGTAAGTCGAGAAGCCGATGCCACGAAGCTTGCCCTTCTTTTCCGAGTCCGCTTTGCGCTTGCCGAAGTTTTTATAGTCGACCATCTCCATGCGCCTTAGTCATGCGACGCGTCATAGTCGCCCGCGTCATAGGTCATGATGACCGGCGTCTGGTGCGGGAAAGATTTCACGAAATTCTTTCGGCGCAGTTCGGCGGGATCGACGCCGAGTTCGCGCGCGCTGACTTCCATCAGACGCTCGACCACGAAGGTCGCTTCCGGGCGGCCCGCACCGCGATAGGCATCGACCGGCGCGGTGTTGGTATAGACCGCGTCGACCTCGCAATAGATCGCCGGGATCGCGTATTGGCCGGAAAGCAGCGTCGCGTAGAGATAGGTCGGCACCGACGACGAGAAGGTCGACATGTAAGCGCCGATGATTGGCAATCGTCTTACAGCGTAGGCCGGTGATCTTGTTGTTCGCATCGAACGCCAGTTCGGCATGGGTGACGTGATCGCGGCCATGCGCGTCGGTGAGAAACGCTTCCGAGCGATCCGAGACCCACTTCACCGGCCGGCCGACACGGCGCGCAGCCCAGAGCGCGACGACCTCTTCCGGATAGATAAAGATCTTCGAGCCGAAGCCGCCGCCGACATCCGGCGCGATCACGCGAAGCTTGTGCTCCGGCGCCATGCCGATGAAGGCCGAAATCACAAGCCGCGCGACGTGCGGGTTCTGGCTCGTATTCCAGAGCGTCAGACTCTCGTTGCCGGCATCGTATTCGGCGATTGCGGCACGCGGCTCCATCGCGTTCGGCACCAGCCGATTGTTGACGATGTCGAGCTTGGTGACGTGCTTGGCGGCGGCGAAGGCTGCTTCCGTCGCGGCCTTGTCGCCGAGATGCCAGTCGTAAATCGTGTTGTTCGGCGCAACCTCGTGAATCTGCGGCGCGCCCTTGGCCTGCGCCTTGGCGGGATCGACCACCGACGGCAGCACGCCGTAATCGATCACGATCTTTTCGGCCGCGTCCCGCGCCTGGCCGAGCGTTTCGGCAAGCACGACGGCAACCGCGTCGCCGACGCAGCGGACTTTGTCGGCGGCAATCGCCGGATGCGCGCCCGCCTTCATCGGCGAGCCGTCCTTGGAATGGATCATCCAGCCGCAGATCAGGCCGCCGATTTTATCGCCGGCGAGATCGGCGCCGGTCAGCACGGCGACGACGCCCGGCATTTTCTCTGCCGCCTTGATGTCGAGTTTCTTGATCGTCGCATGCGCATGCGGCGAGCGCAGGAAATAGGCGCGCAGTTCGCCCGGCCGCGTGATGTCGACGTGTAATTGCCTTTGCCGGTGATGAAACGAAGGTCTTCCTTGCGGCGCACTGGGGCGCCAATTCCTGTCGCGCTCATGACGTTCCTCCCTGTCTTTCTATTCGGCAGCGCGTACGGACTTGCCGCCGCTCTTGCATCGCTTTCGCGCCGGCATCCACTGCTTTGACGATGTTGTGGTAGCCGGTGCAGCGGCAGATATTGCCGTCGAGTTCTTCGCGGATCGTGTGCTCGTCGAGATTGTTGCCCTTGCGGTTCACGATATCGATCGCCGACATGATCATGCCCGGCGTGCAGAATCCGCATTGCAGTCCGTGATGCTCGCGGAACGCTTCCTGCATCGGATGCAGCGTCGTTCCGTTGGCGATTCCTTCGATGGTCGTGACCTTCGCGCCATCGGCGGTGAGCGCCAGCATGGTGCAGGACTTCACCGCAACGCCATCGACGTGGACGACACAGGCGCCGCATTGCGACGTGTCGCAGCCGATATGCGTACCGGTAAGCCGGAGCTTTTCGCGAATCAGTTCGACGAGAAGTGTTTCAGGTGCAACGTCAACAGAGTGCGATTTTCCGTTGACCGTGACGGTCACGTTCGGCATGGGGCGTTCTCCCGGCTAGGAAGAAACCGTGGCCCCGGCGGTCATTTTTCAGCTGACCCTCGCGCTACTTAATCCGGCCGCGTCTCTTCTCTTTTTTAGAGATTCCAGTTTGGGCCGGTTCCAGACTGGCGGTCAAGCGCAAGATGCGCATGCCGCCATGCCAGTCGTCATGCGTAAGTCTTGAGCGCCTCGACGAAGTTTTCGAAGAACCGATCCGCAGTCTTCTTGGCAGAGCCCGAAATCAGCCGCTGGCCTAGTTGGGCAATCTTACCGCCGGTCGCCGCTTCTGCCGTGTATGCGAGTTTAGTGCCCGCGCCTTCTTCAGTGAGCGCAACGGCAGCTTGCCCTTTTGCAAAGCCGGCAACGCCGCCCTCGCCTTCGCCCACGATTTTGTAGCCGTTGGGCGGATCGATATCTTCGAGCTTCACCTTGCCTTTAAAGCGCGCACTCACCGGCCCGATCGTGAGTTTCACGGTCGCCTGAAACTCGGTGTCGGAAAGTTTTTCCAGCGTCTCGCAACCCGGAATACATTTTTGCAGGATTTCCGGATCGTTGAGCGCCTTCCAGACCACATCGCGCTTCTGCGGCAGTTCGTATTCGCCCGTCATCTCAAGAGCCATGGTTTTCTCCTATGATCAGACGAATTGAACTGCGATGCCGCCCAACGGGCCGAAGTCGGCGTGGATCGTATCGCCTTTAGCAGCGTGTATCGGCCGCGTAAAAGACCCCGACAATAAAATATGTCCGGGCTTCAGCGTAACACCGCGCGGCCCGAGTTTGTTTGCAAGCCACGCGATGCCGAGCGCCGGATGACCGAGCACGCCCGCAGCAAGGCCGGTCTCTTCGATTTCCGAGTTCTTATAAAGAATGGCACCGGCCCAGCGCAGGTCGAAGTCGTCCGGCTCCATGACGCGCCCACCGATCACGATCCCGGCCGCAGCACCGTTATCGGCGACAGTATCGAAAATCTTGCGCGGGTTGATCAGCCGCGCGTCGATGATTTCGAGCGACGGCACCACATATTCGGTTGCACGCAGCACATCGAACAATCCGATGCCCGGACCTTTCAACGGCTCGCCAAGCACAAAGGCAAGTTCAACCTCGATCCGCGGCACGCAATAATTCTCGAACGGCAATTTCGCGCCGTCCGGCACCAGCATGTCGTCGAACAGATGGCCGTAATCCGGCTCGTTGATGCCGAGCGATTGCTGCATCGCTTTTGAGGTGAGTCCGATCTTATGACCGATCAGCTTGCGGCCGGCTTTGAGCTTTTTCTTGGTCACTTCCTGCTGGATCGCATAGGCGTCTTCGATATCGATCTTCGGGAAGGTGACGGAAAGCTGCTTGGCCTGCTTTTTCGTGCGCTCGGCCTCGATCAGTATCGCGGCGGCTTTGGCGCGATCGGATTTGGACAACATAGATCTTGAATTCCGCTTTGTTTATTATGCACACATCGGGCGTGCCGGGGTTACGATAGACGCAAAGCGCTCGTCTCGTCACCTATTTCATCACCGGGTTTGCCGCACTACGCTGAAAAACAAATTCAATAAAGTCGTCGCGTGCCGGCGCGAGAAAAGAAAGCAGTGGCGAAAACGTGCCGATAATCGAAAGATGGCCGACGCGATCGTAAGTTTTGAGCAGGGCTTTGCCGCCTTTTATTTCGATGCGCGTCGCTAACCGCGCCGAATTTCCAGGATCGACGACACTGTCATTTGCAGGTCGCAGTAGCAGCATCGGTGGCGCCTCGCCATCGACGTACGCAATCGGTTGCGTGGTCGGCCGCTTGTCTTCCGGGCCGAAGATTATTTTCAGCGCTTCCGATTCGAGCGGAAGAAAATCGTAAGGCCCCGCAAGACCGATCACACCGCTTACTTCGCGGCGCGGATCAATCCCCACTTCGCCAAGCCAGCGGCGGTCGAGCGCGAGCGATGCCGCGTTATATGCGCCCGCGGAATGGCCGGCGAGAAACAGCCTTGCCGAATTACCGCCGAAGCGAGCCGCATTTTCTTTCGCCCATCGCACCGCGAGCGCAGAGTCCCGCAGGAAATCCGGATAGATCACGGGTGGATAGACCCGATAATCCGGAATGACGGTGACAATGCCCGCGCGCGCCAGCGTAGCCCCGACAAAACCGTACAGCGATTTGTCGCCGCTCTGCCACGAACCGCCATAGAAGAACACGACTACGGGTGCATCAGCCTGCGCGTTCGCGGGACGGTAAATATCGAGCGTCAGGCGCCGATCGGCGCCAAATGATATGTCGCGCTCGACAACGACGTCACTTCCACGCGCGAGCGCGTTCAAGACAAACGTCGGCGCCCAGAAAAACAGCGCTGCGATTGCAGCAACCCCGATCAGTACTGTAATCCACACGCGCTTCATCGACCCACTGCTTAGCCACCAAGCCCCCCTCATAACCCATCGGGGGTGGGAATGGATGCGCCCGATCCAGTACACCGCACCGCACGACTTCGAAATAAGCCCGGGAGCCAACCGCTCGCTCGCGTACCTCGTATTCCGGATTGCGTTCGCAATCCCCGTGAGTGTCGATTTCTGTCACAACGGCGGGTGCGGTAATTCAAGGGATCGCACTCGACCCGCGTTATCCGTTTCCGCATTGCAGCACCGACCGCAGCCCTTACCTCTGCCAATGCACCAAATTCAGTTGACGAACGCAACGCTATCTAAGACCTTAGTCCAATATCCGCCGCTCATCCTGAAGGTGGGAAGCGACGGTCGGACGGGAAGAAACTAGCCGGGCAAAGTACGATGCCTTCATCGCAAGAGCTGGACCAACGCAGAAACGACACCAGCCTAGAGTCAGTCCTAGACCATTCGCGCTACGCCGACCGCTGGATCGGCCATGTCATCCGTTCCCTCAAAATCGGTCACCTGACTATTCAAACGCCGTCCGGCGCCCGCGTTGAGGGCCGCGGCGACATCGACGGGCCGCGCGCGACCCTGATCCTGCATCGTTGGCGCACTATGCGGCGGCTCCTGTTCGGCGGCGATGTGGGCTTTGCCGAAGCCTATATCGATGGCGACTGGTCGACACCTGACCTCGCAACCTTGATCGAACTGGCGGCCCTCAACGAACACGCATTAAGCGAGGTAACCGCGGGACGCCGCTTCGCGCGCTTCCTGCACCGCGTCAAACATTTGCTGCGCACAAACACCAAGCGCGGTAGTCGCCGCAATATCGAGGCGCATTACGATCTCGGCAACGATTTCTACAAGCTCTGGCTCGACCGGGGCATGACCTACTCCTCCGCGCTTTACACATCAAAGAAGCAGCAGCTGGACGACGCACAGGAAAATAAACTCTCGCGCATCATGGATTTGCTGAGCCTCAATGGCGGCGAGCGCGTGCTTGAAATTGGCTGCGGCTGGGGCCGGCTTGCGGAACGTCTCAGTATCGAGCGCGGCGCGCAAGTCACCGGACTCACGCTCTCGCCGTCGCAGCTTGCAATCGGACAGCAGCGCTTGCGTATGGCAGGCGCCGATCAAAGCGAACTGCGCTTGCAGGACTATCGCGACGTCACGGAAAAATTCGACCGAGTGGTTTCGATCGAGATGATCGAAGCGGTCGGCGAAAAATACTGGCCGGCCTATTTCGGCAAGATCGCCGATGTGTTGAAACCAGGCGGACACGCTGTCTTGCAGGTCATCACGATTGCAAACGAGCGTTTCGACTTTTATCGCCGCAACGCCGATTTCATTCAGCGTTATGTTTTCCCGGGCGGCATGTTGCCCTCGCCTGCCGTCATGCTTGACCAGATCGCGCAGGCCCGAATGCATTTCACCTCGGTCGAAAATTTCGGCGAGAGCTATGCACGCACGCTTAACGAATGGAACAAGCGCTTCCAGCGTGTCTGGCCCGAAGTCGAAGCGATGGGCTATTCGCGCCGCTTCAAGCGCACCTGGGAATACTACCTCGCTTATTGCGAAGGCGGCTTCCGTTCCAAAGCGATCGATGTCGGCCTTTACGTGATGACCAAGCCGGTTTGACCCCTACTTGCCCAAGAGCACGCTCGGCAGCCACAAAGTCAGCGCCGGAATATACGTGACCATCAAGAGCACGATAATCATCGGCACATAGAAGATCAGGATGGAGCGCGACACCGCCTCCATACTGACGCGGCCAATGGCGCAACCGACCGCCATGGTCGGCCCGACCGGCGGCGTCACGAGACCAATCCCCAAATTCAATATCATCACGATTCCGAAGTGAACCGGGTCGATGCCGAACTGCTTGATCACCGGTAGGAAGATCGGTGTGCAGATGAGCAACATCGGCGCGAGATCCATGAACGTGCCGAGGAACAGGAGCAGCAAATTCACGTAAATCAGAAACACATATTTGTTGTCGGAGACCGAGACGAAAAACTCCGTCGCAAGTGCAGGCACGCGCAGGATCGCCATCATGTATCCAAAGGCGATCGAGAAGCCGATCATGATCATGACGATGCCGACGGTGCGGACCACCCGGCCGACCATGAGCGGTAATTCGCTCCACTTATAGTCGCGGTAGACGAACATCGTGATAATGAAGGCATAGATCGAAGCGACCGCCGCGGACTCGGTCGGCGTGAAGATTTTGCCGAGAATGCCGCCGAGGATGATGAAGACGGTGAGCAGCCCCCAGAACGCATCGACCGCAATTCTTCCGGCGCGGCGCACCGAAATTACTTCGCCCTTAGGGAATTTCTCCCGGTGAGCGATGATGAGGCACAAAATCATTAGCGAGAGGCCGAGCAACAGACCCGGGATCACGCCCGCCATGAATAGATGCGCGACCGAAACCGTGCCGCCTGCGGCGAGCGAATAGATCACCGCGTTATGCGACGGCGGCAGCAGGAGTGGCTGCAACGAACCGGAAATCGTGACGTTCACCGCGAACAGCCGCGGATAGCCTTCCTTGATCATCTGCGGGATCATCACCGAACCGATCGACGCCGTATCGGCGACCGATGAGCCGGAAATGCAACCGAACATCGTGGAGGCAAGAATGTTGACGAGCGCGAGCCCGCCGCGAATGAAGCCCACGAATACTTTGGCGAGATTGATGATGCGGTGGGCCATGCCGCCTTCGGCCATGATCGCGCCCGCGAGTATAAAGAACGGGATCGCGAGCAGCGGAAAGTCGTCCATGCCGTCGGACGTTTTCAACATGATCGCTTCGAGCGGGAGCCCAGTATAGAGCGCCGTCAAAATCGCCGCGAGGCCGAGCGCATAAGCGACCGGCACACCGAGAAAACAAAGAACCGTAAAGCCGCCGATAAGGATCAGAATTGCCATGACACACTATTCCGTCGAGATCGTATCGAGCGCGCTGGTATGCGGCGGATCGAAATAGGCGTTGTTCATCATCCGCTCGATTACGAAGAGAGCGGTGATGGCGCCGGCAATTGGGATCGGCAGATAGGAAACGCCCGCGGAAAGCGAAGGGAATTCGGCAATCGTTTGATTCCAGGTCGCCTGCACAAGCTTGATGCCGTACCAGAACATGAACAAATTGGTTCCAAGCATGCAGAGCTCCACGAAGATGCCGAGCATAAGCCGCGGCAGTCCAGTGAATGATGCCGGGAGGATGCCGACCGCGATATGCAGATATTCGCGGTAGCAGACGACGGCCGAGAAGAACGACAGCACGATCATCAGGAGCACGGCCATCGGCTCAGGCCATGATGACGCGCTGCTCAGCACATAACGCGTGAACACGCCCCACGGGATGATCAATGAAATAATGACGAGGCAGATGCCGCTTGCGACCAGGCAACCACGATGAAGCACGTCCATCGCCTGCGTATATTGTGCCCTCATCCCGCCCCCCGAATTGCGAAAGCCGGCGCGGTCGCCTGACCGGCCGGCTTCCGAACTGCCCTTTCGTCAGCTCACCTGTTGAATGCGCTTGACGACATCGCCGTATTTCGAGCCGTACTGATCCCAGACCGGTTTCACCGCGGCCTGGAACGCCGTTTTGTCCGGGATCTGGTTAACCTCAGCGCCTTCCTTCTTCATCGTATCGAGCGCCTTGACCTCGAAATCCGCCCAGAGCTTGCGTTGCTCGGCCTGTGCCTCTCGCGCGAACTTCTTGATCAGGCCCTGCTCTTCTTTGCCCAGCGTGTCCCAGATACGCTTCGAGAAAACGAGAATCTCAGGGAGGATGAGATGCTCGGTTACCGAATAATATTTGGCGTAGCGATAGTGCTGGCCGTTGGCGTAGCTGGGATAGTTGTTCTCTGCGCCGTCGACGATGCCGGTCTGCATCGCGTTAATGAGCTGGTCGAAGCCCATCGCGACGCCATTGCCGCCGAGCGCATTCATCATCGATACGAATATCGGATTGCCGATCACGCGGATCTTCAATCCCTTGAGATCCTCGACGGTCTTAATGGGGCGCTTCGAATTATAGATGTTGCGGGCACCACCATCCATCCAGCAAAGACCGATCAAGCCCCTGCCGCTATTCGTGATCTTGTCGAGCATCTCGTCGCCGATCGGGCCGTCGACGACCTTGTGCATCTGGGCCGCACTCTTGAACACGAACGGCATGTTGAAGACGTTGAGATCGTCCACCACCGGACCCATCGCACCGACGCTGACGCGCGCAAACGCGAGTGCGCCGAGCTGCGCCTGTTCGATCGATTCCTTTTCGCCGCCGAGCTGCATCGACGGATAAATCTGCACCGTCAGCCGGCCGTTGGTGGCTTTGGTGAGTTTATCGCCGAGGCTTTTCACCGCTTCGACCGTCGGATAGCCGAATGGATGGACGTCGGAAGACTTCAATTCGAGCTTGGCTTGCGCGAAAGCCGGAATATTGAGGCCGCCGGTAAACGCAGCCGCAGTGCCGGCGACGCCGAATTTAATGACATCACGCCTGTGCATGATCCTCTCCCTGTTCGATTATTTTAGCGCTTCTTATTCTGGGCGCTTTGGCTTGATCCGTTGACCGGTCAAGCGCTAGACATCATGTTATATGATGACATGGGTCGGTAGCGTGTCAAGGTCAGCGTCCAAAGCTTCTTCGCGTAAACTTTCCATGTTCGAGCCGCGTCCTGCGCAGAAAAGTCTTGCGCATGAGCTGATCGAACGGATGACCGCGGATATTACGAGCGGCAAGCTCGCACCCGGCGAAAAACTTCCGACCGAACAGGAATTAATTGCCGCGAGCGGCGTGAGCCGCACAGTGGTACGCGAAGCGGTTGCTGCACTGCGCGCTGAAGGTCTGGTTTTGACGCGCCAGGGCGTCGGTGCCTTCGTCGCCGACAACGCTCGCCGCCCCTTCCGCCTCGACCTCGATGAATTAAAGAGCCTGCGCGAAACGTTGCAGGTGATGGAGCTTCGCACCGGCATCGAAATCGAGGCCGCGGGCCTTGCTGCGGAACGCGCAACTGCCGCAGACAAAAAACGGATTGCCGCAGCATTTGCCGCGATCAACGGCGCCATTGCGCGCGATGAAACTGCGGTGGACGAAGATTTTGCGTTTCACTCGTCCATCGCTTCATCGGCCGGCAACCCGCAGTTCATGCGCTTTCTCGATTATCTCGGCCGCGTCATCATTCCGCGCCAGAACCTGAGTGTGGCCACGCGCTCGCGCACGACGCAGAAAACCTATCTGGAGAAAATCCAGAACGAGCATCGCGACATTCTTAATGCGATCCGCTCAGGCGACGTCACGCGCGCGCGCGGTGCGATGCAGCGGCATATGCTGGGCAGCAGAAAGCGCTACCAGAAAATGGCCGAAGACTTAGGCGAATAAGACTTGGGTGAAGGCGACCCTCTATCAGGAAATGAAATGAAAACAGTGCTGGTAACCGGAGCGGCTGGCGGCGTCGGCACGAGGCTCAGAACGCTTCTGCGCGGCGTCTATCCCAACTTGCGCTTCAGCGACATCGTCGAGCCGAATGATCTCGGCAAGGACGAGAAGCTTCGTCAAAGCCGATCTTGCCGATATGGGTGCAGTCGAAAAGCTCTGCGAAGGTGTCGATGGCATCGTCCATCTCGGCGGCTATTCGATCGAAGGTCCGTGGGAAACGATTCTGCAGGCGAACATCATCGGTTGCCACAACCTCTTCGAAGCAGCACACCGAAAAGGCGTGAAACGCGTCGTCTTCGCCTCGTCGAACCATGCGGTCGGCTATTACCCGCGCCAGCGCAAAATCGGCATCGATGAGCCGGTGCGCGCGGATTCGCGCTATGGCGTGAGCAAGGCGTTCGGCGAGGCGCTCGCCTCGCTCTATGCCTTTAAATACGGCCTCCGCGTCACCTGCCTGCGGATCGGCAATGTTGCCGACGAACCGATCGACCTGCGCCGCATGGCGGTTTGGCTGAAGCCTCGAGACCTCGTGCAGCTGATCCGGATCGGGCTCGAACATCCCGATATCCGCTACGAGATTTTCTACGGCTGTTCCGACAATGCGCGGGCCTGGTGGGACAACGAAAACGCCTTCCGTTACGGCTATCGCCCGGAAGGTAAGTCGGAAGATCATCGAGATGTCGCACTTGCCGCACAGGCAAAATTGAAACCCGATCCGGTCGGGGACTGGTATCAGGGCGGACATTTCTGTAGCGAAGAGTTCGAAAACGGAATCGAACGCTCGCCGCTCTAATCACGGAACTTCATAATGGCCGAAACGACGCCGAGGCTGAAAGCGCCGCGCGGCACCACCGACACGCATATGCACATCTATAATAAGCGCTATCCGACGGCGCCGACCGCGACGTTTACGCCGCCGGACAGCGCCGTCGAAGATTATCTCACGATGTGCAAACGGGTCGGCATCGAGCGCACGGTGGTGGTGCAGCCGAGCACCTACGGCACCAACAATGAATGCACGCTCGAAGCAATGCGCGCGATCGGCCCGGATGCACGCGGCGTTGCAGTCGTCGATATGACCGTCACCGATGCACGAGCTTGAGCGGCTTACCGATCTCGGCATCTGCGGCATCCGCTTTCACATGCTGCCGGGCGGTGCGCTGCCTTGGGATATTCTGGAGCCGATGGCAGCGCGCGTACTCGAACATGGCTGGCATGTGCAGTTGCAGCTTGGACGGTCGCACGCTCCCCGATCGTATCGCGATGATCAAGCGGCTCCCCGGCACGCTCGTGATCGATCACACCGGCAAGTTTCTCGAACCGGTACCGGACGAGTGATCCCGCGTTCAAACTTCTGCTCGATCTCGTCGAAGATGGCCATACGTATGTGAAATTGTCCGCGCCCTACGAAGTTTCGAAGGTCGGCCCGCCCAACTTACGACGATGTCGGCGCGCTCGCCAAAGCGCTGGTGAAAGCGGCGCCGGACCGCATGTTGTGGGCGTCGAACTGGCCGCATCCGACCCCGAACGGACCGAAGCCAGATGACGCGGCACTTCTCGACGTGCTCCTCGACTGGGTGCCGGACGAGAAAATCCGACAAAAAGTTTTGGTCGATAATCCCGCGCGGGTTTACGGTTACTGACGACAAACCGGATCGATTGAGTTGAAACAGCGTCCCTTTGGTGCAGCCACTACACCGGTCTCGGTGATCGGCCAGGGCACCTGGAATTCCGAACTCTCGAACCGCGCGGAAGCCGTGAAAGCGCTTCAGCGCGGCATCGATCTCGGCATGACCCATATCGATACCGCCGAGATGTATGGCTCCGGCAAGGCTGAGGCGATCACCGGCGACGCAATTGCCGGCCGACGCGGCGAGGTTTTTCTGGTTTCGAAAGTGTCTGCCCTCGAACGCTTCACACAAAGGCACGATCACAGCCTGCGAGCGCTCGCTGAAATATCTCAAGACTGATTATCTCGACTGCTATCTGCTGCACTGGCGCGGCTCTTATGAACTCGAAGAAACCTTCGGCGCATTCGAAGAACTAAAGCGCGCCGGCAAAATCCGCTCCTGGGGCGTAAGCAACTTCGACGAGGACGATCTCGAGGAAGCGCTCGGCGTCGCCGGCAAAGGTCAGATCGCCTGCAATCAGGTGCTCTATCATGTGCGCGAGCGCGCGATCGAACACACCGTCATTCCCTGGTGCGAGAAAAACAGCGTCGCTGTCGTTGCCTATAGTCCGTTCGGGCAAAGTGCGTTTCCCCTCACCGTCTTCGCCGGGCGGGAAAGTGTTGCAAGCGATCGCGACAAAACATGGCGCAACACCGCGCCAGATCGCACTCACATTTCTCACGCGCAACGAAAGCGTGTTCGCCATTCCGAAGGCGTCGAAGGTCGCGCATGCGGAAGAAAATGCGGGCGCGGGCGATCTGAAATTATCTGCGGCTGAAATCGCAGAAATCGACACAAGCCTTCCCGCTCGGCAAGCCGCGCGGACTGCCGATGCTCTAGCCCCTGTCAAAGTCGCCCTTCTGCGGCGGCGCGAGTGGCGTGAACAGGCAGCGGTCCGGCTTGAGATCGACCAGCGGCGTGCCGTCGAGGCAATCGAGCCCGCGCACCGAGACGATATTTCCATCTACATTCACGAATTTCACGATCAGAGGTGCCGATCGGATTCGGCCGCACCGGCGAGCGCAGCGAAAACGTGCCGTGTGTTTCGCCATTGCTCTTCGGACTTTGCTCGACGAGATCGCGTCGCGAGCGGTCAAGCCAATAGAGCACTTCGAGCTGCTCGTATTTCTCGATGCCTTTGAGCGCCGCAACCCACGGCTCGAAAATCTCGATGCGGCAGACCGGACCGTCAGCCTGCCCTGGCGCGGACATTCGAGCCGGTCGGTCCAGGGCGTGTGGATGCGGCCGATATAAACGATCCCAGCGTCTTTCGGTGCAGGTGCTTCAACCGCAATCTCGCCGGGGCGAATTTCGTCTCGTCTAACCATGGCGCGATTATGCAGTGAGACGAGACAGAATGGAAATCCTAAGACCCTTGCTCTCTGGCGCGTCGCAGGCGAAATTGCCGGAAGCAAAAATCTCACAGCACGCCGACGCTCACTAAAAAGAAAAACGAAATGGCCACACCGAAACCACCCGCATTCGAAACGCTGAGTCTGCATGCAGGCCAGCATCCCGATCCCGTCACGGGAGCGCGTGCCGTACCGATCTATCAGACGACGTCTTATGTTTTTCAGGACACCGATCACGCAGCCGCGCTCTTTAATCTCGAGCGCGCAGGAAACATCTACACGCGCATTTCCAATCCAACGACCTCGGTGCTCGAAGAACGGCTTGCTGCACTTGAAAACGGTGTCGGCGCGGTCGCAACCGCAAGCGGCATGGCGGCACTGCATCTCGCGATTGCAACGATCGCAAGCGCCGGCGATCACATCGTTGCTTCCGCATCGCTTTACGGCGGCACCATTAATCTCCTGGCGCACACGCTGCCGCGCTTTGGTATCACGACTACTTTCGTCAAACCGCGCGATCTTGCCGGAATCAAGAAGCGCGATCAAGCCGAACACCAAACTCGTGATCGGCGAAACCATCGGCAATCCCGGCCTGGAGGTGCTCGATATTCCGAAGGTCGCGGAAATCGCGCATGCGGCGAAAATTCCGCTTCTGATCGACAATACGTTTGCAACACCTTATCTCAGCCGGCCGATCGAACTCGGCGCCGATCTGGTCATGCATTCGACGACGAAGTGGATCGGCGGCCACGGGATTGCGATCGGCGGCGTGATCATCGACGGCGGCCGATTCGACTGGATCGGCTCGGGTAAATTTCCGCAACTCACCGAGCCCTATGCCGGCTATCACGGCATTATCTTCACCGAACAATTCGGACCGCAGGCGTTCATTATGCGTGCGCGCTCGGAAGGTTTGCGTGACTTCGGTGCCTGTATTTCGCCGACCAATGCTTTCCATATCTTGCAAGGGGTGGAAACGCTCGGTGTGCGCATGGAGCGCCATGTCGCAAACACCAAGACCGTGCTCGAATTTCTTTCCGCAAACAACGCGGTCGACTGGGTGCTGCACCCTACCCTTGTCAAGCCACGAGGACCACGAACTTGCAAAGACGCTGCTGCCACGCGGCGCCGGGTCGATCGTAAGCTTCGGCATCAAGGGCGGACGCGCGGCCGGCAAGAAATTCATCGAAAGCCTGCAGCTTGCGAGCCATCTCGCCAATGTCGGCGACGCAAAGACGCTCGTCATTCATCCGGCCAGCACGACCCATCAGCAGATGGACGCCGCGCAATTGAAAACGGCAGGGATCGGCGAAGAACTGATCCGGCTCTCGGTCGGCATCGAAGCACGCCGAAGACATTATTTCCGATCTTGGTCAGGCGCTCCGCGCCTCGCAGAAGAACTGACCATGCGTATTTCCGTAAACGGCTCCGAAACTTTCGTCGCGAACGGCGGAAAAGCGTTTGACCCGACGAAGCCCGCCGTGGTTTTTATCCATGGCTCCGGTTTCGATCACTCGGTCTGGGCGCTTTATTCGCGCTCGTTTGCGCATAACGGCTCTGGCGTGCTCGTGCCGGATTTGCCGGGCCACGGTCTTTCGCAAGGCAAGCCGCTGGAATCGATTGCCGCAATGGCGGACTGGATTGCCGCGCTGATCGTAGCGGCAGGCGTCAAGGAGGCGCGGCTGATCGGTCATTCGATGGGCGCACTGATTGCAATCGAAACCGCCGCACGTCATCCCGACAAAGTTACCGCTCTCGGTCTCGTCGCTGCGGCAACCGCAATGCCCGTCAACGATGCTCTCCTCAATGCTGCAAAGATGAATTCTCCGGACGCAATTGCCATGATGACGCTTTGGGGCTTCGGCCAGCGCGCAAGCCTCGGCGGCAATCTTCTGCCCGGCAGTTGGATTATCGGCAAAGGCATACGCATCTTGGAAGCGGCAAAGCCCGGCGTACTTCATACTGATCTCGTTGCGAGCAATGCTTATGACGGGATTGGTGCCGCGGTGAAAATCAAATGCCCTACCAAGATTATCCTGGCAGAGCGCGATGTGATGACGCCTGCGAAAAACGGAAAAGCGCTCGCAGCACTGATCCCCGGCGCCAAAGTCACGGTGTTGCCGGGCGCCGGTCATATGCTGTTGTCGGAAAAGCCGGACGACGTGCTCAAGGCGCTTATTGCGCAATAGCCGTCGAATAGAACACCAACAGGCCGTTATTGACGGCGACCAGCGCGGCGAATGCCGCTAGTACCCAGTGCCTTGCCGGAAAGCGCGACGCCGCAAATGGCACCAAGACAATCATAAGATGTGCGAGCGTTGTTGGCCCGCTGAACAGCAGCGGCTCGGCGGGGTCGAACACGAAGAAGAATGCACCCCGGGCAAACGAGAAGGCCGTAAGTCCGGTGAAAATTCCTAGGGGCAGAGAATTGCCCGCGCGAAACCGTGGCAGCAGCGCCGCAGCGATCATCACGCAGAATAATGCGATCACGCCCAAGGCAGCCGGAGAATTGAGATAGTTCGCAAGCAGTGGCTGAAAATAACCTTTGTCGCTAACGCTCGAGGTGGGTGCCAGAATATTGAAGCAAAACCAATTTACGGCAAATTCGTAAATCGCGGCAGTACTAAATTTGTTCTGCTGGAAATAGTGGAAGAACAACGCGAAATGGGATTTCCCTTCAGGATGCTTAGCGATCGGCAAAAGAGCAAAAACAACTCCTTCGACCAATAATAGCGCAAGCGGGACAGCAAGCGCGTGCAGGATTATCCACCGGTATTGCCGCAAATTAAAACCGGCTTTCGCGAAAGCATCGACAAGCGGCAGGACAGCAATGAAGGCAAATACGATTTCATTCAGGCAACCTAGTAATAAAATAATAGTTAGCAGTGCGACGCCACGCACTGTAGGCGCGTTACGAATCGATAGGTACACAGCGATGTAAAGCGTGGTCAGCGAGACCGTGATGATCTTCGATTCTTCAATCCCGGAATAATACCAAGCCGTCAGCGAAACCGCATAGACGACCGCACAAAGGATCGACTCGCGCTCGTGATAGAAATGCGTTGAACGCGAAGACCGCGGCGCATACGCCGAGTGCTCCGGCTAGTGCGAACATTGCTTTCAGGCTCTGTAGCGGCGGGAGCCAGTCTGACAACAAGCCAAACGCATTCATCCATCCGGCCGTCATCGCCACAGTCAGCACATGAAAGCGCGTAATACGTTCGAGATAATAGCTTTCGGCGATTCGGCCGAAGACATTTTCTTTAGCAAGTTCAGAATAATACCAGGTATCGGCGCCGAAATGAGCCGTCGCGTTGTGCGCGACAAGCACGAAGGACGAAGACCAGTAAAGAGCGAACGCACCCAGCGCGAAAACGAAATAGTCGACAAACTTAACTCGTGATGGCGTTGCCCCGGAATTCAAAAGCGAACCCCGAATATCGCGGCAAGAAAGCCGAGCCCCATCGCGAACCCGTAAAACAAACTCACATTGTCACGCAGTGCAAACGCCACGGGATCGTCGAGCATCTGCCCACGCTGCGACAAGAGCCAAATCCTGCCAAGAAACAGAAACAGGATCGGCGGAATGGTCCAGAGCCAAGTTGGGTTGTCATAGACACTGCGCGAAAACGCGTCCTCCAACATGTAAACGATCAGGAGGAACACGGCGCCCAGCATCGATGCAATACCGAGACCGAGCACCAGCGGCGCATCGCTCGCGATATATCCGCGTCCCGGTAGCTTGTCGGCACCTTGCGGCATGAGGCGCAGCAATTCGGTATGGCGTTTCGCCGCGGCCAGCGAAAGAAAAAGAAACACCGAAAAAATCAGCAGCCATGGCGAAATGCGCACGTCCACAAGCATGATGCCGAGGCCCAGGCGGAACGTGAACAGGCATGCGACGACGAAGATGTCGACGATCGCGACCCGCTTCCAAATGAAGGAATAGCTGATTGCGCCGACGACATATAAAGTGAGCATCGCTACTTCATCGCGGCCGATCGAAGCAGCGATGGCATAGGCGATGATCAAACCTAGAGCAGCGAGCAAGAGTCCAGCGCGCACTGAGAGCGCGCCGCTCGCCAGTGGGCGATGGCGTTTGCTTACATGTTTTCTATCGTGCGGCAGATCGCGCAGATCGTTGACGATATAGCTCGCCGAAACGGCAAAACAGAGCGCGACAAATCCGATCGCGGCGATCTTCCACGCCTCCGGATCGGCGCCCTTTCCGCCGAGCACGAGCGGCACGAAGACCAGCGCGTTCTTCACCCATTGATGGGGCCGCAGGCTGCGGATAATCGATACCGCAACGGTACCACGAGAAGGGCTTTCCGCCGCTCGGCCACGGGGGGCTTTTGCCTTGGTCTTGCTTGCCATATGTCCTTCTCGAGGCATTAGAATTGCTTCGCGACACTATTGCAGAACATTCGTGTGACACAAAAAGCTGGAAGAACTCTCGTTAAGACGAGCCGTGCGCTGGGGACGCTGCTCTTTGCATTATTCGTTCTAACGTTTGAGGTCCTGGCGCAATCGAAGTGGCTGACTTTACCGGCGACACCCGCGCTTCCCAATGCTGTGCAAGACGGCGCGGTGCCAATCAACGGCGCGAAAGTCTGGTTTGCGACATTCGGCAATGAAGCGCATCCAGCAGTAACGCTGCTTCACGGTGGCGGCGCCAACTCCGATTACTGGGCACACCTCGTCCGCGATCTCACGCCACATCATCGTGTGATTGTAATCGACAGCCGCGGCCATGGCCGCAGCACGTTCGGCGGCAAAGCGCTTTCCTATGCTTCGATGGCCGAGGAAGTGATCGGCGTCCTCGATCACTTAAAGGTCGAAAAAACCGCGATCGTCGGCTGGAGTGATGGCGCCAATATCGGCTTCTATCTCACACTGAAATATCCAGCACGCATTTCCGGTCACTACGCATTCGCCGGAAACTCAAATCCAAGCGGCATGAAAGGCCCGCCGCCGAACAGTGCATTTCAAACTTTTGCAGCCAGGACGCCATCTGAATTTAAGCGGCTTTCACCGGTGCAGTCTGAGTTGACCAAAATCAACGCAGCACTTTCCATGATGTGGAGAACGCAACCTCAACTAACGCGCGGCGATCTTCAAAAGATAAGTTTACCAACCTGGATCGTTCATGCCGAGCATGACGAAATCATCCGGCAAACGCATGCGAAAGAGATTACGGCGTCCATTCCGAATGCGAAATTCGTTCTGCTGAAAGACGTTAGTCATTTCGCGCTGCTGCAGGACGTGCCGCAATTCAACAGCTCGGTGCAGGAATTTTTGCGCAGCCTGCGCTAGGCAAGCGTGATCTTCTCGGAGGCTTCGGTCTTGGTGCCGTCGTCGTCGGTCCAGACCATTTTCAATTCGCCCGCTTCTTCGGCCTTGAAGCGAAATTCGAGATAAGGATTGGCCGAAATTCCAGTGCCGAGTGTCCAGGACACAACCGGCTTTCCGTTCAGAGTGCAGTCGAACTTGTTGATGATCTTCTGCGGCACGGTCTTGCCGTCAGCGTCTTTGCGGAATCCCGTTTCCATTACATGCGTGACGATGGTGCGCACAATAACGACCTCGCCTCTTTTCGGCGTTTTGTTGCTGAACCACAGGCGCGGCGGATTGGACATGTCCGTCTCCTAGCCGCCCGGCGCGCAGGCGCCGGTCGTGACCGTCACCGCCTTGCGCGTCATGAAGATCGAGCCGTCATTCATCTTTGCGAACGCCGTTACGTTCTGCGATTCCGCCAGACGAATGCGCGTGTTCAGATGCGGCACCGACAAGCCCGGCGAAAACGAAAAACTGCAGACGCGTGGCCGCGGATTTTTCTCGGCCACGATCATCACCTCGCTGCAATAACTTGCCGCGGTCATCGGGCTGTCAACGCGGATTGAAACGGGCACCGAATTCGCGTTGTCGGCCGTGAAGGGGATTTCGAGTTCGATCCTGCCGGTGGCGGGCGTCTTGCCACCAGTGAATTCGGCAATGATTTTCTGTGCTTCGTCCTGTGCGAACGCCGGACAGGAAATGAGCGCAGCTGAGATCGCGCCGCCCGCCGCAAGCACTTCCCGCCGTGTGAAATCCTTCATGAACCGGCCTATCGCTGTTATCTGGGAGATATAAGGCATCCACAGCCAATAACGAGCGCGTAAAAATACCGCTTGCGAAAAGACCGTTCTTGATTTGATATATTCCAAACGTGGAATTGATTATACCACATATTTTTCTGGTTAATTGGCGGCGGGAGGCAACATCAAATGACTGCTCGACTGAAACTTGCAGCTGCCACATTGGCGTTTGCGATGCTGACGCTCAGTGGCGTCGCATCGGCGCAAACGCAATCATTAGACGTGAGCGTGCTCGCGGGCTCGTGCGCAAACTGCCACGGCACCGACGGCCGCACCAAAGGTCCGATCCCGCCGCTTGCCGGCCGGCCCGCTGCGACCATTCAGGCGCTGCTCAAAGCTTATAAGGGCGAAACGCCGCCGCCAGGCACAACCATCATGAACCGCCTCGCGAAAGGCTATTCCGACGAACAGATCGAAGCGCTCGCCAAATATTTTGCCGCTATCAAAGCGGAAGGAGCACGGTGATGACCAAGCACATGATTTCCCGCCGTCAATCCTTACAACTGCTCGGTGGCGCCACAGGCGCCGGCCTGCTGTCACTTTCAATGCCCGCAATCGCGCAACAGGGTGCGGGCCGCGTTGTTGTCGTCGGCGGCGGATTCGGTGGCGCCACGGCTGCGAAATATATCAAGCGCGCGAACCCGAAAGTTCAGGTCACGCTCGTCGAGCCGCTGCAGCGCTACTACACATGCCCCTTTACGAACCTGCATTTCGGCGGGCTGCGTACCTTCGAACAGCAGGGCCACGGCTATGCCGAATTGCGCGCGCTCGGCGTGCAAGTCGTCCACACACTCGCGAACGACATCGATAACAAAAAGAAGACGGTACGCCTCGCAAGCGGTCAGACGCTGCAATATGACAAGCTCATCCTCTCGCCCGGCATCGATATCCGCTGGGGCGCGCTTGCCGGCTACGATCAGGCGGCGTCGCAACTCGTGCCGCATGCCTGGCAGGCGGGACCGCAGACGACGCTTCTGAAGCGCCAGCTCGACGCGATGCCGGACGGCGGTCTCTTTATTCTGAGCGCACCGGACAATCCGTTCCGCTGCCCTCCCGGACCGTATGAGCGCGTCAGCATGGTCGCGCACTACTTCAAGACCCGTAAGCCGAAGTCGAAGATCCTGGTGCTCGATGCGAAGGAGAACTTCTCGAAGCAGGGCCTCTTCCTCGACGGCTGGAAGAAAATCTACGGCGACATGGTCGAGTGGGTGCCGCTCTCCAAAGACGGCAAAGTGGTCAAAGTGAACGCCGCCACCCGCGAAGTCGAAACCGAATTCGGCAAGAAGCACAAAGCTGCCGTGCTGAACGTAGTCCCGCCGCAGAAGGCCGGTTTCATCGCCGACCGCGCGGGCGTCACCGGACCGAACGGCTGGGTGCCGGTCAAAGCGCAGACATTTGAGTCATCGCAGGTGCCGGACATCTATGTTGTCGGCGACGCGAGTATAGCAGCACCGATGCCGAAGTCGGGCTTCTGCGCGAATGCGCAGGGCAAGGTCGCTGCGGCGGCAATCGTGTCTTCGCTCGCCGGCCGCGAAGCGCCGAAGGCTTCGTGGCTCAACACCTGCTACAGCCTGATTGCGCCCAACTACGGGATTTCGGTCGCGGGCGTCTACGACGTGCAGGACGGCAAGATCGCGGAAGTCAAAGGCTCGGGCGGCGTCAGCCCGCGCGAAGCATCGGCCGAGTTCCGTAAGCTCGAGGCCGATTACGGTGTCGCCTGGTACAACGCGATTGCGAACGATGCATGGGGAACGAGAGCCTGAGGCTCTTGTTCTCCGCTGCCCGGCCCGATAAGCGAGCGCAATGTCTGGATTGACGCTCTCGCTTTGGGCCGGTTTGGCGATCGGCATTGCCTTCGGCATCACCGGCCAGCGCACCGGCTTTTGCCTGAATACCGGTTTTCGCGGTTACTGGATCACCGGCGACGGCAGAAAGCTGCGCGCGTTTGCGCTGGCGCTAGGCGTCGCGGTTGTTGGAACGCAGGCGATCGAAGCCGCCGGTATTATCGATCTGCGCCGCTCGATCTACGTTTCCTCTCCGCTTTCCTGGCTCGTGATTCCACTCGGCGGCGTGATGTTCGGCTACGGCATGATCGCGTCGAACGGCTGCGGCTCGCGTGCGCTCGTCTTGCTCGGTCAGGGCAATCTACGTTCTTTCGTCGTGCTGCTTTGTCTGGGCATCGCCGCCTTCATCGCCCTGAGTGGGCTGCTCGCGCCGGTACGCATTGCGCTGGCTGGTGCCACGACCATCGCCTTCGACAAGCTGCCTTCAATCCCGCGTTATCTGGAAGGAGCACTTGGCGCGACCGGCGCGCGGTTGATTCCTGCACTTCTAATCGCTGCAGCGCTCGCGGCTTTCTCATTTGGTAACTCCGCCTTTCGCACAAGCCCGCGCAACATTGTCGGCGGCATCATCGTCGGCGTATTGATCGTGGCAGGCTGGGTTGCGACCGGCTATTTAGGCGCAGACGATTTCGAGCCGGCCCCGATCGCGTCGCTTACATTCGTCTCACCGATCGGCGAGACAATCCAATACGTGATGTTGGCGACCGGCGCGCGCGCGTCCTTCGGTGTCGTGGTCGTTTTCGGCGTGGTTCTCGGCGCACTCATCTCGGCGTTGCTGACAAAGAGCTACGACCTGCAGGGCTTCAGCCGGCCGACGCAGATGCTTCGCTATATGGCGGGCGGCGCGCTGATGGGTGCCGGCGGTGCGATGGCGCTGGGCTGTTCGATCGGACAAGGCCTTACCGGCTTGTCTACGCTTGCGTTCGGATCTTTTCTTGCAGCAGCGGGCATTACGCTTGGCGCTTATCTCGGGCTGCGCGGGCCGCTGAAACTGCCGCCGCTTTAGTGAAAATCCCGCGACTTCGGCAAGATACGGACATTCCGCGGATGGCGGGGTGAGCGGTGATCCTGAGTCGGGCGCGCTACTTCGTCGGCGCGGCTGAGCGGCGGACGCAATTTGCCCTCGGATAACCGCTGCAGCTCATGGCTGCGGTCAGTCAACCGATCCGCCACCAAGTGCACCACCCCCTCTTCACTGCGCTGGATGCGTCCCTCGATCAGCACCACGCGTGAGCCCATGACTTCCTTACGGTAGCGCTCGAACGTCTTTTGCCAGACCACGATATTGGCAACGGCGGTTTCGTCCTCAATCGTCATGAAGACAACGCCCTTCGCCGTTCCCGGCCGCTGGCGCACAAGTACTGCGCCGGCACAACGAAGATAAGCGCCGTCTTTCGCGCTTGTCGCGTCATGACAGGATAAAACGCCTTCGCCGGTGAAAAGGTCGCGCAGAAACTCCATCGGATGACCTTTGAGCGAAAGACCGAGCGTCTGATAGTCGGCGACGACGTGTTCGGGCAGTGGCATCGCCGGTAAGGGTGCAATGCTTTCGCGTGGATGTTCGTCCTGGTTCGCGGCGGCAAAGAGCGGCAGCGCATTGTCGTTCGGCAAGCGCCGCGCATTCCAGAGTGCTGCGCGCCGATCCAATCCTACCGAGCGGAAGCAATCCGCATCGGCAAGCAGAAGCAGCGCCTTCTTAGGCAATTGCATTGCTTGCGCAAAATTTTCGAGCGACGTGAATTTCTCGCGGCGACTTTTGACGATCTTATTGCCCCATTCATCCCTGAAGCCATCGATATTGCGAAAGCCCAGCCGCACGGCGAAACCGGCCTCGCTGTTCTCAAGTATGTTGTCGGTCGCGCTGAAATTGATATCGGCTTCCCTTACCTCAGCACCGTTCTTCCGCGCGTCCCGCACCAGGCTCGCGCGCGTATAAAATCCCATCGGTTGTGAGTTCAGGATCGCACAACAGAACACCTCGGGATGATGGCATTTAAGCCAGGATGAAATGTAAACCAGGATCGCGAAGCTGACGGCATGACTTTCCGGGAAGCCATAACTGCCGAAGCCTTCAATCTGTTTGTAACAGCGCTCCGCAAATTCCAGTTTATACCCGCGCGCGGCCATCCGGTTGATAAACTTGCTTTTATATTTCCACATGGTGCCGTCGTTGCGGAACGTCGCCATCGCTTTACGCAGACCATTGGCTTCGTCGGGCGTGAATTTCGCCGCGATAATGGCAAGCTCCATGGCCTGTTCCTGAAACAGCGGCACGCCGAGCGTGCGTTTAAGAATCTCTTTCAATTCGTTCGGCGGACCACATTCGGGATCCGGCGAAGGAAAATCGACCTTCTCGATCCCGTTCCTGCGCTTCAGGTAGGGATGCACCATGTCGCCCTGGATCGGGCCCGGACGCACGATCGCGACTTCGATTACGAGGTCGTAAAATTCTTTCGGCCGGAGCCGCGGCAGCATGTTCATCTGCGCACGGCTTTCGACCTGAAACACGCCGAGCGACTCGCCTCTGCAAAGCATTTCGTAAACAGCCGGGTCTTCCTTCGGCACGTCGGCAAGACCGTAATCGATCTGCTTGTGCTTGCGTAACAACTCAAGCGCCTTGCTGATGCAGGTAAGCATACCAAGCGCCAGCACATCGACTTTCATCATGCCGAGTTCGTCGATGTCGTCCTTGTCCCACTCGATGAAGGTGCGCTTCTCCATCGCGGCGTTACCGATCGGCACATGTTCGTCGAGCCGTGTTTTGGTGAGCACAAAGCCGCCGACATGTTGCGAAAGATGCCGCGGGAATCCGAGCAATTCGGTCGCAAGCTCCGTCGCCCGCTCAATCTCTTTATTATGCGGATCGAGCCCGGCCTGCCGGATATGTTCTTCCGGAATGCCGTCGCCCCAGCTTCCCCATACGGTATTGGCGAGCGCGGCGGTCACATCTTCCGTGAGATTGAGCGCCTTGCCGACGTCGCGGATCGCGCTCCGCGGACGATAGTGAATGACGGTCGCGGCGATCGCAGCGCGATCTTTGCCATAGCGCTCATAAATCCACTGAATGATTTCTTCGCGCCGCTCGTGCTCGAAGTCGATATCGATATCGGGTGGTTCTTTGCGTTGTTTCGAAAGAAAGCGCGCGAGCAATACTTTGATGATCAGCGGATCGACTGCCGTCACGCCCAAGCACATAACAAACCGCGGAATTGGCAGCCGATCCTCTGCCCTGGCACAGAATACCGATCGATTGCGCATGCGCGACGATGTCGTGAACGGTGATGAAATAGTTCGCGTAATCGAGCTGCCGGATGAGGCGCAAGTTCATGACGCAGAAGCTTGCGAACCCGCGGCGGCTTGAAGCCTTGGTATTTCTTGCGAATACCCTTCCAGACCAGATCTTCTAAATAGCGCTGCGGCGTTTTTCCCGGCGGCACCGGCTCGTCGGGATAGATGTATTTTATCTGATCGAACGAGAACTGGATTTTATCGGCAAAGCGAACGGTTTCCTCGATCGCCTCCGGCGCCTCGCGGAAAAGCTGTCGCATTTCCGAGCCGCCTTTGAGATGCCGCTCGGCGTTAATTTCCAGAAGCTGGCCTGCTTTCTCGATCGAGGTCTTCTCGCGAATGCAACTCACGACATCCTGCAACATGCGCCGCTCATGCGCGTGATAGAGCACGTCATTGCTTGCGATCAGCGGCACGCCGGTCGTGCGCGAGATTTCCTTCAATTGATTGAGCCGGCGGCGATCGTTACCGCGATAGGGCATGGACGCCATCAGCCAGGCATTTCCGGCATTGGCGCGGTAAAGGCTTTCCAGAATCTCAATCGCCTTGGCATCGAAACGAGCCGGCGGCACCATCGACGAGCAGAAGACCGTAGCGATGCTCCAGCAAGTCTTTCAACTGAAGCAGACACTCGCCTTTTTCTGCGATCAAGTTGCCTACTGTGAGCAAGCGGCACAAGCGGCCATAGGCTTCGCGATCGCGCGGATATGCCAGAATTTCGGGCGTACCGTCCGTAAAACAAAGCCGGCTCCCGACCAGCAGCTTCGGCTTCCACATATGAGCTTCGAGATCGTTGAAGGTCCGGTAGATGCGGACAGCCCCGGCGAGCGTATTGCGGTCGGCAACTCCCAGCGCATGCAAGCCAAGCAAGCTTGCAGCAACCGCGAGTTCTTCGGGTTTCGACGCACCCCGCAAAAACGAGAAGTTCGTCGTGACCCCGATCTCGGCAAACGGCACGGTCATGCAAACAACCCATGCATGAACCAGCCGGGCTCTCCCTCTTCGCGGTTATAAAGTCCGTCGCGATAGAGCCAGAAACGGCGGCCGTCTTCGTCTTCGACCTGGAAATAGTCCCGCGTCTTTGCCGCCGCATCGCGCCACCATTCCATGGCGATGCGCTCGGGACCTTCGACGTTCACGACTTTATGCTGCGCGCGGCGCCAGGTGAAATGCACTGGCGGGTTTTCAGGAACCGCCGCCATGACCGTAATCGGCTCCGGCGGCGAAAGCATGTGCAAGGGTCGGCGCGGCGTTTCTTTCTCCGCACGCATTTGCGGCCAGAGGCTTGGCGCGGCGCCACGCTGCGCCGGGCAGAACGCTGCAACCAATTCCGGCACATGCGTATCCTGCGACAGAAAACGGGTGACGCGGGCACCGCCGAAGCGCGCAGACAACCGGTCGATCAGTGTCGCGATTTCATGTTCATCTTGGCCGGAGTTAAAGCCGGCTTCCTGATATTCGAGCTTTTCCACGTGGATCGCCGAAAGCCGGATCAGGTCGAAACCGAAACCGGGATCGACCGGGTCTGAGAGCACTTCGAGCCGCTCGGAAAAAAGTTTGGAAATCGTTTTTGCGTCGCGGAGCGGCTTGCCGGTATCAAGCGCGATGTAACGCACCGCGCCGTCGGTCCGAAAAAATGCAGCTTCAAGCCGACGCACACCCTGCCCGCGTTCTTCCAGAAGATTTTCGAGCGTTGCCGTGAGCGAACGCAACGTGCGCTCGACAACGTCGGTGGTCGCAATCGGTTCGGCGAAACGGCGCTCGGCAACATAATCCGGCAGCGGCCGGCGCGGCGAAATCGGCTGCGCATTGCGGCCAAGCGCCTGCTCAAGCACGAAGGTAAAAGACGCACCGAAACGCGCCGTCAGTTCCGACGAAGAGCGGCTCGCCACATCGCCGATTGTTTTCAGACCTGCGCGTTTCAGCGCATGAACAATTTTCTCATGGATATGGAGCGTCGCAACCGGAAGACCGGCAACGGCGTCTTGCTCTGTGCCATTTTCGACAATGACTTCGCTCGTACAGCGCGCAAGAGCGCTTGCGGCGACCGAAGTACCGGCAATCGCCGCATGGATTGAAATTTCTTGCCCGCGCACGAAACTGCACAATGTTTGCAGCATTACCGCTTCGCCGCCGAATAGATGCGCGCAACCGGTGATATCGAGAAACAGCCCGTGCGGCGAGTCGAGCGCCACCAGTGGCGTGAAGCGCTCGCACCAGTCCGCGATGGCTTCGAGCAGTTCCTTATCCGCACTTTCATCCGCCTCAACGACATCGAGTGCGAGCACGCGTGCGCGCGCATCCGCAAGCGGCAGGCCCGTATGCAGACCGTCTCGCGCGGCACTCACATCCACCGCGGTCAATTGCAGCGCGTTGTCGATCTTCGCGACAACGACCAGCGGCAGTTCAGCCGCCGGCGTTTCGCCACGGCGTTTCCGCAACCGCCTGATGCGGTCGATCGGCAGGCTTGGAAACCACAGGGCGAGAATTCTGCGGGGGGTCGCCGAATACGCAAGCATCACAATTCCACTCCATCGCCCACGCACCGGTCTGCCCATGCCGGTTGCGTAACAGCGTTGCTTCAAACAAAGGACTTCCCCATCCCTCGACAAAATTCGGCGTTCGTTTCGCGTGGATACTCCAGCGCGTCTCAGCAGAGCTCGGAAGAATTTCCGGTGCGGCGATTCGAACGAGAAAAAGAGTCACGCGCGAACTCGCAGTGCGCAGCGAGAATTTTCGAAGCGCAACATCGTCAAGCGACTTCGGTGCGCCCCAGACTTCAAGTACGATCGCGCCAAGCGCCTTGCAGGAAAGCGAGTCGGAGGCCGCGCGCAGCGCGTTGGCGGCGCCTTTGACGCTCACTAATAAGAGACGGTTCGGATCGATACCGAGATCGAACAAGCCTTGCGCGGAAAGCACGCCGCATTGCATGGCAGTGAAATCTTGCCGCACCCACAGAAGCGTCGATTGTTGAACGGCCACGCGTTGCGCCAGCATCGCCGCAAAGGCCGACGCGGAAACCGCGTCGCGTTCGCTCGCGTAAATCTCATGCAGCGCACCGCGCGCGATCCCGCCGCCAAGCGCTTTATCCGCATCGGCATGACCGAGTGCGGCTTTTTCGTTTTGTGCGCTCGCCGCAACGCCGTTTGCCTCGATCCGGGCAATAGCCTTGCGCAGCGCAGCCATGGACATGCGCGACATGGAACGTGCTCAAGTATACTGTTCATGTTATGTTCTATGGCTATGAAGGAAGAGTCAATCGCATGTAGGAGCCCCCCAGGCCCCTGAAAAATAACGAGAAATTGGGGGCCCTATACCCCTCGTGGATCGCTATTGGAGAAAGAGCGTCGCGCGGCCTGAATTACGAACGCAACCGCACCGGGCTCACCATCGCCTCGCCGGAGATGACTTCTTCGCCACGCTGGTTTGTGAACGAAAGCGCGAGCCGGATCGTTTTCTTGTCGGCGAATTTCTCCGCGACTACGGCGCGCGCGGTCACGGTATCCCCGATCTTCACCGGCGCTTTAAAATCACCTGAGAGCGACAACAGAATGCAACCCGGCCCGGGAAGCTGCATACCAATGATTGGCGCGGCCAACCCTAACGATATCGGGCCATGTGCCACACGCTCGCCGAAATAGGTTTTCTTCGCGAACTCCGCGTTCATGTGCATCGGATTGAAGTCGCCACTGAGCCCGGCATAAGTCACAATGTCGGCCTCGGTGATGGTCTTCGCAAATTCCGCGGAATCGCCCACGCTGATTTCATCGTAGGTCTTGCCGAACTTGTTCATGATGCGCCTTGCAATAAAGAAATCAGTTTAACCAAGCTTCGGCGATCTGCAGCCACCATTGCTCATAGGCAGCACCAGCCAGGCGCCACCTGCATAAAGCTGCCGCACAAAGTCGCGGGATGAGCCAGTCACACGAAACGCCGCGCCTGCTCCATCGAGCAGCGCCACATCGGAGCGGGTAATCGCGCGCAAAACCGAAGCTTCACTCGAGCCGATCACGAGCACCGACGTAGTCGGCGCAAAGAAATAAGTGAAGGTCAGGAGCCCGGCGAACCACAACGTCAATGCGGCGAGCGCGTAGCGAAAATAGCGGAAGCTAGTAGTCATAGACATGCTCGAACTCGACGCCTTGAGCCTTCATATCACGCATGAAAGCCGCCAATTCTTTGACCGGCAATGAGATGCCGCGGCGGGTCCAGCCCGGACGCGGCTGAATCGGCACCGAGAAGAGCTGCTTCGCTCCGTCCGCCTTCAAGGAAAACTTGTCCGGCGCAACTACGGTCACGAAGACTTCGTCGTTGCCGGCGATCTCCACAAAATTGCGCCCGCGCTCGGCAAGCCCGCGCAGGATATTCGTAAACGCTCGGTAGCGTGGCGTCTCCACGATCATGTAACCGTCGGCGCGTTTGTCGATCAGCTTGATGTTATTGACGGCCGCGATGTCCGCGTCATCGAGCACGAGCACACTGCGCAATGTGAGCAATGCCGGCGCTAACGCTGCCGCCTGTGCAATCAGCTTCGCGTAAACCGCTTTCACGCCATATTCCATGGAAAGTGCAAACCGCCGCTCGATCTTGCGAATGTAGTTACCGCCTGAAAACGGCGTGTCGCTCCAGAAGCGCGACAGCGTCGCGCCGAACGGAAATTCGTACCACGGTGTCTGTTGCAGGAATTTCGCGTAATCCTCCGCAACTTTCAGCGCGAACTCGTCCTCCGCCGTGCGCGAGGAACCCCGGATCCATTCTGTCACTTTGCCGATCGTCGTTTCATAGGCGCCTTTAACGCCCATTTCGCCCGCGAAGCTGATCCCGATAATATAAAGTGTCGCCTTGATGTCGGTCGTGATCGCGCCCTTGGAATCCGCGATCGCGGAAACCTCACAGAGATTGCTCCAGACACCGCGAATGCTCTCGATATAGCGAAATTCCGATTCGCTCTTCTGCTTCACCACGCCCGCGAAATCTTCATAGGCGTGCACGATCGACCATTCCGGATAGGTCAAATATGTATCGACGAGATTACGCCGATGCTCCGAAGGCAAGATCGGCTGATAGGTTGACTGTGCCTTGGGCAAGCGGCCGATGCATTGCGTCTCGACCCAGAGGATCGGGATCGCGCAGGCAATAACCGCGATCACCAGGGTTGCTGCGATCCGCTTCAACCATTTCCACATCGCCTAGCGCTTCGCCAGAAACAGACCGGAGAAGAGCGCGAAGCCGCCAAGTCCGATATGCGGCAGGTTCGCCAGAACCTTGAAGCTCAACGGCAGATTCTGGACGCCATAGATAAGAATTCCGAGATCGAGATAGCCCGACCCAAAAATGAGCCCCATCGCGCCGTCAGCAAGATAAAGCGCGCCGAACAGTTTCAAAAATATCTCGGTTGCCCGGTGCGAGAGCCAGGCCGCGACCAGCGCCCAGCCAGCCGACGCAAAATGCAGAAGATCGTCGAAAATATCGAGTGCGAAGATACCGAAGGCGCGGCCCTGCGCGTCCGTGAGCCCCGGAATGTAATTCAGGAGACCGGCAAAGGTCAGCGCAACGACATAACCGAGAGCAATCCAGCGAATGAGCGACATTATTTGCCTCTAAAGATTCTAATCAGGCGGCGAAGTAAGTGTCCCACATGTTATTGCGGAACAACAGGCCGGGATCGTAGTGGCGCTTGCGTTCGATAAAGCGTTCGGTGTTTGGATAAATTTTGCGGACCTGATCGGCCCGCGCATGCAGCCGGTACGGAAGATAAAAGCTGCCACCGATCGAGGCTACGAGATCGATTAACGCCTCGGTGGTGCGGATCATGTCCGCCTCGCCCGCCGCAGTCAGTTCCTGTGAGAACGACATCACAGAGGCAATCCGGTTGGTTTTCGCGAACGAAAGCGTGCTGGTATCGTCCTGCAACACGTAGCGCAACGTAACGTTCAGGAATTCAGCGCGGCCCTTCGGGATGATTTCGCGACAGCCTTTCAGGAATTCGTTGAAGCGCTCCGGCGCCACGAAATATTCATGCAGGATATCGGTGCGGCGATAGTCGAGCTGGCGCAGATTCGACACCGGCCAGTTCATCAAGCCGCTTCGCGTCGAAACGCCGGAAGAAATTGCCGGATTCGCGGTCGTCTCGAGGTACCAGCGCAACCCCTTGATGTCTTCGGAGCCGACCTGTCCGCGATAGATGCGATTGGCAAAGTTGGCCATCGCGCCCGTGCCGCGTGTCGACGCCGGCAGCGGGTCCGGCTGAACCGGCTCCGGCCGATAGGTAATGAGCAATGCCTCGTTAAAAAATGTTTTCTTCGACACGTTCAGGCGGCCATAGGCCATCTTCACGTTCGGATCCTGCTCAATCGCAGCCACGAAGCGTTTCGAAAATTCTTCCGCGGGCATCGCTTCGTGCGACGGACGCACGAGGAGGTTTTCGACCATGTCGACTTCAAGATCGAGGATGATCCCGAACATACCGTAGCCGCCCATCATCAGCGAAAAGAGTTCGCTGTTTTCCTTGCGTGAGCAGGTCACGATGCTGCCGTCCGCCATCATCATTCGAAACGAGCGCACCGTCGAGCCGAACGGACCATAAGGCGTCGGCCAGCCGTGCGCGTTCACACTAAAGGTCGCGGCAACACCGAAGTCGCTGTTCGACTGCATGACCGCGGGCGAGAAGCCGATCTTATCGAGATGCTCGATCACCTCGAACCAGCGCGTGCCGGCGTTAACCCGAAAAGTCTTCGCCGCGCGGTCTGGCTCGCAGCGATTAATGTCGAATTCGATCGCGGTGCCGTTCCGCGGCAGGCTCTGGCCGCCCATCGAGTGCCGTGCGGCGCCAACGCAAACCGGCCGCTTCTGTGCAGCCGCCTCTTTTAACTCACTGCGCAAACGGGCGATGAGTTCGGCCTCGCCCTCGCTTTTCGCAACCCAATGGCTGAAAACGGGCGTGGCGCTGAGACCGCTTGCGTCATCCAGTATTAGCCGCCGCTGCGCAAAGGCTTTGAACGGTGTTAAAGCCGACGCGGCCACTGCAGCCGCACCGGCAAGCACGCGCCGGCGTGTAATCTTTCTCATCTTAAAGCCCTCGACACCCGCGACAGGCTATCTCTAAGTGCATATTAATGCGCAAGTGGCACCGGAAAGTGCAGCACTTTGAAGGCTATAACTAACCGATGATGAAGCTCCTGCGCGGGATTCTGTGGACGCTTTTGGCGCTGATCACCTGTGTGATTCTGTTACTGACGGCCGCACGCGTGGCGACAATTTGGCGCGAGGCGCAACCGGAAGTGCCCGCGCCGGCTCACGGCCGCTTCGTCGACACGCCGAGCGGACGCATTTTCGTTCAAATCAAGGGGCCGGAGGCAGGCACGTCGGTCATTCTGATCCACGGCTCGGCGGCCTGGAGCGGCTTCTGGGAAAAAACCGCGGACGCGCTCGCAGTAAGCGGCTTTCGCGCGGTCGCGATCGATCTGCCGCCATTCGGATTTTCGAGCCGCCCGGCCGACTCTTCTTATTTGCGCGAAGCCCAGGCGCGCCGCATCCGCGACGTCATCCGCGCGCTTGAATTAAAGAACGCGATCATGGTCGGACATTCTTTTGGCGCAGGCGCCGTGGTCGAAGCCGCGATGCGCCATTCCGACTCATTCAAGGCAATGGTGATCGTGTGTGGTGCGTTGGGGCTTCACGCCGACGGTGAGAACTATCCGCCGGACGGTGCACTCATGTCGTTTGCGATCCATAACGCGCAAATCTCTGAAGCGCTGACAGCCGCAATAGTCACGAATCCGATGCTCACACGAAGTCTGCTCTCCATGATGCTCTATAAGAAGGACGCGGCGACCGAAGAGCAGGCCTTAATCCTGCAATATCCGCAGACACGCCGCGGCTCGACCATCGCTTACGCGGAATGGCTGCCTTCGCTCCTGTTTCCTGATCGCGACGCGTTAAGCGCTTACACCAAGAATTACGCCGCGATCACGCTCCCCACCGCGATCATCTGGGGCGAAAAAGATAGTGTGACACCGCTCCCGCAAGGCGAGCGGCTGCATAAGCTGATCGCGAACTCTTCTTTCGATGTGATCGAGGAAGTCGGACACATTCCTCATATCGAGAAGCCCGAAGCGCTGCTTGAAGTGCTGATCCGGCGGCTTAAAGCGCTGGAGCGATAGCTGCCCTACTGGCTCGCGGTAATTCCACCATCGACATACATGATCTGTCCGGTGACAAAGCTGGAGGCTGGCGACGCAAAAAACAATACTGGCCCGGCCACATCTTTCGGGCTGGCAATCCGCCCGAGCGGAATACGCGCTTCAAGACCTTTGCGGAATTCCGGATTTTCCATCACATGCCGGATCATCTCGGTATAAACAAACGTCGGCGCGACACCGTTCACGGTGATGTTGTGGCGAGCCAACTCCATCGCATGCTGCTTGATCAGCATCACAAGCCCGCCCTTGGTCGCGCAATAAGCCGAATAGCCGCGATCGCGCAGCCCGAGTTGCGCGCGGACTGAAAGCAGATGAATCTGCCGCCCGCTGCGCCGTGCAATCTGCCGCTTGGCAACCGCCTGCGCGAGAAACATCGCTGACTTCAGATTCGACGTATAAACCTGATCGAACGCCTCTTCGGTGACTTCGGTGATCGGCTGTTCGATCTGGATCCCGACACAGTTCGCGAGAATATCGATCTGGCCGTATTCCTTTTCCGCAGCGGCGACCGCGCGCTCGATAGTGGAGATGTCGGCGACATCGAATGAATGCGCGCTCGCGCGATGGCCTGCTTTCATCATGGACTTTGCAAGCGCTTCGCCTTTGCCAATATCGCGGCCGGCGATTGCCACCGCGGCGCCCGCTTTCGCCAGCGCCCAGCCAATCGCTTCGCCGATACCGCCAGCGCCGCCCGGCACGAAAGCCGTCTGCCCTTTCAGGTCGAATAGCCCAGCAAGATCCTTTTCAGGATCGAGTGCGGGCGTGATCTGCGAAACCGGTTTGTTCATGATGCTACTCAATCGAAATGAAGGCCGCCGTTGAGGTCGAGAATTTCGCCGGTGATGAACCCCGACATCGGCGAGACCAGGAAGGCCACGCAATGCGCAAACTCTTCCGGCTCGCAGAAACGGCCAACCGGTATCTGCGCAAGCAGCACCTGCCGCTGCGCTTCGGTCAGTTGCTCCGTCACCATCGGGGTTTTGACATAGGCAGGCGCGATTCCGTTCACAGTAATGCCGAAGGCCGCGGTTTCGCGCGCGAGCGAAAAGGTCAGCCCGCCCATCGCACTCTTTGAAGTGGTGTAGGCAGTACCGGCAGTCAGCCCACCCGATTTCATCGCGAGCGAGCAGGTGTTCACAATGCGCCCATAGCGTTGCGCTTTCATCCCGGGCAGCACGGCGCGCGCGAGGTAAAACGCCGCGTCCAGATTGACCGCCATCACACGCCGCCATTCTTCGGGCGTCGTCTCCACGGATTTGTTGTTCGACAAAATACCGGCATTGTTGACCAGCACCGAAACCGGTCCCAGCTTCTGCTCGGTCTCTGCTACGATCTTTCCGGCTTGCGCGGGATCGGCAATGTCCGCTGCAATCGCAATCGATCCCTTTATATCCTTTGCGATGCTCGCCAAGCGCTCAGCCACGACATCGACCAGTGCGACCTTATAATTGTCGGCGGCAAGGCGCCTCGCAGCCGCCAACCCCATGGTCCCGGCCGCGCCCGTTACGATCGCGACGCGTCCTTGTCCGTCTTCGCTCATGTCAATTTTCTCGCGGCGTCATACATTTGCGCGCCCAGATAAGTCCGGCAGCGCTCGTCGGAAATCAGTTCGTCGAAGTTATTCTTTTGAAGCACTTTGCCACCCGTTACGAGCAGGAAACGGCCGGCGATGCTCGACAGAATTTCAAGATGATAGCTCGCCGTCGGATGAAGGCAGATGAAAACCAGCTTGCCCTCACCCACGAGCTTTTTGAAGAAATCGAGCATGAAGCCGATATAGCCGTCCTGCGGATTGAACTGCGGCTCGTCGAATAGATGCACGAGCGGGCGCTCGGTGGGCGATGAAGCCAGCATCGCCGACGGCAGAAGTTTTTTGAAACGCCGGACCTGGTAGGACTGATGATAATGGATCGCGAGACGGTCGCGCTCGCGGTATTTCACGCGATGAATATCGGCACCTCCGACCAGAACGCGGCCCGACGTCGGCTCGTTCGAACCGGTCATCATCTCGAACAACGTAGTCTTGCCTGCCCCATTCGGGCCAACCACGCCGACGATACCGGGTTCGTTCACTGAGAAATCAGCTTCCAGCGTAAACGTCGTTTGCCGCTTCAGCATACCCCGCGTGTACACCTTACGGACACTTTCAAGTGCAATGAGCGAGCTCATGGTCAGCTCCCCAACAGGCGCTGGCGTAGTGCAGCGTCCGCGCGCAATTCCGCGGCCGCGCCGATCCAGGCAATCGTTCCATGGTCGATCACTGCCGCACGATCGGCGACTGAAAGCGCTACCTGCGCGTTCTGCTCGACAATCAGCGACGCAACATTTTCGCGCCGCAACCGCTCGATCGTCGCAAACACGTCGGCGACAATTTTCGGCGCAAGGCCCTGGCTTGGCTCGTCGAATAACACGAGACCGGGCGAGCCTACCAACGCCCGCGCAATCGCCACCATCTGCATCTCGCCGCCGGAGAGATTCTCGCATTCGCGCTCCATGAGATATTCGAGCGGCGTGAAGATTTCGCAAGTTTCCTTAATTGTCCAGGCACGAAACTTCGAGCGCTTCTTCGCGATGCTCAAATTCCTCGACACCGTTAAAGTCGGACAAAGTCTGCGGTCGTCCGGTACCCAGCCGACGCCGGCACGCGCGATCTCGTGCGTCGGCGAGTGCGTCACTTCGCGGCCATCGAAGCGAATGGCACCGCGCTTCGGCCGCGTCAGCCCGAGGATCGAGCGGATCGTCGTGGTCTTGCCGGCACCGTTTGGGCCGAGGAGCGCAAATACTTCGCCCGGTGCAATGCCGAACGAAACGCCGAACAGCGCCTGGCTCTCGCCATAAAACGTATCGATGCCATCGATCTCGAGGATCATGCGAATTTCCCGAGATTGGAGCGGCGAACCCATTCGTTTTCGCGGAGCTCCGCCGGCGTGCCGCGGGCAATCACCTGCCCCCAGTGAATGACCGAGATGCGGTCGGCAAGAGAGAACAGAAAACTCATGTCGTGTTCGATCGCGATCAGCGTGAGTTTGCCTTTGAGCGCACGAACGAGTTCGCTTAGCCTTTTAACGCCATCGCTGCCGAGACCGGAAGTCGGTTCGTCCAGACAAAGAATGCGCGGCCGCTGCGCAGTCGCGACCGCAATCTCAAGCGCGCGCCGCTCGCCATAGGAAAGCTCCTTCGCTTTCACATCAGCTTTGTCCGCGAGATTAACGCCGGCAAGCACCACATCCGCGTCGTCGCGCCATTTCCGGTTCGCGGTCACGGCGTGACTCACGTTGAAGCCACGCGCGCGAAAATCCGGGAGTGCGGCCATGACATTTTCGCGCGCCGAGAATTCATCGAATAAGGTCATGATCTGAAACGAGCGCGAGACACCTTTGCGCGCGATCACATGCGGCGGAAGACCGGTGACATCGTCGCCGGCAAGGCTGATCGAACCCCGGGTTGGTTTCACGCGGCCCGTGAGCACGTTGAAGAACGTGGTCTTGCCGGCGCCGTTCGGCCCCATGATGCCATGAAACTCGCCTTCGGCGACGTCGAAGTCGATCTCTTCGAGCACGACGCGGCTACCGAAGCGAACGTGAATGCCTTTTGCAGAGAGCAACGACATCAGCCGCCCCTGAAGAACAGCCGCAGCCGTTTGCCGCCTGCCGACTTCGAAATGCGGACGCCCCCTTCATGGACGAGCGAGCGCCATGCACCGGCAATACCTTCCGGCTTGAAGAGCACGATCGCAACGAATAGCAAACCGAACCAGAGCATCCATGCATTAGTGAACGCACCGATGACGTCGCGCGCGATTAAAAAGACGACGACACCGATGAAAGGCCCCCAGAAACTCACTAGGCCGCCACCGATCAGCGTCATCATGACGACAAAGCCGGATTGATGCAGGCTCATCACGTCCGGAAATGCGGCGAGTTGCGCCATCGCAAACAGTCCACCGGCAAAACCGGACAATGCCGCGGATATTGTGAAGATCGAGGCCTTATAGAGCCAGACCTGGTAACCGAGATGCGCTGCGCGCGTTTCGCTTTGCCGGATCGCGGCGAGCACGCGGCCATAGGGCGAATGGATAAGACGCCAGAGCAGCATCACCACGACGGCGAAAGCTGCAAGAACGAAGTAGTAGAATGAAATATTGCTCTTCAGGTCGAATGACGCGATGCCGAAATCCGCGGGCAAGCGCGCGATTTTCAGAAGCCCATCTTCGCCACCGGTGATGCTGTGTGCCTTGATCGAAATGGTCCAGAATATCTGGCCAAACGCGATCGTCATGAAGGCGAAATAAATTCCGCGCCGGTGCGAAACGAAAAGCGAGACGAACGCACCCGCTAATCCGGCGGCGAACGATCGCAGCAGTCAGGCAAACCCAGAGGTTGGCGCCGATGTTGAACTGACACAGCCCGTAAGCGTAAGCGCCGACACCGAAATAGGCGCCATGTCCGAACGACGGCAGGCCCGCCGTTCCAAGCACGAGATTGAATGCGAGCGCGTAGATCGCCCAGATCAGGATCTCGACGCCGATATAGGGATAAAGACCGAGCTTCGTAATCCAGAGCGGGAGTGTCGCCAGCAACGCCCAGAGCACGAGCATGGTCGGCGTTACGAGACGCGCGGCATCCGGCGAATTATTTGCGGCCCCGTTCATCTAAGCCTCAAGCGCGCTTTTCTTGCCGAACAGACCGCGGGCGCGGAAGCTGATCACCGCGACGAGCAGCAGATACATCGACAAGAGCGACCATTCTGACGCGTAAGCGCCGGTCAGGCCGACCGCGAGACCTACCAGAAGACTAGCAATGACCGCGCCCCAGAAACTTCCGACGCCGCCCAACACGATGACGAGGAATGCCGGGATCACGGCATCGACGCCCATGTGCGGACGAATGCCCCAGATCGGCGCCAGAATAATTCCCGCAATCGCCGCAAGCATGGTGCCGAGCACGAAAACTCCGACGCGGAGCCGCGAGAGATTAATGCCGAGCGCCCGCACGATTTCGCTGTCATGCGCGCCGGCCTTGATGATCGCGCCATAGGGCGTCCGCTCTATTAAGATCCAGACCAGGCCGATCACACCGATTGCGACGCCGGCCGCGTAGAAGCGGTAGGTCGACCAGATCAGATCATGAAAAATGAAGCCGCCGTTCACGCCCGATGGCACCGGCAGCACATAGTCGCGCGTGCCCCAGACCAGACGGATGGATTCTTCGATCACCATCGCAGCACCGAAGGTCAGCAGCAGTCCGTAGAGCGGATCCTTGCCGTAAGTCCGGCGCATTAGGAGTTCGACGACAACACCGACCAGACCGGTGATGGCAGGCGCAATCAGCAGCGTGGCTGCGTAACGCCAGCCAAGCGGCAATGAGAGCCATGCGCTCGCCAAATCGGCGGGCAATGGCGGCCGAGGGCCGAGTAACTGCAGCGCGATGTAAGCGCCAAGCGCGAACAGCGATCCATGCGCGAGATTGATCTGCTCCATCAGGCCGACGATCAGCATGAAGCCGAGCGCGATCAACGCGAACAACAGTCCGAGCATCAAGCCGTTCAGAAGATGCGGCAGCAGATCGAACACAGATGCCTCGCGTACCGGAAAAAAGATCCGGGCCGCCGGGGCGGCCCGGAAGGGAGGTAAAGCCTATCAGGAATCGACTGACGGGACCTGATCGTATGGAACGAGCTTGCACTTGGCCGCCGCCGCATCGTCCGCGGCGTTCTTCGGCTCGGTCTGACTCAGGATTTGATAGAGATCGGTCTTGTCCGACGGGGTCGGGTTGCGGCGCGCGAGATAGATCGTCTGCTGCAACTGGTGCGTCTGCGGATCCATATATGCATCGAAGTGCTGCATACGATCGGCCGCGGTCACCTTCAGGTTTTCGAGCTGCTGAATGACCTTGATATTGTTGGTCGAACCGGCGCGCTCCATGGCGCGGAATAATTCCCGCGTTGCCATGTAGCCGTTGTAGGAGACGTTGCCCGGCACCGGGATCGGACCGGTCGTCGTCTGCCAGCGCTTCACGAAATCATCGACGCCCGGAAGTTTCAGCTTGTGATACCAGGTTGTACCGAACACGCCGAACAGGCTGTCGGGAGCACCCCAGACATCGGGCCAATCCTGCTGATTGTTGATCCAGGCGATGTTGCCCTCCAATTTCAGGTTGGTCACCTGCTGGCGCAGCGCCTTGATGTCGTCACCGCCGATTGCGGTTGCGACCACGTCGGGTTTGGCCTGCTGAATTTTGAGCAGATAGGATGTGAAGTCACGGGTATTCTGCGGGACCAGCAGATTATCGACGATCTTGCCGCCGGCGGCTTCCACCAACGTCTTGGTCGCGTTCGAGGTCGTATGACCCCAGACGTAGTCGTTGGTGAGCAAGAGCCAGTTCTTGCCGACGCCCTGCACCGCGTTACGGACGGCAGCCTTCGAGAAGTTGGCACCGTTGCCGTCCCAGACGAATTTGACGCGGGCGCAATTTTCGCCTGCTTCGCTTGGTGCCGAAGAATTCGTATTGAGATAGATCGCGCCATATTTCGCCGCGACCTGGGTGATTGCGTTAGCGACGCCTGAATGCACCGCACCGATCAACACGGTGCAGTCTTCGCGCGTGATAAAGCGCTCAGCGACACGGCTGCCGGTTGCGGGCGTTGTTTCCGTGTCCGCGTTTACGAATTGAATTTTCCGGCCAAGCACACCGCCTTTGGCGTTGAACTCGTCGATCGCCATTTTGATGCCGCGGAGATCGTCCTGACCGCTGTCACCATACTGACCGCTCGCATCGCAGGTCAGGCCGAGTTTGATCGGCTTGTTCTGCGCATAAGCGGTATTGTGTTTCCAAGGACCAAAAAAACTAGTCGCGCCCGTAAGCCCGGCGGCAGCAACGGTACCGCCGACAAAATGCCGACGGGAAATGCCTTTCTTCTTCATGGCTTCCTCCCTGTTTTCCAGCGTGCGGTCTTTTGCCGGCTTAGCTGGGTTGTTCGAACGTCAGCCTTTACCGACCGACGTACCCGTAATTTTTTCTTGTGCCGCAACCAATGAGCCGACGAGCTTGTCGCCAAAACCCATTGCCGACGCGAGCACGAAACTCTGATGAACCGCTTCGCCGAGCATGCTCGGTAAGCCAAGCTGTTCGGTCATGTGCGTGTAGTAGCGAACATCCTTGCGCGCGAGATCGAGGCCGAAGCGAAGTCCGTCATAGGTGCCCGCGACCGCAGAGAGCGCGACCATCTGGAAGATGCCGCTGTTGGCGCCGCCTGCGCCCACGACTTTGCAGAATGCGTCGAGATCGATGCCTGCGCGTTTGGCCGCGACCAGCGCTTCAGCGATCAGCGCCGCCTGCCCCATCGCGAAAAAATTATTGACGAGTTTCAGCTTGTGGCCCGCGCCGGAGCCGCCGACATGAAAAATATTCTCGGCGAATGTTTTCAGCGCCGGCTCGATTTTCTGAAACACCGCCGAGCTCAGCGCCGACCATGACGTTCAGCTTGCCCTCTTCGGCTTCCTTCGGTGTGCGCGCGAGCGGCGCGTCAACGAAAGTTACTTTTTTGAACGAGAATTCTTCCGCGATCCGCGCGGTCGACTCCGGCTCGCTGGTCGAGCAATCGACGACAATTTGTCCGGGCTTGACCGCGGCAAGCAGCCCGTTCTGGCCGAACACAACCTCTTCGACCTGTGGGCTGCCGATCACGCAAATAAATATAATGTCGGAGCGTGCGGCGACATCCGCCGGATTTGTTGCTTCCGTGGCACCCATTCCTTTGAGCGAGTCGATCGGCTTGCGATTTTTATGACCGAGCACGGTCAGCGGAAATCCCTTGGTCACGAGATTCTTCGCCATGCCGTGACCCATCATGCCGAGGCCGATGAAGCCGATTTTTGCTGCCACGTTTTCCGTCCCTATTTCGCTGCTTAGAACATATATTCTATTGATCTTACAAAATAGAATACCTATTCTACGGCCAGAGTAAAGCGGAATCCGGGACGTGAAACGAAATCCCGGAGTTCAAAAAAACCGGGGAGCCGACGTGCCAGGTCCGAAAACCTTCGAGGATTTGACGGCGCAGATCGCGCGCCAGCACGACGGCTTGCCGGATCGGCTGCAGGTCATTGCTTCTTTTGCTGTGCAGCATCCGAACGAAATGGCGCTGAGCACGGTTTCTCAGCTTGCAAAGCGCATGGGTGTGCAGCCCTCGGCGATCGTCCGCTTCGCGAATAACTTCGGCTACGACGGCTTCACGAATATGCAGCAGGTGTATCGCGTGCGGCTGACCGCAGGTGCATCACCGAGCTATCGCGACCGCATCAATGCGCTGCGCAACAACGGCACGCGTTCGAACAAGCCCGCGGACATTCTTGCCGGCTTCATCTCGGATGACGTCGCCTCGCTCGAAACGCTATTTCAAAGTGTTCCCGCCGACCGCATGGAGCGCGCCGTCAGCATTCTTGCGTCCGCCGAGAATATTTATGTCGCGGGCCAGGGCCGCTCCTTCCCGATCTCTTATTATATAGACTACGGCCTCAACCGCCTCGATCTGAAGAGCCATCTTCTCGACGGGATCGGCGGCTTCATGCGCCACCGCGTCCGCGCAGCAACCAAACGCGATGTCCTGGTTGCAATCAGCTTCAAGGACTATTCGCCTGACGTTGTCGATATTGCAGTCGAACTCGCGCGCCGCGACGTGCCGGTGATCGTGATTACCGACAACCCACTAGGGCCGTTCGCAAAGATTGCGAAGGTAAGTTTCGAGATCGGTGAGTTGCGCGCGAAGCCTTTCCGCTCACTGGTGGCGCCGATTTGCCTTGCGCAATCGCTGGTCGTGGCGCTCGGTCACAAGTTAACCGCGCGCAATGGTGGGAAAAATGGCGGCTCCTGACGCTCGCCCGTTCGACCTGATTGCCATGGGCCGCGCGGCCGTTGATCTCTACGGCGAGCAGATCGGCGGCCGCCTCGAGGACATGTCCACCTTTGCAAAATATCTGGGCGGCTGCCCCGCGAATATCGCAACGGGTGCCGCTCGTCTCGGCCTGAAGGTCGCGATGCTGACCCGCGTCGGCGACGAACATATGGGTCGCTTCGTGCGCGAACAGCTGGCCGCCGAAGGCGTCGATGTTTCGCATGTGGCGACCGACCCCGCGCGCCTGACGGGCCTTGTCATTCTCGGCATTCGCGACCGCGATACCTTCCCGCTGATTTTCTATCGCGAGAACTGCGCAGACATGGCGATTGCCGCGGCCGATTTCGATGAATCATTCATCGCTTCGGCAAAAGCGCTGCTTGTTACCGGCACGCATTTCTCTACCGCAGCCACTGATGCTGCCTGCCGTGCAGCGATCGCTTTTGCAAAGAAGAACGGCACCAAAGTCGTCTTCGATATCGATTACCGGCCAGTGCTCTGGGGGCTGACCGGCCGCGGTCACGGCGAGCAACGCTTCATCGCCTCCGATAGCGTAAGCGGTCATCTGCAATCGATCCTGCCGGATTGCGATCTGGTCGTCGGCACCGAAGAAGAAGTTCATATCGCGGGCGGTAGCACCGATACGATCACGGCGCTTCGTAAAATCCGTGCACTGTCGAAGGCTGCGATTGTGCTGAAGCGCGGCCCGCAAGGCTGCGCGATCTTTCCCGGCGCGATCCCAGACCGCATCGACGACGGCATTACGCATCGCGGGTTTGTCACCGACGTGTTCAACGTTCTCGGCGCGGGAGACGCATTTCTTGCGGGTTTCCTGCGCGGATGGCTTCGTGATGAAAGTTTCGAACAGGCGGCAGCCTATGCCAACGGATGCGGCGCGCTTGTGGTCTCACGGCATGCCTGCGCGCCGGCAATGCCGAGTTCGATCGAACTCAAGACATTGTTAGAAAAGCCCGTCGGCTTCCGGCTTGAACATGGCGACGATCAATTTAATTACCTGCATCGTGTCACCACCGGAAAGCCTGTCGCCGCTCCGATCCTCGCGCTTGCGTTCGACCATCGCAAACAATTCGCCGAACTCGCGACGAAATTCGGCGCCGGCGCAAGTCAGATCGAACAATTCAAGGATCTGCTCGCCCGCGCGCTTGAGCAAATGCCGCCAGCGCTATCGGGAGCGATTATCGATGACACCTACGGCTCGATGCCGCTTGATCGCCTGACAGGAAGCGGACGTTGGCTTGCGCGGCCGGTCGAAGTGCCCGGCAGCCTTCCGCTGGAATTCGAAGCCGGTGATCGGCTTACCGAGAAGATGCGTGCATGGCCCACTGAACATGTCGCGAAATGCTTAGTTGCTTACGATCCGCACCACGCGCCGGAGCTTCGCTCCAAACAAGAAGCGTCGCTGATCGCACTTGAAAATGCGGTCCACGCTACGGGACGCCGTTGGCTGCTTGAAGTCATTCCACCAGATTTCGCTAAACATCCGACGCTTGTTGCCGACGCTGTCGAAGCGCTTTATCGCCTCGGTTTGAAACCGACCTGGTGGAAACTCCCTGCGCTCGAACGCATCGAACAATGGCAGGAGATCGCCGGTATCGTTCGGAAGCACGACCCGCATTGCGCCGGCGTCATCGTGCTCGGGCTCGATCAGCCGTTGAACGAACTCATGCCGAAGCTGAAGCTCGCAAAGGATGGCGGTATCGGTGTCGGCTTTGCGATCGGCCGCTCGATTTGGCGGCAACCAGCCGAGCGCTGGTTTGCGAAAGAACTGAGCGATCAGGATGCGGTCGCCGCGATCAAACAGGCATTCAGTAAAGTCATCGCGGCCTGGTAGGCCGGCTATCTAATTCCGGCGCGCAAGAACGCCTGGATGAACTGCCGCTGAAATATAAGAAATCCAAGAAGCAGCGGCGCAATCACCATCAAGGTCGCAGCACTGATCACCCCGATGTTCACGCCGCTCTCAGGCGCGCCGAACAACGAAAGACCGACCGTCAGCGGACGCGTGCTTGTTGAATTGGTGACGATCAGCGGCCACAGGAAGTTATTCCAGTGCGTCGCGACCGAAACCAGCGCGTAAGCGAGATAGGTCGGGCGCGCAGCCGGCACATAGACGCGCCACAACACACCAAACCAGCCGCAACCTTCGATGCGTGCGGCTTCTTCGAGTTCCTGCGGCACGGACTTGAACGCCTGCCGCAGCAGAAAGATACCGAAGGCGCTCGCCATATAGGGAACGCCAATTCCAAATATTGTGTCGAACAGCCCCAGCCGCGAAACCATCGCGTAGTTTTCGACGATTAGTACTTCCGGCAGCACAAAGAGCTGCAGCAGAACCAGAATAAAGACAACGTCCCTCCCCGGAAACTCAAAGCGCGCGAATGCATAGCCTGCGAGCGTGCAGAGCGTGAGCTGGCCCGCAAGGATGACGCTCACCAACAGCACCGTGTTCAGAAAATAGCGCGGCCATGGTGCGCTATCCCAGGCAACACGAAAATTATCGAGCGTAAGCGGGGCGCCGATATTAAAAGACAGCGCGCCTTCCGGTGTGTGCACCGCGGCCCATGCCGCAAACAGCAGGGGCGAGACCCAGACGATCGCAAGCAGCCAGGCGCCGATCGTATCGAGCGACGGCAGCGCAAATGCCTTGCGGCGTACGGAATATGCCGTGACCATACTCATCGATAATGCACCCGGCGCTCAAGCACGACGAATTGAATTGCCGCAACGATGCCTAGCACGATCAGAACGAGCGTCGTCATGGTCGCCGCCGCCGGTGCGTCGAAATAGGCGAAGGCCATTTCCCATATCCAGTAAAGCACGAGCTTGGAAGCGTTATCCGGGCCGCCCTTCGTCAGTACGAAAAGATGGTCGATCAGCTTCACGGAATTGATCAGCGCGTTCACGAGCACAAACATCGTGGTCGGCATCAGGAGCGGCAGCACGATACGGCGCGTATAGGTCCAACGCCCGGCCCCCTCGACGGTCGCCGCTTCGCGCAACTCCGGCGAGATCGTCTGGAGAGCTGCGAGATAGAAGATCATGTAGAAGCCCGCCTCCTTCCAGATCGTCACAGCAATCACCGAGTAAAGCGCGGTTTCCTGCTGGCCGAGCCAATTGACGGAAGGCAGACCGAACAGCGCGGTGATCCGGTCGATGACGCCGAGATCGGGCGTATAGAAGAAGAGCCACAAATTCGCTGCCGCGATCATCGGCAGCATGGTCGGCGTGAAATAAGCGGCGCGCACGAACCCGCGTCCCGTGATCTGGGCATTGGCCCAGAGCGCCATGCCGAGCGCGATGACCACCGAAATCGGAATCGTGAGACCGGCATAGATCAGATTATTGACGACGACTTTCTTGAACGCCGGGTCGGCAAAGAGCGTGAGATAATTTCCGGCGCCAACAAACTGCGACGGGCGCCGGATCGTGGCTTTCGAGAACAGGCTCGCCCAGACAGTTTCGATTGCAGGAATGAAGGCAAACGTGATGAGCAGGATCAGCGCCGGCGCAAGCAGCATCCAGCCGTAAAGCGCCATACGGTTACGCTCAAACGATGCGGTCTGATTACTCATGGAAAATCGGCAGGGGCCAGGAATGCCCCTGCCGTCTTACCTTACTTATAGTCTTTCAGAAGACGATCGGCCGCTTCCTGCGCGCCTTTCATCGCCGCTTCCGGCGTCTGCTTGCCGGTAAGCGCCGATTGCACGGCGTTCGAAAGCACTTCGCGCACGCGCGCCGTCGCATAGGTCGAGAATTCCGCGACTGCGTTTTCAAGCTGGTCACGTGCGACGATCGCCTGCGGGAAGCCTTCCGCATATTTCTTCAGAACATCGGTCTGATAGGACGCCGGGCTCACGCCGACATAACCGGTTGCGATCGACCAAGTAGCCGCGCGCTCCGGCGCCGTCATGAAGCGAACGAAGGTCAGCGCCGCCTTCTGCTCTTCTTTGGTTGCGCCCTTAAAGAGATAGAAGTTACCGCCGCCGGTCGGCGAACCGAGCCGCTTTTTCGCCGGCAGAAGTGCCACGCCGAAGTCGAACTTCGCTTCGTTCTTCACCGCGGTAAGATTGCCCGTCGTGTGCCACATCATGGCGGTCTTGCCCTGCGTAAACGCCTGACGAAGCGTGCCCCACTCGACCGTGCCTTCCGGCATCACTTTGTGTTCAGCCGCAAGCGCGCGCCAGAACGTGAGCGCCTCGATCGTCGCCGGCGTATCGAAGTGAACCTTCGTACCGTTCGCGCTCATCAACTCCTGACCGTTCTGGATCGCAAAGGCCTGGAACAGCCAATAGGGATAGCCGGTCGAGGGCACCATGACGCCGTAACGGCCATCTTTGGTGAGCTTCTTTGCGGCCGCAACCATCTCGTCCCAGGTCTTCGGCGGCTTGTTCGGATCGAGCCCCGCTTCCTTGAACATGTCTTTGTTGTAAAAGAGCACGATGGTCGAGCGCTGGAACGGAATGCCCCAGGTCTTGCCGTTCACCTGCCCGTTCTGCATCAGGGCCGGATAGAAGCTCTTCAGCCAGTTGCGCTCTTCATCGGTCGAAATCGCTTCATCGAAAGGAACGATCAGGTTCTGTTCGATGAGATCGTAGACGTCGATCGAGAACAGCACCGAAAGCTGCGCCGGCTGACCGCCCTTGATCGCCGAAAGCGCGCGCACGCGCGTCTCGTCATAGTTGCCGGCATAAATCGCATTAATTTTGATCGTCGGATTCGCCTTGTGAAACTCGTCAATCATGCCGTCGATCACTTTGGTGAGCGAGCCGCCGACCGCGATCGGGTAATACATGGTCAGCGTAGTCTGCGCCGACGCCACACCTGCTGCGCAAAGGAACATCGCCCCTGCTGCCAGCCCCTTCAAGAATTTCATCATCACCAGTTCCTCCCTTTCATATGATTAGAACGCTACCGCCGGACTGCTTTGAACGCGGTCCGGCTTCACACCGTTTTTCGTCTTCACCGGCAAACGCGCGCCGGACTCCTTGTCGAACAGGACTGCGTCTTCTTGGCGCCAAGCGAGGAAGATTTCCTCGTCCGGATCGCGCGAAACGCGCCCCGAAATTCTCGCAATCAGCGGACCGGCGGTCGTTGCCGCGTAGATAAATGTTTCGGCCCCCATGAACTCCGTATTCTTCACCGTGCCGCGCAACGCGCCGGAAGCATTCGCCATCACTTCCACGCTTTCGGGACGAATGCCGAGCACGAGACTTTCTCCAGGCTTCGGCTGCGACGGCTCGGGCACCAGCGCATCCGGCACCTTGGCTGCAGGCAGCAACGTCATTGGCGGCGTGCCGATGAACGACGCCGAAAATGCCGTTGCCGGATCTTGATACAAGTCCGCGGGCGAGCCCGATTGTTCGATGCGGCCGTCCTTCATCAGGACGACGACGTCGGCCATCGCCATCGCTTCGGTTTGATCGTGCGTCACGTAGATGACAGTCATGTCAAGCTGACGCTGGAGCGAGCGGATTTCCTGACGGACCGAATGCCGCAGCTTCGCGTCGAGATTGGAAAGCGGCTCGTCCATCAGACAGATCGGGTGATCGGCGATAATTGCGCGCGCGAGCGCAACGCGCTGGCGTTGCCCGCCCGAGAGCTGCGCGGGTTTGCGATGTTCGTAACCTTTCAGGCCCGTCCGCATGAGCGCGGTCTGTAGGCGCTGCTCGCGCTCGGCTTTCGGCGTGCCCCGCACCTTCAGGCCGAATACGATGTTCTCTGCGACGTCCAGGTGTGGAAACAACGCGTAAGACTGAAACACCATCGATATGCTGCGCTTCGACGGCGGCTCGCCGGTGACGTCGCGTCCGCCGATCAGTACGCGACCCTGATCCGGCTGCTCGAGCCCTGCGATGATCCGTAATGTCGTGGATTTGCCGCAGCCCGAGGGGCCCAGCAGAACGACGAACGAGCCTTTCGCAATCGAGAGACTGACGTCATCAACGCCGACGGCACCGGCCCACTTCTTGGTGGCGTTCTGAAGTTCGATGAAAGCCATGCCGCCCTGAAACATTTTTGTTTGTTGTCGTTCCAGCATTCATATTACAGTTTGATGACAAAGCCAGCGACATCGGATCCACCAACAGAAAATGGGGGTTTGATAAATTATTGCGCCGCACTATCGATGTCGTGCGCGCGACAGAAGGATTTGCTCCCGTGCTGATTGTGCAGCTATCCGACATGCACGTTTCCGTACCGGGAAAATTATTTGGCCGGCACGTCGACAGCCGCAAATTATTCGAGCGCTCGATTACGCGCGTCCTGTCGCTCACGCCCAAACCCGATCTCGTTATACTTTCCGGCGACCTCGCCGAGACAGGTGTCGCGGAGGAGTATGACTTCATCGCCGCGCAAGTTTCCCGGCTCGCCTGCAAAGTCATTGCCGTTCCAGGCAATCACGATCAGCGCGAGCAGATGCTGCGCAAGCTGCCGCAATGCGTAACTGCACAGGAAGGCGGCTTTCTTAATATTGTAAACGACGAATATCCGGTTCGCCTGATCGGTCTCGACACGATCGTTCCGGACAAAGTGCATGGCGAATTATGCGAGCAGCGCCTGACATGGCTAGGCGATGTTCTGTCGAAAGGAAATGGCAAGCCGACGTTGATCGCAATGCATCACCCGCCGTTCAAGACCGGGATGAAGGGGATGGATAATTACGGCATCAAACGCGGGTTAGAAGAATTTATTGAAATCGTAACAAAGCACGCGAAAACTATCAGCGCGATCGTCTGCGGGCATGCGCATCGCATGATCATCGCCAATATTGCCGGCGTTCCCGTCCTGCTGTCGCCCTCTTCTGCCTTTCCTTTTGAACTGGATCTGCGAGAGAAGGCGTCGCTGAATTTTATCGGGGAACCGCAGCAATTCCTCGTTCATACATGGCACCGCGACGGCGGCCTTGTCAGCCACGTGGCTTTTGTCGATGAATTTCCTGGACCTTATTCGGTCCTCTAGTAGAGGCACGCGATAGGCTGACCAGCTAGGCGGGCACTTCCCTCAGTAATGCCGCCTGTCGCGCCATGGATGTGATGCGCTTGACGTCGCGCGCGCGAATGGCGTCGGCCGGCGCCATCCATGAGCCTCCGACACAACAGACATTGGGGAGCGAAAGCCAGCTTCTCGCGCTTTCCTGCGTAATGCCTCCGGTCGGACAAAAGCGGATCCGCGGCAGCGGGGAAGCGAGCGATGCAAGATGCTTCGTTCCGCCAAGCGCCTCGGCCGGAAAGAATTTGAAATGCGACAATCCCAACTCCGCAAGCACCATCGCCTCTGAAGCTGTTGCAACGCCGGGAAGATAGGGAACGCGCGCACGCAATGCGGCCTCCACCAGACGAGGCGTGCCGCCCGGGGAAACCGCGAATGACGCGCCGGCATCGAGCGACGCCGACAACTGATCCGGCGAAAGCACGGTCCCGGCCCCAATAATGGCGCCCCTCAGCCGCGAAAGAATACGAATGCATTCGAGCGCAGCCTCCGTTCGCAGGGTAATTTCCAGAACCGGCAAGCCGCCTTCCAGGAGAGCCTCGCCGACCATGAGTGCCGATTCAGGATCGTCAAGCACGAGAACCGGAATGACCGGCGCGTTCGCGACAATCTGCTCGATCGAATTCGGAGCACTATTCATCGTCCAGCCTCATAAGCGTCCGCGATAGCCTTCCGCGCCGGCGCGATGACTTCACGCGGGACCAGCGCGCCCGGGTGACGCACCACTTCTCCTGCTAATTCGTGTCCCAGTTTACAGGCCGAAAGCGGAGCAAATCCCACGCAACGTGCGGCGAGATAAGCCGCGTTGAACGAGTCACCCGCAGCCGTTGTATCAGACGCATCCTTGACCAGCTTTGCATTTACCGAAGTGACGGCTCCTTCCGAAAACACGACCGCCGAAGCCGAACCGTTCTTGACTACGATCTCGCCGGCGCCGCTGTCGCGCAACCGCTTCATTGTCGATTCCGGAGAATCATCCTTCCAGATATTCGCTTCGTCGTCGAAACTCGGGAGTGCCACGTCGGACAATTCCAGAAATTCCTCGATCGCTGACTTAGCCGTTGCCTGATCGGGCCAAAGCCTCAGCCTGATGTTGGAGTCGAAGGCGACGCGCGTGCCGCTGTTCCTGGCATCCGTCAGCGCGTCCCGCAAATTTTTCCGACCGCGCTCTCCTATCACTGCAAGCGAGATGCCGCTGACATAAACGAGTGCCGCTTCGGAAAAACTTTTGGCAAGACGTTCGGGATCGTCGGCAAGCAGCCTAGCTGCGGAATTTTCGCGCCAGTACGAGAAGCGACGCTCGGCACCTTCCAGCGTGATCGTATAGAGACCTAGTGTGCGCTCTGGGTCGCGGGAAATCGCATCGATCTCAATCCCCGCATCTTGGACAAAGGCAACGAATTCGTTGGAAGTCGCGTCCGTCCCGACACGCGTCGCGTAAGCTACCTTAAACGCATCCGGCAACAACCCGCGCAGGTACCAACTTGTATTCAATGTGTCGCCGGCGAAACCCCGTTTGAACAGCCGGTCGGGAACGGGCGCGAACTCGATCATCGCCTCGCCGATACCGACGATGCGAAGGGATTTATCCGCCCGCCGCAGAAAATTCAAAAACCACCCCTTAACTAGGTGCCATATTGGGGTCCATACCATTTTCAATGGCGAACAAAAATATAAACCACGCAGCCATGCGCGGTTCGGACCAACGCGTTACGCACGAAATGTAAACTGCAACCGCCTCGATTGATCAAGGCCGCAACCATTCAATAGCTAAGAATGCTTGCACACTTCACGGACCTGCCGCTCCGCGACAGCGACAAACCCTTCATCGTTGATGTGAAACGGTACGCGAATGAGCTTATGCGTTTCGCTTACCACAAATGACCGCTCGAATGCCTTGAACAATAGCTCCCGCGCTTCGGGGTCGTGAAACTTCTGCCCCGGGGCATCCATCGCCGAGACGCCGCCTTCCGGCAGCAGCATTCGTACCTGACCTTTCGAGCGGTTAAGTTTCTCGCAGATCCATTCCGCGATTTCGACCAATTCGTTCGCGGTCGTTCGCATCAAGGTTACGTTCGCATTGTGTGCGTGCAGTAGCCGGTTCCGATATTTTTCCGGAACCGTCTCCTTTGCCCAGAAGTTCACCATGTCAAGCGCGCCACAGGATCCAACCCACGGAATTCCGAGTTGTGCGACAGCCTCAAAGCGCTCAGGACCGGCCGTGCATACTCCACCTAGCAGATGATCGGCAGCCTCGGTCGTGGTGATATCTACGATCCCCTGTAGCATCTCCGCAAAGGCAAGCGCCTCCAGCGCGCGGCCGCCGGGGCCGTTCGCATGGAACACCTGACACTCATAGTCGTTCGAAAGCCGTGCGGTGAGTTGCTGTACGCATGGTGTAGTCACGCCAAACATACTGAAGCCAAGGGCTGGCTTTGCGTCTGCTGAAACAGGCGCCGATCGTGTCATCATGCCCGCGAGCGCATGCGCGGCATTGGCAAGGATCACGCGTGAAAGACGATTGAGACCGGAGATGTCCGTGACCGGGAACATCATCGTAATATCGTGCACGCCAACGTAAGGGCCGACATCGCCCGCGGCGAGTGTCGAGACCATAAGCTTCGGAACGCCAATTGGCAGTGCACGCATCGCAGGCGCGATGATCGCGGTCCCGCCGGACCCGCCAAGGCCGATGATGCCGCCGACATCCTTCTGCGCGGAAACAAAGCGTTTTAGCGCTTCGGACATTGCCGTTACCGCAACGCCTCGATCTCCCGCTTTCAGAACTGCGTCCGCGCCGTTCGGATGAAAGCCTGCAACCTTGGTTGCAGATACGTCGACATCGGCCGCTGGCGTCTTCGTGCCTACATCCACCATGACCGCGCGCAATCCTGCCGCGCGCAAAAGCTCAGCGACATAGCGGAGCTCCTCGGCCTTGGTGTCGAAGGTACCGACGACGTAAGCGGAGCCCGGCATGACGTTGCTTTATTTCTTGCGTTTCTGGGTTGCGACCTTCACTGCACCTTCGAACGCGAAGCGGAAGGTATCGCTTACCGTCTGAAATACAGACGCAGCATCTTTATCCGCCACGTCGTACTCCGCCCACCATTCGCCAAAGGTTTTGTTTCCTTCGGTGATCGGCTTCAAAAGCATTTCGGCCACATAATTCTTCACTGGCAGCGTCGCTTCGAGAATCTTGTAGCAGCAGGTGTATTCGCGATCGGAAAGCGTAAGCAACTCCTCCCGGATATGTCCGCCCTCATGCGTATAGAAATTTCGCACGCAACCGATCTGATCGGAAGGCTTGCCATTCTCGATCTCGCTCTTTGAGAAGAACGGATGATAAATCGGCAGCGCGTTGAAATCGCGCAGCACACCCCAAGCTTCCGCAACCGGAATATCCATCACTGCACTTACATAGACGCGCGCCATTTCTGCTCCCCCCTCTTGCCGTTCAGCGTTTTCAGATTTTTGAACGATTTTATCTGTTCAACGATAGCGGTTTCCACCGGCAGCCGCTCGACGCTGCTCGCGCCGTAAAAGCCGTCGCAGTGCTCGCTGTGTCTAAGCACATAGTCAACATCCGAAGGAGATGAGATCGGCCCGCCATGCGCAATCACGATCACGTCCTTGCGAATCTTGCGAGCCGCTTCCGCCCATTCGTCGATCAGCTTCACACTCTGTTCGAGCGATTTTGCAGTCGTGGCACCAATCGCGCCGCCGGTGGTAACGCCCATATGCGGAACGATGAGATCCGCGCCAGCTTTGGTCATCTCAATCGCTTCATCCGCGTTGAAGACATAAGGCGTGGTAAGCATATCAATCTCGTGCGCTTGCCGGATCATGTCGATTTCGCTCGCGAAATTGATTCCGGTCTCCTCCAAGCTCACGCGGAACGTGCCGTCGATGATGCCTACGGTCGGGAAGTTCTGCACGCCGGAGAAGCCGAGTTCTTTCAGTTGCTTCAGAAAGTACGGCATGATGACGAAGGGATCGGTGCCGTTCACGCCCGCGATCACTGGCGTCTTCTTGCAGACCGGCAAGACTTCACCGGCCATCTCCACGACAATCTCGTTCGCGTTACCGTAAGCGAGCAATCCGGCAGACGAAGCACGACCGGCCATACGATAACGGCCGGAATTGTAAATAATAATGAGGTCGATGCCGCCGGCCTCCTCGCATTTTGCGGAGATACCGGTACCGGCGCCGCCGCCGATAATCGGCTCACCGCGCTTGATCATTTCGTGGAATTTTTCCACGATCTTCTTTCGCTCAAACCTTGGCATTTTCGTCACCCTTGATATTGCCCATGGCCGCGGCAAGCGCCGCCGAGCGTTGCTGAAGAATATGTTTGATCTGCCCGATCACGCCGCGGCGAAACACGAGGACGCACAGGATGAAAACCACCCCCACCATGACCGTCACCCACGCGCCGAGCGCATCGAAATAGTGGTGGAGCGCAGATACCAGCACCGCGCCGATTGCCGGTCCTAGCACCGAATTCATCCCGCCGAGCAGCGTCATCAGAATAACTTCACCCGACATGTGCCAATGTACGTCGGTGAGTGCTGCAAGCTGAAAGACCAGACATTTTAGCGAACCCGCGAGCCCGGAAAGGCCCGCCGAAAGCGCGAAAGCCAGCACTTTATATTGCTCCACTGGATAGCCGAGCGAGCGGGCCCGCGTTTCATGTTCGCGGATCGCGCGGAGCACTTCACCGAACGGAGAATGCACGATGCGGTGAAGCAACCAGAGCGCGGCAGTGACACAAATCAGCACGACAAAGTAGAGATTGAAATCGCTCCGCAGACTGATCAGCCCGAACAGCGTGCCGCGCGGAATCTGCTGCATGCCGTCCTCTGCACCCGTGAACGGCGCCTTGAGGAAAAAGAAATAGACCATCTGCGCAAGCGCCAGCGTAATCATTGCGAGATAGATGCCTTGTCTACGGATCGCTAGCGAGCCGATCAATGCACCGAGAAGCGCGGACGCGAGCACGCCGGCAAGAAGACCGATCTCGGGCGGCATGCCGAGCTCGCGCAACATATATCCCGTGACATAAGCCGCCGCGCCGAAGAACGCCGCGTGACCGAACGAAACGATCCCGACATGCCCAAGCAGAAGATTGAATGCGCACGCGAACAGCGCGAAGCACATCACCTTCATGACGAAAATCGGATAGACGATATGCGGGAAAAACGGCACCGCAATAAGCGCCGCGAGCACGAAGAGAATGATCGCTCGATTGACGAAAGCGCTCATCACCCTTCTTCCTCACGCCCAAAAAGACCGGCGGGACGCAACAAGAGAATGAGCGCCATGACGAGAAAGACGACGGTAGCGGATGCTTCCGAATAGAAAACCTTTGTCAGTCCCTCGATGACACCGAGTCCGAGCCCCGTCACTGCAGAACCGAAGATCGAACCAAGACCTCCAATCACGACAATCGCGAAAACGACGATGACAAGATCGGAGCCCATCGAGGGATTCACATGCTGGATTGGGGCGGCAAGCACGCCTGCGAAAGCCGCAAGGCCTACGCCCGCGCCATAGGTCAGGGTCAATAAGAGCGGCACATTGATACCAAAAGCGCGCGTAAGCTCCGGCCGTTCAGTCGCCGCGCGCAACCGCGAGCCGATCCGGGTTTTCTCAATCACGAACCAGGTCGCAATACAGATCACAATCGCAATGCCGATCACGAAGGCGCGGTAGATCGGCAGAATCATAAAGCCGAGATTCCAGACTCCGCGAAGTTCCTCAGGCGTCGAGTAGGACTGACCCGATGAACCGAAACCGACCCGAAACAGACCTTCAAGCACGAGCACGAGCCCGAAGGTCAAAAGCAAACCGTAAATCGGATCGAGGCCATAAATCCGGCGCAACAGAAAGCGTTCGAAAATGACACCAGCGACCGCAACGACAATCGGCGCAATCAGCAAGGCCGTCCAATAGCCGAGACCGAGATACCTGCCGAGAATAAGCGCGACGAAAGCCCCGACCATGAAGAAGGCGCCATGCGCGAAGTTCACGATACGCAAAAGGCCGAAGATGATGGCAAGGCCAAGACTGAGCACCGCGTAAAATGCGCCGTTCACGAGGCCGAGCATGATTTGCCCGAACAATGCCGAGACTGGAACGCCGAACACTTCCATCGATCCTGACCTAAACCGGATAACGCATAGCGCTGCAACGCTTGCCGATTTTGCGACAGCAGCCCGCTTTATGCACGCGGGGCAGCGAATAAGCTGGTCTCGGGCAAGCCCAAGGCGGGGCTCGCCCGAGACGAGGTAACTCTTACTTCTTCACGAGATAGCAGGCGCTCAGCTCAAGCGGCTGAAACGCGCGGTCGGCCGGGATTGTCGCCACCGGCTTCAGGTAATCCCACGGCGCTTTCGATTCCGCAGGCGTCTTCACCTGCCAGAGATACATATCGTGGACCATACGACCGTCGACACGGACAAAGCCGTTCTTCGTGAACATGTCGTTGATCTTCATTTCACGCATCTTGGCCGAGACCTTGTCGGAATCGTCAGTGCCGGCTTCCTTGACCGCATTCAGATAGAACATGGTCGAGGAATAGTCCGCCGCCTGCGCCATGTTCGGCATCTTGCCGACGCGCTTCATGAAACGCTGCGCAAATTTGCGCGTCTCGTCGTTCATGTCCCAGTACCAGGCGTTCGTCAGCAACAGGCCCTGCGCGTTTTCGAGACCGAGCGAGTGAATGTCCTCGATCCAGAGCAGGAGAGCGGCGAGCTTCTGGTTCTTGGTCGCCCCGAATTCCTTCGCGGCTTTGATTGCGTTCACCGCATCGGCGCCGGTCGAAGCGATACCGATAATCTCTGCCTTCGACGCCTGCGCCTGCAGGACATAAGACGAGAAGTCGGTGGTCGCGAGCGGATGACGCGCAGCACCCACGACGCGGCCCTTGTTCTTGCGCACGACGTCGGATACCTGCGCTTCAAGACCAATGCCAAAAGCGAAATCTACGGTCAGGAAGAACCAGGTCTTGCCGCCCTGCTCCACGATCGTCTGGCCCGTACCATTCGCGAGCGAGTACGCGTCATAGGCATAGTGGATTGCGTAAGGTGAGCACACCGCATTGGTGATGCCCATATTCGACGCGCCGTTCACGATGATGTGACGCTTCTTCTCTTTCGCAACCGCGGCGACCGCAAGCGCGACGCCCGAGTTCGCGAGATCGTTGATGAGATCGACGCCGCCGGTGTCAAACCATTCGCGCGCCTTAGCCGCACCGACATCCGCTTTATTCAAATGATCGGCGAAGATCACCTCGATCTTCTTGCCGAGTACGGTGCCGCCAAAATCCTCAACCGCCATGCGCACGGCCTCGACCGCGCCCTTGCCGGAGAGATCGTTATAAATGCCGGACATATCGCCAAGGACGCCAATACGAACGACATCGTCGGAGATTTGCGCCTTGGCGGGCGCGATGCTGAGCGCGAGCAACGTGGACAACGCGACGGCGAAACCTGTTTTCTGAATCATGCCTTCCTCCCTGTTTGCTTATATTCTTGTTATTATTAGTATCCACATTACGTCTCCTCTTAAGCAGCGATCCATGGCTAGGCCGCACGAAAATCTACTTGAAACACACATAGTCGGCGACGACACGCGGCAGGTCATTTTGCGTGCGGAAGACCATGAAGCGCTGGCGCAGAGACAGATTTCCCATGTGGGCGTTGGTGATGCCGCAGTGCCATATCGCATTGTGCGCACGCACCTAAGCGGAACCTATGTTCACGCGAGCCTTGGCGGCGAAGGACGAATGTTGCTGGACGGGAAATGGCGCCCGCATAAGGCCGGCATGATTTCTCTCGCACCCGCACACGTGCTGCATGCCTTTCACGCGATCCCCTCGAAGCGGTGGAAATATTGCTGGGTGCGCTACATGCCGTCCTCGCCGCGCTCGTCGATCAACTTCGTCGCGCCCGTGATCGCGCGCTTCGATCCGCAAGCGCTAAATCATGCAATTCTTGGCCTGCTCCACGAAGCGGAGACAAGCGGCAATACCGCCTCCATCTCGCTCTGGATCGACCTGATCGAACACTACGTGACACGCTTCGCTGAACCGCTGCGAACCGAAGACCGGCTTCGCTCTGTGTGGAACGCCGTTCAAAGCGATCTGGCGCGTGATTGGACCATTGCGTCGCTCGCAAAGGAAGCAAAGACGAGCGGCGAGCACCTGCGGCGGCTATGCCAACGCAGCTTCGGCCGCAGCCCGATGAAGCAGTTGACTTACCTCAGGATGCAATACGCTGCCCACCGGCTCGCCACGACGGATGAGAAAATCGAAGTGATCGCCAGTGGCGTCGGCTACCAGAATCCATTCGCGTTCTCGAACACGTTCAAGCGGATGACCGGCTTCCGCCCCTCGCGCTACCAGACGCATCGGCCGAAACGTCCTTAAGACGGAAAATGATCGCGACCAGCAGGCCCGCGTGACAAAGCTAATAAGCAGACACTTCCAAGCCGAAGCCAGATGCGCTTCTTATTCAATGACATCGTCCAGCCGATACGTCCGGTCCTTTGAAATCAATAAGTTTTCAGAATTTCAGCATGGCTATTTGGCCGAGGAAGAGGATCTGGAATCAAGGCGTCAAGAACTACGGGAGAGCCGGACATAGCGTCCGGCTCTCCCGATTGCACTACCAAAAACGCCGACCCATGAAGTGAGGAAAGGTATCACTATCGCGATGACGGCCGCCGAGCGACGCAGCTGCGGCGGCTGCAACGATGCTGGCTAACAGCGACGCGGCTGCTAGAAACGCGGCGATAATTGCTGCCTTTCGCGTTTTATCCGCTGCGTCTCGCACCTGCACTTCCAAGCGTTGTGCTTCGGCTACTGCTTCATCCACGCGCTTCTGCGCTTCGGGCTGGGCCAAACCGGTTCGCTGACTCACCAACGAGGTCAGGTAATCACGGTCTCTTGCCGTGATCTGCCGATCCCTGATGCTCAGTGAAAAGACCCGGTTTACTTCCGGCCTGACATCCATTTGCCCCGACTGCTGGGTGGGAGTGGCAGGCGTCGTAATCGTGCCCGGTGTCTGGTTGGCTTGCGCCGTCGCGGTCGGACGAAGTAGCAAATCCGTCGCGTATTCGGAAGGATTCAACTGACTCCTTGCGGCTACATTGGTTGCGCCTGCAGTTGCGCCGGCGCCGATAGCAGCCGCCGACTGCACTCCGGTTTGAAGCGCAGAAACGCCGACGAGTGCCAGCAATCCTGCACCGATCGTGACACCAACCGCCCACACCAAAAAGCCGTGGGCGCTGTCGCGGAAGCTGCCTTCGTTCGCAGATTCATGCCAGCGTGAACGCATGCGTCCGGCGAGATAGCCGCCGGCTGCAAAGCCGCCGACTTGAACTATAATTGACCAAATCGCAACGACAACGCCAATGGTAGTCGCTGAAGCTCCTGCGTTTGGCCATGGCGATGCTAAGCTGAGACCGATTGCGCTTCCAAATGTAAGCAGCAGAAACGAAATCGCCGAAGCAGCAAATGCTCCGCCGATGATCGGTCCCCACTCGACGTATCTCGCTACGGCAACGCCCGTCGCCGGTGCCATTCTATCGACCATGTTCGTTTCCCCTTACCGCAGACCGACAAGGGACAGGATCGCCATGACGATGACTAACAAACCCACCAAATAAACTACGCCGTGCATTTTGTTCTCCTTGAGAAATTGGGGTTACTTGGGCAACTGAATTGTGAAACTTGGGCCGCGCTGCGGAAAGAAGTTGCCGCTCGACATCAAGAATGCTGCGCCGACAAAAACGATCAGAAGCACGCCGACCAGCACGCCGAGCACTCCGCTGGCTCCACTGTCATCCGCCATATGTTCTCTCCTTTTATGTTGTCCACCTGCGTGTAGTGGTCGCCCTACTCCGACGCAGCCATGGCGAACGCCGGAGGAACGGTAACTTCAACGCGAATTCGATGAAGCTGTTCCGTGCCGCCGCGGCGAAACAGCTATTTTTTGATTTTTGTTAGGGCGCGAACACAAGTCAGAAGGCCTGGTGGGAAACTTCAGCTTCCGCGCTTGAGGGATTTTCATGAGGCAACGCGCAAACTGATCCAGTGAACAGTCACAAGCGTACAAAGCGTATGACCCTGATAGGGCGTATGGCCCTGATTATGAGTTAGTGCCTGCTTCGCGCTGCACAAGAATCTTCAACTTCGGTCAATGCGCGTCGCGAGTTCCCTGATCCAGCGTCATCCGAGTTTCGCGGCCCTCAGTGATTTCTGGCGCTGGGCCAACTCAAGGCCGCTGACTTGATCAACACTCAGCTCGGCGGAATTCAAATACTCGATCGATTAGAAAGTTGCGCTTGCGAGTGCTACGGTCTGCTCAAGAAAAAATGAATAAAGTGATCTGATCCCAGCATGGTGGCGGATACGCCGGGCGCAACTGCCGAGCTATTGTCCGCACTACCGCATTGAAGCCACGCCACCACAGTTGATTGCATCACCAAAGTCGATTTCGCGAATTTTCCCACTGACTGTGCGCTTGCGCATCGTACGATGCGGAAATTGACGGTGCTGGATGTCAGTCCGCGCTCGCGACTGGTCGGAACAAACACCCGATACGGGAATTGACAGCTATCGATTTCTGTCAACGTTGGAAAATAGGCCACCTTTTATGTTCTTGTTCTTTTCCAGCGTAATCGGTTGGATCGGGTCTATCACTGTGTCAATCGCCTTAACGCTCGTTCTTTTGTATGCTTGCAGCGGAAGCTAAGCGGCGTTCGATGTGGCCCGGATCCTCTTCTAACAGTCTCGCAACCGGCGCCGCCGGCATGACGATCCTTGCACTCGTAATCGCAGCATTACATTTTGGTGATGACTTTCTTATTCCGCTCGCGCTAGCCGGCCTTATAAGCTTAATCTTACAACCTTTAGTTCAGTGGTTTCGGTATCGCGGGTGGCCGCGACCTCTTTGCGTGTTGTCGGTAGTTTTGGCGACGACACTTGTGCTTGGATTAGCGAGCACTTTCTTGGCGCGTGAGGCGGCCAACCTCGCGGCTGAACTTCCTCAATATGAAACCAACCTGCGTGAGAAAGTGAAAGCAGCCGCCGGTACACTTCAAAGCGCTGGTATCTGGCACAACGCGTCAAAGGTTCTTGAGCGTGTGGAAGGCGAACTTAAGGCGAGCATTACGGATGCTCCCCCGCTTAAAGTTGAAGTTCGACAGGACACGGTACGACCACTCGCGGCATTTCTTGCCTTTATTCAATTAACTTTGTCTCCGCTCGCTACCATCGCACTGACTTTTCTCTTCACCGTTTTTATATTGTTGCAGTATCACGATCTTCGGGATCGTATCGTATATTTGATGGGACCCAGCGAAATTGGCCGGTCAACGCAAGCTCTAAACGAAGCCGCCCTCGATCTGGCACATTTTTTTCGTCTGCAAGCTGGACTCAATCTATCGTTTGGTGTCGCCGTCGGGATTATTCTGTGGCTCATTGGAATACCGAACCCCGCATTTTGGGGGGCGCTCGCTGCGGTATCGCGTTTCATTCCATATATCGGAGGTGTCGTCGCAGCCGCGGGTCCGCTCACAATCGCTGCTTCGGTGGAGCCAGGATGGGGCAAGTTGATTGCAACCGGCTCCGCAATAATCGCATTGGAAATTGCGCTTGGATACGTCATTGAACCTTGGCTGTTCGGTATCAAGACGCGTATGTCGTCTTTGGCAGTGCTGGTTGCCGCAGCATTTTGGACGACGCTTTGGGGTCCTGTCGGGCTCATATTGGCCGTGCCGTTGACGCTCGCGCTCGTAGTTTTCGGCGAGCATATTCCGCATTTAGCCTTTATTCGGGTGTTATTCGGAAAAAACCCCGCGCTCACCGCGGACCAAAGATTATACCACCTGCTACTTGCCGGCGATGCATCAACCGCCGCCGAAGAAGCTGCTAAGTTTCTCGAAGACCACTCACTCGAAGATTATTTAACGGAAATTACGCTTCCCGCGTTAGCAATTGCCGCGCGCGACCATAATAATGCGATTTTACACCCGGAACAGTTGGCTAAATTAAGCGACACCACCAATGAATTCGTTGAACTATGCAAAGACATTGTCGAACTAAGTAACGATAAGAAAACAGGGACGGTGCGAAAATTAACGGCCGCAGATGGACGGATAGTCGTGGTGCCAGGACGCGGTCCGTTCGATCTGGCAGCGGGTGAGTTGCTTGTATTAACGGCGCGCATGGACGGAATAGATCAAGTAGCCTGTACCGCCTCAGGCGGATTGACGGGCATTAGTGCCGCAGCCGAAAGGCGAGACGAACCGATAAGATATGTTGCAATAATTACCGTGGGTGGAACAACGCCGACGCAGCTTCAACTTCTGACACGACGAGCGCAGCGCGACCTAAGCCCTACTCAGCTCGGTGTATTTATTGCAAGCACTACACGTCAAAATACCAAGAGCGACGACTCAAATTCCGTGCCGCAAGTGTTCGATTCGTTGAGATCATTGTTGCGCGACATCGACAAAACCCTAAAACCGGTGCGCAGAGTATCCTGATGTCATATTTTGCTAAAACGCTTTCCCCGTTTTCTTATTCGGCCAAAGCGAAATTCCTTCTCATCGCTTCCCAACAAAAAACCGGGCCTCGTATGACCGAGGGCCCGGCATTTTCCTTCAGCTATTATAGCTCGGTTACTTCGAGGGAGCGACCTTCGGAAGCGATATAGAAACCGAAGACTTCTGTTGGTCCCCGATAACGCCCGTCATCACTAGAAGGGCACCACCGATGACGATAATTAAAAGGGCGCCGATGAGGACGCCGGCCATACCCGATCCGCTGTTGTCAGCCATGATTCGCTCCTTTTGCCGTCCACCCGATTGCTAACGCTAGAATTAGACGGATAGTTCCATCCCTAACGGACCGTGCCTTCGCAATCACGGAGTAAAACACACCGCTTGTACCGCGGTGTTGTTCAACTTTCTCAACGCTCAACAACAGAAGTAAAAATACCAGGGCCAGGATTAAATTTCCTCTCTCGGCCGGCACTCACCTTCCACTCTGGCTGATCGAGCAATGCGAATGCTAAAGCTACGCTCGCTGGGGCATTTTTCTTTCGCGACCTCTTTTCGGTTGCGAAGCGCACGACCGATGTCCCAGGAAGTTCGAATCCAAATGCATCGACCGTTCTTCGATTAGGATTGCCAACAGCCGGCGGAACAATTTGTAACCTTGCTGGTTGGAAACACATCCGGCAGACCCGTGTTTCACGGGCCGGGCCCTCGGGCAGCCCCAGCTTTTAGCTGGGGCTTTTTTTAATCCACCAGGCGCATGAGGCGCGGAACCCAAACTCATCTCCAGGTTTGTAGTTCGTGGAGAGTCCAGAAAAATAGAAGCACCCCTTGCGGCCCTTATTGGAGCAACGACGGATTTGGAATTCTCCAATTCCGGAAAAAGGCAACATCACGTTGGAATGACACCAGCCAGTCGGCGCTACCTATAGGTCCCAGGAATTGAGCGCGATAGTATGAAACTCTTTTGGATCGCTTCGTTGGTATTTATGGCACTGCAAGATGTGGCTGTTGCCCAATGGATGTTCTCACCCCGGAACCATGTTCATTCGTACGCCCCGCGTGAGCAATTCGACCGGGGCGGCAATTTTGATTTCCCATTCTTCGCCCCGCGCGAAGAGGACAAGCCCACACGGAAAAATATAGAGCGGCCTGCTCAAACGAATTCCTATTGCGTCCGAACATGCGACGGTCGTTATTTCCCAGTGTCCCGCACGAAGCAATCAACTCCCGAAAAATTATGCAGCGCGCTCTGTCCGGCGGCAAAAATTAGAATCTTTTCCGGTCCGGAAATTGAAAAAGCGTTCGCGGCTGATGGCACAAAATATATGTCCTTGCCGACCGCACTCGCTTACCGAACGCGCATTGTCCCCGATTGCTCCTGCAACGGAAAGGATGTGTTCGGCCTTGCAAAACCCGACCTTGAAAACGATCTTACACTTCGTTCAGGCGATATCGTGGTTCGGACAAAGGACATCGTTGTTTTTCAAGGCGGTTCGCTTCCTTATAAATCTACGAATTTCCTCGCACTCGCGCGTGCTGGCGGACTATCCCCGCAACTGCGAAAGCAGCTATTGGCGACAAAAATTCTGCCAAATAATCCAAACACCAATCTCGCGATCACGGTCAGCGTTCGGCAGACTTCACCAGAGCGGACGGAGCGCATAGTGACGCCGAACGTAGTCCCAACACCTACAAAGATTTCCGACGTACCGCCATCACCAGACTGACCCCACGTGTATCGCGGTCGGTTGATCGGGTTTCTCAAGTCTCAACAAACTTCGAATACCGCGAATTGTTTTAGCCATCAGGCGCACGAGGCGCGGAACCCTAACTCACTTCTAGGTTTGTAGTTCATGGAGGGTCTAGGAGAACTACCCATGCGCAGAGTTCTTGTTGCAGGTGCCATCATGGCGATGCTGGTTGTTTCAGCTTCGGCGCAAACAACTGTTACCGAATATTATGTAGTCCGCGACGACTCAACAAAGAAGTGCACAATCGTTACGGAACGCCCTACTGCCACAACGACTGTTATCGTTGGCGACCGCGGTTACAAAACCCGCACCGAAGCGGAAGGCAGCATCAAGACTACGAAAGTTTGCACCGAGCAATAATTAGCGTGAAGGGCCCCCGAGAGGGCCCTTCATTTCTTTACCAGGGAATGCAATTAATAATACCGCTTAGTCACGACTTTCGTCTCTCGATGCGGGACAGGCGCATAGGATTTCGAACATCGGCTTGGTCGATCTTAAGAAACGATCGACGGACTTTAAAATGTTGGCCAATGAACTTCAGACGTTCTCGTCTAAGCTTCCTTGGCAAGGTCTCCGAAAGGTCGCACAGACAAGTGCATTAATGGCCGCATTGCGTGACCCAGCGATCCGGCCGTATCACATGCTTGTTTCTATTTAGAAATTTGGTGGGCGCAGTAGGGCTCGAACCTACGACCCGCTGATTAAGAGTCAGCTGCTCTACCAACTGAGCTATGCGCCCGCACCAATCGGGGCCGCGGACTGAACCGCGGAGACGGGCGGGGATAGCAAAGCACCTCCGCCCTGTAAAGCAAATCGGCTGTCGCGGCCTGGTATTACTCCCGGAACGCTTCCTCGCGTTTCTTGCGCACCGTGGGCAACAGCACGATCAGGAGCGCAATTATGGCCAGGATCAGAAGCGTTGCGCTGATCGGCCGCTGGAAGAAAACCAGCGGATCGCCATGCGAGAGCAGCATGGCCCGCCGCAGATACTCTTCGAGCAACCTGCCGATCACGAAACCGAGCAGGAGCGGTGCGGGCTCGCAGTCGAGCTTTACGAGGAAATACCCAATCACCCCGAAAATCGCCATAAGGTACACGTCGAACGGGTTGTTGCTGATCGAATAGACGCCGATGCAACAGACGGCGATGATCGCAGGAAAAAGGAGATTGTAGGGAACGGTCATCAGCCGCACCCAGATTCCGATCAGCGGCAGGTTCAGGATCAGCAACATGGCGTTGCCGACCCACATCGAGGTGATCAGCCCCCAGAACAGATCGGGCTTCTCGATGATGACATTGGGGCCCGGCACGACACCCTGAATGATCAGCGCGCCGATCATGAGGGCCATGACCGGGTTGGACGGAATGCCGAGCGTCAGCATCGGAATAAACGAGGTCTGCGCGCCAGCGTTGTTGGCGGATTCGGGCCCCGCGACTCCCTCGATCGCGCCCTTTCCGAACGGTACCGGATTTTTCGAGAGCTTCTTCTCGAGGGAGTACGAAGCAAATGAACCCAGCACGGCGCCGCCGCCCGGCAGAATTCCAAGCAGCGAACCCAAGACTGTTCCGCGCAGCACCGGGGCGATGATCGATCTAAGTTCTTCCCGCGTCGGAATCAAGTCGCGAATCCTGGACGTGATCGGATTGCGTACTTCCGTGCTTTCCAGATTGCGGATGATCTCGCCGATTCCGAAAACGCCCATCGCAAGCGCAGTGAAGTCGATGCCGTCCGCGAATTCGGTCGAGCCGAAGGTGAAACGCGGGGCTCCCGTATAAAGATCCTGCCCCATAGTGCCGAGCAGTAGCCCGAGCGTGACCATTGCAAGCGCCTTCAGGATAGAGCCGTGTGCGAGCGCGACCGCCGCGGCAAGACCGAGCACCATGAGCGCAAAATACTCAGCCGGACCGAAGGTCAGCGCTATAGCTGCAAGCGGCGGCGCGAAGCCGGCGATAAGAAACGTCGCAACTGTGCCCGCAAAGAACGAACCCACCGCCGCTGTGAAGAGCGCGAGCCCCGCTTTACCTTTGCGTGCGAGTTGATGACCGTCGATCGCCGTCACGACCGACCCCGGCTCTCCGGGAAGATTGACGAGAATGGCGGTGGTTGAGCCGCCATATTGCGCGCCGTAATAGATGCCGGCGAGCATGATCATGGCCGTTACCGAAGGCAGACCGAATGTGATCGGCAACAGCATCGCGATCGTCGCCACCGGCCCAAGGCCCGGCAACACACCGATCAGCGTGCCGAGCAGTACCCCGATGAAGCAGTACAGAAGGTTGTTCCAGGTCAGCGCGTGCTCGAACCCGAAAGCGAGGTTGGAGAAAATTTCCATCTCAGTACCCGCCAACCCAGGGGCCGAACGGCGAGAGCGGCAAGCCGAGCCCTTTCACGAAAATAGCAAAACACGCAGCGACGAGTACAACCGTCACGCCGATCGCCGCTTTCGCATCCCAGCGATCGGCAGCAAAAGTCGATATCAGAACGGTCAGCGCAAGCGCGGGAACAAGACCGAGCCCCTTCAGGGTCGCGCCGTAACTCACGACTGAAAGGGTCACGACAAGCAGACCACGCCACGGAATCGTGCCGATCGGCTCACCGTCGCTGACAAAGCCGTTGATCAGAATTGCGATCGCAAAGATCGTGAGCAAGCCGGTGAGCAGCATCGGAAAATATCCCGGGCCCATCCGGTAGGCGGTACCAATCTTGAGCTCAAGCAGTCCGTAGGTGAAGACCGCCGAGACCACGAGCAGAAAAAGGCCCGTGAAAAAATCTTTCGGATTGCGAATGGTCAGCACGGCGCTCCCCCAGCCTAGAACTTTCCGGCCGGAAGCGTTGCTGCTTCCGGCCGGCTCTCTATTACTTGACGCTCATGGTCATTAGTCGGCGAAGACGCCAGCCTTCTGGATGAGCGGACGCCACTTGTCGATTTCTGACTTTAGCTTCGCAGTATGCGCCGCCGAAGTGGCGTCGCTCTGCGATACCGGCTCGGTACCGAGCGCAGCAAAACGCTCGATGACCTTCGGATCCTTGAGAGCCACCTGGAGTGCTGCCGTGAGCTTGGCAACGACATCCTTCGGCGTTCCCTTCGGCACATAGAGGCCGTGCCAGACGGCGAGATCGAAGCCCTTGAGGCCCGCCTCGTCGAGCGTCGGCAGGTCGGGAAGGCTCTTCACGCGCGTCTTGGTGGTGACGCCGTAGGCCTTCACCTTGCCGCCCTTGATGTGGCTGGTGGTGTTGGTGGTCTGGTCGCACATCAGATCGACCTGACCGCCGAGCACGTCGGTCATCGCCGGGCCGGTGCCCTTATACGGGATCGTGTTCATCTGCTCGCCGATCGACGACATGAGCAGCATGCCGCACAAATGCGACGCAGCGCCAACACCGGCGTTGGCGTAATTCGTCTTGTCCTTGTTCTTCTTCACGTACGCGATTACTTCCGCGAAGTTCTTCGCCGGAAAATCGGGGCGCGCAATCACCGACATCGGCGCATCGGTGACGAGACCGACGGTTTCAAAGTCGTTGACCGCGCTGTAAGCGAGTTTGCGATAGAGCGTGGCGGTCGTCGCCATGCCGATATGGTGGAGTAGCACCGTGTAACCGTCCGGAGCGGCCTTCGCGACCTGTGCAGGCGCGCGCGTTCCGCCGGCGCCGGCGATGTTCTCGACCACGATCGTTTGGCCGAGGGTCTTCGACATCGACTCCGCGACCAGCCGTCCGACCGTGTCGGTCGGTCCGCCGGCTGCGAACGGGATAACCAGCGTGATATTGCGGGTCGGGTAGTTCTGCGCCGAAGCGCCGGAAATGCCGAACGCGAGAACACCCGCGGCGGCGAGAAGCCACTTACGCATCAGTCTTCCTCCCAAAGGCAGGCGCGATTTTTTCGCACCCATTGTTTTCGTTGGAGCACCGCCATCGGTGACGGCGGCTAGCACCCTATACGCACCATCTGGGCACGGTCCCCGTCAAGCTGAAAAGCACGCCGTCTGGCGTTGAAACCGCGCAGCCGCAGCATTTTTCGCGCTTTCAGCCTCGGCCAAAAGGGTCGCACGCCGGACAGGTTTGACTCATTAAGCCGCGGGGCATATCTCGCTGCGTTGCGAGCGAATGTTCATTCGCATATACTGCAGTGCACCGTAGGGGCCGGCCAACGGCCTTTTTTCGAGCCCGAAAGCGACCATGCGCCGAGCCAACGCCCAACTTCAGATCGACCGCCGCAGCGAGATTTTGGTGGCAGCCAAACGCTGCTTCTCCAGGAACGGTTTTCATAGCGCCTCGATGCAGGAGATCTGCGCCGAAGCGCAGATGAGCCCCGGCAGCCTCTATCGCTACTTCCCTTCGAAGGAAGCGATCATTGCCGGCATCGCCGAACAGGACCGCGCCGACGTCGCCGAAAAATTCAAGGCGATCGCCGAAGCGCCGGATTTCTTCCAAGCGCTTGCCGCCGCCGCGCGCCATTACATCGTTGAGGAAACAACGGAAGAAATTTGCCTTGGCGCCGAGATCAAAGCCGAGAGCCGCCGCAACCCGGAAATTGCAAAGATCTACGCCGGCATCGAGCGCGAAGTAAAAAACGGTTTGCTCAACGTGCTCGGCACGGCCGTTGAGCGCGGCGACATTCCGAAGACGATCGATCTTGAGATCGCGACAACCATGCTGATGGCGCTGGTCGATGGGCTTTATTGGCGCCGCGCGGTCGATCCAGAATTCAACGCAGAGACGGTTTTGCCGACATTCTTGTCGGTCACCCGTTTCCTGCTCACCGATCCGAATAGTCAAGCGAAGAAATCGGCTGCATCTCCGTGGGGGAGTTCAGTCATGCACGGTAATCTCGAGCGCACCAAAAACCGCATCAATGACGCGCTGAAAAGCGCGAATGATGCGCTGAAAACAGCAGCCCACCGCATCGAGCCGATGCGCGAGCGCATCGAAACGCTTTACGAGAAGAGCCCGATCAAGGGAGCGAAGCTCGGCGCGGTAGCGCTGGTGCTGTTCGCCGTGCTCTGGATCGGATCCGGCATTCTGTTCCCCCATCATGAGACGCCGGCGCCGACTGCCGCCGCACAGGCCGCGCAGAAGTTTAAAGTCGCGGTCGCTGAAACGCAGGCGACCCAATATCAGCCGAAGCTCGTGCTTTCGGGCCGCACCGAGGCGGACAAGAAAGTCGCAATCGTTTCGCGGACCTCAGGCGTCGATTACCGATCTTCGCGTCCGCCGGGGACAGGTCGTGCGTGCCGGCGAAGTTATCGCGCTCTTGACCGACGAAGGCCGCGCGGCACAGCTCGCGCAGGCGCGCGCGCTCGTGCTTCAGCGCCGCGCGGAATTCGAAGCGCGTACCAAGCTGATCGAACAGGGCAACCTGCCGAAGCTGGACGCCAATAATATTGCGACCCAGCTTCGCGCCGCCGAAACGGCCCTCGCACAAGCCGAAGCGGAAATCGAACGCATCCGCATCACCGCGCCGTGGGACGGCGTCGTCAATCAGGTGACAGCCGAAGAAGGCCAGCATCTGATGCTGATGCCGGGCGCGAATGGCAACGAAATCGCGCAGATGATTTCGCTCGAATCCGATCATCGCGATCGTCGAAGTCTCCGAGCGCAAGCTCGGCGGTGTCCGCATGGGCGAAACCGCGGAGCTTCGTCTCGTCACCGGCGAAGTGGTGAAAGGCAAGGTCCGCTACATCTCGAAGAGCGCGGCCGCGACCACCCGCACCTATCGCATCGATATCGAAGCGGCGAATCCGGATAACCGTATTCCGGACGGCATTACCGCAGAGGTCGCGATCACGCTCGCGGCGGTAAAAGCGACCAAGGTGCCGCGCTCGGCGCTTACCTTCTCCGCGCAGGGCAAACTCGGAGTCCGCGCGGTCGATGGTGAAGGCAAGGTTTCTTTCATTCCCGATCGAACTAGTCGATGACGAACAGCAGTCCATGTGGGTCGCAGGCATTGAGACCGGTACGCCGCGTGATCGTGCAGGGTCAGGACTTCGTCCGCGAGGGCCAGATCGTCGAGGCCGTGACCGGCGATCTGCAGAACGCGAAACGCTAAGGGGATTTCGATGAACCCAGTCGATTTTGCTATTTCGCGTGCGCGGCTCACGATCGCGACACTTATATTCCTGCTGCTTGCGGGTGCGGTTGCCTATGTGCGGATCGCGAAGGAATCCGAGCCTGACGTTCGCATTCCGATCGTCTATGTGCAGCTGTCCCAGCGCGGCATCAGCCCGGAAGACGCGGAGCGGCTGTTGCTGCGTCCGGTCGAGACCAAGCTGAAGTCCGTCGGCAATGTAAAGGAGATGCGCAGCCAGGCCTTCGAAGGCGGCGGCTACGTGCTGCTCGAATTCATCGCCGGCTTCGATTCAAAATCGGCGCTTGCCGATGTTCGCGCGAAAGTCGACGAGGCCAAGCGCGACATGCCGACCGACATGGACGAACCGCTCGTCCAGGAGGTCAACCTTTCGCTCTATCCCGTGATCGTGATCGCGCTTTCCGGCGACGTGCCGGAACGCACGCTTGCTGCGGATCGCGCGCACCGCAAAGAACGCGATCGAACAGGCGCCGGGCGTGCTTTCCGCTGAGTTGCGCGGCGCCCGCGACGAAGTGGTCGAGATCATCGCCAATCCGGCGCTGATGAAGAGCTACAATGTCTCGCTCGATCAGTTGCTGACCGTGACCCGCGCCTCGAACAGCCTGGTCGCCGCAGGCGCACTCGAAGGCGAAACCGGCCGCTTCGCGGTCAAGGTGCCGTCGCTGATCGAGCGGCCCGAAGACGTGTTGCGGATACCCGTCGCCGCGACCTCCGGCGCCAGCGTCACGCTCGGCGACATCGCCGAAGTGCGGCCGACCTTCAAGGACGCGCTCACGATTACGCGCGTCAACGGCCATCCGGCCATGACCATCGAAGTGTCGAAGCGCACCGGCGAAAATCTGATCGCGACCGTCGATGGCGTGAAGAAAGTCGTGGCGCAGCTTCAACAGACCTGGCCGGAAGCGGTCAAGGTTTCGTTTACGCAGGACAAGTCGAAGACCATCCGCCAGATGCTCACGGACCTGCAGAACTCGGTTGCGACCGCGATCCTGCTCGTCACCGTCATTATTCTGTTCGCGCTCGGTATGCGCGCTTCGTTCTTTATCGGCATCGCGATCCCGGCGTCGTTCCTGACCGGCGTGCTCGGGCTTTATCTCGCGGGCCTCACCATCAATATCGTGGTGCTGTTCTCGCTGATCTTGGCAGTCGGCATGCTGGTCGACGACGCGATCATCGTCTCCGAATTCGCCGAACGGCGAATGTCGGAAGGCATGCAACCGCGCGAAGCCTATTCGCTTGCGGCAAAGCGCATGGCGACGCCGGTGATCTCGGCGACGTTTACGCGCATCGCCGCCTTCTCGCCGCTCCTGTTCTGGCCGGGCGTGGTCGGCGAATTCATGAAATATCTGCCGATCACGCTGATCGCGACGTTGTTCGCGTCAATGGTGGTGGCGCTTTTCTTCACGCCGACACTCGGCGCGCTGTTTGGCCGCGCGTCACCGGTGCCGCATGACGACCGCGTCTCGGACAGCGGCCCCTATATGCGGCTCGTGAAACGCGCGATTGCGCGTCCCGGTGTCACGATCATGATCGTGCTCGCGGTGCTGGTCGTGATTCAGGTGAGCTATGGCCGTCTCGGCAAAGGCGTCGAATTCTTCCCCGACGTCGAACCCGATTTCGGCCAGGTCGTGATCCACGCCCGCGGCAATCTCTCGATCGACGAGAAGGACCGCATCATGCGCCAGGTCGAGGCGCGCGTGCTCACCTTCCCCGGCCTCTCGACGGTTTATTCACGCATCGGCGATCAGCCGCGCGGCATGGACGAACTATCCGAAGACACCGTCGGCGTGATGCAGTTCGAATTCGCGGACTGGAAAACGCGGCCGAAAGCGCGCGAGATCATGGATCAGATGCGCGCGATCACGGCCGACATTCCGGGCGTGCTGATCGAAGTGACCGCGCCGCGCGCGGGCCCGCCGACCGGCAAGCCGGTGCAGGTGCAGCTGTCTGCACTCAATCCCGATGCTACTGCCCGCGGCCTCGCGAAAGGTCGCTGCCATCCTTGCTGCGCGCAACGACATCCGCGATCTCGACGACGGCCAGCAGCTTCCCGGCATCGACTGGACCATCCAGGTCAACAAGGCGCTTGCCGCGCAATATGGCGCAAGTGCTGCGACGGTCGGCAGCGCCGTGCAGTTGGTGACCAACGGTCTCAAGATCACCGACTACCGTCCGCCGGAATCCGACAAGCCGGTCGACATCATCATCCGCTTTCCGCAGGAACTGCGCTCGCTCGGCCAGATCGACGAATTGCGCGCGCAGACCCAGATCGGCCACGTTCCGCTCGGCAATTTCGTCGAGCGCATTCCCGCGAACCGCGTCGGCAACATCAAACGCGTGAACGGCAACCGTATCATCACGGTGCAGTCGAACGTTGCCGCCGGCGCGCAGACTTCGGTGATCCAACAAGAGATCACGGCCCAGCTCGCCAAGACCGATCTCGGCCAGGGCGTGTTATGGAAGTTGAAAGGCGAAGACGAAGAACGCGAGAAAGCGGGTGCTTTCCTTGTTGGCGCCTTCGGCACTGCGATCTTCATGATCTTCACGATCCTGCTTGCGCAGTTCAACAAGCTCACTTCGGTGTTCGTAGTGCTGACCGCAGTCGTGCTTTCCACTTTCGGCGTCATGCTCGGCTTTATGATCATGGGCCAGCCCTTCGGCGTGGTGATGGGCGGCATCGGCGTGATCGCAAACGCCGGCGTGATCGTGAACAACAATATCGTGCTGATCGATACCTACGATCGATTGCGCGCCGAAGGCATGGAGGCTTATGACGCGATCTTGCTCACCTGCCGCGAGCGTGCGCGGCCGGTGGTGCTGACCGCGGTCGCGGCGATCCTCGGCGTCTTGCCGATCGCGTTCGGCATCAATCTCGACTTCGTGTTGCGTGAAGTCGCGATCGGCGCACCGGCAACGCAATGGTGGATCAATCTTTCCACCGCAATCGTGTTCGGTCTCGGATTTGCGACCGTGCTGACGCTCGTCGTCACGCCCGCGATGCTGATGGGGATCGAACAGATGGCGCAATGGCGTAAACGCCGCTTCGGTTCGAAAGCCGAAAGAGCGGCCGCGCCAAGATGGTGCCGGCGGAATAAAAAAACGGGCCGCGAAAGCGGCCCGTTTCATTTCATATCCGCCAATCAACCTGCCGCCGTCTGCGGATTCACCGACTGCCGCTTCTGCGAAAGTTTGTTCAGCGCGTTAATATAGGCCTTGGCTGACGCGACCAGCGTATCGGCGTCCGCGCCGCGCGCCGACACTTCCTTGCCGCCTTCTTCCAGACGAACCGAAACCTCGGCTTGCGCATCGGTGCCTTCGGTCACGGCATGAACCTGATAGAGCATCAGCTTCGCCTGATGCGGCACCAGCATTCTTGATTGCGTTGAAGATCGCGTCCACCGGTCCGTTGCCGGTCGCTTCGTCGGTGAAGATCTTGCCGTCGATGTCGAGCTTCAGGGTCGCGCGCTGCGGGCCTTGCGTGCCGGCTACGACCGAGAGCGAGACTATCTTGATACGGTCATGCGCCTGCGCGATTTCATCGTCGACCAGCGCGACGATATCTTCGTCATAGACGTGCTTCTTTTTGTCGGCGAGCGCCTTGAAGCGGTTGAAGGCATCGTTCAGCGCGTTGTCGCCGAGCTCGTAGCCGAGCTCCTTCAGCTTCTCGCGAAACGCATGGCGGCCCGAATGTTTGCCCATGACGAGCGACGTTTTTGAAACGCCGACATCCTCGGGCCGCATGATTTCGTAGGTCTGCGTATGCTTGAGCATGCCGTCCTGGTGAATGCCGCTTTCGTGTGCGAACGCGTTCCGGCCGACGATCGCCTTGTTGTACTGTACCGGGAACGAGGTCACTGCCGAGACGAGTTTCGATGCGCGCGTCAGCATGGTCGCGTCGATATTATTCCAGTAGGGATAAATATCAGCGCGCGTACGGAGCGCCATGACCACTTCTTCGAGCGAAGCATTGCCTGCCCGCTCGCCGATGCCGTTGATGGTGCATTCGATTTGGCGGGCGCCGCCCTCCACGCCGGAGATCGAATTCGCGACCGCCATGCCGAGATCGTCATGGCAATGGACCGAGAAGATCGCCTTGTCGGAATTCGGCACACGCTCGCGCACTGCCTTGAACATCGCCGCATATTCCTGCGGTGTGGTGTAGCCGACCGTATCCGGAATATTGATTGTGGTAGCACCAGCCTTGATTGCGGCTTCGACGCAACGGCAGAGGAAATCGAATTCCGTGCGGGTGCCGTCTTCCGCCGACCACTCGACGTCATCCACGTGATTGCGGGCGCGCGTGACCTGCGCGACCACCATCTCAAAGACCTCGTGCGGCTCTTTCTGGAGCTTGTATTTCATGTGCACGGGCGAGGTGGAAAGGAAGGTGTGAATGCGCGGACGCCGTGCAAATTTCACAGCCTCGGCGCAACGATCGATATCGTTCATCGCCGCGCGCGAGAGACCGGCGATGATCGCGTTCTTTGAGCGCTTCGCAACTTCGGCGACGGATTCGAAATCGCCCTGGCTTGCGATCGGGAAGCCGGCCTCGATGATATCTACGCCCATATCGTCGAGCAGTTCGGCGACCTCGATTTTTTCCTCGAACGTCATCGACGCGCCGGGGCATTGCTCGCCATCGCGGAGCGTCGTGTCGAAGATCAGTACGCGGTCTTTGTCGTTGCCTTTCGGCGCTGGATTATTGGGAGTGTTCATTTTCCTAGTCCTTCATGGGGCGCGCCTTCAGGCGCTCCGGGGTTTCGTTCGCGACTTCCCCTGAGTGCCAAGGCGCAAGCGCCCAGCCGGCCTCAGGGGCGGCGAAGAAGAAGGAGACCAGTCAGAATGAGAGCGGCACCCGGGATCGTGTCGATCCGGGAGGCGAGACGGCCGGTGCGGAAAATCGTCATGGCGTCAGGCTTTGCTCTCTTTGGCGCAGTCTCGGCGGGAACGGTTAATCCCCGGTGAAACCGGCACGGCCGCGCTTTTAGCCGACATCCGGCGGCGCTGGCAAGCGCTCGCGGGTCGGCGCCAAAATAGGCAAGCATCCTTGTCTAATTTCCTTCACTGGAACACCAACCAAACTTGCTGGAGTCGCGTCACCCCGTTCGAATGCAAGCGCTGATTATTTCCGCGATTTAATCCAGTCGGAAACCGCTTTGACGACCTGATCGTCGATGCCGACAAAGCCGTGCGCAGCCTGCGCCTCGCACGGATGACCACTGCCCGCCGGACCGTCGAGCAACAGCGTGTCGAGCTTGTCCGTGCCGCGCCACGCTTTGAATGCATCGATTGAAGCGGGAAGCGTATACTCGCAGCTATCCCTCTTGTGGCCTATCACGAACATCGGCACTTGTGCTTTTTGCTTGTTGCCCTGAATGGCCTTCAGAAAGCTAGGCTGGTTTCCCGTAGGCATCAGCATCGCAGCCGTCAGCACCACATAATCCGGCCTGGCCTTTCCGTCCGCGACAAGCAGCGCAACACCCGTTGAAACCGCGGCACGGCTGGTACCGACGATCACCACGGGTTCGGCAATCGACCGCATATAGGCGACCAACGCGCCGATATCAGCGCCAAGTTGCGGATGCCAGCGATAGCCCTGCACCACGCCATGCGGCGTTTTCCAGTTCGGCGCGATGTCCGGGACCAGCACGGCAAAACCTGCTTTCAGATATTCCGCACGCGTGCGGATCAACTGATTGCCCCTGCCCCAGCGGATCGTACCGTCCGGGGCGATATCCATCTTGCCGTGACCGCCGACCAGCAGAATTACACTTGCGACCGGTTTTTCGGGCTTGAGCAGGATCGCGCGAATCTTTTGATTACGCGACGTGACCTCAATGGTAGGCTCGCGCGCCACTGCAGCGTCCGCGAGCGAAAATGCAATGAAAGCAAGTAGAAATACGGCTGCGCGCATGGGGCCTCGCTTACTTAATATTGCATCAATAAAGTTTCGGGTACACATTTGCAGGGAAATATAGGCACCTGGAATGACACGCATATTATTTTTCTTGCCTGTACTGCTCTGCGCCGCCTGCACGAGCTCGCCGACGCCGCCCCCGCAGACCGCGGTGGCACCCGACCCGCAGATCGCAACCCTTGACCAGGCGACCGGCCCCGCCGAGTGCACGCGCACCATCAATGAGTATCAGCGCGTGATTGCGGCCGACGTCGGAACCGGCTCGCTCGACCGCGCTGTGTTTCCGCGCATTGCTTCCGACCTTGGTCCGGTCCGCGCCGTTTGCGCGTCCGGTGACGCCCCCCGCGCCAATCGCGAACTACAAGCGGTCAAGAAAAAATACGGCTACCGCTAACGCGGGCTACTTTTCGGTCGTCAGGACGCCGCGCGCCTTTTTAAGCGCTTCGCGCGCCGCGTCGTCTAGCTTCGGATATTCGAGACGCAACTCTGCCATCGCATCCTTGATTGCGTTCGCGACCACGAGCCGCGTGAACCACTTGTGATCCGCCGGAACCACGTACCACGGTGCGTGCGATGTGCTGGTGTTGCGGATCATGTCTTCGTAGGCGGACATATATTTATCCCAAAGCTTGCGCTCCTCGATGTCGCCGGCATTGAACTTCCATTGTTTATCCGGCTCGTCGATCCGGTCCAAGAAACGCTTTTTCTGCTCTTCTTTCGAGACATGAAGGAAGAATTTCAGAACGACGGTGCCGTTTCGCGCCATGTGCTTCTCAAAAGAGCGAATGTCGTCGAAGCGCTCCTGCCAGATATCCTTTCCGATCAGTTCCTGCGGCAGGCGCTGCTTTTGCAGAATCTCAGGATGCACGCGGACCACGAGCACTTCTTCGTAATAGGAGCGGTTGAAAACGCCGATCCTGCCGCGCTCCGGCAACGCAACGGTCGTGCGCCATAAGAAATCGTGTTCGAGTTCGGTTGATGTTGGCGCCTTGAACGAATGGACCTGACAGCCCTGCGGATTGATGCCGGACATCACGTGCTCAAGGACGCTGTCTTTTCCGGCCGCGTCCATCGCCTGCAGGATCACGAGCACAGACCATTGGTCCTGCGCGTAAAGCATCTCCTGTAATTTGGAGATATCCTTGACCGTATCTTCGAGCTGCTCTTTCGCTTCCTTCTTCGGCAAATCGAGGCCGAAGGTATCGTTAGGATCGATGTCCGAAAGTTGGAATTTCTCGGGCTTGGATACGCGGTAGCGCTCAAGCATCTTTTTTCCGTCCATCGTCATCTCCTACGCAACATCCGCAGGCAGCATTGCATTGAGATAGGCCCGGATAAAGTCCGGCATTGCCGGGCTGAAATCTGCCCTCGTGCGGACCGAAACGATGTCGCATAGCTCGGGGTCTTTCTGGGAGGCGATGAAAGCGCGGATACGTTGCGAGAGTTCGGCTTCGTTTTCCGTACAATAGGCGGCCCGGATCAGCGCGACACGCGCCCCGGCAAGAACCGCATGCCACTGACCGGCGAACCGCACATCGGACGCGGACAATCCCGTTTCTTCGCCGAGTTCCTTGATCGTGCTGCCGGCCAGATCGACCGAGCCGTCCGGACGCACGTCGTCCGTGTCGGGCGTGCCCGCGATGAAATAGATCCTGCCCGCGTTGGCCGTATGAGGCGCCATCACACCGAGCAAATAAGCGCCGTCGGCGGTCAACAACGCACTCGACGCAGCACAGGAACGAACGCCAGGGTCGGGGAAGCCGGCCGCGCGAAACGCGACGAGATTTGCGAAATCCGTCTCGAAAAAAGTACCGGCGATCTTTCGGTCCTGAACCTCGCAATGGCTCAGCATCAAAATGCGTCCGTTCCAGACATGCGAGCGTTGCGCGCGCATGCGGGCGAAATATTCTTCGATGGAACTGCGATTTTCCTCAGCCCACTTCCACTGAAACGGCGCGATGCGAAAATCGAGCTCGTCCAGCGCAACAATTTTCACGCGATTGTCTCCGCGCGAAATTGCCGCGAGGGTTTCACGAACTCATCCTGGGCTTCGATCAGCAATATTTCACGGGAGTTCGCTTCTTTCGTGCGTTTCATCAGGCCAAAGATCGACGACGCGGCATTCGAAAGCGCGTCTGCAGTCGATCCCGATTTCAAAAGATGATAGAAAAAGAGTGCCGCAATCGCGTCGCCTGCGCCATTCACTGAAATATCAAGCAGCGGCGTCCGCAAACGGAATTTCCCATCCGCTCCGGAAGCAAGCATTTCGATCGAATCCTTAGGCGTATCGTCGATGTGCAGGCTGGTTACCAGCACGGTTTTCGGCCCCGCGCGATGCACCGCGTCGACCGCCTTGAGCGCCGCCGCGAGCGTTTTCGTTTCCATGCCGGAGAGAAAATCGAGCTCAAACTGGTTTGGCGTTACGACATCGGCCTCCCTAACGGCGCGGTCGCGCATGAACTCGGGAATGCCGGGCCGGACGAAAATCCCGCGACCGACATCGCCGATCACTGGATCGCAGCAATAGCGCGCGTTCGGATTAGCCGCCTTCACTTTCACTGCTGCTTCGAGGATCGCCTCGCCGATCGTGGCGTCGCCCATATAACCCGAAAGCACGCCATCGCATTTCGGCAACACGCCGCGATCTTCGATGCCGGAGACCACGTCGCGGACGAGATCGGCGCCGAACACCTGCCCGCGCCAGGCGCCATAGCCGGTGTGATTCGAAAACTGCACGGTGTGCACCGGCCAGACTTCGGCCCCGAGGCGCTGCAATGGAAACACCGCCGAAGCGTTGCCGACATGACCATAGGCGACGTGCGACTGGATGGAGAGGAGGTTCATGCGGACAATGCTACAGGTTTTCGCGAAATCGCGCGGTGAGCCATTTTAATTGTGAAGTAGCTGTGTGAAACAGGAGCGACCCAGATAGGTTACCTAAGCATGTCCTTCCTGCAAAGCTTCGCCGCCGACGTGGTCACTTTCGTGAAAGCCAACCAGGCGTGGGCGCCGTTTATCGTCGCCGGCCTCTGCTTTGCCGAGTCGCTCGCGGTCGTCTCTTTTTTTGTGCCGGCGACCGTGATGCTGGTCGGGATCGGCGGACTTATCGGCAGCGCGGGTTTGAGTTTCTGGCCAATCTGGTGGGGCGCGGTGATCGGCGGAATCTTGGGCGACTGGCTCTCTTATGTGGTCGGTGTCTATTTCAAGGAGAGCGCCCATCTTCACTGGCCGCTTTCGCGCTATCCCGAGTTTACCAAGCGCGCCGACGACTTCATGCGCAAATGGGGGGCGATGGGCGTTTTCGTCGGCCGTTTCTCGGGGCCCTTGCGCGCTTTCGTTCCCTTGACCGCGGGCATCTTTAATGTACCGCACTTGAAGTTTCAGCTCGCGAACGTCTCATCCGCTGTAGTCTGGGCTTTTGTGCTGCTCGCGCCGGGTTGGGGATTGTTCAAATATATTTCCCACTGGCTGCCGCATTAAAAAAAACGGGCGAGAAATTTCCCGCCCGTTTTCATTTATCCCGTCCGAGGATTAGATCGGATAATGCGCGTGACCGGTCTGGATCGTCATCCAGCGAAGTTCAGTGAATTCGTTGATGCCGGCGCGGCCGCCGAAACGGCCATAGCCGGAATCCTTCACACCGCCGAACGGCATTTGCGGCTCGTCGGAAACGGTTGACGAGTTGATGTGGCAGATGCCGCTCTCGATCCGTGACGCGACCGCGTATGCACGATCGACATTGCCCGAGAACACCGACGCCGACAGCCCGAACTCGGTGTCGTTCGCGAGCCGTACCGCTTCCTCGTCGTCGGTTGCCGGGATCACGATCACGACCGGCCCAAACGACTCTTCGCGATAAATCCGCATTTCCGGCGTGACGCGATCGATCACCGTCGGCGGAAACAGCATGCCGTTCGGCGTGCCGCCCGTCAGCACGCGCGCGCCGCGGTCGACTGCGTCTTTCACAAGATCATGGACGCGCTTGACCGAGCGTTCGCTCACAAGACAACCGATTTGCGTTTCCGGATTGGCCGGATCGCCGACGCGGAGCCCTTCGGCTTTCGCAACCAGCTTGCGGCTGAACTCGTCGATCACCGGCTTCTGTACGACCAGGCGCTCGGTCGACATGCAGATCTGACCCTGATGCATGAAGGCGCCGAAATTCGCCGCCGCCGCTGCATCGTCCAAATTTGCATCGTCGAGCACGACCTGTGGCGCCTTGCCGCCAAGTTCGAGTAGCACAGGCTTGAGAAAACGCGCCGCACTCTGCGCGATGATTTTTCCGACATGAGTCGAGCCGGTGAAGTTGATGCGTTTGACGCGGGGATCGGCGATCATCGCCTCGACCGCTGGCCCGGCACCTTCGCGTGAGGTCGTCAGAATATTGATCGCGCCCGCAGGGAGGCCCGCCTGTTCCAGCACTTCGCCGATGATGCGATGCGTGCCCGGCGTTTCTTCGGAAGCTTTCATCACGACCGTGTTGCCGCAGGCAAGCGGCATCGCAACCGAACGCACGCCCAAAATCATCGGTGCATTCCACGGCGCAATGCCAAGCACGACGCCGACCGGCTGACGGACCGCCATTGCGATCTTGCCCGGATGATCGGACGGGATCACTTCGCCGGTGATCTGCGACACGGAGGCAGCGGCCTCGCGCAGGATCGATGCCGCAAAGAACGTGTTGAACATGCCCCAGCCGAACGTGCCGCCGGTTTCGGCGGTCATGATCTTTGCGACTTCGGGCGCGCGGGCGGCGAGCAGGTCGGCTGCCTTCCAGAGAATTTCGCGGCGCTTCGACATCGGCGTCTGCGACCATTCCTTGAATGCGGCGGCGGCGGCACCAACAGCGGCAACCGCGTCAAGCGGACCCGCATCGGGAACGATGGCAATCACTTCGCCGGTAAATGGATTTTTTTTCTGATAGGTCCGGCCATCGGCGGAGCCGGCATCCCGCCCACCGATTTTCATCGCGACATTCTGCATGGCAAACTCCCTCGACAAATCTGTTGTTTTTCTTGCGCCAATCGTAGGCTTCCCAACTAAACTGCCATCCTCATTGCTTCTTGTCGAGAACAGAAGCCGGTTTTGCCAGTACTGGGCCCGGCGTATGGTTAAGTCATGACGGAACGTGGAAGCGCCATTCGTTTCGACAATATCGTGCAACGCTTCCCCGGCGCGCCGCGGCTTGCGCTCGATCACGTGGCGCTTTCGATTGCACAAGGCGAGTTTGTCGCAATCGTCGGACCGTCCGGCTCCGGGAAGACCACGCTGCTCCGTCTCGTCAATCGCCTCGCCGATCCGGCCGAAGGCAGTGTGTTGGTCGGCGGCGAGAATGTCCGCGACATCGAACCGGTCTCGCTTCGGCGGCGTATCGGCTACGTGTTTCAGGGTATCGGCTTGTTCCCGCACATGACGGTCGCGGAAAATATTTCGATCACGCCGCGCCTGCTCGGCTGGCCGGAAGCTAAGAAGCAAACCCGGGTCCGCGAGCTGCTCGAACTCGTGCGCCTGCCGCAACATTATGAAACCCGCATGCCACATGAATTGTCGGGTGGCGAACGCCAGCGCGTGGGCGTTGCGCGCGCGATCGCGGCTGAGCCGAAAATCGTGCTGATGGACGAACCGTTCGGGGCGCTCGATCCGGTAACCCGTGAAGCATTGACCGAGGATTACCGCGAACTCCATGAAAAGCTCGGGCTCACCTCGGTAATGATCACGCATGACATGCTCGAAGCGCTGACGCTTGCTGACCGCATCGTCGTGCTGCAGGCGGGCAAGATCGTCGAAGAAGGCACGCCTCAGACGCTGATGCGCGGCGCGAAACACGAATATGTGCGCGAATTGATGCGCATGCCCGAGCGCCAGGCGAAGAAACTCGCGGCCCTCATGGGGCGCGCTTAGGTGGAAGCGTTCGATCCCAGAATTGCCGAAGCGCTCGCGCGGCTCCCGGAATATCTTGGCAATCACGTCTTGCTGAGTGTTGCGGCCCTCGGCCTCGGGATTTCGATCAGCCTGCCGCTTGGAATTCTTGCCGCGCGCAATCCGAAATTGCGCTGGCCGGTGCTTGCGACCGCATCGCTGATCCAGACCATCCCGGGCTTGGCGCTGCTCGCGCTCTTCTATCCGTTATTGCTTGCGCTCTCGAGCCTCACCTCGATGCTGCTCGGCGTCTCGTTCTCGGCCTTCGGCTTTCTGCCGTCGCTACTCGCGCTCACGCTTTATTCGATGCTGCCGGTGTTGCGAAATACGGTGACGGGCATAACCGGCATTGATGCTGCGATCACCGAAGCCGCAACCGGCGCCGGCATGACGAAGCGTCAAACGCTCTTCATGGTGGAATTGCCGCTTGCGCTCCCCGTCATCATGGCGGGAATCCGTACCGCCGCCGTCTGGGTGATCGGAACGGCTACGCTGTCTACGCCCGTCGGTCAGACCAGCCTCGGCAATTACATTTTCACCGGACTGCAAACCCAGAACTGGGTTTTCGTCCTGTTCGGCTGCATTGGCGCGGCGGTGCTTGCGCTCGTGGTCGATCAGTTGCTGTCGCTTGCTGAAAGCGGTGTGCGGACCCGAAAGCGCTCGCGCTTCATTGCCGGCATGATCGGGCTTGCGCTTGTAATCGCGGCGGCGATCTTTCCCTACGCGCAGCGCATTTCCGGGGCCTATGTCGTCGGTGCGAAGACCTTCACCGAGCAATTCATTCTGGCGGCGCTCATCGAAGACAAATTGCGCGATGCGGGAATCCCCGCCACGCGCCGTGACGGGCTCGGCTCGACGGTCGCCTTCGACGCGCTCCTTAACAATGAGATCGATGTCTATGTCGATTATTCCGGCACAATCTGGGCAACCCAGATGCGCCGCACCGACGTACGTCCGCGCGAAGAAGTTCTGGCGCGAGACCACGAAGTGGCTTAAAGAGCGCGGCATTCTGATGCTGGGCGGTCTCGGTTTTGAAAATTCCTATGCGCTGGCGATGAAACGGAGCCGGGCCGTCGCACTCAGTATCAAGACCATCGCGGACCTCATCCGCCATGCGCCGCAGCTTGTCATCGCAGCCGACTATGAATTTCTGGCGCGGCCGGAATGGACGGCTGTGCGCAACGCCTATGGATTGAATTTCAAAGCGCAGCGGCAGATGCAGAGCACCTTTATGTATGAAGCGGTCAACACCGGCGAGGCCGACGTGATCTCTGCCTTTTCAAGCGATGGCCGCATCAAGCAATACGACCTCGTCGTGCTCGAAGATCCGAGAAACGCTTTGCCGCCCTATGATGCGATCCTGCTGGTTTCGCCAAAGCGCGCGCAGGACGATAAATTTATTGCAGCACTCAAGTCGCTCGTTGGTGCGATCGATGTCGATAAAATGCGGGACGCAAGCCTGCTAGCCGACCGCGCTGAGAACAAGCAGACGCCCGAAGGGGCTGCGCGCTGGCTGAAGTCGCAGATCGAGAAGAGATAGATACAATGAGTAACGACCGCGAAACGCTTGAAGTGCTGAACCACGAATACGTCAAATCCGTTCAGGATAAGGACGTCGCCTGGTTCGACCGGAATTTATCGCCCGACTTCATGAATACAAATTCCGACGGCACCATCTCCGACCGCAAAACGTTCCTCGATCAGATCGGCCGCGGCACTGGTGTCTCGAAAATTTCAGAGGAAGATGTCTTGATCCGGATTGTCGGCGACACCGCGATCATCCATGCCGCCACTGCATTCACTACGACCGCGGGCGCCGAAGGCCGTGGCCGCTATACCGACATCTGGCAAAAGCAAAACGGCCGCTGGATTTGCGTCGCGGCGCACGTTTCCCGGCGGGTTGCTTAAGGCCGCAACCGCTTCATGTTCAACCGATTTGCGATAATGCGGTCGGACATACGCGCCGGCAGCATGTTGATGATCGCGCGCTGGAACTTGCCCGGCGTAATCGTATAGCGGGTCTTCACGTTCGAACCGGTCAGCGCGTGATGAATGAGCTTGGCCACATCTTCCGGCGGCAGACCATTCTTGCCGAGGTTCTGCATAAAATTGAAAGCGGCCTCGAGCGGCGTGCGATAGGGCGAACTCGCCGAGCTTGGAGAAATCGGGTGCGGCACCCTTGCCCCAGATCGGCGTTTTGATCGGGCCCGGTCCGATCACGATCACGTCGATCCCGAACAACAGCATCTCGCGGCGGAGTGATTCTGACAGACCTTCGACCGCGTGTTTCGATGCTGAATAAGGACCGGCGAATGGATTGCCGCGCTTACCCGCAACCGATGAAATCATCACGATCCGGCCCGGCTCACCCTTGATCGAAAGATCGGCGCCCAAGAGCGGCGCGAATGCCTGCGTCGTGGCAACGACACCGATCACGTTGGCTTCGAATTGCTTGCGCCATTTATCGAGCGGCGTCTGCAAAAACGGTCCGGGCACAGCGATGCCCGCATTATTCACGAGACCCGCAAGCGTCTGCCCGTTCAAATCCGCGCGGACTTTTTTTGCCGCTTCGTGGACTGCCTGTTCGTCGGTCACGTCGAAAATCAGCGGCTCGAAATTGCCGCCTATTTCCTGGCGTAAACGCGCGCCGTCTTCGGGTTTGCGCACGCTGCCATAGACCTTGAAGCCATGGCTCGCGAGATATTTCGCGGTGGTTTCGCCGATACCGGTCGATGCGCCCGTGATGACGACGGCTTTCATGAAGTCCGCTCCCTAAACAAAACCGCCGGGCAAGCCCGGCGGTTGAAACTCTAGTTCTTGCTCTTATCGACCAGCGCCTTGGCTTTGATCCAGGGCATCATGGCGCGGAGCTTTTCACCGACCTCTTCGATCGGATGTTGCGCGAGTTTGGCGCGGGTCGCCTTGAACGAGGTCTGGTTGACCTTGTTCTCAAGCATCCAGTTACGCGTGAACGTGCCGGTTTGAATGTCGTTCAGTACGCGCTTCATCTCTTTCTTGGTTTCTTCGGTGATGATGCGCGGGCCGGTGACGTACTCGCCATATTCGGCAGTGTTCGAAATCGAGTAGTTCATGTTCGCGATGCCGCCTTCGAAGATCAGATCGACGATCAGCTTCACTTCATGCAGGCACTCGAAATAAGCCATCTCCGGCGCGTAGCCGGCTTCGATCAGCGTTTCGTAACCGGCCTTGATCAGTTCAACGAGACCGCCGCAGAGCACGACTTGCTCGCCGAACAGATCGGTTTCGCATTCCTCGCGGAATGAAGTTTCGATGATGCCGGCGCGGCCGCCACCGATCGCCGACGCATAAGACAGTCCGAGATCGTGCGCGTTACCGGACGCGTCCTTATGAATTGCGATCAGACAGGGGACGCCGCCGCCGCGCAGATACTCGGAACGCACCGTGTGGCCCGGACCTTTCGGCGCGACCATCAGCACGTCGATGTCGGGACGCGGCTCGATCAGGTTGAAGTGAATGTTGAGACCGTGCGCAAACAAAAGGGCCGAGCCCTCTTTCATGTTCCCATGCAAATGATCGCGATAGATGTCGCCCTGCAATTCGTCGGGGGTCAGCATCATCATCACGTCGGCCCATTTGGCGGCTTCCGCGACTTCCATCACCTTCAGCTTTTCGCCTTCGGCTTTCTTCACGCCCTGCGAACCTTTACGCAGCGCCACCGTGACGTCCTTGACGCCCGAGTCACGCAGATTGAGCACATGAGCGTGGCCCTGGCTGCCATAGCCGACAACGGCGACCTTCTTGCCCTTGATCAGGTTCAGGTCGGCGTCGCGATCGTAATAAACACGCATATTAACCCCCGTAAGGCGCGGGCTTTTCCCCGCGTAAGATCAGTTTCCGCGACAGCTTCTAGGGAAGGCTGCGGGCCCCGACAAGCCCCGTTAAAGCATGCCGAAATAGCGGAGCAATGAGCGGAGCGCGAGGCCGATCACAAGCAACCCGACTACGACCATGAGGATGCGTGTCGGGGCGACCCGCGCGATCAAGCCGGCAAACGGGGCGGCGATCAGGCCCCCCAGCACCAGCGGAATGACCGGCGCGAGATTACCCCAGCCGAGGTGCAGGATCAGCGTCATCGAGGTTGCCACCGTCACGAAAAATTCGGTGAGGTTGACCGAGCCGATTACATAACGCGGGGCGTGGCCGGTACCGATCAACGTTGAGGTCACAAGCGGTCCCCAGCCGCCGCCGCCGATCGCGTCTAGCGTCCCGCCGGCAAAGCCGATCACGGGCATCCCGCGGCGGCTTGGATCCACCACCGCGAACGAGCGCATGGCGCGAACGAGGATGATGATTCCGACAAGCAGGAGATAGGCACTCACGAAGGGCGCGATCAGTTTGCCGTCAATATTCGCCAAAATAGTCGCGCCAAAGATGCCGCCGATCACGCCTGGAATCGCGATACGTTTTACAATGGTCCAGGACACGTTCTTGTTCACGTAATGCGAAATGCCCGACGCCGCCGTGGTAAATATCTCAGCGATATGAATCATCGCGCTTGCCTGCGCCGGCGCAACCCCCGTGCTCATCAACACAGTTGAGCCGATGACGCCAAACGCCATGCCGAGCGCGCCGTCAACGAGTTGCGCAAACACACCGATCGCGACGAACGTCCAAAACTCTGCGCCAAATTCCATATTGCGCCCCAGCAAATATGTTCATTTTACGGAAACGCGCGACCCATTACTCTTATCGAGTCCCCAGGTTCCCACAACCATGGAAGCAAGAAGCCGTGAAAGAGGTGGTATTCGCGCGGTAGGCGCAACCAGAATGTCGCGGATGAACGGAAGAATGCGGCTGTCAGATTGATAGAACGGCGTGAAAGCAGCACTCAATGTCTGATAAAGCCGGATATGAAAGCGGCGCTTTTTTGCATATTCCGCTAGCGCAAGAGGAATGTCCGCGTTTTCCGCAAGCGCATCGGCGAGTGCCGCTGCATCAAGCATCGCCATGTTGGCGCCCTGCCCCAGTTGCGGGCTGGTGGAATGCGCAGCGTCCCCGATCGTCGCAACGGCACCAAAATGCGGCTGCCGCAACGTATGATGTGAGTAACGCGCAAACACGAGTTGCTCCAGGCTGGAAATTTCTTTCAGCAGCACATCCGTCTCCGGCCACAACGCCCGCACACGATCTTTCCAGGCATCTAACCCGGCTTGCCGCCACGCTTCGAAATCCTGGCCGCGCAAACTCCAGAAAAAAGTAACCTGATCTTCCGAGACACTATCGTGGCGCCCGACCGGCAAAACACCGATCATTACGCTTGCACGCTGATAACGCTGCTCAAGAATGTGCGCCTGAAACGGGCCTTTCGGCATCGGCAAGGTCGCCCACAGCGCACCGTAATCGAGCGGCGCGGTCTGCAATCGATAGAACTGCGACAGCGTCGGCGAACGTGAACCTAGTGCATCGACCACAAGATCGAACGGCCCTGCCCGCGTGCCCTTGTTATCGACAAGAACGGCGCGGTCGCCCGAAATCATATCGACCTTCTGCAACTCAAAACTTCCTTCAAGCGCAATGCCGAGCTGTCGTACTTCGTTGTAGAGAACTTCAAAAAGTGCTCCGCGATGCACCGCGAGCGCGTACTGATCGCCACGTAGCGTATTGTACCTGACGTCAAGCACCAGGCGACCCGAAGGCACCGCGCGTCCGACAAAACGGTCGACGCGATGTCCGCGCGCATGAATGGCGTCGCTCAGGCCCAGGTGCTCGAGCACGCTCAAGCCCGTCATCTGGAGCATTAAGCCGGAGCCGAGCGGCCTCGGTTCGCTGAAACGATCGAACAAGGTCACACGATTGCCTGCGCGATGCAGGAACAGCGCCGCCGAAAGGCCTGCCGGTCCGCATCCGCAAATTGCAATATCGCGAGGCAACGCCTGGATCCGTCAGTACATGCCGCCGCGCACGAAGCGCACGATGCCTTGCGTTACTTCTTCTTCCTGACCCAGGAATCCGTGAGCCGAACTTCCTTGGCAGGCCTCAACACCGACTGCGCCGCGTTGGGCTGCACCGCCCTTGACCGTTACGGTTTGCTTTCGTGCGCTGCCCGTGCGCGGGACGATACCTGGCGCGAGCGCAGGCGGCGTGCGGATGCACAAGTCGTTGGCGTGAGCGACCACGAGAACGGGCACTTTGATTGCGCCGAGCTGCACGGAAAAAACGGTTTGCGCGACCCAATCCTTGCGTCCGCCTACCCTTCCCGCCGTCACCGGTGAAGTAAGCACGAGCCCGTCGGGGGCCTGTTCTCCCTGCAGACGTGACGCCGCGTTCAGCACCGAAATCGTGCCGCGGCTTGTGCCAACGAGCCATATCGGCAATTTCGTACGCTGCCGCATGTCTGCGATGACCCGGCCGATGTCGCTTGCGTGAAGCGGAGACAAGCGAAAGCCGCCTAGCCCGTCCTCGCCGCGATAGTTAGATGGAGCATCCACCAGCGCGGTGACGAAGCCGGCGCGATGAAACAGACCGCGCGTGCGCACCAGCGAATTTCCCTTAAGCTTGCGCGCACAACCCGCAGCGTCGAGATCGACAAGGCCAGGCCCGCCGGGAAGCAGAACCAGCGCAACCTCGGCCTTTTCCGGCGATGCCGCGAGACTATAAGAGAGCTTCGAATTGCCGTGGCCGGCAAGTGTAATTACCGCGCCACAGTTTGTTTCTTGTGCGGCGGCCGGCACAACGACAGAGAGCAAAGCGATTGCTGGAAGAAATGCGGGAGACAATCGCGCCGCCGCGCTCACATCCCCTCCGGACCGCGCGCGATCGCGGCAATACCGGTGCGTGAACATTCCACCAGTCCGAGCGGCGCCATCAGGATCAGGAATTGATCGATCTTGTCGGTCTTGCCGGTGAGTTCGAAGATGAAGCTCTCGGTGGTGGCGTCGATCACGCGTGCGCGGAACGCGTCGGCCAGCCGCAAAGCCTCAACGCGCTGTTCGCCTTTACCCTTCACTTTGATCAACGCAAGTTCGCGCTCCAGCGCGCGGCCGCCTTCGGTGAGATCGATCACGCGATGCACGGGCACGAGCCGCTCAAGCTGATGCTTGATCTGTTCGATAACCATCGGCTTGCCGGTGGTCGCAATCGTGATCCGCGAGAGGTGTTTCTCGTGCTCGGTCTCGGAGACGGTAAGCGAGTCGATATTGTAGCCGCGGCCGGAGAACAGACCGATCACGCGCGCAAGCACGCCCGGCTCGTTATCGACGAGCACGGAGAGCGTACGCCGCTCGGCGCGCTCTTCAACGGGAGGGGCGGGATAATGCGTCGTGGCGGGATTGGTTGTCATATTCATTACACCAACATCTTTCCTTCTTCGGTGATCGCGTCGCCGATCGATTCGGCGGCGTCACCCAGGATCATTTCATTATGGGCGCGGCCCGACGGGATCATCGGGAAGCAATTCTCGGCCTTGTCCACGAGACAGTCGAAGATCACCGGCTTGTCGACGTTGATCATCTCCTTGATCGCGGCATCGAGATCGCCGGGCTTCGAGCAGCGGATGCCGACGCCGCGATAGGCTTCGGCCAGCTTCACGAAATCCGGCAGCGCTTCGGAATAGGATTCCGAATAGCGCCCGCCATGCAGCAGTTCCTGCCACTGGCGCACCATGCCCATATATTCGTTGTTCAGAATGAAGATTTTGATTGGCAGGCCGTACTGCACCGCCGTCGACATTTCCTGCATCGTCATCTGCACCGACGCTTCGCCGGCGATATCGATCACGAGCGATTTCGGGTGCGCGAGCTGCACGCCGACCGCGGCCGGCAGGCCATAGCCCATCGTGCCGAGACCGCCCGAGGTCATCCAGCGGCGCGGCTCCTGGAAGTGATAAAGCTGTGCCGCCCACATCTGATGCTGGCCGACTTCGGTCGTGATGTAAGTGTCGCGATCCTTGGTCAACTCGTAGAGCCGCTCGACCGCATATTGCGGCTTGATCACGTCGTTCGACATTTTATAAGCGAGCGATTTGCGGGCGCGCCATTTCTCGATCTGCTTCCACCATTCCGAAAGCCCCTTCTTGTCGGTCTGCGCCGAGGACGTGCGCCACAGGCGAACCATGTCTTCGAGCACATGGGCGCAATCGCCGATGATCGGCACGTCCGCTTTGACATTTTTGTTGATCGAGGACGGATCGATATCGACGTGGATTTTTTTCGAATGCGGCGCGAACGCGTCGAGGCGCCCGGTGATGCGGTCGTCGAAACGCGCGCCGATGCAGATCATCACATCGCAATCATGCATCGCCCAATTGGCTTCGTAGGTGCCGTGCATGCCGAGCATGCCGAGCCATTGCGGATCGGCCGCGGGATAAGCACCGAGACCCATCAGCGTGGACGTGATCGGGAATCCCGTGAGCTTCACGATTTCGCGCAACAGGACCGAGGCTTCGTTGCCCGAATTGATGATGCCGCCGCCCGTGTAAAACAGCGGACGCTTGGCATCGCGCATTAGTTCGACCGCGGCCTGGATCTTTGCAATATCGCCCTTCAGCCTCGGTTTATAGGACTTGTGCCGCACGTCCTTCGCGCCGGTATATTTTCCCTTCGCGAATTGAATGTCTTTCGGGATGTCAACGACCACCGGTCCGGGACGGCCCGAACCCGCGATGTAAAACGCTTCGTGCAGAATGCGCGAAAGATCGTTCACGTCTTTGACAAGATAATTATGCTTGGTGCAGGGCCGCGTGATGCCGACCGTGTCGCATTCCTGGAACGCGTCATTGCCGATCAGATGCGTCGGCACCTGGCCGGTGATGACGACGATCGGGATCGAATCCATCAATGCGTCGGTGAGGCCGGTGACGGCGTTGGTGGCACCCGGACCGGAAGTGACCAGCACTGCGCCGACCTTGCCCGACGAGCGCGCGTAGCCTTCGGCGGCGTGCACCGCGCCCTGCTCGTGGCGGACGAGAATGTGCTTCACGTCCTTCTGCTGAAACAGCGCATCGTAAATCGGAAGCACCGCGCCACCCGGATATCCGAACAGGTGCTTGACGCCCTGTTCTGCCAAGGCCCGCACCACCATCTCCGCGCCGGTTATTTCGTTGCTCATCGTCCGCTCCAGTTTTCCGTCGTTTTTCTATTGCCCAGAATCGAAAAGGGGCCCCGAAAGACCCCTTTGCGCACCACCTCGACTGCCCGGCTTGTTTAAGCCGTGCGGGGGGTGCGCCCTCCTACTACAGTAATAATATTGCGCATAGGACTTCTATACCGGCTAAAAGTTGCGCGGACCCTAATGGCCCTTGCCAATGTCGTCAAGACTTTATGCGCCTGGGTTTTCGGCCCCGCAAGCCCGATTTGCCGGCAGTAGAAGTCACGGGATTGTGGCTGCTGCCCGGTTCCCGGGCTCCGCCGCCCGGCCTAGTTTGGTCAAAACCGGAATTAGCGATTTGCCATTTCTGCGCGAAAAAAATGGGACAATTTCCCCGCACAAGCTAATCGCCTTTACCGGCGCATCGCTGCCCGCGCTCTATCTGCTCGGCCGCATCATCGGGGCCGATCTCGGCGCGCAGCCGTTGGTCGAACTCACGCACCAGACCGGCGAATGGTCGGTGCGGCTCCTCTTCCTCTCGCTCTGTGTCACGCCCGCGCGACGGCTCTTCAACGCGCCGAAGCTCATCAATACGCGCCGCACGCTTGGTGTTGCCGCCTTCTTCTATGCGTTTGCGCATTTCATGATTTACGTGATCGACCAGAATTTCGCGCTCGGCACCGTCGCGCGCGAAATCGCGCTGCGGCTTTACCTGACGATCGGGTTCGTGGCCTTCCTCGGCATGACCGCGCTCGGCGTGACATCGACCGATGGCATGATCCGCAGGATCGGCGGCGCACGCTGGAATAAGCTGCATAAAATTACTTATGTGATCGCGATTCTCGCGGTCGTTCATTTCATGATGCAGAAGAAGCTCAACATCTATGAGCCGACCTGGATGGCAGGCTTGCTCGCCTGGCTGTTGTTCTATCGCTTTGTGCAGAAACGCGCGGACGAAATCCGCACTCCCCATCTGATCGGTCTTGTGATCGCGGCCACCGTGTTCACGATCATCACTGAGGCGCTTTGGTATGGCCTGCTCACCGGTGTCGACTGGCGGCGTGTTTTGCAGGCGAACTTGATGTTTCCCGACGCGATCCGCCCGGCATGGGTGGTGCTGTTCACGACCGCCGGTGTGACGCTCGCAGCCCTTGCCGCGCAATGGCTCTGGCCGCGTGAACGCGCGCGGGCGAAGTTGAGGCCGGCGGAGTAGGTTACTTCAGAATAGCGCTTAAGCCCGCACTCGGTTCAACCCACCGAAACTCCGGCAATTGATTCCGAAACCACGTCTCCTGCCGCTTCGAATATTGCCGCGTCTCGAGTTTGCCTTGGGCCGCAACTTCCTTCAGCGAAATCTCGCCGTCGAAATGCTTGAACAGCCACGGCACGCCATGCGCCTTCATCACCGGCATGCGCGGATCGAGCTTGCGCGCCTTGAGCTTCCGCACTTCATCAAGCGCACCTTCTTCGAGCATCTTGTCGAAACGCGCGTCGATCCGTAGCCCGAGCGCTTCGCGATCGACCTGCAGGAATATTGCGTCGTACTCGCCTTCCCGCAGTACGGGCGTGCCCGGCTCATCACGCCAGTCAGCGAGCCCGGTGCCTGTTGCCTCGATAACTTCGAGCGCCCGCAAAATGCGCTGCCGGTCGGGAACGCGAATCTCGCCCGCCGTCCGGGGATCGCGTTTCACAAGCATGGCATGCAGTGCCGCGTTATCGTTATCGACCGCGAACTCGCGTACTTGCGCACGCACCTCTGCCGGAACTTCCGGTACCGCGGAAAGCCCGCGCAAGAGCGCGCTGAAATAAAGTCCAGTGCCGCCGATCACGATCGGAGTTCGCCCCGCCTCGCGCGCTTCCGCGATCTCGCGCTCCGCATCGCGGAGCCAGCGGCCGGCCGAATAAAGCTCGGCCGCATCGATATGCCCGTAAAGCCGGTGCGGCGCGCCCGCTATCTCTTCATTTGAGGGCCGCGCGGTAATGATGCGCAGATCTCGATAAACCTGCATCGAGTCGGCATTGATCACGACGCCGTTGGTTCGCGCAGCCACCTCAAGCGCGAGCGCCGACTTGCCGCTCGCCGTCGGCCCTGCGATAAGCACCGCGCTTTTCGGTTTCATTTGCCTCATGTCTCACGTAGCCACCCTCCTTAGCAATCCTTTGCGCCCTGCCGTTGACGCGGCGGCGGTTGCGAAAGCGCGTGCGCTGCTCCCCAACGCCATTTCTGAAACCATGCTGCGCGAAGGAATTGCCGCCGACATTTTCTTCGCGCCCGCGCCGGACGCCGATCAGAGAAAACTCTCCGATCAAGTTCGTGCAGCCCTCGCGCCCGCGCCGATCGATGTCGTGATCCAGCCGGCCACCTATCGCCGTAAAAAGCTTTTCGTGGCGGACATGGACTCCACCATGATCGATCAGGAATGCATCGACGAGCTTGCGGACTATGCCGGCTTGAAAGCGCATGTCGCCGCGATCACCGAGCGCGCGATGCGCGGCGAACTTCCGTTCGAGCCTGCGCTGCGCGAACGCGTGGCGCTGTTGAAGGGCTTGCCGCTCTCGGTGATTAACGAAACGATTGCCACGAAAATCACGCTCGCTGCCGGCGGCCCGGCGTTGATCGATGCGCTGCGCAAAAACGGCTGCTACACCTGCCTGGTATCCGGCGGCTTCACGCTCTTCACCAACGTAATCGCGCAAAAGCTCGGCTTCAACGAGAACCGCGCCAACGAATTGATCATCGAAGACGGCAAGCTTGCCGGCAAGGTAAAAGAGCCGATCCTGGGTCGTGCCGCCAAACTCGTGACGCTTCAGGAACTCACCAAAAAGCTCGGCATCCGGCCGGAAGAAACCATCGCAATCGGCGACGGGGCAAACGACCTCGACATGATCACGGCGGCAGGATTAGGTGTCGCGATCCACGCCAAGCCTGCGGTCGCGGCGGCCGCACAAGCTCGGATCGATCACAGCGATCTTTCGGCGCTGATTTATTGCGTTTGAATGTCGAAAGTTAGAAAAGGCTCGTGCTAGCCGCCGAGCCGCTGCAACGCCTGACGGCTCGTATTCAGCGCCCCGTCCTTCGCCAGTGCCGAACGGAAATCCTCAATCGCTTCGGCGCGCTTGCCGAGTTTTTCAAGCACGAGACCACGCTTTTCGAAGTCGCTGCCCTGCGGCGCCTTGTTTTCCCGTAACAGTTTATCGAGGTCCGCACGCGCGCGATTGAGATCGTCGATACGGGTAGTGGCGTTACGGTCGGCGCGTGCGATGTAAATATCGGCACGCGCGCGCAGATAATTCCATTCAGCGGGATCGCGCCGGATTGCTTCAGCATAATCCATCAGCGCACGCTCGGGATCGCCACGCAGTGCGTGAACCGCACCGCGCCGCGCATAAAGAAAATCCGGACCCGGCCTGAGTCTGATCGCATCGGAATAGTCGGCAACGGCGGCGATATAGTCCTTCTTCAATCGATTAGACTGGCCGCGGTCCGAATAATGCTCCCAGTTCTTCGGCTCGATCGTAATCGCTCTCGTCTGATCGGCAATCGCCTCATCATAGCGCGTTGCAAGCCAATAAGCCGTGCCGCGTTCTTTCAGGATGCCGGGATTATTCGGCATGAAGCGCAGTGCTTCGGTCAGATCGGTGATCTGCACATCATACCGCCTCTGCAGGCTGTAAACATTTGCGCGGGCGCGCAGGATTGCCACGCGCTCATTCGTGTTGTTACCGACCAACCGAAGCGCGTTCACGAAATCGTCTTCCGCACGTTTGTAGATTGCGCTGCTGTTATCCGGCCGCGCCCAAGCTTCGCCGCGTTTGCGATAAGCCTCGGGGTTGGTCGGATCGAGGCGGATTGCTTCGGTATAGGCCGCTACCGCTTCGTCGAACTTCCTGTCTTTAAATAAAGCGTTGCCGCGTTCGATCTGCGCCCGCGCATTATTGGAAGGCGGCGTCGGCGTGGGAGTTGGTGTGGGGGTTGGTGTCGGTGTGACGACTACTTCAGGCGAACGAAAGCTTGAAACCGCGAAGACACCAGCGATGATCAGCACGACCGAGGCAATCGCGGCAATCCCGATCCATGGCTTGGGCTTGCGCGGCATTTGCTCCGCCGCCTGTCCCGCATCGGCAAACGTGGCAGCAGCCCCGCTCCCCGGTCCGGAAAAACCCGGCGTCGGCATCGGCTGAGGCTTGACTGCCTTGGTCGAAGGCTCCTGGATCGCGGTCGGCCTGCTATCGTCTTCAAGTCCGGCGCGGAATTCCGTGATCGACGACGGACGATTGCCGGGCTTAATCGACAAAGCGCGGTCGATCGTGCGCGTGATGGATTCGGAAAGCGGAATCTTCGTCGCCTGCGCGACTGGCACATAAGAGTCCGCACCCTTCAAAATAAGATCATTCTTGCGCTTGTCGGCATCAACCGGCGGATGTCCGGCGACCGCGCGGTAGATCACCGCGCCGAGCGCATAGACATCGGCGCGCGGGTCGAGCTCCGCCTCGTCGTCCATCTGTTCCGGCGGCGAATAATGCTGTTTGGCAACACCATAGCTGCGGCCGGATGCGGCGCGCGTCTGCGCGGTCTGCGCAATGATCTTGATCGCACCGAAGTCGATCAACATCGGACGGCCATCCTTGCGGATCATGATGTTGTCGGGCGCGATATCGCGGTGAATGAATTTCCTGGCGTGCACATAATCGAGCGCTTCGCAGATCGGCGCGAGCACAGCACGCAGTTCCGCAAAGGTCAGGCCGGCGCCTTTTTTCAGGAGCCATTGTTCGAGCGTCTCGCCCTCGACCTGCTCCATGAACATGTAACCGGTCTCGTTCGCCGGCACATAATTCAGCACGTCGACAATATTCGGATGCTTGAAGTCGCAAAGCTCGGTGGTCGAGCGGCGGAAACGCTCCAGCGCCCAGGACACTACGTCGTTGTCCTGACGCGAGAATACGACCTGAGTTGCGTTCTCTCGCGACGCGATCCCGCGCGGGAAGAATTCCTTGATCGCAGCACGGCGCCTGGTTACCGGGTTAAAGCCCTCGTAGGTGATGCCGAAGCCGCCGACGCCGAGCACCCGGACGATCTCGTAACCCGAGATCACCGTGCCTACCGGCAAGGCAAAAGAATAATGTTCCTGGCTCACGACCGCTCCCGCCCGACTTTCATCGGATGGCCAGGGAGCCTGAAAGCACCCCTACCTGCGCGCAATGGTACCGAATATCGCTCGGTGGACAACCGCCGCCCTCGAAGTTCGAAAACTGCGTTGGGTTTACCCCAAAGGCGCTTCAGAGAGCCACAAAACTCCGTGACTGGCGAAAGCAGCCTATTCGCCGGTTTCCTTGATGCCTTCGCTGATCGGCTTTTGCGGCCGTTGATTCTCGATCGGCCCCGCGTCGCGATCGGTCTCGGATTGCGGCCCGCGCTGCGAGTTCTGTGTGTTTTGTTTGATATTTTGCTGCTGGTTCTGGTTCACAACCGGATCGCTATCTCGGAACACAGACGCCGCAACGATGCCCGCGAGGATGACGGCAACGGTTACACCGGCGGCAATCCCGATCCATGAACCCGTCTTGCGCGGCGCCAGTTGAAACGCGCCAGCCGGCTGGTCCGACGTCTGCAAATTCGCGGCAGGAAATGCTCGCGCAGTCGCAGGCGTGGCATGCGGCGCGACATTGCGCGGCGTCTGATGCGTCGGAGCGGTAAAGCCCGGCGTCGGCATGGGATCAGGCCGCTGCAGTTGCGTGGCCTTGACGAGTTCTGTCTCGGCAACATTACCGTGGAGGGCCGCACGAAATTCTGCGATCGATTCTTGCCGCTTGTTTGGCTTGATCGACAGCGCGCGGTCGATGGTTTCGGCAGCACCGACCGGCAGTGCAATTCGGGCATTCTTCGCGACCGGCACGTAAGAATCTTCGCCCTTCAGGATCAGACTATTTTTGCGCTTGTCGGCGTCCGCGGGTGGCGCACCTGTTACCGCGCGATAGAGCACGGCACCAAGCGCATAGATATCGGCGCGCGGATCGAGTGCCGCATCCTGATCGAGCTGCTCGGGTGGAGAATAATGCTGCTTTGCGACCGCAAAGCTTTTTTGTCCGCTATTGCTTGCCGAGCGGATCTGCGTTTCCTGGGCGATGATCTTGATCGCGCCGAAATCGATCAGCATTGGCCGACCATCCTTGCGGATCATGATATTGTCCGGCGCGATGTCGCGATGAATGAACTGTTTCGCGTGCACATATTCAAGCGCGTCGCAGACCGGATCGATCATCTCGCGGATTTCTTCGAATGTGACTTTGTCGCCTTTCGCGCGCAGCCATTGTTCGAGCGTCTCGCCCTCGACCTGCTCCATGAACATGTAGCCGGTTTCGTGCGCCGGAACGTAGTTCAGCACCGGAACGATATTCGGATGTTTGAAGTCGCAAAGCTCGGTGGTCGAGCGGCGAAAGCGATCGAGCGCCCAATTGACGATCGCCGCTTCTTCCTGCGCGTAAACCACATGCGTTGCGTTATCGCGCGACGCGATCCCGCGCGGGAAAAATTCCTTGATCGCCGCCTTGCGTTTGGTGACCGGATTATAGCCTTCGTAGGTGATGCCGAAACCGCCGGCTCCGAGCACGCCTTTGATCTCGTAACCCGCGATTACCGTTCCCAAAGGAAGCGCGAAAGGTACCGTACCCGTCACTGCATGACCTGTCGTTCTTATGGGCGCGCGCCGAGACGCTGCAATGCGTCGCGGCTGCGCTGTAAGTTCGGATCAAGCTGCAATGCCTGGCGGAAATCCTTGGTTGCCTCTTCGCGCCGACCGAGGCCTTCGTTCGCAAGCCCGCGGCCCTGGTGCGCGGCAGCCCGTTTCGGATCGAGCCGCACGGCATCGGAATAATCCGATAGCGCGCTGATGAAGTCCTTGCGGTTCAGATAAATGCGGCCGCGGTTGAAATAAGCAAGCCCATAGCTGCGGTTGATGCGGATCGCTTCGCTATATTCCTTGATCGCCCGGTCGGCATCGCCGAGTTCGTCATAGCTATTGCCACGGCCAACGCGGGCGCTGACGCTGTTCGGATCAAGACGGACAGCGTTGGAATAATCTTCGAGCGCACGCTGCCATTCACGCTTCGCATAATAAGCGTTGGCGCGATTGGTGTAGCCGGTCGCGTAAGCCGGGTCGAGCGAAAGCGCTTGGTTATAGTCTGCAAGCGCGCGGTCGTAGTCATTACGATCGTAATAGAGATTGCCGCGCGTGTTGAACGCAAGCGACAATTGCGGATCGAGTTTGACCGACGCGTTGACGTCGTCGAAGGCGAGATCGACATTGCCCCGCTCGCGCTGCACGATGGCGCGATTGAGATAGGGAATCGCCGTTCGCTTCTGCTGCGGCTCGAGCCGGATCGCGACCGAATAATCGTCATAGGCGCGGTCACGATCGCCAAGACGATAATAAGAGAGACCGCGGCCGGTATAGGCAGTGGCAAGCGTCGGATCGGCGCGGATCGCGTCGGTATATTCGGCAATCGCCTGTCGATGATCGCCACTTTGCTGCAACCGGTCGGCGCGCCTGAGTGCTGGCTGCGCATCGTTCGAAGGCGGCGTTTCTTTCTGCTGTTGCTGCGGCGGCGTCTGCTTTTGCGTTTGCTGCTGTTGTTGCTGCTTTTGCGGCGGTGTTTGCTTTTGCGTCTGCTGCGGCGTGGACGGATCCTGATCGAAAATCTTGGTGCTCGCCATCCGGTCGATCAGGGTCAGCACCGGGCGATGCAGCAGCACCCCCAGCGCGAGCAGAATGACCACGACAACGGCTGCGATACCGGCAATGCCCATGCCGCTCTTGCGCACGGGCTGTGCATCGCTGCCCGGCGGCATATAGCCAGGGCCCTGGCCTTGATCGGCTGTCTGGCTCTGGTGGTAGGTCGAAGCAGGCGGCGCCGTGTTGTAAGTCGATGCCGGCGGTGTCGAGAGCGCAGATTGGATCGCTGCCGGTGTTTCGCTTGAGAAATTCGCTTGCGCGGAATGCGGCGCGATTGCCACCGTAGCTGCGTCGGGCTTGGTCGCGGCCAATGGCTGCGCTGCGGGCGTGGGTGCGGGTTCGCGCGACGCGAGCTTTGCACGGAATTCGGCAACGGTGGTCGGCCTGCCGTTCGGGCGAAGCGACATGGCTGCGTCAATCGTCGCGGTAAAAGCCGGCGGCAACGGAACCGATGTCGCGCTGGCAAGCGGTACGTAGGAATCCTGCCCGCGCAACGCGATGTCGGTCTTGCGCTTGTCCGAATCGATCGGCGGCTTGCCGGCGAGCGCACGGTAGATGGTGGCCGCGAGCGAATAGATGTCGACGCGCGGATCGACCTGCGCACCGTCCTCGGTCTGCTCCGGCGGCGAATAATTCATCTTGGCGACACCGAAGCTCTTCGGCGCCGTGCCGTGCGCGCGTGTATGTTCTTCGATGATTTTCAGTGCGCCGAAATCGATCAAGACCGGACGGCCATCGCCTTTCCGGATCATGATGTTGTCCGGCGCGATGTCGCGGTGGATCAGTCCCTTCGAATGCACATACTCGATCGCGTCGAAAATCGGATCGAAAATCGGTCCGAGTTCGGTAAGCGGCGGCGGCGCTTTGCGCGCGCGTAGCCATTCTTCGAGAGTCTGGCCCTCGACATGCTCCATCACCATGTAGCCGGTGCCGTTGTCGGCGACGTAGTTCAGCACCTCCACGATGTTGGGGTGTGTGAGCTTGGCGAGCCGGTTGGTCGATTCCGCGAAGCGCTTCAGCGCCCAGGTGACGATGTCGTTGTCCTGTTTGGAATATGCAATGCGCGTCGCGTCGTCGCGCGAGGCGATGCCACGCGGGAAAAACTCCTTGATCGCAACCCGGCGCTCCGTGATCGGATTGAAGCCTTCATAGGTAATGCCGAAACCGCCCGCGCCGATCGCTTTCACGATCTCGTAGCCCGTGATCATGGTGCCCGCCCGCAGGGCAAAGGGCATTTCGCTAGTGCGCAAGGAACTGCTCCCGGAAAGTACTGGAGATGCTAACGGCTTGGCATTTCACGCGCAAACGCGATTGCGTGAGCGGGACTCACCAACGCGTGAGCCGCCAAGTTTATAGGCCTTCTGGGCGCGAAACGGGCGGCGAGCGCTACGAAATAACGCAAGCGTTACGGGATTGCGACGGCGACAAAGCGCTGTTCGCCACCGGCATTCATTAAAAGCAGCAATGCCGATCGCTTTCCGGCCTTCTTTAAAGCATCCACCCGCTTCTGAAGATCGGCGGTACTGCCGACCGGCTCGCCGGAAACTTCGACCACGATCAGACCCGCCTCGATATTCTGCTCGGCGGCATTCGAACCCGGATCGACGGCGGTTACGATCAGGCCCTTAAGCCCTTCCTTGAACTTGTAGCGGCGGCGCAGCTCGTCACTAAGCGCCGAAAGCTCAAGACCGAGCATGCGATTCGGTGCCACGCGTTGTTGCTGCGGCGGCGGATCGTTGCGCGTCTGCTTGTTCGGCTTGTTCTCCGCTTCCTGCAACTTCTGTACCGTGATCTTAAGCGCCTGTTCTTTGCCTTTGCGGATCACGATGACATCGACAGTCTTGCTGATCTGGGTACCGGCGACGATGCGCGGAAGGTTTCGCATCTCGCGCACTTCCTGGCCGTCGAAGCGGATTACGACGTCGCCTGCGAGCAGGCCGCCCTTCGCTGCCGGCCCGTTGTCGCCGACCGCCGCGATCAGCGCGCCACGCGCCGCCGGAAGTCCGAGACTTTCCGCGATCTGTTCGTCCACCGGCTGAATCGAAACGCCGATCCAGCCGCGCTGGATTTCACCTGAGTCGCGTAATTGTTTAATCAACGGCGAGACGGTGTTTGACGGAATTGCAAAGCCGATGCCGATGGAGCCGCCGGTCTGTGAGAAGATTGCGGTGTTGATACCGATCACCTCGCCCGCAAGATTAAAGAGCGGGCCGCCGGAATTGCCGCGGTTAATTGCGGCGTCGGTCTGGATGAAGTCGTCATAAAGGCTCGACTCGATATTACGGTTGCGGGCAGAAACCACGCCTACCGTCACCGAGCCGCCGAGCCCAAACGGATTGCCGATCGCCATCACCCACTCGCCCACGCGGGTCTTGTCGGAATCTCCGAAATTCACGGCCTTGAGCGGCGCCTTCGGTTTCACACGCAGCACCGCGAGATCGACTTTTGAATCGCGGCCGATCAATTCGGCCTTGAGCTTGGTGCCGTCGGCAAAATTGACGATGATTTCGTCGGCTTCGGCAATCACGTGGTTGTTCGTGACCACGATGCCCGACGGATCGATTACGAAACCGGAGCCGAGCGAAGAAATTTTGCGCTGGCGCTTGCCGTCATCGTTCTTATTCTTGAAAAACTCTTCGAAGAAATCCTCGAACGGCGATCCCGGCGGCAATTGCGGGATCGGCACGCTTTGCGACGGCGCCACGGTTTGCGATGTCGAAATATTGACCACCGCGTCCTGCACCCTGGCTGCAACATCGGCGATATTTTCCGGCCGGATTTGCGAACGCGCGGTCAGCGGCGTCAACGCGATCAGACCGGCGAGCACCAGACCCGCGAGCGCTTTGTTTCGCTTCAAGAAAATTGCGGAAGCCGTCATGAAAGCATTCCTGTGCAAAGATTATTTATAGGCGATCCGCCGCCTTCAAGCTGCGCCCGAACCGCAAGCGACGCAAGCAAGCAAGATAACGCTGGTGCGGTCCGATTCCGGCGGAAAAACGGCCCGGCCCTAAAACTAACCTCTCGCGAACCAGACAATCACGACGCCGATGACCGCGGCAACGAGCCCGAGCATGCGCAGGGTGCCTTCAGGCGATTCGATGACTGCCGCCGCCGCCCGTTTTGCCGCGCCCGGAAAGGCCGCGAGCGACAACCCCTCGATCGCGAGCAAAAGCCCGAACGCGGCGAACAGAAACGTCATTTGCTGCCGCGCCCCGCAGGCTTAACGCTGCGGAGCGGGCGCTGCCGCCGGCGCATTGCCGGACGGATTCTGGAAGAAGCGGAAGAATTCGGAGTCCGGGGACAACAACATCCGTGTGCCGTCCTTTTGCAGGCCCAGTTCGTAGGCCTGCATTGAACGATAGAAGGCGAAGAAATCCACGTCCTTGCCGTAAGCGTCGGCGAAGATTTTGTTGCGCGTACCGTCGCCCTCGCCTCGGGTCTGTTCGCCCTTCGAGGTTGCTTCGGCGATGATCACGGTAACATCGCGATCCGCCTTGGCGCGGATTACCTGGCTTGCCTGATTACCTTGCGCGCGGATTTCAGCGGCTTCGCGCTGACGTTCCGTCTGCATGCGCTGATAGACCGCCTGACTATTCGCGTCGGGCAGGTCGGCGCGGCGTAACCGCACGTCCACGACTTCAATGCCGAAATTGTCTCTCGCTTCGGCATTCACGCCATCTTTAATGCGCGCCATCAGATCCGGGCGGTCATCACGAACGACCTCGATGAAGGTTGATTCACCGAGCACGCGGCGCAGCGACGAGTTCAGAACCGATGACAGCCGCGAATTCGCGCCCTCGACGGTACCGACCGATTGATAGAATTTCAGCGGATTGACGATGCGATAGCGCGCAAATGCATCGACCACGAGCCGCTTCTGATCCGATGCAATGACTTCCTGTGGCGGGCTATCGAGATCGAGGATGCGCTTGTCGATGAGCACGACGGAATCAAACAACGGAATCTTGAAATAAAGGCCCGGCGTGGTGATCGGCTCGCGGACGGGATCGCCCACCCTCAAGACCAATGCATGTTGCGTCTGGTGGACGATGAACGTCGACGAATAAACGAGGACGAGGATGAGCGCGGCAACAACCGCGGCAACTCCGGTATAGGCTCTCATCGGCGTGCTCCTCCCGAAGGCTGCTGGCGCAGCAATTGATCGAGCGGCAGATAAGGCACGACGTTCGAGCCTCTATTGCTCGGATCGAGAATGACTTTATCGATACCCCCGAGCACACGCTCCATGGTTTCGAGATACAGGCGCCGCCGGGTCACTTCCGGCGCGAGCTTGTATTCGGCAAGCACCGCGAGGAAGCGTGAGACTTGGCCTGTCGCTTCGACCACAGTGCGCTCTTTATAGGCTTCTGCCGCCTGCAGGATTTTCGAAGATTCGCCGCGTGCTTCCGGCACAACCCGGTTCGCATAGGTCTGCGCTTCGTTTTGCAGACGCTCGGCGTCAGCGCGGGCCGCCTGCACGTCGCGGAACGCATCAATCACCTGCGCGGGCGGATCGACTTTCTGCATCTGCACGCGGGTGATCGTGATGCCTGCCTGATACTGGTCGAGAATCTTCTGCATCAATTTAAGCACTTCCTGCTCGGTCGCAGCGCGCGCACCGGTCAGGATCGGCTGGATCTGTGCACGGCCGATCACTTCGCGCATTGCGGATTCGGCAACCGCTTTGACCGTGCCTTCGGGGTTCTGGATGTTGAACAGGTACTGGCCGGCGTTCTTGATGACCCAGAACACCGAGAAATCGACGTCGACGATATTTTCGTCGCCGGTCAGAATCAGGCTTTCTTCCGGAACATCGCGCGTCAGCGTGCCGCGGCGAAAATCATCCTGCGTGCGGAAGCCGATATCGATCTTGTTTTCAAAGGTGACGCGCGGCGTGAGCGCGGTCTCAATCGGATAGGGCAGATGATAATTGAGGCCCGGCTGCGTCGTCTGCACGAAACGGCCGAACCGCAGCACTACCCCCTGTTCGTCGGTATTGACGCGATAAACGCCGGAGAAGAGCCAAACCACAATCGCGATCAGAATCACGATAATCCAGCCGCGGGGGCCGAAGCCGGCACCGCCGCCGCCTGGCAGCACACTCTTTAATTTGTCCTGCCCGCGCCGGATCAGGTCTTCGAGATCCGGCGGCTGATTGCCGCCGCGGCCTGGTCCGGGCTGCTGGCCCGAGCCCCAAGGGCCCTTCGGACCACCGCCCCATGGGCCGCCGCTTTGATTTTTCCAAGACATTCTAAAGGCCTCCGGTCCCGCCGCGGGCGTTGAAATGCGCCCGTTCTGATGACGCGACGGTTATAGGGTAGCGGTTCTGGGGGTTCAACGCGCCGTCCCGCCGCGCTTGAAAAGCGCCAAATGCTCTCTAGTGCTGAGGTGCGGAGGAGCTCGATCCGCGGGTCCGGCCGCCGCCCGGATAGTGCGAACGATAGTGATCGAGCACGAACAGCCGGATTGCGGACGACAGATTTCCCTGTTTCCGCTTTTGATCGACTTCCTGCACGACATCCGAGAGCGTCACGCGCCGTTCCAGCGCAATGTGCTTCAGCGCGTCCCAGAACGCATCTTCCAGACTGACACTTGTCTTATGGCCAGCAATGACAATCGACCGTTTGACGACGGGACTTTTCATTTCTCATCGGCTCTCTCTGCGCGGCGGTGCAGATCGAGAATGTGTTGGCGCTTTTCGTCGAGCGTGGCAGCCAGCTGGCGCTCTTGCGCAGTACGGCCGGAGCGTGCGCGGTTTTCCGCGGCCAGCCCAGCCCGTTCGGCACGCGCTCTCACTTTGCGAGCGCGCCGCAAATTAATCACGTCGGCCATAGGCCGTTTCCTCGTCCCATTCCCCTGACGCACCGGTTTTTTTGTTTTCCGTTTGCGTCAACGGCGGAGACATTACGGACTATAATCATCTTCGCAAGTGACAATTAGCCAGATTCCACGTGGCGGTACTATGTTCTTGCTAGTACAGCTTGCAGCGCACTATGCGCATTGCGCCGCGAAGCCGCGAAATCGATTTTGTGATACGCAGCAGCCGACAATTCCAAACGAGCACGGACAATGACGAAGACACGCACCGAAACCGACACCTTCGGACCGATCGAAGTAGCAGCAGACCGCTATTGGGGCGCGCAAACGCAGCGCTCGATCATGAATTTCAAGATCGGCGGCGAACGAATGCCGAAACCGATGATCCGCGCATTCGGCGTGCTGAAGAAATCGGCAGCACTGACGAATAAAGAGCTTGGTCTACTCGATGGGAAGCTCGCCGAAGCGATCACCAAGGCAGCGGACGAAGTCATCGAAGGCAAGCTCGACGACCATTTCCCGCTCGTGGTCTGGCAGACCGGTTCGGGCACGCAATCGAACATGAATGCGAATGAAGTGATCGGAAACCGCGCGATCGAAATGCTCGGCGGCGTTATGGGCTCGAAGAAGCCTGTACATCCAAACGACCACGTCAACATGAGCCAGTCGTCGAACGACTCCTTCCCGACCGTGATGCATGTCGCGGCCGCCGAAGAAATCACGCTCCGGCTTATTCCCGCGCTCGAACATCTGCACAAAGCGCTCGATAAAAAGGCCAAGGACTTCGCCCACATTATCAAAATCGGCCGCACCCACACGCAGGACGCGACCCCACTCACATTGGGCCAGGAATTTTCCGGCTACGCCGCGCAGGTGAAGTCTTCGATTACCCGTGTCCGCGCGACTTTGAGCGAATTGATGCTGCTCGCGCAGGGTGGCACCGCGGTCGGCACTGGTCTGAATGCGAAGAAGGGATTTGCCGAAAAAGTCGCGCAGCACATCGCAGAGATGACCAAGCTTCCCTTCGTCACCGCGCCGAACAAGTTCGAAGTGATGGCCGCACACGACGCTTATGTCGCGACCCACGGCGCGCTCAATTCGACCGCGACCGCGCTCTTCAAGATTGCAAACGACATCCGCTTTCTGGGCAGCGGCCCGCGCTCGGGCTTGGGCGAACTTTCGCTGCCGGAAAACGAGCCGGGCTCGTCGATCATGCCGGGCAAAGTGAACCCGACGCAGGCCGAAGCGCTGACCATGGTTTGCTGCCAGGTGTTCGGCAACAACACGGCGGTCACTGTCGCCGGCTCGCAAGGTCACTTCGAACTCAACGTGTTCAAGCCGGTGATGGCTTATGCCTTGCTGCAATCGGTTCGCCTGCTCGGCGACGCCGCCGTATCGTTCACCGACAATTGCGTGGTCGGCATCGAAGCGAATGAAGACAAGATCAAGGATCTGCTTGAGCGCTCATTGATGCTCGTCACCGCGCTTGCGCCGAAGATTGGTTATGACAACGCGGCGAAGATCGCGAAAACCGCCCATAAGAAAGGCACCACGCTCCGCGAGGAAGCCGTTGGCGGCGGTTACATTTCCAACGAAGACTTCGACGCGCTGGTGCGGCCGGAGAAAATGATCGGGCCGGACTGACGGTTACGCGCCACCTTTCCAAAACATTACAATCCGGTAACGCGGAGCTTACAGAAGTTTCATTTGAAGTACGGGTCCGGCGTGACCATCATTCTCTTGATCGGGAGCTTTTCCCTGGGAGAATTCGCGCCATGAAGAAATGGATTATCGCCGGCGTCGCAGGCGTTGCGCTGGTCGGTACCGGCGTCGGCGTCGGAGCTTACGCTCAGTCGCGCCATCAACAGAAATCTGGAGACAATTTCGATCGCCTGATCGAACGTGTCCAATATGGCGATCACGGCCAGCGCGGCTGGCACAAGCGCCGCCCGCTGAGCGCCGAAGATCGTTCGGCCTTTCTTGATGCCCGCATCGCAGGTGTCAAAGCCGGCCTTAGGCTGACCGCTGAGCAGGAAAAGCTTTGGGGCCCGGTCGAGAACACGGTCCGTGAGCTCGGCAAGAAATGGGGCGAGCGCTTCGCCGCCCGCCGCGACGAGATGCAGAAGCGCCGCGCCGAGATGCGTGACAGCCAGACCCCGCCCGCGTTCGATCCGGTCGATCGCCTGCGCAAACGGGCAGACAGCCTCGCGGAACGCGCTACCGACATGAAGCGTTTTGCTGATGTCGCCCAGCCGCTCTACGCGACGCTCGACGAAGCCCAGAAGAACCGCCTGCAGAGGCTGTTGCGGCACCGCCGCGCCGGCATGATGCAGCGGGGGAACGACCAACGTCCGGACGGGCCGCGCGGTCCGGGCTGATTTTAGAAGTTAGACATCGGGAGCCGTCGCGACCTCCAAAGGGTCTTTCTCTCCATCCTGCGACGCTTCTGTAGTTGGGCCGCGAGTTGCCCCCCTCGCGGCCCAACGCTTTTTTGTTCCTCCACGCGCAACAAAATATCGGTTCGTGCGTTACCGGCGTCTTGGAGGAGATTTTATGAAGCATATTACCCCTATTGCGCTTGCCCTTTCGCTGGCCGCCTCGCTCACGACCGCACCTGTAAACGCCCAGAACCAGAATAAAAACAATCCGAACCGCCCGACCGTGAGCCAGCTGATCGCGCAGGATGATGCGCGGATCGCCCAGCTCAAAGCCAATCTGCGGCTCAACGAGGATCAGGAGCGCGATTGGGGCAAACTCGAAAGCGCGCTGAAAGATATTTCAAAGAAACGCGCGGAGCGCCGGATTGCTTTGCTCGACGAATATGAAAAGCGCGACCGCGAAAAGCCGCTGACCCACGCGGATTCTTTGCGTAAACACGCGGATTTATTGGCCGCTCGCGCCGACGAATTGCGCACTATTGCTGATGCCGCCGAACCGCTGTCCGATAAGTTTAACGAGCAACAACGTCGCCGCGTGGATGAGATCATCCGCACTTATGTGCAGGCGCCGTTGGCGAACTAAAAACAGCGTTGATTGAATGAGGGCCGCCGGTCTGGCGGCCCTTTTTCTTTTCGTGCTATTGCGGCGGCTTATAGAGCCCGCGCAGATTTCCCTCGGTCCAGAAGATGTCGTCCACGCGCCAGCCTTTTGGCGTCAGCATGAGCGCGAGCCGCACATTCACGGCCTTGCCGGAATTGTTGAACGAGGCGGTCGCCGTCGCGCGGTCGGCTGAAGACTCCTGCACGGTTACCGTGACATCGGTGATTTCCCAGTCCTGCGCATCGACGAAAGGATCACCGTTTAAAAGCGGCGCTTCCTGAAGCTTCTCCGCTTCCTTCGCGTCCTTGTCGATGAGATCGGCGAGCGACGGCGTGAAGTAGAGGTCGAGCGCTTCGCGCGTGCTGAGATCGAGGCTCGGAGTATTTTTGCCGAGATAGCGCTGATAGATGCTCTCGACGAATGTTTTCGGGTTCGGCGCTTGCGCGGCTATGGGTGCCTGCAAAAGGAAAACTGCCGCGAGCGCGGCAATGACCACGCGCACCATGATTCAGACCGCCACTTGCGCCTTGATTGCAGGATGCGGATCGTAGTTCTCAAACGCGATGTCTTCATAACGAAACGAGAAAATATCCTTCACGTCCGGATTAAGTTTTAGCGTCGGCAATGCGCGTGGCGCGCGTGAAAGCTGCAACTCCGCCTGTTCGCGATGGTTGTTGTAGAGATGCGCGTCACCAAAGGAATGCACGAAGTCGCCGGGCTTCAAGCCGGTGACTTGCGCGATCATATGCGTGAGCAGCGCGTAAGACGCGATGTTGAAAGGCACGCCGAGGAATACATCGGCCGAGCGTTGATAAAGCTGGCACGACAATTTGCCGTCGCCGACCCAGAACTGGAAGAGACAATGACAGGGCGCGAGCGCCATCTGCGGGACGTCAGCCGGATTCCACGCGCTCACGATCAGGCGACGCGAATTCGGATTGGTCCGGATTTCGGAAATCAGATCCTTGATCTGATCGATGGTGCTGCCGTCATGCGCGGGCCAGGAGCGCCACTGCTTGCCGTAGACTGGGCCAAGGTCGCCGCGCTCGTCGGCCCATTCGTCCCAGATCGTGACGCCGTGGTCTTTGAGATATTTGATGTTGGTGTCGCCCGCGAGAAACCACAGCAGCTCATGCACGATCGCTTTCAGCGCGAGCTTCTTTGTGGTCACCAGCGGAAAGCCTTCGGAGAGGTCGAAGCGCATCTGATGCCCGAACACGGACAGCGTGCCGGTGCCGGTGCGGTCGCCCTTGGCGACCCCGGTCTGGATGATGCGTTCGGCGAGATCGAGATACTGGCGCACGGGATGTCTCTTTGAGTCGCGCTGAGCTTACGCCTCACATGGCCCCGCCGCACCCGGCCGCCAATTCCTTACTTTGTCTGAGGCTACTATTTTAATATAGAATATGTATTCTATTACTGTCAGCGATCGTCGTGAAGTCATTGCCTTCTTGAATTATTAGAATTTATATTCTAAAACGGAAAAATGGGCCGCCCGGCAAGCATTTCCGATACCGACTTCATGACGGCCGCCACCCGGGTCGCAGCCCGGCTAGGACCGGCCAGGACCTCGATAGCCGCCGTTTCCAAAGAAGCTAACGTTCCGACCGGCTCGATCTACCATCGCCTGCCCTCCCGGGACGCGCTCCTGGCCGAAATCTGGCTCTCGGCTGCCGAGCGTTTCCAGGCGCTCGCGCTCGAGAAAATCGCCGCCGCCCGGGACGAAGACGATGCGGTCGAATGCGCCCTTGTCACCCCCCGTTTTGCCCGCAGCGATCATACGAGCGCCGTGGTGCTGAATTCTCACCGCCGCGAGGAATTTCTCAGAAGCAATGCCCCGGAAAGCTATCGGATGCGCGCGACGAAGCTCGCAGCCGATTTGCGCGAGGGGATCGCTATCGCGGCAAAGCGCCTGCTGCCTTCCGACCCGCGCGGCAAGGAGCGCGTGGCCGTCGCCTTGATCGGTATCCCGCTTGGCGCAGTCCGCATCTTCCTGCCGCAGGCGGTACCGCCGCTTGAGATCGACGCAATGATTGAAGCCGCAGTGCGCGCGGCATTGAGGACAGCACCATGAAAATCCATAACCGCCACGAAGTCGAAATCGCAGCACCGCCGGTAGAAATCGGCAAGCTGATGGATACCACTGAGCAGCGCGAACGATCTTTTCTGGCCGCATTTCCGCTGGCCCGCGATGCGTTTCGATCAGCCGCTTCAGGCTGCAGCGCAGCCTTCCTTCTTGAGTTTGCGCACTGTGGACGCCGGATGTTTTGCGAGTCCGCCGGCAGGCCCTGCCTCCGGCCGCACCGGACGACGGACCAATTCGCCGTGACAATTCGGACAGCGCCCTTTCAGAACATTGGCGGAGCAGTCGCCACAGAACGTGCATTCGTAGGAACAAATGAATGCATCGCGCAACTGCGGGGGCAGATCCCGGTCGCAGCATTCGCAGTTCGGCCGGAGTTCAAGCAGCGCCATCGGGTTCCTCCATCGAGACGAGACTCATCGCACCTTCGTCGTTCCCGCCCAAGTCGGCTTTAGCCGACTTGGGCATTATTAATATGCCATGTCGCGTAAACCCGACGTCGGTCAGAGGAAACCCATAACCCTGGCGCAAATAACTGATGTTGGATTCCCGCTTTCGCGGGAATGACAGAGTGCCATTGACCCGCCCCAAATAAGGGCGAAGATAACTACTGTTCCGAGGGGGGCCCTGACCCCACGTGACCCGAAAGTTTTCGGATCAAGTCACGCGGAGAAAAGGGGCTGAGATTCCGCAATTCCGCGGTGACCCTTCGAACCTGATCCGGGTCATTCCGGCGAAGGGACGGGGACATGCACACTTCCAAATTTATCGCGCGGATTCTCGGTCCGTCGCTGATCGCGATCGGCCTGAGCCAGGTCGTCAATTCGCAAACGCTCCGCACACTGGTCGAACAATTCCTGCAAAGCTACGCGCTGATTTTTCTCGCCGGCATCATCACGCTCGTTGCCGGACTCGCCATAGTGAACCTCCATAATCTCTGGGTGAACGACTGGCGCGTTGCGATTACGATCTTCGGCTGGCTTGCCGTGATCGGCGGCTTCGTCCGCGTGGTGCTGCCCCAGCAGACCGCCATCATCGGCACCGCGATCTTCGGAGTGCCCAATATCACGCTCTTCAGCGGCGCCGTCACGATCGTCATCGGCGTATGGCTGACCGTGATGGGCTACCGGACCGAGCGCGTCGCGCCGGCGAGACCGGCCGCCGCCAAAAAACGCGGGAGGCGTAAATGAACATCCATGATCGCGAACTGAAAACGCCGGAAGTCACCACCGGCGCCCTGCCCGCCTCGCGCAAGGTTTATGCGCAGCCCGCCGCAGCACCCGATCTCCGCGTACCGATCCGCGAGATTGCGCTCTCGGAAAGCGCGAAAGAGCCGCCGCTTCCCGTCTACGACACATCGGGGCCTTACACCGACCCAAACGTTAAGATCGACGTCGAGAAGGGCCTTTCGCGCGCGCGCATCGCATGGGTGAAGGAACGTGGCGGCGTTGAGGAATATCAAGGCCGTCCGCTTAAACCCATCGATAATGGGAACGCGACCGGGAAATATCTTGCCCGCGCCTTCCCCAATACGCCGAAGCCGCTCCGCGGTGTCGGCAATGTGCCGGTCACGCAATATGAATTCGCGCGCGCCGGCATTATCACCAAAGAAATGATCTATGTCGCCGAGCGCGAAAATCTCGGCCGGAAACAAATGCTCGATCGCGCCGAAGCCGTACTCGCCGACGGCGAGCAATTCGGCGGCGCGCTGCCTGCTTTCGTGACCCCGGAATTCGTTCGCGACGAGATCGCGCGCGGCCGCGCGATCATTCCCTCCAACATCAACCACGCGGAGCTGGAGCCGATGATCATCGGCCGCAACTTCCTCGTGAAAATCAACGCCAATATCGGCAACAGCGCTGTCACCTCCTCGGTCGAAGAGGAAGTCGACAAGATGGTCTGGGCGATCCGCTGGGGCGCGGACACGGTGATGGATCTCTCCACCGGCCGCAACATCCACAACACGCGCGAATGGATCCTGCGCAATTCCCCGGTGCCGATCGGCACCGTCCCGATCTATCAGGCGCTGGAGAAAGTAAACGGCGACCCGGTCAAGCTCGATTGGGAAGTCTATAAAGATACGCTGATCGAACAATGCGAACAGGGCGTTGATTATTTCACGATCCACGCCGGCGTCCGGCTCGCTTACGTGCCGCTGACTGCAAACCGCGTCACCGGCATTGTCTCGCGCGGCGGCTCGATCATGGCGAAGTGGTGCCTGTCGCGACATAAGGAAAGCTTCCTCTACGAGCGCTTCGACGAAATTTGCGACATCATGCGCAAATACGATGTCTCGTTTTCATTGGGCGACGGCCTGCGTCCCGGTTCGATTGCCGACGCGAACGACCGTGCGCAATTTGCGGAGCTCGAGACGCTGGGTGAGCTCACCCAGGTTGCGTGGAAAAAAGGCTGCCAGGTGATGATCGAAGGCCCCGGCCATGTGCCGATGCACAAGGTCAAGATCAATATGGAGAAGCAGCTTAAAGAATGCGGTGAGGCGCCGTTCTATACGCTCGGGCCGCTCACCACCGACATCGCGCCGGGTTACGACCACATCACCTCGGGCATTGGTGCTGCGATGATCGGCTGGTTCGGCTGCGCGATGCTTTGCTACGTGACCCCGAAAGAACATCTCGGCCTTCCGAACCGCGACGACGTAAAAACCGGCGTCATTACCTACAAGATCGCAGCCCACGCCGCCGATCTCGCCAAAGGACATCCGGCGGCGCAACTTCGCGATGATGCTTTGTCACGCGCGCGTTTCGATTTCCGCTGGGAAGATCAATTTAATCTCGGTCTCGACCCGGATACCGCGCGCGAATATCACGACGAGACGCTCCCCAAAGACGCGCACAAGGTTGCTCACTTCTGCTCGATGTGCGGACCGAAATTCTGCTCGATGAAAATCACGCAGGATGTGCGCGACTACGCGGCGACGCTCAACGAGAAAGAGACCGGCATGGCCGAGATGTCGCAGAAGTTCCGCGACATGGGCGAGCAGGTCTATGTCGCGGCCGACGCCGTGAAGAAAAGCAACCAGTCGCTTTGAGTACGCGCGGCATCCTGCGCATTTTGCTTGCTGCATTTTTCGCAGGCGGCTGCGTGTTGCATTTTCGAGCGACCGAGGCGCTGGTTTCGATCACGCCGCTTTGGGTGCCTTATCCGCGCGAAGTGGTGCTTGCGACCGGTGTACTGGAGTTGATTGGTGCAATTATGTTGCCGATCCCGCGCCTACGAAAAGCGGGCGGTATCCTGCTCGCGCTTTATGCAATCGCGGTATGGCCCGCGAATTTCAAACACGCCTTTGAAGGCGTCGCGCTGCCGCCAATCCCGGATACGTGGTGGTATCATGCGCCGCGTCTCATGCTGCAGCCGGTGATCGCCTGGCTTTGCTTATATGCAGCGCGGGTGGTGGATTGGCCTTTCGACCGTATCTCCAATGACGAAACTTCTGAATATCGCGGGAGTTAAGCCGATACCGAACTACAATTCGCACATCCGGCGCCCTAACATTAAAGGAAAATCCAATGACCGATGTAATCTACAGAATCGTCGAGCACGACGGCGGCTGGGCATATAAAGTCGGCGACGTATTTTCCGAGCCGTTCCCCACGCATGCGGCGGCACTCGCGGCGGCGAAGCGCGCCGCACAAGAACAGCGCACGCCCGGCACCACACACGCGATCGAATATGAAGACGCGCAGGGCAAATGGCACACCGAAACCGCTTCCGGCAGCGACCGGCCGACGACAAGCGTGAAAGATAGCGAATAAGCGCGTACGACTGTGCAGGAGCGCTGAACGAAAGCGCCGCGAACGCCATAAAGAAGAGCAACCAGCCGCTGTGAGCTTGCGAGCCTGCAAATAAGCGCTGGTACTCACCATCACGTGATTGAAAAGCCCCGCCTGACGGGGCTTTTCGTTAAGGGGACAAACCTTGGCTGCCGCTACGGCAGGAGGCATTTTCTGAACGCGCATTCAGCGTTCATTCAACCATCTGTTACTCGCGCGCTTCCGGCGCTGCGCTAATAGGCCTCCAACCACATTGGAGAGGAGTTGAAAAATGAATAAGTCGATTTTGTTTGCGGCAATTGCCGCGCTTGGTTTGGCCTTTGCCGTGCCTGCGTCCGCGCAGACCGACGGCCGCCTGATTGTCAGTCAGGTTTCCGGAAAGTGCCTGGACGTACCCGGCATTTCCAACTTCACGCCCGGTACGCCGCTGCAGCTTTGGGATTGCGAAACGACCGGTTTTGAAGTCGGCGGCAAGCACTCGGACCAGTTCTGGGTATTCGCCGCGCAGGGCAATATCCGCAATACCCTGTCCGGTCTTTGCATTGACATCACCGGCTCAAACCCCGGCTCGCACCTTCAGATCATGGCCTGCGATGGCCGCGCAGAGTCAGGTCTGGTTCGTGCGTCCGGACGGGTTCATCCAGAACCAGGCCACCGGCAAATGCATCGACGTTCAGGGTGCGCCCGATACGGGTACGCCGCTGCAACTTATCGATTGCGCATTCACTCAGGCGCAGACCCAGCAACGCTGGCGTTCCTGATAGCTGTACGCACGTAGAAACGAATGAGGGCGCCGCTGGAAACAGCGGCGCCCTTTAAATATCTACCGCAAAGCAGCACTCCGCCGGGACTGGCCCGTACGGCCGTACTTTCTTCGCCACTCCCCCCGCCTGCACAATTCGGCCTAGACTGAACGCAAGCCTGAAAAGACTTGAGGGGAGTTTCAATCATGCGCAAATCGATTTTTATTGCCGCGGCGTTTGCCGCACTTTGCTTCATGCCTGCGGCCGCGCAGGCGCAAGGCACCGGCAGGATCATCATCAATCAGCTTTCCGGAAAATGTCTGGACGTGCCGGGCGTCTCCAACATGACGCCCGGAACACCGCTTCAGCTTTACGATTGCGAGTTCAACGGCTTCGAAACTGGCGGAAGGAGATCCGATCAGTTTTGGGCCTTCGGTGCGCAGGGGCCTATCCGCAATACGCTTTCCCCTACTTTCTGCATCGACATTACCGGCACGCATAGCGGCGCCTTCCTGCAGGTTCAGCCTTGCGACGGGGGCAACCCCGCGCAGATCTGGATTTTCCGGCCGGACGGATTCGTCGTAAATCAGGTTACTGGCAAGTGCATCGATGTCGCCGGCTCTCCCGGCGTAAATTCGGAGACGCCGCTCACGCTTTCCGACTGCGAGTTTGGCAATCCGCAGACGGATCAGCGCTGGCGCTACTGAGGCGCCAACACACGAAATTGATCCGCAGTGATTTGAAATTTCGCGCGGTCTACTGAATCCTATGTCCAGGACGGCGCCGGATCGGCTGCCGCTTGGGAGGGCGCGGGAAACGCGCGACTGACGATGTCTTCCGCAAAAGGCTTCCGGCCGAAATCGGCCGGCGGCAGGGTTCTTGCGAGTTTAGCTGTCTGTTTCGCGGTATGTGGCCGCAGCCCCGGCTTTCGCCGGCACCTCACGCGGCTTGAAAACGGCGGTAAGTTCAGGCGCTTCGATCCGGTGGTTGCGCAATACAACCAGAACGGCGCGCCGTTCCGCATCGTCGGACTATGCCAGTCCGCCTGCACGCTGTTTCTGTCGATCCGCAATGTCTGCGTCGAGCCGCAGGCAACGTTCCAGTTTCATGCCGGCAACGACGGCAAGGGCAAGATTTCCGACGGCGCCACCAATCATCTGCTGAAAGCCTACAACGACAAGCTGCGCCGCTTCGTGATCCAGAACGGCTATCTCGAGACGTTCGAATTCCACACCATTTCCGGAAAAGACATCATCGAGAAATTCGGCTACCCGGCTTGCGCGCCGCTCGGCATCAAGCGAAGCGGAAGGATCGGATTTCCGAAAATCCGGCGGGCGAAGGAAGTTACCTCGGATCACGCTGATCAGCGCGTCCCCAGATAATCCAGCTTCCCGATCTCGACGCCGCGGCTACGCAGGATCGCGTAAGCCACCGCGACATGGAAAAAGAAGTTCGGGATCGCAAAGCCGAGCAGATAATCCCTGCCGGTAAATTCACGTTCGGTCTTCCCGGCTTTGAGGATAATTTTCTTCTCCTCCGAGCCGTCGATCGCGGATGCCGGCACGCTTCTAATGTAGTCGATCGTTTTCGCGATCCGCGCCTGCAGATCGGCGAGCGTCTTTTCTTCGTCGGCAAAGCTCGGCGCGTCGGCACCCGAGAGCCGCGCGGCGGCACCCTTGGCGCTGTCGCTCGCACGCTGGATCTGGCCCACGAGGGTCAGCATGTCGGGCGCCAGCCGCGCTTCGGCAAAAGAAGCCGCATCGGGATGCGATGCCGCTTTCTCAAAGATGGCCGCAAGATTATTCAAGGCGCGGAGAAACACAGGCACCGAAGCCTGATACATCGAAATAGACATTGAATTTCCTTTTACAGGGCGGGCTTAAATCCGCGCGCGGCTTTCCATAGCAGCCACGCGAAGACCGCGAGCACAACGAGTTGGGCGATCAGGAATGGCGGCTCCATCAGCGTGGGTGCAGCGGCATGCAGCGCCGGCACCTTCTTGAAGAGCTGCGCCACCAGCACGAAGACATTGAAATAGAACGCGAGGACCGCGCCGACTGCGTAAATCCAGCGCCAGGCGCCGCGGAAGCGAAACAGGTATTGCCCGGCGATCGCGGCGGCAAGCACGATCAACGAGATCAGCCCGACCCAGTGCGAGTCGCCAAAGCGTGAGAACGGAAACAGAAAACCGGTGGCGCTGGTCGCGACTGAAGCGACCAGAAACACGATGGTCCAGAATTTCGCGGCTTCCGAGCGCAGCAGGCCCATGGCGACAGGAAAACCAGCCGCAAGTGCCGCGATGCTCAGGCCGGTGTGAATATAAGTGAGAAGCGTAAGATCCATGACAAATCCCCGTTTGTCGCACGGATGCTACGCCGCCTGCGGGACAACAGCCAGACGCCCGCGCTATGATGCACGCATGGCTGCTTTGAATTGAAAGACCTACCGGAATGCCCCTGCCCGCACGCGCCTTAGCCCTTACCGCGCTCATTCTCCTGAGCGCGCCCGCCGCCGCCCAACAATCCAAGCAGGATCGCGACTGGATCGCGCATTGCGTTTCGCAGATTTCGGTAACGAATAAATCGCGTGCGCATGCCTATTGCCGCTGCATGGCGGAAACCGTCGATACGTCGGAGAAGCTGCGCCAGACCGAGCTCGAGCGCTCATTCCCGCCGGTGCATCAGGATTGTTTCAAGAAGGCGGGATTCAAAATTCCGAACTAGCGCGGCACGCAGTCATAGTCGCTGTCGAAATAGCGCTGCCGGTTTTCCGCATTGAACGCCACATCCGGACGGAAACCAACCGGACAGGTCGAGGCCATCCAACCGCGCTGCTTGGCTTCCGCGAAGCGCAGGCCGGTATCGAACGGTTCGTTCCGCTCAACCCGGCGCTCAATGATCTTACCGTCGTCGAGCGTCATGAATTGGATCACGACCGTGCGGCTACAGACATTGCGTGTGTAAAGTTTTCCGTCGAATTCACGCCACTCGGTACATGCTTCGAGGTGAAGGCCGGTATTGGTTGGCGTCTGCGCCTGCACGGAGGCACATCCTAAAATCAAACCTAGCGTGGCGACGATCGCGAAAATACTTTTACGCATCCTGCCCTCTCCTTCGGCTCGCGCTCACTACGACGATACGCCGCGATAGCACAGGCACAAGTCCGTGACGAAAAAGGCCGCCTCGGGCGGCCTCACCTTATGGCGCGCTCGTTCCCGGCGGTACATCAGGATTGTTTCAAGATGGCTGGACTTATTGGGTGCCGAACTAATTCGGCACGCAATCATAAGCACTGTTCAAACACGCAGCCCGCGCTTTCGCTCACTTGCGGGATTTTTAAGGAAACTTTCCTGACTGCCTCGCGTTGCCCATCGAGGAGACATGAGATGGACAATTCGTTCTTTTTGATAGCGGCATTAATGATTGCCGGCATGGTGGTTTTCACAATTGTCATGTGGCCCCGTTGGCCCGCCCCAAATAGCCGCACCAGCGAGCAAGAACTGACGAAAGCGCCGATCAAACTTCCACCGGACTAACGCTCCCCAAATCCGGCAAACGAAAAGGCCGCCCTCGCGGGGCGGCCTCTCAATTCTGTGGCGGCGGAATTACTCCGGCCGCTGTTCCGGCTTCGGCGCGTCCGGCGTCTGCGTCTTGCGCTCGGCCATGAACTCGTCGAACTCGGTCTTGTCCTTCGCAAAGCGCAGCCGGTCGAGGAATTCCTGGAATTCGCGCTGCTCGTCTTCGAGCCGGCGCAGCGTCTCCGTGCGATATTCGTCGAAGGCGCGGTTGCCGGAGGTCGGGGCAAAGTCGTAGCTGTGCCCGCCCATCATGCGCGAGCGCATCCGATCCATCTTCCACTGCAACTTCTGCATTTTGTATTCGCCGCGATCGGCGCAACGTCCGTAACCCATGTGTCCACTCCAAAATCTACCCGTGGCGATGATGAACGCGAGCGCTACCAGGCCCAGCGGCCACCAGACGACAAAGCCCAGGACCATCAACGCGATCCAGGCGAGCACTCCGAACTGATCGATTCTTCCCGCGATAGGCATTTCGCTCTCCATGACGTTCAAGTGTGAATGTAAATAACATTTACATTGGCCCCGTCAAGAGGCTTTTTCGAAAAATTAGACCGGCAGGCCCAAGCCCTTGAGATAGATGAGCGTTTGCGCTTCCAGGAGCTCCTCCGGCTTCATCGGAAGCGGGCGGCGCGAGGCGTCGGCGCGCGCGAACAGCGACGCAATGCCATGCGTCATCGACCAGATATGGAGCGCCACCATGAGCGCGGGCGGCCTGCCCTTCTCGGGCATTTTCGCCACCAGGATTTCGGCAGCCATGCGCAGCGAATTGAACGAACGCTCGGCCGCTTCCCGAAGTTCCGGATCGGCGCCGATATTGACGCCCGCCTCGAACATCGCAGCGTAATAAGCGGACTCATTGCGCGCGAAATTGAGATACGCCCCCCCGATCCGCTTGAAGGCTTCGGCCGTGTTGGGTTTGCCCTCGCCCCAGGCTTTCTGGAGTGTTTCCGAAAACAACGCGAAGCCGCGCTTCGCGACCACGGCGAGCAATTCTTCCCGGTCGCGGAAATGCCGGTAGGGTGCGGCCGGCGAAACACCTGCCCAACGCGCGGTGTCGGCGAAAGTAAAACCCGCGGGCCCCTTGTCCTTGATCAGTTCGAGGGCCGCGCGCACCAGGTCTTCGCGCAGGTCACCATGATGGTAACCACGCTCCCCGCCGCCGCGCTTGCCCGGATGTCTCGACCAGCTCATGCCTGTTGCCTAATGTGAATCGCTTTTACATTGCGGCTGCCTGCTAGTCGAGCAAGCCCTAGCGCCACGCAAATAGCGGCTGCTCGAACTCCGACACGCGCGCTTCGCGGCCCGCGATGAGCTCGCAGAATTGGTAGAGAATGGCCGCGGTCGGCGCGTGTAGATGCGTGCCCAATAGTTCGATCCGGATCACCGGCCGCGGGCTTTCCTTGATCGAAACGAAGCTCACGCTCTCAGGCGTCACGAAACCGTCGATCGGAATGCGGTGCGCGTACGCGACCTCGTCCGCGTTCAACTTCAAGGGCGCGCTTGTCTGCGCCCAGACCACGATCGGCGTAATCAGATAGCCCGAACGCGAGACGAAATCGTCGAGCGTGCCGAGCACGTCGCGCTCGACAAGCGTAAGTCCGATTTCTTCCTCGATCTCGCGGAGTGCCGCCTGCTCGACCGTCTCGCCGTCGTCCAGGCGTCCGCCCGGCAAAGCATATTGGCTGGGGTGGTTCCGCATGGTCGAAGGCCGCTCGGTCAGAATAAACGCCGCGCGTCCGCTGCCATCATCGGCTTCGACCAGCGTGATGGCGACCGCGGCCCGCTTAAGCGCGCCCGCAGGCGCGCTCTGCCGCTCGAATGCGGCACAGCGTTGGGTCACAAATGTTCTGAATGGGGAATCAAACGGATACGACACGGTAGAAATATCTAGCGCGTCGCGTGAAAAGCCGGAACCAGGGGGTATGGGGCCGCGTTTTATATAATCGGAACAAGGAGATCAGCCATGCGTTCCATGCTTTGCGCAGCCATTCTAGCCCTTACTTGCGGCGCTGCTTCCGCCGAATTCTACGTGGTGCAGAATATTCAAACGCTGCAGTGCTCAATCGAAAGCGAATATCCGGTGACGGCGTCCGCCAAGATTCTTGTAAATAATAAATTCACGCAGCGCGAGGACGCTGAAAACGCCATGAAAAACGTCGCCGCCTGCAAGTAGCAAACGGCGACTGTTTTCTCAGCGATAGCGCGCGTCGTAGCGGGGATTGAGGTAGCAGCTCTCACCCTGGCTCGTGCGCGAAGCCATGCACTGCTGGAACGTATAGGCCATGCAGATCTGGACCGAGCCGCCGTGGCGGCCGAGGTTCTGATCGCGACACCAGGCGTCATAAGGCGCCGCGCTGCGCTTCAGCCGCTGACGCTGCAAACAAGCCCAAGCCCGCAATCGCGCCCAGCAATAATTTTGATTTCATCGTTCTCTCCTGTGTTTTGACCGGCAAGCGACCGGTCACGTTACACAAGGGAATTAGCGTCGCCGCCCCGCCCCGGTCTGTGACGAAAATCACAAATTGCCGGTTTCGCGAACGCGCTATTGGCGGCGGAAACGCGGGTCGTAGCGCGGGTTCAGATAACAGCTTTCGCCGGGACTGGTGCGCGAATCGAGGCATTGCTGCTGCGTATAGGCCATGCAGATGAAGACGAGACCTTCCCCGGTCGCGCACGTCACGGCACCACATATCGTAAGGCGGATTCTGCCGCTGTGCCTGCGTCAGTTTTTGCGCCTGCGCCGCCGGCATCATGAAAAACAACGCGGCGAAACTTGCAGCCAATAATAGTCTCATCGATCGATCTCCCGACAGGGGCTCAGCGCCGGTGCTGCGATGCGTAACGCGGATTGAGATAGCAGCTTTCGCCCTGGGCCGCGCGCGAGGCGAGACATTGCTGCAACGTATAGGCCATGCAGATCGGCACCGTACCGCCGAAACCGACCGCCTGGTCACGGCACCACAGATCATAAGGCGGATTCTGACGCTGGGCCTCCGCGGCACCGGCCGCAAACAAGCTAAATCCCAACGAGAATCCCAATGCCGCAGATAACAAAAGTTTGTTTTTCACGGCACTTCTCCTTGACCGCATTATTGGTGCGTAAACGGCTTGTTTTCTTCGTACTGAAACGACAATATCACACCGGCACCGTCCGGGGCGGAGGGAAAATTGCGTAAATTATTGCTCGGAATGCTTGCGGCCCTGCCGTTGATCTGTCGCACAGGCAGATGGCGCCCTCGCCTGCGCCTGCTGCACCAATCTGGCCCAGCGTTATGTTGGCGGTCGTGAAAATCCAGCCGCAGCAGCTCGCACCTGGTTCGTTCGTTCAGGTTTGCAAAGGAGGCCGAACTTTATCTCGGCGAAGGCGACCTCGGCGAGGTCAAAGGCGTCGCCAATCCTGTTTCCAATTACGAACTGACCGTCGCCGACCAGAACAACCGTTTTGTTTTCTCGTTTCGCGACAGAAAGAAGAACGAAGGCACGTTGACGCTGCTCTTCCCCGATACGATTTCGATTTTCGAAGTCGACCCGCGCGATCCGGATGCGCCGAAGAACGGACTTGGTCCCTCGCTCTATAAAGAATGGCGCCTGACTGCGTCCTTCGCCGGCACAGGCATCTTCAAGGCCGGCAACGGCGGCTATCAGCGCATGACGTTGATCTTCCACGGCCGCGGTCTTGGCTGCACCGAAGCCAGCCATTTCAACGCCTGGTCGCTCTACATCCACGGCCCGCTCGGCAATTATCTCTTTGTACGGCAATCTCACCGAGGAAAAGTAAGCGTCACAAATTCGCAATTTCGCTCGGGCAGCAAACTCGGGAGAAAGCGATTGGCTGGCGGACCCTATGACTGAAAAAGCGCCGATCATCGCGGCGGGCGGAATCGTTTTGCGCGGCCGTAAAAAGCCGCTGATCGCGGTCGTGCAGTTGCGCCGCCAGAAAATCTGGGCGCTGCCCAAAGGCAAGTTGCATAAAGGCGAAACGGTGGCTCGACGCCGCCAAGCGCGAAGTGCTGGAAGAAACCGGGCGCGCAATGTCGTCATGCACGAATATCTCGGCCAGATCGCCTACCGTAGCGGTGGCCTTGCCGAAGATCGCGAAGTTCTGGCGCATGGAAGCCATCGGCAAGCCGCAGGAACTCATGCACGACGTTCGCGCCGTGCGCTGGCTGCCGCTCAGCAAGGCGATCGAACTCCTGTCGCATCGGCGCGAGCGCGATTTTCTGCGCCGCACCGGTCCACGTGCACTCGCTGCGGTTACGGATACTATTCCGTCCAAACCGGGCTGGCTGAAAAGATTGCTTGATCGGCTGTTAGGTCGCTAGCGCGCCGTCGCGCGTAAAACTTCCGGATAATCCTCTTTTCCGCTGCGTCGCGTCAAGCGGTTTGTCCGGCGCGAAATTCGGCTGATGCAAAAAGCCTTGCGTTGGCGTAGCTTGCTGGCAACGGGAGTGTGAACATGTCTCTCAACCTTTATCTCGCTTACGTCGTGACCTGCATTGTGCTCGTCGTTGTGCCGGGCCCGACCGTCACCGTCATCATCGCAAATAGTCTGCGTTACGGCGCGCGCGCCGGACTTCTCAATGTTGCAGGAACGCAGCTCGGTCTCGGCGTGATGCTGGCGATCGTGATCCTCGGTCTCGGCACGATCCTCGAAACGCTCGGCTGGTGGTTCGACGTGTTGCGCTGGGTGGGCGCGGCTCTATCTGATCTGGCTTGGCATCCGTCTCTTTCGTTCGACCGGCTCGCTCGAAAATCCGAACGCGGCACCGCGGCCGCGCGGCGGATTTTTCTTTCAGGGCTTCGTCGTCTTGATGAGCAATCCGAAAGTGATCGTGCTGTTCGGCGCGCTGTTTCCGCAATTCATCGACCCGAAAGGCAACTACATCGAACAGGCGCTTCTGCTCGGCCTGACCGCGATGGCGGTCGCGGCGTTTTTCGATTCGCTCTACGCGATTTTCACGGGCCGCGCCGGACAATGGCTGTCGCCGCTCCGCGTGCGGCTGGTTTCAAAGCATCAGCGGCGCCTCGCTGATCGGCGGCGGCGTCTGGCTTGCGCTGACGCGAACGCGATAGCTGCGAGTTTCGGCGCTTTTATCGGCTTACCGCGTCCAGTTGCATCGGACGGCCGCAGCCCGCATCATCTAAAAAAATCGAGTGTTACGCGATGCGAAAGCCGTTTTTTCTGGCCGCTTGTCCTTCCCCTTGCCCTGTCCCCCGTTCGCGGTCCCTGCGAATGCGGCCGTGATCAACCAGTTCAAGGTCGCGGACTGGGAGATCGGCGCCTATACGAATGATCAGAGCCAGCGCTTCTCGCATTGTGCGGCCGCGGGCCGTTACAAGAACGGAATTACACTTTTGTTTTCGGTGACTGAATCGCTCGAATGGGCGATCGGCTTTTCCAGCCCGGAATGGAAATTGCGCGCAAGGCCGCCAATTCGACGTTGACTTCCGGATCGACGGCGGCAAGCTTGCAAACGGTCAACGGCCGCGCGGTAAGCGACCGTCTCGTGCGCGCGACGCTTCCGGACAATGCGGAACTCTTCAACCAGTTTCGTTACGGCAATCAGCTCGTCGCGCGCGTCGAAGGCAATCCGGAAGCGCGCTTTCAATCTCACCAATACCGCTGCGATGCTGACCGAAGTGCTGAACTGCGCAAAAAAATATAAGGGTCATGTCGCGAACAACGCGAACCCGAAAGCGAACCCAAATTCCAATCAACGCGCGCAGGAACGCGACACCGGCAGCGACAATCGTCCCAACCGTCCGCGGCAGACCCCGAATAGCGGCACCGGTTCATCGAGCGGCAATAATTCCGACGATACGCGCAACACGCGCCTGCGCGATCGCGAAGACGATATGCCGAACCGGCTCAATCAGGATCAGCAGCCGCAGCAGCAACAAACGCCCGCCAATGTCGGGCCGACGGAAGAGTCTCGCGTGGAAGCGGTTGAGCTTGCGACGAATATTCTTCGCCGCGCCAATATTCCGGATTTTCAAATCCAGAAACCCGATCAGCTCACCGCAAATTTCCGCGACAAGTATGATGCAGTCTGGAAAGCCGAAGGGATTACCGGCACACTGCGCGTGCTCGCCGGCCCGCGCGCAAACACCGTTGAAAAAATCCGCGCCGAGGTAGTCGCCTCCGACGTTGCAGCCTGCAAAGGAAGATTTGCTACCGGTGTCGTGCCCGCAACGGGCGGCTCGCAAGCGGCCACAATCCAAACCTCGTGCGACGCCGATCCGGCCTGGGCGGTCTATTACATCGCGGTCCCGCGCCGCAAAGGCGGCGTCTACCTTCTCGGCATCTTCGGTTCCGGCGAAGCGGCGGCGCGCTTACAGAGCGTCACCAACGCCTATCGCCTGGTCGCGCTCGAAGTACTCGAGCGATGAACCAAGAAGAATGAGCCAAGAAAGATGAACCAAGCCAAGTTTCCGGAAGCGATCAAACCCGGCGGCCATATGCCGTCGGGCCTGCCGTTTTCCGAAGGCATGCGCGCGGGCAATCTGTTTTTTCTCTCCGGTCAACTCGGCACGCTGCCGGGCAAGCTCGAGCTGAACAACAAGACCGCCGAAGACGAATTTCGTCAGGTCATGGAGAATGTCTTCGCGACGCTGAAAGCAAACGGCCTCGGCGGCGAAGAATGTCGTGAAGTGTCTGGTCATGCTCGCCGACATGAAAGACTGGCCCGCCTTCAACAAAATCTATCTCGAATATTTCGAGCAGCCTTATCCGGCACGTTCGGCATTCGGCACGAGCGGTCTCGCGCTGAATGCGCGTGTCGAACTCGAAGTGATCGCAATGTGGAGCGATAAATGAATTTGGTTTTAGGCTACGCCGCAGCAGCAGTCCTTTCGGGCGTCGTCGCTTACATGACCGGTCAGGCCGGGGGTGGTGCGTTCTGGCTCTACGCCGCGGGCGCGGTGCTCTTCGCGCTCGCCGCGATCGGCCAATATTTCAAGGTAAAGCGCCAGAAATAGGCGCTTGTTTGCGCCCTTTAACCGCCACAGCTAAGCGCCTATATTCCGGGTGCCGGAGCAATCCGGCTATGGCGATAAACGCTCGTTGTAATAAACCTTTCGGACCCGGGGGCGGTACCCGGCGCCTCCACCAAAACCCGGCTCGCGCGATTTCGCCGGGCTTCGGCGGGGGCGAAATAGGATCGACGAGGGCGTAAAGAGCGCGGCTTTTGCTCGGCATGGTTCCGCCGTTATCGGGCCAATACGTAGTTGCAAATGACAACTATGCTCCGGTTGCTCAGGCCGCGTAAGCGGTTTGAAATACCGAAATTAAGCCCTGAGGGTTAGCACTTTCAGGCGGGGTCCGGAGGCACCTGGCAACAGAAGCCTCCACTTCTTTTTTCAAGTGTTAAGTGGCGCGCATCGCCGGAATCGGGTTCAGTACTTTAATGACCGACCTCATCCGCTACGATTTGCTGGCCCAGGACGCGCTGCGCGGCGTCGTGCGCAAGGTTCTCACCGATGTCGCGAAAGACGGACTTCCGGGCGAGCATCATTTCTTCATTGCCTTCGATACCCGCGCACAGGGCCTGCGTATTTCCGATCGGCTACGCGCGCAATTCCCCGAAGAAATGACCATCGTGCTTCAGCATCAATTCTGGGATCTCAAAGTCGGCGATCACGCCTTTGAAGTCGGCGTGTCGTTCAACGGCGCGCCCGAGCGCTTGCTGATCCCGTTTTCGGCAGTGAAAGGTTTCTTCGATCCGTCGGTTCAGTTCGGCCTGCAGTTCGAAGTCATCTCGAACGAAAATGCCGAGAACGAGACCGGCGAAATGAAAGCTGCGAGCAACGACAAGACCGGCGACAAACCGGTCACGGTCGTAGCACCTAAGGGTGCAGCTTCCGAGCCGGAAGTCGCGAAGCCTGCGCGCGATAAGACCGCGAAGGAATCCGCGATCGTGACCGAGAAGCCGGACACCTCCGGCGCAGAAATCGTCAGCCTCGACAAGTTTCGCAAGAAGTGAAGCGTCTTCCGCTGGTCCTCGTCGTTGCGGTGGCGGAAAACGGCGTGATTGGCCGGAACGGCCAGTTGCCATGGCGCATTCCCGGCGATCTCAAACATTTCAAGGCCGTCACGATGGGCAAACCCATCGTCATGGGCCGCAAGACCTATGACTCGATCGGCAAGCCGCTGCCCGGCCGTGCCAACATCGTGCTGACGCGCGACAAAAACTGGCGTGCCGAGAATGTGCTGGTCGGCAATACACTGGAGGACGTGCTCCGCATTGCCGATCAAGAAGCACGAAAGACCGGTGCAGCTGAGATCGCGGTGATCGGCGGCATCGCGCTCTTCAAGGAGACACTGCCGATCGCAGCGAAGATCGAACTCACCGAAGTTCATGCCAAGCCCGAAGGCGATATCTATTTTCCTGGTTACGATCGCACTGCTTTTCAGGAAACGCGCCGCGAAGGACCGCTGAAGAGCGACAAAGACGACCACGCCTATTCGGTCGTCACGCTCGAACGCAAAAACTAATTCTGGATTTGTTGTTGCCGCTGCTGTCGTGGCTGCGGCGCAGGCCGGATATCCACCGGCGGCGGAAGTGTAGGTGCCGCCGCCGGCTGATTCTTTCGCTCTGGCCGGCGCTTCGGATTGGGCACGGACGGCGGCAGCGATAATTCCTGCTCCGGCAATGGCAGATTGATCTGCGTCGAGGGATTGCGCACGCCGCGCTCGATCGCCCGGAGCGTGATCGCGGTAATCAACGCGCGTGCATCGACCTTGCGCTCGGGCGCGCTCAACGAACCTTGCCAGCGCATGACGGCGCTGGGACGTATCGTGGCATCGCCCGGTGTCTCGATTGTAATCGCACCATCGAAGCTTTCCTTCGGCAGATTTACGAGCACGCTCGCGCTCAGTTCGGCATTGCCCGCTTTGGCGCGAAACTGATCCGCACGGAATATTCCGTTTGCGGCAACGATGGGTGACTCAAGCTTGGCAAGCTTGAGCGTCCCGCGGGTAAGCATTTCAGCAAGCGCGCGCTCAACCGCAGCATCCTCCGGCGCTGTATTGGCGCTTGCTGCGAATACCCCCGCCACCGCCGCAGGATCGGCCTGATCGATTTCGAGATTTACCACCGAAATCGCCCCCTGCCCGGAGATGCTGGCAAGCAGCGCGTCACGCGTAGCGCCGCCGGCCCCCAACGCAAGCGTGCCTCGCACCACGCCGCGGACAGCATTCGCATTGAGAAGGTCCGCTAATTTCACATCGACAAGATCAAGCTTGCCTTCAAGCGCTCGCGGCGACATATCGGCGAAACGCAACGTTCCGGAAATTTTTCCACCGGCGATTTCGCCGTCAAAATCTTCAACAACGAATTCCGGACCGCCGGCGCGAAGATTAAATCGCGCTTTATTGATCGTGAGGCGCTCACTCAGCACGAGCGATGCAATATCGAACTTCATTGCAGTTACGAAATTTGAAAACGCAGGCACACCAAATTCATTGCTCGAAGGATTGACAAGCCCGAGCACCAGTGCGGAAAGTGTCACCGCATCGGCGCGGTCGAATCCAAGTTGCCCTGAGATCGGTTTTGTTTCACCCGCTGGAATGGCGAGCCGGCCACTTCCGCGCACGCCCATCAGATCGAAGGAAAGCGTATCGAAAACAAAAGAATCGCCGTCGCGCGCGAGCTGCGCTTTTCCTGAAATGGTGACAGGCTGCGCTGAGGCACGCGCCACGAAAGCAAAGGCGTTGCGCAAATCCGAAGACTTGAAATTGAGCGCGAGCGAAGGCTGGACCTTGCCGTTCGCGCCGAACCATAGATCGCCGACCGCGGTGATCTGCGTATTCGGCAACTGCAACGCGACATCGACCGCGCGGCGATTGTCGCGCGGTATACCGATTGAACCTTCGATCTGTGCGTCGCCCGATTTGATCGAACCACGCCATTCGTCTGTTCCACGCTCGAACCAGCCGGATAATTTCTGCGGTAGTGACGCCAAATAATATTTTCGCGTAAACGACGCAAACTCCGCGCTGCCGGAAAAATACTCCAGCAATGCAAGCGCACCTTCGGGGCGGCTGACATTCGCCGTGAATTCCAACCGCTTCGCAAGGACCCCGCCTTTTCCGGAAATCGAAAGCCCGTCCAGGTCGTCGATCGCAAATCGGCTAATCGCAACTTCGCCACGAGACGTCCTCAACGAAACTGCGGCGAGCTTTACGCGCTTTCCAAATATGCGCGCATCGGCCGCGGAAAGCTCGGCCACGATATCGGTGTCGCCCTGACCTTCGAGCGCGCTGCGTAAGACCGGCAAGATCGGATCGAGATCGGCCCTCTCGGCGACCAGTTGAACTTCGATGACCGGTCGCGGCGGGTCCTGCGCCTGCAGGAGCGCAATGCTGCCCCTAAGCTTCGCTGAACCGAAGACCGCATCGATGCCACGGAGTGACAGTTCCGTCGGCGAGACCGCGACGTTTCCCTTCAGGCGAATCGATTCGAAGTTACCGAATTTCGTCGCCTGCTCTTGTCCTGCAAACCAGCGCAGCAATGTCTGTGGCTCTTCGCTTTCGAGCGAGAGCGAGCCGGTGAAAACATCGTCTTTCGTGGCGCCAGCAAGACTGACAAAAGCTCGCCCCGGTAGCCGCGCTTCGAAACGGTCCAGTGCCACCGCACCGTTGCGAAGGACGACATTGGCGCGCAGGTCGCGCGCGAACTGTGCGCCGGCCGTCATGCCGTCGGCGGCAATCGAAATGCGCCCGTTAAACGGCAGGCTGGATAGCAATTGCCGCGCTTCGAGAAGAAGCGGAAGCGCCTGTGCCGCGCCCTTGTTCGCGGCCTGCGGATCGCCACGATCGAGGTCAAGCTGCTTGCTCACGAACGAAACGTCGAGCGCGCCGCCGACACGCGGCGCAATCCGGCCGCTGCCGGAAAACAAAAGCGTCTGATCGCCTTCGCCAAGTGAAAGCTCAATATTAGTGAGGCGGAGTTCTGCCGCGTCGCCCGCGCTATCGAAGGTCACGCGCCATGGCAGCGCGCCGGTACGCCGGACCGCGACGACTTTGCCGTCAAAGCGTGGCGCGGCATTGGCGAGCGCAAGCACGCCCTCGGATTCGAAGGACACTCCGTCCGCGGGGCGTTCCAGCGAGAAGCGCACTCGCGCAGCTTGCTCTGCGTTGAAGCGCGCGGAAGACGCTCGCAAAATCCAGCGCATGCCGTTCAGACGAAAGCCCGCATCGATCCGGAACGGCCCTTCGCGCGATGCGAGTTCGCCGCGCGCGGAGAAATCATCGGCAAGCAACAACGTGTTGGTGCGGCGGTCCTCGATAATCAGCGAACCGGCTTCGAATACGAAACCGCCGACGGAAATCTCCTGGCCCATCGACGCACCGGCGGGGAGCACAACCTTGCCGTCCTTGTCGATCGCAACACGGATCGCGGGACGCGAAACGATAAACTCGCTCGCTTCGAAGCGGCCGGTCAGCAGCGCAGTCAGCGACAGCGCACCGCGCACTTCGTTGGCGCGGACACCGGTACCGTTCTCGGGATCGCCGAATGAAACATCTCGGAGTACGAATTGCGGGGTCGGCAGAAGTGTCGCCTCAATGTCGCCGGCGATCGTGACGCGGGTGCCCGCAAGCGCGCTCGCCTGCGTCTCGAACTGCGAGCGCCATTCGTTCCAATCGATAAAGAACGGTGCGGCAAAAGCCGCAATGATCGCGACGATCGCCCCAATCGCGAAACCGAGCAGCGTTGATTGCAAAAGAAAACTCCCGCGGGCCCGAAAAGGGCCGGCCCACCAGCCTTAAAAAGCTAGCGTCGCGATACGGCGCGGATGGGGCAAGTCCTTTTTTTCTAGAGCGCGACGATCTTGCCCGGATTCATGATGTTATCGGGGTCGAGCGCGCGTTTGAGCGTACCGCATCATGTCGAGCGCAGCCACGCCGTGCTCGGCCTCCATGTACTTCATTTTGCCCTGCCCGACGCCATGCTCGCCGGTGCAAGTCCCTTCCATCCGATGCGCCCGCTCTGTCAGGCGATCGAGAAATACCTTCACACGGCCCAGCTCGTCCTCGTCATCCATGTCGATCACAAGGCTGACATGGAAGTTGCCGTCGCCGACATGCCCGACGATGGGCCCGAGCAGCTTCATCTCCTGAAGATCTTTATCCGTTTCGAGCACGGCTTCCGCCAACCTCGAAATCGGCACACAGATATCGGTGGCGAGCGCCTTCGCGCCGGGGCGGAGCGACATCATCGCAAAATATGCGTCGTGCCGCGCCTGCCAGAGTTTGGTCCGCTCCTCGGCTTGTGTCGTCCATTGCAGCGGGCCGCCGCCGAACTCGGCTGCGATTTCGCCGAAGCGCTCGGTCTGTTCTTTCACGCCGGCTTCGCTGCCGTGGAATTCGAGAAAGAGTGTCGGCGCCTCGGCGAGCGAAAGCTTCGAATAATTATTCGTGGCACGAATCGCCATGGCATCGATGAATTCAATCCGCGCGACCGGAATGCCGGACTGGATGGTCGCGATCGTCGCCTGGCAGGCACCTTCAACCGACTTGAACGGACAGACCGCGCTCGAAATCGCCTCCGGAATTGCGGATAGCTTCAGCGTCAACTCAGTGATGACGCCGAGCGTGCCTTCGGAGCCGACGAAGAGCCTAGTCAGGTCGTAGCCCGCGGAGGTTTTTTTCGCGCGCGAAGCGGTGCGGATGATTTCGCCGTTCGGCAACACTGCTTTCAGCGAGATCACATTATCCTTCATCGTCCCGTAGCGGACCGCGTTGGTGCCCGACGCCCGTGTCGCCGCCATGCCGCCCAGCGAAGCGTCGGCACCCGGATCGATCGGGAAAAACAGGCCCTGATCGCGCAGATATTCGTTGAGCTTCTTACGCGTCACGCCGGGCTGGATCACGCAGTCTAAATCTTCGGCGTGGACCGCAAGCACCTCGTTCATTTGCGCGACGTCAATGCAGATGCCGCCCATAGGCGCGTTCACATGGCCTTCAAGCGAGGTCCCGGTGCCGAAGGCGATGACGGGCACCTTGTGAGCGGCAGCGATCCGAACCGCGTCCTGCACGTCCTCGGTGGAAGCTGCATAGACGACCGCGTCGGCGGCTTCGTTCGGCAGCCAGGTCGTCGTGTTCGCGTGCTGGCGGCGGACCTCCATCGAGGTCACGACCTTGTTGCCGAGCTTGGCGTGCAGTGCGGCAATTGCATGTTCGACCGCGGCGGGTTCGGCCCGCTTCAGGGCGGCTTGTTTCATTGGCGTCCTCCGGTTGCAGACGAGTTTAGCAAAGCCATTCGCATCCCGTCAGTCATCTACGGCTTTAGCCGACTTGGGCATCAGATATGCCGATGTCGGGTAAACCCGACATCGGTTTGCGCTGATACCGAGTCCCCTGGAATCGCCTTAAACGCGCCAAACCATTGCCCGCACTGCACTTACAATGCATGATTGTAACAATTACTTTGCGCGGGATTCGACTAAACGATGTTGCAACGGCTTGATTTCGAACCTGTCTTCTTCGCACCGTTCGTTTCCTCGGCGATGACGGTCGAACCCGGCTGGATCGATTACAACGGCCATCTCAACATGGCCTATTACAACGTGCTGATCGATCGCTCCGTCGACGAAGCCTTCGCGCTGGTGGGCCTCGGCCCGGACTACGCCAAGCACCGCGGCGCTTCTTTCTTCACCGCCGAATGTCATGTCCGCTATTTGCGGGAGCTTTCGGCTGGCGACCCTGTCCGCACCACGATCCGGCTGATTGACTATGACGAGAAGCGCATCCACTTCTTCGCCGAGCTCTATCACGCGGTGGAAGGCTGGATGTCGGCGACGTCAGAGCAGCTCGCGCTTCACGTTGATATGAAGAGCAAAAAGGTCGCGCCTTTCCCCGACGACGTGCTCGACCGGCTCGCCGCGATGAAAGCGTCTCACGCCGCCCTGCCGGCGCCAGATGCCGTCGGCCGCAGCATCGGCATGCCGAAGCGCAGCTGACTGCCTGCCCGCGCGGCTGTTCGCGCATCATCCTTAATCAATTCTTACCGTGACCATGCAGGACCAGCAGGTCGGTCATGCACACTTACCTATTCTAGGTGCGTCGCAAAACACATATATTGCAATGCAATAAGTGATTGCACGACCCGGCCGGGCGGGTGTCCCGGCGAGCAGAGAATGGAGAACACCCATGACCGCTGTAACTTTTTCCCCCGCACTGACCCCGGCCGCGAAAGCTGCCGCGAAGCCCGCCGCAAAGTCTCAGAACGGCTTCTGGACCCGCGTTTGGGACCGGATCGTTGAGGCGCGTATGCGTCAGGTCGAACGCGAAATCCGCATGCACCTGAGCTATCTGCCGATAGAAACGATCGAGCAGTACAAGAATCTTCCGTTCCAGCGCTAAGCAGAACGGCACGGAATTCCAAACGCCCCGGTTATGCCGGGGCGTTTTCATTTCAGGGCTTTCGCAAGATCAGCGTGGTCCAGTTTTCGATGGTGTGGGCGCGGATCAACTGGAGTCCTTGCGCGCGGTAACGCGCGAACGCGGCGTGCGCCTGCGACGGCAAGAGGCCGGAGAGTACAATCACCGCCCCGGGCGCCGCCAGAGACGCGATTGGTCTTGCAAGCTGCTTCAACACCGGAAGCAGGATATTCGCAAAAATCAGATCGTAAGGACCGTATTTCCGGATCAACGGCAGGCTGAGTGTGCCCGCATGCAGCACGCCGACCAGCGGCCCCGCCCCGTTTATCCGCGCATTGTCGCGCGCGATCTCGACCGAAGCACGATCGATTTCAGTGGCAATCACCGGCGCGTTGAAGGCACGTGCGGACGCAATCGCAAGCACGCCAGTGCCGGTGCCCACGTCGAGGATGCAGCGCGGTCTGCCGTTTCGCGCAACCCATTCCAGCGCGCGCAGGCAACCCAGCGTCGTGCCGTGATGGCCGGTGCCGAAGGCGAGTGCAGCTTCGATTTCGATACCAATTTCGTTTGCTGCGATCCGGTTGCGGTCATGCGCGCCGTGTACTGCAAAGCGCCCGGCGCGAACGATCTTTAATCCCTCGAGGCTTGCCGCAATCCAATCCTTGGCCGTCAGCGTTTCGTATTCGATTGCGACGCCGCACAATATTTCACCGATTGCGGAAGCGATTTCGCTTTTATCCGGCAATACCGGGAAATGCGCTTCCGCAAACCAGGACCCATCCGGCGCCTCGAACGCGCCGACCGCACCTTCGTCTTCGAAGAAGCGTTCCAGCAGATGATCCGCGATGCGTTTCGCGTCCGCTTCGTTTCCGCGCACACGAACGACAAAGCTCTCGGGGAGAACGGCCAAACTCAGGCTTTCTTCAGGAAGCTCGCGACCAGGCGCTTTTCGCCGGCCTTATCGAACTCGACCGTCACTTTAGTGCCTTCGACTTCCATCACTTCGCCATAGCCGAATTTTTCATGAAAGACACGGTCGCCGAGCTCGAATTCCATCGTGGGTCCGGTCGAGCGCGCGAGAACTTCGCCTTCTATCGTCGGCGGTGCACCGCGCTTGTAGCCGCCGCGGTTTTCCGAGAAACCTTGTCCGCGCCGCGCCTGTGCGCGCTGCCAGCCCGGCGTCGTATAACCTGAAGTGAACGGCTCGGCGCGGTCGAAGCGGCTATGCACCTGGGTGCCATAGCCGCTCGCCGCATCGACCACCTCGACATTTTCTTCAGGCAGTTCATCGAGGAAACGGCTCGGCACCGTCGAATTCCAAAGTCCGTGGATCCGGCGATTGGAGGCGAAGTAAATTCGCGCCCGCACTTTCGCCCGCGTGATGCCGACATGCGCAAGCCGTCGTTCTTCTTCGAGGCCCGCGCGGCCTTGATCATCGAGCGAGCGCTGATGCGGAAGCAGGCCTTCCTCCCAACCGGGCAAAAATACAGTTTCGAATTCGAGTCCTTTGGCGGAATGCAGCGTCATGAGATTGACCTTGTCGGCATCCGCGCCGCCATCGACATCCATGACCAATGAAACGTGCTCAAGAAAGCCCTGCATGTTCTCGAATTGCTCCAGCGAACGCACAAGTTCCTTTAAATTCTCGAGCCGGCCTGCGCCCTGCGCAGTGCGGTCATTCTTCCACATCTCCGCGTAACCCAACTCGTCGAGCACGATCTGGGCAAGCTCGGTATGCGGTATCGTTCCAAGCTGCGTCCGCCAGCGATCGAACTGCACGATCAAGTCGCGTAATGTGGTACGCGGCTTCGGTTTCAGGTCTTCGGTCGAAGAAATGACGCGCGCGGCCTCAAACAGTGACGCCGCATGCTGGCGTGAATAATCATGCAGCATCTGCATGGTCGCGTCCCCAAGCCCGCGCTTCGGCACATTCACGATCCGCTCGAAGGCAAGCCCGTCGGCCGGCGAAACGATCACGCGGAAATAGGCAAGCGCATCGCGGATTTCCTGCCGCTCATAAAAGCGCGGTCCGCCGATGACGCGGTAAGGCAAGCCCAGCGTGACAAAGCGGTCTTCGAGTTCGCGCATCTGGAACGAAGCGCGGACCAGGATCGCAATATCGGAAAGCTTATGATTCTGGCGCTGCAGCTGCTCGATTTCTTCGCCGATCTGGCGGGCTTCCTCTTCCGAGTCCCACGCGCCGGTAACTTTCACTTTCTCGCCCGGCTCGTCTTCGGTGCGCAGCGTCTTGCCGAGCCGGCTTTTATTATGCGAAATCAGATGCGACGCAGACGCAAGAATATGCGCGGTCGAGCGATAATTGCGCTCAAGCCGGATGACCTTCGCACCGGGAAAATCCTGATCAAAGCGCAGAATGTTATCGACCTCGGCGCCGCGCCAACCGTAGATCGACTGATCGTCATCGCCGACACAGCACAGGTTGCGCGTGCCCTGCGCGAGCAACCGCAGCCAGAGATACTGCGCGACGTTCGTGTCCTGGTACTCGTCGACCAGCATATAGCGGAAGCGCTGCTGATACTGCTCAAGCACTTCGGCATGGTTCTGAAAGAGCCGCAGATTCTCCATCAGGAGGTCGCCGAAGTCGACCGCATTCAAAACTTTGAGCCGCGCCTGATAGGCAAAATAGAGCTCTTTGCCTTTGCCGTTTGCGAACGACATCGCTTCGCCTGCCGGCACTTGATCGGGACCGAGGCCGCGATTTTTCCAGCCGTCGAGATAACCGGCAAAGAGCCGCGCGGGCCAGCGCTTCTCGTCGATATTGTCCGCCTGCAGCAATTGCTTGATCAGACGAATCTGGTCGTCTGTGTCGAGGATGGTGAAGCTCGGATTAAGTCCGACGAGCTCGGCGTGACGGCGCAGAATTTTCGCGCCGATCGAATGGAACGTGCCCATCCAGGGCATGCCCTCGACCACGTCACCCATCATTCTACTCACGCGGTCCTTCATTTCGCGCGCGGCTTTATTCGTGAAGGTGACAGAGAGAATGTTCGAAGGCCGCGCCCGGCCGGTTGCCAAGAGATGCGCGATCCGCGTCGTCAGCACCCGGGTCTTGCCCGTACCGGCACCGGCAAGCACCAGCACCGGACCGTCGAGCGACTCCACCGCCTCGAGCTGTTCCGGATTGAGCCCGTCGAGATAGGGGATCGTCGCGCTCGCCCGCGCGCGCGCGGCAATGCCACCGGGCTTGGGGGCCGGCGCTTCATCGAACGGAAACGGCTTGATTTGGGGGTCAGCCACGATCTTCGGTAATTCCTTTGATTCGAGAACAAAATGGCACCGCAACTGCCGTTTGGCGAGGGCGCGGGCGTAAAAGCCGCAGCGATTAAGGCTGAAACGAATGGCGTGAGCGAGGCGCTGGTAGCGCGCGGAACCTCGCCTAGAATGCGTGAATGTTCGAAGCGAAATTCCAGTCCTTCCGGGACGAGGGCGACAAGACGCAGTCCGCGGCGCGCTTGAAAGCGCTCCGCGCGGAACTCGGCAAGCGCGATCTGGACGGTTTCATCTTCTCGCGCGCCGATGAGCATCAAAACGAATATGTGCCGGCGTCTGAAGAGCGCGTGGCCTGGCTTACGGGCTTTACGGGCTCGGCTGCGATCGTCGTCGTGCTCAAAGACAAGGCCGCACTCTTCACCGACGGCCGCTACACGCTGCAAGCAAAAGACCAGATCGACACCAAGCTCTTCTCGATCGAGCACATGGTCGAAAAGCCCGCGACCAAATGGATTGCCGCCAACCTCTCGACCGGTGCCGCACTCGGCTATGACCCGTGGCGCACGACGGCCGAAGGCGTCGAGCGGCTGGAGAAGGCCGCGAAGGAAGCAGGCGCAAGACTTGTTCCGGCCGACCAGAACCCGATCGACGCCGTGTGGAGCGATCGACCTGCTCCACCGCTTACACCCACCGTCCTGCATGGCGTGGCGTTTTCCGGCGAAGATGCGACGAAGAAACTCTCACGCATCCGCGACGTGCTCGCGACGGAAAAAATTGCGGTCGCGGTGCTATCCGATCCGGCATCGGTTGCCTGGACCTTCAATATTCGTGGGGCCGACGTCGCACACACGCCGCTCCCGCTCTCCTGGGCGATCGTGCCCCGCGAAGGCGAGCCGCAACTTTTCATCGACGGCCGCAAGCTTTCAAACGAGGTGCGATCAACGCTCGCTAAACTCGCCGACATTCGCGAGCCGCGCGAGCTTGAGGTCGAATTGCACGAGGCCGCGCGCGGCAAGTCGGTGCGGCTCGATTCCTCGACCGCACCAAAAAAACTTTCGGAGATCGTCGCACAGGCCGGTGGCAGCGTGTCGAAAGGCTCCGACCCGGTAACCGATCTGAAGGCCGTCAAAAACGAGACCGAGATCGCGGGCACGCGCGCCGCACACCGGCGCGATGGCGCGGCACTCACGCGCTTTCTGGCCTGGCTCGAGCGCGAAGCACCGAGTGGGAAAATCACCGAAATCGACGCCGTCGCAGCGCTCGAAACATTTCGTCACGACACCGGCAAACTCAAAGAGATATCCTTTCCGACCATTTCCGGTTCCGGTCCGAACGGCGCGATCGTTCATTATCGCGTAACGCAAGCGACCAACCGCACGCTCAAGAACGGCGAACTGTTTCTGATCGACTCCGGCGCGCAATACGAAGACGGCACTACCGACGTGACCCGCACAGTTGCAATCGGCGAGCCGTCGGCAGAAATGCGCGAGCGCTTCACGCTGGTGTTGAAGGGCCATATCGCCGTTGCGCGCGCTGTCTTCCCGGAAGGCACGACCGGTTCGCAGCTCGATCCGTTTGCGCGGCGCGCGCTCTGGGAGGCCGGTATCGATTTCGATCATGGCACCGGCCACGGCGTCGGCAGTTATCTCTCGGTTCACGAGGGGCCTGCGCGCATTTCCAAGCTCGGTAACGCATCGCTCAAGGCTGGCATGATCCTGTCGAACGAGCCTGGCTATTACAAAGCGGGCGCCTATGGCATCCGCACAGAAAACCTCCTGCTTGTGGAAAAGCGCCCGTCGGCTCCGGGCGCCGAAAAAGCGCTGCTTGGATTTGAAACGCTGACGTTTGCGCCGATCGAGCGGCGGTTGATCGAGCCCTCGATGCTCGATCACGCCGAGATTGCCTGGCTCGATAATTACCACGCCAAAGTCCGCGAACTGATCGCACCGCAACTCGATGCGATCGACCGGGAGTGGCTGGAGCGCGCGACCACACGATCCGCGCAGTAGTGTTTGGAACCGGACTGCTAGGCCCGCGTTAACTGCCCACGCTTCTCAATATTTCGCGAGGCTTCAACATGCTTTCCACCATCCTGATCGTACTATTGATTTTAATCCTAGTCGGCGCGCTACCGCGCTGGGGCTATAGCGGCAACTGGGGCTACGGCCCTGGCGGCCTTGTCGGCGTGATCCTGATTATCGTAATCGTGCTCGCGCTCGCCGGACGGATCTGATCACTTCCGTCCAATCAGCTTGAACCAATCGTCTTCGCTTAGGACCTGGACGCCGTGTTTCTGCGCTTCTTTAAGCTTGGAGCCGGCGCCGGGTCCGGCGACGACATAATCTGTTTTCTTAGACACTGAACCAGCGACTTTCGCGCCCAGCCGATCCGCCATTGCCTTTGCTTCTTCGCGCGTCATTTGTTCAAGCGCGCCGGTGAAAACGACGGTCTTGCCGGAAACGGGACTGTCTTTCGCGACAGCCTCCATCGGCCCGACCTCGATTTCGGCGAGCAACGCGTCCAGCGCCTTGCAGATTCTTTTTCTCCTTGAAGAATTCGACCACGGCTTCGGCGAGGATCTCGCCGATCCCGTTGACGTTCTTCATTTCCGAAAAGATTTCCTCGTCGCCCTTTGCGGCTGCAAGTGCTGCATCGCGCAGCGCTTCGATTGAGCCGTAATGGCGCGCAAGGCGCACCGAATTGGTTTCCCCGATATGGCGAATGCCGAGCGCAAACAAAACCCGGTTGAGCTCAATCTTCCGGCGCGCCGCGATCGAACTGAATAGATTGCGAACCGATGTCTCGCCGAAGCCTTCGACCGCTTCGAGTTTGATCTTGTTGTTGCGCTTCTGGAGCGTGAAAATATCCGCAGGCGTTTTGACCCAGCCCTGCTCGAAGAAAAACACGATCTGCTTCTCACCGAGGCCGTCGATGTCGAACGCATTGCGGGAAACAAAATGCCGTAGCCGTTCCACTGCCTGCGCCGCACAGATCAAGCCGCCCGTGCAGCGGCGCACCGCTTCGCCTTCCTCGCGCACGGCATGGCTGCCGCAGACCGGACAGACGTCCGGGAATTTGTAAGGCTTCGCGCTCTTGGGACGCTTTTCGAGGACGACTCCAAGCACCTGCGGAATCACATCGCCCGCGCGCTGGATCGTGACGGTGTCACCGACACGCACGTCCTTGCGCGCGATTTCGTCTTCGTTGTGCAGCGTCGCGTTTTGCACCACAACACCGCCGACCGTGACCGGATCGAGCTTCGCGACCGGCGTCAGCGCGCCGGTGCGGCCGACCTGGATATCGATATCTTTGACGACGGTGGTCGCTTTTTCCGCGGCAAACTTATGCGCGATCGCCCAGCGCGGGCTGCGCGAAACGAAACCAAGTCGCTCCTGCCAGTCGAGACGGTCGACTTTGTAGACGACTCCATCGATATCATAGCCGAGCTTCGCACGATCCTGCTCGATCTTGCGGTAATGCGCGAGCAACTCTTCGACGCTCTTGCAGCGCTTCATCAGCGAATTGACCGGCAAACCCCAGCGCTTCATGGCCGCGACCGATTCCGATTGCGTATCGGCAGCCAACTTGCTCGCCTCGCCCCACGTATAGGCAAAGAACTTGAGCGGCCGCGACTGCCGTCATCTTCGGATCGATCTGCCGCAGCGATCCTGCCGCGGTATTCCGCGGATTGACGTAGAGCTGCTTGCCTTCCTTCTTCTGCCGCTCGTTCAGCGCAAGAAAGTCGGCTTGCGTCATATAAACTTCGCCACGCGCTTCGAAGACGGCAGGCACATCTTTGCCTTCTAGTTCCGGTGGGACATCTTTGATCGTGCGGATATTGGCGGTGACGTCTTCGCCCTCCGCACCGTCACCGCGCGTCGCAGCAACAATGAGCTTGCCCTTCTCGTAGCGCAGCGAGCAGGAAAGCCCGTCGATCTTCGGCTCTGCCGTGATCACCAGTTCTTCCTTGTCCGAAAGACGGAGGAAGCGGCGAATACGATCGACGAAATCGGTCACGTCTTCTTCGGTGAAGGCGTTGCCGAGCGACAGCATCGGCACCGCATGACGCACCTTCTTGAACTTACCCGAAGGCGCCGAGCCAACCTTGCGTGTAAGACTGGTCAGCGATTGGAGCTCGGGAAACTGTTCTTCCAACGCTTCATAGCGGCGGCGAAGCGCGTCGTAATCGGCATCCGAAACCGTCGGCGCGTCGTTCTCATAATAGCGTTTGTCGTGCGCGGAGATTTCGAGCTTCCAAACGCGCGTGCTCGGTCTTTGCTTGCTTTGGCGAGAGTTGATCGAGCGGCGAAAGCGCCGTCAGCTTTGGCCTTCTTCGCCATGGCGCTTAAGCCGCCGCGCCCGCGATCAGACGATCCGCGGCCTTGCGCGCTTCGTCGGTCACTTCGGCGCCTGCAAGCATGCGCGCAACTTCTTCGCGGCGCTTTGCATTATCGAGCGGCAGGATCTTCGTAATCACACGTTTACCGCCGCTGACCGCTTCTTTGGCGACCATGAAATGATTGGCGGCGCGCGCAGCCACCTGCGGCGCATGCGTGACGGTCAGTACCTGCACGTTCTGCGAAAGCCTAGCGAACCGTGCACCGATCGCATCCGACACCGCGCCCCCGACCCCGGTATCGATTTCGTCAAAGACGAGCGTCGGCGCCGAACCGCGATCCGCAAGGATCACTTTCAGCGCGAGCAGAAAACGCGCGAGCTCGCCGCCGGACGCGACCTTCATCATCGGCCCGGGCCGTGCGCCAGGATTGGTACGCACCCAGAATTCGACGCGATCAAAGCCGTCGGGTCCGGGCGAGCCTGCATTGCTTTCAATTTCGGTGATGAATTCGGCACGATCGAGCTTTAAGCGGCGGCAGTTCCGCCTGCACCATTTTGTCGAGCTGCTTTGCAGTCTTCTGGCGCGACGCAGACAAGGCGACCGCAACGGCACGAAAATCCGTTTCCGCTTTCTTTGATGCCGCCTCAAGCGCCTTCAATTTTTCTTCGCCGCGATCGATCGACGCAAGGTCACCGGCAAAACGCTCCACCACTTCCGTCAATTTATCGACCGGCGAATTGTATTTTCGTCCTGCCGCGCGAAGCGCAAATAGCCGCTCTTCGTTGCGCTCGAGTTCCTGGGGATCGAAGTCGGCAAGCCGCATCGCGGCCTCGAGCCCGCCACGCGCTTCTTCGATTGAATTTAGTGCGGCCGCGAGCGCTTTCGCCGGCCCACCGACGATGTCGGCCGCCTCCTGCTGCCGGCGCTCAAGCCGCCGTAACGCCGCCGAGAGCGAAGGCACCGGCGAGTCGTTCCCCGCAATCGTGTCGTGGGCGTCCTTCAGGTCGCCCGCGACTTTTTCCGCGCGCATCAAGGACGCACGGCGATCCGCAAGCGTCGTTTCCTCGCCCGGCTGCGGCGCGAGCTTCTTCAATTCGTCGACCGCCGCTCCGGACATAATCCTCGTCGCGCCGCGCGCGCGCCTGACGCTCGCGCTCCGCGGAAACTTCGCACTTCGGTTTCCCGCCACAGCTTCCATAGCTCGCGCGTTTTCGCTGCGGCATCGGCGTTGCCGCCGAAGGCATCGAGCAATGTCCGGTGCGCGGCAGGGTCGATCAACGCACGCTCGTCGTGCTGGCCGTGGATTTCCACGAGTTTCGCACCGACCTCTCGCAGGATCTGAACACTAACCGGGCGGTCGTTGATGAAGGCGCGCGTACGCCCGTCGGAAAGCTGTACCCGGCGCAAGATCAAGTCGCCGTCTTCGTCGCCACCGAGATCGTTTGTACGCAGAATCGCGCGCGCAGGATGGTTCTTCGGAATATCGAACGACGCCACCACTTGGCCCTGCTCGGCGCCGTCGCGCACCAGCGCCGCATCGCCGCGCGCGCCGAGCGCGAGCGCAAAGGCATCGAGCACGATCGATTTGCCTGCCCCGGTTTCGCCGGTCAACACGGAAAGCCGGCCGGAAAAATCCACGTCCAGCTTGTCGATCAGGACGATATCGCGGATCGAAAGGTTCGCGAGCATGAGATCACCGCGCCGGATCGGAAGCCGATTCGGCAGCACCTTCTGGAAACGTCAGATTGGAGATTACCGCAGCGGCGCGGTCAATTCGCAAGTCTTAGCCTGCGACGCTCTTCCAAGTGCGGCTGATCCAGGAGCCCTTGTCCTCGGTCGGCACGTTCACGCCGCCGGAACTCACAAGGTTATAGGCGTCCTTGTACCAGGGGCTTTCCGGGAAGTTGTGGCCCAGCACGACTGCCGCCGTCTGCGCCTCATTCACGATGCCGAGCGCCATATAGGCCTCAACCAGGCGCGCGAGCGCCTCTTCAACGTGGCGCGTGCTCTGGTACTTCGTGACAACCGCCTTGAAGCGATTGATCGCGCCCGCGTAGTTGCGATTCTTGAGATAATACCGGCCGGTGATCATTTCCTTGCCGGCAAGCTGGTCGCGCGCAACGTCGATCTTCTTCTTGGCGCTCGCCGCATATTCCGACTCTGGATATTTGCGGATGATATCATTCAGCGCTTCGAGCGCTGACTCCGTCCGGCGCTGATCGGTCTCGATATTCGGGATGTCGGCGAACAAGGCGGAAGCGCCCAGATACTGCGCATAAGCGGCATCGGGGCTGCCCGGATGAAGCGCCATATAGCGACGCGACGCAGCGATCGCTTCGGTGTGCTTCTGACCTTCGTAATAGGCATAAGCCGTCATCAGGAGCGATTTACGGCCCCACTCCGAGTAGGGATGCTGCCGGTCAACTTCCTCGAATTTCTTGGCGGCTTTCTCGAACTCCTGCTTGTTCAGAAGCGTGAGCCCCTCGTTATAGAGGAGGTCCGCCGGCTGATCCGGGAGCAGTTCGTCGTTCTTCTTAGAGCCCCAGATATCGCTGAGGCTGCCGATGGTGCCGCAACCGCCGACGGCTCCAAGGAGCGGCAGCGCCACGAGCACTCGGAGTGCTCCCGCGAAAGACGCGCCGCGAAGCCAATTGGAGACGAACATCAGCCCTCAAACCTTAAAAGCCAAACCTTAGAAGCAGCAATGGCCCCGGGATACCGGGTCCGCCGAATGGTGCCTCGGAATAGCGAAAATTATCCTACCCGGCTACGGCGCTAAAGGCCGAATCCGCCGCGATTATGGCCGGAAAAGTTAAGACAGGTCAGCGCGGTAGGCAGGCGCCACCTGGGTGCCGAGCTCTGCATGGGCACGGCGGCGGCGGCGCGCGGGTTCGGCCTCAACCACCGTCCAGGCCGAACGGTCGGCCATGAGGGCGGCAACGACCGCGGCATTGAGCTTGTGACCGCCACAGGCCGAGCGATAGCGGCCCAGGATCGGCAGGCCAGCCATGGCAAGATCGCCCACCGCATCGAGCGCTTTGTGGCGCACGAATTCGTCGGCATAACGCAGACCTTCCGGGTTCACGATCCGGTCGTCCGCGAGGCAAATGGTGTTGTCGAGCGAGGCACCGAGCGCATAACCAGCGCCCCAGAGCTTGGCGACGTCGCGCATGAAGCCGAATGTACGGGCGCGGGAAAGTTCTTCGCGGAAGACATCCGGGGTGATCATGCCGGCGAAACGCTGGCGGCCGATCGCGGCATGCGGGAAATCGATCTCGATCTCTACGCGGAAGCCGGCATCATAGGGAAGCAGTTCGCCAGAGCAGCGGCCTTCTTCGACCTTGATCGGCTTCAAAATCTTGATGTAGCGGCGGGCTGCTTCCTGCGCTTCGAGGCCGACTGCATCGATCGCTTCGACGAAGTTTGCCGAGCTGCCATCGAAAGCCGGGATTTCATCGCCTTCGACTTCGACGATAGCGTTATCGACGCCGAGGCCGGCAAGGGCTGCCATCAGGTGTTCGACGGTGGAGCATTTGGAGCCGTTGGTATCGCCGATTACGGTCGCGAAATCGGTATTACGAACGGCTTCAGGGCCAACCGGGACTTTTTTGCCGTGAAGTTTGAAAACAATGCCGGTGTTCGGAGCGGCAGGACGAAGGGAAATACGGGCGGGAGTACCGGAATGAAGACCGCGACCCGTGAGGTCTACGCGGTCGGCGAGGGTCGATTGATTGAGAACTTGCATCCCGCCGTACTAAAGCCGGTAACACGACGCCCGGCTCTTGCCCCAGTTATTGCCCCAACGCCCAAGCCTCACAAATCCCCGTGACTGCTTGGATTTCGGGACGATAACCCCCTGACCCTGAGGAACAAGTCACGCTTTCTTACGCTTTGTTACCAATTCCTGCCGGGATCAGGTCCAGTTTTCGCCTTGATTTCAAGGGGCTGGCAAGCATCGGGTTCCGGGACTTGTCCACAGCCCCTGCCTGACCAGTGGGCAAGCTCAAAAACAAAGCGCCCCGGCGATGGCCGGGGCGCTTTTAGCGAGTCGGGGTCAGGCCTGACGGCGCAGGAAGGCCGGTATCTCGAGATCGTCCTGTTCGTCCCGCGCTCTCGCCGGCCGGCTGCCCGGATCGAGCGCCGCACGGCCCGCAGGCCGACGCTGGTAGTCCGGCTCCGGACGGTCCGCGACCGGCTCCAACCGCTCGTCGTCACGGCGGCTGAAGCTCGAAGCGAGTTTTTCCAGGAGCGACATCCGCTTCTTCTCAAGCGAATGCTCGTCGTTCATTTCTTCGTCCCGGGCCCGGAGCTGGTTCTGCGCCGGCATTGGCAGTTCATCGATCCGGGGCATGCGCGGACGGAACAACGGGCGTTCCGCCTGTTCCGGCACATACGGCTCCATATCTTCCGGGTGATCGTTCCGCGGAGCCAAACGCTCCATCTCGTCGATCAGCGGCTGGAAGAACGTCGGACGCGGCGGTAGCGGCTTGATCGTCACATCGTCGATCTCGGCCGCGAGCGGCACTTCGTCGGCATAGTGATCGTCATAGGTCGGCTCCGGCTGCGCGCTCAACGGAATACGCATCGGTTCACGGAAGTCGGTCGCCCGCGACGACTGCGACGGCGCCGGACGATTGTGGTTCGAGAAAATCGGCGCGGGCGTTGCCATACCCTGTGTGGCGGCATCGATGCCGGTGGCCACGACCGACACGCGAACGATGCCTTCGAGGCTTTCGTCGAAGGTCGCACCCAGGATGATGTTGGCGTGTTCGTCGACTTCGGCACGGATGCGGGTTGCGGCTTCATCAACCTCATAGAGACCGAGATCCTTGCCGCCGGTGATCGAAATCAACAGGCCTCTCGCGCCACGCATCGACGTTTCATCGAGCAGCGGGTTCGCAATTGCGGCTTCCGCTGCGCGGAGCGCGCGATGTTCGCCCGAAGCTTCGCCCGTACCCATCATCGCCTTGCCCATTTCGCGCATGACCGTGCGGACGTCGGCGAAGTCGAGATTGATGAGGCCTTCCTTCACCATCAGGTCGGTGATGCAGGCAACACCCGAATAGAGCACCTGGTCCGCCATGGCGAAGGCGTCGGCAAAAGTCGTTTCTTTGGTCGCGACCCGGAACAGGTTCTGGTTCGGGATGACGATCAGGGTATCGACGTGCTTCGCAAGTTCCGCGATGCCTTCCTCGGCAAGACGCATACGGCGCGAACCCTCGAAATCGAACGGCTTGGTGACGACGCCGACCGTGAGGATGCCGAGTTCTTTCGTGATGCGCGCAATGACCGGGGCTGCACCGGTCCCGGTGCCGCCGCCCATGCCCGCCGTCACGAACGCCATATGCACGCCCTGAAGCTGATCGCGGATTTCCTCGATCACTTCTTCCGCGGCACTGCGGCCGACTTCCGGGTGCGAGCCGGCGCCGAGACCCTGCGTCGCGAGCAGTCCCATCTGGATCACGCGCTTCGCCTTCGAAGAGGTCAGCGCCTGCGCGTCGGTATTGGCGACAACAAATTCGCAACCTTGAAGCCCGGCAGCGATCATGTTGTTGACGGCATTGCCGCCGGCACCGCCGACACCGAATACGGTGATGTGCGGTTTCAATTCCCGGATATCCGGCATCTGCAGATTGATAGTCATTTCGTCACCTCTTGGGTGCGGCGTCCCGCACCGCTTACTCACTCTTTTGCCGGAGTACGCCGGCCCGCCGTCTCGTTAGAAACTTTCCTTGAACCAGCGCCCCACGCGCCGGATGTAGTTGCCGTCATTTGCCGCGAAGCGGCGGCGTGGTTCGAAGTGTTCGCGCAACGCGAATTGCGGATAGACCGCAAGCCCTGCCACCACCGAGAAGCCCGGCCCGTTCGCTGCGTGATTGAGGCCCGCGATCGCGCGCGGCATGCCGATACGGACGCTTGCACCAAACACGCGGCTCGCGAGTTCACTGATGCCCGCAAGTTGCGCGGCCCCGCCCGTCAACACGACGCGTCGTCCGGTAAGATTGAGAATGCCTGCCGATGAGAGCCGATCGCGCAGCATTTCGAAAATTTCGTCAACGCGCGCGCGCGCAATCCGGATCACCTGCGCACGCGTCGCGGAATTGCCGCGACCAAGCGCGGAGCCATCGATTGCCGGGACCATGATGAGATCGGTGTGATCGGAACTGCCTTCGATCACGTCGCCGTAGAGCGACTTGATGCGCTCAGCCTCGGAGAGCTTGGTCGAAAGCCCGCGCGCGATATCGACTGTCACGTTGAGGCCGCCGAGCGCGATGCCGTCCATGTGGACGCAAGTGTCGTTCATGAAGGCCGCAAGCGTGGTCGTGCCGGCGCCAAGTTCGATCACGGTCGCGCCGAGCGCGGTCTCGTCATCGGAAAGCGTGGCTATTCCGGCGGCATAGGGCGCTGCGATCATGCCTTCGACCGAAAGATGGCAGCGCTCGACACAGAGAATGAGATTGCGAAGCGCAGGGAAATCCGCGGTAGCGGTATGCAGATCGACCGCGAGCGTGCGGCCAATCATTCCGCGCGGATCGCGGACATTGGACATGTCGTCAAGATGATAGGCGATTGGGATCGAGTGCAGCACCGCGCGGTCATCTCTCACTGAGTGCAGGCTCGCGGCATCGAGCACGCGTCCGATGTCGCCTTCTTCTACGGAAGAACCAGGAGTACGCACCGAGGCCGCGAAAGACTCGCTGCCAAGTCTGCCGCCGGATACCGAAAGAATGACCGACGCAATTTCGACTTTAGCCGAACGCTCGGCGAGATCGACCGCGCGGCGAATGGATTCTTCGGCAAGCTCGATATCGACCACCGTGCCGGCTTTGATGCCGCGAGAGATCGTGTGACCAAAGCCGATCACTTCGACCGAATGCGTGCGGGCGCGCGGCATTTCATCGCCGCGTTCCGGGCGCAGCTTCGCGATCAGGCAAACGACTTTACTCGAACCGATGTCGAGTGCCGCAACAATGCTGGAGCGCCGCGTGCCGAGCGGTTTCATGCGAGGCGCCATGCCGCGGGAGAGCGTGTTCATGACGCCCCCTTGGACTTGGCGGGCTTACGCTGCGCATCGATCGCGGTCGCTGCAGCGTCCGACATGCGGACGATGACCTGGCCGGGGATGCGCAGGTCGATCATCGCAATGTCACGGATGAGTATATTCTGTTCGCGATTCAGTTTGACGAGCGCCGTGAGCGCTGCTTCCGGGTCGCCCTCCGGCAGACGAACATCGATGCCGTTATTAAGACGCAAATTCCAGCGCCGCTCCGCAACAAACACAACGCCGTAGATTTCCGATTTGATCGCGGGGAAACGATCGAGCACCGCGAGAAACTCGGCGGCATGTTTTGCGGCACCCTCGCCCACGATTAGCGGCAGTTTGTCGGCGCGCCCGTCGCGGACTTCTTCGAGTACCGTGCCGTCATGCGAGACGAGCGCGAGCTTGCCATTGCGCTGCCAGAGCGCAAACGCTTCGCGCTCGGTGACTTCGATCTCGATGCGGTTCGGATAGAGCTTGCGGATCACAGCTTCGGCGATCCACGGATTGCTTTTCAGCTTTTCGCGCGCGCTGTCCGCGTCGAGCAACACCAGCGAGGTGTAGCGCGTGATTCCGGCAGCCGAGAGAATTTCCTCGCGGCGCAATTTATTATGACCACGCACGTCGGCGTCGGCGATTTCGAAGCCTGCGAAATGCGCGACGCGGTCCGAAACTTCGGTCATCCAGGCGTGAATCGCCGGCACATGTCCGCCGCGCACCGCGCCGTAGATTCCGGTCGCTACAAACAGCGCTGCAAAGAGCGCGAATTCAGCAACGCGAACGGATTTCTTGTGCGAAAAACGAACAAGCAGACGGCGGAAGAAAAGCGAGGACTGACTGGGGGACGCAGCGACAAGCAAACCGGCCGGGGAAGCCCGGCGGCTCATCGATTCAGAGAGGCGTCCTCCACGATCCATTTAACCAGTCCGCCGAACGACAAGCCGCGATAGGCGGCAAGCTCGGGCACCAGCGACGTCTCAGTCATTCCGGGTTGGGTATTGACTTCCAGGCAGAAAAGTTCGCCTGAACCGTCAGGGCGGTTATCAAAACGGAAATCCGCCCGGCTAATTCCCCGGCAGCCGAGAGCGCGATGCGCCGTAAGGCTTAGATTCCGGGCTTTCTGGTAAATATTTGGTTTAATTCTCGCAGGAAGTATGTGGCGAGAGCCGCCTGGGGCGTATTTTGCCTCGTAATCGTAGAATTTAGTCGCCGCCTCGATCTCGATCACGTCGAGCGCCTCGTCTCCCATGACGGCACAGGTGAGTTCCAGGCCCGGGATATAGCGCTCAGCAAGCAGGCTCTCGCCATGGGTCCAATCCGGACCGGGTGAGCTCCTGCGGGGGGTGGGCGTGCTCCTCGGTGACGATGAAAACGCCGACGCTCGAGCCTTCGGCGACGGGTTTGAGCACATAGGGCCGCTCCATCACGTGAGCTTTGGCAGCCTCTTCGCGCGAAACCACTTTGCCTTCGGCAATCGGAACGCCAGCCGCTGCCATGATGATGCGCGCCTGTGCCTTATCCATCGCAAGTGCCGAAGAGAGCACGCCGGAATGCGTGTAGGGGATGCCGAGCACCTCAAGCACGCCTTGAATAGTGCCGTCTTCGCCCGGCACGCCGTGCAGAACATTGAATGCGGCGTCTGGTTTGAGCTTCGCTAGCACCTCCGCGACATCGCGCGCGACATCGACGCGCGTCACGCGATAGCCCTCGCCTTCCAAGCGCGTCGGCGCAGGCCTTGCCGGAGCGAAGCGAGACTTCGCGTTCGGCCGACCAGCCGCCCATAAGGACCGCCACATGCTTCGTCATGCCGGCACCTTATCGAGTGCTGCGCCGATTCGCTTGATTTCCCATTCGAGCTGCTACGCCGGAATTTTCCTTTACGCGGCGACGAACTTCCTCGCCAAGATTTTCCACGTCGGCCGCGGTTGCGTTTCCGCGGTTAATCAGAAAATTGCAGTGCAACTCGGAGACTTGCGCGTCGCCGACCACGAGACCGCGGCAACCGGCGGCATCGATCAACTGCCAGGCTTTGTGGCCGATCGGATTTTTAAAGGTCGAGCCACCGGTGCGGCTTTTAATCGGCTGTGTCGCTTCACGGCGCTCAGTAATACTTTCCATCTCGGCCGCAATGGCCGCGGCATCTCCCGGCGTCGCGCGATAAACCGCGCGGGTAAAAATGAAATCATCCGATGGTGACGAATGCCGATAGGAAAAACCCATGTCGGCGTTCGAAAGCACATGGATTTTGCCTGAGCGATCGACCGCCCGCGCTTCGATCAAGGCGTCTTTGGTTTCGCCGCCATAAGCGCCCGCGTTCATCCGCAACGCGCCGCCAATTGCACCCGGCACACCGCGATAAAATGCGAGGCCCGACAAGCCCGCATCGGCCGCCGCACGCGCAACCTTCACATCGGGCACGGCCGTTCCAGCTGTGACAGATTCGCCTTCGACTTTGACTTCGCTAAAACCGCGCGCGAGCCGCACGACAACGCCCGCGACACCGCCGTCACGCACAATCAGGTTCGAGCCGAGCCCAATCACAGTAACCGGATGATTGGGAACGCTCTCAAGAAAATAAGCGAGATCTTCTTCGTCCGCCGGCGTGAACAAAACCTGCGCCGGGCCACCCACGCGAAACCAGGTAATGTCGGCGAGCGGTTGGTTGGATAGCAAACGCCCACGCAGTTTCGGCGCGGCGGCAGTCAGTTCCGGAACGATATCGATAAAGGCCATTACTTCTTACCGGCCAGCTCGCCGGGCAACGCATAAGCCCATTGCGTGATGTTACCGGCACCGAGACAGATGACGTAATCGCTTTTCTTGGCGATCGCAGCGATTTTTCCTGCAAGCTGGTCCGGTCCATCGAGCGCGTCGACATCGCGATGACCGCGCGCGCGCAAACCCGTGACCAGCGCGTCGCGATCGACACCCGGAATCGGCGCTTCGCCCGCCGGATAGACCGGTGCCACGATCACGTGATCGGCGTCGTTGAAACACGTGCAGAACTGATCGAACAGCGCCTGCAGCCGCGTATAGCGATGCGGCTGCACTACCGCGATCACTTTGCCTTGCGTGGACGCGCGTGCAGCCTTCAGCACGGCCGCGATTTCCACCGGATGGTGTCCGTAATCGTCGAAGATCTCAGCACCGTTCCATTCACCGGTTTTGGTGAAGCGCCGCTTCACGCCGCCGAAGTTCGCCAGTGCTTCTCGGATCTTGCCGTCGGCCATACCAAGCTCATGGGCAACCGCGATCGCAGCCGTCGCATTGAGCGCGTTGTGATGTCCCGGCATCGGCAATTTCAAATCCTTGATGTGATGTTCGCGCTTGCCTTCGCGCGCCTGAAACAGCACGCCGAACCGCGCAACGCCGCCTTCAAGCTTCACGTCGACCAGGCGCGCATCGGCCTGCGGATTTTCGCCGTAGGTAATGACGCGGCGATCCGCGATGGTGCCGACCATGTCCTGCACGACCGGATGATCGATACACATCACTGCAAAGCCGTAGAACGGGACGTTCTCGACGAAAGACAGAAAAGATTTTTTCACGGCTTCAAATGTGCCGAAATGATCGAGATGCTCGGGATCGACGTTGGTCACGATCGCAATGTTTGCCGGCAGCTTCAGAAAGGTACCATCGGATTCGTCAGCTTCGACAATCATCCAGTCGCCGGCACCAAGCCGCGCATTGGTGCCATATGCGTTGATGATGCCGCCGTTGATCACGGTCGGATCGAAATTGCCGCCGTCGAGGAGTGCTGCCACCATCGAAGTTGTCGTCGTCTTGCCATGCGTTCCGGCGATCGCAATGCAGGACTTGAGCCGCATGAGTTCGGCAAGCATTTCGGCGCGCCGCACCACCGGCAAGCGTTTGGCGCGTGCCGCGACGAGTTCCGGATTGTCGCGTTTAATCGCCGAAGAAATGACGATGACTTCCGCGCCTTCGACGTTCTCGGCTTTGTGCCCAACGGCAACGGCAATACCGTGTTCGCGCAGCCGTTTCACGTTCGCGCTGTCGGTGACGTCGGAGCCACGCACCGAATAGCCGAGATTGGCGAGCACCTCGGCAATACCGCTCATGCCGATGCCGCCGATGCCGATGAAATGGATGGTGCCAAGTTTTAGGGGAAGTTTCATAAGCCCGCGCCAGTTATTGCGGCGCTACTCCTGCCACCTTCACGGCCAGATCGGCAAGCCGTTCGGCGGCATCGACCCGGCCTTCGCCCTTAGCCGCTTTCGCCATGAGCGGCAGGCGCGACAAATCAGTGAACAAGGTTGTCAATTCCGAGGCCAGCCGCTCGGACGTGAATTCGGCTTGGCGGATCAGGATGGCACCACCCGCGGCGGCGAGCGCAGACGCATTGGCAAGCTGATCTTGATCGATCGAATGCGGCAACGGCACCAGAATCGAAGGCCGGCCAATGGCCGCGAGTTCCGAAACGGTAGAAGCACCAGATCGAGCAATCACAAGATGACTGTTACCGATCTTCGCTGGCAGGTCCGGGAAGAACGGCGCGAGATCGGCTTTCACTTCGAGCCGCCGGTAGATCGTCCGCGCTTCCGCAAGATCCTCGTTGCGGCTCTGCTGCACGATTTCGAAACGTGAGCGAAGTTTCTGATCGAGCATGCCGATGGCGCCGGGCACCACCTCGCTCATCACGCGCGCCCCCTGACTGCCCCCGAAGACCACAAGGCGAAGCGGCGCGCTCTCGGAAATCGTGGGATAGGGCTCGCGGGCCGCGGCAGCAACGGTAGCGCGCACAGGGTTGCCGGTATGCGACGTTTTGAATTCCAGTGCGGCATCGGCAGCACGCGGGTAACCGAGCGCAATCGCGGTCGCAAATTTCGCAATCAGCTTGTTCGCGCGGCCCATCACGGCATTCGCAGTCGTGAATGACGGTCGGAATGAAAAGCAGCCGAGCGGCGAATAGCGGCGGCAGCGTCGGGTAGCCACCGAATCCGATCACCGCTTTCGGCCTCAACTTCAGAAGCAGAAATATCGAGCGCAGCGTTCCGATGCCTAGCCGCAATAACGTCAGCATCAACCGGAACGGATTGCCGCCTCGTAGCGTGTCGGCCGAGACGATGTGCAAATCGCCAGCCGGAAACCTGTTGGCGTAAGCGGCGGCTCGATCGTCGGTTACCAGATCGACGCGAAATCCACGCGCAATCAATACGCTCGCCAGTGCTTCAGCAGGAAATAGATGGCCGCCGGTTCCGCCGGCTGCCAGAAGAATCAGCGGCGCTTGCGCGCCTTCGCTCATGCGCGCGCGCCTCTCGGCACGAAGTCATCTTCGACATCGCGCAGCCGCGGATGACGGCGCGTCAACGCAACGAGCATGCCCATGCCGAATGCGAGCGAAATCAGCGACGAGCCGCCATAGGAAACGAATGGCAGGGTCATCCCCTTCGCAGGCACGAGATGCAGGTTCACGGCCATCGCAATCGACGACTGCAGCCCGAACAGCAGCGCGATACCGGCAATCGCAAAGCGCATGAAAGGGTCTTCTTCGCGGGCCGCATGCAAAAGCGCCCGCAGCACGACGAATGCAAAAAGCGCGACGAGAATGAGACAGAGCACGATGCCGAATTCTTCGGCCGCGACCGCAAAAATGAAGTCGGCATGACCGTCCGGCAGAATACGTTTCACCGTGCCCTCGCCGGGACCACGGCCAAGCCAGCCGCCGCGGATGAAAGATTCAATTGCTGTGTCGATCTGGAACGTGTCGCCTGAACCCGGATCGAAAAACCGGTTGAAGCGCGAGCGCACGTGAGGGATCGAATGATAGGAAATCAGCACGCTTGAGAACACCGCGCCACCGAGACCGGCAACCCATACCCAGCGCAGGCCGGAAATAAAAAACAGCGCGCACCAGACAAGCGAGATCAACATCGTTTGACCGAAATCTGGCTGCCGCACCAGAAGCAACACGACGCCGGCAAGCGACACGGTCGCGAGCAAGGTCGACGGCATTTCCGGATTGCGTTTGCTCTCGGCAAACATCCAGGCTGTCATGACGATGAAGGCTGGCTTCAGAAATTCGGAAGGTTGCAAACTGAATCCCAGGATCGAAAGCCAGCGCCGCGCGCCTTTAATTTCCGCGCCAATAAATGGCGTAAGCGCGACCAGCACAAAGCTGATGGCAAAGACGATCAACGCAACGCGGCGGATCTGGCGCGGCGACAGCAGCGATGTCGCAATCAACACGCAGACCGCGGGCAGGAGATAGAAGCCCTGCCGATGCACGAAATGAAAGGGATCGAGTCCGAGCCGGGTGGCAAGCGGCGGGCTCGCGGCGAGCAAAAGAATGATGCCGAGGAGTACGATCGCAAACAGCGCGCCTAACAGCAGGCGATCGACCGTCCACCACCATTCCCCAAAAAGCGTGCGTTGTGCGCGCGAAACCATCGAATTCCCGTCCCGGATGCCCCTAGCGCACCATAGTTTTAACCAGTGAACGGAACGTATCTCCCCGGACTTCGAAGTTCGGGAACTGGTCGTAGGACGCGCAGGCCGGCGACAGAAGTACGACGGGATGTGCCAATCCTGCGGCTTGGGCGTCTTTCGCGGCCTCAGCGAGCGCCATCTCGAGCGTGCCGGAAATGACGTGCGGAACCGCGCTCAATTGCCGCGCGAATCCCTCCGCTGCTTCGCCGATCAGATAAGCCTTTTTGATTCGCGGAAAATAACCTTCAAGACCGTCGAGCCCGCCCTCTTTCGGCTTACCGCCCGCAATCCAGAAAATTTCCGTAAAGCTCGAAAGCGCGCGTGCCGCGGCATCGACATTGGTCGCCTTGGAGTCGTTGATGAAGAGCACAGAACCCTTGCGCGCGACCTCTTCCATCCGGTGCGCAAGCCCAGGGAAATGTTTTCAGCGCGGCCGCGATCTGCTCGTAAGGAATACCAAGCGCGTTGGCCGCCGCGAGCGCACAGGCCGCGTTTCTGCGCATTATGTGTGCCGCGCAAGGAACCGATGCCGGTGCAGCACGCGTGCGAGAAAATATTGGCGCCGCCTTGCGCAAGCACAATGCGTTCGCCGTCGAGAAATATCCCATCGGACAACGGCCGCCGCGACGCGAAATACGAATGACACGCGCGCACTGCGCGCTCCGCGCGATCGGCTATCGCATGCGAGAAAGATTGTCATCGACGCCGATGACATTGCGGTGCCGTCTGCGCTGCACGCCAGCAATCAACCGCGCCTTGACCGCCGCATAATTTTCGAAGGTGCCGTGCCGGTCGATGTGATCGGGCGAGAGATTGAGCAGTACGCCGACCGACGGATCGAGCGTCGGCGCAAGGTCGATCTGAAACGAAGAGCATTCCACGACATGTACGCGCGAAGGCGTCGGCGGATCGAGCGCGAGAATGGGCGTGCCGAGATTGCCGCCGAGCGCGACGTCCCTGCCCGCGCTCTTCAGAGATGTGCGCAGATCAGTGCGGTCGTCGTCGATTTGCCGTTGGTGCCGGTAATCGCGACGAATGGCGCATCCGGCGCAATCGATTTGCGCTCGCGGCAAAACAGTTCGATGTCGCCGATCACTTCGACTGCAGCGTTACGCGCAAGCCCCACGCTCCAGTGCGGCACCGGATGCGTCAACGGCACGCCGGGGGCAAGCACGAGTGCGCTAATCTTGCTCCAGTCGATCCGGCGCAAATCCCGCGTCTGAATATTCCTGGCGTGCGCCTTCTCGACGCTTGCCGCGGTGTCGTCCCAGGCAATGACATTGGCGCCGCCTGCGATCAGCGCTTCCGCCGTTGCAATGCCGCTCGCGCCGAGACCAAACACCGCGACGGCCTTGCCGCGGAATGTCGAAACGGGCGTCATGCGGCAGAGACCTTAGCGCAGCTTCAAGGTCGAAAGACCGATCAGCGCAAGCACAACCGCAATTACCCAGAAGCGGATCACGATCTGCGCTTCGGTCCAGCCGAGCTGTTCGAAGTGATGGTGAATCGGCGCCATTTTGAAGATGCGCTTGCCGGTGAGCTTGAAGGAAACCACCTGGACGATCACGGAGATCGCTTCGAGCACGAACAGGCCACCGACGACGGCAAGGACGATCTCGTGTTTCGTCGCGACCGCGACCGTCGCGAGCAAGGCGCCCAGCGCCAACGAACCGGTATCGCCCATAAAAATTTGCGCGGGCGGCGCGTTGAACCAGAGAAAACCGAGACCGGCCCCGATCACGGCACCGCAGACGATCGCAAGTTCGCCGGAGCGCGGTATGTGCTGGATCTGGAGGTAAGCGGCAAAGCCTGCATTGCCGACGAGATAGGCGATCAGGGCAAAACTCGCCGCTGCGATCATCACTGGCACGATCGCAAGACCATCGAGTCCGTCGGTCAGATTCACTGCATTGCCGGCGCCGACGATCACAAACGCGCCGAAGGCCACGATGCCCCAGCCGAGATAAATATATATGTCTTTGAGAAAGGGCACCGCGAGCGAGTAAGCGATATTGGGGCTCGCGATCCGCGTGATCGCATAAAGCGCAATCGCTGCAATCACCACTTCGATCACGAGCCGCAGGCGGCCCGACAATCCTTTGTGACTTTGCTTGGTCACTTTAAGAATGTCGTCGTAAAGGCCGATCAGACCGAACGAGATCGTGACGCCGAGCACCACCCACACGTAGGGGTTCGCAAGGTTCGCCCACAGCAAGACCGAGACGATCAGACCCGACAAAATCATCAGGCCGCCCATCGTCGGCGTGCCTTTTTTATTGATGAGGTGCGACTGAGGTCCGTCGCTGCGGATCGGTTGACCCTTGCCCTGCTTCAGACGAAGCAGCGCGATGATACGCGGGCCAAACAGAAACACGAAAAGAAGTGCCGTGATCACAGCCCCGCCGGTGCGGAAGGTGATGTAGCGGAACACGTTGAAGCCGGGGATGAGGTCGCCGAATTGCGCAAGCCAATAAAACAAAAGATTCTCCTCAGGCCGATACTTCTTTGGGCGACGTCGCGCCGAATTTTTTCACGAGCGAATGCACGATCAGCGCTGTGCGGCTTCCGTTTGAACCCTTGATCATCACGGTATCGCCGCCACGAAGCGCCGCTATCACTTGCGGCTCAAGCGCCGCAGCGGATTCGGCATAGCCTCCCTTAAGGCCTGAGGGAAGCGCCTCCCAAAGCGAGTGCATCAAAGGCCCGGAACAAAACACCAGATCGGCCCTCGCCTTGCCGATTGCTTCGGCAAGTTCGGCATGCCGTTTCGCTCCATCGGGGCCTAATTCCAGCATATCGCCAAGTACTGCAATACGGCGCCCACCTTTGCCGAGTGCGGCATGTGCGAGCACCTCGAGTGCGGCCCGCATGGACGCAGGATTAGCGTTGTAACTTTCGTCGATCAAAAGGCCGTTACCGCCGGGCAACCGGAGTGTCGTTGTGTTGCCCCGGCCGGGCGGCGGCACGAGATCGCCGAGCGCAAGTGCTGCGCGCGCAAGATCGGCATGAACGAGTTTGGCAGCAGTAAGTACCGCAATCGCATTCATCGCGAGATGCTTGCCCGGTGCGCCAAGCCTGAACATGACGTCTTCGCCAAGAATGGTGGCGTGCACGGTCGAGCCATCTTCCTTGAGCGCGACATCGAGAAGGCGTGCATCCGCTGTCTCGTGCGTTCCGAAAGTTACAATGCGCGCGACATTCGCGCAGCGCGCGGCCGCGTCTAACCGCCCAAACTGTGCGTTGTCGCGATTGAGGATCGCGGCACCGCCCGGTTCGATACCCTGAAAAATTTCTGCCTTTGCGTCAGCGATCGCATCGATACCGGAGAAATATTCAATATGAACCGGCTCGATCGTGGTGATGATCGCGACATGCGGACGCACAAGTTTAACAAGCGGCTCGATTTCGCCCGGGTGATTCATGCCGATTTCAAAGACGCCGAACTTCGCCGCTTCGCTGAGCCGCGCGAGCGACAGCGGCACACCCCAGTGATTGTTGAACGAAGCGGCAGACGCATGCGTCTCACCATTCGCGGAAAGCGCCAGACGCAACGCTTCTTTGGTGCCGGTTTTTCCGACTGAGCCGGTAACCGCAACGATCTTTGCGTTCGAACGCCGCCGCGCAGCTTTACCTGTGTGGCGAAGCGCATCTAGTGTGTCGTCTACGACCAACAGCGCGGCATCTTTTGAAGATCGTGCAGCATTTTTTTTGTCGACGACGGCAAGCGATGCACCCCTGGAAAGGGCTGCCTCGACAAAATCATGTCCGTCGAGCCGATCGCCCTTGATTGCGAAATACGCTTCGCCGGCGCCGATCGTGCGCGTATCGATGGAAATGCCGCTGATATTTTCCTGATGGTTGCCGCTGAGTTTGCCGTTCGTCGCCTCGGCCAAAGCTTCAGCCGTCCAGAGCGGCGCGCGGTTCGCAGTCATCACTTGCCCTCGAGCGCGGCTTTGACCGCGGCATGATCGGTATAGGGAATGGTGCGGTCGCGCAGGATTTGGCCGGTTTCGTGACCTTTGCCGGCAATGAGCAAAACATCACCCGGTTCAAGCGCCTGCACCGCCGTGCGGATCGCTTCCGTGCGGTCGCCGATTTCAATGGCGTCAGCCGCCGCAGCAATAATGGCCCGGCGGATTATCGCGGGATCTTCGCTACGCGGATTGTCATCCGTCACGTAAATACGGTCTGCGCCTTTTGCTGCAGCCGCGCCCATCAGCGGGCGCTTGCCGGGATCGCGATCGCCACCGGCACCGAACACGACCGTGAGCGCGCCATCCACATAAGGCCGCAGCGCCGCGAGCGCATTTTCGAGCGCGTCCGGTGTATGCGCGTAGTCGATAAAGATCGGCGCGCCGTTTTTCTTTCCGGCCAGTTCAAGCCGGCCGGACGCGCCTTGCAAATTGGCAACTGCTTGCAGCACTGCAGCGGAATTGCCGCCCGTTGCGATAGCAAGTCCTGCCGCGACCAGCGCGTTCGACACCTGAAATGCGCCGACCAGCGGCAGCCTGACTTCATATTTTTGCCCGCCTGCAAGAATTTCGAGCCGTTGCGCGAAGCCATCGACTTCAGCGGACAGGAGTTTCAGATCGTTACCGTTGCGGCCAACGCCGATCGGATTCAAACCACGGCGCTTCGCGATTTCCGCGACAAGTTTTGCATCATCCTCGTCGGAGTCGAAAACCGCAGCAGTGCCCGGCACGAGCAACGTATCGAACAGGCGCATCTTGGCTGCGCGGTAGTCGTCGAAGGTCGCGTGATAGTCGAGATGATCGCGTGTAAGATTCGTGAACGCGCCGGCCGACAACTTCACGCCATCGAGCCGCCGCTGGTCGAGACCGTGCGACGATGCTTCCATTGCCATATGGGTCACGCCCTGCCCTGCGAGTTTGTCGAGCAACTCGTGCAAGGCGACAGGATCCGGCGTGGTCAAGCTTCCGGATGTTTCGCCAGACGGCGAAACAAGCCCGATCGTTCCGACGCTCGCCGCCTGTTTGCCGAGCCCGGCCCAGATTTGACGAACGAATGATGCGACCGAAGTTTTTCCATTGGTGCCGGTGACGGCAACAATCGTGCGCGGTTGTTTCGGAAAAACCTTCGCTGCGGCCAACGCGAGTGCTCGACGCACATCATCGACCCGGACATAGGTAACTTGCGCCGGAAGATCGGCAGGACTCTGGCCTTCGCCGATCACGGCGATCGCGCCGCGCGCGACCGCGTCTTTGGCGAATTTCGATCCATCCGACTTGGCGCCGGCAATCGCGAAGAAGGCGGATCCGGCGGCTGCCCTCCTGCTGTCAGCAGTAATTGCCGAGACGCGAACGCCCGCAGGTGCACCGCCGCCGATCAGATTACGAAGGTCGAACGCGGCCATGCCACCGTCCCGAAACCGCAAGGTCAGTTCGCGGCGTTGCGCACCGAAAGCATACTCTGCGCCGTGGGCAAATTCTGGCGCGGTTCTACACCAAGAAGCGGCGCGATACGTGCGATGATTTTTGCAGCGGCTGGCGCCACATTGAGACCCGCCGTTGCAGCGGCCGCACCGGCTTCCTTCTGCGGTTCATCGAGCATCACGAGCACAAGATAGCGCGGCTTGTCGGACGGGAATATACCCATAAAGGCGGTCAGCAGCTTGTTTTTGGAATAGCGGCCGCGCTCGACTTTTTCCGATGTGCCGGTCTTGCCACCGACATAATAGCCCTCGACCTCAGCGCGCTTGCCACTACCGATCTCGACGTTAAGGCGTAGAAGATATCGCAGTTGGTCGCTGGTCGATTGCTTGATCACGCGTGGCGCATTGGCTTTTGCTTCGGTCTCGGTACGGCGCAGGAATGTCGGCTGAATGAGATAGCCGCCATTGACGAGGGCCGCGGTCGCCATCACAGCCTGCAACGGCGTCACGGAAAGACCGTGGCCAAACGCGATTGTGACCGTATTGATCTCATTCCACGGATTGGGAATGAGCGGCGCCGCACTTTCCGGCAACTCCGTCCGCAGACGATCGAGCAACCCCATCTTTTTCAGAAACGCTTTATGCGCATCGACACCAAGCGTCAGCGCCATGCGCGCCGAGCCGATATTTGACGAATAGGTGAAGACTTCCGGCGTCGAGAGCACGCGCCGCTGCGGGTGGAAGTCGTGGATCGTGTGCTTGCCGTATTTCAAAGGTTGGGTCGCATCAAACGTCGAGTTGAGATTGACCTTGCCCGAGTCGAGCGCCATCGCGACGGTGAGCGCCTTGAAAGTCGAACCCATTTCGAAAACGCCGGTCATCAGCCGGTTGAAACGGTTCTTGTCTTTGGGCGAGCCCGGCTTGTTGGGATCGAAATCCGGCAGCGACACCATCGAAACGATTTCGCCGCTACGCACATCAAGGACAATCGCGTTGGCAGCGAGCGCGCGATAGCGCTGCATCGCTGCGATCAATTCGTCGCGCACGGCCTGCTGGACATCTAGATCGAGCGCGATCTCGACCGGCGCAAGATTATGGTTGGTTGCAAGACCCGCGAGATGCAACGCGCTTAAACCGCCGGAATCGATCCAGCGCTCAAGTCCGAGGATGCCCTGGTTATCGACATTCACCTGCCCGAGTACGTGGGCTGCAAGCGGGCCATTCGGATAGACGCGCTTATATTCTTTCAAGAAACCGATACCCGGCAGACCGAGCCGGTAGATCGAGCGCTGCTGCTCGGGCGTAATTTCGCGGCGAAGCCAGGCGAAGTATTTGCGCGAGGTAAGGCGCGAGCGCAATTCAAGTTTGTCGAGATCGGGCAGCGTCGCAGTCAGCAACTCGGTTGCTTCATCCGCGTCGATAATGCGGCGCGGCTCGGCAAACAGCGACGGCGTGCGGATATCGGTCGCGATCAGGCGCCCCTTGCGATCGAGCACGTCCGGCCGCGCCTGCGCGACAGCGTCTGCGGCTCGCGCTTTCTGCGCGGCCGTCGTTTCCGGAGCAACCGCGAGGTAGACAAGTCTACCTGCAATGACCGTGTAAACACCTGCGAACAAGATCAGAAGGAACAGCAGACGCGCACGCGCAACGCCCGCTCCGGGCTTGCGGAGCGAGGGACGCGGCAGCGCGTGGAAGATCGCAAGTACATTACGCATTACCGTTCTCCCACCGAACCGGTTGCCGTTTCATCAGGCATCGATTGGTTGTTGACCTGCGTTTCCGGCGGAAGCGATTGCAGAATATCGCGAATAGGATCGCCGGCTTTTGGGCGCATCGGCAGATTTGCGATCGAACCGAAGCGCGACGGCTCAATCGACTTCATTTTCAAGTGTCGTGTCGCGAGATCCTGAATACGATCGGGCGACGCGAGCTTGCCCCATTCTGCGCGCGCATTCGCAATCCGATCCTTTTCGGCACGGATTTCGTTACGCAACCTCTGAGTCTGCTGCGCTTCGCCGGTCGCGCGATACTTGATGTCATAGACATAGCCGGCCGACGCAATCAGCCCCATGACCATCAGACAATGAAGCAGACGCAACATTAGCGCTCTCCTTCGCTGGAAGGCGATGGCGATTTTGCGAGCAGTATGTCGAGCGGATTGTCTTTATGTGCGGGCGCGTCAGTACGTTCGGCTATGCGTAGCTTTGCCGAGCGCGCACGGGGATTGAATCTTACTTCTTCTTCGGTCGCGACAAGTGGCTTACGGCTCACCGTTTTGAAGCTGGAAGGCGCAACTTCCACTTCCGGCGCATGCCGCGAGCGTGCTGGAGCCTGCGAACGCGAGGTGATGAAAGTTTTGACCAGACGGTCTTCAAGCGAGTGAAACGAAATTGCCGAAAGTACGCCGCCAGCAATCAAGAGCTTTTCCGAAGCCAGCAGCCCTGCTTCGATCTCCCGCAATTCGTCGTTCACAAAAATCCGCAGCGCCTGAAACGTCCGTGTCGCCGGATCGATATCGCCGGGCTTGGAATGAATTGCTTTGCGCACGATTTCGGCAAGCGCGCCGGTGCGCGTGATTTCAGTCTCCTTGCGCGCGTCCATGATCGCGCGCGCGACAAACTTTGCTTTCTTTTCTTCGCCGAGCACGGAGATAATACGGGCAAGATCTTTTTCCGGATAGCGATTGACGACTTCGAGCGCGCTTAAGCCCCGCGCGCTCATACGCATGTCGAGCGGCCCATCCTGCCGGAACGAAAATCCACGGCCGGCTTCGTCGAGTTGCATCGAAGAGACGCCGAAGTCGAACAGAATACCGTCGACATTATCGAAGCCGTGGCGCGGCGCTATTTCCACGAGCTCGGAGAAATTCGCTTCGACGACCGTAAGCCGCCCGCGATATTCGCTGATCATGAGCGAGGATTGCGCGACCGTGCGCGGATCGCGGTCGAAACCGAGCAATGAGCAATTCGCGGCTTCCAGGATTGCGCGCGAATGCCCGCCCGCACCGAACGTTGCGTCGATATATTTGCCGCCGTCTTTTGGCTTAAGGGAAGAAACGACCTCCCGGAGCAACACAGGAAGATGGCGAGCCGGTCCGCCAGCAGGGCCCGTCTCCGGGCCGCTGCGGCCCGCAATCATCCCGGTGCTCCGGAAGGTTTCCCTGAAGCGCCGAGCGCGCGCTTGAACGCACGCACTTTCTCGGTCGCTTCCGAAAGATGTGTGCGGAAACGTTCCGGCTCCCACATCTGAAATTTGTGGCCGAGACCGACGAAGGTCACGGCATCCGAAATATGCGCGTGTGCCTTCAAAGGTTCGGTCAAAATAATCCGCCCCTCGGAGTCCGGCTTCAGCGTTTCGCTGCGACCGAACAAGGCCGCGGAAAATTCCTCGCGCTCCTCCGAAAACGGCGGATAGCGATCGATCAGATTTTCGATTTCCGAAATCAGCGCCGAGCCACCTGCGTCCACCGCCGGCCGGTCGAGCGCCGGATGACAATGCAAACCCTCGAAGCCGTCGCGTGCCAGCACGGCACGGAAGGGCGCGGGAATCGAGACTCGTCCTTTGGCGTCCAGTCGCATGGTGAAAGTCGATAAAAACCGGTTCATCGGAACACCGAACGCAACGACACCACCCGTCCGAAACGGCGCGCATCACCGGGAGCGGCGAGAAGCTGTCTCGCCACCCCACCGTAACGGCTTTAGACCGGAGCGGGATAAATTGGGATACCATGGGACCTTATGGTCGTCAACGAACAGCGCGCGGCAAATGGCGAAAGGCCGCGCAAAAGCGCGGCTTCTCCACAGCCGATTAACGCGCTGTAAGGCTTAAGATTCGGTTTGCGGCGGCGGGCCGTCGGCCGGCGTCGAGCGGGGGAATAGGAGCCGCTGATAAAGCATCCCAATCCCCACCAGGACGGCGCCGAGACCGATGAAGGAAAACGCGCGCCAGACCCCGGTCAGGTTCGCAAGATCGACAAAGAAGACCTTGGCAATGGTGGCGAGCATCACGGCCGCCGAGGCAAGCCGCACGGCCTTCGACTGGCGCGCAATACCAACGAGAAGCAGAAGCACTGCGAAGAGCAGCCAGACGACGGAGTAAGTATATTGCTCCTGGTTAGTCATCGAGCCGTAAGCAAGCTCCGGCCCCTGGTAAATCCTCCGCACCTGTAGCGTCAGATACGCCATCGCAAGCACAACAGAGGTGATAGCGGCAGCATTGCGGAAGCCTTCGCTCCGCGTCTTCTGATAAACGACCGCCAGAATGCCCGCGAGGATGGCCGGCACCAGATAGCCGAGCAAGACGAGATTAATCAAAGGGCCGCCGACCGGTTCGTTGGTGTAATAAGGATTCTGCGCGAGCAGCAATCCAAGGACGATCGCCGCCAGCGTGAAACCCGCAATGATGCGCGCGCCCACATCATGCACAATATTTTTGGTAACGACGCGCGTGCGCTCGAGCCCGATCGTCATCGCAAGCCCGACGATGACATGCAGCGCAAGCTCCGCGAGCGGCGCCGCATCCTTATAAATGTCGCCGCCATTGATGTAGTGGCGGATCTGTAGCGAAAAGAACAACGCGGTGAACAGAATGCCGAGCGAGTCCGCCATGCGCGACGGGAAATCATCCGCGCGTTTGCGTAACAGCCAGCCCGCCGTCCAGAAGGACAATGCCGGCACGCCGTAGCCCCATAACAGCCAGTTGAAGATCGGCGTCGTGCCAAGCTGGTTGCCGACGATACGGGGATCGTAGGCGACGCGCGCAGCGACGAGCACGCACGCCGCTGCAACCAGCCAGCGCAAGAAAGGAAGCGGGCGTTTATTTTCGACATAAGCGATGCCGGCCGCCATCAAAGCGAGCGAAACCGTGAGCCAGCCTTTTTCCAGCGCGAAGGTCAGCGCAAGCGAGAGCGATATAATCGATCCGGTCGCGAAAATCGCAGCCGCCGAAGCGGAGCCGGGCTTCGCTGCGCGTTTTGAGAGAATTTCGGTTGCGAAAGCGAATGCCGCCGCGAGCGCGAGTGCGATGCCGGAAAACGGTATCGAGCGCTCCCACAACGAAATTCGATAATAGAGCGCGACCATAATCGCAATCGGCGCAACAACCGCCGTCGCGGCCCACAGGATCGACTGATTGGCGCTCTTTGTGCGGTCCTGCGCAAGAAAGCCGCTCACACCAAACAACGCGGCAAGCGCCCCACCCAGCCACAAATGCGACCCATAAAATGTACGCGGCAGTTCCGGGAGATTCCCGGCAACCGGACCCGGTGCGGCCACCGGGTTCGCGATACGGAGCTCAATCGCCCACTGCGCAATAACAAGCGCTGCAAGAATTCCAGCCGCAGGCACGGCACCCGTTGCCGCTTCCGTTCGCCAGGCAATGACAATTGTCGCCGCGCATAAAGTCGCGAAAGCATAAAGCGCCGCCGCTTCATGATTGCGCGCGACTACAAGAAACGCGGCCGCAAGCAGATAGGCCGCAAGCGCGCCGGAGGAAATCCCGTCAACTTTTCCGGGCACAGCGGGCGGACCATACAGCAATCCCGAAACGATCAGCGCCGCGGCAAGCGCATACCCGACAACGCCGTGGAAAACATGCGGGATTAGCGCATCGCGCACGAAGTCGTCGATGCCCGGAAACATCCACAACACGCAGAAAACGACGGCCGTGATTGCAAGCCATCGCCACAGCCGTACCCGCGCAAGCGCGAATGCGGCAGCCGTCACGACCGCGAGATAAACGTAAAGCGCCCAGTAATTCGGCGCCTCGGAGGAAACGAGAATGGGCGTGACATAAGCGCCGATAAGCCCGAGGCCCGCAAGCATCGGTCCGTGCAACAACGCCGCCGCAAGTGTCGCCAGCGCAACAGCACCAAGCAAAATAAACGCAGCAGCCGGCGGCAGAAAATTATAGAGCGCATAGGCCGCGTACACGGTCGCGTAAGCGACGGTCGTGCCCGCTGCCGTAAGAATGCTCGGAATATGCGCGGTCGGAACGCCTGCAAGATCCGCCTTGTTTTCCTTCCGGCGCATCCATTCGCCGGCCGCAATCAGCGCGGCAGCAAGCAAGCCGCCGAAGAAGACGCGCAGGCCCGGGCCGATCAGGCCCGCTTCGATCGAATAGCGCACCAGGAATATGCCGCCGAGGGCGAGCGCTACACCACCGACCCAGACGACCCAGCGCGTGCCGAACTGCTCTTCGAAACTCGTGTCGCTCTTCGGTTTTGGCGGGACCGGCGGCCGCGGTGGGCGCGGGGGTTGCGCAGCGGCCGGTGCAGGCTGCGGCGCGGCCAGTGCAGGCTGCGGCGCAGCAGGTGCTGGTGTCGGTGTCGGTGTCCCGAAGGCTGACGGAGCGGGCGCGCTCATTGTGGGTGCAGGCGTGGCCGTGGCTGAGGCTCTCGGTGCGCGTGGAGGTGCTGCAGCAAACGGAGATGGAGCAACGACGCCGAGCTTCGCTTCAATCGCGCGAAGCCTTTCATCGATTGCCCGGAGCTGACCGCCCTGCGCGATCGATTTAAAAAAGGCGATGATCGCCATTACCGGCAGCGCGAGGACAAATAGCCCCAGCAGCACCCATTCCATCGCATAGCCCCCACTTATTCGGACAAGGTTACCCCACGAACTGCGCGAAACGAAGTGCTGTCGGGCATTGTGGAGAGGCGGCGAATATGGAATTGCGGCATGCCGAATGTTCACCGGGTACCGCCGTGCAGAAAGAATTCAAGGCCGATTCCAGCTGCGTCAGCGCGATATCGTCCTCACCGAATGTGAGCGAACGCGCCTGCCCGCCCGACATTCTGCTTCTGCACTATACCGGCATGATCGATGGCCCGAGCGCGCTGCGCTGGCTTTGCAATCCGGAGAGCAAAGTATCCTGCCACTACTTTGTCGATGAGGACGGTAATGTCACCCAACTCGTCGCAGAACACGTCCGTGCGCATCACGCCGGCGTGTCGTCATGGGAAAACACCACCGACATCAATTCGCGCTCGATCGGAATCGAGATCGTCAATCCGGGACACGAGCACGGCTATCGCGATTTCCCGGAGACGCAGATCGCGGCTGTGATCGAACTCTGCTGGGACATTATTTCGCGACATAAGATTAAGTCGCAGCACGTACTTGCACACTCCGACGTCGCACCGACGCGCAAGCAAGATCCCGGCGAGAAGTTTCCATGGGAGGAATTATCAGAAGCCGGAATTGGTCATTGGATCGCGCCGGTTTCAATCGGTGACGGCGCACTACTTCAGCCTGGTGATTCCGGCGCGGCGGTGAGCGCAATGCAGGCAGCGCTCAAGGATTACGGCTACGGACAGTCTGTGTCCGGCGTATATGATGAAGCGACCGTTGCAGTCATCACTGCTTTTCAGCGGCACTTCCGGCCCGCCCGCGTCGACGGCGTCGCCGATCATTCGACGCTGCGCACGCTTGAGCGGCTCTTGAGCTCACGTCCCGCCTGATTTCGAAAATCTGATTCAAAATTTCAGAAAGTCTGAGGCTGGAAAGTTTCGCGGCCGAAAGTTCCATCACGCAAGATCGATTCGTGAGCGTGTGGAACTCTGCAAGATTGTTAGTCGTGCCACTAAATGACCGCAAAAGAGTACGGCAGACAACAGATTGAGGCCCCGTTCGCAAAGTCATTTGCACCAGCTCTTACGGGGAAGGAATCACCTGAATGAAATTGTCACGACTGGCGCTGCCGCTGGCAGCGCTCGCCGCCGTATTCGGCATGTCCATCGCCGCGGCGGAAGATAATCCTGTGCGCGAATTCCTGATGCAGGAAGCAAAGATCGAACAGCCGGAAGCAAATGTACCGGCTAACACCCAGCTCGCAAATGCCGCCGCGACGACAGCCGGCACGTGCCGCCACCACGAATGCAACGATCTCACCCGCCGTGGCCGCACCCTCGACCGCCGGCAACGATAACGTTATCGCGCTGATCGACCGCTATGCGGCTGCAAATAATATTCCGGCGGCCTTTGCCCGCGCCGTCGTACGCGTGGAGAGTAATTTCAATCCGCGCGCAACCGGCCGCGCCCGCGAAGTTGGCTTGATGCAGATCAAGTTCGAAACCGCGCGCGGCATCGGTTTTACCGGCACGCGCGAGCAGCTCTACGATCCGGCGACCAATCTCGAATGGGGCATGAAGTATCTCGCGATGTCCTGGAAACTTGGCGGCAACACGCCGTGCGGCGCCGTGATGAAGTATCAAGGCGGCCACGGGACCGATGCGGCCGTCTGCTGCATCCAACGCCTATTGCAGCAAGGTTCGCGCGCATATGGCGTCGAACTAAGCCTCGCGAAATCGTTCACGATGAAATGGCGCGGGTTGCAAAGTCCGCGCCATTTTTCTTGACCGCACGCGCGCGCAGACGCATCTAGTCGGGGTCAGTCGGCCGGGCAGCCGCGGCGCGAAAGCGCCGAGGAAAGTCCGGGCTCCACGGAGATGCGGTGCCGGATAACGTCCGGCGGGGGCGACCCCAGGGAAAGTGCCACAGAGAAGATACCGCCGTGGTCCTTGGACCGCGGTAAGGGTGAAAAGGTGCGGTAAGAGCGCACCGCGTCGCTGGCAACAGCGGCGGCAGGGCAAACCCCACCGGGAGCAAAGCCAAATAGGAGTGGCATTCGGGAAACCGAGATCCGTCTTCGGATTTGCCGCTCGGGTTGGCTGCTCGAGGCGTCCGGCAACGGACGTCCCAGAGGAATGGCTGCCACGTGGGAGCAATCCCGCCATACAGAACCCGGCTTACAGGCCGGCTGATACCTAAGTGAGAAGGCCCGGAGGGATGACCTCCGGGCCTTCGCCATTTCAGTTTGATGAAAATTGGCGGTGTCTAATTACCTTATGCACAGCCATGTTTCATTGGAACATCCAATCCGCCCAAGCGTTATGCCGCGGACTTAGACTTTAGGCTGATTTTTTCGCTTCCCTCGGGACCTGCCCGCTGGCAGCCTCGGGGGCAAGCTCAAACCAAAAGGGGAGACTTCAGATGTATCTCACCCGCCGGATTGACGTAGTAGCCATCTTCGCCGCGTTCGCTTTTGTTGGCGCGATTCTGCTCGGAATGATCTGAGCCAAGCTTCATTTTCACAGGATTAGGCGCCGGGAAGCCAAGCTTTCCGGCGTTTTCATTTTGTTAACCATGTTCAACCGATATGCAACCATAGGCAGTATTTACCATTCGTTACAATTCAGGGTGACATTCGAACAGGTGCGGGCTTAGTCTACTTGCAGATGCGGCGACGTAAGAGCGCAACCAAAGCGCTAATTCTAATTGGAGTGAAATAATGAAACGCATCGCACTGTTTGCCACCGCCGCCCTGATCGCTTTTTCGACACCCGCGTTCGCTGGCAAGAGCAACAAGCAAAGCATCAACGCCAACGTCAACATCACGACCGGCAAAGGCGGCATTCTCGGCGCCGTGCTCGGCACCGTGAAGGGCAAGAACGGCCTCAACGTAAATGCCAACCTCACCACCGGTAAGGGCGGCATTCTTGGCGCGATCCTTGGCGGCAAAGGCAACAGCCATCACGGCGGCTGGTAACCCGGCACAGCGAAACAGCGGCCGGGCTGCCCTCCCGCAACCGGCCGTTTGAAACGCATATCCCCGCGTTTCAGCGGGCGGGATTATGTCCCGCCCGTAGTTTTTTGGGTTCGCCGCCAAAGCGGCGCGTTACACCGATCGTTGCGACCGCGCCGTCCGCTTTATCGCCGTTGATCAACGTCGACTGCGCATAAGCCAACTCGATTCCGAAAATGTAATCCTCGGCCAACGCGCGCGTGAACTCGACGCCTGCAAGATTCAAGTTCGAGCTGAACGGCGTATCCCAATATTTCCTGTCCGAGTGCCGCGCAAAGACGGCGATTGCTGCTTGGTTTTCTTCAAGTGCGCGCGAAAGTTTGCCGAAGAAGGTCGTATTGATGGTCACCGGAGAAATCGGAAAGGTTGTGTCTTCGGCCGTGCGCAGTCCCGACAATTCGAGCGTCCACTTCTCAAGATTGTATGTCAGCGAAACTTCGAACAGAGCCTGCCTGACGTCGGTAAAGTCGGCGTCCTGCGAATAGGCCGTGAGATGCGATAACGAAGCCGACAATTCGAGATTATCCGGCGCATAGCGCGCGAATAGGAATGGTTGAATTCGATCGTTGTTTCGCCGGAAGCCGAGGATGTCGGGCTCCTCCTCAAAACGCGTGCGCGACAGCGCGACCGAAGCGCCGGCTTCAAATTTATCTTTCACATAAGCGACGCCGGAGGTGATCGTGCCGCGCAGATGGCGCATCGGCTCGGGCAGGAAGTCGCCGAATAGGATGTTGCTTTCATTCAACGACGCAAGGCGCAACTCGGTGCTGACGAACGGACGAACCGCCCCGCCGGTCCATTGCGCCCGTGCACGGCTCACCAGATTCGCGCTTTTCGTGTCGTAGTTTTCAAACTGTGAGAATGTTGTCGTTGCGACAAGCGAAAGCTTCTCATCGTCCTTGTTCTGTAAACGCAAGTGGAATTTGAAATTCTGTACAGGAGTGACCGTCTCGTCGCGGTAGTGCGTGTAGGCGCCCTCGCCGATCGCGCCGACGATCAAGCCGTCCAGCTCGCGGCCCGCCGCAAACGCGCCTTCGACGGTCGCAAACCGCGAGCCTTTTCCATTCGGCGCGAGGAGGGGATTGGAATCGTAGCCGCCGCGAAGCCGGAGGCTCGCGACAAATGCTTCCTCAGCACGCACTACGGCAGGCGACGCCAGAAAACCGAACGACGCAAACAGCAACAACGCTGACAACCAGGCCTTCATGGCCTGGTTATTTAGGTTGCCATGACTAATTATTCCCTAATAGGTTGTAGCAGCGTATTCTACTCGGCGGCTTCCCGCGGGATCCGAGCAGGATCGTAAGACAGCAGCGGCGAGAGCCAACGCTCGGTTTCCTCCACCGTCCAGCCTTTGCGCTCGGCGTAATCCTCAACCTGATCGCGATCGACGCGACCGACGCCGAAATAGGTGCTCTCAGGATGCGAGAAGTAAAGACCGGAGACCGCAGCACCCGGCCACATCGCAAATGACTCAGTCAGTTGCACGCTGGTGGCATTCGTCGCGTCGAGCAATTCAAAAATTGTCGCCTTTTCCGTGTGATCCGGTTGTGCCGGATAGCCCGGCGCGGGGCGAATACCGCGGTACTTCTCGGCGATCAGATCTTGGTTCGAGAGCGTTTCTCCGGAGTCGTAAGCCCAGAATTCTTTGCGCACACGCTGGTGCATGCGCTCGGCGAAAGCTTCGGCCAGCCGGTCGGCCAACGCTTTGACCAGGATCGCGTTGTAGTCGTCGTTCCTTTTCTTGAAGTCATCCGCCCGTTCGTCTTCGCCGATGCCGGTGGTGACGACGAAAGCACCCATATAGTCCGGCACCTTCGTTTCGACCGGCGCCACGAAATCGGACAGCGCAATGTTCGGTCGCGCATCGCGCCGCGGCATTTGCTGACGCAGCGTATGGAACGTGGCGAGCTTTTCTTTGCGCGTGTCGTCCTTGTAGAGAACGATGTCGTCGCCTTCCGCATTCGCAGGCCAGAAGCCGACGACCGATCGCGCCTCGAACCATTTTTCCTTCACGATGCGATCGAGCAGTGCGAGCGCATCCTTATAAAGCGAGCGCGCCGCCTCCCCTTGTTTCGGATCGTCAAGAATTTGCGGGAATCGACCGGTCAATTCCCATGACTGGAAAAAGGGTGTCCAATCGATCAGCGGCACGAGTTCCGCAAGATCATACTGCACGAACGATTTGGTGCCGAGGAACGCCGGCTTCGCAGTCTGGCCGTTTGCGAAATCGAGCTTCAGCTTGTTCTTGCGCGCTTCTGCGATCGGCAGGCGCTGCTTATCCAGGTTGCTGCGCGCATGCGCTTCCGCGACCTTTTCGTATTCCTTGCGCACGGTATCGAGTTCGATCACGCGCGTATCGGGGTTGATCAGCTTCGACACCACGCCGACCGCGCGGCTCGCGTCCAACACATGCACCGCCTGGCTGCGGCGATAGTTCGGAGAAATCTTCACGGCCGTATGCACGCGGCTGGTGGTGGCGCCACCGATCAGCAACGGAATATCGAAGCCTTCGCGCTCAAGCTCGCTTGCGACATGGCACATCTCGTCAAGCGACGGCGTGATCAGGCCGGAAAGGCCGATGATATTGCAATTTTCTTTCTTGGCGGTTTCCAGAATTTTCGCAGCGGACACCATGACACCGAGATCAACGATCTCGTAGTTATTGCACTGGAGCACGACGCCGACGATATTCTTGCCGATGTCATGCACGTCGCCCTTGACGGTCGCGAGCAATATCTTGCCGTTCGTTTTCGCCGCTTCGCCGGAGCGTTTCCGTTCTTCTTCCATGAACGGAAACAGATAGGCGACCGCCTGCTTCATCACGCGCGCTGATTTAACCACCTGCGGCAAAAACATTTTGCCCGCGCCAAACAGATCACCGACGACGTTCATGCCCGACATCAGCGGGCCTTCGATCACATGCAGTGGCTTTGCTGCGGCGGCCCGCGCTGCTTCGGTATCGGCTTCGATGAATTCTGTGATGCCGTTGACCAGCGCGTGCTCCAACCGCTTCTCGACCGGCCAGGTACGCCATGTCAGATCAGCCTCGCGCTTTTCGCTGCTTGTGCCTTTGTACTTCTCAGCGAGCGCCAACAGCCGTTCCGTCGCATCGTCGCGGCGATTGAACACCACGTCTTCACAGGCTTCGCGCAATTCCGGATCGAGATCGTCGTAGATCGCGAGCTGCCCGGCATTCACGATGCCCATATCCATGCCGGCTTTGATTGCGTGAAAAAGAAATACCGCGTGCATCGCCTGACGGACGCGCTCATTGCCGCGAAACGAGAACGAAAGGTTCGATACGCCGCCCGAGATATGAACGTGCGGCAGCTTCTGCCGGATGATGCGCGTCGCATCGATAAAGGCGATGCCGTAGCCGGCATGTTCTTCGATACCGGTAGCGACCGCGAAAATATTCGGATCGAAAATAATGTCTTCGGGCGGAAAGCCGACTTCTTCGGTCAGAATTTTATAGGCGCGCGCACAGATATCGACCTTGCGCTCGATGGTGTCGGCTTGGCCCTTCTCATCGAACGCCATCACGACGACCGCCGCACCATAGCGGCGCACCAGCCGCGCATGATGCTTGAACGCCTCTTCGCCCTCTTTCATTGAAATCGAATTGACGATGCCTTTGCCCTGAATGCACTTCAGGCCCGCTTCAATCACCGACCATTTCGATGAGTTGACCATCACCGGCACTCGGGAAATATCCGGCTCCGAGGCGATTAGATTAAGGAATGTCACCATTGCCTTTTCGGAATCGAGCAGACCCTCGTCCATATTGACGTCGATGACCTGTGCACCGCTTTCGACCTGCTCGCGCGCAACTGTGAGCGCCTCGTCGTATTTTCCATCGGTGACCAGCTTGCGGAATTTCGCGGAGCCGGTGACGTTGGTACGCTCGCCCACGTTCACGAAGGGGATTTCCGGCGTGAGCTCGAACGGCTCCAGGCCCGACAGGTGCAAGCGGCGCGGCAATGCGGGGATTTCGCGCGGTTTCTTATTTGCCGTGATCGTACAGATCGCTCGGATATGTTCCGGCGTGGTGCCGCAGCAGCCGCCGACGATGTTCACCAGGCCGGCGCTCGCGAATTCGCCGAGCATTGACGCCATGAATTCCGGGCTTTCGTCGTAAAGACCGAATTCGTTCGGCAGGCCGGCGTTCGGATAGGCGCAGACCAGGGTATCGGCGACCTTCGCGATTTCCGCGATATGCGCGCGCATTTCTTTCGCGCCGAGCGCGCAGTTCAAGCCCACCGAGAACGGCCGAGCGTGCGACACCGAATTCCAGAACGCGGTCGGCGTCTGGCCGGAAAGCGTACGACCGGAGCGGTCCGTGATCGTGCCGGAAATCATTACCGGCATCCGCTCGCCGCGATCGTCGAAGACTTTTTCGATTGCGAATATCGCAGCTTTCGCGTTCAGCGTATCGAAAATCGTCTCGATCAAAATAATATCGGCGCCGCCTTCGATCAGTGCGAGGGTTTGCTCCTCATAAGCCTCGGCAAGCTCGTCGAACGAAGTTGCACGGAAGCCGGGATTGGAAACGTCCGGCGAGATTGACGCGGTACGATTGGTCGGACCCAAGGCGCCCGCAACGTAACGTTTGCGGCCGTCTTCCTTCTCCATCAGCACGGCCGCTTCTTTTGCAAGCCGCGCACCTTCGAAATTGAGATCACGCACGATCGCTTCCATGCCGTAATCGGCTTGGGCGATGCGCGTAGAAGAAAATGTATTCGTAGAACAGATATCCGCGCCCGCGCGAAAATAAGCGACGCAAATATCGCGGATCGAGTCCGGCTGCGACAAATTGAGAAGATCGTTATTGCCGCGCACTTCGCGGTTCCACGCATCGAAGCGCGCGCCACGATAGCCGGCCTCGTCGAGATTGAGCGCCTGAATCATGGTGCCCCAAGCGCCATCCAGCACGAGAATGCGCTGCTTCGCGCGATCGCGAAGTTCACGTTCGGTCTTCGAAATATCCGACTTCAACTCAACCATACTTCTATTTCCATTAAGCCGCGGCAGCGCTCGCATTCGGTCGAATGCCAAGAAGGTGGCAGATCGCGAAGACGAGTTCAGAGCGGTTCAGCGTGTAAAAGTGAAATTCATTGACGCCGCGCTGGCGGAGGTCGCTCGCCTGTTCGGCCGCGACCGTTGCGGCGACGAGCTTGCGCGTCTCCGCATCGTGCTCAAGGCCGGCGAAACGGTCCGCCAACGATTGCGGCACATGCGTACCGCAGGGTTCGGCGAATTTCCTCACCTGCGCGAAATTCAGCACCGGCAGAATTCCCGGAACGATGGGAATATTGATGCCGCGGGCGCGCACGCGATCGAGATAGCGGAAGTAAAGATCGTTGCCGAAAAAGAACTGTGTGATCGCGCGCGTCGCACCGGCATCGACCTTGCGCTTCAGAAGATCGATTTCTGCGTCGACCGATGCGCTATCCGGATGTTTCTCCGGATAGGCAGAAACCGACACTTCGAAATTGCCGACCTTGCGTACGCCTTCGATCAATTCCGGGCTGCCCGTATAGCCGCCCGGATGTGGCTCAAACTTGGTGCCGGCACCCGTTACCGGGTCGCCGCGCAGCGCCACGATGTGACGCACGCCGATGTCCCAATAATCTTGTACGACCGCGTCTGTTTCTTCGCGCGTCGCACCGACACAGGTGAGATGTGCTGCGGGAACGAGCGACGTTTCGCGCAACATGCGCGCAATCGTGCCGTGCGTGCGCTCGCGCGTAGAGCCGCCCGCGCCGTAAGTGACAGAGACAAAGCGCGGCTGCAGCGGCGCCAGACGCCCGATCGAATTCCAGAGTGTCTTTTCCATTTCCTCCGACTTGGGCGGAAAGAATTCGAACGAAACCTGAATGTCGCTCATCACGCTACCTCCCTGCCTTCGGCGGCGAGCATGATGCGCGCGTCACGCGCGACCCAGACCGAAACCGTCAGCGCATTTTCATTTTTGCGCTCCTGCGAAAGCGCGCGATGCCGGTCGAATTCAAGCCCGGCATCTTTCAGCCATTGCTCGACTACTTCCGGCGCGTAGCCGAGACGGCGATGCGCATGTTCGTCACGCAGGAATTCGAGTTGATGCGGGGCGAAATCGACAACGACGAGCCTGCCGCCCGGCCGTAAGACGCGCGCAGCTTCGCGTAACGCCCGCGCACCATCGTCCAGATAGTGCAGTACTTGATGCATCACGATCGCGTCGAAACTGTCTCGCGGGAACGGCAGATTATAGAGATCGCCCTGCCGGACCGAGCAGTTCTTCAAACCCGCCCGATCAAGATTGGCGCGTGCGAATTGCAGCATTTCCGGATTGAGATCGATGCCGACGCCACGGGAAATTTCCGCGCCGAAGAGTTCGAGAATACGGCCGGTGCCGGTACCGAGATCGAGCAGTGAATCGATCCGCTTGCCGGTGAGTGCTTCGCGCACGGCGGCTTCGACCGCGACATCGGAAATGTGAAGCTTGCGCAGTTCGTCCCAGCGCGCCGCATGCTTGCGGAAATAATTCTGCGCAGCCGACTGTCTGGCTGCGCGCACCTGCGCGAGCCGTTCGCGATCGCGCTCGAAGACGGAATCGGCGGGGTCGGCGAGCGCCAGGATCGCGTCGGCAAGCGGCGCGCCGGCGCCATCGGTCGCCCGGCGATAAAACGCCCAGCTCGCTTCGCGGAAGCGCTCGACGATGCCTGCCTCCGCGAGCAGCCGCAGATGGCGAGAAATGCGCGGCTGGGACTGCCCGAGAATGTCAGTGAGGTCGGAAACGGTGAGTTCCGCCTGATCGAGCAGCGCCAACAGCCGCAGCCGCGTGTCCTCGGCCGCAGCCTTTAGGCCGCCGAGCAACGCGTCAAAATTCGAAGCGGCTTTCTTCCGGACCACGCCTGAAATCCCTGAATCTCGATGGGCTAATTCCCACTGCCCATCACATAAAGATATCTTTATGTCATTAAGTATGGGTAAGCAAGCCACCGTCGTCAACATGACGTAAATAGCGGCGGCGCCTGTGTTTTCAGGACTCAAAGCCTCTTCTAAGGTCGCCCCAGTTCTAAGGTCGCCCCCATGAGCCTCGCATTGCCGCTTTCAATTCCGGTCGGCACCGTCGTGCTGCCGCCAAAGGCACGCGATCTTCGGCTCGATTTTTTTAGGGGTGCAGCACTCTGGCTGATCTTCCTGAACCACATACCGTCGAATTTCGTCGGCTGGTTCACGACCCGGAATTTCGGCTTCAGCGATGCGGCCGAAATGTTCGTCTTCATCTCGGGCTACACGGCGGCTTTCGTCTATGGCCGGATGATGCTGGAGCGTGGCTTTCCGGTCGCGGGCGCCCGCATCCTGAAGCGCGCTTGGCAAATCTACGTCGCCTTCATTTTCCTCTTCATGATTTATCTCGCGCAAATCTCTTGGGTCGCCGCGCGCTTCGAAAATCCGCTCTACATCGAAGAAATGAACCTGATGCACTTCCTCCAGCGGCCGGAGGTGGTGGTGGTCGAGGCGCTCTTGCTGCGCTTCCTGCCGGCGAACGTGGACGTGCTGCCGCTCTACATCGTGCTGATGGCCGTCTTTCCCGGCATTCTGTGGATGATCCTGCGCGCACCCAATGTTGCGCTGGTAATTTCCTTCGCCGTCTATGTGGCGGCGCGGATGTACGGCTGGAATTTACAGGGCTACCCGCTCGATAAGGTCTGGTTCTTCAGCCCCTACGCCTGGCAATTTCTGTTCGTGATCGGCGCCTGGTGCGGGGTCGGCGGCGCCCGGCAGCTGGACTGGTTGATCCGCTCGAATGTCTTGCTCGTCGTGGGTGGGCTTTACCTTGCCTTCGCCGCCTTCATGACGCTTGCAACCAATATTCCGCTGAACGTCAATTTCCCGAACTGGCTTCTGATCTTCCCGCTCGACAAGACCGGACTCGACCCGCTCCGGCTGGTCCACTTCCTGGTTTTGACCGCGATCGTCGTCCGATTCGTCCCGGCCGATGCTCAGTTTCTGCGCAGCGCCTGGGCCAAGCCATTAATCATCTGTGGGGAGCACTCGCTGGAAATCTTCTGTCTCGGAGTGTTTCTTTCATTCACAGCCCATATTCTGCTGATCGAAATCTCGAGCCGGATACCAGTCCAAGTCCTGATTAGCCTTGGCGGAATCTCTGCCATGATCGCCCTTGCAAGCATCATGACGTGGTATAAGAAGCTGCAAAGCCGGGCACCAAAGAACCTGGCGATATAGACTTTAGTCTAAGGCGTTCTAAAGGGGGGCCCCATGCGGGCCAAGGCCATAGGGGCGGCGTTACTGCCGCTCTTGTTCTCTGCAGGAATGGCTGTCGCGCAGGAACCTTGCGCGGTCCCTGACTCATACATCGAACCCTACTTCAAAGTCGCAAAGACCGCGGTCACCCTTCGCACTACCAAAAATCTCGAAATTCTGGTGCTCTCGAGCGCGCCCTCGCAAATGCGGATGGGCGACAAGCTGCGTTCCTACCCGACATTCCTGGAAGCCGCGCTGAAAGAGCGCCTGCCGGATTACAACATCCGCGTCACCATTCACGCCGAGCCGCGCCGTTCGATCAAGGAAATCCTGCCCGCGATCCCGAAAGTACTGGCCGACACCAAGCCGACGCTTGTCGTCTGGCAGACCGGCACGGTTGAAGCGATCCGTGGCGTCGATCCCGACAAATACGAGCGCAAGCTGGAAGCGGGCATCGAGATGATCCGCAATGCGAACGCCGATGTGATCCTTATCAATCCGCAGTTCAGCCCGCGCACCGCGATCATGAACGACTCTGGCGCGCTGAATGAGCGGATCCGCCGCGTTTCGTCCTACGCGGATGTGCCACTGTTCAACCGCTACGACATCATGCGCAGTTGGCATGAGAACAATGCCTTCGATCTGACGTCGCTGAAAAACGACGGCTCCTACGAGGCGGTTCACCGCTGCCTCGGCCGCCTGCTCGCTGAATATATTTCGCGCGCGGCCTCTTTCGCGGAGATTGCAAAGCTCCGCCAATGAAGACACGCCATCTCCTGATAGCGGCGAGCGCCCTCATCTTGCTCGCGCCCACGGCTCGCGCCGAAACGCCGGCCACGCCGCAATGCGCGCCGAACGCCGAACACACGCGCCTGTCCGGCCCGCTTGCCCGGATCGCATCGCGGATTGCCGCGCGCGAACCGATTACGATTGTCGCAATAGGCTCGTCTTCGACTGCCGGCGTCGGCGCCTCCACCATCGAACACAACTACCCGAGCCAGCTAGAAGCCCGGCTCAAGGCCCGTTTCCCGGGTGTCGAATTTCGCGTGGTCAACCGCGGCATGAGCGGCGCCGTGGACCGCGAAATGCTCGCGCGTTTCGAGGAAGACGTGCACGCCTCACACCCGGACCTCGTGCTCTGGCAGGTCGGCACCAACGCGCTCCTGAATTCAGACGGCATCACCAAGGAAGGCGATGTCATGCGTGACGGCCTACGCCGGCTTCGCGCGATCGGCGCGGACGTCGTGCTGATCGATCCGCAATATGCGCCGAAGGTGCTGAAGGATCCGGACGCACAGCCGATGGTGGATCTGATCCGCACCATTGCCCGCGATGAAGGCGTCCCGGTTTTCCGCCGTTGGGAGCAGATGAAGGAATGGCACGAAGTGCGCGACATTCCGTTCGAAACCTTCCTGTCGCCCGATCTCTTTCACATGAACGACTGGAGCTACGCCTGCTGGGCTGAAGCTCTTTCCGGCGCGATCTCCTGGGCAGCGACGCAAGGCGGCATTCAGTTCGCCGGCCAGGCTGCCTACCGCCCGTAACAGCCGATCTTTATTTCTTCTGTTCTGCCGGCATGATGAAGCACGTCGTCGTGCCATGCGCGTAAAGCTTGCCATCTTTGTCGATGTAGCGCCCTTCAGCGGTCGCAATCCGCGCGCCGGAATGTACGATCTTGCCTTCGGCACGCATCGGACCGGTCTTTGAGGTCACCGCGCGAACCATATTCACCTTGAGCTCAAGCGTTGTGTAGGCGGTGCCGGCCGGCAGCATGGTCTGAACCGCACAGCTCATTGCGGAATCGAGCAGCGTTAGCGCGACGCCGCCGTGCACCATGCCGATCGGATTGTAGTGAAATTCCTTTGGCTCGATCTCAAACACCACAAAGCCCGGCTCTACCACGGTGAGATCGTAGTCGAGCGTGTCGGTGATCGGCGGGTTTGGAATTTTTCGATCGCGGATACCTTGCAGGAATTCGATGCCCGGCAGTGTGCGCGCGAGTGCAGCGCTCGGCATCGGATCTTTCCAACTGAATGTCCGGCTGCGTTCGCCGGCTGAAACCTTGGCGTCCATCTCAACCCTCCACCATTGACAAAGGCGTATATACTCTCATTATGAGCGCATATACGCCTTTGTCCAGCGCGGAGCAGGCATGACGGCAACAAAACGCACCGACATTCATCGCTGCGCCTGTACCATCCTGCGGCAGGCCGCGCGGGTCGCTACCCATCACTTTGACCATGCGCTCGCTTCAAGCGGCTTACGCATTTCGCAGTTGTCCGTGCTGACCACGCTCAGTTACGTCGGCCCCAAAACCATCAACGAACTTGCCGACGTGATGGTGCTCGACCGCACCACACTCGGCCGCAACCTGCGGCCCTTGCAGCGCGATGGCTATATTGCAATTGAAGAAGGCGAAGACGATCGCCGCACCCGCAAACTCGTGCTTACAAAAAAAGGTTCTACCGTTGCGCTGAAAGCGATGAATAGTTGGGGCGACGCGCAAACGAGTTTCGAAAATGCGATCGGCCTGGAAAACGCAAAGGCACTCAGTAAATTACTGCGCCAGGTGGTGAAGGCAGACTACGCAAGAAAAGCGACTTAGGGGGAAAGCATGACCGAACTACAGATCATCGGCACACCGTTATCGAATTTCGTTCGCACCGCGCGCATGGCCGCGCGCGAGAAGGGCGTGCCCTATGAGTTGGTCGAAGTCGCTCCGCGAAGCGAAGAGGCGAGCTCAATTCATCCCGGCGGCATGATCCCGGTTCTGCGTCACGGCGACCGAACCTTGTTCGAGTCGCGCGCAATCACGCGCTATATCGACGAAGCTTTTGACGGCCCGCCCTTGATGCCGCGCGATCCCTGGGCCGCGGCGCAAGCCGAACAATGGCTCGCTTTTGTCGCGACCTCGGTCGACAAATCCGTCATTCGCGAACTCGTGCATGCCTATTTCTTCTCGCGCAAACCAGACAAGTCGCCGGACCGCGAAATTATCGACCGCGCGGCAAAACGGATCGCGCGACAATTTGCGACGTTAGGCAAGGCTAGCGAGAAAACTGGCTATCTCAGTGGCGAGAGCTTCGGGCTCGCCGACATGTACGCAATGCCGATCATCAGCCAATCGCGCGTGACGCCGGAAGGCAAGGAAGCGATGGCATCGAGTCCGTCGCTCACGGCCTATTACGAAAAACACAAGACGCGGCCGAGCTTCGCCGACACCATGCCGCCTCGCGCAAAATGAAAAAGCCGGGCAATTCGCCCGGCTTCTTCTTATCGCATGAACTTTTTGTACTTGATCCGGTGCGGTATATCCGCGGCGGCACCTAACCGCCGCTTCTTGTCCGCCTCGTAATCCTGGAAGTTGCCCTCAAACCATTCGACGTGGCTGTCGCCCTCAAAGGCGAGCATATGAGTCGCGATACGGTCGAGGAAAAAGCGATCATGGCTGATGATGACGGCGCAGCCGGCGAATTCCTCGAGCGCCTCTTCGAGCGCGCGCAAGGTATCGACATCAAGATCGTTGGTCGGTTCGTCGAGCAGCAACACGTTCGCCCCTGAGCGCAGCATTTTCGCCAGATGCACGCGGTTACGCTCGCCGCCGGAAAGTGAGCCGACCTTCTTCTGCTGATCCCCGCCTTTGAAGTTGAATGCAGAGACGTAAGCACGGCTGTGCATTTCGCGCTTGCCGAGCATGATAATTTCGTCTCCGCCGGAAATTTCTTCCCAGACATTCTTTTTGCCATCGAGCGAATCGCGGCTTTGATCGACATAGCCGAGGGTCACGCTGTCGCCGATTTTGATTTCGCCGGCGTCGGGCTTCTCCGCACCTGTGATCATACGAAACAGCGTCGTCTTACCGGCACCGTTCGGGCCGATTACGCCAACGATGCCGCCCGGCGGCAGTTTGAAGTTTAGCTTCTCGAACAAGAGCTGATCTCCGAAGCCTTTGGTGAGTTCTTCGGCGTCGATGACATTCTGGCCGAGACGTTCGGCAACCGGAATAACGATCTGCGCGGTTTGCGCCACCTTGTCGTTTTGCTTGGCAATCAATTCATCATAGCGCTGAAAGCGCGCTTTGCTCTTGGCCTGTCGCGCCTTGGGTGAAGATTGAATCCATTCCCGCTCGCGCTCGATCGCACGCTGGCGTGCCTCTTCCTCGCGACCTTCCTGCTGAAGCCGCTTCTGCTTCTGCACCAGCCACGACGAATAGTTTCCTTCGTAGGGAATACCGCGGCCGCGATCGAGCTCGAGAATCCAACCCGTCACGTTATCGAGGAAATAGCGGTCATGGGTTACGATCAGAACCGCGCCCTTATAATTGCGTAGATAATCTTCGAGCCAGCTCACCGTCTCGGCGTCGAGATGGTTGGTCGGCTCATCGAGCAGCAGAATATCGGGCTCGGAAAGCAAAAGCTGGCAAAGCGCAACGCGGCGCCGTTCGCCGCCCGAGAGCGTACTTACCTCGGCGTCGTCGGGCGGACAGCGAAGCGCGTCCATCGCAAGATCCACCTGGGCGTCGAGATCCCAAAGCCCCTTGGCTTCAATCTCATCCTGAAGCTTCGCCATCTCGTCGGCGGTCTCGTCGGAATAGTTGGCGGCAAGTTCGTTGTAGCGATCCAGGATCGCCTGACGGTCCGCGACGCCAAGCATCACGTTCTGCCGTACGTTTTTTGCGGGATCGAGCTGCGGCTCCTGCTCCAGATAGCCGACTCTCGCGCCTTCGGCCGCAAAAGCCTCGCCGGTATAGTCTTTGTCGGTACCAGCCATGATGCGCATGAGCGTCGATTTGCCGGCGCCGTTGACGCCGAGCACACCGATTTTCGCGGTCGGATAAAAAGAAAGATGGACGTTGTCGAGGACTTTCTTGCCGCCAGGATAAGCCTTCGACAGGCCGATCATTTGATAGACATATTGCCAGGACGCCATGTGCGGTCCCCGCTCCATTCCGAGATCGTGGGAAGTTGCGGGCTATGTAGCGAGGCCCCAAGCCCCCGGCAAGGCTCAATAAAAATGTACCGGCATGGGGGTGCCGGCGCATTTAGACGAAAATGGCTGCCGCTCAATCGCAATTGCGATGGACAAGCTCGCAGGCGGGACGAAGTGCCTCCCACGCGGGTCGCAGAAGACAAGGTGGGGAAACTTCGGGCAGTTTATTTTTTTGCGCGTAGCCGCGCGTATTCTATCAGTTCCGGCCGGTATTCGAAGTGGATAGAGTCGACGTGATACCAATTGCCGCCCCAAATGAATCCGTGCCGTTCAAATATTTCGACAATCTCATGCGGCACCGAATGACTAGCGCGGATAGCGTCGCCCAAACCCGACCAGCGCCAATATTTTCCTACACTCGCGTTGAGATCGATCGCTGCACCAAAAGCATGCATGCTGAGCCGGGTGGTTCCCTCTATTGGCCGGCAGGCGAACGAACCTGAGAGCTGTACGGCTTTCGCGCGCTTTTCCGCGGGCAGCGCTTCAATTTCAGCGGAGATCGTTTCGATCTTGCGGTCGATGCCGTTGATGATTGTGACATTGATGTATTGTGGCGCGGTTTGCGCAAGCCACAACACGCGCCGCGTCCTGTCCTTCAACTGACCGCGCCGGCAGTCGCCGTAAATCTTCGCGAAGAAGGCTTCGTTTCTCGCTCTCCCCGGATCGTGTTTCGGCAATTCCTTCCGCACATTCGTGACCAACGGATAATCGAACAGAAATTGCTCCGCGATGCTTGGTGTTTCCAGAATCGCCGCCGCCTGCTCGCGCGGACGCACTGGGCCGAGTTCGACTTCGACCCCGTCGCTCCAGACAAGCTTGTCATGCGAAAGTTTAAGGAAGTCGGGATAGGCAACCGCCAACGCCTGCGCTGCCAGCAAGCGATCGATGTCCTGTGCGAAAGTGGGAGCCGCAGCCGAAATCAGAAGCGCCGCTAAAATCCCGGCGCGCTGAAGCAGCGATTTCAATCGCAATATTCTTCGATCTGGCGATAGCGGATGGCGCGGCCTTGATTGAAATCGCCGTAGCGCGAAGCGTAGGAACGGCTCGGATAATCAATCTCACCGCTTTGCTTCACGTATTCGCTGAACTGCCGCTTCGCAGGTAGATCGCCGCCCTGGCCGGGCGGAACAGTCTTTGGCTGTTCCTGGGGTCGCTGGCGTTGCGGCAGTTGTGAATCGCTCTCGGGCGTAAATGCCGGTTGCTGGCGCAGCCCCTTTTCCTGCGGTGCCGCTGGAGCATTCACATTCGCAGGACCAAGACGGATCGCGCCGAGCTTTCCGGTAGCAAAGAGCACGGCCGCAACGGCAATCAGGCCGAGCGCGATCCCGAGCAGCAATTTAGTCGGCGACCATTTCCCGCTGCGCGCGGCTTCGCTGATCGTTCCCGCAGGCGCCGCCTTCGCCGGGATCAGCGTCGTCGTCGGAGCAACCGCTGCGGTTTTCGCTGCTTCCTTTTCACCGGTCGGAACAGCGCGCGTTGTCGTCTGTCCACCATCGGCCTGAATCACGATGAGCGTTGCATTGTCCTGATAGCTGCGGTTGCCGCCGATACCGTCAACCGCCTTGATCAAACCATCCGCCACCGCGGCAACACCGCGCGGCAGGAGTTCACGAACGAAATTCTGAATCTGCACCCAGGAAAGCGTTTCGAGGCCGTCACTTGAAAAAATCAGCACGTCGCCCGGTAGAATTTTTCGCGCTGCGATCTGCGGCATGTGGCCGAAATCTTCGAGTGCACGGCCGAGCACGGCGATCGTGATCGAGTCGCGGCCTTTGCGCGTCATGACATCGCGCCAAACGTCGCGATCGTCCGAGCCGAGTGCTTCGCGATCCGCGATCTCCATATAGGAGTGATCCATGTTCACGCGGTGCAGCTCGCCTTCGCGATAACGCAGGATCAGGGAATCGCCGACACTGACGAAAGTCATCTCTCCGTTCTCGAGATAACCCGCGACGAGCGTCGCACCCATGTCTTTCAGGTTCGGCTCTTTGGACTGCGCTTCGGCAACCGCATTATTGGCAGCGGCCAACGAGGTCTTCAGCTTCTCTTCGGTGTTGCCGCTGCCGGCAAAGTACGTACGTCCGAATGTATCGGCTGTAATCGAACTTGCGATATCGCCGCCGTAATGGCCGCCGATACCATCGGCAACCAGCACCAAGCCGCCGCCAGAGAGCGCGACACCGGCATCGCTGCCGGCAATCTCGCCCGCGTCGCCGCCTTTTGCGTCATAAACGCGGTAGGCGTCTTCCTGAACATCTTTGCTGCCCCGGATCGCGCGAGCAGCGGCCTGAAACTTCATTTCGCTTATTCCCAATTAAAATCCGGGCCGCAAAGCGGGACGAAGCGCAGTTTGGTATCGCCCAGCGCAACAACTTGACCGCTTACAAGCGGCATCGGCGTCAACACCGCCTCGTCGTTGAGATAAACGATGTTTGCCTTGCCGCCGTGGCTAATGTGAAACGTCCGGCGTTTCGGCTCGAAGGTGATGAAGCACGCACCCTCGCCCGAGATGCTCTGATCGCCGAAATCGACGCGCACGCGTTGACCAGCACTCCGGCCAACGCTGTTCATGCCCGCAAAAATATTGATCGCCTTGCCGCGGCCCGGGCCCTCGGTAACGACAAGCCAGCCGACAACAGGATCGAAACTGCCGGTATCTTTTTCCATCGCACCCTTCATCGTGTCCTGACCCTGACCGCTTGAATAGCCGCGAATCTGGGTTGCCGCCGAAGACCCACCGCCAATACCCTGCTCGGCCATCGGCGTACGCGGCGCCTCTGCGGATTCACGCTTCGCTTCCGGCTTGTTGGCGGGCTTTACTTCGCGGATTCTGGTCGGCGCCGAAGAGCCGTCGTCATTTTTGCCGTTGCTCATGTTTGCTCATCCCTGTCTGAGAAATTCAATCTATTCCCTGGTACAGAAGTCCCGCGCGCATCGCGAAACAAAAATCCGTAATTGCCGGTACCGAGCTTAATCACGTCGCCATCGGCGATTTCTCCCGATTCTTTCGAGACGCCGTTGATCAGGATCGGGTTGGGGTCCTCGCGGTATTCCTTGGTCCGATTGATGATCTGAAACGATCCGTTGGCGCCAACCAACAGCACGGCGTGATACCGTGAAACCGTCAATTCCTGCGCATCCGTGACAACATCATTGTCCCGCTCGCGTCCGATGGCAATCCGCTCCTTACGCACCGCGACCCGGCCCGGCTCCCCATTGAACTCGAGCCAGGCGATCGTGGCCGGCGCTTTTGCTGGAGCGGCTGTTTGCGCCGGTTTTGCGATGGTCGGCGAATCCTCCTTAACGATCCGCAGCGCTGGCTGCTCCGGCATGGGCTCTGATAAGGGCTGACTGTTTCTCCGCGAAGCGCTGCGAACGGCGCCCGTGATCACAAACGCGAGCAGCAAAATCGCAACCACGATCAGAACTGCTACGGAACGACTGCGGTCTTCGGCAAACCAGGAATAGAATTGATATAGCCGATTCAGTACGTCGCCATCCGCATTCATCGGCACTGCCTGGTCCTGCGCGAACGTATCCGGCCCGGCTACACCCGGCATCAGGAGCGCAGCAAATGACGTCGTGGCGCCCTGCGGATGACGTAGCGAAACTTGCAAGGCAGTGGGCACGCCCCTCGCCTGCGCTTCGGCCTCGAGAATGACGCCCGCCATGAGACGCGAAACAAAATCGGCGCGGTCCTTCGGCGTCAACGCACGCTGCGGTCCGGGCGTGTCGAAAAAGAAGCCGCGGGTATCGCCACTCAGCCGCCGCAACGACTGCAAATCTTTCACGTCGTTCTGCCGCTCGTAATAGCCGATGGTCACGATCCGCACGTTAAGCCGGTTGGCTTCCTGCGCGACCTGGTTATGGCGGAATGCGGTATCTTCGAATTTTCCGTCCGACGCGATGATGAGCACTTTGCGCGGCGCCTGAAACTGGCCCAACCGCTGCACGGCTTCGAGCGACAGCCGGTAAAGCTCCGTTGTCGGCGCCCCCGCTCGAACACGTTCGAGCGCTGCCGCGACCGCGGCACCGTTGTCCGTGAAATCCTGAAGCATATCGAGCTTGGAATCGAAGGCGGCAACGGCAACCCGTTGACTGGGGCCGAGCTTCCGGAAAATTTCAGCAAGATCGCGCGTTGCGCGCTGAATCGATTGCGCGCGCGCCGCATTGCTGCGATCGATCAGGATAAGATAGGCAGTATCGTCCTCGCCTTGCGTATAAGGCCGGGCACTTGCGTTCCAGACATTCGCCGGATTATTGCGCTCCGAGATTTCGACGCCGGTCACCGACACCGGCTCGACATAACGAATGTCGCAACGAAGCGTCGGCCGCGCCGCCGCACGATTGCCGCGACATAAAACGGTGCCGTCAGGCACGCCGCGAGATAGACGGATATTTTCGATTGTCGTCGCGATATTATCGCGTGCCGTCGTTGCCGGTGGCGCGGAAATCGTCTGTGCGAATGAATCTTCCGTTCCCGCCGGAGACGCGAGCCACAGCCCTGCGATGAGCAGGGCCAGGAGCGGTGCCCGGCAGGGAAGATTCACATTCTACCCCATTCACCACCCTTGAAGCGCCAGCGGATCATGAAGGTCTGCACAATCCCGAGGACTGCGATGAAGGATGGGATAAACACGCAGGCAAAATGGATCGTGTAGAGAGTATAATTATGTTGTGGCACGCGCCGCGGAAAGCCTTCCAGTGCGCCCCAGTTCACCAGCCCCAGTACGATGACAAATTCGACGATCGTGAAGAAGAATTGGAATGCAAACGGCCAGTCGCGCTCCCAGCGAAACTGCTGGAAGTAGAAATAAACCGGATCGAGGATCAAGCCGACGATCAAAAGCAGCGAGAGAATTTGAAACGGCACAATGTCGAAACGCCAACCCAAATATGGGATCCGGTTCGAGCCACCGATCCAAAGTGCAAACAAAAGCGTAATCGGCACGCCGATCCAGAGAAAGAGCAGGATCCGTGTCTGCCAGCGGCCTTTTAGCGTCGGTAACATTCAGTCCCCCAGAAATTCGAATTCATTTACAACGTATTGCCAAGCGCTACGGCGTCGCGCTCGCGCACCATTTCAGCCATTGACTGAACGAACGCAGCGGCCCGAACAGCGACACGCTCGGTGCGCCAAGCGCGCCGAGATGATCGACCGAACGCAGCGCCGCGTATTGCAGGCCGAGGAAGCTATCGACCGCCGGTTGTGGCCCGCCCTTGGTAATCTGACCCGCGGCATAAGCCCGGCCGCTACCGTTCCGAAGCAGCGGAATTTCATAATCCGGCGTCACCGAAATTCCGCCCAATGACGGCTTGTTGCCAGTGCCGGCTTCTTCGTCATTGCGCGGCAGCCGGTAAGTTTCGACGAGATCGCGCAAGCACGGCGAATGGGTGATGTCGCCGATCAGACCGGTGCAATCGACGACGTAATCCGCGACCACTTCCGCCGCGGGCTGATTGCGCTGCGCCTTCAACTTCATCTGAATCTTCGGACCCTGATCGGTCTTTACGAGTTCGAGACTTTCAAAGTGACCGAATACCGGCTGATACCAGCCGTCACCAATGCCGAGCTGAATGATATTGCGCCAGTCGCGGCGGTCGGCGGTCGTAGTGCCGCCAATCGCCTTGTAAATTTTCGCGCGCTCTTCGGCCGTACCGGCTTCGACTTCACGCAGAATTTGCCCGCCCCAGCACGCCTTCGGCCAGTTGAACGCCTGGTTTTCGATATGATTGTAAACGTAGCGTTGCGCGCGCTGATATTTTAACCCTTCGTTCTTGCCGACCGGGTTGCGCATCTGGTGCACGACCTTGATGTTCTTGTTCTTGTTTCGCGCCTCGAACAGCCGCTGAATTATGCGCGAGGCTACAATACCGCGACCGCGGACGACGACTGTCGCCGGGTTCTGAGTCGATTCGATCGAGCGATAGACGCCTTCGTGCGCTTCATAAGCGTTGAACACGCGCGCTTCTTCCGGGAAGCGCGCCTTGAACGCCTGCAGGTCGTCGGTGAAGCGCGTGGCCGGATAGCCGGTCGAGATGTGCAGGAATTTGCCGATCATGACGCGCTCGCGTGAGCCTGCACGCGCCTGATCTTCCGGCACCCGATAAGCCACCGCATAGCGCTCGTCGTTGGTCTTGCGGATGCCGACAACCCGGCCTGCGGTGAACATCTCGCGCCAGTTGATGCGCGCAGATTCCTTGTCGATGGACTTGAACACGTCGCCGGAACGCGGCGTGTAGCTTTGTGCAAGCGACGCTTCGCCGAACACCTGGAAAATATGCTTCAGGCCGCCGAAGCGGAACGACTTGAGTTCGCGCACCGTCTCGCGGCTGGCATAGCCCGGAAAGCCCCAGATATTGTCCGGTGTCGAGATCGAGTTGGAGCGCAGCCGTTCATGCGGCGGAATCTGCGAATTGCGGCAGAGCCGCTGATAATTCGCATAGGGGATCACATCGTCGCCGATCGCACGGATCGAACCGGTGCCGACGCCGAAGATGCGCAGATGATCGGCCCAAACAAAGCTGCCGAGACCGGCACCGACCGAGAGATAAGTATATTCGCCGGCGAAATATTCGCTCGCCTTCAGCTCGGCCGCGTTCACGACCTCGCTCTTAAAGATGTTGCGCGGAAAGCGCATTTCAGCGGGCGCATTCTGCGCGTTCAATGCGACTTCGATCGATTGACCACGCGGCGCGGGCGCGGGTGCTGCCGCCGTTGCGCCTGCGGAAACTGCGCGCGTCGCGTTATCCTGCGGAACGTTGACACGCGTTGCGCTCCGCCGAAGTCTGCGGCACGAGGTGAATTTCAAACTGCGCGATCCGGACCGGCAACGCGCCATCCCACGGCGACTGGTCGACCTCAGCATCGCCGATAAAGGTCCGGTTGGTGCTACCACGATCGGCAACTGCGATGCCGTCTTCGCGCACAAGCAACCAGGCGTGGCGCTTCGACACTTCCGGCGTATCGAGCACGATCTGGTTTTCAGCGACTCGGCCGATGCCGTAATCGCCCGGCTCCGGCAACGAAATTCGCTCTACGCGTTTCAGTGGGCCGTCACCGCGCTGATAAATGTCTAGCAGGATCGGAAACTTGACCATGGCTCTCTTGCCCTTCAGCGTTTTTTCTTGGTGAGCGCGATTTCGGTCACGCTCTCGGTAAGCCGGTGCCCGCACCACCGGCAATTGCCATGCGGGTCATATGGATTGAGCAGTCGGCAGGTGTGATTGTGGCACCGGCTCGCCTTCATGTCGGGTAACAAGATATCGACCGGGACACCGCCCACGCTCACAACATCGAGAGCACGCAGCTCGACCTGGCCACCCTTCACGTTTGTATGATTGTTGACGATGACGGGCGCCTCGGCGTCCGACGACGCCTTGACCACGCCAAGCTTGCCGCCGGCATGAATGACGGCGAGCAGATTTTCGCCTTCGAGCCGCTGCCTGCCGATAATGTCCTGGAAATTGGTGCCCGGCGTAAACGGCGCTTCCTCGAAGCGGATGCCGTTGCCGCTTTTCACGCACAAGAGCAGGGTTTCGCCGATCGGAAAGAGCTTTTGTTCGCCGCCAATGCGGATGCCCGCGTAGAACGCCACCGGAATGCTCGGGTCGCGCTGGGAGCGCGAGACCCGGAACTGATAGCCGCGGACCTCGAAGCGGTCACCGTCGGGAAACTCGATGGTCTCGCCGGTTTTCATCATGCGGCCGTTATAAAATGTGCCGTTGGTGCTCTTATCGACGATCTGGAGCCGGCCGTCCGCGAGCTCTATCTGCGTATGGACCCGCGACACGGTCTGGTCGTTCGGCTCGTGTCCAATCCGGATACTGTTGCCCGTACCCCGGCCGATTTTGAGCGGCAGCTTGTGACGGCCCTGCGTTCGGTTGCCGTCCTTGATGACTTCGACGTCTACAAAATCGTCCATGCCGGTCGCTTCGAGTTGGCCGCCGGGAAGCTGGCCCCGGATGGCAGGTGTTGCGCGCGCCAGCGCGGCTGTTCAGCTAGAGCGTTAGAGGCAAAGCATAATCGGCGTTTTGAGCCCGTGGCAACGGTACCGGGAGCCAGAGGCTGCCGCCTTCCGACCCAAACTGTCCGACTTTTGCGCAAGACCCCCCGTCGCCCATCGCACTGGCCCCTCGATAGTGTGCCAACTGGAGGAATCGGGCCAGTCGAAAGTTTGTGATCGTGGAATAAGTTGGCGCCGGACCGAGCTCAGCCTGGCGCGGCACGCCCCGCGGGTTGAACTCGAATACTCTCTTTTTACGCCCTTCCCTCCAGCGCCAATGAACCGATTATCAGGGGGCCAGCCCCTGACGCAGGAGCCGCATGACAATGTCGATCATGCGAACTTGTGCGCCCGTATTGTCGTCATCGACCACTTCGATGTTCACATAGGGGATCGATTTCAGGACAGCGTAATTCGAGAGCGAGCAATCGTTTTTCTCGACATATTCGTAGAGGACATGAATGCCGCTGCTGTTGAGAGCGCCTACAAAGCGCATCAGCTTTGGATCTGCATCCGGCAAGCGTTGCGAAGCGACATATATAAGTGTGTCGTTCGGGGACATTGCACGGATCGGCCGCGGCGACGGGAATTCCGTGATGTTTGAATCCAGCTTGCGCTCGATCCCGATTGCGACATTGCCCTTGCTCTTATCTTCATCCGGCTCGGGCACGACGTCGTAGCCCTCTTTATTCGTATGAAGCGCAATGATGGGCTGGCCTTTCGACAGCCATCTCAGAACGCGGCGCGTGTAGGCAGGCGAACGCGCGAGCTGGAGCCGGCATTTTGTGCCTTCGCCAACATCGAAATTACGGTTCGGGTCCTGCTTTTTCTTGCCGGCCAGCGGGCGATTATAGCGATCGTGATTGCGCTCGACCGCGACCACCGCGCCGCCATAGCGCAGCACAACGTTTACCGCGGAATCGAACGCAACATCTTCGTCGTCATGCGGCACGACCCAAAGGGGCCCGCGCGGGCGCTTCTTGTTTTGAATTATCTGAAGCACCCACTGCAAATTACCCTCGGTAAAAACTTCGAGGCGCAGACACAGATCGGGCGATGCGAGTGCCGCCTGGTTGCGAGTGACATCACCGTCTTCGTCGAACAGCTGATCGGGAGAGAGGCAGGCATTCGCCGGCGTCGGGATGGGTGCCGTCTGCGCGTGCGCGACTGCCATCCCCAAAGCGACTGAAACGAGCAGAAGCGAAAACAGTCGCCGCATCGAATCGAAACCTCCGATATCGAGCCATAGCACCGCTACCGCGGCAACCTGAGAGCCTTGCAAAACCCAAGCAACCGCATATGTTCTTTGCACCCGAGGGGTGCCCGTCCGGGCTGAGATGGCAAGCCGCCAAACCCTTTGAACCTGATCCGATTAAGATCGGCGGAGGGACGGTATATGCAGCAAGAAGCCGTGCGGACCGATACAACAATCGCACTCACTATCAATGGCGAGCGCAAACAGCTTTATGCGCGAAGCCCGCGCGAATTGCTGGCTGAATTGGAATTCGAGGGCGGCTTTTTCGCAATCGCCGTCAACCGCAAGGTCGTCCCGCGCGAGCGCTGGGATGAACCGCTATTGCGCGACGGCGACGTGATCGAAATCGTAACCCCGCGCCAGGGCGGCTGACATGCTTGAACTTTATGGACAGAAATTTTCCTCGCGGCTCCTGATCGGAACGGCGCGCTACCCGTCACTGCCCGTGATGCAGGAAGCCGTGAAAATATCCGGCGCGGAAATTGTCACCGTCTCCGTACGCCGCGAGAACGCAGGCGGCAAGGACGGCGATACATTCTGGAACATCATTCGCGAGCTCGGCGTCAAAGTGCTCCCAAACACGGCCGGCTGCTATTCGGTGGAAGATGCAGTTTCAACCGCTGAGCTTGCGCGCGAACTGTTCGGCACGAAATGGATCAAGCTCGAAGTAATCGGCGACAAGGCAACCTTGCAGCCGGATGTGGTCGGCACGCTCGAAGCGACAAAGATTTTGCTTGGGCAGGGCTTCGAGGTGTTTCCCTATTGCACCGAAGATCTCACGGTCGCAAAGCGCCTCGCTGACGCAGGTTGCAAAGTCGTGATGCCGTGGGGCTCGCAGATCGGCAGCGGCAAAGGCATCATTCACGACGAGGCGTTGAAGCGCATCCGCGCTGAACTTCCCGGTGTCGCACTCGTCATCGATGCGGGTCTCGGCGCACCGTCGCACGCGGCAAAAGCGCTTGAGATGGGCTATGACGCGGTGTTACTCAACACTGCGGTCGCGGGCTCAGGCAATCCGGTGAAAATGGCAAAAGCATTCGCACAAGCGATCGAAGCCGGCCGCGCCGCTTTTGAGGCCGGCATGATGAAGCCACGCGAGATTGCACAAGCTTCGACGCCAGTCGCGGGGACACCATTTGCCAATGCAGCCAACGCGAAAACATCCTAACCGCTTTTATCCGATCGTCGACAGCATTGCCTGGATCGAGCGATTAGCCGGGCTCGGCGTGCGCACGGTTCAATTGCGCAAGAAGGATCTGGATGACGCGACAGCACGTGAACTGGTACGCGACGCACTGAAAGTTGTTGACGGCACGAAATGCGAAGTTGTGATTAACGATTATTGGCAGGCAGCAATTGCCGAAGGCGCCGATCACATTCATCTAGGCCAGGAAGATATTGAGACCGCCGATATCAGCACGATCAAAAAGTCCGGCCTGACGCTTGGCATTTCAACCCATGATCACGACGAACTCGAAATCGCACTTCGTCATAAACCCGATTACATCGCGCTCGGCCCGATCTACGAAACCACGCTGAAGAAAATGCGTTTCGCGCCCCAAGGGCTCGACCGAATCACCGAGTGGAAAAAACGGATTGGCGATATTCGGTTGGTCGCCATCGGCGGAATCAAACTTGAGCAAGCGCAAGCGATCTGGGCCGCCGGCGCAGAATCAATCGCGGTCGTCAGCGACATCACGCAACATATCAATCCGAATCAACGCGTTCATGACTGGTTGGCACTGAAGCGTGCCTAATTCCGGACAAAGACTTTAACGGGCGGCGAATAACACTAAATTTCGCGCGTAAAGTTCCATATCCGCTAAAATTCCTTTTTCAGCGCACGCTATGGACTCATTGCTCGTTAGTTCTCTGCTGCGGCGCGGGGTAGAGGAGCACGAGAATGAATCACCAAATCATTGCACTGATCTTTTCCGCAATGGCGGCAATATCTCTTCACGTAACGACAGCGAGCGCGCAAAGCGCCCAGGAATTTTTTGCACAGGAAGCGAGCGGACAGTTTGGAAATGCAAAAACGCGCCAGCGCTTGCAGCAATCGCAGCGCCGCTTACCGGCACAACAGCGTCAGCAGCAGAACCAGACGAACAAAGTAACTTTGCTCGGTGGCGTCAGCGGCATGAGCCTCGGCGGCTCGTGGCTTTCATCCAACATGGGTGCCGCACGCCCTGCGGGCGCACCGGGTCTGTGGTGCGGCTTTGCGATGCGTATGGAGATGCAGTCCGCGGGCCATGGCGACCCAGGACCGGCATTTAACGCCGTCAGCAACTGGTGCCGCGTCGGCACGCCGGCACCCGTCGGCGCGGTCGGCTCGATCTTCGTGTCGCGCGGTCACGTCTCCAAGGTGGTTTCCGGCGATTGTCCTGCCGGCCACGTCGCGACAATCTCGGGCAACGCCACGGGACGCCGGGTCTCGCATATGTGCGAACCGATCTCGCGGGCAGTCTGTTCGCGCTGGCCGGGGTCTGTGGTCACCGAGCTTACCCGGTGAACGCAACATAACACGAAGGAAGCGCCGCGCCGCCAGAGCGCGGCGTTTTCGTTTTAGTCCTTGCCGCACTGCACCGTTTCCCCGGCAGCACAGCGGGCTATAGTCATGGCGCTTCCACATTAGCCACAGCCCTGCTCCCGGCTGTCGCAAATCGGAAATGAACGTCGGCTAGCCCACTTATCTCTTCATCAAACTCGAGAGATTGCCATGGCATCCAGAACGACCTTGTCCGCACTGACCATCGCAGCGGTGGCATGTTTCGCGACACCTTCATCCGCGCAAATCGAAATTCAGTTCTGGCATGCGCTGACCGGCGCCAATAACGAAGTCGTCGTTAGGCTTTCCGAAGAATTCAATCAGTCGCAAAAAGAATACAAAGTTATCCCGAGCTACAAAGGCAGCTATCCCGACACTATGAACGCCGGCATCGCCGCGTTCCGCGCCGGCAGCGCGCCCCACATCCTGCAAGTGTTCGAGGTCGGCACCGCGACCATGATGGCCGCCAAAGGCGCCGTTAAACCGGTTCACGTCTTGATGCAGGAAGCCGGCGAGAAGTTCGATCCGGCCGCTTATCTGCCGACGATCACCGGTTACTACTCGACGCTGAAGGGCGAGATGCTCTCCTTCCCCTTCAACTCATCGAGTGCGGTGATGTGGTACAACAAGGACGCTTTCACCAAAGCGGGTCTCGACCCGAACGTGCCGCCGAAAACCTGGCCGGAAGTATTCGCCGCCGCGAAGAAGCTGAAGGCGGCCGGCTACACCAATTGCGGCTTCTCGAATGCCTGGGCGACCTGGCTCAACATCGAGCAATTTTCTTCCTGGCACAATCTCGCGATCGGCACCAAGGCCAACGGCATGGAGGGGTTCGACACCGTGCTGACCTTCAACAATCCGACCGTGATCCGCCATCTCGAAACACTGATCGAGTTGCAGAAAGACAAGACCTACGACTATTCGGGCCGGACCAATACCGGCGAAGGCCGCTTCACCAGCGGCGAATGCCCGATCTTCCTGACCTCGTCCGGCTTCTTCGGCAATGTTGCTGCCAACGCGAAGTTCAACTGGGCCAACGCAGCGATGCCATATTATCCGGACGTCGCCGGCGCGCCGCAGAACTCGATTATCGGCGGCGCTTCGCTCTGGGTCATGGGCGGAAAGAAAGCCGACGAATATAAAGGTGTCGCGAAGTTCTTCACCTTCCTCTCCGACACCGAGCGCCAGATCGGCCTGCACACGAAGTCCGGCTATCTCCCGATCACCAAGGCTGCTTACGAAAAAACCAAGGCGTCCGGCTTCTATAAAGACAAGCCGCATCTCGAAACGCCGCTCCTGGAACTGACCAACAAGGCGCCGACCGATAACTCGCGGGGGCTCCGCTTCGGCAACATGGTGCAGTTACGCGACATCTGGAGCGAAGAAATCGAATCGGCACTTGCCGGCAAGAAAACGGCAAAACAAGCGCTCGACGACGCCGTCAATCGCGGCAACGTGCTCTTGCGACAATTCGAAAAGACCGTCACGCGGTAAGGCTGCTGTACCGTGGAAAAGCGGGCGATATTCGGGAACAAATCGCTTCCCTATCTCCTGCTTTTGCCGCAGCTCTTTGTCGTTCTTGTCTTCTTCTATTGGCCGGCGAGCCAGGCGGTCTGGCAATCGTTCCTTTTGCAAGACGCTTTCGGCCTGAACACGTCCTTCATCTGGTTTGAGAATTACCAGGAACTCTTCGCCGACCCCAGCTACTACCGGACCATGGCGACGACCGGACTGTTCTCGCTCCTGGTCGCCGTGCTCTCGCTATCGCTTGCCCTTATGCTCGCGGTGCAAGCGGACAAGACCATCCGTGGCGCCAATATCTATAAGACGCTCCTGATCTGGCCTTATGCGGTGGCGCCCGCAGTCGCCGGCGTCTTGTGGCTATTCATGTTTCATCCATCGCTCGGTGTGTTGGCGCAGACCATGCGCACGCTTGGCATCAGTTGGAATCCGTTGCTCAACGGCAACGACGCGTTAGCGCTTGTCGTGATGGCGTCGACCTGGAAGCAGATCAGCTACAATTTCTTGTTCTTTCTCGCCGGCCTGCAATCGATTCCGCGCGCGGTCATCGAGGCGGCGGCGATCGACGGCGCGTCACCCACGCGCCGCTTCTGGACCATCATACTGCCGCTCTTGTCGCCAACCGTATTCTTCCTGATTGTCGTCAATATCGTTTACGTGTTCTTCGACACGTTCGGCATTATCGACGCCATGACCCAAGGCGGCCCGGCGAAGGCAACCGAGACGCTGGTCTATAAAGTCTTCTTCGATGGCAGGCTCGGCGGCAATCTCGGCTCGTCGGCCGCGCAGTCCGTGATCCTGATGATCATGGTGATCGCATTCACTGCCGTGCAGTTCCGCTTCATCGAGCGAAGGGTAGCGTACTGATGGTCGAGCATCGCGGGTTCGGCGCATTTCTGCCGCATATCGTGTTGACGATCGGCGTGATCATTGTCGCCTTCCCGGTCTACCTCTGCTTTGTCGGCTCGACTTTGCCGCAGGAGCAAGTCTCGAACGGCAAGATTCCTCTTATTCCCGGTCCGCTCTTTTTCGAGACTTATTACAAAACGCTGTTCGTCGGCTCCGCCGGGACAGTCGCGCGACCCGGTTTCCGGCATGCTGCTCAACAGCTTCATCATGGCATGCGTGATCGCGATCGGAAAAATTGCGATCTCGATCATCTCGGCCTTCGCCGTGGTCTATTTCAAATTTCCGTTCCGGATGGCGGCGTTCTGGCTCATTTTCATGACCTTGATGCTTCCGGTCGAGGTTCGCATCTATCCAACCTACAAAATCGCGGCCGACCTCGACCTGCTCGACAGTTATGCCGGCCTGACGCTGCCGCTGATTGCGTCGGCCACCGCAACCCTCTTCTTTCGCCAATTCTTTATGACCATCCCGGACGAGTTGGTCGAAGCCTCGAAGCTCGACGGCGCCGGACCGATCCGCTTCTTCTTCGATACGCTCCTTCCCCTGTCGCGCACCAATATCGCAGCACTCTTCGTCATTCTTTTTATCTATGGCTGGAACCAGTATCTGTGGCCGCTCCTGATCACGACCCGCGACGACATGCAGACCATCGTGATCGGCATCAAGAAGATGATCGTGACGTCCGACGCGCTGACCGAATGGAATATCGTGCTCGCGACTACCATGCTCGCAATGCTGCCGCCGGTGCTGGTGGTGGTCCTGATGCAGCGCTGGTTCGTCAAAGGCTTAGTCGAAACGGAAAAGTAGTTCGCATGGCAACCGTCGCGCTGAGTAACGTCAAAAAAGTTTATCCCGGCGGCGTCGAGGCCGTGCGCGACATCATCGCTGACTGTTCCGAATGGATCTTTCACCGTGCTGCTCGGTCCGTCCGGCTGCGGCAAGTCCACGTTGCTGCGCATGATCGCTGGCCTCGAGACCATATCCAGCGGCGAATGCAAAATCGGCGACCGCGTCGTAAACGAGGTCGAGCCCGCCGACCGCGACATCGCCATGGTGTTCCAGAACTACGCGCTCTATCCGCATATGAGCGTTTACGACAACATGGCTTACGGCCTGCGCAATCGCGGCATGCCTAAGCCCGAGATCGACAAACGCGTACGCGAGGCGGCGGGCCTGCTCGCGATCGACGATTTCCTGCTGCGTAAGCCGCGTGCGCTTTCCGGTGGCCAGCGCCAGCGCGTCGCGATGGGCCGCGCGATCGTACGCGAACCGCAGGTCTTTCTGTTCGACGAACCGCTGTCCAACCTCGACGCCAAATTGCGCGTGACCATGCGCCTTGAGATCAAGCGGCTGCATAACCAGGCTCAACGCTACTTCGATCTTCGTCACTCACGATCAGGTCGAGGCGATGACGCTCGCCGATCAGGTGGTGGTGATGAATGCAGGCAAGATCGAGCAGATCGGCGCGCCGAGCGATGTTTATCGCCATCCCACAAGTCGCTTCGTCGCGTCCTTCATCGGTTCTCCGGCGATGAATTTGATGCCGGGGAAGATCGTGGCTCCTGGCACGGTGGAAACCTCAGGTGCCAAGCTAACGTTCGACCCTCTGCGTTTCGGGGCAGCCAATGGCGGCGACGTCGAAGTGGGCGTTCGTCCCGAGGACATCCAGATCGTTGACGGCAGCAGTTCCGGAATCGACTTCGAACCTGAGCTGATTGAAGAACTGGGCGCGACCCGCCTGTTGCACGGCAATTTCGGTTCAACCGCGATCACGGTTGCGACCCCCGCCTCCGGCCCGGGGGAAATCGGCGGAACAAAACTAAAGCTCGCGATCGACGCTCACGCCGTACATTTGTTCGATCATGCATCAGGCCGTTCGCTTGCCACAGGAACCAAATAGGTTTCAACGAGTTCGCGTTGAAGCCAACCTCGAAGGGATTAGTGCCATGCGCCTGTTCCTTGCCGGACTTCTGATCGTTCTTTTTTCAACCGCGGCGGAAGCCCAACGCGCACCGTCCGACCTCTGGTGCCGCGATTTGCGCTTCGGGCCCGGGCCGTTCGATACGACCATGGTTTGTCAGGCCTATACGCGTGCGCAGTGCGAAGCCTCGCGCACCAACTTTGGCAGCTGCTACATGAACCCGAAGTACCAGCGCAAGCGCTGACCTCGAAATACGGCTGTCATTCGGGACGGGCGCCAACGGGCGACCAGCGCTCGTTCGCATAGACATATTGCGACTGGCGGCCCGGCACGAACCCGGTTCCCGGAACCCACCGCATCACCATGATCTCTGCATTTGGCCAATCGAGCCTGAGCAGGTTGTACGTATTGCCATCCCCTTCCCGGAGCCGCGTTGAGTTGGCGGTGCCGGCATAAACGATCAGCGCCTGATGACGATCGTCTGTTTCTTCGATCTTGCCGCCCAAAGCTCGATGATGATGACCGGAAAGAAGAATGTGGACCTTGCTTGTCACGAGCGCGTTGACCGCAAGCTCGGCGCGAAATGCAAGTTCGAGAAAGACCTCATTATCGGCCTGACCGAGCGGATGATGGGTCACCACGATCTGAAATACATCATCGGGAATATCAGCGAAGAACGCGCGCACCGCCTCGACTTGTTCCTTCGATACACGGCCATTCTTGCCTGTAAATCGGCGTGCCGTGTTCAATCCGATCAACGCGATCTCGTCGTCGACAAAACGCGCATTGGCAACGCCCAATGGGCGAATGAATTTCTCGTAATTGCTGTATGGCCAAAATAACCGCGCAAAGATATTGAAAAGCGGCATGTCGTGATTGCCGGGAACGACCAGCCTTGGTTGCGGCAATTGCTCGACAAACTGCCTTGCCCGTTCGAACTGATCTCTTGTGGCGCGCTGCGTGAAATCTCCACTCAGCACGACCAGATCGGGATTTGCCTGACTTACACTCGCGACGAGATCCCTCGTGACGAGCGGCTCGTCGCTACCGAAGTGCAGGTCTGAAATATGCGCTATCGTGCGCATGTCAGCCTTCCTTCGACACAATCACGGTCAGCGCCGCGGGGCGTGTCCTATAGCGAAGCGGAGTCGTAAGAAATTCGACCTCACCGTCAAGCGCAACAGGAAGCCTGCTGACGCGCCCATCGACGACGGCTTCCGCCGATTTGATCATCGTCAGGTCGTCGGACTGATCGACATTGCCGATCAGCGTGCGCAGCCCGAGCATGAAAAGGGAAATCCGGGTTTTACGGCGCGCGACATAGATCGATAATTCACCGCGATCAATCCGTTCACGCGCTCCCAATTTTCCGGGCCCTAGTCCGTATTCGTTGTTACCGATAAAGACAATCGGGCTGCGATGGTCGACACTCTCCTGGCCTGCGCGAACGCGCAGCCGCCGCAATGGAAATTTCTTCAGGGTGCGCCATGCAGCAAGGAGCATCGCGAGCCATTTTTGTTTCCCTTCTTCAGCCTGGATCCTTTCGCGATCGAGCACCAGAAAGGGATAAATTCCGATTGATGAATTGTTGATGAAGAGCGCGCCGTTCACTTCGGCAGCATCCACGGATCGTGTTTGCCGCGCTGCGATCGCAGCGATTGCCCGATCGAGTTCGAGCGAAATTCCCAGATCCCTGGCAAAGTGATTGAGCGTGCCTAGCGGCAGGATTCCCATCGGCACGCCTGTGTCCGCGAGCGCGCTTGCGACACAACGGACCGTGCCATCCCCACCTCCCACGATGACCGCATCGAGCTTTTTTGCCTGCGCCTGCTTAGCCGCGGATTCTGCGGCTGGCCTCAACTCCGGACCATCGAGAAATTCGATCGACGCCTCGATACCGGCTTCGTTGAAAAGCGCCGCAAGCCGCTCGTCGAGGTCTTCCCCACCTTTACGCGCTGTACCGGCCGACCGATTAATCAGCACCGCCGCCCGCATGCAGAACCCTCGCGCCGTAAAATCTATGGGAGAAAATTATGGGAGAAGTGAGGGTAAACGCGCGGCACGCCAAAAGGTTTCGTGGTCTTAAGGCCGCTCAGGCGGCTCCATGGTGTGATCACGCTGAAGCTTTTGAAATACTGCAAGGCAAAGTGCCGCCCAGCTGGTGCCAAAACACCAGCCGGCGAGTACGTCGGTCGGATAATGCACGCCGAGATAGATGCGGCTCAATCCGATCGCGATCGTCAAAAAGACCGCAATGCCGATGAAGTAAGCGCGTAGCGCGTAAGATGTATGGATACCGGCAAGCAGGGCGCCGAGCGTCAAATAGACAGCCGCGGACAAAGTAGCATGACCGCTTGGAAAGCTGGCGGTGAAGACCTCGGTGAGATGGCTCACGACATCGGGGCGGGAACGGTTGAACAAGGCTTTGAACGCCGAATTAAGCAGCATACCGGTTGTTGCCGACGCGATGACAAACAATGCCGTCGCACGTTGCTTGATAATGGCCAGATAGCCGCCGACGATTGCAACAATCAAAAGGAGCAGCGTATGCCCGCCGAGCGCGGTGATGCTCCGCGCAACTTCAACCATCCAGGCTGGACCAAGCGCCTGTTCGCCCGACCTCAGCGCACGCAGCACTGTACGATCAAATTCGGTGGCTCCGGACCTGCCGAGGAAAGCGACCACCGCAAATAGAGCGAGTGATGCAGCCGCCAGCATCCATAAGCGCGAAACAGCAAGGCTGTCGCTGCGCACCGGCGAAGACTTTCGGTTATTTTTTGCAGACATCCGAACAACGGGGGTGAATTGATGGATCTGAATTTCCAAGCACTGCGTTACATTTCATCTATCATGACTAGGTAGCAATACCGGTGAGCTGGTCAGCCATTTGTCAGCGATTCGATCGACGGTTCCGAGTTTTAAGCTTCGCAATGGCCGCTACTTTCCAGAGATCCCATGAGTTTTTGAAGCCGGGCGGAACTGTTGACGGACGCCATCGAAAATCCCTAAACCTTGCCCGATGTGGAGCGTCGCAGCCCTTTATCGTTTTCAAACCGTGCCTAAGCCCCTAGGGCTGGCAGCTGCTTTGCGTGCGAAATGCGATGAAAACGCGATCTGCGGCACGCTGATTGTGGCGCGCGAAGGCATCAACGGAACGATTGCCGCCGCCAGCCATGCGCAGATGGAAAACATTCTGAACCTTGTCCGCGCGCATTTCGATGAGCTGGAACTCAAGATATCAGGCGCGTCCGAAAAACCATTCCAACGCATGAAGGTCAGGGTAAAGCGTGAAATCGTGACCATGCGAACGCCGCATATCGACCCCACTAAAAACGTCGGCACCTATGTGGATGCCAAAGACTGGAACGAACTCATCGCCGATCCCGGCGTTGTCATTATCGACACACGCAATTCTTTCGAGTTTGAAAAAGGCACTTTTGAACGCGCAATCGATCCCGGCATAAACACGTTCAAAGAATTTCCGGACTATGTCGAAAAGGCATTAGACCCTAAAAAGCACAAAAAAATCGCGATGTTCTGCACCGGCGGCATCCGATGCGAAAAAGCTTCAAGCTACATGGTCGCGCAAGGGTTCGAACAGGTCTATCACCTGAAGGGCGGCATCCTGAAATATCTTGAAGAGGTGCCGGAAGTTCAAAGCAAGTGGCGGGGGCGCTGCTTCGTGTTCGATGAACGCGAGTCGCTGGGACATGGTTTATCTGAAACCAGTGGCCCACTCACTAGTTTTTCGCCAATCGCAATAAATAGCAGTCGATAGCTTTTATGCGAAGCTACCCAATTGGCTGGCAGACCACTCGCGCGGCTCACAAACCGCTTGCGTGAAGCGGAATGCCTAGATCGCCAAGCAAGACCGTCTTGTCCACGCGGCTTTCGAACTCGTCGTGCATGGTGACGAGGTTTATGCGCAGCTGCGCTGTGATCATCTCGAAATCGCGCTTACGCAATTCCTCATGAATGGGCTGGGTGTCATAAATCTGCTGCGCATAAGGAAGGATCACGTCCTTCGCGAACTTCGGCGGATGCATATCGATTTGCGACAACCGCAAAAGTAGAGTTTCCCGCGCCTGTTTCCAGGCCGGTTCACCGATCACTTCGGGCACTGGATACTTGTCGAAGGCAGCAAGTGCTGCGCTCGATACTGCGTCGTTCAGCGCTTTGCGGTCGGAAGCTTCGAACAGCACGCCGCGCACAATCTCGGCGAGAGCCGCAAGTCCCGCTGGATAGTTGGTCCAGCGCGAAACTTCGACTGCGTGTTTGAACGCCTCTTCTCTAATCATCGAACTGAAGTAAGGGCCAGAACGGGCACGCGCGTAATCGAAAATATTCTTTTGAATAAGAAACGCTGAGCGTGTGTCGATGAATTCAATAAGTTTGTCGCGGCTGTCGATGACAGGTCGTCGGCGGAAATATGCCGGAACCCCAAGGACCCAATCGATAAAACCCATCCTGCGCCTTCACCAAAACGTCGCCGGCCGCCCGGCAATCAAGGACAAGGTAATCGCGCTGTGGCCCCCTTGCTGTCAAATGACCCGTATATCGGCTGATTTTGAGCCGAAGGTACTGGACTTCGGATCGCTAGCACGCGCCTGGAATGACGGTCTCGGATTCAGCAACTTCGGCCATTGACCTGCGCTCGAGCAGGCGCCGCACTTCCTCGAAGCCCCGGCTCAAAAATCTTGGTCGCGCCGAATCATCGATCGACCATTTCCTTCTGCGCACCGCGAAATAAAAGGATCGTCGGCTGTTACAAACGGCAGGATGCAGCGGGATTCACTTTTAAATTCCTCGCGCGGCCTAGCGCGGCCGGTCGGCAGCATTCCTTCCTAGTAACTGCACGAGCTGCATCGAGATGCGATTTTGTGCCTAACGCAGCCATACCGCAATGCACAAATAAGCACTAATTTTCAGGCACTTAAAGAAATAACATGAGCCGAAAGTCGTATAGGGCGGCCAATTTACACGGTGTTAACTTACGCCACTGGACCCGTCACATAATAATAACACGGGCCGTTCGGGGGAACGCCAAAAAACTGCCGGCCAGAACGCCGGCGCACCTCCGCAACTTTCTTTCTTAGCTCTGTCCACTCCGGTCAGGGCATCCGCGGCTGATTTAGGAGGGCAATCAACCCATGGCTCCCGCAGATACAAAAGCAAACGAGCAAGCCCATTGGGCCGCAACCACGCGGCTGATGTGGATTCATCTCGCGTTGTGGCTGTTCTTTGGCTACATCGTCCACTTCTTTGTAAACCAACTTAACGCCATCACCATTCCGGTGCTTCAGTTCCCGCTCGGCTTCTATATGGCCGCGCAGGGTTCGCTGATCGCGTTCGTCGTCATGCTGTTCCTCTTCGCGAGGCAGCAGGACAAGATCGACCGCGACCATGGCTACGCTGAAGACTAAGAGGAAAGCACCATGGCTCAAACAGCAGCTCAAGCATCATTCTATAAGCAGCTCGGACGCATGTACGGCGCCTACACTGGCACCTTCGTCGCGTTCGTGATCCTGCTTGCGATCCTCGAATACATGGGCGTACCGAATCGCGTGATCGGTTACCTCTTCGTGTTCTTCACGATCGCGGTCTACGCCATCATCGGCGTTATGACCCGAACAGCGGAAGTTTCGGAATACTACGTCGCAGGACGTCGCGTTCCGGCCTTCTACAACGGCATGGCAACCGGCGCCGACTGGATGTCGGCGGCTTCGTTCGTCGGCATGGCCGGCACGCTCTTCCTGCTCGGCTATGACGGCCTGGCTTGGGTGCTCGGCTGGACTGGCGGTTACGTGCTGGTGTCGGTCCTCATCGGACCGTACCTGCGCAAGTTCGGCGCCTACACGGTTCCCGACTTCATGTCGTTCCGTTTCGGCGGCAACTTCGCCCGCTTCCTCGCGGTGATTGTGCTCGTCGCCTGCTCGTTCACGTATGTGACGGCGCAGATCTTCGGCACGGGCATCATTGCCTCGCGCTTTCTGGGCATCCAGTTCGAAGTGGCCGTGTTCGTCGGCCTCGTCGGCATTCTGCTCTGCTCGATGCTCGGTGGCATGCGCGCGGTGACCTGGACGCAGATCGCCCAGTACATCGTGCTCATCGTTGCCTATCTCACCCCGATCGTGATCCTCTCTGCTCGTAAGTACGGATTTCCGATTCCGGAACTGACCTACGGCTCGGCGATCGCGGAAATCACGGCGCGCGAACAGCAACTGGTGAAGGACGGTCTTGCGGTGCTCTGTACCGCAGCAAGTTGTCCGGCGGGCTCATTGAAACCGCACGTACAGCCGTTCCTTACTTATGCTCCGCACAACTTCTTCGGCATCATCGCCTGCATGATGGTCGGCACCGCTTCGCTGCCGCACATCCTGATGCGCTACTTCACGACGCCTACCGTTCGTGAAGCGCGCCAGTCGGTGGCCTGGTCGTTGTTCTTCATCTTCCTCCTGTACTTCTCGGCGCCGGCCTATGCGGCGTTCTCGAAGCTAGAGGTTTACACGAACATCATCGGACGCCCGATCGATCAGATCCGCCCTTGGATGTTTACGTGGGGTGAACTTGGCCTCATCTCGGTCTGCGGCAAGGCTGCTTCCAGCCTTGCGGTCGTCGTAGATGCGTGTAAGGCCATCGCCGGTCATCCGGGTGTCGTTCGTCTGCAGGACTTCGTGATCAACACGGACGTGATCGTGCTTTCCACACCGGAAATCGCGGGACTTCCCTATGTGATCTCGGGTCTGGTCGCCGCCGGCGGTCTCGCCGCCGCGCTCTCGACCGCGGACGGTCTGCTGCTCGCGATCGCCAACGCGCTATCGCACGACGTCTATTACAAGATGATCGAACCGATGAAGCCGCAAAAGCGCAACTTCACCGTCGCTATCATCGGTGTATTGATCGTGTTCTGTCTCTGGTACTTCATGACCGGAGCCGGACCGTTCGGCGTGCAGTGGCGTTGGTGGGGTATCGGGGCTCTCGCTTTGATTATGGCGGGCGCCTATCCGTTCCTGCAAAAAGCGAACAGCTCCGAACGGCGTCTGATTATCGCGCGTATCCTGCTGCTCCTCGTTGCTATCGCGGCTGCCGCGACGGCTTCGACGCGGCCGGGCGACATTCTCGCGATGGTCGGCTGGGCGTTCTCGCTTGCTATGGCGGGTAACTTCCCGGCGCTCGTGCTTGGCATCTGGTGGAAGCGTGCGACGACCGCTGGCGCAATTGCCGGCATCATCGCGGGCTTCGGCCTCTGCGTGTTCTACCTGGTCGTGACCCGGTACTTCCCGCAGTTCGGCGTAGACTATGCAGGCATGACCTCGCTGAAGAACGCGGTCACGGGTGCAAACATCGTCGACATCACCAAGCCGGTCGCGGTAACTCCCGTGCAGCGGGTTGGCTGGTTCGACCTGAGCAACATCAACTGCGGATTGCTGGGCGCTCCGCTCGGCTTCCTCGTGATGATCGTTGTCAGCTTGCTGACGCCGGCGCCGTCGAAGGAGCTGGTAGCTCTCATCGACGAAATCCGTAAGCCTCGCGGCAGGACCGTCATGGAAGAGAAGACCTCGTAATCTTCTTTACCAACGATAATAAAACGGCGGGGCCCTTCGGGGCCCCGCTTCTTTTTGTGAGACTGCGAAGAGAATTTCAGCTAGAAAGCATTCGCATGGAAACGCCGAATACCCTTCTCACGTATTGGTACTACACGATCCCCAACTTCGTGCTGGCGGTGATCATGTACACGATTATCGGCCGCGTGTTGCTTTCGATGTTCTTCGACCCGGGGTCGAAGAATTACATCATGCGCTTTTTCGTGCGCATTACCGATCCGTTCATCAACTTCTTCGGCGCCGTGACGCCGAAGGCGACCGCGCCGGTCGTGTTGTGGCTGTTCACTTTCGTCTGGCTGTTCTGGGTCAGGGTCGCGATGCTGTATTTGTTCCTGCTCTTAGGCCTCCTGCCGAGGTCTGTCTGATGGAACGTAACATTCAATACATCTGCATCGCGTTTTTCGGCATGATCAACGGACTATTCAATCAGACTGCGCTTTTCTTCGCGCTTCTGCACACGCAGGAAATCGGAAAGTTTCTGTTCTTTGGGAATTTATCGTTGACGCTCTACATGGCGTCGCTGATGGTTTCGACCTTCACCCTCATTCTCGCGGGCATTCCTGCCGCGATATTCGAGCGCTTCGTCGGCGCTAAGGACGACTCAACCGTTACTTCGATGTGGATTTGGGTCGCGGGAACGCTGTTTCTGACGTTGCCAGCGATGGGCAACTTCCTTAAATTCGGACTTTAAGCCACAATTTCGTGAAGGAAGCGGGTTTCGGTTGCAGCGGCTGAAAAGGCGCGGCACACTCTATAGACGTTAGCCGTAGCGTAGGCGGAGCAACCCTTGGAAGAAATGCGCAAAGCTGCTTTCGAGTCCGTGTCTCGCGGCTGCGCATTTGGCTTTCTTGCAATCGCCTGCGTAATGATGGGCATGGTTTATGAACCGAGCCTCATTTTTCAGAGTGGCGGCATTCTTACTTTGATTATGACTCTTATATTGATGCTGAAGTCCCGGCAGGCGTTGACGCGCGACTACAAACGCACGGAAATGTGGTTGCTGCTGCCGAAGGATTTCCGTCCGCCAGAAGCCTATGCGCAATGGGCAGCGTCGACGGTACTGCGCGATGCCTATCTGACTTTCGCACAATATACCGCGCTGGCTTCAATCGTTATGTGGATTCTCGCGCTCTTCATGCGCGTAACGGGAACGGTCGCGAAGTAGTGCTTGCCCGTTTATTCGGCGGTTTTGCTTCCCATTCATTTTTCAGTTTTCTAACAACGCTGCGGAAGCACTCACGTAATTGTTCGCAAGAGATATTCTGTCAAAACTAGCGGCTTGCTGGCTTGGGAGAAAGAAAGCCGAGCTTATTAGGTTTGTCTTTCCACAACGACGCATCGGCAGGGACCTCGCCTTTCTCCGTAATTTGAGGCCAGCTCTCGCTGTAACTTTTGTTTAGCGTCACCCAACGCTCCATGCCGTCGCCGGTATCGGGCTTGATCGCATCGACCGGGCATTCCGGCTCACATACACCGCAATCGATGCACTCGTCCGGATTGATAACGAGCATGTTCTCGCCCTCATAGAAACAATCGACCGGACATACCGAAACGCAATCCATGTGTTTGCAGTTGATGCAGTCCTCGGTAACAACATATGTCATTGTCGATCTCTCCTCATGCGTCCGCGAATGCTTTTTCGACCACAAAGTGGCCGGGCTTGGAGCTACTGCCCTCCTCGAAATTCTGCGCAAGGAAATAGGCCCGCAAGTCCTTCACCATTTCGGGGCTGCCGCAGATCTCGACGCGGTCATGCTCGCGGTCGAGCGCCGGCTGCTTTGTGTCCTCGAACAGACGTCCGGACGAGATCAAATCGGTGATGCGTCCGCGATTGACGAAAGGTTCGCGCGTCACGGTCGGATAATAGATCAGCTGCTTCTTCACGAACGGGCCCACGAATTCGTCGTTCGGCAAACCCTCGGTGATCATCTCGCCATAGGCGAGCTCCGAGATATGACGGCAGCCGTGTACGAGGATGACGGCTTCGTAGCGCTCATAGGTCTCGGGGTCCTTGATGACGCTGAGAAACGGCGCAAGGCCGGTACCGGTACCAAGGAGATAAAGACGCTTTCCCGGCAGCAGATTGTGATGCACGAGCGTGCCGGTCGCCTTGCGCCCGATCAGCACGCAGTCGCCTTCCTTCAGATGCTGAAGGTGCGACGTCAGCGGACCATCCGCCACCTTGATGCTGAAAAACTCAAGCTCATCTTCGTAAGTTGCGCTCGCAAGACTATAGGCGCGCATCAGTGGTTTACCGCCGATTTCGAGCCCCAGCATGGTGAACTGGCCGCTGTCGAAACGGAACGCCTGGTCCCTGCTCGTGCGAAAACTGAACAGCGACTCCGTCCAGTGATGAACGTGGGTTACGCGCGCGCGGTAGAAATTGCTCATTTTCTTCTTCCAGGTCTTGTTCAGTCGATGGTGAAGTTGAGGCCGCCTCCGGCGGTGACGAGGCCGGTGTCTTCGTAGGCGACCGCGTGGCCTTTAAGCGGCCACTGGTATTCGCAGCACGCGATCATTCCTTCGCTCAACGGATCGCGGCCGGAAACGGTGAAGTGAACGTGCGACAGATTATTTTTGCCGAGCACGTGCCCGACATCGCGGGCGAAGTCGGCCGGCACAGCCACTTTTCGCGATAGCGAATTGCCTTCCCGGCCGACGCCCTTCAGGTCTTCGATTGCGAGCGTGTGAATGTCGATGCCCATAGCACCGTCTCTGCAAGCGGGGATGAGCCGATCCACCACGCTCTTGCGGAATACGTCGTAGATTTCTTCGGCGTCCTTGGTGAAGCCAAGCGTTCTTGCGATGTCGGAACAGCCGAGCAGCGTTCCCGCGCGGTCAAAAATCATGCACCCGGCATCGATCTTGAGACTGTTGCTCCGCTCATCCACTGGATGCGCAAACGGGTTCGACGGGAAAATCGTGCGGTTGCCGGAATGGAAATTGGTCAGCGTCCTTGCAACCCGCAGCTCCGGTGCGTGCGCCGAAACATAGCCGCGCAGTTCATCGAGATAGACCCGGTACGCGTCCATCTCGGTAAGGCCGCCCGCACGGTTTTTGCCGGCGAATTCGAGTGCCCGGTCAATCGCATGCGACGAGGCACGCGCCGCCAGAATATAAAATGAAAGATCGGGCAGCGTATTAGAGTCGCGCCACTTCCGGAGCAACGTATCGGCGGGCGCCGCGTCGCGATCCCGCAAGCCCATCCCAGCAAACATCCAGGCCGGCATGTCGTCCATTTCGACGCCGATCCGCCCTCTGCCGCCAAGCTTTGCGCAGGCGGCAAGCAGCGAGGGAAATTCTTCGCCCTCGGATTTTGGGCCGGTGTCGATCAGCCATACACCGCTTTCACGGGAATAGAGCGCGGCGAGAGCGCGGTCCTTGCCCCGCATCGGCAGCCCCGCGAGTTCTTGTATATTAAGCGCGGACGTGACGACCAGGGAGCCAAGGTTCTCCGCTTCGAGCAAGCGTTCGAGCAGTGCGAAGCGTGGATCGTCATGCCGATCCAGAAAGCTCGAAAGTGCATCGCGATGCCGCGATCGTTCGAGAATTTTGCGCGCGATCTTCGTGCCGCCGGCCCGCTCTTTCGCAAGGTGTGCGACAACCCCGCGCGGCGCAATTTGTCTGGCGCGGACCGCGCCGGCACCCGGGCTGCTTTCAAGCGTGACCGCGAAATGCTTTTCCAGCCTGCGGACGATAGATTGCGGCGCATACGCATCGACCACAAGCGATCGTTCGCCTGCCGCAAGCTCCTGCAACAGATCCTCAAGCGAACGGCTGATCTTCGGCGGCTGCTCGGCTTCGTCGAAATTATAATAGGGCTGATAAAATCGCGCTTCGATTTCCTTCGGCAACATCGCCGCCTCGACATTGCCCTTCTCCACGTGGAGGAATAGTCCGAACCGCTTATTGCCTTTTTCCAAAATGAACGGCGTCACCGTCTTCGCATTGTCGAAGGACCGTATCGCCATAAGAAATTTATCGGCCAGCGCACAGCCGAACGCATGCTCGATAAAGGGCCAATGCGTATGCAGGTGCATCGCGCTTCAGTCCTCGTTACCGAACGAGAGCTGGTTTTCCCGCGCCATGCTGAGATCGACTACGGTGTCCTTGACCAGCAACGTCGCCTTGACCGGCTCAATCAGCATGCCATCCGTGACGGGCGTTATACAGGCAGTTTCGATCTTTCCGTTCGCGCGCACGACGCAGCAGGCGCACATGCCACGGCGGCAGGAGAGATAATATCCGATGCTGCCATCATAGATTCGTGCGACGTATTGAAGTGCGCTGCTGATGCTCGCGAGTCCGTTATCGGGAATCTCATAATCATCCCGCCGCAGCTCGACGCCGTCCGCTCCGCCTCTGACCAATGTGATGCGCATGTCCGAACCTATTTTCTTCCGTTGCCGTCCGACGGCACCTGTCGCGTTTTCAATTGCCCATCGACCAGCGAGACCACGGTGCTGTGCTGAAATTCCTGCCGCTGCTCGGGGAAGTCGTTCCGATAATGCGCGCCTCTGCTCTCTTCGCGGATCACCGCCGACATTGCGATCGCTTCCACGGTAAGGGCCGCACTCTGCACTTCCTGCGCATCGATCCAGTTGCGATTATAGGTGCGGTCTTTCGATGCACTGACCACCTTCGGCACTTCGCCGGAACGCAGCGCGCGGATTTCGTTCAATCCTTGCGCGATATCCTTGCCGTTCCGCACAACGTTCAGCGTGCGGTTCGCAATATCCTGAATTTTCTCGGCAAGTATGTGCGGCTGGACACCGTCGGAAGCGATGAGCGGCGCCTCGACTTCGGCAAGCTTTTCCTTCCAGTCCGCGGCATTGATCTCTGGCATAGCGGTGGCATTTGCAAAACGCGCGGCGTATCGGCCCGCGACCCGGCCCTGTACCAGGAACTGGCTGCACGCGTTCCCGGAAAGGCGGTTGGCACCATGAACACCGCCCGCTATTTCGCCACAGGCAAACAGACCTGGCACCGCGGTTTCGCAATTCGCGTCGATCCGCACACCGCCCATATTAAAGTGACTGGCCGGCGCGACCTCGACGGCATAGCCCTGCTTGATCCGCTCGATCAGCGGCTTGAAGTCAAAACCTTCCCAATGCCATGTCTCGCGGAGCAGCGGCTTGCCGTACCATTTCGGCAGGAAATCAAGAATGTCGTGCGGAAGATGCGCCCACGACATCAACACGCCGCCGCCCGGCCCGCCGCGCCCCTCCTGAACTTCGCGCACGCAAGCGATTGAAATCTTGTCACGCGTTGACAGCTCCATGCGTTCGGGGTCGTAGCGCGCCATGAAGCGCTCACCGTAGCGATTGAGCAGCCACGCGCGCGTGCTGCTTTGCGGACCGATGATCCAGGGAAACTGGATGCCGCGCCACAAAGGCGGATTGACGAGGCAGCACGGGAGAAACTGGACCATCTCCATGTCGATCAGTTCCGCGCCCGCGCGCAGCGCCATGCGATAACCATCGCCGACCAGTTCTTCCGGCGCGGTTCGAAATGGATGGATCATCGCGGAACCGCCGGTCGCCAGAATGACAGCCTTTGCCGTCAGGCTATGCACTTGGCCGGTGCGAAGATCGATCCCGGCAATGCCGCTCACTGCCTCGGCGTTGCGCAGGACATCCGTCACGTAGAATTCGTCACGGAAGCGCACGCCTGCCGCGACCGCGCGCTTTGTCAGAATTTGAAGGAGCTGCATGCCCGAGATCAACACGCCGCGCGGAAAACGATGGCCGGGCGCATGGCCAATGCCGGCGACCTTTAGCCCCGCATCGAGCAAGGGCTTCAGCTCCTCGCCGACTTGACCGATCATGCTTTCGACAAGCGCGCTTTGATTGAGATAAGCGCCGCCTTTCATCGTGTCTTCGTAGAAGTCGCGATCGCTGTCGCCGTCATTGCCGCGAAGCCCAAGATATTCGCGGATAGTTTTGCCATCGACGGAAATGTCGCCTGTAATGGTCGCGGTCGCCCCCGAGCGGCCGACCTGGCCCTTTGTGACCAGCGCAACACTGAGACCGTGCTTTGCGGCCTCCTCGGCTGCGATCAAACCGGCAGCACCACTTCCTACGACAACAACGTCAAGCTTCGTCATACCCACCTCTAGCTCGATGCCTTGATCGCGATCACAGTAGCTATCGCGATGAAAGCAGTCTCTGCGATCATGAGCGCAACCGGTTTCCAGCCCAGCGAAACCAGCTGCGCAATCGACGTCTTCACACCAAGCGCCGCTATCGCAACGACAAGGCACCAGCGCGATGCCGAGGACATTCCGGTGCTCACCGAAGCGGGGATAAGGCCGAAACTGCTCAGCAAAGCGAGTGCGCAGAACGCGACCAGAAACAACGGAAAGAGTGTTGCAGGCTGAGCGTCGGCTCCGTTCGCGCTACCGCGGAAAACAAGCGCTGCAATGAATACGACTGGAACCAGCAAGCTTACGCGAAACAGCTTGACGACGGTCGCCGTGTCACCTGCGGTGTCCGAAATCAGGAAACCGGCACCAACAACCTGCGCAACGTCATAAATCGAGCCGCCGACGAAGATGCCGGCCTGGACATCGGAAAATCCAAGAAGCCGTGCAAGCGCCGGGTACGTCACCATCGCGATCGTGGAAAGCGTGGTAACGCCGACGACGGTGAGCACCGTGAGCCGGTGCCGGTCCTTGTCCTGCGGCAGTGTCGCGGAAATGGCGAGTGCAGCAGACGCCCCGCAAATCGCAACGGCTCCGCCGGTCAACAGACCGACCCTTGCTTGATAGGACAAGAGTCGCGCCAGCGCGATCCCGAATGCAATCGTCAGCGCAACAATCGCGGCAATCGCGGCAACCTGAAGCCAACCGATCTGCACAACTTTTTCGAATGTAATGCGCGCACCGAGCAGCGCAACACCGATCCGCAGAATCGTGCGCCCGGCAATATCGATGCCCGGCTTGGTGCGAGGATCGGCGGCGAGGAAGTTGAACGCAATGCCGAAAAAAAGCGCATAAAGCAGCTGTGGTCCGCCGTAATGTTCGGAGACAAACGTCGCCGCAAAAGAGATCGTCACCACGAGCAAGAGCCCCGAGACCAGCGACGGCACGCGCTGAACGGATTGCGCGAGATCAGTCATTGCGCGTCACCTTTGCCGACGCACGGCGGGCGGAATTTGCATAGGCGATGATGCGGTCGCGCAAGCCTTCTTTTGCCGCGCTCCGCACCAAATTTGCGAGATCGATGTCACGTAAATCTTTGCGCGACGCGCGGTGCAGATCGGGAAGCGTTTCTCGCCCTACCCGCAGGTCAGGGAGCGAGGCTGCGATCCATTGTTCCGCGTCATTCCATTCGGCCAATGACGTTACCAGGCCCGCTTGCAGCGCATCGCTTGCTGCAACTTCCGTGTTGCTTGCGATCCAGTGGCGCGCAGCCGTCTCGCCCACCCTTTCGCAAAGCCGCCGCGTACCGAGCACGATGCCGAAGCCTGCCCCTGGAAAACGAAATGTCGCTGACGATTGCGCAATCCGATGGTCGCACGCCGCTAGAATATCGGCGCCCGCTCCCCAGGTTCTGCCCTTGGCAAGCGCAACGGTTCTGACGGGCGCATGCCATAACTCTGAAAGCAACAACTCGATCTGCACAAACCGATGCAGCACGTCGCCGTCGCTCAACCTTTCAATGCCGCCGAGATCAAACCCGGTGCAAAAGTTTCGACCTCCGCCCGCCAACACGACCGTATCGAAATCCCGATTAGAGAAAACCCCCGCGAGATTTGCGCGCAACGCCTCGACCACTGCCGCGGAGAGCGCGTTGCCGCGATCAGGCTGGTTCAACTCCAGAACGGCGCAAGTGCCGCTTTCGCGGCGGAGGACGAGCTGCTGCATGTCAGGAGCTCCGCAGCACCGGCGACGCGGCTTCCAGATCTTCAATCAGATCGTCGATATCCTCAAAGCCGGCGTGAAAACGCACCAGAGGGCCGAACGTGGTGTTATCGACCGACCGCAGCGTAGTTCCGTTCTCCACGCGTACGAGGCTCTCGAAGCCGCCCCACGATGAACCGATGCCGAACAGCGACAGTGAATCAACGAAGTCGTCCACGCTTTGGGGGTCGATATTCTTGAACTCGATGGTGAACAATCCGCACGAGCCGGTGAAGTCCCGCTTCCAGATCTCATGGCGCGGATGGCTGGCGAGCGCGGGATGGTATACCTTGCGGACAAAGGGCTTCGCTGCAAACCATTCGATCAAGCGGAGCGCCTGTTTGCTGTGCTCTTCGATTCTGACAGCTGCGGTGCGTGCGCCGCGCAGAATTTGATAGCAGTCGTCGGGAGAGGCAAAGCTTCCCAACCAATCCGCGGTCTCGTTGATTTTCTGCCACGCCTCGCTATTGGCGATCACCGCCCCAAGCAGGATGTCCGAAGAACCGCAGAGATACTTCGTTGCCGATATGACTGAAATGTCTGCACCCAGCCGGATGGGATGGTGCGTCAAGCCCGATGCCCAGGTGTTATCGACCGCAACGACGATCCCATTCGGCTTTGCGACGCTAACAATCTCGGGAATATCCGCGAGTTCGAACAGTACCGATCCGGGATTTTCTAGATAAATGAGCTTGGTATTCGGGCGGATTTTTCCGCTCACGTCGGCTGCATCCGAACGCACATAATCGCAGGCAATCTGCTGCGTGCCGAGATAAGATTTCACGAAGCGCTTTACCGGAGCATAGGCCCCATCAGAAATGAGCACATGGTCGCCGGGGCGCAGAAAGGAAAGAAAGACAAGCGTGTTTGCCGCAAGTCCGCTTGATGCGAGTCTTGTGCCGTGACCGCCTTCGAGTTCAGTAAGTAGATCTTCCAACTCAAAACTAGTCTGCGTGCCGCGACGGCCGTAATAGTCTTCGCGCTCGCCCGCGAGACGGCGCTTCTCCGTTTCGCGCATTTCCTCGGTCGATAAATGAAGATAGGTGCTGGCCCGCACCAGCGGAGGATTTACAGACGCAGGCGCGTCGACGCTGGATCGGCCGGCATGAACTAATACCGACCGCTGCCGCCTCCGACTATGCTCATCGCCATGCACTGTGCTGCGCCTTAAGCCGTTTTCTTAACATGAGGTCCTGCGAGAACCTCATCGGTATGTTCGCCAAGCGCGGGCGGATGGCGATAAATATCAAAGCCCTTGCCGTTGATCGTGATCGGCGAACCGAAGGTATTGATCGACGTCCCTTCCGGAAGGTTCATCGACTTGACCCAGCCGTAGTGCGCGACCTGCGGATCGCTGAGCGCATCCGAGTAATTATTGATGGGCGCGCAAGGCACGCCGCGCTCATTCATAATCTCGAGACACTTCTCGACGCTGAGCTTCGAGAACGACGTTTCCAGCAGGTTCCGCAATTCAACCTGATTGGCGGCACGCAGCTCAGGTGACGTGAAGCGCGGATCGTTTACCAGCTCCATGCGATCGACCGCTTCGCACGTCCTGCGGTACAAACTGTCGTTGCCTGCTGCGAGCACGAAGTAGCCGTCGCTGCAGAGGAAGGCCTGGTAAGGCGCGTTACGCGGATGCGCGGAGCCGAGCTTCACTGGATTTCGCTTGGTCCCGAAATATTCGCTGACCTGCAACGCGGCGATGCCCAGCGATGCGCCGAGCATGGGAATATCCAGATGCGCGCCGCGTCCGCCGTTTTGAACGCTGCGCAAGACACTCGTAATCGAGAAGGCAGCGTAGAGCCCCGCGGAGAAATCCGTGAGCGGCACACCGCACTTAACCGGCTCGCCATCCGGCTCGCCTGTCACGCTCATCACACCCGAAATCGCCTGCAGGGTGACGTCGAAGCCACCTTCATTGGCGCGCGGACCCGACTGACCGTAAGCTGAGATGGAGCAGTAAATTAAAGATGGCTTTTCCTTGCTCAGCGGTTCGTAGCCAAGACCGAGGCGGTTCATCACACCGGGGCGGAAATTTTCCAGAACGATATCCGCCGAGAGACAAAGCTCCCTCGCCCGATCGAGATCGGACTTATCTTTTAAATTAAGAACGACGGAGCGCTTGTTTCGATTGAGCGAAGCGAAGTTCTCCGAATATCCTTCGGTCAGCGGCGGCCAGGATCGCATACCGTCGCCTTCCGGCAACTCCACTTTGATTACGTCCGCACCCATGTCGGCCAGCAGCATTCCGGCAAACGGTCCGGACGCGATCTGACAAAATTCAATAACGGTGACACCTTGCAACGGCAGCATTGTTCCATGCCTTAAGATTGTTATTTCGATAGAGCGCGGTGCGCCGGGCTCGTCATGTCTTCGGTAAATCCATTGTCAGGTGCGAGACCTCGGCAACGCCCGCGGTCCTTCCACCATCGACCGGCAGGACCGCGCCGGTGATGTATTTCGCCTCATCGGAAGCAAGAAATAGCGTGGCGGCGGCGATGTCGTCGGCTTCGCCAATTCGTCCAAGCGGAATGACCATCGAAGTCCGGCGCCAGTTCGCATCAAAATCGCCTGACGCCTTCAGCGCTCCACGCAGCATCGGCGTGTCGATCGAGCCGGGGCAGATGCAGTTCACGCGAATGTTCATGCTTGCCAACGACAACGCCATCGACTTGGTCAGTGAGACCACACCAGCCTTGGTCGCGCCGTACATCGGCTGCCACGGCCGCCCGACAATTCCTGCGTTCGATGCATCGTGCACGATCGCGCCGCCGCCTAATTCTTTCATATAGGGAATGACTGCCTGGCTCGCGTAGAGCAAACCCTTCAGGTTCACGCCGACAAGAAAGTCGACGTCGTCGCCCGTGGTGTCAACGAAAGGCCGCGTGAGCGTGACGCCCGCGTTGTTCACCAATATCGATGGCGGCCCCACTTCATCGGATAGCTGGCGCACCAATCCGGTAATGTCTTCGTTCTTGGTAACGTCGCCGGCCTTTGCAACGACTTTGACGCCCGCTTTCTTGAGCTCTTCCGCAAGGGCGTTCAGCGCGCCTGCATCCTTGTCCAACAATCCAAGCGCCGCCCCTTCGCGAGCGAACATTCTTGCGGTCGCCTGCCCGATACCATGGGCCGCTCCTGTGATGACGCCGACTTTTCCAGCCAGCCTTGCACTACTTGTCATGCGCCTTTTCCGTTCAATCGATTGGCCACGCCACGCGCGTTCTTATTTCGGAGCCGGTCCCGCCGGCTCAAACTGATCGAGTCGAGAAATTCCAAGGAAGATCGGTACCGGCCACGCCTCAATCTGCATGATTTTCGCAGCCTTCTCGGAGTCGCGGTTGATATGACGATGCGGAACATTCGGCGGCAGATAGAATGTGTCGCCGACTTCCCAATCAATTCTCTGATCGCCGATAATTTCCGTCCCCTTGCCTTCGAGCACATAAGCGACGGCCTCGAAGGTGTGCTGGTGCAGCCCGGACTGACCGCCTGGCGGAATCTCTGTGATCAACATCCCAAAAAACTTGGCGTTCATGCCGGTCGTCTCGTCAACGATCACGGCATTGCGACCCTGCGGACTTGTGTGCCACTGCACGTCCTTGGCCTTGATGATCAGCTTGCCCTTGTAGGTGTAAGTCTCGGCCTGCCTTCGCATCAGACTTTCGTAAAATGTCTCATCAGCCATGTGCGGCTCCTCTAGAATTAGTCGCAGACTGCGATGGCTTCGATTTCCACGATGAAGCCCCCAAGCAACCCGCCCTGCAGCGTTGTGCGCGCCGGATAGGTCGGACCCTTGAACACTTCAGAGAAAGCTTCGTTGAAGCCGACATAGTCAGTCGGAAAGTTCGGCAGGATGCAGGTGAGCTTCATGATCTTGTCGATCGAACTGCCGGATGCTTCGAGCACTGCTTTCAGATTCTTCAGCGTCTGCCGCGTCTGTTCCTTGATGTCGCCCAGCATCGGTTTTCCGGTTTCACCATCGAAGGCAACCTGGCCCGCCACATAGACGACTCCGTTGTGCTTCACCGCCTGCGAGAACGGTCCCTTCGGCATCGTCGGCGGCGTTGTCTTGATCACTTCCATTTTCTTCTCCTTCAAAATTTGCGCTGACCTTCTACAGGCCTGCGCCCAGTTCCTGGCTCCGCTTCACGGAACGTCCCTTTACGAAAATGCGCTCGGCATATTCCACCGCGAAGTAAAACAGGAAGCCGAGTCCGATCAGCCAGAAGATGGCGGCGAAAACCATGACCATATCGAGATTAGCGCGCGCATCGACGAGCACGTAACCAAGCCCCGCGTCGGACGCGACAAACTCCGCGACGATCGCACCAACGACAGCGAAGGTCATCGCGATCTTCAAGCCTGAGAAGATATGCGGCAGCGCAGTCGGCAGCCGTACTTTCCAGAATGACTGCCAGCGGCTCGCGCCCATCGAGCGCAACAGCATCAGACTTTCTGGACGCACCGATTTCAAACCTGAAAGTGTGTCGACAACGATCGGAAAGAAGGCGATCAAGAAGGTCATCACTACCTTAGGCATGAGACCAAAACCGAACCACACGATGAATAGCGGCGCGAGCGCGACTTTCGGCAATACCTGCGCGGTAATCAGGATCGGATAGATCGCGCGGCTGAACGATGCCGAATAAACCATGAGGGTCGCAACCGGAATGCCGATCGCGAACGCGAAGCCGAAACCGAGCAGGATCGCCCAGGACGTCGAAAGCGCATGTTTGAATAGGAACCCCGACTGACCGATTGCCACGTGCAACACCTTACTGGGTGGCGGCAATAAGTAGATCGGTACATCGAATATCCTGATGATCGCTTCCCAGACCAGCATAAAGGCCGCAATCGATACCACCGGCACGATCCAACCCGTCAAACGGGGCATAGAGCTTTTCCTTTTGCCGTTTACCTGCATCGCAACCGCCGTGTCAGTCATTGGTGAAAACTCCAAGCTCCTTGAACCGCGTCCGGATACGCGACGTGTAAACAGCGAATTCCGGAGAGTCGCGCAGGGCCAGGCTTCGCGGCCGGGGCAGATCGATCTTGATATCTTCGGCAATGGATGCCGGACGCGCCGTCATGACGATCACGCGGTCGGACATGAACACCGCTTCGTCGATGCTGTGCGTAACGAAAATCGCGGTCTTGCGTTTGGCCATCCACATACGCTGGAGGTCCATATTCATCTGATCGCGCGTCATGGCGTCGAGCGCACCAAACGGCTCGTCCATAAGGAGAATATCCGGGTCGTGAACCAATGCCCGGCACAGCGCCACGCGCTGCTTCATTCCACCGGATAATTCGTCAGGATAGCGGTCTTCGAAACCACGCAGACCCACCTGCTCCAGCAAACGCTTTGCAACCGGAATGTGCTCTTTGATGCCGAGCTTGCGAATTTCCATCTGCAGAAGGATGTTTTCCATTGCAGTACGCCATTCTAGGAGCTCGGCGTTTTGAAACACGATACCGACGTCGGTATAGGGCCCATCGATTTTCTTATCGCCGATCCGCACTTCTCCCTGCGACGCTCCGGCAAGGCCGGCGACGATCATCATGAGCGTCGTTTTCCCACAGCCGCTGGGACCGAGCAGCGAGACAAACTCCCCCTGCTTTATGCTCAGCGACACGCTCGACAACGCAGGGACGTTTCCCGCGTCAGTTTCGTAAACTTTTGCGACTGACCGAATGTCTATGAAGCCCGGTTCCACGCTTTGCATATTCATCTCCATATCTTCGGTCAGTCGCTCTGATCGTTACTTCTTCAGGTATTCGTTCGTGAACACCATTTCAGGTTTTACCGAACCCTTGGGCAGATCGGCGTATTCCTGAAGCAGATCGATCGTCCGCTGCCAGTCTTCGACCGCCATCGTGCCGTAGGGTTTACCCGCGGTCGCCTTGGTACGCAGCAGCTTGATCGTCTCAAGCCACTGGTTCGTGACGACCGGACGGCTCAACTTCGTTTCGGTCGCGTACTTGAAGAAACCGTTGATACCGCGCTCGGGATCCTTCACCGCAAGCTCGATCGCTTCCTGCGTCGCTTGCGCGAAGCGCTTCACGACATCGGGATTCGCCGCAGCATATTGATCGCCGACCATCACGCCGTTTGCCATGTAGACGATGTTATAGTCCGAGTACTTGATGACGTTGATTTTGCAATTGCACTTCTCTTCCATCAGCGGCAGCTGCGTCACTGTGTAGCCGAAGCTGAAATCGATCTGCTTCTGAATGAAGAGATTGTCACGCGTCGGAATGTCGACTGCGACACGCTTGATCGAGTTGATATCGATGCCGGCCGCCTTTGCGAGCGCCCCAAAAATCTGCTCCGGCGCCGAACCGTTGCCGAAACCGCCGGTACGATTGTTCAGATCCTTAGCGGTTTTAATGCCGGAGTCCGGAAGCGCGAGAATGATCGACGGCGACGATTGCAACATGCCGACAATCTGCTTCGCTTTCAGACCTTGCGCGGCAAATTTTACCAACGTGCCGCCGTCCGCCCATCCAAACTGATCCGTTCCTGTAGCAACGGTCTGAATCGTGGTTGCAGAACCGCGGCCGGGAAGCGCAGTCACTTCAAGGCCATACTTCTTATAGATGCCTTCAGCGATCCCCATCAGAATCGGAACATGGGCGCCATAGAAGAAGACATCCATTCGAATGGTAACTTGCGTCGGAGCCTGCGCCTGCGCGGGCGACGCCATGCTTGTAAAAGCTACCGTCAACGCCGTGACTAAAGCGCTTGCAACTTTCGTCAGCCTTGTCATCGATTTCATTTTCTTCCCTCCGTGTGAAAAGATCGGAACGTTCAACTTAGTGGTCTCTCGCGATGCGAATTCCGGGCCATGTCATCGCGTCATAGCCTCGTGCGATCATTTGTTGCACTCGCGACGTGGCCCGCGATTGCAGCAGAAGAAATGTCCGGTTTGTTTTCAAAAGAAGAAGTTTGTTTGAGGCGAAGCCTGCGCGCTTCCCGAAGTGCTGTATCCAGCTCCCGGTAATAATGCTTGCTCTCTTCCTGCATCCCGTGGCGTGTAGCTACGCCGTAGTTTTGTCTGATCCAGTCGTTCTTCGCCGCAATTCTGCGCCTCAGCTCATCCGCAGGTGGCAGCACGCAGCGCTCGTGCTCGACCGACGCGATAAAGCGCGCCTGACGTTCGCTCGCGTAATTGACCGGCGTGTCCGAATTGATCATTCCGACGAAATAGAGGCCCGGAGCGTCCGGCGGCACGACCCTCATGTAGAGGTCGAGATAGTCCTTGCCGGTGTCAAGAACCTTCTGCGGCAGGAACGGAAATTCCGTCACATAGCCTGTCGCGGCGATGAGAACGTCAACAATCTCTTCTGCTCCGCCAGTATATTTAACGCGCGTGCCTTCGATCGACTCGATCCCGTGCCGCACTTTCACGCGGTTGAACAAAATGTCCTGGACGATCGTCGAGCTGATCGAAGGATGAACGCGATGCTTCAGCGGCTTGAAGCCAAGGCGCTCTTCGGAGCCGTGCACGACGTAGACCAGCGCCCCTACGATAGATCTGCGTACGCGGTCTGGAATCCACCACTTCTGCAGCGAGCGACCGATATCGTTGAGTGCCCGCCCTAGAATAAAGTGAGGCGTAATTTTTACGCCTGAACGGGCAACGAGGCTGACGGACTTCGCGGTCGTGCAAATGTCGCTGGCAATGTCGACGCCGCTATTGCCCGCGCCGACGACGCACACACGCTTGCCTACATATTTCTCCGGCTCCCGATAGTCGGCGGAATGCAGATACTCGCCGGCAAAATCCTTGAACGCGGCGACATGTTTCGGCCGGTCAAACGCGCCGGCGCAAACGACGACCACCTCATAGATTTCAGGCGCCTCGTTGCCGGCCGCGACTTTCCACGCTGCTCGATTGCCGCCAGAAGTATGAACCGGCGTCACCTCGCGAACGGCCGTATTGAATTTGATCTTGGGTGTGACACCGAAATGATCGGCATAGGTTGCCAAATAACGCGCCATGTCGCGGTGATCGGGGATTGGCTGCGTATCGTCGGGAAACGGTAATCCGGCAAAAGCCGTCAGGCGCTTCGACGTATTAATGTGCAGGTTTTTATAGAGAAAATTCCGGCCGTTATCGTTCTCGTAGAGCCAGGTGCCACCTACGTGGCTGCCCTTCTCATAGACCGTTACATCAAAGCCTTTTTCCATAAGGCTTTTAGCTGTAACCAGTCCGGCCGGCCCCGCCCCGATTACCGCCATCCGGCGGCCGGAGTGGTCGTCATCAGGCGCTGAATTCTTCAAATTGCCCATCTGACAGCCATTCTCGAGAAGATGACGAGAAGCGTAGGCAGTCCGGCCGGTCAAACAAGACAGTTTTCTATCATCCAATACATAAGCTATGCTTATGTATGAAACTCGACCTGGAATCTCTGCGAACTTTCGTATCCGTCGTCGAACGTGGATCGTTTGCGGCAGCAGCCGGTGGCGTTCACAAGAGTCAGCCCGCAATCACGCAACGTATTCGCGGACTCGAAGACAATGTCGGCAAGCCGCTGTTCACGAAATCGGGCCGGCGCAAGGTTTTGTCTGACGATGGCCTTCGCCTTTACGAATATGCGCGCAGATTAGTTTCGCTCCATGATGAAGCGTGCAAGGCGATGGCAAATCCGCAATTGCATGGCGACATCCGTCTGGGATCTCCGGATGATGTATCCGACGCCATATTGCCTAGCCTGCTGCGACGGTTCTCTACCTCGTTTCCAAATGTGAAGATCGTCATTCACGTCGCGCGCAGCGCATTCCTGATGGAGGCGATGAAAAAAGGCGACATCGATATGGCGGTGTCTACGCGAGACGATCCGTCTCATCCAAGAACGGTTCTGCGTACCGTTCCAACAGTTTGGATCAGTGCGGCGGACTTTCGCCTGGACCCCAATCTGCCGCTGCCACTCGTGATGCATGACGAGCCCAGCTTGTTTCGCACCTTGGCGCTGGAAGCGCTCGCACGCTCGCAGCGACCCTATCGGATCAATTATATTTCTCCGTCGCTTGCCGGAATTCGTGCGGCCGTTCGCGCGGGCCTCGGAATTACGGCAAGATCGGTGGAAATGCTGAACTCCGATTTCCGCGTTCTGGCTGAAGCCGAGGGTTTACCGCGTATGCCCGACGTAAATTTCTATCTCTATCTTGCGAGCATGAACGCCAATCCTACCGCCCGGCAATTGTTCGATCTTATGAATCCGGAGCTCTTCTAGAATTCCGGCTCCAGCTGTTAAAGTGAAGACGTGAAATATTCGACCTGGATTGCGGTGGGCGGCGCGGTGGCACTCGGTGCCGGGCTTGGCATTGGCCGCTTCGCCTACACGCCGATCCTGCCCGAGATGATGGCCGCCCTTAAGATGAGCGCGGCCAGCGCGGGTGCGATCGCTTCAGCTAACCTCATCGGCTACCTCATTGGCGCCATTGCCGCGATGTCCTCGCGCATTTCGGGCCCCAAGAAGCTCTGGCTCCTTGGAGCGCTCTGCGCGAACGCAATTGCACTGATTTTAATGGGGCTGGTGCCCGAGTTTAATTCTCAACTCGCCATCAGATTTCTGAACGGCGTCGCGAGCGCATTTGTATTCGTTTTCGCTTTAGACATGGTTTTGGCAGACGCACCGCCTTCTTCACATCAGAAATTATCGGCCATTCACTTTTCCGGCGTCGGCGCCGGCATCGTTATCTCGGCCGTCGTGATCGGCGTATTGCTTCAACGCAACTATTCCTGGTCGATGCTTTGGTTTGCGTGCGGCGGCCTCTCCATTCTGGCAATTATTTTCGTTGCGCTGACGAACCGGAACAGTTCAACAGCAGCCAACATAACGACCGCCGTTCCGACGGAGGCGAAATCCAGCGCCCGTGGACTTATCATTGCAGCCTATGGATTCTTCGGGTTTGGCTACATCATCACCGCCACTTTTCTGATCGCTCTGGTCAGACAATCCACTGCGCTTATGCAAATCGAGCCCTGGCTCTGGGTGGTGTTTGGTCTCAGCGCAATGCCTTCCGTTGCATTCTGGAATGGCGTTGCAAAATCGCGCGGCGTTTATCTTGCCTTCGCTATTGCCTGTATCGTGGAAGCGATCGGAGTGCTGGCAAGTATTTTATCGCCCACGCCGATCGGCCTCGTCAGTTCTGCGTTTCTGTTGGGCGGAACTTTTGCAGGTGTTACCGCGCTGGGCATGGCGGCAATCCGCGCCATTCCCACGACCAGCCCCCGGCGCGAGATTGCGGCAATGACCGTTTCCTTTGGCGTGGGCCAGGTCGCCGGACCCATATTTGCGGGATACACGGCAGACATTTCCGGAAGCTTTGTCTTGGCGACGATTGCTGGAGCCGTTGCGCTTCTAATCAGCGCAGGGTTGGTCCTTGCCGCCCGCGCTTGATCTCAACCGGCTCGAAGTCTCAGCGAATACTCATGAGTTAATGATGACGTGGAGTTTCAGTCCAAGAGCTCGATGGTCTGAGCCTCTAGCCCTTTTTGCCCTTGACCGACTTGCATCCGCACACGCTGGCCTTCAGCCAACCCGCTCAGCCCAGCGCGGGTAAGCGCTGTGGCGTGGACGAAGACATCCTTTCCGCCGCCATCTTGCCCGACAAAACCGAACCCTTTTCCGGCGTTGTACATTTTAACGGTACCCGTACTTTCGATCGTCGAACCTACGACCTTCGAAGCCGTAACACCGCTTCGCCCCGCCGGAGCGCTCGGACGAGGATGACTTGGCCGGGCTTCGGACGCCCGGTCGTCAGACTTTTGATCGTCGTCAAAACTACCGCGCTTAGGTCCACGGTCGTAGTCTTTGTAACGGCCCATTCGACGCCTGCTAAATTGCAACGATAAATGTCTAAATTTACCTCGTGAGCTAAGTCAAGAGGAGGCTCACCCCGCGACGGGCCCGGGCAAAAAGCGCACGACATATCGCCGGCTCTTCGGCCCCCGTGGCGCGTTTTAACGACCAGAGAGCACAAAAAATGGCCCAGCGGAGGGCCATTTCTCGTTCAGTCACGAAACACGAGCGACGGCTTAATACCAGCGCCCGCGGCCATACCATCCGCCGCCAAACAGCAGCAGCACGACAAGAATGATGAGGAGCAAATTGGTGTCCATGGGGTTACCTCTCTAAGTCAACCATAAGGTGAACAACTGAACCCTGGATATGTTCCTTATTAAACTCGCTCCGCGCGGAGGTCGTGAAGATGAGCAGTATTCAACAGGCAGGTTACCTCTACTTGGCCGTCTAAACGCAGTGGCTAGTGTCGTGCAGTCCTAAGGCTGACGGACCAGCGTCAGCCCGGCTTGTTGGCTTTCAGCAAAAGGCTATCGCGGGAGCATCCGCTATTGAATTCGACAAAGCGCGGATCGACCGTCAGCGGAGGGCGTTGAAAAGAATGGTGGCCCGGCAGGACTCGAACCTGCAACCAGACCGTTATGAGCGCAGACGATATGCTTTGGCGAGAGTAAGAGAAACTCTAACTGCATCCAAACTAGGGGGCATTCCTGCGCCTTACTGATTTGCTTCAGGTCGGTTCGTTGGGATCACATTAAACAGCTACCTTATGCCCGCCGATTTCTAGAAGTGCGATGAAGCTAGGGATTTCTTGAGACGCGCTTTTGACTGCAGCTTGGGTCTCTTAGAAAACGAAAGCCCGCCATGTTGGCGGGCTTTCTAGGACAGATCCGATTACGTCTTGTTCTAATTGCTCGAATATTTAAAAGCCGGGAGTGCCTGCAGCTGCTCCTTGCTCATGTTGACCGTGGCGTGATCCGGCTTTTCGCCTTGCTCGGTATTTTCCGAACTTCCTTTCCGCGGCTGATCGCTGAAACTTACCTGCTCCCAGCGGACTGCAACATCGTGCTCGCCCATACCGAGCCATCCACCGACGCCAATGACAACAAATGCGATCTTGCCATCTTTGCCAAGAATTACGTCATTGATATCGCCGATATTTTCATTGCTGTTATTATAGACATCCAGGCCGATCAACTGCGATCCGCGCCACTGATCGCTCTGTAGTGTGGTTGCCGCTCTCTGTGGCGAAGTTGATGGCGACGTCTGCGTTTGGCTTGGTGGCATCGTCTTGCTATCTTTAGGAGGCGTCTGCGCAATTGCACCGGCTGTCAGCAGTACGACCGCAGTGGCAGTTGTCGCAAATGGCGCTAGGATTTTCATATTTCACTCCATAGTTGAACGTAAATGCCCTCAAGGTGGTAACCGCGTGCGCGGCACATCGTTCAAATAAAAGCGGCCTGTGAAACACTTCTTGAAGTTCCGGGCGGGAACTGAGAATGCGGCAGTGCGACTACTCGCCCGGTGTTCATCGCTTTGAGAATATGTTTCACTCTGTTGCATCATGTTGAGGAGATGCTTGCTACCGAGTCTTGTGCTCGGTACCATCCTTATTGCGCACGCAGCCAATGCCGATGTAACCGCGGTTTTTGGCTGCCGCTTTTATGTGGACGGCAGAGTTTTTGCCGAATTCCGCATCAACGAAATTGATCACACCGACTGGGCCGACGAAGCTACTTTCGATCCGCCTTCTGGCAAACCAAGAAAAGTAGACGTTAAAATCGAAGGCGAGCCCGGCCAGCGTGTCGCTCTGCGATTTCGGATGCCGAACGAAGGCGTCGAGATCCGTGTTTCCGACGAACTGAAGTACGTCAACGCCAGTTATTTCGGACCGATCAGGCAAAACCTTTCCGGCGAGTGCGAACAAGCGGACAACGCGCGCGCGTTGACCCGCTGGTTTGCCGAACGCGAGCGGCAGCATCGCCGGCACAAACGATAAAAAGAAGGAGGAACCGATGGCAGCAACAGCAACACAGCGCGAACCGCTGACCTACCGTTTCAACTATCTCGACCAGCGCAATCACATTAGGCGCTTTGATGAATGCAACCTGGACAGCGACGCGCTTGCTAGCGAGCGGGCGCGGACGCTTTACGGCCGCCAGCCGCTCGAAGTTTGGCAGGGCTCGCGTTTCATCTGCCGTATCGAAGCAGACGGCCAACTCGTCGAGGGACAGATGTGAACCGGAGCCTGCGCCTGCGTCGAACAATTGAAGAAAGCTAACGTCAGCTTTTGTGTAGACCAGCGTCATAAGGGAGCGCGGCTCGACTGGAACAGAGAGATTGCGACACTCTATTCGATGAACCAAACGGCCGCTCAAGCGAGCGGCCGTTTTCATCAATTTCTTTCAGCTGCTAGAGCCGAAACAGGGAGAAGGGAAACGGATAATATTCCCTGTGATATCGGTGATATCCGTAATTCCCGCGATTCCGATGGTGTAGATGCTGACGCGACTCCCAGCGTTTGTGATAACCACGGTTACAACGATATTTAGAACGATTGCGGCGGTGCCAGCAGCGCGCGTCGATCTTGTTCGTTTCAACTGCGGGCGTGGTTAAGCCCGCGGGGGAAGCTGCATGCGTAGGGATCGCAGATCCTGCGAGACTCAACGCTCCAACCGCAGCGCATACGAGCATTAGATTTTTCATACATGACCTTTCTTCGGTGCCATCGCGCATAGTAATAAAGCCCCAATCTCTACTTTGTTCCGCCTAATTTTACTTCTTCGAAAGCAATGATGATTTGCGATCGGGGTGTATTTGTAGGGCGAATGATGATGGTCGAAACGCAACTCAGGAGGTGACGCGCTACAATGAACAGGCTGCATCGCTTGTTCATCGCACCCAAGTGAACCTGGGTTTCGGGCACGGCTTGAAAAACGATAAGGAGCAGTGCTTCGAAAAGCGTTGAAAAGATTGGTGGGCCCGGCAGGACTCGAACCTGCAACCAGACCGTTATGAGCGCAGACGATAGTTCGAACGACGTTGAAAATACAGACGATTTGGCTCGTTTGATCGCGATTTTTGACGTTCTTACACGGATTTCATTGGCGAAACATTGGCGGACGTTCTGCGTCTGGCTGCGGTATTGTTGGACAAGTTGCAAGATTGCAGGTGCCAAGTGACAAAAATAATCTCAACGGGTTTTGTGAAGTTTCAGGAATTTTCCGATTACTCGGACTTACTATGCCCAAGATGTGGCACCACGCGTTTACACCAATCTAAAGTTACTGTTCTTGACCGCAAGGAAGATGCCGATGTGACTTTGAAAACAGTTGCTGGAAACGGGGATTCCGATCGGTCATTTGTTGATTCGAAATTTTCAGGGAATCCCAGCTACCGGCGTCAAGGCCTAGTCATTGAGTTCGAATGTGAACTTTGTCATTTATTAGAGCCCACCACGGTAATTTGCCTCTGCTTTGCCCAGAGCAAAGGTTCAACGAATGTGCACTGGGAGTTCACTTCGTCTAAATGATAATTCCAGAGGCTATTGTCTAAGTAGATTTATCGTAACAGCGGCACACGCTTACTGTACGCGCCGTAAGAGCCGCCGTGATCAAATAGATTACCGCACTAGAAGAACGTTGTGAGCGACAAAGATCGTTAACCAGTGGCAAGCAGTACCCATGCATGGAAGCATTGGATTGCAACGACGCGCCGTGCGCCTATCGTTAGGCACAATAATTCCTTTTCCCGCTTTCGGAGTTTCCTCGCGGAGTGTCTATCTGCTTCCGATCCCCTACCCCGGCTAGCTCTCTGGCGGCCTTGTGGTCATTTCTTGAGAAAGAAATTTCATCACGAGGTATAGCTCATGCAGATTCACGTACGCAGAGCGGAGCCTGTCTTGCTGTGGAAAGCGTTCAAAAACATCCGAGCCCCAGTTCACCCGAAGATTAGCCAGTAGGCTCTCAATCCTGTGTTTTTCCCGAGGACTCAGTTTTAAAAGCTTATTTCCAAGCTGCCCAAGTACATTGAATTCATCGAAATCAGGATAGCGAGAGCGAGAAGTTTGTGCCATGTTTTCCTCGAATAAGCCGTACGCTAGGTCAACGTCGCTCAAAACTTTTTTTTGTTAATTGTTACAGCCTTCAGAAGAATTCTGACCGCGCCCGACCTGTACCGTTATATCGCTGCATGCTGGAAAGTATCGTGTGTCATTGAAGAAGCAAGGTGAAGATCAAACAGAGGGGTATATCCGTTCCGGCGCCAACATCGATAGCGGCGATCCGAACGTCCTGCTTTGGAAAAAATATTACGACAGCCAGCGTGCTGGTCAATCCAGTGCCAGTGACCAAGCTAAAGGTATTGCACTAATCGGCGGAATTGGAATTGCTTGGTATATCGGTGCAAGCTACTGGATAGTTTTTGCGATAGTCGGCGGTTTATTGTTCTCGCTCGTATTGGCATGGCATCTTGAACGCGTACTTGAGAATTTTTTCCCGGCTTTCGTATTTTCAACTCTATTTTTCATTCTCTCATTAGTTGCAATTCATGCTGCCGCTTTAAGCTACCACGTATTTTGGCTGGGCTGGAACGCTAGGCGGTGGGTATTGATGGCTTTTCCGGAGCGGGACCACATCAACCTACTTTTTGTCATAAGCGCTGGAGCCGGACTGATTGCGATCATCAGTTTAATGCCTGTGACGAGACGAAATTTTACGATTAGAAAGGGTTTTCTTATTGGAGCAGGAGTCGTCGTTGTTCCGATAGCCGCTTTCTTTGTAATCGTTGTTGGCTACATCATGCTGTTAAAGCAATAGCTATAACGCGGGTCAGCTCACACCTTATTTAAAACTAAGGCGCTGTACAGCAACGCATATCACGTGCTCAACGTTCTAAAAATCCGAACTTATAGGCACCTGTTCTTCGCGCAGGTCATTTCGCTTGTGGGAACAGGACTACTTACGGTCGCCCTCGGCGTATTGACTTACCGGCTGGCAGGGGTTGATGCAGGCTGGCGTACCAATGCGGGAAGCAAGCTGCTTTCTCGGCATGACGCAAGACACGTTTAAGAACGGCCATCGCCATCCCGATAATTTGCGTGGTGCGGCAGACGCGATTGGCCATCGCCGCCGCGTTTCATTGACGGTATCGTTGACGGCGCAGCCGGATGCACAGCCAACTACATCAAAAAGTGCTGAAAAGATTGGTGGGCCCGGCAGGACTCGAACCTGCAACCAGACCGTTATGAGCGGTCGGCTCTAACCATTGAGCTACAGGCCCGGGCCGGCCGCTCCGTACAACGGCCATCCGCGCGCCGCAATAGAGCCGCGATAGTTTGGCGTTCTTCCCCAAGTTACCGGGAGGACGGAACATGAAACTGATGCGCTTTGCCGCCGCCGCTATTACGGCCATTTCGCTCCTCGCCGGACCCGTCGCCGCCGCAGCAGCAGATTTCGACGCTGACGCTGACCGGCGAAGGCGTCGTCAATGCGAGTCCCGATATCGCCACCGTGCAGGTCGGCGTCGCCATCACCGGCAAAGTCGCAAAAGATGCCCTGCTGGAAAACTCCAAGCTGCTCACTGCCGCACTCAATGCCGCGAAAGAAAATGGCATCGAACCGCGCGACCTGCAGACATCGGGGATTTCGCTCACGCCCGACGTAACGCGTCCTAACGATTATCAGAGCGTGCGCATCGTCGGCTATCGCGTGAATAACATGCTTTCGATCCGCATCCGCGATCTCGAAAAGCTTGGTGGCTTGTTGGACCGTTTGGTGGTCATCGGTGCCAACGACATTCGAAGCGTGACCTTCTCGGTTGCCAACCCCACTCCGTTGATCGAGCAGGCGCGTATCGCCGCGATCAAGGACGCAGTCCGCAAAGCCGAAATTTATGCGGAAGCCGCCAACCTGAAAATCGTGCGGGTGATTTCGATCAGCGACTCCGGGATCGACTTTCCCCGGCCACAGCAGAGAGTTCGAACGCTCGCTGCATCGCCGGAACGCGTAGATGTCCCGGTTGAGGCCGGTGAGCAGGCTTTTACAGCGCGGGTTGGCGCAGTCTTTGAAATCGCACCGAAGTAATCACGCCCTCGGCCGGAACAGAATAATAATTGCGGCAATCAGGCTGAGCCCCGCACAAAGGAAGAGCGCGGGCGTGTAGTTCACGGCCGCGTCTCGCACCGCGCCGATCAATCCCGGCCCGAATGCGTAGGTGAACTGGCTGATCGCGGTCGAAAGCGCCACAATCATACCGAAAGCGGCGGGAGAAAACTCCCGCTGCACGATGAGCGACGGCAGCGTGATCAGATTGCCGACGGAAAAACCGTAGATCGCGCAAAGCGCGAACAGCGGGAGCATACTCGTCGTCTGCGTCATCGCAATCAACGCGATTGCCTGGCTGCCAAACGATAGTGCCGTGAATTTCCGCAAATCGATCCGGTCGATCAGCGAACCCATCACCAGCCGTCCAGTAATTGCCATCGCCGTCATGATGGAAACGGAAATGCCGGCATTCACGCGGCCGATCGATGTTTCCACAAATGCGATCTGGTGCACCAGGAACGCCGCCTGCGAAAAGAGCCCGATGGAAAACGGCGCCGAGATTATCCAGAATGCGGGACTTCTCAACGCGCGCGAACGTGTCCAGGAAATTTCCGGCGGCACGCCATCCACGACTGGGAGAACAATGCGCTCAGGGACGCTTTGGCCAAGTACAAAAATTCCAAGCGGCAATGCGACCAGAAGAATGATCCCGCTTGCCGCCAGCATGGTCGTTGCAAAGCCGGCCGCATCGATCGCAAAGACCATGCCCGGGATAACGACAACGCCGCCAAAGCTCGCGCCGTTTAACGCGAGCGAAATGGCGAGCCCGCGCCTGCGATCGAACCAGAACCCTAGGATATTGGTGATCGCACCGACCGTCATCGTCGCCCAGGCGAACGCCATCACGAGATAGGTCGCGAATAACTGCCAGGGCTGCGTAACCTGGGACAATGCAGCGATCGAAGCCGCGAAACACACTGCCCCGAACAGAATGCAGCGCCTGGCGCCCGCGCGCTTGATCACGTCGTTGACGAAAATAACCAGTACTGCGCTCGTGAAATAGTAAAGCGTGCTCGCGGCCGAGATCAGCGAGGTCGGCCAACCGTGCAGGCGCTGCAGTTCCGCGAGATAGACGGCGTGACCGTAAAAGCCGAAACCCCAGGCGAATACCGCAATAACAAAGAGTGCGCCAACAATGCGCCAGCCGAAATAGTGTCGGGATGATTCGGCGACACCTGCGAAATCACGAAGTTCGGCGAGCGCCGGTTTTTCCATATTTCAGGCTTACCGGGAGCCGCATATCAACGCCAACCCGATTTCGCGGCGAGCCAATTGTTTAGTTTTTCGGGCGGTTGTGGTCGTCCACGATCACGACGCGCGGCTTGAAGTGCTTCGCTTCCGCCTCAGCCATCTGCGCGTAGGCGCAGATAATAATGTGGTCGCCCTTCTGCACGAGCCGGGCAGCGGCACCGTTCAGCGTGATTGCGCCCGACTGCGACGGCTCTTCGATCACGTAAGTCGCAAAGCGCGCACCCGAGGCAATATTGTAGATCTCCACGCGCTCGTTCTTGAGAAAGCCGGCCGCGTCCATCAACGCCCGGTCGATGCCGATCGAACCTTCGTAGTGAAGGTCGGCCCCGGTGACGGTCGCGCGGTGGATCTTGCCCTTCATGAGCGTGAGCTGCATTGGCTCCGCCTCCTCAAAAAACGAAGGCGCGCGTATAGCGGGTTTTTCTCGGGACGTCAGTAGCCATGATGCGCATGCAACCCTGCGCTTGCGGAATGGTTTATCCCTCCCCATGTGACGCCTTCAGGGAGAAGATAATGGCCAAGGTTTTCGACGATCTGCGCGAATTCGACCGTGGGAGCGGAACCTCGCGGGCGGAGCGGATGGCGCGTCTCGATAAGCTCGCGACCCTTATGGACGCGGCGATCGTCATTCCCGGCACCAATATTCGCTTCGGCGCAGACGCGGTGATCGGGCTTGTCCCCGGCATCGGCGATCTCGTCTCCGCCGGCATCTCTTGCCTGATCATTGTGGAAGCGCGCCGCATGGGCGCGCCCAATCACCTGATTGCACGCATGATCGGCAATGTCGCGATCGACGGCATTTCGGGCTCGGTGCCGATCATTGGCGATCTCGTCGACCTCGCCTTCCGCGCGAACCTGCGGAACATGCGGCTCCTGCGCCGGCACTTCGAGCAGATGGATCGCGCTTAAGCTTCAAGGATGGCGAAGATAAGCGGCAAAGCCGATGTCGTTGCGGGCGCCGAAGGCGCAAGCGCACCGGCAACGAGCCATGCAAAGCCCAGCAGCAACAAGAAGCCGATAAAGAAGAGCCCGAACAGGATCAGCGATATCTTCTTCGCGATCGATGAAATGTTCGTCAGGCCGAACGCGCCTGCGACCAGCGACAAAATAAGAAAAATAATGGCGTAGCTGAACATGAACCGGCCTCATAGGGACCGATAGCAACGCCTGTAGGGGAACTTTGTTCCGCTATCTGCGCGATCCGAACTGCAACACCAGCAGGCCGAGCAAGCTTCCCGCCGCCATGGTGATGAACGGTGCGATGTAGCCGCCGCTCTGTGCATAGATCACGCCCATTGCGGCCGGTCCGCCGGCAACACCCACCATCGCCACAAACTGGCTCATCGAATAGATGCGCCCGTATTCGCGCGTGCCAAATCGATCTGCGAGCAGCAGCGGGTGCATCATCAGCGAATTGCCGATGGTGATGCCAAACAAAGCGACCGATACGAGAATCGCGATGCGGCCCTCCGCAAAAGCCATCATCAGTAAGGCAATCGCCTGGATTGCCATCAGCGCAAGCGCGAACGTCCGCACGGGTATTTTCAAGAGTAACCACCCTCCGCTCAGCCGGCCGGTGATGCTCGCCATGGCGAGAAAGGCGAGCGCAAGTGCGGCGGTTTCCGTGCCGTTTCGTAAATTTGCAAAACGATAGAGATGCGCGATCGCGCCAACCTGCGCGCCGAGCAGAAACAGATAAGCAATGGAAACCGCGTAGAAAAATCCCGTGCGCTTCGCTTCGTTATAACTGACCGAAGGTGTCGCAACCGCGAACTCGCCGTTGGCGTCCTTGACATCCCCATCGGGCTCGAGCCCGAGCGCCGCCGGGCTGCCGCGTACGACGAAATAGGTAACCGGCACGATCCCTAGGAAAAAGAGTGCCGCCATCCAGGGCCCGGTTCCGCTCAGGCCCGAGCGCTCGATCGAGAGCGCGACAAACGGTGCAATGAAAATGCCGCCGAGCGACAGACCCGTCGACGCAATCGAAAGTGCGAGCGCACGCCTTACGTTAAACCATCGCGCAACGAGCGTCGTAAGCGGCACGAGCCCCGAGCCGCCATAGGCAAAGCCGAAGGCAATATGAAAAAGAAACAGATGCCATGTCTCGCGCAGGTAGCCGACCGAGAAGAGACAGATCGCCCCCAGCGTCGCGGAAGCGATGATCACCGCGCGCGGGTCGAACCGGTCTATCAACCTGCCGACAATGACGCCGGCAACACCGCCCGAGACGAAGAAGGTCGCGGTAGCTAAGCTCGTCAACGCGACCGGAAAGCCGCGCTCTTCGACGAAAGCGTTGAGCAGCACTGAGAGATTATAGAACGCGAGCCCCGACGTGATCGTGGTCACGAGGCAGATCGCGGCCACGATGTACCAGCCGTAGAAAATGCGAGCGCCTGGCATGAAGGGAAAACCGGATGGAAGGGCGACAAACCTATGCGGTTTTGTCCGCCCGGCGCAATCCGGAAAGCAGCGCGGCAGCCATGCCGCACGTTCGCGCTGGCGAGCGTCGCGAGCGGCCAGCCCGAACACTGCCTTCTACCGCATGGCGGTCTATTTCCTGTCGAGCAGAAGCTGCTTGCCCTGCTTTTCGATCAGCACCTTCGCCTGCTCCGCCATCTTGGCAAGCAGCCATGGCAACGCGACGTCGATTACCACCTCGGTCTCGCGCACGTCGATCGTGCCGACCGCGGACTGACCGATGATCGAGACGTTGAAAGAAAGCTTGTCGCCGGCCCAGGTCTCGTCGGAAAACGTCATGAGGCCGCCGCCCTTCTCTCGGGCCGAGGCAAAGCCTTTCTTGATGCGGCGCGCGGCTTCTTCCTTGCCCAGCTGGTGGGGAACCGCGACCGTGACGTTTTGTGCCATCTAGAAACTCCTGCCCTGTCCCCGCTAGGTAGGCAGAATTTTGATTAAGTCAAACGGCCGGACGAAAAAGAATCAGGCGGTCGCGGCAGCACCTGACGAGGCGCTTTCCCGCTTCGGCCGCGACGCAAGCAGCAGCCAGGTGGCAATGGCGACATTGAGCAGATTCCACAACAGCCCATTCGCAAACGCGGCCTGATAGGAGCCGGTGTAATCGAAAATCGCGCCGGACATATAGCCGCCCAGCGCCATCCCGATAATGGTCGAGAAAATCACGATGCCGACGCGGGTGCCTGCTTCCTGCGGCGGAAAATATTCGCGCACGATCACCGCATACATCGGGACGATGCCGCCCTGGAACAATCCGAACAGGATCGAGATCGCGTAAAGCGAAGTCAGGCCGTTGAAAAAGAGATAGAGGAAGAGCGCGACGCCCTGCAGCGACGCGCCGATCAGCAGTGTCGCAACGCCACCAATCCGATCCGCGACGAAGCCGGAGGCAACGCGGCTGATGATGCCGAAGGCGAGCATCAGCGACAGCATTTCCGCCCCGCGCGCCGCGCCATAACCGAGATCGCCGCAATAGGCGACGATATGCACCTGCGGCATCGACATTGCGACACAACAGGCGACACCGGCAACGCAGAGGATCGCCATCAGCGCGTTCGACGACAGGCCCAGCGCATTACGCGCGCCCGTTGCCGCAGCGTTGGCTTCCGCGACCGCTGCAAGCGCAATGCGCCGGCGAAACATCAATGTCAGCGGCAGGATTGCCGCGAGCACGAAAATGCCGATCCAGATTTGTGTCGGCCGCCAGCCCATGGTGGAGGACGAATAATGCACGATCGGCGGCCAGATCGCGCCGGCGACATAATTTCCGGAAGCCGCCATCGTGACCGCGATGGCGCGCCGCCTGGTGAACCAGTGCGAGAGATCCGCCATCATCGGCGCGAATGTCACCGACGCGCCTATTCCAATGAGAAGATGCGTCAGCGCAAACAACAGGATCGTCGGCGAAATGCTGGAAAGCAGATAGCCCGCCGACAAGCATAGCGTGCCGATGATCATCGACGGCACGATGCCGTGGCGGTCGGCAAGCCGGCCGAGCGTCACTCCGCCGACGCCGAAGCCGAGCATGGTCATCGTATAGGGAAGTGTCGCGTCGGCGCGCAGCACGCCGAACTCGGTCTGTACCTGCGGCAGGATCACCACGACCGACCACATCCCGACCGAGCCGATCGCGCCCGCCAGCAACGCGACCCAAAGGCGCGCCCAGGCGTAGGGCGACTCGGCGACACCGGTCGCGGAAGAATTTACGGACGTGGTCATGATGATGTGTTTGTCGGGGCTGACGCTGGATCGGTCAAGCCGCAGCGCAGCGAAAACGCCGGGATTTGGCCCGGCGTTTTGTCATGGAGGGGTTGCGCGGACCCATCTTTATTTGTCGCCCATCTTCGCGTCTCCGCTCGCTCGCAGAATGGATTTTCTCTCCATTACCTTCCAAATCGAAACGCTGACAAATCCAGATGCGGCTCGCCCGCAATCGCTTTTGCGAGCGTCTCGCCGATCGCAGCGGAATGTTTAAAGCCGTGGCCGGAACAGGCCGAGACCACGAACACGCGGTCCATCCCGGGATGGCGGTCGATAATAAACGCGCAGCCGGGACGATACGTATAAAGACAGACCGCGCTTTTAATCGCGCGCGCGGAAACGCCGGGAAAATACGGCGCGACATAGGTCTCGAAGAACTCCCGCGTTTCGTTTTCGGAGACGCTCCGATTCACATCCACGGCATTCGTCGTTTCAAGATATTGCTCGGTGCCGAGCTTGATGCCGTTCTCGACGCCTCCAAGCGCGGGAAACCCGTAGACGATCTGCGGCTTCGGGACCTGCCAGACAAAAGACGGAAAATTTTCCGGCATATAATCGTTCAAAGCACTTCGGATCTTTGAGTGGAAACCAGTGAATGACCTGACGCAGAATATTGGGGCGCGTCTCCGCGCTTTCCGGAAACAGTTCCGGAAGCCAGGCGCCCGCGGCAACGATCAGTTGATCCGCTTCGTAAGTGCCACGATCCGTCGTGACGCTGACGCCAGCACCATTTTGCTTGAACGAGACCGCCGTTTCGCCTGTGTGAAGGGAAGCGCCATTTTCGCGCGCGAGCGCAAGCTGCACCTCGACGCAGCGCTCCGGCCGCACGAAGCCAGCCGTCGGATCGAAATAAATCCGGTCGCTGTCACCAACATTGAAAGCCGGCGAGCGCTTTCGGAACTCTTCGGCCGACAGCATTTCATACGCAATGCCTGCCTCTTCCGCCGCTTCGATCGTGGTGTCGAGAAAGCGCGGATTGTCGTGCACGGCAGCACCTTGCCTGCTTTCGATCACGGCAAGGCCGTTCAGCGTCATCAGCGATTGACCGCTCCGCGCTTCAAGCGCGCGCCAGATTTCGTGCGAGCGGCGCGCAAGCGGCGTGAACGCGAGCCCCTCGCCGCAGGCAATGCGCGTGATCCGCGTTTCGCCATGCGTGGAACCGTACTGATGCGGTGGCGCAAAGCGGTCGATCCCGAGCACGTTGATGCCGCGCTCCGACAGGTGGAAAGTTGCAGCCGATCCCATCGCGCCGAGACCGAGGACGATGACGTCAAAGTGTGACATGCGGATCGCTCATGTTCGCGCCGAAGCGCTGTAATCGATTACCTGTCGTTGCCGCAGGCGCACACAGAACGTAGATTTTGCGAATCATAAATCCCTCGGCATGCGCGCCGAATTTCCATTCACGGGGTACTCTATGTCGGTCAGCCGCGAACACGGATACGAATTCGATTCAAAGAAGCGCGAGCTATGGGCATCGTTTTACCGCGAGAAGACCGAGGACCGGCTTCATATCCTGTTTTACGAAAGCTGGCCGTTTTTGTTTTTCCTGGTCGGCGTCTGGTCCTATTCATTCCTGACACCGTTCGGCCAGCGCATTCTCGCGGCCCTCGACATGTCGGCGCATGCGCAAACCGCGCGCACCATTGTCTGGGGTCAGGGCAAGGAAGAATGGGTCTTGACGCTCGCGATCGTGTTTCAGCTCGTGCTGCTCGCGATCTTCGTCGCCTGCGTCATTCATCTTTTGTACGCGAAGAAGTCGAACACCTGGGCCGGCAAGACCGCGACCTATCTCTTAGGTTTTCTGACCAAGGCACTCGCGGGCTTTGTCCCCAGCGTTTAGTGCTTAAGGTTGGTTGCCCAGAAGCACGGCGAGTGCGATCAGAAAAGCGAGCGTGTTACGCAGCGACGTCGGCAACGCTCATTTTAGTTGCTCCGCAAAATAGACCAGCGTCTTGCGATAGACCTCCGAGCGATTCCACTCGCGCATGACCTGGAAATTCGGCGTGCCTTCGCCGAAGGGCTGGCCCTTCTGCCAGCCGTTGGTGGCCAAGAGGTTCGCAGTCGAAGCGAGCACATCCGGCACCGAGCGGCGCAGGTTCACATGCCCGTCGCCGTCGAAATCAACGCCGTACTTTATATATGAGCTGGGCAGAAACTGCGTCTGGCCGATCTCGCCGGCATAGGCGCCGAGCAGATCCTTCTTCGAGAGATCGCCGCGCGCGATGATCTGGAGTGCGGCCAGCAACTCGCCCTGAAACAGATCGGTGCGGCGGCAATCATGCGCGAGCGTGGCTAACGTCTTCACCACCGGCAGCTTGCCGATGTCGCCGCCGTTGTCGGTCTCCATGGTCCAGATCGCCATCACGAGTTCGCGCGGCACGCCGAAGCGTTGCTCGACGCGGTCGAACAGCCGGGCATGGCGCTGCAGCAGATTTTTCGCGCGCTTCACGCGCGCCGGCGTCACGCGCGTGCGCGCGTAATCTTCCCAGGAGCGCTTGAAGGTGTTGCGCTGGCGGCGGTCGAACGCCATCACCTTCGCGTCGTGCTCGATGCCGTCGAAGGCGTCCTGCACTACCGAGGCCGAAACGCCTTTGGCACGGGCCTCGCGCGCGAACTCGGCGATGAAGCGGTTGAAGTCGCCGCCGCATTTGGCGGCGGATGCGGGGACAATGAATGCAAGCACGAAAAGAAGAGCGATAAAGCTGCGGCCGATCATAAGAGCATCCCGATTCCCGATTGGTTATACATTGTCATGCCGATAGACGCCTTCTTTGCGGCAACCCTGCCCCGCCCATAGGTGATAGGTCGGTTCATCCATTTGCGCTACGAGAGCGTCCGATTTTCCTGGGGCCCGCGGCGCCGGCCCTCGTACTTCTGTGGAGATAGAAATGCCGTATCCGATCGCCCGCCTGCTGGAGCAGAAGTGGTTTCTGGTGCTCGCGCGCGTACTCCTGACCTTCCCGTTCTGGGCGAGCGGGCTTTCGAAACTGATCGACTACCAGGGCGGTGTCGCCGAGATGGCGCAACTCGGCTTCAATCCGCCGGCCGCCTACAACATCGCGACCGTCATCACGCAGCTCGTGGGCTCCGCACTCATTATCTTCAATCGCGCGACCTGGCTTGGCGCAGGCGTACTCGGCGTCTTCACGTTCCTCACCATCCCGTTGGTGCACACGTTCTGGAGCAAGCAAGGCGAGGCCGCGATCATCGCGCTGCATACGGCCGGCGAACATGTCGGGATGATCGGCGGGTTAATGCTGGTCGCGATCCTGTCGAAGCTGACATCAAAGGCCTGAGTTGAGCAGCGCCCGGGGGCCGGCGAGATGGCCCTGCGGCGGATCGGGCTGCACGCGCACTTTCGCATGGTTGCCGGGGAAGCTCGTGGGCGTGACGCCCGGCGAGCCCACGACCACGATCATGCGGACGCGCTCGCGCTCTTCCGGCGTCAGATGATTCCAGATCAGCGCCGCGTTATAGCCACCGCCGGAAAAACCGTAGATTGCGGTGATGCGTGAGTTTGCGCGAATTTGCGCAATTGCGAGCGCAACCTGCGCGCTGCCGATTTCGCCGGAGACATCGAGCACCTGACCGGAATAGCCGTGCCGGCGCGCGTAAGCGAGGGCCGCACCATCGTCGAGCAGACCCCGCGGCGCATCCGCGGTCGCTACACCGCGCAAGATCAGCATCGTGCCCTTGAACGGAAGAAAACCCATCAGGCTCGTCATCAACAAAACAGCAACCAGCGCGATTGCGCGCGGGCTGCCTGACAATTTGGTATAATTTTTAACGGAAGATGCGTGCATGTGCGGCTCCGTTTCAGCGCATCGCGCCCTTCGGATCGCAACGATTGTGCGGTGTATTGGTTCCGCTCGCGCCCGCGAATAAACATTGCGTGCGGCGGTCATTCATCGCGAAGCGGTCGCGATCTCGCCAAATTTTGCGCGACAAAAATCGAGGGCGCTATTTCCCTTTTTCAAGGAGCACGCGCGGACCTGCCATGTGGCCTTCCGGCGGGTCTTCTTTTACGACGACATCGGCCGCACCCGGAAAGCTCGCCTTGGAAATACCGGGCGAACCAACCACCACGATCTTGCGGATGCGTTTCTTCTCGTCGGGCGTAAGCGCATTCCAGATCGCGACCGCGTTGAAGCCGCCGCCGGAAAAGCCATAGAGCCCGTTCACGCGGCTGTTGTTGCGGATGCGGTCGAGCGCAAGCTTCACCTGCGGGCCGTTGTCGGCGCCGACATCCAGCACTTCGCCGGAATAGCCATGGGCCCGCGCATAGGCGAGTGCTGCGTCATCATCGAGCTGGCCGCGCGGCGCGTTTTCGGCGGCAACGCCCCGCAGGATCAGCATGGTGCCGCCGGGCAGATAGGAATAGGCGGTCAGGCCGACTAGCAGCAAGACTGCGACGATCGCTGCAACCTTGGCCTCGCCCCGGAAATTCATGCGGGATTTGAGATTTTCGAAGGCCATGACCGCTCCGACATATTTTTACTTAAAAATCGGGGGTCAACGATTGGGGCAGCGAGAAGTTCCCACCAAACAAAAATGCCCGGTCAAAAAGACCGGGCATTGTTAATGCTTTAGCGGCTCGCTCAATTATCCAGGAACGAACGCAGTTTCCGTGCTGCGGCTCGGGTGCTTGAGCTTGCGCAGCGCCTTCGCCTCGATCTGGCGGATGCGTTCGCGCGTCACCGAGAATTGCTGGCCGACTTCTTCCAGCGTGTGATCGGTGTTCATGCCGATGCCGAAGCGCATGCGGAGCACGCGCTCTTCGCGCGGTGTCAGCGAAGCAAGCACGCGGGTCGTGGTCTCGCGCAGGTTCGACTGGATCGCGGCATCGATCGGCAGGATCGCGTTCTTGTCTTCGATGAAATCGCCGAGATGTGAATCTTCCTCGTCGCCGATCGGCGTTTCGAGCGAGATCGGCTCTTTCGCGATCTTCAGGACCTTGCGCACTTTTTCCAGCGGCATGCCGAGCTTTTCGGCAAGCTCTTCCGGCGTCGGCTCGCGGCCGATTTCGTGCAGCATCTGGCGCGAGGTGCGGACGATCTTGTTGATCGTCTCGATCATGTGCACCGGAATACGGATGGTGCGCGCCTGATCGGCGATCGAACGCGTGATCGCCTGGCGGATCCACCAGGTGGCATAGGTCGAGAATTTATAGCCGCGGCGATATTCGAATTTATCGACCGCTTTCATCAGGCCGATATTGCCTTCCTGAATGAGGTCGAGGAATTGCAGGCCGCGATTGGTGTATTTCTTCGCGATCGAAATCACGAGGCGCAGGTTCGCCTCGACCATTTCTTTCTTGGCCTGACGCGCCTCGCGTTCGCCCTTCTGCACCATGTGCACGATGCGGCGGAATTCCTGGATCTCCAGACCGGTTTCGGTGGCCAGCGCATGAATGTCGTGACGGATCTGCCGGATGCGCTCCTTGTCGTGATTGATGAAGCCCTTCCAGCCCTTCGCGCCGAGCTTGCCGACGCGAAGCAGCCACTTCGGATCGAGTTCGGAGTTCTGGTAGTTCTTCAAAAAGTCTTCGCGCTCGACGCCGTGACTTTCGGCAAGCCGCATCAGGCGGATTTCCAGACCCACGAGACGGCGGTTGATTTCGTAGAGCTGCTCGACCAGCGCGTCGATACGGCCCTGATTAAGCGAGAGCGATTTGACGTCGGCTACGAGCTCTTCTTTCAGCTTCTTGTAGCGGCGCTCCTGGCTCGGCGAGAGCGAAGAATTCTTGAGCTTGTTCTCGACGTTCTGGTCCTGAAGCTTGCGCAGCCGCTTGTAAGCGTCGGCAACCTTGTCGAAGGTTTCGACGACTTGCGGCTTCAGTTCCGCTTCCATTGCGGCGAGCGACAGCGCGTTTTCGAGATCGTCTTCCTCGTCGTCGGCCTCCTGCTGCATGCGCGCTTCGGCAGCTTCCGGCGTTTCTTCACCATCGACCGGCGCGGTCGAGGGTGCGGCCTGGCGCGCAGCGGCGGCGGCCGCCTGCTGTTCGCGGATCGCGGCTTGTCCGCCCATCGGCGGATTGGGATTGACCGGCTGGTTCTTCGCTTCCGGTCCCGCGTAGGTCGCTTCGAGATCGATGATGTCGCGCAGCAACGCTTTTGCTTCGGCGAGTTCGTCGCGCCAGACGATGATCGCCTGGAAGGTGAGCGGGCTTTCGCAGAGGCCCGCGATCATCGCTTCGCGGCCGGCCTCGATGCGCTTCGCAATCGCGATTTCGCCTTCACGCGACAAGAGCTCGACCGAGCCCATCTCGCGCAGATACATGCGGACCGGATCGTCGGTGCGCTCGCCCGGCTCTGATTTCTTGACGGTGGACAGCGCACGCGGCGAGGTCTCGACGAGATCGGTGCCGGGTTCGTCATCATCGTCGTCGTCTTCGTCGGCTTCGTCGGCGTCTTCCGCCTCGACGACATTGATGCCCATCTCGTTCATCATCGCGAGCACGTCTTCAATCTGCTCGGAGGTGACTTCTTCCGACGGCATCACGTCGTTCAGCTGGTCGTAAGTGACATAGCCGCGCTTCTTCGCGGCCTTGATCATTTTCTTGACGGCAGCATCCGAGAGATCGAGGAGCGGTCCTGCTTCGCTCTCGCCGTCGGTCGGCTGCTCGACTTGCTGCGCGCCCTTCGCGACCGGGGTCGCACCGGCGACGCGCTTCAGCGTCTCGACACCTGCCGCGGTGCGGCGCGTGTCGGGGGCGGTTTCTTTTTTCCCAACAACGGGTGCAGCGGGCGCCGCCGGCAATGGTTTGCCGCCGACGATCGCGCGTAAAAGATCTTTGGCTTTGCCAAACGTGCTGCTGCCGATGTTGCCTGCTGCTGCTGCAGCCTTGCCGCCGCCGGCAGCCGTCGCGGTTTGCTTCGCGCCTGTTTTGGGTGCTGCCTGTTTCGCAACAGGAACGGGAACGCTTTTCGGCTCGGGTTTTTTCGGGGGCATGCGTTCTGCCGCGGCCAGCGCTTTTTGCAGCGGGCTCATCGGCTTTTTCTTCACGGGCTTTGCGATTTCTTTTGCCTTCGCTTTCGGGGCGGAATCTTTCGCCTTGGCGGCGGTCTTTTTGACCTTTTCCGCCTTCCCTTTTTCTTTTTTCTTGTCTTTCTTGGCTTTGTCTTTGGAGCCCACGGGCAAGTCCTTGTGTTCCAAGGCTGCCGGGGACCCGAATCAGCCTGCCTGAATTACATCGTACGCGCCGGACGGCCCGACTGCGCCCCGAAGCCTTCGATCAAGGCTTCCGTTCCGTCGAGGATCGCGAGGCGTTCCTGGACATCCTGTAGCCGGGCGAGATTGGCCTCGGTCGGCTCCGCGCCCAACGCGCGTTCAGCTTCCCGCAGCTCTTTAGATAGCGTCCGTTTCCGGCGATGCAAGCTTACGATTTGATGCCACCAGGCGAGCACGTCCTCCGGAGGCCGAATTGGGGCTGATTTCCCAGTCCGACGCGTGCGAAATGGCACGTTCCATGCGTGTCCGGATGGGGCCGATGCCCGCGTCCTCGAGCGCTTTAGCGAGCGCCTCGGCGGTTGAAATATCGCCTCTGGCTGCTGCCTCCAAAATGGCCTTGCGCAGCGCAAGAGCATCGCCGTGTGCGAGTTCCAGTTCGGCGAATTCCTCCGCGTGGTCCGCAAGCAGCCACGGATGACCCAGAATCGCCAGCAGGATCAGCGCCTCCCGTGGTGCGACTGCGGCATGATGCCCGCGCAAAATCGCGCTTTCCGCGAGCCGGCTTGAGCGCGAACCGAGCAAGCGGGGCTGCGCCTGCTGGCCCGGACGCCGAGGACGAAAATCGCGGACATCGCGCCGGGGCGCCGCCCGCTGCTGCTCGGGCGCAAATAGCCGCGAAAGACGTGCCCGCAGATCGTCGCGATAATAGCGGCGCACGGTTTCGTCGGCGATCTGCGAGAGAATTTCGCCCATGCGCTTTTCAAGTGCCGCGCGCTGTTCGGGCGTGTCTAACCGCGCATTTTCCACTTCGCGAAGCCACAGCATTTCCACGAGCGGCCGCGCGCCGTTCAGCACTTCCTGCATTGCTTCGGCGCCACCGCTGCGGATCAGGTCGTCGGGGTCTTTGCCTTCGGGCAGCGTCGCGAAGCGCAGGCTCTTGCCCGGCGCGATGAAGGGCAACGCGAGTTCGACCGCGCGATAGGCCGCGCGTTTTCCCGCCTTGTCGCCATCGAAACAGAGGATCGGCTCGTCCACCATCCGCCAGCACAGCCCGAGCTGATCTTCGGTAAGCGCGGTGCCGAGTGGCGCCACCGCGCCTTCGAAGCCCGCGACCGCCATCGAGATCGCATCGACATAGCCTTCGACCACGATCAGCGGCTGATCTTTCTGTGTCGCCGCGCGTGCATTGGCGCCGTTATAAAGCAGGCTGCCTTTATGAAAGAGCGTGGTCTCCGGCGAGTTCAGATATTTTGCCTGCGCATCGGGCGAAAGCGCGCGGCCACCAAAGCCGACAATGCGGTTTTTGAAATCCGCGATCGGAAACATCACGCGCTCGCGGAAGCGATCATACGGCACCGGAATATCTTCGCCGTGAATGACCAAGCCGGTTTCGATCATGTCCTCGACCGAGACGCCCTTGCCGCCGAGATATTCCTTGAGTGCGAAACGCTCGGAAGGCGCATAGCCCATGCGGAAGCGAGACTGAATTTGCGGTGTCAGTGCCCGGTCGTTGAGATAGCCGCGTGCGCGGGCGCCGGTGCGGGCCTGCAAACTCTCCTCGAAGAATTTCGCGGCCAATTCCATCACGTCGTGGAGCGAGCGCCGCCGCGCTTCTTTCTTTTCCATGTCCGGCGAGACAGCCGGCATCGGCACGCCGGCAATGCCCGCAAGACGCTCGACCGCTTCAGGAAACGAGAGCCCTTCGGTGTCCATCAGGAACCCGAATTGGTCGCCATGCTTTCCCGATGAGAAGCAATGATAGAAACCCTTCTGGTCGTTGACGGTGAACGACGGCGTCTTTTCCTGGTTGAAGGGCGACAAGCCTTTCCATTCGCGGCCGGCTTTTTTCAGCGCCACGCGGCGGCGCACGACGTCCGAAACCGGAAGCCGGGCACGGATTTCGTCGAGGAATGACGGCGGAAAGCGCATGATTGTCGCAAAATACCTTGGCTTCGTGGCGTAACAGAATGTAGGCGCTCGTAGCAGCCAAACAAACCCGACGAATTTCCGGGTGTGGATAGACAGACCCAAACCCCTGTCAGGGCTCGAAATTTCCAGGAGGCCACCCCCTGCCTGAGCTTTGCGCGTTCCGCCTCTCAAAATTTCGGCGCCGGCTGCTTTATGGCCGGCGCCGTTGCTCCGGCTATCGCTTCCGAAGATTTTGGATGTGTCGCGGCGCGCGCGGTGCGACCGGCACCCTTTGCGTACTCACAGGCTTGCTATTGGCCTGCGGAGTGTTGCGCGTCGGAACCGCCTTACCATTCGGCCGCGGCACGTTTTGACCGTTGGGCTGCGGCGGGTTGTGGCCGATCGGACACTGCACGTTGATCGTGACCCACTCCGTCAGCGGCTCGAACTTTTCAGAGACGATCCGATATTTGCGCACTTCCGGAGCGTGGAAGACATACTGCTTGTACCACTGCCCTCGATAGATCGGGCCGTCCTTCTGCGCAGGAAACACCGTCGCATCCTGGGCTTCGCCGTCGCCGCGCTGAAGCTTGAACTTATACGTGGCGGGAAGCGTCGCAACGAACTGCGCAGTCAGCGCCACCGGCTTGTGGCACACCGCCGCCGACACGAAGAGCTTCACTTGAATCAGCTTCGCCGGATTCGATGGGCGGTCGGGCTCGCAGACGATGACGGCCGGGATCAAGGTTCCCCGCGCGAACCAGTGAAAGTTCCCGTTGTCTTCGTATTGCACGTGCATGGTCAGCGGAATTTGCGTGTCGATGCGCTTATCCTGGTTTCCGCTATGCGACGCGCATAACTCTTTTCCGAGCTTCTCCATCGGTTCGATCTGCGCGCGTGTGAGCACGATCGTCGTCGTACCCCACACCTTGTCTTTGTCACCTTGCAGGTTGAGATCGCGGCGAAGCCCGTAGAACTCGCCATTTCCTTTAGTGATGTGCTCGACCCGCAGATCGACTTTCCTAAGATTGCTGAAAGTGCCCTTGTATCCGGCCTCGTAGCTGATCGGGATCGAAACCGAATCATTCCGCAGCTTCATGTTGCCGTCGGTTTTCTGGATTCTGAGTTCAACCGGCTCGCCGAACTGGCTGATATTCGGTTTGATGAAGCCGTAGCCTTCGGCCGTAGCCGCCGAAGCCGACGCGGCCATTGCCGCGGCCGTTGCGCCGAACAGCAACGCCTTACGGATCGCAGCCGGCTTGTGAGTGGTAAACACGTTCATCTCCTGTTGTTAATGTTGAATAGCTCTTGAGCGGCGCCAACATCATGCCGGCGCCGTTTTATGCGGCGTTACTGCTTGACGTTGATGCGGCGGGTCGCGTTCGCACGCAGCTTCGAGATTTCAGTCTGGGGCAACTGAATTTGAGCCTTGTGCTGCGCGTCGCATTGATCGAAACCGCTATTCGCACACGGGTTCACCGCGGCATCGGACTTCTTGTTGCAAGCCGCGACGACACGGTCGTAGCAGCGGCTCAATCCGGTCTGGCCGAGCTGCGCCTGGGCGGCGGTCGCCGCCAACACGGAAGCAAATACGGCGGTCGTAATCGCGTTACGGATAGGCTTGTTCATCGTCGTTCTCCTTCGGGCGGCCGCGCCGGGATGGCGGGCCCGCTCGATTGCGGCGGTAAGTGCCGAAAGCGGCGCGCGGAAGCCACTCACGAGGCCGGGAGAAACATGGAGAGAACCTGTATTTTTGAGTAAGCTCGCAAGCAGCCCGCAATGACGCGGCGTCAACCTCCGGCATGATTTTCACGATCGGCGATTGCTCCATCGACACAGACGCCTACGAAATCAGGCGGAGCGGTGAACGCGTTGCAGTCGAACCGCAGGTGTTCGATCTGCTGGTGCTGTTGCTTGAAAACGGCGAGCGGCTCGTCACGAAAGACGAAATTTCTCAGCGAATCTGGAACGGCCGCATCGTTTCCGAAGCAGCGCTCAGCAGCCGCATCAAGACGATCCGCCAGGTCATCGGCGATGACGGCAAAACTCAGAGCCTGATCCGCACGGTCCGCGGCCGCGGGTTTCGCGTTGTCGGAGCGGTCGGAAGAAGTGACACACAAGAAGAAGCATCGCTGCTCACTGCCGCTGCGCTGATGCCCAAAGGACCAGGAATCGCGGTGCTTCGTTTCAGCAGTCTGAGCGGCGATCCTGCGCTCGACTTCTTCGGCAAGGCGCTAGCAGAGGAAATCACGACCGACCTCACCCGCTTTTCCGAGCTTCGCGTGGCGGCACGCGCGCTTGCCGCGGAATTCTACAACCGCGACATTGATGCTGCGACGCTCGGCAAGCAGCTCTCGGTCGATTACCTCATTCAAGGCAGCTTGCGCCGATCAGGCGAGCGCGTGCGCGTCAGCGCGCAGCTGGTTGAAGCAAACGGTACGGTAGCCTGGGCCGAGATTTACGACCGCGAATTGACACCCGCCGCTATTTTTGCGGTTGAGGAAGACATCGCAAGCCGCGTAGTCGCGAGCATCGCCTCGATCACGACGGGCGTAATTGCGCGCAATGCGCGCGACCGCGGACGGGATAAACCGCCGGCAGATCTCAATGCCTATGAAAGTATCGTCCGCAATAACGAAATGATGATGTCCGGCTTCACGGCGGAGTCACACCGCATCGCCCGAGATCAGCTTGAAACTGTCGTGAAGAGCGAGCCCGACTATGCAGCGGCCTGGGCTATGCTCGCCTGGGCCACGACCTTTGAATACACGGAAGGATATAACCAGCGGTCAGCGCGGGATCCGCTCGAAGCAGCGCTTGTTGCCGCGCGCCGCGCAGTCGAACTGGCGCCAGAAAATCCGATGGCGCGATTCGCGATGGCGCGCGTGCATTTCCTGATGCAGGACATGACGCTGTTTCGTGCTGAAGCAGCAAACGCATTGCAGCTTAATCCGCACGAGCCGTTCCTGCTCGGAAACATCGGCTGCTGGCTTTGCTTTTCGGGAAGCTGGGACGACGGCGTTCCAATGATCAGAAAAGCAATAGCGCTGAATTCCAAGGTCTATCCGCGCTGGTGGCACGTCGGGATCGCCAAAAACTACATCCGCAAGGGCGAATTTCGTGAGGCGCTTGCCGAGTTCAAAATCATGAACCTCCCAAACTGGTGGTGGAATCAGTTGGAGCTCGCTTTCACCTACGCGAAGCTCGGCGAGTTGGAGAACGCTCGCAAAGCGGCGACGCGATTACTAGAACTCTATCCAGGCTTCGATATTGAAAAAGCTACGATGGAATATCGGAAGTTCAACTTCGAGCAGTCCTTCATCGATCTCGTTATCGATGGGCTGCGTCTTGCAGGCGTGCCGGAGCGTGCGGGGACGTCGCAGCATCGCCCATAATTAAGCCTTGACTTAATTAAGCTTCTGCTTATATAAAGCGGCATGGAAGCGATCACCGCCCTCAGCGACCCCACGCGTCAGCGCATCGTCGAGATGCTCGCCGGCAAGGAGCTTTCCGCCGGCATTATCGCCTCGCGCTTCGACATGAGCGCGCCCGCGGTCTCGCAGCATTTGAAGGTTTTGAAGGACGCGAAGCTCGTGAATGTGCGGGCCGATGCGCAGAAGCGGCTCTATTCGCTCAACCGCGACGGGTTCGAAGAGATGGAAGACTGGCTCGCGCGCATCCGCCGCTACTGGATCAAGAATCTCGACCGCCTCGAACAAATTCTCCGCGACGAAGACAAAGCAGCAAAAAGGAAAAAGTGATGAGTACTCTTCTCGACAAAGACGGCGTGTTGCTCGACGCCAGCACCATTCAGTTCGAGCGCCTGCTCCCCGGCCCGATCGAGCGCGTCTGGGCCTATCTGACCGAATCCGACAAGCGCAAACAATGGTTCGCAGCCGGCGATTACGAACTGCGCAACGGCGGCAAGGCGCACTTGTTCTTTCAACACAAGAATATTTCGAAGCCCGGCACGCAGCCTCCGGAAGCATTCAAGAAGATGCACGAAGAAGGCCATAGCTGGGACGGGAAGATCATCGAGATCGATGCGCCGCGCCTGCTCACCACGACCTTCGGCGAGCACTCCGAAGTCACCTACGAACTCACCGAACAATCGAACGGCGAGGTGTTGCTGACGCTGACGCATCGCAAGCTCACCGCCGCCGACATGAAAAATGTCTCGCCGGGCTGGCATGCACATCTCGCCATTCTCAACGACGTGCTGAACGGCCGCCAGGATGTCGACTTCTGGGCAACCTGGCAGCAGATGCACAACCACTACGGCGAGAAATTCGCGAAGTAGGGAGGATTGGAAATGCGCGTAAGACTGAACAGCGTCGGCGTCGACGATCAGGCGAAGGCAGTCAAATTCTACACCGAGACGCTCGGCTTCGTCGTGAAGATCGACATCCCGGCCGGCGGCGCACGGTGGATCACCGTGGTGCCCGCCAGACGAGCCGAACGGGCCGGAGCTTTTGCTGGAGCCGACCGGCATGGACTTCGCGAAGACCTACCGGCAAGCGCTCTACGAGAAGAACATCCCCTACACCATGCTTGCCTCGGACAATGTGCAGGAAGAATACGAGAAGCTGAAAGCCAAAGGCGTCGTGTTCAAAAGCCCGCCGCAGAAAACGCCGGGTGGACCCATGATCGCAATCTTTGACGACACCTGCGGCAACTACATCGTGATGTACGAGATCGAGAAGAAGTAATGACGAGCGGCGACGCAAAGCCCCTCGTCGTCAAACGCAGCTATGATTTTCCGCCCGAGCGCGTGTTCGACGCCTGGCTCAAGCCCGAGATTGCGCGAAAGTGGCTCTTCACCACCGAGGACAGCGAAATCGTCGAGATAACAATCGACGCACGCGTCGGCGGGAAATTCGTGTTCGTCGATCGCCGGGCGAGCGGCGAGTTCAAGGGCGACATCCGTCACGTCGGCGAATATCTTGAAATCGACCGGCCGCGCCGGCTCGTCTTCACCTTCGGCGTTCCGCAATTCGATCCGGCGATGACGCGGGTCGAGCTTGATTTCGTGGCGATTGGTTCAGGCTGCGAGCTGACGCTTACGCATTATGACGTCGGCTCGGAATGGCCGGAACGCACGCAACAGGGCTGGACGATGTTGCTCGGAAATTTGGAGAAGGCGATTTCGTAAACCTCATCCTGAGGAGCGCGAGCGTAAGCGAGCGCGTCTCGAAGGATGGGCCTACTGATCTCGGGTTTACCCGAGATCAGCAAGCAGATCGTACAAGTCGGCTAAGCCGACTTGTAGGTTCGAGACGCAACGCTTCGCGTTGCTCCTCACCATGAGGTTTTACCGCTCACTGAACAACACGCCAGCCTTCATCTTGTGCGTGTGCGGCGCCTCGATCACGGAGACGGTCACCGCCTCGATCGGCACGCCGAAATTCTTCATTACCGCCTCGGTGATGTCTTTCATCAGCGCTTTTTTCTGCTCGGGCGTACGGCCTTCGACGGCATGAACGATGACTTCAGGCATGAACGCCTCCTACTGATAAAGCCCGTGCTTGGACCACTGCGTCTCGGGAATTTCGTCGCCAAGCTTGTAATCGAATGACAGCACCTGCATGCGGTCCGGCGTCGCCTTGCAGGTGAAGGCGTACCGATACCACTTGCCCTTGGAGCGGAACGCGGCACCCTTGCCGGTAATCGTATCGCCTTTGACGCGCGGCTCTTCGATCGCGCTGATCACGGAGCGGTCGATTTGAAATTCTCTGTTTTCTTTGGCGATGCGCTTCATCGCCTCGATGTCGCAGAGCTGTTCGAACCGTGTCTGCGGATCGAGACGCTTGAGCTGAAATTCGAGCTGCTTCTGCCGGCGATCGGACGCGCCGGCGGGAGAAGCCGCCAAAACCGCAAGCGCCAACGCACACGCAACGCTACCAAGTTTCATCTTGTCGTTTTCCCGCCCCCGGGTGATTTGCGGGACGATTCTTAACCCGAAAGCGCGGCTTTGACCAAGCCGCTGGCTTTGCCGAAATCCATCTGTCCCGCGTATTTCCCGCGTAAAATACCGATGACTTTCCCCATGTCTTTTACGGAAGCAGCTCCGGTCTCGGCGATTGCGGCCTTGATCGCCGCCTCGACGTCGGCATCCGACATCTGCTTCGGCAGGAAGGTTGCAATGATCTCGATCTCGCCGCGTTCATTGGCCGCAAGTTCCGGGCGGCCGCCTTTTTCATAAAGCTCGACCGATTCCTGGCGCTGCTTGATCATCTTCTGCATCAGGCCGAGGAGTGCGGCATCGTCGAGCGGCGGCTTGCTCTGCCCGCGGGCTTCGATGTCGGCGTTTTTGATCGCTGAATTCACAAGCCGGAGCGTCGAAAGCTTGAGCTTCTCGCCCGATTTCATCGCGTCTTTGACGGCGTTGTTGATCTGATCGCGCAGCATGGGGGCTCCGGCAATATTTCACTTTATATATTGGGGACTCGCCGCTATTTAGGCCGCTTATGAACTCGAAACAAGCGACAAACGGCTGGGCCGAAGAAAAGCCCACGGCCCTCCTGGTGCTGGCTGACGGCACTGTACTCGAGGGCCACGGCATCGGCGCCAGCGGCGCCGAAGTGGGCGAAGTCTGTTTCAACACCGCCATGACCGGCTACCAGGAAGTACTCACCGATCCTTCCTATGCCGGCCAGATCATCACCTTCACCTTCCCGCATGTCGGCAATGTCGGCGTCAACGACGAGGACATCGAGACGGTGAATATGGCCGCGGCCCATGGCGCGCGCGGCGTCGTACTGCAGGCCGACATCACCGATCCTTCGAATTATCGCTCAAGCCGGCATCTCGATGCCTGGCTCAAAGCGCGCGGCATTGTCGGCCTTGCCGGCATCGATACCCGCGCACTCACCTCGCGCATCCGCGAAAAGGGAATGCCGAACGGCGTGATCGCGCATTCGCCGGACGGCAAGTTCGATCTTGATACGTTGAAGAAGCAGGCGCGCGAATGGCCGGGCTTGGACGGCATGGACCTGGTGCCGGGCGTCACCACCGCGCAGCGCTACGCGTGGGACGAAACGCCGTGGCAATGGGGCAAGGGTTACGGCCGCGCAGAAAATCCGGAATTCAACGTCGTCTGCATCGACTATGGCATTAAGCGCAACATTCTGCGCCTGCTTGCCGCGAACGGCTGCAAGGTGACGGTCGTTCCCGCGACGACCGCCGCCGAAGATATTCTTTCGATGAAGCCCGATGGCGTGTTTCTCTCGAACGGTCCCGGCGATCCGGCGGCGACCGGTCAATACGCGGTGCCGGTAATTCAGAAATTGATCGAAAGCGGCACGCCGACCTTTGGAATTTGCTTAGGCCACCAGATGCTGGGGTTAGCGGTCGGCGCGAAGACCATGAAGATGCATCAGGGTCATCACGGCGCGAACCATCCGGTGAAGGATCTCACCACCGGCAAGGTCGAGATCACCTCGATGAATCACGGCTTTGCGGTGGACCGTGAGACACTTCCGGCCGACGCCGAAGAAACCCATGTCTCGCTATTCGACGGCTCGAATGCCGGCATCCAATTGAAGAGCAAGCCTGCTTTCTCGGTGCAGTATCACCCGGAGGCGTCACCCGGCCCGCGCGACAGCCGCTATTTGTTTGAACGCTTCGTAGGATTGATGAAGCAACATAAAAAATGAGGACCGCACCGGCATTTCGTCCGTCCGTGCAATTCTTTGCTGCTTTAATTTTTTTTATTCTTCCGCCGTCCCATTCCACGTTAGCTCAGTCTTTGAATGGGATTTATGCCGGACACTTGCGTCTCGTCTCCCGGGACACCTGCGTTGACCCACGCGCTGTCTTTTACGTCGAAGTGAACGGTCGAAGCGTAACAGCGACAACGAAAGGTCGAGCTTTTGCCGGATCGCTCGACAAGCACAAAGCTTTCGCGATCAGCGGAGAGTACAACTCAGAAAATAAGCGTATCTTTGTCGAATGGAGTGGCCGTTTTCGAGAGACGCCAACGTCTAAAGAGTTGTCGGGGAAACTTTTTGTCCGCGATTTAGGTACGTGCGAATACGACTTCTCTGCGGCTGGGCCAGCGATAGGAGTAATAATGGAAGGACCTGGAAGAAAATGATTTGCAGCGATGAATAGCTTCTTCCAGTTCATCACCACCCTGTTCCAGATGGACGAGCGCGTCTGGGAGCGCCACGCCAATCCAATCAGCGTCTGGACGCGCTTCGCAACTTTTCCATTCCTGATGCTCGCGTTCTGGAGCGCGCATTGGATCGGCTGGTACTGCGTGATCCCAATTGTCGCTGCTGGCGGTCTGGCTCTGGCTCAATCCGCGTATTTTTCCGCCGCCCGCCTCCACGCAAAGCTGGGCGTCGCGCGCAGTCCTTGGCGAACGCGTCTATCTCTTGCGCGTGATGCATCCGGTACCGGTGGAGCACACCAATGTCGTGACGTTGCTGGGAACGGGCACGGCCATCGGCGTATTGCTCATGGGCGCCGGGCTGATCGCCGGCGAGCCGTTTACCTACGTTGCAGGCGGCATTGCCGTGATCGTGTTCAAGCTCTGGTTTTGCGACCGCATGGTTTGGCTGTTCGACGAGATGAGCGAAGACGTGCCCGCTTATCGCGCGTGGCGTCGGTAAAAACTTCTCACGCCTTGTCACGAAGCAACCAAACGGCACATATTGTCGCGCTCACGACGCGGATTACAGAAGGATAAGCCAAATGCAGATCGACTGGCAGAATTTCACGCCATGGCTTTCGCTTTCCGGCGGCGCGCTAATTGGCCTTGCCGCGGCGCTCCTGATCAATCTCAACGGCCGCATCCTGGGTGCAAGCGGAATTATTGGCGGATTGATTCCGCCGCGGGGCGACGCCGGCTGGCGATTGAGTTTCCTGGCCGGGCTGCTGATTGCGCCCGCGGCATTCGCGCTATCCGGGCTTGCGAAAGCGCCGGCATTCAACACCGGCACGCTGACATTAGTCATCGCGGGGTTGCTCGTTGGCTTCGGCACGCGGATGGGCGCCGGCTGCACCAGCGGCCATGGCGTTTGCGGCGTTTCTCGGCTGTCGCTGCGTTCCATCGCCGCGACAATCGTCTTCATGCTGGCCGGCGTCGCTACCGTTTTTGCAGCACGTCACGTCTTCACATCATAGAGGCCGCCATGAAAAGTCTTAGCGCATTCGCAGTCGGGCTGATTTTCGGAACCGGCCTCTTGCTGTCCGGCATGAACCAGCCGGAAAAGATTTTAGGTTTCCTCGATCTCGCCGGCCGCTGGGATCCGTCGCTCATTTTTGTGATGGTGGGCGCGGTCGCTGTCGGGTTACTCGGCTTCCAGATTGCCGATCGCCGCCCACTTAGCTGGCTCGGCGATCCGGTTTCGCGCACCACGTCGAATAAGATCGACCCGCGCCTGCTCAGCGGTGCCGCGATCTTTGGCGTCGGTTGGGGTCTCGCCGGCGTATGCCCCGGCCCTGCCCTCGTCAATCTCGGTTTCGCGAGCGGGCCCGCTGCGATTTTTGTCGTCGCGATGTTCGCGGGCATGGCGGGTTATGAGATTACCGAACGCCTCACCCGCCTGCCGGAGCCGGGAGACATTACCGCCTAATAATTCTCCCAAAGCCCTGGCGTCGCGAGTTCGAGCAAATTTCCGTCGGGATCGCGGAAATAAATGCTTATCCCGCCCTTCGGCCATTTCACGCGGCCTTCGATTTCGATGCCGTGTTCCGCGAGCAGCTTTTCCCAGGGCGCGAGTTCGCTCGCGGCAATCGCAAACGCCATATGCATCGGCCCATTGCCGTCATGCGCCGGAATATTTCCGATTTTCATCTGCGTGTTGTGGTTCGAACCGCCGCGTCTGAACAACAGCAATACCGAGCGGCCGACCTTATAGGCGCGCATCCGTTCGTCCTTGAACATCACGTCGAGGCAAAGCGTGCCTTCGTAGAACTCCCGCGACCGCTCCAGATCGTCGACATAAAGCGCGGTTTCGACGACGCCTTCGATGCCGGGCATTTCAAACCCTGTCTTTCAGTCCTTTGACGCCGGATTTCTCCGCGCAGTGATCGCAGCAATAGAATTTGCCGCTCGCTTCAAGGCCGTGACCGATGATCCGGCAACTGCAATGCGCGCAAGTCGGCGCGAGTGCCTGGATTGCGCATTCGAAACTGTCGAAGGTGAATTTCTTGCCGCTATGCGTGATTTCGAACGACTTGTCGTAGTCGTTGCCGCAGGTATGACAGGCAGCCATTTCTTCCTCCATCTCGCGAGATGAAGGAGGAACGCCCTCGTCAGTCGCCCGGTTCCCGGCAATCCACCTTGTTATCGGGCACGGCAACGATCTTCTTCTGCGCCCAGTCGAATATCCACGCGCCCTTGATCGTTCGCGGCTTCACATCCGCGCCGAACGCGGCATAGGCGAATACATACTGCCCCGGCGGCGCGTCGGACCCCGGCAACAGGAAACAGCCGACCGAATACATATCGAGACCCTTCGGCTTCGGCGCGCGGACGACCTGGATGATCTCGTAGACCGGCGCGTCCGTCTTGGTTTTCGCGCCGGTGTCCTTCTGCAGCACGATCACGAACTGCTTTTTGTAGCTGCCGAAATCGATCGCGAATTCGGTGGCATTCCCCTTCTCGTCGAACAAGAGCGCGCCCTGCTCGCTCTTATACTCGGGCACGTTGATGTCGCGCTTGCCAAGCAATTCATTTTCGAATGCGCCGGCTGGCGCCGCCGCAAAGAATAAAGCGACAAGAAAAAGTCTAAACCGGCGCATCGGGGAAACTACCTTTGAGTCGCGGGGATACTAGCCGTAAAAGCCGCGCTGCGGAATGACGGCGGCGCGTCAGGATCGTGGCGTCTTACGGGCGGCCATGCGATCCTTACACATATCGGGGGCATCAACTTTGCGCGGACTTAAAATGACATTGCTGGTGATTGTGGTGCTGGTGGCGGGCTCCGTCGCTGTTCTTGCCGGGATGATTGCTTTCAGCACACCGACCAATCCGCCGCCGGTGCCTACGTTGCAGGCAGCGGCCGCCGTGCTCGTCAAGAACCTTGCCGACCTGCCGAAGGTTGAAAACTTCCCCGCGCGCGACGGCACTACGATCGCTTTCCGGTCTTATGCGGGCTCGCCCGATCGCGTAGTCGTGCTTGTGCACGGCTCGTCAGGATCGAGTGTCTTGATGCATCCGATTGCCCGCGAACTGATGAAAGCCGGGATCACTGCTTACGCGCTCGATATGCGCGGACACGGATTCTCCGGACCGAAAGGCGATGTTGCCTATGTCGGGCAACTCGACGACGACGTCGAAGACTTCATGAAAAGCATCGCGGCAAAACACCCGAACGCGAAACGCGTCTTGCTCGGCTTTTCCGCGGGTGGCGGCTTCATCATCCGCTTTGCCGGCGGTACCAAAGGCGAATTGTTCGACGGCTATATCGCAGTGGCGCCCTATCTCGGCGAAGACGCGCCGAGCGCGCGACCGCGCCTCGACGGCGGCTGGGCTTCGGCCGCGGTACCGCGCATCATTGGGCTCGCCATCCTCGACCGGTTCGGCATCCGCAACTTCGGCTTTCTGCCGGTGTTGGGTTTTGCCATTCCGGAAGAGCAGCGCAAAAACCCGGTGCTGACGCCGTTATATTCGTTCCGGCTCTGGGCTAATTTCCGCGCGCCGAACAACTGGAAAGGCGCGGTTCAGGGAATCCGCCGCCCGACCCTTGTCATCGGCGGCTCGACCGACGAATTATTCTTCACCGAGAAATTCGACGAGGCCTTCCGCCTCGTCAGAAATGACATCAAGGTCGAGATCGTGCCAAACATCAATCATATGCAGCTCGTGACCGAGGCACCGGCGATTGCCGCCGCTGTTCGTGCCGCGACCCAACTCCTGCCTGCGAAATAACCGATGCGCGACTGGATTTCGTACTGGGATTCCGACCACCCGATCTACGTCAATGCGCGTCATTTCGACGTGCACTACGCGAACATCGCGGATGACATCATCAAGCTCCTGCCGTCGAAGGAAGCGCGCGCGCTCGATTACGGCTGCGGCGAAGCGCTTCATGCGGACCGGATCGCGGCGCAATGCGCGACACTCTATCTCTGTGAAGCGGCACCCAACGTGCGCGTGCGCCTGAAGGAGCGCTTCGGCAAGATTGCCAATATCGCGGTGGTCTCGCCGCCAGATGTCGAAGCCATGGAGCCGCAGAGCCTCGACCTGATTATCGCGAATTCGTTGCTGCAATATCTGAAGCGCACCGAACTCGTGAACCTGCTCAAAACCTGGCGGCGCCTGCTTTCGCCCGGCGGCGTTCTTGTCATTGCCGACGTAATCGGCCCGAAACAGAGCGCGATTGCGGACGCGCTTTCCTTGTTACGCTTTGCGGCGACAAACGGGTTTCTCACTGCGGCCTTCATCGGTCTCGTGAAAACGACATTGTCCGATTACCGGAAGCTCCGCGCCGAACTCGGGCTCACGACTTATTCCGAAGACGAGATGCGCACGCTCTTGATCGAAGCCGGTTACGACGCAGCCAGACTGCGTCCGAACCTCGGCCACAACCAGGGCCGCATGGCTTTCCGCGCGCAGAAAAATCCGGCGCTTGCTGCGGACTGATTACCAGCCCGATCCGCCGCCTCCGCCGCCGCCACCGCCCGACGAACCGCCGCCTGAACTGCCGCTCGAGGAAAAGCTCGAGCCGCCGCTTGAACCGGGCGACGAAGACGACGACGAAACATAAACCGGTGTCGCACTGCTTGTAATCGCGCCGGTGAGACCTGCGGGATCCTGGCTCCAGTCGCGGTTGCCCGCGTACCAATTCGAAACCGCGACCCCCGTCGCGGCGGCAGCAGGCGCCGCGGCAGCCGCCGCGAGCACGGCCGCGAATTTCTTCGCCCATGAATTCTCAACATCGAGCGCGATCGCGTACGGCAGCATCCGCTCGAACAATTCCGGCGTCTTCTCCGGCGGGTTGAGAACTTCGAGCCGCCGTTCTTCGTCCGCCGTTCCCATATAGTCGCGCAAGCCCTCGATGTGATCGAGATATTTGCGGCCCCGTCTGGTCGGCGCCTCCATCCATTCAAGGAAGAACGCGCAGAGCATCGTCGCTGAGAACGCGCAGGTTGTCGGAATGAGTTCATAGACGCCGTTGACGTTTCGCCAGACATACCAGAGCCCGATTGCCGCCGGGACGATGCCGAAGATCACGCCGAGCGTAATCAGAAAGCCCTTGTCGTTTCGCGCGGTGAAGCCGTTGTTCAACGCAAACGACGCAAGCAGGAGCGGAATGATCGGTAAAAGCGTGCCGAGGAACGCGTCCGACGCATAGGCGCCGCTAAAGCCCATCCCGATGCCGGTCAGCGCAGCGAGCACGACCGCGATGAAGGTGAGCAGCAAACCCAGCCCCCATTTGCCGTAATTGCTGCGCACAGACATCGCCGAACAGCCGTTCGATGTTCAACTTCAGCGCGCCGCGCGCGAGCGCGATCTTCTCGTGATTTTTTTTCGAAAGCTCAAGCGTCTTGCTCTTCTTCGGAAACAGGTGGCGCATCAGCGCATCTTCGCCCTCAGAAAGCGGTTTGCCGCCGTCGCGCTTTTCGAGCCGCGTGACGCCCTTCTCTTCCTTCAGCTGCAAGTGCCCTTTAACACCCAGTTCGACGATTGCCGCGGTCAAGCGCCTTGTCGTCGAAGCCTGCACCCTGATCGACATAACGCATGCCGGCAGCCGACATCCCGCTGGGCGGCTCGAACACCGGAATGATCGTGCCCGGCGAAGGATCGCGTCCGTAACGCAGCCATTGATAGAGAGAAGTAGAATACGACCATCGCGAGGCCAAGGATCGAAAGCGATTGCGCGATATTGTCGGTGACGAAGTACCAAGCGCTTCAGCAGTTCGCCCGGTGGCGCGACGATGCCTTTCTGCCACGCGACCGAGACCGTGAGCCCGTTCTTGGCCGGCAATCGCTTGGTGCGTACGGAAAATAACGAACGTGTTGCGCTGTTCACCGACGGCCGCGTCTTTTCCCTTCTCGCCCTGCGCGCCGGTGTAAAACGACGTCGACTGAATCTTTGCGCCGTGCGGCAGCGTGATCGAGGCTTCGACATGATCGATATCGAAGGTCCAGCCGGTGCCGGTGACGTTCCAGTAGATTTCGTCGTAATCGGCGAAGAAGCCAACCTGCCGCGTCGTGCGATATTTGATGACGTAGGTATGTTGGCCGCGTGTGAGCAGCACCGAAGGATTGCCGATCCTGATCCGCACGCCGTTGGCGAGACTTTCGGTAACAAAGCGCTCGGCCGCGCCGCCCCTCGTCACCGACAACACATCAAATCCGATCACGACACGGCGGCCGTCCGGCAACTGATAGGTGGTCGGAAAGTCGCGCAGGATGCCGCGGCGGATGTCGCGCAACTCCGCGTCGACACTAATCACTTCGGTGACGAGCAGATCGCCGTTGGTCTGGACTTCGACTTCGCTGACAAAGCGCGTGATGCGCTCATAAGCCTGCGCGCTGCCAAGCGGCAGGCAGAGCAAAAGCAACGCGAAGATTGCGCGGCGGATCATGCGCGCAAGATTACGAAGTGCTGCTGCTTACCAGCCGCCGCCACCACCGCCACCACCGCCACCGCCGGATGAACCGCCACCCGACGAGCCGCTGCTCGAACCGGGCGCAGTCGACGCCGACGAAATCGCGGCCGCCAACGTCGTGCCGACGTGATCGGAGAAGCCGGCGGGGTCCCGGCTCCAGTCGCGGCTGCCGTGATACCAGGCATAACCCGCGGCACCCGCGACCGCTGCCGCAGCCAACACGCCCGCGAATTTCTTGCCCCACGCGTTCTCGCAATCAAGCGCAATCGCATAGGGCAAAAACTTCTCGAACAACTCCGGCGTCTTCTTCGGCGGGTTCATCACGTTCAGCCGGTCTTCTTCGGCAACGCTAAGATATTCGCGGAAGCCCGAAATCTGATCGCGCACCTTCTGGCCCGCGCGGCTCGGCGCCTTGAGCCAATAGAACGCAAACATGCCGATAGCCTCGATCACCCATACTGCGACCGCTGGAATGATCAGATTGAGATTGATGCCGCCGCTGAGGCCGTAAATAATTCCGAGGCCGAGGGCTGCAGCGAGCAGCCAGAGAATTGCGCCGGTAATGATCCAGCCATTCCAAGCCCTATGCGAGGTGAAGCCCGCCATCATGATGAAGTTTGCAACGATCATGATCCCGCCGGGGATGAGCGTGCCCACCATTCCGGCGGCGACTTCGTCGCCACTCTTCGTGCTGACCATCGCAAACAATATCGTCGCGGCCGCGACGATGCACGAGGAGAAATCCGAGAAAAGACCATCCGTAATTATTCGCGAACATCTTGCCGTTGTATTCGGCAGACAGTTTGTTCTCGAGTTCTGTTTTCGCCCCGCCGATCACGGCGTGATTTGTCTGCGTAAGCGCAAGCGAATTGGTGAGTGAGAAGAGATGCGCGCGCATCGCCTCCTCAGGCAGCGCAAGCGGCTTGCCGCCGGCGCGCGCGGTGACTTGAGAAAATGAAGGTGTCTCTGCGAGACTGAGATGTCCCTTCACACCGAGATCGACGATCGCCGCTGTAAACGCGCGATTGTCGAAACTCAGTTGATCCATATAGCGAACGGCGGCCGGAGACATATTGTTCGGCGGGCCGAATAACGGAATGATCGTGCCGGCTTCGGGATCGCGCCCGACGCGCGACCAGGTCGAGAGATAATATAAGCCGACGCCGAGCAGACCGATCAGTGCCGCCAGAATCGGAAGATTGTCCTGGAAGAAATAGGACGCGCGTTGTGCACTAGTCGGCGGCGCGATGATACCCTTCTGCCAGCCCGCAGCGACCGTCAGTCCTTCATATTGATTGAGCCGTTGCGTCGTGCGCCATACAATCCGGTTATCGGTCTGCTCGACCACGCGCGCATTGGTGCCGCGCGCACCCTGCGGCCCGGTATAGAACGCGTTCTGTTTGATTTTCGCGCCCTGGGGCAGTGTGATCCGTGCTTCCGCGCTGTCGATCACGAAATTCCAGCCGTTGCCGGTCGCGTTCCAGTAGAGCTCGTCGAAATCTTCGAAGAAGCCGACCTGCCGTGTGGTGCGATAGCGGATGACATAAGTATATTGCCCCGGACGCAGCAACACATCGGCACTGCCGATCCGCGTGCGGACACCGTTCGGCGCGCTTTCCTGCGTGAAACGGTCGGGCTGCCCGTCGCGCGTCACCGAAATCACATCGAAGCCGACGACCACGCGAATGCCTTGGCGGTTCGTATAGCTGGTCGGAAAATCGCGATAGATGCCGCGGCGGATCTGCTGGCCGGTGGCCTGCACCGTAATCGTCTCGGTGACGTCGAGATCGCCGTTCGACTGTACTGTCACATCGCTGATGAAATTGAGAATGCGCTCCTGGGCCGCGGCAGGAAATTGCGCAGCCAGAATCAGAAACGCGGCAAGAATAATACGGCGCATGATCAAGAGCCTTTTTGGAAGGAAATATTCGGTGATGCGCCCTGCGCGCGGTCTTCGAGTTCGAAGAACGGCTGCTCCGCAAAACCGAAGGGCTTTGCGATGAGCATGTCCGGGAACGACTGGATCGAGATGTTCAGATTACGCACCGCGCCGTTGTAATAGCGCCGCGCATATTGAATCTGCTCTTCGATCTCCGAGAGCTGCTGCTGCAGCTTCAGGAAATTCTCGTTTGCTTTGAGTTGCGGATAGGCTTCGGCGACCGCAACCAACCGCCCGAGCGAAGAGCCGAGCTGCTGTGCCGCCTGCGCGGTTTGGTTCACGCCGCCTTGCGCCGCCGCGTCGATGCTTTGCGCGCGTTTCGCGGTCACCTCTTCGAGCAAAGTGCGCTCATGCGTGGCGTAGCCCTTCACGGTCTCGACCAGCGCCGGTACCAGATCGGTGCGGCGCTTGAGCTGCACGTCGATCCCGCTCCAGCCCTCGCGCACCACGTTGCGCTGACGCACGAGCCGGTTGAACACGATGATGATGTAGATGAGTACGACGGCAATCACGCCGTAGGCGAGCCAGTCCCAACGCATATTTCGGCCATCCCCTTCGAACGGTGCGCAGTCTGTCGCAGGGGCGCCGCTGCCTCAATGGGGAGCGGCGGAATTCGCAGTAAATTCCGCGTGCTGACCGGTTCCCGGCCTTACGCAGCGGATGCACTAAAAGCAGCCTGTGAACGGCGTTCTTTAGGCTTCCCTTGACCCTCGAATCTGGTCTAAGACCGCGCGAGCCGCGGCGGGCTTTCGCTCCGTTATCCGCGAGGATGGAAAGGACGCGCGACGCGCGGCCTTTTTTTGTGCCTGAAGTAGAGAATGCCCAAACGCACAGACATCAAATCGATCCTCATCGTTGGCGCCGGTCCCATCGTGATCGGCCAGGCCTGCGAATTCGATTATTCCGGCACGCAGGCGTGCAAGGCCCTGAAAGAAGAGGGCTACCGGATCATTCTGGTGAATTCCAATCCGGCGACGATCATGACCGACCCGGATCTCGCGGACGTGACCTATATCGAGCCGATCACGCCGGAGATCGTGGCGAAGATCATCGAGAAGGAGCGCCCCGACGCGTTGCTCCCGACCATGGGCGGCCAGACTGCGCTCAACACCGCGCTCTCGCTTCGCAAAATGGGCGTGCTCGATAAATATAACGTCGAGATGATCGGCGCTACCGCCGACGCAATCGACAAGGCCGAAGACCGCGAGCGCTTCCGCGAGGCGATGACCAAGATCGGTCTTGAGACGCCGCGCTCGCACCAGATCAAGACGATTGCGCAAGCGCTCGAAGCGCTGACCGACATCGGTCTGCCTGCGATCATCCGGCCGTCGTTTACGATGGGCGGCACCGGCGGCGGCATTGCCTACAACAAGGCCGAGTTCCTCGAGATCGTCGAGCGCGGCATCGATGCGTCGCCGACCAACGAAGTGCTGATCGAGCAATCGGTGCTCGGCTGGAAAGAATTCGAGATGGAGGTTGTCCGCGACAAGAAGGACAACTGCATCATCATCTGCTCGATCGAAAACATCGATCCGATGGGCGTGCATACCGGCGACTCGATCACGGTGGCGCCCGCGCTCACGCTTACAGATAAAGAATATCAGGTGATGCGCGACGCCTCGATCGCGGTGCTCCGCGAAATCGGCGTCGAAACCGGGGGCTCTAACGTGCAGTTCGCGGTGAACCCCGAAGACGGGCGCCTCATCGTGATCGAAATGAATCCGCGCGTGTCGCGCTCGTCCGCGCTCGCTTCGAAGGCGACCGGATTTCCGATTGCGAAGGTCGCGGCCAAGCTCGCAGTCGGCTACACGCTCGATGAAATTGCGAACGACATTACCGGTGGCGCGACGCCCGCCTCGTTTGAGCCGACCATCGATTACGTCGTCACCAAAATTCCACGTTTCGCGTTTGAAAAATTTACCTCCAGCGATCCGAACTTCAATGTGTTGACGACTTCGATGAAGTCGGTCGGCGAAGCGATGGCAATCGGCAGAACTTTCCGCGAGAGTCTCCAGAAGGCGCTGCGCTCGCTTGAAACCGGTCTCTCCGGCCTCGACGAGATCGAAATCGAAGGCCTCGGCCAGGGCGACGACAAGAACGCGATCCGCGCGGCGCTCGGCCGCCCGACGCCGGACCGTTTGCTGAACGTCGCGCAGGCAATGCGCCTCGGCATGACCGACGAAGAAATTTTCAGCGCCTGCAAGATCGATCCCTGGTTCCTCGCGCAGTTGCGCGCGATCATCGATCTTGAGAGCGAGATTAAAGAGAAGGGTTTGCCGACCACGGCGGGTCCGCTCCGCAAATTGAAAGCCCAAGGCTTCTCCGATGCGCGGCTCGCAAAACTCACCAATATGAGCGAAGCCGAAGTCACAAAGAAGCGCCACGCGCTTAACGTGCGTCCGGTGTATAAGCGCATCGATACATGTGCTGCCGAATTCGCCTCGCCCACCGCGTACATGTATTCGACCTATGAAGCGCCGTTTGCAGGCAACCCCGCCGACGAAGCGCAGGTCTCGGACAAGAAGAAAGTCGCAATCCTCGGCGGCGGCCCGAACCGCATCGGCCAGGGCATCGAATTCGATTACTGCTGCTGTCACGCAGCCTTTGCGCTGCGCGACGCCGGTTTCGAAACCATCATGATCAATTGCAATCCGGAAACGGTGTCGACCGATTACGACACGTCGGATCGCCTCTATTTCGAACCGCTCACCGCCGAAGACGTGCTCGAGATTCTCGACCGCGAGCGCACCAATGGCGTATTGCATGGAGCGATCGTGCAGTTCGGCGGCCAGACGCCCCTGAAGCTCGCTGACGCGCTGGAAAAAGCGGACGTCAAAATTCTCGGCACCTCGCCGGATGCAATCGATCTTGCCGAGGACCGCGACCGCTTCAAGCAGTTACTCGAAAAGCTGAACCTCTTGCAGCCCGAAAACGGGATTGCGAAATCGACGGCGGAAGCGCGGCGCATTGTCGAGCGGATCGGCTATCCGGTCGTGATCCGCCCGTCTTACGTGCTGGGCGGCCGCGCCATGGAAATCGTCCACGACGCGGGTCAGCTCGAGCGCTACATGAAAGAAGCGGTGGTCGTCTCTGGCAAAAGCCCGGTGCTAATCGACCGCTATCTCTCCGACGCGATCGAAGTTGACGTCGACGCGCTCTCCGACGGCGAAAGCGTATTCATTGCCGGCATCATGGAGCACATCGAAGAAGCGGGGATTCACTCCGGCGACAGCGCCTGCTCGCTGCCACCACACTCGCTCGATGAGAGCACGATCGCAAAGCTCGAAGAAGAGACCCGCGCGCTTGCGCTCGCGCTGAATGTCGGCGGCTTGATGAACGTCCAATATGCGATCAAGGACGGCAAGATTTACGTGCTTGAGGTCAACCCACGCGCGTCGCGCACCGTGCCTTTCGTTGCCAAAACCATCGGCATTCCGGTCGCGAAAATCGCTTCCCTGGTGATGGCCGGTGTCGCAAATGTGAAAGATTTGAAGACGCCGAAGTTCGACCATATCGCCGTCAAGGAAGCGGTGTTTCCGTTCGCGCGCTTCCCCGGCGTCGATACGGTGCTGGGACCCGAGATGCGCTCGACCGGCGAAGTCATGGGGCTCGACCGCGATTACGCGATTGCTTTCGCCAAGAGCCAGCTCGGCAGCGGCACGATCCTCCCCCGCAAAGGTACGGTATTCGTGTCGGTCAAGGATGCCGACAAGCTGCGCATCCTGCCGTCGCTCAAATTGCTCGCCGAGCTCGGCTTCAAGCTGATCGCGACCTCGGGTACGCTGCGTTACCTAAAAGAAGAAGGTGTGCCCGCCGAAAAAATCAACAAGGTGCTCGAAGGCCGCCCGCATATCGTGGACGCGATCACCAACGGCCAGGTGCAACTGGTTTTCAATACCACCGAGGGCGCGCAAGCCCTGGCCGACAGCCGTTCCCTGCGCCGGGCGGCCCTCTTGCATAAAGTGCCTTATTACACCACGCTATCGGGCGCCGTAGCTGCTGCGCAGGGCATCAAGGCCTATTTGGCCGGCGATCTAGAGGTCCGCGCGCTGCAAGATTACTTCGCGGGCAAGGCCGGATAGCCTTCCGTAAAACGGTGCGTTCACTTGGGTTCGCTGGATCGCGGGCAGTCGTTAGGCCGGGCGCGCGATCAGTGAACTTTACTGAGTCGGCTGCGTTATGGCCGGTTGGGAATTTGGAGAAGATGATGGAGAAGATTCCGATGACGGCCGCGGGCTATGAGGCCTTGGAGGCCGAATTGCGCCTGCGCCAGGCGGTCGAGCGCCCGCGGATCATTCAGGCCATCACCGAAGCGCGCGGCCACGGCGATCTCTCGGAGAACGCCGAATATCATGCGGCCAAAGAAACCCAATCGTTGAACGAAGGCCGCATTGCGGAGCTCGAGGACAAAATTTCGCGCGCTGACGTCATCGACCTGACGAAGCTTTCCGGCGACACCATCACCTTTGGCGCGACCGTGACGCTGGTCGATGAAGATACCGACGAAGAGCGGAAATTCCAGATCGTCGGCGAACCCGAAGCCGAACTCGAAGGCCGGGAAAATTTCCGTCACTTCGCCGATCGCGCGTGCGCTGATCGGCAAGAAAAAGGGTGCCTCGGTCGAGGTCATGACGCCGAAGGGCGCGAAAGGCTACGAAGTCCTGAAAATCGACTGGCTTTGATTCCAGTCTGCTTTCAATTCCAGTTCTGAACAAAGGAGCCGCCCGATGCGAAAATATCTGGCCATTCTCGCCACCGTCGCTGCGTTCGGTATTTTCTCGAACGCACAGGCGCTGACGATCGATACGTCGGCGATCGCCCGCACCGGTCATCGCGGCTTTGCCGCGGATATCAGGCCGCTGCTCGCAAGCGAATTGCAGAAGGCGCTCGGTCCTCGCTACGGATCGCGGGCAACCGTGCGCATCACAAAAATCTTTCTCTCGACCTACGGCGGACAGGGCGCAACCGGCGGCCAGGTCGAAGACACCTTGCACGGCGTGGTGATCGTGCCGGGCCGCGGCGCAATTCCGATTACGGTATCGCTGCCGCCGAGCACCGGCGGTGCATGGTATGCGCAGAATGCCGATGAACGGCGCGTCTATCGGCTGATCGAGGCCTTCGCCGGCTGGGTCGCGCGTTCGATCTGATCATGCGCCGTTTTGCGCTCAGTTTCGCGCTTGTCCTCCTGCTCGCAGGCGCGCTTACGTCGCCCAGTCTCGCGCAACGCATCACGGTCGATGTAGCACCGCTTGCCAGCAAAGGGGCTGGTCCCCTTGCTGCGCAAATCCGCGCGGCGTTGCCCGGCAAAATCAAAGCGGCGCTCGCCGGTAAATATTCGGGACCGCTCACCGTGCGCGTGCGCGGCGTGATGCTCTATCAGTACACGGGCTTCGGTATCGTGCAGCCGACCGATTACATGGAAGGCGATCTGCTTATTCCCGGCCGGCCACCGCAGCCGATCCTGCTGGCACTTCCCGTCGAGCGTTCGCCGACCATGCTCACGCCTTACGGCCTCTCGCTGCGAATGAATTATCTGCTCGACACTTTCGCGCAGTGGGTCGCGAAGTACACCTGAAGCTCAGCCCTTCGGCGCGTTCAGCGGCACGTTCGCAGCATCCTTCGGGCGCCCAAGCGTTAGCAAGGTCTTCACGTTGCGCACATTCGGCGCGGCAGTCAGCTCCGACACGAACGCCTGAAACGTTCCGAGATCGGGCGCCATGCACTTCATGATGAAATCATATTCGCCCGAAAGCATGTGGCATTCGCGGACCAGCGGCCAATTGCGGACGCGGTCGTTGAAGGCGTTGAGATCGGTTTCTGCCTGGCTCGCCAGATGCACCATCGCGAACACCGTGACCGGATAGCCGAGCGCTTTTTCGTCGAGCAGCGCCCGGTAGCCGCGGATGATCCCGGCTTCCTCGAGCGCGCGTACCCGCCTGAGACAGGGCGGAGCGGAAATGCCGACGCGGCGCGAAAGCTCCACGTTGGTGATCCGGCCTTCGTCTTGAAGGATCTGCAGAATGTGCCAGTCGATCTTGTCGAGGCGGGCGAGCAATGGGCTACTCCGGCAATATTATTTCGCGGCACCCTAGATCAAGCGCGCCCGCCGCGAAACAATATTGCGTGAGCAGGCCATTGAAAGTTGGGGGAGCCGCTTGCCGGGGTACCGGTCAGTACCCTAGATATATGCACACAGCGCATGGCTCGGGGGAGCGCCTGGCCAACGCTGGCGTCTTTCAATCGGGAATAACGCCATGTCCGCGACTCACGCGAAGGTCGTCATCATCGGCTCGGGTCCAGCCGGCTACACCGCGGCAATTTACGCCGCGCGCGCGATGCTGGAGCCGGTGCTGATCGAAGGTATCCAACCGGGCGGCCAGCTCACCATCACCACCGACGTCGAAAACTATCCGGGCTTCGCCGACGTGATCCAGGGTCCCTGGCTCATGGAGCAGATGAAGGCCCAGGCAGCACATGTCGGCACCAGACTGATTGCCGATCACGTCAAAGAACTCGACACCACGCAGCGGCCGTTCCGCGTGACGCTGGAATCCGGCGCCGTGTTTCTTGCCGACACCGTGATCCTGTCGACCGGCGCACAAGCGAAGTGGCTTGATATTCCGTCGGAGCAGAAATATCGCGGCTTCGGCGTTTCGGCCTGTGCGACCTGCGACGGCTTCTTCTATCGTAACAAGGAAGTCGTCGTGGTCGGCGGCGGCAACACCGCGGTCGAAGAGTCGCTCTTCCTCACCAATTTCGCGTCCAAGGTAACGCTCGTGCATCGCCGCGACAGTTTGCGCGCCGAACGCATCCTCCAGGATCGTTTGTTCAAGCATCCGAAGATCGAACTGGTCTGGGACAGCGCGGTCGAGGAAATCGTCGGCGGCGGCGAACCCACCAAAGTCACCGGCGTGAAGTTGAAGAACGTGCGCACCGGTGCTGTCACCGAGCGCAAGATCGACGGCGTCTTCGTTGCGATCGGCCATAAGCCCTCGACCGAACTCGTGGACGGCAAAGTGAAGATGAAGCCGAACGGCTATGTCTGGACTGCGCCGGATTCGACCGCGACTTCGGTGCCGGGGCTGTTCGCGGCCGGCGACGTCACCGACGACATTTTCCGCCAGGCCGTGACCGCTGCCGGTCTCGGCTGCATGGCGGCACTCGAAGCGGGCCATTTCCTTGCAGCCGAGGGCGCAAATCGCGCCGCCGCCGAATGAGCAAGGGAATGGATTGGGACAAACTCAAGGTCTTCCACGTCGCAGCCGAGGCGGGCAGCTTCACGCATGCGGGCGAATCCCTTGGTCTGTCGCAGTCGGCAGTAAGCCGCCAGGTCTCGGCGCTCGAGCAGGAACTAAAAGCCCCGCTTTTTCACCGTCACGCGCGCGGACTGATCCTGACCGAACAGGGCGAGATGCTGTTTCGCACCGCGCATGACGTGTTCATGAAGTTAGAAGCGGTGCGCACCAAGCTCACCGACAACCGCGAGAAGCCGAACGGCGACATGCGCGTGACCACGACCGTTGGTCTCGGCTCGTATTGGCTGACCGCCCGCATCGACGAATTTCTCGATCTCTATCCGGATATCCGCATTCATTTGCAGCTTACGGACGAAGAACTCGACCTCGGCATGCGCGAAGCGGATGTCGCGATCCGCCTGCGCCAGCCGGTGCAGCCAGACCTGATCCAGCGCAAGTTATTTACGGTGCATTTCCACGCCTATGCTTCGACCGAATATCTGTCGAAAAAGGGCCAGCCACGCTCACCGGAAGAACTCGACGGCCACCGGATTCTCATGCTCGGCGGCAACGTACCGGGCTATTTCTCGAACCTGAACTGGCTCGGAGAAATCGGCCGCGCTGACGGCTCCCCGCGGGTTGCAGCGATGACCATCAACAACGTGGTTGGACTCAAAACCGCTGTGGAAAACAGTGTCGGCATCGCCACGCTTCCCGACTATCTGGTCGAGGGTAACGAAAGTCTGGTGCGGCTTTTTTCCGAGCGCGACGCCCCGTCGCTTGATGCTTATTTTGTGTATCCGGAAGAGTTGCGCTCGGTCGCACGCATTCAAGTATTCCGGGATTTTCTTCTGGCAAACGCACAACGCTGGAAGTATTGACGCACCCCCTGCACGAGACGCACGGGGGGTATGCAGCTACCCGGATTGCTGTTGTTACCGCACGGTACAAGTATGCAGATGTGTCCTGTAGCTTCGTGCGCTCCCTTCCCCCTTCCCTGCGCGCACGACAGCAACTTCTCCCTCTGGCAGGCACCGCGGCGTAAGCCGCGTGACTACCAGCCGGGCTCCGCAAGGAGCCCGGCTTTTTATTTTCAGAAGATCGAAATGATGTTGTTGGCGCTGCGCGTGCGAATGGCAGCGCCGCGTTACGCCCAGAGGCGCTCGCCCTTCATATCTTTGTAGAGATCGGCGACGTATTCGCTGTAGCCGTTGAAGATCTCCGTGGTGCGCCGCTGCCCGGTGCCGATGTCACGCTCAGACGCCTGGCTCCAGCGCGGATGCGAGAATTCTGGATTCACGTTTGCCCAGAACCCATATTCCTGGCGCTGTAACTTCTCCCAGTAGCCGACCGGGCGCTGGTCGGTGAAGGTCACGCGCACGATCGATTTGATGGCCTTGAAGCCGTACTTCCACGGCATCATCAACCGGATCGGTGCACCGAATTGCTTGTAGCCGGGCTTGCCGTAAACGCCGGTGACCATGAAGGCGAGTTCGTTATTCGCTTCAGCGATGGTGCAGCCTTCGACAAACGGCCAGTTGCCGTCGCTCAGGAAACCCGGGCGCTGCTCCGGCGCCATCTTCGGATCGTTGAACGTCTCCATGCGGATATATTTCGCCCCGGAGAGCGGTTTTGCGAATTTCACAAGGTCGGCCATCGCAAAGCCGGTCCAGGGGATCACCGCGGACCATGCTTCGACACAACGCAGGCGATAGGTGCGCTCTTCAAGCTTCATCGCGCGGATCAGCGTATCGATATCGACGGTCTGTTCTTTTTCGACCATGCCGTCGAACTTGACGGTCCACGGACGAATCTTCAGCTGCTGCGCGGACGACGCGATATTTTTGCTGGTGCCGTATTCGTAAAAATTATTGTAGTTCGCAGCCAACCGTTCTTCCGTCAGCTTGCCATCGAACTTGTATTTCGCATTCGCTTTCGCCGGGTAGAGATCGGCGGTCGGATCGGCGACATCGGTGACGCGCTGCGCGCTAGCAAGCGAGGGGAAGAAGCTTGCGGCCGCGATCGAAGCACCCGCGCCCAGCAGTTTGCGGCGCGTAAAATAGATGTCTTCGGGGGTGGTCTGCGATTCGGGAATTTCCCAGCCGCGCGTGCGCTTGATCAACATTTCCTGGCTCCTCCCAGCAATAACCCCACGGGGAGGTAGAATGTTGCGCCGGTTAAAGGCAAGTCACGGAAGCGTGTACTGAAGTCGGATTTATCCGACTTCAGCCATGCCTCAGGTCACTTTTCGTGCGAAGCAATGATCGCCTCGCCCATGCGAACGAAGTGGCAGCAGGGGCTGTCGGGGCCGATGCTTTGCGAGCAGACGCGCGCGCCCTCGAGCAGGACAAATAGTTCATCCGCCAGCATTTCCGGCCGTTTCAGGCCGGCGGCAGCGCATAACTTGGCCAGACGATCGCGCGTCGCGCGCTTATGCTCTTCAATGACCCGCCGCGCAGGGTGGTCTTTTTCCGCGAGTTCCACGGCCGCATTTGCAAGCGCGCAACCGCGTCCTTGCGGGTCGTTTGCATCGCGTCCGGCCGCTTCAATCCACGCTTCGAGTTGCTTGCGCGGATTGGCTGGATGCTGGTGCTCGATACTGGCCCAAAACGCCTCCGACTTCCTGGAAAGGCGGCGCAGATATTCGGCAACCAGCGCGTCCTTCGAATTCGAAGTGGCGGTAGAGCGTCATCTTGTTGGTGCCGGCCGCTTCCGCGATCGCGTCCACGCCGACCGCGCGAATACCCTGCCGGTAAAACAGGTCCGACGCCGCAACGAGGATGCGCTCGCGGGGCGGAATTACCTGCGGAGGTGCCAGATCAGGCTCGGGACGCTGGGGAGAAATTCTAGGGGTCATGCCTCTTGACTCAGGTGTTACCGGTCAGTACCTATATGTTACCGATCGGTACCAAATCAAGCTCCTTGCTGGTACCGCCCTCGAAAATCGAAGGAGAGCCCCGATGAGTCGATGCCTAGAAGCCTTTAACGCACGCAGCCTCGCTGCCCGCAATACCGACCTGAGCATGGCTGAAGCGCTGGCCGATCCCCTCATCCGTACTCTCATGGATGCCGACGGCGTCGATGCGGAGAGACTTGAACACGAGTTTCTCCAGATCGCCGAGAGCCGCGAGGCAAGCGTCGAAGTCTGAGTTCCAAGCTAACCGCGGCAATCTCCCCCCGCCGCGGGAACAGCCGGACGGCCTATGCGCGCCCCCGCGAGGCCGTCCGGCAACTTTTTCCAAAAAAGGACACCGCCATGAATATCCACGACGCTTCAACGAAGACGCTTTTCTCGCCATACGAACTTGGCGATCTGCAACTAAAGAACCGCTTTGCCATGTCGCCGATGACGCGAAGCCGCGCGATCGACGGCCGCGTACCCAATCCACTCGCCGCCGAATATTATGCACAGCGCGCGAGCGCCGGATTGATCATCACCGAAGCAACGCAAGTGAGCCCGCAAGGCATCGGCTACGTGCGGACGCCCGGCATTCATTCCGCCGAACAGGTCGCAGGCTGGAAGAAGATTACCGACGCCGTGCACAAAGCCGGTGGCAAGATTTTCCTTCAGCTCTGGCACGTCGGCCGTATCTCGCATTCCGATTTCCACGATGGCAAGCCGCCGGTCGCACCCTCCGCGATCGCTGCGATTGGCAAAACCTTTACCCCGGAAGGCCAGAAGGATTTCTCGACCCCGCGCGCGCTCGACGCTTCCGAACTTCCAGGCATTGTCGAAGACTTCCGCCGCGGCGCTGAGAATGCGAAAGCGGCCGGCTTCGACGGCGTCGAGATCCACGGTGCGAATGGCTATCTGCTCGACCAGTTCACGCGCGACGGCACCAACAAGCGCACCGATAATTACGGCGCCAGCTTAGAGAACCGCCTGCGCTTTCCGCTTGAAGTCGTGGACGCCGTGATCGGTGTCTGGGGCGCGAACCGCGTCGGCTATCGTCTGTCGCCGTATTTCACCGGACATTCGATGTCGGATTCCAATCCGCTCGCGACCTTCTCGCAACTCACCGATGAACTGAACAAGCGCAAGCTTGCCTACATTCACGTCATCGATTCTCCGAAGGCGTCACAACGCATTTCGCCGGCACTACGCGAACTATTCGACGGTACCTACATCGTCGCCGAAGCTTTCGATCAGGACAGCGCAACGAAAGCGATTGCGTCCGGCGAGACTGATCTCGTCGCATTTGGCAAACCATTTATTTCAAATCCGGACTTGCCGCAGCGCTACAGGGTCAATGCGCCGGTCGCGGCATGGGACAATGCCACCTTCTATCAAGGCGGCCCGAAAGGCGATCATCAGGGCTACATCGATTATCCGGCTTTAGGATAATCGAGCTGATCCAATAAAAATGGCCGGGCCGAAAGCCCGGCTATTTTTATTTTCGCAGTCTCATTCCGCCGCGCGCTGCGACGCCACGATCACGTCGGCCTGTTTGCCGGTCAGTTCCGACAAATGATCGAAGCGGAACGTGAGCCCGCCGACACCGGCGGTCGCAGAACGAACTTCGACAATGAGGTCGCCGATCGCCGATTCCGGCAGCATCGAGCGCACCGTGTCCCATCCATCCCAGCCGTCACGCGCTTCGAATCCGAGAATTTGCCCACGCCGCTGCGACAGAATTGCGTTGATCTTGGCTGTCGCATCGTTTGGACAATTAATCGCGACTTCGAAAATCGGCTCGAGCAGTACCGGCTGGCATTGCGGCATGCCCTCGCTCATCGCAAGTCTTCCCGCCATCTGGAACGCCATGTCGGAGGAATCGACCGAATGGTACGAGCCATCGGTCAAGGTCACCGCAACATCGACCACCGGAAAGCCGAGCGGTCCGTGTGTCAGGTACGCGCGCACCCCTTGCTCGACCGAGGGCACGTATTGTTGCGGCACCACGCCACCCTTGATCGTGTCGCCGAACTGAAAGCCGCCGCCGCGCGGCAGCGGCTTGATGTCGAGCACGACGTCGCCGAATTGCCCGTGGCCGCCCGATTGTTTCCGGTGGCGCCCGCGTTGCGACACTTGCCTGCGAATGGTTTCGCGATAGCCGACCCGCGGCGGATGCGTATGAACCTTCACGCCGAAGCGGTTCTGCAACCGCTCGAGCGCCACGCGCAGATGCATCTCGCCCTGGCCCCACAACACGATCTCGCCGAGGTCGGCGTTATGAAACACGACGAGCGACGGATCTTCGTCGGCGAGTTTGCCGAGCGCGAGGCCCAGCTTCACGTCGTCCTTGCGCTCGGCGGCAGAAACGGCGAGCGCAAGCACCGGCGGATGTGCCACTACCGCGCCGAGCGACGGAGCGGATTTGCCGGTCGAGATCGTCTCGCAGGTCATGATCGGATCGAGCTTGGCAAAGCCGGCCAGATCGCCGGCTTTCGCGGCATCGCGCTTCTCGAACGCTTGCGCCTTTGACGCTGAAGACGCCGGCAACGCGCGCCGATCCGCCCGAACTTCCGGTGACGGTAGCGCCCTCGCCGATCTCGCCGCCAAGCACACGCGCAATCGAAAGCTTGCCGCCGTGGCTGGTGTGCAGCGTTTTCACGACATCGGCGATGCCGTCGCCATTAGCATTGAGCTTCAGCCGTGCCGCGGTCTGCGCGACCCCAGGTACTTCGTGCCGGAGCGCTTTCATCAGCCGCAACACGCCATTTTCGCGGATCGCCGAGCCGATCATGACCGGGCAGATCGCACCGTCGCGCAATTCCTTCGACAGATCGTCGAAAACCTTGTCGCGCGGCGGCTGGATGTCTTCGAGCAATTGCTCCATCAACTCGTCATCGTGATCGGCGAGCCGCTCCAGCATGGTGAAGCGCGCGTCTTTCTCACGGCTCGCATTATCGCCTTCAAGCGCGATCAATTCGCTGGCCGCATGTTCGCGATAGACAAACGCGCGCTCCAGCGCGAGATCGACGAAGCCGACCACGATGCCGTCGTTCCAGATCGGGATCTGCCGTAACACCAGCGGAATGCGTGACGCCGGCTGCAATAACGCGAGCGTCTCGCGCACGCGCCGGTCCGCTTTGTCGATTTTGTTGATGAAGAGGAAGCGAGGGATGCCTTGCGCTTCGAGCTCGCGCATGACGAGCTGCAATTGCGGTATCTTTTTCGGGTCGGCCTCGCAGACTACGACCGCGGCATCGACCGCCGGGATTGCCGCGCGCATGTCGTGCGAAAATTCGACCGAGCCGGGACAATCGATGAAGTGATAATTGTCGCCGAGGAATTGCGCCGAAGCGAGGTTTACTTCGACGCTCATTTTGTGCGCACGCGCTTCCGCGCCGGCATCGCCGACCGAAGTGCCTGCATCGACGCTACCTGCACGCGCAATCGCGCCCGTGCGGGCGAGAATCGCTTCAAGCAGCGTGGTTTTTCCGGATTGAAACGGACCGACGATCGCAATCGTGCGCGGTCCGCGACTACTTATGCCGTTGGAATTGGCGTTCGCCGCAACGGCTTTCTTGTCAGCCATCGACACCTCCCTGCCCGCATCCCGCACGTGGCGAAAATCGCGCCCCGGCGAAACCGGGTCTTCCGGTCGAGAGAGGACGACCGGGAAATTATCGTTTCAGCAGATGGCGATCAGCGCAAGCCGGATTCGCTTTGCGCCGCAATGCGTGTGCAAAACCGTGTGTAAAACAATGCGCAAAAACAAAAGCGGCCCGGAAATTCCGGGCCGCTTTCAGTCAGAGATACTGACAGATTTTAGTGAAGGTTGATTTCAGCGACACCAACCGCAAGGCCGACGCCGACATTGCCTTCGCCGGAGAGCGGCTGCAGCGCGACCGTATTGCGCGAACCGCCGACCAGCAAGTTGCCGCCGATGCCGAGGCCCAGCGTGATGCTGCCCGACGCGCCGGTGTAACGGCCACGAATGTCGCCCGGATAGAGGCGACGGTTTTCAGCGAGCACAGCCCAGACCAGCACGCCGCCGGCCGAGAGATTCACGTCGAGACCGACGCGAGAAATGTGGGCGTGATAACGATGCGGACGGCCGACGGTCGGCGTGAACACGCAACGCGCACGGCGCATGGAGCCGACGATGAAGCTCACGTTCGGCGCGACGTTGCAGGACAGCGTGCCGACACGGCTGTAGCGCGCATCAGCCGGAGTGGCCGAAATGGTGAAGATCGCGGCTAGTGCGGCCACGAGGGCAAGAAGACGACGGTTCATGAGGAGTAGCTCCCTTTCCGGATAGCGCCCGTTTCGCCGGGCTTGGATTAAATCCCAGACTTATGCCGCATGACATAAGTCTGGCTTTGGACACAAGTTTCATCGCGTAGCAATTTTTGCCGCAGCGCACCCTTGGTTCGATGCCTGTTCTTCACGTCGGCAGCTGCTCCCGATGGCGGCACAATCGCGTTAGCGCAGTGAACCGCAAAACCGCTGGATGCGCCGCCCTGCTTCTTCCAATTCCGCGGTACTCGTTGCGTAAGAAATACGGAAAGCCGGCGACGAACCGAACGCCGCGCCCTGTACGACCGCGACGCCCTCACTTGCCAATAACTCTTTTGCGAAGTCCTCGTCATTGACGAGCTTCTTCCCAGAGGGTGCGGTTTTGCCGAGCGTGCCGGCGCAGGACGGATACACATAAAATGCGCCCTCAGGCGTCGGGCATTTGATCCCGTTCGACTGGTTCAGCATCGACACAATCAGATCGCGGCGGCTCTTGAAGGACTCATTGTGCTTCGGAATAAAATCCTGCGGGCCGTCGAGCGCCGCCACCGCCGCCCATTGCGAGATTGAGGACGGGTTTGTGGTCGACTGCGACTGCAAGGTGCCCATCGCCTTGATGAGATGTTCCGGTCCGGCGCCGTAGCCGATGCGCCAGCCGGTCATGCAATAGGCTTTGGACACGCCGTTCATGGTCAGCGTGCGCTCGTAAAGCGACGGCTCGACCTGCGCCGGCGTCACGAATTTGAAATCGTCGTAGACGAGATGTTCGTACATATCGTCGGTCAGCATCCAGACATGCGGATGCTTCACCAGCACGTCGGTGACGGCTTTCAATTCGGCGTGCGAATAGGCGGCGCCCGACGGGTTCGACGGCGAGTTGAAAATGATCCACTTCGTCTTCGGCGTAATCGCGCGCTCAAGGTCGGCGGCCTGCACTTTAAAGCCATGCTCCGCCTTGGTCGGCAGCGGTACCGGCTTGCCGCCCGCAAACGCAACGATGTCCGGATAGCTCACCCAATAGGGCGCCGGAATAATGACTTCGTCGCCGGGGTTGATCGTCGCCACCAGCGCGTTGAACAAGACCTGCTTGCCGCCGGTACCGACGGTAACCTGGCTCGGCTTGTACTTGAGGCCGTTTTCGCGCTCGAACTTGCGGCAGATCGCAGCCTTCAATTCGGGAATGCCGTCCACCGCCGTGTACTTGGTCTTGCCCGAACGGATCGCCTCGATCGCGGCGTCTTTAATATGCTGCGGCGTATCGAAATCCGGCTCGCCCGCGGAGAGCGCAATCACGTCTTTCCCCGCCGCTTTCATCTCGCGGGCGAGGTTGGAAATTGCGATCGTCGGCGACGGCTTGATGCGCGAGAGCGCATCGGAAATGAAGGCCATTTCAGGTGCTCCGGAATGCCGGATTTTGGCGGCGTCTTAGTACTGGACGCAACCTTGCCCCGCAACCCGTACTGGGTCGCTTTCGTGCCATCATTCCTCTGCTATAGGGCCTGCAGAAGACGGAGGCTGGTGTGCTGACCCTCTATTCGATGCAGTCCTCGGGCAACAGCTACAAAGTGCGCATGCTGCTTGCGCGCATGGGCACGCCTTATCAGTTGGTCGAAATCGACCGCTTCAAGGGCGAAACCCGGACGCCCGAATATCTCGCCAAGAACCCGGAAGGCCGGCTGCCGCTGATCGAGCTCGAAGATGGGCGCAAGCTCGCCGAGTCGAATGCGATTCTGATCTATCTCGCCGAAGGCGCGCCCTGGTTGCCGGCTGACCGCTTCGAATACGCGGAGACGCTGCGCTGGATGTTCTTCGAACAGCACAGCCATGAACCGGCGATCGCCGAGGCGCGCTTCTGGCTCCATCTCGTGCGCGGCGGCCGCGAGCTTCGGACCCACGATATCGATCAGTGGCTGGAGCGCGGCTACGCAGCACTGGCGCTGATGGAGCAGCACCTCACCAAACACGATTACTTTGTAGGCGATCGGGAGACGGTCGCAGACCTCGCGCTCTATGCACACACGCATGTGGCCAGGGAGGGCGACTTCGACCTCGATGCCTTCCCCTCGATCATCCGCTGGCTTGCCCGGATTGCTGGCAATCAGGGGCATATTTCAATGGATACGATGCATTCCCAGGTCGTTTTCGGCATGCCCTCGGCCAAAAGCGCCGCCCTGGGGTGAAGGTATTCTTTAACTTCGACGCGCATATTGCGGGTCTGGCTGGCTAACTTGCCTTCCTTTCGCCATCCCGGTAGCTCACCCCGTCAGCTACTGCCATGCGCGAGCCGAACTCGGCACTTAACTTGCTTGGATTGGCGGCTGACTACACGATAAGGCCCGACGTCCTCCAATCCGGCGCAGCGAGTAAAATAATGAACAGCTTCTCGAACGAGCATCGCGACATCAGCCCGCTCATCGAAGCGGATCGCACGCATCGCTTTGGCGCGGCGCTCGCGCAGCTAACGCTTACCGTCGCGCTGATCGCCTCGATCGTCGTCGTGCTTGCCGTCGCCGGCGCAAGTGGCGCGCTAGCCCAGCGCTCGGACCTGATGGTCATGGAAGAAAGCACGTCGCTCACGACCGCCCTGATCGTGGGCATTATTCTCGTGGTGATGGCCATTCTCACCATATTCGCGATTCGCGACGCTTCGCCCAAAGGCGCCAAGCGCCGCACCCCCGTCACCCGCCGCTAAGTTCCGGAACGCTGTCGTTATTGGCGCGTTGCGGTTGAGCCGTTAGGCTCACCGCATGAAAAAACTCGCGCTTCTCCCGTTCATTTTCTTCCTCGCCTCGCCCGCATTCGCGCAGAGCGAGCCGGTGCTCGTCAAAACGCAGAAGGCGAATATCGCGGTCGAAACGATCGCGAGCGGCCTGCAAAATCCGTGGGGACTGGTTTTCCTGCCCGACGGCCGCGCGCTCGTCACCGAGCGGCCAGGGCGGCTTCGCATCATCGGCAAGGACAACAAGCTTTCCGATCCGGTTGCAGGCGTGCCGGATGTCGCCGCGGTCGGCCAGGGCGGCTTGCTCGATGTCGCGGTCTCGCCGGATTTCGCCAAAGACAGTTTCATCTTCCTGAGTTTCGCGGAGCCGCGGGGCCCTGGCGGCTCAAGCACCTCGGTTGTGCGCGCGAAATTCGTCGAGAAAGACGGCAAAGCATCGCTCGAAGACGTGAAGATAATTTTCCGGCAGGAGCCCGCGCGCCTCGGCGGCTTTCATTTCGGCTCGCGGCTGGTGTTTGCGCGTGACGGTAATCTCTTCATCACCACCGGCGAGCGCAACCTCAAAACGCCGTCGCAGGATCTCACCAACCACATCGGCAAGATCATTCGCATCAAGCCGGACGGCACGGTGCCAACGGACAATCCGTTCCTGAAAGATGCGAATGCCAAGCCCGAAATCTGGTCCTACGGCCATCGCAACGTGCAGGGCGCGGCCCTCCATCCGCAGACCGGCAAGCTTTGGCTGACCGAACATGGACCGCGCGGCGGCGACGAGATCAACATTCCCGAAGCCGGCAAGAATTACGGCTGGCCGGTGATCGGTTACGGCATTGATTATTCCGGCGCCAAGCAACACGAAACCACGCACAAGGAAGGCATGGAGCAGCCGATTTATTACTGGACGCCGTCGATCGCGCCATCGGGCGCGATGTTTTACACCGGCGAGCTTTTTTCCGCGTGGAAGGGCAATCTCTTCACCGGCTCGCTAGTGTTCTCGTCGCTCGTGCGACTCGAACTCGATGGCGAGAAGGTTTTAAAAGAAGAGCGCATGCTCGATCAGCTCGGCGAGCGCATCCGCGATGTGCGCCAGGCCCCCGATGGCGCGATCTGGGTGTTGACCGATGCACGCAATGGCAAGGTGCTGCGGCTGACGCCGGCGAAATAAGGCCGCAGAGGAAATGCTGCAACAATAACTGTGCTATTAATCCAACTCAGCTCCGCCGCCGAGCTTCGTCAAATCGAGTTTAAAATTGGGTATGAGCGCAAATTTTGAAGAGCTCGATTACAGGCAAACGCCCATAGGCGCTCTAAGTCTTCGTCGCAGGCGAAACCTCGCGCTTGGCGTTGACATATTTGAAATTAAGCTCGGCGAGCAATTCTTGATGTCGAGCATGTTCACAAAATCGGAAGTTGCTTTGGCCGAGCTGGCGCTGGCAGAACTTTCCGGACAAGACCTTGAGATTGTCGTGGGTGGCTTAGGCTTGGGCTATACGGCGCACACCGTGCTTCAGACCGATACGGTAAAGTCGCTTGTTGTTGTTGAGGCGCTAGAAGCGGTCGTTGATTGGCACGAAAGCGGTTTATTGCCGCTCGGAAGCGTTCTGACATCTGACGCACGCTGCCGGTTTGTGGTCGGAGACTTCTTTAAACTGGCTTTGTCTCCAGAAGGATTCGATCCCAAGGAGAAATCCAGACAATTTGATGCGATCCTTGTCGATATTGATCATTCACCGGAATTTTTGCTCGATCCACATAATGCCGCGTTCTATCAACCGCACGGCCTAAAATGCCTTTCGAGTCATCTCCGTCCCGGCGGAATATTTGGGCTTTGGTCAAATGAACTCCCGGACGAGAACTTTACCGCCATGCTTTCTGAGATTTTCGCGGAGGCACGGGCGGAGCGGGTGACATTTAATAACCCGCTTCGGGATGCAGATTTTACTCAGACGATTTATTTGGCACGGGCCGCCCGCTGACGCCGGCGAAATACGTGACGCATGAATTGATCAGATCCCTCGCGCCCGTCCTGCTGACTCTCTTTTTGGGGCGTTCCCGGCGCAGGCGCAGCAGCCACCTGTAATCAATCAGTCGGTCATTGCCTGGATTAACGCGCAAAAGCATGCGCCCACCGATTTAATGGAACATTTTCAAACTCAAAAAATTCGCCAAGGCCGGTTTCAGGCCTTGCTCAAGTCGATCACCACTTCTGGAATATAAAATAAGCGCCGCCCGCGATCAGCGCGAAGCCGACCAGATGATTCCAGGAAATCTTCTCGCCGAGATAAAATACCGAGAAGGCGGCGAAGACCAGGAGCGTGATAATCTCCTGCATGGTCTTGAGTTCGGCCGCGGAATAAACCGCATGTCCGATCCGGTTCGCCGGCACCGCGAAACAATACTCGACGAAAGCAATGCCCCAGCTCGCGACGATCACGATGATGAGCGGCGACGCTTTATATTTGAGATGCCCGTACCAGGCGAAGGTCATGAAGATGTTGGAAATGAACAAGAGCAGAATCGGCGAAAGCGCGGGCGAGAGCGTCATCGGGGCAAGACCTTGGGGATAAGCACGCCGGAACAACGGCGCCGAGAATGCGAAGCTAGACTTAAGCACCCTCGCCCGGCAACGTGGCTTGACGCGCAAAGGAGAATTTCATGCGGCTGACCGCACCGACCACCATCATGTTTCTGTTGTCTGTCGCGCTTGCAGTGCTGGCGCTTGTCAGTCTGGTTGTCCCGGTTCCCTTCGTCGGTCTCTATCGCTTTGCGGTCATGACCGGCGCCTGGGCGGTCCTCATGATCGGCGTCACGCTGAAAGGCGTTTAAATGGTTGAACGAGAGCGCAGCTCGCGCGTTCTCGCAGCCGGATTTCGTGCTAGCATTTTTCCCCATTCATTCTTGGAGACCTTCCATGGCTTATCGCCGCGGCGCCTTTGCCCTCACCCCTCCCACGATCATCGTTTTTGTTATCTCCATTATATTCGCGATCGTCTCGCTCCTGATCTATTACCGCGTGGTAGCGATCCCGGTGATCAACCCGCGTTATGTCTATGAGCTTCTGCTGATCGGATATCTGCTGCTGGTCGCAGGCGTGGTTTTCCGCCGTATATGAAGCGTCTCGCATTCCTGATCGTCGCCGCGCTCGTTTCGACGGGCGCGGCGCACGCCCAGAAATGGACCGGTTACGCGCCGGTCGCGGTTTCAATTCCGAAGGGCTCGAACGACCCATCGCTGACGGTCTTTCGTGCGAAGGTCTTTGAGCTTGCGCAAAAACGAGACAAGGACGCGCTCGCCAACCTGATCGCGCGCGACTTCTTCTGGGAGCGCGATTTCGGCGGCGGCTACGACAAGAAATCGAATCCGGCAGCCAACTTCGCGCAGGCGCTGAGCCTGGACGCGAAAAACAACGCGGGCTGGCGCCTCCTGATGTCCTTTGTCGAACAGGGCACGGCACCGCACGCCACCCGGCGCGGCGTGTTCTGCGGGCCCGCGGAGCCGAAATATGACGCGAAGGCCTTCGAGAAGCTGCTGAAGGCGACCGACTCCGACGTGTTCGAATGGAGTTATCCGGGCTACGACGCCGTCATCGTTCGCGCCAAGGCCGCGAAAGACTCAGCCGAAATCGCAAAGCTCGGGCCCGCATTTTGTCTATACCGATCTCTCCGCCCGCACGCCGAACTTCGATCCGGAGAAAACCTGGACCCAGGTGATTACGCAGGACGGCAAGCGCGGCTTTGTCGCGCCGGGCGAACTCTTCACCCCGCTCGATCCGCGGCTTTGCTACGTCAAACTTGGCGATCAGTGGATGATCACGGGATATATCGGCGGCGGCGACTAAGCCTTTATTCTCCGCCGCGGCTTCCCATATAATCGCCTCATGCCCAAAGAACCGAAGAAAAAGGCCGAAAAGCCGTACCGGACCGCGCGCGGCGTCAGCCACGGCATGGCCGAACGGCCACAGCTCGATTTCGAAGTTCCAAAACTCGACGGCAAGGTCGATCCGGAACTCGCGCGCGCGGCCGGCTTCGAAAAGCCCGAGAACGACGCCGATTACATTCCCTCGCTTGGCGTGCAGGCGAGCGCGAATGCGCTGGCCGCGCTGATCGAAACGGGCCGCCCGGAAATCAACAATACGACCTGGGCGCCGCATCGCCCGGAGCGGCCTTCGAAATCCGAAGGCGGCAAGAAATTTAAACTGGTGTCGCCGTTCGAGCCCGCGGGCGATCAGCCCACCGCGATCGAGGAACTCGTCAGGGGCGTGAACGACAACGAGCGCACGCAGGTGCTCTTGGGCGTTACCGGCTCCGGCAAGACTTTCACCATGGCGCAGGTGATCGAGCGCGTGCAGCGGCCCGCGCTCATTCTCGCGCCGAACAAGACGTTGGCGGCCCAGCTTTACGGCGAGTTCAAGAATTTCTTTCCGGAAAACGCGGTCGAATATTTCGTCAGCTACTACGACTATTACCAGCCGGAAGCCTATGTCCCGCGCACGGACACTTACATCGAGAAAGACTTCGGCGATCAACGAACAGATCGACCGCATGCGCCATTCGGCGACGCGCGCGCTGCTGGAACGCGACGACGTGATCATCGTGGCCTCGGTGTCGTGCATTTACGGCATCGGCTCGGTCGAGACTTATTCGCGCATGACCTTCGACATCAAGAAGGGCGAGAAGCTGAACCAGCGCCAGCTGATCGCGGATCTGGTGGCGCTCCAATATCGCCGCACCGACATGGATTTCGCGCGCGGCACCTTCCGGGTGCGCGGCGACACCATCGAGCTGTTCCCGGCGCATTATGAAGACCGCGCCTGGCGCATTTCGCTGTTCGGCGACGACATCGAGGGCATCCACGAATTCGACCCGCTCACCGGCGCGAAACAGGCCGAATTCGATTCCGTCCGCATCTACGCGAATTCGCATTATGTGACGCCGCGCCCGACGCTCAATCAGGCGATCGAAGGCATCAAGATCGAATTGAAAGCGCGGCTGAATGAGCTGAACGCCGCGGGCCGCCTGCTCGAAGCGCAGCGGCTCGAGCAGCGCACGATGTTCGATCTGGAAATGATGACGGCGGCCGGCGTCTGCGCCGGCATCGAGAATTATTCGCGCTGGCTGACGGGCCGCAAACCCGGCGAGCCGCCGCCGACTTTGTTTGAATATCTGCCCGACAACGCGCTCGTCTTCGTGGACGAAAGCCATGTGACGGTGCCGCAGCTTGGCGGCATGTATCGCGGCGACTTCCGCCGCAAGGCGACGTTGGCCGAATATGGCTTTCGCCTGCCCTCCTGCATGGACAACCGCCCGCTCCGCTTCGAGGAATGGGACGCGATGCGCCCGCAGACGGTTGCGGTGTCCGCGACACCCGGCGGCTGGGAACTGGCGCAGACGCAAGGCGTGTTCGCCGAACAAGTGATCCGGCCGACGGGCCTTACCGACCCGGACATCATCATTCGTCCGGCGCGGACTCAAGTGGACGATTTGCTGGGCGAAGTGCGCCAGGTCGCGAAAGCCGGCTATCGCACGCTGGTGACGACGCTCACCAAGCGCATGGCCGAAGACCTCACCGAATATCTGCATGAGCAGGGCATTCGCGTGCGCTACATGCATTCGGACATCGACACGATGGAGCGGATCGAGATCATTCGCGATCTGCGGCTCGGCGCGTTCGACGTGCTGATCGGCATCAATCTGCTGCGCGAGGGCCTCGACATTCCGGAATGCGGGCTGGTCGCAATTCTGGACGCCGACAAGGAAGGCTTCCTGCGCTCGGAGACGTCGCTGGTGCAGACCATCGGCCGCGCCGCGCGCAACGTGGACGGCCGCGTGATCCTCTATGCCGACCGCGAGACCGGCTCGATGCAGCGCGCGATCGCGGAGACCAACCGCCGCCGCGAGAAGCAGGAAAAGTGGAACACCGATCACGGCATTACGCCCGAGAGCATTCGTAAGCAGATCGGCGACGTCATGGGCTCGATGTATGAGCGCGACCGCGTGACGGTGGACGCGGGCTTCGCCGACGACATTGCGACCTACGGGCATAATTTCGAGGCGGTGCTGGCCGATCTCGACAAGCAGATGAAGGAAGCCGCCGCCGACCTGAACTTCGAGGAAGCGGCGCGACTGCGCGACGAGCTCAAGCGGCTCCGCGAAGTCGAAATGGCTTTTATCGACGACCCCACCAAGAAGATGGCCGATCACGCGGGCTCTTACCGCGGCCAGGCCAAATTCGGCGCGCCGCTACCGTCGGGCCGCAAGGCTTCTTCGACTGGCGGCCGCGGTGGTTCGAGGGCGTTTAAGAAGAAGGGGCGGTAGCAACTGAAAATTAGACGTATGCGCATTCTTTTGCAGTTTGCTAGTTAACTGCACATGAAGCTTGGGTTCAAGACGAACCTACTTCTCCCTATAATGCGGCTCGCAAAGCGCCCGCTTCTCGGACCGAGAAATGGGTCGAGAAGTCGCTTTACTGTCCCAACTGCGGCAGCATGAAGCTCGAGCACAAATTGCGCAAACAATTTCGCCCGACAGCGGACTTTCTTTGCACTTCATGTGCCGAATGAGTTTGCACCAGAGTGAGAAGAACTAAATTCAGTGGCAAAGTACTTGTGGGGCTTATCGCACCATGCGTAGCGAGTGATCGCCAGCAACAATCCCAATTTCCTTTTCGTGAATTACATCTTGAAATCGATGGGCATCGTAGATTTGTTCGATGCGATCCCCAAACATTTCTTTGTTCCCGAAATACTTGAGAAACGAAAGCCTCTTGCAGAAACCGCTCGAAGAGCTGGATGGACGGGCTGCAATATCTTGCTCGCAGATTCCGAATTTCATAGAAAATTTGGGGAAAAATTATAACGTTGAGAAACGGTCAACTTCACAGATAAGGGCGCCGTACTTTCGCAGTGGCGCAAGACACTATTTCTTAGAGAGGAAACACCAGAGGCAAAGGGGTGGATCCTTATGGAATGACAGAAATGCGTCGAAATGATTATGGCAAGCCAGAATTGCGTCTTAAGACGATATCTCGCTTTCGAAAAACGACTAAGTGGCATCTATCTAACCAGCAAATCAGAACGTGAAACCCAAAATCAGGCAACAACTCCAATATTTGCGCAACAACGGAATACTAGAGTTTGTTTCGCGAGGCAACTATCGGCTTCGGCCGTCCAGAATAGGACAAACGCAATGGCTTGGTTTTTGAACCGCTGAACACGATGTGCGAGCTGCAATACCGGCTGGAGCGACGAATGGTCGAGCGCGTGCGAGCGATGATTGCGGCACGAATTGTGCCTCCATCGGCAACATGTCTAAGCCAGTATCGACAAGGCCGAAGCACCAGTGTCCGAAATAACTTGTACAACCAAATGTGATGAAACACCAGTATCAGGTTTAGCTACTGCGATCTGTTTCTCTTTAGCACCGATTCCAGCGGCGGCACAAGTCCCCTCTGGTTATCTTTAGCAGCATGACCGAGGATCGCTATTCGACTCCGCGAGCAAGAAAACTGGCGTGCGGAAGCCTTCTAAGATTAAGGCTAGCGATCAGATGAGACCTATCAGCCTTGTGGTTGAATTCTAGCTACACTTGTCCTCACCGCATCCTGCCTCCGCACAAAACATCTTCTAAGCAAGTACTTCTTTACGTCCTCTCTAGTGCCGGCCTCCTCTCCTGCTCCGGCCCCTTCGCGCGCACCGCCACCCACACCGCCCTCGTCAAAGCCTTCGGCGCGAAGAACGTCACCTTTGCCGACGTGAACCGCGCGGAAGGCGAGAAGGTCAAAGCCACCATTCTCTTCGCCAATGACCCGAAGCGGCGGCTTGAGATCGAGTGGTTCGACGCGAAGAAACGCGCGCGGCCGTCGGTCATCACCGTGTTCGGCGAGGCGCAATGGGTGGGCCCGCTCGGCGTCAGAAACGGCATGTCAATTCAGGAGATGGAAAAGCTCGCGGGCAAGCCGTTCAAGATCAACGGCTTCGAATTCGACGTCGCGGGCGCGGCACATGTCGAAGGCACCAAACTCGAGAAACTGCCGGGCGGTTGCACGCTCGGCGGCCATTTCGAGATCGAAGGCCACCTGCCGCCGGGCGAGCAATACAAGCGCTTTGTCGGCGAAGTAGAGATCGACTCAAACGACCCGCTGCTGCTGACCTTGAAGCCCAGGCTCTGGATTTACACACTGAGCTATCCGGCGCAGACCGAGTAAGCACTGCCATGGCAAATTGGATCATCCTCTTCATCTTTGGCTTCATCATCCCGCTGACCGGTCTCGGCGTATTACTGCCGCGCGCGCTTGCAGCGCTGCGTGCCGGCGGCTTTGTCGCCAAAGGCCTGCCCGTTACGCCCAAACAAAACCCAATCCGGTTTTGGTTCGCGATCGTCTTGTGGCTCTTCAGCGCCGCGTTCTCGGTCTTTATGGGCGCGTTCGCGTTCTGGTATTTCTTCACGCGATAGCCGCGGCGAGAGATTGGCGCTACCGCTCGACCCGAAGCCCGGTATCCTGAACGACGACGCCAATGCGCATATCCTCTGCGATGCGCGGATGATCTGCGCGATCGATCCGGACCGGCTGCTCGACCAGGGGCGGCTTGTCGCTGTAATGCGCGAGCACGAAGGCGACGCCAAGCCCCAGCAGGAACAGGAGATCCGTGGAAATGCGCGAGCCCTTCCCGCGCCCGGTGAGGCGCAGGTTCTTGTGCAACTGATGAATGTTGTTTGGGCTCACGCCCAAGAATTACTGCCGGGCGCGCGGCGCCGCAACGAAATTCAGCATGCTCCCGCCGCATGGGCGTTAAGCCCGCGGATTCAACGAAAAATCAGCGACCGAGCACCAGGGTCTCTTCTGCCCTGAAGGCAGGCCGCAATTCGCGGACGATTTGCACTTTTTCTTTAGCTTCGACCGTGAAGCGAGTGCGGTCGCTGGCATCACTCTGCGCGAACACCACCACGATCACGGCAGCCGCAAGCGCCAACACGAGCAGCGACTCCATCGACCAGTTCGGCGGAAATTTCATGACGCGATCCTCCCGCGTCGAAAACGCGCGGGAACGACAAGCGTTCCGGAATACCTAGTGGAGGGTTAATGCGAATTTGGCGGCAGCGGTGCTGACCTAACCGGTCCGTCGCAACCTCTACACAACCTTTGTCAATCACAGCCTTTATCAATCAATCGTGCAAAGCACCGTGCCGCGTTCTTCGCGATTTTCCGCGCGCACCCAAAGCGATGCCACGAACGATGCGCTTTTCGCGGGTGGCGTCCCTTCAAACCGGAATTCGGCAGTGGCGCCCGCGGAAAGATCTTGAACCCCGCGAATGCGAATGACGCGATCGCTGCCCAGCACCGCCTGTTTTATATGCTCGGCCTGAAATTCATATTCGTCTTCGCCGAGCCGGATCAGCGCGCGGGCAACGCCAAAAGTCAGCGGCGGCTTCAGGCTATCGCCGCCGCCGCTGTAAGCATCGACATAGGCCTGCACCCGGCCCGGCTGGCGCAGACAATTCAGCACGAGCGCGTCGGCCGCCTGCGCGCTCGAAACAATCGCGAGCAGCGCCAGCGCGAACGCGCGTGGGCTTATTCGACAAAACATTTCAGCTTGCCGGTTTTCACACGCTTGCCGGCGCGTACCGTATATCCGCCGACATATTCGTCTTCATCGTTCTTGCTGCGCTTCGCATCGACGATGACTTCAACGTTTTCGTTGTTCGCGCGGATCGTCATGCGGACAATCAATCCCCGTGCATTCCAGGTGAAGCCCTTCACATCGGGCTGCTTGAATTGGATCGGCTTACCCGGCTTCGAGTTCGAGCACGCCGCCGAAATTAATCAGGCTGCCACCGGAGCGTGGCGTCGCGCCCTCGACCACGAGCTTGGCGACATTCTTGTCGGTTGCCTCGCAACTGAACCCGGCCGAGGCCGAAGCCTGCGCGGTCAGGCCCGCAAGCACGGCAAGCGATAGAAGAATGCGTTTCATCTGCTTCTCCGTCCCTCAACCGCCGGTACAGGCAATCCTGCCGCTCACCGTGGCACCGCCATAGCGCACAAAATAGCCGCCGCCGTAATCCATCGCGCCCATGCGCTCGATCGCAAGAATTTCCACCTCGACCGTTTTGCCGTCGGGCAAGGTCTTGCCGAACAAAATGCGCACTTCGTTATTCGACCATGCGAGCAGCTTCACGTCTCGCTCAGATAAGGTCGCGTCGCCGAACAGATCGCTTTTCACCATACCTTCAAGCTTGCTGAACGCGCTCTTGTCGTCGGGCAGCACGGCCTGAAATTGCAACGCGGAAACATTACGATCCGCCACGATACAAAACAGATTTGCCTCCGCGAGCGCCCCGCGCGTCATGAGCCCCGCGAGAAGCAGCGCAAGGAAAAATACAGGACTTAGCCGCCCGAGCATTTGATCTTGCCGCCCTTGGTCAGCTTGCCCAGGCGCACGACATAGGTGCCTGCAAAATCGATATTGTCCTCGTCGACCGGCTTCGCATAGATGCGGATATCCGCGAGCCCCTGTGGCGTCTGTTGAGAAAAATGCACTGCAATGTTCTTGCCCCAGTTGAACGTCCTGACGTTCGCGGCCGAGAACTCGATTTTGTCGCCGGGCACGATTTCGAGCACGCCCGTCAGGTTCACGAATTGCGAAGCGTCGCGCGGAAGCAGGCCTTCGAATTCCAGCGCCGCGACATTCTTGTCGGCTGCCGAACAACCGAGCCCGGCGGTCGCGGAGGCCGTGCTCGCAAGCGCCAGGGAAAGCATCAGGGAAAAAGCCGAAGCCAGCAAAAGCCGTTTCATCGTGAACTCCAAAATAGCGCGCGCTTATAACCGATCCGCCCGGCTCCGGAAATGACAAGACTGCGAGCGCCGTGCCAAGCTGACGACGATGCTCAGCGCCGCGCTGTTTTTCCTTTTCACGCTTTCCGCCTTTGCCCAACCGGCGCCGGGCAAGCTCGAAGTCGCCTGCGCGGGGCACTTTGGCGCGGATGCCTCGCACGCCAAACTCGTCGAAGCGTTCGGCGCCGATAACGTGATCCATAAAAGGATCGACCGACCGCAGGGCTCCACCGGCTTTGCCACCATCCTGTTCGAGCAAGACGCGAAGCGCAGGCTCGTCGTCGAATGGCGCCACGCCGCGACGCGGTCAAAGCCGATCTATATCGGCATTTCCGGTCGCTCGGAGTGGAACGGTCCGCTGGGCGTCCGCGTCGGCACTGGAATCGGTGAAATCGAAAAACTGAATGGCAAACCGTTTCGCCTGAACGGCTTCGGCTGGGATCTCGGCGGCAATGCCGCATTCGATAAAACCGACGGCAAACTCGGCGATCTTGCCCGGCGGCTGCCAATACGGCTTCACCTTCGAGCCGACCGCCGAAGGCCTGCCGCTCGGCGCCAAATATCGTTCGCTCAACGGCAACCGCGATCTAAAGTCCGATATGCCGCTACTTCTCGAAGTGAAGCCCGTAGTCGTAGAAATCCTGCTGATCTTTCCGGGAAATCATTGATGCGTTTCACTATCGCACTTTTCGCTTTGCTTGCCCTCACCACACCGGCGCGCGCGCAGGAAGACAATGTCGTTCAGAAGAAAGACATTCCTAAAGAGATCGTGACGCTCATCACCTGCGGCACCGATCCGGAATTTGTGTTCCTCGAACGCTATGGCGGCGGTTGGATTTGGAAATGGAAGTGCCCGGGCAATCACGCAAACAATATCGAGGCGCATGCCTTTTCGCGCGACAAGGATGGCAGCCGCCCGGTCCCGATTCGATTTCCGACGCCTTACAAGGGCAAAAACGCCTGGCTTGAGGAATTATCGAACAGCGAATTTTTCCCCGCCGCGCGCGAGTTCAACCATCTCTTCGTCGATCCGGAAAACAAGCGGGTCTGCCGTACCGAAGCGCGGTGGGAGGCGCCACGCGACCCGCTCAAGCCAGAACTTATGTTCTGGCGTGAGACCGCAGACTGCGACGGCAAGCGCGGCTGGCGTATCCTCGTCAACAGGAAGCGCTGATGGAACCGGTAGCCCTGCGCCAAAGTTGAATCGACTCTGGGTGAAGCGCGATCTAACATTCACGCCAGATGCGGCGGTAAGTCTGGAGTAGCGTCATGAAGAAGATGACGGCCGCGTTGTTAGCGGCCTGCGGATTGATCGGACTTGCCGGCACGAGCTTGCCTGCCACCGCCAACGAAGCCGCGGTCGCGGCGCACCCGCCGTTCCGCGCCTACAGCACTAACCGGCCGCTGAATTATCGATTTCCCGTCGTGCCAAGAAACCAGGCCTTCAATGCACGTACGCATCGCCATGGCTGGCGGCATCGCCATCACCACCACCGTTTTGTCGGCCTACCCGTGCTCAGCGGACCTGCGGTGATTTATCAAAACGGCGAAATCGAGTTGCCCACCGACAACGACATTACCGGCGCACTACCGCAAGCCCCCGTACAGCCGGTGATTTATCGCGTCGGCGTTTCCGGTGCCTGCAACGTGCAGCCTGTGAATGTGATGGGCCAATACGGCCGCACGACGGTCAACGTCTGGCGCTGCTAGCGCTTGCTTTAAGAGAAAGAACACGCGCGACTCGCAGGCGTGTTCCAGAATCACATTGACGCCACAACATGACCCCGCACCTAGTCGGGAATGCCGGGAACGTAGTTGGCTTGCGATTGTTGCCTCAGCACAACAACAAAAGAGGAAATGATCATGCGAGTTCCATATATTCTTGGCGTAACTGCCGCGTCTTTAGTCATGCTCACTTCGGTGGCAAACGCGCAATACGCCGATCGCCGCGACCTGTTCGATCCGTTCGGCATGTCGAGCGAGTACCAGATGAATCAGCAGCCCCAGATTTTCTCGCCCGGCCCGCCGTCAAAAACCGGCGCTCATTTCGGTTCCAGATATTCGAACATGCAATACATGAACGATGGCTACGGTTACGGCTACGACGAGCAGATGCAGGGCCGCCGCTGGCGCTGAATTCTGTAAACTAACAAATAAAAAACCCCGGCCTCGTGGCCGGGGTTCTTGTTTGAGCAGATGGTTTACTTGCCCATATTGTTTTTAACGGCGCCGACAATCGCGGTCAGAACCGCACCGGCCGCACCGCCACCGACAGCGTTACCGATGATCGAAGTGAGGTCGCCGGCCGGCGCCGCGGCGGTCGCCTGAAGCGCCGGAATCAGCGCCGACAGGATTTGCCCGCCCACACCGCCGCCGATCGCGCCGATGATGATGTTGCCGATCGGGCCGGCCGTAAGATTTTTCAACGTCTGGCCGATGGCGGTACCGCCAATCGCGCCGGCAATGATCTGCACGATAAGATTGATAATAGTTGGTGACATGCGTCGCCTCCACTGCCCCGCCTTATGAAGAGGACCGTCGCTCCGCGGAGCGAGAACGGCGTGCCCCTAAAAAGCAAACCCGCCGCCCGTTGGGGCGGCGGCTGCCTCTAGACTTACTTCTTGAACACGCCCGTGATCGTGTCCCAGATGCTGCGAGCGGCTTTGGTGCCGGCCTCGATGACCGAGTCGGCGATGACCGACGCGGACATTTCCTTCGCAAAAATCTTGGTCTTCGAAAGCGTCAGCGGACCGGCAATGCCGTCAACCGGGACGCCGTTCTTCTTCTGGAATTCTTTCACCGCGTTCGCAGTGCCGGGGCCGTAGCGGCCATCGGCAGTGATGCCGAGTTCGGTCTGCAATTTTTTCACGGTCTCGCCGACCGAGCCGACCTGCAACAGCACGAGCTGCGGCAAGCCCATATGCGTGAATGTGTCGGGACCGGCAACGCCGTCGACTGCAATCTTTTCTTTTGCCTGATATTCGCGGAGCGCTTTTTCAGTGCCCGGCCCAAATTGACCGTCCGCCGTCACGCCGAGTTTTTCCTGCAACAACTTTACCGGCTCGCCGGCCATACCCTTACCGAGAATCGTCATACACACGCCTCCTGATTAAACCTGAACCTACTGGGGGCGCATGATACCACTTTCGCACGGAAAGAAACGCCGCCGCGCGACACGTTTTCTACTTACAGGAACTACAAAATGCAGATGATTGGCGCGCCAACTAGCGCAGCGCAGCAGGCTCCATGACGCCGAGTCGGCGCCCGAACAGGAACACGGCGACACCCGCAATCGCATAGAACACCGTGACCGTCAGGTATGTCGGAAAGTAACGCGACACCCGTGTGACGTATTCGGCAAAACCGAGCTGATAGAATTCGCTGCCGAAAAAATAGCCGAGGTTCGAAATGACGAAGAACACGGCAGTGCTCCCGGCGACCAGACAGATGAACTTAGCCCCGGCGAAGAGATCGATCTTGTCGACCACACGCAGCGCGCGGCCACCGAGCCAGAGCGCACCATACGCCGGCGCAAGCAGCGCGTAGCCCGAAGAAATGCAGGCATCGGCAACTTTCAAGAAACCGATCGCGACACCGTCGAGCACCAGCGCTTCAAGCAGAAGTGCTGCGAGAAACCAGGGCGAACCGAGCAGCAGGCCGGCCAGAAAGAATACCGCAGTCGATGCGTCCGGAGCGACCGTACCAATGCCGAAATGATGGATGCGGGTGACCGCCATCAGAATCACGAGCGCGACAGCGGCGATCCATTCGGCCTTGGGCTTCAAAAAAAACATGTAAACGCTCCGTAAGGCTGATTTCGCGGCAAGCTAGTGCGGCAATGGGGACCACGCAAGTGCAGCAATTCTCCGGCAATAGTGGCCTTCCTGCGCTTGACCCGGGCCCGAGGGCCAAGCAATCGTTCGTCAAAATCGGGAACTGCAGAATGCCTTCATTCAAGTCGCTCCTCGCCGCCTCCGTCCTCGCCCTTGCCGCAGCTAGCGTTTCGACGCCGGCCCCCGCTGCAAGTTGGCTCGAGATGAATTTCGGCCTCCTGCGTGGCCCGAGCTACGACGGCAATGTGCCGACCTGCGACTGGGGCACCGGCACGATCTCACGGCGCTTCCGCGAAAAGGAAAACTGGTTCTGGTGGTCCGACGCGGTCATCGACGACTTCGCCGAGATCCGCGAAATCGCCTATCGCCCGTGGGGCAATCAACTCATTCCGAGGCGTTATTGCGAGGCGAAGGTGCTGGTTTCGAGCGCGTCCTTCGGCAAGCAGCGCTGGACTAAAGTTTTTTATTCGATCGCCGAGGATCAAGGCTTTGCCGGATTCACCTGGGGCGTGACGTGGTGCGTGGTCGGCATGGATCGCAACCTTGCCTACGCGCCGGACTGCAAACAGGCGAGACCGTAATATGCGCAACGTAGCGATCGCACTCGCTGCGTTCCTGTTCTCGCTCTTGTTCCCGCTCTTGCCGGCCAAGGCGCAGCAATATGGCGAGCCCGGCCAATTCGATTTCTATGTACTCGCGCTGTCGTGGTCGCCGTCTTATTGCGACTCTGCCGGCAATCGGGCCGATCCGCAGCAATGCAGCCGCCGCGGCAAGCCGTTCAGCTTCGTGGTGCACGGGTTGTGGCCGCAATATGAGCGCGGCTTCCCGGCGGATTGTTCCTACAATCCGCCGCGCATCCCGGATCGCACGCTGAACAGCATGCTCGATGTGATGCCGAGCCGGCGCCTCATCATCTATGAATGGCGCAAACACGGCACCTGTTCGGGGCTCTCGCCTGACGAGTATTTCGCGATGGTCCGGAAAGCCTTCGAGAAAATAAAAATCCCTGCGCAATTTGCGCAGTCGACAAGCTGGCAGACGGTTTCGCCGCCGGAAGTCGAGAACGCTTTCAGGGTCGCCAATCCGAAACTCGAAGACGACATGATCGCGGTGACGTGCGACCGGCGCAATCTGCGCGAAGTCCGTATCTGCCTGAGCAAGGATCTGGAATTCCGCGCCTGCCCGCAGGTGGACCGCCAGGCCTGCCGCAATCCGCGTATCGCGCTGCCGCCGGTTCGCGGCTGAACAAACAACGTCGTAACCTTCCAACATGAATTATCGGCACGGCTATCACGCCGGCAACTTCGCCGACGTCTTCAAACATGCGCTGCTGACGCGCGTACTCATGCATATGAATGCGAAGGATGCGGCTTACCGAATGATCGACACGCATTCGGGCGCCGGCAGCTACGATCTTGCAGACGACAAGGCGCGCGCAACCGGCGAAGCCGAAGGCGGAATTGAACGCCTGCTCGCCAATCCGCCCACCGGCGAAGCAGGCGACTTGCTCGCGCCCTATCTCGATGCAGTCCAGAAAGCGTCGCCGCGCTATCCGGGCTCGCCCGCGCTGATGCAGGTGCTGTCGCGGCCGCAGGACCGGATGATTTTCTGCGAACTGCACCCGCAAGAGCACGCGTCGCTTCTACGCACGATCGGCCGCGACCGCCGCATCAAGGTTATGGAGCGAGACGGCTGGCAGGCGTTGAAAGCGTTGCTGCCGCCGGCCGAACGCCGCGGCGTGATCCTGATCGACCCGCCCTATGAAAACGCCGCCGAATTTCATCAGGCGGCCGACGCGATGGCCGAAGCAGTTCGCCGGTTTGCGAGTGGTGTCTTTCTCGTCTGGTACCCGATCAAGAACCGCCACGAGACGGCGGCGGCGGTACGCCGGATTGCGCGTGCTGCGGCAGCACCAACACTTAAAGTTGAGATCGAGATCGCGCCGCCGCAAGCCGACGCCGGGCTTACCGCCTGCGGTCTATTGGCCGTCAACCCACCGTGGAAATTACGCGACGAATGCGCGGCTATTTTACCCGCGCTCCGCCAGGCACTCGCTGGCGAAAACCGCGGGGCGGTTCATATCGAGGCAACTGAATAACTGCTTCTTTTCAAGGCAATAACTTTGTCCTAGCCTTTGGGCGGGGAAGAAGAGCTGCGTTAAGCGGCCTGTAATTGCAGGGGGAGAAGACGCATGCCTACTACCGGCACAGTGAAGTTTTTTAATTCCGAAAAAGGCTACGGTTTCATCACGCCCGACGATGGCGGGCGCGACGTGTTCGTGCATGTTTCCGCGGTGATGAGCTCGGGGCTTGGCACGCTGAGCGAGGGTCAGCGCGTATCGTTCGACATCGAACCCGATAAGCGCGGCAAAGGTCCCAAGGTCGTAAATCTGCAAGGCGCCGGTTGATCGTTTCGCGGCGGCGTAAGATAAGCATTCATGCTTATCTTACGTAGTTCGCCGCCCTCGCCGTTCGGTCGCAAGATCAAGATCGCCGCCGCCATTCTGGGCTTGAGCAGCGATATCAAGATCGAAACCACCGACACCAACGATCCCTCCGACACGATCCGCAAGCAGAACCCGCTCGGGAAGATACCCGCGCTAATTCTGGATGACGGGTCGGTGCTGTTCGATTCGCCGGTGATCCTCGAATATCTCGACGCCCGCGCCGGCGGCGGCAAGATTTTGCCGCGCGAAGGCAAGGCGCGCTGGGATACGCTCAGGCTGCATGCGATTGCCGACGGCATCATGGATGCCGCGCTGTTGCAGGTTTACGAGAAGCGCTTCCGGCCCGAAGAACATTGGGTTGTGAAGTGGACCGACTATCAGGCGGAGAAGGTCACGCGCGCGCTCGACGTACTTGAGGCCGCACCGCCGCCGCTGCCGGCAACGCCGGATATCGGCCATATCGGGCTCGCCTGCGCGCTTGGCTATCTCGACCTGCGCTTCGAAGGCAAATGGCGCGCGAAATATCCGAAGCTCGTCGCCTGGCTCGATGACTTCGCGGCGAAGATTCCGTCATTCGCAGCGACCAAAGCGCACTAAGTTTCGCAGCTTCCAAAAAGCAAAAAGCCCCGGACCAAAGTCCGGGGCTTTCTTATTTCAAACCGCTTTAGGCTTAGTAGCTGCCGAAGCGATAGTTGACGCCGAACTTGATGGTCGAGATGTCGACATTGCCGACAAGGTTGTTGTCGAAGCCATGGAACATGTATTCGACCTTCGCCGACCAGCTCGGAGCGAACGCCCATTCGATGCCGGCGCCGAGTGCGTAACCGGTGTCGGTGTCGTGCACGCCATTAACAGCGGAGCGGGCATAAGCGAGACCGCCGGTGCCGTAGAACAGGGTGCGATCGACGGCGTAGCCGAGACGAACGCGCGCAGTGCCGAGATAATCAACGTGCGTGTTGATACCAGCGACGCTGTCGTTCATGTCGGTGCCAGCGATATCGGTTTCGAGACCGAACACCCAGTTACGGCTGACCTGCCAGTTGTAACCAAGCTGCACGCCGCCGAGGAAGCCGTCCGGCTCCACTGCGCCGTCGGTGCTCGAAAAGCCGTAACCGAGGTGACCGCCGAAGTAGAAACCAGTCCAGTTGAAAACCGGTGCTGGGTGCGCCTTGTAGATCGGGCCGCGAACCGGAACGTCCGCTGCATTTGCCGGAGCGGCTGCGAACAGCGCGATGAGGGCAACGCCCGAGAGGAGAATCTTTTTCATGTAGGCCATCCTTAATTTCACTAACGTCAGAATTAGAGCCCCACCCAGGAGGCCGTCGAAGTAGTTGGCGATGGTGTACCCCCCTCGCCGCTTAAAAACTATGCCATTTGGGCAACAGTCAGGTCGAAAGACGGTAACCGAATATGGCAGAAACCCGACACAAAGCGGACATCCGCTTGACGTCGGGACCCTAACTGACAACCCGCCAACCAGTTCCTAACGCACCCGTTAAACGGAGCGTCAAACGCAAGTTGCGGGCGACCTGTGGCCCGCCCGCAACAAATGGAACCTACACAAGTAAGGAACTCGCGATCAGAACTTATAGTTCACGCCAGCACGGATCACGCTCGTGTCGAATCCGATCGGACCTACGCCCGGATAAGAGCGAGTTCCAAAGTCAGAGTACAGATATTCGAGGCGCACACTGACGTTCGACGTAATCGTGCCCTCAAGACCGAAGCCAAGTGCGTAACCGTAGTGAGTACGATCGATCACACCGCCAAACTCGCCGCCCGCGTAAGCAAAACCGCCTGTTGCGTAGATCAGCACGCGATCGAAGCCGTAGCCGAGGCGAGCGCGGACCGAGCCGAGATAGTCGTTATTGAAGGCGCCGCGATCGATACCGGTCAGGCTGAGATCAGCTTCGGCACCGAACACCATGCCGCTCTGGAGCTGATAATTGTAGCCAAGCTGACCGCCCAGCGCGTAACCGCTGGTTCCGCCGAAGGAACTATCGCCCCAGCCCAGACCACCGTGAACGCCCGCGTAAAAGCCGGTCCAGTTGAACAAGTTCTGATAGGTCTGCGGCTTGTTGTAGTTACGCTGCGGCAGATCGCCGGCAGACGCAGGCGTCGCAACACCAAGGGCCGCGAGCACGAGCAGCAATTTTTTCACGTTGGCCTCCTCCGCCGAAGCGGGACTTACGAACCGCATTTGGCGAACGATAAAATTTTAGGACAATTAGAGTCGTTAACTGTGCGGCCCCGGCGGCGGCTTCTTCGCTCGTGTACCTAACAAAAGGTAAAGATTGGCGGCCTTCGGGTGGACCGGCGGCGAAAGCAGGGTGCTTTTCGGCCATCCCCGCGAAAAAAGCGGCCGCGCTGGCCCGTTGCCCGCTCAGTCCCTATTTTGCTGACATGCCCCGCGAACGCGCGCTCCCCGAGACCGACCTCGACGCCAAAATCGAGGAAGAAGAAGGCCTGATCGGCGCCTCGCATGAAGAGGAGGCGGAGGAGGCCGAGCCCGTACTCGTGCTCGCGCCGGTCGATGAGGACGATTCGGAACCGGACAGCGGCCCGCTGAAGAAAGGCCGCGAGGCGATCCAGCGCTTCGCAAAGCTCGCGCCCGAATCGCCCGGCGTCTACCGCATGATTGATGCGAACGGCACCGTGCTCTATGTCGGCAAAGCCAAGAACATAAAGAAGCGCGTGACGTCCTATGCGCGGCCCGAAGGGCATGCCAACCGTACCGCCCGCATGATCGCGGCCACCGCGACCCTCGAATTCATATCCACAGCGACCGAGCCGGAAGCGCTTCTTCTCGAAGCGAACCTGATCAAACGTTTTCGCCCTTTTTATAATGTGCTGCTGCGCGACGATAAGTCGTTTCCTTACATTCTCCTTACTTCCGGCCACCCGGCGCCCGCGATCGCGAAGCACCGCGGCGCGCGCAACCGGCCCGGCGACTTCTTCGGTCCTTTCGCGTCGGCCGGTTCGGTGAACCGGACCATCACGGCGCTCGAGCGCGCGTTCTTCCTGCGCTCGTGTTCTGATTCGGTCTACGAAAGCCGCACGCGGCCCTGCCTCCTGTTCCAGATCAAGCGCTGCTCCGCGCCCTGCACCGGCGAAATCGCGCTTGAGGATTACGGACGCATGGTCGGCGAAGCACGCGATTTTCTCTCCGGCAAAAGTACTGCGGTGAAAGAGACGCTGCTCGGCGAAATGCAGCTAGCCTCCGACACGCTCGATTTCGAACGCGCCGGCGTGTTGCGCGACCGGCTCGCCGCGCTCTCGGCGATTCAATCGCAGCACGGCGTACATCCGCGCCATGTCGATGAAGCCGACGTCTTCGCGTGTTTCCAGCAGGCCGGCGTCAATTGCATCCAGAGTTTCTTCATTCGCAATCACCAGAACTGGGGCAACCGGGCGCATTTTCCGCGCGCCGACCGTTCGCTCGAAGCCGGCGAAGTGCTCGGCGCGTTCCTTGCGCAATTCTATGATGGAAGACCGGTGCCGAAATGCATCTTCCTGTCCCATGAAGTGCCCGACCGCGAATTGCTCGCCGAGGCACTTTCTTCGCGCATGGGGCACCGGATCGAGATCGCGGTGCCGCAACGTGGCGAGAAAAAAGAACTCATTGACCACGCGATGCAGAACGCACGCGAGGCGATCGGGCGCCGGCTCGCGGAGTCGTCGACCCAGCTACGTCTGCTGAAAAACACGGCCGAGACATTCGGTCTGCCGGAAGCGCCGAAGCGGATTGAAGTGTACGACAACAGCCACATCATGGGGACGAACGCGGTCGGCGCCATGATCGTGGCCGGCCCCGAAGGATTCGCCAAAAATCAGTATCGCAAGTTCAACATCAAATCGCCGGAGACCAAGCCGGGCGACGACACCGGCATGATGCGCGAGGTGCTGAAGCGCCGTTTCAAACGATTGATTGAAGAAAATCCGCGCGCGCCTGGCGACGGTGTTGCGGAAACCGCCGCGGAAACACCGTGGCCGGATCTTGTGATCGTGGACGGCGGCATACCGCAATTGAACGCCGCGCGCGCCGCACTCGAAGAAGTTGGCGTGATCGACGTGCCGCTGCTCGCCGTCGCCAAAGGATTGGACCGCGACGCCGGTCGCGAGACCTTTCATATGAATGGCCGTGAGCCGTTCCGGCTGCCCCCACGCGATCCGGTGCTTTATTTCATCGAGCGCTTGCGGGATGAGGCCCATCGCTTCGCCATTGGCTCGCACCGTACGCGCCGCAGCAAAAGTATCGGCACCAGCGGCTTGCAGGAAATTCCCGGCGTTGGTCCGTCGCGCAAGCGCGCGCTGCTACATCACTTCGGCACGCTGCAAGCGATCGGACAGGCGTCGCTTGCGGATCTCGAAAGCGTGCCTGGCATCGACGCAAGGCTCGCCAAAGCGGTCTATGATTATTTCCATGCAGGCGGATGACAGCGGCGTTTCGCGATGCCGCATTGACGCCACCGAAGCGGAATGGCTTGCTGCACTAATTCAGGGAATTCGATGAATCGCACCACGCCCACGTCTGCGCCGATCAAGCCGCCCGCGCGTGAAGGTTCGCCGCTGGGCCTGGCAAACATGCTGACCTTCGGCCGCATTCTCGCGGTGCCGCTCGTCGCGGCTTGCATGTTCATCGTCGCGATCTTCGACGGCCCGCTCTGGCTTCGCTGGGTCGCGCTCGCAATCTTCATTGCTGCGGCACTGACGGATTGGCTCGACGGCTGGGCTGCGCGCGCTTACGGCCAGCAGTCCCGTCTCGGCCGCATGCTCGATCCGATCGCGGATAAATTGCTGGTTTCGATCTGCCTCTTGATGCTCGCGGTCGACGGCACCATCCGCGGCTGGGCGCTGTGGGCCGCAATCATCATTCTCTGCCGCGAAATTCTGGTGTCCGGATTGCGCGAATATCTGGCCGAACTCCGCGTCAGCGTGCCAGTATCGAAGCTCGCAAAATGGAAAACCATGATGCAGTTGGTCGCGGTCGGCTTTCTGATCGCAGGCGACGCGGGCAACGATGTACTTCTGTTTATTGCTCCTGACCTCGTCACGCGGATCGGTGCCACGCTGTTATGGATTTCGGCGGTGCTCACGCTCTACACCGGCTACGATTATTTCCGCGCCGGTTCGCGGCATTTAGTAGATAGCTGAAATGAAACTCGTTTATTTCGCCTGGCTGCGCGAGCGCATCGACAAAACCGAAGAAGACGTCGATCTCCCGGCTTCGGTCGAAACCATTGGCGACCTGATGGCGTGGCTCAAAACCCGCGGCGAGGAATACGAACTCGCGTTCGACAACCCGAAAGTAATCCGCGCGGCGATCGACAAGACGCATGTGCGGCCTGAAGCGAAGATCGCGGGCGCGAGCGAAATTGCGTTCTTTCCGCCGATGACCGGCGGTTAGTTGTTGGTGAAATGACGCTACCGCGCGAACCCGTCCGCATTGTCATCGGTCCGATCAATACGGCAGCCGAGACTGAAGCCGTTGCCGCCGCAAGCGGCGTCGGTGCAGTCGTGACCTTCAGCGGCATCTGCCGCGCGGATGAGAAGGGCGACGCGATCGCGGCGCTCCATCTCGAACATTATCCCGGCATGGCCGAACAAGAGATCGGCAAACACGTGGAAGAAGCGCAGGCGCGCTGGCCGCTCTTGGGTGTTCGCGTCATTCACCGCGTCGGAAGAATTGAGCCGGGCGAAGTGATTGTTTTTGTCGTGACCGCGAGCGCGCATCGCGAAGCGGCGTTTGCGGCGGCTGAATTCATCATGGATTTTCTCAAAACCCGCGCGCCGTTCTGGAAAAAGACCGAGGGTGCCACCGGCGAGACCTGGGTCGACGCGAGCGAGAAAGACGACAAAGCGGCTGAGCGTTGGAAGAAGAACGCGGTGAAGTAATTACGCCGCGCGCTGCTTCGGCTGCACCGCAGCCGTGTAATCGTCCATCAGCGTCTGCGTGATCTTGGCAGGCGTGAACTTCCACTGGCCGATCTCGGAGACCGCGGTCACTTCCGCCGCCGTACCGGTGATGAAGCATTCGGAGAAATTCGAAAGCTCTTCCGGCTTGATTGCGCGCTCGATCACTTCGATGCCGCGCTTTTTCGCGAGATCGATCGCGGTGCGCCGCGTGATGCCGTCGAGGAAACAGTCCGGCGTCGGCGTGTGGATCTTGCCGTTCTCGATGAAGAAAATATTCGCGCCGGTACATTCCGCGACTAGCCCGCGATAATCGTACATCAACGCGTCGGCATAGCCTTTGCGCTCGGCTTTGTGCTTCGAGATCGTGCAGATCATGTAGAGACCGGCGGCTTTCGCCTTGCACGGAATCGTCGCGGGATCGGGGCGGCGATATTCGGCAACATCCAGGCGGATGCCTTTCAGCCGCTGTTCCGGATCGAAATAGCTCGGCCATTCCCAGCTCGCGATCGCGAGGTGAATCTTATTCATCTGCGCCGAGACGCCCATCATCTCGGAGCCGCGCCACGCAACCGGGCGCACGTAGGCGTCGGCTTGTCCGTTGGTTTTCAGAACGAGCTTCTTTGCTTCGTCGATCTGCGCAACGCTGTAGGGAATTTCGAAATCCAGCATCTCCGCCGACTTCTTCAGCCGCTCGGTATGCTCGGTGCATTTGAAAATTTCGCCGCCGTAGGCGCGCTCGCCCTCGAACACGCAGCTCGCATAGTGAAGGCCATGCGACAGCACGTGGAGATTGGCGTTTTCCCACGGCACCAACTGCCCGTCGTACCAGATTTTTCCTGGACGCTTGTCGAACGGTTCACCGGCCATGGCGCATTCCTCCTACGCGAAACCCGTCTCGGGTCCTTTTTCGGGCTTTTGCCTCACCGGCCGACACCCGTTATGTTCGGCCAATGAGAGCGGTTCTCTTCGTTCCGCGCAATGTTCGGGCAGTGACCATGGGGTCGCCGCGTACGATCATTTCGCGAAAACGGCGCTCTCGGTAACAATCAACCAGAAATAAGTCAATATGGCTGACGTAAACGTCACAGCGCGATCCATTACCCCCCCTATGGGCACCAAAAAAGGTGAGGATTCCCAAGGCAATGACGGCATCCCAGCCGTCGAATTGATCGAGCTTTTGTTCTTCGCCTACCGCGATTTCGTGGGCGACGCCGACGAATTGCTCGCCGAATTCGGCTTCGGCCGCGCGCATCACCGGGTCGTTCATTTCGTGAACCGGCATCCGGGCATGCGGGTCGCGGATCTGCTCGCAGTGCTTAAGATCACCAAGCAAAGTCTCGGCCGCGTGCTGCGGGAGCTGATCGACAGCGGCTATATCCAGCAGCGCGCCGGCGACACCGACCGCCGCGAGCGCCTGCTTTATGTCGCGCCGAAGGGCGAAGAACTCGCCCGCCAGCTCGTTACCTTACAGACGCGCCGCTTCGCCCGCGCGCTGAACGAATGCGGCGCGGGCGCACGTGAAGGGGCACGCAAATTCCTCGCCTCCATGATCGATCCTCAATCGCGTGCGGAGGTCGAACGCCTGATCGCAAGCGCCAATGCAAAGCGATGAACGCGATGCATAAGCAGATTCGCCCACCGCAGGACGACGCACCGCATTTGCTGGTGGTCGATGACGACCAGCGCATCCGCGAGCTGCTCTCGCGCTATCTCGCCGATCACTCCTTCCGCGTGACCACCGCGTCCGACGCAGCCGATGCGCGCGTGAAAATGGGCGGCATCGCCTTCGACATGCTGGTGCTCGACGTGATGATGCCGGGTGAAACCGGGATCGAACTCGCGAAATCGATCCGCGAAAGCTCCGACGTGCCGATTTTGATGTTGACCGCGCGCGCGGAAACCGCCGACCGGATCGCCGGCCTCGAAGTTGGCGTCGACGATTACCTACCGAAGCCGTTCGATCCCGCGCGAACTGCTGCTTCGTATCAACGGTATCCTGCGCCGCTCGGCGCAACCCGCGGTCCCCGCCGTCGAAATGGTGCGCTTCGGCGATTTTGAATTTCATCTTGAGCGCGGCGATCTCACCAGGAATAGCGAGCCGGTTCGCATCACCGACCGCGAATGCGACATGCTCCGCATCCTCGCGCTACGCACTGGCGAAACCGTGCCGCGGCAGGACCTCGTTTCGCCCGGAGGAGACGCCTCCGACCGCGCAGTCGACGTTCAGATCAATCGCCTGCGCCGCAAGATCGAAAAGAATCCCGCCGACCCTGCTTATCTGCGCACGGTGCGCGGCGTCGGCTACCGGCTGGTGATCACGCCGTGACATCGATCGACACCGGTCTGCGCGGATTGCGCTCGATCTTCAGCCGGATCGGTGACGGATATGAGCGGCTTGGCTCCTGGTGGAATGCGCGGCTGCCCAAAGGGCTCTATGCCCGCACGCTTCTGATCCTGCTTGCGCCAATGATTATTCTTCAGTCGGTGCTGTCGTTCGTCTTTCTTGAGCGTCACTGGAATTTGGTGACGCAGCGCTTGTCTGCGGCGGTCTCGCGCGACATTGCGACCTTGATCGATTTCTACGAAAAATATCCGCAGGACCGCGACGCCACGTTCTTACGCAAAGTAGCGAACGACCGGCTCGGGCTCATTGTTGAGCTGCTTCCCGACACCGATTTGCCGCCGCCGGGACCGAAGCCGTTCTTTTCGCCGCTCGACAGCGCGCTGTCGCGCGAAATAGGCCAGTTGGTGAAGCGGCCATTCTGGATCGACACGGTCGGAAATTCGAACCTGATCGAAGTCCGTATCAAGATGGATAACACCGTGTTCCGCGTGTTCGCGCCGCGCAACCACGCCTACGCGTCGAACTCGCATATTTTCATCGTCTGGATGTTCGGCACATCGCTGGTACTCGGGATCATCGCGATTCTGTTTCTGCGCAATCAGATCAAACCGATCCTCACGCTCGCGGAAGCAGCCGAAGCATTCGGCAAAGGCCGCGAAGTCGCGAATTTCCGGCCGCGTGGCGCCACCGAAGTACGGCGTGCCGCTATCGCCTTTCTGGAAATGAAACGGCGTATCGAGCGGCAGATCGAGCAACGCACCACCATGCTTGCGGGTGTCTCGCATGACATGCGCACGGTGCTCACACGCTTTAAACTCGAACTGGCGTTGCTCGAAGATGCGCCCGAAGTCGAGGCGCTCCGGCGCGACGTCGACGAATTGCAGTCGATGCTGGAAGCCTATCTTGCGTTTGCGCGGGGCGAATCCGGTGAAGCGCCGGCGACGATCGATGTCTCGTCCATGCTGAACGAGCTTGCGGCCGACGCGAACCGCCAGGGCCGCAAGGCGACCGCGACCTTCGCGGGCCCGCCGATGGTGCAGGTCAAGCCGGAATCCTTCCGCCGCTGTGTCGCCAACCTCGTCGCGAACGCAATGCGTTACGGCAAGAGCCTTACGATTTCCGGCAGGCGTGAGCCGCGCTGGCTTGAAGTGACTGTAGACGACGACGGCCCCGGGATACCCGCGAATCGCCGCGAAGACGTGTTTCGTCCATTCTTGCGGTTAGACGCGGCGCGCAATCAGGATCAGGGCGGCAGCGGGCTCGGGCTTTCGATCGCGCTCGATATCGCCGGCGCGCATGGCGGCGATATTTTTCTCTCCGACAGCCCGATGGGCGGCTTGCGCGCGACGGTGCGAATTCCGGCCTAAAAAAGTTTTACGCCGTTCGCGACGGGATGATCGGGCGAAAACAGCACGACCGCGCCTTCTTCATCGGGAAAACCGAGCGTCAGCACTTCCGACATGAATGGCCCGATCTGCCGCGGCGGGAAATTCACGACCGCCGCGACGCGTTTTCCAAGAAGCTCCTCCGGCTTGTAGTATTTCGTTATCTGTGCGGAAGATTTCTTGACGCCGATTTCCGATCCAAAGTCGATCTTAAGTTTGATCGCGGGCTTCTTCGCCTCTGGAAATGCCGAAGCTTCGATGATCGTGCCGACCCGAATATCGACTTTCAGAAAATCGCCGAACGAAATTACCGGCGCCGCGGCGTCGCTCATCTAAAATCTCCGGAAAATAAACTAGACCGCGATCGGCGCGTTCGGATCAGGTTGCGCCTCGTCGCGATAGTCGCGCCGCCGTGACGGCCGCGGCACGAAGCGGCAAACTTCCTTGGCAAATCCTGCTAGCCGCTCCGCTGTTTCAAGCTGCCGGTCGAGCGACGCCATGGTGCGCGCGAGCCCCGGATCTTCGTCGTTGAGCCAGGTCTGTGTCGCGCGTGCAAAAAAGCCGGTGAGCGCCTGAGCGCGCATGCCGCCGATCATGCCCGACGAGCCGATGCCGGCCGCCGACAGCATCCATTGGTGCGAACGCACCGAAAGCTTGTTCATCGCCATCGCAAGCCGCGGATTGCAGCGCGCAGAACGATAAAGCGAGCGCACCGCTTCGCGATGCGGCGACAGCGCCTCGAAGCGGCGCATCAACACTTCAAACAGGCGGTCGCGCGCCGACTGGTCGGCCAACTCCGGATCGAGCTTCGATTGCTCGCCGGAGAGCACCTTCTTGTCCGTCTCGCGCATGAAGGCTGCGACCATGTCGAAGGTCGAACCGAATTCGCCACGCAAATCTGCGAGCGATACATTGGCGAGTAGGGCTACTTCCGAAAGCTCGATGCGCTCAAAACGCTTTTCGGCAAGCAAGGTGAGAAATGCGCCGAGAATTTTTTCGCGGGCCTGCGCGTCTGCCATTTCGGTTCTCCTCTGAAGGGAACGCGGGAACGTCGATCCGGTTCAGCCTAGGGAGAACCTGTGGCGGAGAAAAGACTGCTACCCTGCCAGTTCTTTCCCGCGCCTGGTCGCGGCCGCGACCGCTTCTTCGAGCAATTTGTCGAAGCCATTCTCGCCCATGAGGATTTTGAGCGCGGCCGCCGTGGTCCCGTTCGGGGACGTGACGTTTTCGCGCAGCTTCGAAGCCGCGAGATCGGAGCGGTACAGGAGTTCACCCGCGCCCGAGACGGTTTCCCGCGCAAGCTTCGCCGCCAGCTCTTTCGACAGCCCCGCCTTCTCGCCGGCGCGCGCCAGCGTCTCAGCCAGCAGAAACACGTAAGCCGGCCCCGAGCCGGAAACGGCAGTTGCCGCATCCATCAGCGCTTCGTCCTCGATCCATTCGACGGGACCGGTCGAGCGGAGCAATGCGTCGGTCAAGCTGCGCGCCGACGCATCCGCGCGCTTGTTCGGGGTTGCAACGGTAATGCCGCGCCCGATCGCGGCCGGCGTATTCGGAATCGTGCGCACGACGGGCGATAACGGAAATGCGGATTCGAGAAACGAAATCGTCCGCCCCGCCATCACCGAAATGACAACCGATTTGGCACCGGCGAATTGCGAAAGCTGCGGCAACACGTCGGACGCGACCTGCGGCTTCACCGCGACGATGAGTGCCGCGACTTCGCCTGTCGGATTTTCATTGAGCGGAATTTTGTTTGCCGCGAGCAAATCGATAATTTCTTTCGACGGCGATGGATCGCGGATCGCGACTTGCGCTGCCGGTAATCCGGCCTTGAGCCAGCCCTCTAGCAACGCGCCGCCCATCTTGCCCGCGCCCGCGAGCATGATGGTGCCCTTGAGCGCTGAGAGCGCGCTCATCGACTCACGCCTCGCCGACGGTCTCGAACAGTGCGGCGTCCATCGCTTCGCGCGCGGACTTGCCCGCCCATATCACGAACTGGAACGCGGGATAGTAGCGCTCCGCCGCGCTGACTGCGTTTTCCAACAAAGCTTCGCATTGACGGCCACTCGCCTCCGCTCCGCCGGAGAGTACCAGCCCGTCGCGATACATGACGAGACCCTCTTCCGACCAGAGATCGAAGTGCCCGAGCCACAATTGCTCGTTCACCATCGCAAGCAACCGGTAGATTTGTGCGCGGCGGGCTTCCGGCACCTTCAGGTCGAAGGCGCAGGCGATATGCAGCGCCTCAAGCTCGTCCATCCACTGGAACGAGACATTGTAGTCGGTGTGGCGGCCTTTGATGGAAAGCGTGATTTCGGACTCGTTCGAACGCTCAAACGACCAGTCGTTGATCGCAGCCAGCCGCTCGACCAGATCGACCGGATTGTCCGGCCCCCTTGCCTCGAAGTCAGCGAGTGACATAGCCGTTCCTTTCCGCCGTGACCCGGCGACCGCAAGTGAATCCAAGAGCGTTCCCCGGCACGCGCCGAGGCCGCTTCTCACACTCCCCGTTTGGTCTGCCGCCGCAATTTGCTGATTCGGCGAAATGAATCGCGAGTCAGTTGATCGAGAAGAATCGAAATCGCCCGCGCCATCAATGGCGGTTCGGTGACTTCCCACAGGTGCGGGCCACTCGGCCCGCAACAAACGGTGGAGAACTTCAGATCGTTGGGACGTCGCGCTTCGCTGCCGCTTCGAGCTCGGCCACGCGGATGGCCAGACGCTCATTTTCCTCGCGGGCTTTGGCGGCCATTTCCTTGACCGCCTCGTGCTCTTCGCGGGTCACGACGTCCATGCCGCGGAGGATGCGTTCGGCCTGCGAGCGGACCATGGTCTCGATCTCGCGGCGGACACCGCCTGCCACGCCTGCAGCATCGTTCGCGAGGCGAGCGAACTCGTCGAAAATGCGGTTGGTGGTTTGGGCCATGGCATGCTCCTCGAGGCGCCGCGACGGGCGGCTAACGGCGATACAATGGGTATCCAGGCGCCCCGCTGCAAGGCGGCTTCTTGACTTCGGTTAAGGCTGCTCTCCTTGACTTCGGTTAAGGCAAGGTCGATTCACGCGCATCCATGCCGCTGCTCGCGCTCCCCTTCCCCATGATCGATCCGGTGCTGATTTCGGTCGGCCCCTTCGCGATACGCTGGTACGCGCTCGCCTATGTCGGCGGCATTGTCGGCGCCTGGTGGCTCGCGCGCCGCATCGCGGCGGCAAAACAATATTGGGGCGGGGTCTCGCCGATACGCCCGCTCGACGTCGACGACGTCATTGTCTGGGCGGCACTCGGCATCGTGCTCGGCGGCCGGCTTGGCTACGTCCTGTTCTACAACCCGCTCTACTTCGCCGCGAACCCTTCGGAAATTTTTGTCATCTGGCGCGGCGGCATGTCGTTCCACGGCGGCTTTCTCGGCACCATTCTCGCGCTGCTCTTGTTCGCACGCTCCCGTGGCATCCCGATGCTGTCGATGCTCGACATTGCCGCGATCGTGACCCCGATCGGCCTTTTCCTCGGCCGGATCGCGAACTTCATCAACAGCGAACTCTGGGGCCGCACCACCGATGTGCCTTGGGCTTTCGTTTTCCCGAATGGCGGACCGCTGCCACGTCATCCGAGCCAGCTTTACGAAGGCGCGCTCGAAGGCATCGCGCTGTTTGCGATCCTGCTCTACGCTTGCCGACGCGGCGCGCTGAAATATCCCGGCACGATCGGCGGTTTGTTTGTCGGCGGTTATGGTCTTGCGCGGATCGTCAGCGAGTTTTTCCGCGAGCCTGACGCGCATATCGGCTACCTCACCGGCGGCCTGACCATGGGCATGCTGCTCTCGTTGCCGATGCTCGTGGTTGGCGCGGTCGCGGTTTATCTCGCGCGCAAACGCGGCATCGTGAAATTCAAAGCGCCAACGCATGAACGGACTTGAGCGCGAAATCCGCGCGCTGATCGAACAAGAAGGCCCGATTTCCGTTTCACGCTACATGGCGCTTTGCCTCGCCCACCCCGAATACGGCTATTACACCGCGCGCGATCCATTCGGTACCGCCGGCGACTTCATTACTGCGCCCGAAATCTCCCAGATGTTCGGCGAGTTGATTGGCGTCTGGTGTGCCGAAGTCTGGCGGCTGATGGGGTCGCCATCGCGTGTCCTCCTTGCCGAACTCGGCCCCGGCCGCGGCACGCTGATGAAAGACGCGCTTCGTGCCGCCAAAGTCATGCCGGGATTTCGCGACGCCATCGAACTGCATCTCATCGAGATGAGCCCTGTGCTGCAGGAGCGCCAACGCGAAGCCTTGCAAGGCGATGTCTCGTCGGTCGCATGGCACGGTGACGTAAAAAACTTGCCGCAAGGCCCGCTGATCGTGGTTGCCAATGAGTTCGTGGACGCATTGCCGATCGATCAGTTCGAGAAAAAATCCGGCCGCTGGCATGAACGCAAAATTGGATTTGGCGTCGATGGCGGCTTTGCTTTTGGGCTCGATCCCGCCGCGCTCGGCGATTTCGAGAAAAACTTACCGTCGCGTCTTTCGCCCGCAGCAGACGGCGCCATTCTGGAGCGCCGCGATCTCCGGCCTATTGCCGAAGTATTGGAACGAATCGAAAGCGATGGCGGGGCAGCACTCATGATCGATTACGGTCACGCCGAAACAGGTTTTGGCGACACACTCCAAGCGGTCGCCGGACACGACTATGCCGAACCGCTTGAGACGCCCGGTGAAGCCGACCTGACCGCGCAGGTTGATTTCGAAGCGCTCGCCAACCTAGCGCGCGGAAACGTTCAGGCAGTTGGTACCGTCACGCAGCGCGACTTTCTACTGGAACTCGGCATCGAAGCGCGCGCGGAGATTTTGCAGCGAAATGCCAAACCGGAAATGCGCGCAGAGATCGCCACCGCGTTGACACGGCTCACCGGTCCTACGCCCGGCATGGGCGATCTCTTCAAGGCGCTCGCCTTCGCACATCGGGATCTGTCCAAGCTGCCGGGATTTGACGGCGCCAAAGTCAGCGGCAAGTCCATCTAGTGTCCCGCATCCGGCGTTCGCTTCGCTTGCCGCATGGAAATTTTATATTTGCTAGTGATCCTTTGGTTCTGACATTCGTAAAAGTACCTGCCAAGAACGTGATACGAATGTCAGAACCGGATCACCAGACATGAAAATCGAATCCGCTGCCCTCGCGAAACTTCCCGGAATCCGCCACGCCTTCTTCACGCGCGAAGGCGGCGTATCGGAAGGCATCTATACGTCGCTAAACGGCGGCATTGGCTCTTCGGACGATTCGGTGAAGGTGCATGAGAACCGCCGCCGCATGGCGAAAGCGCTCGGCGCCGCGCATCTGCTCACCTGCTATCAAATCCATTCTGCTGACGTCGTCGTCGCCGGCAAAGCTTGGGCGCGAGAAGACGCAGCGCGCGCCGACGGCATTGTGACACGCGCCAAAGCGCTCGCAGTTGGCGCGTCCGCCGCCGATTGCGGCCCGCTTCTATTTGCAGACGCCGGCGCGGAAATCGTCGCGGCAGCACATGCCGGCTGGAAAGGCGCGCTCGGAGGGATCGCGGAAGCGACCATCGAGAAGATGGAAAGCTTGGGCGCATCGCGAAAGAACATCGTGGTCGCGATCGGCCCGCTGATTCGACAGAAAAGTTACGAGGTCGGACCGGAATTCGTCGCTCGCTTCGAAGCAACCGATTCCAGCTTCAGCCGATTCTTCATGCCGTCCGAAAAGCCGGGCCACGCCATGTTCGACCTCGCCGGCCTGATCCGCGCGCGCCTCGAAAAGGCGGGGGTCGGCCAGATCGACGACCTCGGCCTCGACACCTATTCGGACGAAAAGCGCTTCTATTCTTACCGCCGGACCACGCATCGCAAGGAGCCGGACTATGGCCGGCAGATCGCCGCGATCGCGCTTATTTCCTGAGCGGCCAGTACTTAACTTACCAAGTCGGACAAGCCCTACTTGGTCGGGGACGGCGCAAAACGCCTTATTTACAGGCCTGACGGCGACCGCTAGTGACTCCGCTCCAAGGGCAGCGCCCGATCGGGCGCGAGTGGATGGCGTGAATGTCGGGTCGTTCGGGTCGTAATAACGGAACCATCAAACTCGTCGCCGGCAATTCGAATCGCGAGCTCGCGGAAACCGTCGCTTCTTATCTCGAAACGCCAATGACCAAGGCAACCGTGCGGCGCTTCGCCGACATGGAAATTTTCGTCGAGATCGAAGAGAACGTGCGCGGCCAGGATGTATTCATCCTGCAATCGACGTCGTTCCCGGCGAACGACCATCTGATGGAGCTGCTGATCCTGACCGACGCGCTGCGCCGCTCCTCCGCGCGCCGCATCACCGCAGTCGTTCCCTATTTCGGTTACGCCCGCCAGGACCGCAAACCCGGTCCGCGTACGCCGATCTCCGCGAAGCTCGTCGCAAATTTGATCACGCGGGCCGGCGCCGACCGCGTGATGACGGTCGATCTCCATGCCGCGCAGATTCAGGGCTTCTTCGATATTCCGGTCGACAACCTCTTCGCCTCGCCGGTCATGGTGCGCGACGTGAAGGAGCGTTTCGATCTTTCCACGCTCACCGTAGTTTCGCCCGACGTCGGCGGCGTGGTTCGCGCGCGCGGGCTCGCCAAGCGCATCGACGCGCCGCTTGCCATCATCGACAAGCGCCGCGAGCGCCCCAATGAATCCGAAGTGATGAATGTGATCGGCGACGTCGAAGGCCGCACCTGCATTCTGATCGACGACATCGTCGATTCCGGCGGCACGCTGGTGAATGCGGCCGAAGCGCTGCTCGAAAAAGGCGCCACCGCGGTCTATGCCTACATTACGCACGGCGTGCTTTCAGGCGGAGCGGTTGCGCGCATCACCGCGTCCAAGCTCAAAGAACTCGTGATCACCGATACGATCCAGCCGACCGAGGCCGTGCGCGTCGCGCGGAACATTCGCGTACTCTCGATCGCTACTTTAATCGGCGAAGCGATCGGCCGGACTGCACATGAAGAAAGCGTCTCCAGCCTCTTCGATTGAGCCCGCCTCACGCTCAACCGATGAGCGCAATTTCCGGACATCCTGTTAACGATTTCGTGTTTTGCTTGCCACATCGCTTCCATGATTGGAGCGTATGCATCTGAAACACATCGTTACATCAGCGGCTGACATCGCATAGGGAGGCCCCTATGAAGCGCGAAATCGCGGCACTATTGCTCATCTGCCTTCTCGCTGGAACTTCCGCCGCTGGCGAAGTTCAGTCGAACGAGCTTGTGCCACCTGCGGCCAAGCCTGACGAACTCACGACGCTGATACGCAAATCGCTGACCGAGCAGAGCCCGACTGCGCTCATGCCGCCGGCGGTTTCCTACGACAACGACTGGCAGCTCTATTCTTCGGAACTCTGGATCGAAGGCCTACCCGAAACTCCCGGCCCATCGCTCGATGTGCTCGCCAAGAACACGCAGCGTTTTGCTGTGACGCCGCCGAGCGGCCCGTTGCCGACCTCGATCGCGCTGAACCGCGGCCAATGGACTGCGAACCTCGCTGCGAAAGTCGACACCGTGAAAGGCCCCACCACGATTGTTCCCTCCGAGGCCTATGCCGGCAATCTCAACCCGTCCGGCGGCACCGGCGCTTTTACCGGGCGGCTCGAATACGACCTCACCACCTGGCAGTTTTATGGCGGCACCAACCGTGCCCTCGTCGCCAACCCGGACGGCACGCTCGCAGTGAACAACACGATTCTCGGCGGTACCTATTACCGGCTGCCGGATACGCTTTATGGCGGCAAGATCGGCACCGGCTTCGAGGTGAACCCGATCGGCGACGCCAAGACCCGGCTTGAATACCGCCAGATGTTCGGCACGACCGAGGGCTTCCTCGCGGCCGAGCGCACGGTGCCGTTCCAGCAGCATCTCCTTCCGGATACGACCGGCGTGAATGCGCTCAAAGCGGGCATCAACCGGAAGTTCTGAAGACCCTCCCGGCACGCCGAAACCCTCGTTGCGCCTGCCAAATTGAGCCGGTATAAGCCCGCTCGAACCCTACAGGCTTGCGCTGTCGCGTGACGCCGGTGCGCCACCGGATCGGCAATATTTTGCTGGCCGATCAAGGATTTGACGAGGATTTAGGCCATGGCTGCTGCGAAGGAATTAAAAGCGACCGCGCGTCCGAACGCCGGCAAAGGCGCAGCCCGCGCTGAGCGCCGGGCTGGCCGCGTGCCGGGCATCGTTTACGGCGAGAACCAGCCGACCAGCTCGATCTCGGTGGACGCCGTCGAAATCGGCCGCCGCATCTATGCCGGCCGCTTCCTGACCACGGTTTTCGACATCGAGGTGGACGGCAAGAAGACGCGCGTCATCCCGCGCGATTTCCAGCTCGACCCGCTCAAGGATCGCCCGATCCATGTTGACTTCCAGCGCCTCGGCGAAGGCGCGGTGATCCGCGTGGCTGTCCCGGTCCACTTCATCAACCAGGAAGGATCACCTGGTATCAAGCGCGGCGGCACGCTGAACGTCGTGCGCCACACGGTCGATTTCTACGCGCCTGCTGAAAAAATTCCGGAATCGATCACTGCCGATCTCACCGGCCTCGAAATCAACGACTCGCTGCACATCTCGGCCGTCACGCTGCCTGAAGGCGTGCGTCCGGTGATCCGCGACCGCGACTTCACCATCGCGACCATTGTGCCGTCTTCGGGTTACCTCGAAGAACTTGCGGCTGCTGCGCAGAAGGCAAAAACCGACGCCGCTGCGGCCGAAGCCGCCGCTGCTGCCGGTCCTGCTGCCGAGGGTGCAGCCGCTGCACCGGCCGATGGTGCTGCTGCTCCGGCTGCGGGTGCCGCGAAGCCCGACGCGGGCGGCGACAAGAAGTAAGCTGCGCGGCGGGCGCTTGGTGCGCCCGCCCGGTCCCGCGGAGACCGTTCGATGTTGTTATTCGCGGGACTAGGCAATCCGGGCGCGGAACACCGCCGCAACCGGCACAATGTCGGGTTCATGGCCGCCGACGCGATCCATTACCGGCACCGCTTCTCGCCCTGGCGCAAACGATTTCATGGCCAGACCGCCGAAGGCGAGATCGCGGGCGAAAAGATTCTGCTCCTGAAGCCCGAAACTTACATGAATGAATCCGGCCGCGCGGTTGGCGCGGCAATGCAGTTTTTCAAGATCGCGCTCGGCGACGTCACCGTTTTTTACGACGAGATCGACCTGCCCGCGGCGAAGCTCCGCGCCAAGCTTGGCGGCGGCAATGCCGGCCATAACGGGCTGCGCTCGATCACACAGCATTGCGGCAATGACTATGCGCGGGCCCGGATCGGTGTCGGCCATCCCGGCGCACGCCATCTGGTCGCGCGCCATGTGCTTTCCGATTTCGACAAGGCCGAACAGCCCTGGGTCGAGACGATGTGCGAGGCAATTTCCGATGCGGCGGAGTGCCTCGTCGCGAAGAAGCTCGAAGAATTTCAAAATCGTGTACGCCTTGCGCTCGAAAAGAGCGGCGTACTTCCAGCCGGCACCGCCGGCGCATAACGCAAGAAAAATATCATGGGTTTTAAATGCGGAATTGTCGGCTTGCCGAATGTCGGTAAATCGACCCTCTTCAATGCGCTGACGCAGACCGCGGCAGCCCAAGCTGCGAATTATCCGTTCTGCACGATCGAGCCGAATGTCGGCGAAGTCGCGGTACCGGACGCGCGGCTCGATACGCTTGCGAAGATTGGCAGCTCTGCTGAAATCATTCCGACCCGGCTCAATTTCGTCGACATCGCGGGCCTGGTGCGCGGCGCCTCGAAGGGCGAAGGCCTCGGCAACCAATTCCTCGGCCACATACGCGAAGTCGATGCGATTGCGCATGTGCTGCGCTGTTTCGTCGATGAAGACGTTACCCATGTCGAAGGCGGCATCGATCCGCTGCGCGACGCAGAAACGGTCGAGACCGAATTGATGCTTGCCGATCTCGATAGTCTCGAAAAGCGCATCGACAACCTGACCAAGAAAGCACGCGGCCAGGACAAAGAGGCGATTGTGCAGCTCGATCTCGTGAAGCGCTCCATAGAAGTGCTCTCGAACGGCAAGCCCGCGCGTACGATCGCGCGCAAGGACGAAGAAGAAGCCGCGTTCCAGGCGCTGCAGCTGATTACGGCCAAGCCCGTGCTTTATGTTTGCAACGTCGAAGAAGGCTCGGCTGAAACCGGCAATGCGCTTTCCGCCAAGGTCGAAGCCAAAGCGAAATCTGAAAATGCAGTTGCGGTCGCGATCTCGGCCAAGATCGAATCTGAAATTGCGCTTCTTCCCCTCGGCGACCGCAAGGAATTTCTGGACGCAGCAGGCTTGAGCGAGCCGGGCCTCGATCGCCTGATCCGCAAGGGTTACGAATTGCTGGGATTGATCACCTATTTCACGGTCGGCCCGAAAGAAGCCCGCGCCTGGACGGTGCTGAAAGGCTCGAAGGGGCCACAGGCCGCAGGCGTCATCCATACCGATTTCGAAAAGGGCTTCATCCGCGCCGAGACGATTGCATATGCGGACTATGTCGCATGCAAGGGCGAGGCTGGCGCGCGTGACGCCGGCAAGCTACGGCTCGAAGGCAAGGAATATGTGGTGCAGGACGGCGACGTCATGCACTTCCGCTTCGCGAACTAGGAATTCGGCATGGACGCCAAGACCGCGCGCATCTGCTACGAAGACTTCAAGGTCGGCGAAGTCAGCAGCTTCGGCCCGCGACTCGTCACGCGGGAAGAGATCATCGAATACGCGACCGAATTCGATCCCCAGCCCTTTCATCTCGATGACGAAGCGGCAAACAAATCGATACTCAAGGGCCTCTCCGCCTCCGGCTGGCATAGCTGCGCGATCATGATGCGCATGCTCTATGACGGCTTCATTCATGAATCGAGCTCGCTCGGCGGCCCCGGCATCGAGGAAATGCGCTGGATCAAACCGGTTCGGCCTGACGATCAACTCACCTGCCGCATGACGATTCTCGACAAACGCGAGTCGAACAGCCGTCCGCATATGGGCTTTGTCCGCTTCAATCTCGAAATGCTGAACCAAAAAAAAGAAGTGGTCCTGCAGGCGTCATGGCCCGCGATGTTCGGAAAACGCAACCCGGGAGCCGCCGCGTGAACTATTTCGAAGACATGAAAGTCGGCGACGTTCGCGAATTCGGCTCCTACACCTTCACCGCCGAGAACATCAAACGCTTCGCGAAGAAATACGACCCGCAGCCCTTTCATCTCGACGAAGAGGCCGGGAGGAAGTCGCTGTTCGGCGGGCTGTGCGCATCCGGCTGGCACACGGCCGCCGCCTGCATGCGCAAGATCGTCGATTTCAATAAAGCCGCTTATGACGAAGCGCTCGCGCGCGGCGAAAAGCCGGTGCAGTCCGGCCCCTCGCCCGGGTTCAAGAATTTGAAATGGCTGAAGCCCGTCTACGCTGGTGACACGGTGACCTACACCAGCGAGATACTCGAACTGCGCGAACTCGCGACGCGCCCGGAATGGGGCCTGATGCAGGGCCGGATCTTCGGCGCGAACCAGAAGGGCGAGCGCGTCTACGAATTCGACAGCTCCGCTTTCATTCCGCGGAAGCCAAGCTAAGCCGCTTCCGAAAACGCACCAGCGCAATCACCGCCCAGACCGCTTCGACCACGCCGAACGGCCACGCGCCCTGTAAAAATCCATAGATCGACCCGAGCGCGCAGGCGATTGCGAACGCGAAGATGAACCACGGGCTCCGGTCTTCGAACGCATAGAAGAGCAGCATCGCGCTGACGGCAAAGAGACCGAACAAGGTAAGCGTGTCGAGGGGCATTAGCGCGTGATCCCGAAAAGTGGACACCGGTTTTCGGACATGATCATGCGCAACATTTAATGCCCCTCAAAACTCACAAGCGTCCGCACCGGCACGCCGAGCGCGCGCAGTTTTGCAGCGCCGCCGAGTTCCGGCAGATCGATGACGAAACAGGCGGCAAGCACTTCAGCGCCCATGTTGCGCAAAAGCTTCACGGCTCCTTCCGCGGTCCCGCCGGTCGCGATCAGATCGTCAACCAACACGACGCGCTCACCCTGGCTGATGGCGTCCTTGTGCATTTCCATTTCGTCGATCCCATATTCGAGCGAATAGGCGACCCGCACGGTTTCAAAGGGCAATTTCCCCTTCTTGCGGATCGGCACGAAGCCCGCCGAAACCTGGTGCGCCACCGCGCCGCCGAGGATAAAGCCCCTCGCCTCAATCCCCGCGACTTTGTCGATCTTGGAGCCGGCCCACGGGTTCACCAGATCGTCCACCGCGCGGCGGAAGGCGCGCGCGCTGCCGAGCAGCGTGGTGATATCGCGGAACTGGATGCCCGGCTTCGGGTAATCCGGAATGGTGCGGATGTGGCTACGAAGGTCGAGCGCGTCGGTATCGTTCATGAACTTTCCTGAGTTTCGTTGGCGCCAAGGTGCGTCCGAGCCTTGTCGGGAGGCGCAAAACGAGAATAGCCTAATTCCCTGCGGTGACGGATTCGCGAAACGCCGCCAAATTTTCAGGAGAACGCCATGGCCAAAGGCCAGATGAAAACGACCAAGGAAAAGAAAAAGCCGAAAGCGGAAACGTCGAGCAAAGGCCAATCGGCCTATAAGTCGGCTTACGGCGGCGGCAAGGCGCCGAATACGGTCCCGCCGCAGAAGAAGACCTGAGCCGGACCCGGATGGCAAAATAAAAGGCCCCGCAAAGCGGGGCCTTTTTCGTTTAGCCGGGAGGCGGCGCTCAGTGCGCGTCCGCCCAGACTTTTTTCTTGGTGAAGTAGGCAAGACCCGCGAACGCGAACAGGAAGATCATGACCTGGAAGCCGATGCGCTTGCGCGCTTCGAGGTGCGGTTCGGCGGCCCACATCAGGAATGCAGTCACGTCGCGCGCATACTGATCAAGGGTCTGCGGCGTTCCGTCGGTATATTCGACGCGGTTGTCTTCGAGCGGCGGGCGCATCGCAATCTTGTGACCCGGATAGAATTTATTCCAGAACTGCGTCGGCGTCAGCGTTTCGCCTTCCGGTGCCTTTTCGTAGCCGGTGAGCAGCGCGTGAATATAGTCGACGCCGTTCTCCTGATACTGACGCACGATGTCGATCAGGAAGCCGGGGAAACCGACTTCATAAGTACGGGCCTTCGCCATCACCGAGAGATCGACCGGCAATGCGCCGTTATGGGTCGCACGCGCGGCCTGCTCGTTCGCAAAGATCGGCGGAAAATAGTCGGACGGACGGCCCGGCCGCTGGAACATCTCACCGCGGTCGTTCGGACCGTCGTTGATCTGGTATTCGGCGGCGAGCGTCTTGATCTGGCCCTCGCTGAAACCGAGCGCGCCGGCCTGGCCGAGCGTACGGAAGGCGACAAGCTTCATGGAGTGACAGGCCTGACAGACTTCGCGGTAAACCTTGAAGCCACGCTGAAGCTGCTGCTTGTCGAACTTGCCGAACGGACCGGCAAACGACCATTTCAGACGCGGCGGCTGCGGCGCATGCGCGTCGGCGGCAAGCGCCGGAGCGGCGGCCGCAAACGAGAAGGCCGAGATGACGGTAAGCGCGAGGAGCGTGTTCTTTTTCATTGTTCTGCTCCTCAACCGCGCGACTTCGACGCCGTAACCTTGGCGGGCGCAAGCGGTTGATTACCGAGCACGGACTCCGAAATCGACGACGGCAGCGGCACCGTCTTTTCGTAGTAGCCGAGCAATGGCAGGATCACGAGGAAGTGGAGGAAATAATAAGCGGTGAGGATTCGCGACGCGATGACGTAGACGCCTTCCGCCGGTTTCGCGCCAAGCCAGCCGAGACCGATGCAGGTGATCACGAAGATCCAGAAGAACTGCCTGTATAGCGGCCGATAGCGCGCTGAACGAACCTTCGAACGGTCCAGCCACGGCAGGAACGCGAGCACCGCGATCGACGAGAACATCGCAATCACGCCGCCGAGCTTCGAGGGGATCGCGCGCAGGATCGCGTAGTACGGCAGGAAATACCATTCCGGCACGATATGCGTCGGCGTCTGCAGCGGATTGGCGGGAATATAATTGTCGGCGTGGCCGAGATAATTCGGGATGTAGAACACGAACCACGCGAAGAAGATCATGAACAGGACGACGCCGAAATTGTCCTTCGCTGTCGCATGCGGCGTGAACGGGACCGTATCCTTGTCGCTCTTTACGTCGATACCGGACGGATTGTTCTGACCGACTTCATGCAGCGCCCAGATGTGCAGGATCACGACGCCCACGATCATGAAGGGCAGGAGATAATGCAGCGAGAAGAAACGCTGCAGCGTCGGCTGATCGACCGAGTAACCGCCCCAGAGCAGTTCGACGACCTTCGGGCCGATGCCGGGGATCGCAGAAAACAGATTGGTGATCACGGTCGCGCCCCAGAAGCTCATCTGGCCCCACGGCAGCACGTAGCCCATGAAAGCGGTCGCCATCATCAACAGGAAAATGATGACGCCGAGAATCCAGAGAATTTCGCGCGGCTCTTTATATGAGCCGTAGTAGAACCCGCGGAAGATATGGATGTAGACCGCGATGAAGAACATCGAGGCGCCGTTCGCGTGGATGTAGCGCAGCAGCCAGCCGAAATTCACGTCGCGCATGATGTGCTCGACCGAGTCGAACGCGCCGGCGACGGTCGGTGTGTAATGCATCGCAAGCACGATGCCGGTGATGATCTGCACGCCCAGCATGAAGGAAAGGATCGCGCCGAACGTCCACCAGTAATTCAGATTGCGCGGCGTCGGGTACGCAACGAACGAGGAATGCATCAGCCCAAGAATGGGCAAACGGCGCTCGGTCCATTGCAGGAAGGCGCTTTTCGGCTGGAACTTCGACGGGCCGCTCATTCTTAGATTCCGTTCTGGCTTTCCGCGCGGATCAACCGATCCGCACCATCGTGTCGGAGGCGAATTCGTAGGGTGGGATTTCAAGATTGGCAGGCGCCGGTCCTTTGCGGATACGGCCCGAGGTATCGTAGTGCGAACCGTGGCAGGGGCAGAACCAGCCCTGATAGTCGCCCTGGTGTCCGAGCGGCACGCAACCGAGATGGGTGCAGACGCCGACCACGACCAGCCACTGGTCTTTACCCTTTTTCACGCGCGCATCGTCCGCGACCGGATCCGGCAGGTCGCGCATCGGCGTCGCCTTCGCGGATTCGATTTCTTTCTTGGTCCGGTGCGAAATGAACACCGGCTTGCCGCGCCACTTCACAGTGACGATCTGGCCTTCCTGGATGGGCGTGAGATCGACTTCAGTCGACGCGAGCGCCTGCACCGAGGCGTCCGGATTCATCTGATGAATAAGTGGCCAGGCAACGGCTGCGGCACCGACCGCGCCCATGGCGCCGGTCGCGATATACAGAAAGTCGCGGCGGCTCGGTTCGTCGCCATGCATCGGACTCGGGTTCGCGGTGGTCTTTGATGTGGCCAAGTGCCGGTCCTTTCATCGCCTCGACGGGGAGCGATCGCTGCCCAAGCAAGACGCCGCGGCGCGGACTCGCCGTGGTCGATTGGCGGCCCCTGCTCGCGGCGCAAACCCTGCAAAAATCGACAGAATCTGCCGATTTCGGCGCCCCAATTGAACGCTTCTAATTACATTGAAGGCCATTATTGTCCAGTATCCGGCCATGCGGCACGGAGTCATTCCATGGTGCCGACTGCTTGCCGTAGCGCTTCGCGCAGGTCATTGAACCGGCAATGGAAATCGCACTTTACGAACCGGACATTCCGCAAAATACCGGGACCATTATGCGTCTCGGCGCGTGTCTTGGCGTCGCTGTCCACATCATCGAGCCGGCGGGTTTTCCGGTGAGCGATCGCGCGTTCAAACGCGCCGGCCTCGACTATCTCGATCAGGTGAAAATAGAGCGGCACGTTTCGTTCGCGGCCTTCGATCAATGGCGCAAGACTAACGGACGGCGGCTCGTGCTGCTGACCACACGCGGCCGGCATCCCTATCCGTCCTTCGCCTTCAAAGAAGAGGACCTGCTTCTATGCGGGCGCGAATCCGCCGGTGTGCCCGACACGGTTCGCGCGGCCGCCGACGATTCCGTGCGCATTCCGATGCGCGAGGGCTTGCGCTCGCTCAATATCGCGGTAGCGCTCTCCATGGTTTTGGGGGAAGCCTTACGTCAGACCGGCAGGCTGAACGATGACTGAAGACTTCAAGGAACGGGCAGGCATTTGGTTTCGCGAATTGCGCGACCAGCTTTGCGCAGCGCTCGAAGCGCTGGAGCACGACGCGCCCGGCTCGCTTTATGAGGGTGCCGCAGGAAAATTCGTGCGCTCGCCTTGGAGCCGCACCGATCATAGCGGCAATCCGGGCGGCGGCGGCGAAATGTCGATGCTCGCCGGCAGGCTATTCGAAAAAGCCGGGATTCACATCTCCACGGTCCACGGCGAATTCGCGCCTGAGTTTCGAAAAGAAATCAAAGGCGCCGAAGACGATCCGCGCTTCTGGGCTTCCGGCATTTCGCTGATCGCGCATCCGCGCAATCCGCATATCCCTGCGGTCCATTTGAACACGCGGCATGTGATAACCGGGAAAACATGGTTCGGCGGCGGCGCCGACCTCACGCCCGTGCTCGATGCGCGCCGCACGCAGAACGACGTCGATACGATTGCCTTTCACGCGGCAATGAAATCGGCTTGCGACAAGCACGCGGCGGTCGCGCCTTACACAAAGTATAAAGAATGGTGCGATGAATATTTCTTTCTGAAACACCGCAACGAAGCGCGCGGTATCGGCGGTATTTTCTACGACTGGCTCGATTCCGGCGACCGCGATGCAGACTTCGCCTTCACGCGCGAGGTCGGCCTGGCCTTGCTCGACGTCTATCCGAAAATCGTGCGCGCTAATTTTTCAAAGCCGTGGGGCGAAGCCGAGCGCGAGGAGCAACTCATCCGCCGCGGGCGCTACGTCGAATTCAATCTGCTTTACGACCGCGGCACAGTGTTCGGTCTGAAGACCGGCGGCAACGTCAATTCAATTCTGTCTTCGCTACCGCCAATGGTGAAGTGGCCGTAATTACTTCTTCAAATCTGCCGGCGAAATCAGTGCACCAAACTGCCGGCACCAGATCACGACGCTCTGATATTCCTCAGGCTTCACGTTGGCAGGGATCGCATATTTCTGGCTGCCCTTGAACGAGCGCAGTCCGCCGAGATCGACCGACTTCGCCAAAACTTCCTTCACGTCTGCATTCGACTTAATGTTCGATCGCGGCACCAAGAGCACGCGATAATCGGGCCCCGGTCCAACTTCAAAATCGGGCTCCAGAAAAACCTGATTCTGAAACACCGAGACCTTGCCCCTGCCCCAGTGGATACGGTCGCTCGGATTGGCGTGAATGAATGTGCCGGTGGCGACGACCGGGACCTGCATTTCGGCCTGGGTCATCACCTCATTGGCGACCGGGGGCGGAAAGATATACGGGAACCAGAAGATCCCCATCGCAAAGCCGAATGCAGTGCCGAGCAACCCGCCCACGACAAAGATCGCAAGTCCCCGGAGAAATCGGCGCATGACGGTCTCCCTTTTCCGGCGAGGAGTTTACCGACTCTCGCCCTTGCCGCTACCCCCAAGGCAATGACAATCGCTTGATTGGAATTAAGCGATAGCCTGCTTCGCAATTGCGTCGATCTTTGCCCGGTCTTCCGGAAATCCGGCCGCAATCCACGCCGCTTCCGCTTTGGCCAAAGCTGCACCCAGCGCGGGCCCCTTCTCGATCCCGCGTTCGATAAAATCTTTTGCCGAGAGCGGAAATTTCGGCGGCGTCCAGCGTTGCGGCAACGACAACAATGCACCCCAGCCTTCATCGGCATTCGACGCACCGGAATGCGCAAACGCGATTAGTGCGCGATCCAAATATTCCTCCGCGCCGACGCGGTAGAGCGTTTCGCGCGCATAAGCCTCGCCCGCTTCCGGCGTGAGCCGCCACCAATGATCGGCCATTGAGGCGAGCCTTCGATACTCGTCGTTGGAAAGCCGGAGGCGCTCGCGCAGCCGCGCTGCATCGTCTTCAATGCGAACACCGACCGCCGCAAGCCGTCGAACCGCGTTCGGTTCGATTTCGTGCGAGGCCTCGAATTCCGCGAGGCGTGAAAGCACCATCGAGTCGGCAGCATTCCCAAAGACGCGGTCGAACATCCCGCTATCCGCCATCGCAATCATTGCCTCAGGCGCACGTTTGGCCGGCAGAAGCTTCATGATTTCGGCCCGCACACGTTCGCGCGACAATTGATCGAGCTTGTCGCGTGCACGCGCGCAAGCAACAAAGCCCGCGCGATCGGGATCGCCCTCGTCATAGGCCGCAAAGAAGCGAAAGAAACGCAACGCGCGGAGATAATCCTCGGCGATGCGCATATCCGCGTCGCCAATGAAACGCACGCGGCGGTGCTCGATATCTGCAAGCCCTCCGCAATAATCATGCACGACACCGTCGGCCGTCAGCGACAGCGCATTGATCGTAAAGTCGCGGCGCCCGGCATCCTTCGCCCAGTCACGGCCGAAGCGGACAACGGCGTGCCGTCCATCGGTCTCGATGTCTTCGCGTAACGTCGTGACTTCAAACGGCGCGCCGTCGACGACCACCGTCACGGTGCCGTGCTCAATACCGGTCGGCACGGCTTTGAAGCCCGCGGCTGTCACGCGCTCGATCACCGTCTTCGGCTGAGCCGTCGTGGCAAGATCGACTTCGCGAGAGCGAACGGCCGAACAATAGATTTCGCACCGCACCGCCGACGATGCGCGTCTCGTCGCCGTTTTTATTTAAAACGGCGAGCAGGCTCGCGAGCGGTTTTTCCTGCAAGAAGGCAATCTGTTCCGCCGCGAGCTTTCGTTGCGCCGGCGCAGCGCTCATTTGGTCTCGCCCGGAATGAACTTGCCGTCCTTGTCGATATGGGCAGGAGTATAAGTGGTGGTCGGGCGATAGCCGCCAAAATGCGCGAACAACACCAGACCGATGGCGACCAGCACAACGCCGGCCGCGGCAAGCGAGAGCACGGCCTTCACGCTCCAGTGTTCGCGGTCACGCGCATTCTTGCGCATCATTTGCAGCGTGATCGCGTAAATCGCGAACGGCGCGAGAAACAAGGCAAGTTCGGTGAGGACTGTGCGGGCCATTATTCGTAAAGCCGTTCATAAAGGTTGCGGATGATGCCGGCGGTAGCGCCCCAGATATTACGCTGTTCGAAGGGCATTGCGTAGAAGTGCCGCTCGACCCCCTTCCACATCCCGCTATGGCGGGCGTGGTTCTCCCGGGCCATCAGGAAAGCAAGCGGCACTTCGAAAGCTTCGTCAACTTCATCACGATTGAGGGTCAACTCAAATCCGGGCTCGATCAGCGCCACCACCGGCACGATGCGAAACCCGGTTCCGGATAAATAAGAGTCGAGATAGCCGAGCGGAGTCGCATAGCGTGAGGGCAGCCCGATCTCTTCATCGGCTTCGCGTAGCGCTGCGGCTAGCGGCGAGGCATCGCCCGGATCAATCCGCCCGCCGGGAAAAGCAACCTGGCCGGCATGGGTCGACAGGTGTTTCGAGCGCTGGGTCAACAGCACCGTCGGCTCCTCATGCGCTACAATCGGGATCAGCACCGCCGCCGGCCGCGGCGAGCCGTCTCCGATCCGGTCGGTGAAATCGGGATTGAGTTTGTGGTCACCATTTGCGAATTCGCGCGCGTGGCGCATGAGATCGCCCTGTGGCTCGCGGTAAAGTTTTTTCTGCGCGAGTGCCACGAAATCGCGGAGCGCGGGCGAAAAATTCTCGGTGACCAGCGAACTTTCGTGCATTCAGCGTAAGCCCGCGATGGCAGAAGCGGGCGCCATCGAGAAAAACTCTCCCGCGGATGCCACGCCATATAATTCCTGACCGTTGAGATTCCGCGTCTCGCCCATTTCGACAAGATCGAAGAACAAGGCGCGCGTCACGCGCGCCCAGAGATCGGCCCGTACATGGAGATAAGGCTTGAGCCCGCCGGTGCCTGCTTCGGGCTCGAAGCGCAGCGCGTGGTTGGCGTCGCAGCGGACGAGATCGTCCACATTCGTGCGGAAGGTGAGCGCACGGCTTGCACCGTTGCCGTCCGCCGCCACCTCAACCGCCTGAAACGGCGCGTCATCCACCTTGATCCCGACCTTTTCCACTGGCGTCACCAGAAAATATTTATCGCCTTCACGCTTAAGGACCGATGCAAAGAGTCGCACCAGCGCCGGACGTCCGATTGGCGTCCCCAAATAGAACCAGGTCCCGTCCACGGCAATTCGCATGTCCAGATCGCCGCAAAACGGCGGATTCCACAGATGCACCGGCGGCAGCTTGCGCTCTTCGCCCACCGCCGCGATCAGCGATTCCAATCCTTTCGGCGCCTGACCGGAACCGGCGTTCTGGCTCGTCATAAACCTACTCGTTTTGTGATCGGGGCCATCTGAGCTTTCATCATACCCTAAACGCAGTTCCGGCCCCTTTGGCCCGCCTTGTTTGCGGCCTAGTCACGGTCTTTCTTGTGCATGGAATTTGCATGAACATGAGCAGGATAGGTGAGTCGACACCGCACCGGAAAAAGTGCCCGGCCCTACGCATGCCCTTCGTCGTTATCAGGAGGAGCCATTGAGCCCTGCAAGCCCAGAAAATTTCGACCAGATGATTGTGCGCGCCGCAGAAACCACCGCAGCAAGCATCAAAGCTGCGCGAACCGCGATCGGCATGGTGATCTTCGGCCAGGATAAAGTAGTCGATCAGGCGCTCATCACGGTGCTCGCGGGCGGCCACGCGTTGCTTCTTGGCGTGCCCGGTCTCGCGAAAACCAAACTCGTCGACACAATGGGCATCGTCCTCGGCCTTCAGGCGCGGCGCGTTCAATTCACGCCCGACCTGATGCCCTCCGACATTCTCGGCGCCGAAGTGCTGGAAGAGTCCGCAGGCGGCAAGCGCGCGTTTCGCTTCATTCAGGGGCCGGTGTTTACGCAGTTGTTGCTCGCCGACGAAATCAATCGCGCTTCGCCCCGCACTCAATCCGCGCTCCTGCAATCGATGCAGGAATATCATGTGACGGTCGCGGGCCAGCGTCACGACCTGCCGAAACCTTTCCATGTGCTCGCGACCCAGAACCCACTGGAACAGGAAGGCACCTATCCGCTGCCTGAAGCGCAGCTCGATCGCTTCCTGATGGAAATCGACGTCACTTATCCCGATCGCGAAGCGGAAAAGAAAATTCTGTTCGACACTACCGGCGTAGAGGAAACCAAACCGCGAGCCGCGATGAGCGTTGAAGATCTGATGGCCGCCCAACGCCTCGTGCGCCGCATTCCCGTCGGTGAGTCGGTGGTCGAAGCGATCCTCAATCTCGTGCGCTCCGCGCGTCCCGATACCGCAGGCGACGAGATTTCGAAACAAATTGCCTGGGGCCCGGGACCGCGCGCAAGTCAGGCGCTGATGCTCGCCGTCCGTGCGCGTGCGCTGCTAGATGGCAGGCTGGCTCCTTCGGTCGACGATGTGCTCGAACTCGCCGAGCCGATCCTGAAACACCGCATGGCACTCACCTTCGCTGCACGCGCCGACGGCGCAACGATCGAAGGATTGATCGCCAAGCTGAAAGCCCGGATCGGATGAACGCACCCATCGACGTAGCGGGAGCACACGAAGAGACGATCGCCCCGGTACGCCAAGCAACGCAAAGCGCGCAGCATCTGGTCGCCGCGATCCCACGGCTGATCCTCGAAGCGCGCCGCGCCGCCGCGTCGGTCTTTCACGGGTTGCATGGCCGCCGCCGCGCGGGCCCCGGCGAGAATTTCTGGCAATTCCGCCGCTTCATGGATGGCGAACCCGCGAACCGCATCGACTGGCGGCGCTCGGCGCGCGACGATCATCTTTATGTGCGTGAGCGCGAATGGGAAGCTTCGCACACAGTGTGGATCTGGCCGGATCTTTCGCCGTCGATGATTTTCGCGTCGCCGCTGGTTTGGGAAACCAAGCGGGATCGTGCGCTTGTGCTTGCCTTTGCGCTCGCCGAATTGCTGGTGCGCGGTGGCGAACGCGTCGCCATTCCAGGGCTGATGCGCCCCACCGCAAACCGCAATGTGATCGAGCGCATGGCCGAAGCGATCATTCATTATTCCGGTGAATGGAAGAGCCTGCCACCGCCGATCAGCCCCGGCCCGCGCGAAGAGGTCGTACTTTTAAGCGACTTCTGGGATCCGGCCGCCGAAATCGTCGGCGCGATTGACGCGATGTCGAAGCGCGGTCCCGGCGGCCATGTGATTCAAGTCGTCGATCCTGCGGAAGAAACCTTTCCTTTTTCGGGCCGCATCGACTTCCGCGAACCGGAAAGCGGCCTGAACCTCACGGTCGGCCGCGCTGAAATGTGGGCCCGCGATTATCTGGCGCTCGTCGCGCGCCATCGCGCCATCATTAGAGAAGAGTCTTCTCGCCGCGGGTGGAGCTTTGCCATTCACCGCACCGACCGGCCCGCGAGCGAATTGTTGATTTCGCTGCACTCCCGCATGGGTGAAGTGCGCGATGGGCTTTCGCGTAAACGCACCAGCGTGAAGCTCGGCGACGTGGAGGCTGCATGATCGGGCTGCCGATCGGCTTTACTTCTCCGTTGATCCTGCTCGCGCTTGTCGCGCTCCCAATCCTTTGGTTCCTGTTGCGGCTGGTGCCGCCGCGCCCGCGCCGTATTCAATTCGCGCCGACCCGCCTCCTCCTTCAAATCGACCCCAAGGAAGAAACGCCGTCACGTACACCCTGGTGGCTGACGGTGCTCCGCCTCTTGCTTGCAGCACTCATTATTTTTGCAGCGGCGGGTCCGATTTTAAATCCGCCGGCCGCGACCACGAGATCGAGCGGCCCGATTGTTCTGCTGATCGATTCCGGCTGGGCATCCGCTGCGCAATGGGAAAACCGGCTCTACACCGCAAACGCAATCATCGCGCGCGCCGAAGCGGAAAATCGCCCGCTTGCGCTTCTTGCAACCGGCAAGCCGGCAAAGGACGTTTCGCTGCTGCGCCCGCTCGAAGCGCGTGAAGCGCTGCGTCTGCTTGTGCCCTCACCGCATGCACCGAACCGCAACGATGTACTCGCGGGCCTTGCCGATATTTTGAAACGCCAGCCCGACGCCTCTGTGATTTGGCTGTCCGACGGCATCGATCTCGGCGACGGCGCGGATTTTGTCGCAGCCCTCAACGCACGCGTTGCCGCTGGACAGTTGACCGTTATTTCCGGCGGCACCGACGGCCCGCGCGCACTGACCGGTGCTGAAAACAACGCCGGCGCGCTTGTCGCGAAAGTGCTTCGCTCGGCAAGCAACACACCGGCGGGTGGCGTGGTCCGCGCGCGCGACTTACGCGGCTTGCCACTCGGTGACGCGCCTTTCGCTTTCTCAGGCAACGAACTCGAAGCGGAAGCGAAATTCGATTTGCCGGTCGAAATCCGGAACGACATCGCACGGCTCGAAATTACCGGCGAGCGTTCGGCCGGCGCCGTGCAATTGCTCGACAAGCGCTGGCGCCGCCGCTCGGTGGGCGTCATTTCCGGCGGAACGATCGACACCGCGCAGCCCTTGCTTGCGCCGACCTTTTATCTCTCTCGAGCGCTCGCGCCGTTTGCCGATGTTCGTCTTGCCGACAATGTTGCGCCCGGCGACGCGATCGCGCGCTTTATCGATCAGCAAATTCCAGTGATCGTGCTCTCCGACGTCGGCACCATTCCTCCCGACATCCGCGAACGCTTGCAGCGCTGGATGGAAAACGGCGGCGTATTGATCCGCTTTGCCGGACGGCGGCTTGCGGCCACGACCGACGACGATCTTGTCCCGGTCCGGTTACGGCGCGGCGGCCGCGTTCTCGGCGGCTCGCTCTCCTGGGAACAGCCGCAGAAACTCGGTTCGTTTTCGCGCGAAGGCCCGTTCATGGACATGTCGATCCCGGACGACGTTCTGGTAACGCGGCAGGTGCTGGCCGAGCCTGACGGCCGGATTGCGGAACGCACCTGGGCATCGCTTGCGGACGGCACGCCACTCGTCACCGCGGATCGCCGCGGCAAAGGTCTAATCGCGCTCTTTCATGTGACGGCCGACACGGGCTGGTCGAACCTGCCGCTCTCCGGCACCTTCGTGGAAATGTTGCGGCGGACGGTGGCGCTCGGCAGCGCCATTAATCGTCCGGTCGAGGACGCCAAGGTGCAACAGCGCAATGTTGCGCAAACAGTGGCACCAAGTCGCGTGCTCGATGGGTTCGGCGCTTTCACAGCGCCCGGCCCGACGGTGAAGCCGGTGCCCGCCGACTTCAATACGCGCGCAAACGCCGATTACCCGCCGGGATTTTATGGACCACCCGATGGCCTGCTCGCGGTGAATACGCTGATGCCGAAGGACCGACTTGCCGCACTCGATCTCTCGAAATTGAATGCACGGGTCGAAGCCTATCAACGCACCGAGCCGATCGATCTTCGCGCGTCACTGCTTTCGATGGTGCTCTCGCTGTTGCTGATCGACGCGCTTGTGGTGTTCTGGCTCGCTGGCGGATTGAACCGCCTTGCTCGCCGGCGTATCGCTGTAGCAATCGTGCTCGGCTTTGCTGCTGCGTTTTTCGCAGGCCCGCACGGCGCGTTCGCACAAACCCCGCAGACCGCCGCCGAAAACCAGACCTTTGAACTGCGCGCAAGCCTTCAGACGCGGCTTGCTTACGTGATCACCGGCGACGCCGAAGTCGATTCCATCAGCCGCGCCGGCCTCGAAGGGCTCACCGCATTTCTCTCGACCCGGACTGCGCTCGAGCCCGGCACGCCGCTCGGAGTCGATATCTCGCGCGACGAACTCGCGTTTTTTCCGATGCTCTATTGGCCGATTGTGCCGGGCGCACCGAACCCCTCGCGGGAGACGCTTGCACGCATCGACGCTTACATGAAGCAAGGCGGCACCATCCTGTTCGACACGCGGGACGCGCTTGCGATCAATAATCCTCGCAGCGGCGATGTTTCGCCTGCGATCGCGACACTGCGAGAAATTCTTTCCTCGCTCGATTTGCCTGAACTCGAGCCGGTGCCGCGCGATCACGTGCTGACCAAGTCGTTTTATTTGCTGAAGGACTTCCCAGGCCGTTTCACCAGCGGCTCGCTCTGGGTGGAAACGCTTCCCGCTGACGAAGAAGATGACACCAAGCGGCCGGCGCGCGCGGGCGACGGGGTCTCGCCAATCCTGATTACATCGAACGATCTTGCCGGCGCATGGGCGGTTGGACCGGACGGCCAGCCGCTGCTGCCGCTTACGCCCGGCGAGCCGCGGCAGCGCGAATTCGCCTATCGTGTCGGAGTGAACATCGTGATGTATGTGCTGACCGGCAATTACAAAGCCGACCAGGTTCACGTGCCCGCGCTGCTCGAACGGCTGGGGCAATAGCATGAACCTCGGCATCGCATTCGAACCGCTCATTCCATTCTGGTTTCTGGTTGCGGCCGGAATTGTCGCCGCGGCGGTCGCGATTCTGTTGATGGCCTCCCGCTCGCGCGGCGCGTTCATGCGCGCACTCGCACTGGCACTTGCAGTCATCGCTCTCGCTAATCCGTCACTCACGCGAGAAGATCGCGATCCGCTGAATTCCGTGGTTGCCGTCGTACTCGACCGCAGCGCGAGCCAACGCTTCGGTGACCGCACCGCCGTAACCAACGCGGTCTCCAATGTACTGAAAGAACGTCTCGGCTCGCTCGCCGGCCTTGAAATCCGCGTTGTCGAAGGCGGCGCCGATGGCGAAGCCGATGGCACGCGGCTTTTCTCTGCGCTCAGCGCAACACTTGCCGACGTGCCGCCGGATCGCGTTGCCGGCGCAATTTTGATCACCGACGGCCGCGTGCATGACGTGCCGAACCCGCAACATCTGGGCTTCGACGCGCCGGTGCACGCATTGATTACCGGCACGGAAAACGAACGCGACCGTCGTGTTGCGCTCGTTGCGACGCCGCGCTTTGGCATTGTCGGCCAGCGGCAGACCGTCGGCTTCCGCATCGAAGACAGTGGCGTGCCGCGCGGTGCCCGCGTCAACGTCACGATCCGCCGCGATGGCGTTGTCGTTGCAAGCCCGGTAGTGACGACCGGCGTCGATGAACGCGTCTCGATCGAAATCACGCATGCCGGTGCAAATATCATCGAGATCGAGGCGTCGCCGCTCGACAACGAATTGACGCTTCTGAATAATCGCGTGGCACTCACGATCGACGGCGTGCGCGAGAAGCTCCGTGTGCTCCTTGTTTCCGGTGAGCCGCATTCAGGCGAACGGACCTGGCGTAATCTTCTGAAGTCCGATGCGAACGTTGATCTCGTGCATTTCACCATTCTGCGTCCACCGGAGAAGCAGGACGGTACGCCGATCAACGAACTTTCGTTGATCGCCTTTCCGACGCGCGAGCTGTTTCAGACGAAGATCAAGGAATTCAACCTGATCATCTTCGACCGCTACGCGCAGCAAGGCGTGCTGCCGCTGATCTATTTCGACAACATCGTTGAATATGTCCGCTCGGGTGGCGCGCTCTTGATTGCAGCGGGCCCTGACTACGCGGGCCGCAACTCGGTATGGCGGACCCCGCTCGATGCGATCCTGCCCTCGGCGCCAACCGGCAATATCACCGAAATTGCGTATCGCGCCGGGCTGACCGACGGCGGCAAGCGCCATCCGGTGACAAGGCAACTCCCCGGCTCAGAGGCGACGCCACCGCAATGGAGCCGCTGGTTCCGCGTCATCGACTCGCGTCTGTCGAATGGCAGCACCGCGCTGATGAACGGCCCGAACGATAATCCGCTCCTCGTGCTCGCGCGCCACAACGAGGGGCGCGTGGCACTCCTCTTGTCCGATCACATCTGGCTCTGGGCGCGCGGCTATGAAGGCGGTGGGCCGCATCTCGATTTGTTGCGGCGCCTGTCGCACTGGCTAATGAAAGAGCCCGAGCTCGAAGAAGAACGGCTGTTGTTGCTCGCCCGCGGCAATGAATTGCTGGTCGAGCGCCGCACCATGGGCGACGAAGCAGAACCGGTGACGGTCACGGCACCTTCCGGTGGCGTGCGTACGCTGAACCTGACACGCGCCGAACCCGGCATTTTCCGCGCCACGGTTCCGGCAGACGAACTCGGCCTCTGGCGTGCGACCGACGGCAAACTCAACGCGCTCGTCAATATCGGGCCGCTCAACCCGCGCGAATATCTCGAAGTCACCAGCACAAAGGACGTACTTGCCCCGCTCGTCACCGGCACCGGCGGTGCCGTGCTGCGGCTTGCCGATCTCGGCAATAACGCGCCGCGCGTCGCCGGCATTCGCTCGGCCGAACGCTATGCCGGCCCCGACTGGATTGGCTTGAAAATGCGCGATGCGTCTGTGGTACGCGGGCTCGGCCTGTTCCCGCTCTTTGCCGGATTGTCCGGGCTGCTGATTTTGATGGCCGGCATCGCCGCCGCTTGGGCGCGCGAAGGCCGGTAATCCACCCTTCGATGGCTCGCGAACGTCGCTAGCTTAACGCCTGCCGTAGTCGCGGCGCACAGCACCTTCCACGCCTGTGAACGAGCCGGCGACAAGTTCGGCGACAAGCACGCGGTCGGCATCGACCGGACCCGGCAAAGTCACGCGACCCTTTTCCACTTTCTTGAATCCGAGGCGGCCATAATAGGGCTCGTCCCCAACCAAGAGCACGAGTTTGGTGCCGGATTCGGCCGCTGCCTTCATCGAAGCCTCGATCAGCGCGCGCCCCACGCCGCGGCTCCGGAACGGCGGCTCGACCGTGAGCGGCCCGAGTAACAGCGCCTTGGTCTGCCCGATCTTGATTGGCGTCAGCCGCACCGAACCCACCAGCAGCGTCCCGATCCGCGCGGTATAGGAAAGCTCGCGGCGATGCTCGACGCCTTCGCGCAACCGATATGCGGAGCGCGCGAATCGGCCCGGACCAAATGTCCGTTCCGAAAGTTTCTCGATCGCGAGATCGTCTTCCGGCTGTTCGGTTTGAATATTGAGCGAGAGATCGGCCACGGCAAAATCCGGCGAAAAATTCGCGCGCCGAATAACACGGGCAGCGATAGGGGTCCAATGACGGCCCGTTTGCAAATCTTGCTTGCACGCCTTTCTTTCGCGATATCGAGCGCTATATGGGCGTAATAAGGAGCCTCTAATGGGTCTGTTGGTAAACGGTGTCTGGCAGGATCAGGGGTACGACACCAAAGCGACCGGCGGCCGCTTCGAGCGCACTGAAACGGTATTTCGTAACTGGATTACGCCGGACGGCACCAAAGGCCCGAGCGGCGACGGCGGCTTCAAAGCCGAAGCCGGCCGCTATCACCTCTATGTTTCGCTCGCCTGCCCATGGGCGCACCGCACGCTCATTTTCCGCAAGTTGAAAAAGCTCGAAGACCTCATTTCGGTTTCGGCCGTGCATCCCTTGATGCTCGAAGAAGGCTGGACCTTCGACGACTACCCCGGAGCGATTCCCGATACCGCACTTGGCAAGAAAAAACTCTACGAAGTCTATCTCGAGGCGAAGCAGAAATATTCCGGCCGCGTTACGGTGCCGACATTGTGGGACAAACAGAAGCGAGCGATCGTGAATAACGAATCCGCTGAAATAATCCGCATGTTCAATTCGGCCTTCGACACGCTGACCGGAAATCGCGGCGACTATTATCCGCAGGCGCTGCGCGCGGAAATCGACGCGATCAATGCGCGCGTTTATAAAAGCATCAATAACGGCGTTTATCGAGCAGGCTTTGCGACCAAACAAAACGCCTACGAAGAAGCCTTCGCCGATCTCTTTGTCGCACTCGATGAAATGGAAGCTATTCTCGGGCGGCAGCGCTATCTCGTGGGAGATCGGCTGACTGAAGCCGACATTCGCCTCTTCACCACGCTGATTCGCTTCGATGCGGTTTATTTTGGTCACTTCAAATGCAATCTGCGCCGGATCGCGGACTACCCAAACCTTTCAAATTACCTGCGCGAGCTATTTCAAATTCCAGCACTCGGTTCGACCGTGAACTTCGATCATATCAAAACGCATTATTACGGCAGCCATAAGCAGATTAATCCAACCGGCATCGTCCCTGTCGGACCCGAACTGAATCTCGACGCGCCGCACGACCGCGCCCGTTTCAAAAAGGCCGCCTGATCACCACTGCTCCGGCGCAGCAGTCCCGTCGATTATCTCCGCGATCCGCCGCCTGGTTGCGGCAGTCGTGTCATCGGGTAACGCATCGAGCTTGAAGAAACGCGCTTCCTTAATCTCGAAATTCGGCGGTAGCAGCCCGCCATAGTCGAAATCACGCACGAGATAGACCGCAACATGATCGCGCGATGACGCATTCCGGTTTTGGAAGATCGCGTGCAGCTTGGGCTCGCCTGTCACGCGGACATTGCCCTCTTCCATGAGCTCCTTCTTCAATGCCTCGATGAAGGTCTCGCCGGGCTCGACGCCCCCGCCCGGTAGATGCCAGCCCGGCGTATAGCCGTGGCGCACCAGAAGTACTTCGTCGTTCCGCAACACGACGCCACGCACGCCGAGCGTCATGCCGCGCATCATGCGCCAGTAAAGATGGAGGAATCGGCGGATCATCGATGCCTTATAGCCGATCGTAAGGATAAGTTGGCTCACCCGTTTGCGGATGCCGCTTTCCCCGCTAGACAGAAGCGATGTTCACACTCGCCCATCTGTCCGATCCTCATCTTTCGCCAATGCCGCGGCCAAGGATTTCACAGCTTATGGGCAAACGCGCGGTCGGTTACTTCAACTGGCGCGCACGCCGTGCGGTCCATCACAGTCCCGACCGGCTTGGTGTACTCACCGCCGATATGCTCAAGCGCGGCTTCGATCACCTTGCCGTCACAGGCGATCTTGTGAATTTGGGTTTGCCTGGCGAATACGATGTCGCGCGCGCGTTTCTGGAAAGCCTCGGGCCGGGCGATCGCGTTTCGATGGTGCCGGGCAATCATGACGCGTACGTGCGTAACACCGCACTCCTGCATCTCGATCTGTGGCGTGACTACATCGCAGGCGACGCCCCAGCGCAAAAATCCAGTATTGCGGGCGCGGCCTTCCCTTATCTGCGCCGACGTGGCGAGCTTGCGATCATCGGCCTGTCGACTGCGATCCCGACCGCGCCGTTTCTCGCGACCGGCAGGCTCGGCAACGCACAGCTCGGCGAACTCGATCATCTTCTCACCGCCATCAAAGACGAGCATCGCTTTCGGGTGATCCTCATTCATCATCCGCCGGTCGGCTTTCGCTCGCCGCATGAACGGCTGACTGATGCCGCTGGTTTTCGCACTGTTATCGCAAAGCATGGCGCTGAATTGATCCTGCACGGCCACGATCATCGTGCGTCGATCAAGCAAATCGTCGGACCGAACGGCAATGTAAATGTTGTCGGTATTCCCTCCGCATCGAACCCGGGCGTTAATCCCGAGCGCGGCGGCGCCTATAATCTTTACCGCGTTAGCGGCAAAGCCGGCGCATGGTCGTGCGAACTGGAAAGTTACGGCTTCATGCCGGACGGCGGCGTAGCGAAGAACAGAAGCGCGAAACTGATTTAATCAGGGATTGGTCGAGAACCACGCCGCCGCGAACAGCGCGAGCGCACCGCAGATCGCACCGAAAACAAATGCAGCAACCACCGCACCGCTCCGCTTCGGCGCCGGCGCTTCTTTCGTCTCCGTCGTTGCCAGCGCCTGTTCGCGCGCGACAAGCCTGCGCGCGATATAGCGCGTGATTGCTTCGCCCATTGGCGCGACTTCAGTGCTTTCCTCAAGCACGCGACGGCCATTCGCCGTATCGGTCAACAAACGATAGGTACGCTTATCGTTGCCCATCGCGACATGCGTGATCGCGTCTAACCAAAGCCGTGGCGCGGTACCGCCGGAAACGCCGCGATCGAAATAATCGGTGTGGCGCGCGGGTATATCCTTGAATGCCTGATTGATCGTGTCGTTGAGGATTTCAAGCCGCGCCATCTCAGCGTCGCGCAGATCGACGATGACGGCGGAGCGCTCCGCGGCTTCGATGCGGGCGTCATGCAACGCCTGCCGCAAGGGTGTCGCGGCCACTGGCATTACCGGCTTGCTTGTTTCACTCACGGATAATCCCCAATCCCAACACCGCGGATAAATCCTAGCGGCAGGTCTGGCGCGAGTCACGCTAAGTCATGCATGAGCGAGGCGGTAGGGTTCCATCCAGCCGAGACCGTCTTCGGTGCGCCCGCGCGGCTTATATTCGCAGCCGATGTAACCGTCATAGCCGGAGAACGCGAGCGCGTTGAAAACCGACCTGATGTTGAGTTCACCGCAATCCGGCTCATCGCGCATCGGCACACCCGCGACCTGAACGTGCCCGATGCGCTCCGCATGGCGCTCGATCCGCCGGATCATGTCACCTTCGGTGACCTGCACATGATAGACATCGAATTGCAGCCGCACATTTTTCAGCGCGACGGCATCGATGATTTCTGCCGCCTGATCGGTGTAACGCAGAAAATAATTCGGCCGGTCGCGCGGATTGAGCGGCTCGATCGTGAGCATCACGCCCACCTCCGCGGCTTCCTGGCCCGCCTGTTTTAGATTCGCGATGAACGCCTCGGTGTTTCGGATATCGCGCTTGGCGTCGCCTGCCATTACGTGGATTGCCGGAATGTCGAGCGCCCGCGCGTAGCTCAAGGCGAGATGGATTTTCCGGAAGAAATCGTGCTCACGTCCGGCGATTGCAGCACAACCGAAATCCCCGCCCTCCGGCGCAAAGGGCGTATTGATCAAGATACAGCGCAACCGGCATTCGGAGAGCCGTTGCTTTAGGTGCTCCACCGGCTCGGCATAGGGATGCAGCAATTCGATCGCGGAAAAGCCCGCGTGATACGCAGCCGCGAAGCGGTCACGAAACGCATATTCCCCAAACAGCATGTTCAGGTTCGCTGCAAACCGAAACACTTAAGTACCCCCGTAACAGGCCAATGGAAGCGCGTGATTATGAAAAGCGCAAGGCGGATTCGCTGCTTGGTGCGAAAACGGCTATTCGTCTTTTGAATCAAAGGCGAGTCTCCGTTTGAGTATTGCAATCCTGCTTTTCGTACTGTTCGGCGCGCTTTTGCACGCGAGCTGGAACGCCCTCATCAAATGGGAGCCGGACAAGCTGGTTGCCGCGGGCGCAATCGCGACCGGCGCCGGCGTAGTCGCCCTGCCGATTGCGTTATTCGGCCCGCTCCCGCTCGCGCCCGCCTGGCCGTTGATCATTTTCTCTGCGGCCGTTCACGTCGGCTATTTCGCGCTGGTCGGCTTTGCGCTTCGCCACGCCGATCTCGGGGTTGCCTATCCCCTCACGCGCGGGTCGGCACCTGCCTTTACCGCAATCATCGCCGCGATCTGGCTCGGCGAAAGTCTGGCGCTTAACGGCTGGCTTGCGGTCGGCGCAATTGCGACCGGCGTGGTCACGCTCTCCGCCGATGCGCTCTTGCGCGGCGGCCTGACGTTAAGAGCAGCGGCGCTGGCCTTCAGCAACGCCGCCGTAGTGGTGCTCTATACGCTGCTCGATGGCGTCGGAGCCCGGCTGGCTGGCGATGCGGTCGCTTACGTCACCTGGATGATGGCGGCGACGGGGGCACTCATCGTGGTCCTGACGCTGTTATTTCGCCGCGACGCGATTGCGGGACATGGCGCAGGATTTTGGCTTCGCGCCTTCATCGGCGGCGGCCTTGCGCTTGCAAGCTACGGAATTGCGATCTGGGCGATGACCAAAGCGCCGATCGGCCTGGTCGCGGCACTGCGCGAAACCTCGGTGCTGTTCGCAGCTGTCCTCGGCGCGGTCTTGTTCGACGAGCGCTTCGGCTCCAAACGCTGGGCCGCGCTCATCTTGATTGTAATCGGGATTGGATTGTTGCGTTGGCCGCTTTGAGCGGCAATCACATGCGGTATTGCTGAATGCGCGTGGTGCGAAGCCCGGCAAGGCCGTGTTTATCGATCGAGGCTTGCCAGTTGAGAAATTCTTCGACCGTGAGCGTGTAACGCGCACAAGCTTCTTCAAGCGAAAGCAAACCGCCGCGCACGGCCGCAACGACTTCGGCCTTGCGTCGAATGACCCAACGACGGGTCGACGGCGGCGGAAGATCCGCGATCGTCAAAGGACTTCCGTCCGGCCCGATCACGTACTTCACTCTCGGGCGATGTGCCTCGGTCATTACAAAACTCACTCGATACTCACTACGCAATGACGCAAACGTAGTGTGGAGCCGTGAACATTTCCCTAAGAGGTTGTTTCCAAAGTGTTATTACGCCCGTAGGTGTCTCCGTGCGGGACGCTCGAAAAAGCCCGTAAAATAAGGGGTTCTTGCTAGCTGCCGGTCGCGGGCTTTTGTATCGATTTGACCTTGTCGAGCGAGACAAGTGCTGTTCCGATCAACAGCAGCGGCTCGCTGCCGGAGAGATCGACCGCATCGACCACGCCGGAGAACTGCGTGGAGACGGTGACGCCCGCGCCGTTCACATCCTTCGCATTGATCTTGATGGTGTACTGCCCTTCGGGCGCAGTCTGGCCGTTCGCCAATTTGCCGTCCCACGAATAACCGGTGGTGCCGGCCGGAAGCGACGCTTCTTGTGTGAACACGATGTTGCCGGTGGAGTCCGAGACATTGATCGTGGCGGAGGCCGCGCGCGGCGCGGTCACATACCAGGTTGCGACACCCGATTTGAGCGCGGTGGTCGAACCGTCTGCCGTCACAGTCGCGCCGACATAATTCCGCGCCGTCGAAAGCTGGTTGGTCTTGTTGAGATTGACCAGCGCCTCGAGCGACTCGTTGGACCGGATCTGCTGCTCCACACCGGCGAACTGCACCAGCTGCTGCGTGAACTGGTTCGTGTCCAGCGGATCGAGCGGATTCTGATTCTTGAGCTGTGTGGTCAAGAGCAGCAGAAACGTGTCGAAGTTCTGCGCGATGCTGGCGCGGTTCGTGGCCGCCTGGGATGCGTTGTTCGTGGCGACTGAGCTGACCGACATGGTGCGTTCCTAAATCCTGATATCCACGCCGCCGCGAAGTTGTGCCGCAAGCGATGCGTTGCCAAGCGCAACCTGGGCTGAAACTTCTTCCTGAACTTGCGCAAGTTCAGGACGGTGGCGCATGTCCGGCCCGTTCGGCTGATTCTGCTGCGCCTGCGCGTCCTGACGGAGCGAGAATTCGAGCCCGCCCGCATCGGTCTTGAGACCCGCCGATTGCAGCGCCTTTTCAAGGCTCCGTGCATCGCGCTGAAGCAGGTCGAGCGTTTCCGCGCGCTCCACGACCAGCTTGGTCGAGGTATTGCCTTTGTGATCGATCTCCAACCGCACATCGATGCGGCCGAGTTCCGGCGGATCGAGCCGGATATCGAAGCGACGCTCGCCGTTCTTGGCTCGCGTCGCAATTTCAACTGCCAGGGATTCCAGCGGCACGGCGCGGGCGGTTTCAGTCACCGTCTGCGTCTGCGCCGTAACATTCGTCGTTGCCTGCGCGATCAGCGCGAAATTCGGCATCACCGCATTGCTTGAGATAACCGGCTTCTGCGCATCCGGCGCAGGCGCATCCGCCTCAACGCCCGCCGAAAGCTGGAGATGTTTGGCTAATGCCGCATTCAGCATTTCCAGATTGGCCAGGCTACGCATCGGGATCGAAGCGCTCGCCTCAATCTTGACCGGGCTTACCATGTCTGCCGCAATCGGAATCGCCTTGAGCGGCTTCAGGAGATTCGCAAACTTGTCAGCCGAGATGTTGGGAATTGTGACTTCAGCGTCGATGCTAGCTTCGACCGCCGGAGCTTGACCGGTCTCCGCTTTTGCATTCGTCTTGATCCCAGCCGCAACTTGGGCTGTTTGCGCGACCTGCTGATCGACCGCGTCCCCGACATTCGCCGCAGCGTTGACTACAGCCGTTGCCGTCGCTGCAACTGCATCGACATCAACCGTCGCAGTGATTTGCGCAGTTGCGGCCGTGACTACCGGCGCCTGCGCCACATTCGCATCAGCAGAAACTTGCACGCTCGCCTGCGCTTGCAACTGAGCATCGTTCTGCGCGAGCGCGAGCAGCCCTTCGATCAATGTGTCGCCATCCGTTTCGTTATCCGTATCCTCGGTTTCTTCGGTCTCGTCATCCGCCGCGGCTTCCTTGGGCGCAGAGGTCGATTCCGTCTTCGGCTTTTCTGCCGGCTCGTTCTCGGGCGCGCGGCGCTTGGTCTCGCGCTTGTCGGCCTCGGGCTTTGTCTGTGGTGCGGGAACGTCGTCGCGCCGCTCGGTCTGCGGCGCGTCCGGAGCCGTCACGTTCACGTCGGTGACAGCATCAAGCAGCAACGAGAACGGGTCGTCGCCCGCATTCGTCTGTTGCGTGGAAAAATTCGGTCGGATGTCGGCGGAAGCGACTGCGGAAACGCTCGTCAAGACATACCTCACTCGAGGAACGGTTGGATCCGCCCATTACAGAGCAAGCAGCAGGCCAATTCCGGAACCCAAGAAATGCCCGAAATTGTTGGTTTTGCTCCCGCACCTGCCAGGAAATGAGCGGGCAGAAACCGCATACCCGGCAGACTTTGCCGCCCTTTGCCATTCGCCGCCCGGTCCCTATAACGCCCGCCATGACGATCGATTTCGACATTCCAGGAGCGCCCGAGAAGACCCGCATCGTGGTTGCGATGTCGGGCGGCGTGGATTCGTCGGTCGCGGCCGCGCTTGCCAAGCGCGCGGGCTATGACGTCGTTGGCGTCACGCTCCAGCTTTACAATCATGCTGATGCCACGCGCCGGAAGGGCGCCTGCTGCGCCGGCGCCGACATTCACGATGCGCGTGATGTCGCGGCCAAAATCGGCATTCCGCATTTCGTGCTCGATTATGAAACGCGCTTTCGCGAGCAAGTGATCAAGCCCTTTGCAGACTCTTATGCCAACGGCGAAACACCGGTGCCTTGCATCTCCTGTAATCAGACCGTGAAGTTCACGGATCTGCTCGACACCGCACGCGACCTCGGTGGTGCAGCACTCGTCACCGGCCATTACATCGAGAGCCGCAGCACTGCCTCCGGCCACCGCGCGATGTTCCGCGCGCATGATTCCGACCGCGACCAGAGCTATTTTCTTTACGCGACCACGCAAGCGCAGCTCGATTACCTGCGCTTTCCGTTCGGCGGCCTCGCCAAGCGTGAGGTGCGCGACATCGCAAACGAACTCGGCCTAATCGTCGCGAACAAGCCGGACAGCCAGGACATCTGCTTTGTGCCGACCGGCCGCTACACCGACATCGTGCAACGCCTGAAACCGGACGCTTCCGAGCCGGGCGCGATCGTGCATATCGACGGCCGCGTGCTCGGCGAGCACAAGGGCATCGTTCATTATACCGTTGGCCAGCGCCGGGGGCTCAACATTGCCGAAGGCGAGCCGCTTTACGTGATCAAGCTCGACGCAAAGTCGCGCCAGGTGATCGTCGGCCCGCGCGAGGCGCTTGGCGTGGGCCGGGTTGCATTGCGCAATATGAATTGGCTCGGCGATGGCTCGCCGGAGAATTTCGCTGCGTCCCGCAGGCCGGTATTCGCGCGCGTGCGCTCGACCCGTCCGCCGCGTGAAGCCATCTTGCACCGCGAAGGAAACGATTTTTTTGTCGATTTCCCCGAGGGTGAGGAAGGGGTGGCGCCCGGTCAGGCCTGTGTGTTTTATGACAGCGCCGATTCCCGGGGCCGTGTGCTCGGCGGCGGCGTGATCCATTCGACCTTGCCGATGCGCGAAAGCCGGGCAAAAATGGCAGCCCGAGTTGCAACCCGAGGCGGCCTTGGCGGTTTGAATTGGTGCAAGGGGCGTAGATGACAATCGAAAATTCCGAGAAAGCGCAGGGCCTGGACCGCGCGACGATCGAGAAGGCCTATGCGCGCTGGGCGCCGGTTTACGATCTCGTGTTCGGTCCGCTGCTCGACTTTGGCCGTCGCACCGCGACGAATGCGGCCACGCGCGTCGGCGGGCGCATCTTGAATGTCGGCGTCGGTACCGGCCTCGAGCTTCCCTATTTCGACAAATCGCATGACGTGATCGGTGTCGACATCTCCGAACCGATGCTGCGCAAGGCGCAGGAGCGCGTGGATCGCGAGAAGCTGACCAACGTCAAGGGCCTGACCGTCATGGACGGTGCCAATCTTGCCTTTGCCGACGGCTCGTTCGACTGCGTGGTCGCGCAGTTCGTGATCACCACCGTGCCGCAGCCGGAAAAGACGCTCGACGAGTTCGCGCGCGTGCTGAAGCCGGGCGGCGAGATCGTGCTCGTCAATCACATCGGCGCGGAGCGCGGGTTGCGCGCAAGCTTCGAGCGCTGGTTCTCCCAACATGCCCGCAAGCTCGGCTGGTCGCCGGAATTTCCGTTCTCGCGGATATCCGACTGGGCCGCACGGAACGGCAACGTGAAGCTGGTCGAGCGCCGAACGGTTCCACCGTTTGGTGTCTTCACGCTGATGCGCTTTTCGCGCACGGACGAAACTGCCGCACAGCCGGCGGCCGCAACGGCTTAATCGCCTCAATCCTTGACAGGGAGGGGTCGGGGTTTCATATCCCGCCCTCTTCAACGGTAGCTTTGTCGCGTAGAACGGCGGCGGGGTAGCTCAGCTGGTTAGAGCACGGGAATCATAATCCTGGGGTCGGGGGTTCGAGTCCCTCTCCCGCTACCAACCTCCAAACTTCGCGATCGGCAATCTGGCTAACCGCCCCCGCGCCGCAACCGGTTCACCAGTTCCTCGGTTGGGTAACCGTCGGCGGGTAATTTGAATTTCTGCTGTGCCTGCTGCACCGCCTTGCGCGAAGCCGCACCTAACCGTCCATCGATGCCGCCGACGTCGTAGCCCGCACGCGTGAGCAGCGTTTGCAGTTCGCGCACCTGCTCCATCGAGAAGCTGTCGGGTGTGCCGTTGCCTTTACGCAATACCGGCGCGCCTGCGATCCGTGTCGCAAGATAAGCCGCGGTCGCCGAATAAATCAGGGAGTTATTCCATTCGGTGTAAACGCGGAAATTGGGATAGGCGAGAAAAGCAGGCCCAAGCCTTCCCATCGGAAGAAGCAGCGACGCTTCCGGCGCGTTGTCCGGCAGCGGTGATCCGTCGGGCAGCGTAACGCCCATTTGAGTCCACTGCGCATGCGGGTGCTGGATATCGAGGCTTGCCTGATTCCAGTCCATGCGATTCGGCACGCGGACTTCGCGCAACCACGGCTCGCCTGCACGCCAACCGATTTTCTGGATGTAATGTGCGGTCGTGGCCAACACGTCCGGCACGCTCCGCAGCAGATCGACCTTGCCGTTGCCGTCGAAATCGACCCCGTAGGTAAAATAATGCGAAGGCAGAAACTGCGTCTGACCGAGTTCGCCGGCCCATGAACCGATCATGTTGTCGGGTGTCAGATCGCCGCGCTCGATGATTTTCAACGCCGCGAATAATTCCTTGCGGAAGCGGTCCCCGCGACGGCAATCATAGGCGAGCGTTGCAAGCGAACGCAGCACCTCGAACTTGCCGATGCCCGCGCCGAAATCGCTCTCCAGCGCCCAGAACGCGACGATCACCGGCGCCGGCACACCATATTGCTGTTCGATCTTCTTAAACAGCGCACCGTGTTTCTTGATCAACTCCTGTCCGCGCGGCGCGCGGCCCGCGCCTGCCATCCGGTTCGAAAATTCAAGGAACGCCTGACCGAACACGCGCTGACCGCGATCGATCCCGATCGTGCGCGCGTCATACATCAGAAGATGCTCGGCACGCGCGTAAACGCGCGGCGAGAGCCCCTGCGCCAGCGCTTCTTTTTTGAAATCGGCAAGCCAGCGCTCGAAGCTTCCGGTATTGCGGCAGGTTTGCTGCGTCTGTTGGGCTTCGGCCCAACCCGCCCCCATCAACCACAACGCAACTGCAACAATAGTCCCGCAGTAAATCCGCATCCTCATTCCATATCGTTCAAGGAATCCCCCGGGCCATTCTAGCCCACTGCCATAAAGAAACGGGAGTGCCTGGAGCCCGCAGATTGTTGCGAAACATGCCCATTTGGCGGAGTATCCCGGCCAATCGAACAAGCGGCGCAAACGCCGCGGCATTGGGAGGAGAAGTTAGATGTTGCGCAGATCGTTTCTGGCCGGCTGTGCGGCTACAGCGTTGATCGCGGCGACGCCCGCGGCGGCGCAGGAGACCGTGAAGATCGGTCTCATCATTCCGCTGACCGGGCCGTTCACGACGACCGGTAAACAGCTCGAGGCTGCCGCAAGACTTTATATGCAGCAGAACGGCACGACCGTTGCCGGGAAAAAGATCGAGCTTCTCGTTCGTGACGATGCTGGACGCGCGGAAAACACCGCCCGCATCGCGACCGAACTACTTAGCAACGACAAGGTAAGCTTTCTCGCGGGCTTCGGCTTAACGCCGCTTGCCATGGCCACCGCGCCGATCGCGACCAACGGCAAAGTGCCGATGGTGGTGATGATGGCGGGCACCTCGATCATCACCGAGCGTTCGCCCTATATCGTGCGCACTAGCTTCACGCTCGGCCAATCGGCGGTCATCGTCGCGGACTGGGCGGCGCAGAATAAAATCAAGAAGGTCGTGACCATGGTCACGGACTATGCGCCGGGTCACGACGCCGAAACTTCTTTCGTAGACCAGTTCGCGAAACAAGGCGGCACCGTCGTCGAGAAGATCCGCGTTCCGATTCAGAACCCGGACTTCGCGCCATTCCTGCAACGCGTGCTCGATGCTAAGCCAGACGCGCTTTACGTCTTCACGCCATCAGGCGTCGGCTCGATCCTGATGAAACAGTTCGTCGAGCGCGGTCTCGATAAATCCGGCATCCGCCTGATCGGTCCCGGCGACATCACCGATGACGACATCCTGAACGGTTTCGGCGATGCCGCGATCGGCGTCGTCACCGCACATTTTTATTCGGCCGCGCATCCGTCGCCGAAGAACAAGGAATATGTTGCCGCTTTCCGTAAGGCCAACGGCAACATGCGCCCCAACTTCGCGTCGGTCGGCGGCTATGACGGCATTCACCTGATCTATGAAGCGCTGAAGAAGACCAACGGCAACACCGACGGCGATACGTTGCTTGCCGCCATGAAGGGTCTGAAATGGGAAAGTCCGCGCGGGCCGATCTCGATCGACCCGGAAACTCGCGACATCATCCAGACCATCTATATGCGCAAGGTCGAGAAGGTGGACGGCGAACTTTATAACGTCGAGTTCGCAAGTTTCCCCGACGTGAAAGACCCCGTTAAAGCGGCGAAGAAATAATTCCCGCTTTCATCCAGTACAAATCGGCCTCGCCCATGGATGGGCGGGGCCGAAATGTTAAAGTGCACCTATGCTAACGATCCTGTTCGACGGCATCGCTTATGGCATGCTCCTCTTCGTGATCGCGTCGGGGCTCGCGGTCACGCTAGGGCTTATGAATTTCGTGAACCTCGCGCACGGCGCCTTCGCCATGATCGGCGGCTATTGCGCCTACGTGCTCGTGAATTTTTACGGCATGCCGTTTTTTGCGAGCCTGCCTGTCGCGTTTATGTTTGCGGCAATGATCGGCTTGCTTGCGGAGCGTACGCTCTACGTTCATTTCTATAACCGCAGCCATCTCGAACAGGTCATGTTCACGATCGGCCTTGTTTTCATCACCTCCGCGCTGATCGATTATTTCCTGGGCTCGCAGCAGCGCTTCATCGAGCTTCCAGCTTGGCTGCGTGGCCGCTTCGATTTCTTCGGCATCGGTATCGGTAAGTATCGTCTGCTGATCATTCTGGTCTGCACGCTGATCGTGATCGTGCTGCAACTTATCCTCGGCTACACGCGCTTCGGCAGCCGCTTGCGCGCGGCGGTCGATGATCAACGCGTCGCGCGCGGGCTCGGTATCAACGTGAACTGGGTTTTCGCGATCACCTTTGCCGTGGGTTGCGGCCTCGCCGGATTGGGCGGCGCGCTGGGTGCGGAGATTCTCTCACTCGAACCGCACTTCGCACTCAAATACATGATCTATTTTCTTATTGTGGTTTCGGTGGGCGGCACGTCGAGCATCACCGGTCCGTTTCTCGCATCGATTCTGCTCGGCGTCGGCGACGTCTTCGGGAAATATTACGCGCCGCGCTATGGCGGCTTCGTCATCTACACCATCATGATTGTCGTGCTGGTCCTGCGTCCGCAGGGCCTGTTCGCGCGTGGAACGGCAAAATAATGAGCACGCTTGACGCAGCAGCGAACGCGTCCGCCGCACTAAAGGCGAAGCGCACATGGCACCCGCTTGAATGGGTGTTCTGGACGGCAGCAATTGCTTCGGTTTTTCTGCTGCCCAGCCAACATTCGCTCCTGAGTCAGATCGTAATCTGGTCGCTGTTTGCGATCTCGCTCGATTTGTTGCTCGGCTATGCCGGTATCGTCTCGCTCGGTCATGCCGCCTATTTCGGCTTCGGCGCTTATGTCGCGGCGCTCTTCGCGATCAATTTCTATGGCGAGCCCGTTACCGGATTATTCGTAGCCGGTACTGCTTCGGCTCTGCTCGGCCTCGTCACCAGTCTTCTGGTGCTACGCGGTAGCGACCTCACACGACTGATGGTGACCCTCGGGATCGCGCTCGTGATGTACGAGATCGCGAACCAGATGTCGTGGCTGACTGGCGGGGCCGACGGTCTCACGGGGATGCCGGTATCGCCGGTACTCGGCATGTTGCCGATCTCGTTTCGCGCGACCAATGCCTACATCTACACGCTTGCCGTGCTTTTCATTCTATTCGTGGTCGCGCGCCGCATCGTGCACTCGCCGTTCGGCATGTCGCTTCGCGCGATCAAGGGCAATCCGCTCCGCGCAGCTTCGATCGGCATTCCGAATAACCTGCGCCTGATTGCGGTCTATACGATTGCCGCAGCCTACGCGGGCGTTGCCGGCGCGCTGCTCGCGCAGACCACGCCGGTCGTATCCTTGACCTATATCGACTTTCAACGCTCGGCCGACGTGCTCTTGATGCTGATCATAGGCGGCACGGGTTATCTTTATGGCGGCATTGTCGGCAGCGCACTCTTCCTGATCGCGCAGAAATGGATCGGGAACATCACGCCGCAATACTGGGAATTCTGGATCGGTTTTGCACTCGTAATCATTGCCTTGGTCGCACGCGACCGCGGCATTTTCAGCATCGCCGAACGGGCGATTGCAGCGTTTCGTAAAATCCGGCGGGCGAAGTCATGAACGCACTCGAAACCGTCGGCCTTGAGAAACGTTTCGGCGGCATCGTGCCGACAAATAACGTCAATCTCAGCGTGCGCGAAGGTGCCCGTCACGCGCTGATCGGCCCAAATGGCGCGGGCAAGACTACGCTAATCAATCTGCTGACCGGCGTATTGAAGCCGAGCGCTGGCCGCGTGAAACTCGGCGAGACTGACATTACTGGGCTCAGCCCGCACAAGCGGGCGACGCTCGGAATTGCGCGGACATTTCAGATCAATCAATTGTTCGGCGACTTCACACCGCTTGAATCGATCGCGCTCGTGATCGGCGAACGCGAAAAGACCGGCATCCGTTTCTGGCGCGCGTTCGGCGGCGATGCGAAAATTATCGACGAGGCCGTGGCACTCGCGAACCAATTCGGGCTTGCCGAAGTCATGAACGATCCGACCTCATCGCTGCCTTATGGCAAGCAGCGGCAGCTCGAAATCGCACTCGCGATTGCCGGCAAGCCGCGTGTGCTTTTGCTCGACGAGCCCGCCGCCGGCGTTCCGGAAACGGAGCGCCACGAAATTCTGGAGACTGTCGCGGCATTACCGAAAGACGTCACCGTCCTCCTGATCGAGCACGATATGGACATCGTGTTCGGCTTCGCCGATCGGATTTCCGTGCTGGTTGACGGCAAACTTTTTGTCGAAGGCGCTCCCGACGAAATTGCAAATGATCCGCGCGTGCGCGCAGTCTATCTCGGCGAGCGCACCGATGACTGAAGTCCTGCGGATCGAAAATCTGCGCGCGGGCTACGGCGAAGCCGTGGTGCTTGCCCGGCCTTTCATTGACGCTTGAAAAGGGTCAGTCGCTCGCGCTGCTCGGCCGCAACGGCATGGGCAAGACCACGCTGATCAATTCGATTGTCGGGGTCACGCGCCGCTTCGGTGGCAAGATCGTGCTTGATGGGAAAGATATCTCGACGCTGCGGCCCGATCAGCGCGCCCATGCCGGCATTGGCTGGGTGCCGCAGGAGCGCAACATCTTCAAATCGCTTACCGTCGAAGAAAATATCTCCGCCGTCGCCCTCCCCGGCCCATGGACGGTCTCGCGTGTGTTCCAGATGTTTCCGCGGCTTGCGCGAGCGGCGGCGCAACCTCGGCAATCAGCTTTCCGGCGGCGAACAGCAGATGCTGGCGGTCGGCCGTGCGCTTGCACTCAATCCGCGCGTGATGCTGCTCGATGAACCGCTCGAAGGGCTCGCACCGATCATCGTCGATGAATTGCTGACAGCACTTCGCCGCATCAGCGCCGAAGAAAATCTTTCCGCAATCTTCGTTGAGCAGAATGCGCAGAAGATTCTGGGCGTTACCGATCGCGCGGCAATTCTTGAGCGTGGCGCAATCGTGCATGAGAGCGCGAGCGCGGAATTGCGCAAGCAACCGCAGATTATCGAAAGCTATCTTGGCGTCGGGAAAGCGAAAGCGGCGCGCTGACTACTCAGCCGCCTGCGGCGCGCGAGTCCGTTGCAGACCAAGCTTGCCCCAGACCTCGACCAACGCATCGATCAATTGCGCAATCAGCTTGTCGTCATGGAACGGCGTCGGCGTGACCCGCAGTCGCTCGGCGCCACGCGGCACCGTCGGAAAGTTGATCGGCTGAATATAAATTCCGTATTCGGCAAGCAGCATATCGCTTGCCGCCTTGCAGGCCGCGGCGTCACCGACCATCAACGGAATGATATGCGTGTTGCCGGGCATCACCGGCAGCCCGGCCTTGAACATTTCGGTTTTCGCGCGCGCGACCTGAGCGCGATGGCCGATACGCTCGGTCTGCGAAATTTTCAGATGCTTGATCGACGCGGCAGCGGCGGCGGCAATTGCCGGCGGCAGCGCAGTCGTGAAAATAAATCCAGGCGCGAACGAACGGATCGCGTCGCATACCGAGCGCTTGCCCGCGATATAGCCGCCGACCACGCCGAACGCCTTGCCGAGCGTGCCTTCGATCACATCGACGCTTGTCCATGACGCCGTCGCGCTCAGCGACACCGGCGCCGCGCGCGCCATACATGCCGACCGCGTGCACTTCATCGAGATAGGTCATCGCGCCGTAGCGCTCGGCGAGTTCGCAGATCGCGCCGATCGGCGAAACATCGCCGTCCATCGAATAGATGCTCTCGAACACGACGAGCTTCGGCCGGTCACCGGCTGTGCGCAGCAATTCTTCGAGATGCGCAAGATCGTTGTGACGGAAGATTTTCTTTTCGCAGCCCGATTGGCGCACGCCTTCGATCATCGAATTGTGGTTGAGCGCGTCGGAGAGAATGAGACAATTCGGAAGCAACTTCGCAAGCGTCGAGATGCCGGTCTCGTTCGAGATGTAGCCGGACGTAAAGACGAGTGCCGCTTCCTTCTGATGAAGGTCGGCAAGCTCGCTCTCAAGATCCACGATCGCGGAGCTGGTGCCGGCGATGTTGCGCGTGCCGCCGGCGCCGGTGCCGTTTTCCTGCGCGGCCTTCGTCATCGCGGCGATCACCTTCGGATGCCGGCCCATGCCGAGATAGTCGTTCGAGCACCAGACCACGATGTCGCGCGGACCTTCCGGCGAATGCCAGATCGCGCGCGGAAACTTCGCGGTGTTGCGCTCGATCGGTGTGAAGACGCGATAACGCCGCTCGGCATGGAGCCTGCCAGCGCAGCTTCGAACAGTTGGTCGTAATCGGATGACGTCAAAGACCCGCTCGCTTCCGCGATTCCCGTAATTGCGCCGTACATTCCTCTTTAGAACCCTATCAAGGAAGGGGCAGAACGTCGCGGAGAACGCGTCGGCATCTGCCTTTAACGGTATCTAATTACCTTTTAGACCCATTCCCGCCCTGTTACGGAATGGAGGGGGATAGCCCCTCAGAATTATTGAGTATTTTGAGGCCGTTAACCCTTTAGCAACCATGAACAGGGAAATTATTGCCTAGTGACCCCTGCCTTCTGGGGGTGGCTGGGGAGACTTCCTTGAACGGCATCATCGAGTTCGTCCGTACCCTGGGCGCCGCGCGCCTGGCCGCCATGGGCGCCGTCGCGCGCGGCGCTGATCTTCTTTTTTCTCTTCATCATCGCGCGCGCGACGACGCCGGCGATGGCGCCGCTCTTTACCGAGCTGACGCTCGACGATTCTGGCGCGCATCGTTCGCGAGCTCGAAACGCAGGACATCCCCTATGAGATCAAGGGCGACGGCGCGACCATCATGATCCCGAAGGATCGGATCGCCGCGCACCCGTATGCGGCTCGCCGAGACCGGCCTGCCGCGCGGCGGCTCGGTCGGCTACGAAATCTTCGACCGCACCGACACGCTCGGCACGACATCTTTCGTGCAGAACGTCAACCACGTTCGCGCGCTCGAAGGCGAACTCTCCCGCACCATCCGCTCGATCGACCGCATCGCGGCCGCCCGCGTGCATCTCGTGATTCCGGAACGCCAATTGTTCACGCGCGACCGCCAGGAGCCCGTCCGCTTCGATCGTGCTCCAGGTCCGCGGCTCGCTGGAAATGTCGCAGGTACGCGCGATCCGCCATCTCGTCGCCTCCGCCGTGCGCGGCCTCAAGGCTGAACGCATTTCGATCGTCGACGAACGCGGCCAATTGCTCGCCGACGGCTCATCCGACGCAACCGGCGCCGGCATTTCCGGCTTTGACGAGCGCAATACCGCATTCGAGCGGCGACTGCGCGATCAGATCGACGCGATCGTAACGAGTATCGTCGGCGCGAACCGCGCGCGCATCAATGTTTCCGCCGAACTCGATTACACGCGCGTCCAGCAGACCTCCGACAGCTTCGATCCGGAAGCCCGCGTGGTGCGCTCGACGCAGACCCGCGAAGAACAGACCACGACCGCAAGCACCGCGAATAACGACGGCGTCACGGTCGCCGAACGAACTTCCCGGCAATCAGCGCAATCAACAACAGCAGCAGCAGCCGCAGCAGCCGCGCGACAATGCGCGCAAGACCGAAGAAGTCGTGAATTACGAAATCACCCGCACCACGCGCACCGAAACGCTGGAGCCGGGCCGCGTGAAGCGCATCTCGGTCGCGGTGCTCGTTGACGGCACCTATACGAAGACCGGCAACGATCTGACCTACGCACCGCGCACCAAAGAAGATCTTGAGCGCATCGCGGCCCTTGTCCGCTCGGCAATCGGCTTCAACGACAAGCGCGGCGACATGGTCGAAGTCGTGAACCTGCGCTTCGCGGAACCCGCCGTGATCCCGCAAGCCGTGGCTGACACCGGCTTTATGTCGCATGCTGCGCTTCACCACCGACGACATCATGCGCTCGGTCGAAATCGGCGTGATGCTGATCCTTGGCCTTCTGGTGTTGCTCTTCGTCGTGCGGCCGCTGGTGCGCCGCGTGATCACGCCGGATGAAAACGCGATCCAGATTGTGGCACCCGCTGCGCCCGCGCTTGCCCCGCCCGCACCGGAAAAGCAGGCTGAGAAAGCGGACTCCGAATCATCCCCGCGGCGAAGCTCATCGAGTCCGCGCAGATACTCGGCGAAGCACATCAGAAGTCGATGCAGAAGGTCGGCGAGCTCGTGCAGAGCAACCCGCAGGAAACCGTTTCCGTACTGCGTCAATGGATGAACGAGAAGGTCGCGTGAACTAAGTCATGACCGCAACGCAAGCAATCGCGAAACCAAAACGGCCCTCCTCCGGACCGACGCATAACGGCCGTTCGCTGTCGGGGGTCGAGCGCGCGGGCATCCTGCATGCTTTCGCTCGGCGAGGAGCACGGCTCCGACGTCTGGAAAATGCTCGAAGAGGACGAGATCCGCGAGCTTTCGATTGCGATCTCGAAACTCGGCGTGATCGATTCCAACGTGGTCGACACACTGCTCGTCGACTTCGTGAGCCAGCTCTCCGGCAATGGCGGCCTGCTCGGCAACACGTCGGCGACCGAGAAGCTGCTTGCGCAGTTTCTTCCGCCTGACCGCGTAACCACCATCATGGAAGAAATTCGCGGTCCTGCCGGCCGCAACATGTGGGAGAAGCTCTCCAACGTTCAGGAAGACGTGCTCGCGAATTATCTCAAGAATGAATATCCGCAGACGATCGCGGTCGTGCTTTCCCGCATCCGCTCCGAACAGGCGGCACGCGTGCTCGGGATTCTGCCCGAACCTCTTGCGCTCGACGTGATCAATCGTCTGATCAAGATGGAAGCGGTGCAGAAGGACGTTCTTGAGCGCGTTGAACAGACGCTGCGCGCCGAATTCATGTCGACCTTATCTTCGACCAGCAAGCGCGATCCCTACGCGCAGATCGCTGAAATCTTCAACTTCTTCGACCGCCAAACCGAAACCCGCTTCTTTGGCGCGATGGAATCGGAGCAGAAAGAAGCCGCCGACCGCATCAAGACCTTGATGTTCACCTTCGACGATCTGATCAAGCTCGATAGCGGCGCGACCCAGACGCTCTTGCGTAACGTCGACAAGGGCAAGCTTGCGGTTGCGCTTAAAGGCGCAAACGAAACAGTGCGTGACTTCTTCATGAAGAACATGTCGCAACGCGCCGCGAAGATGATGATGGACGATCTCCAGAACATGGGACCCGTGCGGCTGCGCGATGTGGACGAAGCACAAGCCTTGATGGTTTCCACAGCGAAGGATCTTGCCGACCGCGGCGAAATCATGATCGCCAAGGGCGGCAATGCCGAAGACGAGTTGGTGTATTGATGAGCGCAACAACGGCAAAAGCGAATGAAGTCCGCCCCTCGAAGTATCTCTTCGACGTCGAGTTCGGCCGCGCCGGCCGTTTCGGCGACCTCTCCGGCAACGCGCTAGCGGCAATCGCCGAAGCGGAGAAGGTTAGCTTCCGCCAGGGTTTTGAGGCGGCAAAGCAAGAAGCCGAACAGAAAACCGCAGACATCCTCAATCGTATCGCCATTGAAATCCATCTGATCGTCGGCCGTCTCGCTGCCACTGAAACGCGGCTTGAGCGCGAGGCGATCGACGTTGCTCACGCAATCGCTAAACAATTCGCGCCCGCACTGATTGCGCGTCAACCGATGGCTGAGATCGAAGCGTTGGTGCTTGACGTGCTCTCTCATGTCCGCTCCGCACCCCATGTCGCGGTCCGCGTTTCACCGGAAATGGTTGAACGCGCTGGTGCGCAACTGAAAAAAATTGCCGACGAGCGCGGCTTTGCAAGCCGGCTCGTGATTCTGCCCTGAGGCCTCGCTCAAGAACGACGATTGCCTGGTCGAATGGGCCGACGGCGGTGTCTCGCGCGACGCCGCTGCGATCGGGCAGCGCATCCAGCAAGCCATTGAAAATTATCTCGGCGGTTCCGTGAACACGCCGAAAGCGCCGGAGCACGAACAATGAGCGACGAAAACAAACCGCCGCTGCCGAACCTCGAGGCAGACGTCGAAATGGTGAACTCGAAGGCGCCGCCGACCGTGCCGGACGAAATCCCGTCCGAGAAAAGCGCGCCCGATCTTGAAGCCGTGTTCGACGTCCCGGTGCATGTTTCGGCCGTGCTTGGCCGGACCAAGATGGATGTAGGCGATCTTTTGAAGCTCGGACCCGGCTCCATGCTGGAACTCGATCGCAAGGTCGGCGAAGCGATCGATATTTTCGTGAACAACCGTCTCGTCGCACGCGGCGAAGTGGTGCTGGTTGAAGACCGACTTGGCGTCACCATGACGGAAATCATTAAAGCCGACCGGACCTGATCCGGCGGACGGAGAGAACCATGCGGCTCTTGATCATCGGAACCCTAAAAGGCCAGCTTATTACGGCCACCAAGATCGCGGTCGATCGTGGCGCGAGCGTCACCCACGCGGTCGACATCGATCAAGGCATGAAGGTGCTCCGCGCGCGCGGCACCGATCTGATCATGGCCGACGTCACCCTCGACATCCGCGATCTCGTCACCAAGATCGCGGACGAGCGAATACACGCCCCAGTCGTCGCCTGCGGTGTCGAAAACGACGCCCGCGCCGCGGTCGATGCGATCCATGCCGGCGCGAAAGAATACATTCCGCTTCCGCCCGATCCGGAACTGATCGCAGCCGTACTTGCTGCCGTCGCCGATGACAGCCGCGATTTTATCTTCCGCGACGAAGCGATGGCGAAAGTTGTCCGCCTCGCGGCAAAAGTCGCAGGCTCCGAAGCCTCAGTCTTGATCACGGGCGAAAGCGGCACCGGCAAGGAAATGCTTGCGCGCTTCGTGCATGTGAAGAGCGCGCGTGCGGGCAAGGTCTTCGTCTCGGTTAACTGCGCGGCGATCCCCGAGAACCTGCTGGAGTCCGAACTCTTCGGCCACGAAAAGGGCTCGTTCACCGGCGCGATCGCGCGGCGTATCGGCAAGTTCGAAGAGGCAAATGGCGGCACGCTGCTGCTCGACGAAATTTCGGAAATGGACACGCGGCTTCAGGCGAAGTTGCTCCGCGCAATCCAGGAGCGCGTGATCGATCGTGTCGGCGGCGCACGGCCCGTTGCAGTCGACATCCGCATCATTGCGACATCGAACCGCAATCTCTCAGAAGAGGTTCGCGCCGGCCGCTTCCGTGAAGATTTGCTCTACCGGCTGAACGTCGTGAACCTGCAAATCCCGCCGCTCCGCGAACGGCCGCAGGACGTACTCGAACTCGCCGAACACTTCATCAAGCATTACGCCGACGTGAATGGCGTCGCGGCAATGCCGCTCTCGCAGGAAGCCAAGCGCGAACTCTTGCGCAACCGCTGGCCCGGCAACGTGCGCGAAATGGAAAATACCATTCACCGCGCGGTGCTGCTCGCGACCGGCGACGAAATCAGCGTCGACGCGATCCGCCTCCCCGATGGCACGCGCATTGCCGACGGCCCGAGTGGTCCGGTCGCGCATGCGCAACTGGTCGCCGACCAGATGTCTGCGTCAGCGCTCGTTGGCCGCACCGTTGCCGATGTCGAGCGCGATCTCATTCTCGAAACGCTGAAACATTGTCTCGGCAACCGCACACATGCCGCCAACGTACTCGGCATTTCGATCCGCACCTTGCGCAACAAGCTCAACGAATACTCCGCCGAAGGGATTGCGATCCCCGCACCCGCCAGTGGAGTCGCTGCCGCCTAAGTCCCAAGACTCTACGCCTAAGACTCGCATCGCCAGGCAAAAAGGCCGGACAGGACGTCCGGCCTTTTTATTTGTGCCTGCCCCGGCTTGGGGGCCCGCGTTAACCCTTCGCTAACCATAAGGCAGGCAAAAATTGCCGGGCGGCGCCCGTTTGGCGCCCGAGGATTCTGCATGTCCGACACAGCCTTAGGCGCCGGTTTCAAGCCGAAATTCCCTTCTCTGGGCGAGCATCGGCACCGCGCTCCGCCGCGGCGACCTGCTGCTTGCGATCGCCGTCATCGGCATTCTCGTCGTGCTGATCATGCCGCTGCCGCCGATGGCACTCGATCTCCTGCTCGCGCTCTCGATCATCTTGTCGGTGCTGATCCTGATGACGGCGCTCTTTATTCAGACGCCGCTGGAATTCTCCGCCTTCCCGACCGTGCTCCTGATCGCGACGATGTTGCGGCTCGCCCTCAACCTTGCCTCGACACGATTGATTTTGACGCATGGCCATCAAGGCACGTCGGCTGCCGGTCACGTCATCGAGGCGTTCGGCAATTTCGTGATGGGCGGCAACTTCGTGATCGGAATCATCGTGTTCGCGATCCTGGTGATCGTGAACTTCGTAGTCATCACCAAAGGTTCGGGCCGTATCGCGGAAGTCGCCGCGCGCTTCACTTTGGATGCGATGCCCGGCAAGCAGATGGCAGTCGATGCCGATCTTGTCCGCAGGACTGATCGACGAAGACCAGGCCCGCAAGCGCCGCAAAGACCTCGAAGACGAAAGCTCCTTCTACGGCGCGATGGACGGTGCGTCGAAGTTCGTGCGCGGCGACGCGATCGCGGGCCTCTTGATCGTTTTCATCAATATCATCGGCGGCATCATCATCGGCATGGCGCAGCAGGGATTGACCTTCGCGAAAGCCGGTCAAGCTTATACGCTGCTGACCGTCGGCGACGGCCTGGTCACGCAAGTTCCCGCGCTGATCGTGTCGACCGCCGCCGGCCTGCTCGTCTCCAAAGCCGGCGTTTCGGGTGCTGCCGACAAAGCCATGATGAAGCAGCTTTCGCATTATCCGAAAGCGCTCGGCATGTCGGCCGCCGTTATGATCGGGCTCTCCTTGTTGCCCGGCATTCCGATGCTGCCCTTCCTCGCGCTGGGCGTGGGCGCGGGCGTACTGGCCTATGTCAGCGACCGCAGAAACCGGGTCGCGACAGCAGTTGAAGCTGCAAAAACATCGTCGAAAGAACCGAGCCTGCCCCAGGAAGAGCCGATCGCGAACGCGCTCAGGATCGACGATCTCAAGATCGAAATCGGGTACGGCCTGCTCCCGCTCGTCAACAGCACGGACGGCACCGATCGTCTCACGGAGCAAATCAAGGCACTGCGCCGCTCGATCGCAAGCGAGATGGGTTTCGTGATGCCGTCGGTCCGCATACTCGACAACGTGCAACTCGAATCGACCGCTTACACGATCAAGCTGAAAGAGGTCGATGCGGGCACCGGCAAGGTGCATCCGGGCAGTCACATGGTCATGGATCCGAATGGTGGGCAGGTGAACCTGCCGGGCCTGCACACGACCGAGCCAACCTTCGGCTTGCCCGCGACATGGGTCGACGACAGCTTGCGCGAAGAAGCGAGCTTGCGCGGCTACACTGTGGTCGATGCGGCTACCGTCATGTCGACGCATCTCGCGGAAGTCTTGAAGGTCAACATGGCCGACCTCCTCTCTTATGCGGAGGTGCAGAAGCTTCTCAAAGAACTGCCGAAGGAACAGGCCGAGTTGCTCAAGGACATCGTGCCGGCGCAGATCACCGCGTCCGGCATTCAGCGCGTGCTGCAACTCCTGCTCTCTGAACGCGTCTCCATCCGCGACCTTGGCACTATCCTCGAGGGCATCGCGGAAGCTGTACCCGGAACGCGAAACGCCTCGCATATCGTGGAGTTGGTGCGCGTGCGGCTGGCGCGTCAGCTCTGCGCCCAACACGTATCGGCAAGCGGTTATCTGCCGCTCATTTCACTTTCGCCGAAATGGGAGCAGGCGTTCGCGGAATCGATCGTCGGTCAGGGCGACGACCGGTCACTCGCGATGCAACCCTCGAAGCTTTCCGAATTTGTGACCGCTGTGCGCGAACGCTTCGAAGACGCTGCGAAAGCCAACGAAGCGCCCGTGCTGCTCACCAGCGCTAACGCGCGCCCCTTCGTGCGGCAGATCGTTGAGCGCTTCCGCCCGCAAACCTCGGTGATGTCACAGGCCGAAATTCATCCGCGCGTCAGGCTGAAAACCGTCGGAAGCGTTTAAGGCGCCGGCGGCTCGCGGTCCTTCAGTACGCTGATCTGACGCTGCACGCGCGTGTATTTGCCCTGCGAATGATCGATGTACTGAAAATACTCGTTCGTGAACGTGCCCTGGATGCACGTGTAGCGATAGCTAACGGCCGGTAACTTCAACGGCTGCAGGACCTTCTCGAACACCACGGGCCCGGTCAGATGGACCACTTTATGGCTTTGCGGGTTCTTGATGTTGCCGAGGATCGCATCGATCGCGAGATCGATGTGCGGATTATTCGGCACCGTCGCGATGAAATAGTTCGAGAAGCGATTGAGGCGCTCCAGAATATATAACTCGTCCGCATCGCGCTTGATCATATAGCCGAGCGGCCACACGACATGCGCGTCGATATCCATGTAGACGCCGCCGAATTCCTTTAACACCAGCAGACGCCAGAGATCGGCTTGCGCCGCCCCGATCTGAAGCCGCGAATAGGCTTCAAATATTTCGGCGGGGTAATTCTCTTTGATATACGCCTCGCGTTCCGCGGTGATCATGAAGCGATATTCGTAGGTCGGCGACATCAGGCGATTGAACAGGTAGTTCAAATAGACCGCGAAGGTTACGCGATCCGTGTAATTCGTCTGCCAGATGATTTTCGGAACGCGATGTTGCGCTTGGCCCCCAATCCAAGGCGACGCGCGGTGTGGGATTGAGAAGCGCTTGTTCGGACGCAACCAGTGGAACAGATAGCTGATCGCTTTCGAGCCATTGCCGAAAATCTTGATCAGTCGTGCCGACAGATACCTGACAACAAGCATTTTTCCCCGCGAGCAGCTGGTCGCGGGCAACCAGATAGCAAATAAGACAGGACTAGCGGGATATTTTCTGCGCCGCTGTCGCCTTGGTCACGCCGAACGGATTAAAGCTCGCGTTCACGCTGCTTGCCCCGACGTAACCGGCAAGAACTACCGCAACGACGCTCGCGGCGATCGCGGCCATCCGCCACCATTTGAGGTCGCGCATCATTTTCTCGGCAACGTCGACGCCGCGGCTGCGCGAGAGCATTTCGACCACATCGACGAAACCGATCTTCCGTTGCCGCGTGATTTGCGGCGTCTCGTCGATACGCGAAGATATCCTTTGCCAGACGCCGTCCGGTGGCGTCTGCGGCGCAATCAACCCGTTGAGCGGACCGAGCCGGCGCTCCCAGGCCGCGATCGCAGCGGAAAACGCAAAGTCGGAACGCGCGCGATGTTCGACTGCTTCCCGATCGTCGATCGAGAGCGATCCCAGCACGTATTCGCCGGCGAGAAGGTCGGGATCATCCTGGAGCGTGATCATGCGGTGCGTGCCCGGATATGTTCGAGGCTGCGGAGCAACCAGGTGCGGATCGTGCCGGGCTGCGCGTCGAATTCGATTGCGAGCGCCTCGCGACTCCAGCCGTCATAATAGGCGAGCAGCATCATCCGGCGCGCGTCAGAGGACATTTCACCAAAGTCGCGGAGCAGGCTGCGTAGTTCAGGACTGATCTCGCCCTTGGGCTCGCCCGCTTCGCCCTCGGTCTCCATCCCGGCGCGGTAGGCTTCTAACCGGAGATCGTCGTTCTTGCGCGCAAGATTAAACGCCGCTGAGCGGGCCGTCATAACAATCCAGTCGATCGGGGAAAGTAACTTCGGATCGTAGCTCGGGGCATCGCGCCAGATCCGGGCATAGGCTTCTTCGGTCGCCGCGACCGCATCGTCGCGCTTGCGCAGGATGCGTAATGCCGCGCCGTAAACCTCGTGGCTGGTCACTGAATAGATTTGGGCAAAGGCCGAGCGGTCGCCTTCCGCGACTGCATCGATGAGGTTCTGGAGCCGTACTGCCCTACCCAACGCTCACACCCCGGCTTGTCACCAAAAGTGTAAACAAGCTCTGGGGCGGGAGTCCCAATGAATCTCTAGGCTGGGGACGAAATTATTTTGTCGGCTATCAGACGCGAATACGCTGCGCGCCGATCCGGTCGAGTTCCGCCTGCTCGCGCGCGGCCTCCGCGGTACGGCCGCGGACGTGATCGCGCTCTTCCAGGATCTCGACTTTCTTCAGCTCTTCGAACGCATCGGCCAATTGTGCACGTGCGTCCTCGAGCTGTTGGTGCAACTCGGAAGCCGAACGCTTGAGATTGTCGCGGCGTGCCATCGCGGCCTTGGCATAGGTCGGATAGGCGAAGTGGCCAGGATCGGAAATGCCGGCACGGTCCTGTTCAACCGCGATCTCGCGATCGAGATCGGTGGCCATGCGCTCGAATTCGGCGACCATCGCCTCGATCTGAGCGACCTGGCGGCGTTTTTCGTCGACCTGAAAGCGCTTCAGGCGGATAAGGGTTTCACGCGATTTCATCCCGGCGATACTCCACGCGACCGGTTAGGGTTCTGTTACTGCACTTGCGAAAATTTGAGCGAGTGCACGGTAACCATCGCCGAGATTGGTTGTTTCTTCCTTACCTTGCGCGAGAAAAGCTTCGAGGGCCGGATTGAGCCGGATTGCCTCGTCTACCTCGGCCGATGACCCCGCCCGGTAGGCCCCAAGCCGGATCAGTTCCTCCATATCGGCATAGGTAGAAAGCACCTGCTTCGCCTTGACGACCGAGGGATAGAATTCCGGGTCGCTCGATTTAGGCATGGTCCGGGAAACCGACTTCAGGACGTTGATCGCCGGGTAGCGTCCGCGCTCCGCGATCGCGCGCTCCATCACGATATGCCCGTCGAGGATGCCGCGGACCGCATCGGCCACCGGCTCGTTGTGATCGTCGCCGTCCACCAGCACCGTGAAGAGGCCGGTGATCGTCCCCTGGTCTGGCCCGGGACCGGCGCGCTCTAGAAAGCCGTGGCAATTCGGAGAAGACGGTCGGCGTATAGCCCTTGGCCGTCGGCGGCTCGCCGCCGGCAAGGCCGATTTCCCGCTGCGCCATTGCGAAACGCGTGACCGAGTCCATCAGGAGCAGGACGTCCTTGTTCTCGTCGCGGAAATACTCGGCGATCGCCATGGTGAGGAGCGCTGCCTGGCGGCGCATCAGCGCCGGCTCGTCGGAGGTCGCGACCACCACGACCGAGCGGGCAAGGCCCGCTTCGCCGAGGTCGTCCTGAAGGAATTCCTGCACTTCGCGGCCGCGCTCGCCGACCAGTCCGATCACGGCGACGTCGCAGGCCGTGTAGCGCGCCAGCATCGAGAGCAGCACCGACTTGCCGACGCCCGAGCCCGAGAAGATGCCGAGCCGCTGACCTTTGCAGGTGGTGGCGAATGCGTTGAGCGCCCGGACGCCGAGATCGAGCGGCCGCCAACCCTGCGGCGCGTATGGGCCGCCGGCGGCGGCGCACGGAAGGGATAAGGCGATGTGCCGGGCTTGAGCGGCCCCTTGCCGTCTATCGGCTGGCCATGGGCGTTCACGACCCGGCCGAGCCAGGAAGCCGACGGGCGCACGGCGGCAGCGGCATTGGAGACAATGGCCCGGCAACCGCGGCGGACGCCCTCGACCGCTGCAAACGGCATCACCACGGCATTGTCGCCGGCAAAGCCGATGACCTCGCAGGGCACGCCGCCGTTTATTCCGGTTTCGATCGTGAGACGGGCCCCAACCGGCATCGCGTTAACGGGTCCGGCGACCTCGATCATGAGGCCGCGAACAGCCGCAACACGCCCATAAATCAGGGCTCCGTCGAGTTCTGCGATCTGTTCTGCCAGGGCCTTCATGGAGAATCACCGCTTAACGGGCCAAGTCCTTGTTTACCCGATCTTTACCGGCTTCGTTAATGATCGGGTCATGCCTTGGATCGAAGGGCACGCAGAATGTGTGCCTTATTCAAGGGAGTTGCTTGGCCTGGCTTCTTGAAGTCGGACTTTAACCGGGCGGCCTGAGGAAATTCGCTTATTGCCAATACCTTACGGCGATTCGCGAAGATTTTCACGGCCTACCCTTGTGGGACAGAATTAGATTCTGTTAACCATTGCTGGTTAGCGTCGCGAGTTGAGAAAGAGTCAGTCCAGGCACGCAGGCGGGGCGAGTCTGGTTTGGATTTCGTCCCCCAAAGAGGCCTGGATAGGGGATTGGCATGCGCGTTTTGCTAATCGAAGACGACAGCGCAACGGCGAAAAGCGTCGAATTGATGCTGAAGTCCGAAAGTTTCAACGTTTACGTGACGAGCCTTGGCGAAGAAGGCGTCGATCTCGGTAAAATCTACGACTACGACATCATCCTGCTCGACCTGAACCTCCCGGACATGTCCGGATATGAAGTTCTGAAGTCGCTGCGGGTCGCCAAGATCAAGACGCCGATCCTGATCCTCTCGGGTCTCGCCGGCATCGAAGATAAGGTAAAGGGTCTCGGCTTCGGCGCCGACGACTATCTCACCAAGCCATTCCACAAAGACGAGCTGATTGCGCGCATCCATGCGGTTGTGCGCCGCTCGAAGGGTCATGCTCAGTCGGTCATTAACACCGGCGACCTTCTCGTGAACCTGGACCAGAAGACGGTCGAAGTTGATGGGTCGCGCGTGCATCTGACCGGCAAAGAATACCAAATGCTGGAGCTGCTCTCGCTCCGCAAAGGTACCACGCTCACCAAAGAGATGTTCCTCAACCATCTCTACGGCGGCATGGACGAGCCGGAATTGAAAATCATCGACGTGTTCATCTGCAAGCTGCGCAAGAAGCTCGCGAACGCATCGAAGGCTCCGGATTGGCCGAACGGCAAAAACTATATCGAAACGGTCTGGGGTCGCGGCTATGTGCTGCGCGAACCAACCGACGCGGAACAGCGGATCTCCGCTTAAGTCCCGCCTACACCGGATACCAAAACCCCGCCCTTTGAGGCGGGGTTTTTGTTAATCCGCAACGGCGCTCAACAAGCGTGGGTGACTTTAGCCAAGTTCTTCAAACGCACTTCGGTCACACCGGCGTCGAAGCCTTCCGCCCGCAGGATCTTGATAAACAGATCCAGCGCTTCAAGAATAACCCGTATCCGGCGCTCGTCAGATAAAACCTCGTCGAGCTGCTGCTTTCTATCTTCGACGTTCCATACAATCGCGACGTCCAAGGCGGCATCTCCCTTGCGGTCGAAAATCACCTCGCCGCGATGCTCCAGTTTCCGGATCGTTCCATCTGGCAGCACGACGCGATATTTGCGATCAAACAAGGTGCCGGCACGAACATTGCGATCGATTTTATCGAACGTAAGACGATCCTCGGGATGCTGCGACTGCTGCAACAGCGCGTAGGAAGCTTTTTCTCCCTCCGGGTCTCGTCCCAATAATTTGAACAGACCGAGCGACCACTCCATCTCATCGGCGCCGACATTGCGTTTCCAAAAACCGCAACCGAGCTTTTCTTCGATGGACCGGACAGCTAACGAGTCCTTTAGCGTCATGCCTCCCCCGAACCTGATTCGCATTGGATCGAAGCATTATTTTCGGGCCGAGGCTATGTGGCGTGCACGCCGGCGAAGCAGACGTGCAGAGTTTCCAACAAACGGTCTGCGGTTACCGCCAAACAAAAACCCCGCCGTTTGAGGCGGGGTTTTTGTTCGGAATAAAGCGTTCTCAGTTCTTCAACCGATACCCGGTCCTGAAAATCCACCAGATGATCGCCGAGGCACGCGAACAGAAACGCGAGCGTCATGGCTAGCGATATGCCGACATTCACGTCCGCGACCTCATAGAAGCTCCAGCGGAAGCCCGAGATCAGATAGACGATCGGATTGAAGAACGTCACCACCTGCCAGAACGGCGGCAGCACGTTCACCGAATAAAACGCACCGCCGAGGAACGTGAGTGGCGTAATGATGAGCAGCGGCACCACCTGTAGTTTCTCGAAGCCGTCCGCCCAGATGCCGATGATGAAGCCGAGCAGGCTGAAGGTGACCGCGGTCAGCACCAGAAAAGACAACATCCAGATCGGGTGCGCGATCTTGACCGGCACGAACAGATAAGATGTCCCGAGAATAATGAGCCCGAGGATGATCGATTTGGTCGCGGCCGCGCCCACATAACCGATCACGATTTCGATGAAAGAGATCGGCGCCGACAGCAATTCATAGATCGTGCCGGTGAATTTCGGAAAATAAATGCCGAAGGAGGCATTCATCACGCTCTGCATCAGCAGCGTGAGCATGATCAGGCCCGGCACGATGAAGGAGCCGTAATCGACGCCTTCCATCTCCGTGATGCGTGAGCCGATCGCGGCCCCGAACACCACGAAATAAAGCGAGGTCGAGATCACCGGCGCGAGAATGCTCTGCATCAAAGTGCGAGCCGTGCGCGCCATTTCGAAATAATAAATTGCATAGATCGCGTGCCAGTTCATTTCGCGGCTCCATTGCGGTCCTGATGCACGAGGCCCACGAAAATTTCTTCCAGTGAACTCTGTGTCGTCTGTAAGATCGCGGAAACGAATTCCGGCCTCGTTCAACGATGCCAGGAGACGCGTAATGCCGGTGCGCTCGGCCTGTGTGTCATAGGTATAGATAAGTTCGGTACCTTCGGGTGAAAGCGAAAGCTGAGCGTTTTCGGCAAGCGCTGACGGCATTTTGTCGAGCTTCTGCTGGAGCTGCAGTGTCAGCTGCTTCCTGCCGAGCTTGCGCATCAGCTCGGCCTTGTTTTCCACCAGAATGATTTCGCCCTTGGCGATCACGCCAACGCGGTCGGCCATGTCCTGGGCTTCTTCAATGTAATGCGTGGTCAGGATGATGGTGACGCCGGAGGCCCGCAGATCCCGCACCACCTGCCACATGTCCTTGCGTAATTCGACGTCGACGCCCGCGGTCGGCTCGTCCAGAAACAGAATTTGCGGCTCGTGCGAGAGCGCTTTGGCAATCAGCACACGCCGCTTCATGCCGCCGGAAAGCGTCATGATCTTGCTCGTCTTTCTTGTCCCAGAGCGACAGATCCTTCAAAAGTTTCTCGATATAGGCCGGGTTCTTCGGCTTGCCGAATAGGCCGCGGCTGAAGGAGACCGTCGCCCATACCGTTTCGAAGGCATCGGTGGTCAGTTCCTGCGGTACCAGCCCGATCAGCGAGCGGGCGGCGCGAAAGTCCGTAATAATGTCATGACCATCGACCGTGACGGTGCCGGCGGACGGATTGACGATGCCGCAGACGACGCCGATCAGCGTGGTCTTGCCGGCGCCGTTCGGCCCGAGCAGGGCAAAGATTTCCCCGCGCCGGATCGACAAATTGACGTTCTTCAGCGCGTCAAAGCCGGTGGCATAGGTCTTGGAAAGATTGGTGATCGAAATAATGTCCTGCATGGGCGGTGCCCTTACTACGTCTCGGCAAGACACTCCATAACCTGTGCGCAACCCTGATTTGCGTCTGGCCGCAGATTGGCCGCAATGCAATTCCTCACTGCACGAACCATTCCTTACCCTTCAGGAATTTCCCATGCATACGCTATTTCGCGCGGTTGCCGTTGCGTCACTCGCCTTAGCCTTCGCCGCGGCCCCCGCCGCCGCACAGGAAATAAAACAGATCAAGCTCACCGAGAAGCAGGTGCAGAGCTATATCGCGGCTCAGCCAGATCTCACCGCCGTCACCGCTAAGATCAAGAGCGACAAGCCCGATCCGAAGATCGTGGCCGAGGTCGAAGCGGCGGCGAAGAAACACGGTTTTGCCTCGCTTGATGAGCTCGACAACGTCAGCGCGAATGTTTCGATCATTTTCTCCGGCATCGACCCGAAGACCAAGTCCTTCTCCCAGCCGCCGGAAGCAATCAAGCAGGAGATTGCGGCGATCAACGCCGACAAGTCGATTCCCGAGAACGAAAAAAAGCAGGCGCTGGCTGAGTTGAATGCCGCACTCAAGCAGGCGAAGCCGATTCAATTCCCGGAAAATATTGAGCTTGTGACGAAATACTACGAAAAGATCGATGCGACTATGCCGAAGGGCTGAGTCCAAGGGCTGAGCCCAAGGGCTGAAGTCAGCGAAGCTCACAAAAATAGCCCCGCATTTTGCGGGGCTTTATTTTTCTCGGCTTAAGCGACCTGAGCGGCCGCGTGCAGCAGAGGTGTTTTTGCGGCCGCGTGCACGTAGAGTCCGCGCTTTTCCGGCATCGGCATGAAGAGATTGGTGAAGCCGACTACGGTTTCGGCGGCGCCGAGCAGAAGATGCCCGTCGCGCACCAGTGAGCGCGAAATCCGGGTCAGCACATCTTCCTTCGTCTTCGAGTCGAAATAGATCATCACGTTGCGACAGAAGATTACGTCGAACATCCCGAGCGGTGCAAAATCATCCAGCAGATTGTGCTTCCTGAACTGCACCATGTCGCGGAGCGACTGATCGATGCGCCACTGATCGCCGTCCTGCTTGAAATATTTAAGCAGCAACTGGATCGGCAATCCACGCTGAACTTCGAATTGGGTGTAGAGGCCCGACTTCGCCTTTTCGAGCACTTCGTTTGAAATGTCGGTGGCAATGATGTCGACCTTCCAGCCGGTGAACAGCTCGGACTTCGCTTTGAGCATCATCGCGAGCGAATAGGGTTCCTGGCCCGTCGAGGCTGCCGCGCACCAGATCCGTAGGCGTTTCCGCTCGGCGCGCGCCTTCGCCATGACCGGCAGCACGGTGTCCTGAAAGCGATCGAACGGCGTCTTGTCGCGGAAGAAGAAGCTCTCGTTGATCGTCATCGCTTCGGTGACACGGATGACGAAGCGGCTCTTCCACGAAGGACTTCAGTTTCGCGACCAGTTCGCCGATCGAACTGCAATTCTGCTGGCGCGCAACCGGAAGCAACCTGCTCTCGAGAAGATATTGTTTGTCGCCCGCAAGCTGCAGGCCCGAACGCTCGTTGAGGAGCTTGCTCAGATACGTCGTAGTCCTGCGGTGTCACGACAAATCTCCTGAAACAATACGAACGGCCTTTGGCCCGATATCGTTAAGCGGCAACACGGCAGCACATGCGCCCGCCTGCGCGGTGGCAGCCCGGCATGCCCCAGATCACGCTCGTGGCTTCGTCCTGCGCAATCACGTTGCCGCCGTTGTCGGCGATCGCAAGCGAACCTTTCTTGCCGTCGGAACCCATGCCGGTGAGCACGATCGCAAGCACGCGTCCGTCGAGCGCGTTCGAGGCCGAAAGAAAGAGGGCATCCACCGCCGGCTTGCAGAAATGAATCGGCGCGGAGTCGTCGATCACGACTTCCGGTCCATGGTCGCGACGGATCAGCGCGAGATGCTTGCCGCCAGGCGCCACATAAATCATGCCCGCCTTTAGCGGCTCGCCATTGATCGCTTCGCGTGCCGGCCTGCCGACAAGGCGGCCGAGATGTTCGGCAAGTGTCGCCGTGAAGATGGGCGGCATGTGTTGCACGATCATCACCGGGATGCGGTCGACCACCGGCGCCAGTGCCTTGACGAGGACATGCAAAGCCTGCGGGCCGCCGGTCGAACTTCCGATCAGGATCGCGCGCGGCGGAATTTTGGAAAAGTGCGCAGCTTGAGCTCGCCTGCGAAGGCATGATGCGTGAGCGGCGTCGTGCGCGCTTCACGGCGCGGAGTGATCGCGCGCGGTCTGCCTCGACTGCCGAGACTACGAATTTTGTCGATCAGCTCGCGGCGAAAGTTGTCGGACGCGCTAGCCGCAAGATTGCCATCCGGCTTCGGCAGACAATCGCGGCACCCAGTGCAACGCTTTCAGCGTGATCTCCGCGCCGCGCTTGGTCATCGTGGAGGCCATGATCACCGGCAGACCGGGCCGGCGCTTTAGCAATTCCTTGAGCGTCGCGATGCCGTCGAGTTCCGGCATTTCGATGTCGAGGATCACGACATCGGGATCGCCGGTGTCCGACCTGCTCCAGCGCTTCGACACCGTTCTTGCAGACACGCACGACCTGCATGTCGGGCTCAAGTCCGATCCAGCGTGAGATCAACCCGCGCACGACCACGGCGTCGTCGACCACCATTACGCGGATCGGCGCCGATAGCCTCGCAGTAGGAAGGGGACGCGGGTGCGACATCTGGAACGGGCTATGCCGGCGAAGCGAAATGCCCCGCCGAAAAGGCTCAGATCAGCCCGACTTCCTGAAACTTCGCTTCGACAATGTCCTTGTCGAAGGGCTTCATGATGTACTCGTCCGCGCCCGCATGCATCGCGCGCGCGATATGCGCAAGATCGTTTTCGGTGGTGCAGAACACGACCTTCGGCTTGTCACCCTGCGGCATCGCGCGAAGCGCGCGCAGAAAGTCGAAACCATCCATGACCGGCATGTTCCAGTCGAGCAGGATCGCGTCGGGCATGTCTTTCACGCAAGCGTCGAGCGCCTGCCGTCCGTCGGACGCTTCCGAAACAGTGAAGCCGAAATTTTCAAGAATGCGTCGCGCGACTTTGCGGATCACACTGGAGTCGTCAACGATGAGGCAGCGCTTCATGATTGGATCCTTCCTATTGTCACGCTGCGAGCGTGCCTTGCTGAAGTTCGAGGATATGGTCGACATCGAGTACGGCCAGCAGCCGGTCTTCGAGCCGATGCAGACCGGAGCAGATATGCGCCCAGTCTTTGTGGAGATTGATCGGGTTTGCGTCGAAGGTCGCGGGCGTGAGTTTCATAACTTCGCCCATCGAATCGACCAGAAGACCATAGGCTTCGCCATACTGGTCAATGCCGATCGCCATCTGCGATTTTGTTTCGGTACGCGGCGGTAATCCAAGGCGCTTGCGCATATCGATCACCGTTACGACACGGCCGCGCAGGTTCAATACGCCGGCAATTTCCGGCGGCGCCAACGGCACATGGGTGATGCGTTCGGCTTCGAATACATCATGCACACGCTGAATCGGGATACCGAACAGCTGATCGGCGATCCACGCGGTCACATATTCCGTCTCGGTAGAGTGCTGCGCGCTCATGCGGCCTCTCTCATTTCAACGGAAACATTCTTGAGCGCCTGCAAGAGCCCGCGGCGGTCGAACTTCGCGACATAGGCATGCATGCCGAGCTCTTCGCCCTTGGCGACAGCGGCGCTGGTAAGGGTCGAAGAAAGTGCAATTACAGGAATATGGGCCAGGCGTGCATTGCCGCGCAGGGCCTCGGCGAATTCGTATCCGTTCATCTCCGGCATTTCGATATCGGTGACGACGATGTCATAGCGCGCGTTGCGCTCGAGCATCGCGAGCGCTTCCTTCGCTGCCGGCACGACAATGACATCATAGCCCGCAGCCTGAAGCACCGGCGCCAGCATGTTCCGGAAAAAAGCGGAGTCATCGACGAACAGGAGTCGCTTGCGTTCGGGCGCCGACGCGCCGTCGCTCGCATGGAACCAGTCGGCAAAACCGAGCGGCAGGAAGTGCGCGATGTCGAGGATTTCCGTCGCCGCACCGCGCACGATCGCGGAGCCGAGCACCCCAGGCGCCTCGCTGCCGATTTTGATTTCTAAACGATCCTCGACGATGTCGACGATCTCGTCGACGATCAGGCCGACCGAACGGCCGCCGTCGGTAAAGACGAGCAGCGGTTGTGTGCCCTCTTCGCGTAATTTTGTCTGTCCGTCGGCAGCGATGAGCGGCATCAGGCCGCCGCGATATTGCACCATCGGCCGGCCGCTGGAGCGCTCGATCTTGCGCGCGTCGATTTCTTCAAGCCGGGTCACGAGCGAAAGTGGCACCGCTTTCATCACGTTCGTGCCGGAGCGGAATACAAGCAGCGAAACCGGTTTCAGCGACTGGTCTTCTTCGATCGCTTCTTTCGCGCCCATGTCATCGATGATGCGCTCTTCACGCGTGGCGCCGATCGTCTCGGCAATTCCGTTCGGATCCAGGATCAGGATCACCGAACCGTCACCGAGAATGGTATTGCCGCCGAGCACCTTGATGTTGCGCAGGCATGAAGCGACCGGCTTCACGACAATTTCTTCGGTATGCAGCACATCGTCGACCACGACACCGAATGTGCTGGCGCCGACCTGCATGACGACGACGAAGGATTCGCCGTTTGCGGAAGCCGGTTTCGGAAGTTTCAGCATTTGCCCGAGCGAGAGCAACGGCAGCAACTTGTCGCGCAGACGAAGCACAAGCGCGCCGTTGATCTTTTCGACGGTATTCGCTGAGCCCGAGCCGCGATGCACGAGTTCGATCACGGCAACCTGCGGAATGGCGAAACGCTCGCCATGCGATTCCACGACCAGCGCGGGTACTATCGCAAGCGTCAGCGGTATTTTGATTGAGAAGGTGGAACCGCGGCCCGACACGGAGCGCAGATCGACGGTCCCGCCGATCTGGTCGATGTTGGTCTTGACCACATCCATGCCGACACCGCGGCCGGATACGTTCGTGACCTTCTCTGCAGTCGTGAAACCCGGCGCGAAGATCAATTTCTGAAGTTGCGCTTCGGTCGGCCGCTCGGATTCTGAAATCAACCCGACTTCGACGGCGCGGCGGCGAATCTTCTCGCTATTCAGCCCGCGGCCATCGTCCGCAATTTCGATGACGATCTGGCCGCTCGCTTGATAAGCGGATAGGCGGATCGTGCCCTTCGCTGCTTTCCCGGCGGCACGGCGTTCTTCGGGGCTTTCAAGACCGTGATCGGCGGAATTGCGCACCATGTGCGTCAACGGATCACGGATGATGTCGAGCACCTGGCGGTCGAGTTCGGTCTCGGCGCCGTGCATTTCGAGTTCGATTTCCTTGCCAAGTTCCTGCGCGAGATCGCGCACGATGCGCGGCAACTTCGCCCAGGCATTGCCGATCGGCTGCATGCGGGTCTTCATGACCCCTTCCTGCAACTCGGCGGTTACATTCGAGAGCCGCTGCAGCGGCACTTTAAATTCGCTTTCGGCATGGCGGCGGACGATCTCGAGAAGCTGATTGCGCGTCAGCACCAGCTCCGAAACCATCGTCATCAGCCGCTCGACGGTATCGACCGAAACCCGGAGCGTCTGCCCGTTCACCAACGTGCCGTCGGGATAGCGGCGCTCGCCGACGCGGCGGTCGCCTGCGCGATCTTCTTTCTTTTCTTCGTCCGGTCCTGCGGTGTCGCGGAATGCACGCTCAAGGTCGTCGAGCGAGACTTCGCCGGGACGAAGCGGACGCTCGAGCACCTGGGGTGCGAGCGTGCCGACCGTAATTTCTTCCTTCGACAAGGCGGGCGCGGCACCGCCGTCGATCGCCATCTGCTCGAGCTGGACGATGAGATCGCCATCGGAGCCCGCCGGCTCGGCGTTGGCAACTTCCAATTCGGCGAGGATCAATTTCAGGCGGTCGATCGTAATGAGCACGAGCGAAACGGCCTCGGGTGTCACTGACGCGCCGTCGCGGAATTTGCCCATTACCGTTTCGGCGGCATGCGCGAGCGCTTCAAGACGCGGCAGACCGATAAAGCCGCAAGTGCCCTTAATGGTGTGAACCAGACGGAAGATGCGGCCGAGGATTTCCGCGTTGTTCGGTTCCTGCTCGAAGCGCACGAGTTCGACGTCGACGACGTCGAGGCTCTCGCTCGTTTCGGTCAGAAATTCCTTGAGCAGGTCGTCCATATCGATCCGCGCATATCCCAATGGCGGGCCGAGGCCTGTGCCAAGGCCCGGTCCGCGATGCGCGATCAGTATGGGTAGCGGAGGGTTAAGATTGATTAAAACGGCGGGGGTTCAGCGGAACCCGATACCAGCGGAAATGCCTATATTTATTGGCTTATTCCGCGGTGACGGTGACGCCCGCGCTATCGACTGCAAGACTTAATTTGATGCCCTCCGCGCGGGCCAGCAACCCTGCGTAGAAGGGCTGAACATTCTGGGCGGTTACCCCTTCGGGCGGGGTCCCGGCAAGCAGGCTTTCGGTCTCCTGGTGCACCCGGACCATCGGGCCCTCGACCCGAATTTTAAAGCCCAGGGTCTCCCCGCTGCCGATCGGATCGATATTCATCGAGCCGCCGCGCGGGATGATGCCTGACACGATCAGCATCAGGTTGAGCAGCAGCTTTACCCTGTTCTTCGGCACCAGCGTCTTCGGGAATGTTGAAAGTGACCTTGATCTCGGGTTCGAACAGTTGCTGGCCGAGCTCGCCGGCATCGCCCACGTCGAGTTGCGCCTTGGGCGAACCCGAGGAGCCGTAAGCGATTCGGGCGTATTTCAGCTTCGCGGTCGCCTGCACGGCGCTGTGGCGGATCAGCTTCATCGCCTCTTCGCGCGATTCCGGCTTCTGATCCATCTCCAGGAGCTGGAAGCCGTTTTCCATCGCCGCGACCGGATTGATCACGTCGTGGCAAACCTTGGAACAAAGCAAAGCCGAAAGATCGAGGGCGGAAAGTTCAATGGGAGCGCTCATGCATGATCCCTATGCAATTCGTAGCGCTTTGGTCGAGCGCAGGCCTCGTGATAGATGGCCCGGGTTTCTTCAGGCGGTCACATGAATCGGACAGATCGGGCGAAAATACTGGCAGGCATGGTCGCGGCTGCGGCCGAAGCCGGTGCCCGGGTTCACGCAATGGCGGCGGCCGGCCTCACCACCCGCTCGAAGGCGGACCGCAGTCCGGTGACCGACGCAGATGAAGCGGCCGAGAAGATCATCGAAGAAAGGCTCGCAGCCCTCCTTCCGGACGCGCCCATGATTGGCGAAGAAGCCGTCGCCAGCGGACGGAAAACCGCTACCCACGGCATGTTCTTCCTGGTCGATCCGATCGACGGCACGCGCGAATTCATCGCCAAGCGCAACGAATACACCGTCAACATCGCGCTCTTGATCGACGGCACCCCCGCACTCGGTGTGATCTACGCACCGGCGCTGAGCGAGCTTTATGCCGGCGGCGTGGACGGCGCTTACCGTATGGCGTTGCCACCGGGCACCGATGTCGCGACCGCCGCACGCGAAAAAATCCAGGTGCGCGCGGCACCAAAAAATATTATCGCAGCCGTCAGCCACTCGCATCTCGATACGGCGACGCTTGCCTGGCTGAAAAAGCGCGCGATCACGGAAACCATGAAGCTCGGATCCTCGATCAAGTTCGTGCGCGTCGCCGAAGGTAAAGCCGATGTCTATCCGCGTCTCGCGCCGGTGAGCGAGTGGGACATCGCCGCCGGTCACGCGATCCTGATGGCGGCGGGCGGCTCGGTGAAAACGCCCGACGGCACGCCGCTGCAATATGGGAAAAGAAAAGAAGACTATCTGGTCGAAAACTTCATCGCTTCCGGCAGCGGCTCCTATTAAGGCACGAGCTTGCGCACGACATGCGGCCAGCCATGCTCGGCTGCTTCGAGCGCGCCGGGTGGATTCGCAATAAAGCGTGCGAGACTTTCTTCGCGTGAAAACAAAAACAGTTTTCCGCTGGCGACCGTGAAGAACGAAGGATTGCCTTCGACCGGCATGCCTGCTCCGACCGCGATCGGATCGTAGCCGCCATAAGCCGGCACATAGCGCTCCGGCGCATCGACGAACGCGGCACGGTTCGCCTCCGAGCGGAAGCGCCAGGTCAAGCCGGCAAAGCGGAATTCGTAGGTACCGTTTCCAGCGCGGGCCGCGCCATCAATGAAATAGGCCACTGCGTCGAAGCCATAGAGCGCGAGCCCGGAGCGCGGGTCGTTCACGATCCGCTCGGTCGTCGCTGCCTTCGCCGCAAAGGCGATGACCGTGGTGACGAACCAGACCGCCAGTAATCCGGCCAGAATGCGTCTTTGCATCGCTTACGCTTCCCTAACGACCTTCGGGCGATCAAGATTCGCCCAATCAGGCTTTGATTCGAAAGATTAGGGCCTGCCGGTGTGTGTCGGGTTAAGGCCGCCGTCCGGGCCTGAAAAGGGCACATTTTCTGCCGACCCATCTGTCCGCATTATATTGCTGGAGAGCATCATGGCGTTTCGCGCGACTATTTTGATCGTGGCAGGTTTCCTGACCGCATTCGCTTCGTCCACGGCGCAGGCACAAAATAACAACCGCCAAACCTATTCGCAGAACGAGATCGTCGACGCGGGTCACCGCTTCTTCGGCACTACATCGCGCGAGCTCGCGCTCCTGGTCGAACGCGCGACCAAGCGCTGGGGCCAGCCGAACGGCTACATCCTCGGCGAGGAAGGCGGCGGCGCACTGACGGTCGGCCTGCGTTACGGCGAAGGCACGCTTTACACGCGCAACGCCGGCGACCGCCGCATCTTTTGGCAGGGTCCCTCGATCGGCTTCGACGTCGGCGGCGAAGGCGCCCGCATGATGATGCTGGTCTACAACCTGCCCGCACTCGAAGGGCTCTATAATCGCTTCGTCGGCGTCTCCGGCTCGGCCTATTTCGTCGGCGGCTTCGGCATGACCGCGGTAACCTGGGACCGCGTTGTCATCGTCCCGATACGAACAGGCGTCGGCCTCCGGCTCGGCGCCAATGTCGGCTACCTGAAATTCACACCGACCGCGACCTGGAACCCGTTCTAGGCGCGAAGACCCCACGCAGCCTTAGGTTTTAACCCTCCGGCCACGCCATACTTTCTTGGCGTGGCGCTTGCCCGTTGCCTTACACTAAGCTTCGCGGCACGGGGTAGGTGTCGCGTGGGTCGGCGTATCAGTTCGCAAGCATTTTCGGAGTGCGGAACATGATCGAAGCGATCATGTTCTTCTCGCTCGGCTTCCTCGGCGCGACCTTGATCGCGCTGGTGCTGCTTTCCGCGGTCTGGCACCGCGCCGTGCGGCTCACCACCAAGCGCATCGAAGGCGCGATCCCGGTCTCGATGGTCGAAATCCAGGCCGACAAGGATCAGTTGCGCGCTGAATTCGCGATGTCGACGCGAAGGCTCGAGAACAGCGTCGAGCAGCTGAAGTTCAAGACCACCGAACAACTGGCCGAGATCGGCCGCAAGAGCGAGTCGATCCGGCTGCTCAAGAACGAAGTCGAGGAAAAGACCGCGCGCGCGACCGCGCTGGAAGCGCAGGAGCGCACGCTTCGCGACAAATTGAATTCGACCGAGGAAGAACTCTCCTCAAAGTCGCGCCAGTTGCACGACATCGAGCAGGCACTGGCGGCAAAAGAAAATGAATTGACGACTGCCGCGCGTACCATCGGCAATGATCACGTTCGGAATCCGACAGCCGCCAGGTCGAGATCGTGGCACTCACGACCCAGCGCGACACGCTGAAAAGCCGAATCGAAAATCTCGAGCGCGAAATCGCCGCGACCGAAGCAGCGCCTCGCAAAAGAGCGCGATGCCGCGGCGAGTGCCGCAGATACGATCGCGTCACGAACAGAACAATGTCGAAGATCTGACCACGCGGCTCCGCGAAATGGAGACGATGTTCGGCGAAATCGAAGCGCGAAGCCGAAGCGCTTGCGAATACGATCGACGCGTTGCGCAATGAATCGCGCCGTTCAGCCGAGCTTGCCGAGCGCCGCGAACAGGAATTGACCGCGCGTCTCGCGCAACGCGAAAATGAACTCTCCGCACATCTCGCAAAGCGCGAAGGCGAAATGCTCGCACAATTACAGGCGCGCGAGGCGCAGCTTTCCGGCGAGCTTCGGACGATAGTCAAAACAAGCTCGCTTCTGCGATTCGCCGACATGGAACGCATGCGCGTCGGAAACACAGGCCATGCACGATCAGGTTGAGAAAGCGGCTGACGCCTTCCACGCCACCATCGACACGCTGAAATCGGAAAAGGCGCAGCTTGAAGGCGCGCTCTTGCAACTACGCGAAGAGCGCGACCCGCCTGCGATGCGGAGGTCACAAAACTGCGCGGTGAAGCGGAAAAGGCCTGGGCCGAAGAGCGCGTGGAAAACGCGCTGCTGCGCGAGCGCATCAACGATGTCGCAGCGGAAGTCGCGCGGCTGGTCGCCAATATGGAAGGCACCAACTCACCGATCGAGCGCATTCTCGCGGCTGACGCGGCACAGGCTAACGGCCACCAGAATGGCGCACCGGCCACTGGCGAAGCGCGCGTGTCGCTGGCGCAGCGCATCCGCAACCTGCAAAGCCGCCCGCGCTAAGCCGTCGCTTGGCGCAAACCTGTATTTCTGCGTAAGGTCTCTCATCGCTCGACGCGATCCGCCGGAGAAGGCGGCCTTTCGCCCGCTTAGGCTTGATGAAGCCGAGAGCCGTGGCGCTTCCAAAGAAAACTAAGGCACTGCAGTGCCGATGGAGGACTTTGCCATGAAGCGACGGCTTCTGCTTCGCATTACGCTTTGCGCACTTGCTCTTTTCATTGCCCTGCCACTCACCGCACCCGTGAAAGCGCAGGACCAGCAATTCATCCTGGTTTTCGCGGCAGCGAGCTTGAAGAACGCGCTCGACGAGATCGCGGCCAATTGGTCGAAAGCCAACAAGGTCGAAGTCAAGATCAGCTATGCCGCAAGCTCCGCGCTCGCAAAGCAGATCGAGAATGCGGCACCCGCCGACATGTTCTTTTCCGCAGATCTGGACTGGATGGATTATGTCGAGAAGAAAAACCTGATCAAAAAATCCACGCGTCAGAACTTGCTCGGCAACACGCTCGTCTTAATCGCGACCAAGGCCGACAGGAACCAGGAAATAAGGATCGTTCCAGGGTTTGATCTGACCAGCCTCCTCGGCAATGGGCGTCTCGCTATGGCCACGGTCGCGACCGTACCGGCCGGCAAGTACGGCAAGGCAGCACTCGAGAAGCTCGGCGTGTGGAAATCAGTCGAAGGTAAAGTCGCCGAAGCCGAAAACGTGCGCGCGGCACTCGCTTTCGTTTCGCGTGGCGAAGCGCCTTACGGCATCGTGTACCGGACCGACGCGATCGCGGAAAAAAACGTGTTCATCGCAGGCACTTTCCCCGCCGGCACCCATGAGCCGATCGTCTATCCGGTGGCGCTCCTCGAAACCTCCAAGAACTCGAATGCCGCGGACTTCCAGAAAGCCCTGAATTCGGCATCGGCAAGAGCCATCTTCGTCAAACACGGTTTTGCGACCCTGGTTGCTACGCCAAGTAACTGACAGCCCCATGTTTGAATTCACCGCAGAAGAAATCGACGCGATCCGCCTGAGCTTGTGGGTCGCATCGATCGGTATATTGGCGAGTCTACCGATCGGATTGTTCGTCGCTTACGCGCTCGCGCGGTGGCGTTTCCCCGGAAAATTGCTGCTCGACGGTCTCGTGCACATGCCATTGGTGCTGCCGCCGGTGGTGACCGGATACATTCTTTTGCTCCTGTTCGGACGCCGCGGCCCGATCGGCGCCTGGCTCGAACAAACTTTCGGCATCGTCTTTTCGTTTCGATGGACTGGAGCAGCACTTGCCGCGGCGATCATGGGCTTTCCGTTGATGGTCCGCGCGATCCGGCTCTCGCTCGAAAGTACGGACCGGCGGCTTGAAGACGCTTCCCGCGCACTGGGAGCAAACCGGCTCATTACCTTCTTTCTCGTGACCCTTCCTCTCGCCCTGCCCGGTATCCTTGCGGGTCTAGTGCTTTCTTTTGCCAAGGCGCTCGGCGAATTTGGCGCAACGATTACCTTCGTTTCCAATATCCCCGGTGAGACGCGCACCTTGCCGAGCGCGATCTATACTTTCACGCAGATCCCCGGCGGCGATGCAGGTGCCTTCCGCCTTGCCGCGGTTGCGATGGTGATCGCGCTCGGCGCACTCGTTATCTCTGAGGTGCTGGCGCGAAAGACCGCCGCGCGGATCGAGGGCTGAACCTTGTTCGACATTTCGATCGCGACAGACACTCGGCAAATTCAAGCTCGACGCGACTTTCAATTCCCAATCCATGGTGACGGCCTTGTCCGGGCCGTCAGGCGCCGGGAAATCGAGCATCGTCGCGGCAATCGCGGGACTCATGCGCCCGGAGCGCGGCAAGATCACAGTGAATGGCCGCTCGCTTTTCGACAGCGAGACGCGCGACCGATGTGCCCGCACATAAGCGCGGCGTCCGCGTTGTCTTTCAGGAAAGCCGGCTCTTCCCGCACTTCACGGTCAAACAAAATCTGATGTTCGGGCGCTGGCTCGCCGGTAAGAAACGCGACCTGCAATTCGATGAGGTGGTCGCACTCCTTGGCATCGGTCCGCTTGCTCGCGCGCCGCCCACGCAAACTCTCCGGTGGCGAGCGTCAGCGCGTGGCGCTCGGCCGCGCCTTGCTTGCTGAGCCGCTGGCACTCGTCCTCGATGAGCCACTCACGTCGCTCGACGCAGCGCGCAAGGATGAGATCATCCCCTATCTGACGCAGCTGGTTGCTAACGCAAAGATTCCGATCCTCTACGTGAGTCACGCCCGCGACGAGATCGAGCGCCTCGCGCAGACGATCGTGAAGATCGACGGCGGGCGTGTAACGGCAATCGAAACACGCTAGGCGATTTTCACCAGCAACTTGCCGAAGTTCTTGCCTTTCAGCATGCCCATGAAGGCTTCCGGCGCATTCTCAAGGCCGTTCACGACGTCTTCGCGGTATTTAATGCGGCCTTCGCGCAGCCACTGGCCGGCCTCGCGATAAAAATCACCGGCCTGCGCCTGGAAGTCCCAGACGATAAAGCCGCGCATGGTGAGACGCCTGCGCAGAATCGCGCCCAGGATCATGCCGGTACGATCCGGCCCCGGCGGCGGCGTGAGATCGTTGTAATGCGCGATGATGCCGCAAACCGGAATGCGCGCGAACTCGTTCAAAAGCGGAAACACCGCGTCCAAGACCTTGCCGCCGACATTTTCGAAATAAACGTCGATACCTTTCGGGCAGGCAGCCGCGAGCTTCGCCGGCATATCTGGATCGTGATGGTCGATCGCGGCATCAAATCCAAGTTCATCGACGATGTATTTGCACTTGTCCGGTCCGCCCGCGACGCCGACCGCGCGGCAGCCCTTGAGCTTCGCATATTGACCAACGAACGAACCGACCGGCCCTGAGGCCGCTGCGACCACGACCGTTTCGCCGGACTTCGGCTGACCGATATTGCGCATGCCGGTATAGGCGGTCATGCCCGGCATGCCGAGCACGCCAAGCGCGGTTTGCACCGGCGCGAGCTTGGGATCGAGCTTGCGCAGATCCGGCCCGTCCGAAATCGCGTAATCCGACCAGGTCGTATACGAGAGCACGATATCGCCAGGCACGAATTCGGGCCGGTTTGATTTGACGACCTCGCTCACGGTGCCCGCGACCATCGGCTGGCCGATTTCGACCGGCTTGGCATAGGACTTTGCCGCACTCATGCGCCCGCGCATGTAGGGATCGAGCGACATCCATAGATTCCGCAACAGCACCTGCCCTTCCTTCGGCTCGGGAATATCGGCGGTCTCAAGACGGAAGTGCTCTGGCTTCGGCTCGCCTTCGGGACGCGAGACAAGCACGATACGGCGATTCTTGTTTGCGGACATGGCGGTACGAGGCGCTCCCTAAATGCTTTTTTCGTGTGATCGCCGATTATGCGTCAGCAATAGCTACTTGCCAAACCGCGCGCGCAACTAGGGGAAAGCGGGCGAAAGGCCATTGACGAAGAATCGCCGACACGCGCAAATTGTGACTGCGCCCGCAATTCAGCCGGGCAAGGGGAAGCAGCATGGCGAAGAAAAAGCGGAAAAAAGCGAAAAAGAAAAAAGCCAAAAAGGCCAAAGCGAAAAAAGTCAAAGCGAAGAAGAAAAAGACTAAACGGAAGAAGGCTCGCCGTACCACGATGTACAGCTCCAAGGGCAAGAAGCTCTACGCGGTTCGTAATGCCTCCGGCCAATTCAAGGACATCCAGACCTACAAGCGCGCGCATAGCATGGACATCAAGCGCAACTCCGCAGACGGCAATTAAACGATTTCAATGCGGTACAAACGCCGGCCAGCCCAAGTCAGCTTAGCTGACTTGGGCTTTTACTTTGTCGGCGCTTTTGTTTATCAGATCGAAGACAGCTTGTAGGCCGATCCGTAGCGCCCGAAATCGTGTGTCTTCACGTTATTGCGGATGCTGCCCTGATATTGCGAAAGCGGCGTCACGATCGAAACCTTGATCACCGCCGCCTCCTTCGGCTTCACCAGCCCGGCATGAACCGCGGCCACCGCAAGCACGGAATCGCCGGTATAGACATCGGTGCCCCAGACCTGGCCCTCGGTTTCGCCACGCACGCGAAAATAATAATTCGCGCCGACCTGGTCGGCGAGTTCGAGCATGTTCGGCGGCGCTTCGGCCGCGAGAAAACCCTGGTCGAGCAAACCGCGAAGCTGCTTTTGCGACAGCTGCCCGCGGCGGTCGAAATAGGTCACCAGTTCCTGCACGACTTTCATACGCGGCCTCCCTGCATGCTGATCACCTGCCCGTAGGGCGGATTGAAACTGGTGTATGCGTTCGCCGAGATCACCCAGAGCACGGCGTAGGGCATCTCTTCTGGCGGATAAGCGATGTCGCCGTCGGTGACGATCACGGCGGCGGTCACGCGCGAGCATCCTCGCGCAAGCGCGCGCATCGCAGGCGACAGATCGCTGCCGCCGAAGCCGCTCACCTGATAATTCGCAAGCTCGTCCGGCGAGAGCACGTCATCGGACGTGACTGCCGCATCGCACTGGATGAGACGAATATCGTCGACCGCGACCTGCTCGCAGAAATCCGCGATCGCGCCGAGCGCATTCGGGATTTCGTCGGTCATCGAGCCGGAGGTATCGAGGATCGACGTTGAGCATCCAGGATTCGCGCTTGCGGCCGGGCAAGCACGATGTCGCTGCGCCCCGCTTCGCGCCGCGAGGGACGCATGATAGGTGCGTTCGCCCGGCGCGACGGACTCGATCCATTTCTGCAGCGCCATCTGCCAGGGCGTCCGGTAAATGCCCGCGCAGCGCGGACACAGTCTGCGTGAGATCGCCGCTCTCCAATGCCGCGCCCTTTCATCGCGCCCATCGCTTTGGCGAGCGCCCGCGATTTGGCTGCGGCATCGCTGCATCGCTCCTGGCATGCGACTGGTCTGATCGCCGTCGCATTCCGGAAACATTTCGCGCTCGCGCTGCGTCGTCGAGCACGTCGCCGGCGTCGTTCTGTTCTCGCCGCTGGCCGGAGCGGTTGAGCGCGCTCCGCGCCGAAGCAGAACTGCCGTCCCAGACCTGCGTCTTCGACTGCATGTTGTCGCCATCTCTGCGCATCTCGAGCACGATCTGCTCGGCGGATTTTTCCTTGCGCGCCCGGCATGTCGAGCCCGCCCGCCGGGACATGCGTGAAACCAAGCTCGGCGCGCAGGATGTCGTTGATGATGTAGTCGTGCGCGTAGTTGAACTCGAGCCGGCCCGAGCCGCGCGCCGCGGTCATGCGTGCGAAGCGCGAGATGCAAGCAGTTCGTGCGCCAGCACGAAGACGAGTTCGTTCTCCTTGAGCTTGCGCAGCGAACTGCCGGTTCGCGACCATGCGGCCCGAGGCGAACACGCCCATGGTCGGCACGCGATCGTCGATATCGACGCGCACGGCGGCCGCCAGTCCCGCGAGATGCGGCATCGGCACCGTGACCATGCGAAGCCCGCGCTCGATCCGCGCGAGCGTCGTCGGCCGCGGCGTTGGAACCGGCTTCATGTCGCCGTGACTTCCTTGAGCAACTTCAGCATCGACTTGTCGGCGCCGAGCGCGCCCCACTGCTCGACCAGTTCGGTGAGCAGCGTGAGCTGGCGCTTCGGACGGCAGGCTGCGCAGGAAGCGGTTGACCGACGCGCGGCTTCAGGTGCGCGAGCTTGCCGTCGCGCACGTTCTGGCGGATGCAGTTCGAGGATGAACCAGCGCGCGGCATCGGTCTTCGGCAGGAGGTCCGGCGCTTCGATATAGTCGTCGATCGGCCGCATCTTGCCGATCGCTTCTTCCGCGAGCGCGCAGAACACGGCGGCGTCTTCCGCCGACAGCCGCCCGAAGGCGAGCGCGCGGCGCGTCTCGTTGGTGAGGATGCCCGACGCTTCCGCCATGTCGAGCGCTTGCGAGAGCAGCGCCCAGGCGCGCGGCGTCGAGAACGGCACCGGCTCCGGCGGGCACCGCCCGCATCAGCGCGTCCGGCATGTAGCGAAACGAAGCGCGGATATCTTCGCGGACGCCGTTCTTCGCGGCCCAGGCGAGCCATTCGTCGGCATCGACCCGCAGATGCAGGATCGTGACGCGGTTGACGAGCGCCGAACTCAATCGCGCGCACCAGCGCGCGATCCTGCATGCCGGTTGCCGGCGGCGACCACCCAGGTGCCCTGGCGGCAACGCATGTTCGCCGAGCCGGCGTTCGAGCAGCAGCGAATAGAACGCCTTCTGCACGTCGGGCGCGCAGGCCGGCAGTTCGTCGAGGAACAGGCAGAACGGCTCCGGATTTTCCGGCAGCAGCACGCGCGGCGGGCAGAACACCGAGCGCTCGCCGATGATGCGCGGAATGCCGCAGACGTCCTCCGGCGCGATCTGCGTGCCGAGCAGCGAGCGGCACGGCAGGCCGACTTCGGCCGCCGCCTGGTAGACCATTTCGGACTTGCCGACGCCGGGCGGCGACAAGCAGCAGAAAGCTCTGCTCGTGCGCCATGCATTGCACGAGCTTCTTGGCCTGCTTCAGCGTGATGGTTTCTTCGCGGACCGTCGCGGCAACGTTCATCGGCGCCTCTCCCCCGCCCGGAATCGGACGATTGCGCCATCTAAGGCGGAGCAATCCGCTCCGCTAGAGCGACACGCGAAAATTCCTGCGGATTCAGACGCAGGTTGTGCCTTGTAAGTAGAGAAAGTTGGCCTGCAATCGGGAGTAGCGCCGGCTATTTGCGCTCCGACGACCAGGGAAAGTTCACATACTGGTCGCGCGTGTCGTAGCAGATGTTGCCGTACATCTTGAGATAGCTGTCGCGCCGTTTCGGCGTTGGCATAGACGCCGGCGGCATCGGCAAAGTCGGCCTCGTAGGCCGCAACGTTATCGCGCGTGAGCAGGCTCGGCAGAATGTCCATCGCCTGCGGAATGCTTTTGCCTTCCAGCCAGTCGGCTGCGTGCTGACCCATCGCATAACCAAAAACGCTCGACGCAAGGCTGACGCTTGCCTTGTAGGGACCGCCTGACTTGATCTCGGCGACCGCCTCCTGCTCGCCGTCGATGCCGCCGAGAAACTGGTCGGGACGCGCTTTGCCCGCATCGCGAAGCGCTTGCAGCGCGCCGAGCACGACCGTATCGGCGCCAAGCACGACATCGATGTTCGGATGCGCAAGCAGGATCGTGCGCATCATCGCAAGCCCGCCTTCCTTGTTCACGGTAAGCGGCGAAATGTCGGCGACGATCGTGACGCCGGGAATATCCTGAAGCACATCGCGCATTGCGGCAAAGCGCGGTGAGAGAAACTGCAAGCCGTCATGCGTGAGCAGCACGACATTCGCTTTGCCTTTCAGGCGATCCTTGATGTAGCCGGCGGCCGCTTCCGCGAGCACTTTTCCGGTGAGGTATTGCGGCGCGTTCAGCAATCGAAACTGCGGGCGGCGGCACCACCGTGCCGACATAAGCGCCCGACCAGATCATCTGTTGCAAGCTGCGGCTAAGCGAAGGCGGATGGACCGGTGCGGCTACCACCGCACCGATATTTTCCGCGCGCAGCGCCTGTAATTGTTCGATCATTTTCGCGCCGTCATTCTCGGCAAGCGCCACGCGGAACGCGAGCCCGCGATTTTTCGCAGCGTCCGCTAACCCGCGCCCGACGCCTTGCATGAACTGCCGCTCATTATCCTGCGCAAACACCAGAATTTTTTGCAACCCAGGCGGCGCGCTGCATGTCGGCGCGGCCGGATTGAAGGACGGCAGGATCATGGGAATGGTGAGGCCCTGCGGCCCGTCCTGGGCGCTTGCGGCACCAGCACAAAGCAAAAGGGAAAAAAGAATTGCGGCATTTCTGAAACGCATGGTCATGCCGCCTTCAGTGGAAAGGTCAGCCGCGCCACGGTGCCAGGGGTGCGTTTCAAATATTGAACTTCGCACCCATGCTCGACGCCATCGCGCTCACGATACGCGTGCCAAGCCCCGTGCCCTGACTTGCAGCGTCGTCGCGGCGGCCAACACCGTCGTCTTCGACCAATAATTCCGCTCGGCCTTCCGGCAAACCGTTCACGCGCACCCGCACTTCGCCGCCGCCATTCGGATACGCATATTTGAAGGCATTGGTGACGAGTTCGGTCACAACGAGGCCGAGATTGATGCTGGCGTCGGTCGCGAGCTTCAAGGGCTCGATCGCATAACGCAGCGACGAGCCATTCCCCTCACTACGCATCGACGTCGCAAGATGATCGAGGACCGCCGCAAGATATTCGTCGAGCGAAACAATGCGCACGTCGCCCGATGAGTAAAGCCGCTTATGCACCGACGCGATCGCGTAAATGCGCGCCTGGGTTTCGGCGAGCGCTTCTTTAGCCGCCGGGTCCTGCAGCGACTTTGCTTGCAGCTGCACCAGCGAATTGACCATCGCAAGGCTGTTCGCAACACGATGATTGACTTCGGTAACGAGAAGCTCGGCTCGGTCGCGCGCACGCGCAAGGTCCGATGTTCTGAGCTTCACGCGCTCCTCAAGATTGCCGTTGAGCGCGCGCACCTCGTCTCGCGCCTGCGCAACCTCTTTCGCGTAGCGCAGCGTCGTGATTGTGGTGCCGCCCACGACCAGCACGATCACCAGACCGCCGATGATGGACACCCAGCGCAGCCATATCGCGTTGGCGCGCTGTTCGCTGACCGCCGTAGTCAATCGATTATCCGCCCGGCGAATAATCCCGGACAGAAAGACATTGGCCTCGTCCATCAGCGCTTTGCCGCGATTACTCTTCACCATGCCGAGCGCTTCGCCATCCTCCCGGCGGGCTTTAAGTTCGGTCGTGCTGTCCATTTCGACGATCTTCTCAGCCAGGATCTGCCCGAGGCGCCGGAGCAAGGGTTCGCTTTCATGCTCGCGCGCGACCGCCTGATTGAGGATTTTGAGTTGCCGGAGCGCCTGCGCCTTCGCGTTGTCAAAAGGCGCGAGATAAATTTCGTTACCGGTCAGCACGAAACCGCGCTGGCTTGATTCCGCAACCTGCAACGCATTGCGCAGTTCGACGGCTGCGGTTCGCGTATCGCGCGCCTCGATCGCTTCATTGAAGTAAAACTGAGATCGCTCGCCGAGCCAGATGGTCGTTCCGACAATTCCGAGCAATGTCAGGAACCCGACAGCCAGTAGGATAATGGTGGAGCGGACAACAAAGCTACTTGAGATCGGCATGCAGCCAAGGCGATGCCCGAAATATGACAGGCGCACAAGAGAGACTGTTTGCCAATCGCACAATTGAACCGGCTGAAAAAGCCTCGGGCCCCGCGACAGGCTCCCGCCCGAAAAACAAGAATTAGCCGGGAGGACGCACGTCTTTCAAGGGGGAAACGCCATGACTCCGTCCAGAAGAGATTTCCTGACCATCGGCGCCGCCGGCGCGGGTCTCGCGCTAGCCGGAAACGCTCAGGCGCAGGCGCAGACCAAAACGCCGTTCACAGTACCGGCGACCTATATTCCGATCGTGAACAGCACCGAGCAGTTTCAGGTCCGCCGCATCTATTGCATCGGCCGCAATTACGCGGCCCACGCCCGCGAGATGGGCTCCGACCCGACCCGCGAGCCGCCGTTCTTTTTCCAGAAGCCGACCGCGCGATTTAGAACGTCGCGGTGAACGCTGTTGCCTATTCGCCGGGTTTCGAGGACCAAGTTACGTCCATCAATTTTGTTTTGCGAAAGGGTGCGCATGATGTGGACGCACACCGGCTATTCGATATCGCATCAGCGTATGATGGTCACTGACTGAAGCATTGAGTTTGCTGGCGCTCCCTACGGGAATCGAACCCGTGTTTCAGCCTTGAGAGGGCCGCGTCCTAACCGCTAGACGAAGGGAGCGTCCGGCTGAAATAGCGCTGAAGCGCGCCGCGCGCAACCGAAGGCTAGCGCCCCTTGCAGACGTCTTTCAGCGCATTCCATTCCTGCGCTGTGAGCAACTCCGGCCCGGTCACCGGGCGGCTTTCCTTACGCATCCGCGCCAGCCGCTCCTCGCTCAACGGATGGCTCGCGAAGATCGTCGGCCCGAATTCTTTTTTCTTCGTAATCCGGACCAGGAATTCGCCCATCGCGGTCGGCGAGCGGCCGAGCTTGTTCATCACATTGATGGAAAACGAATCTGCATCGGTTTCATTCTCACGCGAATACGAAGCATCGAACAATGAGCGCGCGACCAGGATGACTGCGCCGCTCCCGGTTACGTCGCCGAACAGCAGGCCGACTAAAAATGACGTGCTACCCATCTGAATCAAGCGGCGCAATCCGTCGCGGTTATGCACATGGCCGAGCTCATGGGCGAGCACGCCCGCGATCTCGTCGGCATGCTGCGCGTCATCCAGCATGCCCCGCATCAGATAAATCTTGCCGCCGGGGAGCGCGATCGCGTTCGAGATTTTACTGTCGATGATCTGCGCGTCGAGCGGCACATCGAGGCCGCCGGCCACGCGAAGTTTCTCGACAAGCTTTGTGAACGCTGCGGCACCTTCCGCGTTGTTGCAGGTCTTGTTGCCGAACAAGACGCGGACCTGGTTATCGACCGCGCCACCGAGCCGCCGCTCCAGCGGCGCCGGCACGAGCGGCGCAAGCCGGTCGGATAGCGCCGGAATAACGAAAGCAACAATTAAAACGATGGAACACCGCAGCCGCAAACGACCAGAACACGACCTGTTTGACATGGCCCTTGCCCTCGGCGGCATCGATCGCACTGCTACGCGCTGTCACCGCTTCGGCGAGCGCCGCGTCACGTATTTCAAGCCGCGCGAGCGAATTGACCGGCTCAAGCCGCAAGCGCAGATGGCTGCCGCCGCTGTCGGTGCGGCGAATATCGGCGTAAGGCCAGCGCGCGATCGGTTTCGCCCGCCTCGACGATTTCAAGCGTTTCTCCGAGCCGGAGCGTAACCATGCGCTTACGGTTCGAGTGCCCGTCGTAATAAATCGCGGGTGCCGCCTCTGCCGTTGCGTCTGGCGTATCAGAGCCCGCCGACATCGAGTCCATCGGCAAAGCCTTCGCCAAGCGCGTTGGCGGCGTCCCCCTCAGCAATCACGTTATTGGCAGCGGCAAGATTGAAAATATAGGCCGAGGTGCTCACGCGCTGCCACATGTCCCGCGTGAGGTAGAGCTGCGAGACGACACCGATGGCAAGCAGGATGCCGATGTAGAAGGCGGCGACAATGAAGATCACGACGCCCGTCAGCACCGGACGGCTCGCAATCGAGTCACCGATCTTTTCAGCGCTCGCGAGATCAATGCCGCTTGCGAAAATCGCGGCCGCCACAATGATCGAAAGCGCCGTACCGGCTGCGAATACGATCAACAAACCCCAGCCGAACACTTTCCAGTAAAGACCGATCAGCGCGGTATTGGAAAGATTGGAAGCAAAGCCCACATCACCGAAGCGAATACCGCCAATCCACCAACGCCATTCGATCGCCTTGTACATCGCGTAAATAAAAGTCATGCCGATCCAGATGATCGGCGGAAACAACCAGCCAACGGCGAAGAGTGCGATGGTGGCAACCCAGAACGGCCAGCCCAAACTGAAGAGTTCGCGCGGCGATCCTTCGAAGCGGCCTTGCAGATTGCCATAATAACTGTTGCCCATCTTGAAGCGCTCAAGCGCCGCGGTGCGCCAGGGCAGCATCGCTCCCAACGTCAGCGCAACCGGAATAAGCCAGAGTGTCGCGCGCCAGGAATAATCCCAGCCCGAGCCACGCATCCAGAACCGCACGCCACGCCAGACCGTGCGGCTCATCCGATAGCGGCGAGCGCGATAAATCGCGAATTGCGCAAACAGAAACAAAAAGATGAACAGCGGAATGCTGGCGAATGCCTGATAGAGCTCCGCTTCAAGACCGATGTAAAAATAAAGCAGGTAAATCGGAACCAGAATTGCAATCGCAAACAGAAATCCGATTAAGAGTTCGACGGCCGTGCCGGTATATTCCGCCGCGTCGCCATCCACCGACGTTCCGCTCCATAAATGGCGCCGGACATAGGTGGACAACCAAAACCGATAAAAACCGAAGGTAATAAGTTGCAGCAGTCCCCCGCGCGCAACGAGATTAAAGAACTGACGTCGGTCGCCCACAAACAACACCTGAACGCCAGTGTCACTGGCCGGCTCTGGCGCGGCTGCGGCTGGCGGCGGATTATACGGCGCGAACGGCGAAGGCGTATCTGAAGATTGCACTAAGATTTCTCCTGATGGCTCGCGCTGGAATATGAGGCTGAGCTTACGTTCCCGCCAAAATACTGTCGACAAGTCCGCGCGCTAAAAACGCATTAATATGACGCCGCAAACGATGAACGCAGCGGCAAGCCAACGCTGCCAGTTTGCCTTCTCACCAAGCCAGAAGACCGCAATCAGCATCGCGAATAGAACGCTGGTTTCGCGGAGCGCCGCAACCAGCGCGATCGGCGCAAGCGTGAAGGCCCAGATCGCGATCCAGTAAGAGCCGAGTGAAAGCACACCGGCGGCAACCCCGCCGCCGAGGTTTTCGCGCGCCTGTACAAACAGCCCACGCCCGCGCACGAGCCAGGCGTAAAGCGCCATCAAAATTCCGTCGCCCACAAACATCCAGAGCGTGAATCCGGATGCAGTGCCGGATATACGCGCGCCGACACCATCGACCAGCGTATAGCTCGCGGTGAAGAGCGCGGTGCCGAGCGCATAAAGCAGTGCCTTTTTCGGCATCGCTTCGACGTCGCCCGCGCGCATCGACATCGCAATGACTCCGAGACCGATCAAAATAACCGCGGCAAGCTTGGCCGCCGTCATGCCTTCGTTCAAAGCAAACACGCCCACGATTGCCACGATCAGCGGCGCGCTGCCGCGCGCGAGCGGATAAACCTGACTGAGATCGCCATGCGCATAGGCGCGGATCAGAAAAACTTTGTAGCCGGTGTGCAGGAGCGCGGAGAGCGCAATCCACGGCCAGCTCGCAGCAAGCGGCAGCGCAAAGAACGGCAGCAGCAGAAGCGAAATTGCGCCCTGAATGAGCGCAAGCAACATGATCGACGTCGTGCGGTCGGAGCCCGCTTTGACGAGGACGTTCCAACTCGCATGCATCAGCGCCGCGGCAAGAACGGCGAAGAATACATATAGTTCCACGGATTATTGCGGCTCGAGCCGCAGCGTGCCGCGCAATTGCAGCGTCGAAAGATCGAACACCCGCATTTCGGTAACACCGTCGCGCTCGAAGGTGACCACGATGCGCCCGTCGCTGACCGCGGTCGAGATCACGCGCGAGCCCTTGGGCAGCGCATTGGTGATTGCCGGGATCGCAGCCGCCTGCGGCAATTGTGTAGGCGCATAAGAAAGGCGGTAGGCAATCACGCCGAAAACGGCGAGAAAGCCGCCGATCATCAGCACGCTGGAAAACACCGCCATGCGCCTGAGCTTGCGCACCATGGCTTCCTGCTGCGGGTCGAGGGCGTCTGCGCTATCCTGCGCGTTCGGATTCTTTTTTTTGGCAGCCATGTCGGAATTCAATACTCAGCGTTTCGAACTTTCCGCCAGCGCGGAAGATAAAGGTGCTCGCCTCGACCGCTTTCTCGCAACCAAGATCGAAGCGTTGAGCCGGACCAGGCTGAAGTCGCTCATTCTTGAAGGCGAAGTCGAAGTAAGCGGCCGGACGATAAGAGACCCCGAATACAGGGTCAACGCGGGCGACGCGATCGCATTCAGCGTGCCCGCGCCGGAGCCCGCGAAGCCGGCCGCGGAAAAAATCCCGCTCGATATCGTCTACGAAGACAAGGACGTGATCGTGATCGACAAGCCTGCGGGCCTGGTCGTGCATCCGGCTGCGGGCAACCGAACGGGTACGTTGGTCAATGCGCTGATCGCGCATTGCGGGGCGTCGCTCTCCGGCGTCGGCGGCGAGAAGCGGCCGGGCATCGTGCATCGGCTCGACAAGGATACGAGCGGGCTTCTCGTCGTCGCAAAGAACGACAAGGCGCACCGCTCGCTCTCCGCGCAATTCGCCGACCACGGCCGCACCGGCGATCTTTCCCGCGGCTATCTCGCATTTGCCTGGGGGGTACCCAAGCCCGAACGCGGCACCATCGATGCGCCGATCGCACGCGATCCGCACTCGCGCGTGAAAATGGCGGTGAGGAAGGGCGGCCGCGAGGCGGTCACCCATTATGAAGTGCTCCACAAATATGCCGGCGCCGACGGCAAGGCGGTGGCCTCCCTGGTCGAGTGCGAACTTGAGACCGGCCGCACGCACCAGATCCGCGTGCATCTCGCGCGGGCGGGCCATCCCCTGCTTGGAGATAGCGTCTATGGCGCGGGCTTTCAGTCCAAGGCCGTGTTGCTGCCACAGGCCGCGCGCGCGGCACTCGGCAAGCTGAACCGGCAGGCGCTCCACGCCTTCCGGCTCGCCTTTTCACATCCGGCGACGGGCAAATTGCTCTCCTTTGAAAGCAAATTGCCCAAAGACCTCTCCGCACTGGAGAAATCTTTCAAAAAGACCTGAGAACCACGGATTAAAAATAATTCATTTGCGGCACCTTAAAGCCGCCTGAAGCGTTCCTATATGTGTCCGTTGCCGCTGGCTCATTGAGCAGCGGCGGTACGGCCCGCCGATCTGGGGGCCGAGAAAGAGGGACTTCAATGGCCCGTAAAACTACCGGCAATCTCCCCGCCGTCGCCGAAGGCGGGCTTTCGCACTACCTGTCCGAAATCCGCAAGTTTCCGATGCTGGAGCCGCAGCAGGAATTCATGCTCGCCAAGCGTTGGCGCGAGCATGACGACCGCGACGCCGCGCACCAGCTCGTCACTTCGCATCTGCGCCTCGTCGCGAAAATCGCGATGGGCTATCGCGGCTATGGCCTGCCGATCGGTGAAGTTATTTCCGAAGGCAATGTCGGCCTGATGCAGGCCGTCAAACGCTTCGAACCCGACAAGGGTTTCCGGCTTGCCACATACGCCATGTGGTGGATTCGCGCGTCGATTCAAGAATACGTCCTGCGTTCGTGGTCGCTCGTAAAGATGGGCACCACCGCCGCGCAGAAGCGGTTGTTCTTCAACCTGCGCAAAACCAAGAGCCAGATCTCCGCGCTCGAGGAAGGCGAGCTCCGCCCCGAGCACGTGAAAAAGATCGCGACCAAGCTCGGCGTCACCGAGGCGGAAGTGATTTCGATGAACCGCCGCCTCGGCGGCGATACCTCGCTCAACGCGCCGATCCGTGCCGATTCCGAAACAGGCGAATGGCAGGACTGGCTCGTTGATGACAGCGACAGTCAGGAGACGATCCTGGCCCGCACCGAGGAGAGCTCAAATCGTCACGACGCGCTGCAAGGCGCGCTTGGCGTGCTGAACGATCGCGAGCGGCGCATTTTCGAGGCGCGCCGCCTCGCCGACGACCCGATCACGCTCGAACAGCTCGCCACCGAATTCGGTGTCTCGCGCGAGCGCGTGCGCCAGATTGAAGTCCGCGCCTTCGAAAAGGTGCAGAAGTCGGTCGTTGAGAAAATACGTAAAGTGGAAGCGCCGGCCGCGGCACTTACGGCCGGCTGATTATCGACATAGGCAACGTCGTTATGGCCGGGCTCGTCCCGGCCATTTTTTTAACTAGCCGCCCTTACCTCAGCCGCCCCAGGCGGCGAAAACTTCCGCCATCGCCTTTTCGCCCGTGCCGCCCTTCTCGAAGGCGATAACCGCGCGGCGGCCGTTATTATAGACGAAGGGAATATCGATCCATGGCTGCGAGCGCAGCACTTGCAAATTTCGTTCGCGATCAGCCTCGACCGCTGAAAGTCCAACCAGGAAATATCCCTGCATCACGCGCACGCCGAGACCCGCAAGCGGGACACCTTGCGCCGCTTCATTGTTCTTCATGCGGACCGCAGGAACCTGCGCGATACCGCCGTAAGGGTCGTTCCCGGAGAACTGGATCTCGATGTAGTGACTTGCCGGCAGCGACTGATCCGGGTTGCGGCGGATCGTAACGACGACCTGCATTTTGCGATCGGGAATATCAATATCGATCCGCACGCCCAGCTCAGGCGAGCGTCCGGGACCTGGATTAATAGTCTCGGTCCGCCAGACAGCCGAGCCACTAATCGTTGTGAATTGCTGGCTGCCGGGATTTTCTTCAAACAGTAGTGCGCGCTGCGCGCCGGCGGCGAGTGGAATGGACGGCGGCAGCGGCTGCGGCGCCTGCTGCTGATTTTGCGGCTGCTGGGCAAGACGGTCGGGCGCCTTGGTCGGCATCTCCTGCGTCGCGGAAGAGCCACCGAGGCCAACCAGCGTGAAGATGCGCTCGCGATGGACGTAGCCGACGACACCTGCGAGCAAAAAGAGCACGCCGACAATTCCGGCCACAACAAGCTTGGTTCGCGTCGCTTTGCGCGCGTCTTCGCGCGCGTAATCTGCCGGGCTCTTTCCCCGGCCTGGCCGCGGACGAGGGCCGGCTTCGGCGCGCGGTGGATAGGCGGCTTGCGCCCGCGGATCAGGGCGGACGTTGCCGGGACGCGGCTCACGCGTGTCACGCCCGTCACGGCGCAGCGGTGGCGGTGCGTCAGGCTCGAACGGATCGGCCTCATCTTGAATCGAAATGTCGTTTGCACCACGGGGATCGTTAGCGGGCGCCGGCGCGCGCGGCGGCTGAGCCGCAGGCTGCGAACGCGGTGGTGGCGCTGCCGCGACGTCGCCCTCGATCTTGCGGATCGCCTCTTCGAGCGCGAGCCGCTCACGCGTGATGTCGGCCTCGGCGAGCGGCGGGTTCATGCCGCGCAGTTGGTTGACCAGCGCCGTCCGCGCGCGGTCATAAACCGAGCGGCGCGCTTCGCCCGTATTCGGGTCGAGCGTGGTAATTGCTCTCGACAGGAGTGGACGGTAATCGGTCATAGGCCCCAGCTCTGCATAACGCTACACACGCGGATTGGTTGCCTCAGCTTTGAAACGGATTTTGGACCAGAATTGTGTCCTCACGCTCCGGGCTCGTGGAGAGCAGAGCCACGGGACAGTCGATCAGCTCCTCGATCCGCCGCACATATTTAACCGCCGCAGCCGGCAAGTCGGCCCACGAACGCGCACCGCGGGTCGAGGCTTTCCAGCCTTCGATCTCTTCATAGACCGGCTCAACCTGCGCCTGAGCGCCCTGGCTCGCCGGCAAGTAGTCCATCTCGCGCCCTTTTAAGCGATAACCGACGCAGACGCGCAAGGGGTCGAGGCCGTCGAGCACGTCGAGCTTGGTAAGCGCGATGCCCTGAATGCCGCCGGTGCGTACCGTCTGGCGCACTAGGACTGCGTCGAACCAGCCGCAACGGCGCGGGCGGCCGGTGACGGTGCCGAATTCATGGCCGCGCTCGCCGAGCAGCTTACCGACGTCGTCCTTGAGCTCGGTCGGAAACGGACCTTCGCCGACACGGGTCGTGTAGGCCTTGGTGATGCCAAGCACGTAGCCGACCGCGTTCGGGCCTAACCCCGAGCCGGTCGCCGCCTGCGCCGCGACCGTGTTCGACGAAGTCACAAACGGATAAGTGCCGTGGTCGACATCGAGCAGCGCACCTTGCGCGCCTTCGAACAAAATGCGGTCGCCGCGGCGGCGCGCTTCGTCCAGCAGATGCCAGACGCGATCCATAAACGGCAGCACGCGCGGCGCAATCGACATTAATTCGTCGCGCAACGTCTCGCGCTTGATTTCTTCGAGCTTCAATCCGCGACGGATAGCGTTGTGGTGGTCAAGCAGGCGGTCGAGTTTCGCGTCCAACTGCGCAGGCTCGGCAAGATCCATGAGCCGGATCGCGCGGCGGCCGACCTTGTCTTCGTAAGCAGGGCCGATGCCGCGCTTGGTCGTACCGATCTTGAGGCCGGGACCCGCGCCTTCGCGTAAGCCATCGAGCTCGCGATGGAGCGAAAGAATGAGCGCAGCGTTTTCGGCAACCCGCAGGTTCTTCGGCGAGATCGCTACACCCTGTCCGGTCAGCCGATCGATCTCGCTGACCAGCGCATGCGGATCGAGCACGACACCGTTGCCGATGATCGCAAGCTTGCCCGGACGCACGACGCCCGATGGCAGCAGCGAGAGCTTGTAAGTTTGACCGCCAATGACGAGCGTATGGCCGGCATTGTGTCCGCCCTGAAAGCGAACCACCACGTCGGCTTGCTCCGAGAGCCAGTCGACGATCTTGCCTTTTCCTTCGTCGCCCCATTGAGAGCCGACGACCACCACATTCGGCACCGCATTACTCCGAAAAGACATTGCGCCAGACAGCACAAACCCCGGCACGCGAGTGGTCCGGGGTGTGCGGAATTTGGTAGCCAATCGGGCCGGTCGAGGCAAGAAAAACGGTATCGAACCTTCCACAACGCCGGTTTCGCACACCGCAATCTGCGTGTTTGCAAGGATTTGCGCCTTGCCGTTCGGGCTGCGGCATCCGATCTCACCTGAAAGGTGGATGATGGAAACCAAGCTCCCGGACGATTTTCGACTCGGCCCCGCGGCACTCCGCGTCTCGGACGCAGGCCGCGCGCTCGATTTCTATGAGCGGAATATCGGGCTTGAAGTGCTAGATCGCGGGAACGATCGCGTGGCGCTCGGCGCCGGCGGCGCGCCGGTGCTCTATCTGGACATTCGGCCGGGAATGGCGCCGCGAAACTATAAAGAGAGCGGGCTCTATCACGTCGCGATTTTGGTTCCCGACCGGCCTCAACTCGGTGCCACGATCGCGCGCCTTGCCGCAAATAACGTGAAGCTTGGCGCCGCCGATCATCTAGTGAGCGAAGCGATCTATATCTGGGACCCGGACAATAACGGGATCGAGATTTACCGCGACCGGCCGCGCAGCGAATGGGTTTGGCGCGGCGATCATGTGCAGATGGTCAATCGTCCGCTCGATTTCCAGGGATTACTCGCAGAGCCTGACGTCGAAAAACTGTCGCGCGCGCCAATGAAAGCCGGCACCCGCATCGGACATATTCATTTGGAGGTCGACGACCTGAACAAGGCGAAGCGTTTTTATGCCGACGTGTTCGGGTTCTCGCCAACCGCGACTTTGCCCGGCGCGCTCTTTATGGCGGCGGGTGGCTATCACCATCATCTCGGCACCAATATCTGGGAGAGCCGCAGCGGTCCGCCGCCGTCACCGGACACGGCAGGCCTTTCTTTGATGAGCGTTGAACTGCCGGACGCGGCTTCACTTGAAGCGTTGAAGTCGCGGTTGGAAGCCGCGAACATTTCGGTCAGTAAGAACGACCCGGGCTTTTCCTTCACCGATCCCTGGCACACGCCGGTTGCAGTCCAGCTCCGCGCCTGAGGGCGTTGACCGGAGGAATGTGCTCTCGTAAGAGCGCCTGCCCTCCAATTCCGGCCGCCGAATGCAATCCCCTGTCCGCCAGATTTTCGGTCGCCTGTTCGACGCGCCCTATCTGTTGCTCTCACTCACCTCACTGTTCTGGGCCGGCAATATTGTGCTTGGCCGCTACGCGGCGGGCCACGTGCCGCCGGTCGCGCTCTCTTTTATTCGCTGGACTGTTGCATTCCTGATCCTGATTGCATTCGCATTGCCGTTTCTGAAACGCGACTGGACGAAGATCCGCCAGCACCTCGGCATCATGCTGATCCTGACGCTTGCCGGGATCACGATTTACAATTCGATGGCCTATTGGGGGCTGCAATACACCCAGGCGATCAACGCACTTCTGATCACTTCCGCGCACCCGCTGCTGGTCGCGAGCTGGGCATTCATTCTTTATCGCGAGCGTCTGACTGTCTGGCAGACGATCGGTATCGCGCTGTCGCTCGCGGGGGTTCTGACGATTCTCGCGCGCGGCGATCTCGCTGCGTTACGCGAAGTTCGCTTCAATATCGGCGATATCGTTTTTTTCTGCGCGCAGGTCGTTTATTCGTTTTATGCAACGCTCATCAAAAGCCGGCCGAATATCCACCCGATATCGTTTCTGGCGTTCACGATGGGCGCCGGCGCATTAATGCTTTCGCCAATTTATGCCACCGAAGTCGCGATGGGGATCACCTTCACGCTCGATCTCAAAGCATTTTTGATCCTTGCCTACATCACGGTGTTTCCGTCGCTGCTCGCCTATTTGTTCTTCAACCGCGGCATCGAATTGGTCGGACCGAACCGTGCGGCGCCGTTCTATCATCTGATCCCGATTTTCGGCTCAGCGCTTGCGATCGTTTTTCTCGGCGAGCGGCCGGAAATCTTCCACGCCATCGGCTACGCGCTGGTGCTCGCGGGGATATTCATCGGCACGCACTCATCTCGGGTTTACCCGAGATGAGCATTCAATATGCCCAAGTCGGCTAAAGCCGACTTGGGTGCACGCATACCGCCCAAGACTGAAACCAAAAGGCCGCCCTCTTTTTAAGGGCGGCCTGTTTCTCAGAACTTCAACGGCTTCGCACGCTGCACCAGCGGCAACTTCGTGATCTTCTCAATCACATCAGGCGGCGCAATGCCGTCGATTTCGACCAGCGCGATCGCATTGCCGCCCGGTTCTTCGCGGCCGAAGTGCATGGTCGCGATATTGATGCCTGCATCACCGAGCGCAGACGCGAAACGCCCGATGAAGCCCGGGCGGTCCTGGTTGGTCACGTAAATCATCGACTTACCGAACTCGGCATCCATGCGGATGCCCTTGATGTTCACGATCCGCGGACGGCCATCGGCGTAAACGGTGCCTGAAACCGCACGGGTCTGGTTTTCCGTTGTGACGGTCACGATGATGAGGCTGTCGTAATCGCCGCCCGAACCGCGTGTCGTTTCTTCGACCATGATGCCGCGCTCTGCCGCAATCACCGGCGCCGACACCACGTTGATGTCCTGCAACATCGGCCGCAGGATTCCCGCAACCGCGGCCGACGTCATCGCCTTGATCTTCATGCCCGCAACCGCGCCGGCATAGGTGATCTGGACTTTCTTGATGCCGCTTTCGGTGAGCTGGCCCGCGAATGAACCGAGCTTTTCGGAAAGCTCGATATAGGGCCGCAGTCGCGGTGCTTCTTCCGCCGAAATCGACGGGAAGTTTACCGCGTTCGAGATTGCGCCACGCAGCAGATAATCCGACATCTGCTCGGCAACCTGCAGCGCAACGTTTTCCTGCGCTTCAGAGGTCGACGCACCGAGATGCGGCGTGCAAACCACATTCGGGTGGCCGAACAGCGCATTTTCAGTCGCGGGCTCCGTCACGAACACGTCGAAGCCCGCGCCAGCCACATGACCCGAATCGAGCGCGGCACGAAGCGCTTTCTCGTCGACTAGACCGCCGCGCGCGCAATTGATGATGCGGACACCCTTCTTCGTTTTCGCGAGCGCCGATGCATCGAGAATATTCTTCGTCTTCTCGGTAAGCGGCGTATGGAACGTGATGAAGTCCGAGCGCGTGAGCAACTCGTCGAGGTCGACCTTTTCAACGCCGAGATCTAGCGCGCGCTCCGGCGACAGGAACGGATCGAACGCGATCACCTTCATGCGCAACCCAATCGCGCGATCGGCCACGATCGAACCGATATTGCCGCAACCGATGATGCCGAGCGTCTTTGCGGTAATTTCAACACCGTTGAAGCGGTTCTTTTCCCATTTTCCCGCTTGCGTGGAAGCGTCGGCCGCAGGAATTTGGCGGGCGAGCGCGAACATCAACGCAATCGCGTGTTCGGCGGTCGTGATTGAATTGCCGAACGGCGTATTCATCACGATCACGCCCTTGGCGGTCGCAGCCGGAATTTCCACATTATCCACGCCGATGCCGGCGCGACCGATGACCTTCAGGTTTTTCGCGGCCTCAAGAACCTTTGCGGTGACCTTGGTCGCCGAGCGAATGGCCAAGCCGTCATAGTCGCCGATGATCTTGATCAGTTCATCGCGCTCAAGCCCGGTTTTCACATCGGTCTCGACGCCACGATCCTTGAAAATCTGGACTGCGGTGGGAGAAAGTTTATCTGCGATCAGAACGCGGGGCGCCATGGCGGCCTCCAGCTTGAGAAACGGGGGAATAAAAGAGTCGGCGAAAGGCGGCTTACGCCGCCTTCGCCAAAGCGGCCTTGGCCTGCGCATAGGCCCAATCGAGCCAAGGCGTCAGCGCTTCGAGGTCGGATGCCTCGATTGTGGCGCCGGTCCAGATGCGAAGGCCCGGAGGCGCGTCGCGATAATGACCGATGTCGAGTGCCACGTTTTCCTTCTCGAGGATCGAAGCCATCGACTTCGCAAACGCATTCTGTGCGTCGGCGGAGAGCGCCTTGACGGCCGGATCGACCACTTCGAAGCAGACCGACGTATTCGAGCGCTCGACTTCCTTCTTGGCGAGGAAGGCGACCCACGGCGTTTTCTCGACCCAGTTTGCGAGCACCGCGAAGTTCCTGTTGGCGCGCGCCTGCAAGCCGTTCAGACCGCCCTCCGACTTCGCCCATTCGAGCGCGTCGACGTAATCCTCGACGCAGAGCATCGACGGCGTGTTGACGGTTTCGCCTTCGAAAATGCCGGCGATGATCTTGCCGCCCTTGGTCATGCGGAAGATTTTCGGCATCGGCCAGGCGGGCGTGTAGCTCTCTAACCGTTCGACCGCACGCGGCGACAGGATCAGCATACCGTGTGCCGCTTCGCCGCCCAGCACTTTCTGCCAGGAGTAAGTGACGATATCGAGCTTTGCGAAATCGAGATTCTGCGCAAACGCCGCCGAAGTCGCGTCACAGATCGTGAGCCCCTCGCGGTTTGCCGGAATCCAATCCGCATTCGGTACACGCACGCCCGAGGTCGTGCCGTTCCAGGTAAAGATCACGTCGTTTTTGAAATCGACCTTGGCGAGATCGGGCAGTTCGCCATACGGCGCCTTGGTGATCTTCGCGTCTTTGAGCTTCAACTGCTTGACGACATCGGTCGCCCAGCCTTCGCCGAAGCTTTCCCAGGTCAGCACCTCGACGCCGCGTGCGCCGAGCACCGACCACATCGCCATTTCGACGGCGCCGGTATCGGACGCTGGCACGATGCCGATGAGATAATTCGCAGGCACGCCGAGCACCTCGCGGGTGAGCTCGATCGCGTATTTGAGACGCGCCTTGCCGGGCTTCGAACGATGCGAGCGGCCGACCAGTGCTTTTTCGAGATTTTGGAGTTTCCATCCGGGGCGCTTCGCGCAGGGGCCGGATGAGAAGTGGTTCACGCGCGGACGCGCGGCAGGCAGAGCAGTCATGAGCCTATCCTTCCAGATAGAAGCCCCTCGTTGGGGAGGGGTGTCCCACTGGCGGGAATAGCAGAAGCCGACGCCGGGTCAAGTGCGATGCAACAAGGCGTGCGAATGGTGGGTATGCAGATAAAAATAGGCCGCAACCATTTCTGGCTGCGGCCTAGAAGTTCGCGCGAGAGCCAACCCGCGCAGGGGTAATCAGTCGAGCAGGTAACGGAAACCGACGCGGAATTCGTGTGCGGTAAAGTCGAGATTGTTGACCGAGCCGAGATCGACGTAGCGGTAGCCGAAGTCGACCGAGAGATTCGGCGACAGATGATAGGCGGCACCGAACATGCCGGCCCAGGCGAAATTCCAGCTGCTGTCACCGGCGAGAAAATCGATGTGGTTGTAGGAAGCACCGACACCGGCGCCGATATAGGGCGTGACGCCCCACCACGTGCCGAGATCGACATAGCCATTCACCAGCGTCGTCGAATTCCAGAACTTCGCGGCAGCAAGACCGGAGAACTCCGTGCGGAACGCATAGTCGATCGTCACATCGGCGCGGAGCCAGTTGTTGAACTTGTAGCCGACGCCGAGACCGAGCACGGCCGCATCTTCCGGACTACCGAGGCCGCCAGCAACATCGTCGTACATCCGGTACGCGAAATCGCCGCGCAGATACCAATTCGATCCGAGTTCGAGCCAGGGCGCGCGCGGCGCGTTGATGATCGGCGGCGGCATGTCGGCCGCGTTCGCGCGATCCGCGAAGGCCGGGAGTGCAAGTGCCGCGAAGCCCGCGAGCAGAATTTTCTTCATGGTCGAACCCTTTGTTTCACGCGCCAATACGCGACGCGCCTTTGCTGAAGCTGGAGTGATTATCGAATTGTTAGGGTTAATTTTCCGATAAACGGGCGCAAATCTCGGCCATCCCGGAAGAAAAACAGCGCGGCAAACCCCGCCGCGCTGTCTGATTCTTCTCATCGATCGGAATTAGTACCGGCGCATCAAAAGCTTCAGGAACCTGCATCTGGTAGCCGCCGGTCGCGAACGCAGTAGCGAATACCAAGTTTCAGATCGTGCGAGTCGATATCGCGGAAGTACATTGGATTGTTGAGATCGAGTTGAGGCCGACATAGGGAATAATATCACCGGTCTTGCCGTCGCCGAGATAGGTGTAGCGATAAGCAAACTCGATCGTCGCGTTCTTCGTCAGCTCGTACGAGACGCCGGCGTGCAGGGCATAGGCTATGTTCCACGTATAGCCGGAGTTTGCATAGGCCATGCGTGGCGATCCGTCGGTACCCATGTCGCGAAAGCTATGAATTCCGACACGGCTGAATCCCGATACCGGCGCCGACGAACGGCGTGAAGCCGCCCCAGGTGCCGAGGTCAGCGTAGACGTTGGCGAGATACAGCCACTCGGACTTCTTCGCGGTGTAATTGTTGAAGCGCGTGGTGCCGGCGTCGTCCCAGATATCAAGACCATGGAATCCGGTTTCGCCGCGATATTCGCCGGTGACGTCGAAGCGCATCCAGTTGTTCCACTTGTAGCCGATGCCGACGCCGAACAGCATGCCCGACTCGAAATTCTTGTCGAGAATGGTAAGGCCCGCGGTTGTCGCGATACAGCGCGTTATCGAGGGCGCCGACCGCCTGATTGGTCATGCCGATATCGCCGCGGATGTACCAGCCGCCGAATTCTTCGATGACCGGCAGCGGTGGCGGCGGCGGCGCCAAGCAGTGCGGCGGCGGCGGCGGACCATAGGGTTGCGGCGGCGGGCACTGATAATCGGCCGCGTTTGCGGCCCCGAAGGTCATAGCGCTGGCCGCTACTGCGGCGAGTGCGGCAATACGAACGCTGCCCATCTCACGAAATCCTTTTCTCGTGGCGGAGCAAACTCGTTCGCGCTCGCGCCAGTTACTGACCGGGCGATACTCGCAGCGAGTATTTAAAGAGCGCTTAACCTTAACTCTTAACCGTGATTTTTAATCTTCAAACGCGCAGCACGATGCGCGTGAGCAAAATCAATGCTTCGCGCGAAAATGAATTAACGGATGTTAGGAAAGAGATTGACGAAGGTTAACGAAGAGGTTGCCGAGAGATTAACGGCGAAAATTTCTTCGTAAAATTACGCCGCCGCTTTCGCGAGCGCAGCCACGATCACGTCCACTACTTCTTCAACGAGTTCGCGTTCGTCGCCTTCCGCCATCACGCGGATTACCGGCTCGGTACCGGAAGGACGAATGACAAGACGGCCCGCTTTGCCGAGCCGGCGTTTGGCTGCATCGATCACGCCGATCACGGACGCGTTCTCAAGCGGCTTGCCCGACGAATAGCGCACGTTCTTCATCACCTGCGGCAGCGCATCGAAGCGGTGACAGACTTCCGAAACCGGCTTGCCGGATTTCTTGACCATCGCGAGCACCTGCAACGCAGCGACGAAACCGTCGCCGGTCGTCGCGTAGTCGGAAAGAATGATGTGGCCGGAAGGTTCGCCGCCCACGTTGTAGCCGGTCTCGCGCATCCTCTCGAGCACATAGCGGTCACCAACCGGTGTGCGCTCAAAACCGATGCCGAGATTTTCGAAGTGGCGCTCAAGGCCTAGATTGGACATCACGGTCGAGACCACGCCGTCGCGCGCAAGCAGGCCCTCGCTGCGAAAACGTTCCGCGATCAGCGCAAGCAGTTGGTCGCCATCGACGAGATGGCCCTTTTCGTCGACGATCACGACGCGGTCGGCGTCGCCGTCGAGCGCAATGCCGATATCCGCCCGCATTTCGCGCACTTTCGCCGAAAGCGCCTCTGGCGCGGTCGAACCCACATCGCGATTGATGTTGAAGCCGTCGGGATCGACGCCGATGGAAAAGACTTCCGCGCCGAGCTCCCACAGGCCTGCCGGCGCCACGCGGTAGGCGGCGCCGTTGGCGCAATCGATTACGATGCGCATGCCTTCGAGCGAAAGATTGCGCGGCAGCGTACGCTTGGCGAATTCGATATATCGATCCTGCACGCCATCGATGCGCTTGGCACGGCCGAGATTGGCGGACTGCGCGAGGCGCTTGGTGAGATCGCTCGCCATCAGATCTTCGATCTCTTGCTCGATCGCGTCCGAGAGCTTGTAGCCGTCCGGCGCGAACAGCTTGATGCCGTTGTCGTCGTAGGGGTTGTGCGAAGCGGAGATCATCACGCCAAGATCGGCACGCATCGAGCGCGTCAGCATTGCGACCGCGGGTGTCGGCATTGGCCCCAGCTGGAACACATCCATGCCGACCGAAGTGAAACCCGCGACCAGCGCGGTCTCGATCATGTAGCCGGAGAGCCGCGTATCCTTGCCGATCACGACGCGGTGGCGATGATCCCCGTTCTGGAACATGAGTCCCGCCGCCTGCCCGACTTTCAGGGCAAGCTCAGGCGTGATCACGCGGTTTGCAAGACCGCGGATGCCGTCCGTTCCAAAATGCTTTCTCGCCATTAACGCTGGTCCTTAACAATTCCGCCTGCGGGCGACGAAATACGCCGCTTGGGTAGCGGAAGCTAGTCACGACCGCACCTTATACTTTCAAAAATTGTGAGCGATGTTAACGCGCAACCTCAGCTAACAAGCGGCGATTCCAAGTGAAATCGCGTTCAGCAACCGCTGCAATCGTTACGCTCAAACAAGTCTTTTAACAGTCAGGGAGACCGATCACGGCCATCCAAAAGATCGGGTCAGGACGAAAGTCCTTGAAAGCAAAATGCCCGGCTCATTTTTTGCCGGGCATTTTTATTTTGAGAGCACGAAGCGCTTATGACTGCGGCTGCGGCTCCATCGGACCGCTTGCGCCGCCCGGACGCGGCGATTGCCACGCGGCACCGCGGTCGAACGTGGCGCAGGCGCTTCGGCGGGCTCACCGCGCACCGGCGGCTTGCCGATAATCAGATCCTTGATCTCGTCGCCGGAGAGCGTCTCGTATTCGATCAGACCCTTGGCGAGCGCTTCGAGATCGGCACGCTTGGCATCGAGAATCTTGCCGCGCTTCCGACGTGACCGGTTTCGACCAGACGCCGCACTTCGGAGTCGATCTTCTGCGCGGTCGCTTCCGAGATATTCTGCGTGCGCGACACCGAGTGGCCGAGGAAAACTTCTTCCTGGTTTTCGCCATACGCAACCGCGCCGAGCTCTTTCGAGAAGCCCCAGCGCGTCACCATCATGCGCGCAAGGCGGGTCGCCTGCTCGATATCGGACTGCGCACCGGAGGTGACCTTGTCGTGACCGAAGATCATTTCTTCGGCGACACGGCCGCCCATCATGATCGCAAGCCGCGAAGTCATCTGCTCGTAGCTCATCGAAAGCTTGTCGCGTTCGGGCAGCTGCATGACCATGCCGAGCGCACGGCCGCGCGGGATCACGGTCGCCTTATGCACCGGATCGGTCGCCTTCACGTTCAGCGCCACGATCGCGTGACCGCCCTCGTGATAGGCGGTGAGCAGTTTCTCGTCTTCGGTCATGACGAGCGAGCGGCGTTCCGCGCCCATCATCACCTTGTCCTTGGCGTCTTCGAATTCGTGCTGCGTGACCATGCGCTTGTTGCGGCGCGCGGCCATGAGGGCTGCTTCGTTGACGAGGTTCGCAAGATCCGCGCCGGAGAAACCGGGCGTGCCGCGCGCGACCGTCTTCAAATTCACGTCGGGCGCGATCGGCACCTTACGCGATGTGCACCTTCAGGATCTGCTCGCGGCCAATGACATCCGGATTCGGCACCACGACCTGACGGTCGAAGCGGCCCGGACGCAACAGCGCCGGATCGAGCACGTCGGGACGGTTGGTGGCGGCGATCAGGATGATGCCTTCGTTCGCTTCGAAGCCGTCCATCTCGACCAGCAACTGGTTCAGCGTCTGCTCGCGCTCGTCATTGCCACCGCCGAGACCGGCGCCACGATGGCGACCGACCGCGTCGATTTCGTCGATGAAGATGATGCAAGGCGCATTCTTCTTCGCCTGCTCGAACATGTCGCGCACGCGCGAGGCGCCGACGCCGACGAACATTTCGACGAAGTCGGAGCCCGAGATCGTAAAGAACGGCACATTGGCTTCGCCCGCGACTGCACGCGCAATCAAGTGTCTTGCCGGTGCCCGGAGGGCCGACCAGCAATACGCCGCGCGGGATGCGTCCGCCGAGCCGCTGGAATTTTCCCGGATCGCGCAGGAATTCGACGATCTCTTCGAGATCGGCTTTGGCTTCATCGACGCCGGCGACATCTTCGAACGTGACGCGACCATGCGCCTCGGTCAGCATCTTCGCGCGCGATTTGCCGAAGCCCATCGCCTTGCCGCCCGCGCCCTGCATCTGTCGTGACAAGAATATCCAGACGCCGATCAGCGCGATGAACGGGAGCCAGGAAACCAGAAGCGAAACAAACCACGGCACCTGCTCGCCCTGCGGCTTTGCGGTGATCGTGACGTTCTTGCCGTAGAGACGCTGGATCAGCGACGGATCGCTCGGCGCATAGGTCTGGAAGGCGCGGCCATCGTTGAAGGTGCCGGAGATCTCGTGGCCCTGAATGACCACGTCTCTTCACCTTGCCCGGCGTCAACCTCGGTGAGAAGGTCGGAGAACGGAATGTCGGCACTTGGCGGCCGCTGGCTCGGGATTCTGAAATAGCGAGAACAGCGCAAGCAACAAGAGAACAATGATCACCCAGAGGGCGAAATTCCGCAGATTCGCGTTCATCGCTGACCTTTCGGAGGGCCGGAGGCCCGGAAACTCAATGGCGCCGAACTTATCAAACGCCAATTAAAGCTGGTTTACGTTCGAATGTAGGCGTGACCCCCCGCCTTGCCAAGGTGTAGACCAAGCGGAAGCCCTTAACTTCGCTAGCTTTTCTGTAGGCCCTATAGGGGGGTACGACCGGATTTCCGGGGCGGTGCGGATGCGACAATGAGTGCCGCCTCCGAAAGCGTCACCATCGCGCCGGCAAGCGTGCGCTTGAGCGGCACTCCCTCGCGGTAGGCAGCCGCCAGCGCCGCATAAAGACTCTCGACCTTAGCGAGTTCCGCCGGGCCCTCGTTACCCATTTCATCGATCGCCGAGCGCAGCATACGAAGCGAAATTTCCTCCGGCATCAGGAAATAGCCGCGCGCTTCAAAACTTTTTCCGTTTTCGCAATCCCGCCGGAGCGCAAAAGCCGCTTCGCCTGCAACCACGTCGAGTGCAGTGTCGGCACGCACAAGACGCCTTGCCATCAGCGCAAGTTTGGCCGCGTCGATTCCTTCCTTCGCAAGCATGGGCGCGAGCTTGCGCAGCCGCGGGCGAAGATATTTCGGGTCGCGGTTGGTCGGATCACTGGCAAAGACAACGCGCGCTTTCTTCAGCGTCGCCACCAGCCGCGCTTTAGGCAGGTCCAGAAACGGGCGCGCGAGAAAATAACCGTCACGCTTACGCATCCGGCGAATTCCACCGAGCCCGCTTAACCCCGAGCCGCGGCCGATCCGGTGCAAAATTGTTTCGGCCTGATCGTCGCGTGTATGAGCGGTCATCAAGACATCCGCGCCCGTTTCTTTCGCAAGCTCGGCGAGCAAGGCAAAGCGCGCGTGGCGCGCGGCCTCCGGCAATCCCGTCTTCGGCTTCTTGCCTTTCCATTCGAGAATGCGATGCGGCACGCCGAGTTTGGCTGCATACTTCGCGACGGCGTGTGCTTCTTTCTTCGACGCCGCGCGCAAACCGTGATCGACTGTGGCCGCGATCAGCTCCGGCCCCTCCCCGCGTTGTTCGCGCCAGCGCGCCGCGAGCAGAAGCAGCGCGGTCGAATCCGGCCCGCCGGAAACAGCGAGCAGCAACTTTCTGGATTTAGAGAAATAGTCGAACAGCGTGGACAATTCCTTGTCCGCGACCGGGGCTTGCTCAGCAGCTGAGACGCTTTTGCTCATCCTCGGCGTTCTTCTTCACCGTCTGCGACGCTTTCGGATATTTCGAAAGCACCGCGCCAAGCGAAGCGCAAGCGGCTTCCTTCTTGCCGAGTGCCGCCAGCGACTGACCGAGCCGCAGCAGCGAGTCCGGGGCGCGCTGGCTGTTCGGATGTTTGTTGTAAACTTCGAGGAAGACTTCCGCGGCGTCGTTGTGCTTGCGCTGGTAATAGAGGCTTTCGCCGAGCCAGTAGGTCGCGGTCGGAATATTCCGGTCCTGCGGATACTGGTCGATGAAAGACCGGAACGACTGCTCCGCGAGCGCATAGTCGCGCCGCAGAATGTAGCCGTAAGCGAGATCGTAGCTGTCTTTCGGATTGTTCGAAGGCGGAAGCACTGCCTGTTGCTGCGGCCCGGGCTGGTTCTGATCGGGCGGCGGCAGGTTCTGGTAATTCTGATTATTGGGATTGTTGTTCGGGCTCAGATCCATCGGGCCATTATTTTGTTGCTGCTGACGGATCGCACCGAGATTGCGCGGGTTACCGGGCGCATTCGGATTGGCGTCGGGATCGAACGCGTCGCCACGTCCCTTCGGATTCTGCTGCGACGGATAAGGTTGCTGCTGCTGTTGGTTCTGCACCGGCGGCAGCGGCGGTACGACGGCCTGCTGTTGCGGCGGCGCCACGTTCTGCTGGGTGGCCGGCGGCACATTTTGCGGACGCTGCTGCTGCGTATTCGGACGCTGTTGCGGCGGCGGCTGATTATCACCCTGCGCACGCAACTGCTGCTGCAACTGCTGATTCTGGTGCTGCAATTGCTCGATGACACCGGTGAGTTGGCGCAGCTGGTTCTCGAGCCGCTCGATACGGATCGAAAGCTCGCCCGGGTCGCCCTGCATGTTCGCGGGTGGCTGCGGCGGCTGCTCGTTACGCTGCCAGAACTGCGCATGCGCGGGCGCTGCAAAAAGCGCCGCAGCAAGTAAGGGAAAAATGAGCTTGCGCGCAAAAACCATGGCGGAACCGATGGAACCCGTTTTGGCCCAAAGTAGGGCCGCTAAACGCAAACCGGCGCCCTATTAAAAGACGCCGGCTATCCGTTTGTTATCTTTGCGCCCGGGCTCAGGAGCCCGGCGCGCTGTTCAGCACCGTGACCGCGCGGCGGTTCTGCGACCAGCAGGAGATGTCGTTACAGACCGCGACCGGCCGCTCCTTGCCGTAGGAGATCGTGCGCATCCGGCTCGCCGGAATACCGCGCGAGGTCAGATAGTCGCGCACGGTCTGAGCGCGGCGTGCGCCGAGCGCGATGTTGTATTCGCGGGTACCTCGCTCGTCGGCGTGACCTTCGACCGTGAAGGAGTACTGCGCATATTGCTGCAGCCACTGCACCTGCTTATCGAGCGTTGCCCGCGCTTGCGGCGTCAGGTCGGATAAATCGCTTTCGAAGAACACACGATCGCCGACATTGACGACGAAATCCTGCACGCTGCCCGGAGGCGCCTGCGCCGCGTTCGGATTGTTCGGGTCGACCGGATTATTGGTCGAACACGCCGCCACCGCGAGCATCATCGCGAACAAAGACGCGAAACGCGCGCCGCGAACCAGCCGCATCAAACCCGTCATGCCGATTACTCCTTAAACTGGTCCCACTGACCGGAAATTCCCCCAGCCGGTCGAAAATCCCTCGTAAAAATCGAATATTCCATCAACCTTGACGAAATCTTTGCGGCGCCCTCGCGGCGCGCTTTTAGATAAAAATCGCTTAAAAACCGCCCCGCATGGTTATCCGCGGGTTAACGCAGGCCGAGTTCCGGAGTTCCAATCGTCGGCGGCCGGCAGCACTCAGGACAGCGGCGGCGACCAGGCCGGATCGGACGCAAAAGCCGGCGTCGGAACCTTGAGCTCGTTGTAGCCGGTGAGATCGACTGTGAAGAGCGACGGGCCGGAATTCCCTCCCGGATCGCGGAAGAACATCAAGACACGGCCGTTCGGCGACCAGGTCGGACCTTCGTTGTGATAGCCCTCGGTGAGAATGCGCTCGCCCGAGCCGTCGGTTCGCATCACGCCGATCGAGAACGAGCCCTGGCCCTGTTTGGTGAACGCGATCACATCGCCGCGCGGCGACCAGACCGGCGTCGAATAGCGGCCGTCGCCGAAGGAAATGCGCTTCTGGTTCGAGCCGTCGGCATTCATCACATAAAGCTGCTGCGTGCCACCGCGGTCGGATTCAAACACGACCTGACGATTGTCGGGCGAGAACGACGGCGCGGTATCGATCGCCGCCGTGTCCGTGAGCCGCGTTGTGCGCCTGGTGCGAATATCGAGCACATAGATGTTCGATGCGCCTGCCTGTTGCAAACTCATGATGACGCGCTGGCCATCTGGTGAAAAACGCGGACTAAACGACATGTTGGGGAAATCGCCGAGGACTTCGCGTTGACCGGTTTCGATGTTGAGCAACACGACGCGCGGGCTTTCGCGGCCATAGGCCATGTAGGTAATTTCCTGATTGGTCGGGCTGAAGCGCGGCGTCAGCACCAACTCGTCGCCGCGCGTGAGGTAGCGCACATTCGCGCCGTCCTGATCCATGATGGCAAGCCGCTTGACGCGCTTATCCTTCGGACCGGTCTCGTCCACGAAAACGATGCGCGTATCGAAGTAGCCTTTTTCGCCGGTGAGCCGCTGATAGATCTGGTCCGAGATTATATGCGCAATGCGCCGCCAGTTTTCCGGCTGCGTGAGAAACTGCTGACCGATCATGTATTGGCCGGCGGAGACATCCCAAAGCCGGAACGCGATCGATAACCTGCCATCGCCCTGCCGCTGCACACGACCCATGACGAGCGTTTGCGCGTTAATCACGCGCCAATCCTGGAAGCGCGGCGCGACGTCGATATTGGTGATCTTCTCAATGAAAGCGCTGGGCTCAACTGGCGCGAACAGGCCTGAGCGCCGAAGGTTGTTCGTAATCACGCCTGAAATCCCGCGGCCGGTATCGGGCTCGCCGACGAATTCAGTGATCGCGATCGGCAACGGCTGCACCGTGCCCTTGGTGATGTCGACGCGGGTCTGCGCGAGCGCGGTGCGCGGGATACCGGTCAGAGCAAGGGTCGCGGCGCTGCCCGCAGTGAGCAACAAATTGCGTCGGGAAAATTCGGTCATGGGATCCGTTCTCGAATAACAGTCAACGTTGAAACGTAGAATTCGTTGCGTCAGCCGCGGACCAGCTGCGCCGGCGCGAAATTGAAGATCATATCTTTCCAGACGGGATACTTTCCGGCCGACAACATTTTATAGGGCTGGCAGGCGATCACCGCACGGACTGCGCCCTCAGCCAAGGCCTGGAAGCCCGCTCCATTAGCGCTATTCAAAACCTGAGGCTGTGCGGCCAGCGTGCCGTCGGGGTTCATCCGGATACGAAGCTCGACCATGCCGGCCTGGATATTGCCGACGCCGGGCAGCACGTTCCAGCATTTCTCGACATGGCGCGTGAGCGCCATTATTTCGTCCATCGACAGCTGATTCTGATCACCCTTGGCAACGCCAAGCGTCGCGTCCGATTTCTGCTCGCCGGAATTTTGCTTCCGCGATGGCGCGCGGCGATCGAGCAGTGCCGCGATCTCGTTCGGATTGAAATCCAGTTTGGTTTTCACCGGCGGCGCTTTTTCCTTCACGACCTTCTTCGGCGCTTGTTTTTTCTCGACCTTCTTGGGCTGCTCTTCCAGTTTTTTCTGGATCGCGTCAGGCGACGGCGTCGGGTCCGGCTTCACTTCTTCCGGCTTCGGCTCATCTTTCTTCGCGACCTGCTCCGGCGCGGGCGTCGGAGGCGGCGGCGTCGCCTTCACTTCTTTTTCTTTGACCGGGAGATTGGGATCGATCACCGGCGTCGGGTCGGCTTTCTTCTCGGCCTGTTTGACCGGCGCGATTTCTTTTTCCGGCGCCTTCACCTTGCCGGTCTTCATCTTGGTGAATTCCGAAACCTGGATGAGATCGATCGGCAGCGCTTCGGTCGGCTGCGTGTCACGCGGCTTCACCGAGGCAAAATTAAACAGAGCCCAGGCGACCACGACTCCATGCAGGGCAATTGAGAAGGCGGTTCCGGCGCGTATGCGCATGGGCGAGAATCAAGATCCCCTCGACTTCGGTGACGAGCGCGACTTTGCGGAAGCCTGCGGCAGACAAGCCGGCCCATCACGCGCATCACTGTTCCGTAATCGACCTTCTTGTCGCCGCGCACATAGATGCGCTCTTCGACGCCGGCCTTGGCGACGGCTTTCAGTTTCTCGACCAGTTCTTCGATCTTGATCTCGGTGTTCTGCAGGAACACCTGTCCCTTGTCGTTGACCGAGAGCGTCAACGGTTCGCGATCCTGGTCGAGCGACTTCGCCTGGCTCTGCGGCAGATCGAGCGGCACGCCGACGGTGAGCAAGGGCGCCGAGATCATGAATACGATCAGAAGCACCAGCATGACGTCGACGAGCGGCGTCACGTTGATTTCGGCGCTGACGCCGCGGCCGCGAATACGGGACGAGCGTCTGCCCGAGCTCGATGAACTACTGCCGCCCATGTTCAGCCCCTAGGAATGTTCGTCCACTTGCCGCGACAGGATCGCGGAGAACTCGTCGGCGAAGCCCTCCATGCGCTGGGCCAAGCTGGTTCACCTCGGAAATGAACTTATTATAGAAAATGGTCGCCGGTATGGCAGCGACCAGCCCGATGGCGGTGGCAAAAAGCGCCTCGGCGATGCCGGGCGCGACCACCGCAAGGCTCGTGTTTTTCGAGGCCGCGATCGACTGGAAGCTCGTCATGATGCCCCAGACCGTGCCGAACAGACCGATGAAGGGGCCGGCCGAGCCGACCGTCGCGAGCACGAGAAGCCGGCGCTCGAGCCGGTCCACCTCGCGCGTGATGGTCACGTTCATGACCTTCTCGATCCGCTGCGTCGAGCGAGCACGATCGCCTTGCCGCCGCCTTCGTAGGTGCGCTTCCACTCGCGCATCGCGGCGACGAAGAGCGCCGCCATCGCGTGCGCGGGCTTCGAGGATAGATTGCGATAGAGATCTTCGAGGCTCTCGCCTGACCAGAACGCCTGTTCGAAGCGGTCCATCTGACGGCGCGTGCGCGCGTAAAGAATGCGTCTTGTCGATCACGATCGCCCAGACCCAGACCGACGACACGAGCAGACCGATCATCACCGCCTTGACGACGAAATGCGCCTGCCAGAACAGCGCCCAGAGCGAGATGTCGATCGGCGCCGAAATAGTCTGCTGCGTGACGTCCGGCGTGGGCGCCGCCTGCGCCGACGAGATCGGGCATTCCGAACGTCATCCAGAGCGAAAGCTCGCTCAAGATGTGTTGCAGCAGATCGGTCATCGGCAATTCCTTTGCGTTCCGGCGATTTCGTCGCGCTCCGGCACCGCGTATTCGGGATTGTTCGAGAAAGCGGCGGAAATTCGCGACGCAGGAACCGGCAATTCGGCTCGCCCTGCTCCGCTCTCGCCAGTGTCCCGTCAATACGGCACTGAATCTGTCCAAACTGGGGCTGACCAGCAGGCAGGCTTCATAACAGAAGGGCTTGTGGGGTTAATGAATGGTTAGCGGCGGCAATTCCGCACGGGAAACTGGATATTCCGCTGACAATTTCAGTTCGCTGTGGCCAGGCAGCGCAGCGTGAGCGCTCATTGCTTTGCGGAGCGCATCCGGAATACGCCGCGCGCGCCCGCCCGACACGAAGGCAGCCTTGACCATCGCCTCCAGTAGCAGAGTGTCGCCGCGGAATACTTCCTGCTTGAGCGTGAGCGATGCGCCCGCGATTTCCGCAGGCGACGTCTTGATCGTGAGCACGTCGTCCATATGCGCGGGCTTGAGATATTCGAGCGTCATCGAGCGAACCACGAAAGCAAAGCCCGGCGCTTCCTTGCCCGCTTCCTCGAACAGCGCGCGGTGATCGACACCGAGGAGCCGCAGGAAATCGGTGCGCCCGCGCTCCATGAGGCGCAGATAGCTTGCGTGATAGACCACGCCGGAGAAATCCGTGTCTTCGTAATAGACGCGGACCGCCATGACATGCGCGCCATCGACGATCCGTCCGGCGAGATCGGGCCAATCTTCGCTATTCATTCTTCGCCCTGATCGAACAGCGGCATCTGCGACGCGTCGCGCTTCGGCTCGGTGAGACCAAGATGCTTGTAGGCATGCGACGTCATCATGCGCCCGCGCGGTGTGCGCTGGATGAAACCGCGCTGAATGAGAAACGGCTCGATGATGTCTTCCAACGCGTCGCGCGGCTCGGAGAGTGCCGCCGAAATCGTTTCGATCCCGACCGGCCCGCCGGCATAGTGATCGGAGATGATGCGGAGATAACGCCGGTCCATCGCATCGAGACCCGCCGCATCGACTTCGAGTTGCGAGAGCGCGCGGTCGGCGGCTGCACGATCGATCTTGGAAACTTTATCGACCGAGGCGAAGTCGCGAACGCGCTTAAGCAGACGCCCCGCGATGCGCGGCGTGCCGCGCGCGCGGCGCGCGATTTCTTTGGCGCCATCCGGGGTCATGCCGATGCCGAGCACGCGCGCACCACGCTCGACGATGGTTTCCAGCTCATCGACTTCGTAGAAGCCGAGACGAATCGGAATGCCGAAGCGATCGCGCAGCGGCGTGGTGAGCAAACCGGAGCGCGTGGTGGCGCCGACCAGCGTGAATTTCGCAAGCTCGATCTTCACCGAGCGCGCCGCCGGCCCCTCGCCGATGATGAGATCGAGTTGATAATCCTCCATCGCCGGATAGAGAATTTCCTCGATCGCTGGATTGAGCCGGTGAATTTCGTCGATGAAGAGCACGTCGCGGTCTTCGAGATTGGTGAGCAATGCCGCAAGATCGCCGGCCTTCGCGATCACCGGACCGGACGTCGCGCGGAAATTGACGCCGAGTTCGCGCGCCACGATCTGCGCAAGCGTGGTCTTGCCGAGACCCGGCGGGCCGACGAGCAGCACATGATCGAGCGCTTCTTTGCGCGACTTCGCCGCTTCGATGAAGACCGAAAGATTCGCGCGCGCCTGTTGCTGGCCGATGAATTCGGCAAGCCGCTGCGGGCGGAGCGATGCTTCCGCCGGATCGTCGTCGCGTTGTTCTGCGGAGACCAAGCGGCTGCTCATGACATCAATGTCTCTGACGGCGAAGCAAGAGGCCAAGTCGATCTAACTATTCGCGAGTGACATACCAGCACGCAAGGGAAGCAACTACGCAAATCGGCAAGAAAGCGATCGCAAAGTAGTTAGTCAGACGAGCAACGCTCGGAAACTCCGTGAACCAAAATAAGCGCGCACGCGGCGACTCCTGCGAATATGGCAACGACGGCAGCTATTTAGTTCAAAGCCAATTCCCGCAGCGGCGACAATTATTCCGGCAAATACTGCGAATTTAATGCTCACGAAATACGCGAAGACAATGCTGATCCCGAGCATCGACGCAAAAGCCTGGAAAATGGAAGTTGATACTCCATTCCTCACTGCATCAATACCAAACAAAACAATTGAAGCGACAAATGCACCGACCGCAGGACCGAGCATAGCGAATATTGCCAGCGTCAGCATGAAACACGCCAACGATCTTCCCAATCCAAAAAGCGGAAGTTGCTGTATTCATCGCGCCAATTCCTTCAAACCAAGCCGGATAAGCGTCTCAACCGGCGCGTTTTCTTCGCCCGCGGCACGCACGGCGGCAGAGATCGCGGCACTCGCCTGAATTTCTCCGTAGCCGAGATGCACCAGCGCCGACACCGCATCGGCAATCGGCTGCGGCGCGCGGCGCTCGGACAGATCGCCCTGCAATTTCACCACCGACGGATCGACGCGTCGCATAGGCCGGCGCCTTGTCTTTCAGCTCGGCGACGACGCGGGCGGCGAGCTTCGGCCCGACGCCCGGCGTGCGCGACACCGCAGTCTTGTCGCCCAGCGCAATCGCGTTCGCGAGTTCGGCGGGCTTCAGCGTGGACAACACGGCAAGCGCCACTTTCGCGCCGACACCCTGCACGCTTTGCAGGATTCGAAACCATTCGCGTTCGAGATCGGACGTGAAGCCGAACAGTTTGATTTCCTGCTCGCGCACATGCGTCTCGATCGAAATCGTCGCGGCCTCGCCCGCGGGCGGCAAGGATTGCAGCGTGCGCACCGAGCAATGCACGACGTAGCCCACGCCATGCACATCGATCAGCACAAAGTCCTCGCCATAGGCGTCGATCACGCCGCGCAGTTTGCCGATCATGCACGTGCCTCCGACCACGCGCGACAGCACGTCCACGACTTGCCGGTGATGCGCGTGGCAAATGGCGATCGCAAGCGCGTCCGCCGCATCTTCGGTCTGCGGATCGGCCTTCGGCATCAACACGCGGACCATCAGCCTGATCTGCGCCTTCTCGGCGCGGCCCGCGCCGACGATCGTTTTCTTCACGAGGTTCGGCGCGTATTCCGCAACCCGCAGTCCGGCCTGCGCCGGCACGACCAGCGCGATCCCGCGCGCCTGGCCGAGCTTCAGTGCCGCGCGCGGATCGGCGTTGACGAAGGTTTCCTCGACCGCTGCTTCATGCGGACGATAGCGCTCGATCACTTCGGTGATGCCTTTGTGCAGGCATGCGAGCCGCACGCGCGAGCTCGTCGCGGTCATCGCTCTCGACCGAACCGCAGGCGACGTAGGAGAGCTTGTTGCCCTCGCATTCGATCACGCCCCAGCCGGTCCGGCGCAGGCCAGGGTCGATGCCGATTATGCGATTCGCGCGCGTCATCCCCTGCTGGAATAGCCCCGCTATCGGAATATGCCTAGCGCATGCTACTGCTCGCGCCTGCGCCAAGGCCAGTCCCCGCTTGCTCGAATCCTCCGATTATCTCGTCTCAGCCTTGCGCACCTTTTTCGACGGCCGCTTCGCGCTCGCCGCCGCTGATCGCCTTTGCCGCGGGCTTCGTGCGCGGCTTTTCCGGCTTCGGCGCCGGCATGATCTATGTGCCGCTGATCGGCGCGCTGTTCGGTCCGCGCTTCGCGGTCACCTCGATCCTGATCGTCGATTTCATCTGCTCGTTCCCCTACATGATCGTGGCGCTCCCGCATGTGCGCTGGCGCGAGATGCTGCCGCTCCTGATCGGGTGCGCAGTCGCGCTGCCGCTCGGCACGCTCGCGCTGATTTATATCGACCCGACGCCGCTGCGCTGGGCGGTTGCCGTCATCATCGTGATTTTCGTGATCCTGCTCGCAAGCGGCTGGCGCTATCACGGTCAGCCGAAAACTACCGATCACGCTCGGCGTCGGCGCAATCTCCGGCGCGCTCGGCGGCGCCACGCAAATTCCGGGACCGCCGGTCATTATCTATTGGCTTGGTGGCGCGATCAGCGCGGCGACCGTGCGCGCGAACCTGATCGCTTATTTCGCGCTGTTCGATCTCTTTTCGATCATCGTCTATGGCGCAAGCGGATTGCTTACGAACGAGCCGGTCTTTTTCGGAATTGCGATGATCATCCCGTTCATCGCCGGCGCGGGCGTTGGTTCGCTGCTGTTCGCGTTCATGTCGGATGCAAATTATCGAGCTGCCGCTTACATTATTATTTTGATCGCCGCGATTACGAGCTTGCCGCTATTCGACCGGTTTCTTCGCGGTTAGGCGCTCAGGCGCGAAACCAGCGCTTCCGAGACTTCGAAGTTGCCGTAAACGTTCTGCACGTCGTCGTTCTCTTCGAGGTTCTCGACAAGTTTCATAAGCTTTTCGCCGGTCTCATCATCGACCGCGATGGTGTTCTGCGGGCGCCACAACAGCCCGCTCTTTTTCGGCTCGCCGAATTTTACTTCAAGCGCTTTCTGCACCTCGTTCAATGACTCGACTGCGGTCACAACCTCATGGCCGGCATCGGACGACGCAACATCGTCGGCGCCCGCGTCGATCGCCGCTTCCAGCATCGCATCGGCGGAAGCTTTGGACGCGTCGAATTCGATCACACCGACATGACTGAACATGAAGGAAACCGCGCCGGTTTCGGCGAGCGAGCCTCCGCTCTTGGTAAAGAACGAACGAATTTCTGAAACGGTACGTGTGCGGTTGTCGGTGAGCGCTTCCACGATCAACGCGACGCCGCCCGGACCGTAGCCCTCGTAGCGGATGTTCTCGTAGTTATCGCCCTCGCCGCCCGCGGCCTTCTTGATCGCGCGCTCGATATTATCCTTCGGCATGTTCTCCGCGCGCGCCGCAATAATAGCCGAGCGCAAGCGCGCATTCATTGCCGGGTCCGGCAGTCCCATTTTCGCGGAGACCGTGATTTCACGCGCGAGCTTACCGAACAATTTGGAACGGACGGCGTCCTGCCGGCCCTTCCGGTGCATGATATTCTTAAATTGTGAATGGCCGGCCATTTCTCAGAACTTTCGAACGAACCGCGCGGGGTTATAGCAAGCACGCCATTGAAGGGAAGCGCTACCAGAAGTCGGGCCGCACCTCTTGAAGTACGCCGCCGACCCGCACCGGTGCGAGCTTGATCGCGAGCCCCGTCGTATCGTCGGTCTCGACCGCAATCCCGCTCACCGTCGCGGGGCCGGTCGAAGGCTCGAAGCGCGCCGACGGAATCTTGGTCTGGAAGCGGCGGATTGGCTCGTCCTTGTTCATGCCAAGCACGCTCTCGTAATCGCCGCACATCCCGATATCGGAAATATAGGCAGTGCCCTGCGGCAGGATCCGGTGATCGGAAGTCGGCGCATGTGTGTGCGTGCCGACCTGCAACGAGATGCGCCCGTCGAGAATATAACCCAGCGCCTGTTTCTCGCTGGTCGCTTCCGCATGCATGTCGACGATGATGGCGTCGGCGTGTTGCCTGAGCTTGCACGCATCCATCTCTTTCTCGATCGCAGCGAAGGGATCGTCGAGCTGATCCATGAACACGCGGCCGAGCGCGTTGATCACGAGCACGCGTTTGCCGTTCTTCGCGTCGAGCAATGCGGCACCGCGTCCCGGTGTTCCGGCGGGATAATTCAGCGGACGGATCAGCTTCGGCGCGCGCTCGATGAAGACGAGCGCTTCGCGCTGATCCCAGGAATGATTACCGAGCGTGATCGCGTCGGCTCCCACTTCGACCAGTTCACTATAGATCGCTTCGGTAATGCCGAAGCCGCCGGCTGAATTCTCGCCATTGATCGCGACGAAATCGAGTTTCCAGTCTTTGATAAGCTTGGGAAGTAAATCGACGACGGCAATACGGCCCGAACGTCCAACAATGTCGCCAAGAAATAAAATACGCATTAGCTAAGATCCGTCGAAACGAACGCCACTTTCCGTTATCACATAATCGAGCCGCTGGTCGTGCGGTTCTTTCGGAACCTTGTCGACACATTGTTCGTCGAAAGCGAGACCGATCGCGATAATTTTCTTCGCCGCACGGAGCCGCGTGAGGCCCCCGTCATAATGCCCTTTGCCATAACCGAGGCGATAGCCTTGCGGATCGAAGGCAAGCAGCGGCGCGAGTACAACATCGGGGTTGACCTCCGGCGCGGATTTCTCCGGTTCCGACGTACCGAAGCCCGCGCGCTGTAGCGGCTCACCCGGCGTCCAGGCACGGAAGACGACCTTGCCTTCCACGATCGCGGGCAGCGCGAGGATCGCGCCCTCGTCGTGCAGCTTCAGCATCAGCGGCAACGGGTCGAGTTCTGCATCCATCGCGTACCAGCCCGACACGATGCTGCCCGGCGCGACGTCGACCGGAATACCGGCCTTCGCGATCTTCGCGCCCGCTTGTTTGCGAAAGATCGACGAAAGCGCTTCGCGCTTTGCGATCATTTCCTTGCGCAAGGCGCGTTTCAATTCGGGAATGGGTACAGGCATGATGAACTAAGTGCGGGCCACAGTGACCGTCAGAGCTTCGATCCCGGGAAACCTACGAAGTAGGTGGGCGCCATATGCTCAAGTCCACGGACGAGAACAGGGACAGCTCCCGTTAGGATCGATAAGGCCCCGGGAATACTACTCTGTCGCATCCCGCAGCACCGCAAGCTGAACTTAGGGAGAAGTAGGCGATCACGCTAGTCTTGACTTTCAACCCAGTGCAGCGCCGCCGGATACGCCGCCATTGAGGTTCTGCGCGAGCTGTTCGATCCGCTCGGCGGTGTCTACGAGGATATCGGCAAACGCCCGCTCGCCTTGCTCGGCGCGTTGAGCCGCGACCTCGCGGGAATCCTGCAGGCTCTGGATTTCCTGTTCGAACCCCCGCAGCCGTCGCTTCATCTCGGCAAGTTCGTCAGCCACCATGATCGCCGCCATCACGGCAAGCCGCGTATCGCCGATCTCGCCGAAGGACTCGCGCAACTGGGAGATGCGCTGATCGAGTTCGCGCCCGAGCCGTGCCAGGTGATCTTCCTGGCCCGGATCGCAGGCCATACGATAAACGCGGCCGTTGATAGTGACTGAGACCTCGGCCATGCGCTTAGCGGTCCTGCGCTTCCAGGACGGCGCGGATGGTATCGACCGCCTGGTCGAGCCGCTGCGCCACTTCACGATTGGTGGCTTCGAGTGTCGAAACATGCGCGCGGGTGTGATCGAGTTCGCCCGCGAGCCGCGAGCGGTCCGTGCCGAAGGCATGGATCTGCGCCTCGAGTTCGCCGCGCTGGCGGTCGTTCTCGCGACGGCGATTGACCGCCGCTTCCAACAGGTCGAGCGCTGACGCGAGGCGTCTGCGCGCCTTTTCCAGCACTGCCGATTGCTCCGCCATTTGCCGCATTTCTGGGTCCGCTTCCGAACGCCAAGTGACCAGTTATGGGGGCCTTTATCCCCACGTCAACCGCGTGTCGCGACTTTGACACAAGGTGTTGGGGTGCTATGGCAACGCCACCTTTTTCCCGCCCCGAAAACAGGGTCATCGCTGACATGAATCGCGCAGAGCACGACCGTTTGGCGAATGCCATTCGCGCGCTCGCGATGGATGCGGTCGAGGCAGCAAAATCCGGCCATCCCGGGTTGCCGATGGGTGCCGCGGACATCGCCACCGTTCTCTTCACGAAGTTCCTCAAATTCGATCCGAAAGCGACCGATTGGCCGGACCGCGACCGTTTCGTGCTGTCCGCAGGCCACGGCTCGATGCTGCTCTATGCGCTGCTCTATCTAACCGGCCACGCCGACGTGACGCATCGATGAGATCAAGCGCTTCCGCCAGGTCGATTCGAAAACGCCGGGCCATCCGGAGAATTTCGTCACCCGCGGCATCGAGACAACCACCGGCCCGCTCGGCCAGGGCTTCGGCAACGCGGTCGGCATGGCGCTCGCGGAGCGGATTCTGAACGCCGAGTTCGGCAACGATCTCGTCGAACACTTTACTTATGTGCTCGCCTCCGACGGCGACCTGATGGAAGGCATCAGCCAGGAAGCGCTCGCATTCGCCGGCCACTTGAAGCTGAACAAATTGATCGTGCTGTTCGACGACAACGGCATTTCGATCGACGGCAAGATTTCGCTCTCGGATTCCACCGATCAGGTCGCGCGCTTCAAGGCGTCTGGCTGGAACGGCGCTCCGCATCGACGGCCACGATCCGGAAGCAATCGAGCAAGCAATCAAGGACGCGCAAAAGTCTGATCGCCCGACGCTGATCGCCTGCAAGACGCATATCGGCTACGGCGCGCCGACCAAGGTCGATACCGCCGGCGCCCACGGCTCGCCGCTCGGCGAGAAAGAAATCGAAGGCGCGCGGAAAAATCTCAATTGGAATTATCCGGCGTTCGAAATTCCCGCCGACATTCTTGAATCGTGGCGCCGCTTTGGCAGCAAAAGCGCGGATGCGCGCGCAGCCTGGCGCGCGCGCGTCGACGCCTCGCCGAAGAAAGCCGAGTTCGAACGCCGTCTGCACGGCAAGCTGGCGACCGGCCTGGGTGCCGCGATCGAAGCGCTGAAAGAAAAAGCGGTCGCAGATAAACCCGAGATCGCAACCCGCAAGGCTTCCGAGAACGTGCTCGAAGCGATCTGCGCGGTTTCGCCGGAAATGATCGGCGGCTCGGCCGATCTCACCGGCTCGAACAACACGCGTACCAAGGCGATGAAGCCGGTCTCGCCGGGCAATTACGCCGGAGACTTTATCAATTGGGGCATTCGCGAACACGGCATGGCGGCCGCGATGAACGGCATGACGCTGCATGGCGGCGTGATCCCGTTCTCCGGCACGTTCCTGGTGTTTGCCGATTACTGCCGCCCGTCGCTGCGCTTGGCAGCCCTCATGGGTATTCGCGTGATCCACGTGATGACGCATGACTCGATCGGCGTCGGCGAAGACGGCCCGACGCATCAGCCGGTCGAACATCTCGCGGCACTCCGCGCGATTCCGAATTTATATGTGTTTCGTCCTGCCGATCAGGTCGAAACCGCCGAATGCTGGGACGCGGCACTGCGCCTCGATGAGGCGCCGAGCGTGCTTGCGCTGACACGCCAAAATCTTCCGGCGCTCCGGCTGAAAAACGAGCGCGGCAATCTTACCAAGAGCGGCGCCTACGAATTGTCGCCGGCAAGCGGCGACGCGCTGGTCTCGCTGTTTGCGTCCGGCTCCGAAGTTTCGCTCTGCATCGAGGCGCAAGCAGCGCTCGAAAAGCAGGGCGTGCCGACCCGCGTCGTCTCCGTGCCCTGCATGGATCTGTTCTACGATCAGCCCGAAAGCTATCGCGACAAGGTGATCGGCACCGCGCCGGTGAAGCTTGCCTGCGAAGCGGCGATCCGCATGGGCTGGGACGAAATCATCGGCAGCGACGGACTTTTCGTCGGCATGACCGGCTTCGGCGCGTCGGCGCCCTATAAAGAGCTCTATAAGCGCTTCGGCATCACCACCGAGGCGATCGTGGAAGCAGCGACCGAAGGCGTTGCCGTCGCAGGCCGCGGCGAAGAAAGCCGCCGCGAACTAGGGCGCATGATCCCGAAAAGTGACCGGTTTCGGATAAGTCGCGAGGACGAGGAAAGAGAAATGACCGTTCGTGTTGCAATCAATGGCTTCGGGCGTATCGGCCGCAACATACTTCGCGCCATCGTCGAGTCGGGCCGCAAGGACATTCAGGTTGTCGCCATCAACGATCTCGGACCGGTCGAGACCAATGCGCATCTGTTGCGCTTCGACTCGGTGCATGGCCGCTTTCCCGGCGAAGTGAAAGTCTCCGGCGACACCATCGATGTCGGCTACGGCCCGATCAAGGTCACCGCGATCAAGGATCCGTCGACGCTGCCGCACAAGGAACTCGGCGTCGATATCGCGCTGGAATGCACCGGCATCTTCACCTCGAAAGAAAAAGCGTCCGCGCATCTCACCGCCGGCGCCAAGCGCGTGCTGGTGTCCGCGCCCGCCGACAATGCCGATCTCACGGTCGTCTATGGCGTGAACCACGACAAGCTGACCAAGGATCACAAGATCGTCTCGAACGGCTCCTGCACCACGAATTGTCTCGCGCCGGTCGCAAAAATTCTGAACGATCTGGTCGGCATCGAGACCGGCTTCATGACCACGATCCACGCCTATACCGGCGACCAGCCGACATTAGACACGATGCACAAGGATCTCTATCGCGGCCGTGCCGCCGCGATGTCGATGATCCCGACCTCGACGGGTGCCGCGAAAGCGATCGGCCTCGTGCTGCCGGAACTGAAAGGCAAGCTCGACGGTGTCGCGATCCGCGTGCCTACGCCGAATGTTTCGGTGATCGATCTCAAGATCATCGCCAAGCGCGAAACCAACGCGGAAGAGATTAACGCCGCGATGAAGCGCGCGTCGCAGCAGGAACTGAAAGGTATTCTCGCGTATCACCGAGCGACCGAACGTCTCGATCGACTTCAATCACGACCCACACTCGTCCACCTTCCACATGGACCAGACCAAAGTGCAGAACGGCACGCTGGTGCGCGTGCTGTCCTGGTACGACAACGAGTGGGGCTTCTCGAACCGCATGGCCGATACCGCGGTCGCGATGAGCAAATTGGGCTGACCATGCCGATCGAACAGATCATCGGCTATATCGGCCTCGTCTTCTTCACTGTGATGCTCGTCATCTCGCTCTACCTCTGGTCGAAGCGCGACTCGGAGAAGTGACCGGTACCGATGCGAACGACGCGTAAGATTTAAGATGCCCTCCTTCCGCACACTCGATCAGGCCGACGTAAACAACAAACGCGTTCTCGTCCGCGTCGATCTCAACGTGCCGATGGAAGATGGCCGCGTCACCGACGCGACCCGCATCGAGCGCGTGCTTGCCGACCATCCGCGAGCTTTCCGACAAAGGCGCGAAGGTAATTTTGCTTTCACATTTCGGCCGCCCCAAGGGCGTCGACAAATCGCTATCGCTCGAAGCACTTTCGTGCCCGTGCTCGCGCAAGCGCTCGACAAGATTGTGCTGTTCGCGCCCGATTGCATCGGCGACGACGCCGCCAAGGCCGTTTCGATTTTGCAGCCGGGACAAATTCTGCTGCTCGAAAATACCCGCTTTCATAAAGGCGAGGAAAAGAACGATCCGGATTTCGTGACAGCACTCGCGAAACACGGCGATGTTTACGTGAACGACGCTTTCTCTGCCGCGCACCGCGCGCATGCCTCGACCGAGGGGCTCGCGCATAAAATGCCTGCGTTCGCCGGCCGCGCGTTGCAGGCCGAACTCGAAGCACTGGAAACCGCGCTCGGAAAAGCCGGAGCGCCCGGTGATGGCGGTAGCAGGCGGCGCGAAGATTTCGACCAAGCTCGAACTGCTCGGCAATCTGCTTTCGAAAGTAGACAAGCTCGCGATCGGCGGCGCGATGGCAAATACGTTTCTCGCAGCCCAAGGCAAACCGGTCGGCAAGTCGCTTTACGAAAAAGACCTGCTCGACACGGCGCGCGACATTCTCGAGCAAGGCGAAAACGAAGAATTGCGAAATCATCCTGCCGACCGATGTCGTGGTCGCGAAAGATTTCAAGGCGCACGCTTTCTCGAAAGTCGTTGCCGCGGACAAAGTCGGCGCCGACGACATGATCCTCGACATCGGCCGCGATTCGATCGGCCATGTTGTTGCTGCCCTTGCCGCGTCCAAAACGCTGGTCTGGAATGGGCCGTTCGGCGCCTTCGAAATGGAACCGTTCGATGCCGGCACGATCGAAGTCGCCGAAGCAGCCGCCGAACTGACTGAGGCGGGCAAGCTCCGTTCGGTCGCAGGCGGTGGTGATACGGTCGCAGCCCTCGAACACGCGGGTGCGGCGGACCGTTTCACCTATGTTTCCACCGCCGGCGGTGCTTTTCTGGAATGGCTTGAGGGCAAGCCGCTTCCCGGCGTCGAGGCGCTTCGGGTAAAGTAAAAGAAAACGAGATCGAGGGAGAGCAAAAATGAATCTCGAAGAACTGAACAAGGTAGCGGTTGCGATGGTGGCTCCCGGCAAGGGCATTCTGGCCGCCGATGAAATCTCCGGCACCATCAAGAAGCGCTTCGACGCGATCGGTGTGGAATCGACCGAAGACAATCGCCGCGATTATCGCGAGCTGATGTTTCGCGCAGCCGATGGCATGAAATCGATCTCCGGCGTCATTCTTTACGACGAAACCATCTGGCAGAAAGCCAAAGACGGCACGCCGCTCGTCGATGTCATCAAGAAGCCAGGGCGCGATCCCCGGCATCAAGGTCGATGAAGGCACCAAGCCCTTGCCGAATTGCCCGGGCGAACTCATCACCATCGGCCTCGACAAGCTCGCCGACCGGCTGCCGAAATATTACGAGCAGGGCGCCCGCTTCGCGAAATGGCGCGCGGTCATCGATATTGCGCCGGGCATTCCGAGCTACACCGCCATCTCAACCAACGCACACGCGCTCGCGCGTTACGCGGCACTCTGCCAGGCGTCGCAGATCGTACCGATCGTCGAACCGGAAATTCTGATGGACGGCGATCACGACATCGATCGCTGCCTCGAAGTCACCGAATTCGTGCTGAAGGAAACCTTCCAGCAGCTTTATTATCAGCGCGTGCCGCTCGAAGGCATCGTTCTGAAGCCGAACATGGCGATCTCCGGCAAGAAGGCCGGCAAGCGCGCGGGCGCGCAGGAAGTCGCGGAAAAGACCGTCCGCATGCTGAAGGCCTGCGTGCCGGGTGCGGTACCGGGCATTGCATTCCTCTCGGGCGGCCAGAGCGACGAGGAAGCGACCGCGCATCTCGACGCCATGAACAAGATCGGCAACCTGCCGTGGAAACTCACCTTCTCCTATGGCCGTGCGTTGCAGGCCGCCCCGCAGAAGGCATGGGCCGGTAAGGCAGCAAATGTTACTGCCGCACAGGCTGCGTTTGCCCATCGCGCGAAAATGAACGGTCTTGCCTCGCTGGGCCGCTGGTCTTCGGATCAGGAGAAAAAAGCGGCGTAATCGCATTCGCTCGGGTTAGACTAAAATTTGAGCGAATCGCAAAAGGCCCCGATTTCGCCCCGCTTGTTCGGCAACGGTCGCCAATGGAGAAAGCGTGACCGAAGCAGCTCACAGCCCGCACGCGACTGATCCTCGTCACGCCCGCGGTGGACGATGCGGTGGCGTTTGCGTCCAAAATCGAACAGGCCTGCAGCGCTGGCGATGTCGCCGCGGTGATTTTGAAACTCGCGCCCATGGATGACGGTGCGGCGCTCTCCGCGATCCGCATTGTCTCCTCTCATATCGAACCGTTTGGCGCGGCCCTCGTGCTTGCCGACCGGCCGGCGCTCGTCGGTGCCGCGGGCGCGGACGGCGCGCATTTTTCGAAGTCTCGATCTTCTGAAGTTGCGAGCGGCCGAAAGTTGCGACCGGCCGCCTCATCGGCGTCGGCGGTCTGACGACACGGCATGACGCGATGGTCGCAGCCGAATCCGGGATCGACTACGTGCTGTTCGGCGAGCCGGATGAAAACGGCAAGCGTCCTGGATTTGCCGCGGTCGTCGAACGCGTTGCCTGGTGGGCGGAAATTTTCCAGGTCCCTTGCATCGCGTTATGCCGGCGAACTCGACGAAGTGGCAAAACTCTCGGGGGCCAATGCCGACTTCGTTGCGTTTAGGGGATAGCCTCTGGAATACGAGCAGCAACGCCGCTTCGTTCGTGACGCAAGCGACCGAAAAGCTGAAGCTTCAGAAAGTCGCGTAATGAATTCATCGCGCGCATTTATCGCTCATCGTCGCGCTTGCGCTGATAGGGCCCGCTATTCGCGGCAGACGAAATCTTCCTGCCGCAGAAAAATGCGCCGGCGGTGAACGGCACCAAAGTCAAAACCATCACGATCCCGGCGCCGCAGCCGCAACAAGCACCCGCGCCGACAATTACCGGCAACGACGCCGAGCTCGCCTTCGGCGCGTATCAGCGCGGCAATTATCTCGAAGCCGCGCAAATTGCCGAGCGCCGGGCCGAGAAGAACAAAGACGCGCGCGCGATGACGCTGTTCGGCGAACTTTACAGCGAAGGGCTCGGTGTTCCGCGCGACCTGAAGAAATCGTTCGGTTGGTATCAGCGCGCCGCAAATGCCGGCGACATTGGCGCGACCTTCGCGCTCGGCATGGCTTACCTGCAGGCGCATGGCACGGCGCGCAACCGCGACGAGGCCGCTAAGCTTTTCCGCCGTGCCGCGGACAAAGGACACGCAGCCGCCGCCTATAACCTCGCGCTGTTTTATCTCGAAGGGCAGGTATTCCCGCAAAATCTCGAAGAAGCGGCGAAACTGATGCGCATTGCAGCCGACAAGGACATTCCCGACGCGCAGCACGCGATGGCTATTTTCTATCAGGAAGGCAAAGGCGTGCCGCTGGACTTGCAGCAGTCCGTCAACTGGCTGCGCCGTGCCGCCCGTCTCGACCATGTGCCCGCCACGATCGAACTTTCGATCGCGCTTTTTAACGGCAAGGGCGTGGACAAGGACGAGGCGTCTGCAGCTCAAGCCATGCGGCGTGCCGCACTCAAAGGAAACCCGCTCGCCCAGAACCGGTTAGCGCGCATGATGAACGCGGGCCGCGGCACCGATAAAAACGTGATCGAAGCGATGGCCTGGCATCTTATGGCGCGCGCGCAAAACGTCTCGGACCCGATGCTGGACGACGTTTTCGGCGCAATGACGCCCGAAGAACGGAAGAAATCCGAAAACATCATGCGCGCTTGGCTGCTAAGCAAGGCGACGCCGAATACGTGAACTTTCCGAGGCAGCAACGCTGCCTTCGCGCTCGAAGAACCAAGCACCCTTGACGGAACTGCCCGCGCACGGCACGAGAGCGCCGGCTCCTCGAGGAAATCCATGAAAATCAACGGCAACGAAATCCGCCCCGGATACGTGATCGAGTTTCAGAACACGCTTTGGGTGGTGGTTAAAACCATGAAAGTGAAGCCGGGCAAGGGTCCGGCTTACAATCAGGCCGAACTCAAAAACCTGATCGATGGTCGCAAGCTCAACAACCGCTTCGGCTCCGACGAGCGCGTCGAGCGCGGCCGCCTCGAGCAAAAAGACTTTCAGTTTCTTTATAAGGAAGGCGAGAGCCTCGTCTTTATGGACAAGGATAATTACGAGCAGCTCAGCCTCGCGGAAGAATTCGTCGGTGAACGCGCGCTCTTTCTTCAAGACGGCATGACCGTCACCCTCGAACTGCATGACGATCGCCCGATCGGTATCCGGCTTCCGGATTATGTAACGCTTCAAATCGTGGAAGCCGATCCGGTCGTGAAGGGCCAGACTGCGGCATCCTCTTACAAACCCGCGAAGCTCGAAAATGGTCTGCGCGTGCTGGTCCCGCCGTTCATCGGAACCGGCGAGAAGATCGTCGTCGATACCGCGGAAATCACTTACGTCCGCCGCGCCGAGTAATCGGCTTGCTTCGCTCCGCAAACATCACAGTCATGGCTGCCGCTGCCCGCAAGGCCGGCCGCGCGCTGATCCGCGACTTCGGCGAAGTCGAACATCTTCAGGTTTCGCTCAAAGGTCCGGCCAACTTCGTTTCTGCCGCCGACAAACGGGCCGAGGAAATTATCTACGCCGAGTTGTCAAAAGCGCGGCCCACGTTCGGCTTCCTGATGGAAGAACGCGGCGAAGTGAAAGGCTCCGACGCCTCGCATAAATTCGTGGTCGACCCGCTCGATGGCACTACGAATTTTCTGCACAGCATTCCGCTCTTCGCCATTTCAATCGGCCTCGTGAAAGACGGCATCCCGGTTGCGGGCGTGATCTACAATCCGATATTTGACGAAATGTACGTCGCCGAAAAAGGACAGGGTGCTTATTTGGGTCAACGGCGTCTGCGCGTTGCTGCGCGCAAACGTCTAGGCGAGGCCGTCATTTCCTGCGGCATCCCGCATCATGAGCGCGGTGACCACGAGCGCTTCCGTCGCGAGCTTGCAGTACTTCAGAAAGTAGTCGCGGGCCTGCGCCGCACGGGTGCCGCCGCGATTGACATGGCATGGGTCGCCTCGGGCCGGTTCGACGCTTTCTGGGAGCGCGACCTCTCGCCGTGGGATCTGGCGGCCGGAATTATTATTGTCCAGGAAGCAGGTGGTTTCGTCACCGACCTCGACGGCGGCATGGACACCTTGACCAAGGGTTCCGTGGTAGCGGGCAACCACGACATTCAAAGCGCGCTACTCGCCGCGTTCAAAGGCGCCTGAAGCCGCGCCGTCATTCTGCCGTCACGCATCCCTATATGCTTCACTGCTGTGCCATACTTGGGTACGGGCGGTTCTAGCGACGGAGCGGATGCGGCATGGCGCGCAAAAAACGCGAAGGCAAAGACCTCGAGGGCTACAGCAAGATTTCCTCACCGCGGATTTTCCTGTTCCGCATGATGGTGTTCCTGGTACTAGCGGGCTTGTTGGCGGCCCTGCTCTATCGCCCGATCTATTCGGCGTTCCTCGCGAACCCGCTCTTGAATGGCGTCATCTTCGGCGTGCTTTTTATCGGAATCATCCTCGCCTTCCGTCAGGTACTGCGGCTCTTTCCCGAAGTCGACTGGGTCAACGGCTTTCGCCTCGCCGATCCCGGGATTGGCGGTCGATCGTGCGCCCGTCTTGCTCGCGCCGATGGCGACCTTGCTGCGCGACCGCATGGGACGGATGGCGATCTCGCAGATCACTATGCGCGGCATTCTGGAATCGATCGGGACCAGGCTCGATGAATCGCGCGACGTCGGCCGCTATCTTACCGGTCTGCTCGTTTTTCTCGGCCTGCTCGGTACCTTCTGGGGCTTGCTTGATACCGTGGGCTCCATTGGCAAAGTAATTTCTTCGCTTGATGCGAGCGGCAACTCCAGCCGCGTGTTCGACGATCTCAAAACCGGCCTGTCCGCGCCGCTTGCCGGCATGGGGATCGCCTTCTCGTCGTCGCTGTTCGGCCTTGCCGGTTCGCTCGTACTCGGCTTTCTCGATCTGCAAGCGAGCCAGGCGCAAAACCGCTTCTACACCGATCTTGAAGACTGGTTGTCCACGACCGTCGGCGATCTCGGCGTGATCGAAAGTGATTCAGGTGTTGCGGGTGCTGCAGCACCACTGGCAATTGCGATCCAGCGTTTGGAAAAAGTCATCGAAGGCTCCGGTGGCGAGCGCGGCTCCAAAGCGATGGTGAATCTGGCGAGCAGCCTGCAAGAACTCGTGCAACACATGCGCACTGAGCAGCAAATGTTGCGCGACTGGGTCGAAGGACAAGCCGAGCGGCAGAACGAAATCCGCGATCTGCTGGCGCGGATGTCCCGCGAAGACGCAGATACGCGGAGGCGCTAGTGATCCGGTTCTGACATTCGCACTCGTGCTCGCGGGAAACGCCATGCGAATGTCAGAACCAAAGGATCACTAGAATTGTAATCTGACTAGTGTCCTTTCGTATCCGACGTTCGCTCGGAAGGACGCAGCACCGTCAAGCGAACGTCGGATACGGGACACTAGCCGATGGCGTTGGGCCGCGCACGCGCCGACCGCAGGGTCGATTACTGGCCGGGCTTCGTCGACGCGCTCTCGACGCTGCTCCTGGTCTTCATCTTTCTGGTGTCTGTGTTCATGGTTGCGCAGTATTTCCTGACCCGCGAAATCGCGGGCAAGCAGGATCAACTGACGCGGCTGCAGGGCCAGCTCAAGCAACTTGCCGATATCCTCGCGCTTGAGCGATCCACTTCGGCGACCCAGGAAGATCAACTCGCGGGCTTACGCGCGAGCCTGCGTGCGATCGAAGCCGAGCGCGATAAGCTACGCGGCGACGGCAACGCGGTCGGCGACGCTAAAAACCAGATCCAGTCGCTCGCCTCTGATCTCGAAGCCGAGAAGAAGATGAGCTCGCAGCAGCTTTCGCAGATTTCGCTGTTGAACCAGCAACTCGCGGCACTTCGCCGACAGCTCGCGGCACTCGAAGCAGCCCTCGACGCCTCCGACAAGCGCGACAAAGAAAGCCAGGCGAAGATTTCCGATCTCGGCGCGCGTCTGAACGTGGCGCTCGCGCAGCGCGTCCAGGAACTCACGCGCTATCGCTCGGAATTTTTCGGACGCTTGCGCGAAATTCTCGGCAACCGGCCGGAAATCCGGATCGTCGGCGACCGTTTCGTATTTCAATCCGAAGTCTTCTTCGATCCGGGCTCGGCGGACCTCCGCGACGAAGCGAAGCCCGAACTCGACAAGCTAGCCTCCGCCCTCCTCGACCTTGAGAGGAAAATTCCGAAGGACATCGCCTGGGTGTTGCGGGTGGACGGCCATACCGACGTACGGCCGATTTCGAACGCGCGCTTTCCCTCGAACTGGGAATTGTCGTCGTCGCGCGCAATTTCGGTGGTGCAATATCTGATCACACGCGGGCTCACAGCGCAGCGCCTCGTCGCGGCCGGCTTCGGCGAATTCCAACCGATCGATCCGGCAAGTAACGACGAAGCCTATCGCCGCAATCGCCGCATCGAGTTGAAAGTTACCGAGCGCTGAACTGAAGCGCCGCAAGCCGCGAATAAAGCCCGCCGTTGGCAACGAGCTTCGCGTGCGGACCTTCCTCGACCACGCGACCCTTTTGCAGAACGATGATCCGGTTCGCACTGAGCACGGTAGCCAACCGGTGCGCGATCACGAGCGATGTGCGGCCCTGCCATGATGCGCTCGAGCGCCTTCTGCACCAGAGCTTCGCTCTCCGCATCGAGCGCGGACGTTGCTTCGTCCAGCAACAGCACCGGCGCATCGCGCAGCACCGCGCGTGCGATTGCGAGCCGCTGACGCTGGCCGCCGGAAAGCGTCACACCACGCTCGCCTACCTGCGTTGTGTAACCCCCGGGCAAAGCGCGCACGAACTCATCGACCAGCGCAGTTTCCCCTGCCCGTTTCACGTCGTCATCGGAGGCACCAGGACGGCCGTAGCGGATGTTGTCTGCGATCGAAGCCGCGAAGATCACCGGTTCCTGCGGCACCAGCGCTAAATTCTGCCGCACGAGATGTGGATCGGCTTTAGCGACATCGACACCGTCGAACAGGATTTTTCCCGACTGCGGATCGTCGAAACGCAGCATGAGATGAATTAGCGTGCTCTTGCCCGCACCCGAAGGTCCTACCACCGCGACGCGCTCGCCGGGCGCCGCTTCAAAACTGATGCCGCTCAAGACATTCGCGTCGCGCCGAGATGGATAGGCATAGCTCACATTTTCAAAGCGCAGCGCGCCGCGCGCCTTTGCCGGAAAAGCAACCGGATTTGGCGGCGCTGCAATCGCGGGCTCGATCTGGAGCAACTCGATAATGCGTTCGGCCGCCCCCGCGGTCTGTGAAATCTCGCCCCAGACTTCGCTCAACGCGCCCAAGGCGCCGGCCGCAAAGACTGCATAGAGTACGAATTGTCCGAGCGTGCCCGCGCTCATCTGTCCCGCGAGCACGGCCTGCGCGCCGGACCAGAGGATCAAAACGACGGAAGCGAAAGCGAGAAAAATCGCAATTGCGGTCAGGATCGCGCGCGAACGCGTAACATCCTGCGCTGCCTCGAAAGCGCGTTCGACCGCGTTGGAGAAGCGCTTGCGCGCGGATTCCTCCGCGGTCATTGCCTGCACCGTTCTGACTGCGCCGATCGCTTCGGCAGCAAAACCCGTGGCATCGGCAAGCATGTCCTGCGCGTAACGGGAGCGGCGGCGCACCGAGCGGCCAAAGCCGAACAGCGGCAACATGACGAGCGGGATCGCAATCAGCACCAGCGACGATAGCCGTGGGCTCGTCACCACCATCATCCCGGCGGCACCGAGCAGTAGCAGCACATTGCGAAGCGCGATCGAGGCCGAGGAACCGACCGCGGACTTGATCTGGGTGGTGTCGGCGGTGAGCCGCGAAGTCAGTTCGCCTGCGCGCGCGGTGTCGAAAAAGCCGGCATCAAGCGAGATGATCCGCGCGAACACCGCCGCGCGCAGGTCCGCGACCACGCGCTCGCCGATCGTGGTCACGAGGAAATAACGAAACGCGCTCGCGAGCGACAGCACCGCCACGACCACGAGGATCGCGATAAAATACTGGTCGATAGTGCCGCTCTTTTCGGAAGCGAAGCCGAGGTCGATCATGCGGCGGACCGCAAGTGGGATCGCGAGCGTCGCGGCGGCAGCGGTAAAGAGCGCGACCAAGGCCCCCAGGAACCGGAGCCGGTAGCGCAGCACGAAGGGCATCAGCGCCAAAAGCGGCCGGACCCGGCCACGCGGCGCATTTTCCAGCCCATTTGGCCGCATCTCTCGCTCGGCTTGAGTCAAAGGAGGCTCTCGGCTATGTAGCCCGCCAATCAGCAGGGCTTTTGGAACGACCGGCGCAGGGCCCGCCCGCGCGAGGCAAAGGATTGACGATGAAAGAAGGCATTCACCCCGACTATCACACCATCGAAGTGGTGATGACGGACGGCACCAAATACACGACGCGCTCGACCTACGGCAAGGAGGGCGACACCCTGAACCTCGACATCGACCCGAAGACGCACCCGGCCTGGACCGGCGGCTCGCAGCAGTTGCTCGACCGCGGCGGCCGTCTGTCGCGCTTCAAGAACAAGTTCGGTGGCCTGGGTGCTGCGTCCAAAGAAAACACCGGCGCTGTAGAGAAGAAGTAAGCGCCTTTCGAGCGTTGGAAATAAAGAACCCCGCGAGCGATCGCGGGGTTCTTCTTTTGCGGCTTTGGAAAGCCTGAAAACTTCAGCTCTTCGCCCGGTCGAACGCCGCGCGCAGCAGGCCAAGCTGATGTTCAACCGGATTGGCGGCTTCGTTTTGTGCGCCGCCTTCGGATTGTAGATGAGCTGATCGAGCCGCAGCACCTGCTCGTGAATGTTGCGGGACGAGTCGATCAAGCCTTGCAGCCGCTTCGGCAGCGATGCGATCGATTCCTCGTGCGAGCGGTCCCAGGTCGTAAGTCTCACTTTGGTTTTTTCCGCGCGCGCCTGATCGAAGGTGAGTTCGCCCTCGTTCACCGCGCGCTGCAGCAGCAGCCAGGATGCGATCTGCATGAGCCGGGTCGTCAACCGCATCGATTCAGTAGCGTAAGCAAGTGCCGCTGCACGATTGAGCGCCTTCGCATCCGAGCGTCCGGGCCCGTCGAGATAGGAGGCGGTCGCTTCGACCAGCGCCATACCTTCGCGGAACAGCGCGCCGAATTGCTCGCCCGCGACCATGCGCTCGGCCAGATGGACCGGACGATCCTCTTTCTCGATCGGATTGGACATTGCTTCCCCGGCGTCCCGCGCCGGACCCTGTTTAGCGCATCGCGGCGCTCCAGCCCAAGACCAGATTGACCGCATTCGATCAAAGTTCTTTGCAAGTTGCGCGCCGATGACACCGTGCCGCGACGGGACAAAAAAAGAGCCGCCCATAAGAGCGGCTCGAAGTCTGTTCACAGGGAGGCGTCAAACAGAGTGGACAGGAGCCACTCGACGTCCAGAAGCTGGACAGATTGGATAGTGATCCGGAAACCTTAACGATAAGTTAATTGCCTAAAACTTGTATAAAATCAGCGCTTAAAGAAGCTGTCGGCCGCGGCCTTCTTCACCTGCTTGTTTCCGATGTCGCGCTCCAGCCGCGCGATCTCCTCTTTCAGCAGCCCTATCCGCGCATTGAGCTCGTCCACGGAAAGTAGCGACAGATCCTGACCGATCTCGTGCGCAACTTTCTTCTTCGGGCGGTCGTCGTCTCCCATTTTTTCCTCCTTGATAGCCTGCGTCAATGTAGCGACTTGAAGCGCAGATTGTCATGGCCCCCTTCGGGCTCTAGGACTGGCGCCCGCGAATTCTGGAGCGAGATATGTCCCTTCCTGAGAAAATGACCGTGATCGCAGCAAACGCACCCGGCGCGCCTGAAGTGCTGCAGCCGCAAAGCCGTGCACGTGCCGAAGCCGGGCGACACCGAGATTCTCATTCGCGTGCGCGCGGCCGGCGTGAACCGGCCCGACGTCATGCAGCGACAAGGGAAATATCCGCCGCCGGCCGGTGCGCCGGATTTTCCCGGGACTAGAGGTTGCGGGCGAAGTAGCAAGCATTGGCAGCAAGGTTTCGCGCTGGAAGGTTGGCGACAAGGTTTGCGCGCTCGTGCCTGGCGGCGGCTACGCGGAATATTGCCTGGCCGACGAGAGCAACGCGCTTCCGGTGCCGAAAGGTTTTTCGTTTGTCGAAGCGGCAGCATTGCCGGAAACATTTTTCACCGTCTGGCACAATGTGTTCGAACGCGGCCGCCTGCAGGCTGGCGAGACCATGCTGATCCACGGCGGCACCTAGCGGCATCGGCACGACCGCGATCATGCTCGCCAAAGCCTTCGGCGCCAAAGTGATTGCGACCGCAGGCTCGAAGGAAAAATGCGACGCCTGCCTGAAGCTCGGGGCCGACGCCGCGATCGATTACAAGACCGAGGACTTCGTCGCCGTCACGAAGGAAAAGACCGGCGGTAAGGGCGTCGATCTCATCATCGATATGGTCGGCGGCGATTACGTCGATCGCAATCTTGATGCCGCGGCCGTCGAAGGCCGGATCGTGCAGATCGCGACCCAGAAAGGTTTCAAGGTCGAGTTCAACATCATCAAGGTCATGCAGAAGCGCCTGACCTTCACCGGCTCCACGCTCCGTCCGCGGCCGGTCGCCGACAAGGCGGCGATTGCCGACGCGCTGAAAGCGAAAGTCTGGCCGCTCCTCGACCAGGGCAAGATCAAGCCGGTGATCGACTCGACCTTCCCACTGGCGATGCCTCCAAGGCACATGCGCGCATGGAATCCTCCGCCCATGTCGGTAAAATCGTGCTCGTAGCCGGCGCTCCAGTACCGCTGCTGCCGGGCGAATTAACCCAGATATTTCCTTGCCTTGCCGCCGCCCCACGGGGCGGCTACTTCTCGCGCTCGGCCGGGAGGGTTCCGGGCCGCGCCCGGAGGTCCGAATTTTGCGGTTCGGAAGGCTTTTGTTTGCGTCTTTGACACTGCTCGCGGCCTTCGCGAGCTTAGCACCCGTGCGCGCGGTCGAGGCTGTCATCATCCGCCAGGGCGTTCCCGCGCTCGATCTGCTGCCAGCCGCCGAGCGCCACGTCACCGAAGGCGACCGGCTCCAGGTTTCAACGGCACCAGGCTCTGACGGGATCGTTCGCCGTATCGAAGTGCGCGCGCGCGCCGCGCGCGGCGTCACCAACTGGCTCGTGTTTGCGCTTTCGAATAACACCGACGAACAGATCGATCGGCTACTCGTCGCGCCACATTATCTGATGTCGGGCTCCGGGCTGTTCTGGCCCGATCTCGGTGCTGCGCGCATCGTCAACCTCACGCCAAGTCAGGGCTTCCGCCCCGACCGGCAGAATGCAACCGACGCCGAAGTTTATCTGATCACGATGGATCCGGGCTCGACCGTCACTTTCGTCGTCGAGCTCGCGTCGTCGCAAATCCCGCAACTGCGTCTTTGGGATCCTCGCGCCTACGAAGCCAAGGTCAATTCGTTCACGCTCTATAACGGCATCGTCATCGGCGTCGCTGGCTTGCTCGCGCTCTTCCTGACGATTCTCTTCGTGGTCAAAGGCAGCCTGATGTTTCCCGCGGCTGCAGCGCTTGCCTGGGCGGTGCTCGGCTATATCGGCATCGACTTTAATTTCTGGGCGAAAGTTTTTGCGCTCTCACCAACGGCCGAACAATTCTGGCGTGCCTCCGGTGAAGCGATCCTTGCTGCGACGCTCGTCGTATTCCTGTTCGCCTATCTCAATCTCGGGCGCTGGAACGTGCGCTATTCGCAGTTGGCGGCAGGCTGGCTCATCTTTCTTGCAGCCCTTGTTGGGCTCGCCCTGTTCGATCCGGCGATCGCCGCCGGCATCGCCCGGCTTTCGCTCCTGATCGTTTCCATCGTCGGTTTCGGTCTTGTGATTTATCTCGCGACCCACGGCTACGATCGCGCGGTGCTGCTCATTCCGACCTGGTTCCTGCTCACGGTCTGGGTGTTAGCTACCGGCTTCACCATCGCCGGTGTGATTACGAACGACCTTGCGGCACCCGCCTTGCTGGGCGGTCTTGAGCTGATCGTGATGTTGATCGGCTTCACGGTCATGCAGCACGCCTTCGCGGGTGTCTCCGCCGAAGGCCTCATGAGCGATGTCGAGCGCCGCGCGCTTGCCGTCACCGGTGCCGGCGAAGTGGTCTGGGATTGGGACGTGATCCGCGACCGGGTCTTTGTCAGCCCCGAAGCCGAACAATTACTCGGGTTCAAACGTGGCTCCATGGAAACGGAAGCCGCTGTATGGCTCGAATTCATCCATCAGGGCGATCGTGACCGCATCCGCATGGCGCTCGACGGCGTACTCGATCAGCGCCGCGGCCGGATCGTACAGTCGCTGAGACTGCGCGCCGAAGACGGTCATTATCTCTGGTTCTCGCTCCGTGCGCGTCCCGTTGTCGGCACCGACGGCGAAGTGCTTCGTGTCGTCGGCACCATGAACGACATCACCGAACTTAAAGTGGCCGAAGAACGCCTGCTGCAGGACGCCGTTCACGACAACCTCACCGGCTTGCCGAACCGCGAACTCTTCCTCGACCGGCTCGATGCCGCGATGGCTTTTGCCAAAGCCGACGAGAAGATCCGGCCGACACTGATCATCGTCGATCTCGACCGCTTCAAGCAGTTGAATACGTCGGTCGGCACCGCGGTCGGCAATTCCATCCTGCTCACCGTCAGCCGTCGCCTGACGCGCCTGCTGAAACCGCAGGACACGCTCGCCCGCATTTCCGGCGATCAGTTCGCGATCATCCTCATTTCCGAACGCGAGGCCGACCGCATCACAGCATTTGCCGATACCATCCGCAGAAGCGTGCGGGCACCGATCGGTTTCGGCGAGCGGCAGATTTTCCTGACCGCGTCGATCGGGCTCGCGCTGGTCGATGGTCAGGCCAAGGAACGCGACGAAGTGCTCAAGAACGCCGAGCTTGCCATGCACGCGGCAAAACAGGCCGGTAACGACCGCATCGAAGTCTTCAAGCCGTCGATGCGAAACGAAAAGATCGATCGCATTACGCTCGAATCCGATCTGCGCCGCGCGCTCGAGCGCGAAGAAATTATGATCATGTTTCAGCCGATCATTCGGCTGGAAGATCGCGCGATCGCCGGTTTCGAAGCGCTGTTGCGCTGGAACCACCCGCGCCTCGGCCGGCTCGGACCCTCCGAGTTCATCCCGATGGCCGAAGAAACCGGTCTCATCATCGATCTCGGCCGCTTCGTACTGGAGCGGTCCGCGCGCCAGCTCGCAATCTGGCAGCGCGCGGTGCCTAATCTCACGCCGCTGTTCCTGAGCGTGAACGTCTCGTCGCGCCAGTTGCTGCGACACGACCTCATCCAGGACGTCAAAGGCGTGTTGTCACGCCACTCGGTCGTGAGCGGCACGCTGAAACTTGAACTCACCGAGTCGCTCGTGATGGAGAATCCGGAGCTTGCGGCGCAAATGCTGGGTAAAATCCGTGAACTTGGCGCAGGGCTCTCGCTCGACGATTTCGGTACCGGTTATTCGTCGCTCGCTTACCTGCAGCGCTTCCCGTTCGACACCATCAAGATCGATCAGCAATTCGTCAAAGGCTCGGGCACCGGCAAAGCCCGGCCCGTGATCCTGCGCTCAATCGTGCAACTTGCGCACGACCTTAACATGGAAGTGGTCGCGGAAGGCGCGGAGTCGGACTTCGACGCGGTCGAACTCTATCAACTCGGCTGCGAATATGCGCAGGGCTATGCATTTGGTGAGCCGGTAACCGCGGACGAAGCGCGCAAATTGCTCGTGCCGGACGGGCGCGAACAACCAAAGACGCGCGCAACGGCAACTGCCGTCGCAAGCTGAACTTCAGGCGTGACCGGCCTGCGATGAAAGCTTGGCGGGATCGATACCGATCTTCTTCAGCGCGAGACTGTATTTCTGATCGGCTTCAGTGCCGAAAACCAAATCCTTGTCGGCGGTGCAGTTGAGCCAGCCGTTTGCCTGGATTTCGCTTTCAAGCTGCCCCGGCGCCCAACCGGCATAGCCGAGCGCAAGCACCGCACTCGCCGGCCCGCTGCCGTTTGCGATCGCTTTCAGAATGTCGATCGTCGCGGTCAGACAGATGCCGTCGTCGATCGGCAGCGTCGAGTTCTCAATGAAGTAGTCGGCGCTATGCAGCACAAAGCCGCGCTGCGTTTCCACCGGGCCGCCCTTCAACACGCGGACGATCTCCCCGTGCCGCGGCAACTCAATCCGCCCTTCGCCGGGGATAACATCAAGTTGGACCAGGAGATCGGAGAAGCGAATATGGGGCGCGGGCTGATTGATGATGATTCCCATCGCACCTTCCGAAGAATGCGCGCAAAGGTAAATCACCGAACGATTAAATCTGTCATCGCTGATGGTCGGCATCGCGACCAATATCTGGCCGTCTAGATAGCCGGGCTCTTTGGGCTTATCAGAAGACTCACGTCCAATCTTCATGGCAGAAAGCCTATCCGACGATTGCTCGGAAGCAAATGCGGCACTTGGCCGGAAGCCCTCACGCATTCGTGCTTGGGCTCCTCGCCCGGTTTGATGGTTTAGACTCTATTCGTGGTGAAATAATGCGTGTGAATAACATAGGTTCCCTGCTCCTTTTCGCCGCAATCGTTGCATGCGCGACGAGCAGCGCGCACGGCGCGTCATCGCCGCCGGTCGAAGCAGGCCAGGCGAAAGTGCGGCTGCTTGCTTCCGGGTTGAGTAATACAAATTCCGCGCCAGTTTTCTCCGGTGGCGTCGAAGTGACGCTCACACCCGGCTGGAAAACTTATTGGCGCTATCCGGGTGACGCCGGAATTCCACCGCGCTTTGATTGGAGCGGTTCTGAAAATGTAGCGGGAGTTGAAGTTCTTTATCCCGCCCCGAAACGCATCATCGACGGCAGCGGGCAAGTGTCGATCGGCTATGATGACAAAGTCGTTTTTCCGTTGCGCATCCGTCCTGCCGATCCGGCAAAGCCGGTACGCCTCAATCTGAAGTTCGACTTTGCGACCTGCGAAAAACTCTGCATTCCGGCCGAAGCGGTGCTTGCGCTCGATGTACCGAAAGATGCGCCTGAAGAACCTGCGCTGAAAGATGTACTTGGACGCATACCTACGCTTCGCAAGCTCGGCGACAAGGAAGTGCCTGCAATTATTTCGGCAAGAGTCGACCGCGGTAAGTCGCCCGACGGCAAGGATGCGCAGATCCTTGTCACGGTGAACGCAAGCAGCGCCGTGCCGCTTGATCTTTTTGCTGAAGGACCGACCGAGGAATGGACGCTTGCGCTGCCCACACGTGTCGAGCGCACGGGCAATTTATCCGTCTTCTCGGTTTCGCTCGAAGGTGCGCGGCTCGGCAAGAACGAAGCACCGCCCAAGGTGCGGCTGACGCTTACGGCCGGCCTTGAGGCGGTCGAAGTCGAAGTCCCCCTCGACTAACGCGCCATCCTGACTTTTCGTCGACATTAAAAACCGGTTCCCGCGTTTGAGGGTCATGCTAGAGATGCGCGCCGTCGGAACGGGTCGGCGGTTCTAAACCAAGTGAGAAGAGCATGACGATCAAAGTGGGCGACAAACTGCCGGACGCAACCTTCCAGACGATGACGGCCGACGGCATCAAGCCTAAAACCGGCGCCGAGGTTTTTGCCGGCAAGAAGGTCGTGCTCTTTGGCGTGCCGGGCGCGTTCACGCCGACCTGCAGCCGAAACCACCTCCCCGGCTTCATCAATAATGCCGATGCGTTTTTCGCCAAAGGCGTGGACACGATCGCGGTGACCGCGGTCAACGACGTGCACGTGATGGGCGCTTGGGCCAAAGCCAATCCCGGCAAAGTTGAATTTCTTTCGGACGGCAACGGGGCTTTCGTGAAATCAGTCGGCCTCGACTATGATGCGACCGAGCGCCTGATGGGCCCGGTCCGCTCGCGCCGCTACGCGATGTATGCCGAAGATGGCGTCGTGAAGGTGCTGAACATCGAGGAAGTCACCTCGAAAGCCGAAGTATCGGGCGCCGACAACCTTCTGAAATCGATCTAAGCGCTCGTCACATCAAGCAATAATATCGGGGAAAAGCTGATCCTCGATCGCGCCCACCCGGTCGCGGAGCTGAAGCTTGCGTTTTTTCAGCCGCTGAACCTGGATGCGGTCGTGACCCGTGGCACCGAGCAGCGCCTCGATCGCTGAGTCGAGATCCCGGTGCTCCTGCTTGAGCCGCTCCAGCTCAAGATTGAGTTCGCGCTCTTCTTCCCGCGTCATTGCCCCGCCGCATCGCGAATGCGCCTGCGCTTCGCAACTGAAAGTATCGCGCTGGCCGGGAACTCCCGCAAGCGCCGGAGATTACGGGGCTTTTTCACGAGGTTCCAAAGGCCGGTGGATTTCTGCGGCGCATCGCAAGCCCTCCAATCGACTTCGCCGCATTTCGATGGCACAATCGCTGGTCTCGAACTGCAAACAGGGAGAGATCGCATCCATGTCGATTGAATCGCATCTGACCGAACTTGAGCGGCGGCATAACGCGTTGGATCGTGAGATTGAAGCGGAACGAACGCATCCTGCCAGCGACAGCCTGAAACTGATCGCACTCAAGCGCAAAAAACTGCTGCTGAAAGACGAAATCGCCAAGCTCCGCGAAACCGTGCACTGACGCGGAATTACTGTTCGAGTTTTGAAACCGCCGGCTATCCGCCGGCGGTTTTGTTTTGCGTTCCTGCAGCAACAGCAAGGCGCCGCATAAACCCAGCCCTCAATGGGCAATCTCAAAACACGAGCCTAAAAAGCGAAAGCCCGGCGCGATCTGCGCCGGGCTTTGCGATTCTTGGCAGGAAGCGGTTACGAAGCCCGCAGATCAGTCGCGGCCGTCTTGCCGCGCTCGGTGGTGACTTCGAACGAGACTTTCTGACCTTCGTCCAGCGACACCAAGCCTGCACGCTGCACGGCGGAGATGTGCACGAACACATCCTTGCCGCCGTCATCCGGCTGAATGAAGCCAAAACCTTTTTGCGTGTTGAACCACTTCACAGTACCAGTAGCCATTCGCGGCCTCCTTGAACGCACGTCACGTGCGATCGTTTTTGGCGCCGCCGACCATCGCCGGCGCCATAACAATCCGAGTTTTGGGAAGTGACTTGTAGCGCGTGCCCAAAACGGGTGCGTGGTAGCAAGGCCAGCCCAAACCAGTTGCGGGCCGCTAGGAACTCGATTTTTGCGGCTGGGTCAAGGCGTAGACAGAACCCCCAAAGCGTAATGATTACTCCCTCGGATTTGTATCAATTTTCGAGTACGGGCTTTGGTTCCCGTTTTCCGAAAATATTTACAAAGACCGCGCCGCGGGCTTCAGCGGGTCTGTTACTCCGCAGTCACGCAGGTATTCGACAACCGCCTCATGTTGAATCTGCCAATAGATTCAGCTGTGACCAAAGCAATTTCGGTTATCACCCGCAATTTTTGCTGCACGCGGCGGAAAACATTCATTCGCCGGCGATTTTCCGCTGCACCCGCTTGTCGAAGCGCTCGACGTTGACGACCACACGCTCATGCGTGCCGCCGCCGATCGGTTCTTTCTCGTCTTCCGCCGAGACATCGAAATAAATATTGCGGCCCTCGACCTTTGTCACCACCGCGCTCGCCTTGATCTTCATCCCGACCGGGGTCGCGGCGATATGTTTCACGTTCAGAAGCGTGCCGAGGCTTTGATGGCCGGCCGGCAGCAAATGCTCGGCGGCTTTCAGCGCCGCCGCTTCGATCAGATTGATCATCACGGGGGTCGCCAACACGCGGATTTTGCCGGAGCCGACGCGAGGTGCGGTGTGTTCGTCACCGACCACGAGTTCGGCGGTGCCCGTCATGCCGGGCTTGATGTGCGAATAATCTGTCATGCGCCCACTATGTCATGGCCGGGGCTTACCCCGCCATTCGTTGATGACGCAGCCGCGTCGTTATCAGTCTATTGGAAGACTCAATAAACTAGCGGGCCAGCTTCGCCGCTTCCCTGCCCGCGATGCGGCCTGAGAAAATACACCCGCCGAGGAACGTACCTTCAAGCGCGCGATAGCCGTGCACGCCGCCACCGCCAAAGCCCGCGACCTCGCCTGCCGCAAACACATTGCCGAGCGGATTTTTGCCGTCTTTCAGCACACGCGAAGACAAATCCGTCTCGATACCGCCGAGCGTTTTGCGCGTCAGCACCCAGAGCCTGACCGCAATCAGCGGACCCGCCGCGGGATCGGCGATCTTGTGCGGTTTGGTCACGCGGATGAGGCGGTCGCCGATATAGGCGCGCGCGGCGCGGATCGCGGAAATCTGCGCGTCCTTGCCATATTTATTGTCGAGCTCGCGGTCGCGCGCCTCGACCTCGCGTTGAACGGTCTCGACGCTGACAAGATTTTTCTGCGTAAGCCCGTTCATTTTGGAAACGAGCTCGGCAACATTGTCGGCAACGACAAAATCTTTTCCGGCATTGATGAACTTCTGCACCGGGGTGAGCGTACCGCGTCCGCGCCGCAGCACGCCGCGAATGCTTTTGCCGGTAAGATCGGGATTCTGCTCCTGGCCGGAGAGCGCAAATTCACGGCCGATGATGCGCTGGTTCAACAGAAACCAAGAATGATCGTGGCCGTGTTTGGTGATGTGTTCGAGCGCGCCTAACCCATCGAAGCCGGGGAAGAGCGGCACCGGAAAACGCTTTCCCGTTGCATCCAGCCACAGCGGCGTGGGACCCGAGAGAATGCGAATGCCGTGGTGCGACCAAATCGGCGCATAATTATCGATGCCTTCCGGGTAGTGCCACATGCGGTCGGCATTAATGAGCCGGCCGCCTGCGCTTTCGACCACCCCTTGCATCAAACCATCAACGTGATCCGGCACGCCGGACAGCATTTGCGCCGGCGCCTTGCCCATTTTCGCCGGCCAGTTTTTGCGAACGAGTTCGTGGTTGCCGCCGATGCCGCCGGAGGTCACAATGATCGCCTGCGCTTTCATTTTGAAATCGCCGACGACCTTGCGCGAGCTTTTCGCCGCGCGCTCGACGTTCGAGGCTTCCAGAATTTCGCCTTCGACGCCGTCTTCCGCACCGCCGCTTGCCGTCAACTTCGTCACGCGATGCCGGAATCGAAACGAAACGAGCCCTTTCTTTTCGGCGTCTCGCAGACGCCGCACGAAGGGTTCGACCAGCGCAGGCCCCGTGCCCCAGGTAATGTGAAAGCGCGGCACCGAATTACCGTGACCGGTCGCGGTATAGCCGCCGCGCTCCGCCCAGCCGGGTACCGGAAACCAGCGCACACCCTGCGCATGCAGCCATGAGCGCTTTTCACCGGCCGCGAAATCGACGTAAGCCTCGGCCCATTTACGCGGCCAGTAATCTTCGTCGCGGTCGAACGCGGCGGAGCCTTGCCAGTCCTGCCAGGCAAGCTCGCGTGAGTCCTTGATGCCGAGACGACGCTGCTCCGGCGAATTGATCAGCATCAAGCCGCCAAACGACCAGAACGCCTGGCCGCCCAGCGATTGCTCAGGTTCCTGATCGAGGAGAATGACTTTCTTGCCGGCGTCCGCGACTTCCGCCGCCGCAACCAGGCCTGCCAATCCGCCGCCGACGACGATGACGTCCGCGTCCATTGCATCCTCCCGCTATTCTTTTTCTCGGGCGAAATTATCACGCGTGCCGCCGCCTGTCGCGGCTTGGGGTGACGTTACGGCTTCTTGAAAACTCGCGCGACATAGGCACGGATATTCTCGACCGTTTCCGGCGCGGTCCAGACCTTCATGATCTGACGGTCGATATTCTTACCGTCGTTTGCCAAAAACTGCTTCGCCGAAGCACGCGTGTGCAGCTTATTCACACGGAAGGCCTCCGTCCTAATTGCCGCGAGTACTTCGGCCTTTTCCAGCGCGCGGGACATCAATCGGTCTGCCGCGACCGCTTCATCGGCAAAGCCGCAGGCAAGCGCGCCTTCGGTGTCGAAGGTTTCGCCGGACGCGGTGAATTTAGGGAAATGCATCGGCGACGTCGTTGCCCGCAGGACTTCAAAGGCAAAAGCCGGAAACGGCACGCCAACCAGTAACTCTGTCACGCCCATACGGCCTGCGTCTTTCGCAAGCACGCGATAATCCGCGCAACAAGCGAGTACACATCCGCCGGCAATGGCGTGTCCGTTAATCGCCGCAACGACGGGCTTTGGGTGAAGGAAAATCTCTTCGTACATTTTGTCGAGCGCGCGGACGAGCGACTTCAAATATTTCCGGCCACCATCGGCGGCGCGCGGAAGATCGACGCCTGCGGAAAATATCTTGCCGGTGCTGGCGATGACGATTGCTGACGCATCGGACTTACGAAGCGCTTTGAATTCCTTCCGGAGCGCGTCGCAAATCTCAACATCGAGCGCATTGGCCTTGCCGTGCGCGAGCGTGATGACGGCGACCCGGCCCTCGTTCTTGACCTTGAACAATTACTGCTCGTCTTTATGCTGGTGCTGCACATAAACGAAGAATGTCAGCGCGGCGATCACCGCACCGATCCCACCACCCATATGCAAAAGATTTTGTGAAGCGTCACCCACGATGGCGCGGCCGAGAAAGAAGACCGCTAGCACCAGGATCACTACACCGGAGAGCGTTACCTTCAGATCGTCGATGGTTTCAATCTTGACCCACTTCGGCACCGGAATCTCATTCTGAATGTAGAGTTGATAGAGCCCGATCGCGACCACATGGAGCACGGTGACGAGCAGGAACGTATCGACCGCCTCGATCGCGGCGAGCGTAATTTTCTTGCCGTCGGATTTGGTCGTCAGCAAAAGTTTCACGGCATCGTAAATTTCGTAGAGCGTGTAGACGAGAAGTGCGGTTGCGATCACGAAAGTGGCCACGATCGCAACCAGCATGGTTCCCCGCGCGAGCAGCACGAAGGTGCCGAGAAATGGCCGCTCCCGGAGCACCGCGCGCCAATCGATGTCTTCTTGCAGCGGGATTTTCTGGCGGCGTGGTTTGGTGGCCATCTCAGACTTCCTTTGTCATCTCGCGTAGCTTGAATTTCTGGATCTTGCCGGTCGAGGTTTTTGGCAACTCCACAAAAACGACGTGCCTTGGCACTTTGAAGCTGGCGAGATTGCTTTTGCAATGGGCGATCAGCTCTTCCTTGCTCGCCTGTTTGCCGGGTTTCAATTCGATGAAGGCGCAGGGCGTTTCGCCCCACTTATCGTCGGCCTTCGCGACCACGGCCGCTGCCTGCACCGCCGGGTGCTTATAGAGCGCGTCTTCGACTTCAATCGAAGAAATGTTCTCACCGCCGGAAATGATGATGTCTTTGGAGCGGTCCTTGAGCTGGATGTAGCCGTCCTTATGCATCACGCCGAGATCACCGGAATGAAACCAGCCGCCGGCGAAGGCCGCCTGGGTCGATTTCAGGTTTTTCAAATAGCCCTTCATGACGACATTGCCGCGGAACATGACTTCACCGAGCGTCTCGCCATCGCGCGGCACCGGCTTCATGGTTTCCGGATCAATCACGTCAAGGCCGTCGAGCGCGGAATACGGCACGCCCTGGCGCGCCTTCTTGGCGGCTTGTGCCGCGGAATCGAGCGCATCCCATTCGTTGTGCCAGTCGTTCACGGCCGCCGGCCCGTAGGTTTCGGTGAGACCGTAAAGATGCGTGACGTTGAAGCCCGCGGCCTTCATGCCGGCAAGCACTGCTTCGGGCGGCGGTGCGGCAGCCGTGAAAAATTCGACCGCATTCGGCAGCGGCTTCTTTTCTTCGTCCGGCGCGTTGAGCAGGGTCGCCATCACAATCGGCGCGCCGCAAAGATGCGTGACCTTATGTTCGGCGATCAGATCGTACATCTGCTTCGCGCGCACCTGACGCAAGCAGACATGCGTGCCGATGCAGACCGAGATCGACCACGGGAAACACCAGCCGTTGCAATGAAACATCGGCAGCGTCCAGAGATAGACCGCGTGCTTCTTCATGTTCGAGGTGACGACATTGCCGGTGGCAAGGAGCGCCGCGCCGCGATGATGATAGACCACGCCCTTCGGGTCGCCGGTCGTGCCCGAGGTATAGTTGAGCGAAATCGCGTCCCATTCGTCGCCGGGCGCTTCGCGTTTATAATTTTCGTCGCCTTCGGCGACGAGCGCTTCGTAATCGAGCGTCCCGATTTTCTCGCCCTCACCGCTATATTCCGGGTCGTCGTAGTCGACGACGAGCGGCTTCGCCTTGCAAAGCTTCAGCGCTTCTTTCGCGGTTTTCGAGAATTCGCGATCGACGAGGAGGATTTTTGCCTCACCATGATCGAGCGAAAAAGCGATGATCGCGGCATCGAGCCGCGTGTTCAGCGTGTTCAACACGCCGCCCGTCATCGGCACGCCGTAGTGGCACTCCAGCATTGCCGGCGTATTGGCTAACAGCACCGCAACCGTATCGCCGCGCGCAATCCCGCGCTTGGCGAGCGCGCTACCGAGCTTCTTGGCGCGCGCATAAAATTCGCGGTAAGTCCGGCGCAGCGGGCCGTGCACGATCGCGACATGATCCGGAAATACCGCGGCCGACCTCTCCAGAAACGTGAGCGGCGTCAGCGGCTGGTAGTTCGCGGAATTTTTATCGAGGTCGATATCGTAGGCGGTCTTTTTCATGCATTAGCCCCATGTCGCTGCGACCCTAGCGAACCCGAAGGGTTTCGATCAATCTTGTCTTTGACGCAGACGAAGGGGAGCACAAATGCGGGTCGCAGCGGGAATTCTGGCGGCAATGGGCTGGTTTGCGCTCGCGCTTCAGCTTCGGCTCATTCTCGGGGTCAATGGCGCGGCCGGCGTCCAAACTGTCGAAACGCTGGTCCGCTTCTTCTCTTATTATACGATTCTGACTAATATTCTGGCGGCCCTCGTGCTGACCGGAGCGATGCTCGGCCACCGCGGCACGTTTTTCTCAAAGCCTTCGGTGCAGACCGCGACCGCCGTCTATATCAGCGTGGTCGGGATCATTTACGTCGCGATCCTGAGTTCGCTCTGGGCGCCGACCGGGCCGCAATGGCTCGCCGACAATCTCCTCCATCACGCGATGCCGGTGCTCTATGTGTTGTTCTGGCTCGTGTTCGTGCCCAAAGGCACGCTGCGATGGATGAGCTTCCCACCGTGGCTCATTTTCCCGCTCCTATACGTGATCGTGGTGCTCGTGCGCGGCTACGTCTCGCGCTTCTGGCCTTATCCGTTTCTCGACGCAGATAAACTCGGCTGGATCTCGGTCGCCCAGAACTGCGCGCTGATGGTGGCGCTCTTTGTCGCCGTGTCGCTGATCTTTATCGCGCTCGACCGCAGGCTACCGAAGCGGGCTTAGCGAAATAAAACCGCGGAAGCGCCGGAGCGAATGAGTTCGAGCGAAACCAGAAACATCAGCACGTAAGCGATTTTATAAAACAATTCTTCCGGCACGCGTTTCACGAGCCAGATGCCGGCGAGATTGGTCGCGATCGCAAGCGGCATCAAAACGAGCGCAATCAGCAAGGCTTGGCGCGTGAATTCGCCGAGAAAGAAAAACGGCACCACCTTGATCGCGTTCACGACTGCGAAATAGATCGTGATGGTGCCAATGAGGACCATCTTCGGCAATTTTTGCGGCAACAGGTGAATATTCATCGGCGGCGCACCGGCATGCGCAAGCGTACTGGTGAAGCCTGAAATCACGCCCCAGAACACGCCGCTGAACGTGCTCGGCCTGATCGCTTCTGCCGCCTTCGCGGCCAAACCGAACCACTGATTGAGCACAAAGACGCAGGCGATGATGCCGATCAGCAGCTTCACGACGCCGTCGGACACATAAGCTGCTAGTGCCCATGCGACGCCGATGCCCGCGACCGCACCAGGCAGCAGCACCTTCAAATTCCACGCGTCCCATTGTTTGCGAAATGCCCAAAGCGAAATCGCGTCTTGCAACAGCAAAATCGGCAGCAAGATCGCTGCCGCCTGTAGCGGTGGCACGACCAGCGCGAGCAACAATGTTGCCGCCATGCCGATGCCTGAGAAGCCGCCCTTGGCGAACCCGAAACAGGTGACGGAAAGGGCCGCGAACAGCCAGAAGACGGGATCGGTGGGGAGCATGCCGGGCGTCTTATAGAGATGCATCTGACCCGCCGCTATCGTGCGCCGCGCATACGTCCATGCGACCAACGCCGCCCTTGCTAATTGGCCGCCGACCGCGAAAATTGCCGGCAAAACGATAAGACCGCAGGGACGAGACAATGGTGACGCCGATCCAGAGCCGCTACCCGAAAGCCTATGCGCATTGGCAGCGCGCCCCGGAAGAATTCTGGGCCAAGGCCGCGGAAGACATCACCTGGTTCGAAAAGCCGAAAACGATCTTCGATCCGAACGCCGGCGTTTACGGCCGCTGGTTTCCCGATGGCGTGATGAACACCTGCTACAACGCAGTCGACCGCCATGTCGAAGGCGACCGCACGCGCGCCGATCAGGTCGCGTTCGCCTATGACAGCCCGGTCTCGCAATCGAAGCGCAACATCACCTATCGCGAACTGCAGCGCGAGGTGAGCGCCTTCGGCGCGATCCTGCGCGACTTCGGCGTCGTGAAGGGCGACCGCGTCATCATCTATATGCCGATGATTCCCGAAGCGCTGGTGGCGATGCTCGCCTGCGCGCGCATTGGAGCCATTCATTCGGTCGTATTCGGTGGTTTTGCGCCGAAAGAACTTGCGACCCGTCTCGATGACGCGAAGCCCAAGCTTTTGCTCAGCGCAAGCTGCGGCATCGAGGTGGCACGCATCGTTCCTTATAAGCCGCTGCTGGATGCCGCGATCGATCTCGCAAATTCGAAGCCGGAAGCCGTCATCATGCTTCAGCGCCCGCAAGCACAAGCTGAGATGACGTCGGGCCGCGACCACGATTGGGCGGCTCTGCGCACCGCGGCGCTCCGCGATAACAAGACCAGCGAATGCGTGCCGCTGAAAGCGACCGACCCGCTCTACATTCTCTACACCTCCGGGACCACCGGCATTCCCAAGGGTGTCGTGCGCGACAATGGCGGACACGCGGTCGCGCTCAAGTGGTCTATGGAGCACATGTACGGCATCAAGGAAGGCGAGACTTGGTGGACGTCTTCGGATATCGGCTGGGTCGTCGGCCATTCCTACATCGTCTACGCACCGTTGCTGCACGGCTGCACGTCGGTCGTCTACGAAGGCAAGCCCGTCGGCACGCCGGACGCCGGCGCGTTCTGGCGGGTAGCTTCCGAACACCGCGCAGTCGCGCTCTTCACTGCGCCGACTGCATTTCGCGCGATAAAAAAAGAAGACCCCGAAGGCAAGCACATCAAGAACTACGATCTCTCAAATTTCCGCGCGCTGTTTCTGGCGGGCGAACGTGCCGATCCGGACACCGTGAAATGGGCCGAGCAAATTCTGAACGTCCCGGTGATCGATCATTGGTGGCAGACGGAAACCGGCTGGACCATTGTCGGCAATCCGATGGGTTACGGCCTGCTTCCGGTCAAGCACGGCTCGCCGACCGTGCCGATGCCTGGCTATGACGTGCAGATTCTGGACGACGGCGGCAAAGCGGTCGATGACGGCAAGATGGGCAACATTGTCGTGAAACTGCCGCTGCCGCCCGGATGTTTCCCGACGCTCTGGCAGAACGACGAAAAATTCAAGGAATCCTATCTCGCGGATTTTCCCGGCTACTACAAAACCGCCGACGCCGGATACAAAGACGCTGACGGCTATCTCTACATCATGGGCCGCACCGACGACATCATCAATGTCGCGGGACATCGTCTCTCGACCGGCGGCATGGAAGAAGTGCTTTCGTCTCATGCCGATGTTGCCGAATGCGCAGTCATCGGTGTTGCCGATCAGTTGAAGGGCGAAGTGCCGGTCGGTTTTGTGGTGTTGAAAGCGGGTGTGAATAAACCGCATGACGTGATTGAAAAAGAAATCGTCGCACTTGTGCGAGACAAGATCGGGCCGGTTGCGGCCTTCAAGACCGCGATGGTGATTGCGCGGCTTCCCAAAACACGCTCCGGCAAGATCGTGCGCGGCACGATGAAGAAGATCGCGGATACAGAACCGTGGAATATGCCGGCGACCATCGACGATCCGACGATCCTCGACGAGATCACGACCGCATTGAAGAGCAAAGGGATGGCAGGCTAGTCAGCCGTCTTCGGACTGCCGACGAGCTTTTCGAGCAAACGGCCGAGTTCGGCCGCTTCCTTGTTGGTGAGCTTGCTCGCCATGCGTTTCGCAACGGCGTCTCGATAAACCGGCCACATCTGTTTCTGAAATTTGCGGCCTATAGCGGTCGCAACCACGACCTGCCCGCGACCGTCTTCGGGACATTGCCGCCGCTCGACATATTTCGCTTCTTCAAGCCGGTCGATCAGCCGCGAGAGATTGTATTGGCGAAACAAGAGCCGCCGCTCGAGCTCGTTCTGACGCACGCCTTCTTCGCTTCGCGGCCGCGAGAGCTCGAGAAGCACATCGTACCAGGATAGCGGCGGCAGACCGGCCGCTTTTACTTCGGCCTCAACCTCCGCCACCACGGCCTCTTCCGCCCGGACCAGATTGATCCAGGCAAGCTCAATCGCTGGCGAAAACGCTGAATCGCTCATACGCAGCTTTGTCCCATATCCATGCACTTACATCCAGCTTGACAGATATATGCACCTGCATCTATATCCGCCATATCAATGCAAATGCATCTATATGGAGAAGCCCGATGCCCCTCACCCTGATCAGCTTCCCGCTCTGCCCCTACGTGCAGCGGGCCGACATCGCGTTGCGCGAAAAAGGCGTGACGTTCGAAAAGAAATATATCGACCTGATGAACAAGCCCGACTGGTTCATGAAAGTCTCGCCGCTCGGCAAAGTGCCGGTGCTGCTCGACGGCGATCAGCCGATTTTTGAGTCGGCCGTTATCCTCGAATATCTGGAGGAGACGCAACCCAAGCCGCTGCATCCCGCCGATCCGCTTCGCCGTGCGCAGCACCGCGCCTGGATCGAATTCGGCGCGGCCGTGCTCATGGATATTTGGAATATCGAAATCACGCCGGACCGTACGGAATTCGACGCACGGATCGAAGCGCTGCGCGAAAAATTCGCGCGGCTTGAAGGCGAAATCAGAGGTCCGTGGTTTGAGGGCGAAGAGTTCTCGCTGGTTGACGCGGTCTTCGCGCCGGCATTCCGTTACTTCAATCTGATCGACCGCGTCACCAACCACGGCATCTTCAATAAGACGCCGAAGGTAAATGCCTGGCGCAAGGCGCTTGCCGCGCGACCGTCGGTGCAGGCGTCGGTCGTTCCGAACTTCATGGAGTTGCTTGAAGGCTTTGTGCACTTCAAGAACGGCTATCTTGCCTCTTTATTGCTGAAGCAAGCAGCTTAAACGAATGGTCATTCCGGGTCGCGAGCGAAAGCTCGCGAACCCGGAATCCAGACTACTCGCTGCGCTTCATGCCGCCGAGCTTGGCAAACACATTCTCCGCATCGATCGACTGCTTGCGATCGTCCTGCGGAATTTCGTTGGGATCGACTTCCGGCTGCGCCGTGGTCTGTTCGGCGGGAAGCAACGTCCGCGACGGTTCGGCCGCTTCTGCCGGACGGCCCTTGGAAGCGCGGCGCACTTCGTTATCGAGATCGATCTGCGAGCAAAGTCCCAGCGTCACCGGATCCATAGGCGCGAGATTCTGCGAATTCCAGTGCGACCGGTCGCGCACCGACTGGATCGTGCTCTTGGTCGTGCCGACCAGACGCATGATCTGCGCGTCTTTCAGTTCGGCGTGGTTGCGCACAAGCCAAAGAATCGCGTTTGGACGATCCTGACGCTTGGAGACCGGCGTATAGCGCGGCCCCTTCTTGGGCTTCGCTTCCGGCAGACGAACCTTTGCTTCGGCCATTTCCAGCTTGTGGTTCGGATCGGCGATCGCAGCGTCCAGTTCTTCACGGGTGAGCTGGCCGCTCGTCACCGGATCGAGACCTTTGATTCCTTGCGCGACTTCGCCATCGGCAATGCCCTTCACTTCGAGCGGATGCAGTCTGCAGAAGTCTGCGATCTGATCGAATGAGAGCGAGGTGTTGTCGACCAGCCAGACGGCGGTCGCTTTCGGCATTAATGGCATGTGAGACATGTGTTTCGCGCCTCTAACGCGTCAACGTTGTCTTCCGGGTACGGTTTCGCGAGCGCTGCCGCTATTTTCTAGCGGGAGCCTCGGTTACGTTTTCGGATGACCGGGGTCGGCGCCTATATAGGGGGAGCCCCCGTCCAAATCAACGCGGGAATAGGCTATTGGTTGACTTCGGCCCGTTGCGCGCCGATTTGGCGTTAAAAGGCTCGAAAATATGGCTGTTTCACCTGCCCCGTCCCTGCCCCGGCTGCGCGTGCTCCTATGCGCGCCGCGCGGCTTTTGCGCGGGTGTGGTGCGGGCAATCGACGCAGTCGAGCGCGCGCTCCAGAAATACGGCCCCCCGGTCTATGTCCGCCACGAGATCGTGCACAACAAATATGTGGTCGAGGGGCTCCGCCGGAAGGGGGCGGTTTTCGTGGACGAGCTGACCGAGGTGCCGGACGGCGACCGGCCCGTGATTTTCTCCGCCCATGGCGTGCCGAAATCGGTGCCCGACGAAGCTGGTAAGCGCAACCTGTTTGCGATCGACGCAACCTGCCCGCTTGTCACCAAGGTTCACCGCGAAGCGATGGTGCATGCCAAGCGCGGCCGCGAGATTTTGCTGATCGGTCATGCCGGCCATCCGGAAACGATCGGCACCATGGGACAACTGAACAATGGCGCAGTCACCCTGATCGAGACCGCGGATGACGCGCGCCGCATTCAGCCGAAAAATCCGGAGACGCTCGCTTACGTGACGCAGACGACGCTGTCCGTGGACGACACCGCTGAGATGGTCGCAATCCTGAAGGAGCGTTTCCCCGCGATTGTCGGGCCGCACAAGGAAGACATCTGCTACGCGACCACCAACCGCCAGGAAGCGGTCAAGAAGGTGGCGCCGCAGGTCGATGCCATGATCGTGGTCGGCGCGCCGAACTCTTCCAACTCGCAGCGCCTGCGCGAGGTCGCTGAGCGTTCCGGCTGCCGCGCGACCGCGCTCGTGCAGCGCGCGGACGACATCGACTGGAATGTGTTCGGTAACATTTCGAGCCTCGGCATCACCGCGGGCGCCTCCGCGCCGGAAGTGCTGGTCGAAGAGATCATCGACGCATTCGCGAAACGCTATTCGGTCGAAGTCGATACGTTTGCCGGCCCGCAGGAAGATGTGTTCTTCCCGCTGCCGCGCGAATTGCGCGACACGGCGGCGGAGTAATCAAGTGGCCGTTTACACCGAAGTCAGCGACGACGAGCTTGCCGCATTTCTTGCCGATTACGACATCGGCGAGATGATGGCGCTCAAAGGCATTGCCGAAGGCGTCGAGAACACGAACTACATGCTGCACACCAAGCGCGGCTATTATTTTTTGACGCTCTATGAAAAACGCGTCGATCCGAAGGACCTGCCGTTCTTCATCGGACTGATGGAATATTGCGCCGCGCGCGGCCTCAATTGTCCGCAGCCTGTTAAAAATAAAAAAGGTCACGCGCTCGGCAAACTTGCAGGCCGTCCGGCCGCGATCATCACCTTCCTCGAAGGCATTTCGGTCCGCCGGCCGACCACCGCGCATTGCGCGGCACTCGGCCAAGCGCTCGCCCAGTTTCACGATGCGGGCCAGGGCTTTGCGATCAAGCGCGAGAATGCACTCGGGCCGAACGGCTGGATGAAGCTCGCCGATCAGAGCATTTCTCGTGCAGACGAGATCGCGCCCGATCTTGCCGAGTTGATCGCCGATGAGGTTGCGTATGTTTCGGCCCGCTGGCCGAAAGATCTTCCGGCCGGCGTGATCCATGCTGATCTCTTCCCCGACAACGTATTTTTTCTGGGTGACAAGCTCTCGGGGTTGATCGACTTTTATTTTGCCTGCAACGACTTCTTCGCCTACGACATCGCGATCTGTCTCAACGCCTGGTGCTTCGAGATCGATGGCTCGTTCAACGTGACCAAAGGCAAGGCGCTGCTTTCGAATTACAACGCGGCGCGGCCACTTTCGAACCCGGAAATTGAAGCGCTGCCGCTGCTCGCTCGTGGCGCTGCCCTGCGCTTTCTGCTCACCCGCACGGTCGATTGGCTAAACGTGCCCGAAGGCGCGCTGGTGCGCCCGAAAGATCCGAAGGAATATCTGAAAAAACTGCAGTTCCATCGGCATATCGAGCGCGCGCAGGATTACGGGCTGGCAGCGTGAGCGGACGCGTTCGCATTCACTCCGATGGCGCCTGCTCCGGAAATCCCGGCCCCGGCGGCTGGGGCGCGATCATTGAACAAGACGGAAAGCGCACCGAAGTTAAAGGTGGCGAGCAACTCACCACGAACAACCGTATGGAATTGATGGCGGCAATCATGGCGCTCGAATCGCTGCCCGCGAAGTGCGACGCGGATGTTTTCACCGACTCTCAATACGTCAAAGGCGGCATCACCGCCTGGCTTCATAACTGGAAACGAAACGGCTGGAAGACCGCCGACAAGAAACCGGTGAAGAATGTGGAGCTATGGCAGCGGCTGGAGAAGGCCGCACTCCAACATAAGGTCGAGTGGCATTGGCTGAAAGGTCACGCCGGCCACGCCGAGAACGAACGCGCCGACGAACTCGCGCGCGAGGGCATGGCGCCGTTTCTTAATCGTTGAGCCTTTTGCGCCGCTCTTTCAGCGAGCAGCGAACGCCATGCGCAGTTCCGGCGAGCACCAACAACACAGCGGCAATTCCAATCGCTGCGAATAATATCGTCACTGCCGTGAGGGCTTTCGCGCTTTCTTGCGCGCATACATCGATGCGTCCGCACGCTTCATCGCGCCCTCGATCTCGTCGTCACCGCTGAGCATCGTTGAGCCCGCTGAAAGCCCGACATCGAGCCGCGTTCCGGCAACCGCAAATTCGGTGTCGCCCACACGCGCTTCCAGCGAACGCGCTTTCGCTTCGGCCTGTGTCGCGTCGATGTTCAACAGAAGTACAGCGATCTCATCACCTCCGACCCGTGCCACGATATCCGAGGCGCGTACGGCGCTCACAATCAATCGCGAAATTTCCTGGAGCACGACATCACCCGCAGCATGGCCGTATTGGTCGTTGACGGGCTTGAAGCGATCGAGATCGAGATAGAGGAGTGCGGCGCTCCCGCCGTAGCGTTTGAGATAGGCGATCGTCCGCATGAACGCCCGTTCGAAGCCCCGCCGATTCAACAGGCAGGTCAGCGCATCTTCGTGCGCGGATTGTTGCAGTTCCTCGACCCGGGCTTCGGATTGCTCAAGCGCACCACGCAGCCGTTCGATTTCAGCAGCAAGCGTCGCGGTTTCCTTCGCATCGGTTAACGGCCGCTCGCTTTGACGTTTATGAGGAGCATCGCGGCTTATCTTCGCGCGTATCGAAGGTTTACCGCCGGTTCTTGCTCTCGGCATTAACGAATCCCGCAATGTCGCCCGCGAATATCGGCGACTCTCCTTGCCTCAAAGCCACCCTCTCTTATAATCCCGCGCATTCCAAGCGGGGCTTATATTCAAATGGGCGCGGGAAAACCGGCCGTCGCGATCATCATGGGAAGCCAGTCGGACTGGGAAACCATGCGCCACGCGGCCGAGGTCCTCGAAGGTTTTGGCATCAGGCATGAAAGCCTGGTCGTCTCCGCGCATCGCACGCCGGAGCGGCTTTATGCATTTGCGAAGTCCGCGCGCGACAAGGGCTTCAAGGTGATCATCGCAGGCGCCGGTGGTGCAGCGCACCTTCCTGGCATGACTGCGTCGCTTACCCCGCTTCCCGTATTCGGCGTGCCGGTGAAATCGAAGGCGCTGAAGGGCGTCGACAGCTTTCTGTCGATCGCGCAGATGCCGGCGGGTATTCCGGTCGGGACGCTCGCAATCGGCGAGGCCGGTGCCAAAAATGCCGGTTTGCTGGCCGCCGCAGTGCTCGCGCTTTCTGATAAGGTGCTTGCGAAGAAGCTCGACGCGTTCCGCGCCAAACAAACCAAGAAAATTCCCCTGAAACCGAAATGACCGTTTTACACAAACCACTCGGCCCCGATTCCACCCTCGGCATCCTCGGCGGCGGCCAGCTTGGCCGCATGCTCGCGCAGGCCGCGCACGCGCTTGGCTTTCGCGTCCATATCTATTCGGACAAGAAAGATTCCTGCGCCTTCGATGTGGTTCGCTCATCGACCTGTGCGCCGTTCGACAATTGGGCGCGGCTCGCCGACTTTCTGAACACGGTCGACGTCGTCACCTATGAGTTCGAGAATATCCCGGCGGAGACCGCGGCTTTTATTGCGGCGCGTAAACCGTTGTTCCCCGGTGCCGACGTGCTTGCGACGACGCAGGACCGCGTGAAGGAAAAGCGCTTCCTCAATTCGCTCAAAATTGCGACCGCGCCGTTCGCGCCGGTGAATACGTCGATGGAGCTCTCTGCCGCTTTCGCGAAGATCGGCATGCCTGCAATCCTGAAGACCGCGCGGCTTGGCTATGACGGCAAAGGCCAGGTGAAGCTTGAGAAGGGCGACGATCTAGCAGCAGCATGGCGCTCGATCAAAGAGCAGCCCGCGGTACTTGAGGGCTTCGTGAAATTCGAACGCGAGATTTCAGTCGTGATCGCGCGCAGCGCCGACGGCAAAACCGTCGCTTACGATCCGATCGAGAACGTGCATCGTAATCACATTCTCCATACTTCGACCCTGCCTGCGAAAATCACGCCCGCGCTTTCCAAGGAAGCAATCAACATCGCGACCAAGATCGCAAAGGCGTTGAATTATATCGGTGTGCTCGCGGTCGAAATGTTCGTCGTTAAAAAAGGCGGCAAACGCGAAATCCTCGTGAACGAGATCGCACCGCGCGTTCATAATTCCGGCCACTGGACGCTGGATGGCGCGAGCGCAAGCCAGTTCGAGCAGCACATTCGCGCAGTCGTGGGCTGGCCGCTTAATACGGCGAAACGCATCGGCAAAACCGCCACGATGACGAACCTGATCGGCGAGGAAGTGCTCGGCTGGGAGAAGTTCGCCAAAGAACCCGGCGCTTCCGTGCACCTTTACGGCAAGGGTGCCGCAAAGCCCGGCCGCAAGATGGGCCACGTGACGCGCATCAAAGTCTGACGCGTTACGCCGCCAACATCGGCTTCATCACCGCATAGAGCGCATTCTTCGCTTCAAAGCCGATACCCGGGAGGTCCGGCATTTTCACGCGGCTGTCTTTGACCGGCGTGTTGTCCGCAAATCCGCCGAATGGCGCGAATACCTGCGGATAGGATTCGTTCCCACCAAGACCAAGACCGACCGCGATGTTGAGCGCGAATTGATGCCCGCCATGCGGCACGCAGCGGCGCGATGACCAACCATGCTGCTTCAGCATCGCAAGCGTCCGCAGATATTCGACCAGTCCATAAGAAAGCGCGGGATCCATCTGCAGGATATCACGGTCCGCGCGCAGCCCGCCATGGCGGATCAAGTTGCGCGCATCCTGCATCGAGAAAAGATTTTCACCGGTCGCGATCGACCCTGCATACTCGGTCGCAAGCGCCGCATGCAACAGATAATCGAGTGGATCGACCGGCTCCTCGTACCAGCGCAAGTTCAGGGGCTGGATCGCGCGCGCGTAATCGAGCGCGGTTTGCAGATCGAAGCGGCCGTTCACATCGACGCAGAGTTTCTGCCCGTCGCCGCCAACAACCTTCAAGGCAGCCTCGATTCGGGCCATGTCGTCTTTCAGCGGCACGCCGCCGATCTTCATCTTCACGGTCGAATAGCCGAGATCGAGATAGCGCTTCATTTCTTCGGTAAGCGATTTAACGTCCTCGCCGGGATAGTAGTAACCGCCCGCGGCATAGACCCAGGCGGTCTCATCGGCCTTGCCGCCTTGATAGCGATCCGCAAGCAGCTTCCAGAGCGGCTTGCCTTCGGCTTTTGCAACGGCATCCCACAGCGCCATGTCGAGCACGCCGACTGCGACCGAGCGCTCGCCATGTCCGCCGGGCTTTTCGTTTTGCATCATCGCGGCCCAGGCTTTGGCGGGATCGATGAACCCGCGCTGATCCTGAAGCTCGTCCGCCTTCGCGTCTTTCAAACGCGGAATGAAACGCTCGTGCAGCAGCCCCTGGGGCGCATAGCGGCCGTTCGAATTGAAACCGAAGCCGACCACAGGCTTGCCGTCCCGCTTCACGTCGGTTTCGATCGCGACCACGCTCGCGGTCATGGTGGAAAAATCGATGAAGGCGTTCCGGATCGAGGACGAAATCGGGACGACGATGTCGGTGATCTTGGTGATTTTCATGGAGGTCGCAGTAGCAAAACTTGCCGCCGCCGTCATGCGCGCTAAGAAGAGCCGCGACAAAGGAGCGATCGATCATGGGTGGGAAATGGCCGCTTTGGCGGCTCGCGATCGTCGGGGCCGGGGGTGGCGCCGGCTACCAGCTCATCAGCTTTCTTCTGAACCCCCTTCCGCCCGGCATCGTGGGAAACGCGCTGCTCGCCTATTTGGTGGGCCGGCTGGCCGCGGGCGCGCTGTTGGGCGCGCTTGCCGGCACGCTGGTGGCGGTTATCCGGAACGCCTTTGCGGGTCAGAAGTCCTGAACGGACAGGCTGCCGCAGGCGGATTGGACATTTTGAGAACCGTCTGGTACGCACCCGCCCTTCGGCAGGGACTTCGATCCCGTCCCGCCAGCCAGTCAAAAACCTTCGGCTTTCAAGGAGCACACGTGCAGGTTCTCGTTCGCGATAATAACGTCGATCAGGCTCTCAAGGCGCTCAAGAAGAAAATGCAGCGCGAGGGCATCTTCCGCGAAATGAAGCTGCGCGGCCATTACGAAAAGCCGTCGGAAAAGAAAGCCCGCGAAAAGGCTGAAGCCGTGCGCCGTGCGCGCAAGCTCGCCCGCAAGAAATTGCAGCGCGAAGGCTTGCTGCCCTCGAAGCCAGCTAAGCCGGGCTTTGGTCCGGGAGCGGGCCGTGGCGGTCCGGGCGGCGGCGCTGGTCGCGGCCCTGGTGGTGGCGGCGGCTTTGGTGGCAACTCGGGTGGCGGCTTCGGCGGCAATTCGGGCGGCGGCTTCAATTCGCGTCCGCCGCGCTAAGATAAACTGAATTTGGAATTCGAAACGGGCGGCCGCTGGCCGCCCGTTTTGCTTACTAAGGCTCGCCGAGAAAATCGGTAGCTGCTTTCAGGCCGCCATGGCGGTCGAGATCGTAATGTTCGCCGCCGGGGAAGCGCACGAATTTTTTCTTGCCAGCGATCAGCGCGTAAAGCCGCTCGCCGAAAGCGATCGGCACCACACTGTCGCGATCGCCATGCAGGATCAGCACCGGAGCCTTCACGCCTGCGATCCGCAAATCCGAGCGAAATTGGTCTTTCATCAAGAGCCGCACCGGTAGAAAGAAATAGATCGCGGCACCCACGTCGGCGGCGGACGTGAAGGGGGACTCCAATATCAGTTTCCCGACCGGCGCTTCGGCCGCGACCGCAACCGCGACCCCGCTACCGAGCGACTCGCCCCAGAGCGCGATCCGCGCGGGCGAATAAAATTTCGCCGCGAATTCATAAGCCGCAATCCCGTCCGCGATCAGGCCCTGCTCCGTCGGCGCGCCGGTTGAGCCGCCATAGCCACGATAGGAAACGCCCACGATACCGAAACCTTCGGCCGCAAGCCGCGCGAAACGCTGCACCCGTAAGTTCAACGCACCGCCATTGCCGTGAAAATAAACGATGACCGGCTTCGTCCCGTCGCGCGGCGGAATATGCCAGACGATGATGGTTTCCCCATCGGCGGTAACGAGCCTTTCTTCTTTTGCTTCAGGAAGACCGGCGTCAGCGGGCGCAGTGAGCGTGCGATCCGGGAAATACATCAAGCCGCGCTGCGCGAAATAAACCAGCGCGCAGAGCGCGGCGTAGCCGCCCACAAAGTACAATAAAATCCACTTCATAGCGAAGGCGCCGTCGCTTCGGCGGCTCACAAGCCCTTGACGATGCTCTCGACCATCTTCTTGGCGTCCGCAAACAGCATCATGGTGTTGTCGCGGAAGAAAAGTTCGTTCTCGACGCCGGCATAACCCGAGCCCATACCGCGCTTGATGAACAACACGGTCTTCGCCTTTTCGACGTCAAGCACCGGCATGCCGAAGATCGGCGATTTCGGATCGGTTTTGGCGGAAGGATTGGTGACGTCGTTTGCGCCGATCACGAAGGCCACGTCAGCCTGCGCAAATTCCGAATTGATGTCTTCGAGCTCGAAGACCTCGTCGTAAGGGACGTTGGCTTCGGCGAGCAACACGTTCATGTGGCCCGGCATGCGGCCCGCGACCGGATGGATCGCGTACTTAACTTGCACACCCTCTTCTTTCAGCTTGTCCACCATTTCGCGAAGCGCGTGCTGCGCCTGCGCCACCGCCATGCCGTAACCCGGCACGATGATGACTTTCTCGGCGTTCTTCATGATGAAGGCGGCATCGTCCGCCGAGCCCTGCTTCACGGGCCGCGTCTCGACCGCGCCTGCTGCCGCAGAAGTTTCGCCACCAAAGCCGCCGAGGATCACCGAGATGAAAGAGCGGTTCATGCCCTTACACATAATGTAGGACAGGATCGCACCGGATGAGCCGACCAATGCGCCGGTGATGATGAGTGCGGCATTGCCGAGCGTGAAGCCGATACCGGCTGCCGCCCAGCCGGAATAAGAGTTCAGCATCGAGACCACGACCGGCATGTCGGCGCCGCCGATCGGAACGATGATGAGCACGCCGAGCACGAAGGAAAGCAGCACGATCGCCCAGAACAACACATGGCTCTCGGTGCGGATGAACAACACCGTCACGATCACGAGCGCCACGGCAAGCGCGATATTGATGACGTGCCGCGCGGGCAGAATGATTGGGGCGCCGCTCATATTGCCGTTGAGCTTGGCGAACGCGATCACCGAGCCGGTGAACGTGATGGCGCCGATTGCAGCACCGAGCGCCATTTCAACGAGGCTCGCGCCCGCGATCGCACCGGGCGAACCGATACCGAACGCCAGCGGCGCATAAAGCGCTCCGGCTGCGACGAGCACTGCCGCAAGGCCGACCAGTGAATGGAATGCCGCCACCAACTGCGGCATCTGGGTCATTGCGATCTTGCGCGCCATGACCGCACCGATCGCACCACCGATTGCGATGCCTCCGACGACAAGACCCCAGCCCAGCGCATCTGTCGGCGGCGAATAGCCGAGCGTGGTGAGCACGGCGATCGCCATGCCGATCATGCCGAAGCGATTGCCCTGCCGCGACGTGGTCGGATGTGAAAGCCCGCGCAGCGCGAGAATAAAGAGAACGCCCGAGACCAGGTAAAGGAGAGCTACGATATCCGCGCTCATCGGAGCCTCACTTCTTTTTCTGCTGGTACATCGCAAGCATGCGCTGCGTGACCAGGAAGGCGCCGAAGATATTTACCGAAGCCATGATCAAGGCGAAGAAGCCGAGAATGCGCGCCCACCAGGCGCCACCCGCGTCGCCCGCAAGCGGCACGCCGACCGAGAGCAGTGCGCCAACGACGATCACCGACGAGATCGCATTCGTGACCGACATCAGCGGCGTATGCAGCGCCGGTGTCACCGACCACACCACGTAATAACCGACGAAACAGGCCATCACGAAGATCGAGACCTGAAAGATGAAGGGGCTGGTTGCAGAGGCGTTTGCAGTTGCCGCCGCATACATGGGCAGCAGATCATCCGCCGACATGTGCTCCATGAAACCATCCGAACACGCCGAGAGCGCAATAGAGACAATGTCGATCATGCCTTCGATCATCGCGCTTATCCCTTTGGCTTGAAGTTCGGGTGCACAACCGCGCCGTCTTTGGTGAGCAACGTCGCGGTGACGAGTTCGTCGTCCCACTTCACGTTGACAGCCTTCTTTTCCTTATCGACCAGCGTCTCGACGAAGGCGAAAAGATTTCTTGCATAAAGCGCGGACGAAGTCGCGGCGAGCCGTCCCGGCACATTGAGATGGCCGACGATCTTGACGTCATTGACGATCGCGACCTTGCCGGGCTCCGCACCTTCGACATTGCCGCCGCGCTCGACCGCGAGATCGACGATCACCGAACCCGGTTTCATCGATTCCACCATCGCCTTGGTGATCAGCTTCGGCGCAGGACGGCCGGGAATAAGCGCGGTCGTGATCACGATGTCCTGCTTCTTAATATGATCGGCGGTGAGCGCCGCCTGCTTCGCCTGGTAGTCTTTCGACATTTCCTTGGCGTAGCCGCCTGCGGTCTGCGCGTTTTTGAATTCCTCGTCTTCGACCGCGAGGAATTTCGCGCCGAGCGATTCCACCTGCTCTTTGGTGGCGGGGCGAACATCGGTCGCGGTCACCACCGCGCCGAGACGGCGCGCGGTCGCAATTGCCTGCAGGCCGGCGACGCCGACTCCCATGATAAAGATACGTGCGGCCGGCACCGTGCCTGCCGCCGTCATCATCATCGGCAGCGCGCGGCCATATTCGGCGGCACCATCGACCACGGCGCGATAGCCCGCGATGTTCGCTTGCGAGGAAAGAACATCCATCACCTGCGCGCGCGTAATGCGCGGCATCAAGTTCCATGGCGAAGGCACTGACCTTCGCCGCCAGCAAGATCGGCGAGCGCCGCGTCGTTGCCATAGGGGTCCATGATCGAGATGACGAGCGCGCCCGGCTTGTAGGCCGCAAGCTCGGCTTTGGTCGGGCGGCGAACTTTCAGGACAATGTCGGCGTCTTTGGCAACACCATTGCCGATTTCCGCCCCTGCCGCCTGATAGTCGGCATCGCGAATGCCGGATTTCTCGCCTGCGCCTTTTTCGACGGAAACCGTGGCGCCGAGACCGGCATAACGCTTAACGGTATCGGGGGTCGCCGCGACTCGCGGCTCACCCTGTTCGGTCTCTGCCGGAATCGCGATTTTCATGGCGTGTGCGCCTGCTGACTTAGGTCAGGAACCAGAACATGCCGGCGACGATGATCACGTTTATGATAATTCCCCACTTCAGCATGAGCAGGAACAGATTGTACGTGCTTTCGTGCTCGGCGTAGTCGTTGCCCTTGGCGACGCCGTACTCGGTTTTGCCGTGACTGGCCATTTTAAATACCCCGAATTCCCGGAAGAGTGCTGCCGTCTGAATTACCGGAAAGCTCCGAAACGAGCAATGGCGTGTCAGTGATCGGCGACAAGCCCGGCACGGTCGAGCGCCGCCGCTTGGCGGCCGGCAACCGTTTCGACCGCGAAATCGCGGATCGCATCCTCGAATAGCCGATGAAAATTCAGCTCGGCGCGCAAATGCAGGAAAACGCCACCGAGACCGATGGCCGCACGATCCATGAACACGAATTCGCGCGGCACCGTCACCGGACCGAACTCCCGCATCGCCTGTTTCACGCGCCAGGCTTCGCGCCGGCCATATTGTCCAGGTGCGACGCCATCGGCGACGGTGCGGACCCGATCATCCATCAGCGGTCCATAGATAAACCGCGCCCATATATTAAGCGCCTCTATCATTGGCTTCGATAAATTCTTGAAGCCCCAGACCTCATAGGCGTGGATCACCCGCGCGTCGTCGTTCTCGCGAAGACCGCGATAGAGATCGACCACACCGCCGACAAAGCGCGGCGGGAAAATCCGGATACAGCCATAGTCGAGGAGATTGATGCCGGCGGCAGCACCATTCTCCTCGAATACCGTGTAATTGCCGAGATGCGGATCGCCGTGAATCACGCCGAAGCGCGAGAACGGCAGCCACCAAGCATGAAACAGCGCCGACGCCAGGCGATTACGCGTTTCGAGATCGTGATCTTTGTAAGCGAGAAGCTTCTTACCTTCGAGCCAATCGAGCGCGAGCAGGCGTAGCGTCGAAAGCTCGGGCCACACATTAGGTACGCGAACCTGCGGCACGTCGCGCAACAAGTCTTTATAAAGGGCCGCGTGTTTCGCCTCGCGCTTGTAGTCGAGCTCTTCGCGAAGCCGCGCGCCGATTTCGGTTTGAATCTCGCGGGTATCTATTTCCGGCGACATCCGCCGGTAGATCGAAAGCAAGACACCGAGCTGACCCAAATCCGCTTCGACTGCCGACTGCATGTCCGGGTATTGCAGCTTGGCAGCAACCTTCTCCCCATTGAGTGTCGTTGCCAGGTGTACCTGACCGAGCGAGGCCGCGGCCGCCGGCGTCTTTGTAAACGAGCCGAATTTCTTTTCCCAATCCGGCCCGAGTTCGGCCGCCATACGCCGCTTCACGAAAGGCCAGCCCATCGGCGGCGCTTCGGATTGCAGCTTCATTAGTTCACTCGCGTATTCGGGCGGCAGCGCGTCGGGGATATTCGCGAGCAACTGCGCGACTTTCATCAGTGGGCCTTTGAGCCCGCCGAGTGCTGCCGCGAGCGCTGCTGCGTTGGTTGCGCGATCGCCGCGCACACCAAGGAAGCGCTGGCTTGCGATTTTCGCAGCAACTCCGCCCACGTTTGCGCCAACACGCGCATAGCGCGCGGCGCGCGCGCTCATCCGGTTGCGCTCAGAGTCTTTTGGGGGTTCAGCCAATCGCTTTGCCTCGCTTCAGGCGCTGATCAAGCGCGGTCATCGCAACACGAACGTCCGAGGCGCTTGCAGGTTCGGAGCCTTCCTTGCGGATAATCGTCACAGCCTCTTCCACCAAGGCGCGGTTTGTTTGTGGCGCCCCCCACGGCATGTCTTCGAGCCCGACGCGGACATGGCCTTCCCGCTCAACTGCAGCCGGAATGAGCGGACGGATATCGACGCCGAGGCCCGCGATCATCCAGGGATAGTCGCCCGCGACCTCGCGTAACAGCGCGAGATGGGAGTCGAGATGCACCGGCTTCGGCGGGAAGCCGAACGTGAATTCTTCCGCGAACATGAAACGATAGATCGGCGACGGCACCTGCGGCATCGCTTTCGCACTTGCCGCACCCATGCGCGTGAAACCCGGCTCATAGATCGCGTAGCTCGGATGAATTTTGTGCTCGGCGCAAATCCTCATGCCTTCGTAGAAATGATCGTCAGGATTTTGATAGACGAAACCCGGCGAAACTTTTTCGACTTCCTCAAAGCGCGCAAAATTGCACGAACCGGGATCGACCACCGCCCATTCGGCAAGACCGCGCTTGGCAAGTTCGGCGAGATGTTCATAGCGCTCGGCAGCCGACTTCATGTCGCCATTGGCGTAACTCGACCCTGCGATCGGAATCGTCGGATAGATGATCGCATCCACCTTCGCGCGAATGCCTTCGATGACGGCGGCGTAGGTCTGCCAATCATCAATCTGGCGCCCGGTCGCTTCGTCATACACGTGTAAGTGAACGATCGCGGCACCCACTTCGGCCGCGGCAATGCCATCGGCAATGATGTCTTTCTTCGAAATGGGAATGCCCGGCTGACGCTCCTTGCCCCAGGGACCGTTGATCGCGGCTTCGATCCAAATCCTGGTCATTGCGGCGCCTCAATCCTGGAAGCTTATCCCGCCGGTCACGGGTGGAGCTTCATGTTTCGAAGAATGTTGACTTGGTCCGTCGCGGGCGCAAGTGCGGCAATTGCGCTTGCCGTGTTTGCGGGATTGCTCGCGCCGTTCGATCCACGCCTCGAGATGATCAATCACTTCCGACCGTTCTTGATGGCAGCGGCGCTGATTCTGCTCTTGCTCGCATTTCTCTTGCGGCGCCGATCGCTGATTTCGGCATGCGCCGTGCTGGTCGCGGCGCTCACAGCGCTTATCTCCACACCGTTACTTTATGCAGCACCATCTGCTGACGCGGAAAAGCCGTTACTCCGGGTCGTGTCATTCAACGTCTGGAACCTCAACAGCAGGCTGCCTGACGCCGCGAAATTCCTGATCGGCACCAACGCCGATGTCATCGTCTTGCAGGAAGTACTTTGCGCGCAGACCGATCCCTTATTCTCCGATTTGAAGAGCGCTTATCCTTATATATTCCGCGCAAGCGAGCATTGTTTCGGACAAGCGATTCTTTCGAAACATCCGATCGTCGGCACCGGCCGGCACGATTACGTTTATCGCCGTCCGCTTTGGATCTGGGCGCACGTCGCCTGGCAAGGTAAAACGATACAGATCACCGGCGTGCACCTGTCGCATCCAACGCGACCGCACGATCAGGTGATTAACGTGAACGACCTGATCGGTTATGTGAAAGCGACCAGATATCCACACGTGATCGCGGGCGACTTCAATCTCACCCCTTATTCCTGGCTGCTCACGAAATTCTCATATCGGAGCGGCGTATTGCGTCAGGCGACCTATCAGCGTTCATGGCACGCCGATTTTCCGATTCCCGCGTTTCTGATCGACCATGTTTTTGCGAGCAGTGACTTTGCAAACGCAAGCTTCACGGTTGGGCCGAATATTGGCTCCGATCACCTGCCGGTAATTGCCGATCTTGTTCTGAAGAAGTGAATTCCGCGCTCAACCTCGCATCCAATATTTAACAAGCATTTCCAGAACTGCGAGCGCGATCAGAATAGCGATGCCGGCAAAAACGATCGGCTGCGCAATGTTGCGCGACAACTGCTCGCCCGACCAGAAGGCGTTGCGCAAAAATTCGAGGCCAACGGGATTTAGCGCTGCAATTGCAGCAATCACGAGTGTGATCCAGGGCATGCGGTTCATGTTTACCTATCTCCACACCAACCCGGCATCGGCGCGTTGCGCACAAGCCGCTTTGAAATTCGGAGCCCCGGTCAAATTCGGGAGACGCCGCGACCGTACACTGTTCCGCTCGGTCACGAAGACCAGCGCAAGCTCGCCCTTCGGGATGCTCCCAACATACGACCAGGCGCGAATGCGCTGCACGCGCGACACATCGATGCGTTTGCTGCGTGCGAAATTGCGCAAAATCTCCTGCGGATTTTCACTGGCGCCGACGATGCACAGCGCGAGCCAATTGCCGCCATTGATCGCAATCACGCTGACCGAGGATTTGTTGCCCGCTTTGGCGTCGGCAAACTGCTCGCGTAGGAGTAACGTGTCGGGATGATCGTCATCGTCGATCAGCCAAAGCGCGCGATCGACGGCGAAAAAAGTGGCGAGCGCAAAAAGAAGGCCGGTGCCAATAAGAATATATCGTTTCACACGGCCTTACTTAGCGCCCGCGCGGTCCAATTAATAGCTGGTCGCCCAGCGCTTGAAACCGTACCACCCATCCCGGCGATCGCAAGCCAAGGCGAGTAGCCGAACAGGTAGTCGATGGTGGCCAGCCGGTAACCGGTAACCGGGAAGCGGGCTTGGCAGAAGGCCTTGCTGCTGCAACCGCTGCACCTGTGCGTCGGGTAGCCTGAAATATTTACGGCCATCACCCTTTACGCCGAGGACATAGCCATCGTCGTTGACATGAACGCCGAGCAGAAAGAACTGCGTCGTAACCTTGTGTGCGAGAAGGAGCGTTTCGCCGGCAGGACCGCGCAGTTTGATGTCGCTCAGCGAACGGATTTTCTCGTCCGAACCGAACCCTAGCCCTTTGGCGGCCTGCGCCTGCGCACCGAAAATTGCTTAATGTGCCCCGGACCCGAGATACGCAGGGGCACATCCTTAAAACCCGCTGGCCGAAAGTGTTCGACTTTTAACGATCGAGCGTTTCGATCTCATCGATCATGCTGGAAATCAGCTTTAGCCCGGTCTGCCAGAATGCCGGATCGCGCGCGTCCAGCCCAAACGGCTTCAACAATTCCGAATGATGCTTGGTGCCGCCGGCCGCCAACATCGCGAGATAACGTTCGGCAAAGCCCGCATCCGCTTTCTCGTAAACCGCATAAAGCGAATTCACGAGGCAATCGCCGAACGCATAGGCGTAAACGTAAAATGGAGAATGGATGAAGTGCGGGATGTAGGCCCAGAAGGTTTCATAGCCGTCGCGTAGCTTGATTGCGGGCCCGAGGCTTTCGCCCTGCACCTGCATCCAGAGTTCGCAGATTTTTTCCGGCGTGAGTTCGCCGTTGCGGCGCTCGGTGTGGAGCTTGCGCTCGAAAGTATAGAACGCGATCTGGCGCACGACCGTATTGATCATGTCCTCGACCTTCTGCACGAGCATCGCCTTGCGCTGCTCGGGTGGCGCTTTGGCAAGCAGCGCGCGGAAGGTGAGCATTTCGCCGAACACGGACGCGGTCTCGGCAAGCGTCAACGGCGTCGGCGCCATCAGCGCGCCGTTGGGTGCAGCCAGCACCTGATGCACGCCGTGACCCAATTCATGCGCGAGTGTCATCACATCGCGCGGCTTGCCTTGGTAATTCAGCAGCACATAAGGATGCGCGGACGGCACCGTCGGGTGCGAGAACGCGCCCGGCGCCTTACCCGGTCGCACCGGTGCATCGATCCAGTTTTTATCAAAGAAGTTTTTCGCGATATCCGCCATGCGTGGCGAGAACGCGCCGTAAGCAGTGAGCACCGTTTCGCGCGCTTCCGTCCAGCCGATCGTGCGCTGCTCGACTTTCGGCAGCGGCGCGTTGCGGTCCCAGTGATCAATTGCGTCTTTACCAAACCACTTCGCCTTCATCTTGTAATAGCGATGCGAAAGCTGCGGGAAGGCCGCGCGCACGGCTTCGACCAGCGCGTCCACCACTTCGCGTTCGACCCGATTCGATAAATGCCGCGAGTCAGCGATGTCCTGAAAACCGCGCCAGCGGTCGGAGATTTCCTTGTCCTTCGCAAGCACGTTCGTGATCAGCGCGAACTGACGAAGATTTTCCTTGAAGACCTTCGCGAGTGCATTTGACGCTTCACGCCGCTTATTCTCGTCGGCGTCCTGCATGTAATTCAGCGTCGGCTCGAGCGTCAGCTCCTTGCCGTCGACGTTGAAGCGAAGCCGCGACATCGTATCGTCGAACAAGCGGTTCCAGGCCGAGCGGCCGGTGACCGACTTCTCGTGAAACAGAAGTTCGACGCGATCTTCGAGCTGATAGGGTTTTTCGAGGCGAACATCTTCGACCCACGGACGATAATGACCAAATATCGGATCTTCGAGCGCCCGCTCGATCTGCGCATCGTCGATGCGATTTAATTCCAGTGAGAAGAACAGCAGATGCGACGAGGCGCCGGTGACACGCTCGATCACATCGCCGTAAAATTTTCCACGCTTGGGATCGGTGGTGTCGCCGGCGTGAATAAGTCCCGCAAACGAGACAAGCCGACCGAGCAAATCCTCGATTGCTTCGTAGCGGCGTACAGCAGCGCCAAGTGTGGCACCCGCCGATAGTGAGGCCGCAATCTCGGCAAGCTTCCCTTTGAACTCGCGCTCAAACGAAACGCATTCGGCGTCGGCTTTGGCGAGATCCGTCTGTACCTTGCCGTCTTCGATCGACGCGTAAAGATCGGCAAGATTCCATTCCGGCAGTGCGCCGAACGGGCCGGCCGGCGCGGAAGAAGAAGACGGATTCTCGAAAACAGGGTTCATCGTGATGTAAGCTCCAGATCATTTCTATTGCATGCCGCCGGAGCGCTCACAACGAAGCGGCGGAAGGATGCCAGTGCGGGCGATAGCCGCGCGCCAGCACTTGCGCGACGGAAGGTGGCGTCAGCATGTCCGCGCTTATGCCTACCGGACGGGCAATTGATTCGGCGTAGCCCGATGGCGACCAGCGTAGAAGCCGCCTTCCCTTTACGGCAAAGGCATCGCTCCCCGAGAGCGTAACGAAGACGCCGTCTGCGAGTTCCGAAAGCTCACGACGGTGAAGCCGTTTCGCCTTGCCGTCGAGCCGCTCAGCATGAAGTTTCTCGTCCATCTTCCCGGCGCTCGCGCGGACCTTGCCGCCGCCGAAGCGTTCGGCGAAGTCGGTCGCCTCAGCGCGGCGGCATTCGAAACATGGCCGGTGACCGGCAGCGAGCGCGGTCGGCTCATCCATAAAGAAGAGTTCGGTATAGTAGCGGCCCCAAACGTCGCGCTGGCGGCCCTTGAAAGAAAGTACGCAGCAAATCCACGCTCGCGAGACGTGCCGCCGCAAAGAGAGCGTCTGGTCGTCACGGTGAAACTTGCCGCCGCGATTGCCGAAAAAGCGGCCGCGCGACGAATCCGCGAACAGCTCGCCAAACGGATCGACACGATTTTGGAGCGGCATCGAAAAATCTCACCTAACGCTTGCAAGCACTTGGTGCTCGAACCCTGGGGATAGCGGCAAGGATTCAGACTCTCTTAACAGACGTCCACCAGAGTGCCCCGAAACGGCACATTTGCGTAGCTTCGGGGGTCTATATGAGCGCGCGTATTTTAGTAGTGGACGACGATCCGGTGCAGCGCCGGCTCTTGGAAGCGATGATCAAGCGCTTCGAATACGAACCGGTGATGACCGACGGCGCCGAAGCCGCGTTGAAGCTTCTCGACTCTCCCGAGGGTGCCGCGATCGAATGTATCGTGCTCGATCTCGTGATGCCCGATCTCGACGGCATGGGCATGCTCGGTCGGTTACGCGAGCGCGGCAGCAGCCTTCCCGTCATCGTCCAGACCGCGCAGGGTTCAATCGACACCGTTGTATCCGCGATGCGCGCGGGTGCGGTCGATTTCTGCGTGAAGCCGGTCCGCACCGAGCGACTGCAGGTCTCGCTCCGGAACGCGCTTGCACAGGCAACCCTTGCCGACGAAGTCCGGCGCATGCAGCGCTCCGCCGACGGCAAGCTCGGCTTAAAAGATTTATCGACCAAGAGTCCGCGCATGCAGGCGGCCATAACGCTTGCGGAAAAGGCGGCTGCTTCCGACATCCCGGTTCTGATCGAAGGCGAGTCCGGCACCGGCAAGGAACTGCTGGCGCGCGCGATCCACGCCGCCGGCCCGCGCGCGAAGAAACCGTTCGTCGCCGTCAATTGCGGCGCCATCCCCGCGAACCTCGTGGAATCGATCCTGTTCGGACACGAAAAAGGTTCGTTCACGGGTGCCGCCGATCGACAGATAGGCAAATTTCTCGAGGCCGATGGAGGCACGTTATTCCTCGACGAGATCGGCGAACTTCCCGCCGATACACAGGTGAAGTTGCTGCGCGCATTGCAGGAAGGCGAGATCGATCCGGTCGGTTCTCGTAAGCCTGTGAAGGTCGACTTCCGCCTTGTCTCGGCGACCAACCGCGACCTGATGGCACTCGTGCGCGCCAGCGCGTTCCGCGAAGACCTGTTCTATCGTCTGCACATCTATCCGGTGACGTTGCCGCCGCTCCGCGATCGCATGGAAGATACGCCGGATCTTGTTCGCCGTTTTGTCGCGCGCTTCGCCGCCGAAGAAGGCAAACGCGTGCGCTCGGTATCCGCCGACGCAATGCGGCTCCTTTCCGAATACAAATGGCCCGGCAACGTCCGCCAGCTTGAGAACACCGTGTTCCGCTCAGTCGTGCTCGCCGACGCCGACGAGATCGGCGTGTCGGAATTTCCGCAGATCGCGACCCAGGTGCCGGGCTTTGAGCAGGCGGCACTCCCGCCCTTACCTGTGGCGATCCCGTCGCCTTCGACCCAGCCCGCCGCCCCGCTGATCGTGGCGGAGGAACGGGCCGATTCGCCTGCTCCCGAACGGCTCGACCTAGTCGATTTCCACGGCCATGTCCGGCCGATGGAACAGCTTGAGGCCGAGATCATCCGCTACACCATCTCCCATTACCGGGGGCGGATGACCGAGGTGGCCCGGCGGCTCGGCATTGGCCGGTCCACCCTCTACCGCAAGCTCAAGGAACTGGGTCTGGAGCCCGAAAGCACCGCCGATCACGGGGATTTGTGACCGTCCCGCGTTGCGGTCGGGTAACAGGAAGTGGCTATTTCGGAACAACGGCGTGGCGAGGGTACTTGTACCCTTGATCGGGAAAGCCGCCGCTGCCACAAGCCTTTGGACCTTTTTCGAGCGGAGATTGCAATGAATCCGAACAGGCACTTTGGCCTTGTTTCGCGCGGGCTTTTTGTCGGAGCGGCCCTTCTGGCCCTGGCGCCTGCCGCGATCGCGCAGGACAAGCCGCAGAACGACGCCGACGTCGTCAAGGCAATCCCGGAACCGACCGTCGAACAACCGCGCGGACTTGAAGCGAAACCGGACACGGCTGCGCAGCAACCTGCCGCAGCGCCCGTCGCAACGCCGCCGGCCGCGATTGCCACAACCAATCAGGCGCCCGCTGTTTCGGAAGACATCAAAAAGCTCACCGGCAAGAAGCTGATCGAAGCGCCGCTTGCCAATCTTTCGGGCGCGGACGCAGCGATCGCCGACAAGCTGCGCGAACTCATCGCGTTCCGTGGCGACCGTTACCTGACCCGCAAGGAAGAGCGCGACGCGGTTGAAGTTTTCTATCGCGACCGCGGCTTCAAGCCGCTCTGGATCGAAAACGGCGCCGAAGCGCAGCGCACTGCTGCTGCGATTGCCTATCTCCGTGGTGTCGATGCCGACGGCCTCGACCCGCTCGACTACCCGGCACCGAACCTGAAGCTCGCCGAAGCCGACAAGCTTGCCGAGCAGGAACTGTCTTACACCGCCGAGGTGCTTGAATTCGTCCGTCACGCTTCGCAGGGCCGCGTGCACTGGTCGCGCGTTACGAAGGACGTCGAATACAAGCACGAGGGCCTCAATCCGACCGACTCGCTGAACAAGATCGCAAATGCCGGCAACCTCAGCGAAGTACTCGCAAGCTTCCAGCCGCCGCATGAGCAATATCGTCTCTTGAAGGCCCAGCTCGCCGAACTCCGCGGCAAGACCGAAGAACAGCCGATCCGCGTTCCGAACGGCAACGTGCTTCGCTTCAACGCCAAGGCGAAGAAGCACCAGGAAGATGCGCGCGTACCGCTTCTGCGCGAGCGCCTCGGTCTCCCGGCGAAAGATGACAAGTTCTACGACGAAGATCTCGCGCAGGCCGTCACCGAGTTCCAGAAGAGCAAGAAGCGCAAAGCCGACGGCATTCTGTCGAATGAACTCGTCGCGGTCATGAACCCGCAGATCAACGAAAAGACCACCGACATCATCATCGCGAATATGGAGCGCTGGCGCTGGATTCGCCGCGATCTCGGCAACGGCCATGTCATTACCAGCATCCCCGGCTATTACCTGCGCGTCTTTCAGGACAAGAAAGAAGTCTGGGAAACCCGCATCGTGGTTGGCCTGCCCTCCAAGGTGACGCCGATCATCACCCAGGAAATGAAGTTCATCACGGTCAACCCGACGTGGAATGTGCCGCCGTCGATCATTGCCAACGAATATCTGCCGGCGCTGCGCCAGGACCCGGATGCGCTTTCGCGCATTGGTCTGCGCGTGACCCGCCGCCCGGACGGCACCATCCACGTCTATCAGCCCCCGGGTGACGCGAATGCGCTCGGCCGCATCCGCTTCAACTTCCCGAACAAGTTCCTGGTCTATCAGCACGACACGCCGAGCAAGCATCTGTTCGCGCATGACGAGCGCGCTTACAGCCATGGCTGCATGCGCGTGCAGAACCCGCTGAAATATGCTGAAGTGATCCTGAACATTGCGCGTCCCGGCGAAAACTGGACGGAAGACAAGGTGAAGCGCCTTTATGGCGGCGCTGAGCAGAACCTCGACTTCAAGGTCCTGATCCCGGTCCACATCATCTACAACACCGCGGAAGTCGAAGACGGCAAGCTCACGATCCGCAAGGACATCTACAAGATCGACTCGGCCACGTTGAAGCAACTGAAGGCCACCGGCAACGAGCGCAAGCAGCTCGAAGTTGCGATCCTTCACCGCGACAACGGCCCGGGCCGTCAGCATCTGACGATCGATGGCTACGATCCGGATCGCCGCAACCGCGGCTTCGACCTCTTCGGTCTGTTCCGTTAAGAATTAGCCGAGCTAAAATCAGACAGGGCCGCGAAAGCGGCCCTGTTTTTTTATGCGGATATCAGCGCAGAGTTTTCATCGAGCGTTTCCCTGACGGCCCTCGCAAGCTGACTGCGCCGGAACGGCTTGCCAAGAAAATGCGTCCCTTCCGGAATTGCGTTGCCGGCATTGGCAAGCACGCCCGCCGGGTAACCGGACATGAACAAGACTCGTGTTTTTGGCGACAATTTCGTCAGACGCTCCGCCAATTCGCGGCCGTTCATGCCGCCCGCCATAATCACGTCGGTGAGGAGCAAATCTGGACGGAAGCCATTTTCGTAGAGCTCCAAAGCTTCGTTACCGCTCGCAGTGGCTATGACCTTGTAGCCGAGTAAGGCGAGCTGGCGTTCGGTATTTATGCGCACCGACGACTCGTCCTCGACCAGAAGCACGGACTCGGTTCCGGTCAGCAATTCGTCCTTGGCATGCGCTGCAGTGAGATGTTCGGCCGCCACACGATCGACCGGCGGGAAATAGAGCTTTACCGCAGTGCCGATGCCGGGCTCGGAATAAATCGAGATGTGACCGCCGGACTGCTTGACGAAGCCATAGACCATGCTGAGCCCCAGGCCGGTGCCCTTGCCGGTATCTTTGGTCGTGAAGAACGGTTCGAACACGCGCGACAGCGTTTCGGGGCTCATGCCCCCGCCGTTGTCGCTCACCGCCAACATCATGAAGTTTCCGGTTTTGATTTCCGGGCTGATCGAAGCGGCATCGTCGTCGAAACTTGCTTTGCCGGTTTCAATCCGCAGTGTGCCGGTTTTTTGCATCGCGTCGCGTGCGTTCACGACAAGATTAAGCACAGCCGTTTCGAGTTGGCTCCGGTCCACCTTCACAATCCAGGGCTCATCGCCCAACGCCAAATCGATATCGATCTGCTCGCCGACAGTCATGCGAACCAGATCCATCATGCCGGAGACGAGCTGGTTGAGGTCGGTCGTCTTTGCGTCGAGCGCCTGACGTCGTCCGAATGCAAGCAAGCGTTGCGTAAGCACGGCACTGCGATCGGCTGCGTCCACGGTCGCCTGTGCGAGAGGCAACAATGCAGGCCGGTCGGCCAGCGATTCCACGAGCAGTTCGGCGTTACCAAGAATGACCGTGAGAAGATTATTGTAGTCGTGAGCGAGGCCGCCGGTCAGCTGACCGATCGCTTCCATCTTTTGCGACTGGCGCAATTCCTGTTCGAGTTTTATACGCTCGGTCATATCGTGGCCGATAAAGAAATGCTGATTTTCTTCAGCAACCCACATGCCGGCCCAGATCAGCCGGACGATCTGCCCGTCCTTGTGCAGGTAGCTCGATTCGAAATTGCGGGTTACCTGACCGCGCCGTGCCAGCCGCATTTCTTCCCGCGCCGCATCGAGATCGTCGGCATGGATGAACTCGATAGCATTGCGCCCTACCAACTCTTCCGGTGTGTAACCGAGAATGGCATAGACGCTGGGACTGATCCGGATCAGCGTGCCCTTGGAATCGGTGACCAGAATAAGATCGAGCGATTTTTCGAAAATTCGCAGATTGATGGTCTTCGTGGCCTTGGTATCGGTGATGTCGTGCGAAATCGCAGCCACTGCGTCGATCTCGCCCTTCGCATTAAAGAGTGGGAATTTCGTACTTAGATAGGTTCGCGGCTCCGGCGAGTTCAGCTCGCGCTGGATAACGGTTTTCTTTTCCAAGACCTCGTTGTCCATTGCGGTTAGCTGAGCTGCATATTCCGGGGCCAGCAGTTGCGCCAATTTCGAACCGATGATGGTCTCGGCATTCCGGTTCACGCGCTGCAAGAAAGTGCGGTTGGCGAGCGTGATTTTACCGTCGGTATTTTTCACCGTAATCTGAACGGGCGCATGATCGAGAATGTCGCGGAACTGCTGATTCCTGATCAAGTAATCTTCCGTGGCGAGAAGCCGCTCCCTGACCTGTCGCGAGATTTGATAAGCCGCCATTCCCAGTGCGCCGCCGGTCACGAATATAATGATGAGCGAGCGCCATACCTCGAGCCACCAGGGCTGCAGCAATTCCTCCCTCGAAATCGAAACCGCGACGCGCACCGCCGGTACGCGCGCTTGTCGAATGGCCGTAAGATACAATAAGCCTCCGGCCTCCAATGGACCGACATGTACGGCATTCGCCGTATGCACGGCAGGCAGTTCTAAAAGCGGGTGGTCCGGAGGCAGTACACTTAGGTTGGCTTGCGGGTGGCGAAATAACAACTGCCCGTCGGGCCGCACAATCCAGATGATCCCGCTTTTTCCAATTTCAAGCGACCGGTAAAAGTCGCGTAGCCGTTCCAGCTCAAGAGTCGCGATGACGGCCCCTTTGAAAGATCCGTCGAGCGACGTGATGCGCCGCCCGAGCGGGACCAAGATGTCTCCGGTGAGCCGACCGACAACGGGCGTATCGGCGGCAACTTCGATCTCGAGATCGTTCTGCAAACGCTGAAAGAGCGGGGTGTTGGCGCGGTTCTCGCCGACAATCCGATAAAATGTTGAGTGCGCAATGCGGCCTTGCTCATTCACGATGGAAAGCGAACCTACGCCTCGCAGCGAAAGCAGCGATTGTTCCAAAACGCCGCTTAGTTGAAGTATCGAAGCGTTGTCAGACGCCGAGCTCGCGGCTTGGCCGACGCGAATAAGGGTTCCATCGATCGTATCCACGGTCCGCAAAAAATGGTCTGCGACGAGTGAGGCGAGATTTTGCGTGCGCTGCCGGCCCGTCTGCAATGCATCCTCGTAGTGGGAGCGCAAACTTAGCGCCCGAACCATCACGATCGCGAGGAACGTGAACAGCAAAGATAACAGGACGATGCGGCGAACGCGGCGGACCGAGGTCATCGCGTCGCTCTGCGAATGCAAAATCATAAAAAGCTCCTACCGCGTGATAGCGCGAAAAGGAAAAGAATCAGTAAGAGTCGATTCCGCTTTTAAGAAGTTGTTAAGGATATTGGATGCGCCGCTTTTTGGTCAGGCTACTTTAACGAGTGTCGTGTACTTCCCCATTAAGGACCAGCAGAACTCTCACCGGCACGATTGACTCGATGTCCAACGACTTGAAATCACTGCAAGCCGACGCCCCAAGTGTACAGCCCGCGCTTCTGCCGGACGGCAGCGCGCTCACCTGTTTCATCGTCGACGACGAGCCCGCAATCCAGAATTTACTGGCCGGTGCGCTCGCACCGTTCGGCTGCAAGCCCGAATGCTACAAAAGCGCGCAAGGCGTACTCGTCGCGCTCAAACGCATGCGCCCGCATCTGGTCTTTCTCGACGTCTCGCTGGAAGGCTCCGACGCAATCGATGTTATCCGCGGGCTTAGCGAAGCAAAATTCAGCGGCAGGGTTCAACTCATCAGCGGCAAGGACCCGCAAACTCTGCGCGACCTGCAACTGATCGGCGAACGTCATTCGCTCTCGATGCTGCCGCCGCTGCAGAAGCCGTTCCGCATCAACGCGGTCCGCCAGATCGTTCAGGACAATCTCGCGGAGTTGAGACCAGCACGCAAATTTCCGCAGCAGCCGGTCGATCTCTCCTATCAAAAGCTCCGGCTCGGCAGACGTGCTGAAGAACAACTGGTTCCAGCTCTGGTACCAGCCGAAAATCGATATCCAGAGAATGAAACCGGTCGGCGCCGAGGCGCTGGCGCGCTGCGTTCATCCGGCATTCGGTCTCGTCTTAGCCAGAGGCCTTTCTTCCCGGGGCCGACGATGCGTCTCTCGCCAAGCTCGGCGAGCGTGTGCTGATCCAGTCGCTGCACGATTGGCCGCTCTTCAACACGGCACTGCGTTTCCCGTTCAAGCTGTCAATCAATATGTCGATCGAGTCGCTGACCCGCATTCCGGTTGCCCAGATCGTGCGCGATCTGAAGCCGAAGGAAAGCAACTGGCCGGGCATGATCGTCGAAATCACCGAGGATCAGGCGATCAAGGACATCCATGCGGTCCACGAGATCGCGACCCAGCTCAAGCTTTACGGGATTTCGATTGCGATCGACGACTTCGGCGTCGGGTTATTCGCATCTGGCGCGGCTGAAGGAACTGCCCTTTGCCGAGCTCAAAATCGATCGAAGCCTGGTCAAGAACTGCGACGAGGACGCCCAGACCGCCTCGCTATGCCGGATGGCGATCGATCTCGCGCATAAATTCAATACCGTCGCGGTGGCCGAAGGCATCGAAAAAGCCGGCGAAGTCCGTGCCTTGCAGGCAAATGGGTTGCGATCATGGGCCAGGGCTATCTGTTCGCCAAGGCGACCCCGCGCGACAAGCTGATCGCCGCGATGCGAAAACGGCTCGCCGCCGCACCGGCCTGAGCCGGATTCGGCGATTTGCTCCGATTCCGGCCGTTCAGCTACTAACAATTTCCGCAGCGGAACGGCCCCATTTCGCCATTTTCGCGCCCCTAGCGAAGAAGGGGTCGGGGGCACTCGGCAAGACGAATCGTTAACCGGGCCCGGCAAGACTGCGTTAATCCTGCTCGCGCCTCGTCTTGGGGACTCCGCGCGTAAGCAGCCAGGGACGGGTTCGTACTTGCCGAAGACAGCTTCCGCTGCCTCAACGCGCGACTGGAAGGCTTGCCGCACGCTCGGAGCGATCGGCGCTGCCGCGATCGCGCTGACGCTTTCGACCACGGGCCTGCAGAGCGTGATCGCGAACGGCGATACCCGCAGCCTCTCCTTCTTTCATACCCATTCCAAGGAATCGCTGACCGTCACCTTCAAGGTGAACGGCCGCTACGACGAAGCCGGGCTCGCCAAGATCAACCATTTGCTGCGCGACTGGCGCAACCACAAAGAAACCAAGATGAACCCCCACCTGTTCGACATCTTGTGGGAGGTCAACCGCGACACCGGCGGCAAAGAGCCGATCCAGATCATTTCTGCGTACCGCTCGCCCGAAACCAACAATATGCTCCGCTCGCGCTCGAGCGGCGTCGCCAAACACAGCCAGCACATCTCAGGGCAATGCGATCGACTTCCGCATTCCGGGTGTCTCGCTCGCCGATCTTCGCGCAGCCGGCCTGCGGCTTGCAGCGCGGCGGCGTCGGCTTCTATCCCGGCTCCGATTTCGTCCACATGGATACCGGCACCATCCGCCATTGGCCGCGCATGAACCGCGACCAGCTGGCGCGCGTGTTCCCGGACGGCAAAACCATTCACGTGCCGACCGACGGCGTTCCGCTGAAGAATTTCCAGGTTGCCGCGGCGGAAATTCAGAAGCGCGGCCAGTTCGGCGAGCGCAACGCACCAGAGACGCAGGTCGCTTCGGCCGCACCCGACGCCGGCGGCTTGCAGAACATTCATCTCTTCGTTCTTTAGCGCCAACTCCGGTCGCGAACAGCGCGCCGGAAGCCGACGAAGACGAGACGCCCACAGCAACAGCGCACCGACCCGCACGCAGGTCGCATCCGCTTCCGCCAGCACCGCAATTGCTGCCGCGCGAAGAAAGAGCGGCTGGCACCGACAGCGACAACAGAATCCTGACGAAGTCACCGGCTCGACCACGCTTGCCTATGCCGCCGACAACGAGCGGCAGTTCCCGGCGATCAACCGTCAGGCCGCGACGGCACAGCTCGATGCCGTTCCGTTCGTCGCCGGCGCGCATCAGGCACCGTTCACGCTGGCGCTACGCTCCGACTGCTTGCCGAAATGCAGCATCCGAGCAACGTGCGCGGCTTTGCCTCGCCGGTACGCGCGGCAGTCGAAAACAGCTTTGCCGAATTCGCGCCGGAGCAGACTCGCGACGCGAAGCTTCCAGAAGCAGCGTCCGCCGGTCAACGTGATCGGATTTACGCCGCCCGACCCGCGCCGCTGCGCGCTAATTATTTGCCGGCCGATCCCGAGCGCCTCGCGATACAAATCCACGATCGCCTCGAATTCCTGCCGCTCGGTCGGCTCTTGCCCGCGCATGCGCACGACCGCGCGCAGCGCCTTGGTATCGAAGCCGGTCGCTTTGGCTTCGCCATAGACTTCGCGGATGTCGTCGGAGAGCGCCTTCTTTTCTTCTTCAAGCCGCTCGATGCGCTCGACGAGCGCTTTGAGCTGCGATTTCGCGAAATTGGTCGTTGCCGCTTCCGCGGATTCTTCTTTTTGCTTGGTTGCCGGCATTTTTCTCTACTTCAGTGGCGGTTGGATTTTTCGAACGCGGCTTTCTGCTCCGCGCTCGCTTCGTTTTGATGCGTGACTTCCATTCCTCGTAAGCTCATGCCGTAGACCGCCTCGCGGCTTTCGTCTTTGGACATGGCGACACCTTTCTCGTCGGCCGCGTCTTTCAGCCAGTTCGAAAGGCAATTGCGGCAGAAGCCGGAGAGATTCATCAGGTCGATATTCTGGACATCGGTGCGCTTGCGCAGATGTTCGACCAGACGGCGAAACACCGCCGCCTCCAAGTTCAGTCTGGGTTTTGGGATCGATTTCGCTCATCGCGGATACTCCGGAACTCTGTACGCCGCATCCTAGCGCGGCAGCGAGGCCGGAGTCTTATTTCACGATCAGCCCTGTGAGTATCCGGGAGAACCGCTGCGCCCATGCCGAAATTCCGGCTGTCATCGTCGAGCAAATCCTGCCGTACCTCGACGATCGCGTGCGGCAGGCCGCGGTCGAAGCCGTGGCGCGTCATCGAGTCGCCCTTGAGCGCTCCGGCATAAGGCTCGTTTTCGCCGGTCACGATGTCGGTCTCGGCATGGAGTGCCGCGAGCAGCGGCAGCGCGAAGCGGCCGTCTTATTCCCACAGCACCGAACAATGCCAGGGCCGCGGGCCGTCATGGAAAACCGGCGTGAAGGAATGGATCGAAAACAGAATCGGTGTGACGCCAGCCGCGATTGAGCGGTCGATCACGGCGTCGATCGCCGCGTGATAGGGCCCAGAGAAACGCGCGATGCGTCTCTGCGACTTCGGCGTCATCGACCTTCGCATTTCCCGGCACGATCGCGCCGTCGGATAGCTTCATCACCAGCGTCGGATCGTCATCGCCACGGTTCGGATCGATCAGGAGTCGCGAGAAGCGCGAGAGCACCGCGGGTGCCGCAAGCTCTTTGGCAAGCGCACGCGTGAGCGCGGCCGCGCCGATGTCATAGGCGATATGGCGTTTCAGATTGAGCGGATCGAGGCCGAGATTGCCGTATTCGGCGGGATCGCGTTCGATGCGTGATCGCAAACGAGAACGTAGCGGGAAGTCAGCCGGGCCTTCGATGATCTCGAACGATTCCCCGTGGCCCGCCGGAGCACCGCCCATTCGTTGCAGCATGAGTGGAACCATAATGATGCGCCGCAACGACGGCCAGCGCCGCGCTGTCGCATCGTTAACCGGCTAACGTGACACCACACAGCACTTGGCTTAACGAAGCTCCCGCAATCCCGAGAAGCTGCCGTGACCGCCACCGCAATTCCCGCACGTCAAACCACTTTCGCCTTCGCAGCCCTCGTCGTTGGCGCGTTCGCGATGGGTGCGTCACCGATTTTCGTGCGGCTTGCCGATGTCGGCCCGTATGCCAGCGCCTTCTGGCGCTGCGCGCTGGCACTTCCGTTTCTTGCGCTATGGGCGCTCACCGAGCCGAAGGAAGAGCAGCACGCTGTTCTCCACCGACCGCGCGGTCGTGCTCTCCGGAATGTTCTTCGCGGGCGATCTCTTTTTCTGGCATCTCTCGATTCTCGCGACCACGGTCGCGAATGCGACCTTCCTCGCCACCACGGCGCCGGTCTGGGTCGCCTTCGGGGCCTGGCTCGTCTTTCGTGAAAAAATCTCGAAGTACGCTTTGATCGGTCTTGCGCTCTGCCTGCTCGGCGGCAGCGCACTGATCGGACAGAGCTACAGCTTCGCGCCGGAGCGGCTGATCGGCGACGGTTATGCGCTCGTGACCTCGCGTCTTCTTCGGCCTCTATATGCTCGCGGTCAGCAACGCACGGACGCGGCTCAAAATCGGCGCGGGCTCGCTTGCATTCATGTCGGCGGCAATCACGGCGCTCTGCATGTTCGTCGATTGCGATGATTGTTCGAAACCAATTTCATGCCGCAATCGCTCAACGGCTGGATCACGCTTGCTTGTCGCTTGCGCTCGATTTCCCAGGTCTTGGGGCAAGGGCTTGCTCGCGGTCGCACTCGGCAAATTGCCGGCGACGTTTTCTTCGCTCGTGATTTTTCTGGAAGCCATCGGCGCCGCGGCACTCGGCTGGCTGGTCTTGAATGAAGCGCTCGGGCCCGCTGCAATTTCTCGGCGGCATTCTTATTCTTGCCGGCATCTGGGCGGCGCGGCCGCGCGCAAAAGCACCGGGAGCAGTATTGTGAACGCCAAGCGCGAATTGCTCACGCGGATCTACGATGCCGCGGTCGCGCGCGCGCATCCCGCGCATTGTTTACCGCCGCATTTGCCTGAACCGCCAGGCAACGGCCGATTGATGATTTTTGCAGCCGGCAAAGCCGCGGGCTCCATGGCGCAGGCCGCCGAAGACTTTTATCTCGACAAGCATCGACTTCCCAACGAGAAATGATGCTCGGGCATTGCGGTCGCACGTCACGGCTACGGCCTTCCGCTTCGTAAAATCGATATGGTCGAGGCGGGTCATCCGGTGCCCGACGAAAAAGGCATTGCCGGCGCCGAACGCACGCTGAAGCTCGCGCAGAGTGCCGTCGCGAAACGACATCGTGCTGGTGCTGATGTCCGGTGGCGCTTCTGCCAACTGGATCGCGCCCGCAAACGGAATTTCGCTCGACGACAAACGGGCGCTGACGCGCGCGCTGCTCGCAAGCGGCGCAAACATCGTGGAAATGAATTGCGTGCGCAAACATCTCTCGCGCATCAAGGGCGGGAGATTGGCCGCAGCACTCGCGCCTGCGCAGCGTGATCACCCTCGCGATCTCCGACGTGCCGGGCGACGACCCGTCGGTGATCGGCTCCGGGCCGACCGTGCCCGACATCACAACGCTTGCAGACGCGCGCGCGATTCTTGCGAAATACAACATCACGCCGCCTGCATCGATCGCTGACGGCACTCGACAATCCGGAAAATGAATTGCCGAAGCCCGGCGATCCCGCGTTTAAGAATACGCGCTTTGCGATCGTAGCAAAGCCCGCGGACTCGCTCGTTGCCGCCGCCGAAGCTGCGAAGGAGGCAGGCTACGAACCCGTCGTGCTCGGCGCCGATCTTGAAGGCGAAGCGCGCGATGTTGCGCGCGAACATGCGGCACTCGCGATCAAGCTCAAGCGCGAAGGCAAGCGCGCCGCGATTCTTTCAGGCGGCGAATTGACGGTGACGATCACCGGCAAGGGCCGCGGCGGACCGAACCAGGAATACGCGCTCTCGCTCGCGCGAAGCGCTCAAGGGAGCAGCGGGTATTGCCGCGGTTGCCGGCGACACCGACGGCACCGATGGCGGCGGTGGGCGCGCTGACGACCCGGCTGGCGCCTTCGTCGATGAAACGACGCTCTCGCGCGCGTCAAAGCTCGGCCTCGATCCGCCGAAAGTTGCTTGCCGAGAACAATTCGACGTTTTTCTTCGAGCGGCTCGGCGATTTGCTCTCGCCAGGTCCCACCTTTACGAATGTGAACGATCTTAGAGCGGTGCTCGTTGACAGCTAGATGAACGCGGGACAAAAAATCGCCCCATCGGGCGATTTGATCTATCTCTCTTCCGTGAAACGGGGTCCCGCCAGCGCAAATGCGTCTTCTTCGCGGCATACTCGATCTGCCTAACTTGCAAGCGTCTGCGATGACGCTTGCGACGACGGCGCATGCCGATTTCCGCCTGTGCAATCGCACTGACAACCGCATCGGTGTCGCGCTCGGCTACAAGGACGGCGAACATTGGACCACCGAGGGCTGGTGGAATATTCCGGCCGGCACCTGCGAGACGCTCGTGCGCGGACAATTGATCGCGCGCTATTACTATCTCTACGCGCAGGATTACGATCAGGGCGGCGAATGGTCCGGTAAAGCTTTTCTATGCACCCGCGATAAAGAATTCACCATTCAAGGCATCGCGGATTGTCTCGCACGTGGCTATAATCGCACAGGATTCTTTGAGGTCGATACGCTCGACCAGAAAAACTGGACCGTGCAATTGACCGAACAGAACCAGTCGCCCCAGAGCCTCCGCGGTCCCGTCGCCATTCGGTCCGCAAGCGCCGAAGAACGAAATGAGACGCCAGCGCCGTACCAAGATCGTCGCGACCCTCGGACCGGCATCGTCGGACGAGGCCACGATCGAGAAAATGTTTCATGCCGGCGCGGATGTTTTCCGCATCAATATGAGCCACACGCCGCATGACGCCATGCGGCAGTTCATCAAGGTCATTCGCTCGATCGAAGAGCGCAATGGCCGGCCGATCGGTATTCTCGCAGACCTGCAGGGCCCGAAGCTCCGCCTCGGTGCGTTTCGAAATGGCGGCGCGCAAATCGAGGAAGGCGCTACCTTCGTGCTCGACTCCGATCCCGCGCCCGGTGGCGAAAAGCGCGCACATCTTCCGCACCCGGAAATTCTCGAAGCGCTTGCAGCCCGGCCATCGCCTCCTGATTGACGACGGCAAGCTTCGCTTCGTCGTGACTGAAGCGACCCATAACCGCGCCACGATGCGGGTCGAAGTCGGCGGCCGCATCTCTGACCGCAAGGGCGTGAGCCTGCCCGACACCGTCCTCAATCTTTCGGCGCTGACGCCAAAAGACCGCGGCGATCTCGAAGCCTGCCTTGAAGCCGGCGTCGATTGGCTCGCGCTCTCTTTCATCCAGCGACCCGACGATATCGCGGAAGCAAAGAAGCTCGTGCGCGGCCGCGCGGCGGTGCTCGCAAAAATCGAAAAGCCGCAGGCGATTGGCGTGCCTCGATGCGATTCTCGAGCTTGCCGACGCGCTGATGGTTGCGCGTGGCGATCTCGGCGTGGAAATGCCGATGGAGCGCGTCCCCGGCCTGCAAAAGCAGATCGTTCGCGCCGCACGCCGCGCTGGCAAACCGGTGGTGGTCGCGACCCAGATGCTGGAATCGATGATCAAGGCGCCGGTTCCGACACGCGCCGAGGTCAACGACGTCGCAAACGCCGTTTACGAGGGCGCCGACGCGGTGATGCTCTCGGCAGAATCGGCCGCGGGCGAATATCCGATCGAGTCGATTGCGACCATGAATCGCATTGCCGAAGAAGTGGAGCGCGACCCCGGTTATTTCGAAGGTCTCGAAATGCAGCGGCTCGCGCCGGAAGCCACCGGCGCCGACGCGATTTCGGCCGCTGCGCGTCAGATCGCGGAAACGCTCGATCTTGCCGCGATCCTTTGCCTCACGAGTTCGGGTGCCACCGCCATGCGCGTTGCCCGCGAGCGCCCGAAACCGCCGATTATTGCGCTGTCGCCGAAGATCGAGACGGTGCGGCGGCTTTCGATTCTCTGGGACGCGCATTGCGTGGTGATGAGCGACGAGCGCGATCTCGATGTCACGATCAAACGCGCCTGCGCGATCGCTTACCGCGAAGGCATCGTCAAGGTCGGTCAGCGCGTGATTTTAGTGGCCGGCGTTCCACTCGGCACGCCGGGCGCCACGAACATGGTGCGGATCGCTTATATTTCCGACGACGGCGGCGCGGATTAAATTTCCCGGCCTTCGACCTTCAAGCTTCAGCCGGCGCACAAGCTCCGGAATATTTTCCATATGCGGGTTGATGTCGAGCGCGCGGCGGAACGCTTCGAGCGCGCGCTTGTCTTCGCCGATATCCTGCAAAATAACGCCGAGGCCCGCGAAGCGCCTGATAGTGGCGCGGCTCAAGCGCCAGCACCATGCGCAGATCTGCGAGCGAGCGATAGATATCCTTGCGCACGAAATACAGTGTTGCGCGTTGCGCCCAGGCTTCGGTGTAGCGCGGGTTGATTTGGAGGATCGAGTCGAGGAGCGTAAGCGCGGTTTCGAACTCGCGCGCTTCGAGTGACGTGCGCGCGCGTACCATAAGGAGATTAAGCGTGTCGCTTTCGGTGATCAGGAGCGTGGCATCAATCCGCTTCTCGATTTCTTTTGCGATCTGCGCGGTCGGCGCCTGCTTTCAGCGCGGCATAAAGGCCGTCGAGCTGGATCGCGCGATCGAGCTTCTTTTTCTGTTTCTGCGCGTTTTTCTTTTTTGCCGGCGCCTTCTGCTGGGCATTAGGCGTCTGGCCTTGCTGCGCGGCTACATGCCCGGCTGCGAACAGCGCCGAGGCGGCAGCGGCAATGACGAAGACTCGCAAGAGCTTCATGGCCTGAGTCTAGGCCCGGCAATCCGTCCCGCAAGTCCGAAATCGACGCACTGAAAAGCATTCGGCGCACGTCTCCGTGCGCCGGCACCTTCGTCAAAAGCAGACGGAAAATCAGCCCTGACGGGCTTTGAAGCGGCGCTGCGTCTTATTGATAATGTAGACGCGGCCTTTGCGGCGGACGATGCGGTTATCCCGATGGCGGGAGCGCAGCGAGCGCAGGGAATTGCGGACTTTCATCGTCGGAATCCTTGGGTTCGGCCGGGTTTCTAGGGGCCGCGTCCGGGGCTGTCAAATGCACCCCTTGGAAGCCAGGGCCCTTTCCGGGCGTTTTCACCCATCCGCGATCAAGCGCTTGACTCTCGGCTCAATCGATATTACTTAACCACATAGTTAAGTATTGGTCTTGCCCAGCAGGAGCAGGAATAGCGCAATGAAACAGGCCCAAGGCGACGAGAATGAGACGCTCCGCGTGAGCAAAATGGGCCGCCGGCTTCGGGTCGAGGTCTAAAGCGATGGCATCGATGCAGCCCCATCTCGACCGCACCTTCGCAGCCCTCTCGGACCCGACGCGCCGCGCGATCTTGGCGCAGCTCGCCGAGCGCGACGCCTCGGTCAGCGAAATAGCGCAGCCGTTTTCGATGTCGCTGCCCGCGGTGATGAAGCATCTCGATGTGCTCTCTGATGCAGGACTGATTTCGCGCACCAAGACCGGGCGCACCGTGGCGGTGCACCTTGCCGCCGGCCCGATGGAGGACGCCATGAACTGGCTCCACCGTTATCAGCAATTCTGGACGCAACAACTCGATCGTCTTGCAGCTTTCGTCGAGGAGGAAACATGCTCGCCAAACCAAGCGTCACCCTCAAACGCCACATCAACGGAACACCCGAGCAAGTCTTCGCAGCCTGGACCGACGCGAAAAAAATAGTGCGTTGGTTCGGCCCGGAGCAGACGCTGGTCGATACCGTGAAGGCGGAGATGGATGTGCGCTCAGGCGGCAAATATCGCGTGAGCTTTAAGACCGACGACGGCGAATATCACGAGGTCGGCGGCACCTATCGCGAAGTATTTCCGTTTGAACGCCTGCAATTCAGTTGGGCCTGGCATTCAACGACGGAACGGGAATCGCTCGTCACTGTGACGCTCCGCCCGGATGGCGATGGCACCATGCTGACGCTGTTGCATGAGCAATTCTTCGATCAGGCCGCGGCCGACGGCCACAAGCGCGGCTGGACCGGAACACTCGAAAAACTCGCAGCCGTTTTTGAATGAGGATCTAAAAATGAAACTCTATTATGCAGAAACCCTGAACCCGCGCAAAGCCTGCGCAGTCGCAAAATATCTCAACTCGCCGGTCGAATTTGTCCGTGTCGAATTGGGCAAAGGCGAACACAAACAGCCCGGCTACCTCTCGATCAATCCGAACGGCAAAGTGCCCGCGCTAGAAGTCGGCGACTTCACGCTGTGGGAAGCCGACGCGATCATGGCCTACCTCGCGCGCTTTGCGGGCTCGGATCTGTTGCCATCCGACGACCGCCAGATCGATGTCATGCGTTGGTTGAGCTGGAGCGCACAGCATTTCACGCGCCACAGCGGCTCGCTCTACTTTCAATACATCATCAAGCCGTGGGTCGGCTTGGGTGATCCCGACGTCGCCGCGATCGAAGAGGCAACCGGCTTCTTCCGTCACTTCGCAGCGGTACTCGACCAGCATCTTGCCGGAAAGAAATATCTGCTCGGCGATCAGCTCACCATTGCCGATTTCTCGGTCGGCATCGCGCTCCCCTATGCAGATAAGGCGAAGATTCCACTTGCCGAATTTCCGAACGTCGCGCGCTGGCACGACCGCATGAACGAAATGCCGGCCTGGCGCGAGCCCTTCCCCAAGTCTGACGCACTTGCAGCCTGAACGGAGGGATTCAAATGAACGCGCAACCGGCCAACAGAATGAAACCACCCAACGCACATGTCGTTTCCGACGTCGCCGCATCCGAACAGGACAAGGCCATTGCGACGATCGCACTTGCTTTTGCGACCGATCCGATGATGCGCTGGACCTTTTCCGATCCCGGGTTTTATTTCGAGATCGTACGAAAGTTAATCCGCGCTTTCGGCGGCAACGCTTTTGCGCATAACTCCGCGGACCAAACCGGAAATTTCGCGTCAGTCGCACTTTGGTTGCCGCCCAATGTCGAGCCCGACGGCAAAACCATGGGCGAGATTTTCAACGCGCTCGACCGGACGCCTGAGCAAAAGAAAGAAGGCGACGACGTCTTCGAGCAGATGAACAAGTTTCATCCGAAAGAGCCGCATTGGTATCTGCCAATGATCGGCACCGATCCGGTGCACCAGGGCAAGGGTTACGGCTCAGCGCTGATGGAACACGCGATCCGCCGCTGCGAACGTGATCGCTTGCCCGCCTATCTCGAATCCAGCAATCCCGTGAACATTCCGCTCTATGAGCGGTTTGGCTTTCAAGTCATCGGCAAAATTCAGAGCGGCTCTTCGCCGGTGTTGACGCCGATGTTTCGCCCCGCGCGATAAGCCCCGCGTCCATTCAAAGCAAGTGAAGGAGTAAAACATGAAACTCGCAGGACCCATCACACCGTGCCTCTGGTTCGACGGCAACGGCAAAGAAGCTGCGGATTTTTACGTTTCAATCTTCCCGAATTCGAAGCTCGGCAAGATTGCATATTACCCGGACACCGGCAAAGAAACTCACGGCATGGATGCCGGGAAAGTTCTGACGGCCGAATTCACGATCAACGGCCAGGACTTCGTAGCCTTGAACGCCGGCCCGCAATTTAAATTTACGGAAGCGGTCTCGTTTCAGCTGGCGTGCGAGACGCAGGAAGAGATCGATTATTTCTGGAACAAATTGCGCGAAGGCGGCGGCGAGGAAGGTCCATGCGGCTGGCTCAAGGATCGCTTCGGTCTGTCGTGGCAGGTTTTCCCGGCAATGATGCCGAAGATCTTGGCGGAAGGCACGCCAGAGCAAGCCAAGCGCGTGATGGATGCCTTCATGAAAATGAAGAAATTCATCGTTGCCGATATCGAAGCGGCATATCGCAAGGCCGCGTAAGCGGGAACCAATAGGGAGAAGAGAAATGGAATATGTCGACGGATTTATCGTTCCCGTGCCGAAGAAGCAGGTGAACGCGTATAAAAAACTCGCGAAGCTCGCGAGCAAGGTCTGGCGCGATCACGGTGCGCTCGATTATCGCGAATGCCTGGCTGACGACGTCAAGGTCGGCAAGCGCACTTCGTTCCCACGCAGCGTGAAGCGCAAGCCCAACGAGACCGTGGTGTTCGCTTGGATCACCTACAAGTCGCGCAAGCACCGCGACGCGGTGATGAAGAAGGTCATGAAAGACAAGCGCCTCGACGCATTCATGAACCCCGAGGCGATGCCGTTTGACACCAAGCGCATGATCTTCGGCGGCTTCAAGACAATCGTTGTTTAACGCGGGGAACGGGACGATGACAGCGACAGCGCAATTAAAATCACTGATCGGCAAGGAAGTCGTCGTCACGCGCACAATCAATGCCCCTCGAGCAGTAGTGTTCGACGCCTGGATCGATCCTAAGAAGCTTGCGCAATGGTGGGGCCCGAACGGCTTCACCAATCCGCGCTGCGAGATCGATCCGCGCCCCGGCGGAAAAATCTATATCGACATGCTTTCGCCAGACGGGAAGCGCTTTGCGCTGGATGGCGAAGTCGAGGAAGTTCGTGCGCCGGAGCGGATTGTGTTCCGTGCCCGCGGCTTCAATCCGAAGACCAACAACACCACGATCGAAGACCGGGTGACGGCAACCTTCGAGGAGAAGAACGGTCAAACGCTGGTGACCGTCCATCTTTACATCCTCGATGTCGCGCTGGCCTTCGTAGAGGCCGCCGAACGCATGGACATCGGCTGGTCGCAAAGTCTGCAACGGCTGGAGGGCGCAAGCTAACAGGAGCCTGTCATGTTGAGAGCAAGTAACGCCTTCAGTGGTTTTTCGGTGAATGACATTCCGAAGGCCAGGAAATTCTACAGCGACGTCCTCGGTCTGAAAGTGTCCGAGGAACACGGCATGCTCACGTTGCATCTTGCGAACGGCGGCGTCGTACTTGCCTATCCGAAACCGAACCACGAGCCGGCGACGTTCACGATTCTGAACTTTCCGGTCCCTGACGTGGACAAGACGGTCGACGAATTGAAAAAGCGCGGCGTGCGCTTCGAGCAATACGACATGAAGGAACTGCAAGACCGACGAAAAGGGCATCGCGCGCGGCAATGGCCCGACGATCGCCTGGTTCAAGGATCCGGCCGGCAACATTCTGTCGGTGCTCGACGAAAACGGCTCGATGTAAAGGACCGCCAAAAATGCCGATCGCACTCGCCAATTGGCTCGAAAACCAACGCCGCTTCTGGGAAGCAAGCTTAGCGCGTCTTGAGCGCTTCTTCCTGGAACCGCGAACCAAAGCCAAGGGGCGTGCGTCGGAAACGAAAAAACTAACTCAATCTCATTCGTTGAATTCAAGGAGTCGAACGATGACCACGCAAACGATCTTCCGCATCTGTGCATCAAAGGCGCGAAAGATGCCGTGGAATTTTACAAGCAGGCGCTCGGCGCCACTGAAGTGATGATTCTTCCGCATGAAGACGGCAAACGCCTGATGCATGCCGCGATCGATATCAATGGCGCGCAGGTTTTCATTCACGACGAGTTTCCGGAATACAAGGAAAGTCATCCCGATAAAATCGCGGCCCCGGCGCGCGCCGGGAGCACTTCGGTGACGGTCCATATCAACGTGAAGAATTGCGACACCGCGCATAAGCGGGCGACCGACGCGGGTGCTAAGTCCATCGTCGAACCTCACGACGCGTTCTGGGGTGACCGCTACGCACAGGTCGTCGATCCGTTCGGGCATAGCTGGAGCTTCGCGCACGCTTTGGCGAAAGCTTGAGCCATGACGCAATCGAAAAGCTTCACCATCATCGGCTGGATCATGAGCGGGATCGTCATCGCCTTCATGATTCCGGACGGGATCATTAAACTGATCCCGCTCGATATAGTCATCAAGACTTCACAAGAACTAGGCATCCCGGTGCGCTTCGCTTTCCTGCTCGGCGCACTCACGCTGACGTGCGTGATCCTTTACGCGATCCCGCAAACCGCGTTGCTCGGTGCCATTCTATTCACGGGCTACATCGGCGGCGCGATCTACGTGCATCTCGCAGCGGGCAGCCCTTATTTTACGCACACGTTTTTCGGAATCTATCTCGCGCTCTTGATCTGGGGCGGGCTCTGGTTCCGCGATCCGCGCGTGCGCGCACTTATCCCCTTCGTAAAATAATGGAGTGAACCATGATCCTCGACATTATCCTTCTCGTAATTGCCGTGATCGCTTTTGCGATCGCCGGCGTGGTCCTGTTCGCGGCGACCCGGCCCAACCACTTCCGGGTCGAACGCTCGCTCGACATCAACGCACCCGCGGAAAAGATCTTTCCGGTACTGGCGGACCTGAAGCTGCAGCGGGAGTGGTCCCCATGGGACCAGATGGATCCGGACATGAAGCGTACATACAGTGGTGCTGATCGCGGCGTGAACGCGGTCTATGAGTGGGATTCCAAAAAGATGCGCTCGAAAGGCCGTCAGGAAATCACTGCCGTGAAGCCGAACGAAAAAATCGACATCGATCTCGATTTCACCCGACCCTTCAAAGCCAGTAATAAAACCGAGTTCGTGCTGCGTCCGGCTTCGAGCGGCACCAACGTAACTTGGGTCATGTCAGGACCTGCGCCGCTCCTCCATCGCGTGATGGGATTTATTTTCTGCTCCGGCAATATGATAGAGCGCGAGTTCGATAAGGGGCTCATTCAGCTCAAAGCCATTGCAGAGAAATAGCTGGTAGGCGTCGCCGGTCGAGATGCGCTATCTCTAATTACCTATCTTCGCTGATCGCGGCGGAACGGTACGACCGTCCCGCCGCGATTGCTTGTTAAGGCCGCGCCTCGAGCACAAGGTTGAACGGCGTGCTATGCGCAAGCCGGATTCGCGTGAAGCCTGCTTCGCTCAACACTTCGCTCAACCGCTTCTCACCCGCCTGCGCGCCGAGTGCGGTGCCGACGTCCTGATTGAGCGACGCTGGCACGCAGAAGTTGGTGGATGCGGCATAGAACAGACGTCCGACGGGATTGAGATTGTCTTCGAGATTGTCCTGCGCCATCGGCTCGACAAGCATGAAGGTGCCGTCGCGCTTCAACTTCTTCTTCACATGTGCGGCAACGCCCACCGGATCGCCCATGTCGTGCAACGCATCGAACATGGTCACAAGATCGTAGTCGTGCTCGTTGAAGTTCTGCGCCCCCGAAGTTTCGAAGCGAACATTCTTGTGCCCGTTGATATAGCCACGAGCGTGTTTGATCGACCCTTCGTGGAAGTCGAAGCCGATGAATTCAGATTTCGGATAGGCTTCCGCCATGACGATGGTCGAAACGCCGTGACCGCAGCCGACATCGGCGACCTTGCCGCCCTTCTTCAGCTTGGGCACCACGCCGTTGAGCGCCGGCAACCATTCGGCGATCAGGTTCGCGCGATAGCCCGGCGCGAACAGACGCTCAGTGCCGCAAAAGAGACAGCCGCAACGCGAACCCCAGCCGAGTCCCTCGCCGGTAGTGAAGGCATCGGCCAGCTTCGTATGATCTTCGTAAGCCGAGGCCAGCCCCATAAAAGCGCCGCTCATGTTGTGCGGACTGTCTTCGACACCAAACACCGCTGCCTGCTCCGGCGAGAGCGAGAATTTCTTTGCACCGACGTCATAGGTCGCAAAGCCGGTCGCCGCCTGCGCTGACAGCCATTCGCGCACATAGCGCTCATAGGTGCCGGTCTTCTTGGCGAGTTCCCCAGGCGTCATCGGCCCTTCGGCGAGCGCGCGGAACAGGCCGAGCTTGTCGCCGACGATCACGAGCGCCGCGTTCTGCGCGGCGCCCACTTCATTGATTACTTTGCCGAGCAATGGCTCGAGCTTAGTCATGTCCAGATTCATCGTCTCGTCCTCGAAAAAAGCGGCCGCGGTGCGGCCTTTGGAGATGCTGGATAAAGACGATTGACGGGAGGCGTGAGAGGCAGAATTGTCGTTTCCGGGTCATTTGAGCCAAACTGCCATGTCGAAAAAACCCGTCCACGTCAGCTTGGTCGTCTTTCCGGAATGCGATCCGTCAATGATCTATGGGGTCTTCGACGTGCTGTGGTTTTCCGGGAGGATGATGACCGGCAAGCCGGACGAGCCGGATTTCGAGCCTCGTCTCGTTGCCGCAACCCGCGACCCGATCAAGCTCGTTACCGGGGTCTCCATTCTTCCGCAGGACGCAATCGATGAGGTCGAGCGGACCGACATCGTTTATGTCGCGAATGTTGTCGTCAACACCGCTGAACAGTTGCGCGCGCTCGATCGCCGTCTGATCGAATGGATCAAGCGCATGCACGCAAACGGCGCACAGCTCTATGCGTCCTGCGGCGGCCCCTTGGTGCTGGCAGAGGCAGGTCTCTTGCAGAATATGGAAGCGACCACGCACTGGATGTACGCGCCGCTCTTCAAACAGGAATTTCCCGACGTCCGGTTACATGTCGACCGGGTCGTGGTGCAAAGCGGCACAGGGCATAGCGTGGTTTGCTCAGGCGGCGCATCGTCCTGGCAGGACCTGTCGCTCATGATGGTTGCAAAATTCGCCGGCACCAAGGAAGCGCTACGGCTGTCCAAGTTTTTCCTGTTTCAGTGGCATCGCGACGGGCAGCTTCCGTTTGCGTCCATGATGCAGAACATCAATCATGGCGATGCCGCCATTTTAAAGTGTCAGCATTGGATCGCCGACAACTACGAACGCGCTGACGCAGTCAGCAAAATGGCGGCACAGTCGGGGTTACCGAAGCGCACCTTCGATCGCCGCTTTAAAGCCGCAACCGGCTATTCATCGCTGAATTACATTCAGGCGCTCCGCATCGAGGAGGCAAAACAGCTCCTTGAAACCACCGACGTGCCGGCGGAACAGATCGGCCGCGAAGTCGGGTACGAAGATGCAGCGTCTTTCCGCCGCCTGTTCAAGCGCATTGCGAGCATGTCGCCGGGCGATTACCGCAAAAACTTCCAGCTTCCCGCTTTTGTTCAGAAGGCCCTCGCGAAACATCCGGAAGCGGCGGAATAGTGATCCACCGTTTTTCGGGGGAACGGATCGGACCCCTCGCCGTTGCACGATCATCACCTGCTCGCCTGGGTCACGGCGCATTAATCCGGCCGATTACGGCTTCGCGCTCTGGCCACGATTCCAATAACTCAAGAACTCGGGGTCACGACCTTCAAGCCGATCACACCGGCGACGATCAGCATGAGACAAAGGATCCGCGCAATCTCGCGCGACTCGTTAAACAGCCACATGCCGAGGATCGCGGTACCAACCGCGCCGATGCCGACCCAGACCGCATAGGCGGTCCCGACGGGCAGCGTGCGCAGCGCATATTCGAGAAAGATGAGACTCACGATCATCGAAACGATCGTCCCGACCGACGGCCAGAGTTTAGAAAATCCGTCGGTGTATTTCAGTCCGATCGCCCAACCGATTTCAAACAGACCGGCGACGAAGAGTGAGATCCAAGCCATCATGCGGCTCCTTAAATTAGGAAGGCCGTCCCTGCCGGGCTTGAAATATAACCCGGGTCGTCCCGGGGGAATGGTGGGCGCGACAGGGATCGAACCTGTGACCCCTACCATGTCAAGGTAGTGCTCTACCGCTGAGCTACGCGCCCTATAGAAAGGGAGGCTCCCTATATCGGCTGCTTTTGGGTCGGGCAAGCGAGGGAGGAAATCAGGCCGCCAGCATCTTCTGGACTTCGTTGACGAGGTCCTTGAGGTGGAACGGCTTGGAAAGAACCTTGGAATCTTCCGGCGTTTTCTTGTTGGCCGCCTCAAGCGTGACTGCGGCAAAACCGGTGATGAACATCACTTTGATATCGGGATCGAGTTCCGTCGCCCGGCGGGCAAGCTCAATGCCATCCATTTCCGGCATCACGATATCGGTGAGCAGAAGTTCGAACGGCTCTTCGCGCAGCCGCTGATACGCCGAGCGGCCGTTGTCGAAATGCACGACCTCGTAACCGGCGTTAGACAGAGCCTTGGCCAGAAAGCGGCGCATGTCGTTGTCATCTTCGGCGATTAGAATCTTCGGCATATTGCCCCTTGGTCCCCGGCGGCTCCGGCCCTTCAGAACGCCCATTTGGGGTAGCGCCGGTAAATGACCGGTGAAAGTGCATAAAGGAAGGCCCGGTCTTCACAAGGCCTTGGACCCCTGCGAAAAACGGGAAACTGACGTTTTCCTTAACCCCTCGGGCTCCCCTCCCATGACCGCGAAAGTCGTAGATGACCTAGCACCCGCTTTTGACGTGGAAGAGCCGCTGGCCGCGACGGCGCCCGTGGTCCTGAACTCGCCTCATAGCGGGCGGTCCTACCCTGCGGCATTTTTGCGCCAGTCCCGGCTCGACCTGGGAGCGCTCAGGCGCTCCGAAGACACCTTTGTCGACGAGCTCTTCTCAGACGCGCCGGCACATGGCGTGCCCTTGATGCGTGCGCATTTCCCGCGCGCCTATCTCGACGTTAATCGCGAGCCCTATGAGCTCGACCCGCGCATGTTCGAGGGCCGGCTACCTGCTTTCGCCAATACCCGCTCGCTCCGGGTCGCGGGCGGTCTCGGCACGATCGCGCGCGTGGTTGGTGACGCCCGCGAGATCTATCCGAAGCGCCTCCCCGTCGCCGAAGCGCTCTTCCGCATCGAACAATTCTACAAGCCCTATCACCGGACCCTCCGGCGGCTGGTCACCCGCGCGCAGAAGGATTTCGGCTTCGCGCTGCTGCTCGACTGCCACTCAATGCCGTCGAGCGCGGGCGTACGCGACGAGCGGCCGCGGGCCGATATCGTGCTCGGGGACCGCTACGGCACTAGCTGCGCGCCGGCGATCACCGACATGATCGAGCGGACGCTTCGCGCGCAGGGCCATATCGTTCTGCGCAACAAGCCCTATGCCGGCGGCTTCATCACCGAGCATTACGGCGATCCGGCCACCGGGTTGCATGCCCTCCAGATCGAGATCAACCGCGCGCTTTATATGGATGAGGGCCGCTACGAGAAGACCGCGGGCTTCGAGAAGCTCAAACACGATCTCGGCCGCATGGTCGACGCAGTCGCGGCCTTTACCGCAGCCGACATTCTCCCCCTGCCGGACGCAGCCGAATAGACAAAAAGAAAGGCCGCTACAGTTGCCTGTAGCGGCCTAAGTCTAGGGAGGAAACGCCCAAGGAGGGCGGCGAAAACGCGACGCCATCGCGTATCGCACCGCAATAATATGCGACCGCACTGCAAAATAAGCAAGTACTACTTACATAACATTTCCGGGATCGAATGGCCCCTAGCCGGGCACTAAAACGCAGCGGAATCAAGCGATTAAGCTGTCCGTGGGATGGGCTTAGCCAAAAAGTAGCACCCGATCGAGATGGCCAGCAGCACCGCCTGCATCCCGAATGCTGCCTGGTAGGCCGCAAGCGGATAAACCGTCTGATTCGGGGCAATCCATTCAATCACCGCCCCCGTCGCGGCCTGGAAAACGAATACGCCGCCCATCGTGGCGAGGTTAAAAAGCGTAAGCCCACGGCCGACAAGCTGCGGCGGAAACAACGCGCGTCCCTGCGCGGTGAGCAGCGGCGGGTAGCCGGTGACGAGCCCATAGAGCGCGAACCACAACAGCAATATGCCTCCGCTCATCTTCCCGGCCAGCGCGATCCAGATCAGCATGGCGAGCGTCAGGCTTGAGCCGAACAGCACCGGTGTCCGGTAGTTCCCGAACAAGCGGTCCGCCGGACCCCAGATAAAGACAGAAACCGTGCTCGCGATCGCAAGTACCAATAGATAGAAGCCGCGCGTCTCAAGATCCTGTCCGTAGACATGCGCGAGGTATGGCCCGCCCCAGAGCCCGAGGATCGTGATGATGACGGCGTAATTCGTCAGATGCATCGCGAAGATCGGCCAGAACGACGGCGTCCGCGTAACCGCGACCAGCCCACGCAAACTCTCCGAGAAGTTTTCCTTTTTATGATCAGGTGTTTTCGCGCCCGGGGGATCGTCGCTGACCCACCACAACACGATCAACCCCGACAATCCGGCCAATGCCGCGACAATGATGAAACTCGGGCGCCAGCCGATCGTGGCCGCGGCATAGGCCAGCGGAACGGTCGCCGCGAGCAACCCAATCCCGGAAAGTCCGAGCTGCACGCCAACGACGGTCGAAAAATACTTCGGCTTGAACCAGCGCGAATAGATCGCAAGCGGCGCGACGTAAAAGCTCGAGCAACCGATTGCCATCAGCACGCGGCCGAGGATGAGTGTGTTGAGATCGGGCCCGAGGGCGAAAACGATACAGCCTGCGACCGCGATCGCAGTCGAGAGCACCATCGTAAAACGCGGCCCGAACCGATCGATCAGCATGCCGACCGGAACCTGCGCGATCGCAAAGGCCAAGAAAGAACGAACTGGAGAGAAGCGCGAGTTCGGCCGCGCTGATGCTGAGTTCGACTACCAGATTGGGCCCGATCACGCTGACCGCGCTGCGGAGAAACTGGCTCACAAGCTGCGCGGTCGAAAGCACCACAACGAGCCAGATACCGGCACCGAGATCGAGCTGCGCGGACAGCAGATTTCCGCCGCCGCCATTCGCGCCGGGTTTCGGCTCGGCCCTCACCTAATTTCTCCCCACGATTTACCGGGCATTCGCCCTGTTTTTAGTAAGGCCATCGAGTGCCACGGCGGGACCGCAGCGGCAACCTTTCGCCGCGCAGGCTGCCGTTGCCGAAATCACATGCCGACCGCTAGATTGCAGCCGAATTCTGATGGGAGAAAACCATGACTTTTAAAGGATTTTTTGCCGCGACAATCAGCGCGTTCCTCCTGTCCGCGCTGCCTTCACCGGGGGCTGCGCAATGGACCTCCAAGCAACGCGCTGAGTTCAACGCAGATTGCCTCGACGCCTGCCGGAAAAATCCGAAAGTGCCCGAAGCAGTTTCAGCCGCAATGCGTCGATTATTGCAGTTGCGTCATCGTGGAAGGCGAGAAACTTTTGACGTCGGCGGACTACGACGAGATCACCCGCGACTTTGCAGCAAGCAACATCACGCCGAAAGTAAAAACCCTTCAGAACCTGTCGGGCGTTTGCAATCGCAAAGCCTTCGCGCGCTGAGCAAAAATGGGCGCAGTAGATTTCGCAGGCTTTGTTGACGAACTCGCGAAAGTCGCGGGCGACGCTATTCTGCCGTTCTTCCGCACCGCACTTTCCATCGAAAACAAGAAGTTGAAAGGCGACTTCGATCCCGTCACCGTTGCGGACCGCGGTGCGGAGACCGCGATGCGCGCGCTGATCAGGAAAACCTTTCCTGCGCATGGCATCATCGGTGAGGAATTCGACGACGTGAACTCCGACGCGCCCTATACTTGGGTGCTCGATCCGATCGACGGCACCAAGTCTTTCATTGCCGGCATGCCGGCCTGGGGTACCTTGATCGGACTCCTGAAAGACGGCGAGCCGGTCTACGGGATGATGTCACAACCTTTCATCGGCGAACGCTTCACCGGTGACGGTGCGAGCGCCAAATATCGCGGCCCAGCGGGCGAACGAAAATTGATGACGCGGAAATGCGCGAGCATTGAGGATGCGCTCCTTTACACTACGAGCCCGCAATTATTTTCAGCTGACGAAAGAACGAAATTCGAGGGCGTAGAAAAATCCGCGCGGCTCTCGCGTTACGGCGGCGATTGCTATGCCTATTGCATGGTGGCTGCGGGCTACGTCGATCTCGTGATCGAGTCAGGCTTGGACGCCTATGACATCGTCGCGCTCATTCCCATCATTGAAGGAGCCGGTGGCGTCGTTACAAACTGGCAGGGTGAAAGCGCGGTCGGTGGCGGACAGATCATCGCGGCCGGCGATAAGCGTGTGCTGGAAGCGGCCGTCGCGCGGCTGAACGCTTAAGTCTTCGAACCCGGCACGAAAACGTCGAACGCAGCCCAGAACTGTGAACGGACCACGTCACGCTCAAGCAGAATCTCATGCAGGCTGCCGGCAATCGTGATGATCGCGCCGGCTCGAAGTCTGATTGCAAATCGCTCTGCAGCGGGCGTCGAAACCAGGCGGTCGTTGCCGGCCGCGATAATCAAAATCGGATTATGAAGTGCCGCCGGGTAGGTCGGGTCTTCGAATTCGTCGATCTGCTGGAACGCAGCCGCGGTCCAGGCATAGGTCGGCGAACCAAGACCGAGCGCAGACTCCGCCTCGACAATCGCGGCACCGCGCTCATAGCGGACCGGATCGGAAGAAACCGGATTGCCGACGAAGGGGCGATTGGTGACGGCGACAGGTCCACCACCGGGAATATATCTGCCGCCAAGCCCGATCGCACTCATCAGCCGGGTAAAGAGCCGCGACGTTTGCCGATAGCGCACGATGCCGAGATCGATCATCGGTGCGCAGAGCACCACGCGGTCGAACCAGCGTTTGCCTTCGTAAAGCGCGCGCAGAATATTTGCACCGCCCATCGAATGGGCAAGCGCAAAATAGGGCGGCGGACAATCGGGAAGTACGATCTGCTTCATGAAAGCGTCCAGATCGAACTGGAATTCGCCGAAATCGCGGACATAGCCTTTGCGTGGATCGGCGAGCGCTCGCTCTGAGCCGCCCTGCCCGCGCCAGTCCATCACCGCAACCGCAAAACCGCGGCTGCGCAGTTCGTTCACGACCTCGAAATATTTCTCGATCATCTCCGCTCGGCCGGGAAAGATGCAGACCGTGCCGCGCCGCATACCGGTCGCAGGCCACCGCGCAAAGCGAATTTGCACGCCGTCTTCTGTTTCGATGCGGCCATCGACAGCGCCTTCCGGCACGGGATTCGACGGGATTGAAACGAGGGCCATGGAAAAACCAAAAGAAAATTGGTGAAGAGAAATCAGCGCGGAGGCAGCGCCTAACTACTTCTTCTTCATTATTCTGCTCAAGCCCACAATCTCACCCGTACGCGCGTTCATCACCACGCGGACTTTGACGCCATTCTGATCTTTGGCCTGCGCAACGAAATTATCGCCGCGCCGAACCAGGCCGGAAACGTTCCGAAAGCCTTTGGCCTCAAGCTGACGGATCGCGGGTTCATTTGAACCCGCCGCCTGTGCAATCGAAATCACCGGTTCCGCGGTCACCTCGGCGGCCGGGTTGGGCAAAAGCGCAATCGGCGGCAGTTTATCGACCGGCGAGGGCCGCAACCCGAAATTTCGGGCACCTTCTTTAGACCTAGCCGAATCAAACGGATGGCAGAGCGCAATCCCTGCGGTCGCAGCAAGCCCGATAATAAAAACTTTTTTGAAATGCATCGGTTTAAGCCCGTTATTGCCCTATCTGGCTTTAGCGGCATGAACCTAACCCGTATGACGGTTTTAGCCAGCGTTCATCTTGTCGCCGTGCAGGGGTCTTGAAACGCATATTCCGGCGCCCATATCGGGCTTGTGCAGGCCATCCGGCTGCACCGTCCGCGGGGTTTGGCTCAGGCGAACCCCAAGCCGGACGTTCAACATCAGCATGTCGCTTCAACAGGAGGATATGTCATGCGTGGATTCGACCTCACTCCCCTTTACCGCTCGACGGTCGGCTTCGATCGTCTGTTTTCGCTGCTCGACAACACATTCGACGGCCCGGCGCCGTCCTATCCGCCATATAATATCGAGCGCACTGGCGACGACGCCTACCGGATCACGGTAGCGGTCGCGGGCTTCACCGATAAAGAACTCAATATCGAAGTGAAGGAAAACGCACTCACGATTCGCGGCGAAAAATCCGTGAGCGAAAATGAAGAAAAACTCGAAGTGCTCTATCAGGGCATCGCGGCGCGGGCGTTTGAGCGCCGCTTCCAGCTCGCCGACCATGTCGAGGTGACCGGTGCAAGCGTCGAGAACGGCTTACTGCATGTCGATCTCTTCCGCCGCATCCCCGAAGCTAAAAAGCCGCGCCAGATTCCGATCGGCAATATTAATGGCAACGTGATCAACGCGACCGTAAACAAGGCCGCGTAACGCGCGAGCACTAAAAGAGATAAGGGGCGTCCAGACTTAGTCGGGACGCCCCTTTGTTTTCTAAAATGGTGGCTGCACCGGCGGCGCTGCACTCGGTGTTTCGTTTTTCTTTGTCGGATCGAGCGGCTGCACCGGCGGAACCACGCCGGTCGTAACTGGATCAGGCATGGCCTTCATTTCGGGAGCGGGCTTATTCTGCGCGCTCCGCGGCGCTTCCTGCGGACGCGCTTGCGGCGTCGGCACGTTCTTCTTTTCTTTTTCCGGGGTCAGCGCCGCAGCCTCGTCTTTCCGATCCTTTTTCTTGTTCTTCTTCGCGTCGGAAATCGCGGTTTTATTCTGATTGTTCAGCCGGTCGTTATTACTGCGCGGCTCGTAAGGAATGACGTTAGGTCCCTGCTGCGTATTCGGCCGCTGCTGATACTGCTGCTGCTGATTATATTGCGGCTGCTGGCGCGGACCCTGCGGCTTATCCCGATAGTCATAATCGGGACCGTCGTCGTCATCATAATCGCTTTCGGGGACTGCCGCCTGCGGCGGAAATTGCGGATACTGGCGCGGACCGTTCTGGATATCCGGATGCGTGCGCAAATTCGGCGACGGCGTGATGTTAACGCTGCGCGGCGGCACCGGCCGCTGCAATACGTCAATCACACGGCCGGAGAAACTGTCGATCAACACGCGCACATGCTGGCCGTTGCGATCGACCGCGTGCGTGACCCATATGGGTCCACGCGCCCGCGGCTCGGCAACGGGCTGAAAGCCCAGCGAACGCACCATTGCTTCGATATGTTGCGGATGAATCCGTCCACCGTAGCCTGGCGGCGGCGCATCTGGCCCCCAGCGATAATGTTGTGCGGAAGCCGGTGTCGCGGCCGCGATCATCAGAACCGCAGCCGGCAAGATTGCAGAACGCAAATACTGTTTTCGGAACGTCACGGCGCTCTCCCTGCAGACGAGCAAACCCCACCGGCGTGAATATCGCAGTCCGATTGCGGCGGCCTTACGACTGAAATTGTGTCGCTTTCGCGGGTTCTGCGCGAAGGAATTCTGTCAGCTCGTCCAGGAGTAGCACACCATATTCGCCTGATTAGTGGTGCTTATGCATCGGCTCTTTCTGATTGCCACCGATCGCCCGGACTTCGAACTCGACTTCGATCAAACCGGCCTTCTCGAACACGAGCGTCGCCTTATAGCGCTGCCCTTGCACCAGCGGCCGTTTAAGTTTGAGCAGCATGAGATGGTAACCGCCGGGCTCAAGCTTGACTGTCGCCCCCGCGGGAATTTCTAGACCCTTGGCCAGCGGGCGCATTTTCATAACGCCGCCTTCGTTCGTCATTTCATGCACTTCCGGCTGACCCGAGAGGTCGGTTGCGAACGAAAGCAGACGATCAGATCGCGCGCCCTTGTTCGTTATCACCAGGTAGCCAGCACCAACGCTTGCACCAGCTGGCGTTGCTCTCGACCACGGAGTTTGAATCTCCATCAACCCGTTGGTGTAGGTTTGTGCATGCGACATTGGCGCGAGGCAAAGCAGAAGCGCGAAAACGACGAAAGTGAATAAATTTCGCATGATTTGATATTCCTCCTTAAAGTCAGTGCTTATGAGCGGGATGGGCTGCGCCTTCTTCAATCCGAACAAGACCGTCAAATTTGGAAAACAGGATTAGGCGTTCGCGCGGCAATTTTACCTCCGCAGACGCAAGTTTCGCGGTAATCGCCTGAGCGGATTGTGCGCTCATGCCGGCGCTGGTCATCGTTTCCGCTGACTTAAGTTGATCGCCGCTGCACAGCATGACGCCCCATGCGCCAGAGCGTTTCCTGAGCAGCGCACGCCCACCCATTTCGCCTTGCGACCATCCGGCTATCGCAAAATCGCCTTCGACGACTATTGGCTCGACTGCGAGCGGCGCGTCCGGGCGATCCCAAATGGCTCGTATGACCTGCGCAATTGCGCTTTCTTCCTCCGCAGCTTGAACGGAGCCGCGCGGCGCATAGAACAGCGCCGCTAAAATAACCAGGGTAGCTGCCGCAGAGATTAGAATGAAAAGCCGCTTCGATTCCTTGGCCATGTTCACTCGCAAATTATGGTGCGGCCCGGACGCATTGTCCGAGCCGCGTTGACATTAGTATTTAATCCGCAGACCGCCGTAGATCGCCCGGCCCGTGCCAGGTTCGAAATAGGTCGACGCCGAACTCGCGACGTTGTTGATGCTCGTGCTTGCGATATAGGCCTTATCCGAAAGATTTCGCGCGTCGAAGAAGAAAGAATAATTTCCAACTTCGTAGCCGGCGCGCCATCCCCAGATGCCGTAGGCCGCAGTCGAAACCGTATTGGTGCTGTCCACGAAATAAGTCGTCGGGACTAACTCCAAATTCGGTCCAAAGAAGAAGCCGTTCGGATTCTTGTAAAGCAATTCAGCGCGGATGAAGTGCCGGGGGGCGCCGGGCAATTCGTTGTTACCGAACGTTGCGTCGTTCTGAAAGCGGAAATCGTTAAACGTATAGGCGACATTCACCCAAAAGCGGTCGGGGTTGTCGCCCAACGTGAAGATCGATTTCAGGATAGCGACGCCGAAGCCAAGTTCGACACCTTGATGCATCGAGCGGTCCGCATTGGTCACCGTGCAGTTACCGAACGAATTCGCGTAACAGAGGAATTCATTACTTATATTCATGCGGTAGATCGCGGCATCCCATGTGAAGTCGGGACGTTTCCCGCGCGTGCCAAGTTCAAACGTCGTCGCCCGCTGCGGCTTCATTTGCGTGAAGGTCGCCGCAGTTGCTTCCCCAAAACTTGGTGCCTCGGCGCTGCGCGAGATATTTGCGAAGATTTGCGATGAATGGTCGACGTTCCAGAGCAAACCAATTTTGGGGCTGAACAAACTGTGATCCGCACGGCCTGCAAAGATACTGTTCGGAACAAGGTTATAGACATCACTTCGATCACGAATCGCAAAAAGATACTGCGCGGCGGTCACCAGTGCGACACTCGGCAAAAAGAAGAACGAGTTCTCAGCATAGGCCGAGTAATTTCCCGAACGATCTTTTGCAGACGTCAGCAAGTCCCCTTTCACTGCACTCGCGGAGTTCCGATACTGCTTGTTGTTTAAGAGCCCGTTGTGCACGTTCACGCCGGCGATCAAGCGATTGGCGTAACCGCCCACATTGCGCTCGTCGGTCACGCGCACGAACGTTCCGTAGTCCTGATAGCGATAATCGAGCCACTGGAATATTGGATGTTCAAGGTGCCGGTTCACGCCGAAAATGCCGAGCTCAACCTTGGTGTCGTCAAAACGCAGTGTGGTTTTATTCGCAAGTCGAAGCGATTGAACATTCCGCTGCCAGTCGTTCAACACGTTGATCGCCGCAGCCGTTTGCGGTGAATTCAGCGCCGATGTCCGGGTCACGCTTCCCGGAATGCGCTGAATGATATCGTTCGCATTCAGGTAGAAGCGCGTCTCGGCATTAGGAGATAGCTGATAACCGAAATTTGCAGCCCCGCGCGTCGAGTGGCCCCAACTGTGATCGCGGAAGCCATCCTGCTGTTGAAACGATCCGGTGATGAAGTAATCGGCCGGACCGAATACGCCCGCGGTGCTCGACTGATAGCGTTGAAAGCCAAAACTGCCGAAGTCAAAACCGCCTGAGTAGCGAGGCGCGTCGCGACCGGAAGGCGTCACGAAATTGATCGCGCCGCCCGAGCGCATTCGCGCCATAAGCGCAACGCGTTCGCACCTTTATAGACTTCGATGAAATGATACGCGCTCGGGTCGATTTCCTGAAAATCGCCGTAGCCGTCTGCCGTGTTGATCGGAATTCCATCCATGATAGAGCTGCACGCCGCGCAGATGGAAATTACGCGACAGGCCTGAACCGCGGATCGAGAGCCGCGTGTCCTCACCCCATTTCGGCTGCGCGAAAACACCCGGAACATAATCGAGGGCGTCCTTGATCGTGACCGAGCGCTGCAAGCGAAGCTGGCTGTCAGGAATAATGGCTACAGAGCCCGGCGTCTGCTGGATTTCGCGCGTGGCCTCCGCCGCAGTCGGCACCGTCAACGAAAGCGGCCCGGCCGGCGCCGGCTGCGGGTTCGCCCGCGCAGGCTGCTGCTGTACGCGCTGTCCCTCGATGACGATGGGCGGCAACTGTTCTTGCGCCGAAGCGGCGAAAGGCATGGCGGAGGCGGCGCAGAACGCGCCGAAGCGAAGCATCTTTTTCATGACGCTTACTGCTTCGGCGTAACGGTGAGCGCGGGAGCCGGAGCTATCGAGCTCGGAAGACTTCTGGCTCGGCGACGGAATTTCGCTCCAGCTCAAGCGCTTGGTCGGCGCATTCCTGCTCGACCGGGAAATAAAGCGTGCCCGCTTCCTTCGGCAGTCGCAGTTGCAGGACGGAATTCGTCGAAGTGATCGTCCGGCAAAGTGCCGCCGCTGAAAATCACTTTCGCAACGCGCTCAGTGATCTTTGCGCCATGCGGGCCGTCGACGACCTTGTCGAGCTTCACGCGGACAATTTCGATTTTCCAGCCCGGCTTTAAGTTGCGGTTTGGCCTGCAGGATCGATTCCGGAAGCCAGATCGAAACCTTGTTGGTGGCTTCACCGTCGCAACCATGCGGCACGGGGAAGAAGCGCGGAAATAACTATCGGCAGGCGCGGAGCGCAGAGTGAGATTGACGATGAGCGGAAGCGGCGGCGGCGCTGAAGATCAGCGCAAATGCCGCGCAGAACGAATGCGCGAAACGAAAACATGGGAAGCCCCGGAATTATTGGATTTCAACTGCGGACAGATCCGGCCTTAGCCGGTCTTCACGCAGCGATAAGGGGGCGCTCGTTGTCTTTTGGGAGAATGAAGATCGATCGCGCGAGTATGTTCGTCGCGCGAAATCCAGACTGCTTCGGAGCTGAACGAATGACGGCGCCGGAAACGATGACGGCTTCGGGCGCTATCGCGGCACCGCGGCGGCAGCCAACACGCAGGCCGCGCACTTGCTGTGTGCTTCGCGGGGACGCCATCGGGCAATTCACCCGCAGGCGCGCCCTTGCCGTAGCAGATTTCGAAGAACGACCAGTTCTGACCGGCGGCTTCTGCGCTGAGCGACGGCGCCGGCAAGCGCGCCACGACAGCAGTTGAAGCACGAGCGCATAGGAAGCGAGCCAGCCTACCGGCCGCCGCCATCCGCCAAAATGTCTTGCGCTCAAATTGCTTCAAAACCGCCCCTCACCCGCACCCTAGCCGGAACTTGCGGCAGGCAGACCATGCGACGATTTTCGCAATGGCATTGCGCCTATGGCATTCCAGCCATACGTTTCTTTCGTGGGGAGCGGGCAGGCCCGCAACAACCGGCAAGGAAAGTGTCGGCTTGCTTGTCGGAGCAGCAGAAATCTGTCAGGGTATTAGACAGTAGTGCTGTCCTAGTTTTCTGAGGACAGCACAAGGCGACCGGCACGCCCAAAAAACAAGCCGGGAGCGTCGGAAACCGGCCGGCTCGACCGGCGCGGCGCAGACTTTGCACGGCGGACGGGCCGAGATGATCGACTTGGGCCGCGCCGCGCGATCAAACAAATCGCGGGCACCGGCTACGAGCCGAAGTGGCGCGGGGTTCGGGGTACGGCGGAATTCGAAGACTAAGGGGCAAGGCGATGACGATACGGCAACAAACGGCGGCAGGAGCGGAGCACGGCACGAAGCGCCGCGCCGTAAACCGTGCGTGCCGATTGGAGCACGCCGAAAGCCCAAGGCCTGTACGACCCCCGCGACGAGAAGGACGCCTGCGGCGTCGGCTTTATCGCGGACATCAAGGGCCGCAAGTCGCACCAGATCGTCGAGGACGCGCTCACGATCCTGCTCAATCTCGAGCATCGCGGCGCGGTCGGCGCGGATCCGCGCGCGGGCGACGGCGCCGGCATTCTGGTGCAGATCCCGCACAAGTTTTTTGCGAAGAAGACAAAGCAGCTTGGCTTTGAGCTTCCCGCGCCCGGTCAATATGCGATCGGCTACCTGTTTCTGCCGCGCGAGCCGCAATGGCGGCAGGTGATCATCGACATCTATGGCGAAGCGATCGCCGAAGAAGGCATGAAGCTGCTGGGCTGGCGCGATGTGCCGACCGACAATTCGACACTCGGCGAGTCGGTGAAGCCGACCGAGCCCGTGCATGTGCAGGTTTTCATTGGCCGACCCGAAGAACGCGAACGAACGAAGACGAGTTCGAGCGGCGTCTCTATATTCTTCGCAAGGTCATCTCGAACAAGATTTATAACCGGCGCGATCGCGCGCTTGCCGGCTATTACGCGGTTTCGATTTCCTGCCGCACCATTGTTTACAAGGGCATGTTCCTCGCCGATCAGCTCGGGTCTTATTATCCCGACCTGCACGACGCGGATTTCGAAAGCGCGCTCGCGCTCGTTCACCAGCGCTTCTCGACCAACACCTTCCCGACCTGGTCGCTCGCGCACCCGTACCGGATGGTCGCGCATAACGGCGAGATCAATACGCTGCGCGGCAACGTGAACTGGATGGCAGCGCGCCAGGCGTCGGTGTCTTCGCCGCTGTTCGGGGGCGACATTTCGAAGCTCTGGCCGATTTCCTACGAAGGCCAATCGGACACTGCCTGTTTCGACAACGCGCTCGAATTTCTGACGCAAGGCGGCTATTCGCTCAGCCACGCGATGATGATGCTGATCCCGGAAGCCTGGGCCGGCAATCCGCTGATGGATGAGAAGCGCCGCGCGTTTTACGAATATCACGCAGCCCTCATGGAGCCGTGGGACGGCCCTGCTGCAGTCGCCTTCACCGACGGCCGCCAGATCGGCGCAACACTAGACCGCAACGGCCTGCGTCCTGCGCGTTTTCTGATCACGCGCGACGACCGCATCATCATGGCGTCCGAGATGGGCGTGCTTCCAATTCCGGAAAAAGACATCGTCCGGAAGTGGCGGCTGCAGCCTGGCAAGATGCTGCTCGTCGATCTCGTCGAAGGCCGCCTTATCCCGGACGAAGAAATCAAGGCCGGACTTGCGCAGAGTCATCCCTATCAGGAGTGGCTCGATAACACGCAGTTGACCGTCGAAAAGCTGCCGCCCCCGAAGAATGCCGTGCCGCGCTCGAATCTTTTACTGCTCGATCGTCAGCAGGCCTTCGGCTATTCGGAAGAAGACCTGAAGGTATTGATGTCGCCGATGGCGGCGAATGGCGAAGAAGCCATCGGCTCCATGGGTAACGACACGCCGATCTCGGCGCTCTCCGACAAGCCCAAGGCGCTCTACACCTATTTCAAGCAGAACTTCGCGCAGGTCACGAACCCGCCGATCGATCCGATCCGTGAAGAGATCGTGATGAGCCTGGTCTCGTTCATCGGCCCGCGCCCGAACATTCTCGACATGCAGGGCGCCTCGAAGAACAAGCGGCTTGAGGCGCACCAGCCGATCCTGACCAACGAGGATCTCGAAAAGATTCGCGAAATCAACGAATCGGTTGATTCGCATTTCAATTCGCGCACGCTCGATGTGACCTATCCCGCCGAAGAAGGCGCGGGCGGTCTTGAGAAGGCGCTCGACGCGCTGTGCGGGCAAGCGGAAAAGGCCGTGAACGATGGCGTCAACATCATCATTGTTTCCGACCGCGGCGTTTCTGCAGAACGCATTCCGCTGCCGATGCTGCTCGCTTGCGCAGCAGTCCATCATCATCTGATCCGCAAGGGTCTGCGCACTTCCGTCGGCCTGGTCGTCGAGTCCGGCGAGCCGCGCGAAGTGCATCACTTCGCGTGTCTCGCGGGCTACGGCGCCGAAGCGATCAATCCCTATCTCGCGTTCGAAACGCTGATCGCGATGCGCGACGACATTCCGGGTAAGCCCGACGAAAAGGAAATCATCAAGCGCTACATCAAGGCGGTTGGTAAGGGCCTGATGAAGGTGATGTCCAAGATGGGCATCTCCACCTATCAGTCCTACTGCGGCGCGCAGATTTTCGACGCGGTTGGCCTCAAGGCCGACTTCGTCGCCAAATATTTTACCGGCACCGCGACCAAGATCGAAGGCGCGGGCACCGAAGACATCGCGCGCGAAACCGCGCGTCGTCACGCCGAAGCATTCGGCGATGCACAGATTCTCCGCGAGATGCTGGATGTCGGCGGCGAGTATGCCGTCCGCACGCGCGGCGAAGCGCATGCATGGACTGCGCAGACGGTCGCGACCTTGCAGCACGCAGTGCGCGGCAATTCGCAGGAGCAGTATCGCGACTACGCCAAAACCTTAAACGAGCAGGCCGAGCAGCTCCTCACGATCCGCGGTCTCTTCCGCATCAAGGATGCGAACGAAGACGGCCGCAACCCGATCCCGATTTCCGAAGTCGAATCGGCGAAAGATATCGTCAAGCGCTTTGCGACCGGGGCCATGTCGTTCGGCTCGATCTCGCGCGAAGCGCACACCACGCTTGCGATCGCCATGAACCGGATCGGCGGCAAATCGAACACCGGTGAAGGCGGCGAAGAATCGGACCGCTTCAAGCCGTTGCCGAACGGCGACTCGATGCGCTCCGCAATCAAACAGGTCGCCTCCGGCCGCTTCGGCGTCACCACCGAGTATCTCGTCAACTCTGACATGATGCAGATCAAAATGGCGCAGGGCGCAAAGCCCGGCGAAGGCGGTCAGCTGCCGGGCCATAAGGTCGACGACGTGATTGCGCGCGTGCGCCACTCGACGCCGGGTGTCGGCCTGATCTCGCCGCCGCCGCACCACGACATCTACTCGATCGAAGACCTTGCGCAGTTGATCTACGATCTGAAGAACGTGAACCCGGCGGGCGCCGTTTCGGTGAAGCTCGTTTCCGAAGTCGGCGTCGGCACGGTTGCAGCCGGTGTCTCGAAGGCACGCGCCGATCATGTGACGATCTCAGGCTACGAAGGCGGCACTGGTGCTTCGCCGCTGACTTCGCTGAAGCACGCGGGTTCCCCCTGGGAAATCGGTCTTGCCGAAACGCACCAGACGCTCGTGCATAACCGACTGCGCGGCCGCATCGCGGTCCAGGTCGACGGCGGTTTCCGTACCGGCCGTGACGTCGTTGTCGGCGCACTGCTCGGCGCGGACGAATTCGGCTTTGCTACAGCACCGCTGATCGCGGCAGGCTGCATCATGATGCGCAAGTGCCATCTGAACACCTGCCCGGTCGGCGTTGCGACGCAGGATCCGGTGCTGCGCAAGCGCTTCAAGGGTGCACCCGAGCACGTTATCAATTTCTTCTTCTTCGTTGCCGAAGAAGTCCGCGAGATCATGGCAGCACTTGGCTACAAGACCTTCAACGAAATGGTCGGCCAGATGCAGATGCTGGACCGCACCAAGGTGATCGCACATGCGAAGGCTGCGGGCCTCGATTTCTCGAAGCTGTTCTCGAAGCCGACTGCGCCGAAGAATGTGGCGATCTGGAACAGCGAGCGGCAGAACCATCACCTCGAAAACGTGCTCGACCGCAAGCTGATCGTCGAAGCGAAAGCCGCGCTCGATCGCGGCGCGCCGGTCCGCATCCAGATGCCGATCAAGAGCGTCGATCGTTCGACCGGCGCGATGCTCTCCGGCGAAGTCGCCAAGCGCTACGGCCATACCGGACTGCCCACCGACACCATCATGGTCCGGCTCAAGGGCACCGCGGGTCAGGCTTTCGGCGCATGGCTCGCGCGCGGCGTCACCTTCGAACTCGAAGGTGAAGGCAACGACTATGTCGGCAAAGGCCTGTCGGGCGGCCGCATCATCGTGCGCCCGCCGGAAGACGGCGGCTTCGTGCCGGAAGAATCGATCATCGTCGGCAACACCGTGCTTTACGGCGCCATCGAAGGCGAATGCTATTTCCGCGGCGTCGCCGGCGAACGTTTTGCCGTGCGCAACTCCGGCGCAATCGCCGTCGTCGAAGGCGCGGGCGATCACTGCTGCGAATACATGACCGGCGGCATCGTCGTCGTGCTCGGCCGCACCGGCCGCAACTTCGCGGCCGGCATGTCAGGCGGTATCGCTTATGTACTCGACGAAGACGGTACGTTCGAAACCCGCTGCAACATGTCGATGGTCGGTCTCGAAACGGTCGTCGAATCCGGCGATCCGGAAGCGATTCAGCGCATCCTCGTCAAGGAACATCTTGGCGCCTACGACGCCGAGCGCCTGAAATATCTGATCGAGAATCACGCGAAGCAAGCAGGCTCAAAGCGCGCTCAGGAAATTCTGGCGGACTGGGACAATTACCTGCCGCAAATTCCGCAAGGTGATGCCGCACGAATTCCGCCGCGCACTTGGCGAAATGCAGAAAATCGCGCAAGAACAGCCGCGTCTCGCTGCGGGGGCTTAAGTCAGTATGGGTAAGGTAACGGGGTTCCTCGAGATCGAGCGCGAGGACCGGCCCTACGAGCCGGTTGCTGAACGCATCAAGCATTGGCGTGAATTCGTCGAGCCGCTTCCTGAAAAGGAAACGCGCGACCAGGCCGCACGCTGCATGGATTGCGGCATTCCCTATTGTCACACCGGCTGCCCGGTGAATAACCAGATCCCGGACTGGAATGATCTGGTCTATCGCGGCGACTGGGAAGAAGCCGCGCGCAATTTGCATTCGACCAATAATTTTCCGGAAATGACGGGCCGCATCTGCCCGGCGCCGTGCGAAGCATCTTGCACGCTCAACATCGAAGACACGCCGGTTTCGATCAAGACGATCGAGGCCGCGATTGCCGACCGCGCTTACAAAGAGAACTGGATCAAGCCGGAATTACCGACGCGCAAAACCGGCAAGAAGATTGCCGTCATCGGCTCAGGTCCTGCGGGCTTGGCTTGCGCGCAGCAACTCGCGCGCGCCGGTCATGATGTTCATGTGTTCGAAAAATTTGCGAAAGCCGGCGGCCTGCTTCGCTACGGCATTCCCGACTTCAAGATGGAAAAGCATTACGTCGACCGCCGTGTCGAGCAGATGGAAGCGGAAGGCGTGACGTTTCACTATGGCGCGCATGTCGGCGTGAACATGCCGATTGCGAAGATCGTGAGCGGTCATGATGCAGTCGTGCTCGCAGGCGGCGCCGAGAAAGGCCGCGACCTGCCGATACCGGGCCGCGAACTCGACGGCGTTCACTTCGCGATGGATTTCCTGCCGCAGCAGAACCGCCGCGTCGGCAACGAGCCGCTCGGCGACATCGAAGGAAATTCTCGCCGGCGGCAAGCATGTCGTCGTGATCGGCGGCGGCGATACCGGCTCCGACTGCATTGGCACTTCGATCCGTCAGGGCGCTAAGTCGGTGACGCAATTCGAAATCATGCCGGAGCCGCCCGCTGAAAGAAAACAAGATGATGGTGTGGCCGGACTGGCCGCTGAAGCTCCGCACCTCGTCGAGCCAGGAAGAAGGCGCTGAGCGCGAATTCTCGGTGATGACGAAAGAATTCATCGGCGAGAACGGCAAGGTGAAGAAGCTTCGCTGCATTCGCGTCGATGAGAAGATGCAGCCGGTCGAAAGGCTCCGAATTCGATCTCGATGCCGATCTCGTGTTGCTCGCGATGGGCTTCGTGCATCCCGGTGCACGACGGCATGGTGAAGGAACTTGGCGTCGAGCTCGATCCGCGCGGCAACGTGAAGGCGAATGTCGGGGACTATAAGTCGTCGAAGGAAAAGATTTTCGCCTGCGGCGACCTTCGCCGCGGTCAATCGCTCGTGGTCTGGGCAATCCGCGAAGGCCGCCAGGCCGCGCACTCGGTCGATAAATTCCTGATGGGCGAAACGATCCTGCCGCGCTGAGGATTGCTATGCCGGAGTTTACTTCGGCGTGTTCGCGGTGTTTTCTGTCTTCACCGGAAAACTCACGGCCGGCCGCGGCCAGCGGAAATCGTCGGCGCGGCCGTCGACTGGCGGCAGCCGGAACGCCGTCGACCAAGGTCTTCGCGGCATTCGGATCGATCACAGCCGGAACGGCGCTCGTATTTTGCTATCGCGCCCTCAAGCCCGCGCGCCTGCCCGACCGGCGTCGTCAGCGGCATGATCGGACCTGCAATCGGCTTGGTGCCCGGCACAATCGGTCCTTGCTCCACGCCATAAGGCAGGAACGGCCCACGTACGCGCGCATCGAACAGACGCACAAGATCGAGTTCGACATAATGCGCGAGTTTGCGTGAGCCGAAACGCGTGAAATGCACGCCGTCGGAGACGCGCAGTCGCCGCGTCTGGCCGTCGAGCGCAGGGCCGGATGAGATAAACTGACCTTGCTGATCGACGAAGCCGTCCCAGACATCGACGTAGCGCACGCCAGCCTTGGCCGCGCGCTCGCGGAAAATTTCGTTCAGGTATTGCATGTGCGCTCGACAGACGCGCTGAACTCATGGCCGGCATGCCGACCAGATAAATCGGCGTGTTCTTTTCTTTCAGCTTCGCCAGATAGATCGTCGACGCGTTTTACGTAGATCTCGCGCCAGCGGTCGGAGCGAATTTCGTGCGCACCGGTCTCGTCGCGCAATTGCTTGCCGGTCGTTCGAGCCGAGCATGATCACGAATGCGCGTCGCGCGCTCATTCGCGACGATGTTTCCGGCTTCGGTGATCCAGTTATAAAAATCGCTGCGCACGAGGCCGGATGAAGAGCGCGTCTTCTTGACGATCGCGACCTCGGGCCGCTCGGTGAAGAATGCTTCCGCGAGACCCTGCGCGAGTTGATCGGCAATCGATGTCGCCGATCACGACGACATATTCCTGCGGCTTGGTCTGCCGCTTCGGATCGGCGTCGGCGTCGTTCGCAGAATTATAGACCGTACCGAGCGAGGGATCTTCCCGCGGCCTTTCGGGTTCTTGCTGCTGCTGCCGCTCGGGCTGCCATCGGCGCGGACCGAACAACATGTCGAACAGGCTTTGCGCCTGCGCGGCCGCCGGCAGTAGTGCTGCAAGCGTCGCTAAGAAGAGAAATGTCCGGACGGGGCGTTTCATGACGATCTGCCGTCATGGTTGACCGTTTTCGGGGCCAATTCAAGACTTAGCGTTCGGCGGCGCAAGCGCTCGAGCACGGCAGCGGTCGCAAAGGCATCGGGCGTGAGCCCCGAGCGGCTCTGATAGTCGGCAAGCGCCGCGCTCGTCTTATCGTCGAACTTGCCGTCGGACGCACCGTGATAAAGGCCGAGTGCCGAGAGCCGCTCCTGCAATTCGACGCGCTCGGCTCGCGAGAGCACCTGTTCGCCGCGCGGCCAATCGGCCTCGAACGGTCCACCGCCACGGATCCGGTCGGCAAGATGACCGATCGCAAGCGCATAGGCGTCGGCCGGATTGTAGCGCAGGATCACCTGGAAATTCTGCGTCATGAGGAAAGCGGGCCCGCGCGCGCCTGCCGGCGCATAGAATATAGCCTTGCGTCTGCGGAAAAGCCTGATCGCGCACGCGGCGCACGCCGAGCGATGTCCATTCCTGCGTGGACTTCTTGATGGTCTTGTCGGCGAGCTTGTAGTTGAAGCCGCGCGGCAGCTTCACTTCGTAGCCCCAGCTGACGCCACGCTGCCAGCCGTTCTTGTTGAGATTATTTGCGGTCGATGCAAGCGCATCGGCAACTGTGTCGACAAGATCACGCCGCCCGTCACCATTGAAATCGACGGCAAGGCGTTTGAATGTTGTCGGCATGAATTGCGTCTGACCGAATGCGCCGGCCCACGACCCTTTGAAGCGCGCACGTTGAATGTCGCCTCGCGCGACGATCTCTATCGCCGCAAGAAACTCGTTCCGGAAATATTCTTGCCGCCGCCCGATACAGGCGAGCGTCGCGGTCGAGCGGATTACATCGCGATCGCCGGCGGATGCCCCGAAATTCAATTCGATGCCCCAGATCGCGGCAACGACATACGGGTCGATGCCATAGGTCTGTTCGATCCGCTGAAACGTCTGCTGGTGCTGCGCAAACATCTCACGGCCCTGCGCGATGCGCCGCTCTGCGACGAGCTGATCGACATAGTCCCAGACCGCTTTCGTAAATTCAGGCTGCCGGTCCATGAGCTCGAGAATGCGCATGTCAGGCTCAAGCTCGCGTGTCTCGCGCTGATAAATTGCCTGCGAGATGCCACGCGCAGCAGCCTGTGGCGCGAGCGATCGGATGCACTGCTTGAAGTTTGCGGCCGACGCTGCGATCGCCTGCTGCGACATCGCAGGATGATTGGCCTGTTTGCCGGGAAGATTGGGCGTGCGGATCGGCTCGACGGCACTTTGCGTGGTCGTGGAATCGCTGACACAAGCGCCCAGCACGGCCGCAGACAGCACGAGCGCCAGCGCGCCCGCAAAATTCATTGCTCTCATCTCGTCCTCGCCGATACGCAGACACTACTTCGCGAGAACGGCGGCGGACCTATCGTTGCAAACGCAAACCGATCAATCCGATATTCGCCGTATAATCCTGCCCCGGCACGTTCGATAAGAGCCGCTCATTGCGATACTCGCCCTTCAGCGCGAGCGACCGGTTCAGGAAGTACGTCAATGCAACGGAAGATCGTAAATAATCGTTAACCAGCCCGGTACCCTTATATTCCTCGCTTAAATAGCCGATGCTAGCGGAGCCGATCAGCCAGCGCCGGAAGGCGTGTTCGGCAATCACCCGCGCCTCCCGCCGAAGCACGCCGGAGGCCCCCGGCACCGAAGTCTCGTCAATTCCGGACGAGGCATTCAAGCGGAATGTTGTGAGACCCGTCGCGCGCCAGACCAGCGACGAGTCAAAGATCAGACCGGAGATGCCGCTGAGCGAAGGATCGACATACGACCGGTGCGCAAATCCCGCCGAGATTTCTCCGGACAGCAATTCCTTACGGCCGAAGGTGATACCTCCGCGCAGCGTATAGCCGTCCGAGTCGCGTCGAATACCGCTGAAGTCGACCGGAAGATCGCGCTCGCGTTTGTCGATGCTCGTTTCAAGGAACGGCTTCACATCGGGCGACCATTCATAGGCGCCGCGCAGGCGCGCCGAATATTGCATGTAGTCGCGGTCGGCAAGGCTGAGTGACATCCCGTTCGTCAGCTCGGCGCCTTCATAAAGACTGCGTTCGATCCCGACGCCAGCTGTGATCTCGAAGCGGTTGAAGCGCTGCACCCATGCCGCGTTCTGACCAAAGGCATAGACATTGGGCTGGCGCCTGACCGACGCCACCGCATCGGGGCTGCCGGGATTTTCCGTCGTGAGGCCGAATTTGCTTTCAAGTTCGATTTTCGAAAGCGACGTCACATCGATCCGCGCACGGAGCAGCGTCAGAAGATCGGGCCGGTCGGCCCCCTCGACATCGGTGTAGGACGTGTAGCTGCCGCGAAGATCCAGCGTCACTTCGTGACGCGTCCATTCGGACTTTGCCTGCAGCTGGCCTTGCAGCGCATTGAACCAGGAGTTGGGACCGTTCGGAATCTTGAGCGCGTTCGAGTCAAAGCCGCGCTGTAACTCGATGGTCGGCGTGATCAGAAACACGCCGGCATGAAAGCCGACCGCGCCGTAAGGCTCTTCTTCCTGCACGCGGCGCCGCAGGCGCGGCGACACCGTGCCCGTCACCTCAGGAGAAGCGATGGCCTCCGCACGCGCGACCGACGGATTGCGTTGCGCTTGGCCCTGTGTCGGCGAAGAAGCCGGAGCGTTTTTTTGTTGCGCCTGTTTTTTCTTTGCCGGCGCTTTCTTCAACGACACGAAGCCGGTTTGTCCTGAACCATTGCCGGGCGGCGCGTTGAAGGGTGCCGCAAACGTGCCGACCGGCGGCGGCGATTGCTGCAGGTCGCGCATCGCCGATGGCGTTGCCTTCTTTTTCTTCTGGTTTGTGTCGTCGCTGGTCTGGGCCTGTGCGGCAGCGAGCAGCGCAAGCGTAGCCAAGCCCGCAAGCAGCGCGCGCCAGCAACTGAAACCCGGCTTCCGCGGCAAACTACTTTCCGTCAAAACACGCGCCCGCAATGGCTTGGATGGTTAACGAATGTAAAACGGGCATAGTTAATGCTTCGTTTTACGGCTCCATCGGATTGGCCCGGGGGCCCCTGCCCGTGCTAGGGAATCGGCCCGTTTCAGCTGGCCGGACCCATGCAAAAGCCCAGACAAAACAAGGCCGAGGCGCCAGCCTCGTCCTACGTCGCTTCAGCCCTCCGCACGCTTGCCACCGAGTCCGCCGGTCTCGACGCGCTGTCCACAGCGCTCTCGGGCGAACTGGGCGAGGGCTTCGCGAACGCGGTCGAGAAGATCAAGAGTGCGAGCGTCGCCGCGAAGCACGGCCGCGTCATCGTCACTGGCATGGGCAAAAGCGGACATATCGGCCGCAAGATTGCAGCCACCTTCGCCTCCACCGGAACGCCCTCTTATTTCGTGCATCCCGGCGAGGCGAGCCACGGCGATCTCGGCGTGATTACGCCACATGACATTATCATCGCGCTCTCGTGGTCGGGCGAAACCATCGAACTGAAAGATCTTCTGGACTACGCGACGCGCTTTTCCGTGCCGTTGATTGCGATCACCTCAAAAGCGGATTCCGCGCTGGCGCGGGCAGCCGACGTCGTGCTGCGTCTTCCCACCGCGACCGAAGCCTGCTCACTGGGACTGGCACCCACCACGTCGACATTGATGCAGCTCGCGATCGGCGACGCACTCGCGGTGGCGCTCTTCGAAAGCCATGGCTTTACCGCGCTCGATTTCAAGGCGCTGCATCCGGGCGGCAAACTCGGTGCGGTGCTGACCTTCGTGCGCGACCTGATGCACACCGGCGCGATGGTGCCGCTTGTTAAACACGGCGCGCCGATGTCGGAAGCAATCGTCGAAATGTCGGCAAAAGGTTTTGGCTGCGTCGGTGTCGTCGATGGCGAAGGCAAGCTTGCCGGTATCGTCACCGACGGCGACTTGCGGCGCCACATGAAGCCCGATCTCATGTCGCAATCGGTCGAGCGCGTGATGACGCCGAACCCGAAATCGGCACGGCCGGATCAACTCGCCGGCGAAGTGCTCGAACACCTCAACGCCGCGAAAATCACGGCGCTATTCGTGGTCGAAGACAAAAAGCCGGTCGGCCTCGTGCATTTGCACGATCTGCTGCGGATCGGCGTCGCTTAAGCCGGCACGACGAACAACGACGCGCCGTCTGCGCGCTCGACCCGCACCTTCGTTCCCGCCGGACAATCCGGACCCGTCACACGCCAGGTGGTGTCGTCCACGCGCACGCGTCCGCTCCCGGAAACGATCGGCTCTTCCAGTGTGAACACGCGGCCCACGAAGGCGTCGGCGCGACGATTGAGAAACGGCTTGTCGGAATTGACTTCGACGCCCGGCATGATGCGGCGCCCGACGAGAACCGAGATTACCGCCAAGATCGCAAACATCACGACCTGCACCTGCCAGCCGAACGGCAGAATGAAACTGAGCGCGCCGGTCGCAATCGCAGCCAGGCCCAGCCAGAGCATAAAGGTGCCCGGCAGCATGACTTCGAGCGCGAGCAACACGCCGCCGGCGATGAACCAGTTCCAGACGCCGAGATTGCTGAAGAAGTTCATGACTTTCCCCGCTATGAACCGCTACGCCGTGGACCGGTCGGCGAGCTGCCAGGACCGGCATCGGCGCCGAACACCGACTTCGCAGAGCTCAGCAATACCACCGAGCGATCCGAGAATTGCAGTCGCCTCGTAAGGCAGCATGAGTACCTTCTGGTTCGGCGAGCGTGCGAATTCCGTCATCGCCTTCACGTATTTTTCGGCGATGTAATAGTTAAGTGCCGACGCCTGACCGCCGGCGACCGCCGAACTGAGCACGGTCGTCGCTTTCGCATCGGCTTCCGCAAGACGCTCGCGCGCCTCGGCGTCGCGATACGCCGCTTCGCGGCGGCCTTCGGCTTCGAGAATTTGCGACTGCTTCTCGCCCTCGGCGCGCAGGATTTCCGACTGGCGCTGGCCTTCGGCTTCGAGCACGACCGCGCGCTTCTCGCGCTCGGCCTTCATCTGGCGTCCCATCGCGGCGACCAGATCGGCCGGCGGCACGATGTCCTTGATTTCGACGCGCGTGATCTTGATGCCCCACACGGCAGACGCTGCATCGACCACCTTCAGCAGGCGATCATTGATCTCGTCGCGATGCGACAGCAGCATGTCGAGATCCATCGAACCCATCACGGTACGGATATTCGTCATGATGAGATTGAGAATCGCCTTGTGCAGGTTGGTGATTTCGTAGCTCGCGCGCGCCGCGTCGAACACCTGATAGAACGCGACACCGTCGACGGCGACGGTCGCGTTGTCCTTGGTGATGACTTCCTGCGTCGGAACATCGAGCACCTGCTCCATCATGTTCACCTTGGAACCGATGCGGTCGATGAACGGCACGATGAAGTTGAGGCCGGACGTCATGGTCGTCGTGTAACGGCTGAACCGCTCGACCGTGTAGTGGTAGCCCTGCGGCACCGTTTTCACGCCCGCGAATACCGTCGCGATCGCGATGACCAGGATGACCAGAACGAAAATACTGAAACCGTCCATGGAAGCGCCTCCCCGCGCGAAATCCGAACTACTTTGAGAAACAATGGCGTGGCGACGCTGCGACCGCAAGTATCGGCGATTGTCACGATTTCGTCAGACCCAGCCGCCCAGTTCCCGGCTGACGACGTGACGGATTACCTGCATGCCGGCATCCGAATCGTTGAGACAGGGAATCGCGGAAAAGTTTTCCCCACCGTGCTCGCGGAAAATTCCGGCATTTTCCATGCCGATTTCTTCGATCGTCTCCAGGCAGTCGGCGACGAAGCCGGGCGTGACGATCGCGAGGTTTTTCACGCCGGATTTGGCGAGCGCCTCCACCGTCTTGTCGGTATAGGGCTGCAGCCACTCGTCCTTGCCGAAGCGCGACTGGAAGGTGAGCACGAATTTCTGGTCGTCGAGGCCAAGCCGTTCGCGCATCAGCCGCGCAGTCTTCTCGCACTGGCAATAATAGGGATCGCCCTTGAGCAGATACTCGAGCGGAATGCCGTGGAAGGACGCGAGGATGACATCGGGCTTCCACGAAAGCTTCGCCGAGCTCGGCTTCGCAGCGAACGCGTCACGCGCTTCGATATAGACCGGATCGTCGTGCCATGGCGGCGCGATGCGCAACGCCGGCTGCCAGCGCATCTCTTGAGAGCGCGTCGAACACTTTGTCGCGCGACGGTCGCGGTCGTCGCCGCCGCATATTGCGGATAGAGCGGCACGACCAGAATGCGGTCGCAGCCAGCTTCCTGCAGACACTTCAGGCGCGAGGCGATCGACGGATTGCCGTAGCGCATCGCCCAATCGACGACGATTTTGCCGCTTGTCGGCAAAGCGCCGCCGCCAGCTTCTCGCTCTGCGCGCGCGTGATCGTCTTCAGCGGCCCTTCGTTCCGCTCGCGATTCCAGATCTTGTCGTAGTCGCGGCCCTTGCGCCTGCGGGCGGCGTCGAGAGAATGATGACGTTGAGCACGAACCACCAGAGCGCGCGGTTCACCTCGATCACGCGGCGGTCGGAGAGAAACTCCTTGAGATAGCGCCGCATCGACCAGTAATCGGTCGCATCCGGCGTGCCGAGATTGACGAGCAGTACGCCGATCTTCGTCGACCGGCGGGTGATCGGACGGCTGTTTGGCGGGCGCAATATGAGCTGGCATCGGCGGCAATATAGAATGTGGCGCGTTTCAATGCACACATGCTAGCTAGGGCAGAACGTAGCAGTAGAGCGGCGGTTCGCAGGTCTGTAAAGCACATGATTTCCCGCCGCATATTTCTGACTTCGCTGTCGTCCGCCGCCGCTTTCGTCAAGTCGTGGCGGCCGGCCTGGGCGCAGCCCGCCGCCGCGACGAAGATCACCTTCGTGCTGTTCAACGACTTCTACATCATGGGCGAGCAGCTGCTGCCCGACGGCAAGACGCGCGGCGGCTTCGCGCGGCTTGCCACGGTCGTGAAGGACGAACGCGCGAAGGGCCGCAACGTGATCTTCGCGCATGGCGGCGATACGCTGTCGCCCTCGGTGATGTCGGGCTTCGATCGCGGCAAGCACATCATCGCGCTCATCAACATGATCGCGCCGGACATTTTCGTCGCCGGCAATCACGAATTCGATTTCGGCACGGACGTACTTTTCTCGAGCGCATGGCGCGAAGCGAAATTTCCGCTCTATGGCGCGAACCTGCGGCTCGCCGACGGCAAGCCCGCTGCCCGCGCACAAGGACCGCGCGATTCTGAACTTCGACGGCGTGCAAATCGGGCTTACCGGTCTCGCTTACGAAAACTCGTCGCGGCTTTCCTCGCCGGAAGATTTGAAATTCCTGCCGACGGTCGAGACCGCGAAGGCGCAGGCAGCCCAGCTGCGCAAAGAAGGCGCGGACTTCGTCGTCGCCGTGCTGCATTGCGATCGCGGCGACGCGCTACTGCTGCAATTCTCGCAAGGCCCGGACCTGCTGCTGACCGGCCATACGCACGATCTCTATCTTCAATTACGACGGCCAGGTCGGCATCGTCGAGTCCGGCTACGACGCGTTCTACGTCACCTGCATCGATGTCGATATCGTGGTGCGCGAACGAGAACGGCAAACGCGCCGCGACCTGGTGGCCGAAGTTTCGCGTGATCGACACCGCCGATGTCACGCCCGACCCGGAGGTCGCCGCCGCGGTCGCGCGCTTCGAGGCGGACTTCACCCGCGAAGCCGAAGTGCCGATCGCAAAGACCGAAGTCGAACTCGACAGCCGCAATGCGACCATCCGCACGCGCGAGGCCGCGATCGGCAATCTGTTCGCCGACGCGATGCGGCTTTCGATGAAAGCCGATGCCGCGGTGATCAACGGCGGCGGCATCCGCTCCGGCAAAGTCTATGCGCCGGGCTCGGCGATCACGCGAAAGGATATTCTCGCCGAATTGCCGTTCAACAACCGCGTCGTCGTCGTCGAAATTACCGGCGCTGCGTTACGCCGCGCGATGGAGAACGGTCTGCGCGCAGGTGCCGGTTGCAGCGGGGCGATTTCCGCAAGTATCGGGCATCACAGCTTTCGTTCGATCCGAAGGCGCCGATGCGGAAGCCGCGTACTGTCGATGGAGGTCGCAGGCAAGCCGCTTGAGCCGGAGAAGGTCTATCGCGTCGCGATCCTCGACTTCCTCGCGCGCGGCGGCGACGATTATTCGATGTTCCGCGACGCCAAGCGCATCACGCCGGACACCGACGCTCCGCTGCTTGCGAACGAAGTGATGAATTACATCCGTCGCTCGGCACGGTGAAGACGGGCGTCGAGAGGCCGCATCGTTGCGCAAGTAGACCATCACCAAGCGATCAGCCGCGCTCGTCCGCGATCACCTTGCCGTCGTTCGGCAGCGATGCCGGGCGCAACGATCTTCGACACGGCCCTTGAGCTTGGTCACCGCCTGCAGCGTCGCGGCGACCTGCGTCCGGCAGATCCGCGCCGCCATTCGCGCATTCCGCGCGCAACGTCATCGCGTCCTGCTCGCTCTCGCGCGTCACCGACGAGGCGCAGCGTCCAGCTCCGGATGCTGGCGCGACAATTCGGCGATCTGCTCGGGCCGCACGAACATGCCCTTCACTTTCGTGGTCTGATCGGCGCGGCCCATCCAGCCCTTGATGCGCGTGTTGGTGCGCCCGCAGGGCGACGCGCCGCCATGACGGCGGACAAGATCGCCGGTCGCGAGCCGGATCATCGGATAATCGCGGATTGAACGAGGTGACGACGATCTCGCCGACCTCGCCCTCCGCGACCGGATCGCCGGTGCCGGGCCGCACGATTTCGACGATCATGTTTTCGTTGACGATCATGCCTTCGCGCGCCGGCGATCTCGTAGGCGATGACGCCCATGTCGGCGATCGCATAGCGTTGATACACGTCAACGCCGCGCGCCCGATTTCCTGCCGCAGCGACGGCGGGAGCGCCGCGCCGGAGACGAGCGCCCGCTTGATGGAGGAGACATCGCGGTTCGCCGGCTTTCGGCGGCATCGAGCAGGATTTTCAGGAAATCCGGCGTGCCGATATAAGCCGCGGGCTTGAGATGCGCGATCACGTCGAGCTGCTGCTCGGTATTGCCGACGCCCGCCGGGAATGACCGCACAGCCGAGCGCGCGCGCCGCCGACTTCCAGAATGAACCCGCCCGGCGTCAGGTGATAGGAGAAGCGAGTTGAGCACGATGTCGCCGGCGCGAAAGCCGGCGGCGAACAGCGAACGCGCCGCGCGCCACGGATCGGAGCGCGCCGCCTTCGGTTCGAAGATCGGACCGGGCGACATGAACAGCCGCGCGAACGCCGCGACCGATTCCGGCACGAAGCCGCCGAACGGCGGCTGCTCTTTCTGCACGCCGGCAGATCGGATTTGCGCAGCACCGGAAGCTTCGCGAGCGCTGCGCGCGAATTCACGCTTGCCGGATCGACGCCTCCAGATGCTGTCGCCAGCCCGGCGCCTTCATCGCGCGCGCGACCAGCGCAGGCAACCGCGCCATACAGATCGCGCTCGCGCGTTGTCGCGGCGACGGGTTTCGAGATTAGTCGTAATGACCGGACATTTCGCTGCTCACGCCAGCCAGCGCTTGCGGCGCTTGTAGTGCTTCACGTCGCGGAACGACTTGCGCTTGCCCTCGGCGACGCCGAGATAGAATTCCTTCACGTCCTCGTTCTCGCGCAGCGACTTCGCGTCGCCGTCCATCACGACGCGGCCGTTCTCCAGGATGTAGCCGTAGCTGCGCGTATTTCAGCGCCATGTTGGTGTTCTGCTCGGCGAGCAGGAAGGAGACGCCTTCCTTCGCGTTCAGATCGCGCACGATCTCGAAAATTTCTTCGACGATCTGCGGCGCGAGCCCCATCGACGGCTCGTCGAGCAGGATCATCTTCGGCCGCGACATCAGCGCGCGGCCGATCGCGCACATCTGCTGCTCGCCGCCGGAGGTGTAGCCGGCCATGCGAATTGCGGCGCGTCCTTGAGGCGCGGGAAATAGTCGTAGACGAGCTCCAGGTCGCGCTTGATCGCGGCGCTTGCCGTCGCGGCGCGTGAAGGCGCCGGTGAGCAGATTTTCCTCGATGGTGAGATGGCCGAAGCAATGCCGGCCTTCCATCACCTGGATGCAGCCGCGCCGCACCAGTTCGTTCGGCGACTGCGTCGTGCACTTCCTCGCCGTCGAACACGATCGAGCCCTTGGTGACCTCGCCGCGCTCGGCATGCAGCAGATTCGAGATCGCCTTCAGCGTCGTGGTCTTGCCGGCGCCGTTGGCGCCGAGCAGCGCGACGATGCCGCCTTGCGCGGCACGTCGAGCGACACGCCCTTCAGCACGAGGATGACGTGGTCGTAGATCACCTCGATATTGTTGACCGCGAGGATGCTTCGGTCGCGCGGCGGCGACGGCTGGGTCGCTGGCGATAGCGCAGACATCGATTCGAAACCTTGTGGAGCGAATTCCCGCCCTCCGCTTGCGCGGAGGGCGGGCGTGTTTCGCGTCGGTTAGGACGACTTGTCGCAAGGCTCGGTGCGCTTCGGCCAGCCGGCGTTCTTGGTCGACATAGTCCTTCGCCGCGCTTCGAGCAGCGGACGGACCTTCGTCCTTCATGCGGCGCGATCCAGTCGGAGATCTTGACCCACTTCGTGCCGTCCCACTGCTGCATGTAGGCGGCGTGGTGGCCGTTATGGTCGGCGCAGGTCACGCTTGATCGGCGCGCCGAAACCTTCGAGGCCGAGTTCCTTCCAGCGCGCCGCGGTGATCGTTGAGCGTCTCGAAGCCGCGCCGCACGTCTTCGCCGGTCACCACCTTCTTGCCGGTGATCTTCTGCGCGTTGCGGATCGCTTCCGCGATCAGCATCGAGTTGTAGACGCCGCGGTTGTAGAGATTCTCGCCGACCTTGTCCTTCTGGGTCTGGCTCTTGCCCTTGTCGACGACGTGCTTCATGATGTCCTGGATCGCCGGGAAGTTGCGCGCCGACGCCGTTGAAGTTGAGCGTCAGATAGCCCTTGGCCTCGTCGCCCGCCGGACGCGCATCGTCATCGCCGCCCGACCACCAGACGCCGACGAACTTGTCCATCGGGATAGTTGATGCTTGGCGGCTTCCTTCACGGCGGTCGGGTTCATCGCGCCCCAGCCCCACATGATCATCCAGTCCGGCCGGTCGCGGCGCACGTTGAGCCACTGGCGCCGACTGGTTCTGCATCTCGGCCGCCGGCACCGGATAGAGCTTCACGTCGAAGCCGTATTCCTTGGCGAAGCTGCTCGAGCAGCGGGATCGGCTCGCGGCCGTAACCGCCGTCGAAGAAGATGTAGCCGATCGTCTTGCCCTTGAGCTTGTCGAGGCCGCCTTCCTTGCCGCCGATGTACTTGACGATCATCGACAGGCCGTCCCAATAGGTCGCCGGCGGATTGAAGATCCACGGGAAGTTCTTGCCGTCCGCCGAGGCCGACAGGCCGTAGGCCATCGACAGGATCGGGATCTTGTCGACCGCCGCCTTCGGGATGAGCTGCAGCGTGATGCCGGTCGACTACGGATTGATGACGACCGGCTTCTTCGCCTTGACCTGCTCGTAGCACTCGACACCCTTCTTGGTGTCGTAGCCGGTCTCGCATTCCTCGATCGTGAGCTTGACGCCGCCGATGCCGCCGTCGCGCTCGTTGAGCATCTTCAGGTAGTCGCTCATGCCGTTGGCGATCGGAATGCCCGAGCCGGCGAACGGGCCGGTGCGATAGGTGAGCAGCGGAACGTAGATGCGAGTCCTGCGCGGCTGCGCTCGACGCGAAGCGCGGGCGACGCCGCCGTCGCCGCGAGCAGCCGCGCCGACCAGAAGTCGTTTCAGTCGCATTGCGTTCCTCCCTTCGTTTTCCGGCCGCGATGTTTCGCGCCTGGTCTTGTCGTTCCCGGCGCCTTGCGAAGCCGCCGGATTACTTCCGCGGCGATATGCGGTCTGCGGCGCCGCAGAATTGCGGCAATTCTTGCACCGTTCAGTAGGGAAACGGCCACACCCTGCAGCTTCTGCTTTCCGATCTGCCAGAGCCGCGCCAGCCCGTGCGGCTCGACGATCAGGAAGAAGATGATCAGCGCGCCGACGATCATGAACTGAGAGTGCTCGACGGTCGCGGCCTGGATCGGCAGACCAAGATCGCCGGCAGCAAGCGCGGCAGCACGATCGGCAGGCATGAAGATGAAGGCCGCGCCGAAGAAGGAGCCGATCAGGCTGCCGAGCCCGCCGATGATCACCATGAACAGGATGGGGAAGGACTGGTTGATGTTGAACACGGTCGGCTTCGGCGCCGCCGTAACCAGAGGAACACCAGCAGCGCGCCGGCGACGCCGCAGTAGAAGGACGAGACCGCGAAGGCGAGCAGCTTGGTCGGTAGCAGCCGGATGCCGATCAGTTCGGCCGCGATATCCATGTCGCGCACCGCCATCCACATGCGGCCGATGCGGCCGTGCACGAGGTTCGAGGCGATCCACGTCATCAGCGACGACGATCGACGAGCACGACGAGATAGCGCGTCACCGGCGTCGCGTTCGGGCCGGTGATCGGAACGCCGAACAGCGTGCGCGTCGGCACCTCGATCGCGCCCGAGACGTTGTAGTTGTACGAGCCACGGCATGCGGATGAAGCACCAGGCAGGAAGAACTGCGCGGCGAGCGTCGCGACCGCGAGATAGAAGCCCTTGATGCGCAGCGACGGCAGGCCGAACAGCGACGCCGACGCGCCGCCGAGAAGAAGCCCGACAGCGACGATCCAGACGATGATGTTGCACGTCCGGGAAAGATGGTCGTGAGCTTGTAGCAGGCATAGGCGCCGACGCCCATGAAGCCGCCGGTGCCGAGCGAGAGCAGGCCGGTGTAGCCGGTCAGGATGTTGAGCCCGATCGCCGCGAGCGAGAAGATCAGGAACGGGATCATCACCGCCTGCAGAACGAAATTGCTTGCGAACAGCGGAATGCGACGAACGCGACGACCAGAATGACGACGATGCCGATCCGGTCCTGCCGGATCGGGAACACCGCCATATCGGCGGCGTAGGTCGTCTTGTATTGGCCGGCTTCGCGGTAAAACATTTTTCGAAGCCCCTATCCGCGTCGATGATCTTTTCGCCGAACAGGCCTTGCGGCCGGAACAGCAGGAAGACGAGCGCGATGACATAGGCGAGCCAGCTTTCGATGCCGCCGCCGAGCAGCGGACCCCAGTAGAACTCGCCGATCTTCTCGCCGATGCCGATGATGAGGCCGCCGACGATGGCGCCGGGGATCGAGGTGAAGCCGCCGAGGATCAGCACCGGCAGCGCCTTCAGCGCGATGATCTCGCAGCGCGAAGGACACGTCCGAGCGCGCGCCCCACATGATGCCGGTGACGAGCGCGACGATGCCGGCCGCGAACCAGACGATGACCCAGATCTGTTCGAGCGAGATGCCGACCGAGAGCGCCGCCTTGTGGCTGTCGGCGACCGCGCGCAGCGCGCGCCCGATGCGGGTCTTCTGGAAGAACACCGCGAGCACCGCGACCATGATCGAGGCGATGACGGCGGCCGCGATGTCGATCTTCTGCAACGACACGAGCCGCCGAGCATCTTCAAATCGATCGCGCCCGTCGGCAGGTAGAGCTGCTCGGTGATCATCACCTTCGGATCGCCGCCGAAGATGAATTCGCCGAGGCCGATCAGGAAATAGGTGAGCCCGAAGGTCGCCATGAACAGGATGATGTCGGGCTGGTTGACCAGCGGCCGCAGCACCACGCGCTCGACCGCGACCGCGAGCACGAACATCACGCCGATGCCGCGAGCGCGAGCGCCAGGAACGCCGGCACGCCCGATCTCGTGCAAGCCCGACCAGCGTCAGCGCCGCGAACACCACCATGATGCCTTGCGCGAAGTTGAACACGCCCGAGGCCTTGAAGATCAGCACGAAGCCGAGCGCGATCAGCGAATAGAGCACGCCGCCGACGAGCCCTTCCCACAGCGTCTGCACGAGCAGGTCCGGGCGCGTCCCCCATCTGCACGAACGGATCGATGAAGATCTTGTAGAACAGACTATATGGCTTCGTCAGAACATCTTCTATCCATCAATGCGCCACGCCGAGATAGGCGTCGATCACCGCTTGTTCGCCTTCACCTCGTCCGGCGTGCCGTCGGCGATCTTGCGGCCGTAGTCGAGCACGACGACGCGGTCCGACGAGATCCATCACCACGCCCATGTCGTGCTCGATCAGCGCGATCGTGGTGCCGAAATGCTTGTTCACGTCGAGGATGAAGCGCGACATGTCCTCTTTCTCTTCGAGGTTCATGCCGGCCATCGGCTCGTCGAGCAGCAGCAGGTCCGGCTCCATCGCGAGCGCGCGGCCGAGCTCGACGCGCTTCTGCAGGCCGTAGGGCAGCCGCCCGACCGGCACGCTTGCGGATGTGCTGGATTTCGAGGAAGTCGATGATCTCCTCGACCTTGCGGCGATGCTCGACCTCCTCGCGTCATCGGCGGGACCGAAGCGCAGCAGCTGCCAGAAGAAGTTCGCTGTTCATCTTGCAGCGAGCGGCCCGCCATGATGTTGTCGAGCGTCGACATGCCCTTGAACAGCGCGACGTTCTGGAAGGTGCGCGCGATGCCGCCGCGCGCGGCCTCGTGCGGGCGCATCTTCGCGCGCGTCTCGCCCTTGAAGGTGATGCGGCCTTCCTGCGGATGATAGAAGCCGTTGATGCACGTTCAGCATCGAGGTCTTGCCGGCGCCGTTCGGGCCGATGATGGCGCGGATTTCGCCCTTGCGGATGTCGAAGGACACATCGCGGATCGCCTTCACGCCGCCGAACGACGAGCGAGACGTTCTCGACCGCGAGCAGCGTCTCGCCGGCGGCAACGTTGGTGTCGGTGGGCGCTCTCATGCCGCTTTCTCCATCGGCGCGGCGCGGCACCGGATACGTCTTCATGTCGCGGATCTTCGACGCGCGCCGCGATCATGCCCTTGCGGCCGTCCTCGAACGTCACCTCGGTCGAGATGTCGGCCTTCGTTCGAGCCGTCATAGAGCGCCGTCGACCAGCGGCCCGTAGCGCTCCGCGATGAAGCCGCGCCGCACCTTCTGCGTGCGCGTCAGCTCGCCGTCGTCGGCGTCGAGCTCCTTGTGCAGGATGAGGAAGCGCTTGATCTGCGCGCCGGCCATCGGGCCTTCCTCGGCCAGCGACCGGTTCACCTCGTCGACATGCTCCGCGATCATCTCGTAGACGCGCGGATGGCCGGCGAGCTCCTGATAGGAGCCGTAGACGACGTTGTTGCGCTCGGCCCAGGAGCCGACCGCGACGAGATCGATGTTGAGCATCACGGTGACGAAGTCGCGCTCGTCGCCGAACGCGACCGCTTCCTTGATGTTCGGATAGAACTTCAGCTTGTTCTCGATGTATTTCGGCGCGAACAGCGTGCCGTCGTTGAGACTGGCCGACATCCTTGGCGCGGTCGATGATCTTGAGATGCCCGGTCTTCGGATCGAAGAAGCCGGCATCGCCGGTGCGCACCCAGCCGTCCGGCGTCTTGGTCTCCGCGGTCTTCTCCGGGTCCTTGTAATAGCCGGCGAACACGCCGGGCGAGCGGAACAGCACCTCGCCGTTCTCGTCGATCTTGATCTCGACATCGGCGATCGGCTTGCCGACCGTGTCGGCGTAGATTTCGCCGTCCGGCTGCGCGGTGATGTAGACCGAGGCTTCGGTCTGTCCGTAGAGCTGCTTCAGGTTGATGCCGAGCGCGCGATAGAAGCGGAAGATTTCCGGGCCGATCGCCTCGCCCGCGGTGTAGCCGACGCGGATGCGCGTAGAGGCCGAAGCGGTTCTTCAGCGGCCCATAGACCAGGACATCGCCGAGCCAATAGATCAGCCGCGCGATGAAGCGGCACCGGCTCGCGTTGAGGATCTTCTCGCCCCACTTGCGCGCGTGGCCGATGAAATAATGGAACATGCGGCGCTTGAGCGCGCCCGCATCCTCCATGCGCACCATCGTCAGCGTCAGCAGGTTCTCGTAGACGCGCGGCGGCGCGAAGGCATAGGTCGTGCCGATCTCGCGGCGGTCCTCGACCACGGTCTCCGGGCTTTCCGGGCAATTCACGCAGAAGCCCGCGACATAGGACTGCGCATAGGAGAAGATATGATCGCCGACCCAGGCGAGCGGCAGATAGGCGATGACCTCTTCGTTCTCGGTCAGCTTGTCGAACATGATTGCCGTTGCGCGCCGAGATCACGACCGTTGTCGTAGGTGAGCATCACGCCCTTGGGCCGTCCGGTCGTGCCCGACGTGTAGAGGATGATCGCGAGGTCGGAGCCCTTGCCCTCGGCGATCATCTTTTCCCAGGCGTCGTGCGGATATTTCGTCGGCGCAGCTCTCGCGGCCGATCTTCTGCACTTCCGTCGATCCACTTCAGCCGCGTGTGGTCGTAGTCGCGCAAGCCCGCGCGGCTCGTCATAGACAATGTGCGTGATCGTCGGCAGCCGGTCGGAGATCGAGAGCACCTTGTCGACCTGCTCCTGGTTCTCGACCACCGCGATCGTGGCATCGGCGTGCTCCAGCACATAGGCCATCTCGTCGGCGACCGAATCCGGCATAGACCGGCACCGGAATGGCGCCGATCGATTGCGCGGCCGCCATCGTCCAGTAGAGCCGCGGCTTGTTCGAGCCGATGATCGCGATCTTGTCGCCGCGCTTGAGGCCGAGCTCTTTCAGGCCGAGCGCCAGCGCCCGCACTTCTTCTTCGACATCGGCCCAGGTCCAGGTCTGCCAGATGCCGAGATCCTTCTGGCGGATAGCCGGACGTTTGCCCCGCACGGCCGCATTGACCAGGAGGAATTTCGGAAAGGTATCGACGATCTTGGCGGCCTGTGGCGCCATGACTTTCTCTCCCCAAGGATCAGCGCGTTGACCGCGCTTGATCTTCCGGCTGCGGATCGAGCCGCCGCCATGCAGTTTCAGCGTAGCAGAGTGGGCAAAAATCGTCGCCTTACAATGCTCTACTTGACAGACAAACAGGGAGGGGATTGGCTACGCTACCCATTGCAGGCGCGTTTTGCGCTGCGGAATTGCGCCTCCTAATCCGCTTAGCCCTTAATCCTCGTAACGATTGAGCTTTCCGACCTCGAGCGCGGTGATCCCGCCATGCTCGACCCGGACCAGCTTCCGCTTCTCGAGCACTTGTAGCGCCTGATTGGCGGCCTGCCGGGAAATCCCCGAGATCAGGCCGATTTCCTCCTGCGTGATGTCGAGATGGTTCCCTGCCTTCGGCGCGAGCACCGGATTGCAGAGCCAGGCGATATTGCGCGCGACGCGCGCGGTTGCGCCGAGCGTGCGGTCGAATTCGACCAGCGCAATGAATTGGCCGATCCGTTCATTGAATTGCTTTACGAGGAAACGGTTGAAGCCTGTACTGTTCTCGAACAACCAGAAAAACGTGCCGAGATTCATCATGGCTAACCGCACTTCGCGGAGTGCCACCAAATCATATTGCCGCGGCTCGTTTTTCAAAACCGAGCCTTCGCCGAACCAGATCCCGGCGCGCATGCCGGCAAGCGTAATCGCTTTGCCCTTCTGCGAAACCGTGCCGAGCCGCACCAGGCCGGAAATCACGCCGGTCCAAGCGTCGAGCTTATCGCCCTTGTGGCAGATGTAAGCGCCCTTCGCGAAAGTCTTTTCGCTAATTCCGCGGCGCGCACGTTCGATTTCTTCGTCGGAAAGGTCCGCCGACCAGAAAGCAATCTCGCGAAAACGGTCGGCGGTGATCATCGGAGTATGTAGGGTTTACTCCGCCGCCGCCTGAACGGGTGCGGCCTTCGCGGTCGAGGATTCGAAGCGCGAGAACAACGCCTTGCGCTCGGCATCGACTTTCACGAGGCTCGCTGCCTTCACCGGACCGAAGCCGCGGATTTTCTCAGGGAGTGCGGCGAGCGCAACCGCAACCGCATGGTTCGAGGCGTTCAGCTTCGCGAGCAATTCGCCGACGAGCTTCTCATAATCCGTGATCAGGCTCCGCTCTACTTTCCGCTCTTCGCCGTAGCCGAACGGATCGAGCGCCGTGCCGCGCAGGAACTTGAACTTCGCGAGCACCCCGAAGGCTTTGAACATCCAGCCGCCGAATTCGATTTTCTTCGGGCGTCCGGAATTCGGATCGATCCGCGACAACAGCGGCGGCGCCAGATGGAATTTCAACTTCAGGTCGCCGTCGAAGCTCGACTTCAACTGCTTGATGAATGAGCCATCGGTGTAAAGCCGTGCGACTTCGTACTCGTCCTTATAAGCCATGAGCTTGAAGAGGTAGCGCGCAACGGCGTCGGCAAGCCCACTTTGTCCGGGCATCACATTGGCTTCGGCCGCGCGGACTTTTTCGACCATGCTGCGGTAACGCGCGCCGTAAGCGGCGTTCTGATAGGCGGTCAGGAATTTCTCGCGCCGCGCGATCACTTCATCGAGCGTCTCGGAGAGCTCCTGCGCGTCGGTCGAGACTTCCGCGGGCTTCGCGATATCGGCGACCGCTTGCGGATCGACCGCAGCGCGGCGGCCCCAATTGAAGGCCTGCTTGTTCATCTCCACCGCTTCGCCGTTCAACTCGATCGCGCGGAAGATCGCTTCGGCTGAAATCGGCACGCCGCCGAACTGATAGGCGTAACCCACCAGGAACATGTTCTGCGTCACCGAGCTTCCGAAGAGTGCGGCCGACAATTTGGTCGCATCGATGAAATGCGCGTGATCGGCGTCCGCGGCCTTCGCGATCTCGCGCTTCAAGCGTTCGGTCGGCAACGAGAAATCCGCGTTACGCGTGAAATCCCCGGGCAGCGTTTCGTGGGTGTTGACGACGACGACGGTCTCGCCCGAGCGCATCGAGGAGAGCACTTTCTTTGAACCGACGGTCACGATGTCGCCGCCCAAAATCAGATGCGCGCCGCGCGCAGGTACGCGGATTGCATGGATATCGTCGGGATGCTTGGCGAATCGCAGATGCGAAGCGACCGCGCCGCCCTTCTGCGCGAGACCCGCCATGTCAATGATGCCAGCGGCAATGCCGTCGATGTGGGCTGCAGTCCCGAGCACCTGCGCGATCGTAACAATGCCGGTGCCACCAATACCCGTAATAATGACACCGAAGGTCCCGTTGATCGCGGGACGTTTCGGCTCAGGCAAAACGACATCCGGAAGCTTGAGCGCGCCGGCAAGGCCGGTCGCTTTCTTCAACTTCGCGCCTGAAACCGTTACGAAGGACGGGCAGAAGCCCTTCACGCAGGAGAAGTCCTTGTTGCAGCTCGTCTGATCGATGGTGCGCTTGCGGCCCCACTCGGTCTCGACCGGTTGCACGGAAACGCAGTTCGATTGCACACCGCAATCGCCGCAACCTTCGCAGACGAGTTCGTTGATGATCACACGCTTGTCGGGATCGGGATATTCGTTGCGCTTGCGGCGCCGGCGCTTCTCTGCGGCACAGGTCTGATCGTAAATCATCGCGGTCGCGCCCGCGACTTCCGCAAGCATGCGCTGGACTTTGTCGAGTTCGTCGCGGTGATAGATCGTCATTCCCCTCGGGAATTCGATCGACTTCGGATATTTCCACGGCTCGTCGGTGACGAGCACGAGTTTGGTGACGCCTTCGGCAGCGACCTGTCGCGCGATCGCGTCAACGGTGAGGCCGCCTTCGTGGCGCTGGCCACCGGTCATGGCGACCGCGTCATTGAACAGAATTTTGTAAGTGATGTTGACGCCGGAGGCGATCGCTGCGCGGATCGCGAGAATGCCGGAATGGTTGTAGGTGCCGTCACCGAGATTCTGAAACACGTGATTGCGCTTCGAGAACGGCGCTTCGCCGACCCAGTTCGCGCCCTCGCCGCCCATATGCGTGAAGCCCATGGTGTTGCGGTTCATCCAGATCGCCATGGTGTGGCAGCCGATGCCGGCGTAAGCGCGCATGCCTTCGGGCACTACGGTCGAAGTATTGTGCGGACAGCCCGAGCAGAAATAGGGGGTGCGGGTTGCGACATCGGTCGTCTGCGAAAGTGCTTCCTGCGCCTGCTTCAGGCGGCTGACATTTTCCGCCATCGCATCGTTGTGCGTGCTGCGCAGTACGCGCTCGCCGATCGCAATTGCGATATCGTTCGGATCGAGCGCGCCCTTGGACGGAAACAGCCACTCGCCCTTCTCGTCTTTCTTGCCAACGCAGGTCGGCTGGTTGTCGGTGCCGTAAAGTTCTTCGCGCACCTGCACTTCGATCAGCGAGCGCTTTTCTTCGACCACGATGATGAGATCGAGACCGTTAGCGAAATTGCGCAACTCGCTTGGATCCATCGGCCACGGGCAGCCGATCTTGAACAGGCGAATGCCGAGTTCGTTCGCTTTGACTTCGTCAATGCCGAGTTCGTCGAGCGCAAGACGAACATCGAGATAGCTTTTGCCGGTCGTGATAATGCCGATCTTAGCGTTCGGGCCGCCCGACATAATGATCCGGTTAATGCCGTTCGCTCTGACGTAAGCGAGCATTGCGTCGCGCTTAAATTCCTGGAGACGGGCTTCCTGCGCGAGCGCGCCGTCGATGCGGCGGATATTGAGCCCGCCCGGCGGCATCTTGAAATCAGGGACATTGACCTTCACGCGGTCCGGCGAGACATCGACCACGGCGGTCGACTCGATCGTCTCTTTCACGCATTTAATGCCTACCCAAGTGCCGCAGAAGCGCGACATGGCAAAGCCATGCAGGCCGTAATCGATCAGTTCCTGCGTGCCCGCGGGATTCAAAATCGGAATCATCACGTCGACGAAATGGAATTCCGACTGATGCGCGGTGGTGGAGGATTCGCAGGTGTGGTCGTCGCCCATCAGCGCGATCACGCCACCATTCTTCGAGGTGCCCGCAAAGTTCGCGTGGCGGAACACGTCGCCGGTGCGATCGACGCCCGGGCCCTTGCCGTACCAGATGCCAAAGACGCCGTCGTATTTGCCTTCGCCGGTCAGCTCCGCCTGCTGCGAACCCCAGAGCGCGGTCGCCGCGAGATCTTCATTCAGCCCGGCCTGAAACTTGACTTCGCTTTTTTCGAGCACGCGCCGCGCGCGCATGAACTGCTGGTCGAGGCCGCCGAGCGGAGAGCCACGATAGCCGGTGACATAGCCCGCGGTATTTTTGCCGGCCGCGCGGTCGCGCTCTTTCTGCATGAGTGTGAGCCGCACGATCGCCTGGGTTCCCGAGAGGAACACCAGCGGTTTCGAGAGGTCATATTTATCGTCGAGCGAGACGTTCTGGTTTTTCGCCATCGGTTGGCTCCGCCTCCCGGGCGGCATTCAATCGGGCCTGATTCGGGCGGGCGCCCTGCTTTTTAGGTAGTCCAAAGCTCGCATAGCGCCATGGCTCGCGCAATTTCGTTATCCATGCAGGACTTGCAACGAAATTGCCCCCATCATGCGCGGGCCGCAACTTGGCGCAACGCAGCAGGAACGCCGCAGCTTGCCGGTCTATTTAAGCGCCTCCGCCACCTTTCGCGCAGCCTGCGCCAGCGTAAACGGCTTGCCGATGAAATTGACGCCCGGGTCGAGGGTGGCGTTGTGAACGATCGCATTTTTCGTATAGCCGGTCGTGAATAGCACCTTGAGACCGGGCCGCTTCACCAAAGCGACTTCGGCAAGCTTGCGGCCGTTCGTTTCGGGCATCACCACGTCGGTGAAGAGGAGATCGACGGCGGCACCGGAATCGAGCAGCCGGAGCGCGGCGGCGGAATTCTCCGCCTCGAGCACGCTATAGCCGAGCTCCCTCATCATCTCGCAGGTACTGGCACGTACGCCGGCCTCGTCTTCGACGACAAGGATGGTGATGTCGCGCCGGCCAAGCGGTACTTCTGCGTCCGGCTCCGCCGGATTGGCGAGCGGCTCCGAGCCGGTATAGCGCGGGAGATACACTTTTACTGTCGTGCCTTGCCCCTGCTCCGAGTAGATCTTTACGTGACCGCCAGACTGCTTCACGAAACCGTATACTTGACTCAAGCCGAGCCCTGTCCCGGCTCCGGCCTCCTTGGTCGTGAAAAACGGATCAAACGCTTTGGCGAGCACGTCCTTGCTCATACCGTCGCCGGTATCTGTCACCGCGATCAGCACATACTGGCCTTCGCCTACCCGCTCACGGCGCGCGTAGGCGTCGTCGAAATGCGCATTCGACGTTTCGAGCGTGAGCTTGCCGCCGGCCGGCATTGCATCGCGTGCATTGACCGCGAGATTGAGCAGCGCACTTTCGATTTGGTTGGCGTCCACATGCACGCGCCATAGCCCGCCTGCAAGAACGGTCTCCAGCGCGATTGCCTCGCCGAGACTGCGGCGTAGCAATTCCGACATCCCCGCTACAAGCGAATTGACCTCGACCGGTTTCGGCTCGAGCGGTTGTTGGCGCGCAAAAGCGAGCAGACGCTGCGTGAGAGATGCCGCTCGTCGCGCGCCTTCCAGCGCGTTATCGATCAAGCCGTCGATGTTCTGGCTCGTCCTCCTGCGGCGCTGTGCAAGGTCAAGGTTACCGATCACGACTCCGAGCATATTATTGAAGTCGTGGGCGACGCCGCCGGTAAGCTGCCCGATCGCCTCCATCTTCTGAATTTGGCGCAACGTCTGCTCGGTTTCCTCCCGGCGTTGCATTTCGCTGATGAGGTCGCGGGTACGGTCGGCGACCGTCTGCTCGAGCGATTCCGAAAGATCACGCAATTCCTTTTCCGCGCGATCGCGCTGCGCGGCGCGAGACGTCAACTCACGCGATGCAGCTGCAAGCGAATTGCTTACGTCGTCGATCTCTCGCACCGGCAAGGAGAGATGCGTCACCGACCCGCCCTGCCCGACGATCGCGGCCTGCGTTTTGAGAGAGTTGATGGAGCGCGACAGCCGGCCGCCGACGATATACGCGGCCAGAACGCCGAGCGCCGTAAGCACGAGACCCAGCGCAGCCAGCAAATACATCGTTCGGTTCAACGACGCGCGCGCCGCGGCGTCCGGCAGCGCAACCCAGATGACCCAACCCGCGGCATTGGAGGTCGCATAAGCGGAACGTACCGCGAGCCCGTTAATGCTATTTCCCTGCCAGGTGCCCTCGGTTCCCGGCACGCTTTCAAAAAACCCGATCGGGCCGCGCTTGCCTACATAAGCGTCCTGCTCCGGCAGCCGAACCATCAATCTGCCGTCCCGATCCAGAATCCCGGAAAGCCGCTGCGGATCGCGGTTTGCCTCGATGAGATCGACCAGACGCTGCAGCGGAATGCTTAAGTTCAAAAAGTGGGTGACTTCACCGTTTTCGATCACAGGCGCGGTGATCGTATACAAATGAGTCTTCGCCACCGCGCCGACGATCAGATTCGAGATGTAGGGCTTACGGCTGGCAAGCACCTCCTTGTCGCCAGTAAGCGGCTCAAACGGCAGCGGGCTCCCGTAAGGTTGCCGTGTATTGGCAAGTTGCTGGCCTTCGGGACTGCGGACGAGAATATTGACGCCGATGTAGTCGCGAACCTCGGAAAGCTGACGATGAAAAGCGGCATAGTCCTCGCGACGAAGGCTGGCCGCGGTGGTCAGCGTCAGCAACGTCGATTGCAGACCGACCAGATCGCGATCGACCGTGTGAGCCAGTTGGCGAGCGTCGGACAAAAGCTCTTGATCGACCTGCGCAAGCGCTGATTCGTAGTAACGCCAAAACAGAATGCTCGCGAAGATAAGGGCGGGCAGCAAAATCGAGCAGACCAGCACGACGAGAAAGCCTCTCATCGACAGCCGACGCCATTTCTTTACCCAGCCCATTGCCGCGACTATAGCATGGAGGTATTGGGCCACCAGATCTAGCCGGTTATCAGCAACTGTCCGCCATCGATCACCACGGTGGTGCCGGTCATCCAGCGGGACGCATTTGAGGCAAGCAGCAGGAACACGCCGTCGAGGTCGTCGACCTCGCCGTAGCGCTGAATCGGGAGCCTCTGCATCCCCTCCTGCCCTTTGGGCGAAAGCAGAAAATCGCGGTTGATTTCGGTGACGACGTAGCCCGGCGCGATGGCGTTGACGCGGATGTTCTTGCGCGCGACTTCCAGCGCGAAGCCTTTGGTGAACTGCACGACCGCGGCTTTTGCCATGTTGTAGGCGACGATATTGCGCTCCACCATAAAGGCGGCAATCGAAGCCGTGGTAATAATCGAGCCGCCTTTATTGGCGCCGATCATGCGATTAGCTGCTTCGCGCGAATTGAAAAAAACCGCATCCATGTCGGTCGCCATCAACTGCCGGTATTCGGATTCCGGCATGTCGGTCACTTTGGCGAGGCGGGCCATGCCGGCGTTCGCGACAAAAAGATCGACAATGCCGAATTTCTTTTCCGCGACATCGAAGGCGCGCGCAACGCTTGCGTTATCGGTTACGTCGCATACGGCATAAGTCGCTTCGCCGCCCGACTTCTTAATTTTGGCGGCGATTTCTTTGAGGCGGTCTTCGCGGCGCGCGGTCAGCACAACTGCGGCGCCATTCGCTGCCGCGACTTCGGCGAAACGCTCGCCCAAGCCGCTTGAGGCGCCCGTGACCAGCGCAACGCGGCCCTTGAGACTGAAAACATTCGCGGCAACTGCTGACCCGAGCGCCATCTATTCCTCCACGCGGAATTCGCTGCGCACTTCAATGGTGCGCTTATGGTCTCTTTATACATGAAGAGGGCGGCGAAGAAATCAGAACGCGAGCATGCGCTCGGATGCAAGAAAGCCGGTCAGCAACAGAATACCGAACGCGATCACCAGAAGCGCCCCGAAGACTTCGATCGCGCGGAGCGCAAGATCGCCGCGGCCACCCATCGCGCCCGAAATTTTCACCGCGATTGCCTTACCGAATACGGCGAGCACCGCGATTGCCGTGACCGTGATTGCGACACCAACCGACATCGCAAAAGTCGCGGCAATCCCGGAAAGAAAAATCCCTTGCGAGAGCGCGAAGACGAGAACCAGGATCGCGCCCGAGCACGGCCGCATGCCTGCCGCGAACGCGGCAACAAGCCCGCGCCGGAACCAGTCCTCGCCCTTTAGTTCCGCAGGCTCGGGTCCGTGCGAATGACCGTGATGATCATGCCCATGATCATGGCGATGCGCGTGGCCATGATCGTGATGATGGCCGTGACTCGTGTTGCCGCGCCACGCCGCAATATATGAGCGGCTTTTCTGCCAGAAGAGATAAAGACCAAAGAGGATGATCAGGCTGTAAGCGGCGATTTCGATCCAGCGCACCGCGCCCGCCATCTGCCGCGCAGTGGCACCCAGTACCAGTGCTGCGATACCGACGACCGCAATTGCGACGAGTGCCTGCACCAGCGCGGAAATAGTGGCGAGCAATGCGCCGCGTTTCCAGGTCGCGTTATCCGCGATCATGTAGGACGCAATCACCGCCTTGCCGTGGCCCGGACCTGCCGCGTGAAAGACGCCGTATAAGAATGAGATCGTGACCAGCGACCATATTGCCGAGCCGTCCGCCTTCGCCGCTTTGATCGCAGCCGAAATCTCGCGATAGAACGCTGCCTGCTGCGCGAAAATCCAGCCCATGAAGCCGGTCGACTGCGGCGCCCGTTGCCCGAACGGATTTTGCGCAAGCGATGGCTCGATAAGCAGCGCAACAACAAGCGCGCCGAGCACCACCGCGCTAGCCACTTTCCAACCATCGAAATTAGTCAGGGGATTTATTTGCAAGTGACAACAACGCGGTTCGCGAATTGCGAGCCGTATTCGCTCGCTGCCGACAGCGAGTTGAAGAAGGATTCTGTTTGCGTTTGCCCCGGCCCCGCTCCCGCCGGCGGACGCTTCACCTCGAACGAACAATTCGAAGGCGCGCCCACGAGCTTAATCGGGTTCTCCTCGGCGAGATTGAACGCGACGAAATAAGTCGGGTCGAACACGTCGAGCGACATGCCGCCCTTCTGTCCGCCGGTTTTAACCGGCAGCGTGAAGTGCAACGTCAAAAACTTGTCTTTGTGTTCGAGCCAGTAATCGACTGGCTCGGCAAAGGTAAGCGTGCCAGGACTTTTGCCGACAGTGAAGTATTCAAATTCTTTCAGCGACTCGACATTCACCTGCGCAAGCTCAGCGAGTTCCTCGCGCGACAGAATTCCGTCGCCGTTCTTGTCGAGCCCTTGCGTCGCAAAGGCCGAAAACATTTCGTCGAAGGTCCAGATATGGCGCACGGCAGTGATCGCGCCGTCCTTGTTGAAAATGAGTTCGCTCTTACCCGTGACCAGCACATGCGGATGCGCCTGCGCGAACGAAATCGAGCCCACGAGCAGGGCCAGAGCGGCAAGGGTGCGAAGAATGCGAAATGCCATATTGCCTCTAAGCAAGGTCAGACGACCAAGCCCGCCAAGTCCGGCGAAAAGGCGGCGGACTTAATTAACGACGTAAACCGGTGCGCCCACCGCGACGCGCTCGAACAGATCGGTCACGTCGGCATTGATCATGCGGAAGCAGCCGCTCGACGACGCCGAGCCGATTGTGTGCGGCGCATTGGTGCCGTGAATGCGGTATTCGCCCCAGCCGAGATAGAGGGCGCGGGGTCCGAGCGGATTATTTGGACCCGGCGCCATCGAACGCGGCGCGCCGGCTGCCTGCATACGCGCGGTCGGATACCAGGAAGGATTCTTGGTCTTGGCGCTGACCCAGCTCTGGCCGGTCCAGCCGAAACCCGTCTTGCCGACCGCCACCCGATAGACGAGCGCGCGACCGTCGCCGAGCGAGTAATAAAGCCGGCGCTCACTGGTATTGATGACGATCGCACCAATCGGATAATCGCCCTTGAGCTCGCCGTCCTGCGGCCAAGCCTGCTGCGCGGGCGGCTGCTGCACCGCGACCTGCTTTTCGCGTGCGTGAGCCACGCCCGAGAGCGCGACCACAATAGAGAGGGCAAGAGCCCCCGAAACCCAGCGCAGCATTGTAGTAGCCCCGTAGTTCAATCCCGGTCCCAATGAAATCATAGACTAGCGCAGCGAAGCAACGGCCCAAACAACGATCGCGTGAGGTAGTCCTGCTATGTGGCCGCGGCGCCACCGTCGCTACGGGGATCATGTGCCCCTTCGACCTTTTTGCCGTCGAAAAGCACGCCCCCGGCGTGCCCCATAAATTCCGAGTAAGCATCCGGCAGAACCGACACGTCGTGGCCGGCCTTCATTAACCCTTCCACGACCTGTGGGGAGAAGCGGGACTCCAGCCGCAGGTTGGTGATCTTCGAGCCCCAGGTCTTGCCGAGAATCCACCGCGGCCGGTCGATCGCCTCGGCCAGCGGCACCTTATGGAAGGCGTAGCGGGCGAAGATTGCGCCAAGCGATTGTGGTTGGCCGTCACCGCCCATGGTGCCGAATCCAAGCACGCGGCCGTCATCGAACACGGCCATCGCCGGCGTCAGCGTATGAAGCGGTCTGCGGCCAGGCTCGAGCGGGTTCTTCGCCTTAGGATCGAGCGAGAAGCTGGCGCCGCGGTTCTGCATCAACACGCCAGTCTGCGGCAGCACGCAGCCTGAGCCGAATTCCCAGAACAGCGACTGGATATAGGAGACGACATAGCCGTTCTTGTCGGCCGCACCCAACCAGATCGTGTCGCCGTCGCCCGCCGGTGCGGGCCATGGGGCCGCCCGGTCCATCTTCACTTGTGCCGCCTCACGCTCGAGCGCGCTCGAGGTGAGCCAGTCCGAAGGCTTGTCGGTCAGCCGGTCGAAATCGGTGATGACCCGGTCGCGCGCTCGGAACGCGCGCTTGGTCGCTTCCACGATGGCGTGCACATATTCGAAGGACTCCGCCCGCGGCGCGCCCAGTTTTTCGTAGAGCCCGAGGATCATCAGCATCGCAAGCCCCGGCGTCGGCGGCTGACAGCCATAAACCATCGCGTCGCGGACCCGGAGGATGAGCGGCTCGCGCAAGGTCGCGCGGTATTTTTGCAGATCTTCGCGCGTCACCGGGCTGCCGATCGCTTCCAGATCGCTTGCGATCTCGCGGCCGACATCGCCGCGATAAAAATCGTCGAGCCCGGCGCGTCCCAATTGCTCAAACGTGTCGGGAAGCTTGCCTGACGAGAGCCGTGCTCCCTTCGGCTGCGCTTTTCCGCCCGGCGTGAAGGTCTGGGCGAAGCCCGGCGCCTCGATCGCAAGCGTCCGGTCCTGCAAAAAACGCCACGCAAGCGACGAGGAAACCGGATAGCCCTCGCGCGCAATCCCGATCGCGGCCTCCAGGAGCCGCTTGAGCGGCATCTTCCCGCCCGCGTCCTTTGCCGCCTCCAGCGCCAGCATCCAGCCACCGATCGCGCCAGGCACCGTGCAGGCAGCAAGCGGGCCCCGTTCAGGCACCGTCTCGTGGCCGAGTTCGCGATAGCGCTCACGGGTAGCCAACTTGCCCGCAAAGCCTGCGGCCTCGATGTAGCGAACGCGCCCCGAAGGCTCGCGGATCAGCCAGAAGCCGTCGCCACCGATGTGGTTCATGTGCGGATAAGCGGAGACGATTGCCGCAGCAGCAGCGACCGCCGCCTCGATCGCGTTGCCGCCATCGGCGAGCACGTCACAGCCGGCTTCGGCCGCGAGCGTATGAGGGGCGGCGACAACGCCGTAGCGGCCTTCGGCCCGGTATTCGGTCATGTTTGCTCCGGAAAAGCTGGGCGGGAGCGGCAGCAGCGCGCTTGATAAAGCCACGCTTTGTCGCCAGATTGCCGCCACCATAAGGACTTGTGAGACCTCTCGCCACCCGACCGCCGCATTTCGAGGACGAAGCCGTGACCGACACCGTCAAGAAGCCCACCAAGATCAACTGGACCAACCTCATCACCATCGTGAGCGCCGCAATTCTGATCGGTGTCGAGGTGATCGGCATCGGTCTGGCCACTGGCTGGGCGCTCGCGGCACTCTTCGGCTTCGGCAAGACGATCGAAGCGGTGCTGATGGCCATCTTCGCGCTCGGCGCCTTCGCCTTCACGTGGTCGTTCGTGCGCAACGCGGCGCGCATCGAGCCGATCGTTGAGCGCTAAAGCCGCCTCGCGCGCGCCAAACTCTTAACAAGCGATTTACAAACCGCGCTTCAAGCGCTCGTGACGTGTCACGCGCGTGAAAAAACTTTGCGCACGAGTCGATTCTCTCTTGCATCGACGGACAATTTCTCTTATTTCGCTTTTGCCCAATTTCGCACGTGCCTGTTGTCGTGTGCTGGTTGACGGAGATCCCGGACAAGAGGCCGGAAAGACGTCGGGCAAACCAGTAGCCGGAGGGAACCGGCGAACCCCGCTCTCCGCGAGGGACGCGACTTAAAGCAACGACGTAAGGGCTTTTTTGGTCTCACGCGGCGCCCCGAAGGTGGCCGCAGGAAATCGAAGAGGCACTACCTCCTTGCCGGACGTGCGGACGGGTCATCCCTTCCAATCAATGGCGCTAAGACCGGCCTCGGCCGGGTTTCGAGCGGGCAGCGAGCCGGCTCGTGGCGTACGCGTTTAACCACGCGTGCCCGCGGCAGCCTGCTGTCCAGTCGTTAACTGAGTCTTCCTGGAAGGGGACACGGACATGACCGACCGCATTCGCAAATTCCTCCGACGCAACCGTGAGGACGGACCGCGCCTCGTCGTCGACATCGACGTCGTGCGCTCGAACTACAATGCTTTCGCGAAGGCCTTGCCCGACACCCGCGTGTTCTACGCGGTGAAGGCAAACCCGGCGCCGGAAGTCCTCAAGCTTTTGGCCGACCTCGGCTCGTGCTTCGACACCGCGTCGATGGGCGAGATCGACCTCGTCATGGCCGCCGGCGCCACCCCGGAGCGCATCTCCTTCGGCAACACGATCAAGAAGGAAAAGGACATCGCCGCTGCCTACAAGCTCGGCGTGCGCCTGTTCGCGGTCGATTGCGAAGCCGAAGTCGAGAAGATCGCCCGCGTTGCCCCCGGCTCGAAGGTGTTCTGCCGCATTCTCTGCGACGGCTCCGGCGCCGAATGGCCGTTGTCGCGCAAATTCGGCTGCGCGCCTGAAATGGCGCCGCGGGTGCTGACGCACGCCCATCGTCTGGGCCTGGTCGCACATGGCATCTCGTTCCATGTCGGCTCGCAGCAAAACAACATCAAAGCGTGGGACCGTGCCCTGAAGACTGCAGGCGCGATCTTCCGCGACATGGCTGAGCAGGGCATCAACCTGTCCATGGTCAACCTGGGCGGCGGGTTCCCCGCGCAGTACCTGCGCGACATCCCGAAGGTCCAGGAATATGGCCAGGCGATCTTCCGTGCGCTCCGCAAGCACTTCGGCAACCGCATCCCGGAAACGATCATCGAACCGGGTCGCGGCATGGTCGGCGGTGCCGGCATGATCGAAGCCGAGGTCGTCCTGATTTCGAAGAAGTCGGACACCGACGCGGTGCGCTGGGTGTACCTCGACATCGGCAAGTTCGGCGGTCTCGCCGAAACGATGGAAGAGGCGATCCGCTATCCGATCCGCACCGAGAAGGACGCGGACACGATGGCGCCTTGCGTGATTGCCGGCCCGACCTGCGACTCGGCGGACGTTCTCTATGAGAAGACGCCGTACCTGCTGCCGGTCTCGCTCGAGATCGGCGACAAGGTGCTGATCGAGGCGTGCGGCGCCTACACGACGACCTACTCGTCGGTCGCCTTCAACGGCTTCGCGCCGCTGAAGTCCTACGTCATCTGATCGTCGTCAAAACCGCTTGAATGCCTCCGGGGCCCGCGAAAGCGGGCCCCGGATTGTTTTTGGAAAGGGCTTGAAACCGGAAGCCGCTGATTCGTCTTTAGGAAATCAAGCCGCTAAACAGTTGCGCAATTACACGCGCCGATACGGAGGAATGAATGAGCAAGTGGCCGGTCTATCACAAGATCGACGGACCCATCGTGATGATCGGGTTCGGCTCGATCGGGCGCGGCATGCTGCCTTTGCTCGAGCGCCACTTCGAATTCGACAAGAAGCGCTTTGTGGTGATCGACCCGGTCGACGACGACCGCAAGCTCCTCGACGAACGCGGCGTGCGCTTCATCAAGGAAGCCGTCACCAAGGATAACTACAAGACCTTGCTCAAGCCGCTCCTCACGGAGGGCGGCGGCCGTGGTTTTTGCGTCAACCTTTCTGTCGACGTCTCGTCGCTTGCGATGATCGAGTTCTGCCGCGAGATCGGCTGCTTCTACATCGACACCGTGGTCGAGCCATGGAAGGGCTTTTACTTCGACAAGTCGATGGGTCCGGAAGAGCGCTCGAATTATGCGCTGCGCGAAACCGTGCTTGAAGCACGCCGTAAAAATCCCGGCGGGCTCACCGCCGTATCCTGCTGTGGCGCGAACCCCGGCATGGTGTCGTGGTTCGTGAAACAGGCGCTCCTCAACGTTGCAGCCGATCTCGGAATCAGCGCGGAAACGCCGAAGGATAAAGAAGGCTGGGCGCGCTTGATGCGCGATGCCGGCGTCAAAGGCATTCACATCGCCGAGCGCGACACCCAGCGCTCGAAGAAGCCGAAGCCGATGAATAAGTTCGTGAACACCTGGTCGGTGGAAGGTTTCGTTTCCGAAGGTCTGCAACCGGCCGAACTCGGCTGGGGCACGCACGAAAATTGGGAGCCGGAAACGCTTGGCCGCCATCAAGCCGGCTGCCAGGCCGCCGTCTATTTGAGGCAGCCCGGTGCCAACACGCGCGTGCGCTCCTGGTGCCCGACACCGGGGCCGCAATACGGCTTTCTGGTTACGCATAACGAGTCGATTTCGATCGCGGACTACTTCACCCTGCGCGAAGGCGGCAAAGTCGTCTACCGGCCGACCTGCCATTACGCCTATCACCCGGCGAACGACGCAGTACTGTCGCTGCACGAGATGTTCGGTGCGGGCGGTAAATTCCAGGATGACTGGACAATTCTCGACGAGAACGAAATCGAGGACGGCATCGACGAGCTTGGCGTGCTCCTCTACGGCCACAAGAACAACGCCTATTGGTATGGCTCGCAGCTCTCGATCGAGGAAACCCGCGAGATTGCGCCTTACCAGAACGCGACCGGCCTGCAGGTTACGTCCGCGGTGCTCGCAGGCATGGTCTGGGCCATCGAAAATCCGGATCGCGGCATCGTCGAAGCCGACGAGATGGATTTCAAGCGCTGCCTTGAAGTGCAGTCGCCTTATCTCGGCCCGGTGATCGGGACTTATACGAAATGGTCACCGCTCGACGATCGCAACATGCTGTTTACGGAAGACCTCGATCAGTCCGACCCGTGGCAGTTCAAGAATATTCTGGTGCGTTAAATAGTTGTCGTGCTCGCGAAAGCGGGGATGACAAAATTAAAGCAACAGCACGCCCGCCTTGCCTTCATCCGTTCCGAAGGCGAGCGCCATGCCGTCAGGGCGCCAGCTCAGCGCCGTCACCTCGCCGCCCTCAGGAGCGCGAATCAGAATTTCCGCGGCATCGGTAATGCGCGCCATCACCACCATGCCGTCGCTATAGCCGGCCGCGACCGCGTCGCGCGTCGGATGACAGGCGACGCAAGTCACGCGCGAGCCTTCGCGTGCCGGCGCGAACATGCCCGGGTCTTTGCCCATCGGCCCGTCTTTGGTGCCAAACGGCCACATGATCACGGCTTCCGCGCCGGACGTCGCGAGCAGCTTGCCGTCATGGCTGAATGACATCGTGCGCACGCGCGTCGGATAGCCGGACATGCGCATGTGTTTGTTGTCGGCAAGCCGCCAGCCATGCATCGCGGACTCTTGCATGCTGGTGATCAGAAATTTTCCATCCGGCGACCAGACCACGCCGAGATGCGAGCCCTTCCATTCCAATATCTCGGGCTTCGCCTCGGTACTCGGAAACCAGAGCGACGCGCCGTTGTAATGCGCAATCGCAAGCCGGAAGCCTTTCGGCGCGAACGCAAGCCCGCCGACGGTGCTTGCGACCTCGACCGAGCGCTCGCCTTTTTTCGTTTGTACGAAAGCGGTTTTGCCTGACGACCAGGCGATTGCGCCGTCAGGCCCGAGGGCCACGTGATCGATCCATTTTCCTTTGCGCTCGGCAATCATTTGCGAGGCGCCTTCGCTATTCGTTTCGACCAGCCGCCCGTCATCGCCGGCGGTGAGGATCCGCTTGCCATCGCTCGCAGCTTCAAGGATCGCGGCGCTGGGATGTGTTGCGACCCGCTTGCCGTCGGCAAAGACAAGATCGCCCTCGCCGCTCGCGAACACCGCCTGCTCGCCAAGGAATGTACAAGCGACAACGTAAGCGCCAACGTCGCACGGCTTTACCAACTCGGCGACGGAACGGACTTCGTGATTACTCATCGCGGAAAATTCGGATCAGCGCGGATTGTCGCTCTTGCACACACCGAGGCTGAACGGCCCATGCGGCTTCAACCAGTCGCCGCATTTGTCGCAGCCGGAAACCGACACTGCGAGAGCGCCGAGCAGGAATAAAGTGGAGATGCGCTTGAACATACCCGCTTATACCATTGCTGTGCCGAGGACCAAATTCAGGCCGCGCAGGCTTCAAAGCCTTCGCGCAGCGCCTTTTCGTTGAGATCGCGGCCGATAAAGACGATCCGGCTCTCGCGCTTCTCGTCCGCGGCCCAATCGCGCTGATGATCGCCCTCGAACATCATGTGTACGCCCTGCATCACATAGCGTTGCGGGTCGTCCTTGAACGACATGATGCCCTTGGCGCGCAGGATATTCGGGCCCTGGATCTGGCTGACATTATCGATCCAGGCGAAAAACTTCTTTGCTTCGAGCGGCTTCATCGTTGCAAACGAGAACGACTTTATTTCTTCGTCGTGATGATGATGCCCGCCTTCGAGGAAATGCGGCTCGATTGCGAGAATGCGCTCCAGATCGAAGGCGCCTTGCGAAAGCACGGCATCGAGCGGCAAGTCACTTCGCGTGGTGCGGTGGATTTTCGCAAACGGATTGATCGCCCGGATGCGGAGCTCGACGTCTTTCAACTCATCGGGCGCCACAAGATCGGCTTTGTTCAGCACGATCACGTCGGCAAATGCGATCTGGTTCTTCGCTTCCGGCGCGTCCTTGAGCCGATCCTTGAGCCACTTTGCGTCGACGACGGTGACCACCGCATCGAGCGCGGTCTTGGCACTCACGGTTTCATCGACAAAGAAGGTTTGCGCGACCGGTGCCGGATCGGCGAGACCGGTGGTCTCGACCAGGATGCCGTCGAACTTACCCTTGCGCTTCAACAGGCCGTCGATGATGCGGATGAGATCGCCGCGCACGGTGCAGCAGACGCAGCCGTTATTCATCTCGAAGACTTCTTCGTCCGCGCCGACGATCAGATCGTTATCGATGCCGATCTCGCCGAATTCGTTGACGATCACCGCATATTTCTTGCCATGCGGCTCCGAAAGAATGCGGTTGAGCAGCGTCGTCTTGCCGGCGCCGAGATAGCCGGTGAGCACCGTGACGGGGATTTTGTCGGACATCTAAAGCCTCGAAGGATTAAGGCCGGGATATAGGCGCGCGAGCCGACCCGCTCAAGCCTCAAGATGGCGTCCCGGCGACAAGCGCTTGCGCAATCCGCCCACGGGCCCAAGCACGACCGAGAACGCATAGAAGACCCCTGCTGCGAGAATGACGGCAGGACCGGTCGGCAGATTGGCGTGAAACGACACGAGCAGACCCGAGCACGCCTGAGAAAATCCCGAGCAGGACCGAGATTGCGACCATCCGCGTCACATCCTGCGTCCAGAAGCGCGCGGCGGCCGCAGGCAGCATCATCATGCCGACCGCGAGCAAGGTGCCGAGCGCATGAAAGGCCGCGACCAGATTGAGAACGAGCAGCGCGAGAAACGACAGATGGACCACCGTGCCCGATCCGCTCACCGAGCGCAGAAATCCGGGATCGACGCATTCGAGCACCAGCGGCCGCCAGATCAGCGCCAGCGCAAACAGGCTGATCGTCGTGAATGACGCAATCACAATCAGCGTCGGATTATCGAGCGCAAGCACCGAGCCGAACAGCACGCGGAACAGATCGACGTTCGAGCCCTTGAGCGAGATCAGGGTCACGCCGAGCGCAAGCGACACGAGATAGAATGCGGCCAATGCCGCGTCTTCTTTCAGCTCGGTAAAGCGCGCGACCAGACCCGCCGCAACCGCAACCGCGAGTCCTGCCGCGATGCCGCCGACGGTCATCGCGAATAGATCGAGCCCGGCAACCAGAAAGCCGAGTGCGGCACCCGGCAGAATCGCATGCGCCATCACGTCGCCCGCGAGACTCATCCGCCGCAACATCAGGAAAATCCCGATCGGCCCCGCGCTCAACGAGAGAATGATCACGCCTGCAAGCGCGCGGCGCATGAAATCGAATTCGGCGAAGGGCGCGATCAGCGCGTCATAAAACATGGCGAATGAAATTTCTTATGCCGCGTCGTTGCAGATACCGGCGCGGTCGTCGAAGGCTTCGCTCATGCGGCGCGCTTTCAGCAGATTTTCCGGAGACAGCGTGTCGGCGGTCTTGCCCCAGGCAACCTGTTCGCGCGCGAGCAGGAGCGATTCCGGAAAATTCTTGCGCACCAGATCGTAGTCATGCAGCACCGCGACCACGGTGCGCTTCTCGCCATGCCAGCGATGCACGAGTTCCAAGAGATCCGAAACCGTTTTGAAATCGAGCGACGCGAAGGGTTCGTCGAGCAGGATCACGCGCGCATCCTGCAACAGCAGCCGCGCGAATAACGCGCGCTGCATCTGTCCGCCGGAAAGCGTGCCGATCGCGCGATTTTCGAAACCGCGCAGACCCACCACCTCGACCGCCGTTGCAATTTTTTCCCGGTCTCCGCCGCTGATGCCACCGAGCAAACCTGCGCGCCGCCACAAGCCCATCGAGACAAGATCGTAAACCGAAATCGGAAACGTGCGATCGATCTCCGCGATCTGCGGCAGATAAGCGATGTCGTTGGTCGCTAACCCGTTCCGCGCAATCTTGCCGCCGAGCGGATGAATCACGCCGACGATGCCCTTCAGCAGCGTCGATTTGCCGGCGCCATTCGGGCCGACGATCGCGAGCAACGCACCTTCGGCGATTTCGCCGTCGAGGTGATGCACCGCGGGATGCCGATCGTAACCGAGCGTAAGATTTTGAAATGCGACTGCAGCGCTCATTTCATTTCCTCAGCGCGTAACCGCGTAGACCAATAGCCAAAGCATCGCCGAAAGCACCGCCGCAATCGCCATGCGCCGGGCGGCCGACATGCGAAGCAGCGACACACCGGCTGAAACCGGCGCCCTGTGGCGGTGCGAATGCGAATGTTCGTGGGAGCCGTGCATAAATAAGCGCCTCTCCGGCTTTGTTACAATATATCAATATGCGGGGCAATGCTGCAAAGCCATCGTATAGCTACGGCTTTGCAAGGCCCGCCATTGCCCGGGCGACATATTTCCCCTCGCCATCGGAGGGCGTTCCCGCTAACTAAATTACCAACCCGCCGGCATCAAAACGGTTGGGACACCTAACTTCGGGAGGTTTCGGGAATGATTTTCGGACGCAAATTAATTCGTCTCGCCATCGTGTTTGCAGCGATCTCGGTCGCCGCAATTCCGGCGACGGCTCAGGCGCAAAACTTCATCAACGTACTCACCGGCGGCACCGCTGGCGTTTACTATCCGCTTGGCGTCGCCATCTCAAAAATTTTCACCGACAAGATCAAGGACTCGCGTCCGTCGGTGCAGGCGACCAAGGCTTCGGTCGAAAATCTCAATCTCCTGCAGGCCGGCAAGGGCGAGATCGCCTTGACGCTCGGCGATTCGCTCGCGCAGGGCTGGGCCGGCGACGCCGACGCCGGTTTCCGCGGCAAGCTCGACAAGCTGCGCACGATCGGCGCGATCTATCCGAACTACATTCAGATCGTTGCCTCTAAGGAAAGTGGGATTAAGATCGCTCGCCGACCTTAAGGGCAAACGTCTATCCGTTGGTGCACCAAAGTCGGGCACCGAATTGAATGCACGCGCGATCCTTAACGCAGCCGGGATCAAGTACGAAAATCTCGGTAAGGTCGAATATCTGCCGTTCGCGGAATCGGTCGAACTGATCAAGAACCGTCAGCTGGATGCAACCTTGCAATCGGCAGGTCTTGGCGTTGCCTCGATCAAGGATCTTGCTAACTCGGTCGAAATCGTTGTCGTGGAAATTCCGGCGGATGTCGTGACGAAGGCCGGTCCACCGTTCCTGGCGGCCGTCATTCCGGCGAACACTTATCAGGGCCAGACCGCGGCCGTAAACGCTGCAGTGGTTCCGAATTATCTGGTAACACACTCGGATCTTTCCGAAGACCTCGTTTATCAGATGACCAAGGCGATTTACGACAACATTCCGGACCTGATCGCCGCGCATGCTGCCGCGCGCGCTATCAAGCTGGAGAATGCCGCGAAGCAGCCGCCGGTACCGCTCCATCCCGGCGCGCTGCAAATACTTCAAGGAAAAAGGTGTAAGCGGCTAAAGCCTCAAGCTGCGGCCCGCGTGACGAACGCGGGCCGTTTTGCTTTTGGCTGCCGAAAATTAGCGTCCGCGTAAACGTGCGTTGAGGAGGGGCGCGCTATGGCGAAGAACAGGAAGGCGTCGACGACCAGACCGAAGCGACGGAAGGATCTCTGCGGCGATCCCTCCGGCAATGACAACGACAACGTGTCGTCGATGACGTCGCAGGCCATCTCAACCTAGACTGGGGCAAGGGCCGACTCGGTAGCGTCATTTTCTACATTGCGATCGCGTTTTCGATTTTTCAGATCGTCACGTCTTTCGGGATTCCACTCGACAAGGATTTCTTCGCGGCTGTTCCCCAACTCGATTTATTGTTCCTGATCCGCGCCGGGCTGCTGATTTGGCTCGCCTATCTCGCCTACCTCGCCTACCACCGCCGCTTAGAGCTCACGCATGGCATCGGCTTTCTCGCGGTGCTCGGTGCCGTGGAACTCGTCGCCGCATTCGCCGGCGGCATGCCCAGCCAGGTCGTGCGCGCGATTCACGTGGGCTTTCTGACGCTGCTTGGCGCGGCGATGATTGCCAATCCGATCAAGAACGCACCGGCGAAAATTGCGGTCTGGATCATCGGCATTGCCGGCTTTCTGGTTGGTTTCTACCAATGGCTATTCTATCTGCCGCTGATCGATCGTTCCGGCTTTCTTACGCATATCGATATCGCGGTCGGTACGCTTTCGCTCGCCATTTTGTTCTTTCTCGTTCAACGCATCATGGGCAATGCGATCGCCGTCGTTTGCGCCATCGCGCTCGCTTACGCCTTGCTCGGGCAATATTTGCCTGCACCGCTCAATCACCGCGGCTATTCGTATGATCAAGTGATCGAGCACATGGCCTTCAACACCGAAGGCATCTACGGCGTACCGACGCTGGTTTCGGCCACCTACATTTTTCTTTTCATTTTATTCGGCTCGTTCATGGAACGCGCCGGTGTCATCCGCTTCTTCAACGAATTGTCGATGGCAGCCTTCGGAGGCGCGCAAGGCGGACCGGGGAAGGTGTGCGTCGCCTCTTCAGCACTGATGGGAACGGTTTCAGGCTCGGGCATCGCCAACGTCGTCGCATCCGGCCAGTTCACGATTCCGCTGATGAAGCGCTTCGGCTTTCCGGCAGCTTACGCCGGCGGCGTCGAAGCAACCTCTTCCATGGGCGGGCAGATCATGCCGCCGGTGATGGGTGCGGTGGCCTTCATCATGGCCGAAACCATCGACCGCCCCTATTCCGATATCGTGCAGGCCGCGATCATTCCGGCGCTTTTGTATTTCGGCGCGTGCTTCTGGTCGGTGCATCTGGAAGCCGGCCGCCGCGGATTGAAAGGCCTGCCGCGCAGCCAATTGCCGAACGGCTGGAATGAAATCCGCAACAACTGGTATCTGATCCTGCCGCTGGTTGTGCTCGTCTATCTTCTTTTCGCCGGATACACGCCACTCTTCGCTGGCGCAGTTGGCCTTTCGCTCACCGCGCTCATGCTCCTAGGGATCACGCTATCGAGCGGCATGCGCGAAACCGCGATCCGGGTCGTGTTCTGGATTGTACTTGGCGTTCTCGCCGCATTCTCACTCTGGATGAGCGTGGTCTTCGTACTCGTCCTGCTCGCAGCGCTCGTCGCATGGAGCGCTTTCGAACAGCGCGGACGCGAAGCACTTGTCGCATGCCGCGACGCGATGGCGGACGGCGCCCGTCAGGCGCTTTCGGTCGGCCTTGCCTGCGCGGTCGTCGGCATAGTGATCGGCACCATGACGCTCACCGGACTCGGCACCATCATCGGGACCTGGATGATTTCCATCGGCCGCGAGAGTCTATTTCTAGCGCTGGTGCTAACCATGATCTTCAGTCTGATTCTCGGCATGGGCATCCCGACGATCCCGAACTACATCATCACCTCGTCGCTTGCCGCCCCCATTCTGCTGAAGCTCGACGTTCCGCTGATCGTCTCGCATATGTTTGTCTTTTATTTCGGCATCATGGCGGATCTCACGCCGCCGGTTGCGCTCGCCGCATTCGCGGCGGCACCCATGGCGCGCGTCAGCGGCTTTTCGATCTCGATGAAGGCAATCCTGATCGCGCTTCCCGGATTCATCGTGCCCTATATGGCGGTTTATGATCCCGCGCTGATGTTGCAACCGGTTGCCGGACTCGTCGGGGCGAACTACTGGATTGCGGTTACCTATATCTGCGCCAAGGCGACTTTTGCCGTAGCGCTTTGGGGCATCACCGCCGTCGGTCACCTGTTCGGTCCGGTGTCGTGGTGGGAACGCGTCTGGACATTCACGGCAGCTGCGCTGCTCATTCTGGCGTTTCCGCTCACCGATGAAATCGGCTTCGCGCTCGGCATCGCGTTCCTCGCCTATCATTACTGGACAACGCGCCGCACGCCCGCGGTGAAAACTAAAACCGCATGAGCACAATTTGTCTCGCGGGCGGCGGCGTGGTCGTAAAACTCGCCGCCGCGATCACGCTTTCCTGGACGCATTCGGTCGAGAAGACGCGCTGGGAAGAAGACTGGCGTGTGCATCCGGCCGGGATCGCGATCGTTGAGTCGCGCGTGCAAGGTACCGGCGCCGGTATGGAAATTCCGGACGGTGCGAAGCTAAAGGGCAAGTCTTACCGCTATCGCCCGCACCTCGCGCCGATGAAACAAGTTGCGCTGCGCCGTTCAGGAGCGACCGCCGACTGGAATATTTGCATCACCGGCACCTGCAAGCCGATGAGCAACTATCTGCCGGCGGACGCCGATCCGGTGACGCTGTCGCTCTGCGACTAACCCAAAGGGCCTTTTTTCAAACGCTTCAGATCAAAGCGCTGCACGTCTTCCAGGAGCGAGACGAAAGCTTTCGCGCCGAAGTCGGCGGCCTGCTCGCCTTTTTCTTTTGTTCCGGCTTTTGCGTTTCCGATCGCGCCGGTGTCCTGCAAATCCTGCGTCATCCAGCCGAAGCCTGCCGGCACCGCCGCACGCAAAAACGTGAAATCCTTTTCCATCGCCCGCGTCACCGGCACGAAGTCGTCAAGCTTATCCATGCGCACCTGCTCCGGCGCGAAAGAAAGCATCAGCGACGTTTCGATCTCGCCACCGTGAATGCCATGCGTGCGCTCAGCCTGATCGAAAAGACCTTCCGGATAGCCGAGCCGGTGCCATGAAGTAAGCACCGCAAGCATGCCGAATTTGGCGCGCAACTCGCGGGTCACGATATCGAGCACGGAAGAATTGCCGCCATGGGAATTTACGAACACTATTTTGCGGACCCCCGCGCGATGGACGCTTTCGCCAAGCTCGATCCAGGCGCGGATCAGAACTTCCCATGAAAATGTCAGCGTACCCGGGAAGTCGCGATGCTCATCCGACTTGCCGATCTGCTGGATCGGCAGAAAGGTCGCGGGCAGCGTTTGCGGCAAGAGGCGATGTACGCGCGCGAGATAGCCCTCCGCAATCGTGACATCGACGCTAAGCGGCAGATGCGGTCCGTGTTGCTCGATCGCCGCGACCGGAACGACCGCAATCCATCCGGCCGGATTTCCGCTCTGGAAATCCTGCCAGCTCATCTCGGCCCAATATCGCTTCGGATTCATCGTGCTGTTCACGTCCGCGCCAAACCGCCGCAACCTATTGAGCCGACACGCGCGGCGCAAGGCGGGCGAGTACCGCGCCTAATTCTTGGCGTTGGCATTAAGGTTACGATCCCTTATGCGATGGCCAATTCATTCGCCGGCTTAAATAGAGACATGATCCGAAACGCGTCGTTTTCATTGATTGCCGCTTTGATGCTGGCAATCGCCTCGCCGGCGAATGCCGCCGACAAAGTGCGCTTCGGCACCAATTGGGTCGCAGAAGCCGAGCACGGCGGCTTCTATCAGGCACTCGCCGACGGTACGTATGCGAAGTATGGGCTCGATGTCGAAATCGTGCCGGGAGGCCCGCAGGTCAACAATCGTATTCTGCTATCCGCGGGAAAGCTCGACTTCTATATTTCAGCAAACTTCCTGCAAGCCTTCGCGGCAGTCGAACAGAACGTACCGACCGTCGTCGTTGCCGCGATCATGCAGCGCGATCCGATTGCGATCATCGCGCACCCCAATACAGGCATCGAAACTTTCGCGGATCTGAAGAAGGTCAATTTGCTGCTCGGTGCTGACGCCATGGTGACGTCGTTTCGCTGGCTGAAATCCGAGCACGGCTTCCGCGATGAGCAGGCGCGGCCCTACACCTTCAACCCGCAGCCATTTCTCGCGAACAAGAATTTCGCGATGCAGGGTTATGTCACCTCCGAGCCCTTCGTGATCGAACAAGCAGGAGGCTTCAAGCCGAAGATCTTCCTGCTTGCCGACCACGGTTTCGATGGTTACGCGACGACGCTGGAAACGCGCACCGAACTCCTGCGCAAGAACCCCGATCTCGTCGCCCGCTTTATCGAGGCCTCGATCGCAGGCTGGTACAAATATCTATATGGCGACAACAAAGCCGCGAACGACCTGATCAAGAAGCAAAATCCAGAAATGACCGACGCCCTGATTGCCTTCTCGCTCGCGAAAATGAAGGAATATGGCATCGTCGATTCCGGCGATTCACTTAATCTCGGGATCGGCGCGATGCGCGACGAGCGCATCAAGAGCTTCTTCGACAAGATGGTGAAAGCGGGCGTCGTGAAGGCCGACATTGATTGGCGTAAGAGCTTCGACGCGACCTTCGTCAACCGCAAACACGGCGTCGATTTTTACCGTTTAAAATAATGGCAAAACGCGCGACAGCAAAGCGGATGCCTGCGAAGAAAACTTCGCAAGCTTCACTCGTCGCAGCACGTAGAATTTCGAAAATCTTCGATAACGGCGTGCAGGCGCTCGACCGCGTCAGTTTCGAAATTCGCGAGGGCGAGTTTCTTTCGCTGCTCGGCGCCTCCGGTTGCGGCAAGACAACGCTGCTCCGTATCCTCGCCGGTCTCGACCGCCCAAGCACAGGTCAGGTCGCGTGGCACGGCGGCACACGTCCGCGCGATACCGGCTTCGTCTTTCAGGAGCCTGCGCTGATGCCCTGGGCTTCTGTCGCAGCAAACGTGCGTCTGCCGTTGCGGCTACTTGGCGTTGATGACGAAACCGCCGGGCAACGCGCACGTGATGTCCTGCGGCAGATTGGCCTCGATGGCTTCGGCGACGCCTACCCGCATGAATTGTCCGGTGGCATGAAGATGCGCGCTTCGCTTGCCCGCGCGATCATCGTTCGCCCGAAACTTCTTTTCATGGACGAACCCTTCGCGTCGCTCGACGAAATCACGCGCTTCAAGCTCAACGATGAACTGCTTTCGCTCTGGCGCAATCTCGGTTGCACCATCGTGTTTGTTACGCATTCCATCTATGAAGCGGCCTATCTCTCGACACGGACGCTGGTGCTGTCGCCGCGGCCGGGCACTATCGCCGACGAGATCCGCTTCCTGCCGGCAACACAGCTTTCCGACCCGCAATACCGCACTTCAGCGGCTTACGTTGCACGCTGCCGGAAAATTTCGACCGCATTAATGCGGGCAATGGAGATGCGGCAATGAACGCCCGCTTTGTCGCACCGGCAATTACGTTCGCGCTCGTCCTTGCCGCGTGGGAAGCAGGCTGCCGCTATTTCGAGATTTTGCCACAGGTACTACCGTCGCCTTTGCTGATCCTGCAAACGCTTGCCGCAGACCGGGCACTTCTATTCGGCTCACTGCTTGTGACGCTCAAGATCACGGCACTCGCACTTGGTATCGCAACGCTTGTCGGGATTTTCCTTGCGGCCGTATTCAACCTTTCGAAATGGACCGAGCGTTCGCTCTTTCCACTCGCGGTCATATTCCAGGTGACACCCGTGATTGCGATCGCGCCGTTGCTGCTAATTTATCTCGAACCGAATAGCGCAGTGCTTGCCTGCGCAACGCTCGTCGCCTTCTTTCCGATTCTTTCGAATACCGCGCTCGGACTTGCGTCCGCCGACCGGCAATTGCGCGATCTCTTCGCGCTCTATGGCGCGGGCAAACTCAAAACGCTTTTCCTTTTGCGCTTTCCCGCGGCCCTTCCCTACATTCTGGGTGGCATGCGGATCGCAGGTGGCCTTGCGCTGATCGGAGCTGTCGTCGGTGAAATTGCTGCAGGCACTGCAGGAGCGGGATCGGGCCTTGCCTGGCGCATCGTCGAGGCCGGCCACCGCATCAACATTCCACGCATGTACGCAGCGCTCTTGCTGATTGCGCTTGCAGGGGTCGCGATCTTCGCGCTGTTTTCCTGGATTCAGCGCGGCGCCCTGCAGCGCTGGCACGCGAGCGCCATCACCGGAAACTGACCGCTACGTTGCGATGTTGCCCGAAAGTTTGCGCTCGCGGATTTTACGCGTGAGGCGCTGCCACGCACGGCGATAAGGGTCCGCCTTAAATAGGTGCTTTAGAAGCCCGCGCTTGCGGAAATGTTCTTCGAGCTCGCGCGCATGATTGGGAAACCGGAACCAGTCCGGATCGGGCCGTTCGATACGCCTGAAAGTTTGCGCCGCCCGCAATGCGCTCTGCGGCACCCATTCAAAGCCGGCCTTGGCCGCCATCATGCGAAGCGTCTCGTAGGTAAAGCCGTGCACATGCGCGAAGTGGAACATACCGGTCGGCGTGCGCTCCTCGGCCATGTTGGGAACGGCGATATAAAAATGTCCGCCCGGATTCAGCAGCGAATGCACGAGTTTCATGCTCGCGATCGGATCGCGCAGATGTTCGAACACATGAAATGAATGAATGAGATCGAATTTGCGATCCGCGAAGTCGATCTTCATCAGCGGCGCAACATGCAGCTTCACGCCATAGGTTCGTTCGGCAAAGTGCGCGAAGCCGACGCTCGGCTCAACGCCTTCGACATCATAGCCACGCGCCTTCGCCTCGGCCAAAAACTCGCCGCCGCCCGCGCCAATATCGAGAATGCGCGCGCCGGGCTTGAGAAATTTTCCAAGCATATCGAGCCGCAGCTTGGCGCCACGCTGGCCGCGCCCAATCGATTTCGGTGTAGGCTCAAGTGTGTTCTGATAGTGCAGGCGATAATGATCGGTGTAGTAGCGATCGAGTTCCGCATCCGTTGGCATGGGGTCGACCCGGATCAGGCCGCAATGCGTGCAGATCACGTTGGTGAGCGGATTGAGCCAGCGGTCTCGCGTGCCGATCACTGCCTTGCCCGCGCTGTCGCAGAGATTGCACGGCACAGCCTCGCCCTCGTAGCGAAAGCGGCGGCGGCGTGCGGCAAGCGTACTCAGAAACGACATTGTGACGGCTTCATTGGGGTGGATTGGGGCACATCCATAATGCGGATTGCGGCCCTGTCAAACCGAAGTGCCTAGCCATGCGCGCAGAGGGCTGCCCGCCGGGCTCCTGCTCCGCTAGGTTGCGCGCTGAAATCAGGATAATCCAGCTTCATGCCACGCTCTCCGCGCCCGCTGCGCAAACTTCCCGCGCCCGGCGATGCCAGCGCTCGCCTCAAAGGCATCGCGCTGATGTGCGCAGCACTCTTTTGTTTTGCAATCCTCGACACGACCGCGAAATGGCTGACCGGCCATATGCCGACGCTTCAGGTGGTCTGGGCGCGGTATGCCAGTCACTTCTTCATCGGATTCCTGTTCGTCAATCCGTGGACTGTGAAGGGTTTGTTCGAGACGCGGCGGCCATGGCTGCAACTCGGCCGCTCGGGACTCTCTGTTTCTCTCAACCGCGATCAATTTCATCGCGTTGACTTTCCTGCAACTCGACGAAACGACCGCGATCATGTTCACCACGCCGTTTTTTATCGCGTTGTTCGCGGGGCCCATCCTCGGCGAATGGATCGGCTGGCGGCGCTGGATCGCAATTCTCGTGGGCTTCGCTGGCGCGCTCGTCGTGATCCGTCCGGGTACCGGCGCTTTGCATCCGACCGCGTTCCTGTCGCTCGCCGGCGCCTGTTGCTACGCGCTCTATAATATTTCGACGCGGGCGCTTGCGCCTTACGATTCAACGCAAACCACGATCACTTATTCCGCGCTGGTCGGCGTGCTTGCGGCTTCAGTACCGTTACCGTGGGTTTGGCAGACCCCGACCGATCCAGTCGTAATTTCCGGCATGGTCGCGGTCGGCTTTTTCGGCCTCATCGGACATACCTGCCTGATCATCGCGCATCGCTTCGCGCCCGCGGGCGTGCTCGCACCCTTCATCTACTTTCAGATAATCTGGGTGTCCGCCACGAGTTTTGCCGTCTTCGGTCATCTGCCACATATGTGGACCATTATCGGCGCGCTGATCGTGATCGCGTCCGGACTCTATCTGCTCTACCGCGAACGCATGATGAAGGCCGAAGTCTCGCTCGAGGCGCAGGCGGAGAAATAGCGCTATGGCAGCGTGATTAGCGTCGGCAGATAGCCAAGGTCATGCAGAAATTCCATGCCCTCGGCGAGCGGCACTGAAAGCAGAAACACGCAGGCATCAAGCGCGGTGATGCGCACGAGCTTCGGGCTGACTTCTACTTTATCGACATCGCGCCAGAGCGAGAAATCCGGGAAGAACCGCGGAACGTTATCGAGATACTCGCGATAGGTTTCGCCAAAGCGATCCGCGAGCACGCGCTCTTCCTTCAACACGACCAGGTAAAAAACGAAGTAGCAGACCGTACCGGCGGCAATGCCCATGACTGCACTGCCGAGCTGGGCACCGGCACCCGCCGCACCGATCACCGACCATGCGTAAAGCGGATTGCGGCTGACCGAATAAGGCCCTTCCATCGTGAGCCGGTCGATCTTCCTGCCGCCGATATAAAGCGTGCAGAACGTCCGGCCGATAATACAGGCAACAATCAGGATCAGGCCGATCCACTCGATCCCTTCATGCACGAATGTACCGCTCGGCCAGCGCGACTCGCCGATCAGAAGAAAAACGACGCCAAAAAGGATCGCCACGAGCAGAACCGCTTTGCGAATGGCCTGCACCGAGGATAAATTGATCGAAACGTTTTCGCCTGAAGGCATGTACCATCCCCTATTCGCCCAACGCAGTGCTCGGTCGAATATAGGGTTTTATTGGGGCTGGCCCCACGCAAGAACGAGTACAAGATAACCACCACAAAAACAGGAAGCGATAGGGAATGGCTAAGACCGATTTGTTGATGGCAGGCCCCATGATGCCCATGATCGAGGAGCAGCTCGATCAGAACTTCATCGTCCACCGCCTGCATAAAGCAGCCGACCGCGAGAAATTTCTGGCTGAAGTCGGCAGCAAGGTACGCGCGATTGCAGCCACGGCTGCTGTCCGGGTCGATAACGCCTTGATGGGTCAAATTGCCGAAACTTGAAATGATCAGTTCGTTCGGCGTCGGCTACGACTCGATCGACGCAAAATGGGCCGGGGAGAACGGCATCGTGGTCTCGAACACGCCCGATGTGCTGAATGAAGAAGTCGCCGATACTGCGCTGGGGCTTCTGCTTGCGACCGTGCGGCAATTCCCGCAATCGGATCGCTATGTTCGCGCCGGCAAATGGAAGGAAAAGCCTTTTCCGCTGACCGCGACATTGCAGGACCGCACCGTCGGCATCGTCGGCATGGGCCGCATCGGCAAGGCGATCGCCAAGCGGTTAGAGGCCTTCAACATGCCGATCGTTTATCACAGTCGCAACAAAGCGGCCGGCGTCGCTTACAAGCACTATCCCGATCTCGTCGCGATGGCGCGCGACGTTGAAGTAATCATCGTGATAACGCCGGGCGGTGCCGCGACCAAGCATCTCGTCAATAAGCCGGTGCTCGAAGCACTTGGACCGAACGGTATCGTGATCAACGTCGCGCGCGGTTCGGTGATTGACGAGAAGGCATTGATCGAAGCGCTGCGCGATAAAAAAATCCTTTCGGCCGGCCTCGACGTATTCGAAGACGAACCGAACGTGCCGCAGGAACTGATCGACATGGATCATGTCGTGCTGTTTCCGCATGTCGGCTCGGCCTCGGTGCATTGCCGCCGCCTCATGGGTCAGCTTGTGGTCGATAATCTTCTGTCCTGGGCCGCCGGCAAAGGCCCACTGACCCCGGTATCCGAAACGCCCTGGCCGCCAAAAAAGAAATGACCGCAGTTCTGCGCGCATCGCTCGTTCTCCTCGCGCTTTCCTTCGCGATGGCCGACGTATGCGCGCAGGACATGGCGGCAGCCCGCGCGCTTGCCTCGAATTATCAACTCGCTGACGCGGTCGGCGAGCGCCGCTGCCCGATCGCGTTGGAGGCAAAGACCTCAGCACCCGGCTTCGTGCTGGTCTTCGACAAAGCCGCATGCATTCCGCTGTTCGGATATCTCGCGGAGGTCACGGCCTGGCAGCCCGCGCCCGCCGGCGGAATTTATCTCGTCAACGGCAAGGGCACAGTGATTGCGGAATTCACCGAGGGCGTCGGCGGCGTCTATGAAGCGATCCGCGAAAACGACGGCGTCTATTTCCTGTCGAACCTTCGCGTAGCTGATCCGGGCACTTTCGTGCAGCTGACCGATATGGTCGGAGACTGGAATCTCCGCCGCCCGCAAGGGCCGGCGCTTTGCCGCGTCACGCTGACCGATGTGCCCGCAGGCGAGGAGCGTTTCGCGCTGCGCGTTGGCGAAAAATGCGACGCCGCGATCACATCGTTCGGCCCCGTCGCCTGGCGGCTCGACCGCGGCGATCTCGTTCTGATTTCCGGGAAGGACGAACGGCTGCGTTTCGGCCGCAACGATGAGGGCGCCTGGGCCAAGGTGCCCGACCGCCCGCGACCCCTTTTGATGACGCGGCCAAACTAATTCGCGGCTTCGCATCAGGGTGACCGGGCATCGTTTGCGAAAGTCCGCCTGGAAACGCGTACGAATTTATAGTCATGCCCGACAGACCTCGCTAAGAATACGTCCATTGGGGAGTTCGCGCTGGATTCCATGGCTGCCATCATCCGCACACCGGACCAACGGCTTCGCGTGTTCATCAGCTCGACGCTGGGAGAACTTGCTCCAGAACGCGTCGCGATCAGGGCCGCGATCGAACGCCTTCACTTGGCGCCCGTCATGTTCGAGGACGGCGCGCGGCCGCACGCACCGCGAAGTCTCTACCGGGCGTATCTCGCCCAGAGCCACCTGTTCCTCGGTATCTATTGGCAACGGTACGGATGGATTGCAGAGGGTGAAACTATTTCCGGTCTCGAGGACGAATATCGACTGGCCGGCGGACGCCCGAGGCTGCTCTACATCAAAGAGCCGGCGCCAGAGCGCGAGGAGCGGCTTGGCCAGCTTGTCGAGCAGTTCCAGAAGGACGACCTCGCGTCCTACAAACGCTTCGGCTCGACCGACGAACTGGTTGGATTCGTCGAACGTGACCTAGCTCTACTATTGTCGGAGCGTTTTGAAGCTGCGGCGGCTGAGCCCGCTTCGGTATTGCCAATTGCGGCCCCGCCGATCCCCTTGACCCGAACGCTGGGCCGCGAAGCCGAGATAAAGGCTGCGCACGAGCATCTTGCTAGGGGTGCCCGGTTGCTTACGCTCACGGGGCCCGGTGGCGTCGGCAAGACCCGCCTCGCGCAAGCGGCCGCCGTTTCTCTGAAGACGATGTATCCCGATGGGATTTACTTCGTTCCGCTTGAGACGGTCACTTCTGCATCATTGGTCGCACGCGTCGTTGTCGATCGGCTTGGAATAAGGACGGAAGGAGCCTGGTCGCCGGAGACAGCCCTTGTCCATCATCTTAAGGATCGGCGTGCGCTCCTGGTGCTCGACAATCTCGAACAAATCGACAGCATCGAACTGGTTATCAGGCAATTGCTGGAACGCAGCCCAAATCTTCAGATTCTCGCCACCAGTCGACGGGCACTGCGGGTAAGCGGCGAGCAAGAGTTGCCAATACCGCCGCTTCCAGTACCGGAAGAAGCAGCCGTCGAGTCACTCGATCAACAACCGGCGATTTCGCTTTTTCTGGATCGCGCCCGAAGTGTGGATGCCCGCTTTTCTCCGAACGCCGCCGACGTAAGCGCGATCGCGGAAATCTGCCGGCGCGTGGACGGTCTGCCGCTCGCAATCGAACTTGCTGCGGCGCGAACGCGCTTACTCGAACCGCGCGAAATTCTTCAGCGCTTGCGCTTGGGCTTCGAACTGCTCAGTTCCAGGAGTTCCGACCTTCCGGCACGGCAGCAGACGCTTCGCGCCACGCTAGACTGGAGCTATGAATTGTTGTCACCCGGCGAGCGTAGCCTCTTGGCAAGGCTCTCGGTATTTGAGGGAAGTTTTTCGCTTGAAGCCGCGACGGCGATCTGCGGAGACCACTCAGTAAATGTGATGGATGACTTAACCGCCCTGCTCGACAGCAGCCTGATTCTGCCCGCCGACGACTCCGAAACCGTCGAGCCGCGCTTCCGCATGCTGCAAACCGTCCATGGCTACGCTGCTGATCGGCTCGCACAAGCCGGTGAGGCCAATCATATTCGCAAGCGCTTCAAGACATGGTTCCTGGAACTTGGCCGCAGTGCTCAACCCTATCTTTGCGGACCGCATCAACGCACCTGGGCCGCGCGCTTCGATCCTGAGCGCGCGAACCTGCGCGCGGTAGTCAGGGACGCTTTGGACGCCGGGGAGTTCGAGAGCATCGTCCAACTCGTCTGGGATGTTGCGGTGTTCTATGAAATCCGTGACGCAAGCGCCGAGCCGCGGAGCTGGACCAAGGCGACGGTTGCCGCAAGGCCGGAACTGGACGCCACAGCCGACGCCATACTTCACCTGATGGATGCGCAGTACCGTGCGATGACCGGCGACTTCGGTGGAGCTGACGGCGCATTAGGTTTTGCTCACGACACCTTCATCGCGCGAAATCTCCACCTGGAAGCAGGCGTGACGCTCATGGTCTGGTCTCAGGTTCATCTTCACCTTAGGAGCGACCGCGCCGCGGCCGAAAGCGCACTCCAAAAATCCATTCAGCTGCTTTTGTCCGCCGGCCATGACTGGGGCGTTGCCCGCGCGCAGATCATGATGAGCCTGCTTCATTGGATGGACGGCAAGATTGAGGAGGCGCGCGAGAGTCTGAAAGCATCTCTTGTCCACTCGCGCAGAATAAAAAATGAGCCGCAGATAGCCCGGGCGCTATCCCTGCTCGCAATGCTTGGCTCAGGCGATGGCGATGGCGATGGCGGCGGTCCGCTCCTGCGCGAGGCAGCCGAGATCATTGTTCGAGGGCGCTACCGGACGGAGGCTGCAGTTTGCCTGGAAGCGCTTGCCTTGAGCAGCCGCCGGGCAGGCCGAGAGGCAGAGGCCCTTGAAGCTGCCTCGCTCTCGAGCCGCCTGAGAGATCAGCTGCAGCTTCCCCGCCCCTCGCCGCTCGTGGGCGCACTGTCCGCAGCCGGACTGGCAGCCTCGTACTCAGAACTCGATCTCGAAATCGGCCGAAGCGCCGTTTACCTTTCTTTCGGAAATACTGTTGGCGCCGCGGCCGGCCGAAATGAGCGCCTGAGCTTCGGTGCCGAAAGCCGGCATATTGGATCTGCCGCAGAGCTTTTTTAGATTAACCGTAGACTTTTCAGACTAACGTGCCCGTCTTTGCCGACGATCAGGTGATCATGCACCTCGATGCCGAGCGGGCGCGCAACTTTGACGATCGTCTTGGTCATCTCGATATCGGCGCCCGACGGGGTTGGATCGCCGGACGGATGGTTGTGCACAAGCACGATTGCGGTCGCGGATAATTCCAGTGCGCGCTTCACCACTTCGCGCGGGTAGACCGGCGTGTGATCGACCGTGCCCGTCTGCTGCACTTCGTCGGCGATCAGCTGATTGCGCTTATCAAGAAAGAGCACACGGAATTGCTCTTTATTGGCAAACGCCATCGAAGCGCGGCAATAATCGATCACCGCCGACCACGACGACAAAACCTGTTTCTTGTTGAGCCTGCCTTTGGCGAGGAGATGCCCTGCGGCCTCCACCACTTTCAGTTCCGTGATGACTGCGTCCCCGACGCCATCGATTTCCTTGAGCCGCTCCGGCGGCGCCGAAATCGCTTCGGCGAATGAGCCGAATGTCTCGACTAGTGTTTTTGCGACCGGTTTGACGTCGCGTTGCGGGATCGCGCGAAAGAGCACGAGCTCCATCAATTCATAATCCGCTAACGCACCGGCACCGGCTTCGCGGAAACGCGCGCGCAGCCGTTCGCGATGGCCGAGATAATGCGGCGCTTCCTTCAATCCGGAATCGCGCCGCGGCTTCGTCATGGAAATCAGGCTGCTTGGAGATAAGGCGGCTTATGCAGCCCCTTGGGCGAAAGCGTGAAAATTTCAACGCCGGTTTCGGTCACGCCGACCGAATGCTCGAACTGCGCTGACAACGAACGATCGCGCGTCACCGCGGTCCAGCCGTCGGAGAGCACTTTCACATGCGGGCGGCCGAGATTGATCATCGGCTCGACCGTGAAGAACATGCCAGGCCGCAGCACCGCGCCCTCACCCGACACGCCGATGTGGACGATGTTCGGCTCGTCGTGGAACAGGCGTCCCAACCCGTGACCGCAGAAATCGCGCACCACACTCATATGGTTCGGCTCGACCACCGCCTGGATCGCGGCGCCGATGTCGCCGGTCGTGCCGCCGGGGCGGATCGCGGCGATCCCGCGCATCATCGCTTCATAAGTGACTTCGACAAGCCGCTCGGCGCGGCGCGGCACTTCGCCGACCTGATACATGCGGCTCGAATCGCCATGCCATCCGTCGAGGATCAAGGTGACATCGATATTGACGATATCGCCCTCGCGCAGCGCCTTTTCGTTCGGGATGCCGTGGCAGACGACATGATTGATCGAGGTGCAGATTGATTTGCGGTAGCCGCGATAGTTCAGCGTCGCCGGCAGCGCATTCTGGTCCATCGCGAAATCGTAGATGAGCTTGTCGAGCTTCTCGGTCGTGACACCCGGTTCCACATGAACCGTGAGCATGTCGAGCGCTTCGGCAACCAGACGGCCCGCGCGGCGCATGCCGGCAAAATCCTCCGCGCCGTGCAGACGGATCTGCCCGGTTTTACGTAAAGGCGCGGTGGCGGCGTCGACATAGGCCATTTCAGAACTCTCTCGCCCAAATGTAGGCGATCATGCGGCAAGTGCAAGAAACTAGTCTGTTACCCGTATTCCGGCGCGGCTTAAACGGCGACTTTACCGCCCAATTCGTCTTCGACGTGAATAGCTACGATCTCGTCGAAATCCTTATCCGGCACGAATCCCAGATCGAGTGCGCGCTTGGTCTCGAAGCGATGCGGCCAGCCCGCCACGATCCGCTCGACCAGCGTGTCGCGGACGCGCTCGATCCGCGCCACCGCCTTGTCGCCGCCGACTTTACGCAACGCCTCGATCTGCTCCGCGATCGTGCAAGCAACACTCGGCATCGTGATGTTGGGGCGAAGATCGAGATCGTCTTTTTTCAAGGTCGCCGCGTGCAGAAGATAATTCACCGCCGCGCGCGGACTCGCGTGCGAATGAAGCAGATCCTCAGAGACCGGCAACATCGCCTGTTGTCCAGCCAAAGGTTCGCGGATGATCCCGGAGAAAAATCCAGACGCCGCCTTGTTCGGCTTGCCGGGACGTACCGTGATCGCGGGCAAGCGTATGCCGACGCCGTCGAAAAAGCCGCGGCGCGAATAGTCGGCAAGCAATTGTTCGCCGATTGCTTTGGCCGCGCCATAAGAAGTATGCGGCGTCAGATGAAAGTCGTCGGTCACCGGGCCGTCGAATGGTCCGCCGAATACCGCGACCGAACTCGTGAAAACAACGCGCGGCACGAACTCGCGGGCACGGATCGCCTCGAACAGAAAACGCGTGCCGTCGATATTGACGCTGTAGCCTTTTTCGAAATCGGTTTCGGCTTCACCCGAAACGACGCCCGCCAGATGAAAGATCACATCGGGGCTATCCGCCACCGCCGCCGAGGCTTCGCCAGGCAACGACAGATCGCCAGTCCGAATTTTCGTCTTAAACGAACCCTTCTTCGGCTCCGGGGGTTCGACCACATCGTGCAGCGTAACAAGATCAATCGGCTTGCCGCCGATCCGCGGCTCGCGCACGAGACGCTCGGTCAGCTTGCGGCCGATCATGCCCGCGGCACCCGTGATCAGAACATGGAAGTCGTCGCTCATGATATTCGCCGCCGCTGAAGTTGAATACCTTATCCTGCCTGAAGCAAAGCCAAGCGCAAAGCGTCAGGCGCGGAACTGTTCCAGCTTTTTCTTCTGCCTGCCCTGCGCGTCGAAATTCTCCGGCGAAAGCCAGGCTTCGAAAGCGCGCTTTCGCGCCGGCCATTCGGAATCGAGCATCGCGTACCAGGCTGTGTCGCGGTTCTTGCCTTTGATGATCATGTGCTGACGGAAAGTTCCTTCGTACGTAAAGCCGAAGCGTTCGGCCGCGCGCCGCGACGGCGCATTCAGCGAATTGCATTTCCATTCGTAGCGCCGGTTGCCCAGTTCCTCGAAGGCATAGCGCGCGAGCAGATATTGCACTTCCGTTGCAAGTGGCGTCTTTTGCAGCGGTGGCGAATAGAGAATGTTACCGACCTCGATCACGCGGTTGGCGGGACGTATCTCCATCAGGGTCGCAAAACCGAGCGTGCGATTGTCAGCATCGATAATGGCGTAGGCGTAGGGATCTTCGCGAGAAGACGCCATCTCCAGATACGCATCGAAATCCTGGCGCTTCGCGAAAGGTGATTGAGAGAGATAAGTCCAGACCTCGTCGTGGCCTTTCCCGGCTTCCCAGATTTCGCTGCCGTGCTTCGCCGCGTTCAGTTTTTCGATGCGTCCGTAGCGACCCTGAATCGTGACAGGCTCCGGCCGCTTCGCGGGCGTCGCATCGACTTCCTCGCCGACCGGCTGGCTCACGCGCCGCTCCGCGCCTTGGAATCTTTATAGAAGAACTTGTTGATTTCCATCCCGGGCGCACCTTCGCCCAGCGCATCGAAGCGCCCTTCTTCGAGAATCTGTTTCGTTGCCCGAAGGAACGCGCCCCAGATACCGCGCGACAGCGCGCCGCCCACACTGATGCGCCGCACGCCGAGTGCTTCCACGTCTTTGACCGTCAACCCGATCGGCGTGCCGATCAGGAGATTGAACGGCTTTGGCGCGACCGCCTTGACGACTGCGCTGATCTGCTCCGGTTTGCTGATGCCCGGCGCGAACAGACAATCCGCACCGGCATTCGCGTAGGCTTTGAGCCGGGCAATTACATCGTCGAGATCGGGCTTGCCCGCGATGAAACCTTCGGCGCGGCCGACCAGCAACGTGTCGCCGCCGGCCTTGTCGATTGCCCCGCGAGCGGCGCGCATACGCGCGACCGCATCGTCGAGATCGTAAACCGTCTTGTCCTTCTGCTTGGTCGAATCTTCGATCGACAGACCGGCGACGCCGGTTTCGACCGCAAGCCGTACGCTTTCCGCGACACCCGCGGGATCATGCGCGAATCCGCCTTCGTAGTCGGCATTGATCGGCACGTCGGTATTCGCAACAAGCTCAGCGAGATGTTCGAGCACCATGTCGCGGGTGACGCCGTTATCCGGAAGCGATTTCGACCAAGCGAAGCCTGCACTGGTGGAAGCCAGCGCCTTGAAGCCCATGCCCTGCAGCCAGCGCGCACTCGGTACGTCCCAGGGATTCGGAATGACGAAGCAGCCGCTTTTATGCAGCGCGTGAAAGGTGGCCCGCTTTTCGGCAATCGTCGGCATGATTTTTTCCTCGGGTTAGCGCAGCACGAAGGGATTGATTTCAAACGATTTTCGAAGGGCCCTATACCCCCCTCAATGGTTCTCGCGCGGAATTCCGAACTTCTCGGCGACGCGCTGAAACTTGATCGCGGGTTTCAGCACCATGCCTTCGGAAAGTTGATCCACCATCTGCCGCTGAATTTCCTGCCACGGCGTTTGGCTTGGGGGATATTGATAGCCGCCGTCCTTCGCAAGCTGCGCGCGGCGCGATGAAATTTCTTCTTCCGAAATCAGGATATTCGCTTCGCCTTTGTTGAGATCGATGCGAACGCGATCACCCGTTTGAAGGATCGCGAGCCCGCCGCCCGCGGCCGCTTCAGGCGATGCGTTCAGGATCGAAGGCGAACCTGACGTGCCGGACTGACGTCCGTCGCCGATGCAGGGCAGCGATTTCACGCCACGCTGAAGCAATGCAGCCGGCGCCGTCATGTTCACGACTTCGGCAGCCCCCGGATAACCGATCGGTCCGACGCCGCGCATGAAGAGCATGGAGTACTCGTCGATCTTCAATGCAGGATCGTTGATCCGCTTGTGATAATCCTCCGGCCCGTCGAACACGATGGCGCGGCCCTCGAAAGCTTCGGGGTCCTTCGGATTGGAAAGATAGCGCTCACGGAATTCCTTCGAGATCACGCTGGTCTTCATGATCGCACTGTCGAAGAGATTACCCTTCAGCATGATGAAGCCCGCGTCCGCCCGCAGCGGCTTGTCATACGGAAAAATCACGTCGCGATCGATGACTTCGCGTCCGCGGCAATTGTCGCCAATGGATTTCGCGTTCACGGTTTTGGCGCCTTCGTGAATCTTTTTCTGCTTCATCAATTCATAGATCACAGCCGGAATTCCGCCGGCGCGATGAAACTCTTCACCGAGATATTTTCCGGCCGGCATCATGTTCACGATCAGCGGAATCTTGTGGCCGAGTTTTTGCCAGTCCTCGACATTGAGCTCGACGCCGATGTGACGCGCAATCGCGTTCAAATGCACCGGCGCATTGGTCGAGCCGCCGATTGCAGAGTTGACAACGATCGCGTTCTCGAATGCCTCGCGCGTCAGAATGTCGGACGGCCGCAAATTTTCTTCGACCATGTCGACGATGCGTTTTCCGGTTTCATAAGCAATCTGCCCGCGCTCGCGATAGGTCGCAGGAATCGCGGCGCATCCCGGCAGCGACATGCCGAGCGCTTCCGCCAAGCCGTTCATGGTGGAAGCCGTGCCCATGGTGTTGCAGTGGCCGGCCGATGGCGCGGATGACGCCACCAACTCCATGAAGCCTTCGTAGTCGATCTCTTTGGTGGCGTAGAGTTCGCGCGCCTTCCACTTGATCGTGCCGGAGCCCGTGCGCTCGCCTTTGTACCAGCCGTTCAGCATCGGCCCGCCGGACAAAACAATCGCCGGAATGTTCACGGTCGCCGCTGCCATGATGCAGGCAGGCGTGGTCTTGTCGCATCCGGTCGTGAGCACCACGCCATCGATCGGATAGCCGTAGAGCACTTCGACCAAGCCCAGATAAGCAAGATTGCGGTCGAGTGCGGCGGTCGGGCGTTTTCCGGTTTCCTGAATCGGATGAACCGGAAATTCGAAGGCAATGCCGCCCGCGGAACGAATGCCTTCGCGCACGCGATGCGCAAGCTCGATGTGATGCCGGTTACACGGCGACAGATCCGAACCGGTCTGCGCGATCCCGATGATCGGCTTACCCGACTGCAACTCCTCGCGCGTAAAACCGAAGTTCAGATAGCGCTCGAGATACCCCGCCGTGACGTCCGGGTTGGTCGGATCGTCGAACCAGGCTTGCGAACGCAGGCGGCGGGCGGGCTTCGCTCCGTTTTCTTTCATTGTTTCCTCTTGCTTATTTCGCGGCTTTTGCCGGCTCTAACGGGATGAAGATGAGTTTGTCGATGCGCTTGCCGTCCATGTCGACAATTTCGACGCGCCAGTCGCCAATGACGAAATGATCGCCCTCGACGGGAATGCGCGCGAGCTTGTCGAGCGCGAGCCCCGCTGCGGTATGGAAATCTGCCGGCGTTTCCTCGATGCCTAATTCTTCCTTGAGTGTTTCAACCGGCGTGCGGCCGTCGACCAGCCACGAGCCATCGGCGCGGCGCAGGAGTTCTTTATCTTCGCCTTCATGCTCCTGCGAAATGTCGCCGGCAATGCCTTCGAGCACGTCATGCAGCGTCGCAACGCCGAGGAAGTGGCCATATTCATCGACCACAAGCGCGATGTGCACATTGGCCGTGCGGAACATCTCTAACAGTCGCAACACCGGCAAGGTTTCCGGCACGAAGATCGGCTGGATCAGATTGGCTTCGATATCGAACGGCTTGCCGGCAAGCAGGCTGGTGAGCAAATCTTTTTTCTGCACGATCCCGATCGGCCGGCCGATATCGCCGTTGCGCGCGACCACAATCCGAGAATAAGGACAATCGGCGATTTCGCGCGCGACCGTTTTTTCATCGTCGGCAACATCGATCCAGTACACATCCGTGCGCGGCGTCAGCACGGAGGCGACCGAACGGTCGGCAAGCGCCAGGACGCCGTGGATCATATCCTCTTCGACTTCGTCGATCACGCCGGATTCGGTGCCTTCGGCGATTGCGAGCTTCACTTCTTCTTCGGTGACCCCGCCGGGCCGATCCGTCCGTACGCGGAGCAGCATGAGCACGCCCGCCGTGGTCTTTTCGAGCAACCAAACCATTGGCCGCGCGATCAAGACGACGATCTGCAAGGGCCGCGCGAGCTTGGCCGCGAACGGCTCGGGCGAAGTGAGCGCGATCCGCTTCGGCACCAGTTCGCCGACGATGAGCGAGAGAAAAGTGATCGCGACGACGACTGCGCCAAACGCAATCTCGTCGCCGTAGGGATGGAGAATGGGATAGCGGTTCAACACCTCGCCGAGACGCGCACCGAGCGTGGCACCTCCAAAGGCGCCCGAGAGAATGCCGATCAGCGTGATGCCGACCTGCACGCCGGAAAGAAAACGGTTCGGGTTTTCGGAAAGCTCGAGCGCGCGGGCGGCGCCCTTGCTGCCGTCCTCAGCCATCTGCTGCAGGCGGAGCCGCCGCGATGAAACGATCGCCATTTCCGCCATGGCGAAGAGACCGTTCAGGAGAGTAAGGCCCAGAACGACCGCAAGCTCTAACCACATGCCCATAATGACGAAATCTCGCATGTCGGAGGCTTAAGCCGCAATGCCGCGCTAACCCGCATAGCCCGCTATCGGTTTGAAAAGGCGCGAGAAATAGGCTCAATTACCGCGCAAATTTTTGGGGGAATACCGATGTTGCGCACAATCGAGGGCTTCAGCCGGATGGGCGAGGAAAACGCCTTCACCGTGCTTGCCCGCGCCAATGAACTTGCAGCCCAGGGGCGCGACATCATCAGCCTCGGCATCGGCCAGCCGGATTTCCCGACGCCCGAACATATTTGCGAAGCCGCGATCAAAGCGATCCGCGACGGCCACCACGGCTACACGAATGCGACCGGCATCCTGCCGCTCCGCGAAGCGGTCGCGGCCGACCTGTTCAAGCGCTTCAAGGCGCGAAGTCTCGCCCGAACAGGTGCTGATCGCGCCCGGCGGCAAGATCACGATGTTCGCGGCGATTATGATGTTCGGGGAACCGGGCGCCGACATTCTTTATCCCGATCCCGGGATTCCCGATTTATCGCTCCATGATCGAGTTTACCGGGGCAAAGCCGATTCCGATTCCGATCCGCGAGGAAAACGGTTTCGCGTTTTCGGCGGAAGAAACGCTGAAGCTGATCACGCCGCAGACGCGGCTCATCATTATCAATTCGCCGGCGAACCCGACCGGCGGCGTCACACCGCGCGCGGAAGTCGACAAGCTCGTGAAGGGTCTGGAAAAATTCCCCGACGTCGCGATCATGTCGGACGAAATCTACGACCACATGGTCTATGACGGCGAAGAGCATGTCTGCCTGCTCAACTATCCGTCGATCCGCGACCGTCTCATTCTGCTCAATGGCTGGTCGAAGACTTACGCCATGACCGGCTGGCGCATGGGTTATTCGGTCTGGCCGAAACCGCTTTACGAAAATGTACGCAAGCTCGCGATCAACGGCTGGTCCTGCGTGAACGCGCCGTCGCAATTTGCGGCGATGGCAGCGCTCAAAGGTCCGCAGGATGCGGTGCATAAAATGATCGCCGAATTCGACCGCCGCCGCAAAATCGTGGTCGACGAATTGAACAAGCTGCCCGGCGTTTCCTGCGCGACGCCGAAGGGCGCGTTCTACGCCTTCCCGAATATTTCAAAGACCGGCTGGAAATCGAAGAAGCTTGCGTCGTCGCTCTTGGAAGAGTCCGGCATTGCCGTGATCGGCGGCCCGGATTTCGGAATCCTCGGCGAAGGCTATATGCGGATTTCCTATGCCAACTCCGAGGAAAATATTCGGAAGGCGATCGGGCGCATGGGCGAGTTTCTGTCCACGCGCAAAGCCGCTTAAGCGCGGAATGATTTCCCGGCTTCTCGCTGTCGTCGTTCTCTTTATTCTTGTTGCGCCGCTTGCGGCGCAAGAGCGCCCGTCACGCGCGGCCTGCGACCGCACCAAGTTCACCGGCCGCGGCTATATCGAATGTCTTGAGAAGCACTCGCGCGAAGCGGACGCCGCGCTCGAAGCGCTGATCACGAAAATCCGCGCCGGCATTGACGAACGCGCCGAACTCGCACCTGTGCAGAAGACGCGCTGGAAAAACGGGATCGAAGAAGCGCAGGTGCTGTTCGTCCGCTTCCGCAATCAGGAATGCCAGGCGGTCGCGCCCTACGAAGGCGGCGGCACCAACCGCATCGGCTCATTCGAAGAGCGGCTTGCTTGTCTGATCGACAAGAACGTCGGGCGCGTGCGGGAGCTTGGAGGCGAGGTATGGGAATTAATTTGAATTCAGAAGCTCGCAAGAGCACGCAAACGATTTGCGCGCGCTGCGTCATATCCCTTTACTAACGAATTGGCAGAAGAGCGATTTAATGTTTAGCGCCTGGTGCGATATTGCGAAGACGCCCGTTGGAAATCATCAACTTTATGTACTAACGGCACGCTCCTCAGATTTGATGGTAGGCGTAAACGAACTCGCGTCTATTGTCCCTAGCCACTATTCTTCAGAGGAAAAACTGGCTCACCTATTCAAAAGGCTCGGAAAAGCCAAGGTCGCCAGCTTCTTGGAAGAAAAACTGCCAACAACGAAATCCATCCGGTCGGGAGATTTAGGAGAAATACTGGCAACCGAATATATAAACGATGAAACTATTTATACGACGGAGATCAATCGACTGAGATGGAAAGATCACCGCAACATGGCCATGAGAGGTGATGATGCGATTGCGATGCATGTCGACGACGGAGAAATTCAATTTTTAAAAGTAGAAGTCCAAGAGCCGTGTATCTCTTTCCAAAACGGTTCTAGACCAAGCAAGAACTGTTCTGGACGGCCACAACGGCCTCCCGTCCCCACACGCTCTAGCATTCATATCCGAACGACTTTTTGAATTCGATAATATTGAACTTTCCGACGCTATTGACGACGCCCTCACGAAGAACGGCATTGATAAAAGTCAGGTTAAACACATGACGTTTGTGTTCTCCGGCAACGAGCCAACTGAAAAGATGAAAGCGTCATTGACAGGCTATAGTGGCCATATTCCGCAAATGGCCGTCGGATTACGCATTCATACTCACGCATCGTTTGTTAAAGATGTGTACGAGAAAGTAATCGCCGATGGCATCGACAATTGAAGAGATAGAAGCGGATATTGATATTGCGTCTTCAGCTGGATTTCGAGGACGACTCATCGCTCGCGGTCAAGCCCGAGCAATTATTTGGAGAGACGGCAAACTTCCTCCGGAAGCCCCAGCATTTTCACCGCAGCTAAGTTACGACCTTCAGGCTTACGGCTATTCACTTCTAAATATGGGATTGCGATTACTTGAATTGGAAGGCTCCGCTGATCAAGCGCGCACTGCTTTCGAACAGGCCGCTACGGCACTGGAGTCAGTTTTCTCCAAAGGTGACCCTGATAATCCCGATAGAGACTTCCACGTGGTTATCACCGCGGCGGCGTATCATTTAGGGCGCTTCTCAGCGCGGGCCTATTCGCTGCTCGTAAAAGTGGCTGCCGACGCAAATCTATCGACCGTTGAAAGTATGCTTGCTCAACTGATGTTGCGACGTCTCGATCAGCTTGAGCAGACTGTCACTGACATACGAATCTCCAGCGCAGGAAGCGATGAAGCACTTTTAAGTGCTCTTGAACAGAGCATTGAAAATCTGTCTGACGAACTGCCGACTGAGATTGATGGCAACACTATTCTTTTTGACAGCTTGAATTCTGCGATCGTTGATAATTTTAGTGCTGCAATCGCGTCATTTCTCTCGGCACTTGAGCGGGGCGAGCCAGTTTTAGTGAGCAGGGCCACGGTCTTGCTAAGAAACGGCCTTTTTGTTTGCGCGGAAATAAATCTGGTTCCGCAGTGGTGGGCCCACCGCATAGCAATCCAATTATTAAAGGATCTTTGGTCTTCAAGCTTTCACGAAAAACTTCCCGATCAACCACCAAGCACGAGCACCAGTGAATGGAGTCGATTGAGAGAGCACTTTATCGCGGTGCTTCAAAAGCGAAGTAAGGCTGAAATTGAGTTATGGCCTTCGCAAATTGAAGCGGCAACCCGCGCCTTCAATCAAGCCGATGACCTTGTAATATCTCTGCCTACGAGTGCAGGAAAAACGCGAATTGCTGAACTCGCAATCTTGCGCTGCTTAGCTGACGGACGACGAGTAGTTTTTGTTACGCCTTTGCGAGCATTGTCTGCGCAAACCGAAGTAAGCCTTCAGAAAACGTTTGGGCCGTTGGGTAAAACCATTTCGGCTCTTTATGGAAGTATCGGCGTAAGCGGGTTTGACGAGGATGCTATACGAAAGCGGGACATCGTTGTCGCCACTCCGGAAAAGATCGATTTCGCGCTGCGCAGCAACCCGTCTCTTTTAGACGATGTCGGCCTTTTGATCTTTGACGAAGGCCACATGATTGGAATGGAAGAGCGAGAAGTTCGCTATGAGGTGCAAATCCAGCGCTTACTGAAGAGATCGGATGCCGCCAATCGTCGTATCGTTTGCTTATCAGCAATTCTTCCTATTGGAGATCAACTCGACGATTTTGCTGCGTGGCTGAGGCGCGATCAACCGGGAGGGGTTGTGACGAGTGATTGGCGCCCAACACGACTACGGTTTGGGGAAGTTGCTTGGCAAAACTCTGTTGCGAATCTCAACCTCCGCGTCGGTGAAGAACGACCGTATGTTCCTCGCTTTTTAACCGCGAGTGTTCCACCGAATCCAGGCATTACAGGCGGCAAACGCAGCACTCCATTTCCCAAAAATCTTGGCGAACTGTGTTTAGCGACGGCGTGGCGACTTATAGAAGACGGGCAATCAGTACTTATTTACTGTCCGGTACGCGCTCACGTCGAACCGTTTGCAGCCAGAATAATCGATCTAAATCATAGAGGCTCGCTTCCTGGCCTCCTAACTGCCGACCCCTCAGTCCTCAATATCGCGCTGGCACTCGGAAAAGAGTGGCTTGGAGAAAGTCACCCCATCCTGCAGTGCCTTAAACTTGGAGTGGCGATACATCATGGAGCACTGCCAACCGCCTTCCGCAAAGAAATTGAAAGGCTTCTACGCGAAAATGTTCTAAAAATAACAATTTCATCTCCGACATTGGCTCAGGGTTTAAACTTGTCCGCTACCGCGGTTGTTTTCCATTCTTTGACTCGGAACCGCGAGACGATCAAACCAGGAGACTTCAAAAATATTATCGGTAGGGCTGGACGCGCTTATGTCGACGTTGAAGGCCTCGTTCTTTATCCAATGTTTGACAAGCATGCGAAACGATTGCGGGCGTGGGAGTCGCTAATTGACCAGCTCGGCTCTCGAGAAATGGAAAGCGGACTCCTTCGACTTGTCTACACTCTACTCTACCGAATGAACCAGCACTTAAATGGCCGATCCTATGAAGAACTCACTGAGTACGTGACCAATAACGCTACCGCTTGGTCGTTTCCTACTCTTACAAATGAAGATGAAGAGCGCGCAGAGATTGAATCAGCGCGATGGCACACTCATATCGCGACGCTAGACACGGCCATTTTGAGTATGATGGGCGAAGCGGAAATTGAGACCGCAGACATCCAGAGTAAGCTAGATGAAATATTGTCTTCATCACTCTGGGAACGCCGACTCAAGCGACAAGATGAGTCGATGCAAAATCTACTGAAGGCAGGGCTTTTAGCCAGATCAAGGTATGTTTGGACTAGTTCGACGGCAAGGCAACGAAAGGGATACTTTCTCGCCGGCCTTGGATTGGAGGCTGGTAAAGCACTGGACGATATAGCGGCCGAAGCAAACCAACTCTTGGTGGATGCTAACGGCGCAATATTAAATGAAGATTTTGAGTTTGCGATTTCTGCAATCACATCGCTAGCGACCTTAGTATTTGAGATTGCGCCGTTCATTCCAGATCCGCTGCCGTCGAACTGGAAGGAAATTCTTAGGTTTTGGTTGCTGGGTTCACCAATATCGAACCTAGCAAATGATGAAGTACTTCAGTTCATCGAGACAGGTCTGGTGTATCGGCTTCCGTGGGCAATGGAAGCAATCCGTGTACGAGGAATCTCGAATGGCGACACCTTATCGAACACTAACGTGACGCTGGAGGATGTAGAACTTGGCGTTGCTGTTGCCGCAGTCGAAACTGGAACGCTTTCCATTCCTGCAGCGATACTGATTCAAGCTGGTTTCTCATCAAGACTTGCCGCAATAAAAGCCACAGCAGACACCGGTGCAGATTTCAATTCAGGTAGCCAATTGCGAGCCTGGCTTGATTCATCGACTGTGAAGTCGATGGCAGTCGTGACAGATTGGCCTACGCCAGAAACGGCAGAGATGTGGCGAACATTCTGCAATAGCTTTGTACCAACGACACAGATCGTTTGGACTGAGCAAAACTTCATCGCAGAGGCCGAATGGGAAGATTTCCACTCCCCCGCCTGCTGGCAGCGCTGTACGACTTCATTCCGATTTATCAGAAGAACTTCCTTACGCGTTGGCTGCCGACGCGGCTTTTTTGGGTCGCGTAAACGCGGCTCTCAACCCCGCAAGAAAGGGCTTAGTTCAGGCTTCTGTTTCTGATGATCAAGCAGGCATTTTGATTAAGTACATCGGGCCAAATGACCTTTGGAAACATTGATTGCGAAATTGGGTCCCCGCTTCCGCGGGGACAACATTCGCGCCAGAACAACTTAAGGCCCAACTCTTTCGAGCCGGGCCTTAAGTTGTGCGCTCATGTTGGTTGCGGGGGTAGGATTTGAACCTACGACCTTCAGGTTATGAGCCTGACGAGCTACCGGGCTGCTCCACCCCGCGCCAGAGGCGCAAATGCCGGCAAAATCGCGCCGGCGGCGGTTATGTAGCAACGGCATGACGCAATTGGAAGGCTGGAAAGCCTCAAAAAGCGCGGCAAATCGGGCAAATTCGCGCCCCGAGACAGTTCCGCGGCTTGCCCAACCGACATTGCCTGCAATCGAGCTGCGCGCCGCGCGGACTTGCCTTCGTTCCGGAACGTGCCAAGGTCCCGCCCCGGGGCTTCAAGACCCATACAGGTAGAGGAAACACATGCAGTTTGGTTCGCATAAATTGACCGGCCTTGCGGCTGCCGCGGCGCTCGTCGCCGGCGGCGCCCTTTATTCGTTGAGCGTGACCGCGCAGCCCAAGCTCGACATTCATTTCGTCCCGACGCCGCATGAAGTCGTGAAGCGCATGCTGGAGCTCGCGCAGGTCGGCCCGAACGACGTGCACTACGATCTCGGCTCCGGCGACGGCCGCATCGCGATCGCCGCGGTCAAGGATTTCAAAGCCAAGCGCGCGACCGGCATCGATCTCGATCCGCAGCGCATCAAGGAAGGCAACGAGAACAAGGTCGAAAGCCGGTGTCGGCGACCTCGTCACCTTCCGCGAACAGAACATCTTCGAGACCGACCTGAAAGAAGCGACCACGGTTTCGATGTATCTGCTGACCTCGATCAATATCCGCCTGCGGCCGAAGCTCTTGGCCGAGCTCAAGCCCGGCACCCGCATCGTCACCCACGCCTTTAATATGGGCGAGTGGCAGCCGGAACATAATGAGCGCGTCAACGGCTACGAAGTATTCCTGTTCATCGTGCCCGCGAAGGTCGACGGCAAGTGGGAAGCGACCGAAGGCGAGCGCAAGATTTCGCTCGACCTGAAATCGAACTTCACCGAATTCGGCGGCACTGCGACGGTCAACGGCAAGCCGACGACGGTCAAAGACGGCAAGATCACCGGCACCAAGATCGAGTTCACGATCGATGTCGACGGCAAGGCCATGAAATACGAAGGCAAGGTCGATGGCGACTCCATCACCGGCACCGGTGCTGCGAAGTGGACCGCGAAGAAAGCGTAACCGGCCTCGTAAAACTGAACTGACGCTCACGGCCCCCTGATTGAAATGCCAGGGGGCCGTGATCGTGCAAGACCAGCAAAACAGAAAATACGAATGAGGAGACCTGCGATGCGTGCTGCAGCTGCAATAAATCCTACCGCATCGCCGCCCTCGGCGCGGCTGCGATGCTCGCCGCCGGTGCCACCTGGCATGCCTCGGCGCAGGAGGAACCGACACGTCCGAACCTCGACGTGATTTACGTTCCGACGCCGCATGACGTGGTCAAGCGCATGCTGACGCTCGCGCAAGTCGGATCCGAACGACATTCACTACGATCTCGGCTCCGGCGACGGCCGCATCGCGATCGCAGCGGTGAAGGATTTCAAGGCCAAGAAAGCCGTCGGCATCGACCTCGATCCGCAGCGCATCAAGGAAAGCCTCGAAAACCACGCCAAGTCCGGCGTCGGCGACCGCGTCACGTTCCTCAACCGCAATATTTTCGAGACCGATTTCAGCGAAGCAAACGTCATTTCGATGTATCTGCTCTCGACGCTGAACCTGAAACTGCGGCCGACCATTCTCAATATGCGTCCCGGCACCCGCATCGTGACGCAGAGCTTCTCGATGTCGGATTGGGATCCGGACCATAAGGAAGAAGTCCAGTTCAACGAGAACAACTATCCCGGCACGCGCACGGTCTATCTCTTCATCGTGCCCGCGAAAGTCGAAGGCAAATGGGACATGGCCGACGGCGCACCGCAAGATTTCGCTCGATCTCAAGCAGCAGTTCCAGAAATTCAGCGGCACCGCGACCGTGAACGGCAAGAACGCCGAAATCCGGAACGGCAAGCTTTCCGGCGCCGGTATCGAATTCACGATCGAGGTTGATGGCAAGCCGGTGAAATACGAAGGCAAGGTTGATGGCAACGCCATCACCGGTGCCGGCTCCACCACCTGGAGCGCGAAGAAGAATTCCTAAATTCGTCTGAGGGGGCGAAACCAAATGGCAAAACAAGCAACGCAGACGAAAGCAACGCTGTCGGTGTTCGATGGCGTCATGATGCTGGTCGGTGTCGTCGTCGGCATCGGCATCTTCAAGACGCCGTCGCTGGTCGCAGCAAATTCGAGCGACGGCACGACCTTCATCGGGCTTTGGGTGTTGGGCGGCTTTATCGCGCTGGTCGGCGCACTCTGTTACGCAGAGCTCGGCAGCTCGCATCCGAGTTCGGGTGGCGAATATCACTTTCTGAGCAAAGCCTATGGCGACAAGCTTGGCATGTGGTTCGGCTGGGCGCGTTGCACCATCATCCAGCCCGGCGCGATTGCCGCGGTCGCTTTTGTCTACGGCGAATATATTTCCGAAGTTATTCCGCTCGGCCGCTTCAGCTTCGCGATTCATGGCGCACTGGCGTTGATTGTTTTCACCGGCATCAATCTGATCGGGTTGAAGCAGGCAAGCTGGACGCAGAATGTTTTCGCCACCTTTGCGATGATTGCGCTCGCGCTCGTCGTGCTGGCGGCGCTCTATGTCGGCAAGCAACCGAACGCAGCCGCCATTGCAACACCTCCTGTGGCTCCGTTTGCCGCGGCCGGCTTCGCGATGGTCTTTATCCTGTTGACCTTCGGCGGCTGGAACGAGTCGGCCTATCTCTCCGGCGAGTTGCGTGACGTGAAACGCTCGATGGCACCGACGCTGATCTGGTCGATTATCATCATCACTACGCTCTACGTGCTGGTAAACTTGGGTTATCTGTGGACGTTCGGCCTGCAGGGGCTGCGCGACTCTAAAGCCATCGGCGCGGACTTGATGCGGCTCGCGGCCGGCAATGGTGGCGCAATTATTCTCAGCCTCATGATTACGGCAACCGCGCTTTCCACGCTGAATGCAACGATCTTTACGGGTGCCCGCGGCTATCATGCGCTTGGCAAGGACATGCCGATGCTTGGCTATCTTGCCGACTGGAAGCAGGAAGGCTCCCCTCCGGCCGCACTCATCACCCAATGCGTGCTCGCGCTGATCCTGATCGGCTTCGGCGCGCTGACACGCGATGGTTTTGAGACCATGACCGGCTACACGGCACCCGCGTTCTGGGGCTTTCTGTTCCTGGTCGGTCTTGCGGTTTTTATTTTCCGAAGCCGCGGCGACGTCGCAAAAGACGGTTTCAAAGTCCCGCTTTATCCGGTGCTGCCCGCGATCTTCTGCGCAAGCTGCCTCTGGATGTGCTGGTCCGGCATCAACTATGCGCTCTTCCTGTGGAGCAAGTCCGGCTACACGATCGGTGGCGTCGGCGCGATTCTGGGTATCGTTGTGATGATTGCGGGCTTTCCGCTGGTGATGTTGTCGAAGTCGGCAAACGCCGCGAAACGCTAGAAAAGCCCGGCGACCTTCGCCGCCGCGGCCAGAAACGTAAAGGCAATCACGTAAGTAAAACCGCCGCCCTTGAGGCGGCGGTCGAGTAATGCGCGCGAAGGATTAGCCGGATCGTAAAACACTTCGACCGGCTGACCTTCCGGATATTTCGACGCGGCGCGCTTCGCGAGAAACCCGAAACTTGCCGATGACTTCCAGCCTTCGACAACTTTATCGCTTTTAAAGTCGTTGCCATCGACTTTGTAGCTGTAAACCACATTGGCGCGCTGGAGCGTTTGCCAGCGCCGCCGCCCGCTGCCGCTCTCGACAGACGTCTGAAATTTTTCGACGCCCGAGCTTTCGATCTTGCCCCAGGTCGATTTCCAGTTTTGCGTATTCTTTGCCTCGCGCGAACTTGCGAGCGCAATCAGGAGCGCGAACAGCCCCATGAAACTGAGCATGACCGCGAGCGAGACATTGCGTCCGGCCGGTAGAACCATTTTCAGATATTCGGTGAGCTTTTCCACGCCGAAGATCAGTACCAGGCCGACGCCGATCAAACCGAGGATCAGCCAGATCATGAATTTGAACGCGCCTTCGGGAATGTCGCGCTCGAGTACCGCCTCATTGTGCTTGGTCGGATTGTAGTAGACCGTGACGTTCGCGCCCTTCGGGTATTTCGCGAGCGTTTCCTCGACTTGAAAATTTCCGAGATCTTCGCCGATGCTGACGCGGGCAGCGCTCTGCTTCCTGCCCTGCACGACATATTCGTAGGTCACTTCCGCGAAGTTGCGGAGTTCGAGATCTTTCTCGTCAGGTCCGACGCCGCCGGTGCGCCGCTGCACGACCCGGGATGACAACACGCGGCCCCGCACCGCGGGCCAGTTGCTCGCAATCCGGACCTCGAAATATTTGTAGACCGTGGCAATGGTCAGCAATCCGGCAAAGCCGGCAAGGATCAGAAGAAAGAAAATTTTGACCGACATGGCGCTCTCGAATGCAGCACTTGTTTGTGACAAGCCGGAATGATTTTGTAAAACTTCCACAGGGGCGGGCAAAAGCCACGTTATCGTGAGTAAGCGACCCGCATTGCGGCCCGACGAGGCCCTGGGCAAAACCCTCTCGGCGATCGCGAAAAGCATCCTTGCGGAAGCAAGAGATGCGATCACCGACCCTGCCCGCAGCACCGGCACCGCGGTCCACGATTTTCGAAAAGCCATCAAACGCTGGCGCGCTTATCTGCGCTTTCTGACCCCGCATTTCGGCGAAGGCTGCAAGGCCCTGCAAGCACAGGCGCGCGATACCGCACGCAAGCTTGGCGGCGCACGCGATCTGCGCTCCACCATCGACGCACTCGAGGATATCCGCGAAGAGGCCTATGAGCTCAACGACACCGCGCTCGGCACGATCGCGGGAAAACTAAAATCGCTTCAGGCCTCCGCCGAAGCGAAGGATATCGGCGCGAACGGCCTTGAAGCCATCGCCGATGAAGTCTCGAAATGGTCGCTGACCGTGTCGCTCTGGAATTTCAACCAGATCGAATTTTCGGACGTTTCGAAAAGTCTCGCCGACGGCTATCGCCGCGCGCGAAGCGCCATGCCCGACGACTGGCATGAAGCCGGCGAGGAAGAACTGCACGATTTCAGAAAACGCGTGATCGATCACCGCTACCAGATGGAACTGATCGAACCCTTGTGGCCGCGCATGGCAAAGCTATGGGTCGATGAGGCGCAGCGGCTGCGCGACGCGCTCGGAATGCACCGCGATCTTGCAAACCTCCGCGCGCTTACTGGCCCGCATCAAGCGCTCGCCCGTTTTCGCGCCCGCTTGGTGCCGCCGATCGAGCGGCGCCAGGCCGTGCATCTTGCGAAAGCGACCAAGCTTGCGTCGCGCATCCTCGCGGACAGACCGAAATCGTTTCGGACCAGGCTCGATGCGTTGTGGCAGTCCGGCGCGGACCCGGACTAAGCGCAAAAGAAAGCCGCCGCGCATCTTTTGAGGCGCGGCGGCTGAATTCAGATCGCAAAGACCGTGAGCTTAGGTCTTCTTTTCCTTGCGGATCGCGAGCAGCAGGTTCGAGTCGTGACCGCGATTGCGATAGCCAATGCCGAAGTCGAGCTTCGGCGGCTTGTTCTTCGCGTGCCACAACTGCACGGCCGCACCTTCAGGTCCCATGCCGAAAATCGGAATCGGTCCGATATAGGTCCCGAACGGATTGAGCGCCCATTCATCCTGCTTGAAGTTGCGGATCGGAACGCCAGTGTCGTCCTGGATGATGATGTCGGCGCGCTTTAGCACGAAGTCGCGGACATCCGAGAAGGCGCCGCCGTGTGGGAGATAGGATGCGCTTTTGATGAGCGCGCCGCCCTGGCCAAACTTGTCGGCAAACTTGAGGAAGTTGCTGGCCTTCAGCCCGCCATTCGCGAGATCGGTGCTGAAGTAATAAAGCGTCTGCGGCTCGCCGCCATCTTTGGTGAAGACGATCTTCACGCCCGGCGCGAGTTGACGGCCCTTGACCTGATCGGCCGGCTGCAGATTGCCCTCGGCATCGAGGGTCACAAGGCTCACTTCCTTGATCGTCGCACCCGAGCGCGCGAGATAAACATAAAGCGGCGGCAACGCGCCCTTTACGCTCTGTCCGCGCAGACGCGAGTTCATGTCGCTTGTGATGAAGAAGCTCAGATGCAGCGAGTGTTCGAGCGACGCACGGAGCGCCGGCAGCGACTGCACGGTACGAGCGTCAACCGTCGGGATCGGCCCGACCGGTTCGAGGCCCGCGAGAATGTAGGTCTTCGCCTTCGGGAAGAAAGCGTTCGCATACATGAAGTCGGGGCCGCTGAAGAAGTAGTAGAGCGTCTCGGGGCTCGACTTCACGTTGGCGTCGCGCCACGCACGCACTTTGGTCAGTTGCTGCTTTTCGACTTTTTCCCACGACGCATCAAAGGCTTTGGAATAGGCCAGCCATGCCGGTTCCTTTGCGAACTTCGCAATCGTCGATTCCGCAGGAAGCGAAAGGCCGGCGATATAGCGCGCCACATCGGATGGGTTTTGATCCTGCGCCAGAGCCGGATGGCCTGCCGCAATAATTCCAGCGGCTAACACCGCGGCTTTCAGAAAAATTCGCATAATCCCCTCGCGCGCTGGTATTAGCGCCCCCTAAGCTGAATGAAACCTGAATTCCTTGATTGCGCGCCCGCGGTTTACCCGGTCGCGCGGCGGGCGTTATAGCCAAGGACCGGCCCTTTGCGAAGGGCTAACCCGATCACACTCCGGCGACCATCATCCGGTCGCGATTTGAAATTATCGGGTAAAACCCCCTTGGGGATTCGGTGAGCGAATGCTCGCTTTTGGGGCAGCTCCAATCAGGCACGGAATAAGCGACGCGTGACAGATCGAGGAAAGAAAGCCCTGCGACTGCTCCCGGCCGCCCTGTTGACGTTGGCTGCCGTTTTGGCCGCCGGCACCGGAGGCACGATGGCCCAGCCACGCCAGGCCAAGACCGATATTTCGGAATTCGTAACGAGCCCCTTCCCGCTGGATGGCAGTTCGACCGCTGCCAGCGCCTATTTCAATATGAACGAGAACGGCAAGCGCGGCCGGCAAACGCCGACCGGGAGGGTCTATTGGGAGAACGAGACCTATAACGACCAGCGCGTTCTCCTGCACATCCCGGCGAAATTCGACGTGCGTAAACAGGGCGTCATCCTGGTTTATTTCCATGGCCATGGCGCGAAATTGGAGCGCGATATTCGCGACCGGCAGGCGCTGCCGGAACAGATTTCAGCCTCGGTTGCGAATGCAGTTTTGGTCGCACCTCAATTCGCAGTCGATGCGGCCGATTCCAATCCCGGCCGGTTCGACGAGCCGGGCGCGTTCAACCGCTTTCTGAATGAGGCCGCGACCCACCTCGCCATTCTTCACGGCGACCAGCGCACCGTGCGTTATTTCCAGTCGCTGCCGGTGATTGTGGTGTCCTATAGCGGCGGCTATCGCGCGGCCGCGGCTGCCATCACCAAGGGCGACAAGGAAAATCGCGTCAAAGGCGTGGTGTTGCTCGATTCGCTCTATGGCGAGTCGGAGAAGTTCGAAAGCTGGGTTTTGGCCGACCGCAAGCGGTTTTTCATCAGCACCTATCTCGGCTCGACCAAGGCGCGCAATCTCGACTTACAGCGGCAGCTAAAAGACAAAGGTGTGCCGGTGAGAACATCCCTTGAAGGCATGCGCCGCCTGCAGCCCGGCACGGTCGTGTTTATTTCCGGCGGCAACGAAGAAAACCATCGCGACTACGTGCAGGACGGCTGGATTGCGAACCCGATCACCGATCTCCTGAACCGGCTCCGCGACTTCCGCTCGGCGCGCTAATTCGCGTCATCCGCGCAGGCTTTGGCGCCGGGCGGGTTTCGCCCGACGCCAAGGCAGAACGCGCACCTAGTGAAGATCGGAGGCGCGGATCACGCTCGGACCTTCGAGCCGCACGGGCCGCGCTTTCGGTGGCGTCTTTGCTTCATTCGCCTGCGTCGTATTGCGCCCAGGCAACACGACAACCTTCGTGCCGACATCCACCCGGGAATAGAGGTCGGTGACGTCGTCGTTCGTCATGCGAATACAGCCTGACGACACGCGCTGACCAATGCTCTGCGGCACGTTGGTGCCGTGGATCCGATATTGCGAGCTGCCAAGATAAAGCGCGCGCGCGCCGAGCGGATTATGGGTACCGCCGGCAACGAAGCGCGGCAGATAAGGCTGACGCGAAATCATTTCTGCAGGCGGACGCCAATCCGGCCACTGTGCCTTGTTCGCGATCTTCTGCGTGCCCGACCAGGTAAAGCCGTCGCGGCCTACGCCGATGCCATAACGCATCGCCCGGCCATTACCGAGCACGAGATAAAGATAAGTGTTTGAGGTATCGACAATGATCGTGCCAGGCAGCTCGCGCGTGTCGTAGTTCACGACCTGACGCTTCAGATGCGCGGGCAGTTCGAACACTTGCTCTTCCTGCACCACTTCATCGTCGGGCGCGGCATAAGCAAGCGTGGTCTCTTCTTGCTGCTGGAAAAGAAATGACAGCGGATTGGCGGAAGCGGGCGCGATCGCGGCAAAACCGGCGATCAAAACAAGCAGAGGCAAATGCCGAACATTGTTCGTCATGGCGCGGTAGCCCTCCGGGGCTCGCAGGAGAATGTGAGACGTGTCGGAGAGAGAACGGGCCGCCCTATAGGCAGGTTCCAAAAATATTATTTCACTATATTAATCAATGGCTTGGCTGAGAGCCAAAGTTCCATTCAGGGCCTTTTGGCAGCGTATCCAAAGGCCTCGTCCGCATCGAACAAGGTCGGCGCATGGTTGCCGTGCCGGCGTTCGATCGAAAGCAGTTTCATTTTTGTGTCGACCCCGCCTGGCGCGGAGAAGCCGCCGGTCTTGCCGTTCGCTGCGACCACACGGTGACACGGCATGATGATCGGTGTCGGATTTTTCCCCATCGCCTGCCCGACCTCGCGCGAGAGCGCGACATTGCCGAGTTGTTTTGCAACATCGCCATACGTGAGCGTCTGCCCGATCGGTATCTTGCGTACGATCGCGTAAACGCGCTGGCTGAATTCCGGCAGCGGCGCGTGATCGAGTGTAACAAACGAAAAATCGATCTTCTCACCCGCAACGAGCGCGACGATCGCCGCAATGATCTTGCTGACTTCTTCGGAGGGCGCGGCTTCATTTGCGTCTGGAAATCGCCTCAAGAGGCGCGCGCGGGTTTTCGCTTCGCTACCTTCCGGCAGATTGACGCCGGCAATGCCGCGCGCGGTCCAGACGACGCCACAGTGGCCGAGCCTGGTATCGAAGATCGTGAAATGCTGCTCATGCATGGTCCCTTTTATCATACCGCGCTCGCGCCGAAATCCGATTCCGCCGTCTGAAGATGGATGAAAGTCTGCAAGCCGACCGCACACGCGTTGCCAGGATCAAGGCTTCGGCTTTGGCGCCGCATCTCGCTGCAGGTATTGGTGGATGAAAGCGATCGCCATGCTGCCTTCGCCGACCGCGGACGCAACGCGCTTGACCGGAGCAAAGCGCACGTCCCCGCACGCAAAAATGCCAGCGACACTTGTTTCCAGAAGATAGGGATCGCGGCTTTGCGTCCAGCGTCCGGCCTTGACCAGATCCGCGCCCGTCAACACATAGCCGCGTTCGTCGCGTGCGATCTCGGGCGGCAGCCAGTCCGTTTCCGCGTCTGCCCCGATGAATACGAACAGCCCGGCACAATTCTCGCGGCGCACGGCCCCGCTTGCACGATCCAACAGATCGATCGCCGCGAGATGCTCGTCACCATGAACCGCCTGCACCTCGGATCGCAATGCGACCTTGATGTTCGCCTTTCCGCTGATCTGCTTGATCAAATATTGCGACATGCTTTTTTCGAGCGAATCGCCGCGCACGATCAGCGTCACCGTGCGCGCGTGGTTCGCAAAAAACATTGCAGCCTGCCCGGCCGAATTTCCAGCACCGATGAGATGCACGTCTTGCCCTTGGGTGATGTCCGCTTCGCTCCGCGCGGCGCCATAATAGATGCCCTTGCCGATCAGGCGGTCGAACCCATCGATAGCAACGCGGCGCCAACTGACCCCTGTCGCGATAACCACGGTCTGTGCCCGAAGGACTTCATCGCCATCGAGAAATATCGAGCGCGTTTGCGGATCGATGCGCATAACCTTGCGGGTAATAAGAATATCTGCACCCAGGCGCTTGGCTTGCCGGAGCGCGCGGCTCGCAAGTTCGTCGCCGGAGATTCCATTGGGGAAGCCGAGATAATTCTCGATGCGCGACGACGTTCCGGCCTGGCCGCCGGGCGCCTCGCGCTCAACAACGATCGTGCGAAGGCCCTCGGAAGAGCCATACACCGCGGCGGCAAGCCCGGCCGGTCCCGCGCCGATGATGACAACATCGTAGTCTGAAGTACCCGCTGTCGTCTGAAGGCCGAGAAGCTGCGCGAGCTGGCGCGTCTGCGGCTTGATAAGGATCGTTCCGTCAGCGAGCCGCAGCACCGGATAATCCGCCTCCGCCGGCGGCAAGCCGCGCCACCGCGTGGCAAACGCCGGATCGTCGGGTGTGATCCAGTCGAACGTGATCTGGTTGCGCGCCAGAAAACGGCGCAGCTCCAGGCAATTGGTGTCCCAGCGATGACCGAGCATGGTCACCTGCGCTCCACGCGTCTCGGCTGCGATGTTTTGAAGTCCGCCGATCCGCTCGCGGCCGAGTGCGCCGACCGCTCTTGCAAGATCGGGGGCAGCCGCTGCGATCGCGTAGTACTGCCTCGCATCCACACGCAGAACACGTGAAGGCTCGGACGCGCGCGAACTGCCTTGAAACTGGGCGCCGAAAATGAGCGGGACCTCCCCGAAGATTTGGCCGGGCACCCGTTTTCCGATGGTGCGCTCGATACCGTCGATTAGCTTCGTGACTTCGATATTTCCCGATAGCACCACGAACAGGGCGGGCGCTTCGCCTTCGTGAACCGCGTATTCGCCGGCGCCGAGGTGAATATCGGCGGACGCCCGCGCAAGCTCCCCGAGCGCGGATGCTTCGAGGGTCGAGAACAGCGGGATCGATCTGAGTTCGTCGGTGGTCAGCATGATCCGATCATCCTGCACAACTCCGCGCCAAAGAAAAAGCCGCCCGGATTTCTCCAAGGCGGCTTATTGGGTGTCGTTTTCGCGCGAAAAACGGATTCCGGCGCCGGCAAGTGCTGAATATCAAAAATGTGAATGCCAAAAAATGAAAAAGCCGCCCGGATGTTTCCGTGGCGGCTCTCTCTGCGTCGAGGCATTCGACATCATGAAGAGAGCAAAACTGTTCTCGGCAGGCCTGGCAGCGACATACTCTCCCAAGCCTTGAGACTTAGTACCATCTGCGCTGAGAAGATTAACGGCCGAGTTCGGAATGGGATCGGGTTTGAGCCTCTCGCTAAAACCACCAGGCCGGCCGAAAACAGTTTTTTGAAGCAAGCGTTGTTTAGTTTGTAGTTTGGTGTCGGCTTGTCTTTTCTCTCGAAGAAGTCATCCGTCATCGCGAGCGATGGACACGGATGATGAGAGTAATCAAGTCGATCGAGCTATTAGTACCGGTAAGCTGAACACCTTACGGTGCTTACACACCCGGCCTATCAACGTGGTGGTCTTCCACGGCTCTCGAGGGAATTCTCGTTTCGAGGTGGGTTTCCCGCTTAGATGCTTTCAGCGGTTATCCCGTCCGTACATAGCTACGCAGCACTGCCGCTGGCGCGACAACTGCTCCACCAGAGGTACGTTCATCCCGGTCCTCTCGTACTAGGGACAAATCCTCTCAAAATTCCGACACCCACGGCAGATAGGGACCGAACTGTCTCACGACGTTCTGAACCCAACTCACGTACCACTTTAATCGGCGAACAGCCGAACCCTTGGGACCTGCTCCAGCCCCAGGATGTGATGAGTCGACATCGAGGTGCCAAACACTGCCGTCGATATGGACTCTTGGGCAGTATCAGCCTGTTATCCCCGGCGTACCTTTTATCCGTTGAGCGATGGCCCATCCACGCGGGACCACCGGATCACTATGACCGACTTTCGTCTCTGCTCGACTTGTCAGTCTCGCAGTCAGGCAGGCTTATGCCATTGCACTCAACGAGCGATTTCCGACCGCTCTGAGCCCACCTTCGCACGCCTCCGTTACTCTTTGGGAGGCGACCGCCCCAGTCAAACTGCCCACCATGCACTGTCCCGGATCCGGATAACGGACCGCGGTTAGACATCCATATTAGTAAGGGTGGTATTTCACATTTCGGCTCCACTCGAGCTGGCGCCCAAGATTCAAAGCCTACCACCTATTCTACACATGCCGATACGAATGCCAGTGCAAAGCTACAGTAAAGGTGCACGGGGTCTTTCCGTCTGACCGCAGGAACCCCGCATCTTCACGGGGAATTCAATTTCACTGAGTCTATGTTGGAGACAGCGGGGAAGTCGTTACGCCATTCGTGCAGGTCGGAACTTACCCGACAAGGAATTTCGCTACCTTAGGACCGTTATAGTTACGGCCGCCGTTTACCGGGGCTTCGGTTCAGAGCTTGCACTCCTCGCCTTAACCTTCCGGCACCGGGCAGGCGTCAGACCCTATACGTCCTCTTCCGAGTTCGCAGAGCCCTGTGTTTTTGATAAACAGTCGCCACCCCCTGGTCTGTGCCCCCCCGACATACTTGCGTACATCGAGGGCCTCCTTATCCCGAAGTTACGGAGGCAAATTGCCGAGTTCCTTCAACATAGTTCTCTCAAGCGCCTTGGTATGCTCTACCAGTCCACCTGTGTCGGTTTCGGGTACGGTCTACGCGGGAGCTATTTCCTGGAACTCCTTCACGGCCATCTCAATCCAATAAGAGATGACAATATACGGAATCCGTCACTACCCGCTGGCTCAGGAATGTTCGCCTGATTCCCATCGACTACGGCTTTCGCCCTCGCCTTAGGGGCCGGCTGACCCTGCGAAGATTAGCTTTACGCAGGAACCCTTGGACTTTCAGCGACAGTGTCTCTCACACTGTTTTTCGTTACTCATGTCAGCATTCGCACTTCCGATACCTCCAGGATCCCTCACGGGTATCCCTTCGCAGGCTTACGGAACGCTCCGCTACCGCTTACGTATTGCTACGTAAACCCAAAGCTTCGGCTCGTGGCTTGAGCCCCGGTACATCTTCGGCGCAAAGTACCTAGACCAGTGAGCTGTTACGCTTTCTTTAAAGGATGGCTGCTTCTAAGCCAACCTCCTGGTTGTTTAAGGTACCTCACATCCTTTCCCACTTAGCCACGAATTAGGGGCCTTAGCTGTTGGTCAGGGTTGTTGCCCTCTCGACGACGGACGTTAGCACCCGCCGTCTGTCTCCCATGCAGTGCTTTCGGGTATTCGGAGTTTGGTTAGGTTTGGTAAGTCGGTGAGACCCCCTAGCCCATCCAGTGCTCTACCCCCCGAAGCATTCACATGAGGCACTACCTAAATAGTTTTCGCGGAGAACCAGCTATTTCCCAGTTTGGTTGGCCTTTCACCCCTAACCACAAGTCATCCGAGACCATTTCAACGGGCACCGGTTCGGTCCTCCAGTGAGTGTTACCTCACCTTCAACCTGCTCATGGCTAGATCACTAGGTTTCGGGTCTAATCCGTCGAACTGAACGCCCTGTTCAGACTCGCTTTCGCTGCGCCTACGCCTATCGGCTTAAGCTTGCTCGGCAGATTAAGTCGCTGACCCATTATACAAAAGGTACGCCGTCACCCAGAACGAATCTTGGGCTCCGACTGTTTGTAGGCATCCGGTTTCAGGAACTGTTTCACTCCCCTTGTCGGGGTGCTTTTCACCTTTCCCTCACGGTACTTGTTCGCTATCGGTCGCTGAGGAGTACTTAGGCTTGGAGGGTGGTCCCCCCGTGTTCAGACAGAATTGCACGTGTTCCGCCTTACTCTAGGACGAATGTTCGCATTACCCGTACGGGGCTGTCACCCGCTATGGCCTACTTTTCCAAGTAGTTCCGGTTGTCTCGCATTCGCCACTGGCCTGGTCCGCGTTCGCTCGCCACTACTAGCGGAGTCTCGGTTGATGTCCTTTCCTCGAGGTACTGAGATGTTTCAGTTCCCTCGGTTCGCTTAAAACCTCCTATTTTATTCGGAAGCTTTATCCCTTCATTTGATAACGGAAATCCGAAACCTCGTTCGCCCGTGCCGGGCTACTGAAAATATCTCGTATCCGAGACCGTAAGGCCTCGGAATTCCGTTATCGAAGGTGGGTTTCCCCATTCGGAAATCCTCGGATCAAAGCTCGTTCGCAGCTCCCCGAAGCTTATCGCAGCGTACCACGTCCTTCATCGCCTCTCAGCGCCAAGGCATCCACCAGATGCCCTTAAGACACTTGATTACTCTCATCATCGATACCCACCCCTCGGCAGAGGTTTTCACTTCGAACGATTGCTCGTTCGATTGAATAGGGGATCGACTCCTTTGGTTTCTCTTTAGAAAAGACCAGCTTGCTTCACAAACCATCCATTGATGTGAGTGTCGTCCGCGCATACGCCGGGTAGGCAAATGCGCGGAAAAACGTGACGCAAGTCTAGGGTAAGACTTGCGGTCGGATGGTTTGCTCTCTTCACGATGTCGAACAGCGTCGTACATCCGTTTCGATTTTGACGTCGAAACGAAACTTGGAACGGAAGATTCCGTAACTTTGGTCTTCCTGATTTCTGGATATTGGGATGCCAACCGAGCTCCGAAGGAGCGAAGGTTGGTGGAGCCTGTCGGGATCGAACCGACGACCTCAAGCTTGCAAAGCTAGCGCTCTCCCAACTGAGCTAAGGCCCCGATCTAACATCCCGCGCGCGAATGAATTGCGCCCAAAGAATTGGTGGGCCTGGGAAGACTTGAACTTCCGACCTCACGCTTATCAAGCGCGCGCTCTAACCAACTGAGCTACAAGCCCAATGCCTGCAGCCTCGAATAGCCGATCGCGGCCTCGAAGCGGGCTATCCAGAAGAAGAAAGAGAAACGAAGACGGCGGTGTCCCGCAAATTGCCGGCCGTTAAGCCGGCTTATGTTCTGAAGATGTTCGATAGAACCGGACAAGTCCGACTCTGAAGAACAATCCTTAGAAAGGAGGTGATCCAGCCGCAGGTTCCCCTACGGCTACCTTGTTACGACTTCACCCCAGTCGCTGACCTTACCGTGGCCGGCTGCTTCCTTGCGGTTAGCGCACCGTCTTAAGGTAAAACCAACTCCCATGGTGTGACGGGCGGTGTGTACAAGGCCCGGGAACGTATTCACCGTGGCATGCTGATCCACGATTACTAGCGATTCCAACTTCATGCACTCGAGTTGCAGAGTGCAATCCGAACTGAGACGGCTTTTTGAGATTAGCTCCCCATTGCTGGTTCGCTGCCCATTGTCACCGCCATTGTAGCACGTGTGTAGCCCAGCCCGTAAGGGCCATGAGGACTTGACGTCATCCCCACCTTCCTCGCGGCTTATCACCGGCAGTCTCCCTAGAGTGCCCAACTTAATGATGGCAACTAAGGACGAGGGTTGCGCTCGTTGCGGGACTTAACCCAACATCTCACGACACGAGCTGACGACAGCCATGCAGCACCTGTGTTCCAAGCTCCGAAGAGAAGGCCACGTCTCCGCGGCCGGTCTTGGACATGTCAAGGGCTGGTAAGGTTCTTCGCGTTGCGTCGAATTGAACCACATGCTCCACCGCTTGTGCGGGCCCCCGTCAATTCCTTTGAGTTTTAATCTTGCGACCGTACTCCCCAGGCGGGAAGCTTAATGCGTTAGCTGCGCCACTGATGTGCATGCACACCAACGGCTAGCTTCCATCGTTTACGGCGTGGACTACCAGGGTATCTAATCCTGTTTGCTCCCCACGCTTTCGCACCTCAGTGTCAGTACCGGGCCAGTGAGCCGCCTTCGCCACTGGTGTTCTTGCGAATATCTACGAATTTCACCTCTACACTCGCAGTTCCACTCACCTCTCCCGGACTCGAAGGTCGCCAGTATTGAAGGCAGTTCCAGGGTTGAGCCCTGGGATTTCACCCTCAACTTAACGACCCACCTACGTGCGCTTTACGCCCAGTGATTCCGAGCAACGCTAGCCCCCTTCGTATTACCGCGGCTGCTGGCACGAAGTTGGCCGGGGCTTTTTCTGCGGGTACCGTCATTATCGTCCCCGCTAAAAGAGCTTTACAACCCTAAGGCCTTCATCACTCACGCGGCATGGCTGGATCAGGCTTGCGCCCATTGTCCAATATTCCCCACTGCTGCCTCCCGTAGGAGTTTGGGCCGTGTCTCAGTCCCAGTGTGGCTGATCATCCTCTCAGACCAGCTAAAGATCGTAGCCTTGGTGAGCCATTACCTCACCAACAAGCTAATCTTACGCGGGCCGATCTTCCGGCGATAAATCTTTCCCCCGAAGGGCTTATTCGGTATTAGCTCAAGTTTCCCTGAGTTATTCCGAACCAGAAGGCACGTTCCCACGCGTTACTCACCCGTCTGCCGCTCCGTATTGCTACGGCGCTCGACTTGCATGTGTTAAGCCTGCCGCCAGCGTTCGCTCTGAGCCAGGATCAAACTCTCAAGTTGAACGAGATTTTGATCTTCGGCTGTTATTTTGGTCACTACGCTTGACGAGTCCCAAGCACAAACAGACTGCTTTCGCAGTTGTCTTTGCTTGATCGAAACGTAGTACCGCCGAAGTCTCTGTAAGACCTCCCACCCACAGGCTTTCACCCGCGAGACAGGAAGTCCGCAAGGACTCCGCCGCCTACGTTTCTCTTTCTTCCGTTCCACAATTTCAAACAGCAGGGCCGAAACCCACCCGTTTCCCGGCCTAAGCCGGAAAAAGGGCCGTCAAAAGCCTCTCTTCCGGAAAGGCCGGAAGCGACCGAGGTCATTTGAAGCTTAACCGGAGCGCAGTCGCACCGAGGCGTCGGCGTTCCGTTGTGGCGGTATATATGCGCCGGGTTACTCGCTTGTCAAGAAAGTTTGGCAGGAGAATGCGGGGATTTGGCCGCGGCCGGGCTCCTGCTAACCCTTCGCAATTTAAGGCTAATTCGTTACGGCCAAGACCTGTCGTCATCTTGGTGCCATGATGCTGGGGTGGTTTGCAATTTGACGCGCTGCAAGTTGCACGCGCTTTCGAATTCAAGCCGTCTGCGAAGACCAAGACCGGTGCCGGGGACCTGGAGAGGGACACCGCGGCCCGCGCGAGGGGAGCAAGACACAGCGTGGAAAGCCGACGACCGGCAGGTGACGGGCGCGAACCCATTGCCGCTCAGATCGATCTCGGTAACGAGCCTCCGCTTGGTCTCGATGGCCATAACGAGGAGCCGATCGACCGCCGCGCGGTCTCGGTGCGCTGGCTTGCGGCAACCGTAATCACTGCAGTCGCCGGCGGCGGCCTTATGGGCGGCGCGGTTTACGCAGCGCTCGACGGCGATTATCGCTTCGCAGCCGTTCCGGAAATCGTACGCAGCGTAGTTCGCAACGCGAACGAGCGCGCGATCAATCCCAATCGCAAAGGCGACCGCATCAACGTGCTGAGCGAGAACGTGCTCGCGCGTCAGATGCTTCGCGTTTCGACCACGGTACGCGTCGGCGAGCGCGAAATCGTTCGCGTTCGTCCTTTCGTGCGTGTCGCCACCAATCTTGCGCTCTCGCCCTTCTTCGATTTCCGCGAACATTCCCGCCTTCAATCCCGTGAAACTCATGGGCGAGGACGATCAGGCGGCGGAAAATCCCGATATCGAACCGACCGGCGAACTCACGATCGTCATGCGCGATCTTCGCAGCGCATTCCGGCGAACACGCGTATTGCCGGTGCTGCGCGGCTCGAAGATGTCGTGATGCGCGTGCGCGAGCATCTCGAGCTGCCGGCAAACGCCGTCACTGGCTCTGTTGCGCCGCTCGGCTTCACGCTCGGCAATGCGCTCGCTTACGCGACCGAGGGCAACCTTCGCACCGCGCTCGATCCGATGCCGGCGGTCGCCGAAAACATGATGGTCGTCACCAAGACCACATGGCGACACCAAGGGCGGCAACGACTGGACCGAAAAAACCGTGGTTGCGAAGAAGAGCGACACGCTCGCCTCGATTCTGAAGGAACTCGGCGCCCAGGCCGAACCAGCCCGCGCTGTGATTCTCCGCCTTCAATCGCGGCCGCGACGGCACGCTCAAAGAAGGCCTTGCGTATTCGCGTATTGATGACGCCAGCGCCGACCGGCGGCGTTCAACCGCTCCGCGTCAGCATCTTCAACGACACCGCGCACGAAGCGCACCGTCGCGCTCTCCGACATGGGCCGCTATGTCACCGTCGCCGAACCGCGCGACATGAACATCGCCAAAGCCAATCCGCAGGCCGACGAAGAAGACGACAGCGCCGGCATGCGGCTCTATCATGCGATCTACGAGACCGCGCTTCGCAACCAGGTGCCGACCGGGATTATTGAAAACCTGATCCGCGTTTATTCCTTCGACGTCGATCTGCAGCGCAAGGTTCGTCCGGGCGATTCCTTCGATATCCTGTTTGCTGAAGACGAAGGCGACGTGAAAGGCGAAGTGCAATTCGCATCGCTCAATCTCGCCGGCGAAACGCCGCGTCGCTATTACCGCTTCCAGACGAACGACGACGGCATCGTCGATTTCTATGACGAGACCGGAAAGAGCGCGAAGAAATTCCTGATGCGTAAACCGCTCGCCGGCGGCAACTTCCGCTCCGGCTTCGGCATGCGCCGCCATCCGATCCTCGGCTATTCGCGCATGCATTCGGGCGTCGACTGGTCGGACGACACCGGCGCACCGATTTTCGCAGCCGGCAACGGCACCATCATTCACTCCGACTGGAGTTCAGGCTACGGCCGCCGCATCGAAATCCAGCACTTGAACGGCTACGTCACGACCTATTCGCATTTGTCCGGTTTTGCGCGCGGCATTCAGGAAGGCGGCAAAGTCCGCCAGGGCCAGATCATCGGCTATGTCGGCAATACCGGCCTCTCCACCGGACCGCATCTGCACTACGAAGTCGCGATCAACGGCAACTACGTCGATCCGATGCGCATCAAGCTGCCGCAAGGCCGCGTGCTGGAAGAGCCTGTTTCTGCGCGCTTTCGAGCGCGAACGCGAACGCATCAACGGCATTCTCGCGCAGGGCACCCGGGCCGCGTCGCCCAGACCCAATAAGTTATCTTCAGCGAACCTGCACTTCGACGCGCTTGCCGGGCGCGACGCTGATCGGGTGCTCGGATTTCTTGTCGGCCTTGGTCGTCACGATGACGACGTAGTTTCCGGCATTCAGCGCAACACTTTTGTCCACGTCGTAATGCGTGCCGATCCAGGCGCGGCGATTGTTGATATCGCGTTCAGCGCCGAAGATCTCAATCGTGCTGCCTTCCGGCCCACTGACGCTCAGGACGCCTGCTTCGATGATTGAAGTTGACCCGCGTCGTATCGCCGGACTTCACGTCCACCGGAAATACACGCTTGGCATAACCGACACCGATCACGACTTCGTAGCGGCCGGCCGGCAGATCGAATTGCGAGAGCGGATCGTAAAGCGTCGTGATCCATTCCCGCTGTTCGGTATCGTTCTTGGCGGGACGGCGGACTTCGACCGAGATGCCGTGCTTCCACCTTCGGCCCGTTCGCGGCATAGACCGCACTGACCGCGAGCTTACCGACATCGAGCGTCATCGAGACGTTGATCGAAGTCGCCGGCCGCCACCGAGAATTCCTTCTTGGTTCTTCGCGGCACCCTTGGTCAGCGTCAGCGTATAATTGCCAGCAGGCAGAACGAACTTCGGCACTGCTTCGTAATCGGTCGCGACATATTCGCCATCCGCCCGATGAACTTCCCATGTGACCCCTTCAGCTTTGCCGGCGCCCTCGACTGAGCCTTCGCTGGTCACGTAGCCGGCATCGAGCGCGACATCGAGCAATGCCCGTCTTGCCCTTCTCGACCTTGAACGGAAATTCGCGTTCGACGTAGCCGTATTTCACGACGACGATGTAATCGCCGGGCTCAATCGTCTCGGCGGCCGGCGCACCATAAACGTTCGTGATGTAATCGCCCTTCTGGCCGTTATTGGACGTGTGAAAACCCCAGCACACATCAGACTTGGTATCGGTGATCGGATCGCCGTTTGCGACCAGACGGGCAATGCCGCGGAAATTCTTGTCTTGAAGCGGATCGGGCTCCGGCTTTGCCGGCGCCTGACTTTGCACCTTCGTGACCTTGCGTCGCACTCAACCGCTTTGCCGAGCGCGTCTTCGAGACCGGAAGCGTTGCTCGCATCGAGATAGACGCCGCCGGTCGCGCGCGCGATGCATTGCAATTGGTTTTTCGCGACCGGATCGGTGACGTCGAAGCCAATCACATGCGCGGTGAAATTGACGCCAGCCTTCTTCAGTTCGGCTGCGACCGCGCAAGGATCGGGCGCGCAGGTTTCGATGCCGTCGGAAACCAGAATGACCGTCGCCTTGTTTTCGGTCGCGCGCAGCGCTTGAGCGGCGGCACGGAGCGAGTCCGCCATCGGCGTCTTGCCCTTCGGATTGAGACCGCGAACAGCTGCTGACGGATGTCGCTCGCATCGAACGCACCGACCGGAACCACGAGTTCGATATCCTTGCAGTCGCCCTTGGTGCGGTGGCCATATGCCATCAGCCCGAGCCGGTCCGTGCTTTTCCATTTCGACAAGATGGAATCGACCGCCCGGCGTGCCGCCGAAATTTTCGTCTGCCCGTCAACCTGGCCCCACATCGAGCCCGAGGCATCGAGGATCAGGATGGCGTCGCCCGCTGCGCAAATGCCTGCGCTGAAAAAACAAACGAAACCAGCAGCGGCAGAACGAAACGGCGCATGAGGAACTCCTTGGGTCCGGTGGGACCGGCTCGTGCTTTCCGACCCGCAGCATGGTGGCCGGAATGGCTTAAAATCAGGCTTATGCTGCTTTACGGGAGACCTTTCCGCAGCTGGAAGGATTTGGAAAATCATATCTCGTCCGCACGGGAACTAAACGTCCCGCCAAACACATGTTCGTCAATTGACTGGGGGCACGGTTGCCGAATATCGCGGCCACACATAATGTCCGCGTGATGAAATCCGCCTTGGAGGGCAACATGACACGTAATTTTATCAGCGTGCGATTGACGGCTGCGGGACGTGGCCGCCGCTCGGTGCGACCGGAGCGCCAAGCCCAATCGCTCGCAGCCGAGCATTTCGAGCGCCTGGGAAAACATGACTTTATCCCAGGAAGATTGTTTCGCGCGCGCCAAGTCGACCATGGATCGCCTGAGCTATCGGCGCATCGAGCGGATCGGAAACACGACATTCGGTGACCACGGAAATTTCCAGGTCGGCATCCGCTGCGTCTCGGAGAAGCAGCTGTATTACGTCTTCGGCGGCGGTCCGGGCGACCAGGACGCGCAGCTCGACAAGTATATCAACGAGATGAAAGCGGCCATCGGCTCCGGTCGCTAATCCGGGTCTGTCGAAACGATACGGCCGGGGTTTTGCCCCGGCCGTTTTTATTTACGCCGCACGTCCGACCGCGCTTTTTCCGGCCGTCTCAAAAATCAGGCGGTCTGAGGCCGCACCCACGCGAAGCGCAGTGCCGTCCTTGATCTCGCCGGAGAGCAATTTCTCGGCGAGCGGATCCTGCAGCATCTTCTGAATCGCACGCTTCAGCGGACGCGCGCCGAACGCCGGATCGTAGCCCTTTTCGGCGAGCAGGCTGCGCGCCTCGGGTTTGAGCTCGATCGTAATCTTGTGTTCGTCGAGCAACTTCTGCAGCCGCGCCGATCTGGATATCGACGATCGCGCCCATCTGATCCCGCTTCAGGCGATGGAACAGGATGATTTCATCGACGCGGTTCAGGAATTCCGGACGGAAACTCGAGCGCACGACGCTCATGACCTGCTCGCGCACGAGATCGACATCGTCCTTCTCGCCGAGCGAGACCAAGAAATTCCGCACCGAGATTGGACGTCATGATGATCAGCGTGTTGCGGAAATCGACCGTGCGACCCTGCCCATCGGTCAGGCGGCCTTCGTCCAGCACCTGCAACAGCACGTTGAAGACATCGGGATGCGCTTTTTCGATCTCGTCGAACAGGATCGACCTGATAAGGCCGGCGGCGGACGGCTTCGGTGAGCGCGCCGCCCTCTTCGTAACCGACATAGCCCGGAGGCGCGCCGATCAGGCGGGAGACCGAATGCTTCTCCATGTATTCCGACATGTCGATCCGCTGGAGCGCGTTCTCGTCGTCGAACATAAAACGCGCGAGCGCCTTCGTCAGTTCGGTTTTGCCGACGCCGGTGGGCCCAAGAAACATGAACGAGCCGATCGGCCGGTTCGGATCCTGCAAGCCCGGCACGCGCACGGCGCACGGCGGTCGAAACCGCATGCACCGCCTCGGCCTGACCGACGACGCGCTTCGCAATCTCGTCTTCCATCCGCAGTAGCTTGTCGCGCTCGCCTTCGAGCATCCGATCGACCGGAACGCCGGTCCAGCGCGAAACGATCTGCGCGATGTGGTTCGAGGTCACCGCCTCTTCGACCATTGCGCTTGCCATCGTTCCGTTTCGACCTCAGCAAGCTTCTTTTCGAGCTCGGGAATGATCGCCATAGGTCAATTCGCCGGCGCGCTGATACTCGCCCTTGCGCTGCGCAATCGCAAGTTCGTTGCGCGCCGCTTCGAGATCGGCTTTCAGCTTCTGCGCGGAGCCGAGCTTTTCCTTTTCATTCTGCCAGCGCGATGTCAGCGCATTCGACTGTTCTTCGAACGAAGCAATCTCTTTCTCGATCCGCTTCAGGCGATCCTTGGACGCTGCGTCGGTTTCTTTCTTGAGCGCTTCCTGCTCGATCTTGAGCTGCATCAGGCTACGATCGATTTCGTCCAGTTCTTCCGGCTTGGAATCGACCTGCATGCGGAGCCGCGCGGCGGCCTCATCCATCAAGTCGATCGCCTTGTCGGGCAGGAAGCGGTCGGTGATGTAGCGATTCGAAAGCATTGCCGCGGCAACGAGCGCGGAATCGAGAATGCGAACGCCATGATGGAGTTCGTATTTCTCTTTGATGCCGCGCAGGATCGAAACGGTATCTTCGACCGTCGGCTCGCCGACAAAAATCGGCTGAAAGCGCCGCGCAAGGGCCGCGTCCTTTTCGACGTGCTTTCGGTACTCATCGAGCGTGGTCGCGCCTACGCAGTGCAATTCGCCGCGCGCAAGCGCGGGTTTGAGCAAATTCGATGCATCCATCGCGCCGTCGGCCTTGCCGGCACCGATCAGCGTATGCATCTCATCGATAAAGACGATGATTTCGCCGTTCGGATGAAGTGACTTCCTGCAGCACGGATTTCAGACGCTCTTCGAATTCGCCGCGATATTTCGCGCCGGCGACCATTGCGCCAAGATCGAGCGCCAATAGCTTCTTGTCTTTTAGGCTTTCCGGTACATCGCCGTTGACGATGCGGAGCGCGAGACCCTCGACGATCGCGGTCTTGCCAACGCCGGGCTCGCCGATCAGCACGGGATTATTCTTGGTCCGGCGCGACAGCACCTGGATGGTGCGGCGAATTTCCTCTTCGCGGCCGATCACCGGATCGAGCTTACCGATCCGCGCGGCTTCGGTGAGGTCCCGCGCATAGCGCTTCAGCGCATCGTAAGCGCTCTCGGCCGAAGCTGAATCTGCAGTGCGGCCCTTGCGTAGCTGTTCGATTGCATTGTTCAGGTTCTGCGGCGTGAGCCCACCGCGTGCGAGCAATTTGCCTGCTTCCGAATCCTTCTCGAGCGTCAACGCCAGGAGCAGGCGCTCGACGGTGACGAAATTGTCGCCTGCCTTCTCGGCAGCCTTCTCCGCGGTATCGAATACACGCGCGAGCTGGGGCGTCAGATAGATTTGACCCGCGCCTGCGCCTTCGACCTTGGGGAATTTGGAGAGTGCGGCCTCAACACCGGCAAGCACATCGCGCGAACGCCCGCCCGCGCGGTCGATCAAGCCCGCGGCAAGACCTTCGGGATCGTCCAGAAGCACCTTCAGAAGATGCTCGGGCGCAAACTGCTGGTGGCCTTCACGAAGCGCCAGCGACTGGGCCGACTGCACAAAACCCCGCGCGCGCTCGGTATATTTCTCAAAATTCATTTCATTCTCCTCGGCCTGCCGCCCTCGTCCTCTAAAAAGGCCCGGAGACGGCATCCTGCGCCAGAAATGGGGACTATTGGGCGTGCAGAAAAGACCCCAAAAGTGAAAATTCCGGCGTCGTTAATGCTGGACGGACGTGCCCGGTTTGGTGGAAATGCCGGACCATGAACGCTTCCGCCCGCGTCGCATCCCTTTATCGCTATCCGGTCAAAGGCTTTTCCGGCGAAAAGCTTAAAACTGTCCGCCTGGAAATGGGCGCGACTTTTCCTGCCGACCGCGCTTTCGCAATCGAGAACGGCGCTTCCGGCTTCGACCCGACAGCCCCCTCATGGCAGCCGAAGATCAAGTTTCTTTGCCTGATGCGAAACGCAAAACTGGCAGCACTTCAGACGCTTTACGATGATGCGAGCGAGATGTTCGCCGTCAGCAAAGACGGCGTGCCGATGGTCGAAGCGAGTCTCAAAACAGACGCCGGCCGCGCCGCGATCGAATATTTCTTCCACGACTTTATGGGAGGCGAGGCGCGCGGGCCATTACGCGTGATCGAAGCGCCGAACCACAGTTTCTCCGACGTGTCGGCGAAGGTAGCTCACATCGTCAATCTGGCGAGCCTCAAAGATCTCGGCGCCTCGATTAGCCGCGAGCTTCATCCGCTACGCTTTCGCGCGAATATTTATGTCGATGGCTGGGAGCCCTGGATCGAAAACGATCTGGTCGGCAAGACGCTCACGATCGGTGGCGTGACCTTCAAAGGGACCAAGCTCACCGTGCGCTGTGCCGCGACCGAAGTGAACCCCGAGACCGCAGAACGCGATGTCGATGTGCCGGAAGCACTCTGGCGCAAAACCGGAAACACCGATTGTGGATTTTACGCAAGCGTCGTCGCGCCCGGTAAAATTTCCGAAGGCGACGAAGTCAGAATTCTCGACTGATTATTCGGCCGACTCGGATTTCGCAGGGACCGGCGCGGCAGCGGGCGCTGCTTCAGCAGGCTGTGCGTTCTGATCGCCGCGGTTTTCGAACTCGTTCGGTCCGCGCGGACGGAAACGGTTACGGCCACGATTGTTGCGGTTGTTAAAACGCCCGCCACGATTGTCGCCCTGCTCGTTTTCCTGGCCGCTATTGAAATTGCCGCCCTGTTGCGGCGCGCCGCCGGTGATGAAGGCGGGAAGACCGCCTTCGGCATCGCGCGGCTGGACATTAGGCTGCGGCAAGTTTTGCGGCTGCGGACGCGGCGCGTTGTTCTGCTGCTGCACAGGCGCACCACCGGCATAGGGCTGATCGTCGCCGCTGTCGTCGCCGTCTTCGTCACCGTCTTCGCGCGTCTCATCGGGGCGCTGATAGGGCGTCTGCTGCATATTCGGATTTTGCTGCTGCAACTGCAGCTGCGCCGCCGCGATCAGACGGAAATAATGTTCGGCGTGCTGAAGATAATTTTCACCGGAAACCGGATCGCCGGAAGACTGCGCGTCGCGCGCGAGTTGCAGATATTTTTCGGCAACGTGATGCGCGGTGCCGCGGATTTTCACGTCAGGTCCGTTCGAACTCGTAAACGCGCGTCAGTGGATTATGTCCGCCGCCGGGACGGCGATTACGTCCGCGCATGCGCTTATGATTGTTGTGATTATTATTATGTTGTCCGTTTCGCATCGAAACTTTCTCTCTGCTCGCGACGGTTTACCCGCCTAATTCCGACACGTCGCGCAGCATGAAAGCCGCGCTTGCCGGACATGCGTGTTACGCGATCTCGCGCAACTAACGATGTTCGCTTTGGTCATTCGACCGGAAATCTCGCGCACTAAAACGCGGATGTTTCGCCCTCGGCTTTGCGCAACTGCTTAGCTATGCGCTTCGTTTGCTGATGCGTTGGATCCGGCTTTGGGGCCGCATGTTCCGGCGACTTCGTTCGCCGGATGGTGCTGGCCGAACCTCCTGCCTCCCAAGCCGAATGCCTGTAAAGCGGTGCCGGATCGAATCCTGCATTGACACTAGTGCGGAACAGGGGGGCTTCCAAGCGCTATTTTGCCTCACCTTATGGCGTGGATAACGAGTGCGCGGGGGATGCCCGCAAGGTCACGCCGCGCCGGGTCCTTGATCGTGAGCCTGTCGTTTGCACACACAAGCGCTGCAACGTCGGCTTCCTGTCCTATTCCAAGCTCGAGAACAGCGACGCCGTTTGCCGCCATGACGATCTGCGATCTGGTTAACGATCGCGCGGTACGCATTCAGACCGTCCTGGCCGCCATCGAGCGCGAGTAGCGGATCATGCTCGCGAACTTCAGGCGACAATAAGGCCAGTTCTGCCGAGGCGACATAAGGCGGATTGGAAACAATCAGATCGAAAGCCCCAGCAAGCGCGGTCGCCCAGTCTCCGCACACATAAGTGACACGGTCATGAAGCGAAAAGCGTTTCAAATTGGCGCGAGCGATTGCAAGCGCTGCTTCGCTTCTGTCAATGGCAACGCCGCGTGCGTTTGGTAGTTCCGTTAAAAGTGCCGCGAGGATCGCGCCGCTGCCGATACCGAGATCAAGGACTGTGAGCGCGCGACGTCTGTCGCCGATTTGTTCGAGTGCCGCCTCGATTATGGTTTCGGTTTCCGGGCGCGGCACGAGGGTCGCGGCACCCAGTGCAAAAGATAAACTCCAGAACTCTCTTTCACCGGTAATGCGTGCGACCGGCTCGCCGGAAATGCGGCGTGCGATCGCACTTTCAAACTTCTCGATCGCAGCAGGGCTCGCCTCGTTCCGGTCGGAGGAGAGCAACTTCGCCGCATCTAACCCGCTCACGTGCGCCAGCAGAATGCGCGCGTCGGCCTCCGGGCTTTCGTTCCCGTGAGAGCGCAAAAGTTGCGTCGCTTCGCGGCAGAGTTCGCCGAGAGTCTTTTGCAACATGGCCGCCGCACTCACAGCTTGCTTTCTTCGTCCGCGAGCAGCGCCGCCTGATGTTCGGCGATCAAGGCATCGACGACTTCGTTAAGCGCGACCCCTTCCAGGATCTGCGGCAGCTTATGCAGCGTGAGATTGATCCGATGATCGGTGACGCGCGCCTGCGGAAAATTATAAGTACGAATGCGCTCGGAGCGATCGCCCGATCCGACCTGGCCTTTGCGGTCCGCCGCGCGCGCTGAATCGATACGCTGGCGCTCCTGATCGTAAAGCTTGGTGCGCAAGAGCGCCATCGCACGCGCCCGATTCTTGTGCTGCGAGCGCTCATCCTGGACTGCGACCACAATGCCGGTCGGAATATGCGTGATACGCACTGCGGACTCGGTCTTGTTCACATGCTGCCCGCCCGAGCCGGAAGCCCGATAAACATCCGTGCGAAGGTCGGCGGCGTTGATGTCGACATCGACTTCTTCGGCTTCCGGCAGCACCGCAATGGTTGCGGCCGACGTGTGAATACGACCTTGCGTCTCCGTATCCGGTACGCGCTGCACGCGATGCACGCCCGATTCGAATTTCAGTTTGGCGAATGCGCCCTTGCCCCGGATTGCCGCGATGATTTCCTTGTAGCCCCCGACTGCGCCTTCGCTCACCGACATGAGCTCGACCTTCCAGCCCTGCAGCGCCGCATATCGCTCATACATGCGGAACAGATCGCCCGCGAACAGCGAGGCCTCATCGCCACCAGTGCCGGCCCGCACCTCAAGAATTGCGTCGCGCGCATCCGCTTCGTCTTTTGGAATCAGCGCGAGCCGCAGCTTTTGCTCAAGCTCCTCGATCCGCGCCACAAGCTCGCGTTTTTCATCGCCCGCAAGCCGCGCCATTTCACCATCGGCGCTCTTCAACATTTCTTCGACGCCGGAAAGATCGTCCTGCGCCTGCTTCAACGCCTTCACATCTTCGATTACCGGCGATAGCTCGGCATGTTCGCGCGAGAGCTTGACGAAAGAATCCCTGCCGCCACCCTCGGCAAGTTCCGCCTCGAGCTCGGCATGTCGTGCGATCAGCGCATCGAGGCGCGCAACAGGCAGCATGGCGGCCCCTTAAACCGGAACGCCGGTGTCGGCGGCAAACACCCGCAGTTTTTCGCGCGCCGATGTGCCTTCGCCGCTCAATGCGGGCAACAGCGCTTTTTCCGCGCCTGCAGCATCAAGCGCGAGCACCATCGCCTTTACCGGCCCTATCATTGCCGGCGACAACGAAAGCGAGCGGAAGCCGAGCGCAATCAGCGCCATGGCTTCCAGCGGCTTTGCTGCAAGCTCGCCGCAAAGCGTAAACGGTTTGCCATGTTTCTTGCAGGCATCCGCGATCATCTTGAGCGCGCGCAATCCAGGCGCAGACAACGCATCGAAGCGTTTTGCCACCTGCGCATTGCCGCGGTCGGCTGCGAACAGGAATTGCACCAGATCGTTCGAGCCAACCGACAGGAAATCGGCGCGCTCGAGAATTTCGTCGAGCGCAAACAAGAGCGACGGCACTTCCAGCATGGCGCCGACGCGAACCTGTTCCGGCAGCTTGTGGCCGTGACGGCGCAGATAAGTGAGCTCGCGTTCGACCAAAGCGCGCGCATTGTCGAATTCGCTGACCACCGCGACCATCGGAAACATCATCCGCAATTCGCGGCCTGCGGCGGCGCGCAGAAGTGCCCGCACCTGCGCGCGAAGCAACCCGGGCCGGTCCAACGCAAGACGGATCGCGCGCCAGCCAAGCGCCGGATTTTCTTCTTCGACCGCACGAAGATAAGGCAGCACTTTGTCGCCGCCGACATCGAGCGTGCGGAAGGTGACCGGCTTTCCTTTCGCGGAGTCGAGTACCGATCGATAGAGCTGGTATTGCTCGGAAATGCGCGGGAGGGCCGCCGCGATCATGAATTGCAGCTCGGTCCGAAAAAGGCCGATGCCGTCGGCGCCTGCTTCGGCCAGATGCGGAAGATCGACGAGCAACCCTGCATTCATCATCAGATCGATTTTGACGCCGTCTTTGGTAATCGCTTCGCGTTCGCGCAGCGCCGCATATTGCGCTTGTCTCCGCGCGCGCAGCTTCACCTTCTCGGCGTAAGCAAGCTCAAGCTCCGGCGATGGACGCAACTGCACTTCGCCGGTTTCACCATCGACAATGATCGCATCGCCCGGATCGGCAAGACCGGTCGCGTTCGCAACCTGGCCGACGGTTGCAACCCCGAGCGCTCGCGCAACGATCGCGACGTGGCTTGTCGGCGCGCCTTCTTCGAGCACGATGCCGCGCAACCGCGAACGGTCGTAATCCAGGAGTGCTGCAGGGCTCATATTTCGCGCGACCAAAATGGCGTTGTCCGGCAATTGGCTGGTGCGCGCTGTCGGATCGGCGCCGGTCAATTCGCGCATCAAGCGCCCGGCCAGATCGTCGAGATCGTGCAGGCGTTCGCGAATATAAGGATCAGTCTGGCGCAACATGCGGGCGCGCGTGTCGGACTGCACGCGCTCGACCGCAGCTTCAGCGGTGAGACCAGTGCCGACCGCTTCCTGGAGTTTTTTCATCCAGCCGCGGTCTTGCGCAAACATACGGTACGCCTCGAGCACGTCGCGATGCTCGCCGGCCCGCGCCATGCCCTCGTCTTCAAGCATCACGTCGATCGAAGAGCGCAGCGTTTCGACCGCCGCATCGAGGCGCGCAAGCTCGCGTTTCGGATCGTCGGCAATCACATTCTGCACGTGAATGCGGGGCTCGTGCAGCACGACGCGGCCGAGACCGATGCCTTCAGCTAACGGAAGACCAGTAATCTGCAACGCGCGGCGCGCGGCAGGCTCTGCACCAGGACGCGCAAGTGCGGTGAGTTCGCCCGAGGCAATCATTTCGGCCACCACCATCGAGGTGGTCTGCAGCGCCTCTACTTCTTCTTCGGAATAAGTGCGCCGTGCGCGGTTCTGCACCACGAGCACGCCGAGCGTATTGCCGGCGCGCAGGATCGGCACGCCCAAGAACGCGTTATAGCTTTCTTCGCCCGTCTCCGGTTTGTAGGAGAATGACGGATGCGCCTGCGCGTTCGGAAGATTGAGCGGCTCGGCTTCTTTCGCGACAAGGCCTACGAGGCCTTCGCCGCCTTTCAACACGGTCAAGTGGACCGCTTCGCGGTTGAGGCCCTCGGTGGCGTATAGCTCAAGCGTTCCGTCGACGCGCAACACGTAGACCGAGCAGACTTCCGCCACCATGTTGGCAGCGATCAGCACCACAATCTTGTCGAGACGTTCCTGCGCGCTGACCGGCTCCGCCATGGTCTCGCGGAGACGTCTCAGCAAAACGCGCGGACCGCCGAGGGAGCCACGCATGGGCCGTGCCCTTGGTCCGGGCGCCGCGCGGGCCCGGGCTTGAGAAAACGAAGATTACGCGAAAGCTACTTGCGAACCGTGCGCCTAGCCGTCGAGTCCGTATACCGAATGCAAAGTGCGTACCGCAAGTTCGGTATAGGCGGCATCGATCAGGATCGAAATCTTGATTTCCGAGGTCGAGATGACACGGATATTGATGCCCTTTTCCGCAAGCGCCTGGAAAGCCGTCGCCGCCACACCGGCGTGGCTCCGCATGCCGACGCCGATCACCGAGACCTTCACCACGTCGACCGCCCCTTCTATTGAGGAAAAGCCGATCTTGCTCTGAAGCTTCAAAATCGTCGCCTTGGCCTTTTCGAATTCGGCGACCGGGACCGTGAAGGTAATGTCGGTCTTCTTGCCGTCGGCAGAGACGTTCTGAACAATCATGTCGACGTTGATATGGGCTTCGGCGAGCGGGCCGAACAGCGAGGCGGCGACGCCCGGCTTGTCCGCTACTTCGCGAATCGAGATTTGCGCCTCGTCCTTGGAAAAGGCGATGCCTGTCACAACCTGGTTTTCCACAATCTCTTCCTCGTCGCAGATCAAAGTGCCCGGCGGATGGTTTGAATGCGGGTTAATATCTTCGGGCTTGTCGAAGCTTGAGCGCACGAACAGACGCACCTTCTTGGTCATGGCGAGTTCGACCGAGCGCACCTGCAAGACCTTGGCACCGAGCGACGCCATTTCCAGCATTTCTTCGAACGCGACGGCGTCTAATCTCCGCGCCTTCGGCACGATGCGCGGATCGGTCGTGTAGACGCCATCAACGTCGGTATAAATGTCGCAACGATCGGCATGGATCGCGGCCGCGATCGCGACCGCGCTCGTATCCGAGCCGCCGCGTCCGAGCGTTGCAATCCGTCCGGTTTCCTTGTCCACGCCCTGGAAGCCCGCGATCACCGCGACTTCTTTGCGCTCCTTGAAGCGCTTGATCAGTTCGTCGCCATTGAGTTCTTTAATGCGCGCCGACGCATGCGTGCCGTCGGTATAAAGCGGCAATTGCCAGCCCTGCCACGAACGCGCGGTGATCCCCATGCCTTGCAAGACGATCGCAAGCAGGCCCGACGTCACCTGTTCGCCGGAGGCGACGACCGCATCGTATTCGCGCGCGTCGTGCATCGGCGAGGCCTCGCGGCACCAGGCGACGAGTTCATTTGTCTTGCCTGCCATCGCCGAGACGACGACCGCGACTTCATGGCCAGCATCAACCTCGCGCTTGACGTGCTGCGCGACGTTTCTGATGCGTTCGATATCGGCGACCGACGTGCCGCCGAATTTCATGACCAGCCGGGCCATCGCGGTTCCTTGGATTAAAGAAAGCGCCGGAGCGAAGGCTTCGCCCCGGCTTGAAAAGGCGCGTATAGATACAGGCCGATACGACACCCGGCAACGGCGGGAAAGGCCCGCCGCTATTGGAATTTCGTTATGGTTGAAGCGCAGCAAAAGCCGCAACAGAGCACCATCGACCCCGGCGAGGTTTCTCGCTTTGCCGCCATGGCAAAGGAATGGTGGGCGCCGAACGGAAAAATGCGCCCGCTCCACAAGCTTAATCCCGTGCGCATCACGTTCATCCGCGATCTTGCCTGCGAGGCCTTCGACAGAAGCCCGCGGAAACTTGATTGTCTTGCGGGCCTGCGCATCCTCGATATCGGTTGCGGCGGCGGCATCCTGTCGGAGCCGCTCACGCGCCTTGGCGGGAACGTCATCGGCGTCGATCCGGCCGGCGAAAATGTCGAGGTCGCGAAAGTTCATGCGAAGGAAGCAGGCCTCGCGATCGACTATCGTGCCACGACCGCAGAAGCGCTCGCCGACGCCGGCGAGAAATTCGATATCGTGATCGCGTCCGAAGTGGTGGAGCATGTGGCCGACCTGCCGCTTTTCGTGAAGCGCTCCGCCGAAATGGTGAAGCCCGGCGGACTGATGATCGTCACGACGATCAACCGCACCATGAAAAGTTTTGCGCTCGCAATCGTCGGCGCGGAATATGTCCTGCGCTGGCTCCCCGTCGGCACGCATACCTGGGACAAATTCGTGATGCCGGAAGAAATTCAAAACGAGTTCACGGCGAACGGAATAAGCGAAATCGACCGCGGCGGAATTATATTCAATCCGCTGTCCGGCGAATGGCGGCGCGGTTTCGATACCGACGTGAATTATATGATTGCAGGCAAGAAAGTCGCGTAACTTCCCATGAACGAAACTGGCTGGCTCTGGATCGTCTTCACGATCGCTGCCGCTCTATCCCAGACCGTCCGCAATGCCTTACAGCGTGAGCTGACAGCGACGGTCGGCACCGCCGGCGCCACGCACGTCCGCTTTCTGTTCGGCCTGCCCTTTGCGATTCTGTTTCTTGCTGTAATCGTCTTTGTAACGCGGGCACCCTTGCCCGCTGCGAGCATAACCTTCATCGCGTGGTCCGCGTTTGGCGCAGTCGCCCAGATCGCCGCGACCGCGCTCATGTTGATGGCGATGCAGAACCGCTCATTCGTCGTCGCAATCGCCTACATCAAGACCGAGCCCGTGCTGGTCGCGATTTTCGGGCTCGCTTTTCTCGGTGAGACGCTCTCGTGGCCGGTCGCCACCGCCATCGGAATTGCAACGGCTGGCGTCCTTGCAATGTCCTGGACACGGGGCATGACGGCAGGCAATTCCGCAAAGCCCGCAATGTTTGGCATTATCGCAGGCGCATTCTTCGCGCTTGCAGCCGTTGGTTTCCGCGGCGCCGTGCTTTCGCTACCGGCAAGCGACAAACAATATCTCATCTCGGCCGCGTATACGCTGGTCTGGAGTCTCGCGATCCAGACGGCACTCTTATCGCTCTGGCTGATCATTGCGGATCGCAAAGGCTTTATCGCAATCTTTCGTGCCTGGAAGCCTTCGCTGTCCGCGGGCTTCGTTGGCGCGCTTGCTTCGCAATTCTGGTTCATGGCATTTGCACTTGCGACCGCCGCTAGCGTGCGAACGCTCGCGCTGATCGAAGTGCTGTTCGCGCAAATCGTTTCGCAAAAGCTGTTTTCGCAGAAAACAACCACGCGCGAGACCTTGGGAATTTTACTGCTGATCGCGGGAATTGCGCTCCTGCTATGGGCGCATCCCTGAACTAATTGCGGTCGTCCGGCAGAATCGGCAGCGGATGAATGTCGACTTCCTCGTCCAACAATGATTTTACTTCTTCGGCCGAAGCTTCGCCGTAAATCGAACGACGCTCGATTTCTTCGTTATGCATCTGCCGCGCAAGCTCAGGAAATTTCTCGCCGACATGTTCTGCATTCTTCGTGACATGCTCACGCAATTCGCGGAGCTTCTGGCGGAATTCCGCTTCCTGCGGCGACATCATCGCGACCGGCGCCTTATCTTCACGGGGCTTCGCCGCTTCGCCGTTATCGCGGCGCGCAAGCCGCGGCGCCATGATCTGCTTTTCGACTTCATGCGAGCCGCATAAGGGGCATTCGACGAGTTTGCGTTTGCGCTGCGTGTCGTAATCGCCCGACGAGCGAAACCAGCTTTCGAAGCCGTGACCGGCGTCGCATTGCAGATCGTAGCGGATCACGACGCTTTTCCGACCAGGTGAAGATGGCTGTGCTCAGAACTGCCGCTTGCGACTTCAAAGCGGCGGCCGTGCTCGAGCGCGGGAATACGGGCGCGCGCTTTGGTAACTTCCTCGACGTCAATTTCGGCGATCACGACCGAAGGATCGACACCGCCTTCGGCAAGCACCCGGCCCCATGGATCGACGATCAAGCTGTGCCCGAACGTGTCGCGTCCGTTTTCGTGGCGTCCGCCTTGCGCCGCTGCGAAAACGAAACATCCCGTTTCGATCGCACGCGCGCGCATCAAGACATGCCAATGCGCTTCGCCGGTCTGTTTGGTGAAAGCGGCAGGCACTGTCAGGAAGCTCGCGCCAGCGCTTGCGAGCGCTCGGTAAAGCGCAGGGAAGCGAAGGTCGTAACAGATCGAAAGCCCGAGCTTGCCCCAGGGAAGATCGGCAAGTACGGCAACTTCGCCGGCCTTGAATCGATTTGATTCCCGATAGCTTTCACCCCCGGCAAGCGCCACATCGAATAAATGGATCTTGTCGTAGCGCGCGGTAATCTCGCCTTCGGGATCGATCAGAAACGCGCGGTTCGCCGCTTTGTCGTTCGACACTTTGATCGCGAGCGAGCCGACATGCAGATGAACTTTTAATTCACGCGCGAGAGCGCGAAGGGCCGCAAGCATCAGATCGCGTTCTTCTTCGACAATGCTGGCGAACAGACCGTCGCTGCCCTGCTCCATCAGATTGGTCATTTCCGGCGTCTGTATGTAATCCGCGCCGCGCTTTCTGGCGTCGCGGATCAGTGCGACCGCATTTTCGATATTTGCATCGATCGACTTGCTGGTACGAAGCTGCACCAGGCCGGCAGTGAATTTCGTTTTGGGTTGCGTTCCGGTCACCGGAACCTCCTGCGCGTGAATGCCTATATTACGGCCTTTCACGTCTGATCGACAACCCGCGCCAAAGTCAGCACATCGACCCGTGCCGCGCCCGCGCGGCGGAGCACGCGCGCGCAAGCATTTACGGTGGCTCCCGTGGTCAAGACATCGTCAACGAGAACGATCCGCTTGCCGCGCAATTTTGGCTTGGCAGAAGGATCAATCGAGAACGCGCCATGTACGTTTTTCGCTCTTGCGTCGCGTGCAAGCCCGACCTGCGGCGGTGTCGCACGAACGCGGGTAAGCGCGCTGTCCATCACCGGCACTTTAGACTGCCGCCCGATCGCGCGCGCAAGCTCTGCCGATTGATTGAAGCGGCGCTGAAACAGCCGCGTCCAATGTAGCGGCACCGGAATGAGCGCGTCCGCCTCGCGAAGCAACTCCGCGCCTGCGCGCGTCATCCAATTGCCGAACGGTTTCACCAGATCGAGCCGGTCGCCATATTTCAGGAGATGCACGAGATCGCGCGCGACATCGCCAAAGCGCATCGCCGCACGCGCACGATCGTAAACCGGCGGATCGGCAAAGGCTGCGGGCGAGATCAATGCCTGGCCCGAGTCGAAAGCGAATGGTGTCCCGAGTCGCTCGCAATAGGGCTGCTCGATAAAGCCCGCGCCCTGCCAGCATTTCGCGCAGAGACCGCCAATCGCGCCCGAAGGTTTTCGGCAAGCGAGACAAGTCGGCGGCAAGACCGTATGCACGAGCGCGCGGCCGCCGCCCATGGCAATCCGGGCGACCGCAAGGACGGGCTCGAGGACTGCGACGGAGAGCGACATCCCTCTAGGCTAGCGCCCATCTCGCGCCGGTGTCACCGTGAATCTGAAGGACTATCCACACGTGAGCGCGCCGCATCTTTTGTTCGACCGTAAGCTCTTGAAAGCTCGCGAGTCTCCGCGCGCGGAAGAAGGGTGCGGAGCGCTTTTTATTCGAGCGCGTCACGGAAGAATTGACTGCGCGTCTCGGGGCCGTCACCCGGCACTTTGAGGATGCAGTCGATATTGGGAGTCCGGACCCGGTTGCGTTGCGGGGAAATCTCGCCGGCACTCAAGTTGGCTCAGTCGATCGCGCCGAGGTCGATCTTGAGACGGAAACCGTCAACGCTCCATCGCGAGAATACGATCTCGCGGTCTCGGCACTCGCAATGCAGTGGTTCAACGATCTTCCCGGCGTGCTCGCGCAAGCGAAGCGCCTGTTGAAACCGGATGGACTGCTGCTCGCAGCCTTGATCGGCGGCGATACGCTGACCGAATTGCGCGAGTCTCTCGCGGCCGCCGAACTGGAACTCGAAGGCGGCGTGTCGCCACGCGTCTCGCCTTTTGTAGAGGTCCGAACTTTGGGCGGTTTGTTGCAGCGCGCTGGCTTTGCGCTCCCGGTCGCCGACACCGACCGGATCATTGTGCGCTATGCGACGGCGCTCGAATTGATGCGGGATCTGCGCCGGATGGGCGCCACCAATATTCTGATCGAGCGCAGCCGCAAACCACTTCGGAGACGGACGCTGCTGCGCGCCGTCGAAATCTACGGCGAACGCTTCACCGATCAGGATGGGCGCGTACGCGCGACATTTGAGATTTTATGGATGTCGGGCTGGGCGCCGCATGAAAGTCAGCAAAAGCCGCTCAAGCCCGGAAGTGCGAAAGCGCGCCTCGCCGATGCGTTGCGCGCTATCGAAATACCTGCCGGCGAAAAAACCGGCCCGAAGAAGAATTAGCTGCCGAGCGCGGCTGCGACTTTGCCGAACAGGTCGTCGCGCACCTTTTCGCCGAGCGAGATCACAACCGTGAGGATCGAAATCGAAATAACCGAAGCGATCAGGGCATATTCGATCGCGGTGGCGCCGCGTCTCGTCGCGCATGAAGCCGCGGATAAGTACTATCGTGGCGTTCTTCATCTAATAGCTCCTGCCCTCTTCAGCCGGGCGATCCAATCAGATCGATCAGGTGCGGGATTAAGGGCTCGTCCGCGGGCGGCATCGCGTAGTCACGAAGCCGGTTCGGTCTGACCCAGGCGAGTTCTTGTCCCTCGAGCGCTTCCGGCTGGCCTTCCCATTTTCGGCAAATCCAGAGCGGCATCAGCAACTGGAACGCTTCGTACGAGTGGCTTGCGAAAGTCAGCGGCGCGAGACACGCCTCCTGCACTTGAATTCCCAGCTCCTCCCTCAATTCTCGAATGAGCGTCTGCTCCGGCCGCTCGCCCTGATCGACCTTCCCGCCAGGAAATTCCCAAAGCCCCGCCATGTCTTTGCCAGCAGGTCTTCGGGCAATCAGCACCCGGCCGTCCGCGTCAACCAACGCACAAGCGGCAACGAGCAAGAGTTTCACCGATTCCACCTAGCAATGCGGTTAAAAAACGCGGTCAACATTTGCTTAAATTATGCTTCAGCTGCGGTAGTCGCCGTTGATCGCAACGTATTCCTTGGTGAGATCGCATGTCAGCACACGATCGCGGCCCTTGCCGAGCCCGAGTGCAACCTTGAGCGCTATCTCAGGTTGTTTCATCGCCTCAGAGACAGCTTTCTCGTCATAACCCGGATCGCGCGCGCCTTTGTGCGCGACGCGAATGCCGTTGAACCAGATCGAGAGCTTGTCGCGGTCCGCGGGCTCGCCGGCTTTGCCGACTGCCATCACCACGCGGCCCCAATTTGCGTCTTCGCCGGCAATTGCCGTTTTCACGAGCGGCGAATTCGCGATCGACATTGCGATTTTACGGGCCGAGGATTTCGACTTCGCACCCTCGACCGAAATTTCCACAAGTTTGCGCGCGCCTTCGCCGTCGCGGGCGACCTGCTCCGATAAATTCGCAAGCACGCTCATCAGCGCTTTGCGAAAGTCTCTGAGCCGCACGTCTTTGGCTTTTTTGATTTTCGGCGCGCCGCGTTTCGCGGCAGCACCGGTCGCAAACAACAACAGCGTGTCGGAGGTCGACGTGTCGCCGTCGATGGTGACGGCGTTGAAAGTGTCTTCGACGCCTTCGCTCAGAAGTTTTTGCAACGCTTGCGCGGCGATCGGCGCATCCGTGAAGACAAAGGAAAGCATGGTCGCCATGTCGGGGGCGATCATGCCCGCACCCTTGGCAATCCCGTTGATCGTGACGGTCGCCTTGCCGAGCTTCGCGGTCGCCGTCGCGACTTTCGGAAAGGTGTCTGTGGTCATGATCGCGCGCGCGGCATCGAGGAAACGGCCGGGTGCTGCTTCCGCCGTCAGTTTTTCCAACACGCCATCGAATTTCCGCGCATCAAGCGGTTCGCCGATCACGCCGGTCGACGCGATGAACACTTCCGTGGGCTTGCAGCCGAGTGCCTTCGACGCAAGCTCAGTCGTAAAGCGCACCTGATCCTTGCCGTTCTTCCCGGTAAACGCATTCGCATTGCCAGAATTGACGACAAGCCCGCATGCTTTGCCCGACTTGATCTGCTTGCGGCACCATTCGACCGGCGCAGATGGACACTTCGAACGGGTGAATACGCCCGCAACCGCTGTGCCCTTCTCGACAGACGGCAAGCAGTACGTCGGTGCGGCCCTGATATTTAATGCCGGCCGAGCCTGTCGCGATCCTGACGCCGTCGATCGCGGGTGGATCGATGAATTGCTTCGGTGCCAGCGGAGATACAGTCGTGCTCATGCTGCGCTCAATAAAATCATGGCCGGGAACCAACAACGATGTCGGGTTTACCCGACATCGCATTTTAGAAACACACAAGTCGGCTAGAGCCAACTCGTGTGCCCGGCCATGATGAATTTGAAAAGACGAAAAATCACTTCTTCTTTTTTTGCTCGTTTTTCGCAGGCGGCGCCGGCGGCTCGTCCTTCTTAACCAGATTTTCGACCTTGGCGTCCTGGCGGAGCTTCATGACAAGCTCGGCCTGCGCCTTGCGCACGACGAACGCAGCGACCTGATCTTTCACCGCGTCATAGGCCGGCACCGGCTTTGTGCGCTTGTCCTCGACCTTGATGATGTGGAAACCGAACTGGCTTTTCACCGGTTCCGAGATCTCGCCCTTCTTCAGCTTGAACGCGGCATCGGCGAATTCCGCGACCATCTGGCCTTTACCGAAATATTCGAGATCGCCGCCATTGGTCTTGGCGCTCGGGTCGATCGACAGTTCACGCGCGAGCTTTTCGAAATCGGCGCCACCTTTGATCTTGGCGAGCACGTCTTTCGCCTCTTGCTCCGACTTGAGGAGAATGTGCCGCGCGCGGACTTCCTCTTCCGGCTGCATCTTCGAGATCGACTCGTCGTAAAGCTTCTTCATTTCCGCTTCAGTCGACGCCGTCTTGGTGACGTCGTTGAGCAGCATTTCCATCAACACCTTGTTCTTCGCGTAAGCGAGGCGAGGTGCGTAGTCCGGTGTTGCGTCGAGCTTCTTCGCGGCAGCCGCCTGCGCGAGCAGCGTCACGTCGATGAGATAGGCAACAAGCTGTTCGCGCCGCTGATCGCCCGCGACCCCGGGCAAACTCTGTCCGATATCGGCGTCGGCAAGATCGACGTCGCTCTGTTTGATCTCGACGCCGTTCACGCGCGCGAGTACCGGGTCTTCCTTCTTCTGCGCATGCGCGCTGAATGCGATCGCGGCACTCAAGGCCAGTGCGGGCAAAAGCGTAAATATCGAAAGGCTGCGTTTCATCGAAAACCTCGGAGGGAAATGGCGGCCCTTGGGGCCAGCCGCATTAAATGGATCGAAAATCGGGTTAGGTCGTTAAGGGGCGGCAGAAGAAGAAAGAAAGCGCCCTTTTCCGAACTAAGGCGGGGCGAAAGTGACGGAAGTGCGGTGTCATGGCAAGGCTTTAGCGGGCTTTGGGTGGCCACCTCCAATTGACAAGGTTGAGGGCGGTTCATATCTCTCCGGACAATCCCTTCGATCACGAAAAAGCCTCGCGGCATCGTGATCAAACGCCCCGGCGGCATTGCAGTAAGGCGCTCATTTTGGCGGCCTTTGTGTCGCGCAGCGCCCCAAACGACTGAAGGAATGCTTTTTCGATGATCAGTTCGCTCGCCCGTAAACTCTTCGGAAGCTCGAACGACAGGCGCGTCAAGCGCTACCAGCCCAAGGTCGACGAGATCAACGCACTCGAGGCGGAAGTCGAGAAGCTTTCCGACGACGAGCTTCGCGCGCGCACCGTCGAATACCGGAAACAAGTCGCCGACGGCACGCCGCTCGACGATCTCCTGGTGCCCGCATTCGCTATCGTCCGCGAAGCGGCGAAGCGCACGCTGGGTCAGCGCCACTTCGACGTGCAGCTGGTCGGCGGCATGGTGCTGCATGAGGGCGCGATCGCCGAAATGAGAACCGGCGAAGGCAAGACGCTGGTCGCAACACTTCCCGTTTATCTCAACGCGCTCGCCGCCAAAGGCGTTCATGTCGTTACCGTCAACGACTATCTCGCCAAGCGCGACTCCGAATGGATGGGCCAGATCTATAAATTCCTGGGGCTCACGGTCGGCGTGATCGTGCACGGCATGGACGATGAAGAGCGCAAGACGGCATATGCCTGCGACGTCACCTATGGCACCAATAACGAGCTTGGCTTCGACTATCTGCGCGACAATATGAAATATGAACTGACGCAGATGGTGCAGCGCGCCCATTTCTACGCGATCGTCGACGAAGTCGATTCGATCCTGGTGGACGAAGTCGCGCACACCGCTGATCATTTCCGGCCCGCTCGACGACCGCTCCGAATTCTACAACACCATCGACGGCTATCTGCCCAAGCTCGCCGCGACAGACTACGACCTCGATGAAAAACAGCGCTCCGTCACGCTGACCGAAGCCGGCATGGAGCGGATGGAGCAGATGCTCCGCGACGCGGATCTCTTGAAAGCAGATTCGCTCTACGACATCGAAAACGTTTCGGTCGTGCATCACGTCAATCAGGGGCTGCGCGCACACAAACTATTTCAGCGCGACAAAGACTACATCGTCAAAGATGACGAAGTCGTCATCATCGACGAGTTCACCGGCCGCATGATGCCGGGCCGCCGCTATTCGGAAGGTCTCCATCAGGCACTCGAGGCAAAGGAACATGTCTCGATCCAGCCCGAGAACCAGACGCTCGCTTCGATCACGTTCCAGAATTACTTCCGTCTATACGGCAAGCTTGCGGGCATGACCGGCACGGCCTCGACCGAGGCCGACGAATTCATGGACATCTACAAGCTCGAAGTGGTCGAAATCCCGACCAACCTTCCGGTCAACCGCACCGACGAGCACGACGAAGTCTATCGGACCGCGGAAGAGAAATATAAAGCGATCATCGAGACGATTGAGGATTGCAAGACGCGCGGCCAGCCGATCCTGGTCGGCACGACCTCGATTGAGAAGTCGGAACAGCTGGCGACCGCACTGAAGCAGAAGGGCTACAAGCAAACCGATTTTGCCGACGCCGATGCGTTCAGGGCTCTCTATGACGGCGATCAGAAGACATCGCGGGAAAAAGTATTCGCGGTTCTGAACGCGCGCTACCACGAGCAGGAAGCGCAGATCATCTCGCAGGCCGGCATTCCTGGCGCGATCACGATCGCAACCAATATGGCCGGCCGCGGCACCGACATTCAGCTCGGCGGCAATGCCGACCTGCGGGTCAAGGCCGAGCTTGGCGACATGGAAGCCGGCGCCCAGCGCAAGCAAGCCGAACAGAAAATTCGCGACAATATCGCGACACTGAAGGAAAAAGCGCTCGCAGCCGGCGGCCTCTATGTCGTCGGCACCGAACGCCACGAAAGCCGCCGCATCGACAACCAACTGCGCGGCCGTTCCGGCCGTCAGGGCGATCCCGGCCGCTCGAAATTCTATCTGTCGCTCGAAGACGACCTGATGCGCATCTTCGGATCGAACCAGCTCGGCGGCATGCTCACCAAGCTCGGCCTTCAGGAAGGCGAGGCGATCGTCCATCCCTGGATCAACAAGGCGCTGGAAAAAGCGCAGCAGAAGGTCGAGGCGCGCAACTTCGACATCCGTAAAAACCTTTTGAAATACGACGACGTCTCGAACGATCAGCGCAGGGTGATCTTCGAGCAGCGCATCGATCTGATGCGCGAGAACGACGTGTCCGAGATGATCGCCGACATGCGCCATTCGGTGGCCGAGGAAACCGTGACCCGCTTCATTCCGCCGGACGCCTATCCCGGAGCAGTGGGATACGCCGGGTCTCGAAGCCGCGATCGAGGAGTTACTCGGCCTCAAGCTGCCGATCCACGATTGGGCCAAGGAAGAAGGCATCGCGGACGAGGAAGTAAGGGAGCGCATCATCCGCGCCGCCGACGAAGTCATGGCGCAGAAGGTTGCGAAATACGGCACCGAAATGTTCCGCTATGTCGAAAAATCTGTGCTGATGCAGACGCTCGACCATCTCTGGCGCGAACATCTCGTGATGCTCGAGCATCTCCGTCAGGTCATCGGGCTCCGCAGCTTTGCGCAGCGCGACCCCTTGAACGAATACAAGTCCGAAGCCTTCACGCTGTTCGAAGCGATGCTCGCGCGGCTGCGGCAGGTCGTTTCCGCGCAATTGCTGCGCATAGAAATTCTGGACCGGCCGCCGGAACAAGAGCTTCCGCAAATGCAGGCGAGCCACCGCGATCCGAATACCGGCGAAGACGAATTGGCGCAGCAGGTTCGGCTCACGGCAGGCCAGCAGCCCAAGGGTGACCGCGACTCGAAGAACCCCGATGACTGGGGCAAGGTCGGCCGCAACGAACCCTGTCCCTGCGGCTCGGGCAAGAAATTCAAGAACTGCCACGGACGTCTGGCCTAACCGGCCACGCCGACAAAATAAAAAGGCGCCTCATCAAACCAAGTCGGCTATAGCCGACTTGGTCATATGAAGACTTGGTCACATAAAAAAGCCGATCTCGGATAAATCCGGATCGGCTGGCGCTTTTTCTTATCCGTTTGAATTTTTACTGCTGCGAGAAAGAGAAACCGTCATTGGCGCGGCGGATCGGGGTCGCACCGGGCAATTCCTGGTTCGGATTCTGTTGCGGCTGCTGGCGCGTAGCCGGCTGCTGCTTCGACTGTTTCTGCTGCTGGCGCGACTGCATTTCTTCGAGCCGCGCGCGCTGCTGTTCTTTCTGATCCCGAACGCCAAGCAGACGATTGAGCGAAAGGGTGTTGCTCGCCGGCTGCGTATTGGCTTGCGGCGTGGCTGGTGTTTCGTCGTCCTGATCGTTGCGGAACGCGCGCTGCGGATTCTGTCCGTTGAAAGCAGCGTTGGTGCCACCGTCGTTACCGGTACGCACCGGTGCCGCCGGCAGGGTCTCATTGACGAGCGCGGTAAGGTCGTTGCCGTCCGACTGCTGCCGATTCTTGAGCAACTGCGCGATTTCAGGCTGCAGGTGATAAGCCGGACAAGGCCGCGTCGGATCGAACGGCTTCATCGCATCGTTCGGCACCGCGTTGAAAATATAGCGCCGCGCGCAAACGTCGATCTTCGGTTCCTGGCGGGTCACTTCGAAATGATCGCTGCCTTCCTTCAACATGCGCCAGAAGGCGACGTTCGGATTGTTGCGGTGGCGCGCGAGATTGGCCTTGGTCATGCGGAACGGAAACGCCTGCACCTGGAAGGCGAGTTGGCCGCCATCAAAGGCCTCGCGCGCGAGCGCGAAGATTTCGGAAATCTGCTCGTCGGTCATCGCGTAGCAGCCGCTCGATGAGCAGTCGCCGTGCACCATCAGATGCGCGCCGGTACGTTCATGGGCGCGATCGAACTCGTTCGGAAAACCGAGATTGAAGGCCAGATGATAGCTCGAATGCGGGTTCATCTGTTCGGGACGGATCGAATAGAAGCCCTCCGGCGCCTGACGGTCGCCCTGCTTGATCTTGGGTCCCAATTCGCCGGACCATTTGCAGATCCCGATATTTCTTCAGAAGCTCGTAGCGGCCCTGCGCGGTCTGCTTCCAGATCTCAAGCTCCGCTTCTTCCTTGTAGATACGGAGCAGGATCGGCGATTCCTTGGTCATGCCCTTCTGCTCGATCATGGCAACCGTTTGCGCAGGCACAGGACGCAGATGCTTACGGTTGCCGTCGGGACCAAAGGCAATGTTTTCACCGAGGCAGCCGGAGAGCGTCAGCGCGCAGAAGGCTGCGGCTGTGGCAAGCTTCAGACGAGGTGATGGGCGCAGATTCAACCAAACACTCCTAAAACTGCGCGGAAATTGACCGGTCCCATTGCCTAATGCGTTACCCTTGACGGTGCGTTACCGCAACCGAATTGGCCGGAACGCCCCCATTGCATTCGCTGTAAGCTATTGATTCTTCAGAGATTCCGGCCAATGGCCAGGAATTTTTCCTGCCGGTGTGACCGGATTTCCTCGCGTGACAAACCATGAAACCCCGCAAAAGCAGCGCTAATGGCATTACCTGCCGCAATAATCGTGGCCTCCGGATGGCGGTGCGCGCCGCCGGCAGGCTCCCGTACGATTTCGTCCACCACCCCGAATTTCACGAGGTCCTGGGCGGTGATCTTCATATTGGTCGCCGCTTCCTGGGCTTTGGTGGTGTCGCGCCAGAGAATGGAAGCCGCCCCCTCCGGTGAAATAACGCTGTAGATCGCGTGCTCCAGCATCAAAACCTTGTTTGCGGTCGCAATCGCAATCGCGCCGCCCGAACCACCCTCGCCGATAATCACGGACACATTGGGGACGCCGAGCGCCAATCCCGCGTCCGTCGAACGCGCGATCGCTTCTGCCTGCCCGCGCTCTTCGGCATCGATGCCCGGATACGCGCCAGCGGTATCGACGAGCGTAATCACCGGCACTTCGAAACGGTCGGCAAGCTCCATGAGCCGTACTGCTTTGCGATAGCCCTCGGGTCGAGCCATACCGAAATTGTGCTGGATGCGCGCTTCGGTGGTTGAACCTTTTTCGTGCCCGATCAGGCAGACGCTCTCGCCTTTGAAACGCGCGAAGCCGCCCAGAATCGCATGGTCGTCGCCGAATTTACGGTCGCCTGCGAGCGGCGTGAAATCTTCGAAAAGCGTTGCTGCGTAGTCGGAAAAATGCGGCCGCTGCGGATGGCGCGCGACTTGTGTTTTTTGCCAAGGCGTCAGGTTTTCATAGAGCTCGGAAAGCGCAAGCTCGGATTTCGCTTCGAGCCGCGCAACATCGTCGGCAATCGAAACCGCCTCGCCGCTTGCGGCAAGCGTTCGCAATTCCTCGATTTTAGCTTCGAGTTCGGCGACGGGTTTTTCGAAATCTAGATAGGTTCGCATCATTGCTCTGAGCGCTCGAGGCGTAAGCCCCGAAAGGTTGGGCGGAAGCTGCCCGCCGACCCCGTTCAAGTCAAGCGCATGACGCAAAACAGCGTTACTTGTCGGCCAGCGGATGCAGGTCGCGCACCATATTCTTCAGGCGCTCGTCGAGCACATGTGTGTAAATCTGCGTGGTCGAAATATCGGCGTGGCCGAGAAGCGCCTGCACCACACGCAGATCGGCGCCATTGGCGAGCAGATGGCTTGCGAAAGCGTGACGCAAAACATGTGGACTGATTTTCGCGGGCATAATTCCCGCCGCCGCCGCAAGTGCCTTTAATTCGCGCGCGACATGCTGACGCGTGACATGGCCGCTTTCACCGAATGAGGGGAATAGCCATTTCGCTTCCGTGGGTTTTGCAAGCTTGGAAGCGGCATCAAGATAATCCTTCATCGCCCGCTTCGCAGCACCGCCAATCGGAACGAGACGCTCCTTATTACCTTTGCCACGCACCACGATTGCATCGGCCTTCGTGCGCGCGGCACTCGCGGGCAACGCAATGAGTTCGGAAATGCGCAAGCCGGTCGCGTAAAGCGTTTCGAGCAAACAGACGAGCCGCAAGGCGCGCAGCCTTCGCGCGGAATCTTTTTTGTCGTCACTGCCGTTCTGTACGGCCGCGTGCGCTGCCGCGAGCAGTGCCGTTACCTGATCGACACTCATCACTTTCGGCAGCGGGCGCCCGCGCCGCGGGCCTTCAAGCACCGTCGCCGGATCATTACCGCGCAGGGCTTCTGTGTAGAGGAAGCGATGGAGCTGCCGGATCGCGGAGAGTTTACGAGCGACTGAAGCCGCGGCCATTTCCCGTTTCGCCAAGGCCGAAAGATAAGCGCGGATCGTTTGTGTGTCGGCGCGCAAAAAATCGCTTTTTTTGCCGGCGAGAAACTCCGCGTAGTCGTCGAGATCGCGGCGATAGGCGTCTAATGTATTTTTGCTGGCGTTGCGCTCGGTCGCGATCATGTCGAGGAAAAGATCGCGCAAGTTTCCGCGCGGCGCGGGCTTTGCTGGCCGCTCCCGGGTCATTTCCCGATCCGGTCCTGCGGCACTGTAATCGTCATCGGCCGCGGCTGCGGCTCAAAGAAATTCGCGAGCGCCCATATCGCGCCATAGCCGAGCCCGGCGATGACGCCGACCACGATCAACAATCGGAAAAGCGTTGGCATCGCGAAGAATCCGAATCGCCGGGTGGAGACAAAGGCATTTTACAGCGCGTAACGGAACCGCCATATGTTGCCGCAGGAGAATTAATAAGTGGCAACGCCGGCACCCATCGTACCGCATCCCGACGCCGAGTCCTTTCGACAGCGCCTCGGCGCGCGCTCCATCGTGCTCGTCGGCATGCCGGGCTCCGGCAAGAGCTCGATTGGCCGCCGGCTTGGGCAGAGGCTCGGTCTCGATTTCGCCGATGCCGATGCCGAAATTGAACGCGCTGCGAATATGACGATCCCGGAATTGTTCGAAACCAAAGGCGAGCAGGCTTTCCGGCTCGGCGAGCAGAAGGTAATTGCGCGCCTTCTGGAAAGCGGATCGCAGGTGATCGCGACCGGCGGCGGCGCCTTCATGAGCGCCGATACACGCGCGCGCATCCGCGAGCGTGGCGTTTCGATCTGGCTCAAAGCCGATGTCGAGACTTTGTACAAACGCGTGAAACGCAAGAGCGATCGCCCGCTATTGCAGACTGCAGATCCTGAAGCGACGTTGCGCAACATGCTCGCCGCACGCGAAGCGACTTATGCCGAAGCCGATCTCTGCATCACGTCCTGTGAAGTGCCGCACGAAACGGTCGTCGAAGAAATCGTGAGCCGACTCGATAAAGCGCTTGGGGAGAGACCGCAATGAAAACCGCAAGCCAGAAATCAAAAATCGAAACCATTCGCGTCAAGCTCGGCAAGCGCAGCTATGACATCGTGATTGGCGAAGGCTTGATTGCCGACGCAGGCAAACGCATTGCGAAGCTGCGGCCCGGGACTTCGATCGCAATCGTCACCGACGGTAACGTCGCGCATTTTCATCTCGCGGCCCTTGAAAAGTCGCTCGACGCGGCGGGCATTCGTTTCAGAAGCGTCGTGCTTTCTCCTGGCGAAGGCACCAAGAGTTTCACCAACCTGGAATCGGTCGCCGAAGCGATCCTGCAATCGCGCGTCGAGCGCGGCGATCTTGTCGTGGCACTTGGCGGCGGCGTGATCGGCGATCTCGCGGGCTTTGCTGCTTCCGTGGTCCGGCGCGGCGTCGATTTTGTGCAGATTCCCACGACATTGCTTGCGCAGGTCGATTCTTCCGTTGGCGGTAAGACTGGCATCAACTCGCCGCACGGTAAGAACTTGATCGGCGCGTTTCATCAGCCGGCACTCGTACTTGCCGATCTGGCCGCATTGAGCACGCTGCCCGCGCGTGAATTCAGAGCAGGCTATGCAGAAGTCGCGAAATACGGGTTGATCAACGACGCCAAGTTTTTCGGCTGGCTCGAAAAGAACGCCGAGAAAATCTTTGCCGGCGGCCCCGAGCGCGCCAAAGCAGTAGCAACGAGCTGCAGGGCGAAAGCCGCGATTGTCGGCCGCGACGAGCGCGAAAGCGGCGAACGCGCGCTCTTGAATCTCGGTCATACCTTCGGTCACGCGCTTGAAGCCGCAACCGGCTATTCCGACCGGCTGCTTCACGGCGAAGGCGTGGCACTTGGCATGGCGCTCGCGTTCAAACTCTCCGCGAAACTGAAATACTGCAAACTGGCAGACGTGGATCGCGCAATCAAACATCTTGCGAGCGTTGGCTTGCCGGTGAAGCTTTCGCAAATCCCCGGCGCGCTGCCGGGTGCCGAAGGATTTTTGTCGTTGATGGCGCAAGATAAGAAAGTTCAGCGCGGCAAACTCGTATTCATTCTTACCAAAGGCATCGGCAAGGCCTTCGTCGCGAAGAACGTCGATACAAAAATTGTGAAGCAGGTGCTGGAAGAAGCGCTGGCCGAGAAATAATTACTCGCCCGGCGCCTTCGGCACGATCGCGAGCGCATGCAGCCCGGCGCTCATCTCGTTGTTTAGGAGATCGTTGACAAGGCGGTGGCGCTCTAGCCGACTCTTGCCCTGAAATGCTTCGGCCACCACGACCACGCGCACATGCGTCACCTTGCCCGGGATCGCACCGACATGGCCGACATGCTGTCCGCTCTCGTCGATCACGTCGAGTTGCTCGGGTTTCAGCATTGCCGTTAAACGGTCGCGAATGCGGTCTAGCGTTTTATCGACTTTGGTCATCACAGGCCGCATAAGACGCGGGAACCTTCTCGTCAACGATCAGGCAACAACAAGACGTTATCGTTCCGGTGCTTTCCTTGTGCCGGGACAACGCAACCGCCATATTTGCTTCACATGAAATTTGACTCGCCCATATTCGACAAGATCCGCATCAAGCCGCGGGGAAAACAGAAGCCGAAGGTTGCGGCGGCCAAGCCGTGCGAGTGGCAGGGCTGCAAGGAGCCGGGGCCCCATCGCGCGCCAAAAGGCCGCGACCGCGAAGGCGAGTTCTGGAACTACTGCCTGGACCATGTCCGCGAATACAACGCGACCTACAATTATTTCGCCGGCATGAAGGAAGATGCGGTCCAGAGCTACCAAAAGGACGCTCTGACCGGCCATCGCCCCACCTGGAAGATGGGCCAGAACGGCGGCGAGAAGAGCCGGAAAAAAGGCGGCAACCCTGGTTTTACCGGCGAAAGCTGGAACGATCCGTTCCGGATCTTTGGCGGCGGCGCCGGAGCTGCCCCCCAGGACGGCGCCGCGCCCGAAGGCCGCATGATCCGCAATGCCGAGCGGAAAGCCTTCGATACGATGGGTCTGGAGGTCGATGCGACCGCAGAGGCCCTCAAGGCCCGCTACAAGGAACTGGTGAAACGCCACCACCCAGACGCCAATGGAGGCGACCGTTCCAGCGAAGACCGGCTCCGGGCGGTCATTCAGGCCTACAACTACCTAAAGACCCAGGGCTTCTGCTAAGGTCTGACCCGAACCGGCTGCCTCTCCGGGCTCCCCTACTCGGCCCACCCTTTGCAAGGCATCAGCGCCCTTTCGGCGAGAAAAAGCATGACTCCGAACACAGAACTGGCCCCGCTCCCGGATATGAAGGTTTCGGTCCGGCAGGTTTTCGGGCTCGACCTCGATCTCGAAGTTCCGGCCTATTCAGAACCCGATTCCCATGTCCCCGATACGGACGCGGACTACGTGTTCGATCGCGACACCACGATCGCGATCCTGGCGGGCTTCGCACATAACCGGCGCGTCCTGATTTCGGGCTATCACGGCACCGGCAAATCGACGCACATCGAACAGGTCGCAGCACGCCTGAACTGGCCTTGCGTGCGCGTGAACCTCGACAGCCACATCAGCCGTATCGACCTCGTCGGCAAAGACGCGATCGTCTTGAACGAAGGCCGTCAGGTGACGGAATTCCGTGACGGCATTCTGCCATGGGCGCTTCAGCGCAATGTAGCGCTCGTCTTCGACGAATATGACGCCGGCCGGCCCGACGTGATGTTCGTGATCCAGCGCGTGCTTGAAATCTCCGGCCGCCTCACGCTGCTCGACCAGAACAAAGTGATCCGGCCGCATCCGGCGTTCAGGCTGTTTGCGACGGCAAACACCGTGGGATTGGGCGACACCACCGGCCTCTATCACGGCACGCAGCAGATCAACCAAGGTCAGATGGATCGCTGGTCGATCGTCACCACGCTCAATTATCTGCCGCACGACAAGGAAGTCGAAATCGTACTCGCCAAGGCGCACCATTATCGCACCCCGGAAGGCAACGACATCGTTTCGAAGATGGTGCGGGTTGCCGATCTCACGCGCCAGGCTTTCGTCAACGGCGATCTATCGACCGTGATGAGCCCGCGGACGGTCATCACCTGGGCCGAAAACGCGAAGATCTTTGGCGACATCGGTTTCGCGTTCCGCGTCACGTTTCTCAACAAGTGCGACGAACTCGAACGCCCGATCGTTGCTGAATTTTATCAGCGCAGTTTCGGTAAGGATCTGCCCGAGTCCACGGTGAACGTCGCGCTGTCGTGACGTAAGGCGAACATGTCGGTCCCGCCCAAAGGGAAGAATACGGAAGCTCCGACCGAGCCGTTCAAGCGCGCGGTGGCCGGCGCCTTGCGTGCGATTGCCGGCAAACCCGATCTCGAAGTCGCTTACGCCGCGGAAAAACCAGTGCTCTCGCCGGAGCGCGCGCGCCTGCCGGAACCGCCGCGGCGCATGACAAAGGCAGACGCCGCGATCCTGCGCGGCCATGCCGACTCGATGGCGCTGCGGCTCGCGATCCATAATCCGCAGCTTCACAAAAAGATGCTGCCGCAGGGCGACAACGCCCGCTCCGTTTTCGAAGCAGTCGAACAAGCGCGCGTCGAAGCGATTGGCTCGCGGCGGATGGCCGGTGTCGCGCAGAATCTGACCGCGATGCTCGAAGACCGCTATCACCGCGGCAACTACGAGGAAATCACCGACCGCGCCGACGCGCCGCTCGAAGACGCACTTGCGATGCTCGTGCGAGAACGCCTGACTGGGCAGAAGCCGCCGGTCGCCGCGCGGAAAGTCGTCGATCTCTGGCGCGACTTCATCGAAAAGCGCGCGACCCACGACCTCGACCGCCTGGCCGACGAAATTCACGATCAGCGCAGCTTCGCCGAAGCGATCCACGATCTTCTGACGTCGCTCGACATGGGCGAAGACCGCACCAATGAGCAGGACGACGAAAGCGAAGATCAGGACGAAAGCCAGGGCCAGGACGATTCCCAGAGCGATCAGGGCGCGGCCGAACGCGACGATTCGAGCGATCAGGCCGCACAGGAAGATGCAAAGCTTGCCGCCGACGAAGATCCGGAAAGTGCCACCGACAGCGACGACGCGCCGCCCGCCGAGCGACCCGACGATATGGATCAGGGTGACTCGCGAAGAAGCAGGCGAGCCGTGGCGCCCGAAACATCCGTTCGCGAACGAGCCGCGCGGCCCGGACTATCGGGCCTACACGAACAAATTCGACGAAACGATCGGGGCCGAAGAACTTTGCGACGCCGAAGAACTCTCGCAGGCTTCGCTCCTATCTCGACAAGCAGCTCCAGCATTTGCAGGGCGTGGTCGCGCGTCTCGCGAACCGCTTGCAGCGGCGCCTGATGGCGCAGCAGAACCGCGCCTGGGACTTCGATCTCGAAGAAGGCATGCTCGATCCGGCGCGGTTGTCCCGCGTCGTCACCGATCCGTTCCAGCCGCTTTCGTTCAAGCAGGAGCGCGACACGGATTTCCGCGACACGGTGGTGACGCTTCTGCTCGATAATTCCGGCTCGATGCGCGGGCGCCCGATCACGGTTGCCGCGACCTGCGCCGACATTCTCGCACGCACGCTGGAGCGCTGCGGCGTGAAGGTCGAAATCCTCGGCTTCACCACGCGCGCCTGGAAAGGCGGGCAGTCTCGCGAAGCATGGCTTGCCGCGAACAAGCCACCGCTGCCCGGGCGGCTCAACGATCTTCGCCACATCATCTACAAGTCCGCCGACGCACCGTGGCGCCGCGCGCGCAAGAATCTCGGCCTGATGATGCGCGAGGGTCTCTTGAAAGAGAACATCGACGGCGAAGCGCTCGATTGGGCGCATAAGCGGTTATTGGCCCGGCCCGAGCAGCGAAAAATCCTGATGATGATTTCCGACGGCGCGCCGGTCGACGACTCGACGCTCTCCGTTAATCCCGGCAATTATCTCGAGCGTCACTTGCGCTGGATCATCGAGGAAATCGAGACGCGCTCGCCGGTCGAATTGATCGCAATCGGGATTGGTCACGACGTCACGCGCTACTACCGCCGCGCGGTAACCATTGTAGATGCCGAGGAGCTCGGCGGCGCGATGACCGATAAACTCGCCGAATTGTTCGCGGAAAAGGCAGAGCCCGCAGCACCTCGCCGCGGCCCCCGTCGCCGCCTGCATTGATGAAGCGTCTTTTCCGCGTGACCGGCCTTGCCGCCGCGAGCCTGCTTGTGCTTGTCGCAGGCCCCTCGGCGCCGGAAGCGCAACGGCCACTTGAACCTCAGAAAATCGTAGTCGATGTCCGGCCGATCACCGCGTTTGATCCGGCGCAAACCGGAGAACAAGCGTTTTGGCGCGTTGGAATTTCGTGGCGGACTTGTGCTCTCGTCCACCGACCGTAACTTCGGCGGCATATCGGGCTTACATATTTTCGCCGGTGGCGAAAATTTTCTCGCCCATTCAGACCGTGGCTACTGGGTTCGCGGCAAGTTCAAACTCGAAGGCGACCGTGTCGCCGCAATTGAGAACGCAGATATCGCGCCGATGCGCGGGCCGGACGGCCGCACGCTTTATTCGCGCCGCTGGCATGACACCGAGTCGCTGACCGTCGACGGTGATACATTTTATGTCGGCATCGAGCGTCGCAACCAGATCCTTCGCTACCGTTTCGGTGCGGAAGGTTTTTCCGCGCTAGGTATTCCGATTCAGGTACCGAACGGAATTCGCGAGCTACCCTATAATCAGGGGCTTGAAGGGCTCGCATTCGTGCCAAAGGGAATGCCGCTTGCGGGAAGCCTGCTTGCGGTTTCCGAACGCGGACTGGACAAGCAAGGCAATATTCTCGCGTTCATTCTCGGCGGTGCCACGCCCGGGAGCTTCACGGTTAAGCGCAGCGACAATTTCGAAGTCAGCGATGCTGCGATTTCGCCGTCCGGTCATCTGATCATTCTCGAGCGTTATTTCCGCTTTTTCGGCGGCATACACATGCGCATCCGCGCGATCCCGCTTGTCGACATCAAACCGTATTCACTCGTCGACGGGAAAATCCTGATCGAGTCAGGCCCGAGTTTCGAGATCGACAATATGGAAGCGCTTGCAATCACGAAGAATGCCGCGGGCGAAATCATTTTCACCCTGATGTCGGACGACAACTTCAATTCGTTTCAGCGCACGATCCTGTTGCGCTTCGCCTGGGTCGCCCAATAAAAAACGGCCCCGCGAGGGGCCGTTGATCAATCGAATTAATTGAACTCAGCTCGTGAGCGCCTTGCGGACCTTGCGCTTCACTTCGAGCGCGCGTGGCGAAAGTTCGCCGTCGCTCGCTTTCATCAAAAACGCGTCGAGACCGCCGCGGTGGTCGACCGACTTCAGCGCATTCGTGCTGATGCGCAGGCGCACGTTCTGCTTCAGCGCCTCGCTCTGCAGCGTGACGTTGTTCAGGTTCGGCAGAAACCGCCGCTTGGTCTTGATGTTGGAGTGGCTGACCTTATGGCCAACCAAAACGCCCTTGCCGGTCAGTTCGCAGCGCCGTGACATTGCAGAAACCCTTGAAAACCCAAGTTGAAACTCACGAGCGACCGCCGGGACCCGAGGTCCGCCGCCGCCCGGAATGAAAAGCGAGGCAACTCCATAGTGAGGGCGTCCGGAGGCGTCAAGCGAGCGCCAAAACCGGGCTTTCGGGTCACAGTTCCGACTCAAATGAGCCCCACCCAGCGGCATTCTGGACATTAGTTCGCGTGATTGCGGCGCGCCGAATAAGGTATGCTGTAGCGCCTGAATCGCTCGAGCAGAAAGCAAGGCCATGCGCCGCGGGCTCATTTTATCGGTTGTTGTTGCCGCTACGATCACAGGAGGCGCGAATACCGCCGCCGCACAGGCGAGGCTCGACGCCGCCTATTCGGTTTATCTGGCCGGCATTCCGATCGGCCAGGGTGCGCTCATTCTCGACGTCACGGAAACGGGTTTCGCCGCGGCAGGCAGCGCGAAGTCTACCGGCTTGGTGCGGATCGTCTCGAAGGGCGACGGCACGGCTTCGGTCCGCGGCACCTTTATGAATTACAGAGTTGTGTCGTCGCTTTTTACGCTGCAATCGAATTCCGGCAGCCAGTCCGAAAAAATCGACGTCACGATCAATAATGGCGTCGCGCAGGAATTCAAGGTAACGCCCGAAAAGCCCGAGCAAAGCGAGGGGCCACGTATCCCGGTGACCAGCGCGCTTCGCAAAGGCGTGCTCGATCCGATGAGTGCGGGGCTGATCGTCGTACCCGGCACCGGCGACACGCTAGCCCCCGACTCTTGCAATCACACGCTGCCGATCTTTGATGCGCGCTATCGTTACAATTTTGTGTTGAGTTATCTCCGCACCGAAAACGCGCCGAAAAGAGTAACGGCTATGCCGGCCCAGTACTTGTTTGTCAGGTGCGCTACGTGCCGATCGCCGGCCACCGCACCGACCGTCCGCAAGTGCAACAGATGGCAGAGAACCGCGACCTGTTTGTCTGGCTGGCACCGATCGCAGGAACGCGCGTGTTGGTCCCGATCAAGGTTTCGATCTCGACCCTGGTCGGCACGATGATCGTGGAAGCGACGCGTTTTCGCGTCGAGCCCGGCCGCGTCACGCAGCAGACCCGCTAGAAAAGCGCATTAACCCTTTTTGTCGGCCGCGCTGATCGTTCGATAAAGCCGATTCTGCATCTGGTGCGCGGCATGATGCTCTGCACGACATGTAGTGAGAACGAAGCCGCATTTTGGACGAGTCAGCGATTCGGGCGCGATTCGTTCGGTACTCGTTCCATTCGTTACGAAACGCGCGGGCGCTATATTGAAGCTGTCGCGAAACAGGACGGTGCAAGCGGATGAATCGATTGACTGAATCGTGCTCAGGCGCCGCCCGATTTTAACTTTCGACTTGCGCAAACGATGCTCTCGCGCGCGCAAAATCGTAGGGTCTAGTGGCGCGCGCCCGCGCGAGAACTACATCAAGCGTGAACGCAACCGGAAGATAGGGCTGGTCGCTGATTCGGGCGTGATTCGTTCCGAACACGTTCCAATCGTTACTAGAATCTCTCGAAATTTATTCAACTTGTAACGAAACGGCACACTTGCGTAAGGAATAGGCGGCAACGCTTGCTCAAAATGTCCCCGCAAAACCTGATCAATCCACAACGGCGCGGCCGCGGCGTCACTGCCGTGCTTGGGCCCACCAATACCGGCAAAACGCATCTCGCGATTGACCGCATGCTTGCGCATTCAAGTGGGTTGATCGGCCTGCCGCTGCGGCTCTTGGCGCGCGAGGTCTACCAAAAGTGTGTCGATCGCGTCGGCCGCGAAAATGTCGCGCTGATCACGGGCGAAGAAAAAATCAAACCGGCAAGTCCGCGCTATTGGGTTTCGACCGTCGAGGCGATGCCCAAGGATCTCGACGTTGCTTTCGTCGCCGTCGATGAAGTGCAACTCGCTGCCGACTTCGAGCGGGGACATCTATTCACCGATCGCGTGCTGAACCTGCGCGGCCGCGAGGAAACCTGGCTCCTGGGTGCTGCGACCGTGCGCGGCATTCTCGGCAAAGTCTTGCCGGGCATGGACGTCATCCAGCGGCCGCGCCTTTCAATGCTGACATTCGCGGGTGAAAAGAAACTCACGCGGCTGCCGCGCCGCTCGGCGATTGTCGCGTTCTCCGCCGATGAGGTTTATGCGATTGCCGAATTGATCCGCCGCCAGAGCGGGGGTGCCGCGGTCGTACTCGGCGCGCTCTCGCCGCGCACGCGAAACGCACAGGTAGCGTTGTTTCAATCCGGCGACGTCGACTATCTGGTCGCGACCGACGCGATTGGCATGGGCCTCAACCTCGACGTCGATCACGTTGCCTTCGCATCCGACCGGAAATTCGACGGCTATCAATTCCGACAATTATCCGCGGCAGAAATGGCGCAAATCGCGGGACGTGCCGGCCGCGCACAGAGCGACGGCACGTTCGGCACGACCGGCCGTTGCCGCCCATTTGACCCGGAATTAGTCGAACGATTGGAGACCCACACATTCGAGCCCGTTCGTATGTTGCAGTGGCGCAACCACGATCTGAATTTTTCTTCGCTTCAAGCGCTCGAAGAAAGTCTTTCCGTCATCCCGCGCGAGGAAGGACTGACACGTGCGCCGATCGCAAACGACCTGCAGGTACTGGAACGCGCGGCAAAAGACCCGGAAATCGTGGCACTCGCAAACACGCCGGACGCCATCCGTAAGTTGTGGGCTGTATGTCAAATTCCTGACTACCGGAAAGTCGCACCTGCCGCGCATTCGGAATTGGTGCTGACCCTCTATGGATTTTTGATGCGAGAGGGTACCATCCCGGCCGATTGGATCGCCGAACAGGTGGCCCTTGCCGACCGGCCCGAAGGCGATATCGACACGCTTTCAAACCGTATCGCCCAAGTGCGCACCTGGACCTTCGCGGCTAACCGCCCCGACTGGTTGCGCGATCCGGAACACTGGCAAGGCATCACGCGCGCGGTCGAAGACAGACTCTCCGACGCACTTCATGAGCGCCTTGCCCAACGCTTTGTCGACCGCCGCACCAGCGTGCTGATGCGGCGCTTAAGAGAGAACACGCGGTTGGAGACGGAAATAAATCAGAGCGGCGAGGTCGTGGTCGAAGGCCACATCATCGGCCGCTTACAAGGTTTCGAATTTTCAGCGGATGCGTCGGGCGGCGGCCCTGACGCCAAAGCGCTGAGAGCGGCAGCACAAAAAGCGCTCGCTGGCGAAATCGAAAAACGCGCAAACGATATCGATCAGGCCGGCGACGATAAGATCGTGCTTGCCAACGATGGCTTGCTGCGTTGGAACGGCGAACCGGTTGCGCGCCTGATCGCAGGCGATGTCGCGCTGAAGCCGCGCGCGCAATTGATTGCCGATGAACAATTGAACGGCGTTGCGCGCGACAAGGTTGACGCGAGGATAGTGCGTTGGCTCGAAGCGTATATCGAGAAGCTGCTCGGACCGCTGAACGCGCTTGGTAAAGCCGAAGACGTGACCGGCATGGCACGCGGTGTCGCGTTCCAACTCGTGGAATCGCTGGGCGTACTCGACCGCATCAGTGTCGCCGATGAAGTCAAAGGTCTGGATCAGGATGCGCGCGCGCAACTCCGCAAATATGGCGTACGCTTCGGCGCCTATCACATCTATATCCCGGCGCTGCTCAAGCCTGCGCCGCGCCAGCTTGCTTTGCTGCTTTGGGCACTGAAGCATGGCGGCCTTTCGCAAAAAGGCATGAGCGAATTGCCGGCGCTCGCTTCAAGCGGCCGCACATCGATTCCGAACGACAGGGAAATTCAGAAAGCGCTCTATCGCGCGACGGGCTATCGGGTCGCCGGCACGCGCGCAGTGCGCGTCGATATTCTCGAGCGCCTCGCCGATCTCATTCGCCCCGCGATCGCGTGGAAGCCGAATTCACCTGGCGAAAAGCCACAAGGCGCGATCGACGGTTTTGGCTTCACGGTTTCAGTCGGCATGACATCGCTGGTCGGCTGCTCCGGCGAAGACTTTGCTTCGATGCTGCGGGCCCTTGGTTATCGCGTGGACCGCCGTCCGGTAGCGGCAGAAGCACCAGAGGCACCTGCAGCAACGCCGAGCGAAGCGACAGGGGACGCACCCGCAGAAACAACCCCGGACGCTCCGGTCGAAGTTGCCGCGGTTTCACCGGTAGCGGAGTTACCGTCTGAACCACTCGCCGCTCCCGCGATTGTCGCGGGCGCAATGATCGATCCGGTTCCTGCCACAGCCGTCGAGGCGGCACCGGCAACAATCGAGGTTTGGCGCCCGGGCCGTCCGCGTCCTGAGCGCAAACCTGAGTACAAACGTCCGCGTCGCGAAGTAGCGAAAGCCGGCGAAGCAGCCGCACCCGGCGCTGCCGATACGAAACCCGAGAATGCCGGGCATCGCACGCGCAGCCCGCGCCCCGATAAACGCGGCAAAGATCGCGGCAAGGAACATGGCAAGGATCACGGCAAAGATCGTGACAAGCGCCGGGAGCGCGATAACGCGCAATTCAAACCGCGTCCTGAGCGGCGCGAAAAGCCGATGGATCCCAACTCGCCGTTCGCTTCGCTCGCCGCGCTCAAAGAGCGCCTTGAAGCGGGCAAAAAGGATAAGGGTTGAGTGCGGAGCCTGCCGAGACTTCAGCGGCTCGACCGCTGGCTCTGGCATGCACGGATCGTCAAAACACGCGCACTTGCAGCCGGCCTTGTCACCTCGGGCTATGTCCGTGTGAACGGCCGCCGCGCGGAGCAGCCCGCGCGCGTGATTAAACCTGGCGACGTGCTCACTATTGCGCTGCCCTCTCGGGTTCGTGTGCTGAAAGTGGCGAGTATTTCGCTGCGCCGGGCTGACGCGGCCGCCGCGCAGAGCCTATATGAAGCGCTCCCAATGCAAGCCTGACCGATTGCCCATACGCTTGGCAAAGACGAGACCCTGCGCTACTGCCCTCGCCCGCAAGAAACCGGACTGCCGATGACCTATATCGTCAACGACAAATGCATCCGCTGCAAATACATGGACTGCGTGGAAGTCTGTCCGGTGGATTGTTTCTACGAAGGCGAGAACATGCTCGTCATTCATCCGGACGAATGCATCGACTGCGGCGTCTGCGAGCCCGAATGCCCCGTTGACGCGATCAAACCGGATACCGTTCCCGGCGTTGAAAAATGGGTCGCGCTCAACGCCGAATACGCGAAAGTCTGGCCGAACATCACGATCAAGCGTGACGCGCCGGCGGACGCCAAGGAATGGGAAGACAAGCCGGACAAGGAGCAATATTTCTCCGAGAAGCCCGGCGAAGGCGACTGAAGGCCAGACCGCGCGCTAACCATACCCGTGGGCCCGCTAGACCCGCGCCGCACTAAACCGTTGATTTTTTGGGAAAATGTGCTATATTTCCCACAGTCGCCCGGTTTGACCGCAACCATGGGGCGCTCCAAGGAGCCGCCCGACTTGAATTCCAGCTGAGAGGCCGTTTTCACACGCTTCGCGGACCGCGATGCGCGGGGTGCGGCATCTTCGCCGGGTTCAACTGGGCTCCGATAGGCATGCCGGCGCGCCGGCGAGTTTAGTACCGCGTAAGGCCGGCCGACGCCGGATCAGGAGCAGAAACCAGAAATGACCACGCAGAAAAAGACCCAGACCCGCCATGGTTTCCGGACCAACGAGTTCATCGTTTATCCGGCGCATGGCGTCGGGCAGATCGTTCGCATCGAGGAACAGGAAGTCGCCGGCTACAAGCTCGAGCTGTTCGTCATTTTGTTCGCGAAAGACAAAATGACCCTGCGCGTTCCTACTGCGAAGGCAGCTGCGGTCGGCATGCGCAAGCTCGCAGGTCCGGATATCGTGAAACGCGCGCTCGAAACCCTGAAGGGCCGCGCCCGCATCAAGCGCACGATGTGGAGCCGCCGCGCGCAGGAATACGAAGCGAAGATCAATTCAGGCGACCTCATCCAGATCGCGGAAGTCGTGCGCGACCTGTTCCGCTCGGAGAGCCAGCCTGAACAATCTTATTCCGAGCGCCAGCTTTACGAAGCAGCGCTCGATCGCATGGTTCGCGAGCTTTCGGCGGTGGAAGACATCACCGAAACCGAAGCCGCCAAGCTGGTCGAAACGCAGTTGATGAAGGCGCCGACCCGCAACAAGGCAAAGGTCGAAGGCGAAGGCACCGAAGGCAGCGACGTCGAAGCTGCCGCCTGAAAGAATCCCGAAGTAGAATAAATTCAAAGGCCCGGAGCAATCCGGGCCTTTTGTTTTTCGCCGTCTATTCGGCGACGATCTTCACAAGATCGCCGGGCACGAGCCGCGCACCTTTATTCAAACCATTCAACACGAGAAAGCGCTCAAGCTGCCGGTCGGAGAACGCCATGCGGGACGCGAGCCGCTCCGGCGTTTCGCCGGCGACAACGCGGTGAATACGGATCCTCAACGGCTTGATGGCCTGCGCTTCTTCTGTCGGCACGCGCCGGAACGTGAATGCCGCCTGTTTGAACGCCGCTTCCAGTTGCGGCGTGAGCACCCGCGCTGCAAACGCGATCCGGTACACATCGTTGCCGAAACGGACCGCATAAAGCCGGAACGACCATTGCTCGCCGCGTGCAACGGCGGTTGCCGCGTCAAAGCCGTTGATCTGAAGTTCCTCGACCGTTTCCGGCGCAATGCCTTCGACCCAGCCTTGCGAAATATAAGTGGCCATAGCTTGCGAACCGGAGACCTTCACCGCGTCGAGCCTGAGCGCTTCCTTGCCATTCGCAGTTGCACCGAGGACCGCCTGCGGAGTGTTCTCGAGCGCGAACCCGTCGGGCGCAGTAAAGGCAAAACCCAAATTCGGATGGAAGAAACTGCGGCCGCGTACAAAGCCTTCCTTCGGATCGTCGCCGAAGGTGACGCCTTCAAGCGCGCGCAGGAATTCCTGACGGTCTTTCTCGATCGCATTCGCACCCGCGAATTGCTGTGCATTTGCGACCGCAATCGAAATCCGCTCCGGCGTCGACGGATGGCTCGACAGGAAATCGAGATCCTTCGGCTGGTTACCGAGCGTCGCGGTTCGTAGCGCTGCGAAACGCCCCATGGCCGTGAGAAAACGCGAGGCGCCGAACGGATCGTAGCCCGCGCGCGATGCAATCCCGACGCCGACCGCATCGGCCTCAAGTTCTTGTCCGCGAGAGAAGGTCGCAATCGAAAGCCGCGAGCGCGCAAGCGCCAATGCACCCAGTTGCGGATCGCTCAAGACATCGGAAATCGCGCGGCTGTTCAAGACCGCGGCGCGAATCTGGTCTTCGCGGATCGCTGCGTGACGCGCGACCACATGCGCCATCTCGTGCGACAGCACCGAAGAAAGTTCAGCCGTATCATTTGCGAGCGAAATCAAACCGCGCGTCACGTAAAGCGAACCACCCGGCAGCGCGAAGGCGTTGATCGCGGGCGAGTTGAGGATCGTGACGCGGTATTTCAGTTCCGGGCGCTCGGAAGCTGCGACCAGGCGGTCGATCGTCTTCTCTATCAACGCCTGCAGTGCGGGCGCCTCGTAGACGCCGCCATAGCTAGAGACGAGCCGCTCGTGCTCGCGCCGCTGTGCGGGCGGCAACGACTCCCCGACCGGATCGGGCTTTGTGTTATCTCCAAAACCGATCTGATCGAGATTGATACCCGCACAGGATGCAAGCGCGACGCTGAACAGCGCCGCGCCAACGAGCGCGCTCAGGCGCCGCAATGACTTTGCGCGCTTACCGGTCATCCGCTTTTTCCGGAATATCTAAATCCAGAAGCTCAATGGCTGTCGTCGCGTTAATTTCTATGGCCGGACCGCCCCAGGAAACGAGGACACCTCTAACCCGGACCCGCTTGCCGCGCCAGTTCTTGGGATCAAGCCCTTTGGCGACAAGGCCATTTCGGACCGCATTGGGCACGACGATCGTGAAATCTTCGGTAAAGCGGCGCCCGAAATCGAGATAGAGGCGGGCCTTGGTATCGCCGACGCGGCGGATGGCTCCCTCGACCACGGCAAAGCGGCCGATCGCCTCGGCGAGCCCCGGGACATCGGTGGCTGGAAAAATCTGAAATTTTTTCTCCGCCCAAAGGCCGGCTTGTGAAGCGCGCGCCTTTTGTTCGATCGCGAGCAGGGCCTTCACACAAGCTTCGTTGCCGGCGGGCAAAACACGCAGCAGCCCTTGTTCGATCATAGCTGCTTCAAGCCAAATTCCATTCTCGATCAAAACCGCACGCGCAGGCATTCTGCCGTAGCGATCCTTTCCCTCCGCCGCGAAAATCGCGAGCTTCCTTCCATCGGAAAGTTTTCTGAGCGCGGAAAGTACGAGCGCTTCTGCTGCGGCATCGCCGTCAACGGCTGACGGTCCAATCACGCCTCCGAGTTTGACCTCCGTGCCATCTGTAAGCCGGAGCGTTACCGCATCGGTTGCACGGCCAGCGACCGCTTCAATTCGTTTGCCGCCGCATTCGAGAGCGCGCTGATCGGGCCGCGCCGCAGTGGGAAACGCGGCAACCGTGCCCGCAAGCAGGCAGAACAAAATGATGCTGGGAGAATACCGCATGGCGCATTGACCGAAGTAATTCTGGTCCAATTCAACGCAATCAGAAAGCACCCGATCGGCCCTGCAAAGCGGTCTCTGCCTGTGTTAGACGCTTAGCCGCGGCTGGTCCCGTAGCTCAGCCGGATAGAGCAGCGGTTTCCTAAACCGAAGGTCGGGGGTTCGATTCCCTCCGGGACCACCAATCGCATTCCGGCCACATCGTTTGTTCATGGCTTTCGTGCGTAAAACCCCCCGAATTGCCCGCCACGAATCAATGACCATTTCAATGCGCCTTACACCTTCGACGCTTCGCAACTGGCTTCTCGCACTCGCCAGCGTGGCGATCGTAATCGTGCAGCCGCTGCCGAGTTTGGCGCAGGAAAACAACAACGATATCCGCGCGCGGCTCGAAACCATTCGCACCGTATTCGACTATCTGGAAACCGGCATCACCGCGACCAGCCGCCGCTCCGATCTCTCGAAGCTTCGTGATTCGTTGGAACCGCTCCGTAACGAAATCCAGCAGAAGATTGAAATGCTCGAGCCGAGGCTCGCTGAGATCGACACGCGTATCAAGGCCATGGGCGCGGCGCCCGCGACGGACGCGGCCGCGGAAGATCCCAGCATTGCCGGCCAGCGTAAACAGCTGGCCACGCAACAAACCGAAATCGACGGCCTGCTGAAACAGGCGCGTGTGCTCGCACTTCGCGGCGAACAGATTGCCAGCCGTATCGACGACATGCGCCGCTCGCGACTCGCTGACCGATTGTTCGAGCGAACCATGAGCGCGCTCGACCCGAAACTTTGGTACGGCGCAGCACAAGCGCTGCCGACCGAATTTAAAGCGGCCATGAAACAGACGCGCGAATGGTACGCGACGGTCGCCACGCTTTCGGGAATTTCGGAAGCGGCACTCGCGATCCTTGCCAGTGTTGCCGCAGTGTTCGGAATCTTTTTTCTACAGGCGTGGCTACGCCGCCGCGCCGCGGTCGGCGGCGAACTCGATCAGACAGTGCAATTATCGCGGCTCCGCCGCGCCCGCGCGGCCTTACGCGATGCACTGCTGAACGCCGCGGCCTTGCCGCTCGCGGTCTATGCCGTCATCGAAATTCTATCCTCGTTCGATTTTCTGATTGAGAGCGCCCATCAGGCAGCACTCGGCATTCTTGCGGCCGTGACGCTTTATTCCGTCGGCCGCGCGCTCGCCGGGGCATTGTTGCGGCCGAACGATATGCCGCGCCGTGTTTTGAATTTGAGCGATGAGGCCGCAGCACGCTTCTACAGCTATTCGACCTATGGCCTGCTTTTCGCCGCGATCGGTGCATCGCTGAATATTATTCATCGCAGCCTCGGCGCCGACCGCATCATGGTGACGGCAACGAGCGCGCTGATGGCGACATTGGTCGCAGTCGTCGTCGTGCGCGCGCTGATGAAAACGCGGCAAGCCGCCGAAGAGGGTAAGGAAGAACCGGCGCCGAACTGGCTCCGTCTTATTCTCTGGATCGTGGCCGTCGTCATCCTCGGCAGCGTGCTCACCGGCTATATCTGGCTCGCATCGTTCCTGACCACGCGCCTTATTCACGCGGCGATCGTCATTACGAGCGCTTACCTGCTCTTGTCCCTGATCAATGCTTATTTCGACGAGGGATTGAGCGCGCATTCGAAACGCGGGCGGAGCTTTGCGTCGACTCTAGGCATTCGAACCTCGAGTCTTGAACTTGCGGCAGCATTGTTCGCGGGTGCTGCGCGCGTGCTGGTGTTCATCGTTGCGATATTCCTGATTGTCGGAAACTGGGGCACCTCGCTTACCGACCTTGCCGCGAGCTTCGACCGCGCCAACTTCGGCATCGAACTCGGCAAGCTCCGGGTTTCGCTCTACGACATCGGCGCCGCAATCGCGATATTGGTGATCGGTATTTACCTGTCGCGCGTGTTGCAGCGCTGGCTTTCGAACACGGTGCTGCCGCGCACAGGTCTCGACCTCAGCCTCAAGAACTCGATCGCCACCATCATTGGTTACATCGGCGTGATCGCGGCGATCTCGTTGGCGCTGGCGCGAATTGGCCTTAATCTGGAAAACGTCGCGCTCGTCGCCGGCGCTCTTTCCGTCGGTATCGGCTTTGGTTTGCAGGCGATCGTTTCGAATTTCGTCTCGGGACTTATTTTGTTGACCGAGCGACCTGTGAAGGTCGGTGACTTAATCAACGTCAAGGGGAATGACGGCTATGTCCGCAAGATCAGCGTGCGTTCGACCGAAGTCGAAACCTTCGATCGCGCAACCCTCATCATCCCAAACTCCCAGCTGATCACCGACGCCGTCACCAACTGGACGCACCACAATACAATCTCGCGGATCAAAATACCGGTCAGCGTGTCGGCGACGGCGAGCGTCGATCACGTTCAGGACATTCTGCTCGACGTCGCGAAGCAGCATCAAGATGTCGTGCGCGAGCCGGCGCCTAAAGTGATGCTGATGAATATCGACGGCGACTCGCTCGGCTTCGAGCTACGCTGCCTGATCCGGAGCGCCACAATCGCGACCCAGACCAAGAGCGATCTCAATTTCGCGATCCTTCGTGCGTTCCGTAAAGCCGGCATCCGCAAGGCGGCGGCCACGCCGGTTTCGCCGGAAGATGAAGAGAGCAGAGTTCCCGAATTCGGAAGCGCCGAAAACCGAGCCCGAGCCGGAATCAAGTAAGCGTTAAGCAGTCTCCGGCATAGACAATATCCCATGCGGCGGAAAACCATGACCAGCGCAGTTTGCTATTTGCTCGGATTATTCGCGATCGCCAATTGCGCGAGCGTTCCGCCGGAGACGACGGCGCCCGCGTTCTACGACAATCTTTCAAGCGGCCAGGTGCAACTCAACGTGCCGGCGGCGGTCTCGCTCATTTCCGATTACCGGGTCAAGAATGGATTGCCCGCGGTGCAGGCGGATGAGCGGCTGAACGCAATGGCCAACGCGCAAGCCAAAGCTATGGCGCAGCGCAACCAGCTGACGCACGATCCGGGCGGCCGCGGCTTCACCAAGCGGCTTACGGCTTCCGGCTTCAATGCAAAAGGTGCCGCGGAGAATGTCGGCGCCGGCTACCACACGCTTGCCGAGGCGTTCTCCGGCTGGCGCGATTCGCCATCGCACAACAAAAACATGCTGCTTGCTGGAGCGACCCGGATCGGGATTGCGACCGCCTACGCGCCAAATTCGAAGTACAAGGTGTTCTGGGCGCTCGTACTCGCGGAGCCGGACGGAGCGCGCTAAAACACTCCGGCAAGTCCGGAGCGCGAAATGCTGCCTAAGGCCAAAGACTTCGAAACGCTCAACCGTGATTTCCGCTGGCAGATTCCGCCCCGCTACAACATCGGGGTCGATATCTCCGACAAATGGGCCGCGCAGAATCCCAATCGTCCCGCGATCATCCACGTTAGCGCCGATGGCCGCACCGAGACGTTTTCTTTTGGCTGGCTCAGCGCAACGTCGAACCGGTTAGCGAACGCGCTTCGTGCGCACGGCGTCGCGCGCGGGAACCGCGTCGTAATCTTTCTGCCGCAGTCGCCGGAAGTCGCAGCCTGCCACGCCGCGATTTATAAACTTGGCGCGGTCGCCTTGCCGGTTGCGATCGTGTTCGGCCCGGAGGCGCTATCCTACCGGCTGCAGAACTCCGGCGCGAAAGCAATCATCACCAACGCACAGGGAGCCGCGAAGCTCGCCGAAATCCGCGCCGAGGCGCCTGACCTGAAATTGGTGCTGTCGATCGAGGGCACGGCCGACGGCGTCGAGGATTTTCACGGCCTGCTGTCGCGCGCGTCTTCGGACTTCACGCCCGAAAATACGTCACCGGACGATCCTGCGCTGATGATCTACACGTCGGGCACCACAGGCCAGCCCAAAGGCGCGCTGCATGCGCACCGCGTGTTGCTCGGTCATCTGCCTGGCGTCGAGCTGCCGCATGATTTATTTCCGCAACCGGGCGACCGCTTCTGGACGCCGGCGGACTGGGCCTGGGCCGGCGGCTTGCTCGACGTATTGCTACCGTCGCTGCATTTCGGCGTTCCCGTGGTGTCGCGGAAGTTCGACAAATTCGATCCCGACGACGCCTATGCGTTGATGGCAAAACACGATGTTCGCAATGTTTTCATTCCGCCGACCGCGCTTCGCATGTTGCGCTCGGCCAAAAGCCCACGCGGCAGATTCGAGATCAAGCTGCGCACGCTTGGCTCCGGTGGCGAGTCGCTCGGAGCAGAAACCTACGAGTGGGGCAAGGAAGCTTTCGACCTCGTGATCAACGAGTTCTACGGCCAGACCGAATGCAATCTGGTGCTCTGCTCCTGCGCGATGCTGGGAGTTTCGAAGCCCGGTGCAATCGGCAAACCGACGCCTGGACATAATGTGGCGGTGATCAAAGACGACGGCTCGGTCTGCAAAGCAGGCGAGCTCGGGCAGATTGCGGTAAAGCGGCCGAACCCGGTTATGTTTCTCGAATATTGGGGCCGGCCCGAAGCAACGCGCGATAAGTTCGTCGGCGACTGGATGCTGACCGGCGACCAAGGAATGAAGGACGACGAAGGTTATTTCCATTTCGTCGGCCGCGACGACGACGTGATCACATCAGCGGGCTACCGTATCGGCCCGGGCGAAATCGAAGACTGCCTGATCCGCCATCCTGCCGTGGCGCTCGCTGCGGTGGTCGGCAAACCTGATCCAATCCGTACCGAGATCGTCAAAGCTTTTATTCAGCTCAAGCCCGGGGTCGTTGCCTCGGATACGTTAGCTAGCGAAATTCAGAATTTCGTGCGAACGCAGTTGGCGGCGCACGAATATCCGCGTGAAGTTGCGTTTGTGGAATCGATGCCGATGACTACCACCGGCAAGGTCATTCGCAGGCTATTGCGCGAACAGGCTTGAGTTAACGCCAGACGAAGACGTGCAGGCCGAGCTTGCGCTTCGTGACGAGGAACAGAAGTGCCGACTCGATGAGCATCGCGATGGAGATCGCGATCGCCGCGCCATAGAGCCCGAAATAGGGAATAAGAATAAAACAGAGCGCGACATTTGCGACAAAGGCCGACGCATAGATCGCAGCGCACGCTTTCTGCTCGCCCACCATATTGAGCAGACGCTCCACCGGGCCGACGCCTGCGCGTGCGAGCAATCCGATCGCGAGCACGAACATCAGACCGTAACCGGACGAGAAGCCCGGACCGAACAGCGAAAGTAAGAGCTTGCCCGCCGCAAGCAAGACGAGCGTACCCGCAAGCGACGGCCAGAACGTCCACTTGATCGAGTCGCTTAAAAAGCGCTCGAGTTTCTCGCGCTCGCCCGCGATATGATATTCCGCGAAACGATGTGCGGTCGCGGCCGAAACCGCGAAGTGCACGAAGACTACAAGCGCCAAGATTTTCGTCGCCGCGTAATAGACCGCGACATCATCGGGCGAGACATAAATCTCAAGCACCAAAATATCGGCATAGGTCAGCAGGAAATAAAAGCTTTCGACCATGAAGATTGGAAACGCGGTGGCAAGCCAGAGCCTGATTTCGTATTTCCTCGGCGCCGCTGGCACGACTTTATTGATGCGGCGATCCAGAGCCAGAAACTGCGCGACCGTAACCAGCCAGTAAGCGAACACAGTCGAGGCCATGGCGTAGAGAGCGGTGTTCGGGAAACCCGCGAAATGAAATCCTGCCATCACGGCGAGGATCATGAGCGGACGCACGATATAGCCCGGCGCCAGCGCCATATCGATCCAATTGTAGGAGCGCGAGATGCCGTCTTGTGCGGCACTGAGCGCGTGCATCGGCAAACAGGCGCACATCAACACGAGCGGCACGACATAGTGATTGTCGAGGTACTGGCCGAACGCAAACAAGCAAGAGATCACGACAACCGCGACCGCCGTCGCAATGCCGATGCAGATCCAGCGGCTCGCGAAAATATATCCGCGCAGCCGGCTGAAATCTTTCTTGGCGTCGTATTCGGGAACGAAACGCTGTGCCGCGGTACAAAGACCGAGCGGCACCAAGCTTCCGATCAAGAGCAGCCACGTCCAGACGTAGACGTAGACGCCGAACTCATAGCGCCCCATCCAGCGCGCGAGCACGATCTGGGAAACGAAGGCGACACCTGCGCCCGCAATACGGATCGCAAACGCGGTCGCCGCACCACGGCGCGCGATCGAGTGGTCGCTGCCATCGAGAAATGGCCGGAGAACGCGCGAAATCAGGCCGCGCAAATTCTCGCGCATGCCTCGTGGTGCCGATCGGTCAGAGCCGGCAATCGCCACGCTGAAACTCCCTGTCCACGGGTATTCCCCGCAATTTACGGACAGATAGCAGCCCGCCGTTAAGAAACCCTTCAGACAATTGCGGAATCAGCCGCTGAATCCGCCGCCTTCAAGATACGCAATTTCCTCGGGCGTGGACGTCCGCCCCAGGATTTCGTTCCGATGCGGAAAACGCCCGAAACGCACGATCGCGTCGCGATGGATCTCGGCATACTTAACGTTCTCTTGACTGCCTTCCTTCTGCATCAAGGCAACGCAGCGCTCCTGCTCCGCAAGCTCCTCGCTATGCATGAACGGCATGTAGAAGAAAGTGTGGAGTTCCTTGGCGACTTTGCGATCATGCCCGGACGCGATTGCGCGTTTGACGATGTCGAGCGCAAGTTTATCGGATGCAAAAGCCCGTTGCGTGCCGCGAAATATGTTGCGCGGAAACTGATCGAGCAAAAGAGTAAGCGCAAGCGCGCCTTCCGCCGAACCTTCCCAAGCACCCAACTTGCCGCTGACGCCGGCTTCATAGGTTTCGAAGAAGCGCTCGCGGATCGCGGCATCGAACGCGGGATCGGATTTGAACCACTGATCCTTTCCCGCGTTCTTCCAGAACGATACGATCTCGTCAGCCGTTGCGATTCCCATTACAGCCGGAATGTACGCGCCTGGATTTTTTCATAAAGGGCCTGGTCGAGCGGCGCATAGCCGCCCTGCATCGAGTCGTTGAAGAAAAGTTCGTCCTTGATCGTGGCCGGATCGAAGCCCTCTTTCACGAGATCGAGTTTACGCTGCTTGAATGTGCCGGTAACTTCCAGCTCTCGCTTGAGCCTGATGAAAATCGGCCGCGCATATTCCGGCAGCGACTTCGCAACATGGGAGCGCAACGCGTTCATATCCAACGCGCCGTCAGCGACCAACGCGATCATGCCTGCTTTGCCGTCATAACCCTTCACCGGTACGCCATAAACGGTCGCTTCCTGTACGCCGGGAAACACCGTGAAGGCTTCCGATACTTCCGATGTCGAGACATTCTCGCCCTTCCAGCGGAAGGTATCGCCGATACGGTCGACAAAATAGAAATAACCTTTGGCGTCCTGCCGCAGGAGATCGCCGGTCCGGAACCAGGCGTCGCCTTTTTCGAATACGTCGCGCAGAATTTTCTTCTTGGTGGCTTCGGGGTCGGCATAGCCTTCGAAGCGACTCGTGGGCTTGCTCGGATCGTTCAGGATTTGACCGATCGCCTCACCGACTTCGCCGGGTTCGCAGACGACGCAGAATCCCTGCCGGTCACGCACCGGCTCTTCCTTCTCGACATCGAATTTAACGATACGCGTCGGAAATCGATGCGCGAGATAGGACGGCAGCCGGCCGACCGCACCAGGCGTACCGTCAAAATTGAAACTCGCGACATTGCCTTCGGTCGCAGCATAAAATTCCAGAATTCTCGGAATATTGAAGCGTTCCTGAAACAGTGGCCACACATCCGGCCGCATGCCGTTGCCGCAGCAGACCCTGATCTTATGCTTCTTCTCGTTTTCGTTCGGCGGCGCAGTCACGAGATAGCGGCAGAGTTCGCCGATATAGATGAACGCGGTGCATTGCCACTTGACGCAATCATCCCAGAATTCGCGCGCCGAAAATTTCTCGCGAATGATGACCGTGCCACCGCCGATCAAGGTGGCACCGGTCGCAACCATGCCGCCGTTCGAGTGATACATCGGCAGGCAGTCATACATGCGGTCCGAAGGCTTGGTGCCGATGGCGCCGGCAAAGCCGTTCGCAGCAAGCATCAGACGGTAGTGATTGATGTTTGCGGCCTTCGGCAGACCGGTGGTGCCGCTCGTATAGATGAAGAGCGCGCGATCATTGATATCAAGATCGGGCCGGTCCGCTTGCGGAATGGACGATTTATCCATCGCCGCGATCGCCGGCTCGAGCCGGTCGTAGCCGCCTTCGCCCTCGCCATGAACCCAGACTTTCGGTTTCACCGTAAGCTGATCCTTGGCGCCGTCGAACGAACGCAGGAGACGCGAATCGACAATGATGTGCTTCGGCGCGACGATCGAAATCGAATGCGCAAGCGGCGTGCCGGTGAGATTGGTATTCAGGAGCGCAACCACTCCGCCCGCGCGTAGGATTCCGAGCCAGGCAATCAGATATTCCGGCCGGTTCAGCATCAAGAGACAAACGACATCGCCTTTGCCCACGCCTTGGGCCCGCGCCCAGCGCGCATATTGGTTCGCGCGCGCGTCGAGTTCGCGATAGGTGAACCGCTCGCGGTCGGACAGGAGCGCGTCCTTGTCGCCAAACTGTTTTGCGAGGTCTTCCACGACCCACGGAAAAATCCGCTTCGGATTTTTTGCGATCGGCGTCGTCATGCGCAGCGTGGCAAGCGCGCCGCGCAGATATTTGAATTCCTGGATCAGGCCCATTTTTCTTCCCCTCCGGTAGCGCGCTTTGCGGCGCTTTCCGTGGCGTCAGCTTCCGACAGGAAGCTGGAAGGGGGCAAGTGCGAAGATGAAAATTACTAGCGGTTTCCGAGCGCTAGCGGATTCTCGGTTAAAGCCGCGCGATCTGGCGTATCGACCTGCGGTACGCCCAAAAAAGCATCGAACATCCGCCGCACCATTTCCGGCGCGAGGTCTTTGGTGACACAGACGAACCGACTGCGGCGGTCTTCGTCGGGCCAGCCTTCGAGCCGTGCCGGAGGATGCATCAGATGCTGCACGACGTGCAGGACTACCGGACGCTCCGGATCGTCGGCAAGCTGCACGATCCCCTTCATGCGCAGGATTTTATCGCCGTGCGCCGAGCGCATCAGGTCGAGAAACATCTCGAGCGTTGCAAAGGGGACCGGTTTATCGGTCGCGATGCTGAAAACCTTGATCGAGGCGTCGTGTCGCGAGACCCGGTCGTGTTTGTGAGGGTGATGATCGTGGTGATGGTCGTCGCCATGATGATGGTGATGACCATCCTCTTCCGCCGCAATCACTGCCTCCTCACGCAACCAGCGCGCAACATCCGGAATTTTCTTGTCCGGATCGTAGAGACCCGCGCCGATCAGATCTTCGGCCTTCACTCTACCTTGGACAAGCACGGCAGCCGGATTGAGCTTGGCAAGCCGCGTACGCAGTTCGGATAGCGCCGACTTATCTTCAATCAGATCGGCTTTGGTGATGACGATGCGGTCGGCCATCGCGGCCTGCTTCACTGCCTCTTCATGATTGTCGAGCGTGCGCATGCCGTTGACGGCGTCGACTAACGTCACCACGCCGTCTAGTCGATAGCGCAGCATGAGATAGGGATGCGTCATCAGGATGTGCAACACCGACGCAGGATCGGCAATGCCGGTCGTCTCAATCACGACTCTCTTGAATTGGGAGCATCGGCCATTGTCCCGTGCACGGAGCAAATTCTCGAGCGAATTCACAAGATCGCCGCGCACCGCGCAGCAAAGGCAGCCGCTGGACAACAGCACGATGTCGTCGTCGAGAATTTCATAGAGATTGTGATCGATGCCGATATCGCCAACTTCGTTGACGAGTACGGCAGTGTCCGCGAGCGCCGGATCTTTTAGGAGACGATTGAGGAGCGTCGTCTTTCCGGCACCGAGAAAACCGGTAAAGACATTGAGCGGAATAGGCGCGATCGGTCCCGCCTGCTTTGCGGGCGTTTCCATCACTTAGATATCCGGACGGCGCTTCGGCATCGGCGCGATCTTGGGCAGGCGCACGCTCTGCGCTTTGTTCTTCCCGTCGTCCTCGGCGAGTTCAATCTTGCCGTCTGGCGAAAGCTTGATAGGGCGGCCCTTCTCGTCGCGCGCCGGGCCGGTATAAACGCGGATCGGATGCATCGACGGCGGCAAGTCGACGAGGAGCTTTTCCTTGTTGCGCTTCAACGCGCGGAGCGCATCGGCAGGCGTCTCCACAACACCACCTTCGTCGTCCTCATGATCGTCGCCGGAGTCCGACATCGCCATGCGGTTCTTTTTGTCTTTGCCGCACATCAGTTCGTAGAGATTGGCGGGGTCCTGCGCGACATTATTGATCCCTGCGACATTCTTCGAACCGCCAAGCATAATTTCGAGGCCAGCGCCACTTTGAAAGCCGCGCTCGAATAACATCGCAGCCTCTTCGGCGCGAACTTTCGCGTTCATCGAACCCATTACGACGGCGATCAACCGTTTGTTGCCGCGATGCGCGCTCGCAACCAGATTGAAACCGGACGCGCAGATGAAGCCGGTCTTCATGCCGTCGGCGCCAGGATAGCGGTCAATCAGGCGATTGAAGTTCCGGAGCATGCGCTTGCCGAGCGTCAACGCCGGAATGCGGAACAGCATCTCGTGTTCCGGGAATTCCTTGACGATCGCCTGTGCAAGAATCGCCATGTCGCGCGCGGTCGTAACCTGCTCGTCATCCGGCAGGCCGTGCGGATTCTTGAATTTGGTCGCGCTCATGCCGAGCGCCTGCGCGCTCGCGTTCATCTCGGCGACGAAAGTATCGACATCACCGCCGACCCCTTCCGCAAGCACGACCGCCATGTCGTTCGCGGACTTAACCATCAGAAGTTTCAGCGCGTTATCGACGGTGATCGTTTGTCCGGCGGGAAAGCCCGCCTTGGACGGCGGCGTCGACGCGGCAAAAGGCGAAATCTTGAACAGCGAATATTTATTGATCTTACCGGCGCGCATCGCCTTGAAGGTGACGTACGTCGTCATCAGCTTCGTGACGGAGGCTGGATGCCAGGGCTTGCCGGCATCACTTTCGAGAATGACCTTGCCGGTGTCGGCCTCGATCAACACATAGGGTCCGGCGGCTGCAGGCGCGCAGACTGCCGCAAGGCCCAGAAGACCCAATAAAATCGAGCGAACGCCGTAGCCTGCAAACATCAAAGATTGTTCTCTTTGCGAAAAGCCTGAAGGCGGGAAAGAGCCCGGACCGCCCACGCAGGTCGTTTCGAGCCTCTTCCTAACGCTGATTGAAGTGTCAGGCAAAGTATTCACCGCACTGCGGCGGTGGGCCTATAATCGGAAAAGGCAGCAATTATGGCCAGGAGAGTTCCATGACCGCCTGTATCGTCGGGATCGCCCATACCCCCTTTGGAAAGCTCGATGCCGAAAGCCTCGAGAGCCTTGTGGTTACGGTTGCCCGCGACGCGCTGGCCGACGCCGGAGTCGAGGCCAAGGACGTCGATGAAGTGGTGCTCGGACACTATAACGGCGGGTTCACGCCCCAGAACTTCACGGCATCGCTCGTGCTCCAGGCCGACCCCGCGCTCCGCTTCAAGCGCGCGACCCGGGTCGAAAATGCCTGCGCCACGGGTTCCGCCGCCGTCCATCAAGGCGTGAACTCGATCAAGGCCGGCGCTTCGCGGATCGTGCTCGTGGTCGGCGTCGAACAGATGACCAAGGTTTCCGGCGCCGAAGTCGGCAATATTCTGCTCGGCGCGTCCTATCTTCCCGAAGACGGCGGTACGCCGATGGGGTTTGCCGGTGTGTTCGGCAAGATCGCAGGCAATTATTTCCAGCGCTTCGGCGATCAGTCGGACGCGCTTGCGATGATCGCGGCGAAGAATCACAAGAACGGCGTCGTCAATCCTTACGCACAGATGCGCAAGGACTTCGGCTATGATTTTTGCCGGACAGAAAGCGAAAAGAATCCGTTCGTCGCAGGACCCTTGAAGCGCACCGACTGCTCACTCGTCTCCGACGGCGCTGCCGCAATTGTGCTTACGGACGTCGAGACTGCGATGAAGCTCGGCAAGAAAGCCGTCGCCTTCCGCGCGACCGCGCATGTGCAGGATTTCCTGCCGATGTCGAAGCGCGACATCATTTTGTTCGAAGGCTGCACCGAAGCCTGGAAGCGCGCGCTCAGCGAAGCGGGCGTCGGCCTTTACGATCTTTCGTTTGTCGAGACCCACGATTGCTTCACCGTCGCGGAATTAATCGAGTACGAAGCGATGGGTCTTGCGAAGCCCGGACAGGGCGCGCGCGTGATTGCCGAAGGCATTACGCAGAAAACCGGCAAGCTTCCGGTCAATCCTTCAGGCGGCCTGAAAGCCAAAGGTCATCCGATTGGCGCGACTGGCGTCTCGATGCACGCGATGACGACAATGCAGCTGCGTGGCGAAGCGAACGAAATGCAGATCCCGAATGCCTCACTCGGCGGCATTTTCAATATGGGTGGTGCTGCGGTCGCGAATTACGTTTCAATTTTGGAACGGCTGCGCTAAGAAAAAATCAACGAGCGGGCACCGGCTCGCTCTTTTCGCTCACCATAAACTGCGCCTTGGCGAGCTGCGCGAAGCGGCCGTTCAGCACGACCAGTTCATCGAACGAGCCGCTTTCGACGATTTTGCCTTCATGAAACACCACGATGCGGTCGGCATTGCGCACGGTGGCCAAACGATGCGCGATCACAAAGGTGGTGCGGCCCTTCATAACTTCTTCGAGCGCTGCCTGCACCAAAGTTTCGGTGCCGGCGTCGAGCGCGCTGGTCGCCTCATCCAGCACCAGGATCGGCGGGTTTTTCAGCAGCGCGCGCGCAATTGCGAGCCGCTGGCGTTCGCCGCCGGATAATGCGCGGCCACGCTCGCCGACATTCGATTTAATGCCTTCCGGCAGGCGCGCGATGAATTCCGCCGCCTGTGCACGTTGCAAGGCATTGTCGATTTCGGCAGGCGTCGCGTCGGGCTTACCGACCTTCAGATTTTCTTCGATTGAGCGATCGAACAGAAGCGCTTCCTGAAACACTACGCCGATGTTCTTGCGCAGCGACACGAGCGTGTAGTCGCGAATATCGACACCGTCGATTTTGACGACACCCTTCTGCGGATCGAACGCGCGATGCATGATCGCAAGGGCGGTGGATTTGCCGGCACCGGTAGCACCGACCAGCGCAACCGTCTCGCCTGCATCGGCATGCAGGGAAATGCCATCGACTGCGGCCCGCTTGCCATCATAGGACAACGAAATATTTTCGAAATCCACCACACCGCGCGGGCGCGGCATTTCGATCGCATTGGGCTTGTCGTGAACTGATGGCGCCGAGTCGAGCACTTCGAAAAATTCCTGCAACCGCGGCGCGTCGGTGACGAGACGGTTTGCAAAACTTGCCGCTTGTTCGAGCTTGCCGATGAAGAGTGCTGAAACGTTTACGAAAGTCACGATCTCGCCAATGGTCGTAAGACCTTGAGTATAGAGCCAGACTCCAAGCAGGAAGATTGAAAGCACAGTGATGGTAGTGGCCGCGCGCGTCGCCACCGCAACCAACGCCCACCACGCTAACACAGGCATCTGTTTTTCTAAGAGCTCGTTGATGACATTGCGCATGCCGGTCACCTCGGCCTCGGTGCGCGTATAGCTCTGGATCAGCGCGATATTGCCGAGCGCATCGGCCGCGCGTTCCGCGAGATCGCTGTGATAGCGCTCGACCCGCTGCTGCAGCAAGATGGTCCGATTGATCACGTAGCTTGTCAGCACCGCGAAAACGACGACCAGCACGACCAGCAGAAGGCCAAGCCGCCAATTCAAAGTGATCGCGATCGGGAGCAGCACGAACAGCGAAACGATCGCAACACATTGCTCGCGAAAGAACGACAGCCACGTGCCCCACAGCGCGTCCGCGCCCTGCAACATCACTTTCATCAAGCGGCCGGAATGCGTGCCGCCGTGATAGGCGAGCGGCAGTTGCAACACGTGCTCGAAATAGCCGGTGATGATGCCGAGCCGTCGGCGATGCGCGAGGCGGTCGGCGTGGAGCGCGATCAGTACGCCCGACGCAATCGTGAACATGCCGAAGCCAACCCAGGCCACGAGCAGCGGCCCGAGCGTCTCGAGCGACGGCATCTCGTTCTTGCTTTGGCTGCCGATCAGCGAATCGATAATGCGGCCGAACAGGATCGGCTCCGCGAAGGCCGCGACAGCAAGCAGAATATTCGCAATCGCAAGCACGACCCCGAGCCGGGCCTGAGGACCGAGCATCGAAAGCACGCGAGTGTAGAGGCTGGATAAATTTCATCGTGACCCGAAATAGAGCGGCGCTTACTGACGGGAAGTCGAGGCCCGATTATGGCGGGAGAGGGTGGTTTTGACCATTCGGCGCATAACGCCTGGGAAGCCGAAAGGCCACTATTTCTATTTCTTCTTTTTCTTCTGAGGCGTGGGCTGTGCCTGGGCGGGCGCCGGTAAGTACTGGGCGTCGAACAGGTCTTCGGACTTGAGCTTGTTCTTGAATGAATAGGCAATCGCGAGCTGCCGGATCGAGCTCGTAAAGCGGTCCGGTCGACGCCGCCGATCACGGTGTCTTTGGGATCGATCTTCTTGATGTTTTGCGCAAGCACGATCTGAAGCCGCTCAAGCTCAATCTCTTTACGCGCGCCCTGCATGCGCGAGAGCACCGAATCCACCGCGGAAGATGGGTTCTGTATGGTGTCGCGAAGCCCGCTCGCATAGGCCCGCAGAAATGCCCGGATCGCCTGTGGCTGTTCGGCCTGGAATTTCGCGCTCGCCAGGATCGAGGAGCCGTAAAGCGTAAGACCATAATCGGCGAGCAGAAGCGTCACGATATCTTCGACCAGCACGCCGCGATCCTTGAGATCGACAAAGGCCGCGAACGAACTGCCGATAATGGCATCCACTTCGCCCGCCGCCAGCATCGGTGCGCGCACCTGCGGCCCGACATTCAGGATTGCCACCTTCGAAACGTCGACGCCGCTGAGCCGGGCAAAGAGCGGCCAAATTTGCACCGCCGGATCGAGGCCCGGCGCGCCGAGTTTACGGCCTTCGAGATCTTTCGGCACAACGCACGCCGCGGCTTTTGCGGCCAACGATCGCGTAGGCCGGCCTATCGTGAATGATGAAGACCGCCTTGATGCCGGTCGGAAGATTCTGGTCGCGATAGCGGATCAGCGCGTTGATGTCGCCGACGCTCATGTCATGCGTCGTATCCGGCGAGCCGTTCGACAATGCGAGCCGGGTCAGCCCTTCCTGGGGCGTTGAAGCCGGATCAATCGATACGTCTAGACCTTCTGCCTTGAAGTACCCGCGGTCGAGCGCGACGAAGAACGGCGCGGCCGTGCCATCGATCGGGCGATCCAGCGTGAAGCGGACCCTTATCTCGCTTTGGGCCGAAGCGGGCGTGCTCGAAAGCACAAGCGCGCCCGCGAGGAGGGCGAATAACGCACTCCCCGCGCCAACTCGGCGCGCACTTCCCCGCAAAATTTTCATCCTGTCTCCTTGGCGTATTCAAAGAACACGCCGCAGCGGATGTCTGGGTTCACGGGTTCGTACACCTCTCGGTGAATGTCCCGCGTTATCCTCGCCGCGACCGAAATCAAAGACCAAGCTGTCGCGAAGGGCAAGCCCATAACTCCCGTTTTTGCCTCTCAACGAAGCATCCATGTGACAGAACGCGCTCGAGCGCTTCGCGTTTCAGCCCAAGTCGCGCAAGCGTAATGTCGGCCCAATGACTGATTCGCGGCGACCGCTCCACGAAGCCGTAAGGGATAGCCACAATGCGTAGCGCTCGCCGACCGTCTTTACTTGGACACAACGACTTTCTAGAGAATTAGCAATGTTGCGCCGTCTTTATGACTGGGTGCTCGCGCTATCCGCGCGCCCGTCTGCGCCTTATGCGCTGGCGGGCGTTTCCTTTGCCGAGAGCTCGTTCTTCCCCATCCCGCCCGACGCCATGCTCATTCCGATGTGCCTGGCGCGGCCGGAGCGTTCGTTTTTCTATGCCGGCGTCTGCACCGTCGCGTCGGTCATCGGTGGCCTGCTCGGCTACGCGATTGGCAGCATGCTTTATGAGTCTGTCGGCAAGTGGCTGATCGACATCTACGGCTACGGACAACAGGCCGAAGCCTTTCGCGCCGCTTATGCGCGAGTGGGGCCATTGGGTGATCCTGATTAAAGGCGTCACCCCGATCCCTTACAAGCTCGTGACGATCACCGCCGGCTTTGCCGAGTACAGCTTGTTCTGGTTCGTCGTGCTGTCGGTGATCACGCGCGGCTTCCGTTTCTATCTAGTCGCAGGCCTCATCTACTGGCTCGGCCCGCCCGCGAAGGAATTCATCGAGAAGCGCCTTGAACTGATGTTTTTCCTGTTCATGGTGATCTTCGTGCTTGGCATTCTCGCCGCGCTTTACGTCGTCTGAGATGTTTGATTACGCCTTCGTATTGATCGTCGGCGTCTTCGCCGGAACGATCGGCGGTGTGATTGGCACCGGTTCCTCAATCATTCTGCTGCCGGTTCTGGTTTATATTTTCGGTCCGCTGCAAGCCGTCCCGATCATGGCGGTTGCATCGATGCTGGTGAATTTTTCTCGCGCGGCAGCCTGGTGGCGCGAGATCGATTGGCGCGCGCTCATGGCCTACACCTTGCCGGCGGTACCAGCCGCGGCACTCGGCGCACGCACGCTCGTTCAATTGCCGCCGACTTTGATCGACACGCTGCTCGGCCTGTTCTTCCTTGCGATGATTCCGGGAAGGCGCTTGCTCGATGCGCGCGGTTGGCGGGCAACCTGGTGGCAATTGGCGATCGCAGGTGCCGCAATCGGATTTCTCACCGGCATCGTTCTATCGACGGGGCCGTTGAGCGTTCCGGTCTTCGCGGCGGCAGGATTATTGAAAGGCGCGCTGCTTGCGACGGAAGCCGCCGCGTCGCTCGCGATCTACATTACGAAGGTCACGACCTTTCAGGCGCTCGGCGCGCTGTCGCTCGAGAACCTCGTCAAGGGATTGATCGTCGGCTCGTCGTTGATGGCGGGCACACTCATTGGCAAATATCTGGTGATGCGCATGAGCGCCGATACATTCTCGAAATTACTCGATGCGATGCTGTTCTGCTCGGGCCTTGCCCTGTTATGGGCGGCCTATCGAAGCTAAAGCGAAAAATTGGTGCCCCTGGCCGGAATCGAACCAGCACGGCTTTTGGCCACCTGATTTTGAGTCAGGCGCGTCTACCAGTTCCGCCACAGGGGCACCCGGAACGGGCGCATTTATAGCGGCGAATGCCCAAGCGGCAAGCGATCAATTCCGCCACGGATTCGACAAAGCTTGCAGGCTTCGATAGCGGCGAGCCCATGAAGAGCACCAGCATGCTTCCCTCCTTCTCACCCGCACGCTCCGCCTTTGCGGTGGCGTTCGCAATGTTCGCAACACTCGCAGGCGCTTGGTACTTTCAGTATCAGCTTGGCTACGAGCCCTGCCCGCTCTGCCTTCAGCAGCGCATTCCTTATTACTTCGCCGTTCCGCTGGGCCTTGCGATCTCCGCGCTCGCGCTTTACGGCGCGCCGAAACATTATCTGCGCTACGGGCTCTATCTGCTCGCGCTTGTGCTTTTGGTGAGTGTCGCACTCGGCGTCTATCACGCCGGCGTTGAATGGAAATTCTGGAAAGGCCCTACGACGTGCACTGGCGGTGCGCCGATAAACGCCCCTATCGGAAATCTCCTGGATGCACTGAAGAATCCACCGCGCTTTGTCGCATGCGACGAAGCGGCCTGGCGTTTTCTCGGCCTTTCGCTTGCCGGTTATAACGCGTTGATTTCGGGAGCGATGGCGGCAATTTCTTTTGCCGCCGCGCGCAAGCTCTAACCTTACGCTTCCAGTTCGGCGTCCCAATAAAGATAGTCGAGCCAGCTCTGGTGCAGATAATTCGGCGGGAAGGATCTGCCGTTCTTGTGCAGATCGTTCACGTTCGGCTGAAACGGCATCTGCGACGGCCACATCTTCGCTTTGGCCGGCAACTGTCCGCCCTTCTGCAAATTACAAGTCGAGCAAGCGGTGACCACATTTTCCCATGTCGTCAAACCACCATGCGAACGCGGGATCAGATGATCGAACGTCAGTTCTTCCCGCGTGCCGCAATATTGGCATGAGAAGCGATCGCGCAGAAAAACGTTGAAGCGCGTGAAGGCGGGATGCCGCGACGGCCGCACGAAGGTCTTCAGCGAGACGACACTCGGCAGACGGAATTCAGTGGTGGGGCTGCGCACCGCTTTGTCGTAAAGCTCAACCGTATTCACGCGATCAAGGAACACGGCCTTGATCGTGTCCTGCCAAGACCAGATGGAAAGCGGGTAATAGCTGAGCGGGCGGAAGTCCGCGTTCAGGACCAGCGCAGGCCAAGATCCGGGCGATACAGCTCCGGGCGACACAGCAGTGTGCAATCGCGACTCCCTTCGAAGTCCTGCGGTCGCACACCGCTTTCACTCCTGCGTATATTACCGGGTCCGTGTCGTCTTTGTGAAGCCGTCGAATTCAGCTTCCACGGAAGGCTTTTTGCAAGAAGGCCCCGCCGTAGCGCAGTCCATCGCCATCGATTCCATGACCAATTCCCTGCGACAGATGCCACTCGACCGGCACGCCCGCCGCCCCCAGGCCCTGTGCCGATAGGAACAGCGCTTGAGCAGGGATTACCTCGTCGCGGTCGCCATGCACTAAAAGCACGGGCGGCCGCGCTTTGATCTCCTCATTGGCTTTTGCCAGTGACTCTTCGTTGTTCGGGCTCACAAGCACGCCGGAATAGCCGACTATTCCCGCAAGCGCCGGACGCCGCAGACCCGTATGCAGCGCCATCATGGTGCCCTGGCTGAAGCCCACGAGCGCCAGCGCCGAGGGCGGCAGGTTATTGCGCGCAAGCTCCGCGTCGAGGAATTCGTCGAGCACCGGCCGCGCCCTTTGCACACCCCGCCAACGCTCGTCGGGGTCGCGAAACGTGAGGCCAAACCACTGCCGGCCCATTGGCGCGCCCGCGCAAGGTTCCGGCGCATTGGGCGAAACAAAAGCCGCATCGGGCAAGAGCGATTGCCACTCGCGACCGAGCGAAATCAGATCGTTGCCGTCGGCGCCAAAGCCATGGAGGAAAACCACCAGCTGTTTTGCCGTGCCTGAACGCGGCGCAATACGGGGACCGTCGATCATTTATTGGTGTTCTCCGAGCTAACGGGAATCGCGTCGCGCTTCTTTACCGCAGCATAATATGACCACAACAGGCGCGCTGCCACGGATCGATAAGGCTTCCAGACCTTTGCAATCTTTTCGAGTTGCTTTGCGTCAGGACGCTTACGCTTCCTAAGCATGATCTTCGCTGCTTCCTGAAGCGCCAGATCCCCGGACGCAAACGCGTCCGCATGCCCGATGCAGAACATCAAATAAATATCGGCGGTCCATGGCCCGATGCCGTTGATTTTCACCAGCTGAGCATGCGCTTCTTCGGCAGACATGTGAGCAAGCCGGTCGATGTCGAGATGCGCGTCACGCACCGCGCGAGCGATATGGCGAAAGGTTCTGATCTTCGGCATCGACAGGCCGAGCCTCTGCAACTGCGGTGTGCGCGCCTTCAGGATCGCGTGATGATCGAGCGGCGTAAGCCGCGCCTCGACCCGCGCCCAGATCGCGGACGCACTTGCGACCGACAATTGTTGTCCACAAATGATTCGAGCTAACCCGGGAAGCCCGCCCTCGCGGCGGCGCATCGGCGGGTGGCCCGCTGCTGCCAGCACCTCGTTCAACCGCGGGTCCAGGACCAGCAGTTTTCCGAGCGCTTCCTTCAGGTGTTCTTCGGTATCGATGCGAGTGGGCATTCCGGCGCGAAACCATCTACAAGATGCGCGAGATTGCAACCCAATTCCGCGCAAGGCTCATGCCCACTCCCGTTTTTCGTTTCGCACCCTCGCCGACCGGGCATCTGCATCTCGGTCACGCGCTCTCCGTGATACTAAATTTTGAAGAAGCCGAGCGCGTTGGTGGGCGCTTTCTCTTGCGCATCGAAGATATCGATCTGACGCGCTGCAAGCCGGAATTCGAGGAGTCAATCTACGAGGATCTCGAATGGCTCGGGATAAACTGGGAGTCCCCGGTACGGCGGCAGTCGGAACATTTCGAGGAATATGCAGCCGAGTTGAGCCGGTTGGAAGCGGAGAACCTGCTTTTCGCGTCGTATGAAACGCGCGCCGATCTCGCACGTCTGATTACCGGACGCGATCCTGAAGGCGGCCCGCGCTATTCACGCGAAGAGGGCCTTTTGATCGAAGAAGCCGCCGAGCGCGAAGCCGCAGGAGAGCCCTACGCGCTCCGGCTCGATATGCAGCAAGCGCTCTCGCGCGTTGAAACGCCGCTCTTCTGGACCGAAGTCGACGAGCGGGTCGAAGCGCATCCCGAACGTTGGGGCGATGTCGTGCTCGGACGCAAGCAGATGCCCGCGAGCTATCATCTGGCCGCGGTTCTCGATGACGCTTTGCAAGGTGTGACGCATATCGTGCGCGGCAAGGATTTATACGAAGCGACGGCGGTGCACCGACTCTTGCAGGAATTGCTCGGCCTGCCCGCGCCGGCCTACCAGCATCATCACCTACTGTTGGATGAGAGCGGCAAGAAACTTTCAAAACGCGACAAGTCCACGACACTACAAGATCTGCGCGCCAGCGGATGGTCTGTCGCGGATATCCGCGAGGCAGTTGGCTTAGCCGATGCCTAGCACCCAGAGCCAGAACGACACGCTGAAAAGCGAGAGCGCCGTCGAAAGTGTGACTGCGCCCGCAACTGTAGCGACACCGGTCTTGTAGCGCGCGGCGAGAAGATACGAATTGATACCGACCGGCATCGACGCGAAAATCACGGCAACGCCGATCCAGACCGGCGTCAACACGAAAAGGTGTTTCGCAAACAGATAGACTGCGAACGGCGCGAAAATCAGTTTCGCAGTCACAATAAAGATGGAGAGCTTGAGATCGCCGAACAAGCCATATTTCCGGAGCGCCATGCCCATCGCAAAGAGCGCGCAAGGCACCGCGGAGGCAGCGATCAGATCGACGAATTGTTTCGGCGCGCCGCCGAGCGTCACGCCCGAGATGCGTCCGATCGAGCCCAGCGCAAAAGCGATTAACAAAGGATTGGTGGCGAGGCTCTTTGCGAGTTTGGACAGCGCCTCACGCGTGACACCCGCGTCCGCGCTTTCGATCATGATGGTGGCCGCTCCCATCATCAGCGGCAGATGGACCGCGATCAGCAGAAACAGAGGCACCGCGCCTGCTTCGCCATAGGCGGTTAGCACGAGCGGAATGCCCATCAACACGACATTCGCCTGCCCCGACGAGAAACCCATGATCACAGCCTCGCGCCCGGGCCTGGCATAAAGTTTCCAAGCAATGATCTGCACGAACGACCAGACGATTGCGACGCCGACAAAATAGGAAAGCCAATAGCCCCAAGGCGAACCTTCCGGCAGCGCCGCACCTAAGAGCGTTTTCACAATCATCACCGGCACGGCAATGACAAAAACGAAATCGTTCAAGCCATCGCCCGCGCGATCCGAAAGCAACTTGCTCCAGACTGAAAAATAACCGAGCGCGATCACGCCGAAGACCGGCAGTACGATTTCTGCGATGCGGGCGATTTGCGACAAGAAACGCTAGGCGGCTTTGGTAGCGCGCGCGTCGACCACGCGAACGATGTCAGCAAGGATACGATTTAGCTCGTAATCCTTCGGCGTGAACACGGCAGCAACGCCACATTGTTTCAACACGTTCGCGTCTTCCGGCGGAATGATGCCGCCGACGATCACCGGTATATCAAGACCCTCCGAACGCATCCGGTTCATGACATCGCGCACCAGGGGCACGTGCGATCCCGACAGGATCGAAAGACCGACCACGTGCACGCCTTCTTCCAATGCGGCATTCACAATCTCGGCGGGCGTCAGTCGAATGCCTTCGTAGACCACCTCCATGCCGGCATCGCGGGCGCGCACGGCAATCTGCTCGGCGCCGTTGGAATGACCATCAAGACCGGGCTTGCCGACCAGAAACTTCAGGCGCCGGCCGAGCTTCTTGGATACGCGTTCGACTTCTCTTCGCACTTCATCGAGGCCTTCCGCGCCTACGCGCGCCGAGCGGCCGACACCGGTCGGTGCACGATATTCGCCGAAGACTTCGCGCAACGTGGTGCCCCACTCACCCGTGGTAACACCGACCTTCGCCGCCTCGATCGATGCGGGCATAATGTTGGCGCCCTCGGAAGCAGATCTACGGAGCGCCTCAAGCGCTGCCGCGACTTTTTTCTGGTCGCGAGCAGTGCGCCACGCTTTCAGGCGCTCGACCTGCTCTTTCTCGATATGCTCCGGCACCGTCATGATCGAACCTTCGCCGGTGGTGAGCGGTGACGGCTCGGTTTCGATGAAACGGTTTACGCCAACCACGGTCTGCTCGCCGCGCTCGATCGCTTCCAGCCGCTTGGTGTTCGATTCCACGAGCTTCTGCTTCATGTAGCTCGACTCGACCGCCGCAACTGCACCGCCCATTTCTTCGATGCGGGCAAGCTCTTCGCGCGCTTCGTGCTTGAGCTCTTCGACTTTGCGCTCGATTTCTTTCGAGCCGTCGAAAATATCGCCGAACTGCAAGAGGTCCGTTTCGAACGCCACGATCTGCTGCATCCGGATCGACCATTGCTGATCCCACGGCCGCGGCAGTCCGAGCGCTTCGTTCCAGGCCGGCAATTGCACGGCGCGGGCGCGCGCATTTTTTGAAAGTGTCACGGCAAGCATCTCAAGCAAGATTCGATAAACGTTGTTTTCCGGCTGCTGCTCGGTGAGCCCCAAAGAGTTTACTTGCACGCCATAGCGGAAGCGGCGGTGCTTTTCGTTGGTGACGCCGTAGCGTTCGCGGGTGATTTCTTCCCAGAGCTCGGTGAACGCCCGCATCTTGCAGAGCTCGGTGATGAAACGCAGTCCTGCATTCACGAAGAACGAAATGCGGCCGACAACTTCCTCGAAATCCTTGCCCTTCACTTCACCTGAGGCTTTGACACCGTCGAGCACGGCAACGGCGGTCGCAAGCGCGTAAGCCAGTTCCTGCGTCGGTGTCGCTCCCGCTTCCTGCAAATGATATGAGCAGACATTCATCGGGTTCCATTTCGGAACTTCGCGCGTCGTGTAAAGGATCGTGTCTTTGATCAGCCGCATCGAGGGCGACGGCGGGAATACATAAGTCCCGCGCGAAAGATATTCCTTGATGATGTCGTTCTGCGTGGTGCCCGAAAGCTCGGTCCGCGGCGTGCCTTGCTCATCGGCGAGTGCGACATAAAGCGACAACAACCATGCCGCCGTCGCGTTGATCGTCATCGATGTGTTCATCGAGGCGAGCGGAATGCCGTCGAACAGCGTCCGCATGTCGCCGAGATGACTCACCGGAACGCCGACTTTACCAACTTCACCTTTAGCGAGCAGGTGATCGGAATCGTAACCGGTCTGGGTCGGCAGATCGAAGGCGACCGAAAGGCCGGTCTGACCTTTGGCGAGGTTGCCGCGATAAAGCTTGTTGGATTCCGCCGCCGTCGAGTGCCCGGCATAGGTGCGGATCAGCCAAGGCGCCTCTTTGGGCTTGGCCGATACGGCGGCTTTGTCTCTTTCGACCATTGGACCGAATTTCCAACTATCGAGGCTGAACAAGACACCCTGCCCGGCCCCTTCCTGCAATGCAGCATAGTTCCTAGCACGGCCTAAGATCACGCAAAATCGACCGGGCGTGAGGCTCAGGCGCACTAGACCCTAGCGCGCGGTCGCGGCAATCTATTTCCGTAAAAACAGCGGGTCCAAGCCCCGGAATAGAACCGGCGGCGGCCCATCGGAGCGGAGAAACACTATGTGGTTCAAAGGGGCATTTCTGGCTTTGTGCGTCACGCTGATGACGCTGGTTTCGCCAACGTCGGCGGTTCAGGCCCAGGAAATTTCGTTCGAAATTTCGAACGACTTCGGCAAAGATATTCAAATCGAGTTCTATTCGCAGAACCGTAAGCATGCGTGGCCGGGCGGCAACAAAGCCTACAATATCGATCGCGGCGATACGCAGACCTACCGTCTTTCTTGCCAGCGTGGCGAAAAAATCTGCTACGGCGGTTGGGTTCGCGGCAACTCATCGACCTATTGGGGCGTCGGCCTGAACGGCAAATATTCGTGCGACTCTTGCTGTCAGGTTTGCGGCGACGGCAATCTGCGCAAGACATTGCACTAATCCTTCGGCGACAGCCGAAAGTAAAAACCGGCAGGTCGCACCTGCCGGTTTTTTTATTCTGCGGATACCGACCTTTTGATCATTTAACAGGTCAAAGTGCAGCTCATCGACCTATTGGGTCGGCGGCCTGAACGGCAAATATTCGTGTGACGCCCTGCTGTCAGGTCTGCGGCGACGGCGATCGGAAAACACGCTGAACTGATCGCTCATGAAAAGAAAAAGCCGGCGAGAATGTCTCGCCGGCTTTTTCGTTTCGATTGCTACGCGTTATCTGCGTACCAAGCTGATGATGAACAGCAATATGATCGCGCCGATCGTTGCCGCGATAATCGAGCCCACTATGCCGCCGCCCAGAGAAATATTGAGATAGGGAAACAGCCAGCTTGCGATCGCGGCACCAACAATGCCGACGATGATGTTGCCGATCAGCCCGAAGCCGAAACCCTTCATGACCACGCCGGCAAGCCAGCCAGCGACCGCTCCAACAATCAGAAGAATGATAATTCCTTGTCCGCTCATTAGCCCCGTCCTCCTTTTTGCGGTCAGCCCGCAGGTTGGGTCTCATTCCGCGAACGCAGTATGACCGCGCCCGCGAATCCTCCTTAGACGAAGGTAGAATAAGCGAAATTCCCCTGCCCTTACGAGCGGGATTTATCGGGGTGGAAAACTCTATGGTGCAACGCGGTTGGGGCGCTCAAAGCGATAGACCGCAACCGGTCCGTTGCCAGCGGGCGAAAGCCAGGTCGGAAGAATTCCGTTGCTAATCTGGCCGATCAGACTTGCCTGCCATTCGTTAGAATTGGCGCGCGACGGCGCAACGACATTGCAGACGAAGAGGTAATCAACACCCGCGCGCTCTATCTCGCGCCGCGCGTCTTCAGGCGGCGCGTTGAAGATCCGGTGCGACGCGACAATACCGGACGGAATTCGGTGATACGGCGCCGCGAGTACCGAGTGCCAGGTCCATGCGAGCACGTAAGGACCCCACTCCATCTCGTTCGCCGCGACGACGCCTCTGGGCAGCGCGGCAAGCACGGCAAAATTCGGCTGCTGCACACAAGCCTGTCGCACGGCGGAGCGCAGTTCGAGCGACCTGCCGCCGGCGGCGGAAACAAGCGAAATTGCGCCAATCGTTACCACCGTTGGCGTCAACAGGAACAATGCAGCAAAACGCGCGGCTACGCTCGTCCAATTCATCGCGAGAAAAATCTGGATGGCCGCATGCCCAACGAAGGGCATGCCGAGCCACATGGCGTAGGAAGACCCGCGCGCGACCGCTAGCATATAGACGAATGAAAGCAGGAAGGCGGCGGCAGCAACCAGCATTCCCTGTGACTTCACGTTCGGAGCGCGCCGCATTGCGAAGAAAAGCGCCGCCAATGCGAGCGCCGGAAACGCCACTGTGCCGAGTCCGGTTACCGGCGCGCGCGCCGTGATTTCGAATAACGACTTCGTTTCCGAAACGCGATCGAGCCAAATCGGGCGGATCGCAGGATCGACCAGCGCATAAACGCCGCCGAGGCAGCGCGGCTCGAGGGAGACAAAGATTGCCGCAGTGGCGGCTCCCGCAACGCCAAGCGCGGCAAAGCGGTTGCGAAAATTGCCGCTGCGCCATGAGGCGATCGCCGCCAAAGCAGTGCCGATAACAATCAACGGCAAGGCCGAATTGATCGCGATCATGTCGCAGACCGGCGCGGCCCAGCGTTCTGGCGGCACGGCTAGAAGAAAGGCGGCGAGCGTTCCCCCCGCGAGTGCGATCCCGTAGTCGCGAAGATAAGTAGCGGCTTCGCGATCAAACACGAAACGCAGCGCAAACACGGCACCGCAGAAAGCAAGATAGGGCAGGCTTTCGAATCCGATGGCGACGGCGAACGCGCTGAGCGCCCCCGCGCTGGCAGCGGCCCAACGGAAGCGATCCGCGCAAACGGCACAGGCGATAACCAATAGCGAAAGTGCGATATGTGCGTTGTGATGATCGATCCGCCCGGGGATGAATTGCTGCATGCCCGGCCCGCAAAAAGCGGCGAACAGTAAGACCGCAAGTGCCGCGCTGAAGCCGGCGATACGCCACGCGATCATCGACACCGCCGCGATCGCCGGGATGAGCCACAGCATTGGCCATACCGCGAGCATCAGCCGCTCGGCCAAGGCTGGCTCTGCGAATATGCGGAAGAAATAAAAGAGTGCCACGAGACCCGCGTCGATCAGGCGCGACCAATGCGGGTCGTAACCGGTCGGCGGCAAAAGCCGCCGTTCATGAAGATCGAACCAGCCTTGACCGCCAAGAAACTCGCGAAGCTGCACGAGCCGCATCGCGTCGTCGGCATCGGGAAGTGTCACTGCCGTCTGCGCCCAGTATATCCAGATCATCTGCGCGCAAAGCACAGACCACGCCGCGGTAAAAGCGAGCATAAAGCTCCGCCACTGAAACGGCGCGGCGAAGCCGCCGCGCTCCGCGAGCGGGTCGGCAGCGGCCGGATGCATGTCGGACAGGGCCATGACCCTGCATGACCGATCGGGGTAAAAGCCCGGTAAAGCTGGGCCATTTGGAAACCCATACCTGCTTTCTTCGTCTCATTCGAAGGCTGCGCATCGCCGCGTTGCGCTGCAACAATCTTTGAGTCATTCTCCGGCCGTCATCGAATTGAGACAATTTATTGCGGAGCGGTCATGTCGGCAGTCACGAAATTGCAGACTGGTCCAAAGGACCTCTACGAGATCGGCGAAATTCCGCCGCTCGGTCACGTCCCCGCGAAAATGTACGCTTGGGCAATCCGTCGCGAACGTCACGGCCCGCCCGAACAATCCTTCCAGATCGAAGTTGTGCCGACCTGGCCGGTGGGTGACGAGGACGTGCTCGTCCTCGTGATGGCGGCAGGCGTGAACTACAACGGCGTCTGGGCCGGCCTGGGCCAGCCGATCTCCCCCTTCGACGTGCACAAGCAGCCATTTCATGTGGCGGGCTCAGATGCTTCCGGAATCGTCTGGGCGATCGGCGCCAAGGTGAAGCGCTGGAAAGTGGGCGACGAAGTCATCGTTCACTGCAATCAGGACGACGGCGACGACGAAGAGTGTAACGGCGGCGATCCGATGTTCTCGCCGTCGCAGCGCATCTGGGGTTACGAAACGCCCGACGGATCTTTCGCGCAATTCTGCCGCGTGCAGTCGCGCCAGCTGATGCCGCGCCCGCAACATCTCACCTGGGAAGAATCGGCCTGCTACACGCTGACGCTTGCCACCGCTTACCGCATGCTGTTCGGCCACGCGCCACATACGATCAAGCCAGGCGATTATGTGCTCGTCTGGGGTGCCTCGGGCGGTCTCGGCGTGTTCGGCGTACAGCTTGCCGCTGCATCGGGCGCGCATCCGATTGGAATCATTTCCGACGACGACAAAACGGATTATGTGCGCGGCCTCGGCGCCAAGGGCGTGATCAACCGCAAAAATTTCAAATGCTGGGGCCAGATGCCCACGGTGAACACCCCCGAATATAACGAGTGGGTGAAAGAGGCGCGCAAGTTCGGCAAGGCGATCTGGGACATCACCGGCAAGCGCGACGTCGATATCGTGTTCGAACATCCCGGCGAAGCGACGTTCCCGGTTTCATGTCTCGTCGTGAAGCGCGGCGGCATGGTTGTGTTCTGTGCGGGCACTAGCGGATTCAACCTGACCTTCGACGCGCGTTATGTCTGGATGCGCCAGAAGCGCGTGCAGGGCTCACATTTCGCGCATCTGAAGCAGGCAGCCGCCGCCAACCAGTTCGTGCTCGATCGCCGCGTCGATCCCTGCATGAGCGAAGTTCTGAGTTGGAAGGAAATTCCGGTCGCCCACACCAAGATGTGGAAGAACCAGCACAAGCCCGGCAACATGGCGGTGCTCGTCAACGCGCAACGCCCTGGCATGCGCACGTTCGACGACGTGATCGAGGCGTCGGGAACGTAACGCCGCTATTCCTTCTTCCGCAGCTTCTTCTTGGCCTTGCTAGCCGCTGACGCCTTTCGCCGCTCATCCTGCAGCACGGCGTTGACTTCACTGCCATAAATGAAAATCGACGCTGTCAGATAGAGGAAGACGAGCGCTGCCATGACTGAAGCAAGGCCTGCGTAGGTCGTGACATAGCTCGAGAAGCGCGACAAATATTCGCCGAATGCTGCGCCAGTGATCAGCCACAAGACGATTGTGACGACGATACCGGGCACGACCTCGGCAATTCGCCGCCTGCCCGCGGGCAGCCACATGTGAATAACCACAAGCGCAAAAATCAGCATGCCGCCGGCAACCGTGTAGCGGACAATCAGCGTTGGATCGTCGGCGAGCGCCCAGCCCGGCACGAATCGGGCAAGCAGGGCCCAAGCGAGCGGCCACAACACGATCAAGAAGCCGAGCGAGATTAGTCCCATCGCGCCGACAAGCACGTAGGCGATCGCCTCTAACTTCAGGAGCCAGAAGCTGCGTTCCTCCGTCAGTTCGTAAGCACGGTTGAGCGAGATACGCAGGCTCTCCACGCCGCTCGATGAAAAATAGATTGCGAGCAGCACGCCAAATGTCAGCGCATCAGTGCGCACGTTGGTAAGCACGTTATGCAGTTCAGCTGCGATCGGGGCCGCGACCTGTGCCGGCCAGGTTTCAAGTAGGAGCTGCGAAAGCTGATCAGCCATATCCTGGGAGCCGAACAAGGCTGCAAGCGACGTCACGAAAATAAGAAATGGAAACAACGCCATTAGGAGTGACAGCGCAATGTGACTGGCAAGCGCCCAGCCGTCATCCGCGTTAAAGCGCCAAAAGGCGTCGATGGCGATACGAACAAAGTTGGGCAATAGGGCCTCGCTAGGACGATAACCCTCAATTCGCGATTTCGTTGATTAAATCAAGCTTCGGCGGCTCAAGCCGCCCGCACCGCGTCCAGGAACTGCCGGATCGCGGAGTCGAGCTTCTCGGCTTCGCCGCCAAGCGTTACCGCAAGGCCCGCCACTTCAGTCGCGGTCGAGGTTGCCCCCGTTGCCGCTGACTGAACCGACTTCATCGCGCCCGCGCCGGCATCGGCGTCGTTCGACGCGCGCGACACGTTTTCTGCAATCGAGACCACGGCGGCGTTCTGCTCTTCGATCGCCGACGCAATCGACGAGGCAATGGCCGACATTTCCTCGATCACGGTCGAGACCGTATCGATTGCGGTCGCCGCATCTCCGGATGCTTCCTGGATCGAACCGATCTGGTGCGCAATATCTTCGGTCGCGCGCGCGGTCTGCGCAGCAAGCGACTTCACTTCCTGCGCAACGACAGCAAAGCCCTTGCCCGCGTCGCCTGCGCGCGCCGCTTCGATGGTGGCGTTAAGCGCAAGGAGATTGGTTTGCGCGGCAATGGATTGGATGAGACCGACAACTTCGCCGATACGCGATGCCGCATCGCCCAGGTTTCGCATGATCGCAACCGAACGCTGCGCTTCCGCGACTGCGCGGTTCGCGACTTCGGTCGAGGTCGCTGTCTGATGCGCAACTTCGGAAACCGAAACGGAGAGTTGTTCGGTCGCAACCGCCGCCTGCGCAACGTTGGAGGATGCCGCTCCCGCCGCCTGTCCTGCGCGCACGGCCTCGGCATCGACATTGCCCGCGGTCTTTTCAAGCCGGTCGGCCGCCCCTGCGAGTTTTTCTGAAGTCTGACGTACCGTGCCAAGCCCGGAATTCGCGGAGCCCGCAAAAGAACGGACGAGTTGTTCGATCGATTGCGCGCGCCGCTCGCGCTGGCCGGTGGCTGCGGTTTGCTCGCCTTCCAGCCGCACGCGCTCGCGCGCGTTGTCGCGGAATACGACCACGGTGCGCGCCATCGCGCCGATTTCGTCGCGCGCATTCACCGCTGGAATTTCTGCCGCGATATCACCATCGGCGAGTTTGCGCATGACGTTCGACAGGCCCTGCAGCGGGCCGGTGACGCTCAGACCGATCAGCCAGTTGAAGGCAAGGCTCAAGCAAATCACGGCAATACCGATGCTGACCACCACGGTGCGCGTGCGCGCTTGCGAGGTGCTCAGTGCTGCGACCGCCAGTGTTTCCTGCTGACGCGCATGGATAATGATGCCGTCGGTCGCCACCTGCATGTCCGCCGTCGAATTCTGGATGACCGTCGCCTGCGTGCTGACCACGCGCATCTGCGAAATCCATTCACCGAAATCGTCGCGGTATTGCTGGATCGCGGCGTTGATTTCGAGCTGTAGCGGCTTCGGTAATGCCGCCTTGTTCAGGTGGCCGGTGAACATCGCGAGTTCGCCGTAAATTTTATAGGTCGCGCTCAGATCGTTCGAGATCATGAATTCCGTCTCGTAACGCCGAAGCTGCGCGAGCGCCGCAAGCAGCCGCTGCGCGTCAAGCTCGGAAAGCTTGCTCGCATCGTTGACAACGAATTGCTCGACGCGCGCGGCAGCTTCCGCAAAACGTCCGCGAATACCTTCGTTATCCGCAAAGCCGAGTTCATTCTTGGCTTTGGTTAGGTATTCGAAATTCGACAGCAAGGTAGCGAGCATGCCGCGCAGATTTGCGACCGCCTTGGCATCGCGGCGATCGGCAAATTTTTCGATCGTGGCAAGCGCGGTCTTCGCGATGTTGTGGCTATCGGCAAATGACTGTTTGACGCTGCGGTCCTTGCTTTCCGAATAGTCCCTGACCGCAATGCGCATTGCGGAGAGCGAGCTGTTGAACTCGCGGCTCGCATTCGCGAGCTCGCTCGGAATTTTTCACGCTTTCGAATGCGGCAGGCGACATCGCGTTCGCCGTTCGCGAAAATCACCCCGATGACTGCAAGACCGATCAACGGAATGATCGCGAGCGTGAAAATCCGGGCGCGAACAGAAAGCGCGGGTAACCGGCGCAGGATAAAAGTGGCGAACTGCGGCAGCGTCATGCCAGGCCTTAACGTCGCGCGATGCGGACAGCCGGGAACCTCCGGCTGCGACCGCGCCTTCTAAGTGCCTGCCAGTAAAGCCTCGACTTGGTTAACAAGTCGTAGCCAACGGCCCGGCCTCTTGCTTTTGTGCACTGCACTAATAAGGATGCTTCGGAAACCAAGAAAGACCGCGATGACCCAAGCCGCCACCAGCGCCGCCACGACCGACGCCGAACTCATTCCGCTGCTCCTGGAGGCAAGCGATTCCGTGCAGGCTTTGCTCGCGGAAGCGGCCGCCGCAGTGCGGCTCAAAGTCAGCGAGAACGGCAAGATTCTCCGCGGGCGCGATCGAGCGCGAACAGCACGCAGCGCATGGCTATGCCTGGCTTGCGACTTATGTCGAAGCGGTTCGTCAGCTTGCGAGCTATACCGCCCGCATGACCGAGGCTGGCCGCTTCGGCGAAATCGAAGAATTGCTGGTTCGCGTCGGCGCCGGCGAATATCTCGCGCAGATTTTCGGCGGCATCGCGATGAGCCAGGGCGAAATCCTGCGCCTCGGCGCGCTTGGCCTTGCCGAATCCAAGATTGCCGCGCGGATGACGCCGGCCATCAAAACTTTGATTGCCGGCAACGATGCCCAGACCCGCGCACAACTTGCCGCCGCGATCGCCAAAGCACAGGGCTCGCTCACGATCGGCGACGCCGGTCTCGACGAGACGCTCGATGCGATGCGCGCGGAAATGCATCGCTTCGCCGAAAGCGAAGTCGTACCGCATGCGCACGAATGGCATCTGAAGAACGAATATATTCCGATGGAAATTATCGACGAAGATGTCCGAACTCGGCGTGTTCGGTCTTACCATTCCGGAAGAGTTCGGTGGCCTCGGTCTCGGCAAAGAGTCGATGTGCGTGGTCTCCGAAGAACTCTCGCGCGCCTGGATCGGCGTCGGCTCATTCGGCACGCGCTCTGAAATCGCGGCCGAACTTATTCTCGGCGGCGGCACCGAGGAGCAAAAGAAAAAGTGGCTGCCGAAAATTGCCTCCGGCGAAATTCTTCCGACCGCCGTTTTCACCGAACCAAACACGGGCTCGGACCTTGCATCGTTGAAAACGCGCGCCACGAAGGAAGGCGATACCTACAAAGTCCACGGCAACAAGACCTGGATCACGCATCCGGTCCGCGCCGATCTGATGACGCTGCTCTGCCGCACCAAGCCGGAAGAGAAAGGCTATCAGGGGCTTTCGATTCTGCTCGCGGAAAAGCCGCGCGGCACCGACGAGGATCCGTTCCCCGCGCCCGGCATGAGCGGCGGCGAAATCGAAGTCATCGGCTATCGCGGCATGAAGGAATTCGAGATCGGCTTCGACGGCTTCGAAGTGAAGCAGAGAACCTGCTCGGCGGCGTCGAAGGCAATGGCTTTAAGCAGCTGATGCAGACCTTCGAGGCCGCACGCATCCAGACCGCCGCGCGCGCAATCGGCGTCGCGCAAAGCGCAATGGAATTGGGCCTTCGTTACGCGCATGAGCGCATTCAATTCGGCAAGCCGCTCTACGCATTCCCGCGCGTGCAGGACAAAATTGTGACTATGGCGGCGGAAATTCTGATTGCGCGCCAGCTCACCTATCACGCGGCACGCGAGAAAGACTCCGGCCGGCGCTGCGATCTCGAAGCCGGCATGGCGAAACTCTTGGCCGCACGCATCGCCTGGGCCTGTGCCGACAATGCGTTGCAAATCCACGGCGGCAACGGTTTCGCGATGGAATATCCGGTGTCGCGCGTGCTCGCGGATGCACGCATCCTTTCGATCTTCGAGGGTGCGGCCGAAATTCAGGCGCAGGTCATCGCGCGGCGCCTGCTCGACGGCACCAACTGAACGCCATAGCTTTCCCGCCATGGCAGAGCTTTCAAAACGGGCGCTTGCGCGTCTCGCCTTCTGGTCCGCGAATATGATCGCGGTCCGCGATAGCCGCATGTCGTGGCCAGGCTTCTCCTATGAGCCGCACGAATGGAAGCAGATGGAGAAGTTCGCCGAAATGGTCGGCGGCGGTAATTATCTGAAATTCATCTGGCTCAACGCGATGCTGTTCATCGTTTTTGCAGCGATCGCTATTCTTTGCTTTTTCCTGCCGGTTATGATCGCGCTTTATCCAGACCCGAGCCAGACTCAGGCGCTGCCCTTTACGATCGTCCTCGCATCGACCGCGCTGCTCGCGATCGGCATTGGCCTGCCTTTGTCGATGAAACTTACTGCCTGGTTTTGCGCGGACGAAAAACTGCGCGCGAATTTAATCTCCTCACCGGAAAATGAAGCACTGTCCGCCAAAGTCTCCTGGCAGCTTCTACGCATGACACTGATCATGTGCGGACTTCTGGTGCCCGGTGTTTTGCTTTTCATCGCATTTAATGTGCAAGCCGGTCCGCTGCTGATAGTCTTGAAGACTGTCTGCGCTATTGCGATTGCGTTTTCAGTCGCGGTTGCGGCGCTCCGCAGAAAATCCTCGTAAGCAACCGACTGCCTTCTGCTGCGTTGGCACGAACCGCAAGAATTTTGGATTGGCGATGTCACAAAAATCAGTCGTTCGTGTCGCGTTCTGCCTCGCGCTTTGCTTTGCGGTCGCGGCCCTCGGCGCGTTCGCGACCACGCCTAAAATTCCGACGTGGTATGCCACCTTGAACAAGCCGTCGTTCACGCCACCGAACTATGTCTTCCCCATCGTCTGGAACATTCTCTACGCCATGATGGCGATTTCGCTCTGGCGCTTGTGGGAGGCGGCGCCCGGCATCTGGCGTGCCCGTGCAATTATATTTTTTCTAATTCAACTCGCGCTGAACCTCGCATGGTCGTGGGTGTTCTTTGACGCGCAGTCGATCAACGGCGGTCTTACGATCATCGTCGCGCTTGATGTCGCGCTGCTCATCACAATTTTTACGGCATGGAAAACGGATCGCTTTGCCGCGGTGCTGCTACTGCCCTATTTGCGATGGATCGGCTACGCTACGGCTCTGAACGTAGAAATTGCGCGCCTGAATACTTGAGATCGAAGGAGAGCCGGCTATGTCAAGCACCATGCAGTATGTCGTCATTCCGATTGCGCTCGCCGCCGTCGCGATCGTGCTCGTGCTTGGCCTTTGGAACATGATGAAGGGTGGCTCGGGCAATACGTCGCAAAAGCTCATGCGCATGCGCGTGCTTCTCCAGGGCATCGCAATCGCCCTGGTGATGTTCACGCTCTGGATTATGGGACGCTAGCGCGGGCAGCGATCAGTAGCCGGCCTTTTCCTTCGGCTTGAACGGCTCGTCCTTCTTCTTCTCCTTCTTTTGCTGCACCTGAACGGTCTGCTCGCTCAATTGCGGCTTCGAAAACGGCAGCGCGCTCGCGGCGAGCGCCGTCGTCAGAAAAATGCCGGAAACCAACAGGGTAATTGCGCGCATATTCGACCTCCCTCGCGGTTCGCCCGCGGTCCGGTTTAGGATAGAACACAGATGCACTTCTTGGGAGGCCCCGGGCCTTGGTAGTCCTGAACCGCATTTATACGAAGACCGGCGACGACGGCACGACCTCGCTCGGCAACGGCGAGCGGCGCAAGAAGTATGATCTGCGCGTCGACAGCCTATGGCACCCTCGACGAGGTGAATGCTGCGATCGGGCTCGCGCGTCTCGACACCGGCAAGCATGCGCGGCTCGATGCGATGCTCGGCCGCATTCAGAACGATCTGTTCGATGTCGAAGCCGAACTTTGCCTTTCCGAGAAAGGCCCGGGCGGCGCCCGCATGACCGTGACCGATGCGCAGGTTGAGCTGGCTCGAACAGCAGATCGACGAACTCAATGCCGACCTGCAGCCGCTTACGCTCCTTCGTGCTGCCCGGCGGCACGCCGGCCGCCGCCAATCTTGCATCTCGCCCGCACTATCTGCCGGCGCGGCGAACGCCTGATGGTGGAACTCAGGGATCGAGAACCCGCCAACGACGGCGCGACCGCGCTCAAATATGTGAACCGTCTTTCGGATTTTCTTTTTGTCGCGAGCCGCTATGTCAACGACATGGGCGCGCGCGACGTGTTATGGGAGCCCGGCGCGAACCGCTGAGCGACGACCGTCATGGTTTTTCTTCCGGTCTATGACTACAACCAGTTGCGCTACATCAAGCGCCCCTATGTGACGTGGGCGCTGTTGGCTGCGAACATTCTCATTTATTTCTTTTTCCAGTCCGGCCTCGTTCTGAACTGGGACGACATGGTGAACCGGATTTTCGGTTTCATGCCGGCGTCGATCTTGCCGAATTCGGGCTCTGCAACCGACATCCCGGTGATCATCGCGCAAGTACCCGGCATCAAGCTCTTCACTTACATGTTCCTGCACGGCGATCTTGGTCACCTGTTCGGCAACATGCTGTTCCTCTGGGTCTTCGGCGACAACATCGAAGACGCGATGGGACGCTTTCGCTATTTTCTATTTTACATTGCGTGTGGCGTCGCAGCCGGCCTTGCGCATTTTTGGATGCAACAGACTTCACAGGTGCCGCTGATTGGCGCCTCCGGCGCAATTTCCGGATTGCTCGCGGCCTACATCATTCTGTTTCCGCGCGCCAAAATCTGGGTACTGTTCTTCACGCGTATTCCGATCAAGCTGCGAGCGTATTGGGTGCTCGGCATCTACATTGCTTTCAATCTCTTCATGGCCGCCATGAAGTCGATGGACAATGTCGCGTGGTGGGCACATATCGGCGGCTTCGCCGCAGGCTTGGTGCTTGTCGTGCTGATGCGCCGCCCGGAAGTCGGATTGTTCAAGGGCGAACCGGACACGGTGGCTGCCGTTGCGGAAGCAGCAAACGTTTCGCCGGTCGATCCCGGTCGAACCCGGCACAACAAGCGCGCCGGTCGCGCAGATGGATGCGCCGACGGTCGTGGTTCGCGTTGACAGGCCCAAGGACCAGCCATAGTTTGCCCGCCGCACCGCAACAAAAGGGCCGCGGATGAAAGTTCTGGTCGCCGTCAAGCGTGTCATCGATTTCAACGTCAAGGCCCGTGTTAAGCCCGACGGCTCCGGCGTCGATCTTGCCAACGTGAAGATGTCGATGAATCCGTTCGACGAAATCGCCGTCGAAGAAGCGATCCGCATGAAAGAAGCCGGCAAGGTGACGGAGATCGTCGCCGTTTCGATCGGACCCGCGCAGGCTTCCGAAACGATCCGCACGGCGCTCGCGATGGGCGCCGACCGCGGCATCCTCGTTAAAGCGCGACGGCACGGTTGAACCGCTTGCTGTTGCAAAGATTTTCAAAGGCATCGTCGACGCTGAAAAGCCGAACCTCGTGATCCTCGGCAAACAGGCAATCGACGACGATTCAAACCAGACCGGTCAGATGCTCGCGGCACTTCTTAACTGGCCGCAAGGCACGTTTGCATCAAAAGTCGCACTCGACGGCGATGGCGTGAACGTTACGCGCGAAGTCGACGGCGGCCTGCAGACTGTGAAGCTGAAGTTGCCCGCGATCGTCACCACCGATCTTCGCCTGAACGAGCCGCGCTATGCGTCGCTTCCGAACATCATGAAGGCGAAGAAGAAACCGATCGATGAAAAATCGCCGGGCGATTACGGCGTCGATATCACGCCGCGGTTGAAAGTTATGAAGACCGCCGAACCCGCCGGCCGCAAAGCGGGCGTCAAGGTCGATTCGGTCGCCGCTCTCGTCGACAAACTCAAGAATGAAGCGGGAGTGATCTGAGATGGCAACACTTCTGATTGCCGATCACGACAACAAGACGCTGAACGCAGTCACTGCGAAAGCGCTCACTGCCGCGTCCGCGCTTGGCGCCGACGTCCACGTGCTGGTCGCAGGCGAAGGCGCAAAATCGGTCGCGGAAGCAGCAAGCAAGCTCAAGGGCGTTGCCAAGGTGCTGGTTGCCGACGGCGCAATATACAAGAACAAACTTGCCGAGCCGATGGCGGCGCTCATCGTCAAGCTTGCTGCGAATTACGACGCGATCGTCTCGCCGGCGACGACCTCGGGCAAAAATTTCATGCCGCGCGTCGCGGCACTGCTCGACGTGATGCAGATTTCCGAAGTCATCAAGGTTGACAGCGCCGATACGTTCCAGCGGCCGATCTATGCCGGCAACGCGATTCAGACCGTGCAGTCCGTCGACAAGAAGAAAGTCATTACGGTTCGCACCTCGACCTTCCAGGCGGCGGGCGACGGCGGCAGTGCTGCGATCGAAGACGTGGCAGCGGCCGAAGATCCGGGTCTGTCCTCCTTCGTGGGCGAAGAACTCTCGAAGTCCGATCGCCCCGAACTGACCGGTGCGCGCGTCATCATCTCGGGTGGCCGTGCCATGGCGAACAAGGAAAACTTCGCAAAATATATCGAGCCGGTCGCCGACAAGCTCGGTGCCGCAATGGGCGCGTCCCGCGCCGCGGTCGATGCCGGCTACGCGCCGAACGACTGGCAGGTCGGTCAGACCGGCAAAGTCGTGGCGCCTGAGCTATATATCGCGGTCGGAATTTCCGGCGCGATCCAGCATCTGGCCGGCATGAAAGACTCCAAAGTGATCGTCGCAATCAACAAGGACGAAGAGGCGCCGATCTTCCAGGTCGCCGATTACGGTCTCGTCGGCGATCTGTTCCAGATAATGCCCGAACTCGAAAAAGAACTGAGCAAGTAAAGGTCTGCCCGCGCGATGAAGCCTCTGAAAAAAATCGGTGTGATCGGCGCGGGCCAGATGGGCAACGGCATCGCCCATGTCTGTGCGCTCGCGGGCTACGACGTGAAGCTGCACGACATTTCCGAAGACCGCATCAAGACCGGGCTCGCCAACATCAATGGCAACATGCAGCGCCAGGTCACCAAGGCGCTGATCAGCGAAAGCGACCGCCAGACCGCGCTCGCCCGTATCGCGCCGGCCGTCACCTTTAACGATCTCACCGATTGCGATCTCGTGATCGAGTCGGCGTCCGAAAAGGAAGAGGTCAAGAAGAAAATCTTCGGCGAATTAAGCCAGCTGATGCCGAAGGATGCGATTCTTGCATCCAACACCTCTTCCATTTCAATTACGCGGCTTGGCTCCTCAACCGACCGGCCGGAAAAGTTCATCGGCATTCACTTCATGAATCCGGTGCCGCTGATGGAATTGGTCGAGTTGGTGCGCGGCATCGCCACCGACGAGAACACCTTCGAAACCTCGAAGGAATTCGTGAACCGGCTCCACAAGACCTATGCGGTCGCGGAAGATTTTCCTGCCTTCATCGTCAACCGCATTTTGCTGCCGATGATCAACGAAGCGATCTATACGCTCTACGAAGGCGTCGGCTCGGTCGATGCAATCGATAAGGCAATGAAGCTCGGCGCCAATCATCCGATGGGCCCGCTGCAACTTGCCGACTTCATCGGCTTGGACACCGTGCTTTCGGTCATGCAGGTGCTCCACGAGGGTCTCGCGGATTCGAAGTACCGCCCCTGCCCGCTGCTTGGTGAAATATGTCGAGGCCGGTTGGCTCGGCCGCAAAACCCAGCGCGGCTTCTACGATTACCGCGGCGAAAAGCCGGTTCCGACGCGCTAAGCGGCCGCTCAGAAAAAATTAACGCGAGCGCGGCAATAAAAAGGGCATGGATCCTGTTTCCGGCCTTGCCGCCGCTTTTGTCGCTTCCAAAGCTTCCGAGCTGCAGATGGCGCTCGCTGCCCGTTTTGCAAAAATGAATGCGTCGAGCGAACAGTCGATTGCGCAATTGCTGGAAGCCGCCAACCAGAACGCGCAGAAACTTGCCGATGCAGCCAGCGGCCTCGGTCAGAATATCGATATTAGAGCGTGATCCCAAAAAAGTGGAAACCGGTTTTCGGGTAAGATCACGCTCCACTAATCAAGCCTAGTTTTAGTTTTTAGCGAGTGCCGCGCGAATGAGCGCGAGCGCATCTTCGCTCGCCCATTCGGCCGGCCCCGGCATGAAGCCAAGCTCACAGCCGTCGCGATCAACCAAAATCGTTGAAGGCAATCCCGGCGCGCGGCCCGCGGCTTTCAATTTCTGAAATACATTCGTGCTCGGATCCTCGTAATAAGCGAGGCTCTTTACATTGATATCGGACAGGAATTTCTTCGGTTTTTCCCGGTCGCGCTGATCGAGATTGATCGCAAGCACCGCGAAATCCGGCCCGCCGAGCTTGCGCTGCAGTTCATCGAGCGCCGGCATTTCCTTCCGGCAAGGCACGCACCAGGTCGCCCAGAGGTTGATCAGCACGATCCGGCCGCGGAAATCCTGCAACGCGACCGGCTTGCCATTGCCGTCGACGAAGGAGAGCTCGGTGGCGCGGCGGGGTGACGAATTCGGCGTGAATGCAGCGACTTCCCCGCGCGAGAGCGGCATTAACCGTTTGGCGGTGGCGGCTGCGTTAAGACAAGAAGCATCGGAAACAACGCTTGCGTTGCGCTGGAGGCCGCCGGTCAAGTATACCCCCGCGAACCCAGCAATCGTGCCGAGAAATGCCGCAAGCAACAGCCAACGCAGGCGGCGAAGCCAGTGCACGCGTTCAGTGGGTTCGGGCGTCGGAGCGGTCATTAAGCCAGGCCGGGAAGAGTTTGAGACATGAGTAACCGGATGTGGGGCGGGCGATTTTCGGCGGGGCCGGATGCCATCCTCGAAGAGATAAACGCCTCGATCGACTTCGACCGGCACTTGTTCGCACAGGACATCGCCGGCTCCAAGGCGCATGCCTCGATGCTGGCCGCTCAAGGCATCATTACGGCAGCCGACGCGGACAAAATCGCGCAGGGCCTCGACCAGATTCTTGCGGAAATCGAGAGCGGCAAATTCAAATTTTCGAAGGCGCTCGAAGACATTCATATGAATGTCGAAAGCCGCCTTGCCGAACTGATCGGACCTGCGGCAGGCACGACTGCACACCGCGCGCTCGCGTAACGACCAGGTCGCGACCGACTTCCGGCTTTATATCCGTGACACGATCGACGGGCTCGATACGTCGCTCGCCGATCTGCAGCTCGCGCTCGCGGAAAAAGCGCTCGAGTATGCCGACACCGAGATGCCCGGATTTACGCATCTGCAAACTGCGCAGCCGGTGACCTTCGGTCATCATCTCTTGGCTTACGTCGAAATGCTTTCGCGCGACCGCGGCCGGCTTGCCGATGCGCGGAAACGCATGAACGAAAATCCGCTGGGCTCGGCCGCACTTGCCGGCACGTCATTCCCGATCGATCGGGACATGACGTCGAAAGCGCTCGGCTTCGATCGCCCGACTGCAAACAGCCTTGACGCTGTTTCGGATCGCGACTTCGTACTCGAGACGCTCGCCGCGGCTTCGATCTCCGCTGTGCATCTTTCGCGCTTTGCCGAAGAGATCGTGATCTGGACGACGTCGTCGTTCGGCTTCATCGCACTCTCGGATAAGTTCACGACCGGCTCCTCGATCATGCCGCAGAAGCGCAATCCCGACGCGGCAGAACTCGTGCGCGCGAAGTCAGGAAAAATCATTGGCGCGCTGGTGCAATTGCTTGTCGTCATGAAGGGCCTGCCGCTCGCCTACGCCAAGGACATGCAGGAAGATAAAGACGGCACGATCAGAGCGCTGTCGGATTTCTCTGTCGTGGTCGCAGCGACCGCGGGCATGACGCGCGATCTTGTGGCCGACGAAAAGAAAATGAAAACAGCCGCAGGCGAAGGCTATTCGACCGCGACCGATCTCGCCGACTGGCTCGTGCAGAAACTGAACATCCCGTTCCGGGAAGCGCATCACATCACCGGCTCGATCGTCGCCAAAGCGTCGGCCGCCGATGTGCCGCTCGATCGGCTGCCGCTCGCGGAGATGCAGCAGGTCGAGAAGCGCATCACGGATGATGTATTTTCAGTGCTTTCGGTGTCGAAATCGGTGGCATCCCGCACGAGCTATGGCGGCACCGCGCCGAAGAACGTCCGCACCCAGGCCGAGCGTTGGTTGAAGAAACTGGGCAAAGCCGGATAGTCCGGGATCTTGCGCAGCCTCGCTTTGGCCGCGGTTTTCGTATAGTGCAGTGCATCCTTCGGGGAGAATTTCCTTGACCGACCGATCCGTCCAAAAGCTGCCAATTGCCGTGCTTCTCGGCACGCTTTTGCTTGCCGGTTGCGGCGTTAAGGGCGCACTGGAACCGCCTCCGGGCACCGAAGCAATTGCGACACCCGGCCCCAATACGGTCACCCGTTCTGACACTCCTGGTCCGAGCGTCACCTCGACGCAGACCCAGACCAGTTCGTCGAGCTTCAGCACGAAGGACGAGCCCCGTGCGGAAGGCAAAAAGAAGCGGATGAAACACGGCACGGTACCGGTGACGAGCGAACCGATAAAACCGGATACACCGTTCATCCTCGACCAATTGCTCTGATACTATCCTCCACCGATGCACCACTTCGCTTACCGCAACGGCGTGCTCCACGCCGAAGACGTTGACCTGACCGCGCTCGCGCGCGATGTCGGCACCCCGTTCTATTGCTATTCGACGGCAACGCTCGAGCGTCATTACCGCGTCTTCGCCGAAGCCTTCGCCGACACGCCCGCGCTTGTTTGTTTTGCGCTCAAGGCAAATTCCAACCAGGCGGTGATCGCGACACTCGCAAAGCTCGGCGCCGGCGCGGATATCGTATCGGGTGGCGAATTGCAGCGCGCGTTGCAGGCGGGCGTTCCGGCAAACAAGATTGTTTTCTCCGGTCTCGGCAAGACGCGCGAAGAAATGGCAGCCGCGCTCGACGCCGGAATTTATTGCTTCAATGTCGAAAGCGAACCGGAATTGCGCGCGCTCTCCGAGGTCGCCCTCTCGAAGGGCAGCACCGCGCCGATTTCGGTGCGCGTCAATCCGAACGTCGACGCAAAGACCCACGCGAAGATTTCAACCGGCAAGTCGGAGAATAAGTTCGGCATTCCGGTCTCAAACGCGCGCGCGGTTTATGCGCAAGCCGCAAAGCTGAAGGGCCTGAAGGTCACCGGCGTCGACATGCATATCGGCAGCCAGATCACGGAGCTTGCTCCGCTCGAAAACGCGACAATTTTGCTTGCTGAACTTGCGCGCGATCTGCGTGGCGATGGCCACGTGATCGACCATCTCGATCTCGGGGGCGGCTTAGGGATTCCCTATCGCAACGACAACGAGCCGCCACCACTGCCGTCCGAATATGCCGCCATGATCAAGCGACACACCAAGGATCTTGGAGCGAAGCTGGTTTTTGAAGTTGGCCGCTTGATCACCGGTAACGCCGGAATTCTGGTGAGCCGCGTGCTCTATTGGAAGACGGGCGAGGCAAAGAGTTTTCTGGTCGTGGATGCCGCGATGAACGATCTGATCCGCCCGACGCTCTACGAGGCCTGGCACGAAATCATGCCGGTGAAGGAGCCGGATACGCAGGCGGAATGGACGATCGCCGATGTCGTCGGACCGGTCTGCGAATCGGGCGACTATCTGGCGCTGGGAAGGCGCCTTCCCAAGATCGCCGAGGGAGAGCTGATCGCGGTCATGACCGCTGGCGCCTATGGCGCGGTCCAGTCCGGGACCTACAACACCCGCGCGCTCGTCCCCGAAGTGCTTGTGCGGGAAGACAAATATGCGCTGGTGCGGCCGCGTCTGGATGCCGCAGCCATCATCGCCCTCGACCGCATGGCGCCCTGGCAACAGTAAACTGTTGCGCTGCCGCGAAAGTCATTGGCTGCGTTCGATTATCCCCGGTAGAGTCGCTTCGGGCAGGGGTGAGACCGCGAGGACCCATCGTTGAGCGGCGCACCTGAGACAAAGAAGGAAAACGAGCTTCCTCCCGGCGTCGTCCGGGATGCGTTGAGCGCCCTTTCGGTCGCGCTCAGCCGCGCACGCCAGGCCTTGTTCTGGGAGCGCCTGTGGCCGTTCTTCGTCGCACTCACCTCGATCGTCGGCATCTTCATTGCGCTGTCTTGGGCTGGACTCTGGATCTGGCTGCCACCGGTCGGACGTATCGTCGGGGTCGGCTTATTCGCGCTCATCATCATCGCGGCACTCATTCCGGCGATCCGGCTGCGCATTCCGCTGCTGGGCGACGCGGTGCGACGTCTCGACTCCACGAGCATTGCGCAACATCGGCCGGCCACTGCGCTGACCGACAAGCTTGCGACCCGCGCGGAGGATCCGATGGCAGCGGCGCTCTGGCGCGCGCATCTCGCGCGCACCGCTGATGCTGCGAAGAAATTGCGCGCAGGCCTGCCGCGACCGCGGATTGCGCTTCGCGACCCGCTCGCTTTGCGCTCGCTCATTTTGCTTGGCGTCGTCGCAACCTTCTTCATCGCCGACACCGACCGCACACGCAGGCTTGCTGCCGCGTTCGACTGGACCGGCGCGCTGACGCCGCGGCTTTACCGCGTGGACGCGTGGATTGCGCCGCCGGTTTATACCGGCCGCGCACCGGTGCTGCTCGCGGGCATCCGTCACGATGAAGCGGCGCCCGGCGAGACTCCGCAAGTCGCAGTGCCCGCAGGAAGCTTGCTGATCGTCCGCGGCACCAATCTCGCAACGCTCGATCTTTCGATCGAAGGTGTGCTCCACGAAGAGAAAAATCCGAATCCGGAAAACACTGCTGCCGCGGTCGAGCGTCATTTCCGCGTCACCGAGAATGCATCACTCTCCGTGCGCGGACTCCCCGTCGGCACGGTCACCTGGTCATTCCGCGCGATTGCGGATCGTGGGCCGGTCATCGAACTGAGCAAGGACCCGGAGATTTCCGGGCGTAGCGCGTTGAACCTCAGCTACCGCATCGAGGACGACTACGGGGTTACCTCGGCTGAAGCGCAATTCGAACGGATCATTGCGCCGAAGATTGTGCCAAATGCAGGCGCGCTCGCGCCGCGCCCGCTTGTTGCCGCACCGAACTTCCCGCTTTTGCTGCCACAGCAGCGCACGCGCGTGGGCGCCGGTCAGACTACGAAGGACCTCACCGAACATCCTTGGGCCGGCACCCCGCTTCGGATGACGCTGATTGCACGTGACGAAGGCGGCAACGAAGGCAAAAGCGAACCGCGCGAAATACAGCTGCCGCAGCGGCCGTTCCAGAAGCCGATCGCGCGCGCACTGGTCGAGCAGCGGCGTGAGCTTGCTTTCGACGCCCACGCGCGCGGCCGCGTGCAGCACGCGCTCGATGCGCTGATGATCGCGCCGGAACGATTCACGCCGGAGTCGAACGTCTATCTGGGCCTGCGCACCGCAAGCACACGGCTTCGTATCTCGCGCACCGACGACGATCTGCGCGGCGTCATCGATTATCTCTGGCAGGTCGCGGTCCTGATCGAGGACGGTCTGCTCTCCGATGTCGAGCGCGATCTGCGTGCGGCAGAAAACGCGCTGCGGCAGGCGCTTGAACGCAACGCACCGGATGAGGAAATCAAGAAGCTCACCGACCAGTTGCGCGCGGCACTCGATAAATATCTGCAGGCACTCGCCGAGCAGCAGCGCCGTAATGACAACACCGATCTGCGTCCGCCGGATCCGAACACACGTCTTGTTCGGCCACAGGATTTGAAGAACCTGCTCGATCAGATCGAACGCTTGTCAAAGACCGACAAACAGGCCGCACAAAAGCTGCTCGAGCAATTGCAGGCGCTGATGGAGAATCTGCAGAAGAACCGCCGCCAGGCGCGTCCGCAGGACGGCAATCAGGGCGAAAACGCGCTCGACCAGTTGGGCCGCATGATTCAGGAGCAGCAACGCCTGCGCGATCGCACCTTCCGGCAGGACCGGGAAAATCGCGGCCAGCAGGATCAGCAAGGCCAAGGCCAGAAACGCCGCCAGAACGAGATGGGTCAGTTGCGCAAGGGCCAGGGCGATCTGCGCCAGCAGCTCGAACGCATGCTCGAACAATTGCGCAAACGTCAGCAGCAACAAGGCGGCGACGAGGACGGCCAGCAGCAAGGTCCCGGCAATGACGCCGCCGAAGCGTTGGGCCGCGCCGAACAGGCGATGCGCGATGCGGAAAACTCATTGAATGGCGGCGACTCTGAAGGCGCGGTCGATTCACAAGGCCGCGCGCTGCAAAATCTTCGTCGTGGCGCGCAGGCAATGGCTGACGCAATGCAAGGCCCGGGCGACGGCCCCGGCAATCCGGACGGCCAGGAAGCTGAATCCGCCGAGCGCACCGATCCCCTGGGACGGCCCATGCGCCAGCGTGAATATGGTGATGACTATACGGTGCGGGTGCCCGATGAAATCGACGTGCAACGCGCGCGCCGCGTACTTGAGGAACTGCGCCGCCGCCTGAGCGAACCCAATCGCCCACGGCTCGAGCTCGATTATCTCGACCGGCTCCTGCGCGATTACTAGTGCCGCCTATTGGAAGTTCCTACAGCGCAAGCAGCGCTGCCCTATTCAGGAACTTCCAATAGAAAGCGGCACTAGATTTATTTGTTCGCTAGTACCTATTACTTTCCGAAGTTCGGAGAAGAAGCCGCCGAAATGGCTCACGAACTTCGGAAAGTAGGTACTAGCCCGCGAGCACTTCCCGGATTATGGTACGCACTTCTTCGATTTGGAACGGCTTGACGATGACGCCGCGAATGAGCGTGTCTAACCCGCTTGCGCGTTCGCGTTGATCGGCAAAGCCTGTCATCAATAGAACCGGCAACGCCGGACAGTCGCGCGACACAGCAAGCGCGAGCGCAACCCCGTCCATGACCGGCATTGAGATATCCGTGAGCAATAGATCGGCGACAGCGCCGCTTTGAAGATAGTCGAGCGCGGCCGCTCCATCAGCGACGGCGTGGATGGTGTGGCCGTCGAGCTCAAGCATACGCGCGAGCAGAATGCGCGAGGCTTCTTCGTCTTCCGCGATCAGAATCCGGGCCAAGGCGCGCCCTTCCCTCGCTAGCGAATGGCCGCCGTGAGATCGCCGCGCGTCAGGAAGCGGACCACGATTTCCTTGCCGGCCGCAGGCGGCGAAGCAAGCCGCGAGCGGAACGGTACGCGCTCCCGAGGATAGAGGATCGATCGCGGCAAAAGCGCGGTCCATGAATAAATTTCAGTGCCGTTGTCCCCAACCACGGCAAGACGCACGCGTGGCAGCTCGACTGCGCGGTTGACGACGTTCTCCACGTCGCCCTCGATCACCAGCACGGTCACCCCGTCCTGGATTTCCTGGCGCGATTGCACGTTCTGGAATTCGAGGCCGCGCAGGTTCACCGGAAAACCGATCGCGGAGTAAAGCGATGCCGTCTCGGGGGCTGCACGGACGATCGCCTGCCTGTTCACGATGCCAAAGACGAGAATGACGGCAAGCGTAGCGGCAACCAGACCGATCGGCGAACGCCGGCGGCTCCGTGCCGGAGACGTCGCGCGCGCCACCGTTTTGCGTTTCGGCATGGGAGGCGGCGCTTCGGGTTCTTCCATCGCCAGAGGCGGAGCTCTCGGCCACGACAACAGGCGCGTCCGTCGAAAGAGCAACGTGATCCGCGCGATCGTCGGCGGTTACTTCCGGCATGGGTATCGGCGCGGGTGCATCGGCCTCGGCGCCTGCCATCGCAAAGCTCGGTGCGACGGCAAACCAGGTGGTCTTGCAGACAGCACAGCGCACCGTGCGCCCGCTTGGCTCGAGAGCCGCCGGGTTCACCTCGAAAGACGCGCTACAGGAAGGGCAGTCGAGCCGCATCGATACCTCAGCTTTTCGGCTGTCATTCTGCCTTCGACCCGTTAACGGATCGAAAACCCTATTTGCGCCTTTCTGGCGCGCGAAAGCCCTTGAACCATCGAGGCTTTCGATTCGCTGCTCCCAAAACGGGACCGAGGTAGATGTGATCCGATTCGAAAATGTCGGCCTGCGCTACGGTGGCGGTCCTGAGGTACTGAAGGACGTCAGCTTCCGGATCGAACCGAAGTCCTTTCAGTTTCTCACCGGGCCTTCGGGTGCAGGGAAAAGCAGCCTGCTTCGCCTAGCACTGCTCGCACTCAAACCCGCGCGCGGATTGATCTCGCTATTCGGCCGCGACACGGCACAACTCGGCGCCGACGACGTTGCGCGTCTCCGTCGCCGCATCGGTATCGTGTTCCAGGATTTTCGTCTGCTCGATCATCTGACCGTGTTCGAGAACGTGGCGCTTCCGTTACGCGTGCTCGGCCGCGACGAAGGCGACTATCGCAAACAAGTGCAGGAAGTCGTGCGCTGGATCGGCCTTGGCGAACGGATCAGCGCAATGCCACCGGCACTTTCCGGCGGTGAAAAGCAGCGCGCGGCAATCGCGCGCGCTTTGATCGTGAAACCCGAAGTGTTGCTTGCCGACGAGCCGACCGGCAGCGTCGATCCGGCACTCGCAGAGCGCCTGCTTCGTGTCTTCACCGAACTGCCCTCGACCGGAACGTCGGTACTGCTTGCGACCCACGACATCGCTCTGATGAACCGCGTCGATGCGCGCCGTCTCGTGCTTGCACAGGGAAGGTTGCAGATCGATGGCTGAACGCGCTCTTCTTGCAAGATTTTTCCCAAAGCGCCCGGACGACACCCTGCTGCAGCCGGCGGGCAGAGGCGTCATCGCGCTGATCGCAATCATGACTTTTCTTGCCGGTTTGACGGCGGGCACGGTCTCGCTGGTTCGCGACGCGTCGCACGGCTGGCGTTCCGATGTCGAGCGCGAGATTACAGTCCAGCTTCGTGCGAACACCGGTGCAGATGCTAAAGCCGAAATCGATCGCGCACTCGATCTTGCCAAGGCAACGAAAGGTGTCGCTTCGGCGCGTGCGCTGACGCCTGAGGAGACGGCGAAGCTGCTCGAACCTTGGCTTGGGGCAAATGCAAATCTGAGCGCGATCCCGGTGCCGCGCCTGATCGTCGTGCGGCTTGCGAGCAACGACGCTGACATCGATGGGCTTCGGAAAGCGGTTAGCGAACAAATTCGCGGCGCGAGCGTCGACGATCATCGTGGCTATCAGGGCCGCCTGTTGCGCGCAGCGGATCGCTTATCGGCGGCCGGTATCGCCGCACTCCTGATGACGCTGATTGCAATCGCGATTTCAGCCACGATTGCGACGCGCGGCGCGGTGGCGGTCAACCGTCCCGTGGTCGAGGTGCTGCATTTCATCGGCGCACGCGACCGCTTTATTGCCGCCGCGTTTCAGCGTCATTTTCTCTTCGCGGGCCTGAAAGGTGCCGGTGCCGGGGCGCTGCTTGCCGCCATCCCCTTCGTGCTCACCCGTTTTGAAGCAAGGGATGCCGCAACCTCACCCCTGCTCCTGCAACCCCAGCTTGGTCTCGGCGGCTATTTCGAGATTGCGCTGCTTGCAATCCTCATCGCCGCCCTGGTGGCTGCAACCTCGCGGATCATGGTCGGGCGCATGCTGCGAGAAATCCGTTAATCCTGCGGGTCCCGCGCTTGCCGCATTTGGCGATAGCATGGTGGTAATGGATCGCACGATGAACCGGGGCGGGCCTGATTCCCAAAAACCGGCGCAAGCACGCGCGCCGCGGCGGCGAAGCTTTCTCTCGATCGTCCTGTGGAGCTTTACTGCCGCGCTGATCGTCGGCCTTGGCGCGGGCTTTTATGTTTTTGTCAAAGAGCTTCCAGTTTCCGAAATCCGCACCACGCGCTCGGCTGATGGCATCGTCGTCCTGACCGGCGGCGCCCTGCGGATTGCCGACGCCGTCGAATTGCTCGCCGAAAAGCGCGGCAAGCGGCTTCTCATTTCCGGCGTGAACCCCGCAACCAAATCGGAAGAACTGAAGAAGCAAATTCCTGATTTTGCCCGGCTTTCAGCATGCTGCATCGATCTCGGCCGCGACGCACTGAACACGACTGGGAACGCCATCGAGACGGCCGCGTGGGCACGCAAACACGGCTTTCGCTCGCTGATCGTCGTGACCTCGGCCTGGCATATGCCGCGCGCGCTTCTGGAACTCGAGCGGGAAATGCCGGATATTGCGCTCCTACCCCATCCGGTTGTGACCGATCGCATGCGCGATCAGTCCTGGTGGTCGGACCCGGCAACGGCGCGCCTTCTCGTTTTCGAGTATCTGAAATACCTTGCGACCCTCGCCCGCATCTGACGGGCGGTATTAAGGTTTTGTTCCGTGCAAGTTTTCCGCTCGCTTGTTTTTAACGTCGCCTTCTACCTCAATACTTTTCTGCAGATCATGTTCTATCTGCCGGTCATGCTGATGCCGCGCAGATACGTCTGGGTTCCGGTGCGCTCCTGGGCCGCCGGCAATCAATTTTTGCTGAAATGGATTTGCGGCATAGATCACAAAATCACCGGCTTCGAGAAAGTCCCGCCCGGCGGCATCATCGTCGCGTCCAAGCATCAATCCGCGTGGGAGACCTTCACCATCGCGGCCATGCTTCCCGATCCCACCTTCGTACTGAAGCGCGAGTTGCAATGGATCCCGCTGTTCGGCTGGTACACGATGAAAGCCCGCCTCATTCCCGTAAACCGCGGCACACGGCAGGCAGCCCTCGAACAGATGGTGCGTGGCGCGCGCGAAAGAATGAAGGATGGGCGTCAGATCATCATCTACCCGGAAGGCACGCGGCGCCCGGTCGATGCGGACCCAAACTACAAATACGGGGTCGCCCATCTCTATGGCGAGTTGAACGTGCCTTGCGTTCCAGTCGCACTGAACGCCGGCCTCTACTGGCCACGCCGTTCGCTCCGCTTGATACCGGGAACGATTCGGATGGAATTTCTCGATCCGATCATGCCCGGCATGGACCGGACTGAGTTTCTGAAGGTCCTGCAGGACCGGATCGAGACGGCCACCGCGCGCCTGGTGGCCGAAGGAAGGGCCGAAATCGCCCGCACGGAAACTTGATTCCTATCGTTAAGTTGACATTAACGATTCCTGTTCTATCTTTGTTCTCATGAGCAGATTCGAACGAGCGAAATACGCGGGATCGCTCGCCGCGACCAAGCTTCCAGGCCTCTCCAGCCGATTCCACTTCTGGTTCGGCGGCTCCGGGCGCCGGTACCCTGTCAGCGTCTATGCGCCGACCGCCGTACCGCCTTATGACCTCGCCATCTCCCTCTACGTAAAGCGGACCGCCGAAGGTCCTGTGGTCATCGCGATTTCGGCCGGTAACGCCGATGAGCCGGCACCTGCCGGTACCGACGAAGTCCATGTTCATGTCGTGGAACGCGTCGAGGCGCTGGCCTACGCCCACCGCGATCTGCGCGACCTGCTTGGCGACGCTAACGCACCCAGCACTGCGCCGGACGGCGAAGGTGCGCTGTTGCCCTTCACGCCACGCCGCGCGGCTTAGGCGTCTTTTCGGGTTTCAGTTTTTCCGCGAGCCATTCGAGGCTGCGGTCGCGAATGCCGAGTGCGTGCATCGCTTCAATCGTCGCCATCACATAATCGACGTTGGCGCCGGATTTACCGTGACCGCGCTGCACGTAGCGCAACTGCTCTTCGGGCGTCATCACACCGGAATATTGCGAATGACCGCGATCGACCAGATAGCAAAGTGCGCTGACGCGCCGACGATCGCCGTCCAGTAAATCCACGAGCCGCGTTTTTTCGAGATAGACGCTCGTGACCTGTTCGCGTTCGCGCAAGTAAGCGATTGTCTGTTCGCGCAATTGTTTAGAAACGCGAAATGCAACACCACGGCAGCTGCCGCCGCGGTCGAGCCCCAGCACCAGGCCCGGCTCATCCGGCGAACCGCGATGAAAATGGGAGATTACGCAAAGCGAGCGATGCGCACCGTTAAGCCGCGCTGGCCGTTGTTCGATAAACTCGAAGCCCGGCCGCCACATCAGCGAGCCATAACCGAATACCCAGAGTTCTTCGCTCACTGGACGCGGCCTGCAGTTGGATTAATCATCCGAGCCATAAAGCGAAAGCGAGAGCTTGGAATCTTCTTTCGGCGGCTTCACCACCGAAATGTGCTCTTTCTCGATCACTTTGCGCCGCGTCAACCGGCTTATCGATAGCTGATCGAAGAGTTTCTCGGCATCTCCGCGCTCGATCGCCTTCGCGAGCTTGTTCAGGTCGGACTTGAATTGCTTCAATACGTCGAGCACCGCGTCCTTGTTGTTCAGGAAAATGTCCCGCCACATCGTCGGGTTGGACGAAGCAATTCTAGTGAAATCGCGGAAACCGCCGGCCGAGTATTTCATCACGCCGGCAGGCAACGCTTCTTCTTCCTTGAGACCGGTGTGAAAAATCGCAAACGCGATCAGGTGCGGAAGATGGCTGGTAATGGCGAGCACGTGATCATGATCGCGCACGCTCATGATCTGCACTTCGGAACCGATCGCTTCCCAGAACGCTTTGAGCTTATCGACTGCGGCTGGATTGGTTTTCTTCGGCGGCGTCAGAATGCACCAGCGGTTCTCGAACAGGCTCGCGACCCCGCTATCGGGACCCGACTGTTCCGTCCCGGCCAACGGATGCGCCGGCACGAGATGCACATGCTTCGGCAAATGCGGTCTCATCGCCTTCAACACCGCACCCTTCACGGATCCGACGTCGGAGATGATGGCATCGCGCTTGAGATGCTTCTTCGTCTCTTTGGCAAACGCGCCGTATTGGCCGACCGGAATGCAGGCGATCACCAGATCGGCGCCCTCGACGGCCTCAACATTCGAATGAACCACCTTGGCAACACCGAAGCCGAGTTCGGCCACCCGCTTGCGGACTTTGGCGGAGGCATCGGTGACCACCACTTCGCGCGCGACGCCGCGCTTCATCACGGCGCGCGTAATCGAAGAGCCGATCAGCCCCTGGCCGACGATTGCTAAGCGATTGACGATCGGTTCCATGACGCAATTACCTGCGCGCGGATCACGCGCGCGCGGCCTCGCGTGATAGGAATTCGGAAAGTGCGGCCACCACGAGCTTGTTTTGCTCTTCGGTACCGACGGTCATGCGAAGCGCATTTGGGAGTTTGTAAGCACCCATCTGCCGCAGCACGAGCCCGCGCGAAAGCAGGAAGTTATCCGCGTCGCGCGCGGTCTTTCCCGCCTGCGACGGAAAATGGATCAGCAGGAAATTGCCAACGCTCGGCGTGACTTCGAGGCCGAGCTTGGTGAATTCATGCGTAAGCCACGGTAGCCATTTGCCGTTATGCGCGACCGACTTTTCGACATGCGCAAGATCGGAAAGTGCCGCAATGCCCGCCGCCATCGCCGGCGTGCCGACGTTGAACGGCCCGCGAATGCGATTGACCGCATCGATGATCGAGGCAGGCGCGTACATCCAGCCGAGCCGCAACGACGCAAGCCCATGAATCTTCGAGAACGTGCGCATCATCACCACGTTCTCGCTGGAGCCCGCGAGTTCAATGCCTGCTTCGTAATCGTTGCGGCGAACATATTCCGCGTAAGCCGCATCGATCACGAGCACGACGTTGCCCGGCAACGCTGCGTGCAGCCGGCGTACTTCCGTGTGCGGGGTGTAGGTACCGGTCGGATTATTCGGATTCGCAAGAAACACGATCCGCGTTCGAGGCGTGACGGCCGCGAGAATCGCATCGACGTCGGTCGTGTAATTCTTCTCCGGCGCGATCACCGGCTTGCCACCGGCCGAAAGCGTCACGTTGCGGTACATCAGGAAGCCGTGCGTCGTGTAGATCGCTTCGTCGCCGTCATTGAGATAGGCGCGCGCGACCAACGCGAGCAATTCGTCGGAGCCCGCGCCGCAGATGATGCGGCCTGCATCGAGACCGAAACTCTTTGCTACTGCTTCGCGCAAATCATGCGCGGCCCCGTCCGGATAATCGTGCAGCGCTTCCGACACACGACGATAGGCCTCGATCGCCTTCGGACTGGGACCGAGCGGCGTCTCGTTCGCGGAAAGCTTGTGCACCTTTGCAACACCCGGCGCATGGCTGCGCCCGGGCACATAAGCATCGATCTCCATGATGCTGTCGCGCGGTTTGGGGCGAAGGGGCAGGTTGGAAACGCTCATGTTTGTGACCTTGAACGGAACTAGCGCTTGGACGGGACGGTATAGCGGGTCGCGTGGCCTCCGACGAGGGCCGTCGAACGGACCGAGGCGCCAGCGTCCTTCATAGACGACAGGATTTCGTCGAGCTTACGGCTTTGCGGCACCGAGATCAGGAGTGCCGCACTGTCGAAGCCGCTATCGGGCTGCGCCAATACTTCGGCGAGCGGCGACAGCGCACGCGACACCGCCGTGTTCCAGCCGGCGACGCGAACGCTCCACATTTCGACTTCGTTTGCGGCAACTTCCGCCGGGAGCGGCTTAGACACGACAAAGAGCGGTAGCGCCGCGGGATGATCTCCACGTTCAACAAACGGCAGCCGCGCAATGATTTTTGGTTTGCCATCGCCTTCCAGCGCCGACCACCACGACTTGCCGCCGGCGACCGCTTCGGCGCGCACGAGCCCAAGGTCGCCGCGCGAATTCGCGACCGCCTCGACGACTGCCCCGGCGCCGACATGCTGAAGCACCGGTACCGTGTAGCCGAAATGAAAGCGCACGGAATCGCGCACCAGCGCATCGCCGGACGAAAGATCGACATGCACCGAATAGGGTTGCTGCACATACGTGAAGGTCGCGATGATGACGCGCCAGATGCTTTCGACCGTATCGAGCGGGAGAATGCCGCGATGACGCTCGACCAGCCCGCGCATCATCGATGCCTCGCGCGCCGGACGAAACGCCGAGCCGGTCTCGTTCGATTTCTTCACCGAAATGAGCGTGTCGATGATGCCGCTGCGCTCGATCAAAAGCTCGTGCATCGCCTTATCGATGCGGTCGATATCGGCGCGAAGTTCTCCGAGCGTGGGCGCGGGCCCCGCATCGGGCTTCGATTTCGGCGTGTTAACCATGGTTAGGTGCGCTCATCTAGGAATGGGCCGTGATAGCGCGGGCCGGGCCCTTCGCAAAGAAAACATTGACACCTTTATCCCCCCGTCCCTACCTCCCTTACGCCTGCTATAATGGCGCGGGCGATCCGAGGATCTGATGAATATCGTTCGCGTCGAGCGAGAGGATAAGGAAAGCCAGGCGGACGCAGCGCGCCGCGAGGCCGACGATCCGCGTTCCAAGGTCGTCCGTTTCGGCGCGGATAAGCCGCTGCGGCTCGACGCCGGCGTCGATCTTGCGCCCTATCAGATTGCATACCAGACCTATGGCGAGCTCAACGCCGCGAAGTCGAACGCCATTCTGATCTGCCATGCGCTGACGGGCGATCAGCACGCATTCAATACCCATCCTGTGACCGGTAAGCCGGGCTGGTGGGACTCGATCATCGGACCCGGCCTTCCGATCGATACCGACCGCTTTTTTATAATCTCGTCGAACGTGCTCGGCGGCTGCATGGGCACGAGCGGGCCGGCGTCGAAAAACCCGGCGACCGGCGAGCCTTATGGATTGTCTTTCCCGGTCATCACCATTCGCGACATGGTGCGCGCGCAGGCGGCACTCCTCGATCATCTCGGCATCGATCAGTTGCTCTGTGTCGCCGGCGGATCGATGGGCGGCATGCAGGTGCTGCAATGGGCGGCAAGCTATCCTGAGCGAATTTTCGCCGCACTCCCGATTGCAACGGCCGCGCGCCACTCCGCGCAGAACATCGCGTTCCACGAAGTCGGTCGCCAGGCGGTGATGGCCGACCCTGACTGGCGCAACGGAAAATATATCGCCGAGGGCATCAGCCCGCGCCGCGGTCTGGCCGTCGCGCGCATGGCTGCGCACATCACTTATTTGTCGGACGCAGCCCTGCACCGGAAATTTGGCCGACGCTTGCAGGATCGCGCGCTGCCGACATTCAGTTTTGACGCGGATTTTCAGGTCGAGAATTATCTGCGCTATCAGGGATCGAGCTTCGTCGAGCGCTTCGATGCAAACAGCTATCTCTACATCACGCGCGCGATGGATTATTTCGACCTGGCCGGCGAATATGGCGACGTGCTCGCCAATGCATTTCGCAAAACGAAATCACGCATCTGCATGGTGTCCTTCACATCTGACTGGCTGTTTCCGACCGATGAAGCGCGCCAGATCGTGCACGCGCTGAACGCGGCGGGCGCGCCGGTATCGTTTGCAGAAATCGAAACCGACAAGGGCCACGACGCGTTCCTGCTCGATGAACCGGAGCTCTTCGCGATCGTCCGCGGCTTTCTCGACGCGGCCGCGAAAAAGCGCGGCGTAAAGGCGAAATAGCCGGACCATGTTGGCCACTGCAAAAAACGTTACGGTCTCCGAACCGTTTCCCAATACCCCGCGTCTCGATCTCGTCGTAGTCGCGAACATGGTCGCGCCCGGCTCGCGCGTACTCGACGTCGGTTGCGGCGACGGCGAGCTTTTGCAGCTCCTGGTCGAAACGCGCGATGTCGACGGCCGCGGTATCGAGATTTCGCGTGACGGCGTGAACGCATGCGTCGCCAAGGGTCTCGCCGTGATTCAGGGCGACGCCGATACCGATCTTGCCGATTACCCGGACAATGCGTTCGACTACGTCATTCTTTCGCAAACACTGCAGGCAACGCGCCGCCCGCGCTGGGTGCTTGAACAATTGCTGCGTATTGGCCGCCACGCGATCGTTTCATTTCCGAATTTCGGTCACTGGCGCATTCGCGGCCAATTGCTCTGGAACGGCCGCATGCCGATCACCAAGAACCTGCCGGTGAACTGGTACGACACGCCAAACATCCACTTCTGCACGATCCGTGACTTCGTCGAATTGACGCGCGACATGGACGTGAAGATCGAGCGCGCTGTTGCCTTCGGCGCGAGTGGCGGACGGGTCCGTTTCGACGCGCCGTGGTGGTTCTGGAATCTGTTCGGCGAACAGGCCGTCTTTTCGATGTCGCGCAACCGCGCACGATAATCAGGCGCGCACAGCACCCGGCGCCAGCATCAACTCAGGACTGCGCTTTTTGACCGGCACCGCCCTCCAAACCTGCTTGGTCGCTTCGACGATGTGCACGCCATAGAGCGGCAACGAAAGTGTGACGCCCACACGCTCCCATGCCGGCGCCATACGCATCATCCATTTCCGCGAGATCGGCGGCATCCACAGCGCTTCATGCCATCCGACCGGCGTGAATGAGGCTTCGCGCAAAAGCGAAGTGAGCTGGCTTCGTGAAAACGGCTGTCCTTGCCCGAAGGGCGTTGAGTCCATTCGCGCCCACGGACCGCGGCGATTAGGCACCACGAGAAGCAGCCTTCCGCCGGGCGCAAGCACGCGCCAGACTTCGCGCAACATGTCCGCCGCATGCGGCGTCATTTCCAGCGCATGCACCGCAAGCGCGCGATCGATCATGGCATCGCGCAACGGCAGGCTTGTTTCAGACACGAGCGTGGAAAGCGTTGGTGACGCACTCGGCCATTTCACTACCCCTTGCGCGCCCGGCATGAGCGCGAAGGTGCGCTCGCCGGCATCGCGAAACACGCCGAGATAAGGCGTCGCATAACCGATACCGACGATGGAAAGCCCGTGCGTGTCGGGCCAACGCGCGCGGATCGCGCGGACCAAAAGGCGACGCGTCACCGCGCCGAGCGGTTGAGCGTAGAATGAACGAAGGTCGACGACATCGAGGAACATTGGTGTTTTACTCGCGTTCGCACCTTAGCCGCGCGACAACGGCACCGGAAGCGGTGTCTTGCGGTAGACGCGAGCCGCGACTACGTTTTGTTGAAATCAGCAATCTGGAGCAGGCAATGGCAGTCGAACTGCGTCTCATCCCATGTTTGAGCGATAATTATGCAGTGCTCATGCATCACGCTGAGAGTAATACCACCGCGCTCATCGATGCGCCGGAAGCAGCACCCATACTGAGCGCGCTCGACAAGGAAGGCTGGGACCTCACGCATATCCTGATCACGCATCACCATCCGGACCATGTGCAGGGCATCGCTGCGATCCGCAAGAAATTTCCGGTGCCGGTTTACGGCCCCCGCGCCGAAGCGGACCGCATTCCCGACATCTCGATCAAGCTGGGCCATCACGACGTTGCCGAGGTCGGCCCGCTCCGTGCTAACATCATCGATACGCCGGGCCACACCGCAGGCCACATCGTCTATCACTTCCCCAAAGAAGAACTGCTCTTCTCAGGCGACACGTTATTCGCGCTCGGCTGCGGCCGTCCGTTCGAGCGTCCGGCAGAAGTGCTGTGGCAATCGCTTTTAAAGCTGCGTGAATTGCCGCCGGAAACGCAAATCTATTGCGGGCACGAATATACGCTCTCGAACGCAAAATTTTCAGTGACGGTCGATCCGCATAATGCACAGCTGAAAGAGCGCCTCAAGCAGATCGAAAGCAAGCGCGCAAAAGGCGAGCCGACGGTGCCTTCCACGATGGAAGAGGAGCTTGCGACCAATCCCTTCATGCGCGCGGACGATCCTGCCGTGCAGGAAGCGGTTGGAATGAAAGACGGCGATCCGGCGGCCGTATTCACCAAACTTCGCGAACTGAAGAACACATTCAAAGGATGAGCGCCGACGCGTCTTCCGCGGCGGACATTATCCGCCTGCTGGAATTGCAGCCTCACCCGGAAGGCGGGCACTTTCGCGAAATGTTTCGCGATCCCTGTCAGATGGAAGGCCGCTCCGTCTCGACCGCGATCTATTATCTGCTCAAGAAAGGTGAGCGCTCGCACTGGCATCGTGTCGATGCCGCCGAGGTCTGGCATCACTATGCCGGCGCGCCGCTTGCGCTGCATATAGCCGAGCACGAAAAGGCGAGGCCAGCCACCAATATTCTTGGGGGAAATATCGCTGCCGGAGAACGCCCGCAGGTCGTGGTTATCGAAGGCCATTGGCAGGCGGCAGAATCGTTAGGCGAATGGACTCTCGTCGGTTGCACGGTCGCGCCGGGGTTTGAGTTTTCCGGCCTTGAGCTTGCTAGGAAAGATTGGTCACCTGGGACTTAGGGCGCGCGAACATTTCTTTTGCGGCGACGACGCCGCCGAGCGAAATCAGGATTGCAGCGACAGCGAGCGACCAGCGCGCTTCCGCAAAACCCGCAAGTACCAAGAAGATTGTCGAAAGTAGCGGCGCCGCGTAGGACGCAGCGCCCAGCGCCCGGATATCTCCGAACTTCACGCCGCGGTCCCACGCATAGAACGCGATCCCGACCGGAAATATTCCAAGCGCGATGATGCAGAGCCATTGCAAGGCGCTATCCGGCCAGACGGTTTGTTCGAAGAGAAAATGACAGAGGAGCGAGAGCGCGGCTGTCACGAGACAAAATCCTGCCACCGCGTCACTCGGGACGTCCTTGAACGGCCGCGACAGCACCGAATAGCTCGACCAAGCAAGTGCTGCGCCGAGCGCGCAAAAATAGCCCACGATATATTCGCGTTTGATCTCGACGCCGCGCATTCCGGCAATCAGCACGAGCGTGCCTGCGAGCCCTAGCAACACACCGAGAATATGATGTGACTTTAGTTTTTCGTTCGGCAGAAATGCCGAAAACAGCACGATCAAAAGCGGCCAGAGATAATTGAAGAGCTGCGCTTCCGCGGGCGGCGCAAGCCGCAATGCGGCGAAGTAAAGCGCGTGATAGCCGAATAAGCCGCCGACACCGAGCAGCCAGACCCTGAGCGGTTGCTTCAACGAGCGAGCGCCTCCCGGCCGCGCGATCCAGCTGAAGACTCCCAGCATCCCGCCGATGGCGAACGTGATCGCCGCCAGTTGAAACGGTGGCATCTTTCCGCTCGCGACCGTCAAGAGCGACAGGAAAGACCACATAAAAACGGCGGCGAGGCCGATCAGCGTCGCCGCCGTTTGTGTGTCGCGTGAACGCATTCAGGTGATGTATTGCGCGCCGTTGACCGTCATGGTCGAGCCGGAGATGAAGCCGGCATCGTCGGAGGCGAGAAACACGACGCAACGGGCAATCTCGTCGGGCTCACCAAGCCGGCCGACCGGAATCTGCGGAATAATGTTCTTCTCCAGAACGTCCTTCGGCACGGCCTGCACCATCTCAGTGTTGATATAGCCCGGGCAGATCGCGTTCACGGTGATGCCCGCTTTCGCCGATTCCTGCGCCAGCGCTTTGGTGAAGCCGATGTCGCCCGCTTTCGCCGCCGAATAATTGGTCTGGCCCATCTGGCCCTTCTGGCCGTTGATCGATGAAATGTTGATGATGCGGCCGAACTTGCGAGTGCGCATGCCTTCGATCACGGGCCGGCACATATTGAAGAGCGAATTCAGGTTCGTCGTGATGACCGCGTTCCATTGGTCGATGGTCATACGATGCAGCATCGCGTCGCGCGTTATGCCTGCATTATTGACCAGAACATCGACCGGACCGAGTTCGGCCTCGACTTTCTTGATGCCTTCGGAGCAGGCGTCGAACGAACTCACATCCCATTTAAAAACCGGAATACCGGTTTCGCTTTTAAATTTCGCCGCGGCTTCATCATTGCCCGCATAATTCGCGGCAACCTTATAACCAGCAGCTTTCAGTCCTTTTGCGATGGCAGCACCGATACCGCGTGTGCCGCCCGACACCAACGCAACGCGTGACATATTCCTTCCCCTGTTTTTCGCCCGGCTTGTTACCGGGTCGCTTCCCATCCGGACACGAGCTTTGCCCGTGTCCGGCCGCCCATCAATAGTTCTCTAGTTGCGTTCAACGCACTTTTTCACAATGCGTCTTGCGCACGCTCAACGCATCCTTTTGCTGCGTCTCACTGACGTTCGACGCACAAAGCAATCCCCATACCGCCGCCGATGCAAAGCGTGGAGAGACCCTTCTTCGCGCCGCGGCGTTCCATTTCATGGAGAAGCGTGACGAGCACGCGCGCGCCCGATGCGCCGATCGGATGACCGATCGCGATCGCGCCGCCGTTTACGTTCACCTTGGCCGGATCCCAGCCCATGTCCTTGTTCACCGCACAGGCTTGGGCTGCGAAGGCTTCGTTCGCCTCGATGAGGTCGAGATCCTGCACGTTCCAGCCGGCTTTCTTTAGCGCCGCACGCGACGCCGGAATCGGGCCGGTGCCCATGACCGCCGGATCGACGCCCGCCTGCGCCCAGGAGGCGATACGCGCGAGAATTTTCTTGTTCTGCTTTTTCGCTTCGCTCTCTTTCATGAGCACGAGCGCAGCAGCACCGTCATTGATTCCGGAAGCATTGGCGGCAGTCACCGTGCCTTCCTTATCGAAGGCGGGCTTCAGTTTTGAAATTGAGTCGATCGTGGTGCCGGCGCGGATATATTCGTCGCTATCGACAATGATGTCGCCCTTCTTGGACGCGATTTTCACCGCCGCGATCTCGTCTTTGAATTTTCCGGCCTTCTGCGCAGCTTCTGCTTTATTCTGCGAGCCAACCGCAAACTCGTCCTGTTGCTGGCGCGTGATCTGCCACTGCTTGGCAACGTTCTCCGCGGTGCCGCCCATGTGATAGCCGTTGAAGGCGTCCCAGAGACCGTCCTTGATCATGGTGTCTATAAATTTCACGTCGCCCATGCGATGGCCCGCGCGCAGATGTGCCGCGTGCACCGAGAGCGACATCGATTCCTGACCGCCGGAGACAACGATCTCGCTGTCGCCGTTCATGATCGACTGAAAACCGAGCGCGACTGTACGCAAACCCGAACCGCAAACTTGGTTTACAAGCCAGGCCGGCGTCTCGTTCGGAAGGCCGGCTGCTTTCGATGCCTGCCGCGCGGGGTTCATGCCCTGCGCCCCCGTTAGCACTTGCCCGAAGATCAACTCTGAGACCTGCTTCGGCTCGATCCCTGCGCGCGAGAGCGCGGCCTCGATCGCAACCTTGCCGAGTTCAAAAGCCGGCGTTCCTGAAAGCGATCCATTAAAAGCACCGACGGGCGTCCGCGCCGCGCCGACAATCACCACACCATCCGCCATTTCCTGCTCCTCGTTGATCGCCTTGTTATGTCCCGGAAGATGAGGCCTCCGGCCCCGGCTCCCCTTCATTGGAGCCCGGCCCTGCGCCTCTTGCCAAGCCTATATATGCCCCTTGCTGCCCTGCGTCATTCGTTTACCGGCATTGCACAAACCGGTAGCCGCACCTGCGAAATGGGACTAAGCTTTTGATAGTTCAGTGGGGAAGCGTTGCGTAAGCGCGTGAGGGAGTGACATGGCCAAGTCTCAAGAACCGGTCACAATTAAAAAATACGCCAACCGGCGGCTCTACAACACGGGAACCAGCGCCTACGTCACGCTGGAAGATTTGGCCGTCATGGTGAAGTCCGGCGAGGACTTCGTCGTCTATGACGCCAAAACCGGCGAGGACATCACCCGCTCGGTACTGACCCAGATCATCTTCGAGCAGGAAGGCAAAGGCGGGCAGAGCCTTCTGCCGATCAATTTCCTGCGCCAGCTCATCCGGTTCTACGGCGACTCCATGCAATTGCTGGTGCCGCGCTATCTCGAGACCTCGCTCCAGCATTTCACACAGGAGCAGGAAAAGTTTCGCGATCAGATGGGCAAGACCTTCAACATTCCAGGCCTTGGTGTTTTCGACGAGCAGGTGAAGCGCAATATGGAAATATTCCAGCGCGCCTTCACGATGTTCCTGCCGACCGCCAAGCACAACATGGCTAATCCGCAGCCAGATCAGCCGAGCGACGACATCGACACCTTGAAGCGTCAGGTGTCGGAAATGCAGAAGAAGCTCGATAAGATCGGCGACGACAAGTAAGCAATCAACCGGCGAGCGCTTGGGTTTCGGCCTCGTGCTCGCCGCTTACCGCAAGGCCCGTCAGCGCGCCCTGCAAATAATCACAGCCCCAAGCCTGCAAGCATTCCGCGGCGGCTTCGGTCTGCACAAATTCGGCAACCGTCTCCAAGCCCAGCTCGCGCGATAGCTGCAGGAGCGCTTTAACAAAGGCGCGGTCGTCCGCTGCACTCTCGAGATTCTCGACAAACGAACCGTCGATCTTGACCATATCAACGCCAAGGCTCCGCAGATTGCGAAACGAAGAATAGCCCGCGCCGAAATCGTCGATCGCGACTTTGCATCCCTTGCTCTGCACATGGGCGACAAAGCGGCGGGTCGCTTCGACATCCTGAATTGCGGAAGATTCGGTCAGTTCCACAATCAGGCGTTTGCCAATGCCGCCCTGTGTTTCGGCGGCAAGCGCGCTTATCCAGCCATTGTCATGAATGGTCGCCGCGGAAACGTTGATCGATACTCTCAGCGCCGCATCTGCCCGCAATTCGCCGGCGGCGAGTTCCAGCACGCGATGATCGATCAGGCGCACGAGGTCGAGCTGTTCTGCGACACCAACAATGGTTTTTGCGTCCACCGCAGCCCCTTGAGCGTCTTTGAGGCGCACCAGGCACTCATAAAACGCAGGCTTGCGGCTATCGGTGTGAACGACCGGCTGCTTCGCGATTTTGACCCGGCGCTCGTTCAACGCTGCCACGATCAGATCGGTCGTGTGGAGATTCTTGCGCCGGCGCTGTTCATTCTCGACGCTCGGCTGATAGGCGCGAAACGCGCCCTTGCTGGCTTTCTTGGCAAGATCCAACGCCTCATGCGCATGCGCGATGATCTCGCCGAGGTCGCGCGCGTAGCGCGGCGCCACCACGCCGCCCGCCGTCACCGAAAGCACGAGCGGCCCGACCGAGGTTTCAAACGGCGCTTCGCGCACGGCGTTCACAAAGCGCGCACCTGCGATCGCCAGATCGTCCATGCTGCATTCGCGGACCAGGATGCCGAACTTGTTGTCGGAGAAACGGCCGATCAGATCCTTGCCGCGCTTCTTCGAGCGCAGCCGCTCCGCAATCGCGGCGATCGCCTGATCGCCAATACCGAAACCGTAAGAGCGATTGAAATGCGCCAGATCGTCGAGACCGACGATCAGGAAGCCGAAACTCGTTTTGAACTTGGCCGCACTTTCGAGTTCTTCCTCGATTGCCTTGGTCAAAACCATGCGATTCAGACCGCCGGTCAACGGATCGGAGGCGGACAACCGCGTCAATTCCTGTTCGCGGCGATGCTGTTCGGTGACAACGCGAATGACACCATCAGCGCGCGCGGGCTTGCCATCAGCGCCTGCCGCATACCAGCGGCCGGAATCTTCGATCCAGCAAGTTTCGCTACCCGCGCGCTGCTTCAGCGCATAGCGCAACTGATAGGGCACGCCGGTGCCTGCGTCCTTGTGGGTGTCGCCATGGATGATGTCGTGACGGTTCTGCGGATTGGTTGGATCGAGGAGTGCCGCGTAGGCGCGGCCACTTGCGATCTCGGCGGTCGAAGTGACACCGATTACGCTGGGTGCGTTTCCGCTCCATTCGAGCGCATCGGCCGAAATATTCCAGCTATACGCCGCTTCACCGCTGGCAAAGAGCACGGAGGCGATACGTTCCGGCGAAAGCATAGGGGCCGTCGCCGGCCTGTCTTCGCCGAGAATAGGCATTAACCGCGCTGACCGCGTCGGAACCACCACTGACCGCTCCCCGTTTCTTAATTGGAGCCAGCATTACCGCAGGCGCTCTTAATTCCGGGTCACCCATGATCCTTAACAGGACATTACCGATGGTTCGCCGCTTGCACCCGAAAGGAGGCAAGGACGCAAAGCGTCCCAAAAAGAGACGAACCATGACCGCGGGCTCACAGGACAATAACGAGAAGAAGAGCGAATGCCGGGCGCTGGTGCCGCTTGGCCTGCAGGAATCTTCTTCGGCCAATGTGTATACGCGCGCGGCCGCACCCTTCGTGGTGCAGCTCGCCGCCAATGCCAAAGGCTATGCCACTTATCGTGCGAAGCGCCGCGCCGATCCGGCGCACGGCAACAACAGCTATCGCGCGACCGTCGCGCGGAGCACGGTACTACCGGGCGGGAAGTTGAATTACTGCGCCTGAGAATCGATTGAGAAATCGCGCCGCGCGGTTCGTACCGCGACGCTCCAGCCGCCGAGCACGTCAACGAGCGCGATAATGAGCAGGATCGCGAACACGGAGGTTCCGGCTTCCTTCACCAGCAGGAATTCGATCAGCGCGCCGATGAAAATCAGGGTGGACAACACATGATCGAACACCGAACGCGCCGTGTTGCGCGCGGCTTTCAGCACTTCGAAGAACAATAGAAACAGCGCGAATGCGATCAGCAGATCGCCGGTGGTCACGACCCATTCGATCTGCGAGGGCATCGGCACGCCGAACAGACGTGCGGTCCAGGACGTGCCCGGCAACAGGAACGCGATCATGTTGTAGATCGCAAACGCAATCAGAAGCAGCGGAAAGGCAACCATGATCGGCGCTCTCCTGCGCGCGGGTTTCGGCGCGTCGCTCAGTTTTCGCCCTTGGCTTTAAGGATGCGGCGACCCTTGTACATGCCGGACTTCAGATCGACGTGGTGCGGACGGCGCAGCTCGCCGGAATCCTTGTCTTCGACATAGGTCGGCTGCTTCAGCGCGTCGGCCGAGCGGCGCATGCCGCGGCGCGAGGGCGAGGTTTTTCGCTTGGGAACGGCCATCTTCGTCTCCGAAAAAGAGCGGCCCGCAGTCAGGAGACGGGGCCGGAAGGTCTAAGGAAGCCGGGCTTATAGAGGATTGGCCGGGCAGCCGCTAGCCGGTTCTAGCGCCTTGAAAGCACACAGGAAGCCGCCCCCGGGCCATTCGTGATGGCAATCCGTTGGCGGGCACCTGCCGCCCGGGTCAATTGCGGCCCGGGCCGCCCGGGGTGGCGGACATGCGGATTCGGGAGCGCACCGGCAAGCAAGGCCGCTTCTTCCGCTGAAAGATTGCTCGCACTTTTGCCGAATGAACGGCGCGCGGCTGCTTCCGCGCCGAACTCGCCGTCCGGACCCCATTCGGCGATGTTGAGGTAGATTTCCATCATCCGCTGCTTCGACCAGATTGCGCTCATAAAAATCGCGAGCGGCACTTCGAGCGCCTTGCGGATGAACTGACGCCCCGGCCAGAGAAACAGATTCTTCGCGACCTGCATCGGAATCGTCGAGGCGCCGCGCGCGTCGCCAATATCGTCGGCAAAGTCGATTGCCATTTGCACCTCACGCCAATCGACCCCGCCATGCGTGCAGAAGCGGCCGTCTTCGCCCGCGATTACCGCGCGCACCAGCGCCGGCGAAATTTCGGAAATCGGCTTCCATTCCCGCTCGACGCGCTGAAACGTGACATAGCGCCAGAGCATGAGGGTCGAGACCGGCGGCACGATGAGATAAATCGGCGTCAGAATGACCGGGATCAGCGCGATGATGATGAGCACGCGAATGATCCGCGAAAAGATCGAGCGCCGCGGCGCTTGTTGCAGCTCGCGCCCGATCGAGTGTTCGTAATCATATGGAAATGAAGGCGCTGGCGGAATCGGCACGCGCTTGGCCACTGGTACTTCGATCGGCGTTGGGTGCTCCGGGCGCTCGCTTTGCATTTCGCGCATTAGACCGGCCGCGGTGACGCGCGGCAAGCGGCGTTTGACGGCAGCGCGACAGTACGGCACCAGATGAGCCGCATGTCAGCGCGTGAAGGCATCAAGGCAGACGCCGCCCGTTTTGAACGGCGGCTTGGCGATATTGCCGCAAAGACGGAAGTGCTGCTCGCTGCTCTATTGTCATCGGAACATCTCCCCGGCGAAGTAGTGCGGCCCAGGCGCCTGATCGGCGCCATGCGCCACGCAGTCCTCGGCGGCGGCAAGCGCATCCGACCGTTTCTGGTCTTAGAAAGTGCTGCACTCTTTGGCGCCGACGAAAACGGGGCGCTGCAAGCGGGAGCAGCATTCGAACTCCTGCATTGTTACTCGCTCGTACACGACGACCTGCCTGCGATGGACAATGACGCCACCCGCCGTGGCCGACCGACCGTGCATCGCGCCTTCGACGACGCGACCGCGATCCTGGCAGGCGACGCGCTACAAACGCTCGCCTTCGATGTGTTGAGCCGGACCGAAACGCATACCGATCCATCAGTGCGCATAGCACTCGTGCAGTGTCTTGCGCGCGCAAGCGGTCTTGGTGGCATGGCCGGCGGCCAGATGCTCGATCTCGAAGCCGAAGGACGTTTCGAAGCGCCGCGCAAACTCGCGCTCGACGAAATCGAGCGGCTGCAACGCATGAAGACGGGTGCCTTGCTTGCCGGTTGCTGCGAGGCCGGCGCGCTCATGGGTGGCGCAAACGCCACGCAGAAAAAAGCGCTTGCCGACTATTCACGCGCACTCGGCCTCGCATTCCAGATCGCTGACGACTTGCTCGACTACGAAGGCGACGCGGTGGCCACCGGCAAGGCCGTCGGCAAGGACGCAGCCAAAGGAAAGGCGAGCTTCGTTTCGATTCTAGGAGCGCAGACCGCAAAACATAGGCTGGGCGAGCTTGTGCGGGATGCCTCGCGCGCGCTCGAGCCCTTTGGCGCCGAAGCCGAATTATTGATCGCTTGTGCGGAATTCGTCGCGGCGAGAAAGTCCTGATCGATGGCGCAAGTAACCTATCGGCCCAAAGGCTTCATGCACCGCCAATTGAAAGCGCATGCGCGCATTCTGGCGGCAGTCGCAATTGGCGTCATCGTCTGGTTTGTCGCCCGCAACTTTCTCCCGGCCACGCGTTTCCTGATCGCCTGGAACGTGGCCGTCTGGCTCTTTATCGCGCTGGTCATAAAAATGATGGGAACAGCCAGTGTCGCGGATCTGCGCAAACGTGCGGGTCTTGAGGAAGAGGGCCGGTTTGCCACACTCGGCCTGGTCACGATCGCAACCGTGGTTGCACTCATTGCACTCGGCGTGGAGCTTGCCGACGCGATGCAGGACAGGGCGCCCGACAAGCCGCTTCGCATCGCCATTGCGTTTGCGGCGATCTTCGGCTCCTGGTTCTTCGTCAACATCTCCTTCGCGCTTCACTACGCGCATGAAATCTATCGCTCGAAGCTGAGTGTTGGCGCACTCGCGTTTCCGAATGAAAAAGAACCGGACTATTGGGACTTTCTCTATTTCGCGATGGTGCTCGGCACCACGTTCCAAACATCCGATGTCGAAATCCGTTCGCGCACGCTGCGCCGCACAGCGATGGCACAGGGCGTACTCGCGTTTCTCTTTAATACGGCGATTATCACGTTGACCGTCAGCGTCGCGTCGAAGCTGGTCGGCGGCTGAGAATTATTCAGCGGCCGGCTTCTGCGAGGCGCCACCGAAACGGCGCGCGATATAGTCTTCGACCAACGCCTTGAAATCGGCGGTAAGCGTCGGCCCGCGCAAGGTCACAGCTTTCTTACCGTCGATGAAAACGGGCGCCGTCGGCGCTTCGCCGGTACCGGGAAGCGAAATACCGATATCGGCGTGTTTCGATTCGCCCGGGCCGTTCACGATGCAGCCCATCACCGCCACATTAAGCGTCTCGACGCCGGGATAGCTGCGTTTCCACTCCGGCATCCGGTCGCGAATGAAGGACTGAATCTCGAACGCAAGTTCCTGAAACACCGTCGACGTCGTCCGCCCGCAACCGGGGCAGGCTGCGACCAACGGCACGAAGGTGCGAAAGCCCATGGTCTGCAGCAGTTCCTGCGCGACCTGCACTTCAACCGTGCGGTCGCCGTTCGGCTCGGGCGTGAGCGAAATGCGGATCGTATCGCCGATACCTTGCTGCAACAGCACCGAGATCGAAGCGGCGGACGCGACAATCCCTTTCGAGCCCATGCCGGCTTCGGTGAGACCGAGATGAAGTGCATAGTCCGAGCGGCGCGCGAGATCGGAATAGACCGCGATCAAATCCTGCACCGCGGATACTTTCGCGGACAGAATGATCTGCTCGCGCTTCATACCGAGCTCTTCGGCGCGCGTGGCCGAAATTAAAGCGGACTGCACCAGCGCTTCGCGCGTCACGGCACGCGCCTCCACCGGCGCCGCCGATTTCGCGTTCTCGTCCATCAGGCTGGTCAGCAATTCCTGATCAAGCGAACCCCAGTTCGCGCCGATGCGCACGGGCTTCTCGTGCTTGAGCGCGATCTCGATGATCGAAGAAAACTGTCTGTCGCGCTTTTCGCGAAAACCCACATTGCCGGGATTAATGCGGTACTTCGCAAGCGCTTCGGCGCACGCCGGATGATCGGCAAGCAACTTGTGGCCGATATAGTGAAAGTCGCCGACCAACGGCACATTCAAATTCATCTTGAGCAGGCGGTCGCGAATATGTGGGACCGCGGCAGCCGCTTCATCGCGATCGACCGTGATGCGGACGATCTCGGAGCCGGCGCGGAAAAGATCGGCAACCTGTTCTGCAGTTTTCTCGATGTCGGCGGTGTCGGTATTCGTCATCGACTGCACGACAATCGGCGCGCCACCGCCGATCGTGACATTACCGACCTTCACAGGAACTGAGACGCGCCGCGCTGCGGCACCAAATCCCATCTGGTTAGTCGGCTGTGTCATGTTCATCGCCGTGGTTTCTTGCGACACGGTTCACAAAGCCCGCTCACTTCGATCACCGAGGAGCGCGGCTCGAAACCCGCAGCCTTGGTAGCCTTTGCGACATCACGACCGAGTGACGGCGCCTGCATTTCGGCAACCGCGCCGCATTTCTCACAGAGCAGAAACATCACCGGCTCGGCGCTCTCGTGCCCCGCGTTACAGGCAAGAAACGCATTCTTGCTTTCGATCCGATGCGCGAGATTTTCTGCGGTCAGAAAGTCGAGCGCCCGATAGACCGACATTGCCGGCGCCGGCTCGCCGGAGGTCGCAAGCTTCTCGACAATTTCGTAGGCGCCGATGGGCGCGTGGCTCTGGGCCAGGATTTCGAGCACCCGGCGCCGCAGCGGGGTCAGCCGTAAACCACGGCCTCCGCAGGCCTTCTCGGCGCGCGAAAGGGCATCTTCCACGCATTGATCGTGGTCATGGCCGGGCTCGGGAAAGGCATTGTGCATGGATACAGAATATCAGTCGAAAGTAGCCTAAAACCAGCCCTTGCGTGTTATGCTGCGGTGCACAATATAGGGGCGATGCTGCCTGTTCTGTATGGGCTGAACACACATGCGACCCCAGCCGGCCTCGTCGGGCTGCCTGCGGCGCCACGCCGCTGGTTTCCCTTCTACTCCCATCAACCGAGAAGCCTGCTGATGCACTCCACCAAACCGGTCAATCTCGCGCTTCAGGGCGGCGGCGCACACGGCGCCTTCACCTGGGGCGTCCTCGACCGTCTGCTTGAAGAAAAGCGGATCGACATCGAAGCGATCTCGGGAACGAGCGCGGGCGCAATGAACGCTGTCGTGCTCGCAAGCGGCTATCAGAAAGGCGGGCGCGACGGCGCTCGCGCGGCCCTCGAAAGTTTCTGGCGCGCGGTTTCCCGCGACGGACGCTTAAGCCCGCTTCAGCGTGGCCTGATGGACAAGCTCCTCGGCAACTGGTCGTTCGACAAAAACCCGATGTTCATCGCCTTCGATGTCGCGTCGCACTTCATGTCGCCTTACGACTTCAATCCGTTCAACATCAATCCGCTACGCGAATTGCTGGAGCGTGAGGTTGATTTCGACGCGATCCAAAAAGGCCGCGATATAAAAATTTATCTGTCGGCGACCAATGTTCACACCGGCAAGGTCCGCATTTTTCAGAGCAAGGAAATCACCCCCGACGTGGTGATGGCATCCGCCTGCCTGCCGTTTCTGTTCAAGGCGGTCGAGATCGACGGCACGCCTTATTGGGACGGCGGTTATGTCGGCAATCCGCCGCTGTTTCCCTTTTTCAGGAACGGCGAGTCCGGCGACATTCTGCTGGTGCAAACCAATCCAGTGATACGCGAGCAGACACCACAAAGTGCGCGCGACATCTTGAACCGCATCAACGAAATCACGTTCAATGCGTCACTCGCATCTGAATTCCGCGCCATCAACTTTGTCAGCCGCATTACCGGCAGCCGTTTGCTGCGCCGTATGGTCGGCAAAATCAGTTCCCGAGTTAAGGCTGCATCGCATCGAAGCGGGCGAGGAATTATCGGAGCTCACGTCGACTTCGAAATTCAATGTCGACTGGTCGTTCTTCCAGCATCTGCGCGATGTCGGACGAAATGCTGCCGAGGCATTCATTAGCAAGAATTATCGTGCAATCGGCCGGCGCTCGACACTCGACCTGCGCAAAGAAGCCGCCTGAACTCGCCAACCCACGAGACGCGCGTTAGACTCGAGCCATGGCTCCGCGTTTTGAAATCGTCACGGGCGATATCACCAGACTTTCCGTCGACGCCATAGTGAATGCCGCAAATAATTCGCTTCTAGGTGGCGGCGGTGTGGATGGCGCAATCCATCACGCAGCAGGACCTGAACTCCTTGAAGAATGCCGCGCGCTCAAGGGCTGCGCCACCGGCGACGCCAAGATCACCAAGGGCTACCGGCTGCTGGCGCGTTTCGTAATCCATACTGTTGGACCGATATGGCAGGGCGGAAACGATAACGAAGCGGCGTTGCTTGCGTCCTGCTATCGGAACTCGCTCGCGCTCGCGCGCGAACACAATCTCAAGTCGATTGCCTTTCCCGCGATTTCCACCGGCGTCTACCGCTTTCCCCCCGATCGCGCGGCGCGCATTGCAGTGTCTACGAGCATGGCAGAGACAAAGGCCGGGGCGCCGGCGCACATTATCTTCTGCTGTTTCTCGGAAGAATCCGCTGCGCATCACCGCATGGCATTCGAGGAATTCGGGATCTAAGCCGCGAACTTTCTGCGTGCAACGCTGGCCGCCCCGAGCAACCCCGGCATCGAATGCAGCACGAGTTTGATCGGGATTGCGCCAAGCCGCTGCTCATACGGTGGATGATCCTGGAACGAGCTTAAGAACGGCGACGCCGCAATCAACGGCGCGAGCGAACGCACCACGCCACCCGCGAGAAAAACGCCTCCGCGCGCGTCGAACGCAAGCGCGAGATCGCCCGCGATCCGGCCGAAAATTCTCAAGAAAACCGTGATCGTTTCCTGCGCCGCCAACACGTTTTCCGACGCGTCGGCGATGATGGTGCGCGCGTCGTCGCTCTTTGCGTGAAGAATGAAATGCAGCCGCGTGATGCCTGCACCCGACAAAAGGTGTTCGATCACGACCGAGCCCAGATCCTTGGTGAGATAAGCAAGGATGCGTGCTTCGTCCGCATTGGTCGCGCCGAAACGCATATGACCGGTCTCGCTCGCAATCACACGCGGACGGCCTTCGACATAATGAAGTGCGGCGACGCCGAACCCGGTACCGGGCCCGCAAACAAGCTGCGTCCCGCCGGGTAGCTTCTGTCCTGCGCCGATCTCCATCTGATCGGATTCTGCGAGATGCGGGACCGCGAGTGCCGCGGCAGCAAAGTCATTCAGCACTATCAATTCGTCAATTCCAAGCTTGCGCGTAAGCCGCGCCCGCCCGAACGACCAGGGATGATTGGTGAGCGAAATCTCCTCGCCGTCGACGGGTGCTGCCACTGCAAGCACCGCTTCCGCCGGCCGCGGCGCACCGAAGCGCGCGATCGTATCGGCGAGATAATCGGAAAGATCGCCCGCTTCGCGGTTCGACACAGAGGTCATCGACTCAAACGCGCCGCTCGCGCCGACAAACGCGGTCCGCGTCGTCGTGGCGCCGATATCGGCGATCAGGATGGGGCGATCCATGCGAGTCCGTTTCAGCCGTTTCGCGATCCCAACGATGACATATTCTACCGCATAAAGTCCGGACGCGGGGTAACTGATTTGTGCCGGCGCGTTAATATGGAAAACCCTTGCGAAGCGCCATTGGATGCGCCTTATTTTGCACCGCCACGAAACTCAGAGAATTCTTATGAAAAATATCCTCTGCGCCGCAATCCTCTCATGCGTGGCCACTTATGCGCTGGCGCAAGAGCTGCCGAAGCTGCAAACGAGCCAGGATTATCTCGAAGAGCTCTATCGTGGCGCCAAAGCACCTGTCGGCGACCGCAAGGCGATGCTGGCGTTCGTCTTAAATAGCCTGCCAGAGCGCGTGAAAGTTTATCCGACCGAGAACTATTATTATTTCGGATTCTATTCCGGCGGCGTGCGCTACGCCGGCAATATCCGGCTCGACGCAAGCGACCGCGACAAAGGCAAGCTGCACTTCGCCTATTATATCGACAACGTCGAATGGCAAGACGAGTTTCCAGTGAACTACGCGCTCATGGGCAGCGCAGAAGGCGTCACCATCGAGAAGGTCGAACGTTTTCTTTATCGCGTGACGGCCGGCGGCAAGAGCGTATTGTTTGAGCTGAACGATCTTTCAAATGTGCAACCGCCCGAACAGGCGCTCGCGCCCGACGAGAGGTTTCTTGGGCCCGTGTTCGACGAATCCGGCATCCGTTTCTTCCTTGTCTTCAACACTAAGTTGAAAATTTTTCTTTTTGTGCTCGATGAAACCGTGCCGACGCCGGACCAGTTGATGCGCGTTAAAGCAACCGATCGGATCGAAATCGGCACGCGGACGGGCTTTGCGTTCTATCGTGATTTGCGCCGCGAACGCCGGATCTTGATCGGCGCCTACGAAGGCAACGTGCTTGCGAACAATTACTTCGACGGACCGTTCGATCAATTGCCGGACAATTTCCTGAAAGGCGACGAACTGCTGCAGGCGATCCTGGAAGTGGCACCGAACCAGAAAGGAACCCTCGACCGCTTCGGTGGCAACCTCGATGGCTCGGAACGTTTCCTGATCGCGCCTTACACCAATTACCGGCAGGTGACGGACCTCTTGCCGGTGCACGCCTGTGCCGTCAGCCCGCGCGGGAAGAGCGATCGCTATTACCTGTGCTTCGATCTGGAAGACGCGCCGTCCAATGCGCCGAACACCAAGCAAAATGCGCAACCCAAGGGCAAAGGCGCGCCGAAATAGCAGACCTGCGTCGCTGTTTCTTGTGAAACGCCAAAGGCGCTACAATCTCTCTTAAAGAGAGGAACGCGCCATGGCTGAAAAGAATATGGCTGAACAAGAAGACCTACTTGCTACCGCCGCCGCCTGGCGCGGCGAGGGCCGCAAGGTGGCACTCGCTACCGTCACCGAAACCTGGGGCTCTGCCCCCCGCCCGGTCGGCGCCAATCTTGTCATCGACGCTAGCGGCAATTTCCTGGGCTCAGTCTCGGGCGGCTGCGTCGAAGGCGCGGTTGTCGCCGAAGCAATCGATGTGATCGCAAGCGGTAAACCGAAACTTGTTTCGTTTGGCGTTGCGGATGAGACCGCATGGGAAGTCGGACTTTCCTGCGGCGGCCGGATTTCGGTTTATGTCGAGCCGGTAAACTGAAATGGCATCGCTCGATGTTCTGATTGCATTTGCGATCGCGACCGCGCTCTTCGCCTATTTTCCGGGACCGGCGCTGCTTTACACGGCGGCACAGACGCTTGCGCGCGGCCGGCGCGCCGGATTGATGGCGGTACTCGGGCTCCACATTGGCTGTTACGCGCATGTAATTGGCGCGACACTCGGCTTGTCTGCGGTGTTTCGCTACGTGCCGGAAGCCTATGTGTTTCTGAAAATTGCAGGCGCCGGCTATCTCGTCTGGCTCGGCATTGCGATGTTGCGCGCGAATAGCGGCACGGCCGACACACCCAAGATCGCACCGAAATCGACCCGGCGTGCGTTCATGGAAAGCATTGTTGTTGAACTGCTCAATCCCAAGGCTGCGATATTCTTCATCGCGTTCCTTCCGCAATTCGTCGACCCGGCGGCCTCGCTACCGGTCTGGGCGCAATCGCTCATCCTCGGCATTATCGTGAACCTCTCCTTCTCGTCGGCGGATTTGGTGACTGTATTTGCAGCTACCGCCGTCATGGATCGGCTGAAGAAATCGGGCAAAGCTGAGCGCATGGCGCGCTGGATCGGCGGCAGTTTGCTCATCGGCCTTGGCTTGAAGCTTGGCACCGACAAAAGTTAGCGTGTCATGCGGCTTCAGTTACTCAACGAGTTGAATGTCGAGCGCAAGGCCAGACGCGCAGTGGTTGTGCTGACTGCGCTTGAGAGCGGCGAGCAGCGGCTTGTAAAAGCAACGGACGTATCGCGCGACCCGCTACGCGCGCAGATCGAGGCGCGGTTGCGCTCGGGAAAGAGCGGCGTCGAGGAAACAGCCGGCGGAAAACTATTCCTGACCGTGCACGTGCCGCCGGCAAATCTCGTTGTGACGGGCGCGGTCCACATAAGCCAGGAGCTTGCGCCGATGGCAAAGCGTCTTGGCTATGATGTGACGATCATCGACCCACGCACGGCTTTTGCGACCCGCGAAAGGTTTGATGACGTGAAGCTGATCGCGGATTGGCCCGACAAGGTGCTGCCCGGCCTCGGGATCGACGCGCATACGGCGTTTGTCGCACTCACGCACGATCCGAAGATCGACGACCCAGCCCTACTCCATGCACTTTCAAAAGGCTGCTTTTATATCGGCGCGCTCGGTTCAAGAAAGACGCATGCGAAACGCGTCGAGCGGCTCAAGGAACACGGGTTCCGCGACGAACAGCTTGCACGCATTCACGCGCCGGTCGGACTCAATATCGGCGCGGTGTCGCCCTGCCGAAATTGCGGTTTCGATTCTTGCGGAGATCACCGCGAAACTTCGCTTGACCGAGGAAGGCCGCAAATGAAATTCGGCTCCTTCCCGATCGATGAGGCGCTTGGTGGTGTCGCGGTCCATTCGATTCGCAAAGACAAACTCGTGCTGAAAAAGGGAACGAAGATCGGCGACGCGGAAATCGCGGCGCTGCGCGCAGCCGGCATTTCGGAAATCGTGGTTGCAAAGATCGAGCACGGCGATGTCGGCGAAGACCGTGCCGCAGCCGAGCTTGCCAACGCCGCGGCCGGAGAAAACATCCGCATCGATGAAGCTTTCACCGGTCGTGCAAACCTGTTTGCAACAAATGCGGGCGTGCTCGTTGTCGACAAGACGGCAATCAACCGGGTTAACATGATCGACGAAGGCATTACCTTCGCGACTCTCCCCGCTTTCAGCCCGGTCGTCGAAGGCCAAATGATCGCGACCGCGAAAATCATCCCCTTCGCAGTTTCGGACGCATCTCATCAAGCGGCGCTCGGAGCCACGAAACACAACAACCTTCTGCGCGTTCAGGCGTATCGCGTGAAGAAGGTTGGCGTGATTTCGACGCGATTGCCGGGTCTTTCGGAAAAAGTGATCGATAAAACCTTGAAGGTCACACAGGAGCGGCTTGCGCCCGCGGGCGCCAAAATCATTGCCGACAAACGAATTCCGCATGACGCGAACGCGCTCTCGGACGCAATCCGCGAGACCTTTCAAGCCGGCGCGGAACTCGTGCTGGTGTTTGGCGCTTCCGCGATCGCGGACCGCCGCGATGTCATCCCGGCTGCAATCGAAGCAAGCGGCGGCCGCATCGAACATTTCGGCATGCCGGTCGATCCGGGCAACCTCTTGCTGATCGGCGACGTGAACGGCAAGCCCGTGCTCGGCGCGCCCGGTTGCGCGCGCAGCCCGAAGGAAAATGGGTTTGATTGGGTGCTCGCGCGCCTGCTCACCGGCATGACTGTTTCGCGCGACGAGATCGCAGCAATGGGCGTCGGCGGACTACTCATGGAAATTGTGACGCGCCCGCAACCACGCGAAGAACCGATCGTCGCTTCGAAGCGCGTCGCAGCAGTCGTACTTGCAGCAGGCCGCTCAAGCCGCATGCTGGGCACGAACAAGCTGCTCGAAGATTTCGGCGGCAAACCGCTCGTGCGGCGCGCGGTCGAAGCGGCACTCGCGTCGAAGGCTGCCCCTGTCATGGTCGTGACCGGGAACGACGACGCGATCGTGAGAAAAAGCCTTGCTGGTCTCGATGTCTGCTTCGTCCATAACGAAAATTACGCCGAAGGACTTTCGACGTCGCTCAAGAGCCGGGATCCACGCTTTGCCTGAAGACATCACCGGCGCCGTCATTTGTCTGGCCGACATGCCGAACGTCTCGGGAACGCTCATCGATCGTCTGATTGACTCATTCGAGCCGGAGCGCGGAGCGCTGATCGTGGCACCCGTGCGCAATGGGCGGCGCGGAAATCCGGTACTCTGGGCGCGCCGCTTCTTTCCCGAACTTCTGAAGCTCGAAGGCGATATGGGCGCGCGCAAACTTACCGCGACCTATGCGGAAGGCGTTTCTGAAATCGAAGTTAACGACGACGGTGCCTTCTTCGATATCGACACGCCCGAAGCGCTCGATATCGCGCGTAAGGCGGCAAGCTAGAAATCTAGCTAGAAATTCTGCGGTTCGCTTGCCGGGGTCTCTAACCGCGCTTGCACCATTTGCACCGTGCGCTGAATTTCGTTGAGCGCAGGCTTCAACCAGTGTCGTATTTTCGAACGCGCATCGAGCGAGAGATAGGCAAGCGGCATTTGTGCTGCCTGGAGCGGCGTCGGCGGCGCGCTCTTCGGCGACGACAGTTTCAGAAACTCGCTCATGGAAACCCGCTCGTCTTCAAGCAGGCTCATATTCATCGGATCGAGCGCCGTCAGCATCAGGTGAACCGGGTGCGCTTTCAGTGCCCAATAGGCGTCGACCCGGTGTAGCGCTTCCGGCGCTTTCCCGAGATAGCCATTCTCCGCGAGGATAAATTCGCAGTCGAAATGTTCGCGGATGCGGAAGCCGCGTTCGTAATCGTCGGCTTCGTAATGCGGGACATACACAATCACCGGTTCCACATTATTCGACCGGGCCTCTTCGATGAAACCGATATCGCGCAGGAGCTCGAACACGGCTGAAAACGAGCGGTAAGTTACGTCCACGATTTTCGGTACGTGCGCCCGCTGCGGCAGCCGGTCGAACAGCGACATCTGCCCGCGCGTATTTTCGAGATCGATGACTTCCGCGCGGCCGGGGAAATATTTCGAAAATTTCGGCTTGGCGACATCCGTGTCGAACAGGAGCGGCGCGTCGCCGGAGAGCTGAAAGAACTCGGCAAAGAGTCGCGCGATCAATGTGGTGCCGGAGCGTTCCCGCGGCGAGACGACGAGAATAGCAAGGCTCTTTCCGAGCATCGTCGCCCCTGCATTCCTCGCGCCCGGCCGCTGGCGCTAACGTAAAACTAGGATCAGCTCCGTTAAAAAATCAGGAAGCGCTCGCTCCCTCGGTCGCCCATTCGAGCAGACCCACGTCCTCAAACTGGCTGTTTACGTTATTCTGCCAGGTGCGGACATAGCCGCGAAGCACGAGCGAGTAGTCCGCGTTCTGGTTCTTCGCGTTCTTATTTTTGCCGAAGGTCGAGAACGGCACGCCCGCGATTTCCACCTGCTCGTAAGCCATTTCGTTCAGCTTCGGCACGTTGATTTCACGCGCGGTGCGCTTGGCGCGCTTGAAATAGCGGTCGTAGGTTTCTTTATCCCACTCGAAGAAGTTGGTGTCGTTGATGTGGTTCTTCACCACAAAATATTCGCCATTCTCGGTATAGGGCAGCATGTCCTCGATTTCGTTGAGGGAAGCGACCGACGGTCCGAGCACATGGAAGAGCGCAAACTTGAATTCGCCCGCGTTCGCCGCGTCGAAGAAGCCGACATCGGTCATGGCTTGCAGCGTGCGCGAGAGTAAACCGGCGCGCACGTCGATGATCGAAACCTTCACCTCGCTCGACTCGAGCGTGTCGAGAATTTTCATCTGATCGGCGACCTGCGTGATGTCGACGATTTCGGTGACGCGCGGATGGAAGCGCTTCAGAGTCCCGCGAGGGCTTTCGGTGTCGAAAGCACGCGTCAGAATGTTCTTGCCCGCGAAATAGTCGAGCATCGTGCGGGCGACACGGTGGTCTTGCCGACGCCGCCTTTGTCGGCGCCGACGATAATGACAGCCGGCTTTTGCTTGCTGCCCGAACCGGCTTTTTTCGTTTCTTTCGCCACGCGGTAACCCCTCACTCATGACCCCGAAAGGGAGGCTACAGTGCTGCTTTTTCGCAATAATCGCAAGGCTTAACGCCCTTTCTGCACGGGCATCCTAAATGCCGGATTCGCCCGGAAACTCGCGGAGCCAAGCGAGGCTCGGGACGAACAAGGGGGTTAGCGTCCCGGAAACCTTTGGCGGCTAACGCTTGCCGCCATGGGATCGGTTGCACCGTTTCAGAGGCGGCTTCGCAGAGCCGCGGAGTTTCGCAGCCCACAGCGGCACCGCTCGCGCGCCCTGCCCTCACTTGGCACACTGCTCTTCGCCGCGATGGTCGGGGCAGTTGGCTATTACGGCTTCTCCAGCGGAACGCTTTCCGAACTCAATCCGCTTTCCGGCAATTTCGGCTCATGCCGTTTCGGCTGGCGTGCAAACTGCGTGATCGACGGCGACACCTTTATAATGAATGGCGACAGGATCCGGATCGCCGATATCGATGCGCCAGAAACAAACGGTCTCTGCGAACACGAAATCAAGCTCGCCGCGCGCGCAACCAGGCGGCTGCGCGAACTCCTGAACGATGGCCCGTTTGAGGTTCGCGCCAATGCGAGCCGCGATCTCGACGCTTACGGCCGCAAACTCCGAACGTTGCATCGCGACAGCAGATCGATCGGCGATGTTCTGGTCGGAGAAGGCTTGGCGCGTCGCTGGACTGGCCGGCGGCTGCCCTGGTGTGTGTGACGCTTTATTTCAGGCGTCAGTCCGTGCATAGCTCGCGCATCTGAAATTTCGAAAAGCAGTTTTCCGTGAGCCTTGAATCCGTCCGCGCGTTTTTCGCGCAACACGCTCCCGACATCGAAGTGCTGGTGACCGAAACGAGTTCGGCAACCGTCGCGGAGGCGGCAAGCACGCATAACGTGACACCTGCGCAGATCGCAAAGACACTGTGCTTTCGCGCAGGCGATCGCACCATGCTCGTGGTCGCAAGCGGCACTGCCCGGCTCGACAACAAAAAGACCAAAGCACTATTCGGTGCGCGCCCGCGCATGTTAGACGCCGAACAAGTGTTGGCCCTCACCGGACATGCGGTCGGCGGCGTCTGCCCGTTCGGGCTCGCGACTCCACTTCCCGTCTATTGCGATGTGTCGCTGCGCAGCTTTGACGAAATTGTCCCGGCCGCAGGTGCGCGGAACGCCGCGGTCCGCATCAATCCGATCCGCATGGCCGAGCTCGTCAAAGCCGAGTGGATCGATATCTGCGAGTGACCCAATAGAAGTCCGGGTCGCGTGGTTCATAATCGGCCAAAGCGGCGCAACCATAGCGATGTTTAAATGTTGTCTTCGTGCGGTGATATGAGGTTTGAGCAACCTGAAAGGACTTCCGGCCGATGTTCGATCTAACGACGATTTTTTCCGATCCCGCCAATGTCGCCGCGCTCGCGACGCTCATTGCGCTCGAAGTCGTGCTTGGCATCGACAACCTCATTTTCATTTCGATCCTGACCAACAAGCTGCCGCAAAGTCAGCGCGCGCGAGCCCGCACGATTGGAATCAGTGCTGCCCTTGTGCTGCGGCTTTTGCTGCTCGGGACGATCTTCATCATCGTGCAACTGACCAAGCCGGTATTCACCGTTTTTGGTCAGGGCTTTTCCTGGCGCGACATGATCCTGATCGCGGGCGGCCTGTTCCTGGTCTGGAAAGCGACCAAGGAAATCCACCACAACGTCGATCCCGATCCTTCGCCGGATATGTTCAGCGGCGGCGCGGCGGTGAGCTACGTTGCCGTGATCGGGCAGATCCTCGTGCTCGACATGGTGTTTTCGATCGACAGCATCATTACCGCGGTCGGCATGACCGACCAGATTGCGATCATGGTGATCGCGATCCTCGTGACGGTCGCCGTGATGCTGGTCGCGGCAACGCCGCTTGCCAATTTCATCAACGCCAATCCGAGCGTGGTGATGCTGGCGCTGGGATTTTTGCTGATGATTGGGATGGTGCTGATCGCCGAAGGCTTCGGCGCGAAAGTGCCAAAGGGCTATATCTATGGCGCGATGCTGTTCTCCGCCTTTGTCGAGACGCTCAATCTCTTTTCGCGCCGCGCGCGGCGACGAAAGGCGGAAGCGAAGGCAAGGATGCAGGTGAAGCGCTAGACATCCGAAAACGACATCAGGATTGAATGCCGGTACCACCGCAGCGCTGGCATTTCACTTTCTTATCGCCGTTTTTGATCAGGCCTTTGCCTTCGCAATTCTTGCAGGGTTTCTTTTTGGTTTTGGCCATGGTGGTTTGCTCGCGGCTTAAATGGAAATGGCGGAGAGGGTGGGATTCGAACCCACGGTACGCTTGCACGCACAACGGTTTTCGAGACCGTCCCGATCGACCACTCTGGCACCTCTCCGCGGCGCGGGCCCGAAAGGGCCCAAGGTCGAGGGCCGCTACTTACATAACGCAATCAGGCCGCACAAGGATTGCTTGCGCGGCCTGATCTGGATGGATTTTCCCGGCGCTGAATTTGCTCGGAATTTCACTTACGCCGGCTGCGGCATCGCCTGGCCCGACGCATCCGGCGAACGCTTATCGGCCGTCTGCGGCACGATCCGCATCACCGATTTACGCTCCGCGTGGATGCGCTCGATCAGGTAGAACGCCCGCTCGGCGCTGCCCAACATTGCGAGCAACGCGCCGCGATCGGTCCACGGCAGTTCCGCGCGGTTGAGGCATTCCTCGCGGAGTGCGGCGATCGCAGGCAGCCGCGCTTCCGCGCTGACATTCGTCATCGGCGCAGCGTCAGGCAGGATACCCGATAGCGCCTCGCTGACCTGGTCGAGCGTCTTGTTGAGCAGCTCCTTGCCCGGCACGCCGAACGGATGGCGCTCGGCGCGACGCGCTATCTGATAGAGCACCTCGCCGAGGCTTGCGGTGAAGTCTTCTTCTTCGATCAAGCTTGCGATCATGTCGGCGCGGGCATGCGGCATGTTCGGCTCGAACAGCCCGGCCGTGTATTGCCGGATTTCGCGGCTCAAGATGTCGCTCGCCTCGTAATGCTCCTGCACGTCGTCCGGCGCGTCTTTTTCGCCGCGCGCGATCGCCAGAAACTTCTGCGCCGCCTCAAGATAGCGCGCGGTTTCTTGCTGGATCGCGGGCAGCGCATGCACCGGATCCTTTGCGTAGCGCGGATCGAGATAGCGCGGTTGCGAATAATCCTCGACGTCTTCCGCGGAGGTGTGACCGACCTTTGAGAGCACGCGCTCGAACACGCCGACGAACGGGAACAGCAGAAGCGTGTTGAAGATATTGAAGAAGGTCGAATAGAGCCCGACCGCAACCGGCACGAGCGGGAACGTCTCCTTGCCGTTCACGATGACCGGGATGCCCGGATTGCCGCCGAACCATTGCATCGCCCAGGTGAGCACTTCGATCGATGGAAAGAACAAAGGTATCGTGATCGCGACGCCTATGATGTTGAACGAGATATGCGCGTAGGCCGCGCGTTTCGCATTCTTCGAAAGATTGAGCGACGCCATCCACGACGTGATCGTGGTGCCGAGATCGGCGCCGAGCGAGAACGCAACCGCCGTGGTCCAGTCGAGCACGCCGGCAGCACCCAAGACCCATCACGATGCCGATCGTCGCCGACGACGAGTGGATCATCGCGGTGACGAAGGCCGCGATCAGCACGCAATAGATCAGGCTGATGAAGTTGTCGGCCTTGAGCGCGGAGATCACCGACATCACTTCCGGCATCGCGCGAAGCGGGCGCAGGCCACCGGTCATGAGGTTGAGGCCGTAGAAGATGAGCGCAAAGCCCATGCAGGCGAGCGCGATGTTGCGGACCTTGTCGGTTTTCGCAAACACGTAGAACAGCGCGAAGATGCCGCCGAGGATCAGCCCAAGCGGCCCGAGCGGCAGCGCGATCAAGCCGTTGCCGATCGTGGTGCCGATGTTCGCGCCCATGATCACGCTGATCGCGGGACGGAGCCCCATCACGCCGGCGTTGACCAGGCCGACGACCATGACTGTCATCGCGGTGGAAGATTGAATGACGCCGGTGATCGCGGTGCCTGCGATCACGCCCTTGATTGGCGTGCCCGCGATCTTGGCGAGCAGCGCGCGCATTTTATTGACCGCGAGCGCCTGAATGCCGTTCGACATGAATTCGAGGCCGAGCATAAAAATGCCCAAGCCGCCGATGACCGGCACAAGTACGTCCCGGAATAGATCCGCCTGCATGACCGCCCCCATTGATTATCGTGGTGCGGATCGCAATTACGCGCGGGGCGCTGGAAGCGCCCGGACCAACACGACCCGGTACCTTTACGAGGCGACGCTAGGACGCGCAGATGACAGGCCGGCAACAAGCTGAAAACTTTACGGGAACCAAGCGCGGTGCGGGCACTTCTCCATTGCAGCAGATAACGCAGAGGAAGAATTGCCATGAGTTCTCGCCTGTTTGCGCGGCTATTTCTGGCCGCGGGTTTAATTGCGCTCGCGTTTTTGATCCGGCCGAACGTCACCACGCCCGCGCAGGCGCAAGGTGTCAGCATATCGGTCGAATTTCGCCAGGTGCTCGAACCGCACGGCCGCTGGCAACGCCATCAACGCTGGGGCGAAGTCTGGATTCCAAATGACGCGCGCGGCGACTGGCGTCCTTATACGCGCGGCCACTGGGTCTATACCGAGGAATGGGGCTGGTACTGGGTCGAACAAGAAGAGTGGGGATGGATTCCCTATCACTACGGTCGCTGGGCTCGTGATCGCGAAGTCGGCTGGGTCTGGATTCCGGGCGACCAATGGGGTCCGGCCTGGGTGAGTTGGCGCCGCGGCGGGGAAGAAGTCGGCTGGGCGCCGCTGCCGCCGGAAGACGTCGTTGTTGAAATCGAGGACGACCCTGAAGTCTGGGTCTTCGTCCGCTCCCGCGACGTGATCGCACCGAACATCGTTCGCGTGATCGTACCCCGTCAGCGCACGCTCGTGCTGGTGCGCGAAACCGTAGTCGTGAACCGCACGGTGTTCGTGAGCGGTGCGCGTGTCGCCGCCAATGTTGGCGTGCCGCCTTCCTATATCGCCCGCGCCGCCGGCCGGCCGATCCGTGTCGCCAATGTGCAGCCGGTCGTGCTTCGCGGTACGGTTGACGTGCGCGGCGCGGTCGAGGTCGATGCCAAGGACAGAAAACGTCAGCGCAAAGCCGTCGTGAAACAGGCTGAGCGCAATATCCAGCCCGCGAAGGACGTGCCGGCGCCGCAGCGCTTGCGCCCGGGTGAAACGCAACAGCAAACGCCGGATGCGCCGAACGTGCTTCGCCAGGCACAACCGCAACAGCAACCGTCGCCCGACGGCCAGAAGAAAGACACGCCGGCTACACAGCAGAAACAGGACGACGCTGCGCCGAAGACTGACTTGCCAAAAGCCGATCGAAAGAAGGATGACGCGCCGAAGGCTGAGCAGCAGAAGGCCAAACAAAAGAGCGACGATGCACCGAAGGCTGCACCGAAACAGGAGCAGCAACAGAAGGATCGCCGCGACGACATGCCGAAAGATACCAAGGAGCGCCCGAAAGCGGATCAGCCGAAGTCGGAACAGAAAGCGCAGCCTGAGCAGAGAATGCAGCAGAAGCGCGATCTGCCGGACAGGAACGAACAGCCGAAGCGCGACGCTCCGAAGGCTGACACTCCGCGTGGCGAGGGACCGAAGGGCATTATGCCCAAGTCCGACGCCGCGCCGAAGTCGCAACCGCAGCGCCAGGAAGGTCCGACGCAACAGGGCCCCGGGCCGAAGCAGGAAAAGAAGGACAAGAAGGACCAGAAGGACAACTAACCGTCCGACCTCCCGTTATGACGTATAGGCTTCTTGCGCTTTCATAAGAGCCACCGGCCGCCGCAATCACGGCGGCGGTCGGTCGGCCGGTGTATCGCAGCTAAGGTCGCGATCAGGATCAGCGCGAGATACACCGTCATCATGAACGGGACGAAGTCAAAGCATCCATTGCCGTCACCGCAATCTCGCAGGCTACGGCGCGGCAGCATAACAACTCTAGGGTAGGCGTTCCGCGCACCCGTAAATTCGCCGATAAATAGATTTCAGAAATCCCTGTTGGAACATGACTAAATATCGGGAAACACTCGCTTTCCTTGAGGCCCTATCCCCCTCCGGATTCTCGGCCAATTCTTTCGGCGCTCCGGCCAAAGACCCTCTGCACCGAGCGCTCTAGGTCCCTCCGCAAGTCGCAGACGCCATAGCGGCGCTGCTCACCAACAGGAGAGACCTATGGCCACTTACAAGATTTCCTCTGCAGCCAGCGTTTATGCGACCGGCGCGGGGCAACATGCATTCTATGCCGACTCCAACAATCCCGACTCCCTTGTCGTCGATCCGTCGGCATTCCTGATCGCGACCGGCGCCGGCGGGCACGGAGCCGTTCTCGCCAACACGAAGTCTTGGCAGGCCACGATCAACGGTTCGATTATTTCCACGACTGCGAATGGGCTGGTTCTGAATGGCGGTAACAGCGGGACTTCGAACATCACGATCGGTGCAGAAGGCAGCATCGGCGCCGCCAGTGTTGGCGTTTCGCTGAACAGCGCTGCAAACCTTACCAATGCCGGAACGATCCAGGGCTATGTCGGCATTGCGATCGAGAATGCCGGCGCGCATGTGATCAGGAACACCGGCACGATTTACGGCACGGAAGCGTCGATTGTAGACTTCGCCGGTCTCAGCAACGAGACGGTGACGAACTCCGGCACGCTCAGAGGCTCGGTCCGGCTCGGCGGCGGCAACGACGTCGTGACGAATTCGGGCACGATCGTCTCGTCTCATGCTTTTACTCCAGCAATCGATTTCGGCACTGGTACCGACACGCTCACCAATTCCGGCTACATCTACGGCGATGTCTTGACCGGCGAGGGCAACGACAGCGTGACAAATTCCAAATTCATCTCCGGCGCTGTCAATCTCGGCAACGGCGACGATACGTTCAGAAATTCCGGCCAGCTCGTTGCCGTTGCTGGCGGTCAGGGAAAAGATAGCGTCACCAATTCCGGCTCCATCTACGGAGGTGTCAATCTCGGCAGCCGAAAACGACGTGTTGACAAATTCCGGGTTGATCGACGGCAACGTCTATGTCGGCGCCGGAAATGACAGAATCGTCAATTCGAAAACGATGGCTTCAGCGTTTACCTCGAAGAGGGAGACGACTACTTCTCGAATTCCGGAACGGTAGACCAGGTATACGGCGGCGAGGGAAAAGATGTCGTTGTAAACACCGGCGTAATAATGGGCCGAACCGATCTCGGTGCCGGCGACGATTACTACACCGGCGGCGCGAAGACCGACGGCGTCCAGGACGGCGCGGGGTCCGACACCATCAGCCTTGGCGGGGCCAACGACTACTACCTCGCTGTTCGAGACGCGGGTGGCGTCGACGGCATTGACGCGATCGATGGGGGCAGCGGCACCGACCAATACGATGCAAGCAACGCCTTGGGCACGGTATCGATTAACCTCGACACGGTCGCTCACGACATGTCTCCGTTCGACGCCGCCGGCTTCGTCGCCGCAAACACCGTGAACGGCGCCGATACGGATATCGGCGGGACAGACAGGATCAGGAATTTCGAAGATGCGAGCGGCGGCGCCGGTAACGACTTCATTTACGGCAATGCTTCGACAAACTTCCTTTTCGGCAACGGCGGCTTCGACGCGCTGTACGGCTTCGCCGGCAACGATCGAGCTCTTCGGCGGCGATGGCAGCGATTCCCTTTTTGGCGGCGCCGGTAAAGACTACCTGGTGGGCGGTAATGGTAACGACACCTATTACTTTGCCAGCACCACCGACAGCGGCACTACCGCCGCCACACGCGATCTGATCGAGGATTTCGAAAACGGCTTCGATCAAATCAGCTTGGCGAACATCGATGCGAACAGCGCAACCAAAGGCATTAACGACGCATTCACTTACATCGGGACCAATGTCACGTTCACCAAAACCACCGGTGAGTTGCGCGCCTATTGGACGGCGAACGGCCAGATTATCGAAGGCGATGTCAACGGCGACGGCAGAGCCGATTTCTCGATCGAGTTATTTGATCCCAACCACGCGATTGCGCTCGACGCGGGCGATTTCCTGCTCTGAATCAGATGGCGTCAGGCGGCGGCGTTCGCGATCTTTCGCGCGCGCTGCCGCCACGCCGCCGGCGGCACGCCATAGGTGCGCGAAAATGCGCGGCTGAAAGCGGCTTCGGTGCCATAGCCCGCGTCATCGGCAACGCGCGCGATTGCTTTTGACGTCGTCGACAATTCGGTGCTGGCCAGACAAAGCCGCCAGTCGCGAACATAACGCATCGGCGATGTGTTCAACTTTGTCTCGAAACGTTCCATCAGCGTGCTGCGCGACACGCCGGATTTTGCGGCAAGATTTTCAACCGTCCAGTTGCGCTTCGGGTCCTCATGAATGATCGCAAGACACCGCGAGAGCGACGGATCGGCGAGTGCCGCCAACCAGCCGGTCGCCGACGGCGCGGAAGCGAGAATGCGATGACGCAACACTTCAATGAACATGATTTCGGTAAGCCGCTCCAGCATTGAGAGCCCGCCTGGCCGCGGATTATCGGCTTCGAGAGTGAGCTGTCCGACTGCAGCGCCTAGCCAGGCTGCGTCATTCGCGCCCTTGGTTCGAACGTGCAGCACATCGGGCAACGCCGCACGCAACGGTTCGAAGTTGAGGGCATCGCAGATCAGATAACCGCAGAGCAGCCGCACCCGCGCCGGCGCATCGCCATAACGAAGCATCGGAACTTCGCGCCACGGCTTCGCGGGGAGGTCGCTTACGGGATCGATCATCGTGCCGCCCGAACCAGCACCGAGATCGTGGGACGTTCTGAATGGGAACATCACGATATCGCCCTCGCCGAGCAGAATTTCGTGGTCCGCCGTTCTGACCCAGCAGCTGCCTTCGACCGCAATATGGAAAGGAATCATATTATCGGACGTGCGGGCGATCGCCTTCATCGAGGTCTTGGGATCGGTCTGCCAGTTGCCGGTTGGCATGAAGCAGAATTGCAGCGATCCGGAAAGCCGGATGCTGCGGAGCACGTTGGACAAGACATCCGACGGACCGCTCCCGTTTTTGTTCGGACTGTCAGTCAATTCATTCGGCATTTTGGCCAAAGACGTTGAGCGGGCTTCACCCTACTTGGGAGACATCAATCATCACCCGAAGGGAAATACTACTATGACCACCGCAACCGACAAACTCGTCATCCTCGTTACCAAAGGCATCGATTCCGAACTTTCTTCGGTCGCCTTCACGATCGCAAACGGCGGCCTCACCGCCGGACTGAAGGTCTCGATGTTTCTGACCAGTGCCGCGATCGACCTCGTTCGCAAGGGCGGCCAGCGCCTCACCCACGTGGCACCGCTGCAGCCGCTCGCGGCTTCAATCGAAGACTTCCAGAAACGCGGCGGCGTAATCTGGGCCTGCACGCCCTGCGTTGAATCGCGCGGCTACAAGCAGGAGGATTTCATCGACGGCGTCACGATCATCGGGTCGAGCGCGATGCACGCCCAGATCAAGGATGGTGCCGCGACGCTTTCCTTCTGAGTAAATCGCCTTCTGAAAATAGATCGGTGCTCTCCCCCGGCACGGGTCGTTTTCAGGCCAAATGGGGCGGTTTTGGCGCTCTCCTCACGCCAAACTGCCCCTTTTTCTTGACTCCCCTACCCCCCGCCTCTATCACCCCGGCAATCCAAAAAGGACGCGTCAACGACGTCCCGGCAGACCCGGAAATCCGGGCCTGACTGCAAAAAGCCGAGCCCATTGAGGCCGGAGAAAGAGACTAAAATGTTCGCGGTCATCAAGACCGACGGTAAACAACATCGTGTTGTGGCCGATCAGACTCTGAAAGTTTATCTGCACGACGCGAAGGTCGGCGACATCGTCACCTTCCCGGTCATCGCCCATGGTGGCGATACCCCGAAATTCGGCACCCCGCTTATTGATGGTGCGACGGTCGCAGCCGAAGTACTCGCCCAGACGCATGGCCGCACGGTCATCGCTTTCAAGAAGCGCCGCCGTCAGAATTCGAAGCGTAAGCGCGGCTATCGCGATCATCACACGCTGGTCCGCGTGACCGAGATCCTGCTCGATGGCGCGAAACCCACGAAGACCGCGCGCGTGAAACCGGTGAAGGCGGAAAAGCCGAAGGTAGAGGCCGACGCGGGCGACGAAGCCCCGGTGAAAAAGGCCAAAACCGCCGCGAAAAAGCCCGCTAAGGCTCCCAAGGCTAAGGCGAAATCGAAAAAGAAAGACTAAGTCAGGTTTTTGGGGTATAGGCCCCGCGAGAATTCGGAGTTTCTGAGATGGCCCATAAGAAAGCAGGCGGCTCTTCGCGCAACGGTCGCGACTCGGCTGGTCGCCGCCTCGGTGTGAAGCGCTATGGCGGCGAAGCCGTCATCGCCGGCAATATCATCGTGCGTCAGCGCGGTACCAAATGTCATCCGGGCGCCAATGTCGGCATCGGCAAGGATCACACGCTCTTTGCGCTTACCGACGGCATCGTCGAATTCCGGGCCAAGGCCAAGAAAGGCCGCAACCTCGTATCGATCGTACCGATGCCGAAAATGGCAGCAGCCGAATAGGCGAGATCAAATTGGTCCCGCCGGCACTTGTCGAACCGGGGGACCCAAAACGAAAAGACGGGTCTAACTTCAGGGGAGACGGGTGTCTCCCCTGAATTGTTTTGGACTACCCTAAGGAGCCCGTCATGACGTTGCAGATGGAAGCGAGCATCCCGAGCGAAAAGAAGAGCGGTCTCATCATCGAGACCGCGCGCCTGGTATTGCGTGCACCCTCGAAGCGCGATCTCGACGGCATCGTAGCGCTCGCAAACAACATCAAAGTCGCGGAAATGACCGCGACGATTCCGCATCCCTATGCGCGCAAAGATGCGGAAGCGTGGCTTGAGAAGGTAAACGCCGGCAAAGGCCACTCGCTCGTCGTGTTTGCGAAAAGCGAAGTGCGGACGCTGGTCGGCGTCGCGGGCTTTGGCCATCGTGGCGATGAATTTCATCCGGAGATGGGCTACTGGATCGGCGAAGCACATTGGGGCAGCGGCTACGCGACCGAAGCCTCGCGCGCGCTGATCGATCACGCCTTCTCGGAAACCGGCATCGATGCGCTCGCTGCCTCCTGCCGCATTAATAATGCGAGCTCCAGGCGCGTGATCGAGAAGTGCGGATTCCAGTGGATCGGCAGCGGCTTGAATCAGGTCAAGGCGCTGAACGCTTCCGTGCCGGTCGATCGCTTCGTGTTGGAGCGCAGAACCTGGGAATCGCTCCGCGCCTGGGGCGCGTCCGCGATGCCGACCTTCACCAGGGCAGTGTAAAGCTGACGCCGCGATGAAATTTCTCGACGAAGCGAAAGTCTATGTCCGCTCCGGCAGCGGTGGCGGCGGAGCGGTGTCCTTTCGCCGCGAGAAATTCATCGAGTTCGGCGGACCCGACGGTGGCGACGGCGGCCGCGGCGGCGACGTGGTGATCGAATGCGTGAGCGGCCTCAACACGCTGATCGATTACCGCTACCAGCAGCATTTTAAAGCGGGCACCGGCGTCCACGGCATGGGTAAGAACCGCGCCGGCGGCCGTGGCAAAGACGCGATCTTAAAAGTGCCGAAAGGCACGGAAATTCTCGAAGAGGATGGCGAAACGGTTCTCGCCGACATGACCGAAATCGGCCAGCGCATCGTGTTGCTTGAAGGCGGCAATGGCGGCTTCGGCAATGCGCATTTCAAATCTTCCACCAATCGCGCGCCGCGCCGTGCCAATCCCGGCCTCGAAGGCATCGAGCGCACCATTCGCCTGCGGCTGAAATTGATCGCGGACGCAGGCCTGATCGGATTGCCGAACGCGGGCAAGTCCACGTTCCTCGCCTCCGTCACTTCGGCGAAGCCCAAGATCGCCGATTATCCGTTCACGACGCTCCATCCGCAGCTTGGCGTCGTCGGTGTCGACACCCGCGAATTCGTGCTTGCCGATATTCCCGGCCTGATCGAAGGCGCGCATGAAGGCGCAGGTTAGGCGATCGCTTCCTCGGCCATGTCGAGCGTTGCGGCGCGCTCCTGCATCTCGTCGACGCGACGCAGGAAGATGTCGCTGCTGCTTACGTGACGGTGCGTACCGAGCTCGAAGCTTATGGCGGCGTGCTCGCGGAAAAGTCGGAAATAGTTGCACTCTCAAAAATCGACGCGCTCACGCCGAAGAAAATCGAAGCGCAGATGAAGAAGCTGCAAAAGGTCACGAAGAAAAAGCCGTTGGCACTTTCCGCTCATTCGAAGAAGGGCGTGCAGGAAGCCTTGCGCGCGATCTTGAAGCTCGCGGGCTCCCGCGAACGCAAGGAAAAAAAGGCCGTCGAGAAGAGCGAAACATGGCGTCCGTAACGCCCGATCTGAAGGGCTTCCGCTGCATCGTGGTGAAGGTCGGGTCGTCGTTACTGGTCGACGCCGAGCGCGGTGAATTGCATACGCAATGGCTCGACGCGCTGGCTTCGGATTTATCCGCGCGCGCAAAAGATGGTGCGCAAATCGTGGTGGTGTCCTCGGGCGCGATCGCGCTCGGCCGCACGGTTTTGAAATTTGCGAAGAGCGCGCTGAAGCTCGAGGAGAGCCAGGCCGCAGCCGCGGTCGGACAAATCGCACTTGCGCGTGCCTGGGCCGAAGCGCTGAATAAAGTCGGCCTCATTGCCGGACAGGTGTTGCTCACGCTGAAAGACACCGAAGAGCGCCGCAATTATCTCAATGCGCGCGCCACCGTCGGCAAGTTGCTCGAAATCGGCGCCGTTCCCGTGATCAACGAGAATGACACGGTTGCGACCAGCGAAATTCGCTATGGCGACAACGATAGGCTCGCGGCGCGGGTCGCCAGCATGATCGGCGCGGACCTGCTTGTGCTCTTGTCGGACGTCGATGGATTCTACGACGTGCCGCCCGGACCGGGCACGAAATCAAACCTCATTCCTGTAATCCCCCGTATCACTCCCGAGATCGAAGCGATGGCGGGTGCCGCTGGCTCCGAACTTTCGCGCGGCGGTATGAAGACCAAGATCGAAGCGGCGAAGATTGCAACGCTTGCAGGCTCTCACATGGTGATTGCCTCGGGCCGCAAGCTGCATCCGTTACGCGCGATCGAAATGCGCGAGGCCTGCACCTGGTTTTTGACGCCGGCGAACCCCGTAACCGCGCGCAAGAAATGGATCGGCGGCAATCTTGAGCCGAAGGGCATTATTCATGTGGACACGGGCGCGATCGTAGCCCTGCGAAACGGCAAAAGCCTTCTGCCTGCCGGCGTGATAAAAGTGTCCGGCGATTTTGCGCGCGGTGATGCGGTCCTGGTCCACGGACCCGATGGCGAAGAAATCGCGCGCGGATTGGTTGCCTATGACTCGGAAGATGCGGCGAAGATCGTGAAGAAATCTACTGCCGATATTGCGCTGATCCTGGGCTATGAAGGCCGCGCCGCTATGATCCATCGCGACGACCTTGCGATGGCCGGAGACTGACATGGACGTGCGGGCAAAGGCGATCGAAACCAATAGCGATGTCGCAAGCTTGATGCGGGACATCGGCGTACGCGCACGTAAAGCAGCACGCACGCTCCTTCTCGCAGAGTCCTCGCAGAAGGCGAATGCCCTCGAAGCAGCAGGCCGCGCGATCCGTGCGCACAAAGCCGAAATTCTCAGCGCAAATGCCGAAGACCTCGCCACCGCCAAGACCCAAGGCCTCACTGCCGCTTTCCTCGATCGACTGACCCTCAGCGGCAGCTCGATCGATGCGATGGCAGCGAGCGCCGAAATGGTTGCAACACTCCCTGATCCTGTCGGCGAAGTAATCGCAAGCTGGGAACAACCGAACGGGTTGAAATTTCAGCGCGTGCGTACCCCGCTTGGCGTGGTCGCGGTCATTTACGAGAGCCGCCCCAACGTGACAGCAGACGCTGGATCGCTTTGTTTGAAGGCAGGCAACGCCGTGATCCTGCGCGGCGGCTCTGACAGCTTCCATTCGAGCCGCGCGATTCACGCAGCCCTCCTTGCCGGATTGAAAGAAGCGGGGCTCCCGGAAGACTGCATTCAGTTGGTGCCGACCCGCGACCGCTCGGCCGTCGGCGAATTACTCTCGGGCCTAAACGGCAATATCGATGTGGTCGTGCCGCGCGGCGGAAAAAGCCTGGTCGCGCGCGTGCAGACCGAGGCGCGCGTACCGGTGTTCGCGCATCTCGAAGGCGTCTGCCATGTTTATGTGCATGCGCCGGCCGATCTCGAAATGGCAAAGAACATTGTCTTCAATGCGAAGATGCGCCGTACCGGCGTCTGTGGTGCTGCCGAGACTTTGCTGGTCGATAAGAAAATCGCCGCCACACATTTGAAGCCGCTTGTTGAAATGTTGATCGATGCCGGTTGCGAAGTACGCGGCGACGAGACCGCGCGCGCGGCGGACAAACGCGTGAAAGCCGCCACCGAAGAGGATTGGTACAAGGAATATCTCGACGCGATCATCGCGGTGAAAATCGTCGACGGCCTGCAGGCGGCAATCGATCACATCGGCAAATACGGCTCGCAGCATACGGATGCGATCGTGACCAGCGATCCTTCGGACGCAGAGATTTTCCTGCGCGAAGTCGACTCCGCGATCGTGCTCCACAATGCCTCGACACAATTCGCCGACGGCGGCGAGTTCGGTTTCGGTGCCGAGATCGGAATTGCCACCGGACGCATGCATGCGCGTGGGCCCGTCGGCGTCGAACAGCTTACGTCTTTCAAATATCGCGTCCACGGCGACGGCCAGACCCGCCCTTGAACATTCACGCGCCCTTTGCTTTTCCCGGAATGCGGATCGGGCTCCTTGGCGGCAGCTTCAATCCTGCGCATGACGCGCACCGCGCGTTAAGCCTGCTCGCGTGGAAACGCCTTGGGCTCGACCGCGTGTGGTGGCTGGTGTCGCCGGGCAACCCGTTGAAGCGCAATCACGGTCTACCACCGAGTCGAAACGCGGATTGCGCAGGCACGCAAAATCGCGGCAAACCCATTTATCGATGTGGCGGCACCCGAAGTCGGCTACCGGACGCGCTACACATTCGATGCCATCAGCAGGCTGGCCCGCGACTATCCTCGCACCCGTTTTGTCTGGCTGATGGGCGCGGACAACCTGGCACAGTTCCATCGCTGGGAGCGCTGGCGCGAAATAGCTGAAGTCATGCCGATTGCAGTGATCGAGCGCCCCGGCGACGAAGATGCGCCGCTTTCTTCGCATGCAGCGCACGCCTTGGCCCGCTTTCGTGTCGATGAGAGCGACGCGCCGCTGCTTTTGTCGATGCGGCCCCCGGCATGGGTTTATCTGCACGGCTTGAAATCGCCGCTCTCTTCCACCAACTTACGTACGAGGAACAAGGGCGCGGGATAGTAATTGAACGGTAATGCTGGAGGCGTATGCTTCTTGTCAGTACCGATTCGCTACCCGCCGGATGGAAGGACAACTCACCTGGCAACCAAGGTACGCAGCGTAGCAAAAGCTAAATCGGCGAAGCCGAAAATTGTGGCGCGCAAAGAATCGACGCTACTCCCGATCATCCTGAAACAACTCGAAGACGACAAGGCCGAGCACACGATCCCGATCGATGTGCGCGGGCGCACGTCGATTGCCGATCACATGGTGATCACGACCGGCCGCTCGAACCGCCATGTCGCCTCGATCGCCGAGCACCTCGTTGCGGCGCTCTCAAAGCTGGGTAGCAAACCCCGTTGCGAGGGCTTGCCCGCGGCCGACTGGGTCTTGATCGACGCCGGTGACATCATCGTGCATGTATTTCGCCCGGAAGTGCGCGAATTCTACAATCTCGAACGGATGTGGCAGACGCGCTCCGCAGCCAAGGCCTGAGCACGGACTGAACGATGCGTCTTCTGATCGCTGCCGTCGGCCGCCTCAAGGCCGGGCCGGAGCGCGAGTTGCTCGCGCGCTATCTCGAACGCGCGAACGCAGCCGGCAAAGCGCTTTCTCTAACGCCGCTTGACGTTTCCGAAATTCCGGAGAGCCCCGCGCAAACAACCGCCAAGCGCAAAGCAGATGAAGCAAAGGCGCTGCTCTCAGCGATCCCGGATAAAGCAAAGCTGATTGCGCTCGATGAGCGTGGCAAGCCCATGAGCAGCGAGGACTTCGCCAAGGCGCTCGCCCGCTTCCGCGACGACGGCGCGGCCTGCACCGCCCTCCTGATCGGCGGGGCCGACGGGCTTGATGATTCGCTCCGCAAAAAGGCGGCTTTGACCATCGGCTATGGCGCCGCCACGTTTCCGCACCAGATCGTGCGCATTCTGCTTGCCGAACAGCTTTATCGCGCAATCACGATTCTTTCCGGCCACCCTTATCATCGCGGAAATTGATGTTTCGAGCGGCAAAACTTGTTCAGGCGTTCCTGCTGACGGCGGCGCTTGCTTCATCGCCCTTGCTTGCGCAGACCCCGCAATCCGCGCGCGAAATCGAAAAGCTCGAGCGGGAACGCGAACTCGAAATCCTGAAGAGCGATCTGGAGCGCGCCGAGGCCGCTAACACGAAACTCAAGACCGAGATCGAGTCGCTTAAAAACGACCGCAAACAACTCGGCCAGACGCTCTTGCAAACGACGCAACGCATTCGCGATATCGAAGCGAAGCTTGCGACAGCCGAGCGCCGCCTCGCGCCGCTCAACAAGCAGCAGACGGATCTGCTCGCGTCGCTCGAACAAAAACGCGAATTGCTTTCGCAAGTTCTTGGCGCGCTCACGCGCATGGGCCGCAATCCGCCGCCGGCAGTCCTGCTGCATCCAGACGATGCACTTAGTTCGGTGCGCGCCGCGATCATGCTCGGCGCGGTGTTGCCTGAACTTCGTGTCGAAGCCGAAACGCTTGCAGCCGAGCTCGCTGAGCTATCAAAGCTTCGTTCGGAATCCGCAACCGAACAGGAGACATTGAAAACCGCGCGCGCGACGCTTGAGCTTGAGCGGCAACGATTGTCGGCGCTCGTTAACGAACGGCAGCGCCGGCTTGCGACGAGCGAGCAGACGCTTGCCGCCGAGCGCGCCAAGGCTCTGGCGTTAAGCAAACAAACCGAAAATGTCCGCGATCTCATCGCCCGCGCGGAGAAGGAAATCGCGACCGCGGTTAATGCTGCCGCCGCGGCTAATCAACCCGTAAAAATCGATCCCAATCTGGGCTTCGAAGACCCCACGCGGTCCGCCCCTGGAATTTCTTTTGCGAAGGCTAAAGGGCAGCTGCTTCGCCCTGTTTCGGGCTCACTTTTGCGCGATCACGCGCCGCTTCATGACCCAAAAGGTCAGTCCAAGGGTATTTCTATTGAAACCACCGCCGGAGCCGAGGTTATCGCGCCCTCCGACGGCTGGGTGGTATTCGCCGGACCCTTCCGGGCCTACGGCAATCTCTTGATACTCAACGCTGGCGACGGGTATCATGTGCTACTGGCAGGGGTAGGAACTTTCACCGTGGAACTTGGGCAATTCGTCCGCATGGGCGAACCTGTCGCGGTGATGGCATTAGGACCGAAGGCCTCGCGCAACGAGGCGGCTAACCCCAAATCGATTCTCTACGTCGAATTTCGCAAGGATGGCGAATCGATAGACTCCGGCCCTTGGTGGCCGGCAACCGACAAGCAGAAGGTTCGCGGATAATGCGGAAGATTTCGCTTTTTCTAATCGGCGCCGTGACGGGCGCGCTGATCGCGGCGGTCGCACACCAGCCGCAAGTTTTCTCCAAGGCGCGCGCGGCCACTTCCGATACGTACCGGCAGCTCAACCTGTTCGGTGACATTTTCGAGCATGTTCGCGCGCAATATGTCGAGAAAGTCGACGATGCGAAGCTGATCGAAGCTGCGATCAACGGCATGTTGTCGTCGCTCGATCCGCACTCGGCCTTCCTCGACATCAAGAATTTCCGCGACATGCAAACGCAGACGCGCGGCGAATTCGGCGGCCTCGGCATTGAAGTCACGATGGAAGACGGTTTCGTGAAGGTGATGTCGCCGATCGACAACACTCCGGCTTCCCGCGGCGGCATTCAGCCGAACGATCTGATCACGCATCTCGACGGCGAGCCGGTAAAGGGTCTCACCCTTGAACAGGCAGTCGAGAAGATGCGCGGACCGGTCAACACCCCGATCACGCTTCGCATTACCCGCAAGGGCGCCGAGAAGCCGGTCGAGATCAAACTGGTTCGCGAAGTGATTTCGATCCGCAACGTACGTTCCAAGATCGAAGACGACGTCGGCTATATCCGCCTCTCCAGCTTCCAGGGCGAACGCACGATGCAGCAGTTGGTCGAAGCGATCAAAGACATCAAGGAAAAGATCCCGAACGACAAGTTGAAGGGCTACATCCTCGATCTGCGCAACAATGGCGGCGGTTTGCTCGACCAGGCGATCGCGGTTTCGGACGCGTTCCTCGAGCGCGGCGAGATCGTCTCTACCCGCGGCCGTACCGATGGCAGCCAGCGCCACAACGCGCGTCCCGGCGATCTGACGAACGGCAAGCCGCTGATCGTCTTGATCAACGGTGGTTCGGCTTCGGCGTCCGAAATCGTCGCCGGCGCCTTGCAGGATCACAAGCGGGCGACGTTGCTCGGCTCGCGCTCCTTCGGCAAAGGCTCGGTGCAGACCGTGATTCCGATCGGCAACTTCGGCGCATTGAAGTTGACCACGGCGCGTTACTACACCCCGGCGGGCCGCTCGATTCAGGCTAAAGGCATCCAGCCCGACATCGAACTCGTGCAGGACCTGCCAGAAGAACTGAAGGGCAAGATCGAGCCGCGTGGCGAGGCTTCGCTCAAAGGTCACCTCAAGACCAATGAAGGCGAAGAGCAGGCCGGTTCGCCGGCCTACATCCCACCGGATCCGAAGAACGACAAGCAGCTGAACCTCGCGCTCGATCTCCTGCGCGGCGTTCAGAAGAACTCGGCGTTCCCGCCGAATCCAAAGGCCGTGCCGAACTAAGTTCGGCCTGAAAGCCCCAAGGAAAAAAGGTCAAGAAAATCAGCCCCGTTGCCAAAAGCAGCGGGGCTTTTTCGTTGAGATCGCAGCAGAAACCAGCCGAAAAGCCGGGCGTGTTAAAGTCCCGCGTGATTCGATCTGAAGGAGATCGCTGTGGCGGACGATCTCGACTCGCCCCTTAAGGCGCTCGTAAAGAACACTTCGAAACGGCGGCTGCCCCTCAGCCCGCTCACGCTCCTCACCACGGCGCTCGCCGCGGTGCTGGGCTTCACCATGCTCTGGATTCTCGTCTACGACGATCCACTAGGCGGCGAGCCACGCCACGTCGTGAAGATCGATCCAATCCCGACATCGCAGGGCACGAAAACGAAAACGGCGCCCGACGTCAAAACGCAACAGACCAAGCAAGCGCCCACGACAACCGGTCTCGATCAGCGCACCATCACCATTATCGATGGCAATACCGGCGCGAAACGGGACGTCGTCGTGAATAATCCCGGGCCCGATCCAGCGGCGCCAGCCAATCAACCGGCCGGCAATCTTCCAATCGACAAGCGCCTGATCGAAACGACGAAACACGGCTCGATCCCTAGGATTGCACCCGACGGTGTGCGTCCGCTCGATGCTTACGCAAGCCCGGTTCCGGTTGCAGCAAACGCTTCGGATTCAATGATCGCAATTGTGATCACCGGCCTCGGTGTCAGCGCAAGCGGCACCGGCGACGCGATCACGAAGTTGCCGGCTGCGGTCACGCTCGGCTTCGTGCCTTACGGGAGCGAGTTGACGCGCTGGATAACGCGTGCGCGTGGCACCGGACACGAAGTGCTCCTGCAAGTGCCGATGGAGCCGTTGGATTATCCCGACAACGATCCCGGCCCGCAAACCTTGATTGCGAATGCGCCGAAAGATCAGAACATCGACCGGCTGCACTATTTCTTAAGTCGCTCGCAAGGCTATGTCGGCGTGACCAACCTCATGGGCGCGCGATTTACCGCAAACGAAGATGCGCTTTCTGCAGTGCTTGCGGAAACCGGCAAGCGTGGGCTTCTGTTTCTGGATGACGGCTCCTCGCCGCGCAGCCTCGCGCAACAGGCCGCCACCAAAAATAAGTCGCCCTTCCTGAAAGCCGATCTCGTACTCGACGCCCGCACCGAATGGGCCGACATCGACGCAGCCCTCGTGAAACTCGAAGCGATCGCTGCCGAGAAGGGTGTCGCGGTCGCGACCGCAAGCGCCTTGCCGGTCACGATCGAGCGGCTCGCCCGCTGGGCGAAGACCTTGGAAGCCCGCGGCATCCGGCTCGTTCCGATCAGTGCCGCCTTTCAGCGGCGAGCGAAACAAAGCTGACTGTGACGCGCCCGCGTTGTAGAACGCGGGCCATGAAAAATTTCGAAGACCTGCCCTATCGTCCCTGCGTCGGTCTCGCCGTGTTCAATGCGGTGGGCCAGGTATTCGTGGGCTCCCGCATCGGCGGGCCCGAACATGTCGACGCCGAACATTCCTGGCAGATGCCGCAAGGTGGCATCGATGATGGCGAAGACCCGTATGAGGCAGCACTTCGCGAGCTTTATGAAGAAACTAATATCCGCTCCATCAAGCGGCTTGGCGAAACCGAGGGCTGGCTGAAATACGATATTCCGCCCGACATTGCCGGACAGGCCTGGAAGGGGAAATACCGCGGCCAGAAACAGAAGTGGTTTGCGCTGCGCTTCACCGGCGACGAGAGCGAGATCGACGTGCAGACGCCAGCCGGCGGCAGCCACAAGGCCGAGTTCATGCAGTGGAAATGGGAAAATCTCGCGCGCACGCCGGAACTGGTCGTGCCGTTCAAGCGGCCGGTTTACGACGAAGTGGTCAAGGCGTTCGGAAAGTTTTCGGCGTCGCAAAAGTAACTTCGTCATGGTCACTGCTAGAACACGCGCAAGCGTCACTACCGTGCAATCCGAAAATAGAAAAAGCCGCGCGCTGCGCGGCTTTTTAGTTTAGCGGCGAAGAGTAGTTTGAACCTGAACGCAGCCTTCTATGCGCTCAAGCGCGGCGTCGATCCGCAACAAAACCGAAACCAAGGCCGACAATGCCGCCGATCAAGGCGCAGAGCGCGACGTAATTAAACTGCCGCTCCGTCAGATCGCCTTTTTCCTTTGGCTCAGCTTCAACCACTACGTTGATGATCGGAATTACTCTGACCCATTGAGGTGGCTTGGTGACATAGCCAACCAGGCCGCCCGCGACGATACCCAAAACCAAACAGATCACTTTCAAATTATTCAACGGCATCCCAGCACCTTTTCAGTATAAGCCGCCCCATGAAACTCTCGACGGTGCTCGCGAGTTCCACAAAGCAGCCAACTGTTTGATCTGCAATAAAAAAACTGCGCACGCGAGCGCGGCTTTTGAATTTCCGTCTTCGCGAAAGCTTAGTGCGCGATGGGCGCGCCGCCACCCAATTGCGCCTGAACGGCCTTCAGGTGGAAGAGCGTGTCGGCCATCTTGAAGCGCGCTTCTTCGGACGGTGCCTGCGCAAGTTTCGCTTCATAGGCTGAGATCGACGCCGCGAATTCGGAGGCGTTCACTTCCTCGACCGGAGTCGCGTCTTCGGCGAGCACGGTGAGACCCTTTTCGCTCACTTCGGCAAAACCGCCGCGCACGAACAGGCGCTTCACATCGGCGCCGATCTGAATCGTGAGAATGCCGGGACGAAGCGTGGACACCACCGGGGCATGCTCGGGCAACACCATGAACTCGCCTTCGGCGCCGGGAACGACGACCGAATCCACATCGCCGGAAAACAACAAGCGCGCGGGCGAAACGAGTTCGAACTTAAACGTTGCCATTATTCCGATCCTTAGCGGCGGCGCTCGGCGACGAAGCCAACACCAAACCCGATAACCGCGCCGATGATCGCCCAGAGTGCGATGTGCTGCGTTTGCCGGTTCGTCAGTTCGCCCTGCGGCGCCTCAGTCTTCACCTGGAGATTGATGACCGGGATGGTCACCTGCGCCACCGGCGGCTTGGTTGCGAAACCAATGAGGCCGCCGGCAATCAGGCCGAGCAGCAGACAAATAATCTTAAGATTTTTCATCTCAGTCGCCCCCTGAAAATTTAAGCTGCTTCAGCCGCGAGCTTCTTGCCCTTCTCGACTGCCTCTTCGATCGTGCCGACCATGTAGAACGCCGGTTCCGGCAGGTGATCATACTTGCCTTCGCAAAGACCCTTGAAGCCCTTGATGGTGTCGGCGAGATCGACGAACTTGCCTGGCGCGCCGGTGAAGATTTCAGCGACGTGGAACGGCTGCGAGAGGAAACGCTCGATCTTGCGCGCGCGCGAGACCGCAACTTTGTCTTCTTCCGAAAGCTCGTCCATGCCGAGAATGGCGATGATGTCCTGCAGCGCCTTGTAGCGCTGAAGGATCTGCTGCACCTGACGCGACACTGCGTAGTGCTCTTCGCCGACAACGAGCGGCGAAAGCATGCGCGAGGTGGAGTCGAGCGGATCGACCGCCGGGTAAATGCCCTTTTCAGCGATCGAACGCGACAGCACGGTCGTCGCGTCAAGATGCGCGAACGAAGTCGCAGGCGCCGGATCGGTCAAGTCGTCGGCCGGCACGTAGATCGCCTGCACCGAAGTGATCGAACCCTTCTGCGTGGTGGTGATGCGTTCCTGCAGCGCGCCCATGTCGGTGGCCAACGTGGGCTGATAGCCGACCGCCGAGGGAATACGGCCCAGGAGCGCCGACACTTCGGAGCCCGCCTGCGTGAAGCGGAAGATGTTGTCGACGAAGAACAGCACGTCCTGGCCCTGGTCGCGGAAATGTTCGGCAACCGTCAGACCCGAAAGCGCCACGCGCATACGGGCTCCGGGGGGCTCGTTCATCTGGCCGAACACGAGGGCGCATTTCGAACCTTCGCCGCCGCCCTTCTTGTTCACGCCCGACTCGATGAACTCGTGATAGAGGTCGTTGCCTTCGCGTGTGCGCTCGCCGACGCCGGCGAACACCGAATAGCCGCCATGGGCTTTGGCCACGTTATTGATCAGTTCCTGAATGAGCACGGTCTTGCCGACGCCGGCGCCGCCGAACAGGCCGATCTTGCCGCCCTTGGCGTAAGGCGCGAGCAGGTCGACGACCTTGATGCCGGTGACGAGAATTTCCGCTTCGGTCGACTGATCGGTGTAGCTCGGGGTCGGCGCATGGATCGGGCGCGTACCTTCGGACTTTACCGGACCGGCTTCGTCGATCGGCTCGCCAATCACGTTCATGATGCGGCCGAGCGTGCCGGCGCCGACGGGAACCGCAATCGGCTGGCCGGTGTCGCTGACTTCCTGACCGCGCACGAGACCCTCGGACGAGTCCATCGCAATGGTGCGTACGGTCGATTCGCCGAGATGCTGCGCCACTTCGAGCACCAGGCGCTGGCCCTGGTTCTTGGTTTCCAGCGCGTTCAAAATCTCAGGCAGATGGCCGTCGAATTGGACGTCGACGACGGCGCCGATGACCTGGGTGATTTTTCCGGTTGCGTTCGTTGCTGCCATGTTGTCCTCGTCTCGGATTAGAGCGCTTCCGCGCCGGAGATGATCTCGATCAATTCCTTCGTGATCAGCGCCTGACGGGTGCGGTTGTAAGTAATGGTCTGCTTCTTGATCATTTCGCCGGCGTTGCGGGTTGCGCTGTCCATCGCGGACATGCGCGAGCCCTGCTCGGACGCGGCGTTCTCCAACAGTGCGCGGAAAATCTGGGTTGCCAGATTGCGCGGCAGCAGGTCGGCGAGAATTTCTTCTTCTTCCGGCTCGTATTCGTAAGCCGCGAGATTGGTGCCAGCCACTGGTTTGGTTTCGGAAAGCTGCGGCGGAATGATCTGCAGCGCGGTCGGGATCTGCGCAATCACCGATTTGAAGCGCGAATAAAACAGCGTGCAGATATCGAACTCGCCCGCCTCGAAACGCGCGCTGATCTTCGCTGCGATATCTTCGGCGTGTTCGTAGCCAACGTAGCGCGTGCCACGCAGATCGACCACTTCGACGATCTGCTTTGCATAAAGACGGCGCAGTTGATCGTAACCCTTGCGGCCGACGCAGAAGAATTTGACGGTCTTGCCTTGCGCCATCAGCGCGTTTGCGCGCTCACGCGCAAGCCGCACGATGGTCGAGTTGAAGGAGCCGCAGAGGCCACGCTCCGAAGTGCAGACGAGCAGCATATGCACGTCGTCCTTGCCGGTGCCGGCAAGCAGTCTCGGTGCACCCGCCTGGCCCGCGACATTGCCCGCGATATTGGCGAGAATGTTGTCCATCCGCTCCGCGTAAGGGCGTGCTGCTTCCGCCGCCAGCTGCGCGCGGCGCAGCTTCGCCGCGGCGACAAGCTGCATCGCCTTGGTAATCTTCTGCGTCGCCTTCACCGAGGCAATGCGGTTGCGAAGCTCTTTTAGCGAAGCCATTGCTGCGCGATTTCCTTAGGCGAAGGACTTGGTGAACGCATCGACGGCAGCCTTGAGCTTACCGGCGTCGGCGTCCGACAGATCCTTGGACGTGCGGATCGATTCCAGAAGATCGGTATGCTTCGAGCGGATGTTGCCCAAGAGACCGTCTTCGAACGCCTTGATGCGGTTGAGCGGCAGCGCATCGAGATAGCCGTTGGTGCCGGCCCAGATCACGACAACCTGCTCTTCCATTTTGAGCGGCGAGAACTGCGCCTGCTTCAAGAGTTCGGTCAGACGCGAACCGCGATTCAGTAGGCGCTGGGTCGCAGCATCGAGATCGGAGCCGAACTGCGCGAACGCCGCCATTTCGCGGTACTGCGCAAGCTCACCCTTGATCTTACCGGCGACCTTCTTCATCGCCTTGGTCTGCGCGGAAGAACCCACGCGCGACACCGAAAGACCGACGTTCACCGCGGGACGAATGCCCTGATAGAACAGATCGGTTTCGAGAAAGATCTGGCCGTCGGTGATCGAGATCACGTTGGTCGGAATGTAGGCCGACACGTCGTTTGCCTGCGTTTCGATCACGGGGAGCGCGGTCAGAGAACCGGCGCCCTGCGTGTCGTTCATCTTCGCCGCGCGCTCGAGCAGGCGCGAGTGGAGATAGAACACGTCGCCCGGATAGGCTTCGCGTCCCGGCGGACGGCGGAGCAGCAGCGACATCTGACGATAGGCAACCGCCTGCTTCGACAAGTCGTCATAGATGATGACCGCGTGCATGCCGTTGTCGCGGAAGAACTCGCCCATGGCGCAGCCGGAGAACGGCGCCAGGAACTGCATGGGTGCTGCGTCCGAAGCGGTGGCTGCGACCACGATGGAATATTCCATCGCGCCCTGCTCTTCGAGGACCTTCACGAATTGCGCGACCGTCGAGCGCTTCTGACCGATCGCGACATAGACGCAGTAAAGCTTCTGCTTCTCGTCGTTGCCCTGGTTAATCGACTTCTGGTTCAGGATCGTGTCGAGCGCGACCGCAGTCTTACCGGTCTGACGATCGCCGATGATGAGCTCGCGCTGGCCGCGGCCGATCGGGATCAAGGCGTCGATTGCCTTGAGGCCGGTTGCCATCGGCTCGTGCACCGACTTTCTCGGGATGATGCCAGGCGCTTTAACGTCAACGCGCGAGCGCTTCGCGGCCTTGATCGGGCCCTTGCCGTCGATCGGATTGCCGAGCGCGTCGACCACGCGGCCGAGCAATTCCTTGCCGACCGGCACGTCTACGATCGCGCGGGTGCGCTTGACCGTCTGGCCTTCTTTAATTTCGCGGTCGGAGCCGAAGATAACGATACCGACGTTGTCGCTCTCAAGATTGAGCGCCATGCCGCGAACGCCATTTTCGAATTCGACCATTTCGCCGGCCTGGACGTTATCGAGACCGTAGACACGGGCGATACCGTCGCCGACGGACAGGACCTGCCCTACTTCGGTGACTTCGGCGGCTTCACCGAAATTCTTGATCTGCTCTTTAAGGATTGCCGAAATTTCGGCGGCGCGGATGTCCATCAGCGGACCTCTTTCATCGCATTGCGAATGGAATTGAGTTTGGTTTTCAGGGAAGCATCGATCATGCGGCTGCCGATTTTGACTTTGAGGCCGCCCAGGATCGCGGGATCGATTTTGACGTTGAGTTCGACGCTTTTTTGCTTGGTGGATGCGGCAATCGCTTCCTTCAGCGTAGCCAGATGCCTATCGTCGAGTTTCTCGGCGACCGTCACTTCGGCGCGGGTTTCGCCGCGGGCTTTGGCGACCAGCACGTTGAAGCCCGCGATCATTTCGCGGACAGCGAACAGACGGCGGTTGGAGGCGACGATCGAAATGAATTTGCCGGCAAGTCCGGAAATTTTCGCTTTCCCGAGCACGGCGTCGATCGCCTTGGTCTGCTCGTCCGCGGTGAAGACCGGGCTGCGGACCAGCCGCACAAGGTCCGGACTGCCGTCCAGAAGAGCCACGAAGCGATCGAGATCGCCTTTCACGGCGTCGATGGATTTCGACTCTTGCGCCAGCTCATAGAGCGCCGTCGCGTAGCGTCCGGCCATGCCGGAAATAATGGGTTCGTCAGCCGCCATCTATGGCCTGTTTTTCAGTCCCGTCCCAAGCGTTCGGCGCCGCGACCAAGGCGGAAGCAAACCCTTGGAATCCAAGTGGGAATTCCGATTTTGCGAGGGACTGCGGAACGCCCCCGAAAGCCCTGCAAAATCGGGGTTTTGCTAACACGCGGGCGCGGCGTTACGCAATGTTTTCGCCCGTCCCGATTGCCGCATCTGAAGCCTATTTGCCCGCTGTAACGGGCTATCCGGCTCGGCGACAGGCCGCTTTGCCGTCGCGGTTCCGAATGCGAGGCTCGCGGGGGGCATTGAGTCGGATGCATTCCAAAGAAGACAAGACCGGTGGGGCGTCGGCTGACCGGGAATTTCTGTTCAAACCGGCGCTGATTTCAGCGATCAAGCACGGCTACAGTGTCGCCGATTTGCGGCACGACGCCCTGGCTGGTCTGACGGTCGCTATCGTCGCCCTCCCGCTTTCCATGGCGCTGGCCATCGCCTCCGGCGTCCCACCCGAGCGCGGGCTTTATACAGCGATTGTCGGCGGCTTTCTGGTCTCATTGCTCGGCGGCAGCCGCTTCCAGATCGGCGGACCGGCGGGCGCCTTCATTGTCCTGATCTCAGCGACCGTCGAGCGCCACGGCTATGACGGGCTGGTACTGGCGACCATGCTCGCCGGGATGATGATGCTGGTCATCGGCCTGTTCAGGCTTGGCACCTATATCAAATACATTCCCCATCCCGTGACGATCGGCTTCGCCGCCGGCATCGCCGCCATTATATTCGCCAGCCAGTTACGCGACGCCCTCGGCCTCGATCTCGCGAAAGAGCCGGGCCCGCTTGCGGCAAAGCTTGCAGCGCTCTGGAGCGCGCTTCCCACGATCAAACCGCTGACGCTTGCCATCAGCGCGGCAGGCATCGCGGGGATTTTGCTGCTAAGAAAATATCTGCCGCGCTGGCCGGCTTTCTTGATCGTGGTGATCATAGGCGCGCTCGCAGCGACACTCCTGCAGCTCGACACAGCGACGATCGGCTCCCGCTTCGGATCGGTGCCGAATTCGCTACCTGCGCCGAGCCTGCCCGCCTCCGATATGCAGAAAATTATCGCGGTCCTGCCCGACGCCATTGCGCTCGCGCTGCTCGGGTCAATCGAGTCGCTGCTTTCCGCGGTCGTCGCCGACCGCATGAGCGGCAGCAAACATCGCCCGAACGGCGAACTGATCGCGCAGGGCACGGCCAATATTGCGTCGGTCGCCTTCGGCGGAATTCCCGTGACCGGCACCATCGCGCGTACCGCGACCAATGTCCGCGCGGGCGCAAGAAGCCCGGTTTCAGGCATGCTGCACTCGGTGTACCTGCTGATCTTCATGCTGATCGCAGCGCCGCTTGCCGTTTATATCCCGCTCGCGGTCCTTGCAGCCGTACTGGTGGTGGTTGCTTTCAATATGTCGGACCACCACGAATTTCGCATGCTGATTGCGCGATCATGGCCGGACGCATTGGTCCTGCTCGCGACGTTTCTGATCACTGCCTTTTACGATCTCGTGGTCGCGATCGGCGTGGGCGTCGCGCTCTCGTTTCTGCTGCGAACGGCGAAGCTGGCGAGCGAAAAATAGTTCAGAGAAAACTCTGCGGATCGACGTCGGTTGCGAGGGGATGTCAAAAAAGCCCGGAGCTTGAAGTTAAAGTCCCGGCCTCCGGAAAGTCTTGCGGGCGCGCTCGACCTTTTCCCGGACCACGCAGTCCTCGACATGATCGTTGATAAGACCCATCGCCTGCATGAACGCATATACGGTAGTAGGACCGACGAATTTCCAATCCTGCTTCTTGAGCGCTTTCGACAGCGCCATGGATTCTACGGAAGTCGACGCTGACTGCGGTTTTGCAGACGGCTTTGGCTCGTAGCGCCAGAGGAATGCCGCGAGCGAGCCTTCGCGTGCGACCAGTTCCTTGACCCGCTTGGCATTGTTAACGACGGCTTCGATCTTGCCGCGATGACGGATAATGCCTTCATCCTTGAGCAGGCGGTTGACGTCGCGTGCGGTAAAACGCGCCACCTTGTCGAAATCGAAATCGTGAAAGGCCACGCGGAAATTGTCGCGCTTGGCAAGGATGGTGCGCCAGCTCAACCCCGACTGAAAGCCTTCCAAACTGAGCTTCTCAAACAGGCGGCGATCGTCGCGGGACGGAAATCCCCACTCGGTGTCGTGATAGGCGAGAAATTCGGGCGCAGCGGCGCACCAACTACATCGCGTCTTGCCGTCTGGACCTAAAATCGTCTTGCTCATCCAACTATCCTCCACATCGGCAAGCCGGACGCCCTTATTCAAGAATAAAGCTAAGCCGCTGGTCGGCTCTCGACGGCGCAAGCTCGATAATTTCGGCGGCGACCACTTTTTCCTCGACGAACGGATCTTCATTCACCCTTCGCTCTAGCGCCGCGAGCGAGGTGTTGTGCGCAACGATTCCGCCACCCTGATTGGGCGGCAGGTTGCCAGAGAGCAGGAACACCCCGTCGTCGAAGCCGCGTTTGAGCCAAGCCTTATGCCCCTCCATGAATTGCGCGGCGTTGCCTCTGTTGGCCGCGAATTTCAGCAAGACAATAAACATCGGCTGTTTTCCCATGATCTATTTTCATCGTTCGCGTGCTGCGGCGCGGCGCACGCCGCGTTCAATGCATGACTTCAGCCAGCCGTGCATCTGTTCGACTTCCTGCCTGATGAAGGCGTCGTCGCGAAATGCGCTCGCCAGCGTAGCAACGCCCTGACTGCGGGCGAGAAGATGCATCGCAAGTGCATCGGCCTCTTCACAGCCGAGCAGCTCAAACTGCCTGCGCAGCCATACCCTGAACAGTGTGAACAGCTTGCTGGCTTCGGCTTGCGAAGCATGACCGAGCTTCGCGAGTTCGGAACAGAGCGTGCCGACCGGGCAGCCGTAGCGTTTGATATCTGCTTTGTTCGCAATCAGGATTTCGATGAAGCTCTCGATGCGATCCTTGGGTCCGCCGCCCTCGCTCTCCCAGCATTCGAGCAGGGCCTGGGTCGCGCCGGCCCGTGCGCCAATCACGGCATCCAGAATCTCGTCCTTGGTCTTGAAATGGTAATAAAAGTTGCCGCGCGAAATTTTCACCGCTTCGGCGATATCCGCGAACGAAGTGTGATCGTAACCGTGCCGGTAAAATAATCGGTCGGCGGCGTCTACGATTTGATCCCGGGTTGTCTGCTCGCCCATGAACTTAGTGGCACGTGTGTATTAGGACAATTGACCCAATTTGACACTATCGAATAGGACACTTGTCCAATTCGGTCAAGAACCGGGCAAAAGATTCGGGAGCTAAAGAAAACTCTGCGGATCGACGTCGATTTGCACCCGCACGCTGCCTTTGGCTTGCGGGGCACCCGCAAGCCATTCGCGTACGTAGTGGGATAAATCGTAGTTCCGCGGCGACGAGACCAAGAGCCGCCAGCGATGCCGTCCGCGGATCATGGATAGCGGCGCTTCCGCGGGTCCGAGCAATCGCACTTCGTCGGCAAGCGGCGCGTGGGCCGCAAGCTTCCTCGCATGGCTCTCGGCACTGGGTGCGTTGGCCGCCGAAACGATCAGCGCGGCCATGCGCCCGAACGGCGGCAAATGCGCTTCCTCGCGCGATTGGATCTCGCTGTCGTAGAAGGCGTCCCGGTCGCCCGCGAGCAGCGCCTTCATCACCGGATGTTCGGGCTGATAGGTTTGCAATAGCCCGCGGCCGCCCGCCTTCTCGCGGCCGGCGCGGCCCACGACCTGATGGAGCAACTGGAACGTGCGCTCTGCCGCGCGCGGATCGCCGAAGTTCATACCGAGATCGGCGTCCACGATGCCGACCAGCGCCAGGCCCGGAAAGTGATGGCCTTTGGCAACGAGCTGCGTGCCGATCACGATATCGACGTCGCGTTTGGTGATTGCCTCAAGTTCAGCACGTAGCCGGTCGACCCCGCCCGCCATGTCGCTCGACAACACCAGCGTGCGCGCATCGGGGAACGCCGCACGCACTTCTTCTTCCAGCCGTTCGACGCCGGGGCCTATCGGCACAAAAGAATCCGGCGTCTCGCATTTCGGACAATTCGCGGGCGGCGGCATGTCGAAGCCGCAATGATGGCAGACGAGCTTGCGCCGATAGCGATGCTCGACGAGCCAGGTGTCGCAATTCACACAACGCATCCGAAAGCCGCACGAGCGGCACAAGGTGAGCGGTGCATAGCCGCGGCGATTGAGAAACAGGAGCGCCTGATCTCCGCGCGCAACCGTCGCGCCCATTTCCTGCTCGAGCCGCGGCGAAATCCAGCGGCCTTTACGCGGGCCATCTTTGCGGAGATCGATCGCCTCTAACTGCGGCACTTCCGTGCCGCTGAAACGCTCGGTCAATGCAAGCCGTTGATAACGCCCGCGCCGCGCGTTGCTTTCCGTCTCAATCGAAGGTGTCGCCGAAGAAAGCACGACCGCAGCGTTCGCAAGCGATGCGCGCACCACCGCCATGTCGCGCGCATGGTAATGCACGCCGTCTTCCTGCTTGTAGGCAGGATCATGTTCCTCATCGACTACGATCAGCGACAGATCTCGAAATGGCAGAAACAAAGCGGAGCGTGCACCGGCGACCACGCTGATTTCGCCTCTGGCAATGCCTTGCCAGATATTGGCGCGCTTCCGCGGCGCGATCGCGGAATGCCATTCGGCGGGACGTACCCCGAAGCGTTCGGCAAAGCGATCGAGGAAACGCGTGGTGAGCGCGATTTCCGGAAGCAGGATCAGCGCCTGACGCTTTTGCTTCAGGACTTCGGCAACCGCCTCGAAATAGACTTCGGTTTTGCCCGAGCCAGTGACGCCATCGAGCAGCTTCACCGAGAATTTCTTTTCGTTGACCGCGTCACGGAGCGCGTTCGCGGCCGCCGTCTGCGCGGGATTAAGTTTCGGCGAAGCGAATGCCGGATCGGGCGGCAGCGCCACCGGCTCCGGCGGCAGCACGACCGCTTCAAGCGCACCTTGATCAATCAGCCCGTCAATCACTGCGGGCGATACGCCGGCTTCGTGTGCGGCCTCCGATTTAGAGTGCAGCATTCCGTTTTCGAGTAATGAGAGCACGCGCGCACGCGCGTCGGTCATGCGCGCGGGCTTCACACCTGTTACGCGCACCCCGATTTTTTCGCGCGCGTCACCGAGCTCCGCACTCCGGCGCAATGCCATGCGCAGCACCATGCCGCGCGGCGCAAGCGTGTAATCCGCGATCCAGTCGACGAGCTTGACGAGTTCTGCCGGGAGCGGCGGCAACGCGTCTTTTGAGATGACTTCTTTGAGTTTCGTGCTTGCCGGCGCCTCGCCGCTTCCCGGCCAGACCACGCCGCTCACCTCGCGGTTGCCAAGCGGCACTTCGACGATATCGCCCGGCGCAAGCGTCATCGCGTCGGGCACCCGATAGGAATAGGGCCGGTCCACTGCGACCGGCACCAGCACATCGATGATTCGCGGGGCCATGCTTTGTTTTGCGTTTTTCTGACTTTAAGCGGAAGTTAAGCGAAGCGGAGCGACAAGAAGATTCGATGTCAAGCCGCAAAGCTATAGCGCCGCAAGACGCCCGCAATTCGGCGGAGGTTCAGCTTTTTGCGGTCGCCGCGAAAGACGTGTGCGTAGAAGCCAAACGCTGGCTCGAATTTCTCAGCTCAGAGCGCCGGCTCTCGCCGAAAACCTGTGAAGCTTATGCCCGCGATGTTGGTTTTTTTCTTTCCTTTCTGACCGAACACTTGGGCCACGCGCCGAAGCTCTCCGATCTTTCCAAGCTTGCGCCGGCCGACGTCCGCTCTTTTCTTGCCTTTCGGCGTCAGAAGGGAATCGAGCCACGGACATTGTCGCGCTCGCTTGCGGCCGCACGTTCTTTCTCGCGCTTCCTGGAGCGCGAAGGACGCGGCAAGTCCGATGCGCTTTCCGCCGTGCGTGGGCCGAAGATTTCGAAAACGCTGCCGCGGCCGTTAGACGCCGCTTCCGCGCGCGCGCTCGCCGATCCCGCAACGCGCGCTTACGAAGAGCGCGAGCCTTGGGTGCTTGCACGCGATGCCGCCGTACTTATCGCTGCTTTATGGCGCAGGGCTCCGTATCGCAGAGGCGCTTTCCTTGAAGCGCGGCGAAATTCCTGCGCCGGGCGCGGGCGATTCGATCACCGTCACCGGCAAGGGCAACAAGACGCGTATGGTGCCCCTCCTGCCGCAGATCGCGCAGACGATCGCCGATTACATTGCGATCTGTCCGCTCGCTCTGCCAGAGGATGAAGCGTTGTTCCGCGGCGAACGTGGTGGGCCGCTGTCGCCTCGCATCGTGCAACTCGCGATGGAACGGATGCGCGGGGGATTGGGTTTACCGGACTCAGCGACGCCGCACGCGCTGCGCCATTCTTTTGCGACGCATCTGCTCGCGCGCGGCGGCGATCTGCGTTCAATCCAGGAATTGCTTGGCCATGCGTCGCTCGCGACCACGCAGATTTACACCGAAGTCGACAGCACGCATTTGCTTGAAGCTTACCGCGCGGCACATCCGCGCGCGCGGTAACTCACATATGAATCGGACGCTTATCGACCGCGAGTGCCGCTTCTTTCACCGCTTCCGATAGCGTCGGATGCGGATGGCAGGTGCGGGCGATATCTTCCGCCGAGCCGCCGAATTCCATCGTGATCGTCGCTTCCGTAATCATCGTTCCCGCGTCCGGCCCGACGATATGCACGCCGAGCACGCGATCGGTCTTCTCGTCCGAAAGAATTTTCACAAAGCCATCGGTGGTCTTGTTCACCTTGGCGCGGCCGTTCGCGGTGAACGGAAATTTGCCGGCGCGGTAGGCAACACCCGCCTGCTTTAATTCTTCTTCGGTTTTTCCGACCGAGGCGACTTCCGGATAGGTGTAGATCACGTTCGGGATCGCGTCGTAATTCACGTGACCCGCTTTGCCCGCGATCAGTTCGGCAACCGCGATGCCTTCGTCTTCGCCTTTATGCGCGAGCATCGGTCCGCGGATCACGTCGCCGATCGCAAAGATGCCCTTCACGTTCGTCTGGAAATGATCGTCGACCTTCACGCGGCCGCGCTCGTCCATTTCAACGCCAGCTTCTTTAAGACCGAGGCCTTGCGTGTAAGGCACGCGACCGATTGAAACCAGCACGACATCGGCGTCTAACGTTTCCGCCTTGCCGCCTGCGGCCGGCTCAACGCTCGCTTTGAGCGTTTTGCCTTTGGCATCGACCGCGGTGACCTTCGAGCCGAGCTTGAAGCTCATGCCCTGCTTTTCGAGAATGCGCTGGAACTGCCGCGCAACTTCGTTGTCCATGCCGGGAAGAATACGGTCCAGGAATTCGACAACCTGAACTTCCGCGCCGAGCCGGCGCCACACGCTGCCGAGTTCAAGCCCGATCACGCCGGCGCCGACGACGAGCAGTTTGCCCGGCACCTTGTCGAGCGCGAGCGCGCCGGTCGAAGAGACCACACGCTTTTCGTCGATCTCGATGCCCTTGAGCCGCGTCACGTCCGAGCCGGTCGCGATCACGATGTTCTTCGCGTCTATCGTTTCGCCCTTGCCGTTGCCGGTGACGACTTCGATCTTGCCGGGGCCGGTAATCTTGCCGGTGCCCTTGAACGTATCGATCTTGTTTTTCTTGAACAGGAAATCGACGCCCTTGACGTTGCCGTCGACGCCTTCCTGTTTGAATTTCTGCATCTGCGAAAGATCGAGCTTCGGCTTGGAAACACCGATCCCCATACCGGCGAAATCGTGGGCCGCCTCTTCGAACAGATGCGACGCGTGCAGAAGCGCCTTCGAGGGAATGCAGCCGACGTTGAGACAGGTGCCGCCGAAGGTTTTGTCCTTTTCGATCACGGCGGTCTTCATGCCGAGCTGGGCTGCGCGGATCGCGCAGACATAGCCCGCAGGACCGGTACCGATGACGACGAGATCGTAGGACATGGCGAATTCCCTTTAGAACGACCAGGTATTTGGAAGCAGTTGAAAAACATATGGCCGGGACAATGCCCGGCCACAAGACGAAGCTAGAGATCGAGGACCAGCCGTGCAGGATCCTCAAGGCCTTCCTTGATACGCACCAGCGCCGTCACCGCCTCGCGGCCGTCGACGATACGGTGATCGTAGGAAAGCGCGAGATACATCATCGGCTTCACGACAACCTGACCCTTCACCGCGACCGGACGCTCTTCGATGCGGTGCATGCCGAGGATACCGGACTGCGGCGCGTTCAGAATCGGCGTGGACAAGAGCGAGCCATAAATGCCGCCGTTCGAAATCGTGAATGTGCCGCCCTGCATGTCGTCGATCGAAAGCTGGCCCTCGCGCGCGCGCTTGCCGAATTCGGCAATCTTCTTTTCGATTTCCGCAATCGACATGAAGTCGGCATTCTTCACCACCGGAACGACCAGACCCTTGTCGGTCCCGACCGCGACGCCGATGTGATAATAATTCTTGTAAACGAGATCGGTGCCGTCGATTTCCGCGTTCACCGCGGGCACTTCCTTAAGCGCCTGAATGCAGGCTTTGACGAAGAAACCCATGAAGCCGAGCTTGACGCCGTGCTTCTTCTCGAACGTCTCTTTATATTCCGCGCGCATCTTCATGACAGCGCTCATGTCCACGTCGTTGAACGTGGTGAGCATCGCGGCTGAGTTCTGTGCCTCTTTCAGGCGGCGCGCGATCGTCTGGCGCAATCGCGTCATCTTCACGCGCTCTTCGCGTGCGGCATCGTCGGCAGGCGACGGCGCACGCATCTGCGCCGAAGGCTGCGCGGAGACAGCAGGTCCGCGCTCGATCGCGCCAAGCATGTCGCCTTTGGTCACGCGGCCATCTTTGCCGGTGCCCGAAACGCTCGAAGGATCGACGCCGCTTTCAGCGCCGAGACGGCGCACCGACGGCGCCTGCGCATTATCAGTGGCGCTGCGCTGCTCGTTGCCCGTGCGCGGCGCAATCGGCGTAGCACCGGCTGCGATCGGCTTTGCAGTTTCGGTTTTCTGATCGGGACGCCCGGCAGGCGCCGGCACGGATTTGTCTTTCGCCGCAGCAGCGGGTGCAGCCTTGCCGCCGCCGGCACCTTCTTTGATGGAGCCGAGTGACCGCGCCGACATTGACCGTCTCGCCGTCTTTGACGCGGATTTCTTCGAGCACGCCTGCGGCGGGCGCCGGCACTTCGACCGTGACCTTATCGGTCTCAAGCTCGACCAAGGGCTCGTCGGCCGCGACCGTGTCGCCTGCTTTCTTGAACCACTTTCCGATCGTCGCTTCGGTGACGGATTCGCCTAACGTCGGCACGCGGATTTCGGTCGCCATCTGTTTCTCCAGCGCCTAGCCGAGCGCTTCTTCCAGGAATTGTTGCAATTGCTTCAGGTGCATCGACATCAAACCGGTCGCGGTCGAAGCCGAGGCCGCGCGCCCGACATAGCGCGCGCGCTTGTTTTTGGCACCGACATTCTCAAGGAGCCATTCGACATAAGGCTGTACGAAGGCCCAGGCACCCTGATTCTTCGGCTCTTCCTGACACCAGATCACTTCCGCATTCTTGAAGCGAGAAAGTTCGGTGGTCAGCGCTTTGAGCGGGAACGGATAGAGCTGCTCGACACGAAGAATATAGATGTCGTTCAAGCCACGCTTTTCGCGCTCCTCATAGAGATCGAAATAAACCTTGCCCGAGCAAAGCACGACGCGGCGGATCTTCTCGTCGGCAACGAGCTTGATCGGTGTATTTTTCAGGTACTGCGCATCGTCCCACAACACGCGGTGGAAGGTCGTTTCCGGGCCCAACTCGGCAAGCGTCGAGACCGCGCGTTTGTGGCGCAGAAGCGATTTCGGCGTCATCAGAATGAGGGGTTTCCTGATATCGCGCTTCAACTGCCGCCGCAGGATGTGGAAGTAGTTCGCAGGCGTGGTGCAATTCGCGACCTGCATATTGTCTTCGGCGCATAGTTGCAGGAAGCGCTCAAGCCGCGCGGAAGAATGCTCCGGTCCCTGGCCCTCGTAGCCATGCGGCAAGAGGCAGACGAGGCCCGACATGCGAAGCCACTTGCGTTCGCCCGAACAGATGAACTGATCGAACACGACCTGTGCGCCGTTCGCGAAATCGCCGAACTGCGCTTCCCATAAGGTCAGCGCATTCGGCTCCGCGAGCGAATAGCCATACTCGAACCCGAGCACCGCCTCTTCCGAAAGCATCGAGTTGATGACTTCGAAACGGCCCTGCTTGTCCGCGGATATGATTATACGACGTGAAGCGTTCTTCGGTTTTCTGATCGATCAGCACCGAGTGGCGCGACGAGAATGTGCCGCGCTCGACGTCCTGGCCCGAGAGCCGCACACGATGCCCGTCGAGCAGGAGCGTGCAGAACGCGAGCGCCTCGCCGGTCGCCCAGTCGATGCCTTCGCCGGTGTCGATCGCTTTTTTGCGATTTTCGAGAAAGCGCAAAATCGTCTTATGCGCGTTGAAGCCTTCCGGCACCGACGTAATTTGTTTTCCGATTTCCCGGAGCGCGTCGAGATCGTACCCGGTGTTGCCGCGGCGCGGATCGTCGATTTCTTTCGCGGCCTTCATGCCGGACCAGCGGCCGTCGAGCCAATCGGCCTTGTTCGGCTTGTAGCTCTGACCCGCCTCGTGTTCGATTTCAAGCTTGGCGCGCCACTCGGCTTTAATGCCGTCGACTTCGCCCTTGGCGACCACGCCCTCGTCTTCGAGTTTCTTCGAATAGATATCGAGCGTGGACGGATGCGCGCGGATCTTCTGATACATCAACGGCTGCGTGAACGCCGGCTCGTCGCCTTCGTTATGACCGAAGCGGCGATAGCAAAACATGTCGATCACGACCGGCTTATGGAATTTCTGCCGGAATTCGACCGCGACCTTCGCCGCAAACACCACCGCTTCCGGATCGTCGCCGTTCACATGGAAAATCGGCGCCTCGATCATTTTCGCGACATCCGACGGATAAGGCGACGAGCGCGAATAACGCGGGTTGGTCGTGAAGCCGATCTGGTTATTGATGATGAAGTGGATCGAACCGCCGGTGCGGTGACCCTTCAGGCCCGAGAGGCCGAAGCATTCCGCAACCACGCCCTGGCCCGCGAACGCCGCATCGCCGTGAATTAGGAGCGGCATCGCCGAGATGCGGTCTTCCGGCTGATCGCCGAACAGATCCTGCTTCGCGCGCACTTTGCCGAGCACCACGGGATCGACGATCTCGAGATGCGACGGGTTTGCGGTGAGCGACAGATGAACCTGATTGCCGTCGAATTCGCGATCCGACGAAGCACCCAGATGATACTTCACGTCGCCGGAGCCTTCGACTTCGGTCGGGTTCGCCGATCCGCCTTTGAATTCGTGGAAGATCGCGCGGTGCGGCTTTGCCATAACTTGGCTCAGCACGTTCAAGCGGCCGCGATGCGCCATGCCAAGCACGATTTCTTTGCAGCCGAGCGCGCCGCCGCGCTTGATGATCTGCTCGAGCGCCGGGATCATCGATTCGCCGCCGTCGAGGCCGAAGCGCTTGGTGCCGGTATATTTCACGTCGATGAATTTCTCGAAGCCTTCGGCTTCGATCAGCTTGTTCAGGATCGCGCGCTTACCTTCGCGCGTGAACGTAATTTCCTTGTCCGGTCCTTCGATGCGCTCCTGCAGCCAGCCTTTTTCTTCCGGCACCGACATGTGCATGAATTCGATGCCGAGCGTCTGGCAATAAGTGCGGCGCAGGATCGCCACCATCTCGCGCACGCTCGCAAATTCGAGCCCGAGCACGTGGTCGATGAAAATCTTCCGGTCGAGATCGCCTTCGGTGAACCCGTAGGAAGCCGGATCGAGTTCGGGATGCGGCGCCGGCGGCTCAAGACCGAGCGGGTCGAGCTTTGCTTCGAGATGACCACGCATACGAAACGCGCGGATCATCATCAGTGCCTTGACCGAGTCGCGCGTCGCCTGCTGCACCTCGGCTTCGGATAGCTCGACGCCTTTTGTTTGCGCCTTGCCTTTGATCTTGTTCCCGACTGCGATTTCGGTCGCGGCCCAGTTGCCGTCGAGCGCTGCGACCAGTTCGCCGTTTGCGACCAGCGGCCAGCCGGGCTTCTTCCACGACGGCCCCTTCGCGCTTTGCTCGACCGAGGTGCGGTCGTCCTTCATCTCTTCGAAGAACGCGCGCCAGCCCGCGTCTACCGACGACGGGTTCTGCTCATAGCGGGCGTAGAGGTCCTCGATATAGGCAGCGTTGCCGGCATCGAGAAAGGAGGAGGACAGGAAGGCTTCGTTTTTCGCTTCGCGTGACATTGTTCATCCTGAACGCGTCAAAGCGTTCGCCATTCGCGCGCTGTGCCCGACGGGGCCGCGGCGCTTATTTGATACCTACATAAGACGTCGGAAATATTGAGGAAACTAAGTCCTAGCTGCACCCCGCGTAGCGCAGGGCTTTTTAGCGGGGCCGGCCCCGTATCTCAATATATTGAAGCCAATCGGTAACGGACGAATTAAGCGCTTGCGGGCCGCCGTCTAGCAAAACAGGCGCCCGAAGGCGCCTGTTTTAGATGCATATGAGGGATTGAGCCGGTTTAGCCCTTGAGCACTTCGACCAAGGTCTTGGCGAGCCGCGCCGGCGACTGCGAGACCCTGATTCCAGCCGATTCCATCGCCGCGATCTTGGTATCTGCCCCGCCCTTGCCGCCGGAGATGATCGCGCCGGCATGACCCATACGGCGGCCCGGAGGCGCGGTGCGGCCGGCAATAAAGCCCGCCATCGGCTTCTTACGGCCGCGTTTGGCTTCGTCGTTCAGAAACTGCGCGGCGTCTTCTTCGGCCGAGCCGCCGATTTCGCCGATCATGATGATCGCTTCGGTCTCCGGATCGCCCAAGAAACATCTCAAGCACGTCGATGAATTCGGTGCCCTTGACCGGATCGCCGCCGATACCGACGCAGGTGGTCTGGCCGAGGCCTTCGGCGGTGGTCTGAAACACCGCTTCATAGGTGAGCGTGCCGGAGCGCGAGACGATGCCGACCTTGCCGGGCTTGTGAATGTGGCCCGGCATGATGCCGATCTTGCATTCGACCGGGCGTAATCACGCCGGGGCAGTTCGGCCCCAGGAGGCGCGACTTCGAGCCCGCGAGCGCGCGTTTCACGCGCACCATGTCAAGCACTGGCACGCCCTCGGTGATCGTCACGATCAGGGGAATTTCCGCGTCGATCGCTTCCGCGATCGCGTCGGCGCAGCCTGCCGGAGGCACATAAACGACGGAAGCATCCGCGCCAGTTTTCTCGCGTGCTTCGGCGACCGTATCGAATACCGGCAGGCCGAGATGCGTGGTGCCGCCTTTACCGGGCGCAACGCCGCCGACCATTTTGGTGCCGTAAGCGATCGCCTGTTCGGTATGGAACGAGCCAGTCTTGCCGGTCATGCCCTGGCAGATGACTTTTGTATTTTTGTCGACGAGAACGGCCATTACTTATTTCCCCGCACCGCTTTGACGATCTTCTGCGCGGCATCGTCGAGATCGTCCGCGGACACGACGTTCAAGCCCGATTCCTTGATGATCTTCTTGCCCTGCTCGACATTGGTGCCTTCGAGGCGGACGACCAGCGGCACTTTCAATCCGACTTCCTTCACCGCGGAAACCACGCCTTCCGCGATGACGTCGCATTTCATGATGCCGCCGAAGATATTGACCAGAATGCCTTTCACGCTTGGATCGGCAGTAATGATCTTGAACGCGGCCGTCACTTTTTCTTTGGTCGCGCCGCCGCCGACGTCGAGGAAGTTCGCGGGCGCTTCGCCGTAGAGCTTGATGATGTCCATCGTCGCCATCGCAAGACCGGCGCCGTTGACCATGCAGCCGATCGCACCGTCGAGGGCGATATAAGAGAGGTCGTATTTTGAGGCTTCGATTTCTTTCGGGTCTTCTTCCGTCAGATCGCGAAGTGCGACGATGTCCGGATGCCGATAAAGCGCGTTGCCATCGAAGCCGACTTTAGCGTCGAGGCAGAGCAACAGGTTGTCTTTGGTGACGACGAGCGGGTTGATTTCCAGCAGGCTCATGTCGGTGGACACGAAAGCCTTATAGAGCTTCGCAACCATCGCATCGGCTTGTTTGGCGAGATCGCCCGATAGACCGAGCGCGCTCGCGACGTGCCGGCCGTGGTGCGGCATGATTCCGGTCGCGGGATCGACCGAGAAGGTCACGATCTTTTCCGGCGTGTCGTGCGCGACCTCTTCGATATTCATGCCGCCTTCGGTGGAAACGACGAAGGCGATCCGCGCCGTTTCGCGATCGACCAGCATGGATAGATAAAATTCCTTGGCTATCTGCGAACCTTCCTCGACGTAGATCCGGCTCACTTCTTTGCCGGCGGGGCCGGTCTGGTGCGTGACCAGCGTCGAGCCCAAGAGGCGTTTGGCTTCCTTCTCGACGTCTTCGATCGATTTGACGACCTTGACGCCACCGGCCTTGCCACGGCCGCCGGCGTGAATCTGCGCTTTGACGACCCAGACCGGGCCGCCGAGCTTTTTCGCAGCAGCCACGGCTTCTTCGACGGAGAGCGCCGGTAGACCATTCGCGACCGGAACGCCGAAATCGCGAAGAACTGCCTTGCCTTGGTATTCGTGAATGTTCATCGCGATATTTCTCTTTGAATTTTACGTGTCGCTTTTGCGTGTCGTATTTACTTGGCGAGATCCGGCGCGATCTTGATGCAGGCCTCGATCAGGCCTTTCACTGAATCGACCGATTTATCGAACATCGCGCGCTCGGCTTTATCCATTTCGATATCGACGATGCGCTCGACGCCTTTCGCGCCGATGACAACCGGCACGCCAACGTAAATATTTTTCAGGCCGTATTCGCCGTTGAGATGTGCGGCGACCGGCAACACGCGTTTCTTGTCCTTGAGATAGCTTTCCGCCATCGCAATCGCAGAGGCAGCAGGCGCGTAAAACGCGGACCCGGTCTTGAGCAAGTTCACGATCTCGGCACCACCGTCGCGCGTGCGCTGGATGATCTTGTCGAGCCGCTCCTGCGTGGTCCAACCCATCTTCACGAGATCGGGCAGCGGAATGCCGGCAACCGTCGAATAGCGGGCGAGCGGCACCATGGTGTCGCCGTGGCCGCCGAGCACGAAGGCCGTCACATCTTCGACCGAGACATTGAACTCGTCGGCGAGGAAATAGCGGAAACGCGCGCTATCGAGCACACCCGCCATGCCGACCACCATGTTCTTCGGCAGGCCGCACGACTTCTGCAGCGCCCAGACCATCGCATCGAGCGGATTGGTGATGCAGATAACGAACGCATTCGGCGCATACTTCTTAATGCCGGCGCCAACCTGCTCCATGACCTTGAGATTAATGCCGATGAGATCGTCGCGGCTCATGCCGGGCTTACGCGGCACGCCGGCGGTGACGATTACGACGTTCGCGCCCTCGATCGCTTCATATGTATTGGTGCCGGAGAGTTTGGCGTCGAACATGTCAACCGGCGAGGATTGCGCAAGGTCGAGCGCTTTGCCCTGAGGAACGCCTTCGGCGATGTCGAACAAAACGACATCTCCGAGTTCCTTGAGACCTATGAGGTGGGCAAGGGTGCCGCCGATCTGACCGGCGCCGATCAAGGCGATTTTGTTGCGAGCCATGGTGGGGAAACTCTTCGCTAGCGTTGAAAAGACTGCGCTGGCTTATCCATTTGATGGGAGCACCGCAACAAGACGTGGGGCGTACGACGGGCTCTGTTATACATAATACCAGCAGCTAACTTCGGCGCCGTCTAGGCGTAAAACATACAAGCACCGCAGCAAAAGTCGCTGCGGTGCGTGTTCTTTCAGGCCGATTGAGCGGATCGATTGAAGGCTTATAGCGGCCCCGATCATAGCGGCCGCGATAATCCCGCAGCTCGTCGATGCCGCCGCCGATAAATGCTCCGTAGAGGCAGCGGCCGTTACGGACACACATCGCCGGCGCGCCTCGCGACATTCAGCCGAGCTTGCGTCCTGCTCGAATTGCTAGCGCCGCGGGGCCGGGAGCTCGCTGCGAGACGCTGATAGTAGATTACGCGCCACTCGTTCATCGAGCTGCGAAAGCCGGTCGGATTGCGGCAAACGTCGATTTCGTCCGTAAGCGCCTGACAATAGCTGCAGTTGATAGCTCTGTGCGTTTGCCGGCGAGGCAGCGGAAAGAAGCTGCTCCAAAAGCCAGTAATGGTAGCAATAACGTAGCGCGCATGGTCAATCTCCTTTGGCGCGATAAGATTATCAGTGCCCGTCGCTAAACTCGATGCTAGGCTTTTACCGTCTTCGCGCCCGCTGCGCCATGCGGAAGTGCCAGATATTCCGTCGAGCCCATTTCGATCAGACGTGAGACCGTGCGCTTGAATTCATTGGCCTCGACCGTGCCCTCGCCCTGGTAAATCTCGTCGCGCTCTGCGGACGCGGACGCCACGAGCTTCACCGCGTTGTCGTAAAGCGCGTCGATCAAGAGGATGAACCGCTTAGCCTCGTTGCGCTGCGCCGGGGTCATGACCGGAACATCTTCGATCACGACGGTGTGGAAGTTGCGCGCAATCTGCACGAAATCGGCGGCCCCGAGCGGTTGATGGCAGAGATCGACGAAATCAAAACGCGCGGCACCATTGCCCGCGAAGGGAATGCGGATTGTGCGGCCCCGGTAGGAGAGATCGACCGGCGCGCCGCCCTCGCGGCCCGCGAGCTTGCGCCAGACTTCGGCGATCTGCTGCTGGGCCTCACGGTCGGCAGGGACATGCCACATTTGCGTGCCCGAGAGCTTCTCAAGTCGATAATCCGTACGTGCCGCGAGATTGATGGTCTCGCTCTTTTCTTGCAGCAGCCTGACAAACGGAAGAAAGAGCGGCCGGTTCAGGCCTTCTTTATATAGGCCCTCCGGCGGCACGTTCGATGTTGCAACCATCACGACGCCGCGTGCGAACAGCCGCTCAAAGAGCCGCGACAGGATCATCGCGTCGGCGATGTCATGGACGTGAAACTCGTCGAAACAAAGCAGCATTGCCTCGTCGGCGAGTTGGCTTGCTACCGGGGCGATCGGATCGCCATCTTTGAGCCTGTCTTCTTTCATCGCCTGGCGAACTTCGTGCACGCGGTCATGCACGTCCGCCATGAACTCGTGAAAATGCGCGCGGCGCTTCGTCGAAACTTTCGCGGTCTCAAAGAAGAGATCCATCAACATGGTCTTGCCGCGGCCGACATCACCGCAGATATAAAGTCCGCGCGGCACCTTCTGAGGCCCGCGCGCCATCAGCCAGCCCAGCGACGACGACTTTGACGCCGGCCGGTATTCCGCGAGCTCATTTTGGAGTTGCTGAAGACGATCGGCGGCACGGGCCTGCGCGGAGTCGCGCTCCAGAGTGCCGGCCGAAACCATTTCCGCGTAACGTTCGGCAATTCCCGACATGCCGCGGGCGGCCTTTCTGTATTTTCCTCTGACAGCGCGAGAGATAAGCGGACGCCACTGAATCGGGCAAGGTTCGGAGCGGCTCTTCGCAGGTGCAATACGGCCCTGCGTCCTTCGCATTAAGCTCTCATTAACCTATCCCTCAGGACTGACGATCGAAAATTCACCAGCAAATATAGTAGCTTATCGCCGCGACAGACCCTCGCCCCGCCGCCTCAATTTCACCGCTGCCCCGTCATGCTCCGGCAACAGGACCAGCCGAAGCTTGAAAAATGCTGCATTGCACATACATAAGTTCCGTCCTCGCAAAAGGCTTCGATTCGAATGCAGTTTGGACCGAAGCCTAAGGGATTTGAGAGATGACGACGCAGGCGAATACGAAAGTACCAGGCACGTTCCGCAAACTCTGGGTCAGCGACACAGTGGCGCTCCAGGCGCACCTGCTGCGCCTCGATCCCGAGAGCCGGCGCATGCGCTTTGGCACGCCGGTGACCGACTATTTCATCGAACAATACGCGCAGCATGCCCTCGGCAGCCACTCGATTGCGCACGGCTACTTCGTTGACGGCGTTCTGCGCGGTGTCGCCGAGCTGCGCGGCTTTCGCAGCGTCGGCGGTGGCGACGCGGAAGCGGCTTTCAGCGTTGAAAAAGGCCTTCAGAACGGCGGCATTGGCACGGAATTATTCGGACGAACGGTCCTTGCGGCCAGAAATCGCGGTATTTCCAAGCTTTTCGTCAATTTCCTCTCGCAAAACCAGCGCATGCAGGCGATTGCGAAGAAGTTCGATGCGGTGCTGACGTTCGATTCCGATGGCGTGTGCGGCAAAATCGATACGCCGCGCGCAAATGCGCTGTCGGTTTGGAAAGAAGCCGTCACCGACGGCAACGATGTCGCCGATCGCGTGTTCGCGTTGCAGTCTAAGGCGCTCGGCACGGCATAAGCCGCTCATAACTCGGATTTGATTCGTTAAAAGAAAGTTGCGAACGGCTTTTGTTCGCGTTTTCGATCCCTTGGGCATGCATAAAAACGAATCACTTGCGCGAATCAGTGCGCGTTTTGACAAAAAATGACTCCGAGTGACGTTTTCAGTGCGTGTTTTCGCATGCCTGTGAATAAATTTTTGCAAGACGGTTAAACAGATTTGCTCATGAATTTTTTGAGTCGCGCGACATCCGCGGAAGAATCGGCGCTTAAAAACGCGCAATCGCTAACTCACTGAAAATTCGAGCAATTTGCTTGCAAACAAAGCCACGCGGGAAGTTTTTGTTGTCAACCTAAAACTCTTCTTTCGCGTTGCACCGCGAATGCAACATGTCGTGGTCGCTCTGCTTACACCCGCCATATCTGCGAAGCCTATTGGCAAAAGATAAAACCGTGCGCGATATGTCGCTGCCGGTTGTTTGATTCGGAAGCTGATGCCCAGGAGCGACTCATCCAGTCCCATGATGGGCATCTTCGGAATCGAACCGAAGGAATCTACTCCTTCAAAACCGCGCCCGGTGAGAAAACCGGTTTCCAAGCGCCGGAAGGGATCGAAAACTAAATCCGATTCTGAAAAGCGCAACCAAACATTGGCCAAGAGGCATATCATGGCAAAACGCAAACGTAAGGCGAAGAAGGCGAAGAAGGCAAAGAAGACCAAGAAGCGTCGTCGGAAGAAGAAGAAGGCGATGTAACTCTTCGCTTTTTGCGAATAGTTTTCGATGGCCGTACGCCGCAGGGTGTGCGGCCATCAGCTTTTTAAGCGGCAAATACTTTTAATCGCCATGTCATGCCGGCTTACGACAAACCGCTTCGATATTGTGGCCGTCAGGATTGCGCACGAACGCGCCGTAATAGTTTGGATGATCATGAGCGCGGATTCCCGGAGCGCCGTTGTCCTTGGCGCCCGCAGCGAGCGCCACCGCCGCGCGGCTGTCGGCCACGATCGCCGATATGCATCGGGCCATTCAGGCGCCCTCGCCGCCGATCCAGAAGTCAGGCTTACCGTTCCTGCCGAAGCCGCAGGCGGCCGCGCCGCTTTCGGTCGTCTCCGCGCCCGTCCATGATCACGCCATAGCCGAGCGGTGCGAGCGCCTTCTCGTAGAACGCCTTGGACTTCGCGTAGACCGATACCGGAAAGCCGACGTGATCGATCATCTTTCTCTCCTTTAATTAAGCGCGGAACGCCTGCGTTAACGGAGTTTCGCCCAGGCGGTTTCCCACTCCTTAACCCGGTCTGCGTAATCCTCGGCAATTGCTAATCGCCGAGGCGCCGCCCGCATGCGTTCGCTGCTCAGGATCTTCATTGCCTTCTGGATTGCCGCCGCGGCACTCGTCGTCGTTGCGCTGGCGCTTGCCGCCCTCAAGACAATCGCGCTCGTCGCCTCGGCATCGCTTTACGCGACGCTTGCGCCGATCATTCCCGGCGGTGCTACCGCGGCATGGCTGGTCTGGGGCCTCGCCCTCGGGGTCGTCGTTCTTCCCATCTTCACGTCATGCATTGTGGTCGTGCTCGCGATCGCCCGGCTCCTGAAGAGCTGGCCGTTCCAGGCGAGACGTTCGACGGACTGACAACGACGACAGGCGCGGCAATCAAAGTTGCCGCGTCACCATCTTCTTCTTGATCTCTGCAATTGCCTTCGCCGGGTTCAGACCCTTCGGGCAGGTATTCGCGCAGTTCATGATCGTGTGGCAGCGATAAAGCCGGAACGGATCTTCCAGATCGTCAAGCCGTTCGCCGGTCGCTTCGTCACGGCTGTCTACGATCCAGCGCTGCGCTTGCAGCAATATCGCGGGGCCCAGGAAGCGCTCCGAGTTCCACCAATAGCTCGGGCACGACGCCGAACAGCAGGCGCATAGAATGCACTCGTACAATCCGTCGAGCTTCTCGCGGTCTTCGTGGCTCTGTTTCCACTCGGCAGACGGCTCGGGCGTCGTTGTTTTCAGCCACGGCTCGATCGACGCGTGCTGGGCATAGAAATTGGTCAGATCAGGCACCAGGTCCTTCACGACCGGCATATGCGGCAGCGGATAGATTTTTACCGTGCCTTTGATTTCGTCCATGCCGCGCGTGCAGGCGAGCGTGTTGGTGCCGTCGATATTCATCGAGCACGAGCCGCAGATGCCTTCGCGGCAGGAGCGGCGGAAGGTCAGCGTCGGATCGACGTTATTTTTGATCCAGATCAGCGCGTCGAGCACCATCGGACCGCAATCGTCGCGATTGACGTAATAAGTGTCGATCCGCGGATTGGCATCGCCATCCGGATCGTAGCGATAGACGCGAAGTTCTTCGATCCGTGTCGCGCCCTCGGGCTTCGGCCAGACCTTGCCTTCGGCTGGCCTGGAATTCTTCGGCAGCGTCAGTTCGACCATGTTCCGCTCACTCGTATCTTTCGAATTCGAACCCGGCTTCCCGGAGCGCAATCAGCGCGTCGTTCAACGTGTTGTAATTGCCGATCGGCAGATCCGGGATCGCATTGCCGGACTGCTCGATCGTGACATCGGCTTGGTTGAGGTTGAGCGACGCAAGCCGCTTGCCTTTGCCCTCTCGATGCGCCGCATCGTCCCGGATGCTGTAATCGTCGCCTTCCAAAACCAGCGCGAGTTTCATCAATAAACCCGTGCTTTCGGCTCGATGTACTGCACTTCGTTGGTCAACGTGTAGGTGTGGACTGGCCGGTAATCGATCGCGACCTTCTTGGTCGAGAAATCGACCCAGGCGAGCGTGTGCTTCATCCAGTCCTTGTCGTCGCGATTGGGGAAATCTTCGCGCGCATGCGCGCCGCGCGACTCGGTCCGGTTCAGCGCCGAATCCATCGTGACAACGGCCTGCGAGATCAGGTTGTCGAATTCGAGCGTCTCGACCAGGTCGGTATTCCAGATCAGCGAGCGGTCGGTGACTTTCACGTCGTCGGAATTGCCGAACACGTTGTGGATGAGCTTGTGACCCTCATCCAGGATCTCATTGGTGCGGAATACCGCGCAATTGGTCTGCATCACCTTCTGCATGTTGAGCCGCAGATCGGCGGTCGACATCGAACCCTTGGCGTAACGGAGCCGATCGAAGCGCGCGAGCGCTTTGTCGGTGGGCTCCGCCGGCAGCATCATGTGTTTGTCGTTGGGGACTAGCTTCTCCGCGCAGCGGTCGGCGGCAGCGCGGCCGAACACCACCAGATCGATCAGCGAGTTCGAGCCAAGACGGTTCGCGCCATGCACGGAAACGCAGGCCGCTTCGCCGATCGCCATCAGGCCCGGAACGATCGTATCCGCATTACCATCCTTCTTGGTGACGACTTCGCCATGCGGGTTCGTTGGAATGCCGCCCATGTTGTAATGCACGGTCGGCAGCACCGGGATCGGCTCTTTCGTGACATCGACGCCCGCGAAGATGCGCGCGGATTCGGAAATGCCGGGCAGCCGCTCGTGCAGCACGTCCGGATCGAGATGATCGAGGTGCAGATAGATATGGTCTTTATTCTTGCCGACGCCGCGGCCTTCGCGGATTTCAATCGTCATCGAGCGCGAAACGACGTCGCGCGAGGCGAGATCCTTCGCTGAAGGCGCGTAGCGCTCCATGAAGCGCTCGCCTTCGGAATTGACGAGATAACCGCCCTCGCCGCGCGAGCCTTCGGTGATCAGACAGCCCGCGCCGTAAATACCGGTCGGATGGAATTGAACGAACTCCATATCCTGCAACGGCAGGCCCGCGCGCAGTACCATCGCATTGCCGTCGCCGGTGCAGGTATGCGCCGAGGTGCAGGAGAAATAAGCGCGGCCATAACCGCCGGTGGCTAAAATCGTCTCGTGCGAGCGGAAGCGGTGCATGGTGCCGTCGTCGAGCTTCAGCGCGAGCACGCCGCAGCAGCGGCCTTCCGAGTCCATCAGAAGATCGAGCACGAAATATTCGATGAAGAACTCGGCGCGATGCTTGAGTGCCGCGCCATAAAGCGTGTGCAGGATCGCGTGGCCGGTGCGGTCGGCGGCGGCACAGGTGCGCTGCGCGGTGCCCTTGCCGTAATGCGTGGTCATGCCGCCGAACGGGCGCTGATAGATCTTGCCCGCTTCGGTGCGCGAGAACGGCACGCCCCAATGTTCGAGCTCGTAGACGGCAGCCGGCGCGTTGCGGCAGAGATATTCGATCGCGTCCTGGTCGCCGAGCCAGTCCGACCCCTTCACGGTGTCGTACATGTGCCAGCGCCAATCATCCTCGCCCATGTTGCCGAGGGCCGCCGAGATGCCGCCCTGTGCCGCGACCGTATGCGAGCGCGTCGGAAAAACCTTGGAAATGCAGGCGGTCTTCAGACCCGCTTCCGCGCAGCCGACGACTGCGCGCAGGCCCGCGCCGCCCGCGCCGACCACAACGACATCGTAGAGATGTTCGGTGATCGGATAGCTGCGGCCGCCGGTTGCGGGCGCTGAACGCGTGTTGCCGTTGGTCGCCATGATTAGAGCCTGAAACAGATTTTAAGGACGGCGAAGGTGCAGACGAGCCCGACGCCGAAGGAGAAGAACGTGTTCAGCATCAGGAGCACGATCTTGCGAAAAGGTGAGTGCACGTAGTCTTCGATGACGATCTGCATGCCGATCCGCATATGGATCGAGACCGAGACAATCGCGGCGATCAGTAGGATCGCGACCAGCGGACGCGAGAGGTCGCGACGACGACGGCGTGGCTGCGGCCGACCAGCGTCACCGCAATCCCGATCAGCACGATGAGCAGCAATGACGTTGGCGGCAGCGGTCAGGCGCTGCATCCAGAAATGCTCGGTGCCGTGATGCGCAGCACCCAGTCCCCTGCACGCGGCTCAGCGGTGTGCGCATCGTCAGTTCCTCAACACGAGCGCAAGAATCCAGAGCAGGACGGTGATCGACACCGAGCCGATCAGCGTCGTGCGCGCGAGCGCCTGCCGCTCCGGACCCAAGCCGCGGCCCGTGTCCCAGATGAAATGGCGGATGCCGCCGAGCATGTGATGCATTAGCGCCCAGGTGTAACCGAGCAGAATGAGCTGCCCGAACCAGCTGCCGAAAAAAGCATTCGCAATATCGAAATATTTGGCCGACGTCGCCGCTGCGACCAGCCACCAGGCAAGCAGCATCGTGCCGAAATAGAGCGCGCAGCCCGTGATGCGATGGACGATCGACATGACCATCGTCCAGGTCAGTCGGTAGATCGTAAGATGCGGCGAGAGCGGCCGCGGGCGCGCGGGCAGTTCTGACATCGGCTGGCTCGCTTAGATCGTCGCCGCGGAGAATTGGCTGCTTAGCCGCGGCGCCGCAATCTCAAGTCCAGGCCCGTCCACATACTTTGGAAAGGCTCTTACTTCGTATTACGCGAACCTTATTGACGATACCTTGCTTCACAAGCTGTATTTTGCGTAGTGTTCCTTCGCGAAAAGCGAAGGTTTGGTATAATGCGCTTCGATCTCGCCGACCTCAGTCTGTTTCCGCCATGTGCTTGAAGCGGGCTCGATTACCCATGGCGCGGAACGCGCGAATCTCGCGCTCGCCGCAGCCAGCACGCGTATCCGTCAGATGGAAGACGCGCTTGGCGCACCGCTTCTGGTGCGAAGCCGGCAGGGAATAGCGCCGACCCAGGCCGGCCGCATCCTGCTGCAGCACGCCCGCACCATGCTCCAGCAGGCCGAGAAGCTTCGCGAAGAGCTCAGCGTATTCGCAGGCGGCCAGGCAGGCCAGATCCGCGTGTTGTCCAACACCAACGCGCTGACTGAGTTTCTCCCCGAGGCCCTGTCATCCTTTCTGGCCGCTCACCCGAATGTCAGCGTCGATCTGGTGGAGCGGCTTTCCGACGAAATTGTCGGTCTGATTGCGGAGGGCGTTGCCGATCTCGGCATCATCGCGGGTACGGTCGACCCCGGCGCGCTCGAAACCTTCCCCTATCGCCGCGACCGCTTCGTGCTCGTAGTAGCCCACGATCATCCGCTTGCGGTGCGCGACCGCATTTCGCTCGCTCAAGTACTCGATCATGACTTTGTCGGGCTCGATCGCGCGAGCGCGCTCCAGCGCTTTCTAGCCGACAAGGCCGCACGCATCGGCCGGCCGCTGCGGTTGCGCATTCAATTACGGAGCTTCGACGCGGTCTGCCGCATGGTTGAAAGAAATGTCGGGATTGGTGTCGTGCCGGAAACAACGGCGAAGCGCGCGGCACTCTCGATGGCGATCACGCCGGTGACGCTCACCGACAGCTGGGCCGAGCGCGATCTCACGATCTGTGTGCGGAAGTTCGAAGAACTGCCGATCTTCGCCCGCGAGCTTGTGGCCCACTTGCGCGCGGAGAGTGGGGATTAAGACGGATCTTCACTTCGTCATGCCCGCGCTTGTCTCGGCCATGATAAAAATTATCAGCGCGGAATGAGCGTCCAGTAATCGAGATCGAGAATTACGCCGGCCTCATACTCGTCACCGTTTTTGTACGGAAAATCGGCGCAGGGCCGATCCTTGGTAGCAACGTGCGGAGCCGCAGCGCGCCGAGATCGCGGCGGCTCGGCACTTCCTGCGCGTCGAGCACTTCGGTCCAGGCAAACACGGTGTCGCCCGCGAATAATGGCGCGACATGCCGCCCGCCATTGATTGCCGCCACATGAAACGCGTTAGCCAATCCATTGAATGAAAGCGCGCGCGCAAGCGAAATGACATGACCACCGTAAATCAACCGCTTGCCGAAGCGGTCCTGTTTCTGCGCGAAGTTGTTAAAGTGAACTTTCGCCGTGTTCTGATAAAGCCGCGTGGCGATCTGCTGCTCGGCATCTTCGACCGTCATGCCGTCGACATGGTCGATTTTCTCGCCGGGCGCATATTCTTCGAAACGATGTTCGCTGCCCGATAGTTTGAAATTATATTCGCGCACGTTGATCGCCGGCACGCCGCCACCGAACATGTCCGGCGTGAGCACTGCGGGCAGTTTCGGCACCACCGTTTCCGGCACGGGCGACTGCTCATCGCGCTTCCTCACCATTACCCAGCGCACATAGTCGAGCACCTCGACGCCTTCCTGGTTGAAGCCGGTGGAGCGCACGTAAACGACGCCAGAGGTCTTGTTCGCGTTTTCCCGCAAGCCGATGACTTCAGAGACCGCGATCAACGTATCGCCGGGATAGACCGGTGCCAGAAAACGGCAGGCGGCGTAGCCGAGATTAGCGACCGCGTTGAGCGAAATATCCGGCACGGTCTTGCCGAAAACGATGTGAAAAACCAAAAGATCGTCCACCGGCGCGCGCGGATAACCGATCTTCTGCGCAAATGATTCCGCCGACTGGACCGCAAAGCGCGTGCCGTAGAGCGCGCTATAGAGCGAAACGTCGCCCACGGTGATCGTGCGCGGGGTCGCGTGATGGATCACTTGCCCGAGCGCAAAGTCCTCGAAGAAATTTCCTGCCGTAGTCTTGGTTTTGGTCACGACCGGATTCATTGCGCTTCGCGCTCCGTGATGGCGTCGGTGACGGCGACGGTGCGCTTCGCGATCTCCGCATGCAGGATTTCATACATGCGCCCGTCGATCTGTAGCACGCCTTTGCCTTTGCTTTCCGGCTGTTCGAACGCGGCGACAATTTTGCGCGCATTCTCGACTTCGTCCGCGGCTAGGCGAGAACGCCTCGTTACATGGCGCGATATGGCTGGGATGAATGATGGTCTTGCCGTCGAAGCCGAGATCGCGCGCTTGCGCCGCTTCTTCTTTCAAGCCGTCGATATTGGAAATGTCGTTATAAACGCCGTCGATGACATCGATGCCGTTCGCACGAGCAGCAGCAATAGAAAGCGCCAGAAACGGCAGAAGACCCGCGCGGCCGCGCGTGATCTTCGCCCGCGTTTCCTTGGCGTAATCGTTTGTGCCTAAGATGAAAACCGAAAGCCGCGTTGCCGGGTCTTTCGCGCAAGCCGCGATTTCTTCAAGCCGAAACGCAGACGCCGCGGTTTCGATCATGATCCAGATACGCGTCTTTTCATCGGCTCTTGTTTGCGAAGCGCTTGGCGATCGCCGCCATTTCCGCGGCCGACGAAATCTTCGGCACCAGGATCGCGTCGGGCTTGGCCTCTGCCGCCGCCTTGAAATCGTCCATGCCCCATGGCGTCGACAGCGCGTTCACGCGGATTGCGATTTCGCGTTTGCCGTAGCCGCCGGCTTTGACCGCCGCGGTCACCTGTTCGCGCGCAACCGCTTTTGCGTCGGGCGCGACCGCGTCTTCGAGATCGAGGATCAGCGCGTCGGCCGCAAGTGTGCGCGCCTTTTCCAGTGCGCGGGCATTTGAGCCCGGCATATAAAGCACGCTACGGCGCGGACGAATTGGAGACGCCATCAGACACCCCCTGTTGCGAGCTATTCTCCTAGCGCCCGTGCATCCCGCGTGCCAAGCCCTTGACGGGCGATTGCCGTTGGCTTCTTTCGTATGAACCGTAGTTTTCCGAGGAGCGGAAGGTGAATTTTCCCGAACGGCTCGTTTCCGGCTACCGCAAGTTTCTCGATGCCCGGCTCCCCGAGGAGCAGCACCGCTTTATCGATCTTGCGACGCGCGGCCAGAAGCCGGAAATCATGGTGATCGGCTGCTGCGACAGCCGCGTGTCGCCGGAAGTGATTTTCGACGCCGCACCAGGAGAGTTGTTCGTTGCGCGTAACGTCGCGAATTTGGTCCCGCCTTATTCGCCGGATGGCGCGACCCGCGCGGTATCGGCCTCGCTTGAATTCGCAGTCCAGGCGCTTCGCGTCAAACACATCGTGGTGCTCGGCCACGCGCAATGCGGTGGCATTGCCGCATACGCCAATAATATCGAACCGCTTTCGCCCGGCGACTTCATCGGCAACTGGATGAAACTGATCGAGCCCGCGGTTTCGAAAATGCCGCGGCGCGGACACAGCGAAAGCGAGCGGGACTATCTTACGCGTGTCGAACAGGCGTCGGTTCTGCTCACGCTCGAAAATCTGATGACGTTTCCTTGCGTCAATATCCTGGTCGGCCGCGGCAAGCTGAAATTGCACGGCGCCTATTTCGGTGTGGCCCAGGGTGATCTGCTGGTCTACGACAGCGAACAGAAAAAATTTCTTCCGGTTGCGGCGGCGGAGCATGCAGCGGCGCTGGAAGCACCGCGCTTCTGAAACAAAAAAGGCCGGGAAGAACCCGGCCTTTTTCATCTCTAAATTTTTTTGCGACTTACGCCGCTTTCTTCTTCGGCTGGACCAGCTTGCGGTTGACCAGCACTTCCGCGATCTGGATCGTGTTGAGTGCAGCACCCTTGCGCAGGTTGTCGGACACACACCAGAAGTTGAGACCGTTCTTCACGGTCTTGTCCTCGCGAATGCGCGAAATATAGGTGGCATCCTCGCCGGTCGCTTCGAACGGCGTCATGTAGCCGCCGTCCTCACGCTTATCGATGACGAGGATACCCGGCGCTTCGCGCAGGATGTCGCGCGCCTGATCCGCCGAGATCGGATTTTCGAACTCGACGTTGACGGCTTCCGAATGGCCGACGAACACCGGCACGCGCACACACGTTGCGGTGAGCTGGATCGCCGGATCGAGAATCTTCTTTGTCTCGGCCACCATCTTCCACTCTTCCTTCGTGTAGCCGTCCTCACGGAACACGTCGATGTGCGGAATGACGTTAAAAGCGATGCGCTTGGTGAACTTCGCGGGCTCGGCCGAATCGTTCACATAGATCGCGCGCGTCTGGTTGAAGAGTTCATCCATCGCGTCCTTGCCGGCGCCCGACACCGACTGATAGGTCGCGACCACGACACGCTTGATCTTGGCGACGTCATGCAACGGCTTCAGCGCGACCACGAGCTGAGCAGTCGAACAGTTCGGGTTCGCGATGATGTTCTTCTTGGTGAAGCCCACGATCGCGTCGGCGTTCACTTCCGGTACGATCAGCGGCACGTCGTTGTCGTAGCGCCAGCACGACGAGTTATCGATCACGACACAGCCCATGGCCGCGATCTTCGGCGACCAGTCCTTCGAAATCGCGGAGCCCGCCGACATCAGGCAGATGTCGGTATCGCGAGAAGTCGTAAGTGCTCGAGCGCCTTACATTTAAGAATTCGGTCACCATACGAAATCTCGAGACCCAGCGAGCGGCGCGACGCAAGCGCCACGACCTCGTCCGCGGGAAACCCGCGTTCCGCAAGAATATTCAGCATTTCGCGGCCGACATTTCCTGTCGCGCCAACTACGGCGACCTTGTAACCCATCGTTCACTCTGGCTGCGAAATTCGCGGGCCTTCTCCTGCTTCGTAAACCGGAATGGGGCGGTTTCTACGCGAGAAGAACGGCAACGCCAAGCCTTGAAAAACAAGGGGCTGGCAAGCCTTTCAGGGAGGCGTCGAAGTGGACCGGCAGGAACCTCTATCCGTTTTCATTAAGCCGGAGACCGCCGAAATGGCGGCACCAGCTGCTCCCGCCATTCAGCGTCTCACGCTCTCGCGCACGCTGGCAGCGCTCTCGGCGGCGGCACTCCTCGCCTTCATTGTCACCGATCTCGGCACCTCGCCGGCCAAATCCTCGGTCGTCCAGGGGCCTCTCGTGAAATCCGCTTGGATCGAAACGCCGCGCGCAAACGGCGCGTATGAAATTTCATCGCCCGCGCTACAGGCCTTTGAGCAGAATTACATCACGCGCCGGCATCGCGACGGCGGCGGCCGCAAGGATCTGATTACGTTCGGTGCCGCAAACAACGCGAGCACCGCTTACATCCGTGTCGCGCTCTACCGGCCCGGCACCGAAGGCGCGATCCCGATGGACCCGCTCGAAGCGGTTGCTGCGGTCGCGGCAGAGTCCGCGATCAACGCAGAACTCGCGGGACCGAATGGAATGGTCATTACCAAGTTCGGCGATCTCACCACGATCGAGATGAAGCTCACGACCGATCAAGGCCCGCGCACGTGTCTTGCGACCGCCGCGAAATTCGACGAGCCTTCGCTCGGCCTTGTCGCCTGGTATTGCAATCCCGGCGTCGAGATCGTGGCGGTCGGTCAGGTCGCCTGTTTGCTGGATCGACTGTCGCTCGTGAGCTCAGGCCGCGACGAAAAGCTGATCGAGTTCTTTGCCAAAGCCGAATTGAACCGCAGCTTCTGCGACGCCAAGAACACGTTGCTCGGTAACGCGCCGCGGCCCGCGCTGCCCGAATGGCTCGACGCCAAATCGGGTCCCCGGCTTCGCGGCAAATTCAGCCTGCGCTGATCACTGTTTCAGAAACGGATTCTGAAAGCCGCGGTTCTGCTCTGGCTTCGGCGGATAAGTTTTCGCGAGATAGTTCAGAATAAGCTCGCGGTCCTTGCCCTCAAGTTTCGGCATGCCGTGCCGCTCGGTCATGTAGCTGATCGTTTCGTTCCAGCGCTCGCGCGAAAAACCCTGGCTCGCGACCAGCTTGAAAGCGTGGCACGCGCCGCAGGCAAAGAACGCGTCGTCGCGGCCGGGCCCGTCGGGGAAACTATCCGGATCCTCAGGCTGCGGCGTGAATTGCGGCTGCGGCGTTTGCGCCGGCGCGCTGGCCGGCAACGTCAGGACCAGCGCGCCGGCCATTAATAATTGGCGGACGGCAAGCGCCGCCCGCCGCATTGCTTCATGCATTTCGATCAACCGATCAGTACCGCGATCCGGTGATACGGGTTCCCACCGTAGCCGCTCGGATTCCAGTTGGGCGCGACATGCGGCTGCGCCTTGCCCTGCGAGTCCGTCGCCTTGCTCCAGACTTCGTAATAGCCGTCGGTCGGCACCTTCACGTTCGCGGTCCAGCGCTGCCAGTCGAATTTGTTTTTCGGTTGGCTGAGTTGAGCCCGCGTCCAGGTCTGGCCGAAGTCGGTCGAGATTTCGACCTGTTTCACGGTCAGATCGCCCGCCCAGGACGCGCCGCGCAGTTTCAGTTCGCGCGTACCGGCCGCGAACTTCGCACCGTTCGCGGGCGCGGTGATGATCGAACGCACCGGCATCGATTCGAGGATTTTGAAATTCTTCGGATCGGCCTTCGCCCCGGGCACCATCGGATTGATGGTGAGACGATAGCTTGTTCCGGTCATGCCCGGCCCGTCATGCTCTTTGTCGCGGATCGTGATCTTGGTGAGCCACTTGTGCGACGCCGAACCGGCCCAGCCCGGAATGACGAGGCGCAGCGGCGCACCGTGAATATTTTCGAGCGGCTTGCCGTTCATCGCCCACACCAGCAGCGACTGCGGCTCCATCGCCTTTACGATGCGCACGCCACGCGACAGCGTGAGCCGCTTTGGATCGCCGGACAGATGCGTGTCGGCCCCGTAGTTTGCGGTGTAAATACCATTCGGCTTCAGGCCCGCGGTTTTGAGCACGTCCGCGAGCGAAACCCCGGTCCATTCCGCGCAGCCGGCACCGCCATTCGTCCACTGGTTGCCGCTCGCGGGCGGCGAGAAGAATGAGCGCCCGTTGCCCCCGCATTCCAGCACCATGCGCAACGTCTGCGGCTTGTACTTCTTCTTCAGTTCGCCGACCGTGATTTCAAGCGGCTTGTTCACCTCGCCGTCGATCGTCAGCTTCCACGCATCCGGATCTTTCGGCTCCTCCGGCAGATTGCCGTTGTTGCGGATGTAGAATTTCGAGTTCGGCGTGGTCTCGTCGTCGAGGAGCGCCTCTGGGGTTTCGGCGACAAGCGGCCGGTCGCCGATCACGACCAGATTGCCGTCCTTGCCGGGAAATTTGAGGAGCGTTGGTCCCTTCTTTTCAGGGGCCGCGGGCGGCGTTGGCGGCGTTGGCTGCGCAAGCGCCGCCGGCACGAAACCTGCGGGCATATTCTGCGAAAACGGAATTGTGCCGCCGACCATTGCGCCCATCGCGGCAACGCCCGCGCCGCCTAAAAATCCGCGCCGTGTCGCACCGGTCTTTCGGCCATAAAGCAGCGCGTCGGCGCGCTCCGGATCGTCGCGATAAAGTTCTTCGAACGAGCGCTCGCGCTTCGTCATGGCATTTCTCCCCGGTCACCGCTTACGGCGGGACGTTTAGATTTTTTTCTAGCGGGGCGCTTACGGCACCGTCGCTTGCAGGGAAGTCTAATGGAGTCGCGGCTGCGCTCAACATGCGCCGCAACAAAGCTATGCGCTAAACAACGCAAACTTTGAGTTCATGAATGGAATGTGCGTGAGCGCAGTGTGAATTCGCTTAGTGCGCGTGGACCACGATCTTATGGACCGGGTTGGCGCCATAGCCGTGTGGATTCCAGCCTTCCGGTTCGTTCGGCTGCACTTGTCCGGCGCTGTCGGTTGCGCGCGACCACAATGCGTGTACGCCGGGAGCAAGCGAAATTGTGGTCGTAAAGCGCGTCCAATCATAGGCATTCTGCGGCGGCGCAAGTTCAGCGCGTTGCCAGGTCGCGCCCTTGTCTTTTGAAACTTCCACAAGACGGATTGTCTGATCGCCGGCCCAGGCTGTGCCGCGAAGAACGAATGGCCTGTTCGCGGCGACAACGCCGTTGTCCGCCGGCGAAGTAATCAATGAACGCACCGGCATCGCTTCGAAATCGACGAAGGTCGTCGGATCGATATTGTCTCCCGGCAGCACAGGATTTTTCGGCACGCGATAAGACCAGGGATCCATCATCGCGCCGTCGTGCCGATCCTTGCGGATCAGGATGCGATTCAACCATTTATGCGAAACCGAGCCGACCCAGCCCGGCACAACGAGGCGCAGGGGAAATCCGTGCACGGGCAGCAGTGGCTCGCCGTTCATCGCGAATACAAGCAACGTATTTTCATCACATGCTTTGCCGATTGGAACGCCGCGCGAGATCGGCGGAGCTTATCGCCTTCGAGCGTGGGATCAGTGCCGAAATGTCCGGTGAAGCGCGCAGTCTCTTTCAAGCCCGCCGCCTGCAACACATCACGCAGACGAACACCGGTCCATTCTGCGCAACCGGCACCCCCGTGATGCCACTGCACGCCGTCGGTTTTGGGTGTGAAGAATGAGCGCCCATTGCCACCGCATTCGAGCAGCATGCGCTGCGTGACGTGCGGAAACTTCGCTTTGATTTCTCCGAGCGAAAGCAAAAGCGCCTGATCGACTTCGCCATCGATCGAAAGTGTCCAGCGCTCCGGATCGCGAGTCGCTTCCGGCACCTTGCCGTTATTGCGGATAAAAAACCTTTCCGCGGGCGTGGTGTCGTCATCGAGCGCCTCGGGCCGCGTTTCGGCAACCAGCGGCTGCTCCTGGATAACCGAAACGCCGGCCACCTTCCCAGCGAGTGCGGGGTTGGCAGGCGCAATAGGCCCATGGCTGGGTTTGGGTCTCGACAAGAGCTTGGCCTCGGGTGGGGAAAGGGTGGCGGCAGCGCCTTTCAGGGCAATTTAGAGCCTGAAGGGCCCGGGCTCAATCCGCCTCTTCCTGTGTCTTTCAGCCACTAGGCCCGGCAACTAAAACCGGGCTAAAACCTTATGGAATTCGACGAATTGACGAGGAAATTCATGCGTTTTGCGCCGCTTATCGCCCTGGCCGCCGGTCTATCGATCCTGGCAGCTACCGCCTACGAAGCCGATGCGCAGTCGCGCCGCGAACAACGCCCGCGCGTTTTCATCAAGAAGCGCAGCTTTCTCGATGCCGGTACCGAAGTGAAACCGCAGTCGAAAAGCTATCACGACTACGCTTACGGCTTTGGCCTCGAATATCCTTCATACGGCTACGACCCGACCGGTCACTCGCGCTGGCCGCTCGCACGCCAGTTCGAACTGCCGAACTACTGATTTCTTTTCGTTTAAAATGAAAACGCCGGGCTAACTGCCCGGCGTTTTTTTATTTTCGGTCGCCCGCGTCTTACGCCGCGATCTTGTCGAGTTCGGCAATAATTGCGTCACCCATGTCCGTGGTCGACACGATCTTCGTGGCAGAGCCGCGAATGTCGGCCGTCCGGTGTCCGGCAGCCAACACATTCGAAATCGCTTCTTCGATCTGATCGGCAAGCTTGCCCATGCCGAAGGAATAACGAAGCGCCATGCCGAGCGAGCCGATCATCGCGATCGGATTGGCCATGCCGCGGCCCGCGATGTCCGGTGCCGAACCATGCACCGGCTCGTAGAGTGCACGGCGCTTCTTGGTCTTGGCATCAACCTCGCCGAGCGAAGCGGACGGCAACATACCGAGTGAGCCGGTCAGCATCGCCGCGACATCGGAGAGCATGTCGCCAAACAGATTGTCGGTGACGATCACATCAAACTGTTTTGGATTGCGCACGAGTTGCATGCCGAGCGCATCGGCCAGCTGGTGTTCGAGCTCGACGTCCTTGTACTCGCGCTGATGCACCTGATTGACGACCTCGTGCCAGAGCACGCCGGATTTCATCACGTTGCGCTTTTCGGACGAGGTCACTTTGTTCTTACGTGCTTTTGCAAGATCGAAGGCAACGCGCGAGATCCGCTCGATTTCATAGGTGTCGTAAACCTGCGTATCGACCGCGCGCTTCTGGCCGTTACCGAGATCGGTGATGGTCTTCGGCTCGCCGAAATAAACGCCGCCGGTAAGTTCGCGCACGATGACGATGTCGAGGTTTTCGACGAGCTCGCGCTTGAGGCTGGAAGCGTCGGCAAGCGCCGGATAGCAGATGGCAGGACGCAGATTGGCAAACAGCGCGAGATCTTTGCGGAGCCGCAGCAAGCCCGCCTCCGGGCGCACGTCATAGGGAACCTTGTCCCACTTTGGCCCGCCGACCGCGCCGAACAGGATTGCATCCGCCGACATTGCCTTGGACATGGTGGCTTCCGAAATCGCCTGGCCATGTGCGTCGTAGGCAGAACCGCCGACCAGATCTTCTTCGATCTTGAAAGAAGCAAGCCCGCGCTTCTCGATCCATTCGAGTACGCGCTTCGCCTGCGCCATCACCTCGGGACCGATGCCGTCACCCGGCAGCAGCAAAAGATTGTATGTCGGCATGAACTACTCGCTTGAGGTACTGGAATGAGATGAGCGGCGCTTAAGCCCAAGGCCGGTTGCTGGCGGCCTTCTGTTCGTAGGCGTCGATGCGGTCGCGCTTTTCCATGGTCAGTCCGACGCCATCGAGGCCGTTCAGCATGCAGTGCTTCTTGAACGGATCGAGGTCGAACTTGATGACGCCGCCATCGGGCCCGCGAATTTCCTGCGTCTCCAGATCGATCGTCAGCGTCGCGTTTGAGCCGCGCGATGCGTCGTCAAACAGCTTCTCCAGATCGTCCTTGGAAACGACGATCGGCAGCAGGCCATTCTGGAAACAATTGTTGTAGAAAATGTCGGCAAACGACGTCGAGATCACGCAATGGATGCCGAAATCCATCAGCGCCCATGGCGCGTGCTCACGGGAAGAGCCGCAGCCGAAATTATCGCCGGCGACAAGAACCTTCGCGTTTTTATAAGCCGGCTTGTTCAGCACAAAGTCCGGATTGTCGCTGCCGTCGTCGTTGTAGCGCATTTCCGAAAACAGGCCTTTGCCCAATCCAGTGCGCTGGATCGTCTTCAGATACTGCTTCGGGATGATCATGTCGGTATCGACATTGATGATCCGGAGCGGGGCCGCGACGCCCGTGAGGGTCGTGAACTTTTCCATTGCTTTGGTCCGTGAGGCGGATTTGGCCGTTCCTGTCTCACGAGGCTTCATAACGATCAAGGGCCCCCGGCATGACTGCCGGAGGCCCTCGATTGAGGCCGTTTTTAAAGGCGTTTAGCGCTTGCGCTTCGACGGCGCCGGGGCGCCGGTGAAATAGCGCTGGGTTTTGAGATAGGTCAAAAGCCACAGCCAGATCATGACGCCCGCGCCAATGGCGACCGCCCAAAACTGATCGGTCGGTGAAAGCGTCTGGGTTTTATAAACCAGCCAGCACAAGGGCAGGAACAACACAATGCCGGTAATCACTCCCGGCGAAAATCTTCCGCTATTCGTGAGCATCGGAATGATGTGAAAGACGACGACGTTGATGAAGAGCAAGGTCACGAACGCGACCACCAACATCGGGCCGATCGGCGAACCGGCAAGCATCGCCGCCGTGATACCGAGGATCGAGAATCGCGACCTCGGAAATTACATATTGCTCCCAGGTCATCGAGAGATTCATCGTCTTACGCGCCCAGTCGAACCAACCGAGCATATGTTCTTCGACAACATGTAACGCGTACGCGGCTACTGCGAGCCACGCTAAAACGGTGAGTGACATGGCATTCCCCTTTGTGAATCAATCCGTGATCAAACGAATCACCAGCGCGCGAGAGGTACCACTTTGGTCTAAGACCCGATAGCGCGGGACTTGTTGCGCTGCACTAAGTGTCTGCGAGCGTTTCGATGTGTTTCATGTCTTCGTCGGACATGCCGAAGTGATGACCGATTTCGTGCACGAGCACATGCGTGATCACGTGGCCTAGCGTTTCGTCGTGCTCCGCCCAGTAATCCAGGATCGGCCGGCGGTACAAATAAATGTGATTGGGTAATCGTCCGCTTTCGGGAGTGGCAGAATCCTGCGGCAGGCCTATCCCGGAAAACAGTCCGAGCAGATCAAACGGACTTTCTGCTTTTAATTCATCGAGCACTTCTTCGGTCGGGAAGTCCTCGATCTGAATCACGATATTCTTGCAAAGAGTGCGAAAAGTGACCGGCAAACGGGCGTAAGCCGCGTCCGCGAGCCGCTCGAAATCGGCAAGCGTCGGTGCGGAGGTCTCCTGCCAATCGAACTGCGTAGGGGAATTAACCGCCATGTTAGGAACCGATTAGCATAGCCGTGCATTTATTGCCTTGGGGAGGCCACGTTGCTGAACCGCCAATGAATAGACGTCTCAGGGCCGGTTCACGTCTTTTCTCCGATCATTCGCCTATCGGTCCTGCCCCCATTTGGGCCGACAACAACTCTCGAGAGAGGAATTTCCCAATGTTGAGGACGCTTCTTATTACCGCTGCCGCCGTTGGCGGTCTTGCGCTTACCGTTTCCGCGACGACCCCGGTTGCCGCCGGCGTGTTCACCGGCCTGCAAGCGCCGGCCGTTGAATCGAATACGCTCGACGTGCAGGGCCGTTGCCATCACCGTCGCTGGTCGTCGCGTTGGCGTTGCCATCGCCATCGCCGCCATAATTCCAGGTGGTTTTGGTAATCGTTCTCACTGAACGATTTGTAATGCAACGGGCGCGTCAACCCACTTGGTTGATGCGCCCGTTTGCGTTTCGCGGAACTAAATCCCTCGTCGCGGCTTCACAGGAAGTAACAAGGGAGAACGCCATGAGAAAATTAATGCTTGGCCTGGCCGCAGCAGGAGCGATCGGGCTTGCAACCACCACGATACCTGCCCATGCCGGCGTGTTCACCGGCCTGCAAGCGCCAGAAGTCGAGTCGAACACGATCGACGTTCGGCGCCGTTGCCACCACCATCGCTGGTCTTCGCGTTGGCACTGCCGCCACCGCCACTGGCGCCACCGCCATCATCGTCACCACTTCTACGGACAGCAATTCTATTACGGGCCCGGCTTCTACCATCATCGCCGTCATTGGTGATAAGCCCGAACTGACAGGAGTACGGAAAGCGGGCGCTCAACCGATCTCGGGCTTACCCGACTTGGTTGACGCGCCCGTTTTGTTTTGCGCAATGCGTTAGAGACCGCTACGACAGTTTCATGAACTCGTTTCGGCCAGCGCTTCCTATTCTGTCTTTGCTGTGGCTCACGTTAGCGCCCGCAAACGCGGCGCCAGCGCATTCGGCAGCGCCTGTTGTCGAACTTAACCGGATCGAAGCGAAGCAGACCTGCCATCATGTCCGTCAGACATCGCGCAGGCACTGCACGAACACACGTCTGCTGCAGCAGGCCCTCAGGCCGCCGCTCTATTATCCGCGGCGCTACTACGGCACCACGCATTACAGTTACCCGTTCGCCTATTACGGCTACCGGCCTTACGGCTTTTATCGCCCATACGGTTTTAATCGGCCGTACAACCCGTTCTGGTACTGAATAATCAATGTAAACGGACGCCGTTATAAATAACCAAGTCGCATAAGCCCGGCTTGGTTAGTGCGTACAGTTTTACCATCTCGGAGGCTTTCGCTTTCTCTGCGACGACACAAAAGGAATAATCGCCGCGAGATATAGTTAACAGGGAAAGCGAACACGATGAAATATTTCACCCTTGCGCTCGCGGTAGCCGGTGCAATCGGCATTGCGGGATCCGCGAATGCGCGCGTGATGGGCGTAACGGCTCCGTCAGTTCAATCAAACAAAGTCAGCATCGACTGCCCGTATCGCGAAACATGGCGCTGCCATCGCGCGCACAAGCGGCACCATCATGTTCAGCGCTACAACTACGCGCCGCGTCAGCACTACGCTTATTCGCGCCGGTACAAGCAGGGTCCGCAGTACTATTACGCACAGCGACCACAGTACCATTACGCACAACCGCAGCAGTACAATTACGCTCAGCCGCAGCAGCAATATTACGTCCAACAGCAACAGAGCTCCGCGCAGCCTTACGCTTATGCGGTCACGACGTATTACTACGTGAAGCAGCAGCCGGTGTACGTGCAGCCACAGTACCAGTACACCCAGCAGCAATACGCGCAGCCTTACTACCAGCAGCAGCAGCACTGGCAGCACAAGCACCAGTATCAACATCAACATCGTTGGCATCAGCAGAACGACGACGACAACGTTCTCAATTCCAGGTTCTGAAACGAAGCCAAGCTCTGAAACGAAAACGGGCGGTCCCACCCAGGACCGCCCGTTCTGATTCTGGTCTTTGCTTTCGCCTAGTGCTTCGGCCATTCGCGCACATCGACAAAGTGGCCGGTGATCGCAGCCGCCGCCGCCATCGCCGGCGACACCAGATGGGTGCGGCCCTTGTAACCCTGACGGCCTTCGAAGTTGCGGTTCGAAGTTGAAGCGCAACGCTCTTCGGGCTTGAGCTTGTCCGGGTTCATCGCAAGACACATCGAGCAGCCCGGCTCGCGCCATTCGAAGCCTGCCGCCAGGAAAATCTTGTCGAGACCTTCCTGCTCGGCCTGCGCTTTCACGAGGCCCGAGCCCGGCACGATCATCGCGCTGACTGCGTCATGGACTTTCTTGCCATCGACCATTTTCGCAACCACGCGCAGATCTTCGATGCGGCCGTTGGTGCAGGAGCCGATGAAGATCTTGTCGAGCTTGATGTCGGTGATCTTGGTTCCGGCTTTCAGGCCCATATAATCGAGTGCGCGTTGCTTCGCGATGCGCTGATTTTCTTCCGGCCATTTCGCCGGATCCGGCACGATCGCCGTTGATCGAAACGACGTCTTCAGGGCTCGTGCCCCAGCTCACGATCGGCGGCAGTGCTGCGCCATCGAGTTTCACTTCGCGGTCGAAATGCGCGCCGTCATCCGTGTGCAGTGTCGCCCAGTAGCGCATCGCCGCGTCCCAGTCGCCGTTCTTCGGCGAACGCGGGCGGCCTTTCAGATATTCGTAGGCCTTCTCGTCGGGCGCGACCATGCCGGCACGCGCTCCACCTTCGATCGACATGTTGCAGACCGTCATGCGGCCTTCCATCGAGAGCGCTCGGATTGCTTCGCCCGAATATTCGATGACGCTCCCCGTGCCGCCGGCGGTACCGATCTCGCCGATGATCGCGAGAATAATGTCTTTCGCGCCGACGCCGTCGGGAAGTTTCCCGTCCACCGTCACGCGCATGTTCTTCGCTTTTTTCTGGATCAGCGTCTGCGTCGCCAGCACATGCTCGACTTCCGACGTGCCGATGCCGTGTGCAAGCGCACCGAACGCGCCATGCGTGGACGTGTGGCTGTCGCCGCAGACGATCGTCGTGCCCGGCAGCGTGAAGCCTTGCTCCGGGCCGATGATGTGCACGATGCCCTGACGGCGGTCGTGCTCGTTGAAATATTCGATGCCGAACTCGCGCGCGTTTTCGGCGAGCGCCTCGACCTGGATGCGCGATTCCGGATCGGCGATACCTTTGGAGCGGTCGGTGGTCTGAATGTTGTGGTCGACAACCGCGAGCGTTTTTTCCGGCGCACGCACTTTGCGCTTCGCCATGCGCAGGCCTTCGAACGCCTGCGGGCTCGTCACCTCGTGCACGAGGTGACGGTCGATATAGAGCAGGCACGTGCCGTCCGGCTGCTGATCGACCAGATGATCGTCCCAGATTTTGTCGTAGAGAGTGCGCGGTTTCATAACATTGGCTCTTGGCTAATCGTTGGAAGGCGAGTGAAAAGTACACGCGAAAGCGCGAACACCCGCTTAAAGCGCTGCCTGGATCGAGGACGTCAGCCGCCCAAAAAAGCGCGACGGCAGGCGCGTGTGGTCGCGAAGCACGACAAAGGTCAGCGGGCGCGCAGCACCTGTCATTCCCAGCGGGTTCCATGGACCAAGTCTTGAGCATGGCGCTCATATAGCGCTGCCAAGGGGCGCTCGCAATTAGCCGAGCTCAAGCATGACGATCTCGGGCGGCACCCCGAAACGCACCGGCAGAAAGGTGCAGCCCAGCCCGCCGGAAACGACGAGATGGCGATTGTCCTCGACGATATGACCATAGGCGTAACGCTGCCCAAAGCGGGAAGGCACCACCGGCGCACCGAGGAGGGGAAATCGCACCTGACCGCCGTGGGTATGGCCGCACAACGTTAGCGACACGCGTTCCGGCACTTGCGGGAAAATATCCGGCTCATGCGCGAGCAGAATTGCCGGCGCATCATCGGTCAGCGCCCGCATGGTTTTGCCGAGATCGTTGCGGCGCGCAATCTGATCGCCGAGACCTGCAAGCCAGAACTCAAGGCCATTTGCGGTGTTGATCTTCCGGGCTTCGTTCTCAAGAACCGGAATACCGTTTTCCGAGAGCGCGCGGCGTATGCCTACGGGATTATTCGACCAATCGTGATTGCCGAGCACAGCATAGGCACCGAGCGGCGCTTCCAGCTTAGCAAGCGCAGCACTCCATTCCGAAATCGGCACCGCGCCCCTGCGAAAGGGACGCGGGATTCCCTGCACATAATCGCCAAGGTGCAAAACGAGATCGGGCTTCAGCGCATTCGTCTCCCGCACGATTTCGTCGATGCGCGAAAGCGGCATCCAGGGTTCGACCGCGTGAATATCGGCGAGCACCGCGATGCGGAGCGGTTTGTCCAGTTTCGGCCAGCGCGGCGGCGTAAAGCGATAGGTCGTGATCTTTAACCGGAATTGTGACTCGGCAAAGGTATACGACAAAAGCCCGATGCTCGCGGCGATGGATCCGCCGAACAGGCGCAAAAATGCGCGTCGCGTAAACATGTGGGCGTTACTCTGCCAGATCTTCCAGCGTGATCAGCGTCCCGCGCTTCAGCTGCGACGCGACCTTCTTTCCTTCATCTTCGGAAAATTTGGTCGTCGCGCGGATAGTGCCGCCGGTAATTTTCTCCATCAGCCGCGCCTTCAAAAGGACCATTGTGCCGATGCGGACCTCAATATTGCGGCCGACATTGCGCTGCGTGAAATTCTCGAATGCTGTCCTGGCTTCCGGGCTGAGCTCGATCGTCACGACGACATCTTTGGTCGTCTTATCCCGCTCGACCGCAGATGAGGCGACTTCAAGATTAATGACTTCGGCGGCCGCAGGAGACGAAAATGCGGCCACCACAATGGCGGCAAAAACAGAGCGGAAGCGAAATAAGTGAAACATCTAAAAATGAAACGCTTTGGCTAGGGTTCGGTTGCCTCGACCCGACCGATAAACAAAAAGGCCGGCGAGATTGCGCCGGCCTTTTCAAAACTTGGTGATTGCCGCCTTATTTCTTGCCGCCGCCTTTGGCAGCGCGAGTGGCCTTGTCCGCCTTCGGCTTTTCTTTCTTGGTCTTCTCGGCCTTGGGCATGGCAGCCTTCAGAGCTGCGGCTTGCGCATCGAGTGCTGCAGCTGCTGCGTCCTGACGCTCGGTGATGCGGGCGCGTTTGCCTTCGAGATCGCGCAGATAATAGAGCTTGGCGCGGCGGACCTTGCCGCGGCGGATCACTTCGATCGAATCGATATTCGGCGAATAGACCGGGAAGACGCGCTCGACGCCTTCACCATAGGAAATCTTGCGGACCGTGAAGCTTTCCTGGATGCCGCCGCCGGAGCGCGCGATGCACACGCCTTCATAGGCCTGCACGCGCGAACGCTCGCCTTCTTTAATGCGGACGTTCACGATGACCGTGTCGCCCGGCGAAAATGGCGGGATCGGTTTGCCGCCGGTGACGCGGGCGATTTCTTCATTTTCGATTATCTTGATCAAGTTCATGGCTGATAGCTCCGCGCACGCTAAATCCGGCGCCGGTCAGTAAATTCCGTAACGGGATGGGCCGGGTCTATAGGGGAAGAATTGAGGCTTGTCATTCCTTTTTGCCCGCTTTCTGACCTTTGGGAGGCCAGAGATCGGGTCTTCGGGCTGCCGTAAGGCGCTCGGCCTCTTTCCTGCGCCAGGCTGCGACCTTGGCATGGTCGCCGGAGGTCAAAATCTCCGGAATTGGGACACCCTCGAATTCCTGCGGCCGGGTGAACTGGGGGTATTCGAGGAGCCCGTCCGAAAAGCTCTCATCGGCGCCGGATGCCTCATCGCCCATCACGCCGGGTAGCAGGCGGATGCAGGCGTCGAGCAGTGTGATCGCCGCGATCTCGCCCCCGGAGAGCACGTAATCGCCGACCGAGATTTCTTCGAGCTTGCGGGCCGCGACGATGCGCTCGTCCACGCCTTCGAAGCGGCCACAGACCAAAACAACGCCGGGACCGTCAGCAAGCGCACGAACTTTTTTCTGGGTGAGCGCTGTCCCGCGCGGCGACAGCAGAATGCGCGGACGCGGATCGTCCACAGGCGACGCGGCATCGATTGCTTTCGCTAAAATATCCGCCCGCATCACCATGCCGGGTCCACCGCCCGATGGCGTGTCGTCGACCGTGCGATGTTTGTCGGTCGCCTGCGCACGAATATCGTGTGCCTCGCACGACCAGATTTTGTTGCCGAGCGCCTTGCCCGCAAGCGAAACGCCGAGCGGTCCGGGAAACATTTCCGGAAACAGCGTGAGAATGGAAGCGCGCCAGGTCATTTGCATCAAGTCATTTGTTTCAGTTCATTTGTCGTCAGGTTGTTTGCTGTCTGGTTTCGGTTCTTCGAACAATCCATTAGGCGGATCGATCACGATGCGTTTGTTCTTCAAATCCACTTCGGGAACGAATTGTTCGATGAAGGGCACCAGCGTACCGGACGCATTGGGCTTCGCCGAAACTTCTAACATATCGCCGGCGCCGTAATTTCGGACCGCGACGACCACGCCGAAGGATTTTCCGGTCTTGTCTTCGACGCGAAGCCCGATCAGATCGGAGTAGTAGAAAGTCTCTTCGTCTTCGATTTGCCGGAAACTTTTCGCGCGTAACGAAGAGCTGAATATTCGTGAGCGCTTCCGATGCATTGCGATCGTTTACGCCCTCGAACTTCGCAACGAAGTGGCCCTTGGCGGGGCGGAGCGACGACACGCGGAATTTCCGCGTGCCGTCTTCGCTCTCAAGTTCGCCGTAGCCAATGACCGCATCCGGATCGTCGGTGAAGACCTGCAATCGCACCTCGCCGCGCAAACCATGCGCGGCGCCGATCTTTGCGACGCAGACGCGATCCGACATCGGTTGCCCGGCTTAGCTCGCTGCCGGTTCCGCGGCGGGCGCTTCCGGCGCCGGAGCGGGAGCAGCAGCAGGCGCGGCCGCAGGTGCTGCGGCCGGAGCGGCGGCGGCTGCAGCAGCTTCTTCGCCCTTCTTCTTCGGCTTTGCTTTTTCCGGGTTGTTGCGCGCTTCGCGCTTCAACACGCCGGCTGCATCGAGAAAGCGCTTGATGCGGTCGGACGGCTGCGCGCCCTTCGAGATCCAGTGCTTGATGCGCTCGAGCTCGAGCGTCACGCGCTCCGGGGAATCCTTCGGCTTCTTCGGATCATAGGTGCCGACGCGCTCGATGAAACGGCCGTCGCGCGGAAAGCGCGAGTCGGCAACCACGAGGCGGTAGAACGGGCGCTTTTTCGCGCCCGCGCGGGAAAGACGAATTACGACTGGCATTTCAGACTTCCTTTCTGGAGAACTACTTTTTCTTGAGCGGATTGGGCTGCCCAGGTCTTGACTGACCAAGCCCGGGAAGACCCGGAAACTTCGGAGGCAGGTTGGTGAGGCCGGGAAATTGCGCGGGCAGGTTTCCGCCCGGCATTTTTTCGGCGAGTTTCTGAATCTGTTCGGCCGACGGCGGCGTCCCCGCGCCCATGCCGAGCATGTTGCCGAGGCCCGCGAGCATGCCGCCGCCGCGCTTGCCCGAGCCCATCTGCTTCATCATGTCCGACATCTGCCGGTGCATTTTGAGCAGCCGATTGACCTCTTCGACTTTCGCGCCGGAGCCGGCGGCGATGCGCTTCTTGCGCGAGGCCTTCAGAACATCCGGGTTGCGGCGTTCTTTCGGCGTCATCGAATCGATGATCGCCTTTTGACGCTTGAGCATTCCGTCATCGAGATTGGCATTCGCCATCTGGTTCTTGATCTTGCCGACGCCCGGCATCATGCCCATTAAACCGGACAAGCCGCCGAGCTTGGCCATCTGTTCGAGTTGCTCGCGCAGATCGGATAAATCAAACGCGCCCTTGCGCATTTTCTCGGCGGTGGCTTGCGCCTTCGCGATATCAAGATTTTCGGCGGCCTTTTCGACGAGACCGACGACATCGCCCATGCCGAGAATACGGCCGGCGATGCGCGACGGATCGAAGTCTTCGAGCGCGTCCAGTTTTTCGCCGGTACCGATCAGCTTGATCGGCTTGCCGGTGACGGCGCGCATCGAAAGTGCTGCACCACCGCGGCCATCGCCATCGACGCGGGTCAGCACGATGCCGGTGACCGCAAGCTTCTGATCGAAGGCGCGCGCGGTGTTCACTGCGTCCTGACCGGTGAGCGCGTCGGCGACGAGCAGGATTTCATGCGGCTTCGCAATCGTTGCGACTTCGGCCGCTTCCGCCATCAATTCTTCATCGACGGTGACGCGGCCCGCGCTATCGAGCAGCACCACGTCATAGCCGCCGCGGCGCGCTTCGTTCATCGCGCGCTTCGTGATCGCGACCGCGTTCTCGCCTTCTACAATCGCGAGCGTATCGACGCTGACTTGTTTACCGAGAACGGCGAGCTGTTCTTGTGCTGCCGGACGGCGCGTATCGAGCGAAGCCATCAAAACTTTGCGCTTCGATTTTTCTTTGAGGCGCTTTGCGATCTTGCCGGTGGTGGTGGTCTTGCCCGAGCCTTGCAGACCGACCATCAGGATCGCGACCGGAGGAGTCGCCGCGAGATCGATCGGTTTTGCATCCGACCCGAGCGTCGCGACCAGTTCGTCGTATACGATCTTCGCGACCATCTGGCCCGGCGTGATCGAGCGGATGACTTCGGCGCCGACCGCGCGCGCGGAAACTTTCTCGACGAAGGCGCGCGCGACATCGAGTGCCACGTCGGCCTCTAGCAGCGCCTGACGCACCTCGCGCATGGCTTCGTTGACGTCGCTCTCGCTGAGAGAGCCACGGCCACGAAGCCGGTCAAGGATGCCGCCGAGGCGGCCGGTCAGGTTCTCGAACATCCAAACTACTCTTTGGGCATGGCCTGATCCGAAAACCGGTACCCACTTTTCGGGGTCATGCCTTTTTGCCAAACGACAAGCGCCCCCGAGGGCGCAACGCGCTGTCGGAGGGTGACCTCCGGGGCCTTGAGCCCCGGTCGGCCGCGAGGAAGTCTCGCAGGTCGATTGGTGGCAGGACGACTAGGGGGAGGCTGGGGCCAAGTCAAGAAAAACGGGCCTTTTCAGCCCGGATTGGCTTGTTCCGGCCCAATCGCCATATATGACCCCATCATGAGCGCGCTTCTGAACCGCCCCTTCGTCAAGATGAACGGCATCGGCAACGATATCGTCATCCTCGACCTCCGCGCGGACTCGGCCCCCGTGACCGAGGCCGACGCGCGCGCGATCGCGCGGAAAGAGGCCGTGCCCTTCGATCAATTGATGGCGCTCTACCCGCCCCGCGCGGCGGGCACCGACGCCTATGTGCGTATTTATAATTCCGACGGCTCGGAAGCCGGCGCCTGCGGCAACGGCATGCGCTGCGTGGTCGAGCGCGACGTGAAGAAGACCGGCAAGCGCGACTTTGTTTATGAGACGCGCGCGGGCCTCATCCCCGCGCATTTCGAAAGCGCGAGTTCCATCACCGTCGATATGGGCAAGCCGCGCTTTGCCTGGAATGAAATTCCGCTTGCCGAAGAATTCCGCGATACCCGCATGATCGAATTGCAGATCGGGCCGATCGATGCGCCGGTGCTGCATTCGCCTTCGGCCGTCTCGATGGGTAATCCGCACGCGGTATTCTGGGTCGACGATCCCTACGCTTTCGATCTTGAGCGGCTCGGACCGATGCTGGAAAATCATCCGATCTTCCCGGAGCGCGCGAATATTTCGCTCGCGACTGTGAAGGACAAGGATTTTCTCGTGATGCGCACCTGGGAACGTGGCGCGGGCCTCACGAAGGCGTGCGGCTCTGCTGCCTGCGCCGTCGCGGTGTCGGCGGCGCGCACCAAGCGCACGGGACGCAACGTGCGCGTATCGCTGCCGGGCGGCAGTCTCAAGATCGAATGGCGCGCAAGCGACGACCACGTCTTGATGACCGGCCCGGTCGAATTTGAATTCGAGGGCGTGCTCGACGCGAAGATTCTGAACACGGCGACGGCCGCGTGATGCCGGTCGAGGTCGTTACCTTCGGCTGTCGCCTGAATATTGCCGAGTCGGAAACAATCCGGCGGCACGCGGAAGCAGCGCTCCTTCAGAATACGATCATCGTCAATTCCTGCGCGGTCACCGGAGAAGCCGTGCGCCAGGCGCGCCAAACCATCCGCCGCATGAAACGCGAGCGGCCTGATGCCGAGATTTTCGTCACTGGCTGTGCTGCGCAGACCGAAAGCGAGACTTTCGCGGCGATGCCGGAAGTCGCGCGCGTCATCGGTAACGCAAAGAAGCTTGATGCGGCGACTTGGGCCGCGCCGTTCGGTGCGCTCGAGAAAGTTCAGATCGACGATCTTAAATCCATTCACACCACCGCGCTGCATCTGGTCGACGGTTTCGAAGGTCACACCCGCGCCTTCGTGCAAATTCAAAATGGCTGCGACCACCGCTGCACCTTCTGCATTATTCCTTATGGCCGCGGGCCGTCGCGCTCGGTCGGTGCCGGTGAAATTGTGTCGCAGATCCGCGCGCTGGTTGAACGCGGCTATCGGGAAGTGGTGCTGACGGGTGTCGATCTCACTTCGTGGGGAAATGATCTTCCCGGCACGCCGAAACTCGGCGCGCTGGTGCGCTTGATTCTGAAACACATTCCCGATCTGCCGCGGCTGCGTATCTCGTCGATCGATTCCATCGAAGTCGACGACGACTTCATGCGCGCGCTTGCCGAAGAAGAACGCTTGATGCCGCATCTGCATCTTTCTTTGCAGGCAGGCGACGATCTGATTTTAAAGCGCATGAAGCGCAGGCACCTGACGCGCGACGCCATTCGCTTCACGGAAGCAGCACGCCGACTGCGGCCCGATATCGTATTCGGTGCGGACTTCATCGCGGGCTTTCCGACCGAGACGGATGCGCATTTCGCAAACACGATGCAGCATTCCGAAGATTGCGGACTCACCTTCCTGCACGTCTTTCCGTTTTCGCCGCGCAAGGGCACGCCGGCCGCGCGCATGCCGCAAGTCGGCCGCGCAATTGCGAAAGCGCGCGCGGCGCAACTCCGCGCCAAGGGCGATGAACTATTGCGCAAGCACTTCAACGGCGAGATCGGCAAATTTCGCCGCGTGTTGATCGAGCAAAGCGGAACCGAAGGACGCAGCGAGCATTTCACCTTGGTGAAACTTGCCAATAGGGCAAAGCGCGGCTCGATTGCCGAAGTGAAGATCGCGGGCTTCGACACTAAGGGACTGCTTGCCGCATGAGCTTCTGGCGCAGACTGACCGGGGGTTTAAGCCGCTCCGCATCGCGTTTCGGCGAAGGCCTGTCGCACATTGGGATGCGCCATGCCGATCCGAAAACCTTGCAGGAGGTCGAAGATCTTCTGATCTCCACCGATATCGGCGTTGAGACTACCTCTCAGATCGTGATGGCGCTGAACGACTCGCGCCTCGGCGAGCGCTATGAGGAAAAAGAATTCAAGGAGTTGATTGCTTCCGAAATTGAGAAAGTGCTCTCGAAGGTCGAGCAGCCGCTCGAAATCACCGCGCACAAACCCTTTGTCATGCTCGCGGTCGGCGTGAACGGCTCCGGTAAAACCACGACGCTCGGCAAGCTGGCTGCGAAATTTCACGCCGAAGGCAAGAAGGTTACGCTGGGGGCCGCCGATACCTTTCGCGCGGCCGCGATTGAACAATTAAAGCTTTGGGCCGATCGCACGAATTCTTCGATCGTTGCGAAAACCCAAGGCGCCGATCCCGCCGGGGTCGCGTTCGAAGCGCTTGAAAAGGCCCGCGCGGAGAACGCCGATATTCTCCTGATCGACACCGCAGGTCGCCTGCAGAATAAAGACACGCTGATGTCGGAACTCGAAAAAATCGTGCGCGCGATCAAGAAGCAGGATGAAACCGCGCCACACGCAGTCCTGCTCGTGCTCGACGCGACCGTCGGGCAGAACGCGCTCAGCCAAGTCGAAGCATTCAAGCAAACCGCAGGTGTGACCGGACTCGTCGTAACCAAACTCGACGGTACCGCCAAAGGCGGCATATCTGGTCGCAATCGCTGCGCGCTACGAAGTGCCGGTGCATTTCATCGGCGTCGGCGAGAGCGTCGATGATCTCGAAGCCTTCTCGGCGCGCGATTTCTCGCGTGCGCTGGTGGGCTTAAGCGAATCCGCTTGAAAGTGCCGTAATCCCCGGGCAACAGGAACACATGACCGACACCCCCTTACCGAGGAAGCACCTCGACCCGCTGCCGAAGATCCTGCTCGATCTCGGGCCGCTTCTCCTGTTCTTTTTCGCCAATTCCTATGGCGGAATTTATTTCGCGACCGGCGCCTTCATGGTTGCGACGATCGTGACACTCGGCATCAGCTATTATCTGATCCGCCGTTTTCCGATCATGCCGATCGTGACCGCAGTGATCGTGATCGTATTCGGCGCGCTCACCCTTTATCTGCACGACGAAACCTTCATCAAGCTCAAGCCCACCATCATCTATGTGATGTTTGCGGTCGTACTGCTCGGCGGGCTCGCCACCGGCCGCCCGCTGTTTCAGATCGTGCTCGACGGCGCCTTCCACATGAAAGAGGAAGGCTGGAAGAAACTGACGCTCAATTGGGCGCTGTTCTTTCTGGTCATGGCTGTCGTCAATGAATTCGTCTGGCGCAGCTTCACCACCGACCAGTGGGTGACGTTCAAGACGTTCGGGTTTTTACCGCTGACGCTTGTGTTCGCGATCATGCAGGCACCGATCATGGCAAAATACGCCATTAAAGACCCGAACGCGAAATCCTAGTTCGCGAGCGCCTTTTCAATCTCGGCTATCAGCCGCGGAAAATTTTCTGCCGTGAGCGGACCAACCTGCTTATAGCGAATGCGGCCATCGCGGCCGACCAGAAAAGTTTCCGGCACGCCATAGACGCCCCACTCAATCGCTGCGCGTCCGGCATTGTCCGCGCTGATCAATGCAAACGGATTGCCCTGCTCTTTTAAAAACCGCAGCGCATTTGCCGGCTGATCCTTGTAGTTGATGCCGGCCACGCGAACGCGCGCGTCCTTCGAAAGCCGCACAAGATAAGGATGTTCGGCGCGGCATGGTCCGCACCAGGACGCCCAGACATTCACGACGGTCACCGCACCCTTGAAGGAAGCTGGATCTATGGCCGGAACATTGGCGCCATTAAGCGCGGGCAATTGCAGGTCGGGCGCATTCCTGCCGATCAGCGCCGACGGCACGACCGAATGGTCGCCGCCAATCCGGAAAAAGAAAATCGCAGCAAGCGCAAGAAAGATTGCAAGCGGAATGAATACGGCGGCGCGGCGCATTTACTTCTTCTTCGCGCGGCGCGCTTCGAGTTCGGCAAGCGCTTTGCGCAGCATAAGATAATCGAACACCACCCAGAGGATGAGTGCGGTGACGCCCGCCGCTGCCGCGCCATAGGCGCCGAAAATGAATGCGGTATGCGGCCCAAGCATCAGCGCGATTCCTGTGCCGCAAGAATACGAAGGGTGCGCACGCGCCGCCTGAGAATCTCGTTACGCATTGCAGCGAGCAGCAACGTTCCGAACAACAGCGCGAAGCCAAGCGCGCAGAGCAGAAGCGGCGCAAGCAACGACGGGTGAATGGTCGGCCCGCCGAGCCGCAACACCGCCGCCGGTTGATGCAACGTGCTCCACCAGTCGACCGAGAACTTCACGATCGGAATATTGATGAAGCCGACGAGCGTAAAGATTGCGACCGCGCGCGCCGCCGTAAGCGGCTCTTCGAATGCGCGCCAGAGCGCAAGAATACCGAGATAGATTATGAAGAGAATGAGTACGGAGGTAAGCCTGCCGTCCCATTCCCAGAACGTGCCCCAGGTCGGGCGGCCCCAGAGTGATCCGGTAATGAGACATATCAAACAGAACGCAGCACCGATTGGGGCTGCCGCTTGTTGCGCGACATCGGCAAGTGGATGCCGCCAGACCAGCGTACCGAGAGCGGCGACCGCCATGAAGGTGTAGATGCCAATCGAAAGCCACGCCGCCGGCACGTGCACATACATAATGCGCACCGTCTCGCCCATCTGGTAATCCGCGGGCGCGTTGAAGCCGAGATAGAAGCCGATCGCGAGCGCTGCCGTCGCCGCAATCGCGAACGCCGGAATCATCCAGCGCGCGAGTTGCATGAAGGTATGCGGGTTAGCGAGATTGCGAACTTTCATGACGCGCGTTCTATGCCCCGCGTTTCAGACGAGCAATGCGGCGAAGATGCGGGTTCATGCGCGCCCCATACGGAGTGCCGCCGCAGCTGCGATGGGCCCGATGACGAACGAAAACAGCGTGAGTGCACAAAGAAGCTTGAACGTGGTTCCGAAAGCCGCCTCGCCGGAAATCGCCGCGGCAGTCGCCGCCGTGCCGAAAATCAGCACCGGGATCGTGAACGGCAGGATCAGGATAGCGACCAGCATGCCGGCGCGCGGCAGGGCGACCGCGATCGCAGCCCCGATCAATCCCATGAAGGTGATCGCGGGCGTGCCGACGAGCAACATGAGCGAAATCGTGAACAGTGCATTGCCTTCGACCCCGAGCAACAATCCGAACAGCGGTGTCGCGATCACCAGCGGCAATCCGCTCGCAAGCCAATGCGCGAGACCCTTCACGGCAGCCACCGCTTCGAGCGGCAGCGGCGACAAAAGCAGAAGGTCGAGCGAGCCGTCTTCGTGATCGGCGCTGAAAATCCGGTCGAGGCCGAGAAGCGATGCGAGAAGGGCTGCTGCCCACAGGATCGCAGCACCGATGCGCGACAAGAGCGCCAGATCCGGCCCGACGGCGAACGGCAACACGATCACGACCGACAAAAAGAACACTAGCCCGATGCCGGCGCCGCCGCCCGCGCGTAACGCGAGCGAAAGGTCGCGTCGCAGAATGGCAAACAACGCTGACATCATGTTGCCACTGCTTTCGCGTCGTCCAGGATTGAAATCTCGCGCGCAGATGGCACGTCGAGTGTGCCGTGGCTTGCGATGATCACCATCCCGCCCTTGGCGCGCTGTTCGCTGATCAGTCCGAGCAGCGTCGCGCGGCCTTCCGCGTCGAGCGCGGCATCCGGCTCGTCTAACAGCCAGAGTGGACGCTCTACTGCCACAAGCCGTGAGAGCGCGAGCCGCCGCTTCTGGCCGGCTGACAGAACCCGCGCGGGCAAATCCTTGAGCGCAGACAACCGCAACATTTCGAGCGCCTCTTCGACGCCGTGCCGCGGCCGTCCGTAGAGGTCGCGCCAGAAGCCCAGATTTTCCGAAACGGTCAGCGCGTCCTTGCAGGCCGAGAAGTGCCCAACGAAATGCGCCTCCTCGGAAACGCTTTCGCCGCCTTCGAACGCAATTGAGCCCGCATCAAGCGGCAGCAGGCCCGCGATCTGACGCAGGAGCGAGGTTTTTCCCGAACCGTTCGGTCCGGTAAGCAGGATCGCGTCGCCCCGGGTGAGCGAGAATGACAAGCCGTCATAAAGCGTTCGCCCGCCACGGACGCAGGCCAGATCGATCACCATCAGGCGCATGGGGCACCGGTAAAAATCACACGGAGATATCGACGAAGGATGATGAGCGGCTCCATTGCCCTTGTTCCGAATAGTTCTATAAAGCGGCTTATCAGCTTGGCACCGGACGAGAAACGCCGCCGGCCGGTACGGGCGCAACCCTGAACCAGCGGGAAATCGCCGTGACCTCACTCGACAGCTTTAATTGCCGCCGCACCCTCAAAGCTGGAGGCAAGTCCTACGTCTATTACGACCTGAAAGTTGCCGAGAAAAACGGCCTCAAGGGCGCTGCCAAACTCCCTTTTTCGCTGAAAGTCCTGCTCGAGAACCTGATCCGGTTTGAAGACGGCCGTTCCGTCACCAAGGACGACATCAAGGCGCTCGCCTTCTGGGGTAAGAAGCGCAAGAGCAACCGAGAGATCGCCTTCCGCCCGGCGCGCGTATTGATGCAGGATTTCACCGGCGTTCCGGCGGTGGTGGATCTCGCCGCGATGCGCGACGCGATGAAAGCGCTCGGCGGCGACCCGAAGAAAATCAACCCGCTGGTTCCGGTCGATCTCGTGATCGATCACTCGGTGATCGTCGATCATTTCGGCACGGCAAAATCCTTCAAACAGAACGTCGATCTGGAATATGAGCGCAACGGCGAGCGCTATAAGTTTCTGAAATGGGGCCAGCTTGCCTTCGACAATTTCCGCGTAGTACCGCCGGGCACCGGCATCTGCCACCAGGTCAATCTCGAATATCTCGGCCAGACCGTCTGGACGAAAACCGAAGAGGCGGTTGACCTGAAGAACGGCAAGAAAACCGTGGTCGAGGTGGCGTACCCCGACACGCTGGTCGGCACCGACTCGCACACCACCATGGTGAACGGCCTTGCGATTCTCGGCTGGGGCGTTGGCGGCATCGAAGCGGAAGCAGCGATGCTCGGTCAGCCGATCTCGATGCTCATTCCTGAAGTCATCGGATTTAAGCTTTCCGGCAAGCTCAAGAGCGGCGTCACTGCAACCGACCTCGTGCTTACCGTTACCGAGATGCTCCGCAAGAAGGGCGTGGTCGGAAAGTTCGTCGAGTTCTACGGCCCGGGCCTCGGCTCGCTGTCGCTCGAAGACCGCGCCACCATCGGCAACATGGCACCGGAATATGGCGCGACTTGCGGCTTCTTCCCGGTCGACGAGGAGACCGTGCGCTATCTCGATGAAACTGCGCGCGACAAGAAACGCGTAAAGCTCGTCGAAGCCTACGCAAAAGCGCAAGGCATGTGGCGCAAGGCTTCCACGCCCGATCCGGTATTCACGTCGAAACTCGCGCTCGATCTTGCCAAGGTCGAGCCCTCGCTCGCCGGTCCGAAGCGCCCGCAGGATCGCGTCGCGCTCTCGAAAGCGAAAGCCGGCTTTTCCTCGGCAATGGAAACCGAATTCAAAAAGACCGCGGATGTTGCAAACCGCTATCACGTCGAAGGCAGGAAATTCGACATGGGTCACGGCGATGTCGTGATCGCGGCGATCACGTCCTGCACCAATACGTCGAACCCGAGCGTGATGATCGGTGCGGGCCTGCTCGCGCGTAACGCAGTCAAACTCGGCCTCAAGACCAAGCCATGGGTGAAGACGTCGCTCGCGCCGGGCTCGCAAGTGGTCGGCGAATATCTGCGAGAAGTCCGGCCTGCAGAAGGATCTCGACGCGCTCGGCTTTAATCTGGTCGGCTTCGGCTGCACCACGTGCATCGGTAATTCCGGCCCGCTGCCGGAAGAAATTTCGAAGACCATCAACGACAAGGATCTGGTCGCGGCAGCAGTCCTCTCCGGCAACCGTAACTTCGAAGGCCGCGTGAACCCGGATGTGCGCGCAAATTATCTCGCGTCGCCGCCGCTGGTCGTCGCTTATGCGCTCGCCGGTTCGATGCAGATGGATCTTTCCAAAGATCCGATCGGCACCGACAAGAAGGGTAAGAACGTCTATCTCAAGGACATCTGGCCAAGCCCGAAGGAAATCGCGACTTTCATCCGCCGCTCGATCTCTAAGAAGATCTTCGAGCGCCGATATGGCGACGTGTTCAAGGGTGACGAATATTGGCGCGCGATCAAAGTGACGCCGACCGACACCTATAACTGGGACAATAATTCCACTTACGTCCAGAACCCGCCCTACTTCGCGACGATGAAGCGGGACCCGGAAGCGATCACCGACGTCGACAATGCGCGCGTGCTCGGTCTCTTCCTTGACTCAATCACGACCGATCACATTTCTCCGGCGGGTTCGATCAAGGCGGCGTCGCCGGCCGGGAAGTATCTTGCCGACCACGGCGTTGCGGTGATCGATTTCAACCAATACGGCACGCGCCGCGGCAACCACGAAGTGATGATGCGGGGCACGTTTGCCAACATCCGCATCAAGAACCAGATGGTTCCTGGTGTCGAAGGCGGCGTCACGATCCACTATCCGTCGGGCGAGCGCTTGCCGATCTATGACGCGGCCATGCGCTACAAGCGCGAGAAAGTACCGCTCGTCGTATTCGCAGGCAAAGAATACGGCACCGGCTCGTCGCGCGACTGGGCCGCGAAAGGCACCGTGCTGCTCGGCATTCGCGCCGTGGTGGCACAGAGCTTCGAGCGCATTCACCGCTCGAACCTGATCGGCATGGGCGTAGTGCCGCTCGTGTTCGAGGAAGGTACCTCGTGGCAAACGCTCGGCTTGAAGGGCGATGAGACCGTCACGATCCATGGCCTTGCCGATGGCCTTAAGCCCCAGCAGGTGATGTCCGCCGAGATCACGATGGCCGACGGAGCCAAGAAGAATGTGCCGCTGCTCTGCCGCATCGATACGCTGGACGAGCTCGATTACTTCAAGAACGGCGGCATTTTGCAGTACGTGCTGCGCAACCTCGTCGCTTAAAAAAACCTTACGTTTTCAAGCAATCAACCGCCGCTCACCCGATAGTGAGTGGCGGTTTTGCGTCTCAGTGCCTACGTTGAAAAGCTCCAACCGATAGGCCTGTGATGAATGTGCTGCGCACCCTCGGCTTCCTCGCCGCTCTTATCGCCATGACTGGCAGCAACCCATCGCCCGCTTTTGCCGGCGGCAAAATCGTGGTCGAGCTCTTCACGAGTCAGGGCTGCAATTCCTGCCCGCCGGCCGACGAATTGCTCGGCAAGCTGAAGGAAAATCCCAATCTCATCCCGCTCACCCTTTCGGTGGATTACTGGGATTATCTCGGCTGGAAGGACACGCTCGCGTTGAACCTGCACACCATGCGCCAGCGCAATTATGCGCGAGTTCGCGGCGACATGAATGTCTACACGCCGCAGGCGATCGTGAACGGCGTGAAATACGCGGTCGGCAGCGACGCGCGCGAGATCAATATGGCGATCCGCAATCACCCGACGAACGAGGCGGAAATTCCGCTGCAGCTCAAACGCGATGGCGAAAACATTTCCGTGACCGTCGGCGCGGGCCAGGGCAAAGCGACCGTCTGGCTGCTTTCGGTGACGAACAAAGTTGCGGTCGGGATTACGCGCGGCGAGAATAAGGGCGCAACGATCACCTATACGAACGTGGTGCGGTCCTGGCGCGTTCTCGGCGCCTATAACGGCACACCGATCAAGACCCTCGTGCCGGTGGCCGAGCTTTCCGTGAACGGCGCGGATACGGTCGTCGTCTTCGTGCAGAACGGCGAGGCGAATGCGCCGGGCGCGATCAGGAACGCCGACATCGTCGCGCTGCGCTGACCGGACGCCGGACGCGCAAAAAAGAAGGCCGCCCATAGAGAGCGGCCTTTTAATTTGAACCCTACGTAAAGAGTAGATGGGCCGGCCCGCCAAAACCCCGGGGGGCTGGGGGGCTGGGATTGACCGTGGCTCTGAACGAACCGGCCCGGAGGCTACGAGGAGGAATTTTGCCTCTCGCTTTGGCGTCGGGGCGGCCAAAATCGGGCGGCTTTATGATTTTTCACGCCGCGCAAGCCCCGTAAATTCCCCCGCGATTCCAATGCCAAAAGAATTGCTTGCCGGATTTTCAGGCTGGCGCAATCATGACAACGACGCGACGGAAGTTCCGCCCGCGAGATCAGGAGGCGCTGAACGTTGAGCGATCTTGAACCGATAGCATTTCCGGGGCGGCCAGCTTCCCGCGCCTCCGCTCCCACACCCAAAAACACGACCTTCGACCGGCACGAATTGCTGCGCATTCTCGATCTCTATGGCCGCATGGTCGCGGCCGGCGAATGGCGCGATTACGCGATTGCGTTCCTGAAAGACCGCGCCGTGTTTTCCGTGTTCCGCCGCGCCTCCGAGCAGCCGCTTTACCGCATCGAGAAAAGTCCGGACCTTGCCCGCAAGCAGGGCGAATACGCGGTGGTGAACTCCACCGGTTTTGTGCTCAAGCGCGGCCGCGACCTTGGCCGCGTGTTGTCGGTGATCGACAAGCGTTTGAGCGTCGTGAACTAAAGCGTGATCCCGAAAAGTGGGTACCGGTTTTCGGATAAGATCACGCTTCAACTAGAAGCCACGCATTTTGCGGCCCGTCTCCAAAACGAGATTACGAAGCCAGATCGACGCCGGGTCGAACTGCGCGCGCGTTGGATAGAAGATGAATTGCTCGTCTGTGCCGGGATCAACCGGCGGATCGATCGTGACAAGCGATAGGGGCTTGGCGAGCGAAGCGATGAACCTTCGCGGCACAAAGGCGACAAGATCGGTTCGCGCCACGACATGCAGCGCCTCGATATAGGTGGGCACGATGACCGCCATTGTCGAATGCGAAGGCCGCGTCACCACCAAGTCCGGTAAGCGGTATCACAATCAATATTACCTGATCTTCCGTCTCGAGCACGGCAAGATCAAAGAGATGACTGCAGCATAACAAAAGCAAAAGGCCCGGCTTTCGCCGGGCCTTCGCATTTTCATTCCTGGTTCGCTTATTCGCGGTTGCCGAACAACTGCAGCATGAACAGGAAGATGTTGAGGAAGTCGAGATAGAGGCGGAGCGCGCCCATGATCGACTTGCGGCCGGCGACGGTGCCGTCGTCATTGGCATCGTACATGTTCTTGATGTCCTGCGTGTCGTAGGCGGTGAAGCCTGCGAACACGAGGAGGCCGACGATCGAGACGATCCACTGGAGCATCGACGATGCGATCCAGATGTTCACGATCGACGCGATGATCACGCCGAACAGGCCCATGACCAGGAAGGTCTGCATGCCCGAGAGATCGCGCTTCGTCGTGTAGCCGTAGAGGCTGAGCGCGCCGAACGATGCCGCCGAGATGAAGAACACGCGGGCGATCGAAGTGTGCGTGTAAACCATCAGGATGACGGCGAGCGAGACGCCGACCAGCGCTGCGTAGATCCAGTAGGTAAGCTGCGCCGCGCCGACGCTCATTTTTTCGACGCGCCAGCTCAGGAAGAACACGAGCGCGAGCGGCGCGAAGATAATGACGTATTTCAGCGGGCTGACGAACAAGGTGTGGCCAAGGCTGGTCAGGTACTGACCGCCGCCGATACGGATCGCTGCACCGGTCGCAGATTTCGCCGCGAGCGACGCGTCACCAGTGATCGAAAGCATATAGATGCCGAGCGCAAACAGACCGGTAATCGCAAGGCCAATGGTCATGTAGTTGTACACGCCGAGCATGTAAGCCCGCAGGCCCTGATCGACGTCTACGCCGGTACGTACGGCACCGCCGTAGCGGGTGGCGGGATTATTGTTCAGGTCGGACATCGTGGTCACTTTCTCCCTAGTGGCAGGGCGCAAACGCCGGTAGCGAAGCAAAGTTGCCGCCAGCGGCCCTGAATCCGATGTGAATATGGTGCGCGCCATATTTCGCCGCAAGTGAATTTACGTCAACGTTACGTGACGGCTAACGGCCTTGAAAACGTTGACAATTTTAGAGATTCCGCAGTACCGGGGCTGGCTTCTGGCCGAGTGCCCGCCAGGTACCGATCAAGCCGAGCCCAATGGTCAGAAGTACTGCCGTACCGGCCGCAATGCCGGCCGCCGCGGGCTCGAAGCGGAACTGGAAGTTCATCACGTTCTCGACCACGAAGGCGGCGGCAACCGCGCCTGCGGCGGTCGCGAAGATCGCGGTTGCGATTCCGAGGATCGCGTATTCGATGCCGTAGGCCAGCACCAGCCGCGCACGCGTCGCACCAAGAGTCTTGAGGATCACCGCATCATAGACGCGGTTGTGATGGCCGGCGGCAAGCGCGCCCGCGAGCACCAAAATGCTCGCAATCAACGTGACTGCGCTCGCACCACGCACCGCAATCGCGATATCCGAGACCAGCGAATTGATCGCCTGCAAAGCTTCCTTCACACGCACTGTGGTGACGGCCGGGAATTCGTTTGCGACCGCGCGCTGCAATTCAAGCTCCGCCCGGGCATTGCCGCCATCGGGATAAGAGAGCGTCGCTAAAATAGTATGCGGCGCGCCGCTGAACGTGTTCGGCGAAAACAACATCACGAAGTTGATGCCGAGGCTTTCCCATTCGACTGTGCGCAGGTTCGCGATCGTCGCTTCGATGGTACGGCCGAGCACATTCACCGAGACCTTGTCGCCGACTTTCAGGCCGAGGCCGTCGGCCGCGCGCTTCTCGAAGGAAACCAGCGGCGGCCCGCTGTAATTTTTCGGCCACCACTGCCCCGCGACCAGCGTCGAGCCTTCAGGGAAGGTGTCGGTGAAAGTAATGCCGCGGTCGGACTGCAACACCCAGGCCTGTTCGGGCGCGACCGTCACCTGATCCGCGGGCACGTCTTTCACCCGCAGGATTCTTCCGCGCAGCATCGGCACTTCGGATAGTTCGCCCGTGCCGCCGTTCAGTTTGATGAAGGTATTGAAGCGCTCGACATCGGAAGACGGAATATCGACAAAGAAAAAGCTTGGCGCGCTTTGCGGCAACGACTGTGTCAATTGCCGGCGCAGATTGGTGTCGATCAAGGTCAGGGTGACCAGGAGCGCGAGACCAAGGCCGAGCGACAACACAACCGAAGGCGTCAACGCGCCGGGGCGGTGAATGTTGGCGAGCGCAAGCCGCAGCGCGGTCGAGCGCGGGCGCGGCAATCGTTTTGCCAGCGCCATCAGCCCCCAGGCGAGCAGCCGCAGCACGGCGAAAATCGCCGCCGACGAAACGATATAGATCAGCGCAATCTGCTTGCTCTCGGCAACGAACAACGCAAGCGCCGTGAGCGACAACACCGCAAGCGCCACCATGACAAGATAGCGACGGCGCGGTAGCCGCTGCTTCTGCTCGACCGTGTCGCGAAACAGCGCCGATACCGGCACGTCATGCGCGCGACCGAGCGGCCATAGCGCAAACGCCAGCGCCACCAGAATGCCGAACGCGGTCGCAAGCAGCATCACGTCGAGATGAATGCCGGGCGCGAGCGGCAGCGGAATAATTCTGCCGAAGAAATACGTGATCCCGAACGGTAACAGCGTCCCAAAGAAGAGTCCGATTGCGATGCCTGCCGCCGCGATAATTCCGATCTGGGAAAGATAGATTGAAAATACCGTGCCGCCACTTGCGCCGACTGCCTTCAAGGTCGCGATATCCGCGCGCTTGCGCGCGAGATAATGCATCACGGCGTTCGCAACGCCGACGCCGCCGACCAAGAGCGCAGTCAAACCGACAAGCGTGAGAAACTCTGCAAGCCGCCGCACATTGCGCTCAAGCTGCGGCGAGACACTGGAGCGCGTGCGGATCTCCCAACCCGCGTCCGGAAATAGATCGCGTGCTTGCGCGTGGGTGTTCTGAAGCGCGGTACTGCGGCCGTCGTGGAGCCGCACACGATAGCTCCAGCGCACTAGGCTGCCGGGCTGCACGAGGCCTGTCGCGCGCAAACCTTCCTGCGAGATGATGAGCCGCGGACCGAAGCCGACCCCGGTCGCGATCCGGTCCGGCTCGGCGACGATCGCCGCGGTCACGACGAAGGTCGCGTCGCCGATTTTGATTTCAGCGCCAGGGGTGATGTTGAGGCGCAAGAGCAACTGCTGCTCGGCCACCGCGCCGAAACGCTCGCCCACTCTTTGCAGCGCGTTCGCGAGCGGCACATTCGGATCGAGTTCGATCTTGCCGTTCAGCGGATAACCCGCATCGACCGCTTTCATTTCAACGAGTGTTGCCGCTCCATTGGTCGTGCGCGTCATCGCGCGCATGTTCGCAATCTCGGACACGGTCCCGGAATTCTGAAAGAACGCGCGTTCGGCTTCGCTCGCCTGGCGATGAATGATTGAAAACGCAATATCGCCGCCGAGAATGCGTTCACCTTCGCGCAACATGCCGTCGGAAAGCGCGCGCGCGAACGAGCCGACGCCCGCGATAGCGGTCACCCCGATCGCAAGGCAGCCAAGAAAAACGCCGAAGCCGCGGACACCGCCGCGCAACTCGCGGACCGCAAGGCGCAACGCGAGGCTTAAACGAAATAAAGCTGAAGACTGGTTTGCCGCGGCAACAGCGCTCATGCGCGCGCTTTCGCTTCCGGCTGTGCTTCACCAGATCGCATGCGAATTAGCCGGTCGCAGCGGCTGCCCAGCGTGAGATCATGCGTGACGATCACGAGCGTCGCATTCTTCTCAGCCTGCTTTGCGAACAAAAGATCCATGATCTCTCTGCCGGTGGTCTCATCGAGATTACCGGTCGGCTCGTCGGCAAGAACCAGCGCCGGGTCGGGCGCAAGCGCGCGCGCGAGCGCGACCCGCTGCTGCTCGCCGCCGGAAAGCTGCGCCGGATAATGATGAATGCGCTCGCCGAGGCCGACGCCCTCAAGTTCGCGCTGCGCGCGCGAAAGCGCGTCTGCGCGTCCCGAAAGTTCGAGCGGCACGGCAACGTTCTCAAGCGCGGTCATGGTGGGAATGAGATGAAAGGATTGAAACACGATGCCGACGGCGTTGCCGCGAAACCGCGCGAGCTCATCTTCGCTGAGCTTGGTGAGTTCCCGGCCTGCGACCTGCACCGAGCCCGAGTCTGCGCGCTCAAGCCCTGCCATCACCATCAGAAGAGTCGATTTACCGGAGCCCGACGGCCCAACGAGGCCAACGGCCTCACCTTGGCCAATTTGGAGCGACACCTTCTTGAGGATATGAACGCGCGCAGCCCCTGCGCCGAGCTTCAGATCAACCTCGGTAAGCCGGATTGCCGGACTGTCATGTCCCGGTATCGGCGTGGAGATATTCATGCGGAATTACCGGCTCCGGCGCGATTCGATGTTTTGCGGTTCTGACACAGATAGTTCTCGCCAGCACCCGCGGAAAGTCGCGCGCGGCTATGTCGCAATCCTAGCGGCTTTCCTGGCTTCACTCTGGTTCGGCTCAGCGCCCGTTGTCGCCCAGACCATCAAAATCGTTGCTTTGGGCGACAGTTTGACGGCCGGTTTCGGGCTGACCGCGTCCGAGGCTTTCCCCGCGCAGCTTAGAGGCGGCACTGAAGCGGCGCGGCCATGACGTTTCCGTCGTGAATGCGGGCGTTTCCGGCGACACCAGCGCCGGCGGGCTCGCGCGGCTCGACTGGTCGGTGCCGGACGGCACCGATGCGGTGGTTCTCGTTCTTGGCGCCAACGACATGCTTCGTGGCCTCGATCCGGCACAAACCCGCAAATCGCTCGACGAGGCGGTAAAAAGGCTCAAAGCCCGGAAAATCGACGTGCTGATCGGCGGCATGCGCGCGGCACCCAATCTCGGCGCCGAATATGCGGGCAAATTCGATTCGATTTATCCGGACCTCGCCAAAGAACACGACGCGCTCATTTATTCGTTTTTCCTGGACGGCGTCGCGGGCCAGCGGGAGCTGAACCTCGGCGACGGCATCCACCCAACGGCCAAGGGTGTATCTCTCGTGGTTGAGCGTATAATCCCTTCAGTCGAATCGCTGATCGAGCGAGTCAAAAAACGCCGCGGGTAATCCTCATGCCGCGCCTGTTTACTGCGATCGAGGTGCCGAGAGAGATCGGCATGATGCTGTCGGCATATCGCGGCGGCGTCCATGGCGCGCGCTGGGTCGACCCGGCCAATTACCATCTAACTCTCCGCTTTATCGGCGACATCGACGAACGCACCGCCTTCGAGATCGCGGACATGCTCGACATGATTGAGCGGCCCTCCTTCAACCTCACCCTGAATGCGCTCGACCAGTTCGGCGGCAAGAAACCGCGCGCGATCTTTGCCGGCGCAGCGCCCTCGTCTGCGCTCGTCGAATTGCAGGCCGAACAAGAGCGCATGATGCGCCGTATCGGGCTCGCGCCTGAGAGCCGCAAATTCACGCCGCATGTCACGCTCGCGCGGCTGCGCGGTACTTCAGTATTGGAAGTCGCGGAATATCTTTCCACGCGCGGCGGGTTCCGCCCGATCAGCTTTCCCGTGTCGCGCTTCGTACTTTACTCATCCCGCGCCTCGCAGGGCGGCGGCCCTTACATCGTGGAAGCGGATTATCCGTTCCACGGCCGCGCAGGACTTGAATCGCACTACGCCAACGCCATCTAAGACTGATGGCGGCTGTTCCGCCTGCTTTCGGGGCAACCATGGCAGCGTTTGAAGCGAACAACTTTTTCGGCAGATTCCGGAACCGTGCAGGCGATGAAGCGCAGGTACGCCGCGATTTCTGGCCCAAGCTGAAAGGCGTGGTCGCCAAAATCCCGTTCGCCGAAGATGCGGTTGCCGCCTATTACTGCGCGCTCGACCGCGAAACGCCGCTCCGCGTGCGCGGCATGCTGCTTGGCGCGCTGGTCTATTTCATCATGCCGATAGACGCGTTGCCCGACATCATGCCGGTGATCGGTTTTACCGACGACGCGGCAGTGCTGATGGCGACCTTTCAATTGATCGCCTCGCACATTCAGCCGGCGCACCGCGATGCCGCGCGCGCGGCGTTGAGCGACCTCGATACGCCGAAGTCTTAGGGCACCAGAACAATCTTGCCCTTGACCTTGCGCTGGGCGATCGCGTGGAACGCGTCGATCGCGTTGTCGAATTTATAGCGTGCATCGAGATGCGCCGAGAGTTTGCCTTCGCTCGCAAGCTTCACGATCTCATCGAGGTGCTTCTTGTTCGCTTCCGGATTGCGCCGCGCGAAATCGCCCCAGAACACACCGACGATATCGCAGCCCTTGAGCAACGCGAGATTGAGCGGGATTTTCGGAATTTCGCCGGCGGCAAAACCGATCACAAGATAACGGCCTTCCCAGGCAATCGAACGCAGCGCGGGCTCCGCGTAAGGGCCACCGACCGGATCGTAGATCACGTCGACACCCTTACCGCCGGTCAATTCCTTGAGCCGCTCTTTCAAATCTTCTTTCGAATAGTCGATGACTTCGTCCGCGCCGTGCTTTTTCGCGAAATCGAGCTTCTCGGGCGACGATGCGGCGGCGATCACCTTCGCGCCGATCACCTTGCCGAGTTCGATTGCGGCAAGACCCACGCCGCCTGATGCGCCGAGGACTGCGAGCGTTTCGCCGGCTTTGAGTTTCGCGCGATCCTTGAGCGCGTGGATCGTGGTGCCATAGGTGATGATGAGGCCGGCCGCTTTTTCGAGCTCAAGACCCTGCGGGACATGGATCAGCTGGCGCGCCGGAACGCTGATCTTTTCGCGTGCGGCGCCGGTCGGGAGATTCCCGCAGACGCGGTCGCCCGCTTTGAAACCGGTCACGCCCTCGCCGACCGATTCCACCGTGCCGGAGAATTCTGCGGCCGGAGAAAAGGGCAATTCCGGCTTATATTGATATTTGCCGGCGATAATCAGCGTATCGAAGAAATTGAGCGCGGCTGCCGCGATCTTCACCACGACTTCGCCCTTGCCTGCGACCGGCTCCGGAATATCCCGGATTTCGAGCGCCTCGGGGCCGCCGTGGCGTACGCAAAGGACCGCTTTCATCGCTTTCTCCATCCCTTTTAGCGGCGCGTCCGCGCGCCATGTTTTTGTCGGCGTCCATACCTAAATGAGCGCTAGCTTATAATGAGCTGCTTTCCTTGGCAGGCAGGGCCAAAGGCGGCTATTTCTAGATCGTGTGGCGGCGTTTGTCGCGGGGTCGTGCCCCGGACAAAAGGAATTTCATGATTTCGCGTTTGATCATTGCATTGATTGCCGGGACCTTGCTGGTCTGGTCGGGCACCAATCTCTCCGTCGCGCAGGACGGCGAGAAGAAGGCGCCTGTCAAAACCGCGCCGAAGAAAAAAGAGACCCCTGCCGCAGAGAAGAACGAAAAGAAGAAGGTCGCGCCGAAGGCCGAGCAAAAAGCCGAGCAGAAAAAGGCGCAGATCCCGGCGCCGAACCTGATCGCCCAATACGGCGACTGGGGCGTCTATGTGAACAAGACCGCGAAGACCTGTTTCGCGCTGACCCAGCCCAAGGATCGTCAGCCTGCGAACGTGAAGCGCGATCCGGCATATTTCTTTGTCACCACGCGGCAGGCCGAGAAGCTCGTGAACGAGATCAGCATCAATCTCGGCTTCACGCTGAAGGACGATTCCGAAATCGTACTTGCCGCCGGCGGCGCCAATTTCGCGCTGTTCGCCAAGGGCAACGGTCTCTGGATCAAGGAGCCTGCCGAAGAACCGAAACTTTTGAACGTGCTGAAGAATGAAAAAGAGTTGACGCTGAAACTCGAGCCCGCCAAAGGCCCGGCGACGACAGATCGCTATTCGCTGCTTGGCTTGGCGCAGGCGCTCGATCGCGTCGCCAAAGAATGCCCGTGAAACGCTCGCTCGCAGGACTGGATCGAGTCGCGCTTGCCGGCGCGCTCACGGAGATCGGCGTGCCGGAGCGCGAGCACCGCATGCGGGTCGCCCAACTCTGGCAATGGATTTATTTCCGCGGTGTGCGCGACTTCGAAGCGATGACCAACGTCTCGAAGGATTTACGCGCGAGATTGGCCGAACATTTCACGCTCGATCGGCCGGAAGTCGTGGTCGAACAGGTCTCAAACGACGGCACACGCAAGTGGCTCATCCGCCTCCCCGCCGACACGCCGGGTGAAAAGCCGCATGACATCGAAGCCGTTTACATTCCCGAGTCCGACCGCGGCACGCTCTGCATTTCAAGCCAGGTCGGCTGCACGTTGAATTGCACCTTCTGCCACACCGGCACGCAGAAGCTGGTGCGCAACCTCTACGCTTCCGAGATCGTGGCGCAGGTGATGATCGCCCGCGACCGGCTTGGCGAATGGCAGGGCGACACGCGCGCCGAAGGCACCGCCTCGGAAGCGGAAGCGCCGCGCCTCATTACCAACGTCGTGTTCATGGGCATGGGCGAGCCGCTTTATAATTTCGACGGGGTGAAAGAAGCGATCGACACCATTGCCGACGGCGAAGGCCTTTCCATCGGCAAGCGCCGGATTACCGTATCGACCTCGGGCGTGGTGCCGATGATCGAGCCGTTGGGCAATGATGTCGGCACCATGCTTGCGATCTCGCTGCATGCGACCCGCGATGAGCTGCGCGACGAACTCGTGCCGCTCAACAAGAAATATCCGATCAAGGAATTGCTGGACGCCTGCCGCGCCTATCCGGGCGCCTCGAATTCGCGGCGCATCACATTTGAATATGTAATGCTCAAAGGCGTGAACGACACGCCGAAGGACGCAAAAGAACTCGTGAAATTGCTCAAGGGGATTCCGGCCAAGATCAATCTCATTCCGTTCAATCCCTGGCCCGGCACGAAATACGAATGTTCGGATTGGGAAACGATCGAGAAGTTCTCAGAGATTGTCTTCACTGCGGGCTACGCGAGCCCGGTGCGGACCCCGCGCGGCCGCGATATTCTCGCGGCTTGTGGCCAGCTTAAATCTGAAACGCAAAAACTCTCGGCGCGCGAGCGCATGGCGCTGCGCGCCATGGCGATGACGGACTGACGATGTCGCTCTTTCTGCGCTTCTTCGTGATCCTGTTCGCCTTCTTCGTCGCATGTTTTGCTGCCGGTCTGGTCGTCGCTTATGGCCTGCTCGCGCCGGAATTCGGCAAGCTCAGCACCGCAGAACCCGAAGCCTTGCTCGGCTTTCTGTTTCTCGCGACCGCGGCAGGCATCGTGACACCGTTTTATGTTTTTGCACCGGCTGCACTGATCATCTTCGTGAGCGAAATGTTTTCGCTCCGCTCGGTGCTTTACTACGCACTGATGGGCGCGTTCGTCGGCGCGCTCGCTTACGTCTTGAGCGACGTCACCGCGCGGATGCAGGGCGCAGGCACGGTGGTGCCGCTCACGCGGGAATTGCAGTTCATGGTCGCGGGCGGAATCGTCGGCGGCTTTGTCTACTGGCTGATCGCCGGACGCCGCGCGGGTCTCTGGAAGGGCGCTTAAGTTTTCGCGGCCCAGTCGAGCGCCATTTCCAGGCGGTCGTTGCCCCAGAACATTTCGCCGTCTTCGGTCACGAAAGCCGGCGCGCCAAAAATCTTCCGCTTTTGCGCGGCGTCGGTGTAAGCGCGCAATTGATCCTTGATCTGCTGGTGTGACGCCCGCTCGATTGCTTTCGCAGGCTCCTCACCCAGCGCTTCCAGAATTTCTTCCAGCACTTTCTGGTCGGCAATATCGCGGCCGTCGGCAAATTCCGCGTGATAGACCGCGCGCGAGAACGCCGCGCGCATTTCGCCTTTCAAACAGAGCGCAACACGCGAGGGCAAAACTGAATGCGCCGGAAACGTTACCGGCATTTTGAATTTCGGCAGGCCTTGCGCCTCGGCGAGCCGCTCAAGATCGCGCGCCATGTAGCGGCCCTTGTCGGGATAAATATTAAAGGGCGATGTGTCCCAGCCCTGCGCCTTGAAGATCGGCCCCAGCAGAAACGGCCGCCACTGCACGTCGACGTCGTATTCAAGCGCGAGATCGTCGATGCGCATTGCAGCGAGATAGGAATAGGTCGAGGCGAATTCGTAGAAGAAGTCGATCTTGGCCACGGGCGGGGTCCGATTCTCTCGGGCCAAGAATAGCGCGCCCGATGGGTCCTGCGAGTGCTCCGGCGACAGAGGCCAAAACCTTGCGCGTGGCTGCTATCCGCATATAACAACGCGAGTTTTAGCAGGGCGCGCGCATGTCCAAGAACGTGAAAAAGGTAGTGCTTGCCTATTCCGGCGGCCTCGACACCTCGATCATCCTGAAATGGCTGCAGACGACCTATGGCTGCGAGGTCGTGACCTTTACCGCCGACCTCGGCCAGGGCGGCGAGCTTGCGCCCGCGCGCGAGAAGGCGCTTCGCGCCGGCATCAAGGAAGAAAACATTTTCATCGAAGACGTGCGCGAGGAATTCGTGCGCGACTATGTCTTCCCGATGTTCCGCGCCAACGCGCAATATGAAGGCGTCTATCTGCTTGGCACCTCGATCGCGCGTCCGTTGATCGCGAAGAAACAGATCGAGATTGCTAGGCTGACCGGCGCCGATGCGGTTGCTCATGGCGCGACCGGCAAGGGCAACGATCAGGTACGCTTCGAGCTCGGCTATTACGCGCTCGAGCCCGGTATCAAGATCATCGCGCCCTGGCGCGAGTGGGAATTCAAGGGCCGCGAAGAATTGCTCACGTTCGCGCGCAACCACCAGATTCAGATTACCAAGGACAAGGAAGGCGACGCACCGTTCTCCGTCGACGCGAACCTTCTGCACTCTTCGTCAGAGGGCAAAGTGCTCGAAGATCCCGCGGTTGAAGCGCCGAATATTGTTTACCAGCGCACCATCTCGCCGATGGACGCGCCGGATAAGCCGCAGGAAGTCCGGATCGGATTTGAAAAGGGCGACGCGGTTTCGGTCGATGGCAAGAAATTGTCGCCGGCAATGCTGCTGACTAGGTTGAACGAACTCGGCCATGACAATGGCATTGGCCGGCTCGATCTCGTCGAGAATCGTTTCGTCGGCATGAAGTCGCGTGGCGTTTACGAAACGCCGGGCGGCACGATTCTGCTCACCGCACATCGCGCGATTGAATCGATCACGCTCGATCGCGGGGCCGCCCACCTCAAAGACGAAATCATGCCGCGCTACGCGGAACTGATTTACAACGGCTTCTGGTTCTCACCGGAGCGTGAGATGTTGCAGGCGCTGATCGACAAGAGCCAGGAACATGTCGAAGGCGAAGTGCGCCTCAAGCTCTATAAGGGCAACGTCATGGTCACGGGCCGCGAAAGCGCGAAGTCGCTTTACTCGCCAACGCTCGTCACCTTCGAAGACGACAAGGGTGCTTACGACCAGAAAGACGCGCAAGGCTTCATCAAGCTCAATGCGCTGCGGCTCCGCACGCTGGGTCAGCGCAACAAGAAGCCTGGCAAATGACGGTCCGAAAGATCGTCGGTCTTTTGATCGCGCTGGTTGGTGTCGTGATCGGCGCAATCCTGAGCGGCTCGATGCTGCTTCTTTTGTTTGCCTATTACGGCGCGCCCGAGAACCCCGGCAGCGAAGGCAATATCGTGCTCGGCATCAGCGCGCTGTTCGGTGCGTTGATCGGCTACGGCATTTACCGGCTCGGCCGCAAAATCGCAGGCTAAATCGGTCGATTGCGCAAAGCGTAATCTGCCCTATCTTTAGCGAACCTCTTTTGCAGGAAACCGCGTCATGCTCTGGTCGCTGACCGTCGCCCGCGTTGCCGGCACCGCCGTCCGCATTCACGTTACCTTTCTTCTTTTCCTCGGCTGGCTCTGGGTTTCCTATTATCAACAGGGTGGCACGCAAGCGGCAACGGACGGCGTGATCTTTGTCTCGCTGCTTTTTCTTTGCGTGCTCCTGCACGAATTCGGTCACGTCTTTGCCGCGCGCCGCTACGGCATTAAGACACCGGACATCACACTCTGGCCGTTCGGCGGCATTGCAAGTCTCGAGCGCATTCCCGAAAAGCCGAGCCAAGAATTTTTTGTGGCGATCGCCGGCCCCTTGGTGAACGTCGTGATCGCGGCCTCGCTGATTGCCTATCTCGGCTTTGCCACCATGGACGTGCAGTCGCTCGCCCGTATCGAAGACCCCGCAAACTCGATGATCGTGAAGCTTGCGGGCGCAAATATATTTCTCGTGCTCTTCAATCTCATCCCCGCTTTTCCGATGGATGGCGGCCGCGTGCTCCGTGCGCTGCTCGCCACCCGATACGGCTTCGGCCGCGCCACCGAACTTGCAGCTATGGTCGGTCAGGGCTTTGCCGTCGCCTTCGGAATCTTGGGTATCTTCACGAACCCGATGCTGATCGTGATCGCGGTCTTTGTGTTTCTTGCCGCTTCCGCTGAAGCAGGCCACGCGCAACTGCGCGACGTCTCGCGTGGCGCGCTGGTTTCCGACGCGATGATCACGCAATTCCGCGCGCTCGGCACGCAGGCAACCGTCGATGAGGCGGCGAATGCGCTGATTCAGACCACGCAGAAGGAATTTCCGATCATCGATGGCGCGGGCAAGTTGCGCGGCGTGCTGACGCGCGATGCCATGATCAAGGCGATGAAAGAAAAAGGCCCGCAATGCCCGGTGCTTGAAGCAACCGATGTCGAAATCCCGACCGTTTCGTCCCGCGCGACACTTGAGAGCGCGATCAAGTTGCTTACCGAAAGCCGCGCGCCCGCGATCGGCGCGACCGACGCTTCCGGCCGGCTGATCGGACTGCTCACCGCTGAAAATCTCGGTGAGATGATGATGGTGCGCGCGGCCCGGCCGAAAAATTACGATGGCCCGTGGCGCCGCCGGCTCGGCTGATACCTCGTTAAAACCTCAAATTGGATTTCAATGCTGGCGCATGCTTAACGCGCTGAAATCGCGCGTTTTTCCTAAAGGCCTATACCCCCTCTCGCGGGCTTCACCGGCCAAGCGCGATTTAACGGCGCCGAAGTTGCCAAGGCCCCGCCCGCACCTATATACGGGCGCAAATCCGCGGGCCTTGGGCCCGCGCCGCTTTTTCCGGACCCAAAAAATGAACCTTCGTAACGTCGCGATCATCGCGCATGTCGACCATGGCAAAACCACTTTGGTGGACCGGCTGCTTCAGCAGGCCGGTACTTTCCGTGAGAACGAGCGCGTCGTCGAACGCGCCATGGATTCGAACGACCTCGAGCGCGAACGCGGCATTACCATTCTCGCGAAGGCGACCTCGATCCTCTGGAACGACACCCGCATCAACATCGTCGATACGCCGGGCCATGCCGACTTCGGTGGCGAAGTCGAGCGCATCCTGAGCATGGTCGATGGCGTGATCGTGCTGGTCGATGCCGCCGAAGGTCCGCTGCCGCAAACCAAGTTCGTTGTTTCCAAAGCGCTGAAGCGCGGGCTTCGCCCGATTGTTGCCATCAACAAGGTCGACCGCCCCGACGCGCGCGCGAATGTTGTGGCGAGCGAAGTGTTCGATCTTTTCGCAGCACTCGACGCCACCGAAGAACAGCTCGACTTTCCCATCCTCTACGGCTCGGCAAAAGAAGGCTGGATGGCGACCGAGCTTGAAGGCCCGAAAGATTCGATGAAGCCGCTGTTCGATCTCGTGGTGAAACACGTGCCGGCGCCGACGGTTCATCCCGGCGAGTTCAAAATGTTGGCGACCATTCTCGAAGCCAACCCGTATCTGGGCCGCATTCTCACCGGCCGTATCAGCGCAGGCACCGTCAAGCCGAACATGACCGTCAAAGTGCTGTCGCGCGAAGGCAAGGTTCTCGAGAACGGCCGCATTACCAAAGTGCTCGCGTTCCGCGGCCTCGAGCGTCAGCCAGTTGAAGAGGCGTCCGCCGGCGACATCGTGGCCATCGCGGGCTTGCAGCTTGCAAACGTCGCCGACACAATCGCCGCGCCCGAAGTGACCGAAGCGATCCCGGCGCAGCCGATCGATCCGCCGACGCTCGCCATGACCTTCCGCGTCAACGATTCGCCGCTCGCCGGCACCGAAGGCGACAAGGTCACGAGCCGCATGATCCGCGACCGCCTGTTCCGCGAGGCCGAAGGCAATGTCGCGCTGAAAATCAGCGAAAGCGAAGGCAAGGACGCCTATGAAGTCGCGGGTCGCGGCGAATTGCAGCTTGGCATTCTGATCGAAACCATGCGCCGCGAAGGCTTCGAGGTTTCGGTCGCGCGCCCCAAAGTCGTGCTGTCGAAAGATGAAAAGACCGGCGAGATGATGGAGCCGATCGAAGAAGTCGTGATCGACGTCGACGAAGAACACTCCGGCATTGTCGTCAAGAAATTGTCGGAACGCCGCGGCGAGATGATGGACATGCGGCCGTCCGGCGGCAATCGCCTGCGGCTCGTGTTCCACGTGCCGACGCGCGGTCTGCTCGGTTACCAGAGCGAGCTGCTGACCGACACGCGCGGCACCGCCGTGCTGAACCGCATCTTTCATGAATATGCGCCGTACAAAGGCGACATCCCGGGCCGCCGCAACGGCGTGCTGATTTCGAACGATGTCGGCGAAGCGGTTGCTTACGCGCTGTGGAATCTCGAAGACCGCGGTCCGATGATGATCGAGCCGGGCTGGAAGGTTTATCGCGGCATGATCGTCGGCGAGCACACGCGCGACAACGATCTCGAAGTGAACGTGCTCAAGGGCAAGAAGCTCACGAACATTCGTACGCAGTCTAAAGACGAAGCCGTGCGCCTGACGCCGCCGATTCGCATGACGCTCGAAAAAGCGCTCGCCTATATTGGCGAAGACGAGCTGGTCGAGATCACGCCGAAATCGATTCGGCTCCGAAAGATCATGCTCGATCCGAACGACCGCAAGCGCGAGGACCGTAAGCGCGAATCCGAGGACGCCGCCTGATTCATTTTGGGACAGGTGCCGGGAGAAGTGTGGCCGATGGGTCGCGCTTTACGGGATAAGTTAACCTCCCATTAACGAAACGCTTGAAAGCCGGGCCCCATCCTGTTTCGATTGGGGTCATGAGCACGATCCTCATCGAACTTCGTCGGGCGCGCACCGAAGACGCGGTTGCGCTGGCAGAAGTGCATGACGACGCCTGGACCACCGCCTATCGCGGGCTGATCCCGGGCCCGGAGCTCGAAAAGCTCGTGCAGCGGCGCGGGCCCACCTGGTGGGATGCGGCAATTCGGCGCGGCTCGCGGATCATCCTGCTGAACTTCGGCGACGAGATCGCGGGCTACGCCAACTACGGCCGTAACCGCGCAAAGAGCCTGCCCTATACCGGCGAAGTCTATGAGCTGTATCTCAAGCCCGAATATCAGGGCCTCGGCTTCGGCAGCCGCCTCTTCACCACCGCCAAGCGCGACCTGGTGCAGTCGGGTCAGTCGAGCCTCGTGGTGTGGGCGCTTTCCGACAACGAGCCGGCGATGAATTTCTACCGCTCGCTCGGCGGCAAGCCGATCGCTCGCTCGACCGAGCGCTTCGGCACCAAGGTGCTCGATAAAGTCGCCTTCGGCTGGGCGCGTTAAACCTTCGGCGCTTCTAGTCCCGCGCGCGCGGCAGCCGCGCGCAACGTATTCACAAGCAAACACGCGACCGTCATGCGCCCGATGCCGCCCGGCACCGGCGTGATCGCGCCTGCGACTTTCAACGCTTCTTCGTAGGCGACGTCGCCGACGAGTTTGGTTTTCCCGTCCGCGCCCGTCACGCGATTGATGCCGACATCGATCACGGTGGCACCCGGCTTGATCCAGTCGCCTTTGACGAATTCCGGTTTGCCGATCGCGACACACAAGAGATCCGCGCGGCGGCAGACTTCTTTCAGGTTTTTCGTCTTCGAATGCGCGACCGTCACGGTGGCGCTTTCCGCGATCAGCAATTGCACAAGCGGCTTGCCCACGATGTTGGAGCGGCCGAGCACGACTGCATCGAGGCCAGCGAGCGAGGCATGCGCCTTCTTCGCCATGATCACGCAGCCGAGCGGCGTGCCCGGAACCAGCGCCGGCAACCCGGTCGCAAGTTTGCCGGCATTCAACGGATGAAAGCCGTCGACGTCTTTGGCAGGACTCGACCGCTTCGAGCACGCGTGACGTATCGATCTGTTTCGGCAACGGCAGTTGCACCAGAATGCCGTCAACGCTTTCGTCGGCATTTAATTTGGCGATCAGCGCGAGCAAATCTTTTTCCGAAGTATTTTCCGGCAAACGATGCTCGAACGAAACCATGCCGGCTTCGTCGGTCGCTTTAGCTTTGCTCTTCACATAGGCCTGGCTTGCGGGATCGGCGCCGACCAGCACCGCGGCGAGCCCCGGCTTGCGGCCGAGCTTCGCGGCGAGCTTCGCCGCTTCAACCGCGACTACTGCGCGGACTTCGTCCGCAACTGCTTTGCCGTCGAGAATTTTCGCGGTCATTGCTTTGCTCGCTTGTCCCCAATCGCGGCCTCGAGCGAAGTCGCAATCGCGGCGCTGTCGCCGGTGATGCGTAGCGTTTTTACACGCGCCGATGCGCCACGCTCAAGCGTTACGTTCGACTTTGCAACTCCAACGGATTTCGCAATTAACCGATTGACGGCTTCATTCGCTTCGCCGTCGGTGGGCAGCGCGCTAACGCGCAATTTCAAAACCGGCTGCCCATTGGCGAGCAATTCAACGCCATCGATGGCATCGCGCCCACCTTTCGGCGTCACGCGAATGTCGAGAAGCAAACCACCCGTCGCCGCGCGCCACGGACGCGCGGAGCAGCTCACCGCGTAAACAGCCAGAACACGGTTTGCCGGATGAACATCAGGATAAGAATGAGAATGACCGGCGAAATATCGAGCCCGCCGAGATTGGGCAGTACGTTGCGGATCGGGCGCAACAGCGGCTCGGTCAATTGATAGAGCGCGCCGGAAATCGCGCGGACGACGTTGTTGTAAGGATTGACCACGTTGAACGCGACGAGCCACGACAGCACCGCGGATGCGATCAGCATCCAGATGTAGAGCGTAATGACGGTGTCGAGCAGCCAGAGAAACGGGTTCATTAGGGGGAGCTCCGCTCAATTCCGGCCCCTAGATAGCCGCGCCGCGCGCGGAGGGAAAGGTCAAGGAACGACAGTAAAACCGCCGGTTCTTGACACCCCTCGGAGCCCCGCCCTAGATGCCGCCTCGCCGGACCGGGGCCGTAGCTCAGTTGGGAGAGCGCTGCAATCGCACTGCAGAGGTCAGGGGTTCAACTCCCCTCGGCTCCACCAGCCTTCGCGGCCTTCGGCCGTTCCGGCTCGGTAAACCCCGGGCGAAGCAAATTTAAATGACTCGAATCCGCGCCGATCTGCTGCTGCTTGCCTGCGCCGCGATCTGGGGCTTCGCCTTCCTGTTTCAGAAATCGGCAATGGCCCATATCGGACCGCTGACTTTCGTCGCGGCGCGCGGGTTGCTTGCAGCACTCGTACTCGCACCACTCGCGCTCTTGGAGCATCGCCGCTCAAAATTCCCGGTCAGCAAGCCGCTGATCGTAACCGGAATCGCGGCTGGCTCTGCCTTCGTGGTTGCGTCGTTCCTTCAGCAAACTGGTCTCATTACCGCATCGGTCACCAACACCGCGTTTCTGACGGCACTTTATGTTGTCGTCACACCCTTCATCAGCTTCGTGCTGACGCGCAGCGCGATCAGCGTCATGATCTGGTTTGCGGTTGGCCTTTCATTCGCGGGCACCTGGCTCTTGGGCGGCGGCACGCTGACAAGCTTCGGCGCCGGTGACTGGTTTGTCGCAGCATCCGCCGTGTTCTGGGCGCTGCATCTGGTGATCGCGAGCTTAGCCGCACCGATGGGACGCTCGGTGCTGTTTTCGGTCATTCAGTTTCTGGTGGTGGGGGTGAGCGCGCTGGTCGCAGCACTTTTGTTCGAGACGATCACACTCGCCGGACTGCGCGCCGCGGCAATCGACATCTTATATGTCGGCGTGCTTTCGACCGCGATGACGTTCACGATTCTCACGCTCGCGTTGCGCGCGACATCGCCATCGGAAGCCGCGATCATCGTCATGACCGAAACGCTGTTCGCGGCGTTCGGCGCCTGGCTCGTTTTTAACGAACGCTTAACGTTTGTCGGCGCGATCGGCGCCGCGGCGATCTTGGCCGCCGCGATCGTCGTGCAATTGCAGCTTGTGAGAAGGCGGTACGCCGAAAACGAGTGAGGGACGGCCACTGGGGTCTTAGCGGCCATCCCTCGGACACGATGAAACCGGCGACGCAGTACCTGATGCCGGCTGACCTTTAGTCAGCAATGACTTTGCCAAGTTATTTTCCGCACACGCGGCACCAGATCGGGTGCGCCGGAGAATTTCGATGCAATAGATTGTCAGAGCAGCGGCGGCCGTTCAGCGCGGGCTTTCGCAATTCGCAACGTTTTTCGCATTTTGCGAATTTTCGTCGCGCTGCATCAGCCCGGTCCAGTGATCGAGGAAGCGCTCAAGCCAGAGCCGCATGTTCAGATCGTGCTGGTAGCGCCCGTCGAAATGCTCCGCGCGCGTCTGCGCGCCGGGCAATTCGAGACGGTGCGCCGCCATCGTGGTCCAGCGGCACATCATCTTATGAGTGACTTCGGGGTGAAATTGGACACCGTAAGCGGCCCGGCCGAAACGGAAGGCTTGGTTCTCATAGCGCTCGCTCGACGCAAGCCGTGTTGCGCCCGACGGCAGATCGAAGCCTTCGCGGTGCCACTGATAGACGTGGCCCGGCCATTCCATGATCGCGGCCCCTTCGGCGGTCGGCTTGATCGGGTAATAGCCGATCTCGACCAGGCCCTTCTCGTGGAAATCCACTTTAGCGCCGAGCTTTTTGGCGAGCATCTGCGCGCCGAGGCAAATGCCGAAAAACGGCTTGTCTTCTTTGAGCGCGACTTCGCAAAAATCGATTTCGCGCTTGATGGCTTCGTTGTCGTCGTTTGCCGACATCGGCCCGCCGAAGATCACAGCGCCGACGTGATCTTCCATGGTTTCAGGCAGCACATCGCCGAGACAAGGCTTGCGGATATCGAGCACGAAGCCGCGCTCGGTGAGCGCGCGCCCGACCCGCCCCGGGTTCGAGTGCTCTTGGTGCAGGATGGTCAGTATCTTGTTCGGCATCACGGCGCTTAATTCCGCATGGAATAGCGGCGCTTTCAAGCGGTCACGGTGTCATGGCTGCTCAGCGCGAGACCTGCCACGCGACCCAGAGCACAAGCCGGCGCGGTGTGAAAGGCACGAACCAGGTCATAATCCTGTTCAACAGACCCGGAACGACAACCCGCTTGCCCGCTTCGAAGGCGCGCCAGCCTTGGGCGGCGACGTAATCAGCGGGCGTGGTCGACATCTTCATCAGCGAAAGCTGCTTGCCACCGGTCGCCCGCTCCTGAAAACCGGTCGGCACCGGACCGGGGCAAAGTGTCGTCACCCGCGCGCGGCCCTTGAGTTCGAACCAGATCGCTTCGCTGAACGAAAGCACATAGGCTTTACTCGCGTAGTAAATCGCCATGTTCGGTCCGGGCTGGAACGCTGCGGTGGAAGCCACGTTCAAGACGCCACCTTTAGCTGCGATGATTTCCGGGAGAAAACGCAGCGTCAGATCGGTAAGCGCGCGGATATTGAGGTCGACCATGCCGACCTGATCGGCAACATCGAGTTTCTCGATCCGGCCGGAAAGGCCGTAGCCCGCGTTGTTCACGATCTCTGCGACTTTCAGATTTTTCGCTTTCAGAGCGGAGACCAACGCTTCGCTGGATTTGGGATCGGCAAGATCGAGTGCGATGATCTCCGCAGGCTTGCCGCCGAGCGTCGCGATCTTGTCCGCGACCGTTTTCATTTTGTCGGCCGAACGCGCGACCAGCACGACTTTGCGCCCCGCGCGCGCGGCGCAATAGGCAAGCTCCTCGCCGATGCCACCGGACGCGCCGGTAATCACCGTTACCTGCTCGCTCATGCGCGATCTCCAATGGAAGCGCGGATGCGTTTCCGAATTTCCACTCGGTCGCGCGACGAAACATGCAGAAGCTCCGACGCACGCCAGACGATATTGTCTTCGAATTCCGTGAGCTTGCCGTCGGCATAACCCATCAGGAACAGCACCTCGACCACCTTCTTCTTGCCTTCGTCGTCGAGCGCACGGTTGATCATGCTGGTGAATTGATAGAGGTCGACCGCCTCGCGGTCCGCTTTCATGGCCGACGTGATCAGCGCTTCCGCGTCATCTGCGTCCACATCGAAGCGCTGTGTCAGCGCATCGGTCAGCACGCCGCGCTCCGCCTCGTCGAAACTGTCGTCGGAGACCGCGACATGGATCAGAAGCGCCGCCGCAGACAGGCGATAGTCATTCTCGTCGAAACTTTTGATCTCGCCGCCGCTCGAAATGCTGGAAATGAAATCGCCGATGGATTGCAACATGACGGGACCGGATTGGAGTTTGAAGGAGGAAGGCAATAGCATGGAATCCGGCTCAGTTCTAAACCGGTTATCCAACCATGCTGATGAATATCGTCCTTTCCGTCGCGATGACCGTGATCGTCGTTCTGGTCCACCTCATCGGCCTGTTTTTGCTGCTTCATTTTCTGCGCTCGAACGCGCATCACGTGGCACCTCGCGCGACTCACACAAATTTCCTGCGCCAGGGCGGCCTAATCCTTTCGGTGGCGCTCGGCATTTTCCTGCTACACGGCGTGGAGATCTGGCTTTATGCGATTGCCTATAAAGTCGTTGGCGCCTTCCCCGATTTTTCCACCGCGCTTTATTTCTCGACGGCGTCGTTCAGCACGCTCGGCTACGGCGACGTGGTGCTCAGTGCGGAGTGGCGATTGTTCGGCGCCATCGAAGGCGTTACCGGTCTTATTCTGATCGGCTGGTCGAGCGCGTTTCTACTCTCGGTGACAAGCCGACTCCGCGTGCTTGAGCACGATTGGGAAACCAGTGGGAAGCGGAAGCGGAAGTGAGCGTAGAAAAAATGGTGCCGCAAACAGGATTCGAACCTGTGACCCCGTCATTACGAATGACGTGCTCTACCAGCTGAGCTATTGCGGCATGCCTTGATCTGGCGCGACCTGATAACGGCCCTCACCGGGCTTTTCAAGCAGGACGATTGAACCAGCCGCGTATCACGGATTTCGAGGCAGTTGCGTCGTCATCCGCCTCGGGCTCAGGCCCCGGATCGTCCGGCAGCGGCGGTTCCGCGACGATCGGCGCGATCGCGGGACGCGCGCGCACGGGCCGCGGCCGCGCGTCTTCCGGCACCAGCAAAATATCTTCGCGTGGGCCTGGCTGCAACCGATGGCGGCGTCACCGGAGCCGCAACGGGTGCGGGCTTCGCAAACCCCTGTTCGACGACATGCTCGAGGATCGGACCGGCGAGTGCCACCGGCGGCTCCTTCCACTCGAACGCATCTAACCTTCCGGTGAGCGGTGACGCCGGCAGCCAGCGCTCCGCAGTGAAGCCGTCCGCGACCCAGGCCGGATCGCGCTTCGCGCGCACCGCGCGCATGGTCCATTCGCGCGCCTTGCCGTGATCGCTGCGTTCAACGGATTCAATCTCCGCCATCAGCAAACACATTGCCTGTGTCGGCGTCGCCGGCAAACGGCGCGAGCGCCTCGCGCGCCGAAAGAAAATCCTGCGCATCGATCGCCGCACGCGCGACCGCAATCGCCGCTTCCGGATGATCCGGCGTTTTCTTCGCAAGCGCCTTGATGCGCTTCACGCGCTCGGGCGCGGAATCCTTCTCGCGGACCGCAGCATAAGAATCGGCAAGCTCCGGATGCGGCGCGAGCAGCCAGGCTTTTTCGATCACGCGGTTCGCGCGGCGCAGCGCACCGCTCTTTGCCTCTAATCGTCCGGCGAGTGCCGCGGCGGGCGCGAGCGATGGCGCCAACTTCGCGGCTTCGCGCGAGAGCACCAGCGCTTTTTCAGCATCACTATGTTCGATGCGTGAGTCCCTGCGCCGTGAGCAGCACCGCGCGGCGGCGCTTTGCGATCACCTTGTCGATCGTTTTTGCTTTTGCTTCACGCTCGACGGTCGCAAGCGCTTCGTCCCATTCACCGGAGAGCGACTGGAATTCGAGCAGCGCCTCCGACGCCCACAAAATTCTGGCGTCGGACTTTGCCGCTTCTTCGGCGCTTGCACGCGCGGCAAGCACATCGTTGCGGCGGCGCGCTTCAACATAAAGACCGCGCAGGCCGAGCAACCGCGTGTCGGGTTGCGCGAGCATCGCGCGAAACTCCGCTTCGGCGCGCGGCACGTCGCCGTCGAGTTGTGCGGCCTGGGCCGCAAGCAGCATCGCAAGCGGCTCGCTGCCCAAAATCTTCTGCGCTTCGTTTGCGGACTTACGTGCAAGCAGAAGATTACCGGCGCCGACCGCGATCATGCCACGCGACAGCGCACGCCAGCCGCGCGCTTCGCGGCGCTCGCGCATAAAGGCGGTGAAATTTCCGGGCGCGCTGACAAAGAAACGAAACAGCGACCAGGCGACGATGGTGAGCACAAGAAGGGCCGCGAGCAGCACCAACGCCACCGTAACGCTCGTGGCAATGCGGTAGCCTTGCCACGTCATCACGATTTCGCCGGGGCGATCGGCAATCCAGGTCGCACCGAGCGCAAACACGGTGACAAACAACAAGAAGAAGACAATACGGATCACTTGCGCTTACTCACTGGGATTTGCGCTCCGCTGCAATCGAAGCGAGTGCTGCGTTGATCAGGTTCCTGATCAACACTTCGGCGTCGCGGCGGCGCTCCGCCGTTTCGAACCAATCTTTCGCGATTTCACGCGCCTGCGGCGACAATGATTTTGCTTCATCAAGCGCACCGGCAAGATCGCCGCGCCCGAGCTTGGTTTCCATGCGCGCGACGACCGCGCCGGGTTCGTTTCCTGCCGGCTCGCCGACGGGACGGACTTCGATCATGCGGGTCGCATTATTCCAGAGCCTGGTTACAACCCCGCCATCGGGCGATGGCGGATTGGCAATTTTGGACGCAAGCGGCTCGAAACGTTTTGCGAGCGCGGCGACCGTCGGCAGGCCGTCAGCCGCAAATTTCTCGAGTAGCGCAAGCTCGGCAGCACGTTCTTTCAGGATCGCGCGCACTGCATTCAGTTCGCGCGCGAAAGGCGCTCCCGCTGCAATCGCATCGCGCAGACTGCCAAGCGCCACGATCTCTGCGGGTTGCGGTGTTTCGCGTGGCGTCTCGGCCTTCGGCGCCGTAAGTGCCACGAGCCGCTCCTCGATCGCAGCCAGGCGCCGGTTAAGCGACGCGACTTCTGCCGCTGTCGGCGCATTGGCAAGCGTCTCGGCAAGTTTCTTCAATTCCGCAAGCTCGCCGCGCAATTCGCCGGCAGACGTTTCGAGTTTGCTGATGCGCTCGTTCAGTGGCGCAAGATCGGGCGCCGGCTGCTGCTTTCCTTCGGCTTGCGTAATCCGCGACGACAATTGCGAGATTTCATTCCTTACACCGCTGAGATCGGCAGGAGCGCCGCCGGATGAAGCAAATATCCACGCACCGGCAAGACCGGCGATGGCGCCCGTGAGCAACCCGACAACGATTGCGGGCGCGACCCCGCGCCAATCGAAAACTGGAATCTTGTCGCGCATGGAAGCGAAACCCGAAGTTCTTCCTTCCGGCTTGTTTTCATCAGGCTTATTTTCATCAGGCTTGGCGCTTGCCGAACCCGGCGTGGGAATTTCCCTGGCCTCGGCGTCGATCACCGGCGGCTGCCGCTTCGGGCGAGGATTCGGGATCGGTTCCCGATCCGGCTTGGAATCGTCTGTCATGATTGGAGTTTGGTAGCCTTAAAACCGCTTGTCCAACGCCATTCAAAGACGAGAGATCGGGCAGCAAGAAGGCTTACGCATCAAGCAATTCGAAGAGCGCGTCTTCTTCGGGTGCTGCGGCCACCGCCGCCGTCACCCCGAACAATTTCAAGGGCATTGCGACCGCAGGCGACAGACAGAAGTGGCGTGCCTGAATGACTTCCTGGGTGATCCCGGCAGCTTGAGCGAGCTGTACGAAAGTCGCAGCACTGCGCTCCGAATAATGCAGCACCGCGCCGATCTTGCCCGCGCGAATAGCCTCGACCGTCTGCGGCTTGAAGGAGGCTGCCGCGCGCGCGCGATAAATCGTGACGGTATCGATCCGGATACCCGAGCGCGACAGCACACCGGCAAGATCGCCGGCGCGATCTTCGCCGGAGAGATGCAGCACATGCAGCGGCACGCGGAGATCCATTTTGCTCCGCAATTCAGAAAGTAACATGTTGCCGAGCCCATGGACGTCGCCGGAAGCGGCCGCGACATCGATAAAGCCATGTTCGCGGGCAACTTCCGCCGTGCGCGTGCCAACGGTAAATACTGGAAGCGCGCGAAGCGGCTTCAACGCGTCCATGGTCGACGCGACGCGGACTGCGTTCGCGCTGGTAAAAACCAGCGCTGCGAAATCACCTTGCGGAATATCTGCTTTGACCGGTTCGATCTCGATCACCGGATCGGTCAACACCTGATGCCCGAGGTTGCCAAGCTTCTCCGATGTGCGCTTGGCGTCCAGCGTCGGCCGCGTGACGAGGATCAACATCGCTAGCCCGCAAGCGCGCCTTCCGGCGCGCGTTTCAAGAGATCGTTTCCTGCGTCCCGCCCAATCTTTGCCGCGTCCCGTACGCTGCCTTCGTGCTGCACGCCCGGCAAACTTGCTGCCGTCCGGCATGATGACCAGGCCGTTGAATTTGACCCGGCCGTTTTCAATCCGCGCGTGTCCCGCAATCGGCGTGCGGCAGGAGCCGTCAAGGGCTGTAAGAAACGCGCGCTCGGCTTCGAGCGCTGCGAACGAAGCAGCGTGATTAATTTTCGCGAGCAGTGCTTTGGTTTTCTTGTCATCCGCGCGTGTTTCGATCGCGATGATGCCCTGACCGACCGCAGGTGGAAATTTCATCGGATCGAGAATTTCCCGCGCCTGGTTCGTGAGCGAGAGCCGCTGCAATCCCGCATAAGCGAGAATGGTCGCGTCGCACTCGCCGGCTTTCATTTTATCCATGCGCGTCTGCACGTTGCCGCGAAGGAGCGAAATTTTGAGATCCGGTCGAACCCGGAGCGCAAGCGCTTGTCGCCGCACCGACGCCGTCCCGAGTTTCGCGCCTTTGGGGAGCGCCTCAAGCGAGCGCGCAAGCAAACTTATGAAGACGTCGCGCGGATCGGCGCGCGGCGGCGTCGCCGCAATCGCAAGACCCTTCGGCAAGATCGTCTGCACGTCTTTTGCCGAATGAACCGCGAAATCGACGCGGCTAGAGAGCAGCGCTTCGTCGATCTCTTTGGTGAAAATGCCCTTGCCGCCCAACTCGGCAAAGGAACGATCCCGCTGCATGTCGCCGGTAGTCCTGAGCGCCACGATCTCGATTGCGGAAGCGTCACACCCAAGCGCCGAGGTCAACGCCGCGCGCACCGCCTCCGCCTGCGCAAGCGCAAGCGGGCTGCCTCTCGTTCCGATCTTCAAACTGATTGCCGTCATTCGAGTGCCGGAATAGCACTATGGGCGCGCTGGCGGAATCCTGCTATTGCCCCGCAAATGCTGGTGCTGGGCATCGAAACCACCTGCGACGAAACCGCGGCCGCAGTCGTCCACCGCGGCACCGACGGCATTGGCGACATCCGCTCCAACGTCATCTACTCGCAGGTTGCCGAACACCGCGATTTCGGCGGCGTGGTCCCGGAAATTGCATCCCGCGCTCATGTCGAGCTCTTGGACCGCATTATCTCCAAAGCGATGACCGACGCGCAGGTCAAAATCGAAGACTTCGATGCGATCGCCGCTGCCGCAGGCCCAGGCCTGATCGGCGGGGTAATCGTCGGCCTGACCCAGGCGAAAGCCATCGCCCTGGTGACGAAGAAGCCGCTGCTCGCAGTCAACCATCTCGAAGCGCATGCCTTGAGTGTTCGCCTCACCGACCGCGTCGACTTTCCTTATCTCTTGTTGCTCGCGTCGGGCGGACACACCCAGCTCGTGCTGGTCGAAGATGTCGGCCGCTACCGCAAGATCGGCGGCACCGTCGACGATGCGATCGGCGAGGCTTTCGACAAGGCCGGCAAAATGCTCGGCCTGCCCTATCCCGGCGGGCCCGAAGTCGAACGCCACGCGCTTGACGGTGACCCGACGCGCTTCGATCTGCCGCGCCCGATGTTCGGCCGCGCCGAACCGAATTTTTCTCTCTCCGGTTTAAAGACAGCGCTTCGCGTCGAAGCCGAACGGATCGCGCCGTTATCCGACCAGGACGTGAACGATCTCTGCGCGAGTTTTCAGGCCGCGATCATCGACGTGATTGCCGACCGTTCACGCGTGGCGCTGCGATTGCTGCGCGAAACCGTATTCCGTCCGACCGCCTTCGTGATTGCAGGCGGTGTCGCTGCAAACCAGGCCATCCGCGAAACGCTGGAGCACGAAACCGCGCGTCTCAACACGCCGATGATCGTGCCGCCGCAAGCGCTTTGCACCGATAACGGCGCAATGATTGCGTGGGCAGGTGCGGAACGCCTCGCGCGCGGTTTCGAAGATGGCTATGACGCTGCCCCGCGGGCGCGCTGGCCGCTCGCACCGGACGCGCTGCCGGCATGAAGCGAATCGGCGTCATCGGTGCCGGCGCCTGGGGCACGGCGTTAGCAAACGCCGCCGCAATGGCGGGACGCGAAGTTGTCCTCCACGGGCGCGATGCTGCGTTGATCGATGCAATCAACACTAAGCGCACCAACGAAAAATATCTTCCGGGTCTGACGTTGGGCCCGAATGTTTCGGCAACCACCGATCTTGCGCGCGCAGCCGACACCGATGCGATTCTTCTGGTGACGCCTACGCAATCGCTCCGCGAAACCGCAAACAGCCTTTCGACCCTTATCCGCAAGAACACGCCGGTCGTCGCATGCTCCAAGGGCATCGAAATCGGCTCGAAGAAATTCGTCACCGAAGTGATTGCCGAAGCATTGCCGTCGTCGCGACCGGCCATACTGTCGGGCCCCGGCTTCGCGGAGGATGTCGCCCGCGGCTTGCCGACCGCGGTCACGCTTGCCGCTTATGAAGAAGAACTCGCGCTCTCGCTTGCCGAGGCGTTGAGCTCGCAAACGTTCCGGCTTTATCATTCGACCGACGTCCGCGGCGTCGAAATCGGTGGTGCTGCAAAGAACGTGCTTGCGATTGCCGCCGGCATCGTTGCCGGCCGCAAACTCGGCGCGAGTGCGCAAGCAGCGCTCACTACGCGCGGCTTTGCAGAGCTTCTGCGATTTGCACGCGCCTATGAAGCTAAAGTGGAAACGCTCACCGGGCTTTCGGGTCTGGGCGATCTCATTCTTACCTGCTCGTCGCCGCAGTCGCGGAACTACGCATTCGGCGTGGCCTTGGCGAGTTCCGGGTCCGCAGTTGACGTAACCGGCAAGGGGTTGACCGAAGGCGTCCATACCGCGCCGGTCCTGGTCGAAGCGGCGCGCGCCAAGAACGTCGAGATGCCGATAGCGGAAGCTATTACCGCCGTGCTGCAAAAACGCATCAATATCGACACTGCGATTGCTGGTTTGCTTTCACGCCCGCTGCGCCAGGAATATTGACAGCCAATTTGCGCACCTGCGCTGGCGGAAAATTTTCGATGATGTTAGACGGCATCGCCGTGCAGGAATTGCTAGATGCATTTCGTTGCGATTTGTCTCGATAAGCCGAACAGTTTGGACACGCGGCTCGCGCACCGCGCGGCGCATCTTGAATATTTGCGAAAACATTCGAAATCCATCCGCACCTGCGGTCCGTTGCTCGCCGACGACGGCGAAACCATGATCGGCTCGATGCTGATTCTGGACGTGCCGACACGCGCCTCCGCCGAAGCGATTCTGGCGGAAGACCCCTATAAGCTGGCGAACCTGTTCGCGAAGGTCGAACTGCGCCCCTGGCGCTGGGTGATAGGAACGCCCAACTGAAAATCCAATGGCGTACTGGCTGATCAAGAGCGAACCCGGCACGTGGTCCTGGGACCAGCAGGTTAAAGCAGGCGCCAAAGGCGAAGCCTGGACCGGCGTGCGCAACCATAGCGCCAAACTGAACCTTATGAAGATGAAGAAGGGCGAGCGCGCATTCTTCTATCATTCCAACGACGGCAAAGAGATCGTCGGCATCGCGGAAGTCATCCGCGAACATTTTCCCGATCCGACGGACAAGACGCAAAAATTTTTTGCGGTCGACTTAAAAGCACTCGCGCCGCTTAAAACGCCTGTCACGCTCGCGCAGATCAAGCTAGAACCGAAGCTGAAAAACATGGCGCTGATAAAACTCTCGCGCTTGTCCGTGCAGCCTGTTACCGACGCCGAATGGAAAGCGGTTTGCACCCTGGGCGGCGTCACAGCCCTGAAGCTTGCCGACGCGGAAGCATTCATCCGCGGTAACACGCGGCTGCGTCCCGTCCCACACGTTCCGGAAATTTCGCTTTACGTCGCCGATGAGGCGGTACCGCTCTGGCAGAAAACCGAAGAAGAACTCGGCGAGATCGGCCTGCCGCCGCCGTTCTGGGCGTTTGCCTGGGCCGGCGGACAGGCGCTTGCGCGCTACGTACTCGACAATCCCGATCTTGTGCGCGGGAAAAACGTACTCGATCTCGCCGCGGGCTCTGGCCTCGTCGCGATCGCGGCAGCGAAAGCGGGTGCTGCACATGTCATCGCCAACGACATCGACGCGTTTACCAAGCCCGCAATCGAACTGAATGCGGCGGCAAATAATATCGTCGTACAAACCGAAACGATGGACCGGCTCGATCCGGAAACGCCGCTCGCGTCATTCGGCGCGGTGCTCGCCGGTGATATCTTTTATGAGCGCGACACTGCCGCGCGGGCGCTCGCATTTCTGGAGCGGATGGCAAACGAGCAAGCAATCGTCCTGATCGGCGACCCGGGCCGCACGTATCTCCCCAAAGATCGCCTGATCGTGCGCGCCGAATACGAAGTGCCGGTGATCCGCGATCTTGAAGATGCCGAGATCAAGCGCAGCAGGGTGTGGGCGCTCCGCACCTGAAGGAGTAGGCTTTCCCGATTGGAGGAGAACGCTAGATGACCTTCGGCAGCATCAATTATCTGGCGATCGTGATCGCCGCTCTCGCCGGCTTCGGTTTCGGCGCCGTTTATTACATGTCGCTCGCCAAGCCCTGGATGAACGCAATCGGCTGGACGCCGGACGAACAGGTGCGCCACCGTAGAGGCGAACTCAATCCGAGCAGAATGCCGTTTGTGATCGCGATCGTCGCGAACCTGATTATGGCCTGGGTGCTTGCCGGACTGATCGGCCATCTAGGGCCCGGTCAGGCGACGGTCCGGAACGGCCTGATCTCGGCCGGCTTCTGCTGGGTCGGGTTCATCGCGACCGCGCTCTCGGTCAATTACTCCTTCGGCAACCGCAAACCAGCATTGATCCTGATCGATAGCGGCCACTGGCTCGGCGTTCTTTTGATTATGGGCGCGGTTATTGGCGCTTTTGGAAGCTAGCGCCGCCCAACCAAACCAAAGTCGGACCCCGCGCGCCTTGAAGCGCCCCTTCCCGCTTCGCATAATGACGGGAACAAAAGAGGCAGGCGAAAAAGCCTGCCCGATGGGGGTAAGGGAGAAATTCAATGTCCGACGACAAGATTTATGACGTTTCGCCGGAGTGGAAGAAACGCGCCTGGCTCGACGAGGCCAAGTACAAAGAAATGTACGCAGCCTCGATCAAAGACCCCGAGAAATTCTGGGGCGAGCAAGGCAAGCGCATTCACTGGTTCAAGCCCTACACCAAGGTGAAAAACACTTCGTTTGCGGACAACGTCTCGATCAAGTGGTTCGAGGACGGCAAGACCAACATTTCCTACAACTGCATCGACCGCCATCTCGAAAAGCGCGGCGATCAGGTCGCGATCATCTGGGAAGGCGACGAGCCGACCGACGACAAGAAGATCACCTACAAGCAGTTGCACGCGGAAGTCTGCCGCTGGGCGAACGTCTTGAAAGCGCAGGGCGCCAAGAAGGGCGACCGCATCACGATCTATATGCCGATGATTCCGGAAGCCGCCTACGCGATGCTCGCCTGCGCGCGCATCGGCGCGATTCACTCGGTGGTGTTCGGCGGCTTCTCGCCGGATTCGCTTGCCGGCCGCATCGAGGACTGCACGTCGAATATCGTGGTGACGGCCGACGAAGGCATTCGCGGCGGACGCAAAATTCCGCTCAAAGCAAATACCGACGCCGCCTGCGATAAAGCCGGCGGCGTGAAGTCGGTCATCGTGGTCAAGCGCACCAACGCAGCCGTGGACATGAAAGCCGGGCGCGATGTGTTCTATGACGACGCGGCAAAAACCGTGTCGGCTGATTGCCCCTGCGAAGAAATGAACGCGGAAGATCCGCTCTTCATTCTCTACACGTCAGGCTCGACCGGAAAACCGAAAGGCGTGTTGCACACGACCGGCGGCTATTCGGTCTTCACCGCGATGACGCATCAGTATGTGTTCGATTATCACGACGGCGACGTCTACTGGTGCACGGCCGATGTCGGCTGGGTCACCGGCCACTCTTATATTGTGTACGGTCCGCTGCAGAACGGCGCGATCACGCTGATGTTTGAAGGTGTCCCGAACTACCCGTCGATGTCGCGCTTCTGGGAAGTGATCGACAAGCACAAGGTCAACATCTTCTACACCGCGCCGACTGCGATCCGCGCGCTGATGCAGGCGGGCGACGATCCGGTGAAGAAGACGTCGCGCAAATCGTTGCGGCTCTTGGGCTCCGTCGGCGAGCCGATTAATCCCGAAGCGTGGGAGTGGTATTACCGCGTGATCGGCGACAGCCGCTCGCCGATCGTCGATACCTGGTGGCAAACCGAAACCGGCGGCATTCTGATTACGCCGCTGCCGGGCGCGATTGCGCAAAAGCCGGGCTCGGCGACGCTGCCCTTCTTCGGCGTGAAGCCGCAGCTCGTCGACGCCGACGGCAAAGTGCTCGAGGGCGCGGCCTCCGGCAATCTCTGCATCACCGATTCCTGGCCGGGCCAGATGCGCACGGTCTATGGCGATCACGATCGCTTCGTGCAGACTTATTTCTCGACCTACAAAGGGAAATACTTCACCGGTGACGGCTGCCGCCGCGATGCGGATGGTTATTACTGGATCACCGGCCGCGTCGATGACGTGATCAACGTCTCCGGCCACCGCATGGGAACCGCCGAAGTCGAAAGCGCACTCGTCGCGCATCCGAAAGTTTCGGAAGCAGCCGTCGTCGGCTATCCGCACAACATCAAGGGTCAGGGCATCTACGCCTATGTGACACTGATGACCGGCGAGAAGGCGAGCGAAGATTTGCGCAAAGAACTCGTCGGTTGGGTGCAGGAAAGAAATCGGTCCGATCGCGTCGCCCGATCTCATTCAGTTCGCGCCCGGTCTGCCGAAAACGCGCTCCGGTAAAATCATGCGGCGCATTCTGCGCAAGATCGCCGAGGACGAATATCAAAGCCTCGGCGACACCTCGACGCTCGCGGATCCCGCGGTGGTCGACGATCTGGTGAACAACCGCCAGAACCGCAAGAGCGCTTAACCAATAAACCTCGCCCGGCCTCAGCGCCGGGCGATTTACTTGGCGCTCCGAGAACCGGTTTACGATAATTCGTTAATTCCCGGCGGGGGCAAAGGCTTGCGGCTATGACTGCCGCCATGAACTTCTTTAAAGCAGCACTGGCATTCGTTTTTCTGTTTGCGCTTTTAGCCTCCGCGAAGTCGCGCGAACTCGTTGCTTTCGGGAACGCGCCAGCGGGCGTGATCGTGATCAAGACTTCCGAACGCGCGCTTTACCTGTCACTCGGCGACGGCCGCGCGCTTCGTTATCCGGTCGCCGTTGGCAAGCCAAAGATGCAGTGGTACGGCACGCGTTATATCGACGGCAAACATGTGAACCCGGCCTGGGCACCGCCGCCGGAAGTCAAACGCGATTTCCCGAACATGCCGAATTTGATTGCGGGTGGCGCGCCGAACAATCCGATGGGCCCGCGTGCGTTGACGCTTAACGGCGGCGAATACGCGATCCACGGCACCAATCGTCCAAACTCGATCGGACGCTTTGCCTCTTACGGCTGCATCCGGATGCATAACGAAGACATCATCGATCTTTTCGCGCGCGTGCGTGTCGGCACGCCAGTCGTTGTTACTCGCTGACGCTCAGCGGCAAACCCTCCACCAGCCCATATCGAAATGAAAATGGTTGGCGTGCGCGGCATTATAGTCCGGCGATAACACGCCGCCGAAGAAACGGCAGGCGCCGCGATGCACCGCGCGCAGAAACTCGCCGTTCTCGCCCTTGTTCCAGTCCTTCAACACGCTCGCAGTTGAACCGTCATCAAAGGTGAAAGCGGCAATATCGATCGCATTCGCCGTCGCGTGCTGGCTCAGGCGCGCGTCCTTCTGATGATTTACATTCCGACATGAGAACGTACCGAAAGTGCGGATCGAGCGCACTTTCTTCTTTAAAACGCGTTCCGCCTCCTGCTGCAAGACATGGCGCTCCCAAAGAATGAGCGACGCCATTGCCGAACAGCGCAATAGCACGCCGCCGCCGTAACTCACTGACGAACGCGACAGCAAGGCGCCGTCCTCAAAGCCGCAGCCACGATTGTTGAATGGATATTGCTGGCGCGTGACCTGCACTTCGCTTCGCGCAAGCACGGCAAAACATTTTTCTGAGTTGGCACGCAGGAAATAGAGCTGCACCGGCGTGAGCATGCCGGGCGGCTCGCGCAGATCGAGCGGTGCATAGCGGTCGAGCAATTTTTCGAAGTTAAGCGCCGCAACAACAATGGCAGCGACGGCACCAAGTAGAATTGCCCAGCGAATGATCCGGAGCATCAGAAATCGCTGGCGATGCCCTTCTTTTCCCAGTCGCCGTAGCGCGACGGTTCTTTAGCGCGCTTTGCGCCTCTCTCGACCGGTAGCTTGGCCGCGGCCGCATCGATCTCCACACGCCGCGTTTCCGCTTCGGCAAGCGCGCGTCTGGCAGCGTCCGAAAGCTTTTTCTGCTCGGTCATAGGGCTCAGGAACTATCTCTGCAGCTTTGCGTCAAGCGGACGAAAACGCGCCTCTTGCAGGAGCGGTTCCCGCACCCCATTTTTTACCGGTGGAAGGAGGCGCGAAATGGCGCCACAAGGGAGTTTTTGCAAATGAACTACATGAAAACTGCGATCCTGCTCGCCGGCATGACCGCGCTCTTCATGGGCATTGGCGCCCTGATCGGCGGCCAACAGGGCATGCTGATTGCGCTCGTCATTGCCGCGGGCATGAACGTCTTCAGCTACTGGAATTCCGACAAGATGGTCTTGTCGATGCACGGCGCGCAGCAGGTCGACGAGCAGGTTGCGCCCGAACTGTTCAGCATTGTGCGCGAGCTGTCTCAGCGCGCTGGCCTGCCGATGCCGAAAGTTTATCTGATGGACAACCCGCAGCCGAACGCGTTTGCGACCGGCCGCAATCCGGAGAACGCGGCGGTCGCCGCGACCACCGGCCTTTTGCAGATGCTGAACCGCGACGAGATCGCAGGCGTCATGGCGCATGAACTTGCGCACATCAAAAATCGCGACACGCTGATCATGACGATCACCGCGACCATTGCCGGCGCGGTTTCCATGCTGACTAATTTCGGCATGATGTTCGGCGGCAACCGCAACAATAACGGGATCGGCATGATCGGCACGATCGCAATGATGATCCTGGCGCCGCTTGCCGCCATGGTCGTGCAGATGGCGATCAGCCGGACCCGCGAATACGCCGCCGACCGCATGGGCTGCGGAAATCTCCGGCCAGCCGATGGCGCTTGCTTCCGCGCTTGAAAAAATCGCTGGCGGCGCGCATGCCATTCCGAACGACACTGCGGAGCAGAATCCCGCCACCGCGCATCTTTTCATCATCAACCCGCTCTCGGGCCAACGCATGGATAATCTCTTCTCGACACATCCTGCGACCGAAAACCGGATTGCGGAGTTGCAGAAGATCGCTGGCGAAATCGGTGCGGTTGCGCCCGCTGCCGTCCGCCGTGTATCGGGTGTCACCGGCCCGCGTGATGCGTCGCGCGGTCCTTGGGGCTAAGGCAATTTGGGGCTGAGTTTGCCAAAACGACTTCCGAGCAAGAACGAAGACCAAGCGCCGGGCCTCATCGCCCGGCGCTTTGCTGCGGATGCATTGCTCGCAATCCTGCACCAGCGCCGTTCGCTCGAAGAAGCGTTCGAAATCGGCGGAACGGGTGCCACCTTCCGCAGCCTTGAAGATCGCGACCGCGGTCTGGTGCGGATGATCGTTGCGACTGCGCTCCGCCGCGTCGGCAGCTTGCAAGCGGTTCTTGAGCGATATCTGGAAGGCGGCTGGCCCGAGGACGTGCGCGTGCACGGAGTCCTGTTGTCGGGTGCGGCGCAAATCCTCTTGCTCGACGTACCGGACCACGCCGCGGTCGATCTCTCGGTGCGGTTAGCCAGCGAATTCCGTAACAAGCGCTACGCCGGCCTCGTGAACGCCGTGCTGCGGCGCGTTGCCACTGAAGGCCGCGCGGTGCTGGATACACTCGATCCCGCGATCGACACGCCGGAATGGCTGCGCGAGCGTTGGCTAAATGCCTATGGCCGGGAAAACCTGAACGCGATTGCGGAAGCGCATCGCATCGAGCCCGCGCTCGACATCACGCCAAAAGAAAATCCCGCAGCGCTCGCAGCAAATTCTGGAAGGCATCGTGCTACCAACCGGAAGCGTTCGCGTCACCGGCAAAGGTCTGGTCACGGAATTGCCCGGCTACAGCGAAGGCAGCTGGTGGATACAGGACGCCGCCGCGACGATTCCGGCGCAACTGCTTGGCAACCTGCGCGGGCTTCGCGTCGCCGATCTTATGCGCGGCTCCCGGCGGCAAAACTGCGCAACTCGCAAACGCTGGCGCGAAAGTCATTGCTGTCGATCGATCCGCACAGCGGTTGAAGCGACTCAAACAAAATCTCGAACGCCTGCAGTTAGAGGCTGAAATCGTTTGCGCGGATGCAGCAGCATGGAGCACCGAACCACTCGACGCGATCCTGCTCGATGCGCCTTGTTCCGCGACCGGCACGATCCGCAAGCATCCCGATATTCCCTGGCAGAAGCAGCCGGAAGACCTTGCACGACTGACCGACTTGCAGACACGATTGCTCGAAAACGCCGCGAATCTGCTGAAACCCGGCGGCCTCCTGGTCTACTCGACCTGCTCGCTCGAGCCCGAAGAAGGCGAACAGCAGATCGCAGAATCTGCTCGCCCGCCGCAGCGATCTTGAACGCGTCCCCGTTACGTCCGCGGAAGCTGGTGATTCGCGCGGCGTCACTGACCATGGGGATTTGCGCACCCTGCCGTTTTATTTCCGGCATGAGCGATCCGCGGCTATCCGGCTGCGATGGCTTCTTTGCCAGCCGCCTGCGCCGCAAATCTTGATCAGCCCGAAAGTAGACAGGATTCCGCTCTTGGTTATCTTGGCCTAAGGGGTGGGGGAATAACGGGGCCGGCTCGCAAACCGGCATTAGGGAAGGCGACGAATTCCGATGGCGGAGCGAATGCGGCCCGCACTGCCTGGGAGCGGCTGGCGAAGGTGGTGGACGCGGAGTCACCGCCAACCCCGCCTATCGCTGGCGCATTGGCGTGCCCGTCCCCGAGCGCCTGCTGATTGCCCCGCAGGATCTGCGCACCGGCGACCCGACGATTGCCACCGAGATTTACGGCGGCGTCTTCAGCTTCAATGGCAAGGCGGTCAACGCCGAAGGTAAATCACCCTTTGAGCTGCGGCCGCCATCGCGCGAATGGGCCGAGACGCTGCTCGGTTTCGGCTGGCTCAGACATCTGCGGTCCGCGGGTCTCGCGCTCTCGCGCAAGAACGCGCGCGCGCTGGTCGCAGACTGGATCGCCCAACACGGTGGCTCGCATCCGGTTTCGTGGGAGCCGGAAATTACCGCGCGCCGCGTAATCTCCTGGCTCACACATTCGCCGCTCATTTTGCAGGACGTTGATCACGGCTTTTATCGCTCGTTCCTTCGGAGCCTTTCGCGGCAGGTTCGTTACTTGCGCAAAATCTATCCGGCCACGCGCGAGGGTTATCCGCGCCTGCTGGTTGCCATCGCGCTCACCTTCGCAGGCCTTTGCATGGCCGGTGAAGGACGCCTGTTGCGCCAATCGGTAAAGCGCCTCATCGACGAATTACGCCGCCAGATTCTTGCCGGACGGCGGACATGCAAGCCGCAATCCCGGCGCGTTGATCGAAATCCTGATCGATCTTCTGCCGCTGCGTCAGGCCTTCGACGCCCGCAACTTTCCGCCGCCCTCACATCTTCTGCGATTCGATCGACCGCATCATGCCGATGCTGCGCTTCTTCCGGCATGGCGACGGCGCGTTCGCGCAATTCAACGGCATGGGCGCGACACCCACGGACTTGCTCGCAACCGTGCTCGCCTATGACGACGCGCGTGGCGCGCCGGTCGCCGATGCGGAATATTCCGGCTATCAGCGGCTGGAAGCAGGCGAGTCGCGTTGTGATCGCCGACACTGGGCGGCCGCCGGTGCCGCAGATCAGTCACGAGGCGCATGCCGGTTGCCTGTCCTTCGAATTTTCGGCCAAGCGCAATCGCATCGTCGTTAATTGCGGCGTTCCTTCGCAGAACCGCGACGCGTGGCGGGACGCTGCACGCGCGACCGCCGCGCACTCGACCGCGGTGTTTCACAATACCTCGTCATGCCGGTTCAAGAGCGCGAAAGCCGGCGCACATATCGGCGCGCCGGTAGCAAGCGGCCCCGCGTAAAGTGCCGGTTGCGCGCACCGAGCGCGACGGTTCCGCGATCGTTCGCGCTACGCACAACGGCTATCTCTCGGCCTTCGATATTATCCATCAGCGCTCGTGGCGGCTCTCGCCGGACGGTAGCCGGCTCGACGGCGAAGATGTTTTCAACACCAGCAGCGGCAATGAACTGCCCCCCGGCACGGCCGATGACTATGCCATCCGCTTTCATCTCCATCCTTCGGTAAAGGCGAGCCGCGTCAACGACGGCCGTACGGTTCTGCTTATTCTGCCGGGACGCGAGAGCTGGCTTTTCACGGCGCCGAACATGCATGTCGAACTTGAGGAAAGCATTTTCCTTTCCGCAAGCGAAGGCCCGAGGCGCACCAGCCAGATCGTGATCGCGGACGACGTGCGCACCTGGTCGCGCGTGGTCTGGACCTTCATCCGCGCCGATGCGCCGGAGCAGCCCAAGCGCCCGGCAGCCGAAAACCCGCAATTGCCGATCTGACCGAAAGTCTCGGGATAAGGTGGCCGCGCTGTTTGCGCGGAGTTTCTCGCATGCTATCGCGAAGCCATCGAACGCCCGCGAGCATTTCCATGGCAGACCAGATTCGCGCAGTCCGCCGCGCGCTGATTTCCGTCTCCGACAAGAGCGGCCTCGTCGAATTTGCGAACGCACTGGCGAAATCCGGCGCAGAGCTTGTTTCGACGGGTGGCACTAAACGCACGCTCGCCGACGCCGGTTTAAAGGTCGCCGATGTTTCCGACCTCACCGGCTTCCCGGAAATGATGGATGGCCGCGTGAAGACGCTGCACCCGAAAGTGCATGGCGGCATTCTCGCAATTCGCGACAATGCGGATCACGCGACCTCGATGAAGGCGCATTCGATCCTGCCGATCGATCTTGTTGTCGTGAATCTCTATCCGTTCGAAGAAACTGTCGCGAAAGGCGCGAGTTACGACGACTGTGTCGAAAACATCGACATCGGCGGCCCGGCGATGGTGCGAGGTGCTGCGAAAAACCATGGCGATGTCGCGGTCGATCGTTGATTCCGCGGATTACGCGGAATTGCTGCGTGAGATCGCCGAGCATGGCGGCACGACGCTCAGCTTCCGCAAACGCCTCGCGGCAAAAGCTTATGCGCGCACGTCTGCCTATGACTCCGCCATTTCCAACTGGTTCGCAAACGAGTTGAAAGACGACGCACCGGTTTATCGAACTTTCGGCGGCAAGCTCGGCGAGAAATTACGTTACGGCGAAAACCCACACCAGGTCGCGGCTTCTTATAAAGGCGGCACACCGCGCGCAGGCGTGCTCACCGCGCGCCAGCTTCAGGGCAAAGAACTTTCCTACAACAACCTGAACGACACTGATGCTGCTTACGAATGCGTCGCCGAGTTCGATCCAAAGCAGACAACCGCAGTCGTCATCGTCAAACACGCCAATCCATGCGGCGTCGCCGAAGGCAAGACGCTGCTAGACGCGTATCAAAAGGCGCTTGCCTGCGATCCGGTTTCGGCGTTCGGCGGCATTATCGCGACCAACAGGCCACTCGACGCGGAAGCGGCAAGGGCCATGGTGGAGATTTTCACCGAGGTGATCATCGCCCCGGGCGCGAGCGATGACGCGATCAAGCTGATTGCCGCAAAGAAAAATCTGCGGCTGTTGCTGACCGATGCGCTTCCCGATCCGCGCGCGAAGGGATTTACCTTCAAGTCGATCGCGGGCGGTATGCTGGTGCAATCGCGCGACAATGCGGTCGCCGACGATCTCGAATTGAAGGTCGTCACCCAGCGCGCGCCGACGCCGGCCGAAATGGATGATCTACGCTTCGCCTTCCGGGTCGCCAAACACGTAAAATCGAACACGATTATTTACGCGAAGAACCGCGCAACCGTCGGCATCGGCGCGGGCCAGATGAGCCGGATCGATGCGTCGCGCATCGCTGCACGCAAGGCCGAGGATGCGGCGAAGACCGCCGGCCTCGATATTCCGCTGACCAAAGGCTCGGTGGTCGCGTCCGACGCGTTCTTTCCGTTTGCCGATGGATTGCTGTCCGCGATCGAAGCAGGTGCGACCGCCGTCATTCAGCCGGGCGGTTCGATCCGCGACGACGAAGTGATCGAAGCCGCCGACAAAGCGGGCATCGCCATGGTGTTCACCGGCGTGCGACATTTCCGTCATTAGCAGCGACGCGCCAGAGCAAGAACGCACCGGCTGCAAGAAAGAAAACCAGTACCGATACGCCGGCCTTCTGGCTCAGCGTAATCGTCGTGACCGTCGCGACCAGGAACGGTCCCATGAACGACGTGAGCTTTCCGGAAAGCGCGAACAAGCCGAAGAACTGCGCGAGCTTGTCTTGCGGCGCGAGCCGCACCAGCAACGCGCGCGACGCAGCCTGCAGCGGGCCCGCGGCAATACCGATGAAAAGCCCGATCACGACATAAAGTTTTTCAGCGACGCTCGAGAATAATCCCGCACCCGCTGCCGGCGGCGCAACCGCGATCACAAACAGAACTCTGTCGCGGTCGATGGAAAGAATTCCGATACAGGCAAACACCAGGATCACGAGCGAGGCGAAAATCACCGGCTTTGAACCGAGACTGTCGTTGAGCTTGCCGCCGATCAGCGCGCCGGCGGTACCCGTGATCGTGAGCAGAATGCCGAAGATGCCGAGTTGAATTGCGCCCCAGCCGAAGGTGCCGGCGGCATAAATTCCGCCGAAGGCGAAGAGTGCCACGAGCCCGTCGGTGTAGACCATGTTTGCGAGCAGGAACGTTGCGATATTTTTATGCGCGCGCGCTTCGCGAATCGTTGCAAGCGTGGAGCGGAAGCCCTTGCTGATCGCGGGACCCAGCTTCAACGCGCGCTTGCCATCCGGCGTGAAGAGAAGCAACGGCGTGATAAAGATGACGAACCAGATCGCGGTGAGCGGTCCGATGAAGCGATCGCCTTCGCGCGCGGCCGCATTGAGACCAAAGATCGGCGGTGTGCCGATGCAGTGTGAGTCCGGTGTTTGGATTGGTCGACAAAAACAAAAGCGCGATCGCAAGCGAAACCAGCCCGCCGAGATAGCCGGTCGCCCAACCCAAACCTGAAAGCCAACCGATTTTATTCGGCGGCACTAAGGACTGGGCATCATCGCGTTATTAAAGACGGCGGCGTATTCAGCGCCGATGGTCCCTATCGCAAAAGCAATCGAGTACGATCGGAATCGTGTGCTCGGCACCCGGCACGCCGAACCAGAGCCCGATTGAGCCAAGCGCCATTAAGCTGCCGAACACGACGATCCATGGCTTGCGGTGTCCGGTCGCGTCCGCAATCGCGCCAACGAAGGGCGACGTAGACGCAATGATGAGTCCGGCTGCCGCGGTTGCAAATCCCCACAGCGCCTGCCCGCGCGCGGGATCGCCCGCGACCGCGGACGCAAAATAGGGCGCGTAAATGAAAGTTGTGACCAGCGTGAAAAAAGGCTGGCACGCCCAGTCGAACAAAATCCAGCCGAAGATCGCCCGGCGCGGGGCTTGCGTCATTCAGTGACCAATTCGCTGATGAGGTTCGCCGCCACCGCGAGTTTCGATAGCGTAAGCCCCGAATCCGCAATTTCGAGCACGCCGCGCCGTGCGCGGTCAACATTGCCTTTGTGAACCGCGACCCAGGCTTCGACCGCTTCGCGTCCGCATTGTCCGGTTTTCAACGCTTCGCCGACGATGCGCCGCTGGCTCGCGGCGATACGTGCGAGCGCGAGATCGAAGGCGAGTCGGTCGAAGTGATCGGTGAGCGATATCTTGTTCGAAGCAAGCAGTACGCGATCGAGCCGGAAATAGTCGTCGGCCGCAAAATAAGTTTCTGCCACCGCGCGCACCTTTTGCTGTGACTGCGCGGCGATCAGCACGATGTCGCAGGCCGCAGAAAGCTCGGGCAAGCGCGCGATTTTGGCCGCGAGTTCGGCGGGCACGCCCTTCGAAGTCAGTTGCGAAGCACGCGCGTCAAGTTCGGCCGCGCGCTCGGCGGGAAGCAGCTTTTCGATATTCTGCTCGACCATGTCGATGCCGTCGCCGTAATGCGTGACCGCGCTCTGCAACCCTTGCGAGAAGTCGGCATTGCGTACGAACCAGACCACGCGATCGATCAGAAGTTTTTTCACTGCGTCGTAAAGTGCCAGTTGCACCGCGCCGGATATTTTCGCGTCTAGCGCATCGATCTGATTGTTCAGATCCGTCATCTGGTAAGCTGTCGCGCGCAACCGCGAAGGCCTTTGCGATCTGCGCGGCACTCGCACTCGTCTCTTCCATGATGCGGACCACGAAAGCCGGTCCGCCGCGGTTGATGATCGAATTGCCAAGACGGGTTGCGATGATCTCGCGCCGCAGGCGATGGGTTTCGTACCGCGTCGGGAAAGCGCTCCGGCACGGCGCGCGGAAAATAGCGGATCAATTCCTGCGACAGATATTGATCGTCGGGAACGTCGGACGCGATCAGATCGTCGAACAGCGTGAGCTTGGCATAGGCAAGCGTCACCGCGAGCTCGGGGCGCGTGAGCCCGTAACCCTTGGCCTGCCGCTCATTCGAGTTCCATATCCGAAGGAAGATATTCGACATTGCGATCCAGAAGCCCGCGCCGCTCCAGATTACGCATCAACTGGATCTCGAAACCTGCATCGTTCGCGCCTTCGCGTTCCGTTAGCGAGATCGCCAGCGACTGCAGATAATTGTTTCGAAGCACGAGTGCCGCAACGTCCGCCGTCATCTCGACCAGCAATTCGTTGCGCGCGTCCAGCGTGAGTTGCGCCGCGCGCACCGGCTGTGAGAGTGCGATCTTCAAATTCACTTCGAGGTCGGATGAATTCACGCCCGCGGAGTTATCGATTGCGTCGGTGTTGAGCCGCACGCCGTTCTGCGCGGCTTCGATGCGGCCACGCTGGGTCATGCCGAGATTGGCACCCTCGCCCACAACCTTTGCTGACAATTGCCGGCCGGTAATGCGGATTGCATCATTGGCGCGGTCGCCGGCATTGGCGTCGGATTCCACGCTCGCGCGCACGTAAGTCCCGATGCCGCCGAACCACAACAGATCGACCGGGGCCTTCAGAATCGCGTTCATGATCTCCTGCGGCGTCGCTTCGTTTTTTGAGAGCGACAGCAGCGTCTGCATTTCCGGCGATAGCGGCGATGCTTTTTGCGTTACGCGGGAAAATCCCGCCGCCCTCGGAGATCAGCGACGTGTCGTAGTCCTGCCAGCTCGAGCGCGGCAATTCGAACACGCGCTTGCGCTCGGCGAAACTCGTTGCCGTGTCGGGCGCAGGATCGATGAAAATGTCGCGGTGATCGAAAGCGGCAACAAGCTTGATGGTCTGCTCAAGCAGCATGCCGTTGCCGAACACGTCGCCCGACATGTCGCCGACGCCCGCGACCGTAAACGGCGTCTTCGAAATATCGATGTCCATTTCGCGGAAATGCCGCTTCACCGCTTCCCAGGCGCCGCGCGCGGTGATGCCCATTTTCTTGTGGTCGTAACCGGCGGAGCCGCCGCTTGCGAAAGCGTCGCCGAGCCAGAAGCCATGCTCGATCGCAAGCGCGTTCGCCGTGTCCGAGAAAGTCGCGGTGCCCTTATCGGCCGCGACCACGAGATAAGGATCGTCAGCGTCATGCCGCACGGTATTTTCCGGCGGGATGACGTCACCATCGGCAGAAAAATTATCGGTGATGTCGAGAAGCGAGCGGATAAAGATTTTGTAGGATTCGGTCCCTTCTGCCATCACCACGTCGCGCGAAGCGCCCGCGGGCATCTGCTTCGGCACGAAGCCGCCTTTGGCGCCGACCGGCACGATCACCGCGTTCTTGACCTGCTGCGCCTTGACGAGACCGAGCACTTCGGTACGGAAATCCTGCGGACGGTCGGACCAGCGAATGCCACCACGCGCGACTTTGCCGAAGCGCAGATGCACGCCTTCGACCCGAGGCGAATAGACGAAAATTTCGAACAAAGGTTTCGGAAGCGGCAGATCGTCGAGCTTGCGGCTTTCAAACTTGATTGAAATGGTCGGGCGCGGGTTACCGTCTTTTGCGATCTGATAATAGTTCGTGCGCACCGCAGACCGGATCGCGTTCACGAAGCGCCTTAGAATTCGATCCTCATCCAGACTTTGTACGGCTGCGAGCGCTGATTCGATCTTCGCCACGATTTCCTTTTCGCGTTCCGCCCGCGCGGCGGCGGAAGCATCGCCGCGCGGATCGAACCGCGCGTGAAAGAGCGCAACAATGTCGGCGGCAACTCCGGCGTGACGGTTCGCCGTGGTCCAGAGATAATCCTGGCTGTAAGGAATTGCCGCCTGGCGAAGATAACGCGCAAGCGTGCGCACCAGCGTCACATCGCGCCACGGCATGCCGGCGTTCATCACGAGCGCATTGAAGCCGTCATTTTCGGCGCGGCCCTGTAAAACGGCCATCAACGCGGCTTCCAGGCGCGTATCGAGCGCCTCGGCATCGATATCGGCGCCGCCGACGCGCGCAAGCGTCATGTCGTGGAGCCAGACCACGCCGCCCGCGGCTTCGCTGCGCTCAACCACATAGGTGCGCTCGTCGATGACATTGAAGCCCATATTTTCCAAGAGCGGCACGCGCTCGGAGAGCGGCAGCGGCCGCTCGCAATTCCAGACCTTGAGATTGATAACTTTGGTGCTCGCTGCGCGCTGATAGAAGTTGATTGCGAGCGGCCGTTCCGGCGAAAGATTTTCTATGATGCGGACGTCGTTGACCGCGGTCTTCGCGTCATAGGCTTCGCGATAGGCCGCCGAGAACGCGCCGCGATAATTTGCGTCCGCCGCTTGCGCTTTGATCGGATCGTAGGCGTTGCCAAGTTCGCTCGCAAAATGGTCGTGCCAGCTCCGCACGATCGCGGTGACACCCGCTTCGATCGTTTCGCGCGACGGATTCGGCGTCTCGCCGGCGTCGCGCCCGATAATGAAATGCACGCGCGTCAGCGGCCCGTCGGGGAAATGCGGATAAAACGCCGACACCCGGCCTTGATAGATCTCGGCAAGATAAGCACCGATTTTCCCGCGGATCGCGCTGTCGTAGCGCTCACGCGGCACGTAGACCATGACCGAGACGAAGCGGTTGAAGCGGTCGCGCCGCGACAAGCACACGGATGCGCGGTCGCTCCTCCAGCTGCTGAATTGCAAGCGAGAATTGCAGAAGCGTCTCGCGGTCGACTTGAAACAGGTCGTCGCGCGGATAACTCTCAAGCACATTGGCGAGCGACTTGCCGGAGTGGCTCTCGGCGGCAAAGCCTGCGTGATCGAGCACATAAGCCGATTTGCGCCGCAGATATGGAATATTGAAAACTGAATCGCGATAGACCGGCGACGTGAAGAGACCGACGATTCTACGCTCGCCGGTGAGCTTGCCGTTCTTGTCGAAGCGTTTGACGCCGATGTAATCCATATGCGCGCGGCGATGCACGCGCGAGCGCAAATTCGCTTTGGTCACCATCAGCGGCACCGGCTGTTTCAGAAATTCGCGAAGTTCGGGCGAAGTCGAAACCGGTTCACCGCTTCGGTGCAGGACGCGAACGTCGCGGCTTCGTAAAATTCCAAGACCGCTTTCGAACACCGGCTCAAGCAGCGCCGTCGCCCATCAAGACATTGTCGCGGCAGCCAAGAAAGGTGAAGTGACCGTCGCGCAGCCATTTCATAAAGGCTGCGGCTTCTTCCAATTCGTCTTCAGGCAACGGATGGGATTTTTTCTTCAAGCCGTCGATTACCTCGTCGGCGAATTCGCACATCGCCGGCCAGTCTTCGACCGCCGCGCGCACGTCGTCGAGCACCAGACGCAGCGCGTCCGCGATCCGCGAGTGCCGCGCTTCTTCGATCCGGCTGACATGAAGATGAATGAAACTTTCGCGCTTCTTTTTCTTCTTGTCTTGCGCGAGCCCGCGCCATTCGCCGAGCTTGCCGCTCTCTTCGCGCTCGATCGAAAAGATCGGATGGACGGCAAGCCGCACGCTCAAGCCCTGCTCGACAAGTTCGCCCGTGATCGAATCGAGCAGAAACGGCATGTCGTCGTTTTCGATTTCGACGATAGTGACGCCGGCAAGACCGCCATCGGCTTCGAGCGGCGTGGGATTATAAATCTGAATATCCGCCTTGCCCGGCGGCCGTTGCTGCAAATGCTCGAAGCTGCGCGCCGCAATCGCGGCGATCTCGCGCGCGCTGATAGGCGAGCAGATCTTCCGGGACCGCCGCCCCGAACAGCGCCACAATGAAATCGCCGGGCAATTTTTTGTCGGCGGCGCCAAGCGTTTGCTGCTTCCTGCAGCAGCGCCTGCGCGGCGGGATGCTGACCGGCCGCGAATTTGCCCGCGATATTCATTTCCGTCTCCCCAGGCCCGCAAATCCAGCCGTTCTCGCGATTGCGCGGCGCCGGTTCGGGGCAGTTTCCGCCTCCCAAAACGTGCTGTCGAGGGCCGCGGTTTCAGCCCGACTTTCGGGCTGTTAGGCTGGTTCTAACGGGGAAAAAGGACACGACCATGAAGGCTGCAACCAACCCGGCGTCCGCGCCCGAATTATCCAAGACTGACAAAGTCATGGCGCTTGATCTGTCGCCTGCCGAACTCGACGAGGCGATGAAGGCCTATTTCGCAAAATGCCAGGAGAAGCTCGGCTTCATCCCGAACGTGCTTCGTGCCTATTCGTTTGATCTCGCAAAACTCAAGGCCTTTGTCGCGATGTCGGACGACCTGATGCTGGCGAAATCGGGGCTCACGAAAGTCGAGCGCGAAATGATCGCAGTCGTCGTGTCCTGCGCCAATCACTGCCACTATTGCCTGGTCGCGCATGGCGCGGTGCTGCGCAAGCTCACCGGGGACGCGATGCTCGCCGAAACCATTGTTGCAAACTATCGCGCGGCTGAACTCGACACGCGCACGCGCGCGATGCTCGATTTTTGCTGGAAGCTTACCGAAACGCCGTGGGAAATCGGCGAGCCCGATCGTGCCCAATTACGTGGCATTGGATTTTCGGATCGCGACATCTGGGATATTTCGGCGGTTGCCGGCTTCTTCAATATGTCGAACCGCATGGCGACCGCGAGCGGCAACGAACCCAATCCCGAATATTACGCGATGGCGCGCTGAGCGCCGCTCACCGCAATCCGAAGGATCAAAGTGTTGTTTCGAAAAGTTCTGTCCGTTGTCGCGATTTCAATCGCAGGCACGCTCGCGCTTGCGCAAACCGAGCCGGTTGCGACCAGCATCCCGCGCGGCGCCGGCAAGACCGAGCTTGTCACCGCTAAGCACGGCATGGTGTCGTCGCAAGAAGCGCTCGCAACAAAAATCGGCGTAGAAATTCTGGAAAAAGGTGGCAACGCCGTCGATGCAGCGGTCGCGGTCGGCTTTGCGCTCGCAGTCACCTTGCCGCGCGCGGGAAATCTCGGCGGCGGCGGCTTCTTCGTGATCTGGCTTGCGGAAAAACAGCAGGCGGTCGCGCTCGATTTTCGCGAAATCGCGCCGCAGGCAATCAACGCCAAAAGCTTTTTAAATGAAGCAGGCAAGCCCGATACTGCGAAGTCGCAGTTCACCGGGCTTGGTATCGGTGTGCCCGGTTCGGTTTCCGGACTTGCCACCGCGCTCGAAAAATTCGGCTCCGGCAAGTTCACGCTTGCCGATCTGATCGCGCCCGCAATCAAATTCGCGCGCGACGGCGTTCCGGTTGAAAACGATCTGGCGATTTCGCTTGCGCAATACGAGAAGTTGTTATCGCGCTGGCCATCCTCCGCGAAAATTTTCATGAAGGACGGCAAGGTTCTGCAAGCCGGCGATCGGCTGGTTCAGAACGATCTTGCGAACACGTTGGAAATCATCGCGAAACAAGGCCCGAATGCGTTTTACCGCGGCGAGATCGCGGCCAAGATCGCGCAAAGCGTACGTGACGCGGGCGGCGTCATGACGGTGGACGATATCGCGAATTACCGCACCGAAATCCGCGATGTGATCCGCGGCAATTATCGCGGCCACGAAATTATCTCGATGCCGCCGCCATCGTCGGGTGGCGGGCTGCTGGTTCAGATTCTGAATATTCTCGAGGGCTACGATCTCGGAAAGCTGGGCTTGGATTCGCCGGACCGCGGTTCACGTAATGGTCGAAGCGATGAAGCGCGCATATGCCGACCGCGCTGAATTCTTCGGCGATCCGCTCTTCGTGAAAATTCCTCTCCAGGAATTGTTGTCGAAAGATTATGCCGCAAAACAACGCGCAACGATCGCACTCGACCGCGCGACACCATCGGCACAAATTCGCGCCGGCAACGCACCGAAGAAAGAAGGCGACAACACCACGCATTATTCGGTGGTGGATCGCTTCGGGAACGCGGTCGCAGCAACAGTGACGCTGAATTTCAGTTACGGGCTCGGTCTTGTCGCCGAAGGCACGGGCGTCCTGCTCAATAACGAACTCGATGACTTTGCGCTGGCGCCCGGTGTGCCGAATGCTTACGGGCTAGTCGGTGGCGAAGCGAACGCGCCGGGCCCGAACAAGAAGCCGCTCTCCTCGATGTCACCGACGATTTTGCTGAAAGACGGCAAAGTGTTTCTCGTCACCGGCTCGCCGGGCGGCAGTCTTATTATTACGACCGTGCTCCGCGTGATCTCCGGTGTCATCGACTACAATTTGAATATCGCCGAAGCAGTCAGCCTTAAGCGCTTTCATCATCAATGGCTGCCGGACCTGATTTTCACCGAGCCCGCCCAGCCGGAAGATTTGCTCGAGGCGCTTCGCGCCCGCGGCCACACAATCCGGGTCGGCAGAAATTACGGCGGCGCGAATTCGATATTGGTGACGCCAAAGGGAATCACCGCCGCCGCGGACGGCCGTTATCTCGGCGCGCTCGCCGCCGGCCACTGAGTAAGGAGAAGGTAAGGAAACGAATGCGGCAGGCCGCTCACACGCTGACCGTCGAGAGCAAAGGGCGCGGTCTCATGGAGATCACGCACGAGGTTTTGCGCTGGCTGGCAGGCGAAAAATTCCAGACGGGACTTCTCACGGTCTATTGCCGCCACACCTCGGCGTCGCTCCTGATTCAGGAGAATGCCGACCCTGACGTGCAGACCGACTTGCAGAATTACTTCGAGGAAATCGCGCCCGAAGATCCGGAGCGCTACGTCCACGGCATCGAAGGGCCGGACGACATGCCGGCGCACATCCGCACGGCGCTGACTCAGACCAGCCTTTCGATTCCGATTGTGGGCGGTAAGCCGGCGCTCGGCACCTGGCAGGGCATTTATCTGTTCGAACACCGCGCGCGGCCGCATACGCGCGAAATCGTGCTGCACGCCATCGGCGACTGAATGTTTAGGAAAATTGGAGCGGGCGAAGGGATTCGAACCCTCGACCCCGACCTTGGCAAGGTCGTGCTCTACCCCTGAGCTACACCCGCATCCGTGGTGACCCCCGAAGGGGCCGGGCAAGGCGGGGTTCTAGGCAAAAGGGCCCTCGCGCGCAACACTTTGATGAAAGTCACGATTAATGCCGGAACTTGCAGGGTTTTGGCGCTAACCCCATTTATGGTGCGAAAACACGCGGCACGGCGATCTGGAGCCAGGAATGCAGTTGAATCAAGGAAATGGCGGCACGCAGCGCCGGCGGCGAACGACCTGATCGCCGACACCACGACACAGACCTTCATGAAGGATGTGATCGAGGAATCGAAGAAACGCCCGGTGCTGGTCGATTTCTGGGCGCCATGGTGCGGGCCCTGCAAGACGCTCACCCCCGTGCTCGAAAAAGCGGTGCGCGCCGCAAACGGCGCGGTGAAGCTCGTGAAAATGAATATCGACGAGCATCCGCAGATTCCCGGGTCAGCTCGGCATTCAATCGATCCCCGCGGTGTTCGCCTTTTCAAACGGTCAGCCGGTCGATGGCTTTGTCGGCGCGCTGCCCGAAGGTCAGGTGACTGCCTTCATCGAACGCCTCACCGGCAAGTCCAACCCGCGCCGCGGAATTGCTCACCGAAGCCGAAGCAAAACTCGCCGCGAACGATTTCGAGACCGCGACGTCGCTTTTCGCCGAAGTGCTGACCGAGGATCCCGCCAACGCACGCGCGCTTGCCGGTCTCACCCGCTGCCATATCGCGTTCGGCGATCTCGAACAGGCGCGCGAAACCTTCGCACTGATCCCGGAAGACGCGTCGAAGGATAAAACCGCGGCACCGGCGATCACTGCTGCCAAAGCAGCGCTCGATCTTGCCTCGCAAGCGGAAAAAGTTTCCGGTGACGCCTCCGATCTCGAAGCGAAGGTAAATGCTGACCCCGCCGACCATCAGGCGCGTTTCGATCTCGCGGTCTCGTTGAGCGCAAAAGGCGACAAGACAAATGCCGCCGATCATCTGCTTGCGATCATCAAGAAGGATCGCAAGTGGAACGACGAAGCCGCGCGCAAGCAGTTGCTGCAGTTCTTCGAGGCCTGGGGCCCGATGGACGAGGCGACGATCGACGCGCGCAAAAAACTTTCGATCCTTCTGTTTTCGTAACCGGAGCAAAGGCGCGCACGAATGGCGATGCCCGGCTATCATTCGCCGCAGGATATTCCGGAGACGATTCCGGTATTTCCGCTGCCGCGCGCGTTGCTGCTGCCGCGGGTCGATCTGCCCCTCAATATTTTCGAGCCGCGCTATCTGCAGATGATCGATGATGTGCTGCGCGGCGACCGCATCGTCGGCATGATCCAGCCGAACGAGGCGACCGAAGGTGCCGAAATTAATCCGGCGCTTTATCCGATCGGCTGCGCGGGACGGCTCACGCAATTCAGCGAGACCGGCGACGGCCGCTATCAAGTGGTGCTGACCGGCGTTTCGCGCTTCCGTCTCCTCGAAGAAGTCACCGCCGACACCCCCTATCGTCAGTGCAAGGTGGATTTCGGTGCGTTTGCGTCCGACCTCGTGCCTAATCTCGGCGAAGATGAAGTCGACCGCGAAGCGCTCTTGAAGACGCTTGCGAATTATCTCGCCGCGAATTCGATCGATGCAGACTGGTCCGGAATCACGCAGGCGCCAACCGAAGCGCTTGTGAACGGACTGTCCTTATGTCGCCGTTCGGCGTACGGGAAAAGCAGGCGCTTCTGGAAGCGCTGGATCTCCGCGCACGCGCGGAGCTATTGGTCGCAGCCACCGAAATCCAATTGGCCGCGGGCGACGGTGAAGAGAACGGAACCTTGCAGTAGGATTTGCGTTATTGCGGCGCACTATCCCGCCATGGAGAAGCCGATGAACACCGACCGCCACACCGTCGACCCCAAGCTCCTGGAAATTCTGGTCTGCCCGCTGACCAAGGGGCCCGCTGGAATATGACGCGGAGAAGCAGGTGCTGGTCTCGCGCTCGGCAAAGCTCGTCTATCCGATCCGCGACGGCATTCCGATCATGTTGCCGGAAGAAGCGCGCCCGCTCGCGGAATAATCAGACCCATTCGCCGCGAAGCAATTTCGGAATTTCGCCCGTCAGGCCCGCCGCCTCGCGGGCGAAAAACTTTTTAAGCCCCGGCGCGCGATCGACCAGCCCCGAGGCCGAGATCGCGCAGATATTTGAGCGCGGTCGAACTCGTTCGAAAACAGCCGGTTCAGGCTGTCGGTGGCAAAGCCCATCGCCACGGTGTCGGCGCGACGCCAGCTTTGATAGCGCGCGAGCATTTCCGGCGCGCCGGGATCGAGCCCGAGACGCGCCGCATCGGCAATACATTCGGCCAGGGCCGCGACATCGCGCAGGCCCATGTTCAAGCCCCTGCCCCGCCAACGGATGAATGACGTGTGCGGCATCGCCAAGTAGCGCGAGCCGCTCGGCTACGAACGCGCGCGCAATCGAAATCTGCAACGGATAAGCGCGCGGCGGCGACAGCACCTCGAGTTCGCCGAGTTGCAAACCGAACCGCAGTTCCAACTCTTTCAGAAAATCTATCGGTGGCATCGCGACGATGCGTTTTGCCGCCGCACTCTGCTTCGGTCCAGACGAGCGACGAGCGTTTGCCGGTCAGCGGCAAAATCGCAAACGAACCCGAGGGGAGAAAATGCTGCACGGCCTTGCCGTCGTGCTCACGCGCATGCCCGATCGTCGCGACAATGCCCGACTGATCGTAGTCGCTTGACATGGTCTTAATTTTTGCGATCGCCCCGCAATTTCGATTGCGCACCGTCTGCGGCGACCAACAGCCGCGCGCTGACTTGTTCGCCATCGGAAGTGAAACGCGACGAAACTGTCGTCAGTTTCGTAATGATCGATCCCGCGCGCGACGAGCGCGACTGGGCTTCGTTTGCGACTTCGCGGAGCGCCATCAACAGCGCGCGGTTTTCGACCATGTGCGCTAAGCGGCTCGCCGTCTTCGCTTTCTTCGAACTCGAGATAGGTCTGGCGTACTGCGTCCTGGAGTTTCGAATCCGTGATTGCCATCTGGCGGATCGGTTGCTTCTCGGTGAGGCGCTCCCACACGCCGAGCGCTTCGAAGAGCTGCCGCGCGCCGCCGGCAATTGCGACCACGCGGTCGTCGCGCGCGGGTTCGCGCGCAAGCGCAGGATCGTAGACTGCAACCGAGAATCCGCCGCCGAGCGACTGCGACAGCGCGACGCCAAGGGCTGCGCCCGCGATTCCGGCGCCCGCAATCGCAACGTCGAGCGGCTTTGCCCGATATTTGCTTATTCATTCCGGCAAGATATGTACGAGAAGCCTCCGACGGCAACTGCCGTTTTCTTGCAAGGTTTACTGATGACCAAAGCGGTTCAGACGCTTCTTGAAATCCTCGATCTCGAGACTATCGAAGTAAATCTGTTCCGCGGTCACTCGCCGAAGGACTCCTTCGTTCGGGTCTTCGGCGGCCAGGTGATTGGCCAGGCGCTGGTCGCGGCCTATCGCACCGTGCCGGACCGCGCCTGTCACTCGCTGCACGCCTACTTCCTGCTCGGCGGCGACCCGAAGGCGCCGATCGTTTACGAAGTCGATCGCATCCGCGATGGCGGCAGTTTCACGACGCGCTGGGTTAAGGCGATCCAGCACGGCGAAGCGATTTTTTCGATGGGCGTTTCGTTTCAGAAAGAGGAAGAAGGCCACGAGCATCAGGCGCAGATGCCAAAAGTGCCGATGCCGGAAGAACTCGCGAGCGAGCGCGACGTCCGCGAAAAAGTTTTACCGATGCTGCCCGAGGCGGTGCGCAAATATTATGAGCGCGAGCGGCCGATCGAACTCCGGCCGGTCGAATATATGCGCTACCTCTCGAAGGATTATCGCGAGCCGAAATTCAATGTCTGGATGAAGTCGGTGTCCCCGCTTCCGGACGATCCGATTCTGCACCGCTGCGTGCTGGCTTACGCCTCCGACATGGGGCTGCTCGACGCTGCCCTCATCCCGCACGGCCGCTCGGTATTCTCCCGCTCGATCCAGGCCGCGAGCCTCGATCATGCGCTCTGGTTTCACCGGCCGTTCCGCGCCGACGACTGGCTGCTCTATTCGCAGGATTCGCCGAATGCGAACGGCGCCCGCGGATTCTCGCGCGGCCAGTTTTTCACCCGGGACGGCACCCTGGTCGCCTCGGTCGCCCAGGAGGGGCTGATCCGCAAACGCGACCCCGACTACGAGAAAAAGAAGCAGCAGGGCTGAATTGCCCACAGATTACGCTTCCCTGACGCCGCGCACCTGAATCCGCCCGCTTAATCTTTCGGCATTTAGTCGATAACCTAGGCATGTTGGCGCCTGCCCGTTTTTCGGGCGGCACCAATGGCCTGCCGGGCCGTTTCAAAAACAAACAAACCGGCAGCAGGGAAAAACGCTCATGAAGCTCATCATTGCCGTCATCAAACCGTTCAAGCTGGAAGAGGTCCGCGACGCGCTCGCCGCAGTCGGCGTTCAGGGCATCACGGTTTCCGAGGTCAAAGGCTATGGCCGCCAGAAGGGCCACACCGAAATCTATCGGGGTGCCGAATACGCCATCCATTTTCTTCCAAAGGTCCGGCTCGAAATCGCCGTGACCTCGCAAAACGCCGACCGCGCGGTCGATGCGATCGTGAAATCGGCCAAGACCGGCCAGATCGGCGACGGGAAAATTTTCGTCACCTCGATCGAACGCGCAATTCGCATCCGCACCGGCGAAACCGACAACAACGCGCTTTAAGCGCGCTTTTTCTTTCTAGGGGGCTTCAATGAAACGCTTTTGGGGAACGACTTTTGCCGTGCTCGAGCTGTGCAGCGGCAACGCCGGCATTCGCGCAGGCAAGCACGATCAATGCAGCCGACACTGCATGGATGATCGCGGCAACCGCGCTCGTGCTGCTTGATGACGATCCCGGGACTTGCGATGTTTTACGCGGGCCTGGTGCGCAAGAAGAACCTGCTTGCCACCATGGCGCAGAGCTTCGCCGCGGTGATGTTCGTCTCGGTCCTGTGGTTCGTCGCCGCCTACTCGCTGACCTTCTCCGGCGACGGGCGCCTGGCTCGGCAATCTCGATAAGTTGTTCTTTGCGGGCATGGATTTGAATTCGGTCAATTCGCTTGCGACGCAACCTGCCGGAATCCTTGTTTGCGACCTATCAGATGACCTTCGCCGTCATCACCTGCGCGCTGATCGCGGGGTCGGTCGCGGACCGCATGCGGTTCTCGGCATTCATTCTCTTCATGATCGCCTGGCTGTTCCTGGTTTACGTGCCGAGCGCGCACTGGATCTGGGGCGGCGGCTTTCTTGGCCACGATGGGCGTGATGGATTTTGCCGGCGGCATCGTCGTGCATTTGAACGCCGGCGTTGCCGGACTGGTCGCAGCTTACGTGCTCGGTTCGCGCCGCGGCTACGGCACGGAGAATCTTGTCGCCCTACGATCTGACGCTTGCGGTCGTCGGCACCGCGCTCCTTTGGGTCGGATGGTTCGGCTTTAACGGCGGCTCCGCGCTTACCGCGGGCTCGCGCGCGAGCATGGCGATTTTAGCCACGCATCTTGCCGCCTGCTCGGGTGCGCTCGCGTGGATGGCGATGGAATGGTGGACGCGGAGAAAGCCCTCCGTGCTTGGCATTATCTCCGGCGCGGTCGCGGGACTCGGCACGATCACGCCGGCATCCGGTTACGTCTTGCCTTGGCATGGCGTTGTCATCGGTTTGTTAGCAGGCGTGGTGTGCTTCTGGGCCTGCACCTGGCTGAAGCAGCGTTTGCGTTACGACGACTCGCTCGACGTGTTCGGCATTCACGGCGTCGGCGGCGCACTCGGCACAGTCCTCACCGGCGTTTTCGCGGTCGGCGCCTTCACCGTCACGAAAGATATGCCGGCCGGACAGCAGGGATTGCTCGAAGGCAATGCCGGACAGGTGGTGACCCAGCTCATCGGTGTCGGCATCTGCCTGGTCTGGTGCGCGGTCGTCACCTTCGTGATTCTCGAAAGTGGTCGACCTACTCGTTGGCCTACGCGTTACCGACGAACACGAGCGCATGGGTCTCGACATCACGCAGCACGGCGAGTCGGTTCACACCTGATTGCTGACCGGAGACTTTTAAATGCGAAGCGCGCGGGCAATACCCGCGCGCTTTTGTGTTGCTGGCTAATTTTTAGCCGCCGTTGTTCCAACTGCCTAGATTATGAGCATGGTTTCGGCGGATTGCGGCGTTCCTGCGTCGCTCAGACCGAACTGCCTGTTTTTGAGTCGGCTCAACCCCTTGCGACTCCATCGAATCCTGGCCTGCCGCCGATTCTGGCACGGGCCTTGATTAGTGAAGCCCGACTCGCCAGCGGGAGCGATTTCCTGTGCGCGGAGTCCGATCAGAACGCCCGGTGGCAACAGTTGTCTCCGGCACCACTGGGGGACAGGAACCAAATGAAGATCGTCATGGCAATCATTAAGCCGTTCAAGCTGGAAGAGGTGCGCGATGCCCTCACCGGGATCGGTGTTCACGGACTAACCGTTACTGAGGTTAAGGGCTACGGAAGACAAAAGGGTCACACCGAAATTTATCGCGGCGCTGAATATGCGGTGAATTTCCTTCCCAAACTCAAGGTCGAAGTCGCGGTCGCTACCGACCAAGTCAAGAAGGTGATCGACGCGATCACTGGGGCCGCCAAGACCGGCCAGATCGGCGACGGGAAAATTTTCGTCTTCTCGATCGATCAAGCGGTGCGCATCCGCACCGGCGAGCAGAACGCCGATGCGCTCTGATCCCCGCAACATTGTCAGCTATGTGATGGAGAAGACTCCCATGACGTTTAAGAACATTCTGTGCGCGGCCTTCGCTGCGCTGGCGGTGGCTGTATTTGCCATCGATCCGGCGCTGGCGCAGGACGCAACGATCAACAAGGCCGACACTACCTGGATGATGACCGCAGCGGTCCTCGTTCTCGTGATGACCGTTCCCGGCCTCGCATTGTTCTACGGCGGCCTCGTCCGCTCGAAGAACATGCTCTCAATGCTGATGCAGATCGGCTACACGGTCTGCATCGTTATCCTGATCTGGGTGATCTACGGTTACTCGGTCGCTTTCACCGGCGGCTCGGACTTCTTCGGCGGCTTCTCGAAGGCGTTCCTTGCCGGTATCGCGAACGACACCAAGGCCGTCACCTTCTCCGATCGCGTCGCGTTGCAGGAACTCGTCTTCGTGATGTTCCAGGCAACCTTTGCCGCGATCACCGCTTGCCTTCTGCTCGGCTCGGTCGCCGAGCGAATGAAGTTCTCGGCAGTGGCACTCTTCATCCCGCTCTGGGTCACCTTCGTCTATTTCCCGATCGCTCATATGGTCTGGTACTGGGCGGGCCCGGATGCATACGTCGACGCCGCAAAAGCGGTCGCCGCTGCTACCGGCGATGCCAAGGTGAAAGCGCAAGCCGCACTCGACGCAGTGACGGCGGACTCGGGCTTCATCTTTAAGCTCGGTGCTCTCGACTTCGCAGGCGGCACGGTCGTGCACATCAACTCCGGTATCGCCGGTCTTGTTGGCTGCTTGATCGTCGGCAAGCGTATCGGCTTCGGCAAAGAGCTGATGCCCCCGCACTCGCTGGTGATGACTTACATCGGCGCCATGCTGCTCTGGTTCGGCTGGTTCGGCTTCAATGCCGGCTCCAACCTCGAAGCAACCGGCTCCGCCATCACTGCCTTCGTCAACACCTTCGTTGCGACGGCTGCGGCTGCGATTGCCTGGATGCTTGCGGAATGGGTCATCAAGGGTAAGCCGAGCCTGCTCGGTCTTGTCTCGGGTATCGTCGCAGGCCTTGTTGCCATCACGCCCGCGTCCGGCTTTGCCGGCCCGATGGGCGGTCTGGTACTCGGTCTCGTGGCTGGTGTGGTTTGCTTCTTCTTCTGCACCGTCGTGAAGAACATGTTCAAATACGACGACGCACTTGATGTGTTCGGCATCCACGCGGTTGGTGGCATCATCGGCGCGATCGGCACCGGCATCGTTGCCGCACCGTCGCTCGGCGGCGTCGGCATCACCGATTACACCGGTCCAATCCTCAAAGTGGCCTCGCCGGATTTCGACATCGCCGCGCAGGTATGGATCCAGACACAGGCGGTGGGCGTCACCATCCTGTGGTCCGGCATCATCTCGGCGATCTTGTTCTTCATCGTGAAGTTCACCATCGGCCTGCGTCCGACCCCCGATCAGGAACGGGAAGGTCTCGACATCACCGATCACGGCGAACGCGCCTACAACTAATAAGGTCGGCCGGGCCCACAAGCCCGGCCTTCCTTACAAAAGTAAGGAAACCCCGGCCCTCGCGGCCGGGGTTTTTCTGTTTCTAACGCCGCCGGGATGGTGATGGTTAAACGCGTCTTAACCGGCAATTTTTAATGTCGGCGTCTGGAATTAAGGGCATTCGAGGCGGGGATGGCAGCGAGCGGACTGGCCGGAACGAGCAAGGCTGCGGGCGTACGCTCGCCGTTCGTGCGGCTCACCGAATTGCTTACCGGTCTCGAACCCGGCAAGCCGATGATCAATCTGTCGGTCGGCGAGCCACGTCATCCGGTGCCGAGCTTCGTGGCACCAGTACTTGCGACCCACACTGCGGCCTTCGGCAAATATCCAATGCTGCGCGGCACCGATCGCTTTAGAAGTGCCGCCGCGAACTGGCTCGGCCGCCGCTACAGACTTCCGCGCGCCGTCGATCCGGCCAAAGAATTACTGGTGCTGAACGGGAGCCGTGAAGGACTGTTTCTCGCAAGCATTGCTGCAAAACGCTTGCTCGGTGAGCGTGGCGGCAACCCCGCGATCATTTTACCCAATCCATTTTATCCGGCTTACGGCGCAGGTGCGGAAGTGACCGGCTGCGAACTGATCGCGCTCCCCGCTTACCGCGAAAACAATTTCATCCCCGATTACGATTCCATCTCTGACGCGACGCTCGCGCGCACGCTTGCGATCTATCTTTGCTCGCCCGCCAATCCGCAGGGCTCGGTGCTGCCGCGCGCGCTTCTGGAGCGCATTGCGACCCGCGCGCGCAAGCATAATGTCTTCGTCTTCGCCGACGAATGTTATTCGGAAATCTGGCTGAAGGATTCCGCGCCCGCGGGCATTCTGGAATCGTCAGGCGTGAACTTCGAAAACGTGGTGGCGTTCCATTCGCTTTCGAAACGCTCGAACCTGCCCGGTCTGCGCTGCGGCTTTGCCGCGGGCGACGAAAAATTTATTGCCGCTTTTGCGGAACTGCGAAACGTATCCGCGCCGCAAGTGCCGGAGCCGCTGCAGGAAGTTGGCATCGCCGCCTATTCCGACGAGTATCACGTCGAAGAAACGCGCAAGCTCTACCGCGAAAAATTCGACATGGCCGACCGCTTGCTCGGCCATCGCTTCAAGCATCAGCGCCCCGAAGGCGGATTTTTTCTGTGGCTCGATGTGAGCGAAGTCGGCGACGACGAAACCGCAACCAAAGCACTCTATAGCGAAGCGGGCTTGCGCGTCGTGCCGGGCAGCTATCTCGCACGCACCACCGATGACGGAAAAAATCCCGGCGCGGGCTACATTCGCGTCGCCCTCGTCGACGATCTTAAATTAACGGAGGAAGCGCTGAAACGATTCGCTTCCTTCCGCCAATAACCGGACCAACAGAATGCGCCAGTCATCAGCCCGCAACGTCGATCTATTCCCCGAGGAAATCGTAAGCGCGTTCCGGCGCCGCCTCGCGGAATTGCGCGGGCTCGGCATGATCGCGCTCGCGGTGGCCGCCTTGATCGCACTCGGCACGTGGTCGGCGCAGGATCCAAGTTTCAATTTCGCGACTGACGGCACGGTTCGCAATTTGCTGGGCCGCGCGGGTGCGGCGTCGGCCGATTTTCTGATGCAGGTCTTCGGTATCGCGGCACTCGCGCTGGTCTTGCCGCTCGCGGCGTGGGGTTGGCTCGTGATGACCCACCGCGCGCCGCCACGCTGGAAGTTGCGGCTCGCGTTCTGGGTTGGCGGCGTGCTGCTCGCCTGCGGCTTTGCGGCTTGCTTCCGCTCGCCTTCGACTTGGCCGCTGCCGACCGGTCTTGGCGGCGCGATCGGCGACTCGCTCCTGTTTGTGCCGTCTCTCCTGATCGGATCGAGCGCGAATGCGAGCCGCATCCTGCTCGGCCTGGTCTTCGGCATGCCGATGCTATTCGCGCTTGCCATTGCGATGGGCGCGGGCTTCCGCGCCGAAGTCGATGAGATCGAAAATGAAGAATTCGAAGAAGACGACGAACCCAATGACAAGCTTCGGCTTCTTCTCGCGTATCTCCGCCTTCTTCGGTGCAATCGCGCATTTCGGCTACATGGTGCGCACGCGTCTAGCCGGCCGCCGCCCTCCGAAGGTGAAGCGCTCCTGGCGCGAACGGTTAGCAATCTTCCTCGCAAGCGAGCCGGAAGCACAACTAACAAAGGGACGGCGTGAACCGACGCTCGTTCCCGGCAACGGATCGAATGCCGGCTATGACGACGAAGAATACGAGGACGAAGAAGAGGAAGAATACGAGCCTCGTCCGCGCCGCGCTGCGGCCGCAACCGTAAAGAAGAAGCCGCGCCGCCGCGGCTCCCATCATTTGCCGCCATTTGACATTCTTGCCGCACCAAGCGGTTCGCGCGCGCCCGCGCTTTCCATCAAGGCACTCGAAGAGAACTCGCGCATGCTGGAAAGCGTGCTCGAAGATTTCGGCGTTAAGGGCGTGATCGTGAATGCGAGCCCCGGCCCAGTCGTGACCCTCTACGAACTCGAACCGGCACCCGGTATCAAGTCATCGCGCGTGATCGGTCTTGCCGACGATATCGCGCGCTCCATGAGCGCAATCTCCGCGCGCGTTGCAGTCATCCCGGGCAAAAACGCGATCGGCATCGAATTGCCGAATCCAAAGCGCGAGAAAGTCGTGCTGCGCGAACAGCTCGAATCGAAAGACTACCGCGACACGCCATCGAAGCTACCGCTCTGCCTCGGCAAGACCATCGGCGGCGAACCCGTGATCGTCGATCTCGCGCGCATGCCGCATTTGCTGATCGCCGGTACCACCGGCTCCGGCAAGTCGGTCGCGATCAACACGATGATTTTGTCGCTGCTCTATCGGCTGCGGCCGGAAGAGTGCCGACTCATTATGATCGATCCGAAGATGCTTGAATTGTCGGTCTATGACGGCATCCCGCATCTGCTGTCGCCGGTCGTGACCGATCCGCGCAAAGCCGTGATCGCGCTCAAGTGGGCCGTGCGCGAAATGGAAGAGCGCTACAAGAAGATGTCGCGCCTGGGTGTGCGCAATATCGACGGCTTCAACGAGTCGATCGTGGATGCCGCGGCCAAGGGCAAGTCGATCAAGCGCACGGTGCAGACCGGCTTCGATCGCGAGACCGGCGAAGCAATCTATGAGAGCGAGGAGCTCGAGCTCGAGCCGCTGCCTTACATCGTCGTCGTGGTCGACGAAATGGCGGATCTCATGATGGTCGCCGGCAAAGACATCGAAGGCGCGATCCAGCGTCTTGCGCAAATGGCGCGTGCGGCCGGCATCCACTTGCTGATGGCGACCCAACGTCCGTCGGTCGACGTGATCACCGGCACGATCAAAGCAAACTTCCCGACCCGTATCTCGTTCCAGGTCTCATCCAAGATCGACTCGCGCACCATTCTGAACGAGCAGGGGGCCGAACAACTGCTCGGCCAGGGCGACATGCTCTACATGGCAGGCGGCTCGCGCGTCTCGCGCGTCCACGGACCTTTCGTGTCCGATACCGAGGTCGAGCGCGTGGTACGCCACCTGAAAGAACAGGGTGTCCCGGAATATCTCGAGGAGATCACCGCCGAGCCGGCAGAAGGCGAGGACGGCTCGGTCTTCGACAAGAGTGCGATGGGCGAGGAAGGTGGCGATCTTTACGAGCGCGCGGTGGGCATCGTGCTCCGCGATAAGAAGGCATCGACCTCTTACGTCCAGCGTAGGCTCCAGATCGGCTACAATCGCGCCGCGACCTTAATCGAGCGGATGGAAGCCGACGGTGTCATCTCTGCCCCCAACCACGCCGGGAAGCGCGAAATCCTTGCCGGTGGCGGCACGGCCTAATCGCGCGGCAGCCGCCAAATCGCCACAGCCCATTTTTAGGACAGGCGACGAAACGCCCTGTTCACGCCGCTTTCCGGGCCGCTACTCTCTGCTCGCGGCCGGTATTATGTATCGGCTGAAACCGGCACCCCCGTTGATTCGGCGAAGTTCGAGGAAGCCCGAAGCCATGAATCGGAAGCCAATAAATCGAATGGCAATGCGTTACGCGGCCGCCCTCGGCCTCCTGATCTTCGCAAGCATTGGCGCTTCTGCACAGACGCCGATCACCAAGCAGCCGCCCGCCGCGCAGAAAAATACGCCGGCCGGTCCCACAGTCGCCGTTTCCAAGTCCGGTCTCGAACTTGACGCCAAGCAAGTGACTTCGCTTGAGCGCGTGACCAAGTTCTTCAACACCAACCCGACACTGGTCGGAAAATTCCATCAGATCGGGCCCGACGGCTCGAAGACCGAAGGTCAGTTCTATCTGCAGCGCCCGGGGCGCGTGCGCTTTCAGTATGACGAGCCGAGCCCGATCGAATTGATTGCCGATGGCACTTCCGTTGCTGTGCGCAACCGCACGCTCGCGACACAGGACATCTATCCGCTGTCGCAAACGCCGCTGCGTTTTTTGCTCGCCGAGAGAATTGATCTCTTGAAGGACAGCAACATCACCGGCGTATTCCAGGACGATCTGTTCGTCACGGTTGTCATTCAGGAAAAATCGAGCATCGCTGGCACGCACCGGCTGATGTTGATGTTCGGCGCCAAGGACAATCAGCTCAAGCAATGGACCATCACCGATCCGCAGGGCTATGATACGACCGTCGCGGTCTACGATCTCGACTTGAAGACCCGGCCGGACCCGCAATTATTCAAGATCGACTTCACGCGCTTCCAGCAATAAGCCCGCGATGAAGTTTTCGGTTGCGACCTGGAACATCAATTCTGTTCGTCTGCGCTTCCCGCAGGTAAAACGCTTTCTCGCGCGCTTTGCGCCGGACGTTTTATGTCTGCAGGAAACGAAATGCGCGGACGAATTTTTTCCGCTGAGTGCATTCCAGAAGCTCGGTTACGAACACATCGCGATCCACGGCCAGAAGGGTTACCACGGCGTGGCCGTGATCTCGCGTCACCCCTTTGAAGACCAGACCAAGAATTTCTTCTGCGGTAAAACGGACGCGCGCCACGTCTCGGTGACGTTCGACCGCAAAGCTAAACTGAGCAAGCCGCTGAACATTCATAACTTCTACGTTCCCGCGGGCGGCGACATTCCCGACCCCGCGCTCAACGTGAAGTTCGAACACAAGCTTCAATTTCTTGACGAGCTATCGACATGCTCGATCACGAAGGACGCGAAGCGCGGGACGCGTTCGATCTTGGTTGGCGATCTAAATGTTGCGCCGCTCGAACACGACGTCTGGAGCCACAAGCAGACTTCTGAAAGTCGTGAGTCACACACCGATCGAAGTCGAAAAGTTCGAGAAGGCGCGCGCGGCCGGCGGCTGGATCGACGTGATGCGTTCCTTCGTGCCGGACGACGAGAAGCTTTACACGTGGTGGAGTTATCGCGCGCCCGACTGGAAGTCCGCCGACAAGGGCCGCAGGCTCGACCACATCTGGGCAAGCTCAGCGCTGGAAGGTGCGGCCGAGAGTATGAAAGTGTTCAAGCCGTCGCGCGGCTGGCAGCAGCCTTCGGACCATGTGCCGGTGATCGCGACGTTCGCGCTCTGATTATTGCGGCTCGAACCGCGGCAATACGAGATCGAGGTCGTCGAGTGCTGCATTGACCCGCCGGGCGATCGTCTCGCGCAACGCTTCGGCGGCCTCGACATCGCTTTCCAGCATTCGCAGGAACACGACGCGCGTAACGCGATAGAGCGTGGACGGCTCGATCGCGATCGCGGTCGCGGAGCGATCAGTCTCGATAAGTAGCGCAGTTTCGCCGATTAACGTGCCGCTCCGCACGATCTGCGGCTCATCAAGCGGCCTGTCTTTTGCGCGCTTCATTCGGATCGCGCCGGCGATCACGACAAAGGCGCCGTCGGCAGGTTCGCCCTCTTCGAACAACGTATCGCCGAGCCGCAGATGCATTCGCTCGGTGCTGATCGCGAGCACACGCAGCGCATCCGGACCGAGCACGCGAAATGTCGGGATGCGGCGCAGAAACAGAATGTCGTCGTCTAGCGCCATCGAGCCTTAAGGAACGAGTTTGTAGCCACCGCCCTCGGTGACGAGGAGGGCTGCATTGGACGGATCTTTTTCGATCTTCTGCCGCAGCCGATAAATATGCGTCTCTAGCGTGTGCGTGGTCACGCCGGAATTATAGCCCCAGACTTCGGTGAGCAACTGATCGCGCGGCACCGGTGTTTTGCCGGCGCGATAGAGATAGCGAAGGATCGCGGTTTCTTTTTCGGTGAGCCGGGTCTTCTTGCCTTTGTCGTCGACGAGCAGCTTCGCGCCCGGGCGGAAGGAATAATGCCCGACCGGAAAAATCGCGTCCTCGCTTGCTTCGTGACTGCGCAGCTGCGCGCGAACACGCGCGAGCAGGACTGCAAACTTGAACGGCTTGGTGACGTAATCGTTGGCACCGGCCTCTAAGCCCGAACACCGTGTCGGAATCGGTATCATGGCCGGTGAGCATGATCACCGGCGATTTGAAACCGTTCTTGCGCATGACGCGAACAGCCTCGCGGCCATCCATGTCGGGCAAGCCGACATCCATGATGAGCAGATCGATGTGACCTTGCTTGGCACGGGCAATCGCCGCCTGCGCATTATCGATTGCTTCGGTCACGAATTCCTGATGAAGCGCGAGCTGCTCGAGGAGCGTGTCGCGAAGTTCGGCATCGTCATCGACAACAACAATTGTGCGAGCGTTGGCCATGAAACGTCAGTACCTGTTGTAATTTCGGTCGGCGTGGAGGTACCGAACCCGGACTTGCCAAGCAAGGGTTTGACATTACACGCTTTTGTGTTGGAGCGGAACGCGCCGGGAGAACGTGGTGAAAGACGGGGCCTTAAGGCTGATTCGGGTTTGGCGGCAGGCAGGAAGCCCAACACGCGGGCATCTGGTCGCCGGAAACCTCGTTTTCCCGGTCGCGCTGGGCCGTTCTGGCATTCGGACAAATAAGCGTGAAGGCGATGGCGGAACGCCGCGCGGAAGGTTTCGGCTCATTCGTCTCTGGTGGCGCGCCGACCGCCTGCCGCGCCCGCAGACGCAACTTCCCGTCCGCCGGATCAGCAAGGACGACGGCTGGAGCGAAGACCCGCGCGACCGCAACTACAACCGGCCGGTCAGGATTCCCGAGAACAGTAAGGCCGATCGGCTTTGGCGCGACGATCATCTCTACGATCTCATTATCGAGCTCGACCACAACACGCGCCCGCGCGTCGCCAATATGGGCAGCGCCGTCTTTATTCATTTCGCGCGCGACGGCATGACGCCGACTGCCGGCTGCGTCGCGTTGAGACGCGGAGACCTGCCGAAATTATTGCCGCTGCTCGCGCGCGATTGCTGGATCGAAATCAACTAGGCTTCTGGTTTCGGCCGCGAGCCAAAGATCGCGCTGCCAACGCGCACGTGCGTCGCACCAAACGCAACTGCGCTTTCGAAATCAGCGCTCATTCCCATCGACAATAATCGCAAGCCGTTGCGCTTGGCGATCTTCGCAGTCAGCGCAAAATGTGGCGCAGGCGCTTCCTCCATCGGCGGAATGCACATCAATCCCGCAACATTGAGCGCGTGAACATCGCGACATTCTTTAATGAATGCGTCCGCATCCTCCGGCAGCACGCCAGCCTTTTGCGGCTCGGCGCCGATATTCACCTGCACAAAGAACTGCGGGCTTTTTCCTGATTTCTGAATTTCTTTTGCCAACTCGGCCGCAAGCTTTGGCCGGTCCAGCGAATGAATTGCGTCGAACAGCGACAGCGCCTCGCGGACCTTGTTGGTTTGCAGCGGCCCGACCAGGTGAAGCGCGATCCCGGAAAAGCGCTCGCGCAATTCCGGCCACTTGCTCTTCGCCTCCTGCACACGGTTTTCGCCAAACACGCGTTGGCCGGCCTCGATCACGGGAACGATGTCGGCAGGCTCAAAGGTCTTGGAAATCGCGATCAGGCCAACCGACGCGGGCTCACGTCCCGCGGCCTTCGCGGCCTTTTCGATTGCCCTTCGGACTTCCTGGAGGTTTTCAGCAGCACTTTCGCTCATGTTCGCTATCTGCGCCCGCTTACGCCAGCCTGACAAGTCTCAAGCCATTGCTTGCGATGACGATTCGTGGTCCAAACCCCGCGATTTTCGGTGACCTGCAAGCACATGAAAAACGAGCGCTATAACGCCCGCGAGGCCGAGCCGCGCTGGCAAAAAATCTGGGACGAGCGCGAAATCTTCAAGACGAAGAACGACGACCCGCGCCCGAAATATTACGTGCTCGAGATGTTTCCCTATCCGTCGGGGCGCATCCATATGGGCCACGTCCGCAACTACACGATGGGCGACGTGGTCGCGCGCTACATGCGCGCCAAAGGCAAGAACGTTTTACATCCGATGGGTTGGGACGCGTTCGGCATGCCGGCCGAGAACGCCGCGATGGCAAACAAGGTGCACCCGAAAACGTGGACCTACGAAAACATCGCGACCATGAAGAAGCAGCTCAAGTCGATGGGCTTGTCGCTCGACTGGAGCCGCGAGATTGCAACCTGCGATCCGAGCTACTACCGCCACCAGCAGAAAATGTTTCTGGATTTCTGGAAGGCCGGACTCGTCGAGCGCAAAATTTCGAAAGTGAATTGGGATCCGGTCGACCAGACCGTGCTCGCGAACGAGCAGGTGATCGACGGCAAGGGTTGGCGCTCCGGCGCCGAAGTCGAGCAGCGCGAGCTGACGCAGTGGTTCTTCAAGATCACGGATTACTCGCAGGAACTGCTCGACGCGTTAGAGACGCTCGACCGCTGGCCGGAAAAAGTCCGGCTGATGCAGAAGAACTGGATCGGCCGCTCCGAAGGCCTGCTCTGCCGCTTCATGCTGGCAAAGCCCGAGGGCGAATATAGCGAAGTTGAAGTTTTCACGACGCGCCACGACACGTTGTTTGGCGCGAGCTTTGTTGCGATCTCGCCTGATCATCCGCTGGCAAAATCGATTGCCGCGCGCGATCCGAAGGCCGCCGGCTTCATCGAAGAATGCAAACGTCTCGGCACCGCGCAGGAAGCGATCGATAAAGCGGAGAAGCTAGGGCTAGACACCGGGCTCCGCGCGAAACATCCGTTCGACGACAAATGGGAGCTGCCGGTTTACATCGCGAACTTCGTGCTGATGGATTACGGCACCGGCGCGATCTTCGGCTGTCCCGCGCATGACCAGCGCGATCTCGATTTCGCACGCAAATATAATTTGCCGGTGCGTCCGGTCGTGGTGCCCGAAGGCGTCGATCCGAAAACTTTCGATGTCGGCGTTGAAGCCTATGTCGAAGACGGCAAGCTTGCGAACTCGCGCTTCCTCGACGGCATGAGCGTCGAACAGGCCAAGGAAGAAGTCGCAAAAAGGCTGGAAAAACAAAGCATCGGCAATCGCCCGGTCGCACAACGCCGGGTTCAGTTTCGCCTGCGGGACTGGGGTATTTCGCGTCAGCGCTATTGGGGCTGCCCGATCCCGGTGATCCATTGCGACAAATGCGGTGTGGTCCCGGAGCAGGACAAAAATCTCCCCGTAGTGCTGCCGGAAGATATTGAGTTCGATCGTCCCGGCAATCCGCTCGATCGCCACCCGAGTTGGAAGCACGTCCATTGCCCGCAATGCGGCGGGAACGCCCGGCGCGAGACCGACACGATGGATACGTTCGTGGATTCGTCCTGGTACTTCCTGCGCTTCACCGCGCCGGATGCAGAGACGCCGACCGACAAAGATGCCGTGCAATACTGGATGCCGGTCGACCAATATATCGGCGGCGTCGAACACGCGATTTTGCATCTGCTCTATTCGCGCTTCTTCACCCGCGCGATGAAGAAGACCGGTCACGCCAATATCGACGAGCCGTTCAAGGGTCTCTTCACGCAAGGCATGGTCGTTCACGAGACCTACCAGAAAAAGGACGGCAGCTTCGTTTCGCCTGCGGAAGTGAAGATCGAACTCGACGGCGAAAAGCGCGGCGCGACATTGCTCTCGACCGGCGAACCGGTCGCAATCGGCGCGATCGAGAAAATGTCGAAGTCGAAGCGCAACACCGTCGACCCCGACGACATCATGGAAACTTACGGCGCCGATGTCGCGCGCTGGTTCATGCTGTCCGACTCGCCGCCCGAGCGCGATGTGGAGTGGACCGAAGATCGTGTGCAGGGCGCATCGCGCTTCGTGCAGCGGCTTTACCGGATCGCAAACGAACTCACCGAAATCGGCGCGAAGCTGAGCGCCGAGAAGCCCGCAGAATTTTCAGACGCCGCGACGGCCGTTCGAAAAGCAGCGCATCAAGCGCTCGCGCGCGTCGGCGACGATATCGAGAAGCTCCGCTTCAACCGTTGCATTGCACATATCTATGAAGCGGCGAACGCAATCGGCACCTCGATCGATGCGAACAAGACGCCCTCGTCCGATCTCGCCTGGGCGTTCCGGGAGGCCGCCGAAATTCTGCTGCAGATTTCGGCGCCGATGATGCCGCATCTTGCCGAGGAGTGCTGGAGCACGCTCGGCCACAAAAAGCTGATCGCCGAAGAGCCCTGGCCCGAGGTCGAATCCGCGCTCCTCGTAGAAGACACAATTACCCTGCCTGTTCAGATCAACGGCAAGAAGCGGGGCGACGTGACCGTTCCCCGGGATGCCCCGGCTTCGGACGTCGAAAAGGCCGTGTTAGCTTTAGACGCGGTACAACAGGCCCTGGGCGGTAAAGCCCCGAAGCGGATCGTCGTGGTGCCGCAGAGAATTGTGAATGTCGTTGCATAAGCCAGTTAAATCAAAGGCTTGGATCAAGCTCGCAGGAGCCGCGCTCCTTTCGATGACACTCGCCGGCTGTTTCCAGCCGATGTACGGCCAATCGACCCTGTTCGGCGCTGGCGCGAACCTGCGCGACGAACTGCGCCAGGTCGAAGTCATCGAAATCAAAGGCCGGCTCGGCCAGGAACTCCGCAACGACCTGATTTTTGAGCTTACCGGCGGCCAGGGCAATCCATCCGGCGCACCTTATAAGCTTGCGCTCACCATCACCGCCGGCTCGCAGACGCCGCTGGTCGACGTTCAGTCCGGCCGCGCAACTTCCGAAACCGTGGTGCTCGATGTCATTTACCGCGTGCTCGATGTCTCGAACGACCGCGTCGTGCTGACCGAAAAGGCGCTGGCGCGTATCTCGATCGACCGCTCCGCGCAGCGCTACGCTGCAACCCGCGCCATTCGCGACGCACAGAACCGGGCGGCGAAGCTCGTCGCCGAACAAATCCGTTCGCGTCTCGCATCCTATTTCCTGACCCGCACCTGATCGGCGCGTATGGTTGCGCTTAAACGAAACGAATACGACTCGTTCGTTGAAGATCCCGATCCGCGCTATCCCATTGTTCTGATCTACGGCCCAAACCGCGGGCTTGTCAGTGAGCGCGTAAGCACACTGCTTAAGAACACACGCGGCGATTCCAGCGATGCCTTTACGGTCGTGGCGCTTGAAGGTGATGCGCTCGCCTCCGACCCTGGTAAACTTTCCGACGAGGCGCGCACCATCGGCCTCTTTGGTGACCGCCGCATCCTTCATGTGCGGGCGGGATCGCGATCCTTCGTGGATTCGCTCAAAGCGTTGCTTGCCGATCCGCCCAAAGAAACACTGGTCGTGATCGAAGCGGGCGACATCGCCAATAAGGCCCCGTTGCGCGCGCTTTGCGAAGCCTCGCCAAAATGCGCGGTCATTCCTTGTTATGACGACGACGCGCGACAAATTGGTTTTCTGATCGACGGCGCGGTTTCGCGCGCGGGGCTTACAATCGACCGCGATGCGAAGGAAACGCTGATCGAGCTTGTCGGCTCGGACCGGCTTTCGACCAGAGGGGAAATCGAAAAGCTTATTTTCTATTCGGCCGAATCAAAACGCATCTCGCTCGCCGACGTGAAAGCCGTAATCGCGGATGCTTCTGCTTTGGCGCTCGACGATGTGATCGATGCGGCCGCTGCGGGCAATACCAAGGCAGCGCTTCAGGCGCTGACGCGCGCGCGCGCTTCCGGCACCTCGCCTGCGAGCATCATCAATGCCGCGATCCGGCATCTCTCGCAGCTCCATCGTTTCGCGCTTCAGATGGAAGCAGGCGAAAGCGACATCGAGGAAATGCTGAAGCGGGGCCGTGTCTTCTTCCGCCGGATCGACGATTACAAGGCCGCACTCCGGCGGCTTGGCGCACGCTCGATCGAAAACGCGCTGATTTCGCTGGGTGAAGCCGAGCTTGAATCCCGCCGCTCGGCCGATCTTGCCGGTGCAATTGCCGAGCGCGCAATTCTTTCGCTGGCAGAGCGCGGAAAACGAAAGTCCGCTTAAGAGCGGACGCCGAGCTTGCGGCAGACCGCGTCGAGCTGCTCCAGCGAGCGGTATCTGATCCGCACTTCGCCCCTGACGCCGCGGTTATTGATTTCAACCGACAGCCCCAGTTGATCCGTGAGCTTGCGCTCGAGCGCCTTCACGTCCGCCGACTTCGATGCGGTTTTCGATTTCGCCGCTTTGCCTTTGGAAGTCTTGCGCTCCGTCGGCGACAGCGCTTCGACGTCGCGCACGTTCATCCCGCCTTCGACGATCGCTTTGGCGAGCTTCTCCGGATCGTCGTGGGCGAGCAGCGCGCGCGCGTGACCCGCGGTCAGCTTGCCTTCGGCAAGCATTTTCTTGACGCTGTTCGGCAGCTTCAGAAGCCGCAACGTGTTTGCGATGTGGCTTCGGCTTTTTCCCACGACTTTCGCAAGATCGTTCTGGCTGTACTTAAACTGCTCGAGCAGATTTTCGTAGCCGCTCGCTTCTTCCAGCGGATTGAGATCGGAGCGCTGAACGTTTTCGACGATCGCAATCTCGAGCGCTTCGCGGTCGTTGATCTCGAGCAACGTGATCGGCACATCGTGCATGCCGGCGCGTTGCGCCGCGCGCCAGCGTCGTTCGCCGGCGACGATCTCATAGCTGTCGGTCTTGCCGCGGAGCGGACGGACCAGGATCGGTTGCAGAATGCCCTTCTCGCGGATCGAGGCCGCTAGATTGTCGAGCTCTTCGCTGTCGAAATGCCGGCGCGGATTTTTCGGATTGGCCTTGACGTATTCGATCGGTACGCGTTTCTGCCCGCGCGCGCGATCGATCGCAGCAGTCTCATCGCCGACATCGCCGATCAGAGCTGCAAGTCCACGTCCTAGCCGGGAGCGTTCTTCCGCCATCGCCATCTTCGCTTTTCCCGCGCTACTTAATTACGCGGCTGCAAGCGCGCGTTCGCGCTGCACGATTTCGGATGCGAGTTTTAGATACGCCTGACTACCGACGCACTTGAGATCGTAGAGCAGCACCGGCTTGCCGTAAGACGGCGCCTCGGAGACGCGCACGTTGCGCGGGATCACGGTGTCGAAAACTTTCTTGCCCATGAACTGGCGAACGTCGGCGACGACCTGGTCCGAGAGATTGTTGCGTGCGTCATACATAGTGAGCACGATGCCGTGGATGGTGAGCTCCGGGTTGAGGCTCACTTTCACCTGCTCGACGGTTTTCAAAAGTTGCGACAGACCTTCGAGCGCAAAGAACTCGCACTGGAGCGGAACGAGCACCGCATCGGACGCCGCCATCGCATTGATGGTGAGCAGGTTCAGCGAAGGCGGGCAGTCGACGAGAATATAAGAATAACCGTCGGCCGCGAACTTGCCATCGGCGGTACGGGTCGGACGGGAAAGTTTTCCTATCGCGTCCCGGAGCCGGTAAGCGCGGTCTTTCTGTGTCGCGAGCGAAAGTTCGAGTCCCGAGAGGTCGAGCGTCGAGGGCGCGATGTGCAGACCCGGCACCGCCGTCTCCAGGATCGTCTCCTGAATCCCGGAGTTGCCGACCAGCACGTCGAAGGTCGAGAGCTTCCGCGCCTTGCGGTCGATGCCAAGACCGGTCGAGGCGTTGCCCTGCGGATCGAGATCGACGATCAGCACCCGCTCGTTGATCGCGGCGAGCGCGGTCCCGAGATTGATCGCGGTGGTAGTCTTGCCGACGCCGCCCTTTTGATTGGCGAGGGAAAGCACCCGAGGGCGATTAGTGTTGAACATGGCCGTATCCGAGGCGCCTTAGCGCCGGTTCGCCTGGTCGATCAGCAAGATTCTACCTCGCGTATCGGTCTGGCTAGTCCTTAACTGGAAGTTAACGATCCAAGATTTAGCGGCTGTAGTCAATTCGTCATCTATATCTTGTGACTTAAGAAATACCGCCTTCGCACCGTCGCGAAAGAACGGCTCGGTCAGCTCTAACATACGCGGCAGGGGCGCGAACGCACGGGCGGTGACTATGTGAATTCCTGTGCTGATCCGTTTCGCCACCGACTCGACCCTTTCTGCGTAAACCTCCGCAGTCGTGTTCGTGATGCGTAACGCCTCCCGCAGGAAGGATGCTTTGCGCGTGTCGCTCTCGATGAGATGAAATTTTTTATCCGTCGCGGCGACCGCTAACACCAACCCGGGAAAGCCGCCGCCGCTCCCGACATCCACAACTTCTTTTGCGCCGGCGATGTCCGGCAGTAGCTGTAAACTATCGGCGATGTGCCGCGTCCAGATCGTCGGCAGTGTCGAAGGCGCGACCAGCTGCACCGCGCTTTGCCATTTCAAAAAATGCGCGACGAAAAGATCGAGCCGTTCCGCCGTTTCACGTGAAACAGGTGTGATTCGAAGCGCCGCTTCGCGATCGGCGGCAAGAATTTTCGGGTCGATCATCCAGCCTTGCGGCGCGCATGGAGCGCGAGCAGACCGAGCGCTGCCGGCGTCATGCCTTCAATTCGATTGGCGTGCCCCAACGTCTGCGGCCGCACGGTGTGCAGCTTCACGCGCAGCTCGTTTGAGAGCCCAGGGATCACGTCAAAATCCATCGCTTCCGGCAGGCGCAGTGCTTCATCGCGGCGGAAGCGTTCGGCATCTTCGTGCTGCCGGTCGAGATAGACCGAATATTTTGCGTCAATCGCGAGCTGCTCGGCGATCATGGGCTGAAGCGCATTCAATCCCGGCCAGACGCGCGCGACCTGTTCGGTCGAAATGTTCGGATAGGACAAGAGATCGAAGGCCGTGCGCCTTTGTCCGTCGCGGTTCAGAACGATACCGAATCGATCGGCTTCGTTCGGGGTGACCGCAACCGACTTTGCCGCTACGCGCGCGGCGTCGAGCGCCGATCGCTTCTTTTCAAATGACGCTGCTCGTACGGTCCCAACGCAGCCGAGCGCGGTGCCCTTTGCGGTGAGCCGCTGATCCGCGTTGTCCGCGCGCAGCGCCAGGCGATATTCGGCGCGCGACGTGAACATTCGATACGGCTCCGTGACTCCCCTTGTAATGAGGTCGTCGATCATCACGCCGAGATAGGCTTCAGTGCGATCGAAGGTGATCGCTTCGCCGCCCCCGGCGCGGCGCGCCGCATTGAGCCCCGCAACGAGGCCCTGGGCCGCAGCCTCTTCGTATCCTGTGGTGCCGTTGATCTGACCCGCCAGAAACAGGCCCGGGATTTTCTTGGTCTCGAGCGTTGCGACGAGCTCACGCGGATCGACGTGATCATATTCGATCGCGTAACCGCAGCGCTTCATCGCTACTTTTTCGAGCCCAGGTATCGTCGCAAGCAACGCCTGCTGCACGTCTTCCGGAAGCGAGGTTGAAATCCCATTCGGATAAACGGTGTCGTCATCGAGCCCTTCTGGCTCGAGGAAAATCTGATGTCCGTCGCGCTCACCGAAGCGCACGATCTTGTCCTCGATCGACGGGCAATAGCGCGGACCGCGACTTTCGATCCGGCCGGAATACATCGCAGAGCGATGAATGTTGTCGCGAATGAGCTGATGCGTCGCTTCAGTCGTGCGCGTGATTCCGCATTCGACCTGACGGTTTTCGATCCGTTCGGTCAGCATTGAAAACGCTTCCGGCGGATTGTCGCCGGGCTGCATTTCAAGCGACGCCCAGTCGATCGTTTTGCCGTCTAACCGCGGCGGCGTGCCGGTCTTGAGCCGCGCGAGCGTGATGTTGAATGCGGCCAGCGTCTTCGAAAGGCCCATAGCGGGGAGCTCGCCCGCGCGGCCGGCCGGAATCTGCTGTTCGCCGATATGGATCAGGCCACGCAGAAACGTGCCCGTGGTCAGCACCACCGCACCACATGAAATCTCACGGCCGTCCTTCAACCGCACGCCTGCAATTGCGCCGTTCGCAAGTACGAGGTCGTCGACCTCGCCTTCGATTACGTCGAGATTTTTCTGCGCGAGAATTTCCCGCTGCATCGCTGCTGCGTAAAGCTTACGATCGGCTTGTGCGCGCGGCCCGCGCACCGCAGGGCCTTTGCGCTTGTTCAACACGCGAAACTGGATGCCGGCGGCATCTGCCACACGCCCCATCAAGCCATCGAGCGCATCGACTTCGCGCACCAGATGGCCTTTGCCGAGACCGCCGATCGCGGGATTGCAGGACATCGCACCGATGGTCGCGAATTGATGCGTGACGAGCGCGGTACTCGCCCCCATGCGTGCGGCAGCACTCGCGGCTTCGGAGCCTGCGTGCCCGCCTCCCACAACGATGACGTCGAACTTATCGCGCATGGCGCTCGTCTATTCCCAGATCGAAGCCTCGTCAAAGGCGTGTTTCACGTGAAACACGCGGCCTACGCGCGTTAACCTTTCATTTACCAATGCAGAAAGAACTGAAGATCTTGTCGAGTACGTCTTCGACATCGACACGGCCGGTGACGCGGCCCAGCGCACGCCCTGCTAGCCGCAGGTTCTCCGCGAATATCTCCGCACCCTCGGCCATTGAAGCATCGGCTGCAGCAAGCGATTCCGCAGCTTCGATCAGTGCCGCCTTTTGGCGCGCTCGTGTCACCAGCGCGGGCTCGCCTGCGAAGCGTTCGGCTTCTTTTGAAAGCCGCTGCAGCAGCGCATCGATGCCGGCGCCGGTCTGTGCCGAGATCGTCAAAGAGCCTTGCGGACTCAACGTTCGTTGCTGATCCGAATCGATCAGGTCTGCCTTGGTGCGAATGCGCCATAGCGTCTGATGTTCGAGCGTCGGCAGACAGATCGAGGGCCCATCGGCGGCATCAAGCAGCAGCACCAGATCGGCGGATTCCGCGCGTGCCCGCGCCCGCTTCACGCCCTCTATTTCAATCGGATCAGAAGTCTCGCGAATACCCGCGGTGTCGATCAGCACCACCGGCACACCTGACAAATCTAATGCGACTTCGATCACGTCGCGCGTGGTGCCGGGGATATCGGACACGATCGCAACATCGCGTTGCGCGAGCGCATTCAGCAAGGTGGATTTGCCGGCATTCGGAGCGCCTGCAATCGCTACCGAAAACCCCTCGCGGAGCCGCTCACCGCGCCGCGCGTCTGAGAGCGCCGCCTCGATTTCCTGCCGGATATCGCGAGCGATCTGCAGCGACGGTGCCATCAGATCCGCAGGCACATCGGCTTCATCGGAGAAATCGAGATTGGCTTCGATCAACGCCATCGCGTCGATCAGCTTCACGCGCCAGGCTTCGACCTGTCGCGATAACGCGCCTTCGTACTGATGCATCGCCTGGCGGCGCTGTGCTTCCGTCTCGGCGGCGACGAGATCGCCGAGGCCTTCGGCGCTTGCGAGATCGAGTTTGTCGTTCAGCACCGCGCGCTTTGAGAATTCGCCGGCCTGCGCAGGACGAAAGCCGCGAAGGGTGCCGAGTACCGCGAAAACCTTTGCGACGATCGCGCGGCCGCCGTGGAGATGCAGCTCCACCATGTCTTCGCCGGTCTCGCTCTTCGGCCCCTGAAACCAGAGCGCCAACGCGTCATCAATTGTTTCACGTGAATCAGGGTCGATCAGTTTTGCTCGCGCCGCTCGGCGGGGCTCTGGCAGTTTCACGCCAAACGTTTCGAGTCCGACTCGAGCGTTGATTCCACTGATGCGGATGATGGCAATCGCCGCCGGAAGCCGGCCGCTTGAGAGCGCGTAGATCGTATCGTCGCTCACGCGAACACTCCGCAGGATGCCGTGCTAAAAAATCTCATGTCTGAAAACCGTCTTGCCAACGAGACCAGTCCTTACCTCATCCAGCACAAGGATAACCCGGTTCACTGGTGGCCGTGGTCGCCTGAGGCTTTTGCCGAGGCCAAGCGCGCCAACAAACCGGTCCTGCTCTCCATCGGATACGCCGCCTGCCATTGGTGCCATGTCATGGCGCACGAAAGCTTCGAAGACGAGGCGACGGCCGCGCTCATGAACGAGCTCTTCGTGAACATCAAAGTCGATCGCGAGGAGCGGCCGGAAGTCGACGAGATCTACATGACCGCGCTCCAGCATCTAGGCGAGCAGGGCGGCTGGCCGCTCACGATGTTTCTCGACGCCGGCGGCAAACCGTTTTGGGGCGGGACCTACTTTCCGAAGACTGCGCAATACGGCCGTCCCGGCTTCAGGGATGTGCTGCGCGAACTTTCCCGCATCTATCGCGAAGAACCGGAGAAGGTCGGCAAGAACCGCGACGCACTCGTCGCTGCACTAAAAACAAAAGCGCGGCCGCAAGGCGAGGTGACCATCGGGACCGACGAACTCAATCAGCTCGCCAACCAATTTCTTCGCCTGATCGATATGGAAAAGGGTGGCATTCGCGGCGCGCCGAAATTCCCGCAAAGCGCGATTCTCGAATTCTTATGGCGTGCGGGCGAACGGACCGGAGCCGAATCGTTCTTCGACGCTGTGTTGATCTCGCTTCGAAATATATGCGAGGGCGGAATCTACGATCATCTCGGCGGCGGCTTTGCCCGTTACTCGGTCGATGACCGACTGGCTGGTCCCGCATTTCGAGAAGATGCTCTACGACAATGCGCAGCTCCTCGAGCTCTTGGCACTCGCCTGGCGCAGAACCGGCGACGATCTGTTCCGCCGGCGCGCCTACGAAACCGTCGAATGGCTGAAGCGCGAAATGATCGTCGAAGGCGGCGGCTTCGCTTCGAGCCTGGATGCCAACTCCGAAGGCGAGGAGGGCAAGTTTTACGTCTGGTCGTCGAAAGAAATCGAAGACGTCCTTGGCGCCGAGGACGCCGCCTTCTTCAGCCAGGCCTACGACGTCACCCCGGATGGCAATTTCGAAGGTCACAATATTCTGAACCGGCTGAAGTCCGGCAGCGCCACCGCCGAAGAGGAGGCGCGCCTCGCTCCGCTTCGCGTGAAACTTCTCCAAGCACGCGCCCCCCGCGTCCGCCCAGGCCTCGACGACAAGGTGCTCGCGGACTGGAACGGATTGATGATCGCAGCACTTGCAAACACCGGTGCGATCTTTGGCGAAGCGTCCTGGATTGAACTGAGCAAAACCGCGTTCCGTTTCGTATCCGAATCGATGACGCGCGATAGCCGGCTCGGCCATTCCTGGCGCGCGGGCCGCCTGCTCTTTCCCGGACTGTCCTCGGACTTCGGCTCCATGATTCGCGCGAGCCTCGCGCTTCACCGCGTGACCGGCGAAAATTCGTTCCTCGATCGGGCCGTCGCCTGGGAGGCGCTTCTTGAGCAGCACCATGCTGATCCCGAGACCGATGGCTACTTCCTCACGGCCGACGATGGCGGCGAGCTGATCCTTCGGCCGAACTCCACCCGCGACGATGCGATCCCGAACCCGCACGCCTGGATCGCGCAGAACCTCACGCGTCTTGCGGCGCTGACAGGACAATATTCCTATCGCAAAAAACTAGACCGCATGTTGGGAAATCTGCTCCCGATCGCGGCAGCCAACCTCTTCGGCCATGCCTCTTTGCTATCGGCACTCGATACACGTCTGCGGCTCACCGAAATCGTGGTCACGGGCAACGCGGCCAACGCCTTTGCCGGGGCAGCGCTTCGTGAGTCATTTCTCGCAAGCTCGCTGCTGCGTGTCGGCGCCGGCGAAAGCCTCAGCCCCAACCATCCGGCAAAAGAAAAATTGGCTGCCGCCAAAGGTGAGGGCGCCGCTTTTGTCTGCCGCGGCGAAGTCTGTTCGCTCCCGATCACCGAACCCGAAAAACTCGCCGCCGCACTCGCGACCTAGGCTCGTGCTGCACTGCGGATTGCCTGCGCCCCACGCTTTTCCTAGCGTGCGTCTAACAACAAGTGCCGGGGGCAATTATGCAAGCATCCATTCTCACCGATCTCCTGCTGCCGCTTTCGATCGGCATCATCATGTTCGGCCTGGGCCTCAGTCTTACGATGGACGATTTCCGTCGCGTGGCGCGTTATCCGCTCGCGGTCGGCTTCGGTCTCTTCCTGCAAGTCATCCTGCTTCCCTTCGCGGCGCTCCTGATTGCGGTCTGGCTGAAGCTCTCGCCCGACCTCGCGCTCGGCCTGATGCTGGTTGCCGCGGCTCCTGGCGGCGCCACCGCAAATATTTATAGCCATCTCGCCAAAGGCGATGTCGCGCTCAACATCACGCTCACCGCGGTGAACAGTCTGCTCGCGCTGATCACGCTCCCCATCGTGATCAACCTTGCGCTCGAATATTTCTTCGGGGCCGGCCAATACGTGCCGCCGCCGCACCGCAAGATCGTCGAAGTTGCATTGATCATTCTCGTCCCGGTCGTGCTCGGCATGCTGGTCCGCGCACGCGCCGAAAACTTCGCCAAGCGCATGGAAAAGCCGATCAAGCTTTTCTCTATCCTCGTCCTCGCGATCCTGATCTTTGCCGCGATCTATATCGAACGCGGCAAGTTGCTCGACAGCATCGTCGCGGTCGGCATCGCCTGCCTGCTCTTCAACATCGTGAGCATGCTGACCGGCTATCTGGCCCCGCTCGCGCTAAAGCTGCCGGAAAAGCAGGCGATCGCGATCACCATGGAAATCGGCATCCACAACACCGCGCTTGCGATCTATGTGGCACTGAACGTGCTGAACAATCCGGCCGCATCGCTGGTGCCGGGCATTTACACGCTCTGCATGTATCTGACGGCGACGCTGTTCGCGCTTTACGTCACCCGCCGTGCGGCCGCGCCGGCCACGACTTAGAGCGCTCTCGCAAAATCAAAACGCCCGGTGCAAGGGGGTATGCACCGGGCGTTTTTCTTTGTTTATCAGCGACTTCAGGTATTCATACTATCGAAGAATTCGCCGTTGTTTTTGGTCTGCTTGAGCTTGTCGAGCAGGAATTCGATCGCATCGACCGTGCCCATCGGATTGAGGATACGGCGAAGCACGTACATCTTCTTCAGCACATCAGCAGGCACCAGGAGCTCTTCCTTACGGGTGCCGGAGCGCGTGATGTCCATCGCCGGGAACACGCGCTTATCCGAAACCTTGCGGTCGAGGATGATTTCCGAGTTACCGGTGCCTTTGAATTCTTCGAAGATGACTTCGTCCATGCGTGAGCCGGTATCGATCAACGCGGTCGCAATGATCGTAAGCGAGCCGCCCTCTTCGATGTTACGAGCGGCACCGAAGAAGCGCTTCGGCCGCTGCAACGCGTTCGCGTCCACACCGCCGGTCAGCACCTTGCCGGAGCTCGGCACCACCGTGTTGTAGGCGCGGCCGAGGCGGGTGATCGAATCGAGCAGGATCACAACGTCACGGCCGTGTTCGACCAGGCGCTTTGCCTTTTCGATCACCATTTCGGCGACCGCGACGTGGCGCGATGCCGGCTCGTCGAAGGTTGAGGAAACGACCTCACCCTTCACCGAGCGCTGCATGTCGGTGACTTCTTCCGGCCGCTCGTCGATCAAGAGCACGATCAAATAGCATTCCGGATGATTGGCCGTGATCGAATGCGCGATGTTCTGCAAGAGCACCGTTTTACCGGTACGCGGCGGGGCCACGATGAGGCCACGCTGGCCTTTGCCGAGCGGAGCGACAATATCGATGATGCGCGCGGAATTGTCTTTGCGCGTCGGATCTTCGATTTCCATCTTGAACCGCTCGTCAGGATAGAGCGGTGTCAGGTTGTCGAAGTGAACCTTGTGGCGGACTTTTTCGGGGTCCTCGAAATTAATCGTGTTGAGCTTGAGCAGCGCGAAGTAGCGCTCGCTGTCTTTTGGCGAACGAATATGCCCTTCGACGGTGTCGCCCGAGCGGAGCGAGAAGCGCCGGATCTGTGAGGGCGAAATATAAATATCGTCCGGACCCGCGAGATAATTCGCGTCAGGCGAGCGCAGGAAGCCGAAGCCGTCCTGCAGCACTTCCACGACGCCTTCGCCGACGATGTCGATTTCTTTCGCCGCGTATTGTTTCAGGATCGCGAACATCAGCTCTTGCTTGCGCATCGTGCTGGCATTTTCGACCTGCAATTCCTCCGCCACCGCAAGCAGTTCGACGGGGGATTTGGTTTTCAGTTCTTGTAGTTTGATTTCCCGCATGGGGATTAGACCTCAATTGACGGAATCCGCCGTCACGGACTTCAGGTGGGGAGAAGCAGGCTATTTCGGGCTTAGGGAGGAAGGCTTCAGAGCCCGGCGCCGCTGCCGATACAAAACGCTTTCGGCGAACGCGGTCGATGCCTGCATGGGGAGGGAAGGCGAGGGCAAAATAGTGAAAAGGGGGCCTGCGCGCAAGCCGCCAGTTCTAGAAGGGTTTAACGACCACTAAGACCACAATTGCAATCATCAGGAGCGTCGGCACCTCGTTCGCGATCCTATAAAACCGTTCCGGCCGCTCGTTCATATCGGCAGCGAATTGTTTTACCCACTTGCCCATGATGCCATGCATCGCTGACAAGCCGAGGACCAGCACGAACTTCGCGTGCATCCAGCCGGAACGCCACGCGCCGGTCTCGTAGATCAGCCATAAGCCCGCGAGCCAGGTAATAATCATCGCCGGCGTCGCGATCAGCTTCAAAAGCCGGCGTTCCATAATCTTGAAAGTCTCGGACTGGATCGAGCCTTTAGCCGCCGAGCAGTGATAAACCATCAGTCGCGGCAGATAGAGCAGTGCCGCCATCCAGGCGATGACCGCGATAATGTGGATTGCCTTGATCCAGAGAACCATCACGTTTTCCTCACCCGCGCGATCATCTGTTCGACATGCGCGATCGGAGTCTCTTTCAGAATACCGTGACCGAGATTGAAAATGTGCCGCTTGCCGCGAAAGCTTGCCAACACATTATCCACTGCTTGATCCAATGCTTTTCCACCGGCGACGAGGACAGATGGATCGAGATTTCCTTGCGTAACAAACTTATCCCCGAACTTCACAGCAGCTTCGGCTCGATCCAGAACTCCAATCGAGCCCAATGACGTTAGCCTTCGCTTGCTGCGCCACGCGCTCAATATTTTCGATCGAAGTCCCTTTCGGAAAAACGACGATCTTCGCGTCCGGAACGACGTCACGAACCTTGGCGGCGATTTCAGCGACCGGTTTCACACACCAGCGCTCAAATGCCTCGCCCTGCAAAGCACCGGCCCACGTGTCGAAAATCTGCACGACATCTGCGCCCGCTTTGATCTGCCCGATCAAATGCTTTGCCGAGCTATCTACCAGCCGATCGATAATTTTCTGAAATAGTTCCGGCGCATTCGCCACGAGTGCTTTTGCCGGCGCCTGATCTTCGGTGCCTCGCCCAGCCACCAGATAGGTCGCCACCGTCCACGGCGCCCCGCAGAACCCGATCAATCCTGTTTCAGCAGGGAGCGCCGCTTTCACACGCGCCAACGCCTCGTACACCCGCTCAGTGATTTTTGGATCCAGTTCGAGTGACAGCCGATCGAAGCTTAAGCGATCTGTGACTGGCTCGAGGCGTGGGCCTTCGCCTTCCTCAAACCAAAGCTTTGCTCCAAGCGCGTAGGGTACGATCAGAATATCCGAGAAAATGATTGCAGCATCGAAGCCGAAGCGCCGGATAGGCTGCAGCGTTACTTCGGAGGCAAGTTCAGGATTGAGGCAGAGCTCGACGAAACCACCGGCTTTGGCGCGCACTTCGCGATACTCGGGAAGATAGCGCCCAGCCTGGCGCATCATCCAGATTGGAGGGACCTCGAATTGCTCGCCCTCGATGACGCGCAGGAACTTTCCACTCACGCCGCGCTTATCCTTCCTTAAATAAAATCTTATTAGAATCTTAGTTAAAGTCTGTGTGACCACCTGAGTCCGTGGACAAAATCTGTCCCACGTAGGCGCTCCACTTAAAATCTATCCCACATCATTCACAGCCCGACAAAACCCTTTGCCGACAGGCCTTCCAGACTTATTCCCACAAGTCACCGCACAGCTTCAACTTGATGCCTCGATTCCTTGAATCGGGATGACTCGGGCCTCCATACATGCGCGCCCTTGCGCGACCCGAAAACGCGTGGCTTTCTCCACAGCAATTCACAGTTCCATGGATGTTCCTCCCGTGCCCAAGGCGGAAAGCTATTTCCATCTACATCTGGTGTCGGACGCCACCGGCGAAACCTTGCTCGCCGTCGGCCGTGCCGCGGCCGCGCAATATTCGACCGTCTCGCCGATCGAGCACGTCTACCCGTTGATTCGGAACGTAAAGCAGCTCGAGCCGGTGTTGACCGACATCGAAGCCAATCCGGGCATCGTACTTTATACCTTGGTCGATCCGGTGCTGAACGATCGGCTCCAGAAGCATTGCCAGGAAAAAGGAATTCCGTGCCTCTCTATCCTCAGCCCGGTGCTGAGTCTGTTTGCGTCCTATCTCGGAACCGAAACGACGCCGCGGGTTGGCGGTCAGCACACGCTCAATGCCGAATATTTCCGCCGGATCGATGCGTTGAACTACACGCTGATGCATGACGACGGCCAGCACGCCGATAATCTTGAGGAAGCCGATGTCGTGCTGGTCGGCATTTCGCGCACGTCGAAAACGCCTACCAGCATTTATCTCGCGAACCGTGGGATAAAGACGGCGAATGTTCCGCTCGTCCCAGGCATTGAACTGCCGGCGCAGCTCGAACAGATCTCGAAACCGCTGGTGGTCGGTTTGATCGCGAGCCCCGAGCGTATTGTGCAAATCCGTCAAAACCGTCTGCTCGGTCTCAACGCGCATCAATCCGATTCGAATTATGTCGATCGTCAGTCCGTCACCGACGAAATCGCGCTTTCGAAAAAACTTTGCGCTCGCAACAACTGGCCGCTGATCGATGTCACTCGCCGCTCGATCGAGGAAACCGCCGCTGCCGTGATTGCACTCTTGCAGGAGCGCCGCCGCGACGCGGCGATCAGCTCATGACGTTTATGGCGCGGAGAACCGTTGGTGCTCGCGTCGAAAAGCGCGCCACGCCGTATGCTGCTTGAAGCCGCTGGCATTCCGCTCGTAATCGATCCCGCTGATATCGACGAGCGGGCAGCTGAAACCGCGGCACCTTCGGAAGCAGCAACGCCGGACGGCGCAGCCCTTCTGCTTGCGCGCACGAAAGCGTTCGAGACCGCAAAACGAAACGCAGGAAAAGCAGTGCTTGGTGCGGACCAGACGCTCGCGCTTGGCGATAAAAGATATTCGAAACCTAAATCCCGTGACGCCGCCCACGCACAGCTTTCCGAGCTTTCCGGAAAAACGCATTCGCTGCACTCAGGCATTGCGGTCGTCCGTGATCGCGACGTGCTGTTTGAAACGGTTTCCAGCGCTCATCTCACCATGCATAAGATGAGCGATGCGTTTTCTCAATGCATATCTCGATGCTGCCGGCGATCGCGTCTTGCAGAGTGTCGGTGGTTACCAACTCGAAAGTGTTGGCGTGAATTTATTCGAAAAGATCGACGGCGATCATTTCACGATCCTCGGCATGCCGCTTGATGCCCTTGCTCGCTTATTTCCGTAAATCCGGGATGATCGTGTCGTGACACGCCGCGCCTGTGTCATTGGCTATCCGGTTGCGCATTCGCGCTCGCCGCTGATTCATGGTTACTGGCTTCGCGAGCACAAGATCGACGGCGACTACGTGCGCCACGAAGTGCGGCCCGAAGCGATCGATTCTTTCCTTCAGAATTTCGCGAAGTAGCGGCTTTATCGGCTGCAACGTAACGCTTCCTCACAAAGAAGCCGCCGCACGCAACGTGAAAGACGCGAGCCCGGTTGTGCGCGCGCTCGGTGTGGCCAACACGCTCTGGCTCGATAACGATGCGCTTCACGCCGACAACAGCGACGTCACGGGCTTTGTGGCCCATCTCGACGACTCGCTGCCTGACTGGAACGAGAAAACAAAACACGTCGTGATTCTCGGTGCCGGTGGTGCCGCGCGCGCAGTGATTTACGGTCTCAAAAGCCGCGGCGTCGAAAACATCACGATCGTGAACCGCACGCCCGATCGTGCAGCGCAACTCACAAAAGAAATAAACATTGCAGCCGACATTGCTGCTTTCGATAAATTGCCAGCACTGCTTGCGCAGACTGATCTTCTGGTCAACACGACGTCTCTCGGCATGAAGGGTCAGCCATCACTTGAGATTGATCTCAGAGAATCTAAAAGCCGGCGCAGCGGTCTGCGATGTTGTTTATGTACCGCTGGAAACCGAACTTCTGAAACAAGCCGCGCGAACGCGGCCATCCGGCGATCGACGGTCTCGGCATGCTCCTGCATCAGGCGGTGGTGGGCTTTGAGCGCTGGTTCGGCGTGAAACCGAAAGTTACGCCCGAACTTCGCGCTCATATCGTCGCCGACTTAGTGAAGGGCGATACGAAATGATCGTGCTGGGCTTAACCGGCTCCGTCGGCATGGGAAAAAGTACGACCGCGCAGATGTTCGCGGCCGAAGGGGTTCCGGTCTTTGACGCGGACGCGGCCGTTCACCAGCTTTACGCGGGCGAAGCAGCACCCGTGGTTGAGCGCGAGTTCCCCGGCACTACGAAAAATGGAACCGTCGATCGAGAGAAACTTTCAGCCCAGGTTGTCGGTAAACCGGAAGCGCTCGCGCGCCTCGAGAAACTCGTGCATCCGCTGGTCGGCAACTTACGTACGAGATTTATGGAAAACGCTAAAGATACCGGCGCCAAAGCGGTCATCCTTGATATACCGCTCCTGTTCGAGACCGGTGATCCTTCAAAGTTCCACGCGGTAATCGTGGTGAGTGCACCCGCCGACATTCAGCGTGAACGCGTGCTGGCAAGACCGGGGATGACGGCGGAGAAATTCGAGGCCATTCTCAAGCGTCAGACCCCTGATTCGGAAAAGCGCGTACGCGCCGATTTTGTAATCGATACCGGCGACGGCCTCGAGGAAGCGCGCAAACAAGTGCGCGAAGTTCTGAAGCAAGTATTGAAGCCGGGCTGGACGAGAAAGAAGAGCTAACGCAATGCGTGAAATCGTTTTCGATACTGAAACGACCGGCTTCGATCCTTCGAGCGGCGACCGCATTGTCGAAATCGGCTGCGTTGAATTGCTCAACAAAATTCCGACCGGCTCAACCTTCCACGTTTACCTTAATCCCGAGCGCGATATGCCGCCGCAAGCGGAAGCCGTGCACGGACTATCGATAGAATTTCTTTCCGATAAACCGTTGTTTGCGGAAGTCGCGGAACAATTTCTCGCCTTCATCGGTGATGATGCGAAGCTCGTTGCCCATAACGCCAGCTTCGACATGACCTTCCTCGATTACGAACTGAAGAAATGCGGTCATCCGGCGCCGTCGCGCGATCGTGTTGTCGACACATTAATACTGGCGCGCCGCAAACATCCCGGCGGCGGCAACAAGCTCGACGATCTCTGCGCGCGCTATGGGATCGATAATTCGCGCCGAACGAAGCATGGCGCTTTGCTTGACGCTGAATTGCTTGCCGAAATTTATGCGGAGCTAGCGGGCGGCCGCCAGGCCAATCTCGGCCTCACCAGCGAAGTACGCGCGGAGGCCGGAGTTGCAATCGAAGCGCCGGTTATGCGCAAATCGGTTCAGGTTTCGCTCCTGAACGACGAAGAACGCGCATCGCATCGAAAGTTTGTCGCCGGACTCGGCGAAAAGGCAATCTGGCTCGACTATCTGAAAGACGAGCCGCTGCCCGCCCGGGAATAAGCGCTACGACGGCTTTGAAGCAGCAGCTGCAGCGCTTTCGCTCTTCGCGCGATAGAGCGCTGCGAAGTCGACCGGCTGCAGCATGATCGGCGGGAACCCGCCTTCGCTGATGGTGTCCGCCACGATCCGACGCACGAACGGAAACAGGATGCGCGGGCATTCGATCAGCACCAGCGGCTGGATGCTTTCTTTCGGCACATTGGTGATCCGGAATACGCCGGCATAGGCGAGTTCAAGATTGAACAGAACGCGCTTTGCCTTTTTGTCCTCGGCCTTCACATCGACCTTAAGCTCGACCTCGAAGTCGGTTTCCGACATCGGCTTGGCGTTGACGTTAATCTGGACGTCGACGGCCGGTGGTTGGTCCGGCTGCATCATCAGCGACTGCGGCGCATTCGGGTTCTCGAACGAGAAATCCTTGATGTACTGACCGAGCACGCCCAATCCGGGCGCCTGCGACGTTTCTGGGCTGCCATTCTGGCTAGTCATGTCATTCTCCCGCTGGGGCTCGGCCCGGATCTCCGGGCGTTGCCGGAGCGGCGCGTCGCTACCACGCAGCTTCAGAGGGCACAAGAAAGCCGGTTTTGGCGGCTATTTGGTCCATTGGCGGCTCCAAGGGGATCGTTTAACCTGATCGTGAGTTGTTCTCGTGCGAAGAATTAAGCACACGGCTTGGAAGTGGCCGCAGAAGCCCCACATGATCGGGTAATATCCGTTCAAAGCCGCTTTTGCCCCACGCCACGCCGGATCATTAAGCGATGAATGCCGTGTTCGACATCTACACGATCATATTTCTCGCACTCGCGATCTTCATTTTCGCGCGTCTGCGGAGCGTGCTCGGTACCCGCACCGGACGCGAGCGTCCGCCTTACGATCCCTACGCACCGCGCGAGGCGCCGAAACCGGCACCGGCCGAAAAGCCCGTCACGATCCCCAATCGCCCAGAAGAAACGCCGATCGCACGCGAGGTAGAACGCGAAGTTCCAGCCGGCGAACGCTGGGCGGGCATTGCGCCGGCGGGCAGCGCGGTCGCGGCCGGGCTCGAAGCAATCGCCTCCGCCGATCGCAGTTTCGACGCGCGTCACTTTCTTGATGGCGCCAAGGGCGCCTACGAAATCATCGTGACCGCCTTTGCCGAAGGCGATCGCAAGGTCCTGCGCAGTATGCTCGGCAAGGAATTGTTCGACGAATTCGCAGCCGCCATCAACGAGCGCGAGGCTAAGGGCCTTAAAATGGAATCGCGCTTCGTTTCGATCGACAAGGCCCAAATCAAGACCGCCGTGATGGAAGGCAACGAGGCGCGCATCACCATCGATTTCGTATCGCAATTGGTCTCCGCGGTCCGCGACAAGGACAACAATGTCGTCGAAGGCAGCGCCGAAGCGCTCACCGAAGTCGAGGATCTCTGGATGTTCGCGCGCGACGTGACGTCGCCCGATCCGAACTGGAAGCTCGTCGAGAACAACGAAGCGGCCTGACGGCGATGGCGCCGATCTCCGTACGCCTTCTTGTCGCGTGCGTTTCATTCATCGTACTGGCTGCCCCATCCGTCAAAGCCAATGTCGGCTCGCTCGGGTTTCCCGAAGCTGAGTACGATTTCGTTACTTTCGCCGACCTCGATGGCTGGAGTGGTGACGCGCAAGCGGAAGTATTCTCCGGCTTTAAGCGCAGCTGCGAAGCGCTCCTGAAGCGCAAGGATGCCGCCGACGTGCGGCCGATGGAGAAAGCACTCCGCGAAGTCTGCCCACGTGCGCTTGCATTGCCGGAGCCTGTCGATCACACCGCAGCGAAGAAATTTTTCGAAGAAAATTTTCGTCCCGTTCGCGTCGCCAAGCTTAGCGAACAGACCGGCCTGCTCACCGGCTATTACGAACCCGAAGTCGAGGGCAGCCTCACGCTCACCGAGGGTTTCACCATTCCGCTTTATCGACGGCCGCCCGAGCTGATTTCAAAAGCACGCCTCGGCCGCCGTTTCCTTCGTGCCGGCTTCCCGAGCACCGGTGGTGCGGGCATGCGTGTTGGCCGCCAGATCGTCGCCTATCACGATCGCGCGGCGATCGAAGATGGCGCGCTCGCCAACCGCGGGCTTGAGATCGCCTGGCTGCGTGATCCTGCCGACGCTTTTTTTATTCAGATCCAAGGCTCGGCACGCATCCGCCTGCCTGACGGCAAACTCATTCGCGTAAATTATTCCGCGCATAACGGCCACACCTTCACGCCTATCGGCCGCAACTTGATTGCGACCGGCATCGTGCCGCGCGAAGAAATCTCGATGGAAACGATCCGCATGTTTATCGCGGAAATGCCCGAAGAGGGCCGCGAGCTTATGCGGCAGAACAAAGCCTTCACCTTCTTCCGTGTGATCGAGAACCTTCCGCCAGATTCCGAAGCGGTCGGTGCGCAGGGTTTAGCACTGATCAAAGACCGCTCAATCGCGGTCGATAACAAGCTCCATGTATATGGTTCGCTGTTCTGGATCGAAGCGGACCTCCAACTTCAGAACACGAAGAAGGGCCAAAACTTTAATCGCCTGATGATCGCGCAGGACACCGGCTCCGCGATTGTCGGCATTGCGCGCGCCGATATCTATTTCGGCGGCGGTGCGGAAGCGGGCTCGATTGCCGGACGCATTCGAAATCCGGGCCGCTTCTTTATGCTCATCCCAAACGAAATTGATCCGGTGCGGCTTGCGGCAGTCCAGGACGTTCCCAATCCGGAACCGCGTCCCGTGTTTCAAAAGAAAGATCCACCGAAGACGAGCGCGGCCCCCCGCAAAGGCGCGAAGAAGAAATGAGCGGCGGCGGCAAAAAACGCGGGATGACCGGCGAAGACCGTGCGCTCTGGAGCGAGATCGCAAAATCGATCCGGCCGCTTCCCGGCCGCCGTACTAAAATCGGTGACGAGCCCGAAGCGCTGGACATTCAAGACCAAATTTCGAAAGGCGTGGAGCGGAGAAACAAGCCGCTATCCGTTCCTGTAGTTAAACGTCGCGATCCCGCACCTCCGCCGCTCGCGCCGATCGATCGCCGTCTGAAACAACGGTTGTCGCGCGGCAGCGCCGGCATCGATGCGCGGCTCGATCTGCATGGGTACACGCAGGCGGAAGCAAAATCCCGGCTTCATCGCTTCCTTGAAGCAGCGCAAGGACGAGAACACGCGCTCGTGCTCGTGATCACCGGAAAGGGCAAGCGGGCCGCCGACTCCTGGTCTTCCGAAGGTGGCGTTCTGAAGCGCCAGGTGCCGCTCTGGCTCGCGCAGCCTGAGTTTCGTACGCTCGTGGTCGGCTTCGAGGAATCGGCACAACAGCATGGCGGCGCGGGCGCGCTTTATGTGCGTGTTCGCAAGCGCCGCTGATTACAGGATATAGCGCGACAGATCGGCGTCCTTGGCAAGGTCAGCCACGCGCTTCCTCACATAGTCGCCGTCGATCGTGAGCTTCTCGCCGGATTTATCCGGCGCGGTGAAGCTGATCTCGTCGAGCACACGTTCGATCACCGTTTGCAAGCGCCGCGCGCCGATATTTTCCAGCCGCGAATTCACCTCGACCGCGACATCGGCAAGCGCATCGATCGCGTCATCGGTGAAGATGAGTTCGACCTTCTCGGTTTCGAGTAGCGCCACCGACTGCTTGATCAGGCTCGCCTCGGTCTCGATCAGAATCCTGCGGAAGTCGTCACGCGTGAGCGGATTCAATTCAACCCGGATCGGCAAGCGGCCCTGCAATTCAGGCAACAGATCGGAGGGCTTTGCGACGTGAAACGCGCCGGATGCAATGAAAAGAATATGATCCGTCTTCACTGCGCCATGCTTGGTGGTAACCGTCGTGCCTTCGATCAGCGGCAGCAGATCGCGCTGCACGCCCTCGCGCGAAACATCGCCGCCACGCATGCCTTCGCGCGCGCAGATCTTGTCGATCTCGTCCAGAAATACGATGCCGCTATTTTCCACGATGCGGATCGCTTCCTGCGTTACCGACTCCTGATCGAGCAGTTTGTCCGACTCTTCAGCGAGCAGAAGCGGATGCGCTTCCTTCACGTTCACACGCCGCGACTTCGGCTTGCCGCCAAAGGCTTTGCCGAAAATATCGCCGATCGAGATCGCGCCCATCTGCGCACCCGGCATGCCGGGGATGTCGAATCATCGGCATCCCCGAGCCGCCGCCCGACTGCAGTTCGATTTCGATTTCCTTGTCGTCGAGTTCGCCGGCTCTGAGACGTTTGCGGAAACTATCGCGGGTCGCCGGGCTCGACGCCGGTCCAACCAGCGCGTCGAGCACGCGTTCTTCCGCGCCGACCTGCGCGCGCGCCTGCACGTCGCGCCGCTTGGTTTCGCGCGTCAGCGCAATGCCGATCTCCAGAAGATCGCGGACAATCGATTCGACATCGCGGCCGACATAACCGACTTCGGTGAATTTGGTCGCTTCGACTTTGATGAACGGCGCGTTTGCGAGCTTCGCAAGCCGCCGCGAAATTTCGGTCTTGCCGACGCCGGTCGGCCCGATCATCAGAATGTTTTTCGGCTGCACTTCTTCGCGCAGCTTGTCGTCGAGCTGCAAGCGCCGCCAGCGATTGCGAAGCGCAATCGCAACCGCGCGCTTGGCGTCATGCTGGCCGACGATGAAGCGGTCGAGTTCGGAAACGATTTCGCGGGGAGAAAAGTCGGTCATAAGAACTCTGTTACTGTCCGATGGCGGTCTGCCACGCCTTGATGGATTCGAACGGGTGGATGAACATGATGATGTTCAGGGTGAGGTTGTCACGGATTACATAGGCAGCGACTGCCTCAAACGCCAGAGCCAGCGCGATCGTCGCGAGCACCGAAACGCGCCAGGCAAAGAGAAAGCCAAGCGACATCCACACGACGTCCATGATCGAATTGATGATGCTGTCGCCGTTGTAACCGAGCGACACCGTGTTGTTGCGATAATACTCGATGACCCAGTTGGTATTCTCGGCGACTTCCCATGCCGACTCGATAAAAACCGCAAGCGCAAAGCGCCATGCGATCGAAGCGCGGCGCATCACCGCCCAGGCGAAAAGATAAAACAGAAAGCCGTGGACGATATGGGACGGCGTGTACCAGTCGGAGAGATGCTGCGAGTTGCCCGAGCCGAACGCGTTGGGCTCCCAGAGCTTTACAAAACCACAGGTGCAGATCGGCGTGCGCCCAAGCCAGTAAAGCGTGCCCGCCTGCACCATCACGATAGCAAGCGCTACCAGCAGCGCGAACAACGTGTAACGCGCGGCAAGATCGCGCTGTTCGGCGGGCGTCGAAGCGAGGTTCATTTAGCGTCCTTCAGTCAGCGGTAACCGGCGCACCAGCGCTGCGGGCAATAGCCGAAGTACGGCGGCGCGTGCCTGCTTCCACCAGACGCCCAACAACATCACAGCGACGCCCAGAACAAAAAGCGTCAATGCCGTCTGCGCATCGGGCGTAAGCGACAGCGCCCGCGCGCTCCAGAAAATGATAATGCCGAGATAGCTCAGCGAGGCGACGATCGGCGAACGGCGGTCGAGCACGACGCCAAACAAACAAGACACAAAAGCGACTGCAAGCACGCCGCTGATTCCCGCCAACGATTGTCCTGCCGCTGTGAACGACGAATAAATCGGATGCAGAAACAGGGGGGCGCCCGCCACATAGAGCCAGAACGCAAAATCGCTGTTGCGCGTCAGTCGCTCACGGTCGCTGAGATCGAGCCACACCGCAGTCACCAGCGCCGCTACGCCGACAATGACAAATACCAGCTCGCGCGGAAACGGGAGTGTCGCAAGCGCTAGTGCCGCGATTGCACCGGCAAAAGGCAACGCCAGAAATGGGAGCCGATAACGCGCAATCGCGATTGCCAGATTAATTGCAACGATGACAAGCGGCAGCACAACAATAGCTCCGTTCACCGGGCCCGAAATATTCACGCCGGAGACAATGAACACGAACCAGCCCGCAGAAAGTGCTGCCGCGATACTCGCGACGATCGCGGGCCAGCGCATCAACTGACGGCGCGCGAAAAACTCGGCCATCGCCCAGCCGAAAAGCACGCCGACAACCGGCGCGACCAGCGCGCTCGCGCCGCCAATGCTACGGACCGTGATGAAGAGCGCGCCGAAAAATAGCAGCTGACCGATCGAAACGAATACTTCGGCGAGATTATTGACGACGACGAATCGCTCGTTCGAGCCATGCGTTCTTCGCGGACGCTCCTGAACCAGCGTCCGCAATTGCGTTGCCTGCACCGCGCTGATGATATTCTGCGTAACGGCCTTTTCGAGATCGCTGTCGCGGATGATCATCCGATGGTCTCAAGCGTTACGTTGCGGTTGGTATAGATGCAGATGTCGGCCGCGATATCGAGGGCGCGGCGCGCAATTTCCTCCGCGCTGTGATTGCTGTCCTCAAGCGCGCGTGCGGCCGCGAGCGCAAACGATCCGCCCGAGCCGATGCCGGCAATTCCTCGTTCGGGCTCCAGCACATCGCCGGTGCCGGCAAGCAAGAGCGTGATGTCTTTGTCGGCAACCAGCATCATCGCTTCCAGGCGGCGCAGGTAGCGGTCGGTGCGCCAGTCTTTTGCGAGTTCGACGCAGGCCCGCGCAAGCTGGCCCTTGTGCTGTTCGAGTTTGGCTTCAAGACGGTCGAACAAGGTCAGCGCGTCGGCGGTGGCACCGGCAAAGCCGCCGATCACGTCGCCGCCGGAAAGACGCCGGACCTTCTTCGCGTTCGACTTCATCACCGTGTTGCCAAAGGAGACCTGGCCGTCGCCGGCGATCGCGACTTTGCCGTCCTTGCGGACCGCGACAATCGTGGTGCCGTAGAAAACGTCGGGTTTATGGGGGGTACTCATGTGTGCAACAGCCTCCGGCCCCTTATCTAGGGCGCGAAAACGCTTCTGCAAACCATCCGGAAAGGTCAGCCTCGGCATATGTGTGGCGGCGGCCACGCTCCGGCTGCTAGAACCCGCGCCTTCCAGGAGCTTTTCGATGCGTACCGGCGAAATCGCCCGCAAAACCAAGGAAACCGAGATCTCGGTGAAGGTCAATCTCGATGGCAAGGGCCAGAACGAGATTGCGACCGGCATCGGCTTTCTCGATCACATGCTGGATCTGCTCGCCCGCCATTCGCGGATCGATATGGAGATCAAGGCCAAGGGCGATCTCCACATCGACCAGCACCACACGACCGAAGACGTCGGCATCGTGATCGGCCAGGCGATCAAAAAGGCGCTCGGCGATATGCGCGGGATCACGCGCTACGCGAGCCTGCATCTGCCGATGGACGAAGCGCTGACCCGCGTCGCGATCGACGTTTCCGGCCGGCCGGTGCTCGTGTTCCGGGTCGAGTTTCCGCGCGACAAGATCGGCGATTTCGACGTCGATCTGGTGCGCGAATTTTTTCAGGCCTTTACGACGAATGCCGGCGTGACCCTGCATGTCGAAACGCTCTATGGCGACAATGCGCATCACGTGGCCGAAAGCTGCTTCAAGGGTCTGGCGCGTGCGCTGAAAGATTGCACTCGCGATCGATCCGGCCGCGGCCACCGAAATACCTTCAACCAAGGGCAGTCTCGGCTAACTCTATTCAAGCCGGAGCGTCACAAGTGGCGACTTTTCTTGTTTTCGAACCTGCGGACGGCAAGCGCACGCAAACAGCGGCGGAGCGCGTCGTATTCCTGCGCGAAAAATTCTCGCCCTGGGCTTTCATCTTCACGCCGTTCTGGCTGTTGCGCTATCGGCTGTGGCTCGGCTTTCTGGTCTGGCTGGTCGCTTTTGTCGCGATCAGCTGGATCGGAAGCTGGCTCGGCTTCGGTCCTTATGCGGCACTCGCCGCGTCGTTCTTCCCGTCGGCTCTTGTTCGGCATGGAAGCGATCAATCTTCGCGCGCGCAAGCTTGCTGCGAAACGGCTTTCGCGACGCCGGCGTCGTGATCGCCGAAGACCTCGAGATCGCCGAACGGAAATTTTTCGAAACCTGGAAAGCAGACGCGTCCGATAGCGACACGGCTCCCGTTAAAACCGATTATCCCTATCCGCCGTCATCCGCGCCGCCGGCTTTTCCCGAAACCAAAATCGCCGCCGTTTCATCCGAGCCGGGCGTGATCGGTTTGTTTCCGACTCCGGGCGCGCAGCGATGACCGTCGCGGTGATCGATTACGGCTCGGGCAATCTGCACTCGGCCGCGAAAGCGCTCGAACGCGCGTCGCGCGAAAGCGGCGTGAACACGCCGATCGTGGTCACCAACGATCCCGAAGCGGTTCGCAAAGCCGAGCGCGTCGTGCTGCCGGGCGTCGGCGCCTTCGCCGATTGCAAGCGCGGGTTAGACGCCGTGCCCGGCATGGTCGAAGCGCTGAACGAATCGGTGCGCGAAAAAGGAAAACCATTTTTCGGCATCTGCGTCGGCATGCAGTTGCTCGCCGAGCGCGGGCTCGAGCACGGCGTCACCAAGGGTCTCGGCTGGCTTCGCGGCGACGTCGATCGCATCGCGCCGAAGGATGCGTCGCTGAAAATTCCGCACATGGGCTGGAATACGCTCCGCGAAAAGCGCAAGCACCCGCTGTTCGACGGGATCGAATTGGGTGCGACAAGGCCTGCACGCTTATTTCGTGCACTCCTATCACTTGAAGCCCGCGGACTCGTCCGATCTGCTTGCCGAGACCGATTATGCCGGCGCGATCACGGCGGCGGTCGCGCGCGGCAATATCGCAGGCTCCCAATTCCACCCGGAAAAAAGCCAGCGGCTGGGCCTGGCGCTGCTCGCGAATTTCCTGCGCTGGAAGCCATGACGGAAGCGATGACGGAAGCTATGACGAAAATCTGTTCGTCATTCGGCGGCATTAGGCTAAGCCTCCGGCTCGCATAAACCGGCACGACGATGATCCTGTTTCCGGCAATCGATCTGAAAAACGGCGAAGCGGTGCGCCTCCAGCAAGGCGACATGGCGCGCGCGACCGTGTTCAACACGAACCCGGCGGCGCAGGCCAAAGCCTTCGAGGATCAGGGCTTCGAATGGCTGCATCTGGTCGATCTCGATGGCGCGTTTGCCGGCAAGCCCGTGAATGCGCTTGCGGTCGCGCAGATTTTGAAAAAAGTGAAAATCCCGGTGCAGCTCGGCGGCGGCATCCGCAACATGAAAACCGTCGAAGCCTGGCTCGGCGAAGGCGTCTCGCGCGTCATCATCGGGACTGCCGCGGTGCGCGAGCCGGAATTCGTGAAACAGGCGGCACGCAAATATCCCGGCAAGATCGCGATCGGTATCGACGCGCGCTACGGCAAGGTCGCGATTTCCGGCTGGGCCGAAGAGACGCAGCTTGAAGCGGCAGAAGTCGCGAAGCTCTTCGAAGGCGCGGGCGTTGCCGCGATCATTTATACCGATGTTGAGCGCGACGGCATGATGCAGGGATTGAATCTCGATTCAACGATCGCGCTTTCCGACGCGGTTTCGATTCCCGTCATCGCTTCAGGCGGGTTCGCTTCGATCGACGATGTGAAGGCTTTGTGCGAGCCGCGCGCGAAAAAACTTGCCGGCGCGATTGCGGGCCGCGCGCTCTACGACGGCCGCATCGATCCGAAAGAAGCGCTCGCGCTTCTGAAAAGCGCGTAAGCAATGTTCAAAGTCCGCCTGATCCCTTGTCTCGATGTCAAAGACGGCCGCGTCGTCAAAGGCGTGAAGTTCGTGAACCTGCGTGACGCCGGCGATCCGGTCGAAGCGGCGAAAGCTTATGACGCAGCCGGCGCCGACGAGCTTTGCTTTCTCGATATCACCGCAAGCCACGAGGGCCGCGGCACGCTGCTCGATATCGTACGCCGCACGGCCGAAGCCTGCTTCATGCCGCTCACCGTCGGCGGTGGCGTGCGCACCGTCGAAGACGTGCGCGTGCTCTTGGCATCCGGCGCCGACAAGGTTTCGATCAATACGGCGGCCGTCAGCCGCCGCGCCTTCGTTGGAGAGGCCGCAGAGAAATTCGGCGAGCAATGCATCGTGGTTGCGATCGACGCGAAGAAAGTTTCGAACGAGGGCGAGCGCGACCGTTGGGAAATCTTCACCCATGGCGGCCGCAATGCGACCGGGTTAGACGCGGTGGACTATGCGCGTGAAGTGGTCTCGCTCGGCGCCGGTGAAATTCTGCTCACCTCGATGGACCGCGACGGCACCAAGATCGGCTACGACGTGGCGCTAACACGCGCGATCGCGGACGCGGTCACCGGTCCCGGTGATTGCGTCCGGCGGCGTCGGCAATCTCGATCATCTGGTCGAAGGCATTCGCGACGGGCATGCGACCGCGGCACTCGCGGCCTCGATCTTCCACTTCGGCGAATTCACCATTCGCGAAGCAAAACAACACATGGCAAACGCCGGTCTTCCCGTGCGCCTTGACGCCTGATAGATCGGCGCGATGGCAAACTTCACGCTCGACGAACTCGCCAAAATCATTGCCGCCCGCGCCACCGAAAGCGCGGAGCGCTCCTACACGCGCAAGCTTCTCGACGCCGGCATTGAAAAATGCGTCAAAAAGCTGGCCGAAGAAGCGACCGAAACGGTTATCGCCGCGACCGCGGGCACCAAAGAACAAGTCATCGCCGAAAGCGGCGACTTGCTCTATCATCTCCTTGTGGTGCTGAAGGCGCGCGGCGTCGAGCTGTCGGAAGTTTATGCCGAGCTTGAGCGGCGCACCGCGCAGTCGGGCCTCGACGAAAAAGCATCACGTAGCAAGTAACTACGTAACCAGTAACCGCGTAACAGAGCTGAGCCGTCATGGAACAGCGCGTCGAAGACGACATTTCTCCCTATCGCGTTTTTACGCGCGAGGAATGGGCTGCCCGGCGCCAGAACACGCCGATGACGCTGACCCAGGGCGAAATCGTTCACCTGCAAGCGCTGAACGACAAACTCTCGATGAAAGAGGTCGAGGAGATTTACCTCCCGATCTCGCGTCTGCTCTCGCTCTATGTCGAAGCGGCGCAAAGCCTGTTCAGCGGCATGCAAAACTTCCTTGGCGTCAGCGACGGCAAGATGCCCTACATCATCGGCGATTGCCGGCTCGGTCGCGGTCGGCAAATCGACCACCGCGCGCGTGCTGCAGGCGCTGCTCGCACGCTGGCCGAACACACCAAAAGTTTCGTTGCTGACGACCGACGGCTTTCTGTTTCCGAACGCAGTGCTGGAAAAAGAAGGCCTGATGGAAAAGAAGGGCTTTCCGGAAAGCTACGACCTTCCCGCGCTGTTGCGATTTTTATCGGACGTCAAAGCCGGCAGCCGCAAGGTCCGGGCACCGGTTTACAGCCACGTCTCTTATGACGTGATCCCCGGTGAGACGATCGAAGTCGATCGCCCCGACATTCTGATCGTCGAGGGGCTCAACGTGTTGCAGACCGGCCGGCCGCCAAAAGACGGCAAGGCCATTCCTTATGTTTCCGACTTCTTCGATTTTTCGGTTTATATCGATGCCGAAGAAGCGGTGCTCGAGCATTGGTATGTCGAGCGTTTCCGCGCGCTGCGCTCGACCGCGTTTCGCGACCCGCTTTCCTACTTCCATCGCTACTCAAAGGTGACCGACGAAGAAGCGCAGAAAATCGCGCTCGCGATCTGGTCGCGGATCAATCTTTCAAATCTGCGCGAAAATATTCTGCCGACGCGCCAGCGCGCGAGCCTGATCCTGAGCAAAGGCGACGATCACAGGATCGAATCGGTCGCGCTCAGGAAGCTTTAAGCCGCGATTTTCTGTTCGCCGGCCGCGCCCACAAAGCGATCGCGATAGCGCGCGGTAATCTGCGCCATCGGCACCACGACCAGCACGTCGGTGGTGCCGAACTGATGATCGATCACCGCACCATCGCCGATATAAGCGCCGAGCCGCAGATAGCCCTTAAGGAGCGGCGGCAATTCGCGAAGCGCCTGCTTGGTGTTGATCGCTTCTTTCGGCATGCGGTTCATGTCGACACGGCGGGACGGCAGCGCGCTCGCGCGCCACTGCTCCGGCGCGCCGGCGAAATGATGCAGGAATGAAAGCTGGGTAGCCAACTTGTCGGGATTGGTGCCCTCCAGGCTCGCGCATCCGATCAGCACATCGACGCGATGCTGCGCGACATAATTCGAAATGCCGTGCCACAACAGTTCGACCGTGCGCTTGTTGCGATACGGCGGCAACACGCAGGAGCGGCCGAGTTCGAGAAAGCGCAGATCCGGATGGCGGGCAATCAGCCCGGCCACGTCGAATTCGGATTGCGTGTAGAAGCCGCCGTGACGTTCGGCGATTTCCTGGCGCAGCAGGCGATAGGTGCCGACCACGCGCGGGCGGGTAAAGCCGAAAACGAGCCGCGGCCAATCGTGATCGACGACGTTCATGTGATCGCAGATCGTGTCGAAGGCATCGACGTCGCGCCGCGCGATCAAGGTCGCAGCAGCCGGGATCGCGGACATTTCCTTGTAGAAGACGTTGTAGCGAAGCCGCTGCGCGCTCCGCACTTCATGCGCTTTCTTCGCCAGCCGCACTTCGAGCGGACCGGCTGTGCCAAGCGCCTGCGCAAAATTGCTCTTCGCGGTACGCACGCGCAAAGCCGCTATAGGCGCGCAACTTCGGCAGAAGGTTCGCGACCTTTCCGCGCGTGGCGAGATCGTTCATGGCGTTCTTGTTTCCCCGAGGGATACGGGACCGTTAAAGCCGATCGGTTCTACCTACCGATTCGCGGTCCACCTGTTCTTCTAGAACATAGGTATTGAACGGGATCGTGACAACGATGGGGCAGAGTTCCACTGCCCTAAATCGTTGAAATAATGAGCAAAATTGCTCTAGTTTAGGCGGCGTTTTCCGCCCGCGCCGCGGTATGGAGCCCGCAGGCCGTGGCAATGGCGGCTTCCAGCCGCTGGCGGTCGACCGGCTTCACGACAAAGCCGCTCATGCCGGCGGCGAGGCAGGCTGCACGATCTTCTTCGAAAGCATTTGCGGTGAGCGCAATGATTGGAATTCGTGCCGGCGGCATCGTCCAAGCGCGCGAATGCGCCGCGTCGCTTCAAGCCCGTCCATGCCGGGCAAGTGCAGATCCATCAGCACGAGATCATAAGGCGCCTTCATCGTGTGCGCGCTTGCGACCGCGTTCACCGCGACCGCGCCGTCAGCGACGACGGTAACGAGATGGCCCATGCGCGCAAGCAGCGCCTGCACGAGCAGCGCATTGATGTCGTTGTCTTCCGCGACCAACACCGAAAGCGTGCGGCGGTCCGGCGACAATTCTTCCAGTTCAGCTTTTTGTTCGGCGGCAAGCGAGCGCGCCGGGATCGGTAAAGCGCGCGGCAAGCGATGCCGACCGCACCGGCTTCACGAGATAGCTAGCCAACCCCGCTGACTGCAGCGAGGGCAATTCGCGCCGCTCGGCCGGCGTCAGCAGCACATGACAATGTTCGGCATTTCGTTTCGCGAGTTCGTAGAGCGCAAGCGTCATCTCATGGCCGAGCGCGCGGTCGATCACGCAATGCGTCCAGTGCCGTTCCGGAATAAGCATCTCCGCGATCTCGCGGGTTTCCGCGATCGAAACGCGTGCACCCCATTGGTCGAGTTGTTTGGCGAGCAGCGGCCCGACCACCGGCGACGGCGAAAGCAGCAAAATATCCGCGCCGGAAAAATCCGGCGGCGAATCGTTTCAAGCGATTCGACTTCGGGCAAGCGCGATCGAAAAGCGAAACAGCGCGCCGCCTTCACTTGCGCTCGAGAGCGCGATCTCGCCGCCCATGCGCTCGACGATGCGGGACGCGATCGCAAGCCCAAGCCCGGTGCCGCCGTGGCGGCGCGCGAGCGTGCCGTCGCCCTGTTCGAATTCCTCGAAGATGCGCGCTTGCGCGGCGTTGTCGATTCCCGGTCCGGTATCGCGGACCCAGAAGCGGATGGTGTTGCCGGCGTTCTCGACTTCGACCGCGACGCCGCCGTGATCGGTAAATTTCACCGCGTTACCGGCGAGATTGAGCAGCACCTGGCGGAGCCGCGCCGCGTCGCCCGAAACCACGAGCGGAAGATTTTTTCCGAAATAGGCGGCGATCTCGATGCCTTTTGCTTGCGCGCGCGGCGCGAGCAATTCGACGACGTCGGTGACGAGTTCGCCGAGATCGAACGGCGCGTCCACGAGATCGATGCGGCCCGCTTCGATTTTCGAAAAATCGAGAATTTCCTCGATCAGTCCGAGCAGCGCGTCGCCGGAAGATTTCACGGCGCGCGCATAGGTCTGCTGTTCCTGGCTGAGCGGCGTTTCCAGCATCAGATGCGTCATGCCGAGAATGCCGTTCAACGGCGTGCGCACTTCGTGGCTGACGACGGCGAGAAAGCGCGATTTCGCACGGCTTGCCGCTTCCGCTTCTTCGCGCGCGCTTCGAGCGCCCGCTCGGTCGCGACGCGGGCCGTGATATCGCGGCCGGTACGCTGCACTTCGATCACGTTGTTATCCGAGTCGCGGATGACGGTTTCTTTCCACGAAATCCAGCGCGCGCCGCTTTGCGTTGCGATTTCCTGATCATAGCCGTGGCCGCCGTCGGGCGTTTCCATGCGAAGCCCGATATGGAGACTTTGAAACAGCACCGGTCGGCCGATTACTTCATGAAGTTGCTTGCCGAGCAATTCGCACGCGGCCTTGCTCGCATGCGTAGCCCGGCCATGTTCGTCTTCGCGCACCACGAGATCGCCCTGGCCGTCGACCAGCGCGGTCAGATGCGCGAGCTGTTCCTCCAGCGACCAGATCCGGTCGTCGCGAAATTCGATTTCGGTTTCCAGCGTCGCGGCCTTCTCACGGAGCGAAAGCGAGCGGCGATTGAGAACGCCAAAGACAATGCCGATCGCGCACGCGATCATGCCGCCAAGCCCGATCCAGCCGAGCTCGGGCCCGTCGGCGACGATCTCTTGTGCCTGTGCGGGAGAAAGCGTGGTGATCAGAAGCGCGAATCGCGGCATAGGCTGTGAGGCCGCCGAGGGCGCAATAAGCCTTGAACATGACTTTCCTTCGAACGCGGGACTTCCGGTCGAGGATGACATTTCGCCCCTTAACGGGCGCGAAGGTTGCGCCAAGGCCTGCGCGAAAATGCTTCGGTGGTTAAGGGAAGGTTAATTTAAGCGCCGCCTCAGCGGCATTCTTCTCTTTCTCCTCTACTCTCCCTCTCCCTCTCCCTCTCTCTAGATCGCCATTTTGCTTGCACGCCGCTAGCGCCGCGCTAGCGGAATAGTTTTTTGTTTCCAGAGGCTTTGGGTTTGTTGCGGCGATTCACGCCGCGAGCGCGATGCGGTCGTGTGCAGCGCGATAAGCAAGCGCTTCGGCAATATGCGGGCGGCCGACGGTTTCCGCGCCATCGAGGTCGGCGATCGTGCGCGCGACTTTCAAAACCCGGTGGTACCCGCGGGCAGACAAGCGCATGGCTTCCGACGCATCCCGGAGCAACGTCATTCCCGCGCTATCGGGTGCCGCCAACCGCTCGATCAGCGTTGCATCGGCTTCTGCATTGCTCCGCAAATCATCGCGCCCGAGGGCTGCAAATCGCGCGGTCGCGATCATGCGCGCGGACGCAACGCGAACTGCGACTTCGCGGCTGCCTTCGGCGGGCGCCGGTAACACGAGGTCGGCCGCCGACACCGCCGGCACTTCGATATGCAGATCGATGCGGTCCAGCAGCGGCCCAGATACGCGCGATTGATAATCGGCGGCACAGCGCGCGTTCGGTGCGCGCTTGCACGCAAATCCGGGATCGTTCGCGTGTCCGCAGCGACACGGGTTCATTGCGGCAACGAGCTGAAAGCGCGCAGGATAAGTCACGCGATGATTGGCGCGCGCGATCACCGCTTCGCCGTTCTCGAGCGGCTGTCGCAACGAATCGAGCACCTGCGGCGAGAATTCCGGAAACTCGTCCAGAAATAAAACGCCGAGATGCGCAAGCGATACTTCGCCGGGCTTTGCGCGCAAGCCGCCGCCGACCATCGCCGCCATGCTCGCCGAGTGATGCGGATTTCGAAACGGCCGCCGGTTCGTCAACGCGCCGCCTTCGATTGCGCCGGCAACCGAGGAGACCATGGAAACTTCAAGCAATTCCGAGGGAGATAATGGCGGCAGGATCGTCGGCAGCCGTGCAGCCAGCATCGATTTGCCGGATCCCGGCGGCCCCGCCATCAATAAATTATGTCCGCCAGCTGCCGCGATTTCGAGCGCGCGCTTGGCGCTCTCCTGTCCTTTGATGTCCTTGAGATCGAGCGGGCTCTCCTTGAATTCGCGGATTTTCGGTGACGGCCGACCGAGCACTTGGGTGCCGCGCAGATGATTGACGAGCTGAATGAGTGAGCGCGGCGCCACGATATTCATATCGGGTGACGCCCAGGCAGCTTCGGCGCCGCAAGCAGCGGGGCAAATCAAACCGAGTTCGCGTGCGTTCGCGGCGACCGCTGCAGGCAGCACGCCCGATACGGGTGCCAGCGATCCATCAAGCCCGAGTTCGCCGACGACCATGAAGCCTTCGGTGGTGTCGGAGGGAATGGCGCCGATTGCTGCCATAAGCCCGAGCGCGATCGGCAAGTCGTAGTGACTGCCTTCTTTCGGCAAATCGGCAGGCGCGAGATTGATGGTGATCCGCCGCGCAGGCAGCGCAAGACCGGATGCGATCAGGGCTGCGCGCACGCGTTCGCGCGCTTCGGAAACCGCTTTATCGGGGAGGCCGACGATATTGAACGCAGGGAGACCGGGCGCGACCTGCACCTGCACGTCGATCGGGCGTGCTTCCACGCCTTCGAATGCAACGGTCGCAACGTGCTGGACCATGGCCCCTCCTGCCGCGGGATAGCCTAAGCTAACCCTACGGACGGCACAAGAACATTAAGAGAACAGAGTTCCGAAAGTGATGAAGAAGCTGGGCGTTCCGAAAACAGCGTTTTGCGGGTCCGATCATTGGCCGGCGCTTGCCTATGACGACTGGAAGGAAACCTGCGCCACCCTCCATCTCTGGACGCAGGTCGTCGGCAAAATCCGGCTCGCGCTCGCGGCACCGGTCAATCACTGGTGGCACTCGACGCTTTATGTGAATGCAACGGGCCTCACGACCTCGCCGATGCCCTATCGCGGACGCTTCCTGCAGATCGATTTCGATTTCATCGCGCACCGGCTTCTGCTGCGGACCGATGACGGCAAAACGGAAGCGGTCATGCTCACGCCACGTAGCGTCGCCGACTTCTATTCCGAAGTGATGACGAAGCTTCGTGCATTGGGATTTGATATTCGCATCTGGACCATGCCGGTCGAAATCGCGGACGCAATTCCGTTTGAGCAGGACCGCGTGCATGCGAGTTACGATCCGGTGGCGGCAGCAAAATTCTGGCAGCAACTGGCGCATGCGGATCGGGTGCTCAATATTTTCCGCGCCCGCTTTTTGGGTAAATGCAGTCCGTCACATTTTTTCTGGGGTAGCTTCGATCTCGCAGTCACGCGCTTCTCGGGACGCACCGCGCCACCGATGATGACGACCGCACCGAACCTCGGACTATGGGTGATGCAGGAAGCCTATTCGCATGAAGTCAGCAGTTGCGGCTTCTGGCCCGGTAATGGCGGCTATGGCAGTGCTGCGTTTTATTCCTACGCCTATCCGGAGCCGCCGGGTTTCTCCGCCGCAAAAATAAAACCGGATGCAGCGTTCTACGATGCGGGTCTTCGGCAATTCATTTTGCCTTACGACGCACTACGCGCGGCTGTATCGCCCGATGAGACGCTGCTCGATTTTCTTGCAGACGACGTATGAAGCGGCCGCGAATAACGGCGCCTGGGATCGAGCGGCGTCGGAGCGATAAAAGCGTGTCAGGGCAAAAGGCTCCGCAGATTCGCGAGCCCTTTGACGTTCGCCGGTGCGCCACCGCTTTTCATGATCCCGCTCGCGCGGACCGCCGGCGCGCCGTTCGATGTCACGATGCATTGCACGAAAAGAAAGTTGCGGGTTGAACGCAGCAGATCCGTGCGGCCCTCGACCCAGGCGCCAAGCGGCGCGGGCGCCAGAAAGTCCGCGGTCATGCTGACCGTCGGCATGAAGCCGAATTCTTCTTCGTTCTCGAAGCGCGCACCAAGACCGAGCTGCATGTCGGCAAACGTCATCAACATGCCGCCATGGCAGATGCCGCCGATATTGCAGTGACGCGGCTCCACGCGAAAGCCAAGCACCAGCTTGTCGTTTTCGCGCCTGCCCCAGAGCGGACCGGTATGCGTGAGGAAATGTTCGGTGTCGCCGAACGGAATTTCGACAAAGCCTTCCGGTATCGCGACTTTAGATGCCTGTTGCACGTTCATTTGCGCTTCTTCTCGATCGCGTCCCAGATCATCGCAGCCACATCCGGCCCGCCGAGATTCTTAATCGCGCGGATGCCGGTGGGCGAAGTGACATTGATTTCGGTAAGCCAGCCGCCGATCACATCGATGCCGGTGAAAAGCAGACCGCGCTTTTTCAGTTCGGGTCCGAGCCGCTCGCAGATTTCGCGCTCGCGCGGGCTTAAATCCGTTTTCTTCGGCGAGCCGCCACGCACCATGTTGGACCGCAGATCGCCTTCCGCCGGCACGCGGTTGACTGCGCCCGCAAATTCGCCGTCGACCAGGATGATGCGCTTGTCGCCGTCCTTCACTTCCGGAAGGAATTTCTGCACGACCCATTGTTCGCGGAAGGTAACCGAGAAGAGATCGTAGAGCGAACCGAAGTTGAGATCGTCCGGCGAAATACGGAAAACGGATTCACCGCCCTTGCCGTAAAGCGGCTTCATCACGATGTCCTTGTGCTTCGCCCGAAACGCTTTGATCTCTTCAAGATCGCGCGTGATCACGGTCGGCGGCATCAGGTCCGGATAGTCCATCACGAATATTTTTTCCGGCGCGTTCCGCACCGAGCGCGGATCGTTCACCACCAGCGTCTTCGGATGCAGCAATTCGAGCAGATGTGTCGCCGTAATGTAATTCATGTCGAACGGCGGATCCTGTCGCATCAGGATCACGTCGAACGACGAGAGGTCGGTGCGCTTCGCTTCACCCAGCGTGAAATGATCGCCGGCCTTATCGCGCACGTTCAACGCATGAACGCTTGCGAAAACTTTGCCCTCGCTGAGCGCGAGCTTGTCGGGCGTATAATAAGAGAGTGCGTGGCCGCGCTTCTCGGCCTCGAGCAGTATCGCGAATGTGGAATCGCCCGCGATCTTGATCCGGTCGATCGGATCCATCTGGACGGCGACTTTCAAAGCCAAGCTGGCCCCCGCTCTTTAATATTCGGCGTCGAACGCCGCTTCGATATGGCGCGGAAGCCGTTTTGGCGCAATCAGCACCGCGTCGAAACGTAGATCATGGCTCATATGCTCGGGATGCGTTGCAAGCCAGGCTTCGGCGGCAGCCGTGATCCGTTTCTTCTGACGCGGCAGCACGGATTCGGCGGCGGTATCGAGATCGGCGCGCGTTTTCACCTCGACGAAGACGATCAGCTTGCCGCGCTTGACCACGAGATCGATCTCGCCGGCGGGGCTTTTCCAGCGCCGCGCGATCGTGCGGTAGCCCTTGGCGGCGAGATAGAGCGACGCGCGGCCTTCCGCCGAAACGCCGCGCAGAAACGCGTCCTTGCGTTTGGGATCGGCGTTCCGCTTGGCGGTCATGGTTTCTTGCCGGCAAGCGCCAAGGCGCGCGCATAAACTTCTTTTCGCGGCACGCCGGTTTCGGCGGCAATCGCAGCCGACGCATCTTTGAGCGAAAACTTTTTCATCGCGCTTTTAATACGCGCGTCCAGATCGTCGTGGCTCGACCTTTGCCGCTTCACCCGGCGGTGCCACCACGACGACGATCTCTCCCTTCGGCGCGCCCGCTTGCTCGTAATGTGCTGCGAGTTCGGCGAGCGTTCCGCGTCGCACTTCCTCGAACGCTTTGGTCAATTCGCGGCACACCGCGGCGTTGCGTGTCGCCAAGCGTCGTCATATCGGCAAGCGAGTCCGCGAGCCTCGGTCCGCTTTCGTAGAAAATCAGTGTCGCCGGAATTTCGCGGAGTTCTGCGAGCCTCGTTTTGCGCGCGCCGGATTTCGGCGGCAGAAATCCTTCAAAGAAAAAGCGATCGGACGGCAGCCCCGCGGAAACGAGTGCCGCGAGCGCGGCCGAAGCGCCCGGAATCGGAAACACGCGATGGCCCGCTTCGATCGCGGCTTCGACCAATTTGAATCCGGGATCGGAAACGAGCGGCGTGCCGGCATCTGAAACGAGCGCCACCGCCGAACCCTTCGCGAGTGCCTCGAGCACGCGCGGGCGAACACTCGCGGCATTGTGGTCGTGATAGGCAAACAGCTTCGGCGAAAGCTGATGCCGGTCGAGGAGTTTGCGCGTGACGCGCGTGTCCTCGCAGAGCACGAGTGCGGCACCGCGCAACACATCGAGCGCACGCAACGTGATGTCGCGCAAGTTCCCGATCGGGGTTGCGACTACATAAAGCCCAGACGCAAGCGCGGGGCGTGTCGGCCGTGTCTTCGGGTCTCACTTCCGCCTCTTTGGCGCGGCGTCTGTCGGTCATCGCACTATGGTGCATGATTTCTTAAGTGCCTTCGCGGAGAATCCGCAAAGCGGCACCACAATGTGACGAAAAGCCCTGTTTTTTCAATGCTTAAGACGATTTTGACAGGCGCTTTTGGGTCCCGCAGATTGGCGGACGAAGGCTGGAAGGCAAGTAGCGTGCGGAAACTGACGACCTTCTATCGGGCCAGGAGCGGCGCGCGACCCGTCGCGAGGCGGCCGCTATTGCTTGCGGGTCTCAGTCTCCTCGTTGCCGGTTGCTCCACCATGATGCCGAGCTTCATGGACGACCGGCCACCCACGACTGCGACGACCGAACGCGAATAATCAGATCGAAACGCAGCCGCTGCAAAATCTCGGCGCCGGCAACGTTCGCGTCGGTCTCATTCTTTCTTTAAGCGGCGCCGGCAACGCAGCCGTTGCCGCGCAATCCATGCGCAATGCCGCCGAGCTTGCGCTCTCCGAATTCAATAATCCGAACATCCAGCTCATTATCAAAGACGATGGCGGCACCGCGCAGGGCGCGCAGGCCGCAGCGCAAGCCGGCGATCTCCGAAGGTGCGGAGATTGTGCTCGGACCGCTCTTCAGTCACGCGGTCGCAGCAGCCGGTCAGGTCACGCGCACGCGCAGCGTACCGATGATCGCGTTTTCGACCGACTCGAATGTCGCCGCGCGCGGCATTTATCTCCTGAGCTTTCAGCCGGAGAACGACATCGATCGCGTAATTACCTTCGCGGCGGCGCGCGGCAAGAAATCGATTATCGCTTTCGTGCCTGACAATGCCTACGGCAATGTCGTCGAAGCCGCGATCAAGCAGTATGCCGGTTCGCGCAGCGCCAAGATCGTGGCGCTGCAGCGCTACGATCAGAACGCATCCGACATCGGTTCGGCGGTGCGTCGTATCGCAGGCGAGTCTTCGGCCAGGCCGATCTCATCGTCATCGCCGATGGCGCCGAGTCGACCGGCGTGCTGGTGCAGGCACTTGCCGCGAGCGGCGTGAACGCAAAGCGCGTGCAGTTCGTGGGCGCCGGTCTCTGGGACGACCAGAATGTGTTTGCGATCTGAAAGATCTCGAAGGCGCGTGGTTCGCAGCTCCCGATAGCACTGGCTTCCGCGCATTCTCGCAGCGCTAGCGCGCGCTTCGGCGCGCAGCCCGCGCGCACCGCGAGTCTCGCTTTCGACGCGGTTTCGCTCGTCGCGCAATTCGTGAAGACACAAGGTCCGAACCGCTTTACTCGGAAGAAGTGCTGACCAGCCGTTCCGGCTTTGCCGGCGTCGATGGCGTGTTCCGTTTCAGGAACGACGGCACCTGCGAGCGCTCGCTTGCCGATCATGGAAATTCGTGGCGGCGCGTCGCGCGTGGTTCAGCCCGCGCCGCCAACTTCAACGCTAACGCCGCACCGTTCTAAGCCGCAAGATCGGCGACAATCGCGTCGAGCAGCGGAAACCCGGCTGGCGTGACCCGCAGCCGCGCATTCTTGCCGCGCTCGATCAAGCCTTCGCTTTCCAGAAACGAAACCCGCTCGGCGTTGAAGAGACGTTCCTGCGAGCTTTTCGAACCGCTCGGCGTCGATGCCTTCGGCAAGCCGAAGGCCCATGATCAGTAATTCGTCGGCCTGTTCGAGTTGCGGAAAGCGTTTCGTCTTGACCAGGCCGTGACCTTTGTCTTCTACGAGGCCGAGCCAGCGTTCGGGATGTTTTTCGGTTGCCGTCGCGATGCGCGAACCTTCCATACCGAGGCGGCCATGCGCGCCCGGCCCGACGCCGGCATATTCCTGATAGCGCCAATAGACGAGATTGTGGCGCGACTCCGCGCCCGCGGACGCGTGATTGGAAATTTCGTAAGCCGGCATGCCGCGCGCGTCGCAAAGGGATTGCGTGACATCCCATAATTCGCGCGCCGTATCGTTATCGGGGATGATTAGTTTGCCCGCGCGATGCAGTGCTTCGAAAGCGGTGCCGTGCTCGATCGTGAGTTGGTAGAGCGAAAGATGTTCCGGGGCAAAGGTAAGCGCGCGAGCGAGTTCCGCGCGCCATGCCTCCGGCTTCTGATCCGGCCGCGCATAGATGAGATCGAACGAGATGCGTGGAAAATTTTCGCGCGCGACTGCGACCGCGGCGAGCGCTTCATCGGCGGTGTGCATACGGCCCAATGATTTCAACGAAACATCGTCCAGCGCCTGCACGCCAAGCGAAACGCGGTTGACGCCGGCCGCGCGATAGCCGCGAAAGCGCTCCGCTTCGACACTCGTGGGGTTCGCTTCAAGCGTGATCTCGACATCGTCTGCGATCGTCCAGTGGCGCGCGATTTCGTCGAGCACGCTTTGCACGGTCGATGGCTGCATCAATGACGGCGTGCCGCCGCCGAAAAAAATGCTCGTGACTTCGCGCGCATGCGTGCGCGGCTTCAGCGACGCAAGCTCGGTTGCGATCGCGCGCGCGAAACGCGCTTCATCCGGCTTCTGGTGACGGACATGCGAATTGAAATCGCAATAGGGACATTTGGCGAGACAGAACGGCCAGTGCACATAAACGCCGAAGGCTTCGCGTGGTTCAGCCAAGACAGGCCTCCGAGAGTTTCAGGAATGCGCGCGCGCGATGCGACAGGCCCTCGCCATGCGGCGGCAGTCCGTGTTTTTCTTCCGAGCTCATTTCGCCGAACGTCTTGGTTTTTCCGTCGGGCAGGAACATGGGATCATAACCGAAACCGGCGACACCACGCGGCGGCCACACCAGCGTGCCGTCCACGCGCCCTTCGAAGGAAACGGTTTCGCCGTCGGGCCATGCGACACACAAGGCCGAAATAAAGGCGGCTTTTCGTTGCGCAGGAGATGCAGCACCCACCTGCCGCAAGTTTTTCTTCGATCACACGCATTGCGCGCGAAAAATCTTTCGAAGGTCCGGCCCAGCGCGCCGAGTAGATACCGGGATCGCCGTTCAGTGCATCCACGGTAAGACCGGAATCGTCGGCAAATGCCGGGAGTTTAGCGGCTCGCGCCGCCGCTTCCGCTTTGATCCGTGCATTGGCTTCGAAGGTTGCGCCGTTTTCTTCCGGCTCAGGCAAATTCAACTCGCCGGCGGAAACGACTTCGACACCATGCGGCGCGAGCAATTCGCGCATTTCTTTCAGCTTCCCGACGTTATGGGTTGCCAAAACCACGCGGCCTGAAAGTTTTCGCGCCATTCGCTCTAGGCAACCGTGATCTTCTGCAGCTCGACCAGCTTGGAAATTCCATTTCGCGCGAGCGCGATCAGCGCATTCATCTCGTCAGCGGTGAACGGCTTCTTTTCTGCCGTGCCTTGAATTTCGATAATGCCGCCGGTGCCGGTCATCACGAGGTTCATGTCGGTCTCGGCGCCGGAGTCCTCTTCGTAGTTGAGATCGATCACCGGCGTGCCGCCGACGATTCCGCAGGAGATCGCGGCGACATGATCGGTCAGCACGGGCTTTGTGATCATGCTGCGCTTCTTCATCCAGGCAAGGCAATCATGCAGCGCGATCCATGCGCCGGTGATGGACGCCGTCCGCGTACCGCCGTCGGCCTGGATCACATCGCAGTCGAGCGTGATCTGCCGCTCGCCGAGTGCCACGAGATCCGTGACGGTGCGCATGCTTCTTCCGATCAGCCGCTGAATTTCGAGCGTACGGCCCGATTGTTTGCCACCGGCTGCTTCGCGGCGCGTCCGGTCATGCGTCGCGCGCGGCAGCATTCCATATTCCGCAGTGACCCAGCCGCGGCCTTGGCCTTTCAGCCACGGCGGGAGCCGCTCTTCGAGCGAAGCGGTCACCAGGACGTGCGTGTCGCCGAAGCGAACAAGGCAGGAGCCTTCGGCATGGCGCGAATAACCGCGCTCGAAGGAAACCGCCCGCATTTCGTCGTTCGTTCGCCCGCTCGGCCGCATCGTTTCGCTCCTGATCAATTCGCGGGTCTTGTACGGGGAGGGCGAGGGCGACCGCAAGCGGACTTGCTCGAACTTTACGTAAACGCCAGATATGATGGGCTTTCCGTAGCAGAAGAGGCAGCAGCGCCTTGTCCGCAGAAATTCCGATTCGCCCACCCGGCCAGAGTTTGCGCGAGCTCGACGAGCGCTCGCGCGAGATTTTCCGGCACATCGTTGAGTCCTATCTGGCGACCGGTGAACCGGTCGGCTCGCGCAATGTGTCGCGTATTCTGCCGATGACGCTTGTCGCCTGCGTCGGTGCGTAACGTCATGGCCGATCTTGAAGCGGCCGGCCTGATTTTCTCGCCACACACCAGCGCCGGCCGTCTGCCGACGCGAGCGCGGTCTTCGCTTCTTTGTCGATGCGCTTCTGGAAATCGGCGATGTCGCTGAAACACGAGCGCCGTCAAATCGAAGCGCAGGTAGGTGCCGCACGCGGCGGCAATCTCGAATCCGTGCTCGGCGAGGCGTCGGCCTTGCTCTCTGGGCTCTCGCGTGGCGCGGGTGTCGTTACGGCCACGAAAACCAATCCGCGGCTGAAGCAGATCGAATTCGTTCGCCTCGATCCGGACCGCGCGCTCGTGGTTCTCGTCTCCGAAGACGGGCAAGTCGAAAACCGGTTGCTCGCGCTTCCCAAAGACGTGCCGAACTCGGCGCTGGTCGAGGCCACGAATTTTCTGAATGCGCGCATTCGCGGCCGCACGCTCGGCGAAACGCGGAACGAACTCGAAAAATCGCTCTCAGTCGCGCGCGCCGAACTCGATGACCTCACACAGAAGGTGGTCTCCGCCGGGCTCGCGAGCTGGTCAGGCGGCGACACCGCCTCGCGCCAATTGATCGTACGCGGCCACGCCAAGCTCCTTGAGGACGTGAACGCGGCAAGCGACTTGGAGCGCATCCGCATGCTGTTCAACGATCTGGAACAGAAAGGCGAAGTCTCCCAACTGCTCGGAAAAGCCGAAGAAGCCGAGGGCCTTCGTATCTTCATCGGCTCCGAGAACAAGCTTTTCTCGCTATCAGGCTCGTCCACCATCATTGCGCCCTATCGCGACAGCGAGGGCCGAATCCTGGGCGTGCTCGGCGTGATCGGCCCGACCCGGCTGAATTATGCCCGGGTGATCCCGATGGTCGATTACACCGCGCTTGTGGTGAGCCGCATCCTGGGCGGCAAATAGCGGCGAACCAGCTTGATTTTTCTGCGTTCAACCCTGATATGCGGGCAAACGGAAGCTTGAATGATGAATGCCGACGATAAGGCCAACGAAAACGCCGCGCCCGAAGAATTGACGCCGCAAGCCGCAAACGAGAACGAGTCTCGCGGCTCCACGGCCTATGTCGATGAGCGGATCACGCTTGAAGCGCAGGTTGCGGAACTCAAGGACAAATATCTGCGCGCCTATGCCGAGGCGGAGAATACCCGCCGCCGCGCCGAGCGCGACCTTTCCGATGCCCGCGCCTATTCGATTGCCGGCTTTGCCCGCGACATGCTTGCGGTTGCCGACAATCTCGGCCGCGCGCTTGAGGCGGTCGATCCGGCCGCGCGCGAAGCAGCCGAAGGCACCATGAGGGCACTGCTCGATGGTGTCGATCTCACGGGCCGCGAGCTCCTGAAAGCGCTCGAGAAGCACGGCGTGAAGAAGCTTGAGCCGACCGGCCAGAAATTCGACCCCAATTTCCATCAGGCGATGTTTGAAGTTCCTGACCAGACGGTGCCTGCAGGGACCGTCGTTCAGGTGGTCCAGCCGGGCTATGGCATCGGCGACCGCGTCCTGCGCCCGGCCTTGGTCGGGGTCGCCAAGGGCGGCCCAAAAGCGGCACCTGCCGGCAATGGCGGCGAAGTGGACCGCAGCATCTGACTTTTCCCCGAAAGGGCCTGTTAACGGCATTCTTCTAGGCTCGGGTTATCCCGATCCATTGATTTCAGAGCGCCGTGCGTCACTCAGCTGCGATCCCGTTCGTTCCTCGCATCGCTTTACCGGCGCTGACGCTTATTCTCGTCGCGCCGTGGGTCGTCCATTTCTACTGGCCGGTGAACTGGGTGATGGATGTCCAGGATCACCAGATCGGCCGCGACTTCATCAATGTCTGGGTCGGACCGCAGCTTGCCTTTGGCGGCAGACTCGAAACGCTCTTCAGCATTTACGGCTACCACTCCGCGATCAACCAGATTTTCGATCAGGCGCTGCCGCTCCATAACTGGAGCTATCCGCTTTTTATGCTGCCGGTGTTCTGGCCGCTCTCGCAGCTTCCTTATCTTGCCGCACTGGCAGTCTGGACCGTTGGGCTGTTTGCGATTTTCTCAGCGGTCGCGCTTTCGCAGGTCGATCGCGAATTCCGCGCCTACGCGCTGCTCGCGCTCGTCGCGGCACCGGCTTCCGTCATCAATATTCTGAGCGGACAGAACGGATTTTTGAGCGCTGCGCTTCTGCTCGGCGGTATTCTCCTGATCGATAGGCGTCCGATTGTTGCAGGCATTCTGTTCGGCCTGCTCACCTTCAAGCCGCAGCTTGGCATCGTGCTGCCGTTTGCGCTGCTCGCGCTTGGCGCGTGGCGCACGATCGCGGCTGCGGCCGTCGCCACGCTCGCACTCGTAACAATGTCGATCGCGTTCTTCGGCATCGACGCCTGGCGCAGTTATTTCGCAGTGACCGGCGTGTACCAGTTTGAGCTGATGGAGAGCTTCTACGGTTTCTACACGGCGATGATGATGTCGGTACTCGCCGCAGGCCGTACGCTCGGCTTCTCCTATACGGCATCATTTATTGTGCAAGCTGTTGTCTCGCTTGCCGCCTTGGTGGGCGCATGTTGGGCGGTGCGTCAGACCGCAGACGCGCAGAAGCGCGCATTTGTACTGGTGATCGCTTCGCTGCTGATCACGCCTTATTCGTTCAACTACGATTTCACCGCGCTCTCGGCGATTCTCGTCTGGAAGCTTTGCAGGCCGTGGCCCGAGGATTGGGGCCGCCGCGCGCAATATATGCTGACTTATCTCTCGCCGGTTCTTCTGATGTACCTGAACGCGATCAATCTCGCCTTCATGCCGGGCTTGCTCATTATTCTGTTCGCGGTTGCGGTACAGGAAGCGGCCGAGGATCGCGTCGCCGCAACGCGCAAAGTTGTCGCTCACGCTTGAGCGGCTCCGCGCGCCGGATTGTTTGACTTTGGCCGCGTCACGCCAGAGGTTCGCGCCGGGCAGGGCAGAATGAATCAGGTTTCTTATCTCCTACAGGTGCTCGACTATGTCGGTATCGCGGTGTTCGCCGCGACCGGCGCGTTGGCTGCGTCGCGAAAGCAGCTCGACATTGTTGCCTTCATATTCTTCGCGACTGTTACCGCAATTGGCGGCGGCACGTTGCGCGATATGCTGCTCGATGTTCCGGTGTTCTGGGTTCGCAGTCCGCTATACTTGGCGATTCCGCTCGCCATCGCGGTGCTGGTCTATTTCACGGCGCATCTTGTCGAGTCGCGCTATCGCGTCTTGCTTTGGGCAGACGCGGATCGGGCTTGCCGCCTATGCGGTCATCGGTGCCGCAAAGACGCTGAGTGTGGGCGCATCAAATGCCGACGCGTTGGCACTCGGAGTACTTACCGCGACCTTCGGCGGCGTGATTCGCGATATGGTTGCGGGAGAGCCTTCGGTTCTTTTGCGGGGCGAGCTCTACATCACAGCGGCCTTCGCCGGCGCTCTGATCTTCGTGTTACTCGCGAGTACCGCGGCACCATTCTGGACCGCTGCGACCCTTGGATTTCTCGTGGCCTTCGGCGTCCGGGCAGGCGCTCTTATCTGGGGTTGGACGCTTCCTGTTTACCGTACCCGCCCGGGCCGCGATTCTTCGAAGCTTTAACGGCATAGCAGCCTTGCGGCCTAAATTGGCTCTGCCTATATGCCACGCGAAGCCGCGCGATGCGGCAAATCCCCAACGCGGGGGCCGTGGGGAACGATCAGCGGGCGACATGCTGCGTTCCCATTGGGTGCCAGAACGGACCCTGACGGCCTGCCGGAAACGAGAGGTACGCTATGTCCAAGGTCATCGGAATCGACCTCGGTACGACCAATTCCTGTGTCGCCGTCATGGACGGTGGAACGCCCAAAGTTCTTGAGAACGCCGAAGGCGCGCGCACGACGCCCTCGATCGTCGCCTTTACCGATGAGAGCGAGCGGCTGGTCGGTCAGCCTGCGAAACGCCAGGCGGTCACTAATCCGGAAAAGACCTTCTTCGCAGTGAAGCGCCTGATCGGCCGCCGCTACGAGGACCCGATGGTCGAGAAGGATAAGAAGCTCGTCCCCTATCGAGATCGTCAAAGGCGACAACGGCGACGCGTGGCTCTCCGATGGCGCGCAGAAATATTCGCCCTCGCAGGTCTCCGCTTTCATTCTTGCAGAAGATGAAAGAGACCGCGGAAGCTTATCTCGGCTCCAAGGTCGAGAAGGCCGTCATCACCGTTCCCGCTTACTTCAACGACGCGCAGCGCCAGGCGACCAAAGACGCCGGCCGCATCGCGGGCCTTGAAGTACTCCGCATCATCAACGAGCCGACGGCAGCCGCACTCGCCTACGGTCTCGACAAGCAGAAGCAGGGCATCATTGCCGTCTACGACTTGGGCGGCGGTACGTTCGATATTTCCGTGCTCGAAATCGGCGATGGCGTGTTCGAAGTGAAGTCGACGAACGGCGACACGTTCCTCGGCGGCGAAGACTTCGACATGCGTCTGGTGAGCTATCTCGCCGACGAATTCAAAAAAGAGCAGGGCATTGATCTCCGCAAGGACAAGCTCGCGCTGCAGCGCCTGAAGGAAGCCGCCGAAAAGGCGAAGATCGAGCTTTCGTCGGCAACGCAGACCGAAATCAATCTGCCCTTCATCACCGCGGATGCTTCCGGTCCGAAGCATCTGACCATGAAGCTCACCCGCGCGAAATTCGAAGCGCTGGTCGATGATCTCATCCAGAAGACGGTCGAGCCGTGCCGCCAGGCGTTGAAGGACGCCGGGCTCTCGCCTGCCGAAATTCAGGAAGTCGTTCTCGTCGGCGGCATGACGCGCATGCCGAAGGTGCAGGAAGTCGTAAAGCAGTTCTTCGGGAAAGAGCCCCACAAGGGCGTGAACCCGGATGAAGTTGTTGCAATCGGCGCAGCCGTCCAGGCCGGCGTGTTGCAGGGCGACGTCAAAGACGTGCTGCTTCTCGACGTCACTCCGCTTTCGCTCGGCATCGAAACGCTGGGCGGCGTGTTTACGCGCTTGATCGAGCGCAACACGACGATCCCGACGAAAAAGTCTCAGGTGTTTTCAACCGCTGAAGACAGCCAGAGCGCCGTCACCATTCGCGTGAGCCAGGGTGAGCGTGAAATGGCGGCTGACAATAAACTGCTCGGCCAGTTCGACCTCGTCGGCATTCCGCCGGCGCCGCGTGGCGTGCCGCAGATCGAAGTTGCGTTCGACATCGACGCGAACGGCATCGTCAACGTGCACGCGAAAGATAAAGGTACCGGCAAAGAGCAGCAGATCCGCATCCAGGCATCTGGTGGTCTGTCGGACGCCGACATCGAGAAGATGGTCAAGGACGCGGAACTCCACGCGACCGAAGACAAGGCGCGCCGCGAACTGGTCGAAGCGAAGAACCAGGGCGAAGGCTTGGTGCATGCCACCGAGAAATCGCTCAGCGAGCATGGCGACGTGGTCGATGCGGCCACCAAGTCCAGCATTCAAACTGCGCTGGATGCGTTGAAAGAATCGCTGAAGGAAGGTTCGCTCGAAGAGATCAAGACCAAGACGCAGAACCTTGCGCAGTCTTCGATGAAGCTCGGCGAAGCGATGTATGCCTCGAAGGGTGCGGAGAACAATGCGGAAGCCGACGCCAAGAAAGACGATGTCGTCGATGCGGAATTCACGGAAGTGAAAGACGACAAGAACGACAAGGGCGATCAGAAAAAGTCTGCGTAAGCGCGGACTGGAAACGGATACGTCTAAATGGCCTTCGTCCAAAGCAGCGATACTCCGCAGCGGACGAAGGCCAATTCTTGAGCGGTGCTAGCTGATGTCCAAGCGCGATTATTACGAAGTTCTGAGCGTCACGCGCACGGCAAGCGACGGCGAACTGAAAACGTCGTACCGCAAGCTCGCGATGCAATGGCATCCCGACCGCAATCCCGGCGACAAGGATTGCGAGAGCAAGTTCAAGGAAGTCAGCGAAGCCTATGAATGTCTGAAGGACCCGCAGAAGCGCGCGGCCTATGACCGCTACGGCCATGCCGCGTTTGAAAACGGCGGTGGCGGCCAGGGTGGGTTCGGCGGTGGTGACTTTACTTCGGCCTTCTCCGATATTTTCGACGATCTCTTCGGCGGCATGGGCCGTCGCGGCGGACGCGCGGGCGGTGCTGCGCGCGGCGCGGATCTGCGCTTCAATCTTGAAATCACGCTCGAGGAAGCCTTCACCGGCAAGTCCGCGAAAATTCAGCTTCCGACCAACGTAACGTGCGAAGTGTGCTCCGGCACCGGCGCCAAATCCGGCACTCAACCCGTGCAGTGTAAAACCTGTCAGGGCACGGGCCGCATTCGTCACGCGCAAGGCTTCTTCACGCTCGAGCGTACCTGCACGACGTGTCAGGGCCGCGGTTCGGTCATTCAGGACCCATGCAAAAATTGCGGCGGCGCCGGCCGCGTTGTCAAAGAGCGTACGCTGGAAGTGAATATTCCTGCGGGCGTCGAAGATGGCACACGCATCCGTTTGGGCGGCGAAGGCGAAGCCGGTGCGCGCGGCGGGCCGAACGGCGATCTTTATATTTTCCTCTCCGTTAGCCAGCACGCGATCTTCCAGCGCGAAGCCGCCGATCTTTATTGCCGCGTTCCCGTTTCAATGGTGACAGCGACGCTTGGCGGTGAGTTCGAAGTGCCGACGATCGACGGTGGCCGCACCAAAGTGAAAATTCCGGAAGGCACCCACACCGGAAAGCGGCTGCGGCTGCAGGGTAAGGGCATGCCGATCCTGCGTTCGCGCAATCGCGGCGATATGGTCGTGCAGGTCGCAGTCGAAACGCCGCAGAAGTTAACCAAGCGCCAGAAGGAACTCCTGAAGGAATTCGAGAGCGAAAGCTCGAAGGATACGCAGCCGGAATCGGCGGGCTTTTTCGCAAAAATGCGCGAGCTTTTTGAGTAGCGAGCCGTCTAACTTGACCGGTACCGCACGGCGGCGCTAGGGCTAAGTGATCGTGCAACGGAAGAAGTGCGGCTGCACATGCAAGCGACGCCCGACTCTCGGCAAAATGAACGGTTCGACGGCGTGCGTTTCATTTCTTCCTGGCTGAAAAATCCAAAAAACATAGGCGCGATCGCGCCGAGTGGCCCTGCGCTGTCGCGCACCATGGCCGCGATCGTCGATCCTGCGGTGAACGGCGTTATTGTCGAACTTGGACCTGGAACTGGCCCGGTGACCGCCGCGTTGCTTGAACGCGGGATTTATCCAAAGCGGCTCGTGCTCGTTGAATTCGACACTAAGTTTTGCGGAATCCTGCGGATGAAATTTCCCGAGGTGAATGTGATCGAGGGCGATGCTTTCGCGCTGGATCAAACCTTGCAGGATCACGTCTCGGCGCCACTGGCCGCGATCGTCTCGAGCTTGCCGCTTCTGAACTTTCCGCAAGCCGATCGTCAGCGCCTGATTGAAAGTGCGATGCGCATGATGCGTCCGCGCGCGCCCTTCATTCAGTTTACCTACGGCGCAAATTCGCCGCTGCCGGCGCAATCGCATCTTTATGAAACATCGGCCTCGAAGCGCGTCTGGTGGAATTTGCCTCCGGCGCGCGTCTGGACCTATCGCGCGAGGTGATGATGCAACAGCGCAAGATTCTCGATATTCGCAGGCTCCATCCGCTCCGGCGCGTTGAGCGGCAAGTTGGCAGCCCACGTCGCGCGCGAACTCGCGCTCCTGGGCGCTGAAGCCTCACTGATCTCGCTCGGCGACTACGAACTGCCGCTTTACAACGGCGACCTTGAGAAAACGAAGGGTGTGCCGGAAAACGCGAACAAGCTCCGTAAAATGATGCTCGCCAATGAGGGCGTCTATATCGCGACACCTGAATATAATGCGTCGATGCCGCCGCTTCTGAAGAATGCGATCGACTGGGTCTCGCGCTCGAAGGAGCCTGCGGAAAATCCGTTTAGAAAATGCGTGTTTGCGCTTGGCGCAACCTCGAACGGCCGCTTTGGCGGCTATCGCGCGCTCTATCACCTGCGCCAGACGCTCGAACTCGGCTTGAGCGCGCTTGTGTTGCCGCAACAGGTGGCCATTGCGCAGGCCGAAAGCGCCTTCGATGAGCGCGGTGCACTGAAAGACGAAGCGAACCAGAAATTGCTGCGCGGGTCGATTGATCGGCTCCTGGAAGTCGCCGGAGCGCTTGCGTGAGCGGTATTGTAATTCCGGCGCGCGAGCGCGTGATCGTTGCCCTCGACCTTCCCGACGTAGATAGCGCCGAAAAAGCGATCTGGAATCTCGGCGACAGCGTATCGTTCTATAAAATTGGCTACGAGCTCGTCATGGCGGGCGGCCTCGCGCTTGCCGAAGAACTCGCCCACGGCGGCAAGAAAGTTTTTCTCGATCTGAAACTGCACGACATCGGTAACACCGTCATGCGGGCGACCGAGCGCGCAGCAAAACTCGGTGTCACATTTTTGACCGTGCATGCATTCCCCCAGACCATGCGGGCGGCGGTCGAAGGGCGCGGCGGGAGCAGTTTGAAAATTCTCGCCGTGACCGTGCTGACATCCTGGGATGAAAACGACCTGAAAGACGCGGGCTATGCCGCGAACGTTCCGGAACTAGTCGCGCGCCGCGCGGCCCAGGCCGAAGCGATCGGCATTGATGGTCTGGTTTGCTCGCCGGCTGAGGCGCGCGATCTGCGTCAGCGCTTAGGGGCCAAGATGGCGCTGGTCACGCCGGGCGTGCGGCCCGCGGGGGGCGAAAAAGGCGATCAGAAGCGGGTGATGACTCCGGCGGACGCGATCAAGGCGGGCGCGGATTATCTGGTGATCGGCCGGCCCATTCTTGCAGCCGTTGATCCGAAAGCGGCGGCGGACGCGATCGTCGCTGAAATTGAACAAGCAAAAAAGTAAGAGGAGCGAAAATGGCTAAAGGTTATTGGATTGCGCGCGTGGATGTCCGTGACGATGCGGTCTACGCAAAATATCGCGACGCGAACGCGATTGCGTTCAAGAAATACGGCGCCCGCTTCATCATTCGCGGCGGCAAATTCGAAAGTCCCGAAGGAACGGCGCGCTCGCGCAACGTCGTCATCGAGTTTCCATCTTACCAGGCAGCGCTCGATTGCTGGAATTCGCCGGAATATAAGCACGCGATTTCGATCCGCGCGCCGGTTGCCGAAGCCGATATCGTGATCATCGAGGGTTATGAGGGCCCACAGCCGAGCTAGGGCGCCCGCGCTTTCCTTAACGGCTCGCTCCGCGCTATACCCGCGCCCTGATTTAGGGACGCGCGAAATGGCCGATCTCCGCTTAGTCATCGCCGGTGCCGGCGGCCGCATGGGCCGCACGCTTTTGCGTGCAATCCATGAGATGCCGGGCTTTGCGCTTGCGGGTGCGGTCGATCGCACGGACGCAGCCGAGATAGGTGCCGATACCGGAACGCTCGCGGGCCTACCTGCTTCCGGCATTAAGGTGATGAAGGATGCGCTGCCTATGGTCGCGCAGGCCGATGCGATCATCGACTTCACCACTCCTGGCTCCACGATCGAGCTCGCAGCACTCGCAGCCCAGGCGCGAATCGTTCATGTCATCGGCACCACCGGTTTGTCGGCGGCCGACGATGCGAAGTTGGAGGCCGCCTCCCGCCATGCCGCGCTGATCAAGTCGGGCAACATGAGCCTTGGCGTCAATTTATTGGCGGCACTCGTGAAGCGGGCTGCCAGCGCGCTCGGACCCGAATTCGATATCGAAATCCTTGAGGTCCATCACAATAAGAAAGTGGATGCGCCCTCGGGCACGGCACTGCTGCTCGGCAATGCCGCCGCTGCAGGCCGCAAGATCGATCTCGAAAAGACTTCGGTCCGCTCGCGCGACGGCCATACCGGTGCGCGTAAATCAGGCGATATCGGATTTGCAGCACTTCGCGGCGGAACGGTCGTGGGCGATCATTCGGTAATTTTCGCCGGCCCCTCGGAGCGGATTGAGCTCACGCATCGCGCGGAAGACCGCATGATTTTTGCGCGCGGCGCGTTGGCCGCTGCAAAGTGGGGCAAGGGCAAGAAGCCCGGGATTTATTCCATGGCCGACGTGCTTGGCCTTGGTGCGTGATCTGATGGATCAATCGCGCTCTACCAGAATTGCGCATTGGATCGGGCTCGCGCTCTCGCTTCCGGTCGTCGCACTCGGGCTGTTCGCATTTACGGAATTTCTACGCGGCAAATTTCCGACGACCCTGACTGCGAAAGACGCAACGCTAATATTGGGCTTCATTCTCATCTCGGCCGCGGTCCTCTATGTCACGCCGCGCCTGATCGTGTGGACCGTTGCCTTTATCGTCGCGCGAAAAATCAAGGGATAGGAATTCATGGAACGTCTGCTGGTTCTCGTCCGTCATGGTCAAAGTGAATGGAACCTGAAGAATCTTTTCACCGGCTGGCGCGACGTCGATCTGACAGAGCAGGGCGTTGCCGAAGCGCGCGCCGCAGGAAAGAAACTGAAAGCCCGCGGTATTGAATTCGATGTTGCCTTCACCTCGGTGTTAAAGCGCGCACAGAACACGCTTTCGCTGGTGCTTGAGGAAATGGGGCAGAGCGCGCTTATTGTTCACAAAGACAAGGCGTTGAACGAGCGCGACTACGGCGACCTGAACGGATTGAATAAGGACGACGCCCGCAAGAAATGGGGCGAGGAACAGGTCCATATCTGGCGCCGTTCCTACGACACGCCGCCGCCGGGCGGCGAAAGCCTGAAAGATACGGTCGCGCGCGTGCTGCCCTACTTCATTCAGGAAATTCTGCCGGCCGTGCTACGCGGCGAGCGGACGCTGGTTGCAGCTCACGGCAATTCGCTACGCGCGCTGATCATGGTGCTCGAGCGCCACACGCCGGAAAGCATCATCGCCCGCGAACTCGCGACCGGTGTGCCGATTATTTACAAACTGAATGCCGACTCGACTGTTGCGGAGAAGCTCGATCTCGCGGGCTAGGCCCTCAGGCCTATGCAAAATATTTCCGGTGCACCATCTGACCAATGACCACGCCTGAAAAGCATCCGACGCCGATGCCGGCGTAACGCGCGATCGGCGAGGTAATGTTCATCCCGCCAAGCACCAGCATGATTATCACGATGCAAACGGCGATGCTGATTGCGAGACTAAGAATCATCGACAAAGACATTGAATTGCGCCCCCCAGTTTTTTAATGCCATGCCAAACATGGAACAGCAGGCGGCGCATTTCAACGACGGTTACGCACTGAGCCTTGCCTGCTCCCAGCCGAGCATGGCGCGCTTGCGGGTCAGCCCCCAGTGATAGCCCGTCAGCGCACCGTTCGAGCCGACGATCCGGTGACACGGCACCACGAACGACATCGGGTTCTTGCCGACCGCGGCACCCACCGCACGCGCGGCATTATCTTTGCCGATTTTTCGGGCGACATCGCTATAGGTTGCGGCGCGCCCAAGCGGCACTTTCAGGAGCGTCTCCCAAACGCGGACTTCGAAGTCGGTACCGATCATGACGATGCGAAGCGGCGTATCCGGATTCCAGCGCTCCGACTGAAAAATACGTGCCGCGATATCGGCGGTATTGGCCGAATCTTCGATGTAACGCGCGTTACGCCAGCGTGCACGCATATCGCTGAGTGCCTGACGCTCCTTGCCGGGATCGCAGAAAGCAAGGCCGCAGAGCCCGCGTGGTGTCGTCATCACCAGCGCGGTCCCAAACGGCGAGGGGTGAAAGCCGTAGCGGATCTCAAGTCCCTCGCCGCCGGTTTTCCATTCACCGGGCGACATTGCTTCGTGCACTACGAACAGATCATGCAGGCGGCCGGGCCCAGACAGGCCGAGCTCGTAACTCGCTTCAAGAATATTCGGCGATTGCGCGAGCAGCTTTTTTGCGTTGTCGAGCGTCACCGCCTGAAGAAACGCCTTCGGCGTCAACCCGCACCAGCGACGGAATAATTCGTTGAGCGAGCGCGTGTCGGTTCCGAGTGCCGAGGCAACGGCTTCCACTTCCGGCTGGTCGCGAAATTTCTTGGTCAGATACTCGATCGCGCGGCGCACAGTTTCGTAGTCCTGCCGGTCGGCCGCATCGGAAATTTTCATGGCTTTCGCAAGCATCTCAAAATCCTCCGTCTTGTGCAGAGGACATAGGGACCGAGTGTAGGTGAAACCACCCGATTTCGCGCTCAAAAAGCTCAGCGTTTAGCGGTGGCAAGTGCTGCGGCGAGCGATTTTGCCAGCCGCTCTTTACTGCTGGGTGGGAGGAATGCCCCGATCACACGGTAGATGCCCCGCTCGACCAGCGCCACTCTGGTGACGCCCGACAATTCGTCCGCGGTTGTTTCCAGCCTCACCCAGCGCGGGTTCATAATGTCTTCGCGCGCTTCGCCGCGTGGCGAAACTTTGCGCCACACCAGTCGCACCGGCGTCACCAGGATTTCTTCAAAGGCGCGCGCCGCGCGGTAGTTCGAGCGAAACGCGAGCCAGACCAGAAACACGTCGAGTCCGAGAAATCCTAACACCGGCCAGGCGCCCATCAGCAGGAAGGCTGTACCCAAAATCAGGCTTGCGCCGCCGAGCACACCCATCACGATTGCAAATCCGTTCGCGGAGAGCGAGCGATGCGGGGATAACCGCTCGAACAAAAGCGTCGGTTCCGAAATCGGGTTGCTCGTGCTCATCGGCTCACTATAGAGGACGGATGGGCAAAAAAGCGACCGTCCGGAAAAAGCGCGCGCCATTGCGGCCGAAGGCGCAAAAGCGTTGGACGGAAAAGGAAATCACTGCCGCTTTCAGCCGTTTTAAAAAGCAAAGCCCGCATCCCGAAGGCGAACTCGAACATTTGAACCACTTCACGCTGTTGGTCGCGGTGGTGCTTTCAGCACAAGCGACCGACGCCGGCGTGAACAAGGCAACGCGCGCGTTGTTTCAGGCGGTCGATACGCCGGCGAAAATGGTGGCGCTTGGTGAAGAAAGGCTTCGCGACTACATCAAGACGATCGGCCTCTATCGCGGCAAGGCAAAGAACGTGATCGCGCTTTCGAAACTGCTGATTGAGCGGCATGCCGGCGAAGTGCCCCGCACGCGCGAAGAACTTGAGGCGCTGCCGGGCGCGGGCCGAAAAACCGCGAATGTGGTTTTAAACATTGCTTTCGGCGAGCCGACGATTGCCGTCGATACGCATGTCTTTCGGGTTTCGAACCGCACTTATCTTGCGCCGGGTGATACGCCACTCGCGGTCGAACTTGAACTTGATCGCGTGATACCCGCGAAGTTCAAAGATCATGCGCATCATTGGCTGATTTTGCACGGCCGTTACATTTGCGTGGCGCGCACACCCAAATGCCCCGCCTGCATCATCAACGACCTGTGCCGTTGGCCGGAAAAGACGTTAGCGCTCTAACCGCACGGGCGGCGGCGGAATGATTTCACGCGCCGGCGACAGCCGCTTATGCCGCCGCACCATGAAAGCGGTCGCGAATATCGGCGTAATCAGATTGAGCACCGGGACAGCGACGATTGCCGCAATGATCAGGCCTGAGACGAAGATCGGCACGGCATGGGCCTGCCGCAGCTTCCGCGCTTCTTCCGGCGAGCGAAAACGCATCGCCGCCATCTCGAAATATTCGCGGCTCAGGAGATAAGCGTTCGCCACGAAGAATACGCCGACATTGACCACCGGCACGAACCACAAAAGAAGCGCGCAGAAGTTTACGAGCAGCACGACGCCGAAAAACTTGACCGAGATCGTGGCCGCGCGCGGAATGGAGAGTGCGCGGCCTGCCGGGTCGGCGGGAAACTTCGTGCGTTCGACTTCTTCTGCAACATCGTCCGCGAACACCGCTCCGATCAGCGACGTGACCGGCGCCATCAGAAAAATCGCGGCGAATAGCGTAATCAGCCCGAGGACGATCGCCGCAAAAATATCGATCCATTCGGGCAGCGGCACGAGGCGCAACAGCCACTGCAAAATCGCGCCAAGTGCGATGATCAACAGGATCGCAAGGCCGACCGCTTTGAGCAGAATTTTGCGAAGCGGCGGAGAAAAGGTCTGCGCGAATGCGCCGATAGCGTCCTGGATCATGGCCGCGCTTTTACGCGCGATCAGACCCTGAGAGAAGCCGGGACTTCAATCGGTTCCGGAAGGGTCGGGACGAGCGGCGGGTGGCCGCTTTCCGCTAAAGGGCGCGGGGCTTCGTCCCGTTCCTCCTCTGGCGGCAGCGGCCGGTTTGCCCAGCGCAGCTTGCGGTAGTCGAAACCGAGTTCGATCGTGGGTTTCACGATTCGGAAATAGGGCGAGATATCGAAATCGCGCGGCATGTAAAGCGAGTGATGCCGGATGTGAAGAATTTCACGCCGCATCTCCTTGCTTTCGATCAGTTCGATCCGCGGCAAAATCGGATAGCGCACCGCTTCGAAAGCCTGCGCGATCAAGCCCGAGCAGATCACTTTGGTCGGTACACCCGAGCCGAACGAAAGCATGCGGCGGCGAAAACGCTGCGGGATCGGAACCGGATTGAGATAGCGCAAGAGGTCGATGATGTTCTTCACATCATATTCGATGCCGAGGCGCTTGATCATGTAGTTCACGACCTGCTCGCGGTCTTCTTCGGAAAGGCCGACCGGCCGGCATATGCGGGTATGGAAGGATTTATATTTGGAAAGCGGTGCGGTGATCACGCCCTGACCGAGATTGGCTTCGATCATGACATGCGGCGTGCCGTCGGAACCGCGCTTGTTGAAGCGCGGGCCGGTGTAGAGCGCGGCGTGCGACCAGGTCGACTGGGTCAGGTATTTGATGATGCCGGAGACGCGGGTGTTGCCTTCGACCAGCAAAATATCGCCGGGCTGCAACACGGCTTGCAGCGCGCTGATATCGCTCGGGGTTTGCATTTCCTGCCCCGGCGGCACCTTCTCCAGATATTTGATGAGCTGGCGGCTGATCCAGCTTTGCGCGAAGTCAGACATCCCCTCGACATCCCCGCCCGTGTAAACACGAGCACCCAAGCATTTCCCCGCGAAGAGCATAGCCTAAGCGGGTTTCCGTGAAGTTCACAAAACCGCGCGCGGGGCGTTTCGCAGGCAGGGTTGGGCTGTGCTACGGTCTTGTTCTAAACCAGCTTTTTACCATGTCCCGACATTTTTCACGCCGCGCGCTGCTCAAAGGCGTCGCCGCCTCAAGCTTGCTCGCACATCTGCCCCGGCCTGCCTTTGCGCAGGGCCGCGAGGTCGATGTCGCGATTGTTGGTGCGGGTGCCGCGGGCATAGCCGCTGCACGGAGGTGTGCCGCCCAAGGGCGAAGTCACGTCATTCTTGAAGCCTTGCCGCGCGTCGGCGGCCGTGTCGCGATGGTGTCGTCTCCCTTGGGAACGCCGGTCGATCTCGGCGCGCATCGTTTGTTCGGTGCGAAAAATCCGCTCGCCGAGGTCGCGCGCGGTATCAAGTTCGATCTTTACGCGCCGCTGCAGTCGCGGAGGCTTTATCTGGGTGCGCGTGAAGCGCGCGATTCTGAATATGATGATTTTACGGCGACCGTGCGCCGTGCCTCGCGTGCAATTGCCGCCGTCGGTGAAACCGGTCGCGATGTTGCGGCCTCCGAGGTGCTGCCCGATCTCGGCGCGTGGCAGGAGACCGCCGCCTTCGTGCTGGGACCGATGGTCTATGGCGCCGAGCTCGATCGGATTTCGACCGTCGATATGAGCCGTGCCGCGGAGCGCGGCGAAGAGCTCGCATCGCGGCTTGGGATAGCAAATCTTTTCTATGCAGCGTCGCGTAATATTCCGATCGAACTTGGTGTCGCTGTTCGCGCATTGCAGGCGACGTCACGCAGGAATGTTGTGATCGAAACGACAAAGGGCACGTTCACCGCCTCCGCCGTTATCGTGACCGCGTCGCCCGGCGTGCTCGCCTCGGGCCGCATCCGCTTCTCGCCGAATTTGCCGGAGCGTACTTCGTCCGCGATCGCGCGCCTTCCGATGGGAAGTCACAATCGCGCCGTCTTCGAGCTTGCCGGCAATCCTCTGCGTATGAAGGACGACGAGGCGGTTCTCTTCAAGGCGCAAGGCGGCAGGGCTATGCGGTTGACTGCGCGTGTTGCGGGTACCGATATTGCCTACGCCGATTTCGGCGGTGCGCTCGCGCGTGAGCTATCCAATACGGGCGAGCAAGAGATGCCATTTGTCCGTGAAATGTTGCGCGCGCATTTCGGCGGCGATATCGCGCGACAAATCACGTGGTCGAGCGTTGCGCGCTGGAACAAGGATGAGTGGTTCCTGGGCTCGCACGCGGTCGCGCAACCGGGATTTGCGCGAGTTCGCCAGACACTGATGGAGCCGGTGCATGAGCGCATTTTCTTCGCTGGAGAGGCGTTGCACGAGACGCAATTCGGAACGCTCGGCGGTGCCTGGGCTTCCGGCGAGCGCGCAGCGAATGCGGCACTCCGCGTGCTGCCCTCGCGACGATAAACAATGAAGCAAAAAGCACTGATTGCCTGGTCGAGCGGCAAGGACAGCGCCTGGGCGCTCTATCAGGCGCGACTCTCGGGCGAATATGAAATCGTCGGCGCGCTCACGACGATTACCGAGAACTTCCAGCGCGTTTCAATGCATGGCGTTCGGCGTGATGTTCTTGGCGCGCAATTGCGAGCCGCGCACCTGCCGCTCGTGCCGGTGATGATTCCGTTTCCGTGTCCGAACGAAATTTACGAAGAGCGAATGGGAGCGGTCGTGAAGACGGCGGCTGCTACCGGCGTCACGAAGATCATTTTCGGCGATCTGTTTCTGGAGGACATTCGCGCTTATCGCGAAGAGAAGTTGCGTGGCACGGGAATCGATCCGGTGTTTCCGCTCTGGAAAATTCCGACTGATACGCTTGCGCGCGATATGATCGCAGGCGGGCTGAAGGCGCGCATCGTCTGCATCGATCCGAAGAAAGTGCCGATCGCGTTCGCTGGCGCGTGGTTTGACGAGACTCTGCTCGCGAAAATGCCGCCGGATGTCGATCCCTGCGCCGAGAACGGCGAGTTTCACACCTGCGTGCTCGGCGGGCCGATGTTCGAGAAAAATATCAATGTGAATGTCGGCGAAATCACGCAGCGCGAAGGCTTCGTTTTCACCGATCTGACGCTCGCTTAACGGAGTGTCGCGCCGGTCTTTTTCGAAACTTCGGCGACGATTTTCTGAGCAACCGCATCGATCTCGGCGTCGGTCAGCGTCTTCTCGCGCGGCTGCAGGGTGACTGCGATCGCAATCGACTTCTTGCCTTCCGGCACGCCCTTGCCTTCGTAGAGATCGAACACGTCGACGGCTTCGATCAGCGCCTTGTCGGCGCTTTGCGCTGCGCGAATGATATCGGTGGCCGACGTCGCGCGATCGACCAGGAACGCGAAGTCGCGCATTACCGGCTGGAACGTGGACAACTCGAGCTTCGGCTTCACTTTCGTCGGCCGTGCTTTTTGCTCAGGCAGACGGTCGAGGAAAATTTCGGCGACCGAAATCGGCCCTTCGATGTCGAGCGCGTCCAATGTCAGCGGATGCAGTTCGCCGAAATAGCCGAGCACGAGTTTCGGACCGAGTTGGATCGTGCCGGAGCGGCCGGGATGGAGGTAGGCGGGCCACCCGCTACGATCTGCACTTTGTCGGTCGGCGCGCCGCAAGCCGACAAAATCGTCAGCGCATCGCTCTTCGCGTCATAGACGTCGACAGTTGCCGGATGAACCGGACCAATGACGGCCGGCGCCGGAAATCTTCGCGGCTCCGCGGCGCAGCGCGGTTGCTGCCATCAACTGCTCTTCCGGCTTGTCGCCGAGAAAAATCTGGCCGACTTCGAAAAGTGCCACATCCGCGTAGCCGCGGTCGGCATTTTTCTGCGCCGAGATCGCAAGGCCCGGAATCAGACTCGGCCGCATGTCGGAGAGATCGGACGCAATCGGATTTGAAAGCGCGAGCTCCGCTTTGCCGCCACCGAAACGCTCGGCGTGTTCTTTGGAAATGAACGACCAGGTGACACCTTCGATCGAGCCGCGTGCCGCAAGCGCGCGCTTCGCAGCGACGCGTGCGCTTCTGCAACGTGGTCAGCACGGGTTTGCGCGCATCTTCGTCACGCTCGAACGGCGTCATCGGCACGCGGTCGAGACCCGCGATGCGCACGACTTCTTCGACAAGATCGGCTTTGCCTTCGACGTCGCCGCGCCAACTCGGCGGTGAAACCTTGAGCGTGTCGCCGGAGCCCGCGGTGGAGAAACCGAGATGCGAAAGGATGCGCTTGATCTCGTCGGCTTTGATTTCAAGGCCGCTCAAACGCTTCACTTCGGACAAGCGGAAAATCGATCACACGGCTCGTGTCGGGGACAGCGCCTGCGACGACAATTTCCGACGGCTCGCCGCCGCACATGTCGAGAATGAGCTGCGTCGCGAGTTCCAGACCCGGCATCATGAAGGCCGGATCGACTGCACGCTCGAAGCGGAAGCGCGCGTCCGAATGTAAGCCCGAGCTTGCGGCCGGTCTGCGCGATGTTGAGCGGATTCCACAGCGCGGATTCGACCACGACATCGGTGGTCGTTTCCGACACACCGCTTTCTTCGCCGCCCATGACGCCGGCGAGCGATTCCACCGCGCGGTCGTCTGAGATCACGCAGATCGTTTCATCGAGTTCGTAGGTTTTGCCGTCGAGCGCGAGTAACTTTCTCGCCCTTTTTGGCGCGGCGGACGACGAGATTGCCCTTCACCTTTGCTGCATCGAAGACGTGCAGCGGCCGCGAGCGGTCGTGCGTGAGCAGGTTTGTGATATCGACCAGCGCATTGATCGGACGAAGCCCGATCGCACGCAGCCGCTTCTGCAGCCATTCCGGCGACGGTCCGTTCTTCACGCCGCGAATGAGACGAATGCCGAACGCCGGGCACAGCTCCGGCGCTTCGATCGTCACCTTGATCGGGCAGGGAAATTTTCCCGCGACCGGCTTCGGCGGCTTGTCGTTGAAACGTGCCGACACCTGCGGCCGCAAGATCGCGCGCGATGCCGTGCACGCCAAGCGCGTCGGGACGATTGGTCGTGACGGCAACATCGAACATCGGATCGTTGAGGCCGAGCACTTCCGCAAAAGGTTTTCCGAGCGGGCGTCGGCCGGCATTTCGATGATGCCGGAATGTTCGTCGGAGAGACCCATCTCGCGCTCGGAGACGAGCATGCCGCGCGATTCGACGCCGCGGATCGCGCCGATCTTCAAGACGTCGCCGCTCGCCGGAATCGTGGTGCCGGGTTTGGCGAACACGCCCTTCATGCCGGCGCGCGCATTCGGCGCGCCGCAGACGACCTGAATCGGATTGCCGTCGCCGATATCGACCATGCAGACGCGAAGCTTGTCGGCGTTCGGATGTTTCTCGGCCGAGATCACGTTCGCGACCACGAAATCGCTGAGCGTCGCCGCCTTGTCTTCGATCGCTTCGACTTCAAGGCCGACGGTGGTGAGCTTCTCGGAAATTTCCGCAACCGTGGCGTCGGTCGCGAGATAATCTTTCAGCCAGGAGAGCGTGAACTTCACGTGCTCAATCCTCCCGCAAGCGTCGGGAAGTCGAGCGGCCGGAAGCCGTAATGCTGCGAGCCAGCGCACATCCGCTTCGAAGAACGGGCGCAGATCCGGCATGCCGTATTTCAGCATCGCGATGCGGTCGATGCCCATGCCCCAGGCGAAGCCCTGATATTCATCGGGATCGAGCCCGCAGTTACGCAGCACGTTCGGATGCACCATGCCGCAGCCGAGAATCTCGAGCCAGTCATTGCCCTGGCCGAATTTGATGTCGCCGCCCGAGCGGTCGCACTGAATATCGACTTCCATCGACGGCTCGGTGAACGGGAAGAACGACGGACGGAAGCGCATCTTCACGTCATCGACTTCGAAGAAGGCTTTGCAGAATTCCGCGAGAATCCATTTCAGGTGGCCGAGATGCGATCTTGCGGTCGATGACGAGCCCCTCGACCTGATGAAACATCGGCGTGTGGGTCTGGTCGGAATCCGAGCGATAGGTGCGGCCCGGAATAATGATCTTGATCGGCGGCTTCTGCTTCTGCATCGAGCGGATCTGCACCGGCGACGTGTGCGTGCGCAGCAAGCTTCCGTTCGCCGTTCGCGTCCGGATTGAAGAAGAAGGTGTCGTGCATTTCGCGCGCCGGATGGCCGATCGGGAAGTTCAGCGCCGTGAAATTATAGAAATCGGTTTCGATATCCGGGCCTTCGGCGACCGAAAAACCCATATCGGCGAAGATCGCAGTCAACTCGTCGATCACCTGGCTGATCGGATGAATGCGGCCGGTCTCTGCGGGCGCCGGGCGAACCGGAAGCGTGACGTCGACGGCTTCCGCTGCGAGCTTGCCGGCGATCGCTTTTATCTTCAGTTCGTCTTTGCGCTTGCCGAGCGCGTCGGTGACGCGATCGCGCAGCGCGTTGATCTTGGCACCTTGCTCCTTGCGCTCCTCGGGCGACATCGCGCCGAGGCCCTTGAGCAATTCCGAAACCGAGCCCTTCTTGCCGAGTGCGGAAACGCGAACAGCCTCGAGCGCGGCCTCGTCGGCCGCGCCCGCGATCTGCGCGAGCAAATCCTTTTCCAGGTTCGAATGGTCGGTCATTCGCGCTCAGCCGAGCGCAGTGCGCGCCTGTGCGACCAGCGCCTTAAACGCCGCCGGTTCGTGAACGGCGAGATCGGCCAGCACCTTGCGGTCGACTTCGATCCCGGCCTTGTTCAGCCCGTTGATGAAGCGGCCATAGACCAGGCCCTCTTCGCGCACCGCCGCGTTGATCCGCTGAATCCAGAGCGCGCGGAACGTGCGCTTCTTGTTCTTGCGGTCGCGGTAGGCGTACTGCATCGACTTGTCGACGGCAGCCTTTGCGGCGCGAATGGTGTTCTTGCGGCGGCCATAAAAGCCTTTGGCGGCCTTGTAGGTTTTCTTGTGCTTGGCGTGTGAAGTTACGCCGCGTTTAACGCGTGCCATGGTTCAACTCCTGAAAAACGAAAAGGCTTAAGTTCTGCCGTAGGGCAGAAAAATCTTGCGAACGCGCTCCGCGTCGGACTCGGACAACACCGTGGTCCCGCGCAGCTGACGAATTTGCTTCGTCGTTCGCTTGATCATGCCGTGACGTTTTCCGGCATGGGCGGCGAGAACCTTGCCGGTACCGGTAATGCGGAAGCGTTTTTTTGCTCCCGACTTGGTCTTCAACTTGGGCATTTTGCTCTCCACGGACGAAGACGCGGAAGACCGCGCTAAGTCACTGAAATTGCTCGAAATTGAGCGTTCAAAAGCCGCCACGGCAGCCCTGATGATAGGCCGGGCGACTTGAAGGCCGTCTCGATAGACGAGACGGCCCTGTTTTTCAAGGGAAGGCGGGTTTCGGGCGCCTAGCGCGGGGCCAGGATCATGACGATCTGGCGGCCTTCGGACATCGGTTCCATCTCGACCTTGGCGATCGTGACGGTGTCCTCTTTCAGCTTCTGCAGCAGCCGGTAGCCGATCTCCTGATGGGCCATTTCGCGGCCACGGAAGCGGAGCGTGACTTTCACTTTGTCACCCTCTTCGAAGAAGCGCTTAATCGACCGCATCTTCACGTCATAGTCGTGCGTATCGATGCCGGGGCGAAGCTTGATTTCCTTGACCTCGACGGTCTTCTGCTTTTTTCGCGCTTCGGCGGCTTTTTTCTGGGCCTGGAATTTGAATTTGCCGTTGTCCAGAATTTTGCAGACCGGCGGATTGTTGTTCGGCGAGATCTCGACCAGGTCGAGGCCGACGTCACGGGCCATCTGGATGGCTTCTGCGATCGCAACTACGCCGCGGTTCTCGCCTTCGGCATCGATCAGCTGAACTTCGCGGGCGCGGATATCTTCATTTGAGCGCGGGCCATCTTTTTGCACCGGCGCGGCAGCTCTCATAGGGCGACGAATGGGGGCAGTCTCCTGTCTAGTTAAAACGAGTGCTTAGCCGCCCAAACCAGAGCCTTCATGAGGAAGGCCGGCAGGGAAAGGCGAAGCAAGGCAAAGATCGGTAGAAAAGGGCGCCAAGTCAACCAATCTACGATTTACCCGCTACTTCGCGGTAAACCGTAAGCAGCCGTTCGGTGAAGGTTTCGCGCGAGAATTGCGAAGCGATCCATTCACGGCCGCGCACGCCCATGGCGCGCCGCGCCGGTGCGCCCATGGCAAGCAGCTTGAAGAGGGTCTGGGCGAGTTCCCCGGCATCCCCCGCACGATAGAGAACGCCGGTCGCACGCGCCTCCGCAATATAGGGAGCCGCTCGCACGATTTCATCGCCGTTGTCCGAATCTGACACCGCAACCGCGACACCCATCGCTTGCGCCTCCAGAACGGCCCGGCGATGGCCGCCCTGGCTCACTGAGGTGCAGACGACGATATCGGCAAGCGAATAGGCCGCTTGCATATCTTCGCAATGGCCGACGAAGCGCACTTGATTGGAAAGCCCCAGCTGATGCACGCGGTCCCACAGATCGCCGGCATAGCCCGAGCGCGCGGGGTGCTCGCCTGCAAATATGCAGATGAAATCTTTCAGTCCTGCTTCGCGCAGCCGCGCGGTCGCTTCGATCAACACATGGGGCGCCTTCGGCCGGCTCAGTCTGCCGGGAAGAAGAATGACGCGATCCTTCGGACTGATGCCCCATTGGCTTGCAAGCAACGCACGCTGCGCTGGCTCGACCGCAACTGGATTGAATGAATTGAAATCGATTGCGCGAGGCACAACCGAAATTTTTTCTCGCGCCGTGCCGTAGCGCTCTTCAACCATCGCAGCTAACCGCTCGCCCGGCGCGATCACGCGCGCGCCGCGCACGATCACACTGTTATAGAGACGCTTCAGCGGATTGCGCTCGGAAAAGCTGCCGTCGTAGGTCGCGACGAACGGCACGTTCGACATGCGGTGCGCGACAAGACAGCTCCATGCCGGCGCGCGGCTTTGCGCATGCAGTAGATCGGCATTCTCGCGGCGCACAAGCTCGGCGAGCTTTCGCGCGTTTGAATACATCTGTGTGGGATTTTTGCTTGCGACCGGTAATTTAATGATGGTCGCACCCGCGCGTTCGGCCGCACCTTCGAGGCGGCCGCCTTCCGAAACAATCACCGCGCGATTGCCGGATTGTGTCAGCGCGTCGGCAATTTCAACAGCCAGATTGCCGGTGCCGCTCGGCTGCAGGTCGGGAATAACCTGCACGACGGTCAATTGTTCGCTTGGTCGGATCGCGGGAAGTGCCACATCGCGCTTTTATTGCGCCGATGCGGCATTCGCAAGGCAACTTGCCTTCACTTTCGGCTCATACTAGCCCGGCGTGCATGATGCAGAACGAAGCGCCTGAATATCTAAATGTAGGTGATGGCGAGGACGCGCGCCGCATTGCCTTGCGCCGCCGTGCAGGCACAGCGCCGGGCTTACTCTGGCTCGGCGGTTTCAAATCCGACATGAAGGGCACCAAGGCTGTCGCTTTGGACGACCACGCGGTGAAGACAGGCCGCGCCTATGTCCGTTTCGATTATTCCGGTCACGGCGAATCAAGCGGTCGCTTCGAAGAAGGCACGATTACGCGCTGGCTTGAAGACGCGGTCGCGGTCTTCAAACACGCAGCCCGCGGACCCCAGATCGTGGTCGGCTCTTCGATGGGCGGCTGGATGGCGCTCTTGCTTGCGCGCTCGCTCGCAAGTGACGCAGCCCTTGCCAATGACGCAAAGCTTGCAGGTCTCGTTTTGATCGCGCCCGCGCCGGATTTCACCGAAGAGTTGATGTGGAAGAAATTCTCCGACGAAGTTCGCGCGGAGATCGAAACCACCGGAAAGTGGGAGCGGCCGTCGCAATATGGCGATGAGCCTTACGCGATCACAAAAAATCTCATCGAGGACGGCAGGAAACATCTCCTGCTCGGCAAGCCGATCCACGTGAAATGCCCGGTCCGCATTCTGCAAGGTGTGCTCGATCCGGACGTGCCGTGGCAGCACGCGATGAAGCTCGTCTCATGTCTCGCGCAGGATGATGTGACGATGACGCTCGTTAAAGACGGCGATCATCGCCTGTCGCGCCCGGAAGATATCGAGCGTCTGCTCAAGACAATCGAGGAACTCAACTCCGAAATCAGCGCTGCCTAGCAAGCGCCGCATTCCATTCGTCTCGCACTGAAGCGTCCGTCTCGCTGTGCGATATTGTCTCCGCGAGTTTTGCGAATTCCGCGGCGCCCATCAATTGCGATGACGCCCAGACCGCGGCGCCCCGTACGAGTGCAGACTCGTCATCCAAGCGCGCGGCGGCACTCGGCACGAGCGACGGCGATTCGAGAATTGCCGATTGCGATCAAAACATTTCTTATAAAGCGATCGCGGCCCGTGCGTTTGATCGGTGACTTCGAAAAACGTGCGCGAAATCCCGCGTCGTCCAGTCCGGCAAGCTCTGCAAGATCAGGTGAACGGTTTTCGTCGCGCGCAGCCAACTTCTGCTCGTGGCCTTCGCTTGCGAACTTATTCCACGGACAGGCCGCCAGACAATCGTCGCAGCCATAGATGCGGTTGCCGATGCCTTCACGCAGTTCGAACGGGATCGGGCCTTTATGTTCGATCGTGAGATAGGAAATGCAGCGCCGCGCATCGAGCCGATAGGGTGCGATGAACGCATTGGTTGGGCAAATATCGAGGCAGGCGCGGCACGAACCACAATGATCCACTTCGCGCGCGTCAACCGGCAGTTCGAGCGTGGTGAGCAACACACCGAGAAAAAGCCAGGAGCCGTATTCGCGCGAAACCAAATTCGTGTGCTTGCCCTGCCAGCCGAGGCCGGCCGCCTCTGCAAGCGGCTTCTCCATGACGGGCGCGGTATCGACGAAAACTTTTAGTTCGCCGCCGGCACTATGCGCGAGCCATTGCCCGATGCGTTTCAGCTTGCCTTTGATCAGGTCGTGATAATCGCTGCCTTGCGCATAAACGGAAATCGCGCCGTTCATTCGCTTTTCCAACAGTGCGCGCGGATCTTGATCGGGTCCATAGTTCAACCCGAACGACACGACCGATTTCACGTCCGGCCACAGCGCCCGCGGATCGGAGCGGCGCGCGGCATGCGTCTCCATCCAGTCCATGTCGCCGTGGCGTTGCTCGGAAATCCACTGATGCAGGCGCGGCGCCGAATGTTCGACGGCGGCGGGCGATGCGACGCCGATCGCGTCAAAGCCCTCTTCGCGCGCACGCGCGAACAAGGCGCGCTTGATTTCCTGCGCGTCCTTCAGAAGTCGAGGTTTGTGTAGCTCGCTGATGGCGGCAATCCCGGAATCGTCTCGGCGAGAAAGCGTGCGAAATGCCGGACGCGATTTCACCCGCGCGTACCAGTTCTTCGCGTTCTCCTCTTCGGCCCACGGCACTTCACCCAAATAATCGCACGTCGAAATATGCGCGGCCGCCGCGAGATCGGCATACGTAAGCCGGTCGCCGGCGAGCCATTTGCGGGTTTTCGCAAGCCAGCCAAGATAGCGCAAATGCTCGCCGATATTGGCACGCGCCGCGCGGATTGCCGATGAATCGGGCGGGCCGCCGCCTTCGTCTGGCCGCATGTAGCGCTTCCAGATTTGCTCGCGCGCGAGCAATTCGCTTACTTCCGCGAAAAATTTGATGTTGCACCAGGCATTCAGCCTTCGCACTTCGACGCGCGCATCGCTCTCGGCCGGCATCAGGCGATCGTCGCCCTTATCCTTGCCGTGCACCTCGTCGATATATTCGGCGATCACGCCGGCGCCGGGAACAGCGAGATTATTTTCCGTGACCAGGACCGGCACGGTACCGGCTGGATTGAGCGCCAGAAATTCCGGTCGCCGCCGCCACACCGGCTCCTCGATGAGCTTTGCTTCAATGCCGTATTCGGCAAGGACGAGCCTGATGAAGCGCGAATGCGGATCGAAAATTTGATGATAGAGCTGCATGGCAGAAGTCATTGCACGATCTTTCGCAAAAAGGGCAGGGCCGCTTCCGGCCCCGCGTAAAAACCTTGTGAAATCGGCAAAGGTTGGGCGCCCCGATACCTTTGCCGAAGCATGACCGGCACGTTAATGAACCAGCCTGCGAATCGCGCGGCTTATCCGGAGCGGCCTTCATGACCTCTCGCAAAAATGCTTGAAGCAATGTTGCTCGGCCTTTTGGAAGGCGCGACCGAATTCATTCCGGTTTCCTCGACCGGTCATCTTTTGCTTGCGACGTATTTTCTGAAATTCGAAACCACCGGCAAGACGTTCGAAGTGCTGGTACAACTCGGTGCGATCCTCGGCGTCATGGTCGTTTATTTCACGCGGCTTGCGCGCGTAGCTTTTGCGCTCCCGTTCGATCCCGCCGCGCGAAAATTTGCGCTCGGAATCATTCTCGCATTCATTCCAGCGGCGATCCTCGGCGCGACGCTGCACGGCTTCATCAAAACTGTGTTGTTCGAAAGTCCGATGCTGATTGCGATCGCGCTGATCGTCGGCGGAATTATTCTGATTCTTGTCGACAGAATCAAGTTCGCTCCGAGGTTTCATGATGCGATGGCGCTGCCGCCGTTGCGTGCGTTTGCCATCGGCGTCTTTCAGTGTCTCGCGCTGATCCCCGGCGTCTCGCGCTCTGGCTCAACGATTGTCGGCGCGCTGCTCCTCGGCCTTGATCGTCGTGCCGCGGCAGAGTTTTCGTTCTTTCTCGCGATGCCGACGATGTTCGGTGCTTTCGTCTACGATCTGGCGAAAAATTATAAGCAACTCACCGCAGATGATGGCGTGCTTGTCGTGATTGGATTTGTCGCGGCGTTTTGCGCGGCGCTAATCGTGGTGCGCTGGCTCCTGGACTTTGTCTCGCGCAACGGCTTTGCGGTCTTCGGCTGGTGGCGGATCGCGATCGGCTCCGCCGCGCTGATCGGCCTTTGGCTTACGAGCTAAGATTTAAGTCGCAGCCTTCGTGAACTGACCGGCCTTGCGGAAGCGCCAGAGGTAGCTCGGCAGGATCGCGCGCATCGCGGTCGGCGAAATGCCAAGACCTTCAAGCGTATGTCCGTCGCGAATGGCTTCCGGCGAAACCACGTTGTCGTGCTGGAGCAGTTTCACCTGATCGCGCGTCAGCATCGGCTTCGGCATCAATTCCATGAAGAACGCCTGCAGCTTCGCGAGCGCGAACGGCAGCGGCACCAGGAGCCGCTTGCGGCCGATCTGCTCGAGCGTGATTTCAAGGAGCTCGCTGAAGTCGATCACTTCCGGTCCGCCGAGTTCGTAGGTCTCGCCGCCGTGTACTTCGCCTTCGACCGCTTTTGCAATCGCTTCGGCAACGTCGCCGACGAACACCGGCTGGAATTTCGTTTCGCCGCCGCCGATCAGCGGCAGTAACGGCGAGATGCGCGCAAGCGACGCAAAACGATTGAAGAGATCGTCTTCGGGTCCGAACACGACCGAGGGCCGAAACACGATCGCGTCGCGCTTCGCCGCGAACGCGGCCTGCTCGCCAAGCGCCTTTGGTGCGCGCGTAATTGGAATCCGAATCTTCATCGGCGCCGAGCGCGGACATCTGGATGAGCCGCGCGCCTTCTGACTTCGCGGCTTGCGCGACGGCGGCCGCACCTTCGGCTTGGACTGCGTCGAAGCGCTGCGCGCCGCTTTGATAAAGAATGCCGACGAGGTTCACGATCGCGTTCGAACCCTCGGCCGCGCGCGCGACCGAGTCCGGATAGCGCAAGGTTCGCCTGGACCGCATGGATCTGACCGACCACGCCAAGCGGCTGGAGATGGCCCGCAAGATCGGGCCGGCGGACGGCGACGCGGATGCGCCAGCCGCGTTTGGCGAGCGCGCGTACCAGATGGCGGCCGACAAAGCCCGAGCCGCCGTAAATCGTCACCAGCCGGTCGTGCGGAATTTGCGCCATGTTTGCCTTGAGAGTGTCTGCCTGAGGGTCGCCGGAAAATCGGTGGAAAACGAGCGTTACTCGATCGGTTTTTCGCCGTCAAAGCGCCGCCGCGCCGCTGGGCTTCTTTCATTGACAAGGGGAAACCCGAAGCACTACCTAACCCCTGCTTGAGCTGCTCAAGCCATGCCCTGGTGGCGGAATTGGTAGACGCACTAGTTTCAGGTACTAGCGGGTAACACCGTGGAGGTTCGAGTCCTCTCCTGGGCACCATACTTTCGGAAGCACGCACGCGGCGATGCTGACTTTTCTCAAAGCGATATTCGCCTTCGACCGGCCGTTCGGCCTGTTGGGGGCTCCCCGCCGACCGGGCTTTTCGGCAAGCGGCAGTTGCGCCACCAGCTTCGTTCCGCCGTTTGGTCGTCACGCTTGCGCTGATGGCGGTGTTAATCATTTTGCGGCTCGTTAGCTGGTATATTTAGGCCTTGGACGTGACGGATTACGCGCACGTCTCAGCGACGGACTCTAAGAGCGACGATATGACGATCAGACTTCACCGCGGCGATCTTCCCGACCTTTCACGCTACAAAGGCGCGGTCGCCATCGACACCGAGACGTTGGGATTAAATCCGAACCGCGACCGGCTTTGCGTCGTCCAGCTTTCGCCCGGCGACGGCACCGCGGATGTCGTCCAGATTCCCGCCGGCAAATGTGAACGCGCCGAACATCGCGAAGCTTCTGACCGATCCGGCGCGGCAGAAAATTTTTCACTTCGCGCGCTTCGATCTCGCTGTGCTCTACTAAAAACCTCGGCGTCATGGCGCAGCCGGTCTATTGCACCAAGATCGTATCGCGTCTGACCCGCACCTATACCGACCGCCATGGCCTGAAGGATCTCGCGCGCGAACTGATCGGCCTCGACATGTCGAAGCAGCAGCAGAGTTCTGACTGGGGCGCCGACGTGCTTTCCGAAGCGCAGGTCACTTACGCTGCTTCCGACGTTCTCTATCTTCACGAGATCAAGGCGAAGCTCGACGAGATGCTCCGTCGCGAAAAGCGCGAAGCGTTGGCCGAGGCCTGTTTCAATTTCCTGCCGACCCGGGTCGCGCTCGATCTCGGTGGCTGGCCCGAAGCAGACATTTTCAGCCACTCCTAGTTCCATGGTCGAAGCGCCCCCGGTCGGGTCGCTCGAATGCCGTAATTCGAGGGAATAGAAGGCCCAATCGAAGGACCGCATGAATCAGCCCGCCCATTCTCGCCGCCCCGAGCATTATCCGGCGGCCGGTAGAAATCCGCGCCGCCAGGGCGTCGATCCGCGGCGTCATGCCTATGGCGATGCCGTGCGCCATTCGTCTCGCGTGCGTTTTCTGCGCCGGGTTTTGCCTTCGCTCGCGCTCGTGATTCTCGCGCTGGTCGCGACCATCGCCTGGTTCGATCCGCTGCGGCTGGTGCGCGATCTGCCGCTCGACGTGCTCAAGCTTTCGATCAAGGACAACAAGCTCGTCATGGATGCGCCAAAGCTCTCGGGCTTTACCAAGGACGGACGCGGCTACAACATTACCGCGCGGGCTGCAGCCCAAGATCTGAGCAAAAGCAACGTGATCGAGCTCGACGGCATTATCGCAAATTTCACGCTCAGCTCGAGCGGCCAGACCGAACTCACGGCCGTCAAGGGCGTCTATGACGTCAAGGCAGATGTCGTGCAGCTAACGGAAGGCATCATCATCAAGTCGAGCGCGGGCTATGAGGGCAAGCTTACCGACGCTTTGATCGAAGTGAAGAAGGGCCACGTCGTCACACCCAACCCAGTCGACATCACGTTCAATAACGGCTCACTCCGCGCCGATAAGATGGAAGTCTTTGAGAATGGCGCGCGCGCGAATTTCGAAGGCGGCGTGGTCATGTTCGTGAAACTGCCGCCATCGACCGCGGCCGCGACCACCGCGAACGCGGAGCCGGCGCGATGAAACAGCCGACGGCTAAAATTTTACTGGGCCTGATCGCGGTCATTTGCAATCGGCGCGATCAGCATTCCCTTTGCGACCGCGCAGACCTCTGCGCCCGCCAGCCAACGCATTCAAGGGCTTCGGCGGCAACCGCAAGGAGCCGGTGAAGATCGAATCGAATTCGCTCGAAGTTCGCGACAAGGAAAAGACCGCCGTCTTCATCGGCAATGTCGTCGTGACGCAGGGCGAAACGGTCATGCGCTGCAAAGAACTCACCGTTCATTACGAAGGCAATGCGCTGGGTCTCGATCCCAAAAAGGCGCCGCCGGCCACCAAAACTCAGCAGAAAGATGCGAGCACGCAGAAGATCAAGCGTCTGGTTGCCGTGGGCGGGGTGATCGTGACCTCGAAAGATCAGAAGGCGACCGGCGATCGCGGCGTGTTCGAAATGGCGAGTAACACGGTGACGCTCACCGGAAACGTCATCGTCACCCAGGGCCAGAACGTCATGCGCGGGGATACGCTCACGGTCGACCTGAACACCAATCAGTCGACGCTTGGCGGCAAGGGCCGGGTGCACGGCCTGCTCATCCCGAATTCCGACAAGGATAAAAAGGGCAAGAAAGACAAAGACGGGGCCGACAATAAAAAGGAACGCCCGGCCAAAAAGCAAAAGCAGACCACTAACTAAGAATTGGCCCCGGATTTGCTTCCCGCGTGCGAACCCATTATCAAACCTACAATTCATCGAATTTGGCCTTAGCCAGGCCCGAAATCCTGGTGAGACCAGTTCACTTCGGTCGTTCGAGACCAACTTCCGCGCGTCACTCCTTCATCTGCGGAGGCGCAGCCGAAGGAGATGCCGCTGTCCTGGTTCCGCTCGAAGAAGCCTGATTCGCGAGAGCAGCCCGCGCTCGCCGATCAATGGCGTCTCGATGGGCCGGAACGGCGCGCACCGGCACCGCGTCCGCCTGAACGCCGGCCTGCGCCGCCGCCTTCCGAAATGCGTGAGCCGCCGCGCTCGAAGCCGCAGCCTCAGCCTCAGCAACGCAATAGTGTTCCGCTTGATGATTTTGAGCCGGCACGCGCGCCGAATGTCTGGCGTCCCCCGGTAGAAGAACGCCGCGAGCAGGAACGCGCCCCGGCGCCACCGCGCGCGCGCACTCTTTCGCCCGAACCGGAACATCGCCCGCGTGACACGCAGCAAGCCGAAGCGCCGCGCGCACGTCCGCAAGCGCATCCGCCGCATGTTCCCGTTCCAGGCGAAGGAATTCTTGCCGCCGACGGTTTGATGAAAGCCTATGGCGGCAGACGCGTGGTCAGCGACGTCAGCATCGATGTAATGCGCGGCGAAGCCGTCGGTATTCTTGGACCGAACGGCGCCGGCAAAACCACTTGCTTCTATATGGTGACGGGACTTGTCGAGCCGGATGCCGGACATATTTTCCTCGACGGTCACGACGTCACGAAACTTCCGATGTATCGCCGCGCGCGGCTTGGCATCGGTTATCTCCCGCAGGAAGCCTCGATCTTCCGCGGCCTCAACGTCGAAAATAATCTGCGCGCAGTCCTCGAAGTCGTGGAGCCGGATCGCGCGCGCCGCGCACAACGGCTCGAGGAATTACTCGAAGAATTCGCAATCGATCATTTACGCAAGTCGCCGTCGATTGCGCTCTCGGGCGGCGAGCGCCGCCGCGTCGAGATTGCACGCGCACTCGCGTCGAAACCGCAATTACATGTTGCTCGACGAACCTTTCGCCGGCATCGACCCGATCGCGGTGGGCGACATCCGCGCGCTGGTGCGTCATCTGACCAGGCGCAACATCGGCGTGTTGATTACCGATCATAACGTGCGCGAAACGCTCGGCCTCGTTGATCGCGCCTATATCGTGCATTCCGGAAAAATACTGATGGAAGGCACGCCCGAGGAAATCGTCGAAAGCCCGGAAGTGCGCCGCCTCTATCTCGGCGAGGAGTTCCGGCTCTAATGGCGATCTCGCAGAAACTCGAGATGCGCACGAGCCAGGGGCTCGTGATGACGCCGCAATTGATGCAGGCGATCAAACTCTTGCAGCTTTCCAATCTCGATCTGATTGCCTTTGTCGAAGCCGAGCTCGAGCGCAATCCGTTGCTCGAGCGTGAAGAATCGCCGGACGCCGAGCGCATCGACTCGACGCCGGAGGTTTCAAGCGCAGAAAGTTCTGAAAGTAGCGACCAGTCTTCCAACGAAGACTGGATGGAAGATCGCTACGAAAGCCGCGCGGCAATGGAAGAGCAGCTCGGCACCAATCTCGAAAATGTTTTTCCCGACGATGCGCCTTCGGCGCCGGCGGAATCACAGGCCGCAGCCCAAGACGTGCCGGCCTATTCCGAATGGGCGAGTGTCGGCTCGGGCGGCAGGCCCGATGACGATTATAATCTCGAAGCTTTCGTTTCGGCTGAAGTAACGCTGCCGGAACATCTGTCGCGGCAATTGTCGATGGCGGTCGTCGACCCGGTGCGACGCATGATCGGTCAGCACCTCATCGATTCGGTTGACGAAGCCGGCTATGTGCGCGGCGATATCGAAGGTTTCTCGGAGAAGCTTGGCGCGCCGGTCAGTGAGATCGAATCCGTGCTCGTGGAATTGCAGAATTTCGATCCGCCCGGGGTCTGCGCGCGCGATCTTGCCGAATGTCTCGCGATCCAACTTAAAGAGCGCGATCGTTTCGATCCGGCAATGAAGGCGCTGATCGACAATCTTGATCTCCTGGCCAAGCGCGATTTCGCCGGCTTGCGCCGCATCGCCAATGTCGACGAAGAAGATCTCTCCGACATGGTTGCAGAATTGCGCCGGCTCAATCCGAAGCCGGGCCTCGCATTCGGCGGCGGTGTGGTTCAGCCGGTCGTGCCGGATGTGTTTGTGCGGCCTGCCTCCGATGGCGGGTGGAATGTGGAACTCAATTCAGACACCCTGCCGCGCGTGCTGGTGAACCAATCCTACTACTCGCGCGTTACCAAGGGCGCGATTAACGAGAAAGAAAAGGCCTTTCTCACCGAATGCATGCAAACCGCGACCTGGCTTACCCGTTCGCTCGATCAGCGCGCCCGCACGATCCTGAAAGTCTCGACCGAAATCGTGCGCCAGCAGGATGCGTTTCTGATCCACGGCGTTCAGCATCTGCGGCCGTTGAATTTGCGGATGGTGGCAGACGCAATCTCGATGCACGAATCGACCGTTTCCCGCGTTACCGCCAACAAATATATGGCTACGCCGCGCGGCATTTTCGAATTGAAATATTTCTTCTCTTCCTCGATCGCCTCTGCCGAGGGCGGCGAGGCGCATTCGTCGGAAGCGGTGCGGGATCGCATCAAACGCTTGATCGACGAGGAAAAGTCCGACGATATATTGTCGGACGACACGATCGTGACCAAGCTGAAGGACGCAGGCGTCGATATTGCGCGGCGCACGGTTGCAAAGTACCGCGAAGCGCTGCGAATTCCTTCGTCGGTGCAACGCCGTCGCGAAAAGCGCGCCGGGCCGTTGAACGGCTGAGCGCCACAACAATAGAATAATAAAGGAATCGAAATGCTGCGCGTTTCAGGAAAAAGCGTTGACGTTGGCGATGCGTTACGGCAACGCGTGACCGATAAGGTAACCGAGGCCCTCGGAAAATATTTTGATCACGGCTGGTCCGGCCATGTCACGATCTCTCGCGAAGGTTCAGGCTTCCGCGCCGATTGCGGGCTTCATCTCGATTCCGGGACGATGCTCGAAGCACACGGCAACGCGCAGGATGCGATCAGCGCCGCAGATGATGTTGTCATCAAAATCGAAAAGCGGCTGCGCCGTTACAAGCGCCGTCTGAAAGATCGCAAGGTCACAATGCGCACGCACGCGGCGGAGCAGTTCGCCGCGAATTATGTAATCGAAACGCCGGACGAAGAAGTTGAAGAGCATGAAGGCTGGAGCCCGGTGACCATTGCCGAATCAACTGCAGCGCTTCCGGAACTTTCGGTGAGCGACGCGGTTGCCGAACTGGATCTTACGGGTGCTGCGGTTATTGTTTTTCGTCACGCGGGAAACGGCGAAATCAATATCGTTTACCGTAGACGGGACGGTAACATTGGTTGGATTGATCCTTCGCCACGCGCCAAGAATTAGACCGTTGACCGGGCAGGCGACCGCCCCTATGGTCCCGCGCCTTCGGTACCCCTCGTTGTGTTGCGAATGATTTTCAGCGCGATTTCGAACCGATAACGGATCAGAGGCCATGCCGCTTAGCGATTTGCTCGCACCGAACGCGGTCTTCCCCTCGCTCAAGGTCACGAACAAGAAACAAGCTATTCAGGAATTGTCGGCGCAAGCCGCGAGCCTGACCGGCCATGACGAGCGGGAGATTTTCGAAACACTGCTTCGCCGCGAGCGTTTGGGCTCGACCGGCGTCGGCGGTGGCGTTGCGATTCCGCACGGCAAGCTCGCGAAGATCGATCGTATTGTCGGGCTGTTTGCGCGTTTAGATGCGCCGGTCGATTTCGAATCGCTCGACGGCGAACCGGTCGATCTGATTTTTTTACTGATTGCGCCGGAAGCAGCCGGTGCGGACCATCTGAAAGCGCTCGCGCGCATTGCGCGTCTGTTGCGCGATCCCGATATTGCGAAGAAACTTCGTGCCGCCCGCGATGCGAACGCAGTGCATGCGTTGCTCACGGCTTCCGCCGCGAGCAACGCCGCCTAACTTTTCCGATTAATGAACGCTAACGGTGTCGAGTTCGTGCTCGCGTGCGTTCGCGATGGCCGCTTCACGGCTATCGGTGATGATGATCGGCGTGCCGTCTGCCGCATGGAGCGAGAACAGCCTCATACCCGGCGCCATCTGCGGCGCCTGCGGAAACAGGCCTTTGACCTCTTCCGATTTGATCTCGCGCACATAGGCAACCTGGCCGCCGCCGAGCACGGCGAAAGCTTCAGGGGAAAGTTTCAGTTCTTCGTTCGTCATTGTCTTGCTCCTTCTACTTCACGCTGCCGTTCGAGATTTCGACCCGGCGGACCTGACGCGCCGCTTCCGGACGCTCCAGATCGACGGACAACAAGCCGTCGCGTAAGTCCGCACCGACCACTTGAATGTCGTCGGCGAGAACGAAAGTGCGTTGGAACTGCCTTGCCGCAATTCCACGATGGAGAAATTCGCGGGGGCCGGCGTCTTCGATCTGCCTGCCGCGGATCGTGAGCTCTTTTTCCTCGACAATGATTTCGAGCATGTCGAGGGAGAAGCCCGCGACCGCGAGCGTGATGCGAAGGCGTTCGGGTTTGCTGTTTGCCGCGGGGATCCGCTCAATATTGTAGGGCGGATAGCCGTCCGCTGCTTTTGCGACCCGGTCGAGCGCACGCTCGATCTGATCGAAGCCAAGCAGGAACGGACTCGATAGCGACTGCATGCGCGACATTTGGCAAAGCCCTCGATTCCAAGCGACTTTGTGATGGACCCAGATTTGGCGTCCAAAGCCGGAAACGAGTGCCGCCTCCAGCTCACTCCATATGGGAACCGGAATAAGGCTCCGCAAGCGGTGGAAAAGTGTTGGAAATTCTTGGTGTTTGAGCGCGTAGCCCGCCTACATTACGAGGCTCGCCGAGCCGCAGCGGCCGAAGGCCGCGAAGGCTGGTGGAGTCAGGGGGAATCGAACCCCCGACCTCTTGCATGCCATGCAAGCGCTCTCCCAACTGAGCTATGACCCCACGGCCTTGGATCACGGCCCTTTAACGAGGCCGGATTTGGGAACGGATCTTTAGGACCCGGGACGACGCCTAGTCTCTACTTCTAAACGCCGGCCTAAGACAAACTTCTAGGTCTCTTCTTCCTTGTCGATGCCGTCGCCGATGATGTCGGAAACGTCGCCGCCTTCTTCTTCCTCGTCGGTGACGAGGAAAGTGTTGTCCTCTTCATCGTCGCCCTCGACTTCGACGTCTTCGTCGGTTTCGAGTTCGGGATCGAGCGTTGCGGCCTTTGCCTTGGTGCTGGTTTTTTCCGCATCGGCGTCTTCGAGCGAAATGACTTCGGCGTCAGCCGTCGCGTCTATCTCATCGGCGACGGGTACCGCCGCTGCTGCGGCAGCCGCTGCAGCCGCCGGACGGCCGCCACGCGTGGTCGGCACCACGATCTCATAGACCGTGTCGCACTTGGGACAGATGATCGGGTCTTTCGACAGATCGTAGAATTTAGCGCCGCAGCTCTGGCAGACGCGCTTGGTGCCGAGATCGGGTTTCGCCACGCCGCTCGCTCCTGAAAGGCTTATTTGGAAAGGCGGCCTCCATTGAACCGCGCTCCTAAGCCTGTCAAGGGTCGAAACCACGCGAAACCAGCCTTTCGTGACGGCGCGGAACCGCTTGTGCTAGAGCGGCGCCATGTCAGGGTCGTCCGCCACCCATTCCGCTACCGCACAGCCGCTTACGGCCGCGAAAGCCCGCGCGCTTTCCGGGCGGCTCCGCGTGCCGGGCGACAAATCGATCTCGCATCGGGCGCTTTTGATCGGCGCGCTCGCCGTCGGCCGCACCGAAGTCGAGGGGCTGCTCGAAGGCGAAGATGTGATCGCGACCGCCAATGCCGTTCGCGCCATGGGCGCAACGGTCGAGCGACTGCGCGAGGGCAGCTGGCGCGTCTGGGGCTTGGGTGTCGGCACGCTGCTCGCGCCGAAATCGCCGCTCGATTTCGGCAATGCCGGTACCGGCAGCCGCTTGACCATGGGCGTGGTCGCGGGACATCCGTTCGACGCGGTGTTCGATGGTGATGCCTCGCTCCGCAAACGGCCGATGCGCCGCATTCTCGATCCGCTCGTTCAAATGGGCGCCGAAGCACTTGAGCAGGCCGAAGGCGGAAGATTGCCGCTGCGTCTGCGCGGCGTGCGCGAGCCGATTCCGATTTCTTACGAGACTCCGGTGCCGTCGGCGCAGGTTAAATCCGCGGTGCTGTTGTGTGCGCTTTCGTCGGCCGGCGAAACCACCGTGATCGAGCGCGAAGCGACCCGCGACCATACCGAGCGCATGCTCTCCCATTTCGGCGCCGAGATTTCTTCCGAGCCGCATGGAAAGCACGGCCGCAAGATCGTTCTCAAAGGCCGCCCCGAACTTGTCCCGCAAAAGATCGTTGTACCCTCGGATATTTCGTCGGCCGCGTTCCCGCTGGTAGCAAGCCTGATCGTGCCGGGTTCGGATATCGTGCTCGAGAATGTGCTGCTTAATCCGCTGCGTGCGGGACTGGTCGAAACGCTCCGCGAAATGGGCGGCAAAATCGAAGAAGTAAATCGCCGCGACGATGCCGGCGAAATTATCGCGGATCTGCGGGTGCGTGCGTCGCACTGAAAGGGCGTCGACGTACCGGCTCCACGCGCGCCCTCGATGATCGACGAATATATCGTGCTTGCGGTGGCGGCGTCCTTTGCCGAAGGCGAGACGCGGATGCGCGGCTTATCGGAATTGCGAGTGAAAGAATCCGATCGGTTGGCGGCGACCGCTGCGGGGCTACGTGTCAATGGCGTTGATTGCGAGATTGAAGGTGACGACTTGATTGTGCGTGGCAAGGGCCGCGCGCATGGCGGCGGCCTTGTCGAGACGCATATGGATCACCGGCTCGGCATGGCGTTTCTCGTCATGGGTCTGGCGAGCGAAAAGCCGGTGAAAATCGACGACAGCAGTTTCATCGCGACGAGCTTTCCGGGCTTCACCGAAAACATGCGCCGCCTCGGCGCGGATATTTCCGCATGATCATCACGGTCGATGGTCCGGCGGCGTCAGGAAAGGGCACGCTCGCGCGACGGCTGGCGGCCCATTACAGCTTGCCGCATCTCGATACCGGACTGCTCTATCGCGGCGTCGGTTTTCTCATGCTGGAGCGAAATTTCACGCTCAACGACGAGCAAAGCGCCGAGAAGCTTGCCCGAGAACTCGATCTCAAAAAACTGGATCACGAGGCGCTGCGCTCCCGCGGTCTTGGCGAGGCAGCGTCCCGGGTTGCGACGATGCCGAAGGTCCGTGCAGCACTATTGAAGATGCAACAGGACTTTGCGAACCAGCGCGGTGGCGCAGTGCTGGATGGGCGCGACACGGGAACCGTGATCGCACCCCATGCTGACGTAAAAATCTTCGTGAGCGCGGCCCCCGAGGAACGGGCCCGCAGGCGTCACATCGAACTCGCTGCCCGTCGCGACCCGGTCGAATATTGCGAGGTCATTTCCGACATCAAAAAGCGCGATGAGCGCGATTCGGAACGCTCAATTGCCCCTTTAAAACCGGCCCCGGACGCCGTCTTGCTGGATACCACTGAGTTGGATATAGAAGCCGCGTTCCGGGCGGCCCTTTCTATCGTGGAAGCATCCCGGGCGGGCCGAGCGCGATCTTAAAATCGCACTCGTCATCTGGAGGATAGCCCGCCCCGTATTCCGCGTAAGGCCGAAATTTCGGATTAAGAATTCACCACCGTCTCGATCGCACGGCGAACCGCGCCGGCTTTGGCTTTGGCCAAAGTTGCTTTGGGCTTTGTGCCCAGGGCTCGTGTGTTTTGAGGCGTAACCCACACTCATCCGGCGCACGTACGTTTAGGAAAAAGAATGGCTAGAGCTGCCGCTACCGCTACCGCAAATCCGAGCCGCGAAGATTTTGCCGCGATGCTCGAAGAATCCTTTTTGACGAACGACCTTCAGGAAGGTTCCGTCGTTAAGGGCAAAGTCGTCGGAATCGAAAAAGATATCGCCGTCATCGACATCGGTCTGAAGACCGAAGGCCGCGTGCCGGTTCGCGAATTCGCGGGCCATGGCCGCACCGCCGACATCAAGGTCGGCGACGAAGTCGAAGTATTCCTCGACCGCGTCGAGAACGCGCTCGGCGAAGCAGTGCTCTCGCGCGACAAGGCGCGCCGCGAAGAAAGCTGGGGCAAGCTCGAGAAGGCCTTCACCAATAATGAGAAGGTCTCGGGCGTCATCTTCAATTCAGTAAAGGGTGGCTACACCGTCGATCTCGACGGCGCCGTGGCCTTCCTGCCGCGCAGCCAAGTCGACATCCGTCCGATCCGCGACGTCGGCCCGCTGATGCACAACCCGCAGCCGTTCCAGATTCTGAAAATGGATCGCCGCCGCGGCAACATCGTCGTCTCCCGCCGCACCGTGCTCGAAGAAACCCGCGCCGGCCAGCGCCAGGAACTCGTATCGTCCCTGGAAGAAGGTCAGGTGATCGACGGCGTCGTGAAGAACATCACCGATTACGGTGCGTTCGTGGATCTCGGCGGCATCGACGGTCTGTTGCACGTCACCGATATCGCGTGGCGCCGCGTGAACCATCCGACCGACGTGCTGACCATCGGTCAGCAGGTCAAGGTCAAGATCATCAAGATCAACCACGAGACCCACCGCATCTCGCTCGGCATGAAGCAGCTGCAGGGCGATCCGTGGGAAAATATCGCCGACAAGTTCGTGGTCGGCGCGCGCATGAAGGGCCGTGTCACCAACATCACCGACTACGGCGCGTTCGTCGAACTCGAGCCCGGCATCGAAGGCCTGGTCCATGTCTCCGAAATGTCCTGGACCAAGAAGAACGTGCATCCGGGCAAGATCGTTTCGACCTCGCAGGAAGTCGAAGTGCAGATCCTCGAAGTCGATCCGGTCAAGCGCCGCATCTCGCTCGGCCTCAAGCAGACCATGGCGAACCCGTGGGACGCTTTCTCCGAGAAACATCCGCAGGGCTCGACCGTCGAAGGCGAGGTCAAGAACAAGACCGAGTTCGGTCTGTTCATCGGTCTCGACGGCGACGTCGACGGCATGGTCCATCTTTCGGACCTCGACTGGAATCGTCCCGGCGAGCAGGTGATCGAGGAGTTCAAGAAGGGCGACATGGTGAAAGCGATCGTGCTCGACGTCGACGTCGAGAAGGAACGCATTTCGCTCGGCATCAAGCAGCTCGAAGGCGATCCGTTCGCGGAAGCCGGCGATCTGAAGAAGGGCGCAGTCGTCACCTCGCGAAGTGATCGCGGTGAACGATGGCGGCATCGAGGTGAAGATCGTCGATACCGACATGACCGCCTTCATCAAGCGCTCGGATCTGGCGCGCGACCGTAACGATCAGCGGCCCGAGCGTTTCGCGGTCGGCGAGAAGGTCGATGCCCGCGTGACGCTGTTCGACAAGAAGGCCCGCAAAGTCGGCGTCTCGATCAAGGCGCTGGAAATCGCCGAAGAGAAGGAAGCGGTTGCCCAATACGGCTCGTCCGATTCGGGCGCGACCCTGGGCGACATTCTCGGCACCGCGCTGAAGCAGCGGGACAAGAAGGACGACTAAGCGTCTTTCGGCTCTTTATTGGCAAACGGCATGTTAACGGCGGACCCAAATCCGCCGTTAACTGCTTCTTGAGTGCCGTCGATTGGAATCGCGGCGCTAGAGCCCGCGAACAGCCGCTAGCGAACGGAGATCACTTATGTCGCTCGATGTCGATCAGGCCCTCGACCGCCGCCGCATGCGGCGCAAAGTCACCTTCTGGCGCGTTCTCGGTGTCGTCGCGGTATTGATCGCGATCGCCGGCGTGATCGCGGGCGTCGGCGGCTCGCAACTATATCGAGAAGTCGAGCACGCATGTCGCGCGCGTGACCATCGGCGGGCTCATCCGCAACGACCGTCAGCGCGTCGAGATGTTCGAAGAAATCGAGAAGTCCGGCGCCAAAGCCGTGATCGCTCATCATCGACAGCCCCGGCGGCACGGTCACCGGCTCCGAGCAGCTTTATAAAGCGCTGCGCAAGCTTGCCGAGAAGAAGCCGATTGTTGCCGTGGTCGAAGGTTCGGCGGCGTCCGGCGCTTATATCGCGGCCCTAGGTGCTGATCGTATCTTCGCGCCGCGCAGCGCGATCATCGGCTCGATCGGCGTGATCTTCCAATATCCGAATTTCCATCAGCTGCTGAAGAACATCGGCGTCGATGTGGAGTCGATCAAGTCGTCGCCGCTCAAAGCGTCGCCCAACGGACTGGAGCCGACCTCGCCGGAAGCCAAAGCCGCGGTCCAGGCGCTCGTCGCCGACAGCTACGACTGGTTCAAGGACCTCGTGAAAGAGCGCCGCGCTCTCGATAATGCGACGCTTGCCAAGGTTGCGGACGGCCGCGTCTTCACCGCCGCACAAGCCTTGCCGCTGAAACTCATCGACGAAATCGGCGACGAGACGCACCGCGCGCGCTTGGCTCGCCAAAAACAAAAACGTTTCGACCGATCTGACCGTGCGCGACTGGAAGGGCAAGGCGGTCGGCTCCGAGTTCCGCTGGCTCGGTGCGCTTGCGGCGATTGCCGACGCGATGCCGGGTTGTCGTCACTCTCGTCCGTGATCGGCAACGACTCCGTCTTGCGCGCCGCAGCGCAGGCGCAGCTTGACGGCCTATTGGCGCTCTGGCACCCTCAATTGACCAATTGAGCTGGCGCAAGTCGTTTTGATCGTTCGGCTTTTTCAATTTTTGCCGAGCGATATTTTTAACGGACTGACGATCGGGGCGGGCAGCAATTGTCGATGATCAAATCCGAACTCGTGCAGCGGATCGCGACAGCGAACCCGCACCTCTATCAGCGCGACGTCGAAAATATCGTCGATGCCATTCTGGACGAAATCACGCTGGCGCTGGCGCGCGGCGATCGCGTCGAGTTGCGCGGCTTCGGCGCCTTTTCGGTGAAGAATCGTCCGGCCCGGCTCGGCCGCAATCCGCGCACCGGCGCGCAGGTCAAGGTTCAGGAAAAAGTCGTGCCCTATTTCAAGACCGGCAAGGAAATGCGCGACCGCCTGAACAAACCGCGCGCGAAATAGTTTGACGTTCACATTTGTAGTGACCGGGGTCGCCTGACATGCGCAGACTGCTGCGCTGGCTCTTGCTCGTTCCGCTGGGCATTCTGCTTGTGCTTTTTTCGGTCGCAAACCGCGCGACCGGTCACGCTGTCGCTTGATCCGTTTTCGCGCGAGGCACCGGCGCTCGCTTTCTCGCTGCCGCTCTTTGTCCTTCTCATGATCGCGCTCGCGATCGGCGTGTTGATCGGCGGCACGGCGGCCGGGATCGGGCGGCTTCGCTGGCGCTACCGGGCGAAGCGGGCCGAGCGTGAAACGGAAAAGCTCGCGGCACAAAACGAAGCCTTTCTGCATTCGACGAAACCCTCGGAAATCCGATTCCCGAAACGTGGCGCTGCGATAAGGCATGCGCGTTGTCTCTGCTGCCGAGATCGATTCCGCGCTCGACTTTCCTTCGCTCATTGAAGCGCTGCGCCAGGCGTTCCGTGCGGAGATCGAAACACCGCTGCGGCATGGACATTCGATTGCTCGGCCCGACGGCGAAGCAACGCTGCTCTTGATGCCGGCCTGGACCAGGGAAAAGGAAGGCGCTTTCCTGGGTACCAAGACGGTGACGGTATTTCCCGGCAATCTCGCCAAAGGTCTTGGCAGTGTTGCCGGCACTTATCTCTTGATGTCCGGCGATACCGGCGAACCGCTGGTCACGATCGACGGCCATCGCTTGACGTTGTGGCGGACGGCCGCCGCGTCCGCGCTTGCAGCACAATATCTTGCGCGCGAAGACGCTTCGCACCTCGTGTTGATTGGGGCGGGTGCGTTAGCGCCTTATCTCGCGCGTGCGCATGCGACGATCCGTCCGATCAAGAAAGTCTCGATCTGGAACCGGTCCGCTCCGCGCGCGGAGGAACTTGCCAAAGAACTCGAACGCGAGAAGTTCTCGGTTGAAGTCGTGGCGACGCGGAGCGCGCCGTTCGCGCGGCCGACATCGTCAGTTGCGCGACGCTCTCGAGCGAGCCGTTAGTGCAGGGAGCGTGGCTGAAAGCGGGCGCGCATCTCGATCTGGTCGGCGGGTTCCGTCCGGTGATGCGGGAAGCCGACGACGAAGCGGTCAAACGCGCACGCGTCTATGTCGATACGCGTAGCGGTGCGCTCAAAGAGGCGGGCGATCTCGTGATTCCGATCTCGCGCGGCATTTTCAAGGAAACCGACGTGCAGGGCGATCTATTCGATCTCTGCCGCGGCACCGCCAAAGGCCGCCTTCGCTCAGACGAAATCACGCTTTTCAAGTCGGTCGGCACCGCGATCGAGGATCTGGCTGCCGCCATGCTGGTCTGGCGAAAGCTTGGTTAAGCCTCCACGTTAAGGCCCAAAGTGGACAGGTCCAGCCAGCCATGGCATCGGATGCGCCATGATCGTCAAAATCTGCGGGATCAATGACTTGGCAGCCATGGACGCCGCGCTCGATGCGGGTGCGGACATGGTTGGGCTGGTCTTTTTTGCCGCGAGCCCGCGCCACGTGACGTCCGGAGGCTGCAAAGCAGCTTGCGAACATGGCGCGCGGCAAGGCGAAAATCGTGGCGCTGAGTGTCGATGCCGACGACGATCTGATCGATACGATCGAAGCTTATGCGGCGCCTGATTTCCATCAGCTCCATGGCAGCGAAACGACCGCGCGGATCACCGAAATTCGCAACCGCACCGGCAAGCTCATGATCAAAGCGATTCCGGTTGCCTCTCGCTCCGATCTCGTGCCGCTCGCGGCCTACGAGTCCGCTGCCGACTGGATTTTGTACGACGCGAAGGCGCCGAAAGATGCGACGCGCCCCGGCGGCCACGGCAAGCCGTTCGACTGGGCGCTTTTGAAAAACATGGCGCACAAAAAACCGGTCATGCTTTCCGGCGGGCTGGATCCGGCGAATGTGGCTAAAGCGATCGAGATCGTGCGGCCCGATGCGGTCGATGTTTCCTCCGGCGTGGAAAGCGCGCCCGGCGTGAAAGATCGCAATAAGATTGTCGCCTTCGTTCGCAATGCGCGCCACGCCGTGATGGAGCGCGCATCGTGAATATCGCGAATTCGCTCCGCACCGGTCCCGACGAGCGCGGGCATTTCGGTATTTTCGGCGGCCGCTTCGTCGCCGAAACCTTGATGCCGCTCGTACTCGATCTCGAAAAAGCCTACGAGGCGGCAAAAGCAGATCCGGCCTTCAAGCGCGAGATGGATCACCATCTCAAACATTATGTCGGGCGCCCAAGCCCGCTTTATTTCGCCGAGCGGCTCACCGCGCATTACGGCGGCGCCAAAATCTATTTCAAGCGCGAAGATCTGAATCACACCGGCGCGCATAAAGTGAATAACGTGCTCGGGCAGATCATGCTTGCCAAGCGCATGGGTAAGCCGCGCGTAATCGCGGAGACCGGCGCCGGCATGCATGGGGTTGCGACCGCGACGCTCTGTGCGAAGTTCGGTCTCAAATGCGTGGTATTCATGGGCTCGACCGATGTCGTGCGCCAGGAGCCGAACGTGCTCCGCATGCGCGCACTCGGTGCGGAAGTGCGGCCGGTGGAAAGCGGTTCGAAGACGCTGAAAGACGCGATGAACGAAGCGCTCCGCGACTGGGTGACGAACGTACACGACACTTTCTATTGCATCGGCACGGTCGCGGGTCCGCATCCCTATCCGGCGATGGTGCGCGACTTTCAATGCGTGATCGGCGATGAGACGCGCGCGCAGATGATGGAGCTCGAAGGGCGTCTCCCGAATACGCTCGTTGCCTGCATCGGCGGCGGCTCGAATGCGATGGGCCTCTTCCATCCGTTCCTCGACGATCGCGACATCGAAATTTACGGCGTCGAAGCGGCAGGGCCACGGCCTCTCCAAGCAACACGCCGCCTCGCTCGCGGGCGGTAAGCCGGGCGTCTTGCATGGCAACCGCACCTATTTGCTGATGAACGACGACGGCCAGATCGAGGAAGCGCATTCGATTTCCGCCGGCCTCGATTATCCCGGCATTGGGCCGGAGCATTCCTGGCTGCATGAAATCGGGCCGCGTGAAATATATCTCGGCGACCGACGACGAAGCGCTTGCCGCGTTCCAGCTTTGCAGCCGGCTTGAGGGGATCATTCCGGCGCTTGAGCCTGCGCACGCGCTCGCAAAACTCGATCAGCTCGCGCGCGGCAAGCCGAACGACCATCTGATCGTGGTCAATCTTTCCGGCCGTGGCGACAAGGATCTCGCTTCGGTCGTCGGAATATCTCAACAAGAAGAAATCGGCATGAGCGCGCGCGTTCCTGCAAAAATAGTAGCCGCAGCGGCACTGCTTGCAGCGAGCGCGCTGGTTGTTATCGCGCAGGAAACATTCACGGAAAATCCGATTCGCGACGGCGCCTGGGTCTATCCAAGCGAAAAGATCGCGCCGTCGACTGTTGAAGCTTTCTGTCAGGCCGGCTTCTCGGTTCATTTCGCGGATGGCGGCTTTTTCTCTGTGCTTAATCACCCGGTCGGGCGCATGAAGAAAAAGCTTTCGGTCGATACCATCGGCACCTGTGTTTTCGATGCCGCCAGGCAGACCTCGCTCTGCGTCGGTGAGGAAACCGACGGCCGCAACAGGTTCCCGGTGAAAGAAGAAAATCGCTTCGAGCGCGACGGCAAGTTCCTGAAGCTGACGACCGATGTGATCGACCGCGAAACCAAGCGGCCGGCAACTTACGTCACCTATCCGATGCGCTGCCCCGACAACGTCGTACGCGAAATTCTGAGCAAAGCGATTCCACGGAAATGACCGCGACCCGCATCGATACCCGTTTTGTTGAGCTCAAGCGCGAAGGCCGCGCCGGGCTCGTCACCTTCATCACGGCCGGCGATCCCGATTTCGAAACCTCGCTTGCGATTCTGAAAGCGCTGCCGGAAGCCGGCGCCGATGTGATCGAACTCGGCGTGCCGTTTACCGATGCCATGGCCGATGGTCCGCCGATCCAGGCTTCTTCGCTGCGCGCGCTTGCAGCCGGCCAGACGCTGAAAAAAACCGTCGCGATGGCGCGCGAGTTTCGAAAAAACAATAACGAAACGCCGATCGTGCTGATGGGCTACTACAACCCGATCTATATCTATGGCGTCGAGAAATTCCTGAAAGACGCAAAAGATGCGGGCGTCGACGGGTTGATCGTGGTCGATCTGCCGCCGGAAGAAGATGAAGAACTTTGCCTGCCTGCGATGAAAGCAGGTATCAACTTCATTCGTCTCGCGACCCCCACGACCGACGACAAGCGCTTGCCGGCGGTTCTCAAAAATACGTCCGGCTTCGTCTACTACGTGTCGATCGCGGGGGTGTCGGGTGCGGCAGCACCAGAAACACCGCGCGTGATCGAAGCGGTTGAGCGGATCAAGCGGCACACCAAATTACCGATCGCAGTCGGCTTCGGCCTGAAGACGCCCGCGCATGCGCGCGCGGTTGCCGAAGGCGCCGATGCGGCGGTGGTCGGCTCGGCACTTGTCGAAGCCGTGCGCACGAGTTTGGACAAGGACAGCCGCGCAACACCCGCGACCGTGAAGGCCGTCACCACGCTCGTTTCAGCACTTGCCGAAGGCGTGCGTTCGGCCCGCCGAATTGCGGCAGAATAGCCGGTTTCACGAGGCCTTTCCGTCCCTATATAATGTGTTCCTGAAATTCGTCCGGAGACCCGGCTATGAACTGGATATCGAACGTCGGCCCGAAAATCCGGTCGTTCCTCGGCCGCCGGGAGGTGCCGGAGAATCTCTGGATCAAATGTCCGGAAACCGGCCAGCTCGTCTTTCATAAAGACGTCGAAGCGAACCAGTGGGTCATTCCCGGCTCGAACTATCACATGCGCATGAGCGCGACCGCGCGTCTCAAGGCGACGTTCGATAACGAAACCTGGCTCGACATCGCAGTGCCGGGTGTTGCCGCCGATCCGCTGAAATTTCGCGACGAGAAAAAATACGCTGACCGCATCAAGGACGCGCGCGCCAAGACCGGCATGAACGACGCCGTTAAACTCGGCTACGGCAAGCTGGAGGGCCTGCCGATCGTTGCTGCAGCCCAGGATTTCGACTTCATGGGCGGCTCGCTCGGCATGGCGGCAGGCGAAGCAGTGATCAAAGGTTTAGAGACCGCAGTCGAGAAACAAACGCCGTTTATTTTATTCGTCGCCTCCGGCGGCGCGCGCATGCAGGAGGGCATTCTTTCGCTCATGCAGATGCCGCGCACCACGGTGGGTGTGCAGCGGCTTCGTAAGGTGAAGAAACCCTATATCGTCGTGCTGACGAACCCGACCACCGGCGGTGTGACCGCGTCTTATGCAATGCTCGGCGACGTGCAGATTGCGGAGCCTGGCGCGCTAATCGGCTTTGCCGGTCCGCGCGTGATCGAGCAAACCATCCGCGAGAAATTGCCGGAAGGATTTCAGCGCGCCGAATATCTGCGCGATCACGGCATGGTAGACTTGGTCGTCCATCGCCATGAGATGCGCAAAACGATCGCGCGGATCTGCAAGCTCATGACCAAGACGCAGCCATCGGCCGCTGCACCCGCGCTTTCCGCTCCGGTGGGGACGGGGTGAACGCGAATACGGCGCCGGGTTCTGCCGCCGAACAGATTCTCGCAAGGCTTGGCGCACTTCATCCCAAGCGTATCGATCTTTCGCTCGGCCGGCTGAACCGGCTCCTGGCAGCCCTCGACAATCCGGAGCGCGCGTTGCCGCCGGTGATCCATGTCGGCGGCACCAACGGCAAAGGTTCTACCGTCGCATTTCTTCGCGCGATGCTCGAAGCCGAAGGCAAAAGCGTTCACGCTTATACCTCGCCGCATCTCGTCCACTTTCACGAACGCATCAGGCTTGGCGCCGAAGGCGGCGGCAAACTTGTGAGCGATCAGGCGCTTGTGGATGCGCTGGAAGAAACCGAACGGGCGAACGCGGGCGGCGAAATCACATTTTTTGAGATCAGCACCGCGGCCGCCTTGCTGTTATTTTCGCGCCATCCGGCCGATGTCTTGTTGCTCGAAGTGGGCCTTGGCGGCAGGCTCGATGCGACCAATGTCGTGGAGCGGCCGATTGCGACGGTGGTGACGCCGGTTTCAATCGACCACACCGAATATCTCGGCGCGACCCTTGGAGAAATCGCAGCCGAGAAGGCGGGCATTTTCAAGCGCGGCATCCCGGCGATAATCGCCAATCAGCGCGACGAGTCGCTTGCCGTGCTCGAGCGCGCAGTCGGAAAAACCGGGGCCGTACCTTTTGTCTCCGGCCAGCAATGGTCCGCGCATGAAGAAGGCGGCAGGTTGGTTTATTCGGACGAGAACGGGCTGCTTGATCTTCCGCGCCCGCGCTTATTCGGCCGCCATCAGATTGAAAATGCCGGGACCGCGGTTGCGACATTGCGTGCGATCCCCAGTTTGAAAATTTCGACGGCGGCGATCGAAGCAGGCTTGTTGAAGGCCGACTGGCCCGCGCGCATGCAAAATCTCACCGGCGGCAAGCTCGCCGCCAAACTGCCCGCGGGCTCCGAGCTCTGGCTCGACGGCGGGCATAACGCGGCTGGCGGCGAAGCCGTTGCTGCCGCGGTCGGCGAAATGGAAGAACGCGTGCCGCGTCCGCTTATTCTGATTGCGGGCATGCTGAACACCAAAAGCGCGGACGACTTCCTGAACTGCTTCTCGGGAATTGCGCGCTATGTGTTTGGGGTGTCGCCGCCAGGCGAAGCATCGCGGCCCGCATCCGATATTGTGCATGCAGCACACCTTGCCGATATCGAGGCTGAAGCGGCGACCGGCATTGAGCGGGCGCTAGAGCGTGCGGCAGTGCTGAAACTGCCCGCGCCGCCGCGCGTGCTTATTACCGGCTCGCTTTATCTTGCCGGCGAGGTGCTCGCCGCAAACGAAACGCCGCCCAAATAGGGCGGCGTTTTAATTTCAGCATTAGTTTTTCGGTCAGACGGTGGTGCCGATCCACTGTTCGATCTTCGCCTTCGGATAGGCGCCGATCAGGCGCGACGCCATCTCGCCGTTCTTGAAGATCATCAAAGTCGGGATCGACATGATACCGTATTTCGACGCGACGTTCGGGTTCTCGTCGACGTTCAACTTCACGATCTTGATCTTGCCGCCGGACGCTCCAGCGATCTCTTCGAGCGCAGGCGCGATCTGACGGCACGGGCCGCACCACTCGGCCCAGAAGTCGACCAGCACCGGCTCCTTGGATTTGAGTACGTCGTTTTCGAAGGAGGAATCGGAGGTTTTATCGACGGCCATGATGGACCTCATTGGAACGTTGGAATCGGGGAGGATAACTCTGCTCGGCCATAGGTAGGTTCGGGCCGCGAGGGGGTCAAGACACGTTTAGAGCGATTGCAGCGCTGCCCCGCGTTTGCAGCCGCGCCCACGCGGATTCGAGCGATTCTTCGGGGATTTCGAATAAACGTGGGCCAGCCGTAAAAACAAGCAGCGCGCGGATTCGCCTGTCGGGGAAGATGCCCGAAAGTGCTGCACGATAGGCCGCCAATTGTTCGATGTAATGCGCCGAAACCTCGCCGATAGTTTTCGGAATTACTGCGTCCGATTTAAAATCGGCGACTGTTACTGTGTCGCCCGAGACAAGAATGCGATCGAGCCGCGCTGAAACTTCGATCGTTTTTCCATTCTTCGTAGGCACATGCGCAATCAGTTCCGCTTCCGCCCGGCTTCCTGGACCGAACAGATCGGCGCAGGCCGGATCGGCAAGTACGTGCCGTACTTCGCTCGCAAGCGTTGCGCGCTCCAGCTCCATCAATTCGGGTGCAGCAATGCGCAAGATACCGCGCCACGGCTGCGTCCCGCTCGCTCGGTGGAACTTCAGGAAGCGACTGCAGGAGCCGGTGAATAAGCACACCACGCCGCCGGCCGCCGGCTTGGCCTTCCTGCTTTCGTTCGGCGTCGAAGAAAGCGCGTGAGGGACGCAGCAGCTTTTGTTGCTGCGATGCGCCTGAATATGGTGCGGTGATCCAGTGCGGCAATAGTTCGGCCTTCGCGGCAACGGTCTGTTCCTGCTGAAGGATAGGCAGCGACGGATCGTGCCAGCGCGAAACTTCTTCCGAGAAATACGGGACCGAGATTTTGAGGACGTGTTTTGCTTCGTCGGAATCTTCGAGGAGCGCCGTTCTGATGAGCCCGTACCAGGAATCGGCCGGCGCTTCGCTTTGGATCTTGTTCAGCATGCCGCAGACGACAAGTACGTCGGCCGCGCGCGTGAGTGCCACATAGAGCAGCCGGCGATACTCCTGCGCGCGCAGTTCAAGTGCCGCATCGCGCGCGGTACGCAGGCGATCAGAATCTTCTCTTTTCGCAATTGCCCAGACGAATGCGGGAGGATTTCGAATCTCGAAAACGGCATCACTTTCGGGTCGTGGCGCGAAAACGGCTTTGCAGTCGTATCGGCAAGCACCACGATCGGCGCCTCCAGGCCTTTGACACCATGGACCGTCATGACGCGGATCGCTTCGCTGGTTGTTTCCAGGTCACGTTTAATTTCCGCCTCGGTGCGGCGCAGGAACGCAAGAAATCCTTGCAGCGACGGCGTCTCGGAGCGCTTCGTAGGAAAGTGCGGCCGAGAGAAATTCATCAAGCGCGTCGGCTGCTTCCGGCCCAAGCCGCGCCACCATCCGCTTTCTGCCGCCGTCGCGGCCGAGCACGCGCGAATAAAGATCGAACGGCCGCAGGTGCAACGCTTCCTCGCGCCACTGCAAAAGCGTCCTGCTTGCTGCCGCGTATCGCGGATCACGCGCGCCATTTTCCGCAAGATTTTGCGCGAGCGTTCCGGTGCGACCATGAGCGAGCGTGATCAGGTCGTCGTCGTCGAATCCGAACAGCGGCGATTTCAGCACGCTGCAAGTTGCAGATCGTCCTGCTTCAAGCAGGAGCGCGTCGCCGAGCGCGATCAGATCCATCACGGCGATATGTTCGGTGAGCTTGAGTCGGTCCGCACCGGCGACCGGCAAGCCTTTTTGCTTCAGCGCACGCAAAATTGCTTCGAACAGCGTGCCGCGCTGCTGCACCAGAATAATAATGTCGCCGGCCTGCGCGGGACGGCGCTTTTCGACTTTGCCATCAAAGGATTTGATGCCGACCGATAGATCTGCCGCCGAGCCAATGTTTGGCAGCGTTCGCGATATGCTCGGCAAGCACCGACTGTGCGGCATCCGCTCTGACGGTATCCAGCGGCGCGTCCCAGCCGGTATCGTTCTCGCCGTCATCTGCAACTGCCTGCGCGAGCGGCCAGATTTCTACGATGCCGGGCGCGTTTGCGCGCGCGGCCTCATGCACGGGTGCGGCTTTCTCCTCGACTGAAAGCCCGCGCCGCGCATTATCAGGTTTGAAAACGACGTCGATCGCGCGAAGCACGGTATCGGTTGAACGGTAGGAGCGCTTGAGTTCAGGGCGCGCGAGCATGTTTCCCGACGCCTCGATCTGCGCGGAGAAGCTGCTTCGCATATGATCGAAGCTCTTAGGGTCTGCGCCCTGGAAGGAGAAGATCGACTGCTTCTCGTCGCCGACCGCGAAAATCGTGCGCGGCTTCTCGGTGGCACCCTTACCTGAGAAAAAGTCGTCCGCGAGCTTGCCGATAATGCGCCATTGCTCGGGGCTCGTGTCCTGCGCTTCATCGACCAGGATATGTTCGATGCCGCCATCGAGCTTGTAATGCACCCAGGCGGATGCCTCGCGTTCGAGCAATTCAACTGTGCCGGTCACCAGATCGGCGAAATCAAGCGCGCCGCGTGCGCGTTTTGAAGCTTCGTAGCGCTCGATCACGGCGTTGGCGAGCGTGAGCAGCGCGAGCGACCGGTCGCGCTCCCGCACGGCGCGGAGTCTTGTGCGCAAGGTGGCAACGCGCGCGCATTCGGAAAGGAGCCGGTCGAAAAGGGCGGCATTCTTGTCGCGCACGGCCTGGCTGCCGAAATCCTTTGCCTCGCGCGGGTCGCCGTCGGTTTTAAAGAACATCGCGAGATAAAGATCGGCGATTTCATTTGGCTCGGCGCCGATCGCGTTGCGAAGCCGCTCGCCCGTCGTAAGTGCGTTGCCTCCGAAGGTCAGCAGCGTGTCGCATATCGATTGCCACTCTCCACGCGGGAGATGCTTTCCCTCGAAAATTTCCCTCTCAAGAGAAGCGATCGTGTCGCCGGGTGTGATGCCAAGCGTTGTCGAGATCAGATCGGACACTTCTTCAATCTTGAGAAGCCTGATCTTTTGCCGCTCGCGTACCGCCTCGTTCAGCACTTCCTTGATGGTCTCGTCGCCGGAGATTTCGATACAATGCCGGTATGCCCGGCCAAGGTCGCTCTCCGGATTTCGGCTCGCCTCCAGGATTGTGTCGAGCCGCGCGCGTTCAAGCAGATCGCGGCTCGCGATTTCTTCCAGCACCTCGAAGCCCGCGGGCACGTTCGGACTCGACCGGAAACATGTGGAGCACGCGGTCGCAGAAGGCGTGGATCGTCTGCACTTTCAGTCCGCCCGGCGTTTCGAGCGCCGATGCAAAGAGCCGGCGCGCCATGGCACGCCGCGCGGGGTCGGGCGCATTTCCGTCGATCTCTGCGATGGCACGATCGAGTTCGTCGTTGGAGAGCCGCACCCATTGCGAAAGTTTCTTCAGTACTTCGTTTGCCATGTGGGCGGCGGCAGCTTTGGTATAGGTGAGGCAGAGAATACGCGCGGGCGCGACACCATCGAGCAGGAGCCGGATCACACGCCAGACCAGCACCGTGGTCTTGCCGGAGCCGGCATTGGCCGAAACCCAGACCGAGTGCGTCGGGTCGGAAGCTTCGGCTTGCGGTGTGATTGGCAGCGGGCGGTTCATTCGCCGTCTCCCGCGGACCATTCCTTGATCCGCGCAAGATGCGCGTAGTCGTTATAGTCCTTGATCCATTTGGCGCGCGGTGCGGAAAGATAAGGCTGCGAAGCAAGGCTGTATTTTTCAAAGAGTGCGGCGAGACCGCCGATCGCATAATCGGCCGCTTTATCGAGATGATCCGGATCGGCAATGCCGCGGGGTTCGGCGACCGCCGCGAAATCCTTCCGGTTTGAGAGCTCGAACAGTTTGAACTCGCCAGGCGGCTGTCTGCCGCTCAATTTCACTGGGCCGAGCGCGGCGACGCGCACGCCTTTGGCGATGCCTTGAAAGCCGCCTTTGCGTGCAATCGCGGCCTCCAGCAGCAGTTGCGGCTCGAATCCGAGAATCGATTCCTTGTAGGTCGGCAGCGTTCCGGTCTTGTAATCGAGGATCGCGATCGAGCCGTCTTTGTTGACGTCGATGCGATCGGCGCGCGCCGTCAGAATGTAACTTGCAACGCCGACTTTAATTTCCGCGCGCCCATCGACCTCGGAATGAATCAGCGCGATCAGTGCTCTTCGTTTGCGTTCTTCCTTGGCAAACCATTCTGCGACGCGCTCGAAGCGCGGCCACCAGATCGCCTGCGCCGCGGCAACATCGGAGAACTCAGCGAATGCAGCGCGCCCCAGCCGGATCAATTCTTCCTTTGCTTGCGGAGGAAATGTTTCGGCATGTTCTTTCGCGAAGTCCGACAGGATCTTGTGCAACAGCGTGCCGCGCTGCGCCGGATCGGGTTCTTTATCGACTGGGTCGAGCGGGCTCAGCTTAAGGATGCGCTTGGCAAAAATCGAATAAGGATCGCGCACCAGATCGCGCACATCGCTGACGCTGAATTGCCGCGGCCGCATTTCGGCCGGTGGCGCAGGCCGCGGCGGCTTCAACGGCGCAACTGCCTCCGTGCGCTCGAACGCGCGCACAAAGCCAAGATAACGCTCGCCTCGGGCTTTTGCGTCTGAAAATGCTTTCTCATCCGCCGCGGCACCGAGCCGCTGCAGGAAACGCGACGCAATCGTTTCGACACCACCTTGTTTTTTTGCACGAACCAGAAATACTTCGGGCGCGCCGCATGCCTGCACGAAGTCGTGTGCCGATAGCCCGATCCGCCGCTCCGGCAGATCCAGCCCGAGGGTTTTCCGCATCGGACGATTGAGCCAGGAATCCGAGTGCGCTTCCGGCGGCCAGATATTCTCGTTGAGACCGCCGAGCACGACGCGGCTTGCCGAGATCATGCGCGCTTCAAGGGGACCTAGAATTCTGATCCGCGCTTGCGGATCGGCAGGCGGCCGAACGGTCCGCTCGCGGATCAGTGCGGGGAACGAATCGGCATAGTCGTGGAGCCGCATAGCCGGCGCATCTGTGGCCGCAGTCGAGAGTGCATCGAATGCTTCGAGCATCCCTTGCGCTTCGTCATCGCGCGCCTCGATACCGGTTGCGACAAATGCTTCACGATGCGCCGCAATGAGCTTCGCAAATGATGTTTCATTGCCCCCGATCGCGAACAGCGGCGCCAGCATCGCGGCGATATCCGATGCAACTTCGCGCGCGCTGTCCCAATCAGCTGTCTCAAAGTGTCTACGCGGATCATGCGGAAAGCGCTGACTGCCCGAGACATCGATCAGCGGCACCAGCGCGCGTATCCCGCCGGCGGGGCGCGAGCCCCGCAAGCACGCGATCTCCAGCCGATCGATATCTTCGCGCGTGAAGCGTCCGCGCAGATAAGGATGGCGCAGGAGCGCGAGCAGCGAAACCGGCGAAGCGTCCGGGTTTGCTGCTTCCACGATCAATCGTGCCAGCCGTCCGATTTCGGAATCGGCAAGCGGCAGGCCCGCGGAATCGTCGACCACCACGTTCCAGCGCGTAAGCTCAGCGCAGACGCGCCGCGCGAGCGCGCGGTCGGGTGTAATGAGCGCCGCGGTTTTTTCTTCGTCGCTCAGCGTTTCCCGCAGCACGGCCGCGATTGCGAGCGCTTCCTCGCGTGCGTCGGCAGCTTCAATCAGCGTGATGTTTTCAAGTGCATCGGCAGGTGCTGCCGGCGGCGACGCCTGGTCTTCGAGTGCAGGCTGGAACGCCGCAGAAAAGATTGCTTCGCGAGAAGGATATTGTGAAGCGCCGAGCGGCTCGACCGCCTCACGCGCGATACCGATTTTCTCGATCAATCGCTTCAGACCAAATTGCGGGTGGCCGGGTAACGGCTCGTTCGCTTGGCCAATTAATGCGAACGCGCGTTTGTCGAGCGCCTGATCGAGTCCCGGCAGGACCACCGCGCCGTTCTTGCGGCGCGCGATCACGCGAAGCAATTCGGCGACTTTGGGCAGTGTGCCGGTCGAGCCCGCGGCAATGACGGGCGCTTCCGATTTCGCAAGCCGTTCGGCTTCGCGCTCCAGAAGTTGATCGCGTCTAGCTGCCGCCTCGATCAGTCCGCGCTCGTTCATAAAATTGCGCCAGCCCCGATCGACGAGCCCGAGAAAATCGCGCGAGCGCTCCCAATATCGATCGAACTCGCCTTCAACCGCATCTTTCACTTCGGCGAATTCTTTTCCAGCCGTGATGAAATCGTCCATCAGATGCGCAAGTTCATCGGCAAGCGTGACCGCGGCGGCAGGCGAGGCAGGCAACAAGCCGGAGCCGGATTTCGCAAACGGAACGATCAGCTTTGCGAGCGCAAGCCGCCGCGCGGCAGGCTCGATCGCGGGCGCAAGCGGTTCAAGATCGGAGAGCTCGAAGGCGAATGCGTCTTCATCGACGTCACCGAGCGGAACGATCCGGGGCAGGAGCGCGCCGCTGGTCCCAAGTTCGTCGAGCAGCGCCTGTGAGAGCGCACGCGCCGCGCGCCGCGTCGGCAGGTAGATAATGGCTTCCGCGAGCAGCGCCGGGTTCTCGCGCGGCGCAAAACCCGGGATCAGCGCGCCGTCGAGCAGCCCGCGTGCCAGCGTCGGCAGGAACGGTGCAGTTGGTGGAATGGTGAAAACGCGGGGGCGGGTAGCCATCACGCGCGGGAGATTACTCGCTTGAGCGGCGAATGGCATCCTCGGCAGCAAGAATCGCTTCCGGCGTGCCGACATGCATCCACATGCCGTCGAGCCGAAGCCCGAACAGCCGGCCGTTTGACTCGGCCTCCGCAAATGACTGCGTCAGCGAGAATGCGCCTGACGGGGCATTTGAGAAAAGCCGCGGGTGCAGGATAGCAGCACCCGCATAAACAAAGGGTGCGATCTCACGTTCGGCGCGGCGCATAAGCCCGCCCTCTGAGTTCATCGAATAATCGCCGGCGCCTGCGTAGCCGACGGCGCCCGCGACCGGCGCGAGCAAGAGCATCGCGTCCATCTCATCGGCGCGATAAGCCGCAACCAGCCGGACGAGATTTGGAGTCGCGCCCTCGGTCCAGATCGAATCGGAATTGACGAGCAGGAACGGAATTTTGCCGAGCAACGGCAGCGCGCGCACGACACCTCCACCGGTATTCAGCAACTGATCGCGTTCGTCGGAAATTTCAATGCGCGGCCGTCCGCGTTTTTCGAGCTGCGCAATCAGAAGATCGCCGAAGTAATGCACGTTCACGACCGCGCGCGTGACGCCCGCTTCGACGACGCGGTCGAGTACGCGGTCGATCAGCGTCTTGCCGCCGACTTCGACCAGGGGCTTTGGTTTTGCGTGGGTCTGCTCGCGCATGCGCGTGCCGAGTCCGGCCGCAAGCACCATGGCGCTTTCGATCTTATCCGCGCTCACGTGTCGCGCGTTTCCGCTCGAGGGGCGGAAGGCATCCCGAAATCGACCGCAGGTTCGGCTGCGATCCCGGATGGCTCAGCATCCGGCGGCAACAACGGGAGCTCCGGCTCTTCCGCAGAAGCCCTGGTCATGCCGGAAGGCGGCGGCACATTCGCGCCGTACCAGCCCTTGAGTGCTGCGAGCGCCGGATGTTCGAGCGTACGCATGAGATAATTCCATACGCGCGGCATGTGACGCAGATACTGCGGTTTGCCGTCGCGCCGCTCGAGCCGCGCGAATATGCCGAGAATTTTAGTCGCGCGTTGCGCACCCATGGTCACGTATTGCGCGGCGAAACTCGCCGGATCGAATTCGATCCCGCTTGCATGCATCCCGAGCGCGTAGCGCGACAAGAGCCGCACTTCCATTTCTTCCGGCACGTCGCAGCGCGCGTCCATCAGAAGCGACGCGACGTCATAGGCCGGCGGTCCCAAGACCGCGTCCTGGAAGTCGAGGAGGCCGATCTTTTGAACGCCCTGCCGATGCGGCATCCATATGAGATTCGGTGAATGATAATCGCGAAGTACCCACGTTGAAGCACCTGTTACATTGCCAACTAGAGCGTCGCGCCAAAGCGCGCGGAAGATGTCGCGCGCAGTGGCATCTAACGGGGTTGCGCGCCGTCGCGGCAGATACCAGTCGAGCAGAAGTTCGGCTTCGATCAGGAACGCATCGAGGTCGTAGCGCGGCAGGTCATATTCGATCCTTGGCGCGATCGGCAGTGACGGTGGCAGCCGCTGCGTATGAAGCGCTACCAGAACATCGACGGCGCCTTCGTAACATTCCTCAATTGGTATCGCGGGTTCGCCGGTCGTGACCCCTTGCGTTCCGAGATCTTCCAAGAGCAGTAATCCGTTGTGCAGATCGGCGACATAGATTTCAGGCGCCGAGAAGCCGCGTGCGCGAAGTCCGCGCGAGAGCGCAACGAATGGCTCCATCGTCTGCGCGAGTTGCGCGATCTCGCCATAGGTGCGGCCTTGGCGCACCGGCGGACCGTCTTTGCCGCTTGGTGCTTTCATCAAGATTGCAGTGCCGCCGTCCTCGAGCTGAAGCCGCTCGTAGCTGCGCGTTGATGCATCGCCCTGGATATGCCGGCGCTGTGCGTTGCCGTAGCCGGATGCTTCGAAGAGCGCGTGCTCCGCGCGAAGCCGCACGAGCCGCTCCGCCCATGTGCCGACCCCTTCGAGCCGTACGCGGCGGTGTTCCGGCCCGAGATCGGAGGCGAGTTCCATATGCACTTCGAGCCGGTCGGATTGTAAGAGCGGTCCCGCTTTTTCCGGCCACTCGACGAGGACGGCCGCCCCCATCGACGCTTCTTCCCAGCCGAGTTCAGACAATTCCGCGAGCGTGTTCACACGATACAAATCGGCATGCACCACCGGGAAGCGCGGCAATTCATAGAGCTGAATGAGCGTAAATGTCGGGCTCGGCACCTCGAGTGTTTCATCGAGCGCGAGCGCCCGCAGGATCGCGCGCGCCAGCGCCGATTTACCGGAACCGAGGTCGCCGGAAAGCGCCACCAGATCGCCGGGTCCGATGGAAAGCGCGAGATCGCGCGCAAGCCTGCGCGTTGCGTCCTCGCTCGGGACTACGATTTCCCAGGATTTCCGCGATGCGTTCATGTTTGGGATGCGGCGTTGCCCTTTGCCTCCGGCGGCGTCAACGGAAAGACGCAGGTGACGACAGTACCCCGGTTCGGCTCGGAATCGATCATCACGTCGCCGCCCTGCAACTTCATGGCCGACCTTACCAAAGATAGCCCGAGACCGGACGCGCGGTGGGTGGAATCGATCGGCAAGGTTTCCAGATTCTGGAACAGCCGCTCCTGCACATCGCGCGGGATGCCGGGACCGCGGTCGGAGACCCGAAACAGCACGGCATTCTGGCGCCGTTCGACCGCAAGCCCGATCGTTTCGCCCGAAGGCGAATGCACGGCCGCGTTCGCCACGAGATTCTGCAACACCTGCCGGACGCGCGGCTCATCGGCGGCGAAGCGCCCGATCCCGGCGGGAATATCGACCACGAGTGAGAGTTGCTTTTCAGCGAGCCGTGCTTTTGCTTCAGCAGCGACGGTGTCGAGGAGTGCGCGGATTTCAACTTCTGCCGGGCGTTTGCCCTCGGCGTCGAGGATCGCGAGCTGCAGGCCGTCAATGATTGAAAGGAGCTCCGCGCTCGATGCGGAAATATGACCGAGATATTGGCGCTGCTTTTCGCTCAAGCTGCCTGCTTCCGGCGTGCCGAGAAACTGCGCGTAGCCCGAAATATTGTTCAAGGGCGAACGCAGGTCGTGCGAGATGTAGCGGATCACGGTATCGCGAATCGCGTCGGCGGCAATGAGTGCGGCGTTGCGTTCGCGCAAAATGCGTTCGACCCGCACGCTGTCGCTGATCTTGCGGAAAGTGACGAGATTGCCGCCGTCTGGCAGCGGCGTCACTCCGCACTCGTAAACTTCGCCGTCATTGCTCTCCAGCCGCTGCGAGAGCCGCTTGCGGTCGCCCATGCTGGTGATCGCATTTTCAATCGCTGTCCAGACCTCAGCACTACCCGTATCGACCGCGCGGCAATGTCTGCGCACCGCGTCGATCGGCGGCTTGTCGGTAAGATCCTCAAGCGAGAAGTCCCAAAGCTTTTGGAAGGCGAGGTTGTTTAACTGCAGGCGGCCATCGACTCCGAAGACGGCGACCGCTTCGACCAGCGCATCGAGCGTCTCGCTCTGGGTATTTTCGAGCGCGTTAAAGCGGCTCGCCAATGCGTAGCCCTCGGAGACGTCATCAAAGAGATAGGTGATGCCGCCTTGCGCATTCGGGCTGGTTGCAACCCGCAAGCTCCTGCTGTCAGGCAGATGCCAGACCGTGTGCTTGGTTTCGACGGCGGAATAGGCTTCGTGCAATTGTGATTTGAAAGCGCGGAAGTCGCTCGTCTCAGGCACACAGCGTTGCGCACGCAGCCGGTCGAGTACCATGGAATCGTCGGGCTGAGAGTCGAGGAACGCGGCGTCAAGTTTGAAAAGACTGAGATAGGCGGCGTTGTAAAAGCTCAAGCGCCGGTCGGAGCCGAAGATCGCGACCGCAGTCGGCATCTGGTCGAGCGTGCGCCGGTGCGCTTCGGTAAACCGGTCGATCTCGGCGCGTGCAAGCTCGCTCTCCGTCACGTCGAGCGCAATTCCTGCGGAGCCGCGCACGGTGCCGGTTTCGTAAACTTCGAGCGAGCGACGGTTACCGGCCACGATCGCAGCGACGCGGCGGTGAAACGGCTTTTGCTCCATGCGCATGCGCGCGACTTCCGCGCGTACCGGTTGATCGAGGAGTTCAAGCCCGCGTGCGGAAACTTCCGTACCGTCGACTGCTTCGACCGCGGTTGCGTAGGCGCGGTTTGCGAAGACGAGCTTGCCGTCGGTATCGCGGATCCAGACCGGCGCCGGCATTTTCTCGAGCAGATTACGCACCAGCTCGATTTCGTTTTCGAGTTGTTTGAATTTTGCGAGCACCGCCGCGTGATCGCGCTTGGCGCCGGTGACGTCGCGTAACCGGAGTACCGCAACGCCGCCTACCGGCCGGCCTTCCGCCTCGATATGTCTTCCGCGCGGGGTCACGAGCGAGAAATCCGAACGCCTGGCCGCGTTTTCTAAGCGCGTCGACCGCGGCTTCCATCGTGGCCGCGGGCTCGGCGCCTAACCAGGAGCCGAATGCAAGAATGCGCCGCGCCGAATTCCGCGCCGCTGATGGTCATGACTTCGCCGAGGATTGCAGGCTCGGAATTGCCGCCGCGCCAGATCACGACGACCTGCGGCTCCGACAAGAGCAGCGCGGTCATGCGGTCGGCTTCGCTTTTCAGCCGCGCGATTTCGCGCCGCGCTTCCGCGTTCTGGATCGCGGCGCTCGTACGTGTGCGTAACAGAGCGATCGCGGTTACGACCGCAAACAGAAGCACGCCGAATGTTAGCGCAAGCGAAGTGATTTCCTGGCGCGTCAGTGCCTGGCCGAATGCGATCAGCCGCTCGACGAATTCGGGTGCGGCGGAAGCGGGCGAGGCGAAGGCAAACAGGAGCGCGAGCGCGTAGCAGCTGGGCGCCGCGCTTTTGAAAAGAAATGTCGCCCGGGAGAGCGATCCGCCGGTTCCCGCCGCTTCCGGCATAGCCGCTTATTGCCCTCGTTCGGTCCGCACGAAATCCAGCGCGGACACGCGCCTGAATATTGCTGATCTCGGGTAAACCCGAGATCAGTGCGACCGCCGCGGCCGCGAATCAGGCCACTCTACCCTTGCCGGGAGAGGGGAAAGAAGAGGCCAATCGGCCCTTGCTTTAAAGGCCTTCGAATAGCGCCGTCGAAAGGTAGCGCTCGGCAAAGGACGGCACGATCACGACAATATTCTTGCCCGCATATTCCGGGCGGCTGCCGACTTCGAGCGCGGCTGCAACGGCCGCGCCCGAGGAAATGCCTCCCGGAATGCCTTCGAGCTTTGCGAGCGCGCGCGCCGTATCGAACGCGGTCTGGTTGCCGACGGTGACGACCTCGTCGATCACCGTGCGGTCGAGCACTTCCGGCACGAAGCCGGCACCGATGCCCTGGATCTTGTGCGGGCCCGCCTGACCGCCGGAAAGCACCGGACTGTCTTCCGGTTCGACTGCGATCACTTTCAGCGATTTGCGCCGCGGCTTGAGCACCTGGCCGACGCCGGTCACCGTCCCGCCGGTACCGACACCGGCAATGAAAGCATCGATCTCGCCATTGGTGTCGTTCCAGATTTCTTCCGCCGTGGTCTCGCGATGAATTTTCGGATTGGCAAGATTGCGGAATTGCTGCGGCATCGCGGCATTCTTCAATTGCGCGATGATCTCTTCGGCTTTGCCGACCGCGCCACGCATGCCTTGGCCTGCTTCAGTCAGCACGAGTTCGGCGCCAAGCAGCGAAAGCATTTTACGCCGCTCGATCGACATCGATTCCGGCATCACCAGAATGAGCCGGTAGCCGCGCGCGGCGGCAACGAAGGCGAGCGCAATTCCGGTATTGCCCGAAGTGGGCTCGACCAGCACGGTGTCTTGCTTCAACACGCCGGCCTTTTCCATCGCGTCGATCATGGAGACGCCGATGCGGTCCTTGACCGAGCCGATCGGATTAAAAAATTCGAGCTTGGCGAGAATATTTGCCTTCACACCGCGTGTTTCCGGCAAGCGCTTGAGCTTCACCAGCGGCGTGTCGCCGATCGTCTCGGTAATGGAATCGAAAATGCGGCCTCGTCCCGGCTTCGACATGAAGGCGCTCCGTTGCGTTCAATTAATTTTGGCGCCGCGTACCATATTCACGGCCGCAAGTCGATGAACGGAAAAATTACAGAAGTTAGATGGTGAAATCGGCGGTGCTCTTGCCGTCGCTTAAGCCCTCGCGCTCCGCATTCCGGCACAGGGCATCAATCGTGACTTCGTTCAGCGCATTCTCGAATGCCTGTTCTGCCTTGGCGAGCGCAGGCGCGATCACATTTTGCACGAGTGTAGGTTTGCGCGGCGCTCCGGAATTTTCCGAGCTCTCGGCAACCTGAGCGATTTCCGCGACCGAAATTCTCCGCCGCTCGCGCGCAAGCTCATAGCCGCCGCGCGGTCCGCGCACGCCCTTCAGGATTCCGGCGTGCACCAGCGCCTGCAATACCGGCTCGAGGTGCCGCGGCGGCAGGCCGTGGCGCTCGGCAAGTGCTTTCGCCGCGACCGGTTGGCCGCGAGAATGAATTGCAACGTCGACCACGGCTGCGACCGCCAACAAACTTTTTTCCGACAACAATGCCATATCAAGCACTCTTACGCGTAGATTGAACACCGGTAGAACCAAAGCCGCCTTCGCCGCGCTCGGTTTCATCGAGCGACGATGCTTCGCGCAGCGTTAATTGTTCGACTTTCGCAAAAATGATTTGTGCGATCCGCATGCCGCGCGAAATCGAAAACGGCTCGTCGCTGGCATTGACGAGAATGACTTTCACTTCGCCGCGATAATCGGAATCGATGGTGCCGGGCGCGTTAAGCACGGTGACGCCGTTTTTAAGCGCGAGACCCGAGCGCGGCCGTACCTGGCCCTCGAAGCCTGCCGGAATTGCAAAGATCAATCCGGTGGGCACCGCTGCGCGCGCGCCGGGCGCAAGCACCATCGGCTCGTTCTCGGCAATCGCGGCAACGAGATCCATGCCGGCGGCGCCTAGAGTCGCATAAGCGGGCGCTGGCAAATCCTTGCCGTGATCGAGACGGAGAAACGCAACTTCGTTCATCGCGCCCCTCCAAGTGTCGCCGCGATTTTCTTCACAAGGCCGTTTGCGACCGCTTCCTTGCTTTGCATCGGCCAGGACTCGACGCCGTTTTTGGTCACCAGATGCACCTCGTTCGATCCGCCGCCGAACGTGGTGGTGCCGGTGGAGACGTCGTTTGCGACGATCCAGTCGCAGCCTTTCTTCGCGAGCTTTGCCCGTGCGTTATCGATCAAGTTTTCGGTCTCGGCTGCGAATCCGATCACGAGCTGCGGCCGCAGGTTCGAGTGGCGCGCGATCGACGCGAGTATATCGGGGTTCTCTGCGAACGTGAGAGCGGGGAGCGCGCCTGCCTTTTTTTTCATTTTCTGCGTCACTTCGTTTGCGACCCGCCAGTCGGCGACCGCGGCCGTGAAAATTGCGGCATCCGCCGGCAACACGCCGGTTGCGGCGTTCAACATTTGCTCGGCAGTCTCAACGTGGATCGTCTTCACTCCGGAAGGGTCCGGAATTTCGACGGGCCCTGAAACAAGCACGACTTCGGCGCCGGCTTGTGCCGCGGCGCGCGCAATCGCGTGGCCTTGTTTGCCGGACGATCGGTTGGAAATATAGCGGACCGGATCGATCGGCTCGCGCGTAGGACCGGAGGTGATAAGAATTTTGCGGCCCGAAAGCGCGTCGCGGGCCGGCAATTCGTCGAGATGTTTTTCGATCGCAGCGACGATGGCAAGCGGCTCGCTCATGCGGCCGATGCCGCGCTCGCCGCGCTCAGCCATTTCACCCGCTTCGGGCCCTACAATAAGAACGCCATCGGCTTCAAGCTGGGCAGCGTTTCGGCGTGTCGCAGCGTTGCTCCACATGGCGGGGTTCATCGCGGGAGCCAGCAACACGCGCCGGTCGGTCGCAATCAGCACGGTTGACGCGAGATCGTCGGCGCGTCCCTGCACCATTTTCGCCATGAGATCGGCAGTCGCGGGTGCCACGACGACAAGATCGGGCTCGCGCGCAAGCCGGATGTGGCCGACATCGAATTCGGCGGAAAGGTCGAAGAGTTCGGTGAAGGGCCGCTCGCCCGCAACCGCGCCGACCGCAAGCGGGGTCACGAATTCCTGCGCCGCGCGCGTCATGATCACGCGCACTTTCGCGCCGCGTTCACGCAGCCGCCGGATCAGATCGAGGCTCTTATAAGCCGCGATCCCGCCGGCAATAATGAGCAGGATTTTCTTGCCCTGAAGCAGCATCGGTTACGCAAACTCCGGCTCTTCCATGGGAAAGAGCACGATTTATCAGAACTGAGCTGTATAATTGCATGCCGATGGCTGGCTGCCAATCGCGAGCTGGAACAGCCTTAATAAAAGAAGGACTTAGCGAAAAAGCCAGACCGCGAAGAGCCCGACGATGGCCCAGAGCGCGAGTGTCGCCCAGCGCCAGTTTTTGGCTTCGGCGCGCCCGATTGCCTCGACCGTTTCCGGCGCGAGCACGAGGCCATCACGCGTCTGTTCATCGAAGCGCTCGAAGGCAGCCGACGCCCTAGTCATCAATTGCGGCGCATCGCCGACCATGCGGGCAAAGCCGCCGAGTTCGCTTGCGGCGTTTTCGATGCGGCCGATGGGCCCGAGATGCCGCTCGATCCATTCGCGCACCACGGGTTCTGCGGTGGTCCACATATCGAGTTGCGGATCGAGCGAACGCGCAACCCCTTCGACCACCACCATGGTCTTTTGCAAGAGCAGGAGTTCGGGGCGCGTCTTCATATCGAACAGAGACGTCACCTCGAACAGGAGCGTGAGTAACTTCGCCATCGAGATTTCGTGCGCGGGCCGGTCGTGGATCGGTTCGCCGATCGCGCGGATTGCTTGCGCAAAGTCTTCGACCGAATGGTTGGGCGGCACATAGCCCGCCTCGAAGTGAATCTGCGCGGTGCGGTACCAGTTCTTGGTGATGAAGCCGTAGAGAATTTCCGCAAGAAAGCGCCGCTCCTTCAAGCCCAGCCGGCCCATGATCCCGCAATCGACTGCAACGAGATCGCCCTTTGCATCGATGAAGAGATTTCCCGGGTGGAGATCCGCGTGAAAGAAGCCGTCGCGGATCGCCTGGCGCAGAAAGCTTTGGATGATGACGCGCGAGAGCCGCACGAAATCGTGGCCGGCAGCGTGGAGCTTTTCGCGGTCGTTCAAGGGAATGCCGTCGATCCATTGCGTGGTCAGCACCTGCCGCGCGGTCAAATCCCATTCGATTGTGGGCACACGAAAGTCCGGATCGTCTTTGGTGTTTTCGGCAAGTTCCGAAAGTGCTGCCGCTTCCAGCCGCAAATCCATTTCCATGGTGACCGAGCGGGCGAGCGTCTCGACGGTTGCGACCATCCGCAGACGTTTCGCCTCTGGCGAGCGCGCTTCGGCGCGCCTAGCTGCATAAAAGAAAGTTTCTAGATCGCGCCGGAAGCGCGATTCGATTTCGGGCCGGAGCACTTTGACCGCGACGATTTTTTTTTCGCCGTTCTCGATCAGCTCGGCTTTATGCACTTGCGCGATCGAGGCGGCAGCCACCGGTAATCCGAACGAAGCGAATACTTCATGGACCGGGCGGCCCAGCGCATCGCTCACGATTTTTTCGGCAATGGCTTGCGGGAACGGCGCCATCCGGTCCTGCAAGGTTTCAAGATCGCGCGCGACATCGGGACCGACCACGTCGGGCCGGGTCGCCAGAAACTGTCCGAGCTTCACGTAAGAAGGCCCGAGCCGCGTCAGCGCATTCGCGAGCCGCACCGAACTCGTGCCGGCGCCACGTCGCTCGATAAGCCGTGCAATTCGCACGAGCGGTCTAGCTGCCGGCGGCAGCATGGTCGGATCGGCGAGTGCCAGCACGCCTTCGCGCGCGAAGACCCAGCCTGCGCGCGCCAGTCGGGAAAGATGCACAAATGCGGAGAACAAGTTTGCCTCAGAGCTTCCAGCCCGAATGGAGCGCGACAATGCCGCCGCTCATCGGGGTTGCGCCGACACGCGAAAATCCCGCGTCGCGCATCAGTTTCGAAAACGCGTCGCGGTCGGGGAATTGGCGGATTGATTCCACCAGATATTGATAGGCCTCGCGGTCTCCCGTCACTAACCGGCCGATTTCTGGAATCGCGCGGAACGAATAGGCGTCATAGATCGCGTCCAACCCCGGCACATCGACCTGGCTGAATTCGAGACAGAAGAACTGACCGCCGTGTTTCAACACGCGGTACATTTCCGAAAGCGCCAGAGGAATGCGGGGCACGTTGCGGATACCAAAAGCAATGGTGGTCGCATCGAAATTTTTGTCCGGAAACGGGAGTGACTCGGCGTTCGCTTCGGCAAAGCGCACCGCGTGTCCGAAGCCTTTTTCCTCGGCGCGTTCGCGGCCGACGCTAAGCATCTCGCCATTGATGTCGGCGACGGTCACGGCAACACCCCCGCCGCCTGCGTCGACGATGCGAAACGCGATATCGCCGGTGCCGCCCGCGACATCGAGCACGTCGAATTTGCGCGCGTCGAGCGGCGGCCGGAGCTTGGAAATCAGCGCGTCTTTCCACGCGCGGTGCATGCCCACCGACATGAGATCGTTCATCAGGTCGTAGCGGCCTGCGACCGAATGGAACACCTCGTCGACCATGCGCTGCTTTTCAGCGAGCGGCACGTCGCGAAAGCCGAAATGCGTGGAGTTTTGGTTGGCGTTCATGGGGGTTACCGGAATGCGCCGGACCATAGCGCGCACCGGCCCCTTTCGCTATCACCGGGCAAAGCGCTTAAGAAACAGCGTTACCGGATAAAGCCGATGCCCGAATTACCCGAAGTCGAAACCGTGCGCCGCGGGCTTCAGCCCGTGATGGAAGGTGCGACGGTGACCAGGCTAGAAGCGCGCCGTCCCGATCTGCGCTGGCCGTTGCCCGAGCGCTTTGCCGAACGCATGCAGGGCAAGAAGATCAAGAAGCTCGCGCGCCGCGCGAAATATCTCTTGGCCGAGATCGAGGGCGGCGAGACGCTGATCATGCATCTCGGCATGTCGGGCTCCTTTCGCGTGCTCCTGGGAAATCAGGAAACCTCGCCCGGCGAATTTCTCTATCCGCGCTCGACCGCTTCGAACCACGATCACGTGGTTTTTCATCTGGAGCCGCGCGCGACGGTGACCTTCAACGATCCGCGCCGCTTCGGCGCGATGCTGATGGCAAATACCGCCGAGCTTGGGGTCCATCCCCTGTTTCGCGGGCTCGGGCCCGAGCCGATGAGCGACGACTTGAACGCGGCCTATCTTGCGGACGTCTGCGCGGGCCGGAAAACCAGCCTGAAGGCCGCACTCCTCGATCAGCGGATCGTGGCTGGCCTGGGCAACATATATGTGTCGGAGGCGCTGCATCTCGCGCACCTGTCGCCGAAGAAGCTCGCCGGCGTATTGGCCGACCGCAATGGCAAGCCGACAGATGCCGCGAAGCGTCTGGTGCCTGCGATCAAGAAGGTGATTGCGGCCGCGATCGAAGCCGGCGGCTCTAGCCTGCGAGATTACCGCAAGACCGACGGCGAACTCGGCATGTTTCAGCATCGCTTCCGGGTTTATGACCGCGCAGGCGAAAAATGCCCGACCCGCGGCTGTAGCGGCAAAATCCGCCAGATCGTGCAGAACGCGCGCTCGACTTATTATTGTCAGGTCTGTCAGCGCTGAGATTGCTTGGGCGTTGGCGCTTCGCTAGCAAGGTTTTCAAACGGAGGAAGCGCCAATGGCTTACGAGACGATTGAAGTCGAAACCAAAGGCCGCGTCGGCGTGATCACGCTGAATCGCCCCAAGGCGCTGAACGCGCTGAACAGCCAGATCTTTGTCGAAATGACCGCCGTGCTCGATCTTTGGGAGACCGACGCCAATATCGGCTGCGTTCTGCTCACGGGCTCAGACAAGGCTTTCGCCGCAGGTGCCGACATCCGGGAAATGGAGCCGCTGCAGTTCCCCGCGACCTATGTCGATGACTTTATTACTCCTTGGGACCGCCTTTCGCGCTTTCGCAAACCGGTGGTGGCGGCGGTAGCGGGTTATGCGTTGGGCGGCGGCTGCGAGATCGCGATGATGTGCGACATCATCATTGCCGCCGACAATGCTCAGTTCGGCCAGCCTGAAATCAAGCTCGGCGTGATCCCGGGTGCAGGCGGCACCCAGCGGCTAACCCGTATCGTCGGCAAAGCAAAGGCGATGGACCTCGTGCTGACCGGCCGCATGATGGGCGCGGACGAAGCCGAGCGCGCGGGTCTGGTCGCGCGCATCGTGCCGCTTGCCGATCTGAAGAACGAGGCGATGAAGACCGCCGAAGCGATCGCCGGCATGTCGCTGCCGTCTACCATGGCCGCGAAAGAAAGCGTCAATCGCGCCTACGAGACCACGCTTTCCGAAGGCATCCGCTTCGAGCGGCGCGTGTTTCAGTCGATGTTCGGGACTGCAGACCAGAAGGAAGGCATGAATGCCTTCCTTGAAAAGCGTCCGCCGGCCTTCAAGCATCGGTAAATACTGGCTTTTTTCGGCTCCATTCTTTCGTTGACGGGCATGCCATGCCCGCCTATAGGAACGCGCTTGCAGGTGGCTTTGTGTTCACCGGCACTCATTTCCTAGAATTTACGAAACGACGGTACCGCCTTCATGGCCAATACTTCTTCTGCGAAAAAAGCGGCACGAAAAATCACGCGCCGTACTGCAATCAACGTCAACCGCCGCACCCGCATGCGCTCGATTGTGCGCAAGGTCGAGGAAGCGATCACGGGTGGTGATGCCACGAAGGCGCGTGAGGCGCTGAAAGCGGCAGAACCTGTGGTTATGCGTGCTGCGCAAAACGGAATCATCCACCGCAATACGGCATCGCGTACCGTCTCGCGGTTGACTGCGCGTGTACGTAAGCTCGGCTGACACGCTCGCCGAATAATATTCTTGATCGACGACCAAGCCCGGCACCGCCGGGCTTTTTCTTTTGTCGTTAAGCATTTTCCGGCTGCCGAGAATAATTTTCAAGCAAAACAAAAAGACGGGTCGGCAAATTCGTCTGCATGAAAATCCTAATGATTTACAGAACCTTGACCCATAAGTAGGCGCGCGGGGTTGGAAATCGCGTTTTTGGGCTTTGCAGCGCCAAAAAATTTTGTCGCGGGATCGTCACGTTGCCGTCATGCCGGAACTGCGAGCGCTAATCCGAATCTGTGAGCAGAGTCAGCGATTTATTTTGTCATGTGACCGTCCGAACGGTCGCCCGCTGAAATCGCTGTGCGGTCATTCTGTCACGCAAGCAGAAAAGTTCGTTGCGTCGAGCCAAACCGCTGCTATCGTCAAAACGTCCTCGGGATTTCCCGCGGGCCTTCAGCTTACAGAGTTTCGGCGTGCCGCACTCATCTTTTGATGAGCGGGGAGGTTTTGTCCCCGGAGTAGGCGAAATACTAGACGACGTGCGTTTCGAGGGTGTGTTTTCCGGTGGGTGAGGCAGTGACTCACCGGTAACGATGGGCGGGCAACAACGAAATAGCGGCGCGGAATTTCCGAAAGCCGAGCGGGGCGGCGATGCATAAGTTTTCAAGGCACTATCGAATTCGATCCGGCGTCATTCGCGTTAATGCTTGGCGATGTTCGGGCGAACGGACGTGTGTTCAGCGACGAAGCTGACTTCGTTTTCCGTTAAGCCCGCCTTTCAAATCAAAATTTGGCAGCCTCAGTCCGGCCTTTCGGTCCGGGTGCGCCATCATCAGCCTCGCTGGAGCGAATAATGAACGTCCCCAAGAAAAATCTGGACGACAATCGGCCCACCGACGAAGCACTCGTCGATGGCGACGCTTACGCCGCCCGTTGGGAGCGCATCCGCAAGTTGCTTCGTGCGGAATTGGGCGAAGACGCCTACACGAGCTGGTTCGGGCGGCTGCAGATGGTTGCCTGCGACGGCGCTGTGGTCCGGCTTTCAGTGCCGACACGATTCCTGAAATCCTGGATCGAAGAGCACCACTTCGAGCGCCTGCGTAACTACTGGAAGAACGAACTCTCGACCTTCTCGCGGCTTGAACTGATCGTGCGCACCGCGGTCATGCGCACCCAGGTGGCGCCGGAGAAATCCGAGGCGGCAAAACTTCCGGGCTCTGAGACCGACCGTTTCGGCAAGCGCACCGGCTTTCGCCCGGCGATTGCCGCCCGCGCCGAAGCGTCGACCGGTTCGCCGCTCGATCCGCGCATGACGTTTGCGACTTTCATCGTCGGCAAGCAGAACGGTCTCGCGCATGCGGCCGCACGCCAAATTATCGAAGCCGGCACCAATGTGAACGGCACACCGCGCTTTAATCCGCTTTATCTCCACGCGTCGGTGGGCCTCGGCAAAACGCATCTCCTTCAGGCAATCGCCTCGGCCTATGACGCGCAGGGCAAGCGCGCGGTTTACCTCACCGCCGAGAAGTTCATGTACGGCTTCGTCGCAGCCCTGAAGAACCAGTCGGCGATCGCATTCAAGGAAGCGCTGCGCGGGATCGATGCGCTCATCATCGACGATCTGCAGTTCCTGCAAGGCAAGGCCGTGCAACAGGAATTCTGCCATACGCTGAATGCGCTGACCGATGCTGGCCGTCAGGTTGTGGTGGCCGCCGACCGTCCGCCGGTTGAACTCGAAAATCTCGAAGACCGCATACGCTCGCGTCTGGGTGGCGGTCTCACCGTCGAAATCGGACCGATGGAAGAAGAGCTGCGGCTCAATATTCTGCAGGCGCGCGTCGCACTCCTGAAAGCCGACGATGCCCGTTTCGATGTGCCGCTGCCGGTGCTTGCGCATGTCGCAAGCCAGGTAACGCAAAGCGGCCGTGATCTTGAAGCGGCAGTGACCCGTCTCATGCACCACAGCTCTTTTTATAAGAAGGCTGTGACGATCGAACTCGCCGACGAGGTGATCCGCGATCTGGTGCGCCCGGCCGACCCGCGCCGCATTCGTGTCGAAGATATTCTCCGCGTGGTCTCGAAACATTATGGCGTCTCGCGCTCCGATCTGCTTTCGTCACGGCGCACCGCCAATGTCGTTCGCCCACGGCAGATCGCGATGTATCTCGCAAAAGTGCTCACGCTGCGCTCATTGCCCGAGATCGGGCGCCGCTTCGGCGGCCGCGATCACACCACGGTTTTGCACGCGGTCCGCAAGATCGAGGGCCTGGTGCAGGGCGACAAGGTGCTCTCTGACGAAGTCGAAGTATTGAAGCGGATGCTGATGGAATAGCGGCTCGAGCGGCGGGCCGCGAGACTTGCGTCGCCCGCCGCAAGCGGCCAATGTGACAGTCCCGGCGGCGTCCGGCGGCCAGGTTCTGGCCGGCGCGCCGCCGCAATAGTCTTAAAAACGAGCACCAAGCGGCACTGATAAGAGCCCGGATATATCCATGAAGGTCACGATCGAACGCGCGCAGCTCGCGAAATCTCTGGCTCACGTTCATCGCGTCGTTGAGCGCCGCAACACGATTCCGATTTTGGCGAACGTGCTCCTGCGCGCCGGCAAGACCAGCATCGAATTCAAAGCGACCGACCTCGACCTCGAAATCGTTGAGACCGCGCCGGGCGAAGGCAAGCAGACCGGTTCGACCACGGTTCCGGCTCACATGATCTACGACATCGTGCGAAAACTTCCTGAGGGCGCACAGGTCGAATTACAGACCGCAAACGACGGCACGCAATTGCAGGTTCGCGCGGGACGTTCTCGTTTTGCATTGCAGGCGCTGCCTGAGACCGATTTTCCCGATCTCGCGCCCGGCGACATGTCGCATACCTTCAGCCTGCCTTCGGGCGACCTGAAGCGTCTGATCGATCGCACTCAGTTTGCGATTTCGACCGAAGAGACGCGCTATTACCTGAACGGCATTTATCTGCATGCAGTGGACTCGGGCGGCGAGAAACTTCGCGCGGTCGCGACCGACGGGCATCGCCTTGCGCAAGCCGAAGTGAAAGCGCCGAAGGGTGCCAAGGGCATGCCCGGCATTATCGTGCCGCGCAAAACCGTCGCCGAGGTCCTGCGTCTGATCGAAGACGCCGGCGAAGAAGTGAAGGTCGAATTATCGGCGACCAAGATCCGCTTCACGCTGGGCAATGCGGTGCTGACCTCGAAACTGATCGACGGCACGTTTCCGGATTATGGCCGCGTCATTCCGGCGGCGAACGACAAGACGCTCGTCGTCGATAAGGGCGAGTTTGCTTCCGCGGTAGATCGCGTCTCGACGGTTTCGAGTGAGCGCGGCCGTGCGGTGAAGTTGGCATTGTCCGACGGCAAGTTAACGCTCTCGGTCGTCAATCCGGATTCGGGAAGTGCAACCGAAGAAATCGAAGTCGAATACGGTTCGGAGGCGCTCGATATCGGCTTCAACGGCCGCTATCTCCTCGACATCCTCGGCCAGATCGAAGGCGAAAAAGCGCGTCTGAAGCTTGCCGATCCCGGCTCGCCCACGCTGCTTGAAGATGCTGAAGGTGCCGGCGCGCTTTATGTTCTGATGCCGATGCGGGTGTGACGCGGGCGACGCTCGCGGCAATGACGTGACCCCGCACGCCCGCATTCTCACACTCAAGCTCTCGAATTTCCGTTCTTACCGGCAGGCAGGTCTTGAGCTTGAAGGCCGCTCCGCGCTTTTTCTAGGCGACAACGGCGCAGGCAAAACCAATCTCCTCGAAGCAGTTTCATTTCTGACGCCGGGCCGAGGGCTTCGCCGCGCGACGCTGGAAGATGTCGCGGCCGTCGAAGGTGACGGCTCCTGGGCGGTGGCGGTCGACATCGATGGCGCGCTCGGGGAGGCGTCACTTGGCACCGGTATCGATACGCCGACCGAGGACGGCTCGCCTTCGCGGCGTACGCGGATCGATCGTGAGCCGGCGGGTTCGGCGGCCGCGTTTGCCGAACACTTGCGCGTGGTATGGTTGACTCCGGAAATGGACGGCTTGTTTCTCGGTCCCGCGAGCGAACGCCGTCGATTTCTGGATCGTCTGGTGCTTGCGATCGATGCGGAACATGGCTCGCGCGTCTCCGCGCTCGATCGCGCGCTCCGTTCGCGGAACCGCTTGCTCGAAGAACAGAACTTCGATTCACGCTGGATGGATGCAATCGAACATGAAGTAGCTGAACTGGGTGTCGCAGTTGCTGCGGCGCGCGCAGAGACCGTGCGCAGGTTGGCAGCCGAGATTGCGACGAACCGGGACAATGCGGCAATGTTCCCGACAGCGCAGATTGCGCTCGATGGCGAAATCGAGCGCGCCCTCGAGCATGAGAGCGCCACCGAAATCGAGGAGCGCTATCGCGAGAAATTGCGCGACAGCCGCCCCCGCGACCGCGCGGCCGGCCGCACGCTCGAGGGTCCGCACCGTTCGGACCTGATCGTCTTGCACGCGGAAAAAGCGATGGAAGCCGCGCGTGCTTCTACCGGCGAGCGTAAAGCGCTGCTTGTTGGCTTAATCCTCTCGCATGCGCGGCTCGTCACCTCGATGCACGGGTTTGCGCCGGTGGTGCTCTTGGACGACGTCGCGGCTTTTCTCGATGCGGAGCGCCGTGCTGCACTTTTCCTCGCGGTCGAAAAACTCGGCGCACAGGTGCTGGTCACGGGCGTCGATGAGAGCGCGTTTTCGAGTTTCGAGAAGGGCGCGCATCGTTTTGCCGTGACGCCCGGCGAGGCCGTTCGGAGCACCTGAAAACTGTAGCTTCGCTGTCAAAAAAACCGGGCCAAAGAGGCGAAATTTGCCTGGCCCGGAATTGCCGCCGGGGAGGGGGATAGGGCTCTAAAATAATCAATCGATTTCAAGGGCTTGCGAAGCGCCTAGCGCGTCGTCCGCAGCTATTTTTCCGCAGCTTTCGGGACCCTATATGGGGTAATATCGGGCTCAAATTTTTGCTCTCGAATCGCACGGAAAATCGAACCCATGGCGAAGGCTGCCGGCACGCAAACGTCCGCCGAATACGGCGCGGATTCGATCCAGGTCCTCAAAGGCTTGGACGCGGTCCGCAAGCGCCCCGGCATGTATATCGGCGACACCGATGACGGCTCCGGCCTGCATCACATGGTCTACGAAGTCGTCGACAACGCGATCGACGAAGCGCTCGCCGGCCACGCGACCGAAGTGTCCGCTTCGCTGAACGCAGACGGCTCAGTGACAGTGATCGATAATGGCCGCGGCATTCCGACCGACCTTCATAAAGAAGAAGGCGTGTCTGCTGCCGAAGTCATCATGACCCAGCTGCACGCCGGCGGAAAATTCAATCAGGATTCCTACAAGGTTTCCGGCGGTCTCCACGGCGTCGGTGTTTCGGTGGTGAACGCGCTGTCGGAACGGCTCGATCTTACGATCTGGCGCGACGGCAAAGAGCATTTCATCCGCTTCAAGCACGGCGACGCGGAAGCGCCGCTCAAAGTCGTCGGCGACGCGAAGGGCAAGAAGGGCACGCAAGTCACCTTCCTGCCGAGCAAGCAGACCTTCACCAAGGTCGATTTCGATTTAGCGACGCTCGAGCATCGCCTGCGCGAGCTCGCGTTCCTCAATTCCGGCGTCCGGATCATCCTGTCCGATCTGCGCGGGCCCGAGCCGAAGATCGAGGAAATGCTTTACGACGGCGGCGTCGAGGCCTTCGTGAAATATCTCGACCGCAACAAGCAGTCGATCGTGCCTGCGCCGGTGATGATCAAGGCCGAGCGCGACGGGATCACGGTCGAATGCGCGATTTCGTGGAACGACAGCTACCACGAGACCGTGCTCTGCTTTACGAACAACATCCCGCAGCGCGACCGCGGCACGCATTTTACCGGTTTCGCCGGCGCGCTGACGCGGCAAGTGATCGGCTACGCCGAAAATTCCGGTCTCACGAAAAAAGAAAAAGTGACGCTCTCCGGCGAAGATTGCCGCGAAGGCTTGACCGCGGTGCTTTCGGTCAAGGTGCCCGACCCGAAATTTTCTTCGCAGACCAAGGACAAGCTGGTCTCTTCCGAAGTGCGACCCGTGGTCGAACAGATCGTGAGCGACGCGCTGCAGGATTGGTTCGAGAAGCGTCCGCAAGAAGCGAAGGCCGTCGTCGGCAAAGTCGTCGAAGCTGCTTCCGCGCGCGAAGCCGCGCGCAAGGCGCGCGAGCTCACGCGCCGCAAGGGCGCGCTCGATATGGCGTCGCTCCCCGGCAAGCTTGCCGATTGTCAGGAGCGCGATCCCGCGAAATCAGAACTCTTCATCGTCGAGGGCGATTCCGCAGGCGGCAGCGCGAAGCAAGGCCGCGACCGCAGCTTTCAGGCGGTGCTGCCGCTGCGCGGCAAGATTCTGAACGTCGAGCGCGCGCGCCTCGACAAGATGCTGACCTCCGAGCAGATCGGGACTTTGATCACCGCGCTTGGCACCGGCATCGGCCGCGAAGACTTCGACGTCGTCGAAGCTGCGCTATCACAAGATCATCATCATGACCGACGCCGACGTCGACGGCGCGCATATCCGTACGCTGTTGCTCACGTTCTTCTTCCGGCAGATGCCGGAGCTGATCGAGAACGGCCATCTCTACATCGCGCAGCCGCCGCTCTTCAAAGTGATGAAGGGCAAGTCCGAGCAATATCTCAAGGACGAACGCGCGCTCGACGATTACCTGATCGCGGGCGGCCTCGACGAAGGCGGTGTTGAAGCTCGCGAACGGTCAGGAGCGCGCGCGGGCCGATCTTGCCTCGATCGTCGAGGAAGCACGAAACGCGCGCAGCGTATTGCGCGCGCTGCATCCCCGCTACGACCGCCGCGTGGTCGAACAGATCGCGATCGCCGGCGCCCTGTCGCCGGAAATTCTGTCGAGCCCGAAAAGCGCGAAGGAAGCGGCCGCCTATGTGGCGCGGCGCCTCGATGCGCTGTCGGACGAAACCGAGCGCGGCTGGGAAGGTAGCTCCGACGACGACCGGTTTCCAGTTCATCCGCACGCTGCGCGGCGTCAAAGAAGTCGATCAGCGTCGATCAGGCATTCCTGAATTCCGCCGACGCGCGCAAACTCGACCAGATGGCCGTCCATCTGCAGGAGATTTACGCCAAGCCCGCGAAGCTGGTGCGTAAAGACGATGAGGTTCCGGTCTATGGTCCGGTCGGTCTTGTACGAAGCCGCGGTCGGTACCGGCCGCAAGGGCATCTCGCTGCAGCGCTATAAAGGCCTCGGCGAGATGAATCCCGATCAGCTTTGGGAAACCACGCTCGATATCAACGCGCGTTCGCTGTTGCAGGTGAAAGTCAAGGAAGTCGACGAGGCGGGCGATCTCTTCACCAAGCTGATGGGTGACGAAGTCGAGCCCCGCCGCGAGTTCATTCAGGCCAACGCGTTGTCTGCGAACGTGGATATTTAGCGCGCCGAGGGTTAGCGCCCGTGCAGCACCAGCATGGTGCGCTCTTTCGGCAGCGTCTTGCGCGACAGCATGATCGAAGACGATGTGTGTCGTTCGATTTTATAAATCTGTCCGGTTTTTTCGAGAAAACGCTGCAGCGTGATCTCGCCGAAAATATGCATCGGGATCGCAAGCGGCGCGTCGATCTGCTTCAACACTTCGACCATGCCTTCGGTGTTGAGTGTGAATGAGCCGTCAACCGGAACCAGCACCACATCGATCCGCCCGAGCGCGTCGAGATGCGCGGGTGTCAGGGTGTGATGCAGATGGCCTAGATGCGCGATGCAAAGGCCCGCGACTTCGAACACAAAGATCGAATTCTGGCTGTAAGATGGTGCCGCCCGCCCAGTCACGGATATTGGTCGTCACATTGCGGAGCCACACGTCGCCGATCTGCACTTCGTGTTTGGCCGGCTGATCGCCGTCGCCCCAGCCGCGCAACACATGCTTGATCGCGGGATCGGGATTGAGCGTGTAATGGGTTGAATGCGCGCGGTTCATGGTTGCGATGTCGGGGATCGACCTCGGGCCGCACATAGTCGTTGTAGTCGGTCGCAATCTTAATGCCGCCCGGGCTTTCGATCAGGAACGTGGAATGTCCGATGAAAGTGATGCGGACTTCGCGCTGCTCGGCTTGCGCGAGCCGCAAGGAAACGCGTTGCAAGGGCGAGGGCAGTGTCGAGACGAGGCGCGGGCAGCGATCGGGCTCTTGCGCCGCGGCGCTTGAAATCGGCGCAGCGACAGAATGAGCGCTGACGAGCGCCGCAAGGCAGCCATTCCGGATTGCAAAGCGCATCTCGTTTCCGGCCATGGCGGCATGATAGGCTGAAGTCTGGAAAAATGGCGAGGCAAAGTAGAGATGGCATTGTCGCCTGAAGAGCTTGAGCGCTACGCGCGCCACATCGTACTCCGCGATGTCGGCGGGCAGGGTCAGGCGAAGCTTAAGGCCGCACGCGTGCTGGTGATCGGTGCCGGCGGCATCGGCTCGCCCGCGCTCTTGTATCTCGCGGCCGCCGGCGTCGGTACGCTCGGCATTGTCGACGACGACAAGGTTTCGCTCTCGAATTTACAGCGCCAGGTGCTGCACGCGACGTCGCATGTCGGCCGTCCGAAAACCGAGAGCGCGTCGCTCGCCATCGCGCGGCTCAACCCGCATATCAGCGTCGAGGTACATAATCTGCGGCTCGATCAGGGCAACGCGTCACGCCTGATCAAGAGCTATGACATCGTGCTCGATGGCTCTGATAATTTCGAGACGCGCTATCTGGTCTCGGACACCTGCTACCAGCAGAAAAGGCCTCTGGTGACGGCAGCGCTCGGAACGTTCGACGCGACGCTGACCACGATCCGCGCACATGAAACGGGCGCCGACGGAAAACCCAATCCGACCTATCGCTGCATTTTCCCCGAAGCGCCGCCTGCTGGTACCGTTCCTGCCTGCGAAGAGGCGGGAATTCTGGGCGCGGTCGCAGGTATTGCCGGCACGCTTGCGGCGCTCGAAGTGTTGCGCGCGATCGTCGGCTTCGGCGAAAGCCTGGTCGGAAAATTATTGATGATCGATACGCGCAGCATGCGTTTTGAAACGCTGCGCTATGAATTGGAATCCGGCGAATCCGCTTTCGGGGACCGTGCCGCAGGCGCCGAAGTCGCGCATTCCCGCGCTCTAAATTATTCCGCGCGATGACAGACGGCCTCTAGCCGATTGCCATCGGGGTCAATCAGAAAAGCTCCGAAATAATGCGCGTGATAGTCGCGCAGACCCGGCGCGCCGTCGTCCGTCCCGCCGGTCGCCACGCCATCGCGATGAAAGGCGATCACTGCATCGCGGCTTGGCGCACGAAAAGCATAGTGGCGCCGCGATTCGCTCCGCTTTGGTAGACCCGGGCGAATTGAAATGTAACAACGCTCGGGATGTTCGGCGACGAGCGCTCACCATAGCCGATGCGATCTTCGTCGCGCACGACCTTGGGATAGCCGAGTGCGTCCATGATCGCGTCGTAGAAGCGTTCCGCGCGGTTCAAATCGCCGACAATGATGGAAACGTGGTCGATCACAGCATCGACGGGAGCACGCGGTCCGGCGGACGGTGCCCGTCCATGAAGGTCTTGATGTTCACAATGACCTTCTCGCCCATATCGACGCGGCCTTCGATGGTGGACGACGCCATGTGCGGGAGCAGCACGACCTTGTGCGCGCGCGCGAGTTTCATAAGTTTCGGATTAACCGCGGGTTCTTCTTCGAACACGTCGAGACCGGCGCCCGCGAGTTCGCCCGCTTCGATCATGCGCGCAAGGGCCCCTTCGTCGATGATGTGGCCGCGCGCCGTGTTCACGATGTACGCATCGGGCTTCAAGAGCTTCAATCGCCGCGCCGACAACAAGTGATAGGTCGCGGGCGTATGCGGGCAGTTCACCGACACGATGTTCATCCGCGCTAACATCTGATCGAGGCTATCCCAATAGGTTGCTTCCAGCTCATCTTCGAGATCGGCCGCGACCTTGCGCCGGTTGTGATAGTGGATCTGGAGGCCGAAGGCTTTTGCGCGCTTGGCGACTGCGGCGCCAATCCGGCCCATGCCGATGATGCCGAGCCGCTTGCCCGCCATGCGGTGTCCGAGCATCCAGGTCGGCGACCAGCCGCCCCATTCCTGATCGCCGGTCAGCAGCGTCGAGCCTTCGGCGACGCGGCGCGGCACCGCGAGAATCAGCGCCATGGTCAGATCGGCGACGTCGTCGGTCAGAACGCCCGGCGTATTGGTGACGGTGATCCCGCGCGCAAGCGCGCTTGCGACATCGATGTGATCGACGCCGTTACCGAAGTTCGCGATCAACTTCAGATTAGGGCCGGCATGCGCGAGCACGCCGTTATCGATCTTGTCGGTGATGGTGGGCACGAGCACGTCGGCCATTTTCACGGCTTCGGCGAGCTCGGTCTGGCTCATCGCGCGGTCTTCGACATTCAGCCGCGCGTCGAAGAGTTCGCGCATGCGCGTTTCGACGATGTCGGGAAGGCGCCTCGTGACGACGATGACCGGCTTCTTCTTTGGCATCTCGGTCCCGTCAAGCCTTTGTTGCAGGCAGGCGTGCAAGCGTGGCCGGCCGGTCAGGCCGGCCGGTTCTCGATTTGTCTAGCAGACGGATTTTGGAAACTCAAAGTGTGGAAGGCAATGCCGCTCGCGCTATTGACATCAAGCGAGTGCAGGGCTTCTTGCGTCCCGGGGGACGGACTTCATTCGGAAATTCAGCATGGTTCGAGGCCTGTCCCTGTCCTTTCTCGCGGCGAGCGCCGTAGCGCTGGGCTGCTTGCCGTTTGAGGCATCCGCACAACCAAGCGGCACGGGTCTTCAGGTTCCGCGATTCGTGAGCCTCCGAAGCGACCGGGTCCATGTGCGGGTCGGGCCTGCAGATCGACCACGACATCCGCTGGACCTTTGCCCGCGCCGGCCTGCCGGTCGAGATCGTCGCCGAGTTCGAAAACTGGCGGCGCATCCGCGATGCCGAAGGCGCGGAAGGCTGGGTGCATCACGCGTTGCTCTCATCGCGGCGCACGGCGCTGATCGCCCCGTCCTCGAAGGAAAAAGTTCTGCCGATTTATGATTCTGCCGACGCAAAAAGCCGCGTCAGCGCGGAATTGCAGCCGGGCGTGCTTGCAACGATACGCAATTGCCGCGGCGGTTGGTGCCGTATCAGCGGCGAGCGCTTCGACGGCTATATCGAACAGACCCGCCTCTGGGGCGTCTATCCGGACGAAACCGATCGAATAAGAAGTTTAGGCGTTGCTGCTTGCGGCGCAGCCGCACCACGACATCGACGCGCGCGACTTCATAGCCTTCCGGCGGCGTCGGCATGCGGTCGACCATCACTTCCGCACCGGGAATGTCGAGGAGTTCGTTCTGGCCTTCGACATAGAAGTGGTGGTGATCGGAAGCGTTGGTATCGAAATAGGTCTTGGAACCGTCGACTGCGACTTCGCGAAGCAAGCTCACTTCGGTGAACTGATGCAGCGTGTTGTAAACGGTAGCGAGCGATACCGGGAAGCGCGCACGCAGCGCTTCTTCGTGCAGCGATTCCGCGGTGATGTGACGGTCGCCCTTGGCGAACATCAGCCAGCCAAGCGCCAGGCGCTGGCGCGTCGGACGCAAGCCCACTTCGCGCAGCATTTCGCGAACGTCATGGAATGGACAGCCGGTACGGCGGCCTGCCACCGGCTGCACGCGCAGCCGATCCACCGGTAGTTCGAGGTCTTCTTCCTCGAATACAGGGCGGCGGACGATTTCGTTTGTGTGCTCGGCCATAGCGGAGGCTACCGTTACTAGACTGAATAGGGTGTAACCAAGCTGGCTTGCGCGGGGAAGGGCTCCCCATGCTGGCGGCAGGTCATGCACTATAATACGTCGCGGCGTTCCGCCACGCAATGATGGCAAAAAGTAAGCGTTTCCAAGGGCCTGGACCGCCGCCCTAGCCTTGCTAATCGTACCCGGATTGCCTTTGTTGGCCGGTACAAGGATAACAGGCGCAAAGAAAAATGACGGGAACAACATGAGCGAACGCAGCGCAAGCTTTAGCTATGAGGATCTGCTCGCCTGTGGGCGCGGGGAAATGTTCGGTTCCGGCAACGCGCAGCTGCCGCTACCGCCGATGCTGATGTTCGACCGTATCACCGAGATTTCCGAGACTGGTGGCGACAACGGCAAGGGCTTTATCCGCGCCGAGCTCGACGTGAAGCCGGACCTCTGGTTTTTCCAGTGCCACTTCAAGGGCGATCCGGTGATGCCGGGCTGTCTCGGGCTCGACGGCTTGTGGCAATTGGTCGGATTTTTTCTCGGCTGGTCGGGTGGCCAGGGCCGAGGACGCGCGCTTGGCACCGGCGAGATCAAACTGACCGGCCAGATTCTGCCGACCGTGAAGAAAGTAATCTACGGAATCGAATTCAAGCGCGTCATGCGCTCGAAACTCGTACTTGGCGTTGCCGATGGCTGGCTTTCCGCCGATGGGCAGATCGTTTATCGCGTCAGCGATCTCAAGGTCGGCCTGTTTAAAGATGCAGCTCCGGCAGCCGCCTAAGCGCCGCCGTTAGTTCGACTTACCGGACTTCAGCGTTTACGAAAGCGCTTAAAGAAGTTGTGAAAGGAATATGATGCGTCGGGTCGTGGTCACCGGGATGGGCATCGTTTCGTCCATCGGCAACAACACCCAGGAGGTGCTCGCGTCGCTTCGTGAAGCGAAGAGTGGCGTCAGCTTCGCCGAAGAACAGGCGAAGCTCGGCTTTCGTAGCCAGGTCGCTGGCGCCCCAACGCTCGACCCTTCGGCGATCGTCGATCGCCGCGCCATGCGCTTCCACGGCGGTGGAACCGCCTGGAATCACGTTGCGATGGATCAGGCGATCCAAGACGCTGGCCTGGAAGAAAGCGATATTTCCAATCCCAAGACCGGCATCATCATGGGCTCCGGCGGTCCCTCGACGCGGACGATCGTCGAAGCCGCCGACATTGCGCGCGAAAAAGGTCCGAAGCGGGTGGGGCCCTTTGCCGTTCCGAAGGCGATGTCTTCGACCGCGTCGGCGACGCTCGGCACGTGGTTCAAGATCAAGGGCGTGAGCTATTCGATCTCCGCGGCCTGCGCGACGACGAATATCTGCATCGGCAACGCCTATGAAACGATTCAGGCCGGCAAACAGGACATGATCTTCGCGGGCGGCTGCGAGGATCTCGATTGGACGCTCTCGGTGCTGTTCGACGCCATGGGCGCGATGTCGTCGAACTACAACCAGACACCGGCCACGGCTTCGCGCGCCTATGACAAGAACCGCGACGGCTTCGTGATTTCCGGCGGTGCTGGCGTATTGGTGCTGGAAGAGTTCGAACGCGCAAAGGCGCGCGGCGCGAAAATCTACGGCGAAGTCGCGGGCTATGCGCGCGACCTCCGACGGCAGCGACATGGTCGCGCCGTCCGGTGAAGGTGCTGCACGTTGCATGCGGCTCGCAACTGAACACCTCGGTGCCAAAATCGACTACATCAATCCGCACGCCACCTCGACGCCGATCGGCGACCTGAAGGAAATCGAGGCGATCCGCGAAGTGTTCGGTGCGGGCGAGAAGTGCCCGCCGATCTCCGCTACCAAGTCGTTGACTGGCCACTCGCAGGGCGCGACCGGCGTGCACGAAGCGATCTATTCGCTTTTGATGATGAATAGCGGCTTCATCTGCAAAAGCGCACATATCGAAGAAATTGATCCGGCATTCGCCGATATGCCGATCGTGCGCGAGCGGATCGACAATGTGTCGATCGGTTACGCGCTTTCAAACGGTTTCGGTTTTGGCGGCACCAATGCGTCGCTGGTTTTCAAGCACGTGGATGCATAATTTTTACGGGCAATAAGAGATGCAGGGCTTAATGCAAGGAAAACGCGGCCTCATCATGGGGGTCGCTAACGATCATTCAATCGCGTGGGGCATCGCGCAGGCGCTTGCCAAACACGGCGCGGAAATCGCTTTTACGTTTCAGGGTGAGGCGCTTGAGCGCCGCGTGCGCCCACTCGCCGAATCCATCGGCTCCAATACGGTTTTGCCATGCGACGTCGAGGACATCGCGTCGGTCGACAAGGTATTTGCCGATCTGAAGAAACAATGGGGTACGATCGACTTCTATGTTCACGCGATTGGCTTTTCAGATAAGAACGAATTGAAGGGCCGCTTCGCGGATACCTCGCGCGATAATTTCGTTCGCACCATGGTGATCTCGGCCTTCTCCTTCGCGGAAGGTGCAAAGCGCGCAGCCGCCATGATGCCGAATGGCGGGGCGATGCTGACCCTCACCTATAACGGCGGCGACCGCGCGATGCCGAACTATAACGCCATGGGCCTTGCGAAGGCCGCGCTCGAAGCGTCGGTACGTTATCTCGCGGTCGATTTCGGGGCTCAGAAAATCCGCGTCAACGCCATCTCGGCAGGTCCGATCCGCACACTTGCCGGTGCCGGTATCGGCGACGCGCGTGCGATGTTCGCCTTCCAGCAGCGCCATTCGCCGCTCGGCCGCGGGGTGACCTTGGAGGAACTCGGCGGCGCCGGGCTTTATCTTCTGTCCGAGCTTGCCGGCGGCGTCACCGGCGAAATCCATTTCGTCGATTCCGGATACAACGTGATCGCGATGCCGAATCCGGAAGTGCTGCGCCAGGAACAGGCAGGCGCCCCCAAGGCAGCTGAATAAGTTTCATGCGCGGCGTGAAAGCAATTCTTTTCATCGCCGTTCTGCTATTCGCACTTCCCGCGCGTGCACAGGAAACCGTTTCCTATTTCGGCTTCGATTTCCCGCTCAAGATCGGCGTGCTCACGCGCGGCGACGTCACCAATTTCGAGAAGGATAATCCCGGCCTCGGTTACGGCATCCGCTACACCGCTCCCGGGCAGCGCGTGGATATTTTCGTCTATAGCCTGGGCAAGCGCCGCATCGACGAAAATGTCTCCTCGCTCGACCAGAAAGAGGAATTGGGCCGCGCAATCTCCGATGTATTTCGCGCCAAGGATCGCGGGCTTTACCGCAATGTGACGGAAGGCGCCGAGTTCGAAAGTCCCGCGGTGAAGAATCCGTTCTTCCGCTGTCGCGCCTTTGTCATCGATCGCGGCGAAGGCCGCATCGAAGACAGCGCGCTTTGTTTGGGCGCGCGCAATGACAAGTTCTTCAAAGTGAGAATCAGCTCATCGCCGCCCGCACCCGGCATTGCTGGCCGTGCTGATCAATTGTTGCGTCAGATCGGTCGCGCGACCAGATTTTGAGTCGTCAAAGTTCTGCGACTTCGGCGATCGCGTCGCGCTGCTCGATGCAGTAATAGCCGCCGTGGCGGCTCAAGGTTTTCTCGCCGCATCCATTCGTTGAGCACCCGGCTCACGTTCTCGCGCGCGATGCCGGCCATAGCCGCGACATCGCTCTGGCTTATTTTCTGCCGGATCAACGTTCGCCCGCCGCCGATCTCCTCGCCGAAGGCTTCGGCAAGATCGAGCATTGAGCGTGCGACACGGCCCTTCACCGATAGGAAGCTTGAGGCGGCCACGACCTCGTTCGTTTCCCGCAGCCGATGCGCGAGCAGCAGCATCACGTGCTTGTATAATTCCGGATGTTCATCGGCGAAGGCCTGGAACACTGCACGGCTGACAAACGAAAGCTCGGCATCGCGGACAGCGCTTACCGCCGTCGAGCGCGGGGCACCGTCGATCATTGCAAGCTCGCCAACGACCGCGCCGGCGCCAAGAATCGCAAGAATGCGCTCGCCACCTTCCGGCGACACGATGAAAACCTTCAGCAAGCCGCTATCAACGCGATAGCAGCCGTCGCCGGCGTCGCCCGCGTTGAACAGGATCTGATCGGCCGCAACTTTCACCTGGCGCGCCTTCGCAAACAGCCCCGCCGACATCGGCTCGGGCAGCGAGGACAAAAGATCGGCCGGCGGCTTTTTTGCGGACAGTGACTTGGCCATGGCGGGACCATAGCCCAACTGCGGAGCTTCTGCCTCGCGCGGGAGGTAGCAATCCAGTGACGCAATAAATGCAACCCGCCCGGCGTTGCGGCCGGGCGGGCGGAGAAACGGCTTCACGAAGAAGCGTTGGTTAGTAAGGAACGTACGGGCAGACCTTAACCTTGCCGTACTTCGACCACTTCCAGTAGCAGCCATAGTCCTGCACGTAGAAATAACGGTTATGGTAGCGGTGGCCATGCCACTTGTGAGAATGATTATGGAAGTGCTTGCCTTTGGCTTCAGCCGGAGCGGCCGCGCCGAACGAGAGCGCTGCAACACCCAGTGCGAGCGAAGCCGCGGTAACGGTGAGCACTTTACGGATCGAAGTCATTTTCTTTCTCCTCATGTCCGAAGCGATGATCCGCTCCGGTATGTTTGGAGATTAGGGATCGCGGGCGGGGGCCGATGTGACCGGCGTCACAAGAAAGCCGATTGCCGGAAGCTCTTAAAAGTCGCTCACGCATTCGTGTGAGGCGGCAAAAAAACGGCCCGCAAAGCGTGCGGGCCAGGTGGCTTTTTGGTTTTTTAAGCGTCAGGCTTCTTCGGGCGCGTCTCCGCATTTCTTCGCCCATTTGATCGGGGCGGTCGGAGCAACCGCCTGAACCACGCGCGGCCGGACGACGGGCACGACATAGAGGTGGCGATGGGCGTGGAAGTGGTGGTGAAAGTACCGGAAATGCTGATGTTTCCCGCCATGCGAACGGGCTTCGGCCTGGCCCAGCGTGGCGAAGGTCAGCACGCCGATCACAGCGGCACCGGCGGCGAGATAAAAGCGATTGGGTTTCTTGAGCATTGGCGTTCTCCCATTTTCCGGAGCGGGACGCCCCGGCATAGGGAGAGGCTAAAGAAGCTCGCTCCGCGCATATGTGATCCGAATCACGAATATCCCGCTTTACTTGTCTCGGTTGCGTGAACAGGCCATAGCTCCCGCGAATTCACGGCCGTCATCCATGAACCGCCTTCGCGATCTCGTCCGCAGCGAACCGCCGAAAGGCTCGATCCTTCCTGCCTGGATCGCGCGCTATCTTTCCGTGGGCATTGTCACCACCGATCCCGAAGTCGCGCGGCGCCAGCGGATCACCAATGTTGCGGCCCTTGCCACTGCCGCGAACGCGGCCTCGCACGGCGTGATCAATTCGTTCTACGATTTTCACGGGCTTGCGGTCGTCAATATTTACAATGTGATCATAACGCTGCTGGCACTTTCAATCCCGCAATTGCATCGCTTTGGCGCGAATGCCGCGGGCATTGTGCTCGTATCCATCATCCTCGTCGGCCAGCTATTCATCGTCTTCGCGTTGGGCTTGGCGAGCGATCTTCACATCTACTACACGCTCGCGGGCGCGATGTTGCTCTTCTTCGGCATCGATAACTGGCGGCTGTTCCTCGGCTTCTTCTTGCTGACGGCAGCAGTCCTTCTGTTCGTTCTCAATTACGCACCGATCGACGGCTTTGTGCTGCCACAGGACGGCATGCTGCGCGATCTGTTGTCGTCGCACGCGATGATCAACACGATCACGATCAATGCCGTGATCATCTTCTACGCGCTCTATGCATTGCGTACCGCCGAGCGCGAGTTGCAGGAGCAGTATGCTCGCTCGGAATCGCTGGTGACCGCGATCATGCCGGCGCCGATCGCCGCCCGCCTGAAAGCCGGCACCGAGGCGCGGATCGCCGACCGGGTCGAGTGTCTCAGTGTTATGTTCGCGGATTTAACCGGCTTCACTGAAGCGGCTAGAGATCGCGACCCCGGCGAGGTGGTTGGCTTCCTCGACGGAGTTGTTCGCGATTTTGAGAGCCTTTGCGAACGCTATGGCGTTGAGAAGATCAAAACCGTTGGCGACGGTCTGATCGCGGTCGCGGGACTCGAGGGCGAGGCGAAAACGGGTGCAATCGCGGTCGGAAAACTTGCGCTGCAATTGATCGAGAACACCGCGGGCGGCCTCAAGCTCGGCAATGCCATGCTTTATTTCCGCATCGGCCTCCATTGCGGTCCGGCGATGGCGGGTGTCATTGGTGGCACCCGCTTTTCCTATGACGTTTGGGGCGACGCGGTGAACATCGCGTCCCGCATGGAAACGTTTGGGGAAGGCAAGCGCATTCAAGTAAGCGAGGATTTTCGTAAGCTGACCGAAAGCGCTTTCGTTTTCGAGGCGCGCGGTCCGGTCGAAATCAAAGGCATCGGCGAAATCAGCACTTATTTTTTGATCGCCGAGCGCAAATAAAAAGGGCGGCTAGACGCCGCCCTTTTCTTGATTTTCCGAAGCGAAGTTATTCAGCGGCGGTTTCCGGCGCCAGCTTCTTCTCGATGTCTTCGCCGGTCTGCTGATCGACGGCTTTCATCGAGAGGCGAACTTTGCCACGCTCGTCGACGCCGAGGAGCTTCACCTTCACTGCATCGCCTTCCTTCACCACGTCGGACGACTTGTTGACGCGGTGTGCGGAGAGTTGACTGATGTGGACGAGGCCGTCTTTGGCGCCGAAGAAGTTCACGAAGGCACCGAAGTCGACGACTTTGACAATCTTGCCGTCATAGATCTTGCCGACTTCCGGCTCGGAAGTGAGCGACTTGATCCACTTAATCGCGGCCTCGATCGCTTCGCCCTTGGCGGACGCCACCTTCACGGTGCCGTCGTCTTCCACGTTGATCTTGGCGCCAGTCTTTTCGACGATCTCGCGGATCACCTTGCCGCCGGTGCCGATCACGTCACGGATTTTATCGACCGGGATCTTGATCACTTCGATGCGCGGCGCATGTTCGCCGAGCTGCGGACGGGCGGCGGTCAGTGCGTTCGCCATCTCCTGGAGAATATGCAGACGGCCGTCTTTCGCCTGACGGAGCGCGACCTGCATGATCTCTTCGGTGATGCCAGCGATCTTGATGTCCATCTGGAGCGCGGTGACACCGTTTTCGGTGCCCGCGACCTTGAAGTCCATGTCGCCGAGATGATCCTCGTCGCCGAGAATGTCGGACAGCACTGCGAACTTCTTGCCCTCAAGAATGAGGCCCATCGCAATGCCCGCGACCGGCGCGCGCAACGGCACGCCTGCGTCCATCAACGACAACGAAGTGCCGCAGACGGTCGCCATCGAGGACGAGCCGTTCGATTCCAGAATTTCCGACACGACGCGGATCGTGTACGGGAATTCCGTCACGGGCGGCAGCATCGGATGGATCGAACGCCAGGCAAGCTTGCCGTGGCCGATTTCGCGGCGGCCGGGCGAACCCATGCGGCCCGCTTCACCGACCGAGAACGGCGGGAAGTTGTAATGCAACAGGAACGATTCCTTGTACGTTCCCGGCAGCGCATCGATCCACTGCTCGTCTTCAGCGGTGCCGAGCGTCGCGATGCAGAGCGCCTGCGTTTCGCCGCGCGTGAACAGCGCCGAGCCGTGCGCCCGCGGCAGGATGCCGACCAGCGCTTCGATCGGACGAACGGTTTGCACGTCGCGGCCGTCGATACGTTTGCCGGTGTCGAGGATCGAGTTACGAACGATGTCCGCTTCAATTTCCTTCAACACCTCGCCGACCACTGACGGTGCAGGCGCGTCCGCATTGGTGCCGTCGCCGATCACCTGTTCTTTGGCTTTCTTCTTCGCAGCACCGACCGCTTCGTAACGGTCTTGCTTGATCTTGTGGCCGTAGGCGGCGCGAAGATCGGCTTCCACGATGCCGCGGAGCTTGGCTTTCAGCGCCGAATGATCCGGTGCCTTCAGTTCGCGCGGTTCTTTCGCGGCCTTCTCGGCAAGACGGATGATCGCCTGGATCACCGGCTGGAAGTGCTTGTGGCCGAACATGACAGAGCCGAGCATCACTTCTTCGCTGAGCTCTTTGGCTTCCGATTCGACCATCAGCACCGCGTCGGTGGTGCCGGCGACCACGAGATCGAGCGTGCTTTCTTTCATCTCGTCGAGGGTCGGGTTCAGCACATATTCGCCGTTCACGAAGCCGACGCGCGCGCCGCCGATCGGGCCCATGAAGGGAGCGCCGGAGAGCGTAAGTGCCGCCGACGAGGCGACCATCGCAAGCACGTCCGGATCGTTTTCCAGATCGTGCGACAAGACGTGGATCACGACCTGGGTTTCGCAACGCCAGCCGTCTGCGAACAGCGGACGGATCGGGCGATCGATCAGGCGCGAGGTCAGCGTTTCGCGCTCGGTCGGACGACCTTCGCGCTTGAAGTAGCCGCCCGGAATCCGGCCGGCTGCGTAAAACTTTTCAATGAAGTGAACGGAGAGCGGCAGGAAGTCGATGCCGGCTCTCGGTTCTTTCGCCGCGACCACGGTCGCAAGCAGTATGGTGTCGCCGTAGGTAGCCAATACCGCGCCATCGGCCTGGCGCGCCATGTGACCGGTTTCGAGGACGAGCTTGCGTCCACCCCAGTCGAGTTCTTCACGATGTATTTCGAACATTTCTCTTTCCCATCATCGGCTGACGGATGGGAAAGTCATGGGCAAGATGACGAGGCGCTCTTCCGCGCGGTCTCTGCGCGTAAGGGTCAAGAGCGTCTGGCTATCCTGCCATGACTTATCCTGGTCCGTCGGTTGTGCGGCGGCCTTCCGCCGCTTTTACTCAAGGGCCGCTCGCGCGGGACCATTCCCGCGCGGCTGGCCGACAACATCCGCGTTAGCGGCGGATGTTCAGTTTTTCGATGAGCGCCTTGTAACGCGCTTCATCTTTCTTCTTCAGAAAATCCAAGAGCGAACGGCGGTGCGAGACGAGCTTCAGAAGACCGCGGCGCGAATGATTGTCTTTCACGTGCGTCTTGAAATGCTCGGTCAGGTTCGAGATGCGCTCCGAGAGGATCGCAACCTGCACTTCCGGAGAACCGGTGTCGTCTTTCTTGGTGGCATTGTCTTTAATGACCGCTTGTTTGCGGTCGGCAGTGATCGACATCGGGTTTTCCTTTTGTTGGAGTGTGCTTGGCGGCCAGGCCGGGATGTCGTCCAGCGGGGTCACAGTGGAAGCGGGGCTAAAAGGCCAGCGCGCGCGGAATATAGCCAAAAGCTCCTCGAAAGCGAGGAAAAAGCTCGGGCCCGCCAGTTTCGGCTAAGTCCTTATCGCGGAAGGTTAAAAATGCGCCTTGGATGGAGCGCGCCGGACTCCATTTCGGCTAACGCCACAAGAGCGCCTGAAACGGAAACCGCGACTTCGCCCTGGAAAATGGGCGCATCGCGCCCGCGCAGGAATACGCTCTGGCCCTGCACCAGCCGCTGCGCATCCGACTGACTGACGCTGACCGAGGGAAGCGACTCGAGCCCCGCTGCGACGGGTTTCAGGAGCGCGTAGAGCGCTGCCTGATCGGCGCTTGCCTGTTCGAGCTTCACGAGATCGACCGTATCCTTCTCCGCGAACTCGCCCACAAGCGTGCGGCGAAGCGCGCTCACATGGCCGAAGCAGCCGAGCTTGCGGCCGATGTCGCGCGCAAGTGAGCGCACATAGGTGCCCTTGCTGCATTCGACTTCGAACTCGGCGTGATCGGCGTCCGGCATCGCGACCAGCAAAAAACTGCCGATTTCGATTTCGCGTGCGGCAAGCTCAACCTTCTCGCCACTGCGCGCGAGATCGTAGGCGCGCTCGCCATCGACCTTCAGCGCGGAAAATTGCGGCGGCGTCTGCATTATCGTGCCCGTGAAGGTGGGAAGCAGCGCGAGAACGTCTTCGCGTGAAGGGCGCTTGTCCGATTGCGCCGTTGCTTTGCCTTCTGCGTCGTCGGTATCGGTTTCGATGCCGAGCCGCACCGTGAAGCGGTAAACCTTCCTGCCGTCCTGCACATAAGGAACGGTCTTGGTCGCTTCGCCAAGCGCGATCGGCAGGATGCCGCTGGCCAACGGATCGAGCGTGCCGGCGTGTCCCGCCTTCTTTGCCTTAAAGATACGGCGCACGGCGGCAACGGCCTGCGTCGAGGTGATGTTCGGCTGCTTGTCGAGCACGATCCAGCCGTTCACGTCGAGTTTCTCGCGGCGCGGCTGGTTCATTCGTCGTTGCGCTTCAGGTCGCGCGCCACTTCCGGCCGGCGCAAAAGCGCGTCTATTTTTTCCGCACGATCGAACCGCTCGTCGAGCCGGAAATGCAGATCGGGCACGAACTTCGCTTCGATCTTTTTGGCGACCACGCCGCGCATGAATTTCTTGTGCTTGTTCAGCGCTTCGATGATTTTGCTCTTATCCTTGCCGCCGAGCGGCATGACATAGGCGGTCGCGTGCCGCAGGTCCGGCGTCATCACGACTTCCGGAATGGTAATTGTATGCGTCTCAAGCAGGGGATCGTGGATATCGCCGCGCGCAAACATCTCGGCGAGCGCATGGCGCACCAGTTCGCCCATGCGCAACACGCGCTGCGAAGGGCCGGTTTCATTTTTGGATCGGTGTTTTGGCATTTTAATAAACGTCCAGCCGGGATCGAACCGGTCTGGACGCCCTGTCTCAAGAGTTAGAGCGCGCGCGCGATCGATTCCACGCGGTAGCACTCGATGACGTCGCCCTTGCGCATGTCCTGATAGCCTTCGAACGACATGCCGCATTCCTGGCCGGCAACGACCTGTGAAGCGTCGTCCTTGAAGCGCTTCAAGGTGGACAGCTTGCCTTCGTGGATCACGACATTGTCGCGGATGAGCCGGACATGCTGGCCGCGTTCGACGCGGCCGTCGGTGACCCGGCAACCGGCGATCTTGCCGACCTTGGAAACCGCGAACACTTCGAGCACTTCGGCGTTGCCGAGCATGGTCTCGCGCAGTTCCGGCGCAAGCAGGCCGGACATCGCGGCTTTCACGTCGTCCACGAGATCGTAGATGATGTTGTAGTAGCGGATTTCGACGCCGGCGCGTTCAGCCTGCACTGCGCGCTTCCGGATGCGCGCGAACATTGAAGCCGATGATGGCGGCGTTCGACGCGCCGGCAAGCGTCACGTCGGATTCGGTAATGCCGCCGACGCCCGCAAGCAGAATACGCGCGCGCACTTCTTCGGTACCGAGCTTTTCGAGCGAGCCCACGATCGCTTCGACCGAACCCTGCGCGTCGCCCTTGATCAGCAGCGTAAATTCTTTCGTGCCCGACGCCTTGAGCTGGGTCATCATCTGCTCAAGCGAGCCGCGCACGGTCGATGTGCGTGCAGCGGCTTTGTCGCGGCGCTCGCTCTTGCGGTAATCGCCGATTTCGCGAGCGCGTGCTTCGGATTCGACCACCGCGAGCCGGTCGCCCGCTTCCGGCGTGCCGTTAAAGCCCAGAATTTCGACTGGGGTCGAAGGACCCGCGCTCTTTACGTTCTCGCCCTTGTCGCTGATCAGCGCGCGGACACGGCCCCACTCGGCGCCGGCAAGCACGATGTCGCCGACATTGAGCGTACCGCGTTGCACGAGCACGGTCGCAACCGTACCGCGGCCCTTGTCGAGCTTCGCTTCAATCACGGTGCCTTCGGCGGCGCGCGTCGGGTTGGCCTTGAGATCGAGCAGTTCGGACTGCAAGCCGATAATCTCGAGCAGCTTGTCGAGATTGGTCCCCTTCGTGGCGGAGACTTCGACGTCGAGCACGTCGCCGCCCATCGATTCCACCTGCACTTCGTGCTGGAGGAGTTCGGTGCGTACGCGCTCTGCTTTCGCGTCGGGCTTGTCGATTTTGTTGATCGCGACGATCATCGGCACGCCAGCCGCTTTCGCGTGCTGGATCGCTTCAACCGTCTGCGGCTTCACGCCGTCGTCGGCTGCAACCACCAATACAACGATGTCCGTCACCTTCGCACCGCGCGCACGCATCGCGGTAAACGCGGCGTGGCCCGGGGTATCGATGAAGGTGATCTTCGCGCCTGAAGGCGCGAGTACCTGATAGGCGCCGATGTGCTGCGTGATGCCGCCCGCTTCGCCCGAAACCACGTTGGTCTTGCGGATTGCGTCCAACAGCGAAGTCTTGCCGTGGTCGACGTGGCCCATGATGGTCACGACCGGTGGCCGCGACTGAAGCGACTCTTCTGCGTCCGGTGCGTCGAACACGCCTTCGACCACGTCGGCGGCCGAAACCCGCTTTACCGTGTGACCCATTTCTTCGGCGATCAGCTGCGCGGTGTCGGCATCGATGAGATCGGTGACCAGTTTCATCTGGCCCTGCTTCATGAGCAACTTCACGACGTCGACGGCGCGCTCGGCCATGCGGCCTGCGAGTTCCTGAATCGTGATCGTCTCGGGAAGCACGATCTCGCGGGTAATTCTTTCTTTCGGCGCGTCCGACGGACGGTGGCCGGTCATGCGCTGCGTGCGGCGGCGGAACGCAGCAGTCGAACGCTGGCGTTCTTCGCCGCTCGAAAGCGCGGTGACGACGGTGAGGCGCGAGCGCTGCTTTACTTCGCCGACGGTGCGCGTTGGCCGCGGGGGCGGAGCGGTTTTCGCGCCGGGGCGGCGCGGGCGCTTGTCGTCTTCTTCATCGGCAACGATGGGGCGCGGAGCGCCCGGCCGGCCGGCGAGGCTCTCGTCGCCGAAGCGCTTGCGCGCTTCCTGCTCGGCCTTGCGCTTGGTTTCTTCGTCATGTGCACGGCGCGATTCTTCATCGCGCTTGCGCGATTCCGCGGCGTCGCGCTCGGTTTTTTCGGCCGCGTCGCGGACAGCGCGGCGCTTGCCTTCTTCGATCGCCTCGCGGCGTTCTTCTTCATCGCGAATGCGCGCGTCGACCAGCGCCTTGCCGCGTGCGCCGCGTTCTTCCTCGGTGAGTGTACGCAGCACCATGCCGGACTTGGCGGCACCGGTGGCAGCACCGGTAGACGATGCAGGTTTTGCCGGAGCGGCCGGAGGCGGCGGCGCCGGCGTGGGCGCGGGTGCTGCCTTCGCCTTGATTTCAGGCTTCGTGTCTTTCGCGACACCAGACGTGCGGCGTTTCACCGTTTCGACCACGACGGTCTTGGAACGGCCGTGACTGAAACTCTGACGCACGGTTCCAGTCTCAGAACGCTTCAATGAAAGCGTCTTCGAAGGTGCGCGCACGGTCTTATCGTCTTTGGTATCGCTCATTCGTCTTCCAGGTTCGATTTATCGTGGCCGGGTCCCGGCACGCCGTCATCGCCGGCGGAATTACCGTTACGCCAGCGCTCAAATCTCAGGCTGCGTTCGAGAAAACCGCCGCTCGCCGGGCTCGCGAGCAGGGCTGCATGTACCACATTTGGGCGCCCGAGGGCCAAATCCAATTGGCTCCCCATAAATAGGGTGAAAGAGGGCGTTTTATTACCCCCCTCAGCCTCAATCCGGCGCAAAAGCCCATCGAGTTTGCGTTTTCCGTCGCGGGCGGCGTCCCGCGCATGAAAAAGCGCGATCGTCTTGCCCGAGAGGATGGCGCTTTCGACCTTGGAATTGCCGGCGACGATTCGCCCCGCCTTGTTTGCAAGCGAAAGCGCTTCGAGCGCGGAGCGCTCAAGCAACTGGTCGGTCAGATCGGTGAGCGCAGGAGTGGCGTTGCCTTTGCCGCGAAAGGCGCGGGCGAACGCTTTTTCTTTGATCGCCTTTTCCACGGCTTCGCGCGTGGCGCTCACCCAGGCGCCGCGGCCCGGCAGATTACGCGCAAGATCCGGCACGACCCCGCCATCGGGCGCGACCACGAAACGGATCATCGCCTCGATCGGCACGTTCTCGCGCGTGGCAAGACAAGTCCGTTCGGGCTCGCGCCGCGAAGCGGCACTGCCTTTGTCGGTTTCGTCTTCCACGTGCGCCAACATGCTTTTTCTTAGCCCTGCGTTTCCGGCTCAGCTTCCGGGACTTCGGCTTCCGGCTGTGCGAGTGCCGATTCGTCGATCCAGCCCGCTTTCACCCGCGCCTGCATGATCATCGCCTCGGCAGCTTCACGATCGATCTCGAAGCCTTCGAGAATGCCGGCGTGGCGCTGCGTCTCGCCGTCCTTGCGCTCGACCCAGCCCACCAGGTCGTCGGTCGCGCAGCCGGCGAGATCTTCCACCGACTTCACTTCGTTCTCGCCGAAGGCGACCATCATCCTGGTGGTGACACCGGGAACTTCGCGAACGTCGTCCTGGACACCGAGCGCTTTGCGCTTGTCGTCGAGATCGTTTTCGATGCGATCGAGAAATTCCTTCGCACGGTTCTGCAATTCACCGGCCGTCTCCGCGTCGAAGCCTTCGATTTCGGCAAGTTCCTCGACCGGCACGAAAGCGAGATCTTCGACCGCCGCGAAACCTTCCGACGACAGCAACTGCGCAACGGTCTCGTCGACGTCGAGCGACTCCATGAACATCTTCGAGCGTTCCGCGAATTCCTTCTGGCGGCGCTCGCTTTCCTCGGCTTCGGTCAGGATATCGATATCCCAATGCGTGAGCTGGGAAGCGAGCCGCACGTTCTGGCCGCGGCGGCCGATCGCAAGCGAAAGCTGCGCGTCCGGCACCACGACTTCGATCCGCTCGCGGATTTCATCGAGCACGACCTTCACGACTTCGGCAGGCGCAAGCGCGTTCACGACGAAGGTCGCGACATCCGGCGACCACGGAATGATGTCGATCTTTTCGCCGGCAAGTTCGTTCACCACCGCCTGCACGCGCGAGCCGCGCATACCGACGCAGGCGCCGACCGGATCGACCGAGGAATCGCGGGAAATCACCGCGATTTTCGCGCGCGAGCCCGGATCGCGGGCGACTTCCTTGATCTCGATAATACCGTCGTAAATTTCCGGCACTTCCTGCGTGAACAACTTCGCCATGAACTGCGGATGCGTGCGGGAAAGGAAAATCTGCGGGCCGCGCGGTTCGCGGCGCACGTCATAGACATAGGCGCGGACGCGGTCGCCGTTACGGAAAGTTTCGCGCGGCAGCAACTCGTCACGGCGGATCACGGCTTCACCGCGGCCGAGATCGAGCACGGCGTTACCGTATTCGACGCGTTTGACGACACCGTTCACGATTTCGCCGATGCGATCCTTGTATTCGGAATACTGACGGTCGCGCTCGGCTTCGCGCACCTTCTGCACGATGACCTGCTTGGCGGATTGCGCGGCGATGCGGCCATATTCCAGCGGCGGCAAAGTGTCGGCGATCGCGTCACCGACCTGTGCGGCAGGATTGTGCCGGCGCGCATCATCCAGCGTCATCTCGGTCGAGGAATTCTCGACTTTCTCCACCACCAGCATGTGGCGCGAGAGCCGGAGTTCGCCGGTTTTCGAATTGATTTCGGCGTGCACATCGGTTTCCGCACCGTAGCGGGAGCGCGCGGCTTTTGCGATCGCGTCTTCCATCGCGGTGATCACGATCGAACGGTCGATCGATTTTTCACGCGCGACCGCGTCCGCGATCTGCAGGAGTTCGAGTTTATTGGCACTTACGACGGCCATTGTGGCTTCTCCGTTAGCTGGTCGCACGCCGCTTATGCGGCGCGTGTTTCTGGGTTTCTTCGGCGGGCGGCTCGCCCGCATTGTCGTTCTGCTCGTCTGCGCGCTTGTCGCGGCGGAGCGATTCTTCGATCAAAGCGTCGGTCAAAACGAGTTTGGCATCGGCGATTTCGTTCATCGGCAGCAATGCGTCTTCCTTGCCTTCGGTGCTTTTTAATTTCACCGCGCCGTTCTCGATTGCTTCAAGCACGCCGCGAAAGCGTTTGCGGCCTCCGACCATCGACGTCATTTCAATTTTTGCTTCGTGGCCCAGCGCGCGTTCAATATCGGAGCGGCGCGCCAGCGGCCGGTCGATGCCGGGCGACGAAAGTTCGAGCCGGTAGGCGCTTTGAATTGGATCTTCGACGTCCAGAATGGGCGAGAGCGCACGGCTCGCCACCGCGCAATCATCGATCGAGAACGTTCCGTCCGGTCGCTCGGCCATGACTTGCAGCGTGCCGCCGTCGCGGCCCGTGACCTTCACGCGCACCAGCCGGAACCCAAGCGTGCCGAGTGCAGGCTCGATCAAGCCTGCGATGCGCGCAGCGACACCCGTCTCGATGACGAGCCGCGGTTCGTTTTGGTCGGCGTCGATCTGCATTCCCAATCGCGATGGCCGGTAAGAAAATGAAAAAGAGCGGGGGCCGGCCGGCACCCCACTCTCAATAATCGATCCGTAGATCGTTCTGAGATGTTGTTGATTGGCCGGGAATATAGCGCCGGATCGCGGAATCGCAACCCTTTTTGGGGCTCTCTAAGCGCGGGTAAACGCGAGATAGGCCGGCTTTCTGCCTACTTTCAGCGCTTTTTGTTCGTAGCGGGTGCCCGGAAACCCAGGCCAGGGCAGGCGCCAGTCGTCGGCTTTTTCCGCGGTCCAGTTAAAATCGCGGGCACGCAGCACCCGGATCAGCGTCCACTCGACATAAGTGTCGATGTCGCTCGCAAATCGCAGCACGCCGCCGGGCTTCAGAACACGCGCGAAGCGCGCAACATTTTCGTCCGAGATGAAGCGTCGCTTCCAATGCCGCTTCTTCGGCCACGGATCGGCATAAAGAATATCGATACGGTCGAGCGAGGCGGCCGGCAGCCAGTCGAGCAAGTAAAGCGCATCGCCTGGATGCAGACGGATGTTCTGAAGCTTTTCTTTGGTGAGCACGGCAAGCATTTTCGCCATGCCGTTGATGAACGGCTCGCAGCCGATGAAGCCGGTATTCGGAAATGCACGCGCTTCGTGCAGCAGATGTTCGCCGCCGCCGAACCCGATTTCGAGGCGGAGCGCTTCAGGCGCAAATGGAAATAGGGATTTGAGATCGGGCGCGCTTCGCGAAAGGTCGAGCGACAGTTTCGGCAGCAGCGTTTCGTAAAGTTCGGCCTGCTGCTTGCGGAGCTTGTGCCCCTTGCTGCGGCCGAAAAAAGCGCCGCGCTGATGCGCGGCGCTTGTCGGTTCGTTCAGAACGCCTTGCGGAGCTTGTCCGCGAGATCGGTCTTCTCCCATGAGAAGCCGCCGTCCTTCTCAGCGTTGCGGCCGAAATGGCCGTAAGCCGCGGTGCGCGCATAGATCGGCTTGTTGAGGCCGAGATGCGTGCGGATGCCACGCGGCGTGAGATTCATGAGTTCCTGCAGAACCTTCGAAAGCTTCTCTTCGTCGACTTTGCCGGTGCCGTCGGTGTTCACATAAACCGAAAGCGGATGCGAAACACCGATCGCATAGGAAAGCTGGATCGTGCAGCGCTCAGCGAGACCGGCTGCGACCACGTTCTTCGCGAGATAACGCGAAGCATAGGCCGCCGAGCGGTCGACCTTCGAAGGGTCCTTGCCGGAGAACGCGCCGCCGCCATGCGGGGCGGCACCGCCGTAAGTGTCGACGATGATCTTGCGGCCGGTGAGGCCGCTATCACCATCAGGACCGCCGATGACGAAGCGGCCGGTCGGGTTCACGTAAATTTGGTCGAGCGGCGGCATCCAGCCATCCGGCAGAACCTTCTTAATATAAGGAAGCACGAGCTGCTTGATGTCGTCCGAACTCAAGCACCTTCTTGCCGTCCTTCTCCTTATGTTGCGTCGAAACGACGGCCGCCGTGCAGCGCACCGGCTTGCCGTTTTCATATTGCAGCGTGAACTGGCTTTTTGCGTCAGGCTCGAACAGCGGTTGTTTGCCGGAGTGACGGTCGGCCGCCATGAGCTTCAATACGTTCTGCGAATATTGCAGCGGCGCTGGCATCAGTTCCGGCGTTTCGTTGGTGGCGTAACCGAACATGATGCCCTGGTCGCCCGCACCTTCGTCCTTGTTGCCGGCAGCTTCCACGCCCTGCGCGATGTCGGCGGACTGGCCGTGCAGATGTACCTGCACCTTCGCGTTCTTCCAGTGGAAGCCCTTTTGCGCGTAGCCGATGTCTTTCACCGCTGCGCGCGCGAGCTTTTCGGCAAGCGCTTTATTCACCTTGCCCGACTTGCTCATGATTTCTTTGGGGCCGGCGGCGTTCTTCGCCATGCGCACTTCGCCGGCAAGCACGATCAGGTTGGTGGTGACCAGCGTTTCGCAGGCAACCTTTGCCATCGGATCGGCGCCGAGGAACTGATCGACGATCGTATCGGAAATACGATCGCAAACCTTGTCGGGATGGCCTTCCGAAACGGCTTCACTCGTAAAAATGTAGTTCTTGCGCGACACCGATAAACTCCTGCGAGGCGACGTGAAATCTTCTGAAAATACAGAAATGTCTGTATTTCGCGGCAAGGGTTCTCGCAGCGAAGCAAAGCATGGTCAAGATGTGGGCTGATTGGGCGTGAGCCCCTCAGGGATCGCGGGCAGATTGCCCTTATTTGTCGTTTTCCCCAACCATCGCTTCCACCAGATCGACAATCCGGCGGCGCAATTTGGGATCGCTGACTTTCATAAAAGCCTTGGTCAGCGCGAGCCCTTCGGAGGTTGCGAGGAAGTCGGAGACATAAGGCGGGTTGCCCGCCTCCAGGGAACCGGGGGCACCGTCGGGATTCGGCGCACCCTCGTAGAAGAAGGCGACCGGCACCCCGAGGATCGACGAGATCTGATGCAGCCGGCTCGCGCCGATCCGGTTCGTGCCTTTTTCGTATTTCTGGACTTGCTGAAATGTAATGCCGAGCCGGTCGCCGAGTTTTTCCTGGCTCATGGAAACCATCATGCGACGCATGCGCACACGGCTACCGACATGCCGGTCGATCGGGTTCGGCGTCTTCTTCGTTATGGGACTTTGGGTGACCACGCTTGAAGCTACTACTTCGTATCCGAGAGGAAGAAGGGAAACGGGAAAATGCGGCCAATCGAATCGGTTCTCGACCGAACCGTCCGTAAATTTTTACGCGCGCCGTGCTTTTGTTCTCCGCGCGCGAAGCGAACGCGGCGATACCGAACAATGCCGCCAAAATCAAGACTGGACCGTTGCGATGGCGTGCGTAGAAGGTTTCTTCGAGCGCTTGCGGCAATCCGCGCATCGATCAAGCCATCGCTGCCGAGCGGTAACATCCGCACGATTCGACCGAGCGGATCGATGATAGCGGATATGCCGTTATTGGCGGCGCGCACCAGCGGCAGGCCTTCCTCGATCGCGCGGAGCCTTGCTTGCGCAAAATGCTGATAGGGCCCCGGTGTGATTCCAAACCAGGCGTCGTTGGTGAGATTGAGCAGCCAGCGCGGGCGAGCGCCTTCCGGCAGGACGTAGCCGGAATAAATCGCCTCGTAACAGATTAGCGGTGCGGCCGGCGGTAACCCGGGAATATTCAACACGCGCCGGCGCGTGCCTGCGCTGAAGCCGCCGCGCACACGGGTCAGTTGCTGCAGCCCGATGCTTTCGAGCAAAGTCTGAAACGGCAGAAATTCTCCGAACGGCACCAGATAAACTTTGTCGTAGGTGCCGATGATCGCGCCGTCGTCGCGCAATACGCGGATAGAGTTATAGACCTGTGGATTCTTTTCTCCGGGCAGCGGCGCTTCGAGCCGGATTGCGCCGGTGATCAGCGAGACGCCGGGAGGCAGAAGATCGGCGATCTGTGTCAGCGCCTCCGGCTCGCGATCCAGAAAAAATGGAAACGCAGACTCAGGCCAGATCAGATGCGTGATATCGCGCACGCCCTGACGCTCCGGCGAAGTTGCCTGGTCGCTTAGCGTCAGATAGCGCCGCATCACCACCGGGCGCTGGTCCGGCTGCCATTTCAGGTTCTGCGAAATATTCGGCTGCATCAGCCGGAGTTTTGCGCCGCTCACTTCGCCGACCTGAATATTGGTCAGCCGGTGCCAGCCGAATGCGCCGAGCGAAAATAGAACGAGAATTGAGAGGATCACCGGCAGCCACGGATGCGCGGAGCGCTCGCGTGTATCCGCAATCGTCGCGGGCGAAGCGAAGATCGCAAGCGCAAGCAGTGTCAGACCCCACAGGCCGAAGAGTGCCGCACCCTGCGCAAAATAGGGAACGCTCGCGAGCGAATAGCCAAACGTATTCCAGGGAAATCCGCTTAAGATATTGCCGCGCAACCATTCGGCGACGCAGAAGGCCGAATGCGAAAGCAAGAATGCGCGTCGGCCCCGTCGTCCAGAGTGCGCGCGCAAGCAGCGCCCCCAGGCCGGTGAAGATCGCAAGTCCTGCCGGGATGCCAAGCACCGCGAAGGGTAGGAGCCAGGCAAATTTGTCGGCTTCAACAAAGAGCGCCATGCCGATCCAGTAAAGTCCGGCAACGAAATAGCCGAAGCCGAACCACCAGCCGGTAAAAAATGCGGCGCGCAATCCGCGCGCGCCGGCGCCGCTGCCGTCAAGCAGCCAGACGAAAACCGGGAAGGTGAGTGCGAGTACCGGCCACAGGTCGAACGGGGCCATCGCGAGCGCGGAAAGTGCGCCGCTCGCAAGCGCAATCAGGCGCCGTTTCCAGCCCCAAGCCAGCACCACGCGATTCGCGAGATCGGCAAGCGTCATACGCTCGCGGGTTAGCCGCTGGAGTTCGTATTGTCCATGGGGTTCGTGGCCTGCGCGTCAGTATCGCCCGGCGCGAGCGGAGCCGCCGTATCCGACTTCGGTTTGCGCTTGCGCTCGCGCTTCGGCGGATCGGGCGGCCGGCGGAAGACGCGGACGCGTTTTACACGGCGCGGATCGGCATCGATGATTTCAAAGTCATATTCGCCCGGACCGCGCAGGATTTCGCCGCGGGCAGGCACCCGTGCTGCGAGCGTCACGAGCAGACCGCCCAGCGTGTCGACTTCGTCGGCGGAAGTCCCGATCTCAAAGCCGCTGCCGATGATTTCGGTCGCTTCGGTCAGCGATGCGCGCGCGTCGGCAAGGAAGCTGCCGTCGCCGAGCGCCACGATGCGGCTTTCCTGATCGTCATGCTCGTCTTCGATGTCGCCGACGATTTCCTCGACGATGTCTTCGATCGAGACCAGGCCGTCGGTGCCGCCATATTCGTCGATCACGAGCGCAAGATGAATGCGCGTCGCCTGCATCTTCACGAGGAGATCAACCGCCGGCATGGATGGTGGTACATAGAGAATGCGCCGCACGATTTTGGTTTCAGAAAGCGGTTGCGTGAGATCGATCGATTTAGGATCGAATTCCGTGCGCTTGCGCTGCGAGCGCTTGGCCTTCTGCGATTCGGTCGCGCGCGCCGTCAGATAGGAGACGAGGTCGCGGATATGCACCATGCCGATCGGTTCGTCTAACGTCTCGCCATAGACCACGAGCCGCGAATGGCCGGCGTTGGAGAAGGTCTGCAGCAATTGACCGATCGGCATCGTCTGCTTGACCGAGACCATTTCCGCCCGCGCGATCATGACGTCCGAAATGCGCCGCTCGCGAAGCGCGAGTACGTTCTGCAGCATCGTCTGCTCGGCGGGCGTGAATTCCGATAGCGTCTGCGTTTTCGAATCCGGTGTTTCCGCAAGCACCTCTGCGAGATCCGTGCGGATCGACTTTTTCCGCGTCAGCCCGAAGCGCGACAGGATTCGCTCGCGCAGCGAGGGCTTATGGCCTTCACCGTTGCCGTTACCGGAATGACCAGAGGAATCGCTCATACGGGTTTCGCGGCAGCGTCGCGCTCCGCATAAGGATCGGGAATGCCGAGGCTGGAGAGAATCTCGCGCTCGCGGCTTTCCATCATCTCGGCTTCTTCTTCGTCTTCGTGGTCGTAGCCGAGCAAATGCAAAACGCCATGCACGACGAGATGGCTGATGTGGTTCTCAAGCGGCTTTGCTTCTTCGCGCGCTTCGCGCTCCACCGTTTCGAGCGCCAGCACGATGTCGCCCAGGAAACGCGGCGATCCTGCCGGCGGTTTCATGCGCGCGGGCGGGAACGAGAGCACGTTCGTGGGCTTGTCCATATTGCGATGATGCTTGTTCAACTCGCGCATGTGCTCGTCGTCGGAAAGCACTACCGAAATTTCGGAGGGCGGCGCTTCGCCGTTCAGCATCGCGGCTTCGGCCGCACGGCGTACGCAGGCTTCAACGCCCGGTATGCGCGCCCAGCCTTCCGATTCTGCGGAAATGTCGATCGCGAAACTCAATTGATCTTACCCTTTTTCTTTTTTTCGTCGGCGCTGTCATAGGCGGAGACGATCCGTCCGACGAGTTCGTGACGCACGACATCGGCCGCGGTAAAGCGCACCTGCGCGATATCCTCGACCGAGCCGAGCAGATTAAGCGCCTCGATCAGTCCTGAGCTTTGCCCCGGCGGCAGATCGATCTGCGACGGATCGCCGGTCACAATCATGCGTGAATGTTCGCCAAGCCGCGTCAGAAACATCTTCATCTGCATCGGCGTCGTGTTCTGCGCTTCATCCAGAATGATTGCGGCATTCGCAAGCGTGCGCCCGCGCATGAAAGCGAGCGGCGCGATTTCGATTTCGCCGGATTGCAGCGCGCGTTCGACCAGACCCCGGTCCATGAGATCGTAGAGCGCGTCGTACATCGGTCGCAGATAAGGATCGACCTTTTCCCGCATGTCGCCCGGCAGAAAGCCGAGCCGTTCGCCCGCTTCGACCGCGGGCCGCGAGAGTACGATGCGGTCCACTTCGCGCCGCTCATAAAGGTGGACGGCGTTGGCGACCGCAAGCCAGGTCTTGCCGGTGCCGGCCGGTCCGATGCCGAAGACCAGCGTGTTGCGCTTCATCGCGCGGATGTAAGTGTCCTGCATCGGCGTGCGCGCCCGCACCGCGCGCTTGCGAACCCTGATATCGTCGAATCCCGTTTTGTCGCCGGAGGCGTCGTTCTCAAACAGCGACTTCTGCGTTTGTGCCGCGCGCAGCGCGCCTTCGACATCGCCGGCGCTCACTTCGCGGCCCTGGCGCAGTTCGTCATAAAGTCCCTCAAGAGTTTTTCGTGCCTGTTCGCAGGACTCGCGCGGCCCTTCGATCGAGACATGGTTGCCACGTTGATCGATGGTGACGCCAAGGCGCCGCTCGATCAGCGCGAGATTCTCGCTATAACGGCCGAACAGCACGCTTGCGAGCCGATTGTCGTCGAATTCAACCATGATGCTCGCAGCACCTTCGGTGCCGCGTCCCCACGGTTCCCGTTTTCCTGCTTCCGGACCCGATTGCCGCAACTTCACATACCCTCCGTCACCGCAAACTGCGGTACTGCCTTTTCATATTTAAGCGGCCGTACGAGTTCGCCGATAAGACTGTAAGTTTGTAGTTCGTTGGTACGGACGCGCGCCGTCGTGCCGATCATCGATTGCGGCGCCATCACCGGCACCGGTTGCAGCCAGGGCGAACGGCCGACGATCTGGCCGTCGTGCCGTCCGGGTTTTTCGAACAGCACGTCGAACTCTTTGCCGACGCTCGCGAGATTGAACGCGTGCTGTTGCCGCTCGATCAATTCCTGCAAGCGGTGGAGACGCTCGGTTTTGAGGCTTTCGGCAAGCTGATCGTCAAGCTCGGCCGCCGGCGTTCCCGGCCGCGCGCTGTATTTGAACGTATATGACTGGGCAAAGCCGACCTCGCGCACGAGCGACAGTGTTTCCTCGAACTCTGCGTCGCTCTCGCCCGGAAAGCCGACAATGAAGTCGGAGGAGAATGCCATGTCGGCGCGCGTTTCGCGCACGCGCTCGATGATCGAGAGATAATGCGCCCGCGTGTGCTTGCGGTTCATGGCCTCCAGGATTCGATCGGAGCCCGACTGCACCGGCAGATGCAAAAACGGCATCAGCTTTTCGATGTCGCGATGCGCTTCTAGCAATTCGTCGTCCATGTCGCAGGGATGGCTCGTGGTGTAGCGGATGCGGAGCAGTTCCGGAATTTCCGCGAGCCGCGCGATTAATTTTGCAAGCGACCAGTCGCGGCCGTCGGCTCCCCGTCCATGATACGCATTCACGTTCTGGCCGATCAGTGTGATCTCGCGGACACCTTGCGAAGTGAGCGTGTTCACCTCGGCAACAATCCGTTCAATCGGGCGCGACGTTTCCGAGCCGCGCGTATAGGGCACGACGCAGAAGGTGCAGAACTTGTCGCAACCTTCCTGGATTGTGACGAAAGCCGAAATGCCGCGCGAACGCGTGGCCGCGGCCGAGGGCTTCCCGAGTTTTTCGAACTTGTCTTCGACTGCGAATTCGGTGTCGACGACCGCTTCGCCGGATTTCGCGCGCGCGACGAGTGCGGAGATACGGTGGATGTTCTGCGGTCCGACCACGAGGTTCACGAGCGGCGCGCGGCGGAAAATTTCTTTGCCTTCGGCTTGCGCGACACAGCCTGCGACCGCGACCATGATCGCGCGGCCTTGCTGCGCGGCTGCTTCCTGCAGTTCCCGAACGCGGCCGAGTTCGGAATAGACCTTTTCGACCGCCTTTTCGCGGATGTGGCAGGTGTTGAGAATAATGAGATCCGCCTCGCCGGGCTCCGCCGTTTCGGCGTAACCGTCGCGCGCCAAGGTGTCGGCCATACGACGCGCGTCGTAGACATTCATCTGACAGCCGAACGACTTGATATGTACCTTGCGGAGCGTCGGTCATCGCGCCTGAATTGCCGAGGCCGGAATGCGCAGCTTCCCGCCTAAGTTGCGGGGGCAAGGCCGTTCACCCTGTATTGGCATATGAGAGAAGTCTTAGCGCCTTTCCCCGGCCAAGGAAACGGCTTCGGTTAAAAGCTCCGATACGACCGGCCAAAGCCAGCGAAGTCAGGTGCCGGACCGAGGATTCGAGCTTACGGGACAAGGCCTTACGGTCGTCGGCATGCGCCACCTCCATGACCTGGCCGAAGCTCACGGTCACGTCGATAGCGCCTTCTTTAACAACGCGGATGAGATGCGGAAGGAGGTCCATGTCGCCGTACCAGGCGGCAAGGTCGCGGTGCCGCCGGCCCATCGGGATGCCGTGAAATTTGCGGTAGGCGATCGAAACCGGCTGCACGAAGCCACGGCCGTTCTCCTCCATCGCATCGCGCAAGCCCCCGAGGAGAGCCGAGCGGAACGGCAGCACGCGGTTGCCGTCGCTCGAGGTGCCTTCGCCGAACAGGACCACCGGATCGCCGCCGGAAAGCATTTTTGCGATCGACTGGTTCACCTGGCCGGTGCCGTGGCGGCGGTTACGATCGACGAAGATCGAGCGCTGCATCTTCGCGAAGGTGCCGAACAACGGCCATTTCTCGATTTCAGCTTTTGCGATGAAGACCAGCGGCACCGTGGAGCCGAGGACCATGATGTCGAGCCAGGAATTATGGTTCGAAACAAACAGCAGCGGCCGGTCGGTCGCAGAAGGCGCTCCGATGATTGCGACACGAATGTCGAGGAGCCGCAGCATGGTGCGATGAAACCAGACTGGAATTTTTCGCAACAGGCGCGAACCGGTTTTCAGCGCGAGCCATTGCGCGGGCACCGCGATCAGGATGCCGAGAATGAAAAGCGTCAACCGGTAAGCAAACCGCATTGTGGTCAGGAAGGCTTGTCTTTGAGTTTCACGGCGTAAAGCTCGAGCCGATGGCCGACAAGCTTAAAGCCGTGGCGTCTCGCGATCTCTTCCTGCAAGCGTTCGATTTCTTCCGAGCGGAATTCGATCACCCTGCCGCTGTTCACGTCGATCAGGTGATCGTGGTGTTCGTCGGGCACCTGCTCGTAGCGCGATCGGCCTTCGCGGAAATCGTGGCGCTCGATGATACCGGCATCTTCGAACAACTTGACGGTGCGATAGACGGTGGAGATCGAAATCTTGTCGTCGATTGCAACCGCGCGCCGATAGAGCTCTTCGACATCAGGATGGTCCTGGGCCGCACCGAGCACGCGCGCGATCACGCGGCGCTGTTCGGTCATGCGCATGCCCTTGGCAGCACAGGCCGCCTCGATCGCCGAAAGTTTCTGCTCGCTGCTCACTTCAGTCCTTGCCGAACATTTGACGCCGATTTTACGCGCGGCTCGTCTCCGCGTCCACCTACGCTCCGCCTGCGAGATCGCGCCGCAGGATCAGCGCCGACGCTTTACCTTCGGGCTTGTGATAATATCCGGCGCGTCTGCCGACTTCGCGGAATCCCGCCCTCTCGTATAGCTTTAGTGCGGGTGCATTGCCTTCGTCGACTTCGAGAAAAACGTTCGCGTGACGCTTGCTGCGGCAAGCCGGCTCAAGTGCTTTGTTAAAATTTTCGCGGCAATCCCGCGGCCTCGTTCGCCCGGCGCCAATGCGACTAGCAGAATTTCCGCTTCCTTGCCCGTGCAATGCGAAAGCACGAAACCGATCACGGCGTCCGCGCCCGCCATCGGCGCGCGCGACATGTGCGATCGCCGCGCGTTCTGAGAAGAGCCGTTCGAATTCGTTTTCGCTCCAGCCGTGGCGGAAGGAAACGCGGTGAAGTGCCGCGAGCGCCGCGGCGTCACCCGGCCGCGCATCGAGGATCGCGGGTTCGGAACGGGCAAATAATTGTTTGAGCGCGCCGATCATTGACGCTCGATGCGATGCGCGTTCTGCGGCGTCGCATCGGGCGCCCGAAGATAGAGCGGCTTTACCGGCGCCCGCGCGGGTCGACGTTGGCCGCCAACCTCGCCACCCATTCGATATTGGGTGCCGCGCGCACATCGACCGATGCCGGCGCGTAGCCGACATGCCGCGGCCAGTATGACGCGAGCAGTTGTGCGGCCGGCCCCACGATCCGCACCGGACCTGATGCGATCACATGAATTGCATCTTCAAGCGATGCATGGCGCGGACTTAAGAGAACGCGCTGATTGGCGCCCACCATGTGAAAATAGATATTGCCGTGCCGTGCGTCGATCGCGGCGACCACGGGCACTGCGGCGCTTTCTGCGATCAGCGGCGCGCTGAAGCGCCGCAAGCGTGGTGATGCCCACCGCGGGTTTGCCGGACGCGAGCGAAATTCCCTTGGCGGCGGAAATGCCGACCCGCAGTCCGGTATAGCTGCCGGGACCGATCGTCGTCGCGATGCGGTCGAGTTCGGAGAATTCGAGATTGGCCGCCTTCATCGCATCGGAAATGATCGGGATCAGCGCTTCGGCGTGTCCGCGGCGCATGTCGTGCGAGATGAAAGAGAGCGTGCGCTCGGCTTCCGAATCGTAGACCGCCGCCGAACAGGCTTCGAGCGCGGTATCGATCGCTAAAATTTTCATGGCGGCGCGGTAATCCGGCGGCAGTTACTGCCGGTCTTTAAATGAAACGGGCCGCCCGATAAAGGCGGCCCGGCAAGCATTACATCGGCCGGACTTCCTGCACGTCCGGCACGAAATGCCGGAGCAGGTTTTCGATGCCGTTCTTCAGAGTGGCGGTCGACGACGGGCAGCCGGCGCAGGCGCCCTTCATGTTCAGGAACACGACGCCGTCTTTATAGCCGCGGAAGGTGATGTCGCCACCGTCGTTGGCGACCGCCGGTCGCACCCGCGTTTCGATCAATTCCTTGATCGTGGCGACGGTCGAGGCATCGCCCTCGTCGAAAAACTCCTCGTCGGCGGAAGTCTGCTGACGAGGCGCCCGATTTCAGGATCGGCTCGCCGGAGAGATAGTGCTCCATGATCGCACCGAGGATCGCGGGCTTCAGGTGCTGCCACTCGCCATCGCTCTTGGTGACGGTGATGAAATCCTGGGCGAAAAATACGCCGGAGATTTCCGGGATTTCGAAGAGCTTGGCGGCGAGCGGAGAGCGGTCCGCGTCTTCCTTGTTGCGCAGGTCGAGCGTGCCTTCGGGCAGCACGGTCCGGCCGGGCAGGAACTTCAGGGTCGCTGGATTCGGCGTATTTTCGGTCTGGATGAACATTGAATCGGCCCTCCGAGGCCGGAAATCGCGGTATCTCCGACCTAATGTAAGGTCTGCGGGCCCGTTTCGAAAGGGCGCCGGAAATCGTCCTTATGCGAGGGCGTCCAGCTCTTCGTCGGTCAATTGTCCCGGCACGATCGTGATCGGCACGGTGAAGGTCACAAAGCGCGAACTCGCGAGCGACGAGACCAGCGGGCCCGGCCCTTCGTTGCTGGTTCCGGCGGCAAGCACAAGAACGCCGATGTCGGGATCTTCCTCGATCAGCTTCTGAATTTCCTCGCTCTTGTTGCCTTCGCTGATCACGCGCTCGATGTCGATGCCGGCGAGGTTGCGTGCGCGCGCGGCATAATGGTCGATCCGCTTTTCGACCTCGTCGCGCGCTTCTGCGCGCATCAATTCGCCGACGCCAAGCCATTGCTGGTTCGCGTCCCCGGTCGCGACTACGGCAAGCATCACGAACCTGCCGCCGGTCCGGACCGCGCGGCGGCTCGCGTAATAGACCGCGCGATCGCATTCCGGCGGTCTCGTCAATGATGACGAGAAATTTCCGGTGATGGCCGGACTCGAAACTTTGGCGCGTGCGGGGCATTTCGTATTTCCGGTTGGTGCGGCAGCCTGCCACGCGGGGACGATGAGGCCAAGCCGACGAAGGCCGAGGCCATTAATGCAGCAATTACGCGCCGACGAAGCCGACGATTTGCTTTACGCTCTTCATGGTTTCGGCTGCAAGCACGCGCGCGCGCGCCGAACCGTCCGCAAGAACCGAATCGATATGCGCGGGATCGGCGGTAAGCCGTTTCATCTCGGCGCCAATCGGGCCGAGTTTGGTGACCGCAAGTTCGGTGAGCGCTTCCTTGAACTTTCGAAAATTGCGCGCCACCAAACTGCTTCACGACGTCTTCCGCCGTGACGTCGGCGAGTGCTGCATAGATGCCGACGAGATTGTCCGCTTCGGGGCGCTTCTCAAGATCCTTCACATTGTCCGACATCGGCTCGGGATCGGTACGGGCCTTGCGCACTTTCTGCGCAATGTCATCGGCGGAGTCGCTGAGATTGATACGCGAATAATCGGACGGGTCGGACTTCGACATTTTCTTGGTGCCGTCGCGGAGCGACATGACGCGCGTGGCCGGTCCCGAGATCAGCGGCTCGGTCAACGGGAAAAACGCATCGCCGAAGCCGAGATCGCTTATGCGCTTGCCGAAGTCGCTGTTGAACTTCTGCGCAATATCGCGGCAGAGCTCGAGATGCTGCTTCTGGTCTTCGCCGACCGGAACGTGAGTCGCGCGATAAACTAGAATGTCGGCCGCCATCAGGCTCGGATAAGCGTAAAGACCGACAGACGCGTTCTCGCGATCCTTGCCGGCCTTCTCCTTGAATTGGGTCATGCGGTTGAGCCAGCCGAGGCGGGCGACGCAATTGAACACCCAGGCAAGTTCGGCGTGTCCCGAAACCTGGCTCTGGTTGAAGACGATGTGTTTCTTCGGATCGATGCCGCAGGCGACGAAAGCCGCAGTCACTTCGCGAATATTGCGGGTGAGTTCTTCTGGCTCCTGCCAGACTGTGATCGCGTGGAGATCGACCACGCAATAGATGCAATCGTGCTGCGATTGCAGTTCGACGAAGCGCTTGATCGCGCCGAGATAATTACCGAGGTGCAGGTTGCCGGTCGGCTGCACGCCCGAGAAGACACGCTGGTGGAAGGCGGCCATCTGTAAGGTTCCTGAAAATTGTGCCGCGTCATGCCACGCCGGAGCGCGGCCTAGCAAGTGCAATGCAGTTCAGGCGGCGCGGCGCTTTGGACGAAGCCCGGATGGTGCGCGTCCATAAAGCGTTTTGAACGCCGAATTGAAGCGCCGCAGGCTTTTGAAGCCGGCGCGGAACGCGATCGTGGTTACCGGCAGTTCGGTTTCGTTGAGCAACCGCTTTGCGCGTTGAAGCCGTACGGTCTGCGCCATCTGTAATGGGCTCGCCCCGACATGTTTCTGAAAAAGCCGCAGCAAGTGCCGAGAGGTAACGCCGAGCCGCTCCGAAAGATGCTCGACCGAGCCGCGATCGAGCGCGCCGTTCTCAATCAATTTCAAGGCGCGCGCCACCGTCGTCTTAGTGCCGTTCCACGCCGGACAGAACGGCGCGGTTTCGGGGCGGCAGCGCAGACATGGGCGAAAGCCTGCGGCTTCGGATGCGGCTGCTGTCGGATGATATTCAACGTTCTTGGTCAGCGGCTGTTTTACCGGACAGACCGGGCGGCAATAGATGCGCGTGGTACGGACCGCAACGAAGAAGCGTCCATCGAATTTCTTGTCGCGCCGCAGACGCGCGGCATTGCACGTCTTGAAACTGAGCATGCACAAAGCTTAGCGCAGCGTCGGGGCGCTGAGAATAAGCAAAAAATGATCAGGTCCGATTCTGGCGAGTGGTCTGGCGCGGGCGCGCGTATCTATTCTGCGAAGATCAAGGAGGAGCTCATGGCTTCCATACGCAAAGAAGTAGAAATCAACGCCTCGCCTGCGGATGTCTGGGCCGCCATGCGCGACGTCGGCGCGCTGCACACGAAGCTCGCTCCTGGCTTTGTCACCGACTGCAAGCTCGACGGCGATGCCCGCATCGTAACCTTCGGGAACGGCCTGGTGGCGCGCGAAGTCATCGTCGATGTCGACGACGAGGCGCGCCGGATTGCCTGGTCTGCGAAGAGCGAGCGCTTGTCGCACCACAATGCCTCGTCGCAGGTTTTTGCGAGCGGCACCGGCACCAAAGTGGTCTGGATCGCTGATCTCCTGCCCAATGAAATGAAGGCGCCGGTCGCCGGAATGATCGATATGGGCTTGGCCGCGATGCAAAAGGCATTGGGGCGCAAATAACCGCCAGCCCAACATTGCAGCCGTCACGCGCCTTTGCTACCCGATGCCGGTCCGGGGAGACCTTTCAAATGACCGCGCCGCGTTATGACGTGATCGGCATCGGCAACGCGATTGTCGATGTCTTGTCCTATTCCGACGAGGATTTTCTGAAGCGCCAGAAAATGCCGAAAGGCTCGATGTCGTTGATCGACGAGCCGCGCGCGGAAGCAATTTACAACGCCATGGGCCCGGTGATCGAAGTCTCCGGCGGCTCGGCTGCGAACACCATCGTGGGTGTCGCGATGCTCGGCGGCAAGGCTGCCTTCATCGGCAAGGTAAAGTCGGACGAACTCGGCGAGACTTTCGCGCGCGACATCCGCGCATCCGGCGTCGCTTATTCGACGCCGATGGCGAACGACGGTCCTTCGACCGCGCGCTGCTATATTCTGGTGACGCCGGACGGCCAGCGCACCATGAACACTTATCTGGGGGCCGCGCAAAATCTCGGACCTGCGGATATTTCGGCCGATGAAGTCGCCGCCGCGTCCGTGCTTTATCTCGAAGGCTATCTCTGGGATCCGAAAGACGCGAAAGAAGCTTTCGTGAAGGCATCGAAGATCGCACATGACGCGAAGCGCACCGTTGCACTCACGCTTTCCGACGCGTTCTGCGTCGATCGCTACCGCAAGGAATTTTTGCAGCTCATCCGCGACAAGACCGTCGATCTTCTGTTCGCGAACGAAGCCGAATTGAAGAGCCTTTATGAATCCAGCGACTTCGACGCAGCCCTCACCGCACTTCGCAAGGATGCGAACATGGCAGTGGTGACCCGCAGCGAAAAGGGTGCAGTCGTCGTTACGCGCGATAGCACCGAGACAGTGGCGGCATTCCCGATCGAGCGCGTGGTGGATACGACCGGCGCGGGCGATCTCTTTGCCGCGGGATTTCTTTACGGATTTGCACGCGGCCTACCGCACGCAAACTCTGCGCGGCTCGGCGCGCTTTGTGCCGCCGAAATTATATCGCATCTCGGCGCGCGGCCCGCGCGCAAGCTCGCCGATCTTGCAAAGGAACACGGGCTTCTGGGCTAAGACGAAAATTAAAAAGGCCGGGAAATCCCGGCCTTTTTAATTCTGTTCGCGCTCTTTTATCCGCTCACGTTATAGGCGGCGATCGCCGCCATGTTCACGAGGTCGGAATCTTTCGCTGATAGCTGAACGATTTGCACCGAGCGGTCGAGGCCAACGAGCAGCGGACCGATCACGGTGGCGCCGCCCATCTCCTGCAACAGCTTGGTCGAGATCGACGCTGAGTGGAACGCGGGCATCACGAGCACGTTCGCAGAACCGGTGAGCCGGCTGAACGGATAGGCCGATGCAAGTTCGCGGTTGAGTGCAATATCGGCTGCCATCTCGCCGTCAACTTCGAAGTCGACCCGGCGTTCGTGCAACAGTTTCACCGCGTCTTTCACGTGCTTGGTGCGCTCTCCCGGCGGATGGCCGAAGCTCGAAAACGCGAGCATCGCGACTTTCGGCTCATAGCCGAGACGGCGGGCAACGCCGGCCGCTTCTACTGCAATTTCAGCAAGTTCCTCCGCCGTCGGCAATTCGGTGACCGCCGTGTCGGCGATCAGCACGGTGCGTCCGCGCGAAATCACGATCGAGACACCGATCACGCGATGGCCCGGCTTCGGATCGATCACGCGCTGCACGTCTTCGAGCACGACCGAGTAATTCCGCGTGACGCCCGAGACCATCGCGTCACCGTCGCCGAGTGCGACCATGCAGGCCGCGAAATGGTTACGGTCGTTGTTCACGAGCCGCAAGCAATCGCGATAGAGATAGCCTTCGCGCTGCAGCCGCTCATAAAGATAATTAGCGTAGTCCGTTGTGCGTTTCGAAAGTGCGGCGTTGTGAATCTCGACACCTTCCGGAATTTCGAGACCCGCAAGCTTCGCGGTATTCTTCACGCGATCTTCGCGGCCGACCAGGATCGCGGTGCCGAGCCCGCGAGTCGCGAAACTCGCGGCCGCGCGGATGACTTGTTCTTCTTCGCCTTCCGCAAATACCACACGCTTCGGCGAACGGCGGAGCCGCTCGAAAATCCGCTGCAACACGCCCGCGATCGGATCGCGCCGCGTACGCAGTTGCTGCGCATAGGCTTCCATGTCGATGATCGGCCGGCGCGCGACCCCGGTATCCATCGCGGCTTTTGCGATCGCTGGCGGCACATAAAAGATAAGCCGCGGGTCGAACGGCACCGGAATAATGTAGTCGGGCCCAAATTTCGGCCGCTGACCGTAAGCCGCGGCAACATCGTCCGGAACGTCTTCGCGCGCGAGCTGCGCCAGCGCCTGGGCCGCCGCGATCTTCATTTCCATGTTGATCGTGGTTGCGCGGACATCGAGCGCGCCGCGGAAGATATACGGGAAGCCGAGCACGTTGTTGATCTGGTTCGGATAGTCCGAGCGCCCGGTCGCCATGATCGCGTCCTCGCGGATCGAAGCGACTTCCTCGACCGTGATTTCCGGATCGGGGTTCGCCATCGCGAAGATGATCGGATTGGGCGCCATCGACTTGATCATGTCGGCGGTGAAGGCGCCCTTCTGCGAAAGCCCGAACACGACGTCGGCGCCCTCGAAGGCTTCTTTCAGTGTGCGCGCTTTGGTGTCGGCGGCATGCGCCGACTTCCACTGGTTCATGCCCTCGGTGCGGCCTTTGTAGATCACGCCTTTGGTGTCGCAGAGGATCACGTTGTTCGGATGCAGACCGAGCGATTTCAGAAGTTCGACGCAGGCTATGCCGGACGCGCCGGCGCCGTTGACGACAAGCTTGGTCTTCTTGATGTCGCGCCCGGTCAGATGCAGCGCGTTGATGACGCCCGCGGCTGCGATGATCGCGGTGCCGTGCTGGTCGTCATGGAATACGGGAATATCGAGCAGTTCGCGCAGGCGCTGCTCGATGATGAAACACTCAGGCGCCTTGATGTCTTCGAGATTGATGCCGCCGAAGGTGACCGCCATCGGTTTCACGGCGTTGATGAATTCATCCGGGTCTTCGGTCGCCATTTCGATGTCGAAGGCGTCGATATCGGCGAAGCGTTTGAAGAGAACTGCTTTGCCTTCCATCACCGGCTTTGACGCCAGCGCGCCGAGATTGCCGAGGCCGAGGATCGCGGTGCCATTGGTAATGACGCCGACCAAATTACCCTTCGCGGTGTAGTCGAAAGCGCGGCTCGGGTCTTCGGCGATCGCGAGCACGGGTACGGCCACACCGGGAGAATAGGCGAGCGACAGATCGCGCTGCGTCGCCATCGGCTTGGTTGCGACGACTTCCAGCTTTCCGGGGCGCCCGGAGCTGTGAAACAGCAACGCTTCCTGATCGGTGAATGTCGGCCGCGCACCGCGGCTCTTTTTGTCGGCCATACGCTTACTCCCTGACCCGGCCATCTAGCCGGGGCCGGGACCATAGCGGAGCGACTGCTACGGGCTCAAGTCATTGGTAGAGAAGAAAAAAGGGGAGGGGCTATCCCCCTCAGCCGCGTTTTGCGCCGAGGATCACGATGCCAAGGCCGATGATCGCGCTAACAAGCATCACGATCGGCAATGCGGGGAGGATCGGATAAGGCAAGAGCCCAAGCAGGATCGTCCCGAGTGCGCCGCCCGCCATCTGGAAGAAACCGATCAGCGCCGACGCAGCGCCCGCAATTTCCGGAAATGGCCGGAGCGCAAACACGGTTGAGAGCGGGTTCACGACCCCCATGCCGAAGAGAAAGAAGAGGAGCGTGCCGAGCACCTGATACATGCCGGCCTGACCGCCATAGGAAACTGCAAGCATTCCGACGCTGCCGATTGTCATCAGCACGAGACCGAGAATGACCGGCTTGAAGCCCGGCCACTTCTTAGCAAGCCGCGGCGCGCTGAAGCCGCCCGCAAAAACCGCGAATACGGTGACGCAGGGAATGAAGCCGAAGAGTATCGGTGAGACACCAAAGCCCTGAATGAAGATCGTGGGCGCCGCCGCGAAGAAGGCGAACAGGCCCATCATGGCGCAGGTTGTACCGGCCACCGGGATCATGAACTCGCGCTTGGAGAGCAGCGTGAAGTAGCTCGCGAAGGCTTGGGTCATGCGGGGCGCCGTTTCGCGCTGATGGTGGGTTTCCGGAACGCGAAACCAGACGACGAGCGTCGCAAAAATTCCGACGAGTGCCAGCAGCGCAAAAGTTGCGCGCCATCCGAAGAAGGTTTCAACCAGGCCGCCGATCAAGGGCGAGAAACCCGGGGCGGCCGCGACCAGCGTCGTCACGAACCCGAGTGAGCGCGTGAGCTCATCGCCCTGAAACAGATCGCGTGCGACTGCACGCGCAAGCACCGAGCCGGTGCAGGCACCGACCGCCTGCGCGATACGAATGCCGATCATCCATTCGATATTGGAAGCGACCGCGATCATCGCGGCAGTAACTGCGTAAAGCACGAGCCCTGCGATCAAGAGTGGGCGGCGACCGAAGCGATCGGAAAGCGGGCCGATCACGAGCTGGCCGAACGCAAAACCAAGCAGAAAAACGGTGAGCGTCAGCTTCACTTGCGCTGGCGTTGCTCCAAACTCGCGTCCGATAGAAGGAAACGACGCGAGATACATGTTGATCGCGAGCATGCCGAGCGCCGCGAGCAGCGTCAGAAAGAAGAGGAGCGCTTTGCCTTCGAGCCGCGCGGGCTTGGTAGCGACTGCGGTCTCAATGCTCATAGGGGTTCCCTTCCTCTCCTCATCGCGTGTCTCACGACCCGCCTTGCCCTGTCAACAATTAGATGATAGTCATCATCTATCTCAAGACGCATGGCTAGGGCCGAAAATGCGGAATTCCAATCAGGTGGCGGCGGAAAACCGTGAACGCATCGTTGCGGTGGCAGCACGCATGTTCCGTGAGCGCGGCATTGCGGCCGTCGGCGTCGCCGAATTGATGAAATCAGCCGGCTTGACCCATGGCGGCTTCTACAAGCATTTCGAATCGAAAGACGCGCTTGTCGCCGAGGCCTGCGCCTATTCGTTCAAGACGCCGGGCGGAAGTCTGCGGTTAGCTGCCGAAGCGGCAAAGCCCGGGCAAGAATTGAAAGCGATCGTCGACAGCTACCTGTCCGAGCGTCACCGCGACAATCCAGGCAAGGGCTGCGCGGTCGCGGCGCTTGGCGGCGAAGTGGGAAACCGCAAGAGCCCGGCACGCAGGGCGCTCCAGGACGGCCGCGAACGTCTCGTCGGGTTGGTCGCGAAATACTGGAAGGGTTCCGATCCCAAGGGGAATGCATCGGCTTTCGTATCGACCATGGTCGGCGCGCTGATCAATGCGCGGCTTGCGGGTGGCGAAAGCTCGGACGCGGTGCTGCGCGCGGCAAAACGCGAGCTTTATCAGCGCATTGAAGAGCAGGGATAACCGTCGCTCCAGTCTGTAACGCGGGGCTCGCTCTGCTAATCTGCCGCGCTCATGGAAAACGCGGCTCCCAATTTTCCCGAGATCGAAGCGGCTCCGGACGCGCCCGCGCGCGTGACGCCGATGATGGAGCAATTCATCGAGATCAAGGCCGAACATCCGGACAGCCTGTTGTTCTACCGGATGGGCGATTTCTACGAACTCTTCTTTGAAGACGCCGAGAAAGCCTCACGCGCGCTCGGCATCGTGCTGACCAAGCGCGGCAAACATCAAGGCGCCGACATTCCGATGTGCGGCGTGCCGGTCGAGCGCTCGGACGAATATCTGCATCGCCTGATCGCGCAGGGATTTCGTGTTGCGGTCTGCGAACAGACCGAAGACCCGGCGGAAGCAAAAAAGCGCGGTGCGAAATCGGTGGTGAAGCGCGGCGTCGTGCGGCTGGTGACACCTGGCACGCTCACCGAAGACACGTTGTTAGACGCCAAGCGCAACAACTGGCTGATGGCGATTTCGCGCGCAAAGCCCGCCAGCGACGAAGATGCCGCCTATGGCCTTTCCTGGCTCGATATTTCGACCGGCGAGTTTCGTGTCGCCGAAGCCGATCAGGTGCGGCTCGCCTCCGAGATTGCGCGGATCGAGCCTGGCGAAATCGTCATCTCCGACACGCTTTATGACGATCCGGAATTGAAGAATTACTGGCGCGGGCTTTCAAACGTGACGCCGATGCCGAAGGAACTCTTCGACAGCGGTAATGCAGAGCGGCGGCTAGCTGCCTTCTTCAATGTCGCCACTTCCGATTCGTTCGGCACCTTCACGCGGCTTGAACTGTCTGCTGCGGCCGCTGCCGCGACGTATATTGAGCGAACGCAATTGAGCGCACGTCCCGCGTTGTCGCCGCCCGCGCGCGAAACCGCGCAAGGCGTGATGCAAATTGATGCCGCGACGCGGAGCAATCTCGAATTGCTGCGCACGCTTTCAGGCGACGCACGCGGCAGCCTGTTCTCGGTCATTGATCGCAGCGTGACGGCAGCCGGTGCCCGCGCGTTGTCGCGGCGGCTTGCAAGCCCGCTTTGCGATGCGGCGCTCATCAATCGGCGGCTCGACGGCGTTACCTTCTTTGTCGAGCATTCCCCATTGCGCAGCGAAATCCGTAAAGCGCTTGCGGCAGCACCCGATCTTTCGCGTTCGCTTGCCAGAATTTCGCTGGAGCGCGGCGGTCCGCGCGATCTCGCGGCAATCGGCCAAGCGCTGAGTATCGCTTTTGCGTTGTCGACCTTGCTGAAGAGTGCGGCCGGCGCTCCTGATGAAATCGTGCTCGCAGCCCAAGCCATGGGTGCATCCGATCGTGGGCTGCGCGACGCGATCGCGAAAGCGCTCGCCGACGATTTGCCGCTCTCCAAACGCGATGGCGGTTTTGTGCGCGAAGGCTACGACGCCGGTCTCGACGAAATCCGCTCGCTCCGCGACGAAGCGCGCAGCATCGTTGCGGGCCTCCAGCAAAGCTATGCCGACGAGACCCAGATTAAATCGCTGAAAGTGAAATACAACAACGTGCTCGGCTTCTTCATCGAAGTACCGACCCAGCACGGCGAGCGCATGCTGAACTCGAAAATGCGCGAACGTTTCATCCATCGCCAGTCGATGGCGGGTGCGATGCGCTTTTCGACGACGGAGCTTGGTGAGCTTGAGTCGCAGATCGCTTCCGCGGGCGACCGCGCGCTGCAGATCGAGCTCGGAATATTCGATCGGCTATGTGCTCAAGTGATGGAAGCAGCGACGCTGCTTGAGATGACAGCAAATGCGCTCGCAGAAATTGACGTTGCGGCCGCACTCGCCGAGCGTGCGGTGGAATCGAACTGGGTTCGCGCCGAGATCGACGAGTCTTTGTGCTTCGATATCGAAGGCGGCCGTCATCCGGTGGTGGAAGCCGCGATCCTGCGTGACGGCGGTCCGTTCGTGCCTAATAACTGCTCGCTGTCGCCGCCGGACACGGCTCCTGCCGGCGCGATCTGGCTGATCACCGGCCCGAACATGGCCGGCAAATCGACGTTTCTTCGCCAGAACGCGATCCTCGCAATTCTCGCGCAAATGGGCTCGTTCGTGCCTGCACGTAAAGCAAGACTCGGCATCGTCGACCGGTTGTTTTCGCGCGTGGGTGCTGCCGACGATCTCGCGCGCGGTCGCTCGACCTTCATGGTCGAAATGGTCGAGACTGCGGCGATCCTGCATCAGGCGACCGAGCGTTCACTCGTGATCCTCGATGAAATCGGCCGCGGTACCGCGACCTTCGACGGACTTTCGATTGCCTGGGCGTCGCTCGAGCATCTGCATGAGGTGAATAAATGCCGCGCGCTGTTCGCGACGCATTTTCATGAACTGACGGCGCTCTCGACCCGGCTGTCACGGCTCACCAACGCGACAGTGCGCGTGAAAGAATGGGAAAACGAAGTCATTTTCCTCCATGAAGTCATGCGCGGCACCGCCGACCGCTCCTACGGCATTCAGGTCGCAAAACTTGCGGGCCTGCCGCACAGCGTGATCGAGCGTGCGCGCATCGTGCTTGCCGAACTTGAATCCGAGTCACGCACCAAGCCGCTTGCAAGGCTTCGACGATCTGCCGCTCTTTCAGAACATAAAGTCGCCTGCAGCGACGAAAGTCGGCAGACGCGGAAAGCAAACTCGACCCGCTCAGTGCTGCGATCGACGCGATGCATCCCGACGAAATGTCGCCGCGTGAAGCAATGGACGCGCTCTATAAGCTGAAAAATATTCTGCGCGACCGCTAAGCTGATTTGCTGCGGTTCTTCAGCAGGAAGATCCCTAAATTCCAGGCGACCGTGATTGCGAGCGCGAGCAGAAGCGCCGGCGCGACGCCGATCGAAAGTGCCGCAAAGTGCAGCACGAAGGCGGCAATTCCGAATCCGATCAATCCGACGACGCCGTTCGCCATCACCGCGGCACAAGCCGGCCCGCCATAGCGATTGTGCAGAATGAGCATGATGCTCGTGAACACGATCGGAAAGGCCGCAAGCGCACCGGTGGCAAGCGGTCCGAGTGCCGCGTTGAGGCTCAGAATGATCCCCACCAGAAAGCCAACAAGGCTTGCGCGAAACGCAAAGTCGTACCAATAAAGTGTCAATCTCGGCATCCGCACTTCGCGATAGGGCCGCACGACCATATAGGCAGTGGCGAACGTGACGATGTTGATGCCGGCCGCAACGAGTGCGGTCTGCGCAACTTGCGAAAACAGGAAAAGCGATCCGAGCCAGGCTGACAATTGCGCCGGGAACGGCGACGATAAAGGGTTGTCGCTGCGCGAGCAGGACGTAAGTCGCCGCATAGACCGCGGTTGCGGAATTCAGAATGAGGCTGCCGAGCGCGCTCTCCGAGATGAAGAGCGCGTCTTTTTCGAATGCGAGAAAGAAATAGGCGGGCCCCGCCGAGACCGGAAGTGTCGCGATCAACGCGCCGATCATCGGGCCCGCGCGTTCGGCGGCAACGGTCGCCGCAATCACGACGGACGCCGCGATAACCATCTTCGCCGCGATCGCGAGCCAGAACAGAATTTCAGGAGACATTGATTTTAAAAGACATAAAAAACCGCGCGCGTTGCCGCGCGCGGCAAACACTTCTTGCCGAAAGTTTAGACGCTGTGCAGCGAAACGTCGACCTTCGGGCCGGCCTTGATGGTCTGGTAGACCACGCAATAGCGCTCGGTGAGCTTGAGCAACTGATCGAGCTTTTCTTTCGGCGCGTCGGTTTCAACATCGAAGCGGAGCCGGATTTCGCGGAAGCCGACCGGCGCGTCTTTAGCGACGCCCAGCGTGCCGCGGAAATCGAGATCGCCTTCGGCGGAGACCTTGCCGGATTTCAGCGGAATTTCGATCGCGGTCGCAACCGCTTTCAGCGTGACGCCCGCGCAAGCAACGAGCGCTTCGAGCAACATGTCGCCGGAGCAAAGTTCGCGGCCCGAGCCGCCGGTCGCCGGATGCAGACCCGCGATCTGGAGTGCGCGTCCGGTTTCGACCTTGCAGGCAATGCCTTCGTCGAGCGAGCCGTTGGCTTTCAGCGTGATGACCGCGGCTTCCGGCGCGGTCTTGTATTTGTCTTTGATCGGCGCCTGAAGGGCGCGAAGTTCGGCTGCGTCCATCGCGGGTTCTCCGGATTTTTCGAAGCGGGGTTATGTCAGATCGCGGCGGCCGGCACCAGTTCGTCACCGGCCGTGCGTTCACGCAAAGATTGATCGAGCGCCTGCAAGATGCGACGCTTGGTGGCTTCGACTTCTGCGCCATACCTGTCACGCGGGCGGCGCATATCGAGTTCGAACACCGAAGAAATCCGTCCCGGCTGTGGCCGCATCACGACGACGCGATCCGCAAGATAAGCCGCTTCCTCGACGTCGTGGGTGACAAGCACCAGCGTCGGCTTGAAACGCGCGCCAGAGATCGAGCACGTGTTCGTGCAGGCTTGCGCGCGTAAACGCATCGAGCGCGGAGAACGGCTCGTCGAGCAGCAACACTTTCGGCCGCGGTGCAAGCGCGCGTGCGATCGCCACCCGCTGCGCCTGACCGCCCGAGAGCTCGCGCGGCCAGCGTTCCGCATATTCGGATAGGCCGACACGGAGAAGCACTTCGCCGACAATTGCCTCGCGCTTGGCGCGACGTAGATGCGAGAGACCAAAACCGACATTGCCGGCAACCGTGAGCCAAGGCAGTAGGCGCGGTTCTTGGAAAATCAGGCCGACGCATTGATGCGGAGCCGAGATCGTCTCTCCATCGAGCGAAATCTATCCCGCGCGTCGCTTGATCGAGGCCGGCTGCGAGCCGCAGCAAGCGTGCTCTTGCCGCAGCCGGAACCGCCGACTACCGCAACGATCTCGCCTTGTGCGACATCCAAATTCAGGCGATCGAGCGCGCGCACGCCATTGGGATAAATTTTATCGACCGATTGAATGTTGAGCATGGTTCAATTCTTCGGCGCGAACGCGTCTTGCCAGGTCAGGAACGGCTTACTTGCAGCGGCAAGCAGACCGTCGGTAATTTTGCCAAGAACGGCGAAAGTAAGAATGGCCGCAAGAATTTGATCGGGCTTGCCGAGTTGCTGACCGTCGACGAGCAGATAACCGAGCCCTTCGCTCGCGCCCATGAATTCGGCGGCGACCACGAACATCCAGCCCAAGCCGAGGCCCTGGCGAAGTGCCAGCACGTAAGCCGGCAGAATGGCGGGCAGCAATATCCGCCAGCACCAGCGCAGGCTGCGACAGACGGAAGATGCGCCCGACTTCGACGGTCTTGCGGTCGACGGAGGAGATTGCACCGAGCACGCCGAGATAAACCGGAAAGAAGCAACCGACCGCGATCAGCGCGATCTTCGATTCTTCGTAAATACCGAGCCAGAGAATAAAGAGCGGCACCCATGCGATCGACGGCACCGAACGCAGGCCCTGCAGCGACGGATCGATAATATCTTTCGAGAGCCGTGATGCACCGGCAATCGCGCCGACCAGCGTGCCGGCGATCGTGCCGAGCGCGAAGCCCGCGAGCACGCGCGCGAGTGTCGCACCAATATGCCGCCAGAGTTCGCCGGTGATCGCGAGATTGTAGAGCGTGTTGAATAGATGTGCTCGGCGGCGGCATCAGCCGGCCTTGCACATAGCCCTTAGCGACGACGAATTCCCAGCCGATGCACGAGCAAGGCCGGCAAGCATAATGCCGAGCGCGAAACGCAAGCCGAACCGCGACTTCTGCGGTTCGGATTTGGCAGAGGAGTGACGCCGCCTCTAGCGGCGGCGTCACGTGGTTCGATGGCGTCCATGACGCTCATGATAGTCGGCGGATCAGATTAGTTCGAGAGCGTCGCGTTGAAGCGGTCGTCGATCAGGTCGTTCACGCACCTGCTCCACGTTCACCTTGGCGTCGACCACGCCTGCCTTCTGCAGCGCGAGACCGGCCGCAAGGATTGAATCGCGCTGCGGCTTGCCGATCGCGCTATGGGTGAGTTCGGTGCGCTCTTTGAGCTGTTTCGCGGCGACGTTCTCGGGAATCTTCGCGGCTTCCGACAAGCAGCTTCGTCACCTGGTCCGGATTGGCGAGCGCCCAGCGGCGTCCCTGCTCGTAAACTTTCAACACGCGTTGCACGAGTTGCGGGTTCGCCTTCGCGAATTCTTCGCGGACATTGAGGATGCCCCAGGTGTTCGCTTCAGGTTTGCGGAAGAAGAGCTTCGCGCCGTCGTCGATTTCGGCCGACGCCATCATCGGATCGAGGCCGGCCCAAGCATCGACGTCGCCGCGCTGAAGCGCGAGACGGCCGTCGGCGTGTTGCAGCAGCACGAAGCGGACATCTTTGTCGGTGAGGCCGGCTTCGGCGAGCGCACGCACGAGGAAGATGTGCGGATCGGTACCGCGCGTGACCGCGACGGCCTTGCCCTTGAGGTCGGAGACCTTGGTGATTTCGCGATTTCGGTCCGGTGACGAGCGCGGTCCACTCGGGGCGCGAATAGACATAGATCGACTTAATCGGATTGCCGTTGATCTTCGCGACAGTGCGGCCGAGCCCGCGGTCGAGCCGAAATCGATCGACGAAGCGTTCAGAAATTCGAGCGCCTTGTTCGAGCCGAGCGACTGCACCCAGCGGATCTTGATGCCGTCTTTCTCGAATTCTTTTTCGAGCAGGCCCTGCTGCTTGATGATGATCGAAACCGGATTGTAGGTCGCCCAGTCGATCCGGATTTCATTGACTTGCGCCTGCGCGCCGGTCGCTACGAACAATGCGGCAAACGCAGCGAGCGTGAGCCGGATGGATTTGAACGTCATTGCAATCTCCTGCCAAAGAACGTGAATTCCTTGGAGTACCGTCCATCATACGTCTATTAACTGTCAATAGTAACAAATAACATTTCTATTATGGTGTAATTAGCATTCCAGGAAATGACGGCTGCCACGCAATCGGCTATTCGGATCGCGAACTGGTTTCCCGTTATTCATCACACATGCCGCGCACAAGCCGCCGCCGCCGGGCCAAACCCGGTAAGGCCGACCTCATCAATGTTGCCAAGCTCAGGACTGAGCTCGCGACACTGTCTTCCGAATTCGAAGGACGAATTCCGGATATCAGGAACGCGCTCGCGCAGCGGCTGAAAACCGCGCTGAACGAAGGCCGCGACAACGCCGAGAAGAAATTGCTCGGCGGTCTGGCAGGGCGTGGCTGCGCTGAAGCGCTTTCGCGGCTGATGGATTCGATCATCACGGTCGCCTACGAAGTCGCGGCCGAGCAACTTTATCGCTCGGACAATCCTTCGTCGTCCGAACGCATGAGCGTGGTTGCGGTCGGCGGTTACGGCCGCGGGTTGCTCGCGCCGGGCTCCGACATCGATCTGCTGTTTCTGCTTCCCTATAAACAGACGGCGTGGGGCGAGAGCGTCGCCGAAGCCATTCTCTACGCGCTCTGGGACATGGGCCTGAAAGTCGGCCACTGCCACGCGCTCGGTGGACGAGTGCATCCGTCAGGGCCGCGCCGACATGACGATCCGCACCGCACTGCTGGAAGCGCGGCGCATTACCGGCGACGAAAAACTATTCGAGGAATTTCAGACGCGCTTCGACAACGAGATCGTCAGAGGCACCGCTGCCGAATTCGTCGCGGCGAAACTGGCCGAACGCGACGATCGCCACAAACGCTCGGGCCAGTCGCGCTATCTGGTCGAGCCGAACGTCAAAGACGGCAAGGGCGGCTTACGCGATCTGCACACACTGAACTGGATCGGCAAGTACGTTTATCGCGTTCGCGACGTCGAAGAACTTGTCGGCAAGGGGCTTGTTCACCAAAGCCGAGCGCGCGCTGTTCCGCCGCTGCGCCGATTTTCTCTGGGCCGTGCGCTGTCATCTCCATTTCCTGACCGGCCGCGCGGAAGAGCGGCTGTCCTTCGAAGTGCAGCAGGAAATGGCGCAGCGCCTCGGCTACACCGATCATCCGGGGCAGCGCGACGTCGAGCGCTTTATGAAGCATTATTTCCTCGTCGCCAAAGACGTCGGCGATCTGACGGCGATTGTCTGCGCAGAGCTTGAAGAAGCGCACGTGAAGAGCGCGGCCGCGCTCACCCGCGTGATCTCTCGCTTCGCGCGCCGCAAGAAAAAGCCGGTCAAGGATTTTCCGGATTTCGTGATCGATACCGAGCGCGTCAATGTCGCAAACGACAAGGTGTTTCAGAAAGCGCCGATCAATCTTGCTGCGCATGTTTCATATCGCCGACGAGCTCGATCTCGAATTTCATCCCGACGCGCTGCGGCTAGCCCGCAATTCGCTGAAGCTGATCGACGCCGAACTTGCGCGAGCGACGAAGATGCAAACAAGCTGTTTCGCGAAATCGTTTCGTCAAAACACGCGCCGGAAATCGTGCTCCGGAAAATGAACGAAGCCGGGGTGCTCGGCCGCTTCGTGCCGGAATTCGGCCATGTCGTCGCGATGATGCAGTTCAATCTCTACCACCACTATACGGTGGACGAGCATCTGATCCGCTGCATCGGCGTGTTGTCCGAAATCGAACGCGGCACCAATCCCGAATATGGCGTCGCCAACGAGTTGATGAAGACCATCAAAAACCGAGAACTGCTCTATGTCGCGCTGTTCCTGCACGACATCGCCAAGGGCAGGCCGGAAGATCATTCGATCATGGGCGCGAAGATCGCGCGGAAACTCTGCCCGCGGATCGGCCTGTCGCCGGCCGACAGCGATACCGTCGCCTGGCTGATCGAGCAGCATCTGACCATGTCCACAATCGCGCAGTCGCGTGATCTGTCGGATCGCAAGACCATCGAGGATTTCGCGGCGGTCGTGCAAAATCTCGAACGCCTCAAGATGCTGTTGATTTTGACGACCGCCGACATCCGCGCCGTCGGTCCGGGCGTCTGGAACGGCTGGAAGGCGCAGCTCCTGCGCACCTTATATTATGAGACCGAACCGGTGCTGACCGGCGGCTTCTCGGAAGTGAACCGTTCGCGCCGCGTCGAAATGGCGCAAGCCGAATTCCGTAATGCGATGAAGGACTGGAGCATCGAGCAGGTCGACCGCTATGTGCAGCGTCACTATCCGCCTTACTGGCTGAAAGCCGATCTTCCACACAAGATCGAACACGCGCGCTTCATCCGCCGCGCCGAGGAAAACGGCAAAGTGGTTGCGACCGCGACCCGCACCGATCCCGCGCGCGGTGTCACTGAACTCACGCTGTTCACGCCCGATCACCCGCGGTTGCTCTCGATTATCGCGGGCGCCTGTGCGGCGGCCGGCGGCAATATCGTGGACGCGCAGATTTTCACGACCACCGACGGGCTCGCGCTCGATTCAATCTCGATCAGCCGCGAATTCGATCTCGACGAAGACGAAATGCGCCGTGCGAAACGGATCGCCGACAGCATCGAACAAGCGCTGCGGGGCGAAATGCGCTTGCCGGAGATTGTTGCCAAGCGTCAGCCGCGTGCACGCTTCAAGCCGTTCCGGCTCGAGTCGGAAGTGAACGTGAACAACGCCTGGTCGGACCGCCACACCGTGATCGAGGTCACCGGCCTCGACCGGCCGGGCCTGCTTTACGATCTCACGAACACAATCTCGCGATTGAACCTGAATATCGCATCCGCCCACGTAGCCACCTTTGGCGAGCGGGCGGTCGACGTTTTCTATGTCACCGACCTCATGGGCGCGAAAATCGTGTCGGCGCAGCGCCAGGCTTCGATCAAGCGGGCGCTACTCGCGGTATTCGAGCGTGAGGCCCGCGAGGATAAACCGCGAAAAGCCACAGGCGCCCGCTAGCTCCGGCTTAACTTCGCCTTAAAGGCGCGCATTTAGAAGTCCTTAACCGCGCGAACGCGCGCGGTGAGAGGCGAGGCTCTTTATATATGGGCTGGCTCGGCGGACGCACGCAGCGCCGCGAACCTAAGATGAATAGCCGCAATACGCGGCTCGATCTGCGTTTGGACGCGCGCGACCGCGCCGGCGGTCCCGGCTCCAGCCGCGATCGTGGTGCGGAACGCCCGCGCAAAAAACGCGGCTCGCGCGGCGGCAGTAGGCGCGGCCCGATCAAACGGCTTTTTTATTGGGGCTTTATTCTTTGCCTTTGGGGCGTGCTTATTCTTGCCGGCCTGATTGCCTGGCAGTTCACTAAGCTTCCGCCGATCCAAACCCTGGTGATTCCGAAGCGTCCGCCGACGATTACGATTCTCGGCACCGACAATAAACCAATTGCCGTGCGCGGTGAGATGGGCGGAACTTCCGTTCCGCTCAGCGCAATGCCGAAATATCTGCCGCAAGCCTTCGTCGCGATCGAAGACCGCCGTTTCTATTATCACTTTGGCATCGATCCGATCGGCATCACGCGTGCAGTCTTCATTAATCTAACGCGCGGGCGCCTGCGCGAAGGCGGCTCGACGCTGACGCAGCAGCTCGCCAAAAACCTGTTCCTGACGCAGGAACGCACGCTCCAGCGCAAACTTCAGGAAGTGATCCTCGCGGTCTGGCTCGAGGTGAAATATTCGAAGGCGCAGATTCTTGAGCTCTACTTGAATCGAATCTATTTCGGCTCCGGCGCTTATGGTGTTGAAGCAGCAGCACAGCGCTATTTCGGAAAGTCCGCGCGCGCAGTCACCTTGCCCGAAGCCGCGATGCTCGCGGGTCTTGCAAAATCGCCGTCGCGCCTTGCGCCAACGCGTAATCCTGAGCTTGCGCAGGAGCGCTCGCTCCTCGTGCTCGCGGCGATGGAAGACGCAAGCTACATCACGCCGGAAATGCTGAAGCTCGCGAAAAGCCGTCCACCGAAAATTGCGCGCAATAACGCCCCCGGTTCGTCAGGCTATATCGCGGACTGGGTGATGGACGTGTTGAACGATTATGTCGGTCAGTTCGATTTCGACATCACCGTCGTGACCACGATTGATCCCGCGCTGCAGGCTTTGGCTGAGAAGGCGCTCGCCGAAGAGCTTGGCAAGAACGGCGAAAAATTCGGCGTGACGCAAGGCGCGATCGTGGCGCTCGATCCGAACGGCGCGGTGCGGGCACTTGTCGGCGGCGTGAGTTATGTCGAGAGCCAGTTCAACCGCGCGGTTTCCGCAAAGCGGCAGCCGGGCTCCGCGTTCAAGCCGTTCGTATATCTGGCAGCCCTCGAGCGCGGGCTCACGCCGGATACCGTGCGTGAAGACGCTCCCATTCAAGTCCGCAACTGGAAGCCGGAAAATTTCAACCAGCAATATAATGGACCGGTTTCGCTTTCGACCGCGCTTGCGATGTCGCTCAATACGGTCGCGGTTCGGCTGGCGCTTGAAGTCGGCCCGGCAGCGGTGGCGCGTACCGCGCAGCGCTTGGGCGTCGCTTCGGAGCTGCAACCGAATGCTTCGCTTGCGCTCGGCACTTCGGAAGTGTCGGTGCTCGAGCTCGTCGGCGCTTACGTGCCGTTTGCCAATGGCGGCATCGGCGTGATCCCGCATGTGATCGCGCAAGTGCGTGACGCCAAGGGAAAAATTCTTTACGCGCGTTCGCAGCCCGGCCTTGGCCGTGTGATCTCGCCGCAGCATGTCGCGCAGATGAATTACATGCTGCAGGAAACGCTGAACACCGGCACCGGAAAACGCGCATCGATTCCGAATTGGCCGGCGGCCGGCAAAACCGGCACCAGTCAGGATTTCCGCGACGCCTGGTTCGTCGGCTACACCGGCTCGTTGATTACCGGCGTCTGGCTTGGCAATGACGACTCATCGCCGACCCGAAAAGCGTCTGGCAGCAATTTGCCGGTCGATGTCTGGAACAAGTTGATGCGCTCGGCACACCAGCATTGGCAGGTGGTGGAGCTGCCGGGGACCAATCAATACACGCGCGACAATCCGATTGTTGCCACCGGCGGAAGTCAATAACGATCGCGCGCCGCGCGAAGATCGGCAGGCCGATCGCGGGTCTAGACGGCTGGCTGTTGGATCGATTGTTCGGAATTCGCCGGAACTAGCGTCTGGCTCCGTATCGGTGCAGCGCATTGCCGTTTGCCGAGAGCCAGGCTTCCGCCTTCCGCCGCTCCGGTGTCATCGAATCGAGCAACGCCCAGAACCGGTCCGAATGATTGAGTTCGATCCGGTGCGCGATTTCGTGAGCCGCGAGATAATCGAGCACTAAGGCGGCGCGAAGATCAGCCGCCACGAATAGGAAAGCGAACCGCTTTCCGAACAGGAGCCCCAGCGGGTCGTGCTGTCGCGCAATCCGATCCGTCCGATCGCTGACGCCGATTTTCGCAGCGTAAGCCGCGGCTTGCTGTGGAAAGCGCCTTGCGCGCTTCTTGCTTTAGAAAATCAGTCACGCGCCGCGCGATATGCGCGCCGGTACCTGAAACACAAAGCAGCGCGTCGCCGTTCGCCTCATTTTCGATCCAGACCGTGCCGCGTTCGTCGCGGCCTGTGGCAGATCCGGTGCGCCACGCCGCGGAGCGGGATCGTTTCGCCATCGGCAAAGGGAATGTTTTCCGGGATCGCCGCGATTTTGGATGCGATCCAGTCGACGTTCCGCTCGGCGAATGCGTGCGCGTCTCGCAGACTTGCCCGCCGCGGCATGGTGAGCACCACATCGCGGCTCGCATGGCGAACGCGCAACGTGTAGCGCCGCGCGCGCGGATGACGGATGACCGCGATTTCGTAGTTCCGCTCGCCCGCGCCGACGAGCAAACGCTCGGCAGGTGCGATCTGACCGGATATTGCGAAAGGGTGCGTAAAACATGGATGCCCGCGAAAGTGATTCGCTGGACACCCAAGCAAAGCTAATTCGCCAACTTAGGCAAGCAAATTACGCGAGCGCCGGTTTCTTCTTCGCGGACGACGACACGCTGGAACCGTCGGCATAGCCGGTATTGTTCGAAAGCACGAAGTCGGCGATGCGCGGCGCGATTTCGGCGCGGAACCGCGAGCCGTTGAAGACGCCGTAATGGCCGACCTTGGGCTGCAGGTAGTGGACTTTCTTCGCGGCCGGAATGTTCGGGCACAGATCGTGCGTCGCCTGTGGTCTGGCCGACGCCGGAAATATCGTCGTTCTCGCCTTCGATGGTGAGCGAGTGCAGTGCGGCGGATCAGCGACGGATCGACCGGTTTGTCGCGATGCTTGAAGGTGCCGTTCGGCAAGATCATGGCGCACGAAAACCTTTTCGACCGTCTGCAGATAGAATTCGGCGCTCAGATCCATCACCGCGAGATATTCGTCGTAGAATTCCTCGTGCTTCTTCGCGGGGTCGCCGTCGCCCTGTACGAGATTCTTGAAATACTCGCGATGCGCATCGACATGCTTGTCGAAATTCATGCCGACAAAACCGCTGAGCTGCAGAAAGCCCGGATAGACCTCGCGCATGAAACCTGGATGCGGAAACGGCACCTTGGAAATCACATGCGTGCGGAACCAGTTCATGCCGCGCTCTTCCGCGAGCTTGTTCACGCCGGTCGGATTTTTCCGCGTGTCGATCGGTCCGCCCATCAACGTCATCGAGAACGGAACGTAGGGGTCGTTCTCCGCTTCCATGCGGGCGACGGCGGCAAGCACCGGCACTGAAGGCTGGCACACCGCGACCACATGCGCGCCGATCCCGAGGAAGTGGAACATGCTGATGACGTAGTCGATGTAATCGTCGAGATCGAACGGGCCGTCGTCGATCGGCACCATCCGCGCGTCGGACCAGTCGGTGATGTAAACGTCGTGGTTCGGCAGAAACGCTTCGACCGTGCCGCGCAACAGCGTCGCGTAATGGCCGGACATCGGCGCCACGATCAGCAATCGCGGCTGCGGTCGTCGCGGCGCGATGCGTGAACTTCCGCTCGAAATGCAAAAGCTTGCAGAATGGCCGCTCCCAAACGGTGCGGATCGTCACCGGAATGCGTTCCGCGCCGACCAGCGTGGAATCGATCGTCCATTCCGGCTTGCTGTAGCGGCGCGTCGTGCGCTCGAACAGTTCGGCCGCCGCCGCCATGTTCTTTCCGAACTCGGTTTGCGAGAGCGGGTTGATCGGATTCTTGAAATAAAGCCGGGTCGCGTCGGCAAGCGCGCGCGACGGATTGAGCGCCGCCTGACCCCATTCGTAGAACCAGTAGAGCGGAGTCGTAGAACGGGTCCGCTCTGTTCCGGAAGTTCCGGTGGACGTCCGAATTCGCCAATCGGCATGAACTTCAACGCTCTCAATCTGAGTTTATGTAGCGGAAACGCAGATTTATCGACCTTTTCCGCACCGCTATGTTGCGGCGCGGGACACTGTGACGTTTCGACGATGAGGTCAAATCGACGGCTATTCGCCGACGCTCATCAGAGAGCCCGCTCGCTTCGACGAGTGCAGGAGCTTCAGGAAGCCCCAGCCGGCGAGCGTGATCCATGACCACGTTAAGCGCGAGCGCCCAGAGCATCAGATCGGCGCGGAACACATTGTGAAGCACGAGCGTCGCGCATTCCTTCGAACACCGCGGTCGGCGGCAACGCCCAGGAAACGGCTTGCAGCCAGACCGGCAAGTGTCGCGACCGGATAATAAACGCAGGTGAGCGGCAGAAACAGGAACATGATCGACCAGGTCAGTCCCTCGGCGCCGAGTCCGTTACGCAAGACGAGCCCCGCACAGAGCAGGCCGATCGCCCAGCTCGTGAGCAAGCAGGTTCGCGAAGAACGCCGCAAGCGCGAATTCCAAGGCCCCAGAAGTTAAATCCGAAAAAGAAAATCGCCAGGAACGTCACCGGCACGATGCCGATCGACGAGCCGGATCAGGCTCATCACGATCATCGAGAGCACGAATTCGATCGGCCGGAGCGGCGAGATCATGAGGTTCGCAAGATTGCGCGACCACATTTCTTCGAGAAACGAAAACGAAAACCCGAGCTGACCGCGAAACAGAATGTCCCACAGCAATACCGCCGCGAGGAAGGTGCCGGCCGCCAGTCGCCAGCGTACCGGTTTGCTTCGCCATGAAGCTTTGCAGGAAACCCCACATCACCATCTGCACGAGCGGCCAGTAGACGAGTTCGAGTAGCCGCGGCCAGGACGAGCGCAGCAAATACCAGTGCCGCATCACCATCGCGGCGATACGCGAGAGCGAAAAGGAAGGCGAGACGGCGACGCTCATTGTGCCGCCTCCTGTGATCGCGGCACCGCGTGCCGCGCGCGACATCGAGAAAGACTTCTTCGAGATTCTGCCGGCCGTAGCGCGCGATCAGTTTCGCAGGCGCTTCGTCGTCGACGATTTTGCCGCGCTTCATCATGATCACGCGGTCGCAAATCGCTCAACTTCGGCCATGTTGTGCGAGGCAAGCAGAATCGTCGCGTTCCTGCTCGCGCGGTAGCGCTCAAGATGACCGCGGATCCAATCTGCCGTATCCGGATCAAGCGAAGCGGTCGGCTCGTCAAGAATGAGAATTTCTGGCTCGTTCACCAGCGCTTTTGCCAAGCGCGACTCGCGTCTTCTGTCCGGCCGACAATTTTCCGGAAGGCCGATCGACGAATTCCTTGAGATCGAGCTCGGCCGCGAGTTGCGCGATGCGTTCCGCAATGTTGCGCACGCCATAGAGCCCGCCGAACACGGTCAGGTTCTGCCGCACCGTCAAACGGTGCGGGAGATCGACATAGGGGCTTTCGAAATTCATTCGGTGCAAAACGCGATAGGCATCGCGCGCCATATCGGCGCCGAGCACGACTGACACGGCCCGACGTCGGCGCGATCAAGCGACATGATCATGCCGATCGTGGTGGTCTTGCCCGCGCCGTTGCCGCCCGAGCAGCCCGGTGACCGATGCCGACCGCGAGCTTGAATGAGATGCCGTCCACCGCGACGGCTTCGTCCGTAGTGTTTGGTCAGGCGGTCGGCTTCGATCGCCGGCGTGGAGACATTGACGTTCATGGAACTGGGCGAGGCGGTCTGGGCTGGCGTCTTTATATAGGCGGCGCTTCTAGCCGAAATGGGGCAACTTGCGCGTAAATTCTCGTCGCGCTGCGCGGAAGCGCCTAGAATGCGCACATGACAGCCGAACGAAATCGCGTTACCGGGCCGCATCATTTCGGCCTCTAGCCTGAATGCGCTGATCAATCTGCGCTGGCTTGCGGTTGCGGGTCAGACGTTGGCGCTCGCCATCGTCGAATGGGGGCTCGATTTTTCGCTGCCGGCGGTCCCCGCTTTCGCAATCGTCGGCATTACCGCGGCAGTCAACATTGCGCTCCGGCTCGTCTTATGCGCCGACGCACCGGCTGTCCGACAAGGAGGCGGCCGCACTCCTCGGCTTCGACATCCTGCAGCTTGGGACTGCTGCTTTATCTCACCGGCGGTCTCGTCAATCCGTTCAGCGTACTTTTTCTGGCGCCGGTGCTGATTTCGGCGATGGCGCTCAAGCCGCGCACGACGCTGATGCTCGGCGGGCTCGTCGTATCGCGTCCACCGTGCTTGCGCGTTTATTCGCATCCGCTGCCGTGGCGCGGCGAGCCGATCAGTGATGCCGACCGACTTACGTCGTCGGCATTTGGGCCTCGATCGTGGTCTCGGTCGCCTTCATCGGCGCCTATGCCTGGCGCGTCGCTGATGAGACAAGAAAACTTTCCGATGCGCTGGCCGCGACCGAACTCGTGCTCGCGCGCGAGCAGCAGATTTCCGCGATCGACGGTCTTGCCGCCGCCGCCGCACACGAACTCGGCACGCCGCTTGCGACCATCGCGCTCGTGGTCCGCGAGCTTAGAGCGCGCTATGCCGGAAAATTCGCCGTATGGCGCCGACATCAAGCTCTTGCGCCAGCAGACCGAGCGCTGCCGTACCATTCTGCGCACGCTCACTTCGCTCGAATCGGGATTGGCACCGTTCGACCGCGTGCAGCTATCGCATCTGCTCGAAGAGGTTGTCGCGCCGCATCGCGATTTCGATATCCTGATTCGAAATCAATTTCCCGAACGACCGAAGTGGCGAGCCGATCGTCGCCGCGCAATCCTGCGATTCTCTACGGGTTAGCGAGCATTGTCGAGAACGCGGTCGATTTCGCGAAAGAAAAAGTCGTTGTCACCGCGCAATGGGACCGCGAAGACGTGGCTATCGTGGTCGCCGACGATGGTCCGGGCTTTGCGCCGGAAATTCTCGGCCGTATGGGCGAGCCCTATCTGCGCGCGCGCAGTCAAAACCGGTTTCGCAACAACAAGGATGACGAGCAGGGCGGCCTTGGCCTTGGCTTCTTCATCGCAAAGACGCTGCTCGAGCGCGGCGGCGGGACTTTGCGGGTGGAAAATCGCACAGCGCCCGAAACCGGCGCAGTGGTCCGGGTTCACGTGGCGGCGTGAGGCGCTTGAAGCTGCGGCCGACACAACCGGGACGCGCGTAGAGCAGCTAAAACGCGCAGCTTCCCTTGCAACCGAGCGCCCCGGCGTCCTAAATGTCGCAGGGGGCGGTGATGCCCGCATTTTCAGGCACTTCAGCGGGCAAGTAGGCGGCAGTTCTGCCGCAGAGTGAAATATGGAGCGCGACCCTATGGCCGCAGCAGGCGCCAACGGCCTTGGCACAGACAAGCAACTTACTGATCGTTGACGACGACAAACCGTTTCTGGAGCGGCTTGCCCGCGCCATGGAAGGCCGCGGCTTCAGGTTTCGACCGCCGATTCCATCGCCGACGGTTTGGCGCGGGTAAAAGAAAACCCGCCGGCCTATGCGGTCGTCGATATGCGTCTCGGTGACGGCAATGGCCTCGACGTGATTTCGGCGCTGAAGGAAAAGCGCCCGGAAGCGCGCGGTATCGTGCTCACCGGCTACGGCAACATCGCGACCGCGGTGACGGCAATCAAGCTGGGCGCGGTCGATTATCTCGCCAAAGCCCGTCGACGCCGATGACATCTACGCGGCGCTGACGCGCGGTTGCTGGCGAAAAAGCACCGCCGCCGGAAAAGCCGATGTCGGCCGATCGCGTGCGCTGGGAGCATATCCAGCGCGTGTACGAACTTTGCGAGCGCAATGTTTCGGAAACGGCGCGACGCCTCAACATGCATCGCCGCACCTTGCAGCGCATTCTCGCGAAACGCGCGCCGCGATAACTTAAAGAAGTTCGGCTTGAATCTTCGGGTCGTGGATCGCGCTTAAGCCGCGACGCGCCGATCCGCGCAATCCGGATCGTCACGGCTTTCCGCGTTGCGGCAGCAAGCGGATGCGGGCTCGCCTCGCGGATGATCGAGCCGCCATAGCCATCGACCACCATCAGCCCCGCGTCCTCCGGCAGGACATCCAGCGGAAAATCGCAATCGACTGCGAAGAACAGCCGGTCGCAATGCGTGCGATATTCTTCCCATTTCTGGTCGGTGCGAAAATCGTTGAGGCATGACTTCACTTCGACGATCCAGATTTCGCCGGATGCGCCAACCGCCGCGATATCCGCGCGGCGTCCCGACGGCAGCGGCAATCTCGGTGACGGCTGCATAGCCGCAGGCATGCAACAGCCGGATCGCGCCGCGGCAGATCGTGCGCGCAGGCTCGAAATTGTTTTGGCCAAATAACGGCGGGACCGGGACAGGGTTGTTCATCATCGTGGCCGCGAGTTTATCGCGTTCGCGCATTTCCGTGAAACCGCGAAGATTTACGGTGCTTCGCCTGCCTTCGCGGCGAAAGGCCCGCCACAACCAAGCCCGCTCTTTGCCGCGCTTCCTTCGACCTTCGGCCCTTATCCATGAGGAACATCCGCGCGCTTTTGAATTCCTTTGGGAGAGGGTTTTTCATGCGAATGACACTTGTCTATCTCGCGCTGGTCGCGGGACTTATCGTGCCGTTTTCGATGAATCCGGCACACGCGGCAAAGCCGATCGTCGAAGTCGCCTTCGTGCTCGACACCACCGGCTCCATGAGCGGGTTGATTGAAAGCGCGAAGCGCAAAATCTGGTCGATCGCGACTTCGATCGTCGAAGCAAATCCAGACGCCGAAGTGCGCATGGCGCTCGTCGCCTACCGCGATATCGGCGATGAATATGTCACCAGGAAATTTGAACTCACCACCGACATTCAGGGGCTCTACGCGGAGCTTCTGAAATTCCGCGCGAATGGCGGTGGTGATTGGCCGGAGAGCGTGAATGAAGCGCTCGATGTCGCGATCACACAGTTAAATTGGTCGCAAGGCAGGCAGATCGACAAGATCGTGTTCCTGGTCGGCGATGCGCCGCCGCACATGGACTACAAGCAGGACCGCAAATATCCGGAAGTGCTGCGTGACGCGAAAGCCCGCAGCATTATTGTAAATGCCGTGCAGGCGGGCCCTGCGCGCGACACCGAGCGCTTCTGGCGCGAGATCGCGCAACTCGGCTGACGGCAAATATATCCAGATTCCGCAGGATGGCGGTGTCGCGGTCATTATCGAGACGCCGTACGACCGCGAGATCATCGAACTGCAGCTCAAGCTTAACCGCACCGTGCTGCCTTACGGCAAGCGGACGCAGCAAATGAAGGTTCAGGAACGTCTAGCCAATACCGCAGCCGCTCCGGTCGCGACCGCGACCGATATGGCGGCCTATCAAAGCAAGACTGCGCGCGGTGTCATCACGACCGATGGCGACCTTGTTGCCGATGCGCAGTCCGGCCGCGTCAAACTTGAATCGATTCCAGACGCGGAATTACCGGACCAGTTACAGAAGCTGACGCCGCCGCAACGCAAAGCCGAACTTGAAAAGAACACGGCCGAGCGCAAGACACTCGACCAGAAGCTCGTGGAGCTTGTGAAACAACGTGACGCCTTCGCCGCGGCCGAGCGGCAGAAGCGCCCGGCCAACGCCAGGAAGGATTCCTTCGACCAGGTGGTCGAGGAAACGCTCCGCGCTCAGGTCAGGCGGTAACAGAAAGCGCTGGGGCGGCGTCCGCGCCGCCCTTGCTCGCTTTCCTACGATCTCGCAAGGTCGCGGTCAGCATGACCGCGCCCGACTTTGAAGCCGAATATAACAACCGCGCCCGAGTGCCCGAACATCCCGGCATTATTGCCGGGTGGAAGGAGAATGCGGCCGCTTATCGCGCGTCTCACAAACACGCCGAACTCGGTCTCGCTTATGGTCCGAGCGCGCGGCAGACGATCGATCTATTCTGGTCGGATGCCTCGCGCGATACGCCAATCGTGCTCTTTATTCACGGCGGCTACTGGCAGGCGCTCGATCCTTCGTACTTCAGTCATCTCGCGCGCGCCGCGAATGTGAACGGCATTGCATTTGCGGTCGCGGGCTATGATCTCTGCCCGCAGGTTTCGGTTTCCGACATTGTCGATCAGGTGCGTGCGGCGGCACTTTATCTATGGCGGCGCCATCAGCGGCCGCATGGTTGCAAGCGGCCATTCCGCGGGCGGGCATCTGACCGCTTGTCTGGTCGCGACCGATTGGAAATCACTCGGCGCACCGGACGACGCTCGTTCCATCGGGGCTTGCGATTTCAGGATTGTTCGAGCTTGAGCCGCTCGTTCCGACCACGATCAACGGCGCCTTGAAACTCGATCAGCAGGAAGCAAAACGGCTTTCGCCGCGCTTCTGGCCTGTCGCTGAAGGACGTGTGCTGGACGCCTGGGTCGGCGGTGCGGAAAGCAGTGAATATCTCCGCCAGAGCCGGGTCGCTGCCGATGCGTGGAAATCAAAGGGTGCCGAGACCGCCTACCGCGAAGTCGCGGGCGCCAATCATTTCACGGTGCTGGAGCCGCTCTCCGATCCGGCAAGCGAAATATCGCAGCGATTGGTGGCGCTTACGCGCGCGTTGCGATAGGCGGGCTAATCGGATATTTCAGGTCTAGAAGCACCCGTAGCTCAGCTGGATAGAGCGTTGCCCTCCGAAGGCAAAGGTCACACGTTCGAATCGTGTCGGGTGCGCCACTTTCCTTGCGTTTTTTCCAGGCAATTTCCGAACACGATAGGCCGCGAGCGATGCGCTTCCTGATCACCGGCACCGCGGGCTTCATAGGCTTCCATCTCGCAAAGCGTCTGCTCGCAGACGGCCACGAAGTGCAGGGCATCGATGCGCTCACGCCCTATTACGATGTCGAGCTGAAGAAAAAGCGCCATGCGGTGCTTGCCGGTTCTAACCGCTTTACGGCGCATATCTCCAATATCGAAGACCACACGAAAACCGACGCGATCTACACCGGTGCAAAGCCCGATGTGATTGTTCATCTCGCGGCCCAGGCCGGTGTGCGCTACAGCCTGGAAAATCCCGAAGCCTATGTGCGCTCGAACGTGGACGGCACATTCAATCTGCTTGAGATCATGCGCCGCTCGCCGCCGAAACATTTCATCTTTGCATCGACAAGCTCGGTCTATGGCGCGAACACCGATATGCCGTTTCGCGAAACCGACCGCGCCGATCATCCGATGACGCTCTACGCCGCGACCAAGAAGGCGGGCGAGCTGATGGCGCATTCCTATTCGCACCTGTTTGAGATCCCGACGACCGTCGTGCGCTTCTTCACGGTGTACGGTCCGTGGGGCCGGCCAGACATGGCGCTGTTCAAGTTCGTCGATGCAATTCTGAAGGATAAACCGATCGATGTTTATGGCGAAGGCCGCATGTCGCGCGACTTCACTTTCGTGGGCGATCTGGTGGAATCGATTGCGCGGCTGGTGCCGCTTGCGCCCGAGCGCGGCGCGCAAAGCGACGGCGACTCGTTAAGCCCGGCTGCGGCCTATCGCGTGGTCAATATTGGTGGCGGCTCGCCCGTGCAGTTGTCTGCGTTCATCGAGGCGATTGAAGCGAAACTCGGCAAGAAGGCGATTAAAAACCTGATGCCGATGCAACAGGGCGATGTGGCGGACACGTTTGCCAATGCAGATCTTCTGGAGAAGCTCACCGGCTATCGTCCATCGACGACCGTCGAAGAAGGCGTTGGCGCGTTCGTTGACTGGTACCGCGAATATTTCGCGTCTAAGCGCTAGTGGGCCTTTTTGCCGCTGTCGCTAACCTTGTCGGTCCAGGCAAGCGCCAGACCCGACAACACGAACACGACATGGATGCCGACCAGCCAGAACAGATAACGGTCTGAGCTCGCACCTGCCGCGCCGTCGGGCACATTGCCCAACTTCATAAAGGCTTTGAGCACCTGGACTGCGGAGATCGCGACGATCGAGGCGAACAGCTTCTGCTTCAATCCGGCAAAATCGATCTGCGTCATCCATTCCGGCCAGTCCGGATGGCCTTCCGGATCGATCTTGGAAACGAAGTTCTCGTAGCCCGAGAAGATGACGATCAAGACGAGATTGGCGGTGAGCGACAGATCGATCAGTGCGAGCACGCCCAGGATGGTGTCGGCTTCGGTCAGGCCGCGTCCGAGGGTGATGAAATGGAGCAGTTCCTGGCCGAATTTATAGAGCAGCACGAACAGCGCTGCGATCAGGCCCAGATAAAATGGGGCCATGATCCAGCGGCTCTGGAAGATGAGCCACTCGAGCCACTTTTCGATAAACGGGACCTGCCGTGGTTCCATAGTCAGATCGATGCCACGGCAGGCCGGATTCGCGCAAGCGGAGCTTAGTGAGCAGTCGCAGCGACGCCCGTGCCGATCTGGCAGGTGACGCCGGTGCCGCCGAGCCCGCAATAACCGCGCGGGTTCTTCGCCAGATATTGCTGGTGATAGTCTTCGGCGAAATAGAATTCCGGGGCTTCCAGAATTTCGGTGGTGATCGCGCCGTAGCCCTTCGTCTTCAGAGCCTTTTCATATTCGGCTTTGGACGCGTTCGCGGCGGCAAGCTGCTCCGGATCGGACAGGTAAATGCCCGAGCGGTACTGCGTGCCGGCGTCGTTGCCCTGGCGCATGCCCTGCGTCGGGTTGTGGCTTTCCCAGAACGTCTTCAGCAATTGCTCGAACGAAACTTTCGCGGGATCATAGACCACGAGCACGACTTCGTTGTGCCCGGTGCGGCCCGAGCAAACTTCTTCATAGGTGGCGTTCGGCGTGTGGCCGGCAGCGTAGCCGACCGCGGTCGTGTAAACGCCCGGCAGTTCCCAGAATTTGCGCTCAGCGCCCCAGAAACAACCGAGACCGAACACCGCCTGCTTGGAACCCGCGGGATACGGCCCCTTAAGCGGCGTCTTCAAAACGAAATGGCGCTCGGCAGTCGGCAGCGCGCTTGCGCGACCCGGCAGCGCATCCTTCGCACCCGGGATTTCCATGCTTTTGCGGGAGAACAGCATTTTTCAGCTCCTTGGCTTCTGGAGACGAATATAGGGCTTCAAAGGCGGACTTCGCGATAACGGCTGCGATCAAAGACTCGCGAGCGAAAAACCTTAGTCCCGCGAGGAATAGCCGATGGTGGCGGACCGTCTGCGCCGTCCGAGCACAAGAAATAGAAGCCCGATCACGGCAAGCAGGATCCAGAGCGGCGCGCCGAGGAACAGCGCAAAGGCCTGATCCCAGGGTGCTGCACCGAACTGCTTTTGCGCAGCCGTAAGGCTCGAAGGGTTGATCGCCGCCCAGACGTCCTGAACTGGGGCGATGACGAGCTGCGAAGCGGCGACGCTTCGGGTGCCGTCGATCACGAGGGCTGCGAAGGCGCCGGCGAGTAACCACAGGCCGATGAAGCGGAACAGGAAGCGGATCATATCGTCACTTATATAGAGAGGTGGCTTCTGGGGGCAGCCTTATCGGCTTTTGGGGCGTGTTCTTGTCCTTACCGCGCGGGCGTTATATGCCCCTCCTTCCGGAGAGGTGGCCGAGTGGTTGAAGGCGCTCGCTTGGAAAGCGTGTATACGGGAAACCGTATCAAGGGTTCGAATCCCTTTCTCTCCGCCAATACTTTTACAACCGATGACGGCGCGACTTTGGGCGTCATGTCAGCGCAGCTGAGCAATCGCCCGATTAAGGTCGCGCTTGTACTGCAGAAAGTCGACGAAAATATCGTGCCCGCCGCGTTCGGCACGCGAGCTGTCGCTGCAATAAGCGTCGATTTTCTTGCGGAAGCTTGCCGCCGCCGCGGGCCGCTGGTCCCGCGCCTGTAGGTAAGCCGCGATCAAATCGGTTTGTAGCGCGCGCCCCGGCCAGCCGACACCCGCCCCCTCAAGCAATCCCGCCACGAACAGATTGTTATCCGCCTGTGGAAACACATTCATGTAGAGCCGGGGCGAGGCGAACTCCGCGCGCCAGTTCAGATCAGAAAGATCGCTCAGAAAAGGAAACGTGATCCGGTAGCCGGTGGCAAACACGACGATGTCGATCTGGTCGCGCTTACAGTCTTCAAAGATCACTTCGTTACCGGAAAATTCTTTGATCGGCTTGCGGACAGCGACATCGCCTTGACCGAGATGCAGAAGCACCAGCGAGTTTACAATCGGCGTGCGATCGTAAAGCCGGTGCTCCGGCCGCGGCAGACCGAAGCGCTCCGGCGGCCCGACCAGAATGCGCAGGATCCGTTCGTGCAGAAACGAACGCAATCCCCTCGGCAGCGCAAACTTGGCCTTGTGATTGCGTATATCGGCCGGATTTCCGGCGACGAATTTCGGCACGAAATAATTTCCGCCGCGCACGCTCCACGCCACCGATTTCGCGCGATGAATCGCGTCCACCACGATATCGCAGCCGGTATTGCCCATGCCGACGATAAGTACGCGTTTACCTTCGAAGATTTCAGGGGACTTGTATTCCTTCGCGTGCATCACCGTTCCGGAAAAGCTTCCCGGAACGGATGGCATCAACGGATCGCTGAGATGTCCATTGGCGATGACAACGCCTTCGTAGTCCCGCACATCACCTTTGTCGAAGGTGGCGCGCCAACCGGCACCTTGCCGCTCCAGCTTTGCGACGCCGTCATTGAAGCGGATCGCAGCATAAAGATCGAACTTCTTCGCGAAATCCTTGAAATACTGGCTTACCTGCACGTGGCTGGGATAAGGCGCCCACGGATCCGGCATCTGAAAGTCTGCGAACGCGGTTGTGCTCTTCGACGAAATTAGATGCGTCGAAGCATATACCGCGCTTGAGGGCGCGCCGTAGAGCCATTGCCCGCCGACATCGGCGTTACGCTCGGCTGCTTCGACCGGGATGTTTGCGTTCTTAAGGCTTCTGATCGCGGCAAGCCCCGCCGGGCCTGCACCGATAACAAGAAAAGTCATTTTGCGGCCGTTCTGTTCGCAAGATAGCGATTGAATACTTCAAGCGCGTTCAGTTTCGGGACATAGCCGAAAACGGCTTTTAGTTTGTCGTTCGCAAGCACCGGCCGGTATTGAATGAATTTAACGTGCTCAGGTCCAAGCTTCGTGAGCCGAACCTTGTTGAGGCACCACAGCAAGGCTTTGAGCGCGAAAGGCGGCATCGGCAGATATGGCTTTTGCATGAGGCGAGCGATCTCGCGCAGGCTTAGCGTGCCATCGCCGGCAAGATTGAAAACGCCGGCGCGTTCCTCGGTCACCGCCTTCGTCAAGGCTGCGACCACGTCGGTTTCGGCAATCAGCGAAAATGGGGTCGCAGCACCGGTAAGGCCGACGATGCGCGGCCGCTCGAATATCGCAGTGATCTGGTTTTTGGTGGTGGGCCCGAGCACGGTGCAGGGCCGGAAAATAGTCTGCGATAAATCCGGATGCTGCGTGCGTGCTTCCGCAAGCATCTCTTCGACCAGCCGCTTATGCCGCGCGTAGGGGAAATCTTCGTTGCCGCGAAGCGGTGAGTTTTCAGTCAGCGGAACATCGTTGTCGGCATGATAGCCGTAAGCCGCCCCGCTTGAGGTGACCACGATATGTTTCGCGCGCGCTGCGCAGGCTGCCTCGAGCACGTTCTTCGTACCAAGTACATCGATTTTGTAGTCAAGATCGACGTCGCCACCGGCGGCAACGACCGATGCAAGGTGCACAACAATGTCCGGCTTATAGGTTCGGAACATATCGATCAGTTTCGGATCGGTGATATCGCAGGCGACGTAGGTCACTCCGGGCAGGCGCTTTTCTTCCGCCGCGTCGCGCAAATCGAGCGCGACGACGTGGTGCGTGCCTTTGAGGGCGGTTACGAGCGCGGTGCCAATAAAACCCGCGGCGCCCGTGATCAGAACTTTTGGCGTCATTTAGTCTTTGCCATCGTAAAAAGCGGCGGGCTTGCCGTGTTCATGGTTATAGCAAGAATAAATTGTGCGCGCTTGCTCAAGTCATCGTAGCGGGCCGAAAGACCTGTCGGAATCAGGGAGGAGATGTCCGCATCCAGATCCGTGAAGTGCTTGCGGCCTGACGAGGGCGATCTATGCTTGCGTCCTTCATTTGAAAAGAGGCCGCCATGGATCTCGAACTTTCCGGAAAGACAATATTCATCACGGGTGGTTCGAAAGGGATCGGGCTTGCTTGCGCGGATGCCTTTCTCGCTGAGGGCGCTAAGGTCGCGATCTGCTCGCGGTCCAGGGATAATCTCGATCGTGCAAAATCGAGCCGGCCGTCGCTCTATTGCGTTGCGGCCGACCTGATCGATAGCGCCGCCGCCGCTTCAGCCATCGACGAGGTCGAATCGAAATTCGGCGCGATCGATGTTCTGGTGAATTCTGCGGGTGCTGCGAAGCGCGTCGCAGCCGACGATCTCACGCCTGCCTTCTGGCGCGATGCCATGGATGCGAAGTTCTTTTCCTATATCAACGTCATCGATCCCATGATCAAACGCATGACCGCGCGCGGCAGCGGCGTCATCGTGAACATCATCGGGGTCGGCGGCAAAGTTGCAAGCGCCATTCACCTCGCAGGTGGCTCAGCGAACGCTGCCTTGATGCTGGCGACTGCGGGCCTTGGTTCGGCCTATGCCTCAAAAGGCGTGAGAGTGGTGGGCGTCAGCCCCGGGCTCACGGAAACCGAACGCGTTGCCGAAGGATTGGCGGCGGAAGTAAAGCGCTCGAATATCTCGATGGAACAGGCCCGCCAAAAAGCGGTCGCCAAACTGCCGCTCGGCAGAATGGCTACACCTGAAGAAGTAGCTAGCGCTGTCGTATATTTCTCGTCGTCGAAAGCCGGTTATGTGACCGGCACCACGCTATCCATCGACGGCGGGGTGAATCCGGTCGTGCTTTAATCACGACGCGCTTTGCTATTTCGTCGGCCCGGCGTCCTGCGTGTAAATCGGAATAAGATATTGCCGGCCGTCGTACATTTTCCGCCCACAGCGCAGGCAGATGAATGGCGACGGATAAGGGTTCGCTCGCCCAAGCTGGTAGCGCGCATCGCAATGAGGGCACTGGATGGTTTCTCCGTCCAGCGTTTGCTCTGGCGCGACCTTCATAGGTAGAGAACGGGCAAGTTGGTTCGCAGTTCCGGTGCCATACTCGTAAAACCGTAATTGCCAGAGACGCTTGCCCGCCCGGAACCGCCGGGTTACAGCAGATACACGCGTAGAAAGATCAGGGGCGGCTCATGAAGTTCCGTATTTTGATGGCAATCCTGTTCGGGGCAGCCCTGCTAATTGCAGGACCGTCTTACAAGTCGATCGCGCAGGACAAAAAAGGCACCTGCGAGTTCGGTGCCGACGATCAGAAGCTTAAAGGCGCCGAGCGCAAGAAATTTACTAGCGCGCTGCATGGCCAAAGAAGACGCGCCCGACAAGAAGCCGAAGAAAAAGCCCAAGAAAAAAGCCGAGAGCTGACGTTAAGGCGTTTTCGCGCGTCTGCAAAATGACCGGCGATTCTTCGGCGAGCCATCGGGAAATCAGAATAGCCGTTCGGGCACTTTGTGAGCGTTTTCCCGGCGCCTATTGGCGCGAACTCGATCGCATCGCGCTCCTATCCGGCGGATTTCGTTCGCGCACTGACGGAAGCTGGATATCTCGCGGCGCTCATTCCAGAAGAATATGGCGGCAGCGGCTTGCCGCTCTCGGCGGCCGCGGCAATTCTCGAAGAAATCCATGCGTCCGGCGGCAGCGGGGCTGCCTGTCACGCCCAGATGTACATGATGGGCACGATTCTCCGTCACGGCAGCATCGAACAGAAAAAGAAATACCTTCCCGAGATCGCCGCCGGAAAGCTGCGGTTACAGGCCTTCGGCGTCACCGAACCGGGCAGCGGCACCGATACGCTAAGTCTCGCGACGACGGCAACTCGCGAGCGGGGCGCATTACGTCGTCAACGGTCAGAAAATCTGGACTTCGCGCGCCGAGCATTCGGACCTGATGCTCCTGCTCGCGCGGACGCTACCCAAGGAACAGACGAAAAAGAGAAGCGAAGGACTTTCGGTTTTTCTGGTCGATCTGCGCGAGCGCACTCGGCAGTGGTCTGACAATTCGCCCCATTCGCACCATGATGAATCATGCGACCACCGAAATATTCATCGATAATCTGAAAGTACCCGCCGAAAATCTCATCGGCGAGGAGAACCAGGGCTTTTCCTACATTCTCTCGGGCATGAATGCGGAGCGGATCTTGATCGCCGCAGAATGTATTGGCGATGCGAAGTGGTTTATCGGCAAAGCTGCCGGCTACGCGCGCGAGCGAAAAGTTTTCGGCCGAGCGATCGGCCAGAACCAGGGTGTGCAATTCCCGATTGCCCGCGCTTTCGCCCAGATGCGCGCTGCCGAGCTTATGGTTGAGAAGGCTGCTGCACTATACGAAAGCGGGGCGGAATGCGGCGAGGAAGCCAATCTCGCAAAACTGCTCGCCGCCGATGCATCCTGGGCCGCCGCCGACATGTGCGTGCAGACCCATGGCGGTTTCGGCTTTGCCGAGGAATACGACATCGAACGCAAATTCCGCGAGACACGGCTTTATCAGGTGGCACCGATCTCGACGAACCTGATCCTTTCGTATGTCGCCGAACACGTGCTTGGCTCTGCCGCGTTCGTATTGATTATTTCTGCTTCACCACTTTGTTGCGCAGGACGCCGATTTTATCGACGTGAAGCTCGATCGTATCGCCGTCCTGCAGGAACCGGTCCTGTTCCAGCCCGCAGCAATTCCCGACTGTGCCGGAACCGATGAATTCGCCCGGGTGCAGCGTCTCATCCTTTGAGATGTGTTCGATCATTTTCTCGAAGTTGTGCATCATGTCGCCGGTGGTATTCTTCGCCCAGGTTTCGCCGTTGACGCGAACTTCGACATTTAGTTTTTCAGGATCGCCCAATTCATCGGGTGTCACGATCCACGGCCCCATGGCATTACCCATGTCGAAGCTCTTGCCCTTGGTGGGTCCCGAGTCTTCCTTGCATCTCGATCATCTGCTGATCGCGCGCGGAAAAATCGTTGAAAATCGTGTAGCCAAAAATATGGTCGTGCGCGTTTGCGGCCGAAATGTTCTTGCCACGCTTGCCGATGAAAACGCCGAATTCGAGTTCGAAATCCATCAACTCGCTATAGCGTGGCCATTGCACAATCGTGTCCGGCCCGACCACGCTGAAACGGTTGGTGATGTAATAGACCGGAAGCTGGCGATAGACCGGTGGCACATCGGGTTCGGCCTGAATTTTCGCGGCCGCTTCTTCGCCACCCGTTTTCCGCGCTAGCCAGCGTTGCATGCCGCGCGGCGCGTTCCTGACGTGCGTTGCATAAACCGACGCATCGCGCATCTGCGTCGGCACCGGGACCGGTGCCAGCAATTTGATGTCCGAGAGCGGCGCTACCGCGTCCTTTTTCCATTCGGAGGCAAGCTTTCTGGCTTCGTCGAGCGCGGAGGTTCCCGCTTCGATTAGCGTAAGCATGCTGGCGAAGGCGGGCTTGTTGCCGCTCGCTGCCGCGAGATCCAACACTTCATTCTTCCCGGTATCGACGACGCCAATTGTCTGTTTGCCGTTACGCTCATAAGTCGCGAGCTTCATTTCAATTCTCCAAAATGGCGACGGCGCGAGTCCAGCCTGCGGAGGCCGCGCGAATTTTTACGGGGAAGCATGCGATCCGAAATCCGTTCGCGGGCAGTGCTTCGAGATTGTGCAATTTCTCGATGTGGCAATATCCGATCTTGCGCCCGGACTTGTGACCTTCCCAGATCAGTGACGCGTCTTTGGTTTCGGCATATTTCTTCGCCGTGTGAATAAAGGGCGCGTCCCACGACCAGCCGTCGGTGCCGGTGACGCGCACGCCACGCGACGTAAGATAGAGCGTCGCTTCGGCACCCATGCCACAGCCGCTCGCGAGATAATCCGGCTTGCCGTAGCGCGCGGACGCGGACGTATTCACAACCACGATATCGAGTGGCTGCAAATTATGACCAATCCGCTTCAATTCGGCTTCGACATCGGAGGCAGTCGCCACATAACCATTCTCGAATTTCCGAAAGTCGAGCTTGACCGCGGGACGGAAGCACCAGTCGAGTGGTACTTCGTCGATGGTCCAGGCGCGCTCGCCGTCATTCATGGTGGACGCAAAATGATACGGCGCATCGAGATGCGTGCCGTTATGCGTCGTGAGGTTTACCTGCTCGACCGCCCAGCCTTCGCTATCCGGCAAATCTTCGGGCTTTAGCCCCGGAAAGAACGCGCAGACTTGCGGCGCGGATTCCTTATGCGCGACGTAATCGATTGTGGGTCCGCGGCCCGGGGGGTCGGCCGGCACGTCATTTTCGAGCGGCACCGAAATATCGATGATTTTCATGGCGTTTCCTCCCGGGAAGGCCCTTAGGGCGCTGTTGCCTTAACCCAAAAATATCGATATTTTTGGTTTTGTCGATCTTTTTTAGGAAGACAAATGGCGGCAAACGCGACGCTCGCAAATCCCGCATCGACCACGGCGACCGAAGCCGCGGTGCGCAAGCTGAAGCACGACATCATGTCGGGTGCACTCGCACCGGATTCGCAGCTGAAAATGCGCGAGTTGAAGCAGCGCTACGGCATCGGCGCGAGCCCGATGCGGGAGGCGCTAGCACAGCTTGCTGCCGAAGGTTTTGTCCTCCAGCGTGCGCAAAAAGGTTTTCGCGTGCCGCCGATCAGTCTTGATGAACTCAACGACATCACGCAGACGCGGCAGATCATCGAAGGCGAGGCAATCAAGCTCGCGATCGAACACGCAACGCCAGCCTGGGAAGAAGAAATTGTCGCAAGCTTCCATGTTTTGGAGCGGGCGATCGTCCTGACAAAGGCCGGCGAAAAGGACCGCGACCATTTCGAGGAGCGGCATCACCGTTTCCACCGCGCGCTGATCAGTTCATGTCCGCTCGATTCATTGCGTAATTTTTGCGACGAGTTGTATGTCCGCAAGACGCGCTATCGCCGAATGCTAGGCGGCTACGGCTTCACCAGCAAGGAAGTGATCGCAGAACACCGCCTGCTGATGGATGCCGTGCTCGCGCGCAATGCCGGACGTGCCAAAGAGGCAATCAGACAGCATATCGGAATTACTGCCGACGTGATTGCCGAAGTCTTGCGAACTAAGGAAAATGGGCCGGCGCCACGAAGCCCAAGAAAGAAGCGCAACGCGCGATCGCGCAAAGGATAACGAGTAAAGATCAAAGGAGGAAGAAATGAAAAGAAAACTTATCGCGGTACTCGGACTTACCGCAGCTTGCTTGGTTACCTTCTCCGCACAGCAGGCGCTGGTCGCGCAGACACCCACGAAGATTAAAGTGGCTTATACCGCGACCTCGGACTTCGCATCCGGGTTCGTCGCGGCGGAATTGGGCTTCTTCAAAAAGCGCGGTCTCGATGTCGAGTTTCAGCTGATTCCGTTGAACTCGACCATGCCAGCTGCTTTGCAGTCCGGTTCGATCGATCTTGCCGGCACCACGCTTCCGGTTTTCCTGCAAGCCGTGGATAGCGGGTTGGATCTGGTGGCGATCGCGGGCTCCGGCACTACGCTGCCTGCCGACAAGAACTTCGCGATCGTCGTGAAGAACGGGATCGAGATCACCAAGCCGCAGGATTATGTCGGCAAGCGCATCGGCGTCCCCGGGATCGGCGCGTTTTTGCATGTGCTGTTCCAGAACTGGTTGCTGGAAAAAGGCGTCGATATCAAGAAGGTAACCTTCGTCGAAGTGTCGTTTCCGCAAATGGCGGACGTGCTTCGCGCGGGTAACGTCGATGGCGTGATCACTGGCGAACCGATCATGAGCCGGATCGTCGCGGGCGGCATCGGCAAGATCGCGACTCTACTTCAACGAAGTACTCAAAGGCGAGATGCCGATCATCGTCTATTCGTCTACCCGTAAATGGCTGAACGAGAACAGGGCGGCGGCGAAGGCATTTCGTGATGCTGTCGCCGAAGGCGTTGCGAATGTCCGCAAGGACGAGGGTTTTCTGCGCGATACGATCGGAAAATACATCAAGCTGCCGCCTGAAGTTTTGAAGACGATGCCGCTCAACGGCAGTTGGCGCGCTGAAATTCCTCAGGAGAATATGGCGCGCTGGATCGAGATCATGCAGAAACAGGGCATGCTCCGTACCAAGCTCGATTTGCAAAAACTCGTAGATCGCTGATGGCGGCGTCCGCCGCTGCGATCGAGCTGAAAAACGTAAGCCTTTCTTTCGGCTCCAATCAAATCCTCACCGGGATCGACATGCGCGTCGAGCCCGGTGAGTTCATCTGCGTGATCGGGGCCTCTGGCTCAGGAAAGACGACCTTACTTCGCATGATCGCGGGTCTGTTGCCGCCTTCCGTGGGTGAAGTTCTGCTTTACGGAAAGCCCGTGCGTGCGCCGACGCGCCGTGTCGCGGTGGTGTTTCAGGATTATGGCCGCGCGCTGTTGCCGTGGCGCCGTGCATACGCAAACGTGAGCCTGCCGCTCGAAGCGGGCGGCATGTCGGCAAAAGACCGGCCGAAGCGCATCCGCGAATTGCTTGCGAAAGTCGGTCTTGCCAATCACGAAAATAAATTCCCGGGGCAACTTTCCGGCGGCATGCAGCAACGCCTTCAGATTGCGCGCAGCCTTGCGCAGGATCCCGACACCCTGCTCATGGATGAGCCCTTCGGTGCGCTCGATGCGATGACGCGGCAAACGCTTCAGGACGAGGTCTTGCGGCTTGTCGGCGAACGCAAAACCACAGTGTTTTTTGTGACCCACGATATCGAAGAGGCGCTTTATCTCGGCGACCGGGTCGTGGCACTTGATTCGAATCCGGGCCGGGTTGCCTATGACATTAAGGTGCCGCTGCCGCGGCCGCGCAATCAATTGACGACGCGCGAAGATCCGGAGTTCCTGCGGCTGCGGCGCGAGATGTTCGAAATCATGAACAAGATTCACGCATGATGGCGGCCCTCGCTAAAAGCTGGCGTGGCTGGCTCTTGCCGGTATCGCTCGTTGCCGTCGCGGAATTGTGGTTCCGCTTCAATCCGATCCTGAGCGATACACTGGCCGCTCCTTCGTACATCGTATCAGGTGCAATCGAAACGCTTACCGACGGCACGCTGATTCATACGACGTTTCAAACTCTATTTGCGGCAGCGATTGGACTTCTCATCGGTATGGTGACGGGCACCGCGGCAGGCTTTGCGATCGGTCTGCTGCGCACCGCTGAGCGCGCTTCGTCCTGGGCCGTAGAAATGCTGCGGCCGATTCCTTCCGTTGCGCTGATCCCGCTCGCGCTGCTCACCTTCGGTTACGGCTACCGGATGGAATATGTCGTCGTCGCCTGGGCGACGTTTTGGCCGTTTTTAATCCTGACCCACCACGCGTTGCGCCAGATCGACGTGCGCCTGATCGAAGTGTCCAGGCTGATGGGGTTCGGCACACTCTCACGTATCTTCAAGATCATGCTGCCGGCGGCGGCCCCACGTCTCTTCACCGCATTGCGGCTTGCCGTCGGCCTGTCGCTGGTCGTCGCAGTGACTGTGGAAATCGCCGCGAACCCGCAAGGGCTCGGTTACGGCCTGATGGTGGCGCAGGAAACGCTCCGCCCCGATCGAATGTTCGCGCTTCTGATCTGGCTCGGCATTCTCGGCTGGGGCGTAAACTATTTTCTTGTCCGTCTCGAAGGGCGCTTGTTCGAACACCGCGCACCCGGAGCGTCGGCGGATACCGCATGAAACGCTTTCACGTCATGGACGTGGCCGCCGGTATTTCCGGGCTCGTAATCCTATTGTTGTTCTGGCACGCGGTCACATCGCTCGAACTGATTTCGCGCGTGTTTCTGCCGAGCCCGGCCGCCACGCTTGCCGCGCTCGAATGGGGGCTCGTGAACGGCGATCTATTCGGCCAGACGTTGGCCACGATCAATCGCATGGCTCAGGGCTGGCTGCTCGCAAGCTTGGTTGCGATAGCCATCGGCAGCCTGATCGGTGTTTCGCCAGCTGCGCGCGCTTACATTCAGCCGACGCTTGAATTTCTGCGGCCGTTGCCGGCGTCTGCCATCATCCCGGTTGCGATCTCGCTGTTCGGGCTGAATTCAACGATGGTATTGGGTGTCGTTGTGTTTGGCGCAGTCTGGCCGACATTGCTCGGCACCATTCACGGCTTTGCTCATGTTGAGCCACGACTCGTCGAAGTGTCGCGCCTCATGCAGATGTCGCGCTGGGAATTTATCCACAAGATCGGCTTGCCGAACGCTGTGCCCGATATTCTCGCGGGTATGCGGTTGTCGCTCACCGTGGCACTGATCTTGGCAGTTGTCGGCGAATTGCTCACTGCGCAGCAAGGCCTCGGCACCGCGATCCTGCATGCAGCGCGATCTTATCGCGCCGCCGATCTTTATGCGGGAATTCTATTGCTTGGGATGATCGGGCTGGTCAGTAATTACGGTCTGGCGATCGCAGATCGGCGCATTCTTGCCTGGAAGAATTAGACTTCCAGCCACTCCCGGCGCACGGCTTCGTTCTTCTCGAGATCGGCAGGCGTGCCTTCGAACACGATGTGGCCGTGACCCATCACATAGACGCGGTTGGAAATTTTCATCGCGATCGTGAGTTTTTGCTCGACGAGCAGAATTGAAATTTTCCGCTCCGCAATGCTTTGCAAAAGATTGCCGACCTTTTCTGTCATCTGCGGCGACAGACCCTCGGTCGGCTCGTCCACCATGATGAGGTCGGGGTCGCCCATCAGCGTACGGCAGACGGTCAGCATTTGTTGCTCGCCGCCTGAGAGCACGCTCGCATCCGTATCCTTCCGCTCACGCAGGATCGGGAAAAGATTGTACACGTCCTCGATCGACCAGCGCGGATTCGTGCGCGCTGATTTTTCGCCGAGGATAAGGTTCTGTTCGACCGTCAGCGACGGGAAGATCGAACGGTCTTCCGGCACATAGCCGAGCCCGCAATAAGCGACCTGATAGGATTTCAGGCCCGCGATCTGCTTGCCCTTGAACATGATCGAGCCTTGCGGCGGTACGTCGCCCATAATCGCCTTCAGCGTCGTCGACCGGCCCACGCCGTTACGGCCGAGGATCGAAACGATCTCGCCGTTCTTCACGTTCAGGTTCACGCCCTGCAGGATATGGCTCTTGCCGTAATAGGCGTGAAGGTCCTTTACCTCGAGCATCACGTCAGTCATGGCCCGCTGCTCCGAGGTAAGCTTCTTGCACTTTCTGGTTCGCCTTGATCTTCAGGCGGTTCGTCGGTCGCGATGATCTGTCCATAGACGAGCACAGAGATGCGGTCCGCAAGGTCGAACACGACACCCATGTCGTGCTCGATGATGATGAGCGTGCGGCCTTCGCTGACTTTACGGATCAGCGCGACCGCCTGTTCGGTTTCCGAGCGGCTCATGCCGGCGGTCGGTTCGTCGAGCAGAATGATATCGGCGCCACCTGCGATCGTAATGCCGATTTCAAGCGCGCGCTGATCGGCATAGCTGAGCACGCCTGCAGGAGTTCCGGCGCGGTCTGCCATGTTGATGAGAACGAGAATTTCCTGCGTTCTTGCGCGAACGTCTTCGAGCGCGTCGATGTTGCGCCAGAAGGAGTATTTGTAGCCCTTCGACCACAACACCGCACAGCGCACGTTCTCCCAGACGGAAAGCCTCGGGAAAATATTGGTCACCTGAAAGCTGCGCGAAAGGCCGCGGCGGTTTATCTCGAACGGGCGCAACCCGGTGATGTCCTCGCCACGAAGATGGATTGAGCCCGAGGAAGGCAGGAAGCGGCCGCTGATCAGATTGAACAGGGTCGATTTACCGGCGCCGTTCGGCCCGATGACCGCATGACGTTCGCCCGACTTAACATCCAAGCTTACGCCACGGATGATTTCGGTCTTGCCGAAGCGTTTTTCCAGGGTTTTTAGTTCAACGGCGGAGTTCATCTGCCGCTCCGCTGCGCATCGACCAGCGCGTCATTCCAGGCTTTGGCGACCGTCGGCCAGGTAAACTTGAATGCGAAGAAGCCGGCGATCATGGCGATGGTCCCGCCGATCCACGGCAATGCCGTGTGCGTGTTTATCGTGAGATAGCTCCGGCGCAGGAAGTGCATGTTTGCGCCTTCAGCGCTCTTCTGCGCGACGTGATGGATCATTTCGATCAGCAGGATTGCACCCGCAATCATGATGAGCGCCGGAATGAGCGCAATCAGATAGGCGCCGAGCAGCTTGCCCAGACGCGCAAGGCTGCTTTCCGACCGGTCCGCGCCAGAATTGCGCATGCATCATGAGCAGGCCGGAAATGCCGTATGGCGCGAACAAGATCACCGTAATGAAAAGAATGCCGAAATAGAGCACCCAGATTTCGGAGAAGTCGCTGAGCTTGATCGAGAGCAGGGTGACCAGGATGGCGCCGAGCACCGGCCCGACGAAAAAGGCGACCCCGCCGATATAAGTCGCGAGCAGAACCGCGCCCGACTGGGCGGCGCCCACAAAACTTGCTTGCGCCAGCTCGATATTGATTGCTGCAAGCGAGCCCGCGATTCCTGCGAATAACCCCGCAAGCGAGAAAGCAATGAAGCGGACGAATTGCGGATTATAGCCGACAAATTCGACGCGCTCCTGGTTTTCGCGGACCGCGTTACACATCCGGCCGAACGGGGTCCGCGTGAGTGCATACATCAGGATAACGCAAAGCAGGCACCAGGCTGCGATCAGGTAATAAACCTGGATTTGCGCCCCAAAATTGTAGCCGAATACACGGACAAGCTTTGTGCGGTCGAAGCTGATGCCTTCTTCGCCGCCGAAGAAGCTGCGCAGGATGAGCGAGCTGGAATAGACCAGCTCGGCCAAGCCCAGCGAGATCATTGCAAACGCCGTGCCGCCGCGTTTGGTCGAAACCGAGCCGAACACGATGCCGAAGAACAGGCCGGCGAGCGCGCCGAAGACCGGGATCAGCGGCAGCGGAATCGGCACGCCGCTCTTCACGGCCCAGTTCATCATGTGCGCGGTGACAAAAGCTGCAAGGCCGTAATAGACCGCATGTCCGAACGACAACATGCCGGTCTGGCCGAGCAGCATATTATAGGAGAGCGCGAAGATGATCATGATACCCATCAGGCACATGGTCGTGAGCGCGGCACCGGACGGAAAAATAAACGGCAGGATCAGCAGCAGCAGCGCCGCGGCAATCCAGATCCCGTAGCCTTTGATGCGGGCCCAAGTCGCCGAATTCTGGGATGCCATCGGCATGGATTTCGCGGCGTCGCTCATGTGTCGCGCGTCCCGAATAAGCCGGTCGGCCGGAAGATCAACACCAACACGAGCAGAAGATAGGGCAGGATCGGGCCGATCTGCGCGATCGTAACCGTCCAGACGTCGTTGAGAATGGTGCCCGAACTTGGCGTGTAATAGCTGCTGAAAAATTTGCTCAGCGACCAATCGGAAGCAATAGCAAAGGTCTGCAGGAGGCCGATCAACAGCGAGGCAACGAACGCGCCCCAGAGCGAACCGAGACCGCCGACCACGACCACAACAAAGAGAATGGGTCCGAGAAAAGCGGCCATATTGGATTGCGTGACATAGGCAGCCCCCGCAATCACGCCCGCGATGGCGGCCAAGGCGGTGCCGAGCCCGAAGACCAGCATGAACACGCGCGGCACATTATGTCCGAGCATGCCGACCATATTCGGATGCGTGAGTGACGCCTGGATGATCAGTCCCGCGCGCGTGCGCGTGAGCATCAGGATCAGTCCCAGGAAAATCAAAATCGAAAAGAGCAGCATAAAGGTCTTATAGGCGGGGTAGTTGGTGGCGTAGATCGTGAACGCCGAGAAATCGATCCATGACGGCACGCGATAATCGACGGCCAACTTGCCCCAGATCATCTGTATGACTTCTTCGATGATGAAGGCGAGACCGAAGGTGAAGAGCAGCTCCGCGACGTGGCCGTGCTTGTGCACGGTGCGGAGGCCATAGCGCTCAACGAGAGCGCCGATGCCGCCCGCAATCAGCGGCGCGAGAATGAGCGCGGGAATGAAGCCCGCCCATTGGCTGATCTGATAACCGAGAAACGCGCCGACCATATAGAAGCTGGCATGCGCGAAATTCAAAACGCCCATCATGCTGAAGATGAGCGTCAAGCCGCTCGCCATCAGAAACAGGAGCATGCCGTAAAGCACGCCGTTCAAAGTCGAGATGATGATGAGTTCAGCCACGGTTCCCTGCCAGCCCGAGGATTACTCTAATAAAGAACGTCCGGCCGGATCGCTCCGGCCGGACGCTTTTTGAAAGCCCGTTAGGAAGGCTTGTTCATTTTACAGGTGGTCGGGACGATTGTGTCCTTCGCCTCGATCTTGCTTGCAATGGTCCAACCCCAGCCGGTGCCTTCTTCGTCGAAGGGCTGATCGGCTTTGATAGGACCGAACACGGCCATGTACATCGGCTGGATGAACTGATGGTCGTCGGCGCGCATATAGCCTTCGCCGCCGTTGAACACCTGGAACTTCATCCCGTCGAGCACGGCCGCGAACTTCTTCGGATCGTCGGACTTTGACTGGGTGATGGCTGCTGCCAGCATCCGCATCTGGTTCACGCCGCGCGGGTAGAACAAGCTGATCTTGTACTTGGCGCGTAGTGCTTTTTCGAAGTCCACCGATTCCTTGTGCGGAATGTTGGCGAAGCCTTCGCCGACCGCATAGACGCGACCCGAAAGGTTCGCCTGCTTGATCGCGGTCGGACCGCCGCTGCCACCCGCATAGAAGGTGAGGAAATTCACCTGCAGACCGGCATCAGCCGCCGCCTTGACCAGGAGCGCCATGTCGGAACCCCAGTTGCCGGTGATGACCGTATCCGCGCCCGACGCCTTGATCTTGGCGATGTAGGGCGAGAAGTCGGTGACCTTGGCAAGCGGATGCACTTCGTTGCCGACGATTTCGATGTCCTTGCGCTTGGCAGCGAGCTGCTTGACGGCGAGATCGCGCACGCCGTGACCGAAGGCATAGTCCTGATTGATCAGGTAAATCTTCTTGATGTCTTTACGGTCGCGCACGAAGCTCGTGATCGCTTCCATCTTCATTTCGGTGTTCGCGTCCCAGCGGAAGTGCCAGTAGCTGCACTTGTCATTGGTGAGAATTGGATCGACCGCGGCGTAGTTCAGGTAAACGACTTCCTTGCCGGGGTTGCGCTCATTGTACTTGGTCACGAACTCGGAAATCGCGATTGCGAACGCCGTGCCGTTACCCTGCGTGATGATGCGGATGCCGTCGTCGATGGCCTTCTGCACCTGCACGATGGTTTCTTGCGCGTTCAACTTGTTGTCGTAGGCGACGATTTCAAGCTTGCGGCCGTTCGCGCCACCCTTGGCGTTGATTTCTTCCAGGATGAACTGGAAGTTCTTCAAGCCGGTGTCGCCGATCGCGGCCATCGGGCCGGAGAGCGGGTCGACATAAGCAATACGGATCGGTGCGTTCTGCGCTTCCGTTTTCTGCGGCAGCGCGAAGTAGCCCGCGCCCGCTGCCAAACCGATGGCAGCAAGTCCGAGCAACTTTTTAGGCATATGCCATTTCATCTTGGTGTTCCTCCCTTGGAAACTTTGCGACCTGACAAATTGCAGTCGCGTTCTTTTTGCTTCTTGTTTTTTGTGTCGTCGCGAACGCTACTTGAGGCAATCTGTAAAAGCCGTCTTGCACGCTGGCTTCGGTGAGCCATCGCGAGGACTTTCAAGCAGATGCGAAGCTTTCGTCAATAGCTTTGCGGCACTTGCGAAGCGTTCGAACTGCCTGAAATTACCGCAGCGTTGTCAAGGTAATGATGCGATGCAGCATGACGCCCGCTCTGCGGAAACGTGCTGCAATCTGTTGTTGCACCAACTATTCCGCGGCTTGGTTTCCCGCCGTCCGTTGATGGCTTTTCGGTCTGACTTTGCGACGTAGTTCTGCGAGGTCCGCGCGGTCCTTAACCGTGGTTCTGAAAAGCTGGTCCTTGCCGGATAAATATTGCGGCGGGCAGGCGATTGCGTCGACGCCATACCAGGCCGCCGCGCGCATGGTGAAATACGGATCGACCAGATGCGGGCGTGCGAGCGCAACCAGATCGGCACGGCCGGCCGCGAGAATTGTATTCATCTGATCGGCGGTCGTGATGTTGCCGACGCACATCGTCGCGATGTTGGCTTCGTTGCGGATCTGGTCGGAGTACGGCGTCTGGAACATGCGGCCGAAGACCGGTTCGGCGTCGTAAACGGTTTGCCCGGTCGAGACATCGATCAGGTCACAGCCCTCGCGCGCAAAGGCACGTGCGATTTCAACCGAGTCTTCACCGGTAACGCCGCCGTCTTTCCAGTCAGTTGCCGAAAGGCGCACCGACATCGGGCTATCGAGCGGCCAGACCTCGCGGATTGCGCGGAAGACTTCGAGCGGAAAGCGAAGGCGATTGTCGAGCGAGCCGCCATATTCGTCGCGGCGCTGGTTCGTGAGCGGTGAAATAAAAGTCGCAAGCAGGTAACCGTGCGCGCAATGCAGTTCCAGCATGTCGAAGCCAGCGCGTTCCGCGCGCTTTGCGGCCGCAACGAAATCCGCTTTCACCTGGTCCATGTCGGCGCGCGTCATTTCTCGCGGCACGACGCTGTGCGGATAATAAGGAAGCGGCGAGGGTGCGATGATCGGCCAGGCGCCCTCCGTAAGCGGCTCGTCGATGCCCTCCCACATTAATTTGGTGGCGCCTTTGCGCCCGGCATGGCCAAGTTGGAGACAGATTTTCGACGCCGAGTTCGCATGCACGAAATCGACGATTTTCTTCCAGCGCTGCTTCCTGCACGTCGGTGTATATGCCGGCACAACCGGGCGAGATGCGCGCGTCTTCCGAGACGTCAGTCATCTCGGTGAAAATAAGCCCCGCTCCGCCAATCGCGCGCGTGCCGAGATGCACGAGATGCCATTCATTCGGCACGCCGTCTTTGGCCGAGTACTGACACATCGGTGAAACGACGGTGCGGTTCGGCACCGTCATTTCGCGGAGCTTGAACGGCTGAAACATCGGAGGAGTTTTCGGCGCGGCCTGTAATCCGTCCTCAGCAACACCTTCGGCGAACATCGCGCGCGCCTTATCGACGAATTCCGGCGCACGAAGTTGCAGGTTGTCCCAGGTGATCGCTTTTGAGCGCGTCATCAGGCCGAATGCGAACTGCCGCGGGTCTGTATCCCAAAAACGATCCACGTGCTCGAACCAGACCAGCGACACATCGGCGGCGTGCTGGGTCTTCTCGACATCTTCGCGCCTCGCCGTTTCGTAATGGCTGAGGGCTGCGGGGATATCGAGCCGCGTCTTTGAAAGTGCTTCGAACAGCGCGATCGAATCTTCCATCGCGAGCTTCGTGCCCGAACCGATCGAAAAATGCGCGGTCGCTTTGGCGTCGCCAAGCAGGACAGCGTTGTTGCGAACCCAACGCTTGTTGGAAACGCGCGGAAAATTGCGCCACATCGAGCGGTTGGTCATCAGCTTGTGGCCGGCAAGCTCGTCCGCAAAAATTCTCTCAAGAAATCTTGCTGACTCTTCTTCCGAGAGCCTCTCAAGGCCCGCGCGCTCAAACGTCTCGGGCTGGACTTCCATGACCCAGGTCGAGCGACCCGGCTCATATTGATAGCAATGCGCGATGAAGATGCCGTATTCGGTCTGCTTGAAGAAAAACGTGAAGGCGTCGAACGATCGCGTCGAGCCCATCCAGGCGAACTTGTTCGGGCGGTAGTCGATCTCGGTCTGGAAATGATCGCGATAGGTTTCGCGGATGCGGCTGTTGGATCCGTCGGCCGCGACGATCAGGTCGTAGCCTTTTAATCCCGCAAGGCTGGGATCGACTTCAGTTTCGAAGTTGAGTTTAACGCCGAGCGCACGCGCACGATCATGCAGCAACTTCAGTAGTGTGGTCCGCGCGCAGCCGCAGAAGCCGTTGCCGCCAATGCGGTCGACATTGCCCTTAAAGTGAATTTCGATGTCGTCCCAATAGGCGAAATTTTCCGCGATCGCTTCATAGCTTTCGCGATCGTATTTCTGGAACGTGTCGAGGGTCTCGTCGGAAAACACGACGCCGAAACCGAACGTGTCATCTGCGCTGTTGCGCTCAAAGATTGTGATGTCGAGTTTCGGCCAGGCTTTCGCGGCCAGAATCGCGAAATAGGCGCCTGCCGGACCGCCTCCAACCACCGCGATTTTCATCGGGAATCCTCCCGTTCAGGCCGCTTGCAGTGAAATTAGTTTAGGCTTAAAGTATTTTTTCTTCAAGCCGGATTTGGCCGATGGATCTGGAACCGTCCGCGGCGCTCGATGCCGAAACCAAGATCGCCGAAGCGCCCGGCGACCACAAAGCCGAATTGCGGCTTTGGCTGCGGCTGCTCGCAACCAACACCCTGATCGAAACCGAAGTGCGCCGCCGCCTGCGCGACGGCTTTGATGTGACATTGCCGCGCTTCGATTTGATGGCGCAGCTTGAGCGCAAACCGCATGGCATGACGCTTGGCGAGCTTTCGCAGCGCATGATGGTCACCAACGGCAATGTCACCGGCTTGGTTGAGCGTCTCGTGACGGAAGGCGCGATTACCAGAACGCGCCAGAAGAGCGACCGCCGCTCTCATATCGTGAGCCTGACCGATAAAGGCCGCAAGCAATTCGCCAGGATGGCGAAGGAGCATGAAGACTGGATCGCGACGATGTTCGGCGATCTGTCACCAAGCGAATCCAGCGCGCTGACCAAATTGCTCGGCAAATTGAAACTGAGTGTCCGCGCAGCAGTCGCGCAGGCTTAGAACAAGAGGAGGTTCGGGTGGTTGCAAGCGCACATATCGATACCTTCGCAAGAGATAATCTGCCGCCGCAGGCGCTCCAGCCGGATTTCGTTTTCAACCTGCCTGAGCTGCAATATCCGGAGCGGCTGAACGCGGCTGCCGAATTATTGGATCGTATGATCGAGCAGGGCGGTGGCAACAGCCCGTGCATCGTGGGCTCTTCGGAGACGCTGACCTACGCGCAATTGCAGGAGCGCGTGAATCGTATCGCAAACGTGCTGGTCAACGATCTCGGCCTCGTTCCGGGTAATCGCGTGCTACTGCGTTCCGCCAACAACGCAATGATGGTGGCCACATATTTTGCGGTGCTGAAGGCGGGCGGTGTCGTGGTTGCGACCATGCCACTCCTTCGCGCCAAGGAAATTTCCTACGTCGTTCGCAAGGCGCAGATTGCGCTCGCGCTGTGCGACGCGCGCCTTTCTGACGAAATGGAAAAGACCAGGCCGCTTGTCCCCGAGCTTAAGCAGGCAGTCTATTGGGGCGGTGGCGAGAACTCACTCGAAACACTGATGGCAAGGCCCGGCTACGAAAATTTTGCGGCCTGCAACACCGCGGCTGACGACGTGTGCCTGATCGCATTCACCTCAGGCACGACCGGTCAGCCCAAAGGCACGATGCATTTCCATCGCGATCTGCTCGCGATCTGCGACACCTACGCGAAGCACGTGCTGCGTGCCGAAAAGAGCGACCGCTTCATCGGCTCTCCGCCGCTAGCCTTCACCTTCGGGCTTGGTGGCCTGGTGCTGTTTCCGATGCGCGTGGGCGCTTCGATGGTTCTGCTCGAAAAATCGCCGCCGGACGAGCTTTTGAAGGCGATCGAACAACATCGTGCAACGGTCTGCTTCACGGCGCCGACGGCCTATCGCGCGATCCTCGGCCAGATAGAGGGCCGCGATATTTCCTCGCTCAAGAAATGCGTGTCGGCCGGCGAAGCCCTCCCTAAAGCGACCTGGGACGCGTGGTTTGCCGCGACCGGAATCAAAATTCTCGATGGCATCGGCTCGACCGAGATGCTTCATATTTTCATCGGCTCGCCGGAAGAAAGTCTGCGCCCCGGCGCGACCGGCAAACCCGTTTCCGGCTATGAAGCGAAAATCGTCGATGAGGATGGCAACACGCTTCCTGCTAACACTGCGGGTAAACTCGCGGTTCGCGGCCCGACCGGATGCCGCTATCTCGCGGACGAGCGGCAGAAGAAATATGTCCAGCACGGCTGGAACATCACCGGCGATACATACGTCTGCGACGATGACGGTTATTTCTGGTACCAGGCGCGCTCCGACGACATGATCGTCTCCGCTGGCTACAACATCGCCGGACCGGAAGTAGAATCAGTGCTGCTTGCACACGAAGCGGTTGCCGAATGCGGCGTGGTCGGCGCGCCATGTCCCGATCGCGGCCAGATCGTCAAGGCTTATATCGTACTGCGCGCAGGCTTCGCGGCCGACACAGCAATGACCAAGGCGTTGCAAGAGTTCGTCAAGAACGAGGTCGCACCTTACAAATATCCGCGTGCGATCGAGTATGTAACAAGCCTGCCGAAAACAGATACCGGAAAGTTACAACGCTTCCGCCTACGAGAGATCGCAACAACAACAGCGAGCGAAAAGCTCGCGTCTTAGAAATTGGAAACGCCATGCTGGATCAGAAGAAGCCGCTTGCCGGCGAGCCCATTGCCCTGCGCCCGCCAAATTGGCCGCAGCCCAAAGGCTATTCCGACGGCATGAGCGCGAAAGGCCGCGTGGTCGTCACCGGCGGCGTAGTGGGTTGGGACGCTCAGGGGAAGTTTGCCGAAGGCCTTGTTGCGCAAACCAGAAAGACGCTTGAGAACATTGTTGCGATCATTGCGGAAGCAGGCGCGAAGCCGAGCCACGTCATGCGGCTCACTTGGTATGTGGTCGATGTCGAAGATTACCTCGCGAAACAGCGGGAAATCGGCGCCGCCTATCGCGATGTGATGGGAAAACATTTTCCCGCGATGGCGGTGGTGCAGGTCGTGCGCCTGGTCGAAAAACGGGCGCTGGTCGAAATCGAGGCGACCGCTGTCATTCCGGAATAATTAGTCGCCTTTGAAAACAGGTTTCTGTTTTGCGGCGAACGCAACATACGCGCGTTCGAAATCCATCGTCTCCATGCAGATCGCCTGCATTTTTGCTTCGTGATCGATCGCTTCGTCGACGCCCATCGTCCATTCGTCGTGAATGCAGCGCTTCGTCATCGCGTGTGCATAGGTAGGTCCGCTCGCAAGCGACAAGGCAAGCGTAGTCGTTTCGGCAAGTACGGCATCTGGTGCGCATAACTTATTGTAAAAGCCCCAGCGCTCGGCTTCCTCGCCGCCCATGGAGCGGCCGGTAAAAAGCAGGTCGGCCGCACGCCCCGCGCCGATGATCCGTGGCAGCAAATTGCACGCGCCCATGTCGGCGCCCGAAAGCCCGACCCGCACGAACAGGAACGCGACTTTGCTTTGCGCGGTCCCGTACCGAAGGTCGGACGCCATCGCGAGAATGGCACCGGCACCCGCACAGACACCGTCGATTGCGGCAATGATCGGCTGCGGACAAGCGCGCATCGCCTTCACCAGATCGCCGGTCATCTGCGTGAATCGCAGCAGAGCCGCTTTGTCCTTCTTGCGGCGCATCTCAACCAGCGGCCCGATGATTTCGTGCACGTCGCCGCCGGAGCAGAAATTCCCGCCCGCGCCGGTCAGCACCACGGATTTCACGTCCGGCGGCATCCTTCAGATCGCGGAACATGTCGCGCAGCTCCGCATAGGATTCGAAAGTGAGCGGATTTTTTCGCTCTGGCCGGTTCAGCGTGACGGTGCCGACACCATCGCGCAGACCCCAGAGAAAATGCTTCGGCTGAAAAGTGGAAAAATTCACAGGGTCTCATCCTCGATTGCGGCGGCTTGGCACGGCCCTGCCGTCGTCCGTATGCTCGGCAAACCATAGTCGCCCGGGCGCAAAGAGGAAACGAGCTTGAAGATTGCAGTCGTCGGCGGCGGACCGGCAGGCCTCTATTTTGCTTACTTATGGAAGCGCAGGCACCCGGCTGCGGACGTATCCCTGTTCGAGCAGAACGAGGCCGACGCCACGTTCGGTTTCGGTGTCGTGTTTTCCGAGCGCGCGCTCGATTTTCTCCACGCCGACGATTCGGAGACGGCCGACGCGATCATGCCGCATATGGAAACTTGGCGCGATATGACGCTGGTCCATCGCAATGAGCGCGTCGTGATCGATGGCGTCGGGTTTTCCGCGATTGGCAGGTTGGAACTGCTAAAGCTCTTACAGGAGCGCGCAATCTCCGTTGGTGTCACACCAATTTATGAAAAGCGGATCGAGTCGACCGCTGATCTCAAGCCATTCGATCTCGTCGTCGCGGCCGATGGAGCTAATTCCTTTCTTCGCACCGCGTATCAAGAAAAGTTCAGCCCGAAGATCGATCTCTTCCGGAACAAGTTCATCTGGTTCGGCACGACCAAGCCGTTTGATACGCTGACCCAAACTTTTGTCGAATGTGAATACGGCACACTCAACGCGCATCATTATCGCTACGCGCCCGGCAAAAGTACCTTCATCGTCGAATGCAACGCGGAAACCTTTACCCGCGCTGGCTTTGACAACTTGTCCTCCGAAGAAAGCAAGACCCGCTGCGAGCGAATTTTCGTGGCCGCGCTCGATGGCCACACGCTAATTTCGAACAAATCGGTGTGGCGCGATTTCCCGTGGATTTGGAACGAGCACTGGTCGCATGAAAATATCGTGCTGGTCGGCGACGCTTTGCGGACGGCGCATTTCTCGATTGGCTCGGGCACGCGGCTTGCGCTTGAAGACGCGATAGCGCTTGCCAAAGCGCTAGACGTGGAAGCGGACATACATGCGGCGCTTGCAACGCTACGAGCGCGAACGCCAGCCGATCGTGGAAAAAATCGTCAATGCTTCGAAGACAAGTGCGGACTGGTACGAGAATTTCGCCGAACACATGAAACTTACGCCGCTCGATTTTGCCATGAGCTACATCACGCGCTCGGGCCGGATCGATGATGCGCGGCTTCGCGAAATGTCGCCGCGTTTCATGGCGCGCTATGAGGCGGCGCGCCGCCGATAGATCGCGTCGAGAATGCGCTCAGGTGTTGCCGGTGCATCCATATCAACCGAACCGCTGCCGCCGGTAGCCGCGACCGCGTCTCGGATCGCGAGCCACACCGAAATCGCGAGCATCAGCGGCGGCTCTCCGACGGCTTTCGACCGAAACACGGTTTCCTCGCGGTTCGGTGCGTTTTCGAGAATGCGCACGTTAAATATCGGCGGCACATCGCGGCTGCCCGGAATTTTATAGGTCGACGGTCCATGCGTGCGGAGCCTGCCGCGCTCATCCCACCACAATTCTTCGCTGGTGAGCCAGCCCATGCCCTGCACGAATGCGCCTTCGATCTGACCGAGATCAATCGCGGGATTTAGTGATTTGCCGCAGTCCTGCAAAAGCTCCGCGCGCATGACGCGCATTTCGCCGGTGAGCGTATCGATCACAACTTCCGCGGCTGCGGCACCGTATACGAAATAATAAAATGGCCGGCCGGTACCGGTCTCGAAATCCCAATGGATTTTGGGCGTTCTGTAATATCCGGCAGCCGAAAGCGACACGCGCGCTTCCCAGGATAAACGCGCGAGCTCGGCGAAAGAAACCGAACGATTGCCCGCGTAAATCCGGTTCGACGCAAAAATGATTTCGCTTTCTTCCACTTTGAAATGTCCAGCGGCGACCGCCATCATGCGCGCTTTGATCTGCTCGGCCGCGTTCAGCGCCGCCATGCCGTTTAAATCCGAGCCGGACGAGGCAGCAGTCGGCGAAGTATTTGGTACTTTGCCGGTATTGGTCGCGGATACGCGGATCTTATCGATATCGACCTGAAAAACCTCCGCGACGACTTGCGCTACCTTGATGAAAAGCCCTTGGCCCATTTCAGTGCCGCCGTGGTTCAGAAGCACGCTGCCGTCGGTATAAACATGTACCAGCGCGCCGGCTTGATTGAGCGCCGGGCGATTGAACGAGATGCCGAATTTTACCGGCATCGTCGCAAGCCCCTTCTTCAGCACGGTATTTTCGCGATTGAAGGTCTCAACTTCGCTGCGCCATGACTTTAGCTTCGCGTCGCGCGCAAGTTCATCCATCACCTGTTCGATAATGTTGTCTTCGACTTCCATCCGGTACGGCGTGACGTTGCGCGCGTCTTGTCCGTAATAGTTGACGCGGCGAACCTCGTCGCAGTCGAGCCGAAGGTGACGCGCGATGTGATCGATGATGGTCTCGATCGCGATCATGCCTTGCGGTCCGCCGTAGCCGCGGAACGCGGTGTTCGAAACCGTATTGGTTTTGCAGGAATAGCCGCGGAAGCGGAGATTCGGCAGCCAATAGCAATTGTCGGAATGACAGAGTGCCCGCGTCATGACGGCAGGCGAATGATCGGCGACATTGCCGCCATTGGATGCAAGCATCAGATCAAGCGCTAGAATTCGTCCCTGCGCATCGTAGCCTGCATCGTAGCGGATCAAAAACGGATGCCGCTTGCCGGTCGCGCGCATGTCGTCGTCGCGCGGCAAGCGCAGCTTCACCGGCCGCTTTGACTTGGCAGCGAGCACCGCGGCGATCCCGGCGATCAAAGTCGCCTGGCTTTCCTTGCCGCCGAAGCCGCCGCCCATGCGCCGGACTTCCGCGGTGACTGCGCTGAACGGAATGCCGAGAAGATGCGCAACCCCGTGCTGGACCTCGGTCGGATGCTGGGTCGAACTCAGCACGTGCATGTCGCCGGCGTCGCCCGGTGTTGCGAGCGCAATCTGGCCTTCGAGATAAAAATGGTCCTGTCCGCCCGCGCGAAATTCACCTTTGAGGCGATGCTTCGACTCCTTGAATGCCGCGTCGAGATCGCCGCGCGTCATGGTCTGCACCGGCGACACATAGGATTCGCGCTCAAGCGCCTCGTCGATCGTCAGCACCGCTGGTAAAATGTCATAGTCGACATCGACGAGTTTCACGGCGGCACGTGCCTGATCCAGCGTCGTTGCCGCAATCGCAGCAATCGGTTGTCCTTCGTACTCCACGATCTTTGCGGGCAGGAGCGGCTCGTCTGATTTGATTGGTGCGATATCGTTTTTGCCAGGGATGTCAGCGGCCGCGATCGCGGCGATGACGCCGGGCGCCGCTAGTGCGCGGGTGAAATCGATCCGTTTGATCCGCGCGTGCGCGTGCGGAGCGAGCACAAGCGCAGCCTCGAGTGCCGTAGCCGGCGAGTGCGACATCGTCGATATAAAGCGCGCTGCCGGTCACGTGGCCGGAGCGCGCTCTCGTGCTTGACCGATTGATGCACGCCGCTGCGGATGCGTTCGAGCGCCGGGTTCATAACGCTTCGACCTTTAGGGGTTTGGCCGGCGTGCCCGTTAGGAGAAAGCGTTGCACAAGACCGGCGGCGGCACGCAGCCGGTAGGTGGCGCTGGCGCGATGATCGGAAAGCGGCCTGAAGTCTTTTGCGATCGCAGCTTCAACCGCGGAAAGCGAAGCGGAGTTTGACGCGAGCAACGCTTCGACATTTGCTGCGCGTTTGGCGCGATCCGCCATGCCGCCATAGACCGCGCGAATTTCCGGCTTGCTTGCTTTGTGCCGATAAAAAGCAGCGATGACCGCCGAAATATCCTGATCGAAACGCTTGGAAATTTTGTAGGCGTCGAAGCGCGCGCCTTCCGGGAGGAACGGGATAATGATCGCCGTCAGGATTTCATCGGCTGCCAGCGCAGTGTTCCGATAGCCGGTGACGAATTGCTCAACCGGCAACTGGCGTTCGTCGCGTTTCGATTCTAGCCGGACTTCCGCGCCAAGCGCGATCAGACAAGGGATCGTGTCGCCGATCGGTGACGCGGTCACGAGATTACCGGCGAAGGTGCCGAGGTTGCGAATTTGCCGCGAGCCTATCCGGCGGATCAGCGCGCCGAAGGCGGCAAAATGCTTGTCGATAAGCGGCAAGCTATCGGTGTAGGTCGCGGCCGCGCCGATCGTGAGTGCACCGGCACTTTCTTCGACCCGCTTCAACTCGGGCACATTCGCGACCGACAGTCACGAGCGGAAAATGCTCACGCGCTTTGCTCGCGCGCAATCCGAGATCGGTGCCGCCGGCCCAGATCGAGCGCGTCGGGATGGGCGGCGCGCAACGTCAACAGTTCGGTGAGCGAAGCCGGTGCGATAAATTCTTGTCCGTCATGTTCGAACTTGCCGATGCGCTCGTTGTGCGTTGTCAATCCAGTGCCGGCTGCCTGCGGCATCGGGATTTCCTTGCAGGCATCCACAATCGCCCGGTAACCGGTGCAGCGGCATAGATTACCGGCGAGTGCTTCGTGAATATGTGCTGCGTCGCGCGGTTCATTGTTTTGCGGAAAACGCATACATCGCCATGACGAAACCAGGCGTGCAGAAGCCGCATTGCGTGCCGTCCGTTTCGATCAGCAGTTTCTGAACGACATGCAGTTCGCCGTGATGCGCAATACCTTCGACGGTCAGCAAGCCGAGCCCGGAAAGTTGCGGCATCAGCATCAGGCAGGAATTGACGGCCTGAAAGCGCGGTTCGCGCGACGGACCGTGATCCAAAACGACGGTGCAGGCGCCGCAATCGCCCTCGGCGCAGCCTTCCTTCGTTCCGGTCAGCCGTTGCGCGCGAAGCCAGTCCAGCACGGTGGTCGACGGCGATAATTGCGTTTCGGCGCGCGGCGTTCCGTTCAGGGAAAAACGGATCGCGTTCATTGGACCTGCTTAGCCGGCCGCGCTCATCTGCGAGCGGAAGGCCCAGCGCGTGAAATATTGTTCGACCCAGGCGAACAGAGCGTACATCAGCACGCCTTCGAACGCGAGCAGCAGCAGCGCCGCATAGACATTGGCCATGCGGAAGTTCGCGCCCTCGAGCGCGATCAGATAGCCGAGCCCGGCATTGGCGCCGAGCGTCTCCGACACGACGGTGCCGACGAAGGCGAGCGTGATCGCGACCTTGAGCGAGCCGAACAGATAAGGCAGCGTGCGCGGAATGCCGACCTTGCAGCATGATGTCGAGCTTGCGCGCGCCGAGCGCGCGCAGCACGTCCTCGAGTTCCGGCTCCATGGTGGCGAGCCCGGTCGCGATGTTGACGACGATCGGGAAGAACGAGATCAGGAACGCGGTGATGATCGCGGGCACCTCGCCGATGCCGAACCACAGGATCAGGATCGGCACGATCGCGACCTTCGGGATGGTGTTGAAGCCGATCATCACCGGATAGAGCCCGCGATAGATCGTGCGCGACCAGCCGACGACCAGTCCGAGCACGATGCCGAAAGCCGACCGCGAGCGCGAAGCCCACCATCGTGATCCAGAGCGTGACGTAGGAGTGATCGCAGCAACGACTTCCAATACTGCGCCATCGCGGCGAACGCGGCCGACGGCGGCGGCAGGACGAACGTGTTGATCTTGAAGAAGCGGCAGGCCGCTTCCCAGATCACGAAGATCGCGATCGTGAACAGCCAGGGCGACGAGCTTCTCTGCGGTGTTGGAGCTCATGTCTGGCGCACCTCGGCGATCTTGTGCGCGCAACTCGTGCACGATGTCGGCGAAGCCCTTGTCGTAGGTCAGATGTCGAGGTCGCGCGGCCGCGGAAAGTCGACCTGCTTGCGTCAGCACGATGTGCCCGGGCCGCGCGCTCATGACATAGATGTTGTCGGCAAGGAACGCCGCCTCGCGCAGATCGTGCGTCACCAGGATGACGGTGAAGCGCAGCTTCTGCCAGAGATCGCGCAGCACGCACCACAGTTCTTCGCGCGTGAACGCATCGAGCGCGGCGAACGGCTCGTCGAGCATCAGCAGCGCCGGCTGGTGGATCAGCGAGCGGCAGAGCGAGACGCGCTGCTGCATGCCGCCGGACAGCTCCCACGGATAGCGGTCGCCGAAGCCCTCCAGGCCGACGGTTGCAAGCAGCTGCTCGGCCTGCGCGCGAAACTCGGCCTTTCGTGCGCGAAACTGCGAGCGATGCGGCTGCACGATTTCGAGCGGCAGCAGCACGTTGTCGACGACTTTGCGCCACGGCAGCAGGTTCGCGTTCTGGAACGCCATGCCGGCGATCTTCACCGGCCCCTTCACCTCGTCGCCCGTCGATCGCAACTGTCGCCGGCGGTCGGCTGATGCAGCCCGGTGACGAGCCGCATCAAGGAGGACTTGCCGCAGCCGGACGGGCCGACCACGGCGGCGAACTCGCCGCGGCGGACTTTGAGCGTCGTATCCTTGCAGCGCGAGCACGTCGCCCGACGCGCCGCGATAGGTCAGCGTGACGCCGTCGATATCGACGAACGCTTCCACGCCGGCTGCCTCCGGGCGACGGCGAGCGTGTCAGAACTTCCGCTCGGCTGCCGGCGGCAGATACTCGCGAGGTGAAGATGTCGGCGGCCTTCGGCTTCGGTTCTTGAAGTCGTAGGTGACGGCGATCTGCTCGATCGCTTTCTGCATGCGCTGCTCGTCGATGCCGCCGACGCCGTTCGCCTTGACCCACGGGGTGACGAAGTTGTCGCTGCAGCGACATCTTGAGGCGCGCAAGCTCGATCTTCTCGTCGCCGGTTTCGTTGCGCTTCATCACCGACTTGATCGCGCTGTCCGGGTCCTTGATCGGTGTCGATGACGCCCTTGATGGTGGCGCGCACGAAGCCGGCGACGACCTTCGGATTGGCCTTGGCGAAGTCCGGGTTGACCATGATGGCGTTGCCGTAGAGCACGAGGCCATGGTCGGCCATCAGCATGACCTTGATGTCGCTCTCCTTGATGCCCTTCGTGCATCAGATTGAAATAGGACGAGAACGAGAAGCCGGTGATCGCGTCGACCTTGCCGTCGGCGAGCATCGGCTCGCGCACCGGGAAGCCGACGTTCTCGATCTTCACCTTGCGAGTCGTCGATCGCTGTTTTCCTTCACGAAGGCCTTCCACTGCGCGAAGGCGCCATCCGGCGCCGGCGCGCCGAGCATCTTGCCTTCGAGGTCCTTCGGCTTGTTGATGCCGATCTTTGCGAGGCTGACGATCGCGAAGGGCGGCTTGTCGTAGACCATCAGCACGGCCTTGACGTCCTTGTCCGGGTTCTGATCGCGGAAGCGCACCAGCGAATTGATGTCGAAGAAGCCGATCGGATAGGTGCCGGCGGCGACGCGCGCGATGCCGGCGACCGAACCGGGGCCGCTGTCGATCGTGACGTTGAGGCCTTCGGCCTTGTAGTAGCCCTTGTCGATCGCGACGAAATACGGCGCGGCCGGGCCCTCGAACTTCCAGTCGAGCGCGAATTTGAGATCGAACTGCGCGCTTGCCGGCAGCGCCGATGCGGCAAGCATCGCGCCAGCGAACGCCACTACACTGATTTTACGAAACATATCGAAGGCTCCCCGTGAGATTTCGTTCGGTCCAGCAGGGGAAGGCAGCAAGCGCCATGCCATTTTTGGTAGCACGACCTTGGTGCTGTTACGGCCCGCCCGCCTCCCTGGATTGCCTCTAGGCTAGGCTGTTTCCGTGGCGTTGCCTATTCCGGACGCCGAATTATCCGCCGTCTTTATGCTGCCGCGATAGGTCGCATAGCTCCACGGGGTGACGAGCAGCGGCACATGATAATGGCCTTCCGGTTCCGCGATCGAGAAGCGGATCGGCACCACGTCGAGAAACGGCGGATCGGCGAGCGGAACGCGCTGGCTCCGCGAAATAGTCCGCGACCGAGAACAGAAGTTCGTATTGGCCGATCGGCACCGGCCGTCCGGAAATCAGCGGCTGCGTCGGTGCGGCCATCGGCATTGGTTTGCGCCGCGCAGGACCAAGTGCGGCTCGTCGCCGGTCGATAACTCGCGAAGCGCGAGCCACATGCCCGCGCGCGGGCCGTCCGGCGTGGTTGTCGAGCACATGGGTCGAGAGCCGCCCGTTCAAACCAAGATCGGCGTTCTCAACGCGCTGATCGAGACGCAAAGCCGCGATCCGGAATACTTCTTCCAAGCGCGGTTTCGAATTCCTGCTGCGGAATTATTATCGATCCGCCTCGCAAATTGCTGGAGGATCGAACTCTTCGTGTGCCGCCGCACGCAGACGATGAACGGGAATGCCGTGCTTCTTCTGGTAGTTCGCGTTGAAGTCTTGAAAAGACTCGTATTCGCGCTCGGATAGCTGATCGAGACCCGCGCTTGCCTGTTCGGCATCGGAATCTTCGGTGAGCTTTCCCGCACGCGCTGCCTTGCCGGCAAGATCGGGGTGCGCGCGCAAGTAGCGTCATCTGCTCGTCGCGTGGCGCGGACCTAACCGCTGCCGTTCATCGCATCCAGCAGCGCACGAACATCGGCGAAAGGGCGCTTGCATCGCAGCGCGCTCTGCCACCCAGGGCGAGTGCTCGAAAATATCGCCGAACGCTGCGGCGAATTCCTGCGCAGAAGCCTGATTGAGTTTGATCGAGCGCGAGTTTCATTCCGGCGCTTCCCATGCGCTCAACGCCAGTGCGCGATGCTCGGCATGCCAGTGTTTTGCGATGTCGAGCGCGGCGTTGCGACCCAGACGCCGTCATGCTCGTCGATGTAATCGAGAAATTTTGCGAGTGCCGCCGCGCGGCCCGGCCTGCCAACGAGGCGGCAATGCAGGCCGACCGACATCATCTTCGGCGCGGTCTCGCCCTCGGCATAGAGCGTATCGAAGGTGTCGCGCAGATAACTCAGGAAATCGTCGCCGTTCGCAAACCCCTGCGCATTGGTGAAGCGCATGTCGTTCGCATCGAGCGAATAAGGAATAATGAGATGCGGCCCTTTCGGGCCGTTCAGCCAATAGGGCAGGTCGTCGGCATAGGAGTCCGACGAATAGAGAAAGCCGCCTTCCTCCATCACGATCTTGAGCGAATTCGTCGGACGTGCGGCCGGTGTACCAGCCAAACGGCGCGCTCGCCGGTCGCTTCGGTGTGAATTGCGATCGCCTCGCGGAAATGCGCGCGCTCTTCTTTCTCCGGCATGTCGCGATAGTCGATCCATTTCAGGCCGTGGCTTGCGATCTCCCATTCGGCTTCCTGCATCGCCGCGACCGCATCGGGATGGCGCTGCAGCGCGGTCGCGACGCCGAATACCGTCACCGGCATGTTGCGCTCGGTGAACAGCCGCCACAGCCGCCAGAAGCCCGGCGCGCGAACCGTATTCGAACATCGATTCGATATTCATGTGCCGCTTGCCCGGCCATGGCTGCGCGCCCAGCACATCGGACAGAAAGGCTTCGGACGCGGCGTCGCCGTGCAGGATATTGTTCTCGCCGCCTTCCTCGTAATTGACGACGAACTGCACCGCGACACGCGCGCCGCCCGGCCAGCGCGGATCGGGCGGGTGTGCGGCCGTAGCCGACGAGATCGCGCGGATATTTTTTCATATCGCTCATTCTGGGCGAGGCGCGGCGCTTAGCCAAGCGCCGATCAAAGCTCGCTCTTCCGGCGTTATTCCGCGTGATATTGCCGGGCGGCATCGCGCTTGAGCGCACCGCATGGATCTCGATCAGATGCGCGAACTTGCGGATGTTCTCGGGCGTATCGAGCAGCACGTCGTGCGGCGCTTTAACGATGCCGAGCCAGACCGGCTCGGCGGCATGGCACATCGAACAGCGCGACTGCATGATGTTTTCGACCGCCGCGAATTTCGGCGCTGGCGGCATTTCGCTCCGCTGATTGTCGCGGAGCCCGAGGCCGGAGAGCCATCCGATCGCAATCACGCCGAGCGCGACCACGACCCAGGTCCACCACGGACTCTTTTTCCAGTCCGCGCCTTCGTTGGCGTGACGGAAATTGAAGAACACGCGCATCAAGGGGCCGATCGCGAGCACGATCGCGACGATCAGCCAGTTATATTTGGTCGCGTAGAACAGCGGATAATGCGTGCCCATCATCAGGAAGATGACGGGAAGCGTCAGATAGTTGTTGTGAACTGAGCGCTGCTTCGCCTGCTCGCCCCAGGCGGGATCGGGCGCCTTCTTTGCGATCAGCCGCGCCACTGTCTTGCGCTGGTTCGGCATGATGACGACGAAGACGTTCGCCACCATGATGGTGCCGATCAGCGCGCCGATCTGGATGAAGGTGCCGCGCCCACTGAAGGTCTGCGCGAACGCGTAGGTCAGCCCGGCGAGCAATATATAAAGAAAGAGCGCGAGCCCGGCTTCGCTGGTGCCAAGCGGCGAGCGGCACACGATTTCATAAAGCAGCCACGCGGCGATCAAGCCCGCCGAACGCTGGTCAAGATCGCGCGCGCCGGCGAAATATCGAGCACCGATTTGTCGATCAGATAAAGCTCGGCACTGAGATAATAGACGATCGCCAGGAGCGCGATGCCGGAGAGCCAGGTTGTATAGGCTTCCCATTTGAACCAGGTGAGGTGGTCCGGCATTTTCGCCGGCGCCACCAGATATTTCACCATGTGATAGAAGCCGCCGCCGTGAACCTGCCAGGCGTCGCCCTTGGTCGCCTGTCGGCAAACCGGCGCGCGGCTTCAGGCTCAGATCGAGATGGATGAAATAGAACGACGAGCCGATCCAGGCGATGCCGGCTACGATATGCAGCCAGCGCACGAGCGCGCTTACCCATTCCCAGAAAACGGCTTCCAACGCCCGCGCCCTATGCTTTTTCGAGTCGGCTGTCAGCATGACAGACGTGCGGTAAGCTGTTCAAGTAAGGCCCGATGGGAAGTGTCGCGTGACGAAAGCCGGAAACGAGATGCGGGCGGGCGCCAATAATTTCGGGCCGCGGATCATGGCGTTGGCCGACGATCTCGCGCAATGGTCCGAACAGCCGGATGCGTTGACCGTTACCTATTTCTCGGACGCGCATAAGAAGGTGGCGTCCGAACTTGGCGCACTTCTGCGCGGCGCCGGAATGAATGTTCGCGCCGATCGGCATCGGCAATCTGATCGGCCGCTATGAAGCGTCGAAGCCGAACGCAAAAACGCTGCTGCTCGGCTCGCATTACGACACGGTGCGAAACGGCGGCAAATATGACGGCCGTCTCGGCATTCTGGTGCCGCTCGTGCTGATCGAGCATCTGAACCGGACCAAGCAGCGGCTGCCGTTCAACATCGAGCTTCTCTGTTTCTCCGAAGAAGAGGGCGTGCGCTTTCCGATCGGTTATCTCGGGAGCCAGGCGGTCTCCGGAAAATTCGATCCGAAAAATCTGGACGCAACCGACGACAACGGCATTCCGTTGCGCAAAGTGCTTGAGGACGCTGGCGTCGACGTGGGGAACTTGAATTCGCTTGCGCGCAAAGCCGACGATCTGATCGGCTATGTCGAGTTGCACATCGAACAAGGCCCTTCACTGCTCAATGCCGACATTCCGGTTGCGGTCGTGACTGGCATTGCCGGTGCCGTCCGTCATCGCGTCAGCGTCGAAGGCGAGGCGGGTCACGCCGGAACCGTCGCGATGCAGTTCCGCCACGACGCGGCGTGCTGCGGCCTGCGAAATGATGCTCGCGATCGAAAAACGCTGCAGCGGCACGCCGAGTCTTGTCGGTACCGTCGGTCAGTTCGTCGTTCCAAACGGCGCAATGAACGTAATTCCTGGCCGCTGCGAATTTTCGACCGATATTCGTGCTGCGACCGACGTGATGCGCGACGCTGCCGTGAAAGACGTGCTCGCCGCGTTCGACCAGATTGCGAAACGGCGCGGCGTGAGGGTGAACGCAGAAGAAGTCTTGCGCATGCCCGCAGTTCCGCTTTCGCAGAATCTTCAAACGCAGTTGACCAAATCAGCACAGCGGCTTGGCGTGACGCCACTTTCGCTGCCAAGCGGTGCGGGCCACGATGCCGCGATGATGGCGTCACTTACGCAAAGCGCAATGATGTTTGTCCGCTGTGGCAACGGCGGCGTCAGCCATTCGCCACTTGAAATCATCACCGAGGAGGACGCCGACTTTGCCGCGCGCGTGCTGCTCGATTTCCTGCTCAACTTTTCGGAACACCATGCCGTTTAAGAATAAAATCGACGCTTTCATCGACGCGAATTTCACGCGCGAAACGGCGTTTCTCGCCGAGTTGGTGAAGATCCCGAGCGACAATCCGCCGGGCGACTGCGCGCCGATTGCCGTGCGCGCCAAGGCGTTGCTTGAAGAACTCGGCTTCAAGGTCGAAGCGCACGAGGTGTCGAAGACAACCGTTGAAGCCGTTGGCATGAAGAGCGTCACCAACCTGATCGTGCGCCACAAATTCAGCGAGGGGACGGTTGTCGCGCTGAACGCCCATGGTGACGTCGTGCCGCCCGGCGGCGGTTGGACCCAGGATCCCTACGGCGCAATAATGGTCAACACCGAACACGGCCCCGCCATGTACGGCCGCGGGGTCGCGGTTTCGAAATCGGATTTTGCCACCTACGTCTTTGCGCTGCTCGCCTTGATCGATGGTGCGAAAAACGGTGTGAAGATCGCAGGCACCGTCGAACTACATCTTACGTTTGACGAAGAGGTTGGCGGCGACATCGGCCCGCGCTGGCTGCTCGAACAGAAATTGACCAAGCCCGATTACGTTATTGCCGCGGGCTTTAGTTACGCGGTCGTGACCGCGCATAACGGTTGCCTGCATCTCGAAGTGACCGTCATCGGCAAGCAGGCACATGCGGCGATGCCCTCAACCGGACACGACGCGCTGGAAGCGGCAAACGGAATTTTATCAACGCTCTATGCGAGTCGCGAGGCGCTGACCAAGCAGAAGTCGGACGTGAAGGGGATCGAATCCCCGACACTGAACATCGGTCTGATTGCCGGCGGCATCAATACGAACGTCGTGCCGGATCGTGTAGCTTTCCGGCTGGATCGCCGCATGATCCCGGAAGAGAACCCGGCCCAGGTCGAGAGCGATCTGCGGGTGCTGATCGAAAGCGCCGCCCGCAAATTCTCCGGCATCAGCGTTGACGTTCGACGGTTGCTGCTTGCGCTGCCGCTAACTGAGCAAAAGGGCTTCGAAAAAATTGTCGCCGCAATCCAGAAGCACGCCAAAGCAGAATTGAAACTGGACGTGCCTTCGAATGGGGTGCCGCTATACACCGATGCGCGGCACTATTCGGCGCAGGGAATTCCCGCAGTGCTCTATGGTGCCGGGCCGCGTTCGATCTTGGAGGCCAACGCGCATAACGCCGACGAAAATTTGCGGCTCAGCGATCTGAAAGCGGCGACCAAGATTGTCGCGGCAAGCGTCGCGGAATTGCTGGGCGTTCAGTAAGTCTCGACGTGAAAGCGGCCTTCGTCGCGCATCTTGGCGCGGATCGAGGCCCAGTCGAGTTTGTGTTCGCGGCAGATCGCGGCGAACGACTCCTCGACGCCCGCCTCCATGCCGCGCAGCCCGCACATATAGATGTGCGTGGTCCCGCGCTTGAAGCAGCGCCGCGAGATCGGCACTGCGCTTCTTCATGCGATCCTGCACATATTCTTTCGGCCTGTCGGCAAGCCGCGAGAACACGAGTTCCTGATCCAAGAGCGTCTTCGGCACTTTTTGCAGCGGTCCGAAATAGGGCAGTTCTTCCGGCGTGCGCGCGCCGAAGAAATAGATAAAGCTTGCCCTTGGTATTCGGCGTCGATCGCCGGCGCCGCTCGGTGAAACCGCGAAATGGCGCCGAGCCGGTGCCGGTACAGATCATCACGATGTCCGCTTCCGGATCGTCCGGCATCAGAAAGGTCGATCCGAACGGCCCGACTACTTGCACCTTGTCGCCTTGCTTCAGGTCGCAGACGTAATTCGACGCAACGCCTTTGCGTTCGCTGCCATCGGCGTTCTTGGTGATCACGCGCTTTACGGTGAGCGAAACGTTGTTCGTGTTCGGCCGCTCGCCGTCGCGTGGGCTCGCAATTGAGAAGAGCCGCATTTTATGCGGCCGGCCGCTGTCGTCGTTGCCGGGCAGCACGATGCCGATGCTTTGGCCTTCGAGCACCGGAAACGAGGTCGTGCCGAAGTCGAGAATGATGTGGTGAATTTCTGCGCTGGCGTTGGCCCCGGTGAGTTTCAGATTGCCGGTGACCTTGGCTTCCGCCGGTGCACGGCGGCCGAAGAGATTGATGCGCGGCTTACTCGCGGAAGCCGGCGCCTTCATCTGGCCGCCTGCACCTTTATGTGCGTCGTCGAGAAGAGCTGACGCTTCGTCGTCGATCGCTTCGGCAACCGAGATAGCAGGACCGTCCGTGTCCGGAATTTCTTCAATCTCGGGAAGATCGGTCCACGAATATTGTTCGTCGAGCGAGAACGGCGCTTTCACTTTCACGAAGTGATTGATCGAGCCGGTCGGGCAGGGCGAAACGCAATCCATGCAGAAATTGCATTTCGTGACGTCGACGACGTAATTATTCGCGTCATGGGTGACCGCGCCCACCGGACAGGTTGCCTCGCACGTATTGCAACGAATGCAAACGGCGGGGTCGATCAGGTGCTGCTTGACGGGCGCGGTCATTGATCCGTTATCAGGCGATCTTCACATACTCGAAATCGCCGGGCTTGTTGTCGATGCCGACCTTCGGCGGCGCGATCCAGCTCGCGAATTTGCCCGGCTCCATCTCGGTCGCCATCAGGCTCTCGATGAAGTCGCGGTCGCTCGTGGACGGCAGATATTCGTCCTGCTTTTTGCTCCACACCGACTGTCGATGAGCTTGCCGTCGACATCCGCTTCCACATTCGCGAATTCGCCGATGTGGCGATGGAACGCGACATGCGGCAACTTGATCTGGAACGGAATATTATACTTCTCGATCACCTTGTTCCAGCGCGATACGCCGCCCTGACAATCAGCGACATAGTCGTCACGCAGCCGCAGGTTGAGCGCCGAAAGCGCCGGCACATCTTCATTGACGATCTTACCGTCCTTGAGACGCGCAACCGGATAGGTCGCGTTCTCAAGCTTGTGGTCGTCTTCGAGCTTGTCTTCGCGATAGCGGCCCTTGATGCCGGCGTGGAAAGCGTTCGCGGCATTGGTCGAGATTTCGTTGCCGAACAGATCGAGCGTCAGCGAATAGTGCAGGTTTGCTTTCTTCTGCAGCGTCGGCAGATCGATCACGCCGAGCTTGCGCACTGCTTCGATGTCGTATGGGTCTTCGATGCCGGCCTTCTGCATTTCGGCGCAGGTGCGCTCGATGGTACGGCCGACACCGGTCTCGCCGACGAACATGTGATGCGCTTCTTCGGTGAGCATGAAGCGGGTGGTGCGCGAGAGCGGATCGAAGCCCGATTGCGCAAGCGCCTCAAGCTGCATCTTGCCGTCGCGGTCGGTGAAGAACGTAAACATGAAGAAGGAAAGCCAGTCCGGCGTTTCTTCGTTGAAGGCACCTAGCATGCGCGGCGTATCTTCGTCGCCGGAGCGGCGCTGCAACAGCGCTTCCGCTTCTTCGCGCCCGTCGGTGCCGAAATATTTCTGCAGCAGATAGACCATCGCCCAGAGATGGCGGCCTTCTTCGACGTTCACCTGGAAAAGATTGCGCATGTCGTAGAGCGACGGCGCGGTCTTGCCGAGGATAGCGTTGCTGTTCGACCGATGCCGGCTCGGTGTCGCCCTGAATGACGATCAGGCGGCGCAGCATCGCGCGATATTCGCCCGGCACTTCCTGCCAGACTTTCTCGCCGGCATGCGCACCGAACGGAATTTTGCGTTCCTCGGCCTGCGGCGCGAGCAGGATGCCCCACTTGTAGTCGGGCATCTTGACGTAATCGAATTTCGCCCAGCCCTTCGGATCGACGCTGACTGCGGTGCGCAGATAGACCAGCGACTCCTGAAAGCCGTCCGGCCCCATGTCGTTCCACCAGTTGATGTAACCGGGATGCCATTTCTCGAGCGCGTGCTTTGACGCGCGGGTCGGAGCTCAGGCCCGACATTGTTCGGAATCAGGCCGTCGTAGTCGACGTTCAACGATGTTCATGATTACACCCTGTTCTCGATCGAACGTCGGCTGAATGCCGCTAGCCGTAAAGCTTCAGCGCGCCCTGTTCGCCGACCGAGTTCGGCCGCTGGAAGATCCAGTTCTGCCAGGCCGTGAGACGGCCGAAGATTTTTGTTTCCATCGTTTCCGGGCCGGCGAAGCGGATATTGGCTTCCATGCCGGTGAGCGCGTCAGGCGAATAGCTTGCGCGTTCCTCGAGCATCACGCGGATCTCGTCGTCCCAGTCGAAATTCTCATAGGCGAAAGTGACGAGGCCGAGTTCGACCGCGGCTTCGCCTTCGAGCTTCGCGCCGGACTTTTCTTTTGCGCGACCGACACTTTCCGGCTCGCCGAGAAAACGCGTCTCAAGCCGCGTCAGACCATTGCCCATCGGATAGAGGCCGAAATTCGCTTCCGAGAGCATGATCGAAGCAGGCGGCTTGTTGTCGCCCTCGCGCTGGCCGATCAGCATCAACGCGCGGTCGGACGGCAAACACCAGTTCGGCCAGCATGCCGGCGAAAGCAGGTGCCCGGCTCGATCAGCGAGACGAAGCTGCGCGAGGTGACATCGACGCGCTTCAGCACGCGCTTGATGTAGTGGCGCACTTCGCGGAGGAACCAGTCCTTTTGGTTTGCGGCGATAAACTTGTCGTGGTCGAGCACCGATTGTCGCGTCGCCTTCGGTTTTGAAGACCAGCAAGCCGATCGTGGTTTCGTTGAAGCGCAGATGCAGAATCGCGTCTTCGAGTTCGCGCGCGACCGCCAGCGGCCAGAAGTGCCGACCCTGCTGCAGTGCGTCAGCAGCAGAAGCCGGCACCGGCTCTTTGCGACGCGCGCACGGTAATCGTTGCGATGCCACGCTGCGCGTTCGATTTCGACCTCGACATGCGGATAGGAAATGCGTGTCGCCGCCGATCTTGCGCTCGAGCGGTGTCAGCGCGATGCCCTTCGCATCTTTCGGACGGTCCGAACGCGCGGCGAGTTCTTTCGCGCGCTCCTTAACGGCATCGTCCCATTTCGACTTCGGCACGGTTTCGTCGACCAGCCGCCAGTCGACCGCCTTCTGCGCCGCGAATGCCTTCTTCGGTCGAGCAGAAGAAATCCGCGTAGTCGCGCCGCACCTTGCGCTTGTCGGTGACGCGGGTGATGCCGCCGGTGCCGGGCAGCACCGCGAGCAGCGGCGTTTCCGGCAGCGATACCGCCGAGCGGCGGTCGTCGACCAGCATGATGTGGTCGGCGGTGAGCGCGAGTTCATAGCCGCCGCCCGCCGCGGTGCCGTTCACCGCGCAAAGATAAATCTGCTTGGAATTCTCGCTCGCGTCTTCGATCGAGAGCCGCGTCTCGTTGGTGAACTTGCAGAAGTTCACCTTGTGGCCGTGCGTCGCCTTGCCGAGCATGCGGATGTTGGCGCCGGAGCAGAACACGTTTTCCTTGCCGGACTTGATTACGACCGTGCGCGACTTCCGGATGTTCGAAGCGCAGCCGCTGGATCGCGTCGTTCAGTTCGATATCGACCGAGAGGTCGTAGGAATTGAGCTTGAGTTCGTAGTCGGTCGAGAGACCGCCCGCCGGATCGACGTCCATGACGAGGTTCGCGATCTCGCCGTCGAATTCGAGTTTCCAGTGCCGGTAGCGGCTGGGCTCGGTCTGGAAGTCGATCACTTTCATCGGCGCTTCCCCATCGCGATCAGACAGTATGAATTATTTTGCACGGTTCTAATGCGCCTTACTATATGGGCGCAAGCGTTGCATGCATTAAAATTCACGTCGCCGATTTGGCCTTGTTTTCAATACTTTAGGCGTCACCCGCGGCATCTTCCTCACGAAGTTTGAAGCGTTGAATTTTCCCGGTTGCCGTTTTCGGCAAATCCGCGCGGACATCGATCCAGCGAGGATATTTCCAGGCGCCCGCCTTGTCCTTCACATGCGCTTTCAGGGACTCGAAGAGCTGGTCGCTCGAAGTGAAGCCCTGCTTCAACACGATATAGGCCTTGGGCTTGAGCAGACCGTCATCGTCTTCATGGCCGATGACAGCCGCTTCCAGCACCGCTTCATGCGAAACGAGGGCCGCTTCGACCTCGAACGGCGAAACCCAGATGCCGCTCACCTTGAACATGTCGTCGGTGCGTCCGCAGCAGCGCAGGAAGCCGTCGGCATCGCGCACGTATTTGTCGCCGGTGTAAGTCCATTCACCGGCGAACGTGCGGCGTGTTTTCTCGCGCTGGTTCCAGTAACCTTCCGCCGCAGACGCGCCGCGAATAATCAGCTCTCCAATTTCGTCGACGCCGCATTCGCGTCCGTCTTCTGCGACGATTTTCGCGTCATAGCCCGGCACCGGTTTACCTGAAGTGCCGTAGCGGAGATCGCCGGGCCGGTTGCTCAGGAAGATATGCAGCATCTCGGTCGAACCGATGCCGTCGAGAATGTCGAGCCCGACATTCTTTTTCCAGCTTTCGCCGACATGCGGCGGCAGCGCTTCGCCCGCGGAAATGCAAAGCCGCAGTTTTTCCGAGCCCGCGCCCTTGGTCGCGCGCTTGTCGGCAAGCAGCGCGGCGTAAAGCGTCGGCACACCAAAGAAGATCGACGGTTGTTCGCTTTTTAAAATGTCGAAGACAGAGTCCGGCGTCGGCCGGCCCGGCAACAACACTGTGCTGGCGCCAACCGCCATCGGGAAGGTCATTGCGTTACCAAGGCCGTAAGCAAAAAATAGCTTGGCTGCGGAATAAATAACGTCGTTCTCCTTCATGCCGAGCACCTGGTCGGCATAGGTACGCGCGGTGACCATCAGGCTCGAATGAACGTGTTTGGTGCCCTTTGGCGCTCCGGTTGAGCCGGACGAGTAAAGCCAGAAGGCGACTTCGTCGGAAAGCGTCGGCGCGGTGAAGAGATCCGGCTTGCCGCGCGAAACGATCTCATCGAACGAATAGATCGGAAGTTTACCGGCCGAGATCGCCTTTTTGTCACCGGCAACGATCACGGTCTTCAGCCACGACATTTTCGGTAATATCGGCTCGACGGTTTTTGCGAGCGCCTCGGAAACGAAGAGCACCGCCGCGCGGCTGTCTTCAATCATGTAGGCGTATTGATCGGTATTGAGCAGCGTGTTCACCGGGATCGGTGCGACGCCGGTACGGATTGCGCCCCAAAATGCGACCGGAAATTCGATCGTATCGACCGCGAGCATCACCATGCGGCTTTCATGGCCGAAGCCGAGCGAGGCAAGCCCGCTTGCGAAGCGGCAGCTTTCTTTCTGCAAGTCGCCATAGGTCAGCGTGCGATTGCCTTCCTTGAAGGCGACCTTGTCACCCCGTCCCGCAATGACATTGGCATCGACGAAATCGCTCGCCGCGTTATACGCGCGGCGTTCCGTGATGGCCGAAAGGTTGACCATTACTCGCTCCCTGATCGGACCGGCCGATGGCTCGGTCCTTGACGGCAGGCTCGTTTAGCGGCCCGCGCTTTTATGAATAATAATTCCAGAGTTCGCGAAAGCCGCATTTCTTCCGGCAATCGAGGTTTCAATCCTATGGCGACATGAATTATACTGCAATCGGAGAAACATGATGCCTCGGCCCCGCAACGACCTGTCCGCTAAGAAAGATCAGAACGGCGACACGTTCCTGGTGCAGCTGGGCGAGCGCGTCCGCATGGTCCGGAGCCGACGCGGCATGTCACGAAAGGTGCTTGCCAAGCAGTCGAAGGTTTCCGAGCGCTATCTTGCGCAGCTCGAACTCGGCAAAGGCAATTGTTCGATCGTGCTCCTTCGCCGGATTGCCAAGGCGATGAGCGTCCCGGTTGCCGAACTCGTGGACGACCGTCCCGGGCGCGAAGTGGAGCAGGTGCTGCTCGAACAATTTCTAGAGCGTTTGTCTCCGGCCGAACGCGGCGAAGCGCGCGATGTCCTGCTCTCGCACTTTGGCGGGCCGTCGAACGAAGATCGCCGCGGTCGCATCGCGCTGATTGGGCTTCGCGGCGGCGGCAAGTCTACGCTCGGCAAGCTGCTTGCGGAAAAACTCGAAGTGCCTTTCGTCGAGCTCGATCGTGAAATCGAAAAGCAAAGCGGCATGGCGCTTTCCGAAATTTTCGAAATGTTCGGCCAGCAGACCTTCCGTCGCCTGGAATTCGCGGCGCTGGAAAAGGCACTCGCCGAAAATCCGCGCTTTGTGCTCGCGACCGGCGGCAGCCTCGTCACCGAGCCCGCGACTTACGAATTGCTGCTGACATCCTGCCTCACGGTTTGGGTGCGCACGCAGCCGGATCAGCACATGAACCGTGTCATCGAGCAGGGCGACCTGCGGCCGATGGCGGAGAACGCACGCGCGATGGACGACCTCGTTTCGATTTTGAAAAGCCGCGAGCCGCTCTACGCCAAGGCCGATCGCATCATCGATACTGAAGGCAAAAGGCCGGAGCAGAGCCTGCGTGAACTCTCGGCAATGATCGATTTTCCGAAAGCCGCAAGCGAGCGGCAGATCGCGTAATTAAACGCCCAAATGCCGGTGGATCAGCGCTTCGTCGGCGCGGAGCGCCGCGGATGATCCGTCAAACACGATCTCGCCTTTGGCCATGATCGTATTGCGGTCGGCAAGCGCCAAAAGATCGTTCAGGTTCTTATCGACGATGATCGCGGCAATGCCCGACGTCGTAATCTGTTTCACCGTCGCCCAGATTTCGTCGCGCAGCTTTGGCGCGAGACCCTCGGTCGCTTCGTCGAGCAGAATGATCGACGGGCTCGTCATCAGGGCACGCCCGATCGAAAGCATCTGCTGCTCGCCGCCGGAAAGTTCGTTGCCCCAATGATGTCTGCGCTCGTGAAGCCGCGGGAATAGTGAATACACGCGCTCGAGCGGCCACGGGCGCTCGCCTTTTTTATTCGCGCGTGAAGCGAAGGTCAGATTTTCCGCGACCGTGAGATTCGGGAAAATGCCTCGGCCTTCCGGCACGATCGCGAGCCCCCCGCGCGAACGCGCGGAAGCACGCGATGCAGTGACATCGCTGCCGTTCAGTTGAATCTTCCCCGATGCAGGACGAACCAGACCGGCAAGTGTGCGCAAGAGCGTCGTCTTGCCCATGCCGTTCCGGCCCAACAGGCTCACGGTTTCGCCTGGCTGCACATGAAATGAAACGCCACGCAGGATATGGCTGCGGCCGTAATAAGTGTTGAGCGCCTCGGCGCGGATCGCAGGCGCGCTCATAGCTTCGCCTCCTGCCCCCAATTGCCGAGATAGGCTTCGCGCACCGCTAGGTTATTGCGGATTTCTTCGGGCGAGCCGTGCGCGAGCAACTTGCCTTCGACCAGCACAGTCAGCGTGTCGGCGGCGGCGAAGATCGCGTCCATGTCGTGCTCGATCAGCACGATCGTATGATCGGCGGCAAGTTCGCGCAGCAGCGCGGTAACGCGGCCGGTTTCCTCCGGCCCCATGCCCGCGAGCGGCTCATCGAGCAGCAGTAGTTTTGCGCCAGAGGCAATCAGCATCGCGATCTCAAGCTGGCGCTGCTCGCCGTGGCTCAGGTTCGACGCGCGGATATCTGCCCGCTCCGGCGTAATGCCGGCCGCGCGCAAGGCCTCGTCGACGGCTTCATTTTCTTCTTCGCGTCGCCAACGATGGCTGAAACGAAGCGGGCTCGGGAATTGCGCTTGCGCGGCCAACTGGCAGTTTTCACGCGCGGTAAAAGGCAGGAGCACATTGGTGCGCTGATAGGAGCGGCCAAGGCCGCGGCGTGCGACCGCAAATGGTTTGCGGCCTGCAATCTCTTCTTGTTCGAGCTTGATGCTGCCTTGGGTTGGCTTGAGCGCGCCGGAGAGTACGTTGATGAACGTGGTTTTCCCCGCGCCATTCGGTCCGATGATCCCATGGACCTTATTCGGCGGAAATTTCACCGAGACGCCGTTGACTGCAATCAGCCCGCCAAACGCGCGCGTGAGTGTTTCGACTTCGAGCGACATGGCTTTGGCGCGTTCGCGCTTCTCGGCGGATGGTTTGATCTCGCGCGGCTTCGGACGCTTTGCTTCGCCGCTAAAGCGTTCAACGAAGCCTGCGATTCCTTTGGGGGCGACCAGCACCGCCGCGATCAGGAAAAAACCGAGCGCCATCTGCCAGCTATTGGCGACAATGCCGCCGAGCCATTTGCCGGTCGTGGGGCCAAGCACGAGCGAAAAGACTGCACCGAGTTCCGACGCACTTTTCAGCGTCTCCTCGACCATCGAGTAAAGAATTGCGCCGAGCACTGGACCGTAAAGCGTGCCGGCGCCACCGAGCACGACCATCATGATCGCAAGCCCCGACTCGCGCCAGCCGAGCAGTTCAGGCGCGACATAACCGTCGATCGCGGCAAACAAGACGCCCGCAAATCCCGCGATTGCGCCCGCAATCGTGTAACTCGCAAGCTTATAGGCATAAGTGTTGAAGCCGAGCGCGTTCATGCGCGGCTCATTATGGCGAATACCCTGCAGCACGCGGCCGAAGGGTGTTCGTACCAGCCACAACAGGAACAGATAGGACAGCACCAGCGCCGCTAGGCTGAAATAGAAAAAGCCGACTCGGTTCGAGAGATTGAGCAATTGCTGCGAGCCGATCGAGAAAATCGGGCGCACATTGATGTAAGCGCCATCGGTGCCGCCCGCGATCTTGGTGTCGAAGAAGAGCGAGAACCCCATCTGCCCGAAGGCGAGCGTCACCATGATGAAATAGAAGCCGCGCGTCAGCACCACCACCGAACCGATGATGAGTGCGACGATGCCTGCGAGCAGCATCGCAGCTGGTATGGCGATGAAACCGTTAGCCGCGGATGAAACCGGCGAGACGAAGTACAGCGCATAGGCGCCGAGCCCGAAAAACATCGCATGACCGAAGCTGACAAGGCCGGTGACGCCGATCAGAAGGTCGAGGCTGATCACGAAGATGCCCGTGATCATGATGCGAGTCGCGAGTTTCAGCGCGAATGCGCCGCCGAAAAACGGCAAGGTGATTGCGTAAGCGAGCAGCACCAGAAGCAGAACGACGACAAGCGGGCGGGGGCGGGCGAGCATTTATGCCGCCCGTCCAAACAATCCGCCGGGCCGCGCAATCAATACGGCCGCCATAAGGGCGTAGACGATGCTTGATGAGAACGCCGGCAGGTAAACTTTGCCAAGTGCATCTGCGACACCGATTAGAATGGCACCGATGAAGGCACCCTTGATCGATCCGATCCCACCGATCACGACGACAACAAAAGAGATGATGAGCACCGGCTCGCCGATACCGGGATAAACGCTTTCAAGGGGTGATGCGATAATGCCTGCCGTCGCCGCGAGCGCGACACCTGCTGCAAACACGAAGCGGAACAGGAGCCGGGCGTCGATGCCGAGCGCTTCGACCATTTCGCGGTTCGATTCACCGGCGCGGATGATGCGCCCGATCCGCGTCTTCTGGATCACGAACATCATGGCGATCGCAAGCGCCACGCAGAACGCCGCGACCGCTATCCGATAATAGGGATAGCTCAGGAACGCCGAAATCTTCACGCCGCCCTGTAGATAGCCCGGGATCGGCACGCTATGCGGATAGCTGCCCCAAAGAATTTTCTGCGCTTCGTTGAAAATCAGGATCAGCGCGAAGGTGAGCAACACCTGCTGCAGATGATCGCGATCATAAAGGTGCCGGATGAACAGCCACTCGATGATGATGCCGAAGAGAAAGGCCAGTGGCACGCCGATCGCAAGCGAGAGAAAAATGTCTCCGGTGAAAGAAGTCAGCGTCAGCGCGCCATAGGCGCCGAGCATGTAAAACGAGCCATGTGCAAGGTTGATCACGCCCATGATGCCGAATACGAGCGTCAATCCGGCCGCCGCGAGGAATATCAGCAGTCCGTACTGAACGCCGTTCAGCAACTGGATGAGAACAAGATCCATCTACGGCGTCCCCCGGCGCCTAGAAGCAGCAAGCGGGGGCTTTCGGCCCCCGCTTGCTCTTATTTCTGCCGACCTTAGGCGAGGCTGCAGCCGGTCGTCGGATCGGAAACGTCGGTCGCGGCGACGCCGAGATAGACGTTCTCGCCGCCCTTTAATTCACGCAGATAGAAATTGTGGATCGGGTTCTGCGAAGCGGACAGCCGGAATGGTCCGCGCGGGCTAGCGAATTTTGCGTTCCGCATCGCCTTGTAAAGATCGTCCTGCTTGGTGATATCGCCACCGACCGCTTTGAGGCCGATGTCGAGGAGCTGGGTCGTATCCCAACCCTGCACCGCATAGACGTCCGGGAAGCGCTTGAACGCCGCGTTATAGTCTTCGCGGAATTTCTTGTTTTGCGGGTTGTCGAGCAACTCGACGTAATGCAGCGCGGTCTTCACACCTTCGCCCGCCGTGCCCGCGGCTTTCTCGACGCCGTCGGTGAGGAAGCCCGGCCCCCAGAGCTGGATCGAGTTCTTCAATCCCGCCGCCGCGAAGTCCTGCATATACTTGAGCGCGCCGCCGCCGGCATAGAACGAGTAAACCGCCTCGGGTTTGAGCGATGCGATTTCGGCAAGACCGGCCTGGAATTCGACATTCGGAAACGGCAGCGAGAGTTCCTTGATGATCTTGCCGCCGCCCGCCAGGAAGCCTTCTTTGAAGCCTGCGACCGATTCCTCGCCCGCGGCATAGCCCCAGCTATAGGTGACGGCAGTTTTGATACCGGCTTTTGCCATCGCAATGCCGGCTGCGACGCCGGGTTGGCTGTTGCCGAACGAGGTCCGGAAAATATTCTTCGCGCATTGCGCCCGCGTCAGCACGTTCGCGCCCGCATTCGGGATGAGCGTCGGAATGCCGGCTTCGCGCGCGATCTTAGCCATCGCCATCGCGACGCCCGAGTGCACCGTGCCGATCAGCACGTCGACCTTTTCACCCTGCACGAGCTTGGACGTAAGTTCGGTCGCTTTCGGCGGCGCGGATTCATCGTCCACCTTGATCCATTGGATGGTGCGACCGGCAAGCTTGCCGCCCTGCTGCTTCACATAGAGGTCCATCGCGTTGGTGATCGCGTCGCCCAGTGCTGCGAAGGTGCCGCTATAGGGCAGCAGCAGACCGACTTTCAGCGGCGCGCCCTGCGCGATCGCCGGCATCGGAAACGGAAATGCAGCGGTCGCGGCACCGGCACCTGCCAGCTGCAACATTCTGCGGCGGTTCAAACCTGACTTATTGTGCATATTTTAATCCCTCCCGTTGTAGCGACCGAGCCGGTGGCGATTGCGGCTCACCATTTCGGCGCGCGCCGCTGCCATCTCGTTTCTTCGATGCCAACTAATTTTTGAGTATAGGCGACAAAGGCCTGGCGGCAAGCGCGTTTCTGTAGCTGCGCCGCACGCTTGCCAGATCAAAAAGCCTGAATGTATTATAGTTCATAGCGATTGGCCGCCGCCAACGAGGCCTGATGGCTGATTGTAATGTGATATAATGATCGACAATGGCCTCGTCGCAGGGGCAGACTGGCGAAAATAAAAGTCTAGGGGAGGAAATCTAATGACTTCGAAGACTCGTATTACGCGCCGCACTTTCGCGGCGGGCATGGGCGCCGCTGGCATCGTTGCCGGCACCGCACCCTTCAACATCATACGCGCTCAAGGCGCGCCGCTGAAAGTCGGCGTGCTGCTGCCGCGTTCCGGCGCGCAGGCCGGCATCGGCCAGGATTGCCAGCGCGGCGTCGATATCACCGCCGGCATCCTGAGAGACCTGAAACTCCCGGCGCTGCAGATCATGAACGGCGACACCGAGACCAATGTCGATGTCGCCCGCGCACGTGCCGAACGCCTGATCAACGAAGGTGCGCAGCTTTTGATCGGCGCTTTCGACTCCGGCCAGTCGACGGCGATCGCGCAGGTCGCCGAGCAGAAGGGTATTCCCTACGTCATCAATATCGCAGCTGCTCCGCCGATCACGGAGCAAGGCTACAAGTTCGTGTTCCGCAACTTTCCGACCGCCGGCACAATTCTCGCCAACGCCTTCGAAAACCAGATCGAGATATTCAAGGCGACCGGCAACGCGCCGAAGACCGTCGTGTTCATGCATGTGAACGATACGTTCGGCTCGGCAATGCAGAAGGGCATTTCCGGCGTGATGCCGAAATTTGCCGACGTGCCTTACAAGATCCTGGAGACGATTTCCTACGATCCGACCGCGCGCGATCTCTCGGTCGAAGTTGCCAAAGCCAAGGCAACCAATGCTGAAGCGCTGCTCATGGTCAGCCGTCTCAACGACGCAATTTTGATTACGCGCGAACTCGTCAAACAGCGCTGGTCGCCGAAGGCCGTGCTCTCGATGGGCCCGGGCTGGTACGAAGATCAATATCTGAAGACGCTCGGCAAGCTCGGCGACGGCCCGATGAGCTTCGTGCCGTGGTACGACCCGAACAAGAAGCTTTCGAAGGCGCTAGAAGCGGCGCTCGCAAAAGCCCATCCGGGCGTGAACATGAATACCAACCATGTTTACACCTTCGAGGCACTTCTGGTTGCAGCCGACGCCTACAAGCGTGCCGGCTCGACAGATCCGAAGGCGTTGGCCGATGCAATCCGCGCGACCAACATCAAGGACAACGTGTCGCCCGGACCGGGCATCCTGTTCGATGCCAAGGGCCAGAACGCAGCGCTCAAGAACTCGGCGATCCAGAACCGTGGCGGCAAGCTCGTCACGATTGCGCCGAAGGCCGCGTCGAATGCTTCGCCCGAACATCCGATGAAGCCTTACGACAAGCGCTAAGTAGCGTTCGTCTTAGATTTGCTCCGGCCGCGAAAGCGGCCGGAGCCTTGCTGCACAGGGTTCGTCCGTGACCATCGAAGTTTTCTTAAAGATCGCGATCAGCGGGCTCCTGACCGGGCTCGTCTATGGTCTGATGGCGCTCGGGCTTTCGGTGATTTTCGGCGTCGTCCGCGTCGTCAATTTCGCCCATGGCGAGATGATGACGATTGCGATGTATCTCGCGGTCCTGTTTTTCACCGCGCTGGGTTTGGATCCGCTCGTGATGCTGGTCCCGATTTCGGCGGTGCTGTTCGTGCTCGGCTATCTGATGCAGCGCGCGCTAATCAATCCGTTCATCAATCGCCCCGAGCATAGCCAGTTTATGCTGCTGGTGGCGGTCGCGCTCGTGATGGTCAATGCGCTGCTCTTGATCTTCGGACCGGACTCCCAGGGCATCAACACGTCTTACTCCTTCGACAGTTTCGACGTCGGCGGCATCATCATCGACGCCGGCAAGGTTTATGCGGCCCTTGCAGCGCTGGTGGTCGCGTCGATCCTGTTTGCATTCTTCCGGCTGACGCTCACCGGCAAGGCAATCCGTGCTTGCGCCGATAATTATCACGGCGCGCTCGTGGTCGGCTTGGACGTAAAGCGGCTCTATGCATTGACCTTCGGCATTGGTGCGGCCTGCGTCGGCGCCGCCGGCACGATGCTGATGCTGGTGACGGACGTCACCCCTGCGATTGGTCCCGCCTATACGCTGCTCGCTTTCGTGATCGTGATTACCGGCGGCCTTGGCTCAATGCCGGGCGCGATCGTCGGCGGCATCTTGATCGGAATGACGGAAGCGCTCGGTGGCTTCTTCTTCTCGCCGTCGGCGAAAACGATGTTTTCCTTCGGCATTCTCGTGCTGATTCTGCTGTTTCGTCCCCAGGGTATCATGGGGCGCAGAACGCTATGATCTATTTGTTCGAAGGGGTATCGCGCACCGCGATGCTGTTGCTCGCAGCCTTGCTCGCTGCCCTCCTCATCGTGCCGCTGTTTGCGAACGATTATTTGATCACGGTCCTTATCCTCATTCTTTATTTCGCTTATGTCGGCCAGGCCTGGAACATCATGATGGGCTTCGCCGGCCAGCTATCGCTCGGTCACGCGCTTTATGTCGGTCTCGGCGCTTATGTGACGGCCGCGCTCTATGTGAAATACGGAATCAGTCCCTGGATCGGAATTTTTCCCGCGCTCGCGATCGCCGGTGCCGCAGGCGCAGTGATCGGATTTCTTGCGTTCCGCTTCGGCGTGTCCGGGGTTTATTTCGCGATCCTCACGATTGCCTTCGGTGAATTCGCTCGCGTCGGCTTCGACCACTTCAGTTGGGTCGGCGGCTCCGCGGGATATTTCCTGCCGGTCGCGAACTACACGCAGAATGATTTGTTCAACCTGCGCGGCAATCCGCGCATGTTCTACTACCTTCTGCTCGCGATGGCGGTGCTCGCATTCATTATCTGCCACCTGCTGTTGCGAAGCCGCGCCGGTTACTACTGGCTTGCAATTCGCGAAAGCCCCGAAGCCGCCGAAGCGCTCGGCATCAATATTTTTCGCTACAAGATGTATGCGGTCGTGCTGTCGGCAGCGATGACGTCGCTTGGCGGCGTTGTCTTCGCGTTCTTCTACAATAACCTTTTCCCCGAGCAGGTTTTTCATATCTCGCGTTCGATCGAACTTATTCTCGGACCGATCATCGGCGGCATCGGTACGTTGTTTGGTCCGATTGTCGGCGCGTTTCTGCTGACCGGGCTTGCCGAGGGTCTGCGCGAAGTCATGCTGCGCTTGGGCGTCGATTTGCCCGGCGTGAAGCAGGTCTTCTATGGAATTTGCCTCCTTGTTGTTGTCGTGTTTTTACCGGAAGGCGTCTGGCCGCCATTAAAGAAGAAACTCGGCCTTGACCGTGACACGCGCGGGAAGGGGAGCTGATCGTGGCGCTCCTTGAGGTCAAAGGCATTTCAAAAAGCTTCAGCGGCCTGCGCGCGGTGCAGAACGTAAGTTTCGAAGTGCCGGAAGGAAAAATCGTCGGGCTGATTGGTCCGAACGGTGCTGGCAAAACCACCTGCTTTAATATGATTGCAGGCGTTTATCGTCCCACCGCAGGCGAGGTCTTGCTCGACGGCGAACGCATCGACGGCCGCCGCCCCGACGAAATTTGCAAGCGCGGCATCGGCCGCACGTTTCAGATCGTGAAGCCGTTTGCGGGTTTGAGCGTGCTCGACAACGTCGTGGTCGGCGCACTGAATGCCGCGCCAAACATCACCGCGGCGCGCAGGAAGGCCGACGAAGTTCTGGAAATTCTAGGGTTAGCCTCAAAGCGTTCGCAGGCCGCGTCCACGCTTGACCTTGCCAGACCGCAAGCGGCTCGAAGTCGCGCGTGCGCTTGCGACCGAGCCGAAACTGCTTTTGCTTGACGAAGTCATGGCAGGACTGCGCCCCACGGAGGTCGATCAGATCGTTCGCGTGCTGCTCGATCTGAACAAGCGTGGGCTGACGATCCTCCTGATCGAGCATGTCATGCGCGCCGTCATGGCGTTGTCCGGCAACATCATCGTACTCCATCACGGCGAACTCATTTCGCGCGGCACGCCGGATCAGATTGCGAAAGATCCGAAGGTTCTGGAATGCTATCTGGGCGAGGAAGTGTTGTGATCCTCCAGGTAGAAAAACTCGATCTCTATTACGGCGACGCACAGGCGCTCGACAGCATTTCGCTCGAAGTCGGCAAGGGCGAACTCGTCGCAATTGTCGGAGCAAATGGCGCGGGCAAATCGAGCCTGATCCGCACGATCGCGGGCATCGAGCGCCCGCGTGCTGGAAAAATAACCTTCAAGGGTGGTGATATCACCGGCAAGCCGAGCTACGTGGTCTGCGATCTCGGCATCGGCCAGGTTGCCGAAGGACGCCAGATTTTTCCGTCGCTCACCGTGCAGGAAAATCTCGAAATGGGTGCGCTGCTGCCGCGCGCTCGGAGCAAGCTCGAGAGCGAAATCAAGCGCGTCTACGAATTGTTTCCGCGTCTTGCTGAGCGCAAGGATCAACTTGCCGGGACAATGTCGGGTGGTGAGCAGCAGATGCTGGCGATCGGTCGCTGCCTGATGGGCCAGCCCGAGCTGATCATGTTCGACGAGCCGTCGCTGGGCTTGGCACCCGCGCTGGTGCAGGAGCTGTTCCAGACCATTCGCAGGCTTCGCGAAAGCGGGCTCACGGTGCTTCTTGTTGAACAGAATGTCGCGATGTCGCTCAAGCTCGCGGATCGCGGCTACGTTATTGAGAACGGCCGCATTATAATGGCCGACACCGGCGAGAAACTGCTGCGCGACGATCGCGTGCGCCAAGCGTATCTCGGTATCGCTCACTAAAACCGCTTACGAGATATGTATCCCGCACGTTGGCGTGGATGGAACTTCTGGCGGCCCTTTATGGTTTAGGGGTCAAGTAGAGGGCTGTTCCATGCCGTTACGCAGTGTCCGCCGTCATTTGCTGACGAGACCGATCTTCCGCTGGGCAAAAGGCGCGCTTCCGAAAATGTCGGAAACGGAGCGTGCCGCAATCGAGGCGGGCGATGTCTGGTGGGATGCCGAACTGTTTTCCGGCAATCCCGACTGGCAGAAACTTCTCGATACGCCTCCGGCAAAGCTGAGTGCAGAAGAGCGCGCCTTCCTGGACGGGCCGGTTCAAGAACTTTGTGCGATGCTCGACGAATGGGACGTGAGCTGGAAGCGTGGCGATCTTTCACCCGAAGTCTGGCGCTTCATGCGCGAAAAGAAATTCTTCGGCATGATCATTCCGAAACAATATGGCGGGCTTGGCTTCTCCGCCTTCGCGCATTCCGAGGTAATCCGCACCATTGCTTCGCGCTCGAACACGGGCGCGGTCACGGTCATGGTGCCGAATTCGCTGGGGCCCGGCGAATTGCTGATGCAGTTCGGAACGGATGAGCAGCGCCAGCATTGGTTGCCACGGCTTGCAGCCGGCAAAGAAATTCCGTGTTTTGGTTTGACGAGCGAGGAAGCGGGTTCCGACGCAGCCGCGATGATCGATCATGGCGTCGTCTGCCGCGGCACCTTCAATGGCAAAGAACAGCTCGGTATCCGGCTCAACTGGAAAAAGCGCTACATAACGCTCTGTCCGGTCTCGACCGTGCTGGGGCTCGCGTTCAAACTCCACGATCCCGATAGCTTGCTTGGTAGCGAGAAGGATATCGGGATCACCGTCGCGCTGATCCCGACCGATCTGCCGGGCGTCACGGTTGGCCGTCGGCATCTTCCGGCGTTCCAGTTTTTCCAGAACGGCCCGACCGAGGGCAAAAACGTCTTCATTCCGCTCGACCATGTAATCGGCGGGCAGAAACAGGTGGGCCAAGGTTGGCGCATGTTGATGGCGGCACTTGCTGCCGGCCGCGGTATCTCGTTGCCGTCGCTCTCAGCTTCTTGCGCGGCACTGGCTGCGCGCACGACCGGCGCTTACGCGCGAGTGCGACGCCAGTTCGGCTTACCCGTCGGAAAATTTGAAGGCGTGCAGCAATTGCTCGGCCGGATCGCGGCGACCGCTTATCTGCTCGATGCCGGGCGTAGGCTGACCTGTGCCTCGCTCGATGAGGGCCGCAAGCTCGCGGTGATCTCTGCGATCCTGAAATATCACGCGACCGAGCGCATGCGTATGGTGTTGACCGACGCGATGGACATCCATGGCGGCAAGGCGATCATGGATGGGCCGAAGAATTATCTGGGTAATGCGTACCGCGCGATCCCGATCGGCATCACGGTCGAGGGCGCAAATATTCTGACGCGTAACCTGATCATTTTCGGACAAGGCTCGATCCGCTGTCATCCGTATCTCTTGAGCGAGATGAAGGCGCTCGAAGAGACGGACGAGAAGAAATCGCTCGACGAATTCGACCGCGCGTTCTGGAAACATGCCGGTCATTCGATCCGCACGCTGTTTCGTGCTTGGGGCAGGAGTTGGACCGGCGGTCTATTCGCACCAGCTCCGCGCGCGGCAGAAGCGACACGATTCTATCGGCAGCTTTCTCGCTATTCCGCAGCCTTCGCGTTTACCGCCGATATCGCACTGCTCACTATGGGCGGCGCGCTGAAACGCAAGGAAGGCATCTCCGGGCGTCTCGGCGATATTCTGTCCGAACTCTTTCTGCTCTCAGCAGTGTTGAAACGCTGGGAAGACGAAGGCCGTCAGCAGGAAGATCTGCCACTGGTCGAATGGTGCGTGGCCGATGGAATTGCGCGGATCAGTGCGGCGTTCGACGGCGTGTTCGCGAATATGCCGAGCCGCTTCGCTGCGGGCTTGTTGCGCTTCTTCTTGCCGGTCGCGGAACGCAGTGGTCCATCGGACGCGTTGACGCAAGCTTGCGCCGAAATGTTGCTCGCGCCATCGATTGCGCGCGATCGTCTGACGCCAGCGCTTTATCTCGGCAAGCAAGGCGAAAGCATTGCCGAGCTCGAAGAAGCATTCCTGTTTGCGGTTAAAGCCGAGGATGTCCTGAAGAAGGTGAAAGACAAGGACGTCGATCTGAAAACCGCGATCGAGATCGGAATTCTTGACGACGCGGAGGCAGCGCTTCTTACACAGGCGCAGACGGCGGCAAGCCGCGTGATCGCAGTCGACGATTTCGAAGCGGACGAAATTACCGGGTTCTCGCGACAACAAATCAAACCGCGGCGCACCACGCCCCAGCCACGTCGCGTCGCTTCCGGCTAGCGCTCGAGAATTGCGAGCTTCTGCCCTTCCTCGATCACGGCGCCTTCCGCGACCAGGATTTCCTTGACCTTGCCGCCCTGCGGCACGAGGACCGGTATCTCCATCTTCATGCATTCAAGGATGAGAAGCGCGGCGTCGGCCTCTACCATGCCGCCGGCGGGCACTTCGATCTTGCGGACAATCCCGGCAAGCTCGGATCGGACTTCGATTTCGGCCATTTCCACTTCTCGCACGGGATAGAGTAACCTTTGGGACGAAACGCCACCTTCCTTGCCGCGCCGCTTATCTGTCAAGCGCGCCCGTTTTCGGAATTTTTATGAGCTGGGAAAAAGAACTCGAAGAGCTTCGCCGCCGCGAAGAACTCGCCAAGAAAATGGGCGGTGAGGAAAAAGTAAAACGCCATCGCGATGCGGGGAAACTGACCGTTCGCGAACGGATCGAGAAACTTCTCGATAAGGAAAGTTTCCACGAAGTTGGTGCGATCGCCGGCAAAGGCAAATACGCCGACGACGGCAAGCTGCTGGATTTTCAGCCGGCGAATTTCGTATTCGGTCGCGGTAAGATCGATGGCCGCGCAATTGTCGTGGGCGGCGACGATTTCACCGTGCGCGGCGGTGCGGGCGATGCTGCGATCATGCAGAAGCAGGTCATGGCCGAGCAGATGGCGAACGAACTTCGTTTGCCCATCGTACGCCTGATCGACGGCACTGGCGGCGGCGGTTCGGTGAAAACCATCGAGGTCCTGGGTTTTACTTATCTCCCGCATAATCCGGGCTGGGATTGGGTTGTGAAAAATCTCGGCACCGTGCCGGTGGTCTCGCTTGGTCTCGGCTCGGTTGCGGGCCTTGGTGCAGCTAGGCTTGTGACCAGTCATTACTCGGTGATGGTGCAGGGCATTTCGCAAATGTTCATCGCCGGCCCGCCAGTTGTCGCGCGTACCGGCATCACCATGACCAAGGAAGAGTTAGGCGGGGCCGAAATTCACGCCCGCGCGGGCGCGGTCGACGATATTGTTGCGAGCGAAGAAGACGCCTTCGCCAATGCGCAGCAATTTCTGTCGTATCTGCCACCTTCGGTCGACGAACTCGCGGAGCGCGTAGAGCCGGCAGACGCCGCAAATCGTCGCGAAGAATCATTACTCTCGGCCGTGCCGCAGGATCGCCGCAAGGTCTACGACATGCGAAAAATTCTGAATGCAGTTGTCGATAAGGGCTCGCTCTTCGAAATGTCGCGCAAATTCGGCGGGCCCGCGATCACGGCGCTCGCACGACTTGACGGCTGGCCGGTCGCAATACTTGCGAGCGATCCGTTTTTCTATGGTGGCGCCTGGACCGCGGACGCCGCGAAAAAGGCAGAGCGTTTTATCGATCTAGCCAACACGTTTCATCTGCCGATCGTGAACTTTGTCGACGTGCCGGGATTCATCATCGGTCCCGATGCCGAGAAAGCAGGGACCATCCGCTATGGCGCAAAAGCGCTCGCCGCAATGTATCAGAGCGAAGTGCCGCAATGTTCGATCATGATCCGCAAAAGTTTCGGCGTGGCCGGCGCGGGCCACATGAACCATACGCGGCTGCATTATCGTTATGCCTGGCCGTCGGGGGACTGGGGCTCGCTGCCGATCGAAGGCGGTATCGAAGCCGCTTATCGCGCCGAGCTTGAAGCGTCGTCCGACCCGAAAAAATTGCTTGGCGAAATCGAACACCGTCTGAACCGCTATCGTTCGCCGTTCCGCACCGCCGAGACTTTCATGGTCGAGGAGATTATCGATCCGCGCGATACGCGGCCGCTATTATGCGAATTTGCGAACCTTACCGCCAAATTGCGTAAGGCGGGACCGTTCACAAAGCCGATGCGGCCCTGACGAATTTGGGAGCCTAGCTGCGCGTCACCAGCAAGACGATCAGATAAAAGCCGAGCATTAGCAGCGCTCCGAACGCCATAGAGCCGGTTGCATAGACCGCAAGCGGCCCTCGGCGGAATGCCCAATCAAGACGGCCAACGGTGCGGTCGGCCGTATCCTGAAGGCGCGCGGCCTCTTCGTTCCATTGCCGTTTCATGTGACCGGCGAAATGCCGCGCGATCGCGGGTCCGAGCGACCGATAGAACCAGTCAATATCGAGTGTGATTGTAAGTGTGCGCTTGAGCCAGCCAAGCAACAGAAAAAAAGCGAGGCCGGAAAACAGCAACAGCTGAAGCTGGGTCACCACATGGTCGGCTGTATAGGGCACGAACTGCGATTTAAACGGCAGGTATTGGTAGAGAATGCCAGGTGCTACACCGAACAAAATGCAGAGTGCCGATAGGATCACCATCGCCGCGCGCATATTCCATGGCGGGTCCTTGGGCCGCAGCATGGAATCTTTCTGGAAAAATACGAACCAGGGAAATTTGATGCCGGCGTGCAGGAATACGCCGGCCGCACCCGCCGCAAGTAGAAGCCAGATCGTGGTGTAGCCGGCATATCCGGCCGCATCGTTGATCATGGATTTCGTGACGAATCCCGATGTCAGTGGAAATGCCGAAATCGAAAGCGCGCCGATGATCCCGCAGACTGTGGTAAGCGGCATCGACTTATAGAGCCCGCCGAGGTCGGTGCATTTCGACTTACCGGTCATGTAAAGGACCGATCCTGCGGACATCAGCAGTAACGCCTTGTAGAGAATGTGGGCGAAGGCGTGCGCCGCAGCGCCGTTCAACGCAAGCTCGCCACCGATGCCGATTCCGACCAGCATGAATCCGACCTGATTGACGATGCTGTAGGCGAGGATTCGCCGCATGTCGTTTTCGAGGATCGCGTAGACGATGCCGTAGAAAATCATGAACAGCCCGGCCCATATCAATAATTCAGTCCCGGGAAATCCGCGAAGCAGAACGTAAACCGCGGTCTTGGTCGTGAATGCCGAGAGCACCACCATGCCGCTCCATGATGACGTGGGATAGGCATCCGGGAGCCAGGCCGAAAGTGGCGGCGAAGCCGCGTTCAGCAAAAATCCCGCGAAGATCAACCAGCTCGCGAGCGAACCGAGCTTCATGGTGGAGAACGCAGCGGAACCGGTAGTCTGAACGTGCGCGGCAATGCCCGCCATCAGCACAACGCCGCCAAGCAGATGAATGATGAGGTAGCGTAACCCCGCCGTGCGCGCACCATCGCCATTGCTCCAGATCACGAGCGTCGATGCGAGCGCCATGAATTCCCAGAAAACGAACAGGCTGATGAAATCGCCCGCGAACACGGCGCCAAGTGCCGAACCCGCATAGAGCTGGATTGCAACGAGTTCGGTGCGGTTTGTCTGATTGAGCGCAAACAGATTTCCGGCGAACGCCATGATCGCGAATACACAGCCGAACCATCGGCTTAGAGCGTCACCCTTGAGGGGCGCGAGGTCGTAGCCGAGCCAGCGCAGCGAGATTGAACTGCCGTCGGGCACGTTCCATACGAGCCACAGTGCCAGCAACGGTGCGATGAGCAGCACTGCTTCGCGGACGCGGCCCTGCACAAAGGGAAGGACTGCCGCAGCGATGAAGAGTGCGAGCGCGGGAGGCAGCGGCAGGTCAGGCATCATAATAATTGTCCCGCCGTTTCAGAAATAAGCCCAGCGCTTTGGCAAATGCCACCATGGCGACGCAGACGAGAAATCCGTACCACGCGCTAAAGCCGACAAAACTATCGATGCCGATCACCGGTTTTCTGGTGATAAAGAACTCGGCGAAAATGGTCGCAAAAAGAACGACGCAGAATGCAATCCACAAGCCGCGAACCGTCTTCTTTTGCTGGAACGGATGTTTTGCCACTACTTTCCTCCAACTTGTCGTGCGAGTTCGAACAGGGTGTTCGGAAACAGGAACAGAAGCAGAGTTCCAGCCGCGGTGATCATGATTGCAAGCACGATTGGCCATGGCGCTTCGCCATGACTGCCGGAGCGCGGCTTGGCTTTTTTGAAGAAGGCCGCGTAGACCAGCGGCATGAAATAGGCGGCGGTCAAGAGCGTGCTTAAAACCAGGACGCCGATTACGAAGTAACTTCTTACCTCGTAAGCTGCGCCAAGCATAAACCACTTGCTCAGGAAGCCCGCAGTCGGCGGAACACCGATCATGCAGAGCGAGCCGATCGCAAATGCGACCATCGTGAAGGGCATTTTCCGGCCTATGCCGTCGAGTTCGCCGACCTCGGTCTTGTGAGCGGCCGTGTAGATCGAGCCCGCCGCGAAGAAAAGCGTAATCTTGCCGAAGGCGTGCGCAGCGATGTGCAAAGCCGCCGCAAGCGTCGAAAGCGGGACCAGAAGCGCTGTCGCCATGACAATATAGGACAGCTGACTGATGGTTGAATAAGCAAGCCGGCGCTTGAGATTGGTCTGGCGCAGTGCGATCACCGAAGCGATGATGATCGTCGCGCCCGAGAGATAGACGAGCCAGCTTCCGGCGCCGATCTTGGCAAGATTTGCCGTGCCAAAGATGTAAACGACAATTTTTAGAATTGCGAAGACACCCGCCTTCACGACCGCCACTGCATGAAGCAAGGCACTGACCGGGGTTGGCGCGACCATCGCCGCCGGCAGCCAGCGATGTACCGGCATGATCGCGGCCTTAGCGATGCCGAGCGCGATCAGCCCAAGCAAAATTGCGCTTTCGCCGGATGAAAACTTGCCTGCAATGATGCCGCCCGGCTGAAAATCGCCGCCGGTCCGCAGGTAGATCCAGACAATCGCAGGCAGGAAAAACAGGAGCGAAGCGCCGAGCAGAATTCCGAGATAGACGCGGCCCGCGCGCACCGCCTCGTTCGTTCTTTTATGCGTTACCAGCGGATAGGTGACGAGCGTCAGCATCTCGTAGAATAAAAACAGCGTGAAGAGATTAGCGGAGAATGCGAGCCCCGCAGTCGCGCCGAGCGCAAGCGCGAAGCATGCGTAGAACGAGGTCTGCCTCAACTCGGCATTGCCGCGCATGTAGCCGATCGAATAGATCGAGGTAACGATCCAGAGAAACGACGCCACAAGCGCAAACAGCATGCCGAGCGGCTCGAGCAGGAATTTGAGCGAAAGACCCGGAAGCACCGCGAGCGTCGGCGTTTCCGGTCGTGCCCCGCGGAGAACTTCGGGCAACAGGGCTGCTACCGCGGCAAACATTGCCGCTGCGGCGATAAGCGTCACGGTCTCGCGAAGGTTCGGCCGCCGTCCGAGGAGCGATATCAGCACGCTTGCAACGAAAGGGATCGCGACGGCGATCAGCATCAGGGAACCGCCGTTCACCGTCCTGCTCCCAGCAGCAAATCAGCTGCGATCGTGGCGACTGAGACCGGAAGCCGCGTATCAATTCCGAAATAGACGCAAGCCGCTACCAGAACGAGCGAAGGAACCAGCATTGAGAGCGGCGGTTCACCGGCCTTGTCCTGACGCTTTTCGTCCGGCTTGGCGTATATCGCTTCGATTATTCGCCACATATAGACCAGCGAGAGGATCGAACTCGCAACGATCAACGCTGCGAGCCACCACCAGCCATTCTCGAAAGATGCGAGTACTAAATACCACTTGCTGACGAAGCCGACGGTGCCCGGCACGCCGACCATGCTGAAGCCTGCAATCACGACTCCGATCGCGGTCAAGGGCATACGACGCGCAAGACCTGGAAGGTCGCTCATCATCACGGCGCCCGCCCTTAGCGCGATCGAGCCCACGAGCATGAACAGTGCCGCCTTCATGATCCCGTGATTGAAAAGATGCACGACGGCACCGGTCAGGCCGGTCTTTGTCGCAATACCGATGCCGAGCGTGATGTAGCCGATCTGCGCCACGCTGGAATAGGCCAGCGCTCGCTTCACATTGTCCTGGAAAATTGCGGCAATCGAGCCGTAAAAAATTCCCGCGATCGAGAGCGCGATCCAGATCGCCGGGAAGGCCAGATCATGGAACGCCATCGACGGACCGAACACCACGAAGGTAAAGCGCAGCAGAAGATAGATCGCCACCTTGGTCGCGGTCGCAGCCAAAAAGATTGTCGTGACCGAAGGGGCAAAAGCGTAGGCGTTGGGCAGCCACAAGTGCAGCGGAAACAACGCCAGCTTGAGACAAAGCCCGACCGTGATGAATGCGAGCCCCACATAAATTGGCCCCTTCGCGGGCGCGACCGGCAGTCGCGCAGCGAGGTCCGCGAGATTGAGCGTTCCGGTCATCAGGTAGAGAAACCCGATCCCGATTACGAAGAAGGTTGCGCCAACCGTGCCGATAATCAGGTACTGATAGGCGGCGTAGAGCGCGCGGCGGTTCCGTCCAAGCGCGATCAGCACGTAGCTCGATAGCGACGCAATTTCCATGAACACGAAAATATTGAACGCATCGCCCGTGACCGCCATGCCGACGAGGCCGGTGAAGCAAAGCAGATAGAGCGTATAGTACCAGCTCCTGCTTTCTTCCGCGATTTCACGCTCGACGCTTTTGTTGGCGTAGATCGCGACCGCAGTACCGATCAACGCAATCAGCATCACGACGAATGCGTTTAGGGCATCGACCCGGTACTCGATTCCGAGCGGCGGCGGCCAGCTGCCGATCGAATAGGAGATGACTTTCTCGGCAAGGACCTTCTTAAGGAGCAGGGCTGCAATCGCGAATTCGACCAGCGAAACCGCAAGCGTCATATACCACGCGAAGACCGGCCGTCTGACCACGGCAATGAGCGTGGCGGCGAGCAGCGGTATGACAACCACCAGGATGATCAGATGCTGGGAGATCAATCTTCACGCTCCCGCTCGAGAATCTCGTCTTCCTCGATCGAGCCATAGGCGGCGTTGATACGAACGACGAGCGCCAGACCCAGCGCGAGCGTGGCGACGCCAACGACGATCGCGGTCAGAATTAAAACATGCGGCAGGGGATTCGAGTAAACCGTGAAATTTGGCGAAATGATCGCTGCGGTTCCGCCCAGTACTTTAGCCGGCCCGACATAAAGCAGGTAGACCGAAGTCTGGAAGATCGAGAGTCCGACCAGTTTCTTGATCAGGTTGCCGCGTGCGACCACGACGTAAAGGCCGATCATCATCAGGACGATCGTTCCCCAGTTGCTGAATTGCGCGGCAAGCGTATGCATTGCGCTACTCGGGCCTGCTTGCGAACGCATAATAAATCGAGGTCATGGTGCCGCAAACGGTGATCAGAACGCCGATCTCCACCCAAAAGATTCCGCGTTCCTGGCCGTGCACCTTGTCCAGATCGAGCACGAAGTAATCCAGATAATTTCCTCCCAAGACGAGTCCGGCTACACCAACACTGGCGTAAACCAGAACGCCTAGCGGTATCATCGTATTGACAATGGCAGGTGGCGCGACATGTTTTGCCGCGCTCAGGCCGAAAACGATTCCGTAAAGGATGATCGCTGCCGCAATGATGACGCCAGCCTGGAAACCGCCGCCGGGTCCTAACTCGCCATGAAACTGCACGTAAAGGCCAAACAACAAAATGAACGGCAGAAGCAGCTTCACCACTACGCGCGGAATGACTTCTCGCTGCATCATGAGCGACGCTCGCGCTTCTTCTTGCGGCCGCTACGCCATCCGGAAAGGAGCAGGAGCACGCCGATGCCGGCGGTGAAGATCACGGTTGTTTCGCCGAGCGTGTCGTAGCCACGGTAGCTCGCGAGCACCGCGGTCACTGCGTTCGGAACACCAGTCTGCGGCAGCACACCCTCAATGTAATCGGGCGCCACATGCGTATGAATCGGCGATTTCGGATTTCCGTATTCGGGTAGTCCCGAAACGCCGTAAAGCAACATGCACCCCGTAACGATCGAGGCTGCAAGCGGGGTTACGGAAATACGCAGTGCCGGCGTCTCGCTGATCTTTGTCAGATAAAGCGTCGCAAGCAGGAGCACGGTGGAAATTCCAGCGCCGACCGCGGCTTCGGTCATGGATACGTCGGCGGCATCCAGCACAAACAATGCGAGCGCCATCAGGAAGCTGTAGATGCTGCCAAGTATGACGACGCCGAACAGATTACGGAGACGGGCCATGGCAAGTGCGGCGACAATCATCAGCGCCAGCAAGGCTGCGTAAATTATGTTTTCGATAGCTTGCCTCCCTTCCTGGCAAGCAGCGGCTTCAAGCCGCGATGCAACGCTGCTTTGGCCAGTGCATGACAGGCGACCGGGCTGGTGAAGAGCAGGATCACGACCAGGAACAGGAGTTTCGCGGTCACAAGCGTGAACCCCGCCTGGATCATAAGGCCCGAGAATATCAGGCAGATGCCAAAGGGGTCGATCACACCGGCCGCGTGCATGCGCGTGTAGACATCTGGCATTCGGATCAAGCCAAATGCACCAACGACGCAGAAGAAGCCGCCCGCGACGATCAGAATCCAGCTTGCTATGTCCAGCGCGATTGTCACGGTTTCAACTCCGTGCGCGGCACTTCTTTACCTTCGGAATCGCCGAGGCTGCCGTAACGAAAGAATTTGAGTACCGCGAGCGTGCTCATGACGTTGAGCAACGCATAAACGATGGCGACATCCAGAAATTCAGTCCTGCCAACGATGAATCCGGCAATAGTCATGATGCCGACGGCAAGCGTACCGAGCGTGTTCGCTGCAAGTACGCGGTCATACACGGTTGGGCCGAGCCATGCGCGGGCGACGCAAAGAGCTGCGGCAATAACAAGTGCTGCGGCTCCTGCGGCGAACATCATGCGCGGCCCTCAAAACGGGTGACGCGGCGGTCCATGTCGCCGGACTCGACGCCTTCAGCGCCTGCTTTCGTCAGAGCATGGACCAGAATGGACTTGCCTTCGAGATCGGCCGAGATCGTTCCCGGCGTAAGCGTGATCGAGTTGGCGTAGATGACGCGGCCAAGATCCGACTTTTGCGTCGTCTTGGTCTTGAAAAGCTGAGGACTGATCGGGAGCGAAGGATGCAGCGTGATCTTGGTAACATCCCATGCGGCTTTGCAGATCTCCCAGATCAGCCAAGGCCAATAGGTAATCGCCCGAAAGGTTAGATGAATTGCATGGCCCTCAAGATCGAGCACCTTAAGACGCCGTTCTGCGAACCAAACAATTAGTGCCGCGCTGATCGCGCCGGCGACCGTATGAAAAACAGTGTAGTGACCCGACAATGCGAGCCAGAAAATGAAAAGTACGACAAAGAGACTTACGCGTTGCAGCATGTTCCCTCGATAGCCGCGCGTGCTTTTTATCTGCAAACCATAACCGCGATGCTGAGAAGCCTCAACCTTCCGCCTTGCGGCACAAGGTCTAATTCAATGGACAAGGTGCGGAAAGATTGTTGAATCGTCCGCAACCGGAGGAACGAAAGATGAAATCGCCGTTCGATATTGCAGGCAAGGTCGCGCTGATTACCGGCTCAAGCCGGGGCATCGGCCGCTCGATTGCCGAGACCATGGCCGGTCTCGGCGCGAAGGTCGTGGTATCAAGCCGCAAGGTGGACGCTTGCGAGGAGGTTGCGAAGGCCATTCGCGCCGATGGCGGCGAGGCGAGCGTGATCGCCTGTAATATTTCGCGCAAGAACGAAGTCGAGGCGCTGGTTCAGAGGCACCAAGCAGAAGTACGGCCGTATCGATATTCTGGTCTGCAACGCGGCCGTTAATCCGGCGTTCGGGCCGATGATCGAGATCACTGACGAAGCCTTCGACAAGATCATGGGCTCGAACGTGAAGAGCAATGTCTGGCTCTGCAATCTCGTGATCCCGGATATGGCAAAGCAGGGCGGCGGCTCGATCGTGATCGTCTCTTCGATCGGCGGACTTGCGCGCCTCGCCGATGATCGGCACTTACGGCATTTCGAAGGCCGCGGACTTCGCGCTCGCACGCAACTATGCGCAGGAATGGGGCCACAAGAACATTCGCGTGAACTGCATTGCGCCCGGTCTGATCAAAACTGACTTCGCCAAGGCGCTTTGGGAAAACGAGCAGTTGCTGCAAAGACCGCAACGCGAAGACGCCGCTGCGCCGGATCGGTGAACCGCATGAAATCGGTGGCGTTGCTGCGTTTCTTGCGTCACCTGCCGCGAGCTTCATTACCGGCGAGGTGATTGTGGTCGATGGTGGCGTGACGATCGCGCCTTAAAAAATACCGGCGCAAAATAAAAAAACCCGGCCGTGAAGGCCGGGTTTTTCTTTGCCGAAATTCGTAATCAGCGCGCGTTGGCGCTGGTCGCGGTATACTTTTTCAATTCCATCTTGGCGATGGTTTCGCGATGCACTTCGTCCGGACCGTCGGCGAGGCGCAGCGTGCGGTTGCCCGGCCCAGGCTTTAGCGAGATGGAAGTCCGGCGATACGCCGGCGCCGCCATGCATCTGAATCGCGCGATCGATCACGCGTCTGCGTCATGTTCGGCGCGACCACCTTGATCATCGCGATCTCGGCGCGCGCTTCCTTGTTGCCGAGTTCGTCCATCTTGTGCGCGGCATAAAGCGTGAGCAGTCGCGCCTGGTCGATCTCCATGCGCGATTCCGCGATCCAGTGCCGGTTGACGCCGTGCTCGGCGATCTTCTTGCCGAACGCGGTGCGCGAGACGGCGCGCTGGCACATCGCTTCGAGTGCGCGCTCGGCCGAACCGATTGCGCGCATGCAGTGATGGATGCGGCCGGGTCCGAGCCGGCCTTGCGCGATTTCAAAGCCGCGTCCTTCGCCGAGCAGAATGTTCGACGCCGGCACACGCACGTTCTCGAAGTCGACCTCGGCGTGGCCGTGCGGCGCGTCGTCATAGCCGAACACGTTGAGGTGGCGCAGCACCTTCACACCCGGCGTGTCCATCGGCACCAGGATCATCGACTGGCGCTTGTGCAGCTCGGCCTTCGGATCGGTCTGGCCCATGAAGATCGCGATCTTGCAGCGATGGTCGTTCGCGCCCGACGTCCACCACTTGCGGCCGTTGATAACGTAGTGGTCGCCGTCGCGCTTGATCTCGGACTGGATGTTGGTGGCATCCGAGGAAGCGACCGCGGGCTCCGTCATCGCGAAGCAGGAGCGGATTTTTGCGTCGAGCAGCGGCTCGAGCCACTCTTTCTGATGCTCTTTGGTGCCGTAGCGCAGGATCGTTTCCATGTTGCCGGTGTCCGGCGCGGAGCAATTGAACGACTTTCCGGACCGATCGGGGAGCGGCCCATGATCTCGCAAATTTGTCCGTATTCGTAATTGGTTAGGCCGTCCTTATGCTCGGATTTCGGGAGGAAAATATTCCACAAGCCTTCGGCGCGCGCTTTCTTCTTCAGCTCGTCCATGATCGCCGGGCTCTTCCAGCGGTCGCCCTGTTCGTTGAGTTGCCGCGCGTAGACGGGCTCGGCCGCATAGACGTTGCTCGTCCATGAAGGCGGCGACTTTTTTCTTTAGCTCCGCCGCGCGCGGCGAAAGTGGAATGAACATTGTTCTTCTCTCCCTTAGGCGGCGTTTTCGAAGCCGCCCATTTGTCCGAATTGTTCGAGGTGATAATCGGCGTCGCCGAACTGGATGTCGATCACGGTCACGCGTTTGAACTAGTGGCCGACTTTGAGCTCCATCGTCATGCCGATGCCGCCGTGCAACTGGATCGGCCTGCTCGCCGACGAATTGCGCGGAGCGGCCGATCTGCGTCTTGGCGGCTGCCATGGTTTTTCTGCGCGCGACCGCGTCGTTCTCATCGACCATCATGGTGGCCAACATCGCCATGCTTTTTGCCTGCTCGCTCGCGATCAGCATTTCGACGTTGCGGTGCTGCAGCACCTGGAATGAGCCGATCGTGACGCCGAACTGTTTACGCGTGCGAAGAAAATCGATGGTGGTGTCGGTGAGTGCCGCGAACACGCCGACCGCTTCGGCGCAGAGTGCCGCGATGCCGTCATCGACGACTTGTTCGATCAACGGATAGGCAGCGCCCGGCTTGCCGATCACGCCGCTCGCATCGACTTTGACGCCTGAGAACTGAATCTCGGCGGCGCTGATGCCGTCGACCGTGCGATAGCCGCGGCGCGAGACCCCGCTTGCTTTCGCGTCGACGATGAAACAGTCCGAGGCCGTCCTTGTCGCGCTGATTGCCGGAGACGCGCGCGGTAACGATCAGGAAGTCTGCTTGATCGCCGTTCAGCACGACGCTCTTGGCGCCATCGAGCACAAAACCGTTGCCGGAAGGCTTCGCCGTCGTTTTGACGTCGAACAGATCGTAGCGCGACTGCCGCTCGGTATGCGCGAATGCGCCAGTGATGTTGCCGCCCGCAATCTCCGGCAGATAAGTGATTTTCTGCGCGTCGGTTCCGAAGCGGCGGAGAAAGCCGCCGCACAAGACGACGGTCGGCAAATAGGGTTCGAGCGCGAGCGCATTTCCCGATCGCGCTCATCACGATCATGGTCTCGACCGGTCCGCCGCCGATGCCGCCATGATCTTCCGAGAACGGAAGCCCGAAAATGCCAAGCTCGGCATATTGCTTCCAGATCTCGCGGCTCCAGCCATTCGACGCTTCAAGAATTTTCTTGCGCTTCTCGAAGTCGTATTTGTCGCCCAACAGCCGCTCGACACTGTCTTTCAGGAGCTGCTGCTCTTCCGAAAACTCGAAATCCATTACGCTGACTTTCTCTCGCTATTCCACTCGGTGCGCTTAAAGCCCGAGGATCGCTTTCGCGATGATGTTCTTTTGAATCTCGTTCGATCCGCCATAGATCGAAACCTTGCGATAGTTGAAATAGATCGGCGCGAGCGGTCCGGCGTAGTCCGGTCCGATCGGCAACTCGTTCGAGCCTTCTTCGTCTGCTTCCGGCTGATACGGCAGCGCGTAGGGGCCGACGACTTCCATCAGCAGATCGGTGATCGATCTGCTGAATTTCCGAGCCTTTGATCTTCAGGATCGACGACGCCGGGTCGGGCTTGTTGTCGCGACGATTGCGCTCGGCCGCGACGACGCGCAGCTGCGTCATTTCAAGCGCTTTGAGATCGATTTCGATCTGGCGAAACCTTGGCGCGAAAGCGCGCATCTTCGATCATCGGCTTGCCGCCCGAGACTTCGATCGATGCGAGTTCCTTCAGCCGGCGAACGCGTTCCTTCGAAATCGCCGACGCGGGCAATGCCGGTCGCGCTCGTTGCCGAGCAGGAATTTCGCGTAGTCCCAGCCGCGGTTCTCCTGGCCGACGAGATTTTCGACCGGCACCTTCACGTCGTCGAAGAAGACCTCGTTCACTTCCTTGCCGCCGTCGATCAGTCTGGATCGGCCGCACCGTGATGCCGGGCGTCTTCATGTCGACGAGGATGAAGGAAATGCCTTCCTGCTTCTTCGCGGCTTTCGTATCGGTGCGCGCGAGCACGAAAATCCAGTCGGCATATTGCGCGAGCGTGGTCCAGGTCTTCTGGCCGTTGATGATCCAGAAATCGCCCTCGCGCACCGCTTTCGTCGATCAGCGAGGCGAGATCGGAGCCGGCGCCCGGCTCGGAGAAGCCCTGACACCACCAGTCGTCGAGATTGGCGATGCGCGGCAGGAAATGCGCTCTTCTGTTCTTCGTTGCCGAAGGCGCAGATCACCGGGCCGACCATGCTGACGCCGAAGGGCAGCGGATCGGGCGCGGGTGCGCGCTGCAATTCTTCGAGGAAGATGTATTGCTGCACCGGCGTCCAGCCGGTGCCGCCATATTCCTTCGGCCAGTTCGGAACCGCCCAGCCCTTCTTGTTCAGAATGCGTTGCCAGTTGACGATGTCGTCCTTCTCCAGCTTGCGGCCCTCGACCAGCTTTATCCGCGTCTCTTCCGGCAAGGTTCTTCTTGAAGAAATCGCGCACCTCGTCGCGAAACGCGATTTCTTCCGGGGTGAAGCGCAGGTCCATGACAGCGATCCTCGATTAATGGATTTCGAACAGGCCGGCAGCACCCATGCCACCGCCGATGCACATCGTGACAATGCCCATCTTGGCGCCGCGGCGCTTGCCTTCGATCAGCACATGCCCGGTGAGGCGTGCGCCGCTCATGCCGTAAGGATGGCCGATCGAGATCGCGCCGCCCGACACGTTGAGCTTGTCGTGCGGAGATGCCGAGCCGGTCGCGGCAATAGAGCGCCTGCGATCGCGAACGCTTCGTTCAGCTCCCAGATGTCGATGTCGTCAACCTTCAGGCCGTGACGCTCCAGCAGCCGCGGCACCGCGAATACCGGACCGATGCCCATCTCGTCCGGCTCGCAACCGGCGACCGCAAAGCCGCGGAACGTACCGAGCGGCTTCAGCCCCTTCTTCGCGGCAAGCTTCGCGCCCATCACGACGCAGACGGACGCACCATCTGAAAGCTGGCTCGCATTGCCGGCGGTGATAAAGCCGCCCTCGCGCACTGGCTTCAGTGAGGCAAGACCTTCCTTGGTCGTTTCCGGACGATTGCCTTCGTCTTTTGCGAGCATCACTTCTTTCAGCGATTCTTCTTTCGTGTCCTTGTTGATCACTTTCATCATGCTCTTCATCGGCACGATCTCGGCGTTGAGACGGCCATCGGCCTGCGCCTTCGCGGTGCGCCGCTGGCTCTCAAGCGCGAATTCATCCTGATAGTCGCGCGTGACCTGATAGCGCTCGGCGACGATGTCCGCGGTCTCGATCATGCTCATGTAGATCTCCGGCTTATGCTCGACCAGCCACTGGTCGAACACCGGCTTCACCGTGCCGTCCTGCACGAGGCTGATACATTCGAGGCCGCCGGCGGCGAGCACTTCGGCTTCACCCGCGATGATGCGTTGCGCTGCCATCGCGATCGTCTGCAGACCCGACGAACAGAAGCGATTCACCGTCATGCCCGATGTTGTCACCGGAAGCCCGGCACGAAGCGCGATCTGGCGCGCGATGTTCTGGCCGGTCGCTCGCTCTGGTGTCGCGCAACCCATGATCACGTCCTCGACTTCAGCCGGATCAATCTTCGCGCGTTCGACCGCGTGCTTCAGCGCGTGGCCGCCGAGATCGGCGCCATGCGTCGTGTTGAACGCGCCGCGATAGGCTTTTCCAATCGGCGTGCGGGCGGTGGATACGATGACAGCCTCGGCCATTTCACTTCCTCTAACGGTTGGCGCCCACAGCTGTGGACAAGGATTTTTGTTCTTTCATAGCTTGGTATTTGCGGCGCTCTTCCTCGACAAGCTCTTTCTTGGAGAGTTTACCGACCGAAGTTTGCGGCAGTGTATCGCGGATTTCGATTGCGGTCGGCATTTCGTGTTTGCCGACGCGGGTTTGGAGAAATTCCCTAACGGCATCAAGGGTGAGCGGCGCCTTGCCGGCCCGCATCTTGATGAAGGCCTTGGCGGCTTCGCCGCGATAGTCGTCGGGAATGCCGATAACGATCACGCCTTCGACATCCGGATGCTCGTAGATCGCCTCCTCGATCGCGCGCGGATAGACGTTGAACCCGCCGGAAATAATCATGTCCTTCTTGCGATCGACCAGGAACAGAAAACCGTTCTCGTCCATGTATCCGATGTCCCCGGTGAGGAAATATCCGTCGTCGACAAACGAAGCCTTGGTTTCCTCAGGCTTATTCCAGTAACCGGCAAAAACATTCGGCCCCTTGATCCGCATTTCGCCGATCTCGATTGGCCGCCATCAGTTTGGTCGGATCGTCGAGTGCCACGATATCCATGACGAGACCGGGTAGCGGCAGGCCGATCGTTCCCGCCGGTACTTCGCCTTCAAGCGGCAGATTGGTGCCGGCAGGCGCGGTTTCGGTCATGCCCCAACCGCCGCGCAGCGAAAGACCGGTAAGCTTCTTGAAGCGCTCGCCGACTTCGACCGGCAACGGCGCGCCGCCGGAAGCGCAGTAATTGAGCGATGACAGATCGCGTGCTTCGAGATCCGGCACCGCGGCAAGCGCAATCCACATCGTCGGCACGCCCGGAAAATAATTCGCTCGCTTGACCTCGATGTCATGCAGCGTGGTTGCGACATCGAACTTCGGCCGCAGGAAGCACTGATTGCCCTGGTCCATGGCACGAAGAAAAACCGAGCTCAGCGCATAGATATGAAACAGCGGCAGCGCGACGATGACCTTCTCGCCCGAGACCGGCGTGCGTTGCGCAGCGGCCCAGTTTTTATAAATCGAGTTGGTCGAAGTCAGATTGCGATGCAGCAGCATCGCGCCCTTCGGCAATCCGGTCGTGCCGCCGGTATATTGCAGGAGCGCGATGTCATCTTCTTTGACTTCCGGCCATTGCGCGGGCGGGTCCTTTAGCGAAAGCAGCTGCTTCAGCGTTATTGAGCGGCCGTTCGCAGGAATCTCGTCATAGGCAATCGGCGCCGGTCCGAATTCAGCGTCGTCACCGACGATCAGATGATCGAGCAGGCCCTGTCCGTCGAGCACCAGCGCGCGCTTCACCATGCCGGGGAAGTTTGTGGCGACCAGAATCCGTGCGCCGGAGTCTTTTAGTTTGTAGGCAAGCTCGCGTTCCGCATCGAGCGGGCTCAGATGCACGACGCGTCCGCCCGCTTTCAGAATCGCAAAAAAGCAGATCGGATGAACCGGCGTGTTCGGGAGATAAAGCGCGACCGAGCTTCCCGGCTTAACGCCGAGCGACATCAAGCCTGCCGCCGCACGCTCGACCATTGCGCCGAAGTCACGATAGCTGATGGTGCGGTCGCGATATTCGAGTGCCGGGCTATCCGAGAAGTTTTTAACCGCGCGCGCGAACAGATCGTTGATCGTGCCGCTCGCCACCGGCGCATCCCATCGGATGCCGGCGGGATAGGATTTTTCCCAAGGATAAGGGCGCGAAAGGATCATGACGCCTTTTTCATCTCGGTCGCGAGCGACGCAAACGTGCGGCCTTCGTTCGCAAGTTTGTCGAGCAGTGTCGCGGGCTTCAGCGTCTCGTCGCCAGAGCGCTCGGCGTAGAACGCAAGCCGGTCGCGGACATGTTTCAGGCCTACCGTATCGGCGTAATGCATCGGGCCGCCGCGCCACACTGGCCACCCGTAACCATAGAGCCAGATCACGTCGATATCGCCGGGGCGTGCCGCAATACCTTCTTCAAGGATGCGAGCGCCCTCGTTGATCATCGGATAGATCGTCCGCTCGATGATCTCTTGTTTATCAATCTCGCGGCGCTTGATGCCCTTCTTAGCAGAGGCGTCGAGAATGATTTTCTCGACCTCGGGATCCGGGATCGGCGTCCGCGAGCCCTTCTCATATATATAATAGCCCTTGCCGGTCTTCTGGCCGAAGCGTCCGGCTTCTGCGAGCGTATCGGCTACTTCGTTGCGCAGACCGAGCCCCTTACGGATGCGCCAGCCGACATCGATGCCGGCGAGATCGCCCATCGCAAACGGACCCATCGGGAAACCGAATTCGGTGGTGGCGGCGTCAACCTGTTGCGGCAAGGCGCCTTCGAGCGCGAGACGATCGGCCTCGATCCCGCGACGGTGAAGCATGCGGTTGCCGACAAAGCCGTAGCAAACGCCGACCACGACCGGCACTTTTGCGATCCTGCGTCCAACCGAAATCGCGCTCTGCAGGGTGTCGAACGCGGTTGCTTTGCCACGCACGATTTCCAAAAGCTTCATAATGTTCGCCGGGCTGAAGAAGTGCATGCCGAGCACGTCCTGCGGACGTTTGGTAGCATTGGCGATTTCGTTTACGTCGAGCGTCGACGTGTTCGTCGCAAGCACAGCACCCTCCTTGGCGATCTGATCGAGCTTTCCGAAGATTTCCTTTTTAAGGCCCATTTCTTCGAACACGGCCTCGATCACCATGTCGGCGTCTTTCGCGGCTTCCAGACCAACGCCGCCCTTGATCAGTGCCACGCGTTTTTCGGCTTCAAGCTCCGACAACCCGCCGCGCTTCACGGTGTTCTCGTAATTGATTTTGATTTTCGCGAGGCCCGCTTGAAGCGCGTCCTCGGTCGTTTCAATCAAGGTCACCGGTATGCCGGCATTGGCAAAACACATCGCAATGCCGCCGCCCATGGTGCCGCCGCCGATCACGGCCGCCTGCTTAATGTCGCGCGACTTCGTGTCGGCCGGCATATCGAGCACTTTGGTCGCTTCGCGTTCGGCAAAGAAAGCGTGGCGCTGCGACTTCGATTCCTCGGTGACGAGGAGCTCGATGAACTTGTTGCGCTCGCGCTTGGTTGCCTCCGCGAACGGCACATCGAGCGTCCATTTGATCGCTTCGACCGCCGCCATCGGCGCTTTCAAACCCTTGGCGCGGCCGACTGCCTTAGCGGCAATTTCGCCATATGAATCCGGGTTCGCGCGAATCGACGCGAGCTTTTCTTCCATATCGGAAACGCGCTTCAGCGGGCGCTTTTCGGTGACGAGCTTCTGCGCAAATGCGATTGCGCCCTTGGTCAGATCGCCTTCGACGATTTCGTCGATCAATCCGTCTTTAAGCGCCTGCGGCGCGCCGATCGGGTTGCCGCTCAGAATAAGTGGCAAGGCTTTTTCAATTCCGATCAAACGTGGCAGGCGCTGCGTGCCGCCGGCGCCGGGAATGAGACCGAGTTTGATTTCCGGAAGACCGAACTTCGCGTCCTTGGTTGCAATACGAAAGTGACAGCCAAGCGTCACTTCAAGGCCGCCGCCCAACGCGGTGCCATGGATTGCGGCGACTGTCGGCTTTTTCACATTATCAATGTCGGTGATGACTTCGATCAGGCTCGGCGCCATCGGCGGCTTGCCGAACTCGGTGATATCGGCTCCCGCGATGAAGGTGCGGCCCGCACAAACGAGCACGATCGCCTGCACATTTGCGTCCGCATCCGCTTCCTTGAATTTTTGCGAAATCCCAATCCGGACTGCGTGCTTCAGCGCGTTCACGGGCGGATTGTCGACGGTAACAACGGCTATCGCGCCCTCGCGGCGCAGCGTGACTGGATCGCTCACTTTATCTTCCTTGGCGTTTCCTCTTGCTCGCGAGCGTAGCGGATTTTCGCTGCGCGGCGAGCCGGCTTTCACTCAGAGACGTTTTGCAGTGCCCACTTAGCAAAACCGCTATGCGGAACCTTGTTCTGCATTATTGACGTGGAAGCTAGAAAGTGGTGGCATCGAAGTCAATCAGTTCGCGCATAAGAAGCAGGGACTTACGCGTGCACAGCGTTCAGCCAGCAACCAAAAAAAATACCGACAGCCGTTTCAGCGAGCTCGACCTCGGCAACGACCGTAAATTTGTCGTGGCACTCGCGCGCGGCCTTGATGTGCTGCGCGCTTTTACGCCGGGTGAATGGCTGCTTGGTAATAATGAGATCGCTGAGCGCACTAACCTGCCCAAGACCACGATTTCGCGGCTGACCTACACGCTGACCAAGCTCGGCTATCTCACGCATGTCGAGCGTCTTGGAAAATATTCGCTCGCGCCGGCAGCTCTTTCGATCGGCTATTCGACGCTCGCCAATCTCCGCATCCGCCAGGTCGCGCGCAAACAGATGCAGGAATTCGCAAATTACGCCGGCGCGTCGGTTGCGCTTGGCAGCCGCGACCGCATGCATCTTATTTACATCGAACATTGCCGCTCGAAGTCCGATGGCCTGCTGCGTCTGAACCTCGGTTCGCGCATCCCGATCGCAACCACCGCAATGGGCCGCGCGCTGGTCGCGGCATTGCCCGAAGACGAGCGCGATTGGTTGCTCGGTCACATCAAGCGTCATGCCGGAAACGATTGGCCGAAAGTGAAAGAAGGCATCGAGCGCGCGATCCGGGATCTCGCGGAGCGCGGCTTCACGATTTCGTTCGGCGACTGGGAAAAGGACGTTTACGCCGTCGGCGTGCCGCTCATTCCGCCGGATGAATCCGGCGTCTACGCGTTCAATTGCGGCGCCAATATTTATCAAACGTCACGAGACAAGCTCGAAGGGGAAATCGGGCCGCGTCTTGTCAATCTCGCAAGGAACATAGAAGCCGCGATAAGCGGCGGTTGATCAGGGAAGATCGCTCGAAGAGGGGAAGGCACGTGAGCAGCAGGGAAACACTGCATCATCGCTTTAAAGCGCGATGATGGAAATGCGGCCGGTAGAAAAGACGACCGCTGGCGCGGCACCAAAAGTTGGTGCGCGCAGTATTCTTTCCGTTCAAAATGTAGGCGTCCGCTTTGGCGGCATCGTTGCGCTTGACGGCATCAGCTTTGATCAAAGCGAGGGCACGATCCTCGGTCTGATCGGGCCGAACGGTGCGGGCAAGACGACGATGTTCAATTGCCTAAGCCGGCTCTATACGCCGAATAGCGGGGAAATTTCCTTCGAAGGAAAGTCGCTTCTCGGCTTGGCGCCCCATCAAATCGCAAGTCTTGGGGTCGCCCGCACCTTCCAGAATCTCGCGCTGTTCAAGAACATGACGGTTGCCGACAATATCAAGGTCGGCTTTCATCCGGTTTCAAAGAGCGATTATTTCAGCGATTCCTTCCGCCTACCCTGGGTGCGCAGCCAGGAGCGCGACATTGAGAGGGCAACGCAAGCAATCGTCGATTATCTCGGCCTTCGCAAAGTCGCGCAGACGCTCGTATCGGGCCTTCCGATCGGTACACAGAAGCGCGTCGAACTTGGCCGCGCCCTTGCCGCTAAACCCAAATTACTGCTGCTCGATGAACCTGCCGGTGGTCTCAACCATCACGAAGTGGGTGAACTAGGCGACTTGATCAAACAAATCCGCGATGAGCGCGGTGTCACCGTGCTTCTTGTCGAACATCACATGAGCCTTGTGATGTCGATCTCCAACAAGGTTGTTGCGCTCGATTTCGGAAAAAAGATTGCCGAAGGCACGCCCGCGCAGGTGCAGAGCGATCCCGAGGTCATCCGCGCCTATCTCGGGAGCGGCAAGAAATGACCAGCGAGCTTATCAGCGCGAAGAACCTCAGCGCTTTTTACGGCCCAACGCAGATACTCTTCGGCCTCGATTTCCAGATGGCAGAAGGCGGCATTACCACGCTGCTTGGTGCCAATGGTGCGGGCAAGACCACCACGTTGCGGGCACTTTGCGGCATGGTTCGCACCGGCGGCGATATCCAGTTGCAGGGCAAGCGCATCACAAATCGCGCGACCGAAGAAATTGTCCGCATGGGTGTCGCTCACGTTCCTGAAGGCCGCGGTACTTTCGTGCGGCTGACCGTCCAGGAAAATCTGCAACTGGGCGCGATCTCGCGCCCTACCGGTAAACAGATCGAAGAGGATATCGAGCGCGTCTTCTCATATTTCCCGCGGCTTCGAGAGCGGTTCTATCAGCAGGCGGGAACGCTTTCGGGCGGCGAGCAGCAGATGCTCGCCATCGGCCGCGCAATGATGCTGCGGCCGAAGGTGATGTTGCTCGATGAGCCGTCCTTTGGGCTCGCGCCCCTCATCGTCGAAGAGATGTTCAGCATTCTTCGCACGCTCAATCAGAAGGAAAAGGTCAGCATGTTTCTGGTCGAGCAGAATGCGTCGCTCGCCCTAGAGCTCGCCGATCACGCCTATCTGCTCGAAACAGGTCGCGTCGTAATGTCGGGCCCTGCAAAAGAATTGAGCCAGGACGAAAACATCCGCCGCGCCTATCTCGGTTACTGAGGAAGAACGATGGAACAAGTCGTACAACAAATCATCGGCGGACTTGCGACCGGCGCGATCTATGCCTGTATCGCGCTTTCCATCGTGATGATCTACCAGGCAATCGATCATCTGAATTTTGCGCAAGGCGAGATGGCGATGTTCTCGACCTATATCGCCTGGCAATTGATGCAGTGGGGCATTCCTTATTGGGGCGCCTTCTTTATGACGATCGTGATCTCTTTCATTCTCGGTTATGCGATCGAGCGCATCGTTTTCAAACCGGTGCACAATGCATCGGTATTGAGCCATATCGTAATCTTCATTGCGTTATTCGCGATCATAAACAGCCTCGCGGGCTTCATCTGGGAATTCACGATCAAGCCGTTTCCGACGCCCTTCGGCACCAAGCCGGTGCTTGGCGACGGCCTCTTGAGCGCACACGGCGCGGGCATGATCGCGGTGACCGGCATCATGCTGGTCATGCTCTATCTCTTCTTCCGCTACACGCGGGTCGGCCTTGCGATGCGTGCCGCTGCCGCGAATCCCGATTCCGCACGGCTCGTCGGCATTCGCGTCGGCTTCTTGACCGCAGTCGGCTGGGGTATGGCGGCGGCAATCGGCGCGGTTGCCGGCATCATGATCGCGCCGGTCGTGTTTCTTGAACCGAACATGATGGTGACGATCCTGCTCTACGGCTTTGCCGGCGCGGTGGTGGGCGGTCTGACCAGTCCCGGCGGTGCTGTCCTCGGCGGCTTTGCAGTCGGCGTGATCGAGAACCTCGCGTCCTTCGTTCCCTATTTCGGCGCCGAGATGAAGCTTTCGATTGCGCTTGCACTGATCGTGCTGACGCTGACGCTGAAGCCTGCCGGCCTGTTCGGCCGCAAAATCGTGAATCGGGTGTAAGCGATGAAAACCACCTCACCCGTCACCACCATTATTGCAGCAATCGGCGCGACCCTCGTAACTTTGGGCGCAAACTGGAAACTAGCCGGCTTTATACTGATCGTGATTATCGGAATTATTTTTCCGCTCGTCTCGACCGGCGTCTTCGTATTCCAGATCACGCAGCTTCTGATCTACGCGATTGCGATTGCGGGGCTTAATTTGCTCACCGGCTTCAACGGCCAGTTCTCGCTGGGCCACAGCGCTTTCTATGCCATCGGCGCTTATGTTGCCGCAGTCCTGATGATGCACTTCGACGTGCCATACTATTGGACAATTCCTGCTGCGGCAGCGGCTTGCTTCGTTTTTGGCTTCCTGTTCGGTCTACCGGCACTCCGGCTCGAGGGCATCTATCTCGCGCTTGCGACCTTCGCGCTCGCGATCGCAACGCCGCAGATTTTGAAATTTAAACCGATCGAGCATTTAACCGGAGGCGTGCAGGGCCTTGCGATTTTTCATCTCAAGCCGGAGGCCCCATTCGGAATTCCCATCGATTCCGATCAATGGACGTTCTACTTCACCTTCGCGGTCACGATTCTGATGTTCTTCTGCGCGTTCAGTCTAGTGAACAGCCGCACCGGACGCGCCATGAAGGCGATCCGCGACAACCAGATCGCGGCCAAAGTGACCGGCATCAATCTTTCGCTGTTCAAATCATTGACCTTCGGCGTGAGCGCCTTGTTCACCGGCGTCGCCGGGGCTTTGAGCGCGCTTTTGATTGCGTTCGTTGCGCCGGACAGCTTTCAGATCACGCTTGCGGTCGCGATCTTCGTCGGCATGGTGGTCGGCGGGGTGGGCTGGATTCCGGGCGCCTTCTTGGGCGCGCTTTTTATCCTGTTCGTTCCGAATATCGCCGAACACATCGCCTTTGGAATGGCGGCGTTCTTCGACTTGATCCGCAAAGCCGTTCCATTTTTTCCAAGCATTGGCGAGCAAAGTGCCAAGGGACTCACCGGTACGGTGTACGGCGTGTTCCTCATTTTGCTCATCTACGTAATGCCATCCGGTGCCGCCGGATTGCTTCGACTGGTCGTACAGCGAATCGCGCGAGCGAGGAGCTGAACGGCCGCTTTCCAGGGAGGAAAACAATGACGATCAAGAAATACGGTCTGCTCTCGGCGTTCGCGCTGGGCCTTACCGTCGCAATAAGCGGTTTCGCCACCGCGCAAACGCCAGGCGTGACCGATAAGGAAATTAAGATCGGAAATATCAATCCGTATAGCGGACCCGCGTCCGCTTACGGCACAATCGGCAAATCAATCGCTGCCTACTTCAAGATGGTGAACGCGGAAGGCGGCATCAATGGCCGCATGGTCAACTTCATCTCCTATGACGACAGCTATTCGCCGCCCAAGGCGCTGGAGCAGACCCGTAAGCTGGTCGAAACCGACAACGTGCTGCTCATGTTCCAGCCGCTCGGTACGCCGGGCAACACGGCGATCCAGGGCTATCTCAACGGTAAGAAAGTGCCGCAGCTCTTCGTCGCGACCGGTGCCACCAAGTGGGGCGATCCCAAGAAGTTCCCGTGGACCATGGGCTGGCAACCGAATTATCAGAGCGAAGGCCGCATCTACGCAGCCTACATTCTGAAGAACCATCCTAACGCCAAGATCGGCGTACTTTATCAGAACGACGACTACGGCAAGGACTACGTCAAGGGCTTGAAAGACGGTCTCGGAGCGAAAGCGAAGACCATGATCGTGTCCGAACAGCCTTACGAAGTTGCCGATCCGACGATCGACAGCCAGATCATCGCGCTCAAGGCTTCGGGCGCCGATGTGCTCTTCAACGCGACCACGCCAAAATTCGCGGCACAGTCGATCAAGAAAATGGCCGAAGTCAACTGGAAACCCGTGCACTTTCTCAATCAGGTTTCCAACTCAGTTGGCGGCGTTATCACGCCGGCTGGCGTCGAAAATGCCGACGGCATCTTTTCCACGGGATATATTAAGGATCAGAATGATCCTCAGTGGAAGGACGACCCCGGCATGAAGAAGTGGTTCGCCTACATGGATAAGTATTATCCGGATGGCGACAAGACTTCGAGCTTCAACACCTATGGCTACACGGTCGCACAGAACCTGCATAAGGTATTGCTTGCGGCAGGCAAGAATCTGACCCGCGAGAATGTCATGAAGGCAGCTGCCAGCATGAACAATCTCGATCTCGACCTTCTGTTGCCCGGTATCAAGATCAATACCAGCGCGACGGACTTCTATCCGGTCGAGCAGCAGCAGATGATGAAGTTCAATTCCAAGGAAAAGAAGTGGGAATTCTTCGGCCCGATCCTTTCGGGGGAAGTGCGCGGCAGCTGAACCGCTCTCGCGACAACACTATAATATAATGACTCCCCGCCTTCGGGCGGGGAGTTTTTGTTTCTGGCAACACTTTGTTAGCCTTAACGAAGCTTGAATCGTTAGTGGAATGAAAAGTTTCGGCGCCGTAGCACTAACAAATCGTCACGGCACAATTAGCAGCTTCTTCAATAATCTTTGTTAGAAAACCCCCGACCGCGGCTCGTGCTGCACGCCGGAACGTGTGCATTTTGTGCGGTCTAATAGAACGAAGCGCCGCGCAATTGTGGTGTCGCCAGGGGACTGCGTTCACTAAATGTCGCTTATCGTCATTGTCGACGACCGGATTACGAACCGGAATATCTTCGCGAAGCTCGCCACTTCGATCGAAGAAGGCGTCGCCGTGCGTTCCTTCGGCGATCCTGTTGAAGCGCTCGACTGGCTGAAGGACAACACGCCCGATCTCGTTGTCACCGATTACAAGATGCCGAACATGGATGGCGCCGAGTTTGTGCGCTGCTTCCGGCAACTTCCCGAATGTGTCGACGTTCCGGCCGTCGTTATTACTGTTTATGAAGAGCGCGCTCACCGTATCAGCGCGTTGGAAGCCGGCGCGACCGACTTTCTGCAAAGCCCGGTCGATCATCACGAGTTTCTCACGCGAGCCCGCAATCTTTTAAAGATGCGCAAGCAGCAGCTTGTGATCAAGAGCCGCGCCACCGAACTCGAGCGCGAATTGATCGACAGCGAACGCTTCCGCAACGAAGTGCTGCGCGACAGCCGCGAACGCCTTGCCCAAGTCATCGATACCGTTCCTGCGATGATCAGCGCCACCGACCGGGATGGCCGCTGCGTCCTTCTGAATGCCTTTACTGCGAGCTTCTATGGCGTCGATCCGGCTCAGGCGAGCGGGAAAAGTGCGGCCGACATTTTCGGCAAAGCCTTTGGAACCCAGAGCGCCGGGCTCGATCGCATCATCTTCGAAAATGGCAAAGGCCTGCCAAGCTACGAAGAAGAAATTGTCGACCGCGCCGGCAACCGTCACGTGTTTTTGACGACGAAGTCGCCGCTGCGGGATCGCGCCGGCCGTGTCATCAACGTGCTCACGACCTCGCTCAACATCACAGAGCGCAAACAAGCGGAAGAGCATCTCCATCATCTGGCGCATCACGATCCGCTGACCGGTCTGCCGAACCGTACCTATTTCCATGACAGCGTCCGCAAGCAGATCGCGCGCACCCGCCGCGGCGACAAGCAGTTTGCGCTGCTCTTGCTCGATCTCGACCGTTTCAAGGGCGTCAACGACGTGCTCGGTCACCATCAGGGCGACCAGCTGCTGAAGGCCGTGTCGCAGCGGCTGTGCAGCGCGGTCCGCGAGACGGATATTGTTGCGCGCCTTGGCGGCGATGAATTCGCGATTCTGCAGACTGAGATCGGTCGCACCGAAGACGCGGTTACGCTTGCCGAAAAGATCATCAAGACGCTGGAGCAGCCCTTCGAACTTGAAGGCCAGGAAATCTCAGCCACCGCGAGTATCGGCATCACGATCCATCCGACCGACGGTGTCGATGTCGACGCGCTTCTGAAGAACGCCGACCTTGCAATGTATAAGGCCAAGGCTGAAGGCCGGAATGCGTGGCGGGTGTTTGCCTCCGATATGCATACGATCGCGCGTGAAGCGATCATTCTCGAGAGCGACCTGCGTCAGGCGCTCGCCCGCAATCAGTTCCTGCTGAACTATCAGCCGCAGATCGATCTGCGCACCGGCGAGATCGTCGGTGCCGAGGCCCTGCTGCGCTGGCGCCGTCCGGGCTGCGGGCTCGTACGACCGGCCGAATTCCTGCCGCTCGCGGAAGAAAACGGCCTGATCGTGCCGATCAACGAATGGGTCATCATCGAAGCCTGTAATCAGGCCAAAGCCTGGCAAAAGAAAATGCCAGGCCTCCGGATGGCGGTGAACCTCTCACCGGTCCAGTTCCGTAAACAGGATATCCGCCAGCACGTGATCGACGCGCTGGAAAAGACCGGCCTCGATCCGCACTGCCTGGAGCTCGAACTGACCGAGAGCATCCTGATGCAGAACCCGGAATCCGCGGCGGAAGACTTGCGCTTCCTGCAGGCGCTCGGCGTCACCTTCTCGATCGATGACTTTGGCGTCGGCTATTCTTCGCTCGCCTACGTGAAAAACCTGCCGGTGGATCGCCTCAAGATCGACCAGGGCTTCATTCGTAACGTCAACGAAGATCCGAACGACGCCGCGATCGTGCGCGCCATCATCAGTCTCGGCCACAGTCTCAATCTAAAGATCATGGCGGAAGGCGTCGAAACGGCGGAACAGCTTGCCTTTGTGCGCAATGAGGGTTGCGACGAAGTTCAGGGCTTTTACTTCAGCCCTCCGGTGCCGGCTGAGGACTTCAATTTCCTGTTCGAGCAGCAAAATCTGATGGCTCGAACGGCATGAGCAAACCCATGACCGCAGACGCAAAACCGCATTTCTCACTTGTCGGCTTTCTAAAAAGCCGGCTGCGCAATCGTCCTGATGGCGAGCATGAGATGGTGATCAATCGCGTGGTGATCAGCGCGTTGATCCTTTTCTACCTTTCTGGAGCGGCAATTTTCGGCTCATCCAGTGTGTACGACGCGTTCGTTCTCACCGCATCGTTCTTCTGCATCTCCTTCGCGTTCCTCGCGCACATGCTCTATCAACCGGGGACGTCGGTTGCGCGACGCGTGATCGCAATCGTATCGGACCTCGGCTTCCTGTCCTGGGGCATTCATGCCGGCGACGAAGCACTCTCGCTGCTTTACCCGATCTATCTCTGGGTTATTTTCGGCAACGGCTTCCGCTTCGGTCTGCCCTATCTGTTCGGCTCGATGCTGGTCGCCGTGGCGGGATTCTCCGCAGTGGTTGCGACCACGGAATACTGGGCGTCGCACCACAAGCTCGCCTATGGTTTGATCGGCGGGCTTGTCATCCTCCCGCTTTACGCGGCTACACTTATTAAGAAACTGCAGCAGGCGAAGAACGAAGCCGAACAGGCGAACAAGGCAAAGAGCCTGTTCCTTGCCAGCGTGAGCCATGAATTCCGCACGCCGCTCAACGCCGTCATCGGCATGAGCGATATGTTGCGCGATACCAAGCTCAATGCAGAGCAGCTCGATATGACGCAGACGATCCGCGGCTCGGCTCGCGCGCTGCTTGCTCAGATCAACGACATTCTGAACTATTCGCGCATCGAGGCGGGCCAGATGCCCGACCAGCGGGTTGAATTCGATCTGCATGCGCTGCTCGGCCAGATCCGTTCAATGCTGGCCGCGCAGGCAAAGGAAAAAGGCGTTCGTCTGTCGCTTCATGTTACGACCGATACGCCCTATTCACTGGAAGGAAATGCACGCGCGCTGCACGATATTCTGACCAACCTGACCGCGAACGCCGTCAAGTTCACGGAGCGCGGCAATATCGCAATTTCAGCGATGCTGCTTGAGCGCAAGGACGGTACGGCTCGCATCCGGTTCGACGTTTCCGACACTGGCATCGGCATTGCGGAAGACGCTCGCGGCCGCATTTTCCAGAGCTTCACGCAGGCCGACGAAACTATTGTGGATCGCTTCGGCGGCACCGGCCTCGGCCTTGCGATCGTGAAACAGCTTGTCGAGCGTCAGGGCGGAAAAATTGGCGTCGAAAGCAAGCTCGGCGAGGGCAGTACGTTCTGGTTCGAACTCAGTTTCGCCGAGGAAATCAGGACGGATCAGATCGAACTTCCGGATTTGAGCGATGCGCGCATCATTCTGCTCACCCGGAGCAGCGATGTGACCACCGAGTTCGAGCGCATGCTCGAGCCGGCGGGCGCTTCGGTTGAAGTTGCACGCTCGCCGGGACAGGCTTGCGATCTTGCAGCACTCCCGGAAGCCGCTGGTATTCGCCGCACATTGGTCTTTATCGACGACGATCAGATTTCGCCGGACCGCGAGACCGTCGCTTCCACCATCAACAAGATGCACCACGGCGCCAATACGTCGCTGGTGCTCGTTACCGGCAAAACTGAAGCCGTGCCGTTGCCCATTTCGGCGCGGTTCGATTTCACCTCGGTTCTGCAAAAGCCCTTCGATCGCGCCGCGCTAACGGCTGCATTGCGCCTTAGCAATGCCGGTGCCGATGAAGATCGTAATGAAGACGGCAGTATCGAAACCAAGGCTTCGCGCAAACTCTCGATTCTTGTGGCCGACGACAATCGCACCAATCAAAAAGTCATCGGCAAGATTCTTGAGCGTGCCGGTCACGATGTCAGCATCGTCGATAACGGCGAACAGGCGCTTGACGCGATGCAGGCAAAGGCCTTCGACATTGCGTTGATGGACGTCAACATGCCGGTGTTGAACGGTATTGAGGCGACTAAGCTTCATCGCTTTGCCTCGCTCGGCAAGCCACATCTGCCGATCGTGGCACTCACCGCCGACGCCACGCCGGAAACCAAACAGCGCTGCGAAGAGGCGGGCATGGATGCTTGCGTCATCAAGCCGATCGAACCCGCGCGTCTCCTTAACATCATCGAATCGATCGTTGGCAATCAGCAGATCAGCGACGAGCAGGCGTTTACGGAGAGCGAAACCGTGAAGCGCATCACTTCGCACCCCAAGTTCCGTTCTGCAGACGCTTCATCTGTAGATATTCGTGCGCTGACCGATCTCGAAGCGCTCGGCGGATCAAAATTCGTGGCCGAGTTGATTATCGACTTCAGTCGCGACACCGAAGCGCTTCTGCTTGATTTGAAGCAGTCAGCTAACACGGGCGATGTCACCGCGTTCCGTGAGCAACTCCATGCGATGCGCAGCGGAGCTGCAAATATCGGCGCTCGGCGCATTTACAAAATGTGTCTCTCCTGGCGCCACATTGGCGAGCGCGAATTGGAAACGCGCGGCACCGACTACTTGCACAAGCTCGGTGGCGAGTTCGATCGCGTCCGCGAGGCGCTCGAAATGTATAGCGAGCACCGCGAAAAAGAAGCGTTGTTGAACGCGTAGCGCTTAGTTGCTGGTACCGCCGACCGGGCGGAGCGCGCCGCCAGCCGCACGGCGTTTATCCTGAGCCGCAACCAGCCGCTCCATCTTCCGCAGATCGATATCCTGCAGCCGCAGCGCGGTCTCCACCCAGATTTCGACGATGTCACGAAGCTCTTCATAGGGCAGAGGCTGCGCTTTGCGGCGTGCCTGATAAACTGCGCTTTGCGACGTAAATCGTCGCCCACGATTGGCGAGATAATCGCGCAATGCAACTTCGCCCTGTCCGGGCTCTGCCAGCATGTGGATCAAGCCCATCTCGCGCAGTTCTTCGGCCTCGTAGACGCGACCGCTCAGGATCATCTGTTCGGCACGAGCCGCATCGAGCTTGCGGCTGAGCAGGCTGTAGGCACCCATGCCTGGAAACAAATTAAACAGGATTTCCGGAAAGCCGAACTTCGAGTGCCGCTCCGCCACGACGAAATCGCAAGCCAGCGCCGATTCAAAGCCGCCGCCGAGCGCGTCGCCTTGCACCAATGCAACCGTCATTAATGGAACATCGAGCCCCACTGCATTGCTATGCAGGACGTCGATGCAGGCGCGCGCATAAGACATCAGCCCGTGGCGGTCGCGGGTCCGGATGTAGTTCGCGAGCATGGTGAGGTCGCCGCCGAGATTGAAAATGCCGGGGATTTTTGAAGCCAGCACGAAATACTGCACCGGCAGCTCGCTGCTTTGACGCTCGGTGCTCGCCTTCTTGATCGCATTTTGCAGCGTATCGAGATCGCGCAGCAGGCCGGGCGTGAAACTGGGCCGGCCGGTGGGCTTCATGAAGCACCAGCACGCACGCGTGGCCGTGTCGAATTCGACCTGCAGCTCCGAGAAGCGCTGGTTTGGAAAGTTGGCAGGAGTCGGCGCGCGATAAGCGTCGCCATAGTTCTCCGGCGGAACGAACCAAGGGTTCGAAATAAGGGTGTACTTCGGCAGACTCATGGCTACGCATCCCCGTACGCAACAACATCGCTCGGCATCTACAAAGGGCCGCTAGTCAGGCTGAATTTCTGAAGGCTGCCGAAATTTGCCGCATCGGAGCCGCCACTGAACTCAGCCACCTTAATACATCATTCACCATACCGCGTTGCCTTTTGCCGATGTTGGTTAACATGCATTAACCATACCAGCGTGAGGGTCTCCACACCGAAAATTGCAGCAATAGGTTGCCGTCGTGAGGGGCTCAGGTTGTGGCGCCGTTCCGCGGGCCGGATCGCGGCAGGGGTTTCAGTCAGCGTAAACGCTTCACGAATTTTCGATGAGCGGAATCGTTCGTATTTATGTCGATTCTTCGCGCCGGTAACTAAGCGACAACGATAGAGCTTCATTCGGCTTTCATCATAAAGCGAATGCGCGGATTCCCTTCACTGAATCCATACTGCGCGAGATGTTCTATTAGGCAACAAGAACACGTTCTCGTTCGCGGAGTGCACGTTTTGCGTATCAGCGCAGTTCTCATGATTGTCGTCGCGCTCGTATTTGGCGCGCTCGCGGTTTTTGTCGCGCAGTCCTGGCTTAACAGCCAGAACGATGCGCGCCTTAAAAACATGCCGCAGCCGGTTGTTATGAAAACGCGTAAGATCGTCGTCGCCGATGCGTCGCTGCGCTTCGGTGTTGAAATCACTGCGCGCAATCTTCGCGAAGTACCGTGGCCGGAACACGCCGTACCGGATGGCTCGTTCGCAACCGTGGAGGCGTTGCTATCGGCCGGCAAGCGCATGGTGCTGACCGCGATCGCTGAGAACGAACCCATTCTCGCTTCCAAGATTACCGGACCTGGCCAGCGTGCCACGCTCTCCGCGGTGATTACGCCGGGCATGAAAGCCGTGACGGTACGCGTGAGTGATATCGAAGGCGTCGCAGGTTTCGTGCTGCCGGGTGACCGCGTCGACATCATGCTTACCCGCAATGCCGAGCGCGGTGGCGCCGGCAGCTCGGATATCGTGCTCCAGAATATTCGTGTGCTCGCGATCGACCAGATTGCCGACGACCGCATCGATAAGCCGGCGGTGGTCAAGGCCGTCACTCTCGAAGTCGATACCGTCGAGGGCCAGAAGGTTTCGCTCGCGGCATCAACCGGAACAATCACGCTTGCACTTCGCAAGGCGGGCGACACCGAGGCGCAGGTGACGCGTCAGGTTACGACCGAAGATCTCGGCAAACCGAGACAAAAAAATACGCCGAACGGAAATTTCTCGACCATTACGGTCATGCGTGGAACGAAAAAAGAAAACTACAGCGTCCCCGCAGAAGCAAAGCCGCTGACCAACAGCGCAACCAATCAGGGGGTGACCCAATAAGCCGAAAGGCTGTTTGGGCAAACGGGGGACTATGTCGTGTACAGCAATCCATTGAGCCCGGTCTGCGGCCCGCATCTGCGGCGTCTGCTCGTTTCATTCCTTGCCGCATTGATCGCATTGTCGTCACCGCTTGCGACGATTGCTGCGGTCGAAGCGCAGGCGCAGGCAAATATGCGCGTGGTCAAATTTGGCCCAACCCACCGCAATTCACATATCTCAGTTCCGCTCGGCAAGTCAGAAAACGTTCGCACCGGCTCGAGCTTCGTCGATGTCGTCGTAGGCGACCCGGAAGTGGCCGACGTCATGCCGCTTACCGACCGCACGCTCTCCGTGCTCGGCCGCAAAGTCGGCCTGACCCGCATTTCCGTCTATGGTGAAGGCAAGACGCTGGTCGGCGTGTTCGACGTGGAAGTGTCGCACGACTCCAACCAGATCTCTGCAGCGATCCGGGCCCAGTATCCCGATTCAAAAATCCGGGTCTCGAGCGTGAACGGCCGCATCATGCTCTCGGGCATTGCGCCAGACGCAGTCACGCTCGATAAGGCGATGCAATTCGCCAAGCAGTTCAGCCCCGACGTGATCAACTCGGTGAGTGTGGCCGCTCCGCAGCAGGTCATGCTCGAAGTGCGCTTCGTCGAAGCATCCCGCAACGCCGGCCGCGAGCTCGGCGTGCGCTGGGATGTCGCGGGTAGTAATATTCTCGCCGCGGCCGGTAGTGTCGGCGTGATTTCAGGTACCGTGCCTTTTGGCACGGTCCTCGGCCGCTTGATTGATCGCGGTGTCAAAGTTGATGCGATGATCAATGCGCTTGAAGAGCGCGGCGTGGCCCGCCGTCTGGCCGAGCCGAACCTTGTCGCACTTTCCGGCGATACCGCAAGCTTCCTTGCCGGCGGCGAGTTTCCGTTCCCGGTCGCTTCGGCGCAGAACCAGATTACAGTCGAGTTCAAGAAGTTCGGAGTCGGCCTTGCCTTCACCCCAACCGTATTGAGCGGTGGCCTGATCAATCTTAAGATCGAGCCTGAAGTCAGCCAGTTGGATCCGACCAACGTCGTTCAGGTTGGCAACATTTCGATCCCGAGCATCATTGTTCGCCGCGCAAGCACGACGATCGAGCTTCGTGATGGCCAGAGCTTTGCAATCGCCGGCTTGTTGCAGTCGCAGAACAGCACCGACGCAAGTCAGCTGCCCTGGATCGCCGACGTCCCTGTGCTTGGCACGCTGTTCCGCTCGACCTCTTTCCAAAAGAAAGAAACCGATCTTGTGATCATCGTGACGCCACGCCTCGTCCGTCCCGCGCGTCCTGGTGATCTGCTGCGCACGCCGCTCGATTCGACTACGCCGCCGAACGACAGCGATCTGTTCCTGCACGGCAAAATGGAAATGAGCGCCGCCGACCTGCGCAAGCTCTATGGCCCGGTCGCCCGCCGTCAGCAGATCGGACATCAACTCGATCTTTCGGAGGTAGTCAGCGATGCGCAATAATAATTCCGGTACGAAACGCGCGTTATTCGGCGCTACATTCGTGCTCGTGCTCGCAGGTTGCTCGGATTTCTACTACGACCGCCGCGATACGCTGCATCTGTCGGCGGGCGACGCCAACGCTTCGAACATTGCAGTCCAGACAATCGATCCGTGGCCGCGTCACGCCGCCCAGCGCGACATCCTGACGAACGGCGAAAAGATTCAGCCGGCGATCCAACGTTACAAGGAAGGCAAGGTTATTGCCCCGCGTGGCCTCGGTACTAGTTCGATCGAGATCACGCCGAGCCCTGCAAGCCCCGCACCTCAGAAGTAAGTTTAAAAAAGAAACTAGTCCCCGCTCGCATCGGTGCGGGCGGGAAATTTATTTCCGCCACATCAAGGCGATCGATAAAGTTCTATTCAATTGATTGCGGCAATTTCATTCGGATTAAAGAGGCTATCGCTACACTGAGGCTCGATAAAACGAGTTGTTTGCAGGGATTTAACTGCCGCAAGCAGCTGCGTTGGGGACTTGGTGGACGCGCATATGGCTGAGCTCAACAAGAAAACATTTGCAGCGACCCATGTCGTGATGATCTCGTCGGATTCCCAATTCCGAGAGATGGTCGCAAATACATTTTCGTCGCAGCTCCAGATTTCGCTGGAGAGTTTTGAGGGCGACCTGACGCAGCTGCCCGAAAGCGCGCTTGCGAAGGCGACGGTTTTCGTTGTCGATCTTGATGCGGGAAGCGAAGAACAGATTACAGCTCTTGCAAGGATGGCCGCGCGTCAGGGCAGTGCGCCGGCGGTTGTCGTGACCCAGCTCTTTGATGAGGCGGTTGCGCGCAGGCTTCTGCAAATGCGCGTTGCGGATTTTCTCGTGAAACCCGTGGCCCCGATCGAACTGGTGCGCGCATGCGCGCGTGCTGCGAAAGCATCATCGACCGGCGAGACCACAGCCGAAGCGGAAATTTACACTTTTCTGCCCGCAGCCGGTGGCGTTGGCGTTACCTCGATTGCGATTCAAACCGCGCTTTTGCTGCAGGGGCAGACCCGTGGCGGATCCTCGACCTGTCTTGTCGACCTCGATTTTCAGCATGGCGCGGTTGCCGACTATATGGATCTCGAGCCGCGTCTTGATTTGAGCGAAATCGAGCCGCGCCCGGAGCGTCTCGACCGGCATCTCCTTGAGGTGATGCTCTCGCAGCATTCATCGGGGCTGTCCGTCATCGCCGCGCCGACGCGCCCCGCCGAAATGCGCTCTTTTGATCCGATGATGGTGACACGCCTGCTTGATCTCGTTTCATCGCACTTCCGCTACGTCGTGATCGACATGCCGCGCACCTGGTTTCCGTGGACCGATAGCGTGCTGCTCGGCTCGAACAAACTCTTTATCGTCAGCGAAATGACGATCCCGGGACTTCGTCACGCGAAGAAACTCGTTTCCGCGATTGGCGAACGGCTTGGTGAAACCGCCAATCCGCAGGTCATCGTCAACCGCTTCGAGCAACGCATGTTCGTTCAGGGCTTGCGCCGCACCGATATTGAGAATGCACTCGGCAAGTCGTTTGCCGGGACGCTGCCGAATAATTTCCAGATTGTCCGCGAGGCGATCGACCGCGGGATCCCGCTCGAAGAAGTAAAGCCAAACAACAACGTCATTCTGGCGCTCAGGAAAATCATGCTGCCAAGTGCGTTGAAAGATCCAAAATCGGGTAGCGCAATAAAGCGCCTGTTCGCGCGTGCGGGTTAAGGAGTAGCCAATGCTCGGTCGCTTTAGCGCACGAACAAACGCCAGCCAGGCGGCACTCCAGCCGGTAGTGGAGGCGCCGCGGCTTGAGCCGACCTTTCTCGATACAATCTCGAATGTATCGGAACCGGAGCCGGCCGGCCCCCAGAATTTATTGCTTACGAGCAAGATGCTCGATGCCAAGGTGCGACTGCACCGCAAGGTGATCGAGGAATTTAATCTCTCGGCGATGGACAAGCTTCCTGATGAGGAAATTCGTCGCCAGGTCCACGCGATGGTTTCGCAGTTCACGTTTTCGGAGCGCATCGCGCTGAACGCGCAAGAACTCGACGACTTCGTAAGCGAAATTATCGACGAAATGACGGGCCTTGGCCCGATCGAGCCACTGCTCAAAGATCCGACCATCAACGACATTCTGATCAACGGTCCGGACTGCGTTTATGTCGAACGTATGGGCATGCTCGAGCCCACGCTGGTTCGCTTCAAGGACGAGCCGCATCTTCTGCGCATCGTGAACAAGATCGTGTCGGCGGTAGGCCGGCGCGTGGACGAGTTCGCATCCGCTTTGCGACGCGCGCTTGCTCGACGGTTCCCGCGTCAACGTCGCCATTCGTCCGATCGCGGTCGATGGCCCGCTAGTCTCGATCCGCAAGTTCTCCAAAAAGCCGTTCAACCTGAACAAGCTCATCGACATTGGCGCAATCCGTCCGCAGATGGCCGAAGTTCTGGCCGCCGCCGTCAAAGCGCGCGTGACCCTTCTTATTTCCGGCGGCACCGGCTCAGGCAAGACCACGATGTTAAACGCGCTTTCGGCGTTCATCTCCGACAAAGAACGCCTGGTGACGATCGAAGACGCGGCCGAATTGCAACTGCAGCAGCCGCATGTCGGCCGCATGGAAACACGGCCGCCGAACATTGAAGGCAAGGGTGAAATCCGGCAGCGCGAACTTGTGAAGAACGCGCTCCGAATGCGGCCCGACCGCATCATCCTCGGCGAGTGCCGCGGCGAAGAAGCATTCGACATGTTGCAGGCGATGAATACCGGTCACGAAGGCTCCATGGCGACGATTCACGCCAACGCGCCACGCGAAGCAATTTCGCGTCTCGAGCAAATGATCGGCATGGCCGGCATGCCGATGACGATTGCCAGTGTCCGCGGTCAGATCGCGTCCGCCGTTCGCATGATCGTACAGCTGCAACGTATGTCCGATGGTAAGCGCAAAATCACCAGCATGGCTGAGATCACCGGCATGGAAGGTGACATCCTCCAAATGCAGGAGATCTTCAAATACACGCGTACCGGTACAGCGGCCGACGGAACGGTTGAAGGCGAATTCCGCGCCACCGGCGTGCGGCCGCGCTTTCTCACCGATCTTGTTGCCCGCGGCATCAATATTCCGGGCGCATATTTCGATCCCGCCAATCCGTTGTGATCGCGATGCCGTTCGAAATCGAACAGATTCATCTCTTCTATTTTTTGGCGGCAATTTCCGCGATCTTGTTTGCGGAAGCAGTCTATCTATTTTTCTATAATAAGGCGTCTTATCGCAGCCATCTCAATCGCCGTTTGCGTTTGATGAAGACTCAGCCGAACCGCGAGCAGATCCTCATCCAGTTGCGCCGCGAGCGTTCGCTGACGGCTTCGGGCACTTACACGAGCAGCCTGACATCGCTGAACCGCTTGCTGCTTCAATCCGGGTTGAAAATCACGGTCGGCCGCTTTGCGTTTTTCTGTATTATTTTCGCGGTTTTATCGTTCGGGGTTGTTTGGGTTCTGCGTGAAAACCTTTTGCAGGCGACGATTGCAAGCGGGTTTTGCGGATTTCTTCTGCCGATCATGGTGCTGCGCTCGAAGCGCAACAGACGTCATAAGGCCTTTGGCGCGCAGTTTCCCGATGCGATCGACATCATCGTGCGAAGCTTGAAGGCTGGCCATCCCGTGCCCATTGCGATCTCGATGGTGTCACGCGAAATGTCCGATCCGATCGGTTCTGAATTTGGCATGGTGTCGGACGAAGTCACTTACGGCGCCGACCTCGAAACAGCAATGCGAAATCTTTACTTCCGTGTCGGTCAGGACGACTTGCCACTATTCGTGACCGCGGTTGCGATCCAGGGATCGACCGGCGGTAACTTGAGCGAAATTCTACAGAACCTGTCCGCGATCATCCGGCTTCGTTTCAAGATGCGCCGCAAGGTCAAAGCGCTTGCTTCCGAAGGCAAGTTCTCGGCGATCTTATTGTCCGGATTGCCGATCGCCATGTTTATGATCCTGCAGACGATGGTGCCGGATTTCTACGGCAAGATCTGGCATGTCGACGTTACCAAGCTGGTGCTCGCTTGTGCCGCCGCGTGGATGGCCACAGGCAATTACATCATGTATCGCCTTGTAAACTTCAGGATCTGACGAGATGGAATCCGCACTTTCCTCTCTCTCTTCGGTCCTTGTGGTCAACCCTGCAGCGATGGTGAGCGCGCTCGTCTTTTTTGGGACGGTCGCGCTTTCGCTCGGCATCATGTCCATCGTCCGCGGACGCGGTGAGTTGCGGCGACGGGCGGCGGCTATTGCCGTGGAAATTCCAGGGCGTGCGAACGACCTCACCGACAAACGCTCGCTCCGCCACGTAAGCATCGTGGCTGCACAGAAGCTGATTGAGTATACCAATAAGCACTACACCACGGTCGACGGTTCAAACACGCGCGTGCTGCGCCGGCAGCTGATCGAAGCGGGCATTCTCGATCCACGTGCGCTGGGTTTCTTTTTTGTGGCGCGTACGGTGCTTGCGATCGGCTTCGCCGGCATTGCACTGCCTGTCGTGCCGATGCTGCTTCCCGACCTTTCGAAGAGCTGGTTCTGGATGCTCGTCATGTCCTGTGGCCTCATGGGCTACATGATGCCGAGCCTTTATCTCGGCCGCCGTATTTCGAGGCGACAACGAGAACATCGCGCCGGCTTCCCTGATTTTATGGATCTGCTCGTGGTCTGTGCCGATGCCGGCTTGAGCATGGAAGCGTCGCTCGACCGAGTCGGCCGCGAACTTGCGGACTCCTACCCGTCGCTCAGCACAAACGTGCATATGGCGACACTCGAAATTCGTGCGGGCCGTACGCTCGGCGAAGCACTCGAGCATCTCGCCGAGCGCCTCGGCCTCGAAGAGGCGAGGGCGTTCGCAACACTTTTGCAGCAATCCGCCGAGCTCGGTTCGAGTCTGACTGATGCGCTCCGCGTCTATTCCGACGACATGCGCCATAAGCGGCTCTCTCTAGCCGAAGAGAAGGCCTATAGTTTGCCGGCCAAGCTATCGGTGCCGTTGGTGCTCTGCATCTTCCCCGTACTCGTCATCGTGACGATGCTGCCGGCCTATGTCCGCGTGAAATACGGGCCGTTTTGACCGGCAAGGGTTTGTTTACCAGCGGCTTTTAGTCTCTGCCGGGGTGGGTTTGCCCGGAAAACGCGTTGATCCGCGTGCCGGACATTTAGGGTGTGTATGGCCCGGTACCCGGAGTAGGCCGATGCGTAGCGTAGCCGGGCATCCAATCATTGCAGCGTTTGTGATCTCGCTCGCGCTTGCTGGCTGTCAGACCGATGGCTCGTTCGACTTTTTCGGCGCTAGCGAGCAACCGCAGCAGCAAACCGCCGCCTACGACCATCCGCCAAATCCGAATGCCCCGCAGAAACCGGCTCCCGATGTGACCGGTTCGGTCTTGCAGCAACCGCTTCCGCCGCCACCGCCGCCTTCATCGACGCCGGTTTACAACAATCCGTTGAACAACACCGCGGACGGCGAAGTGTTGCCGGGCAATAATGCCGACGACGATCTGAAGCTCGGCAAGAAGCATTATCGCGAGAACAATTTTGGTACCGCGGAGCGCCATTTCCGCCGCTCGGTTGAAGCCAATCCGCGCAACGCGGAAGCCTGGATGGGGCTCGCTGCTTCGTACGACAAACTGCGCCGTTTTGAACTGGCCGATCGTGCTTACGAGCAAGCCTTCGCAATTCTCGGCCCCGTGCCGGAACTGCTCAACAATCACGGCTATTCCTACATCCTGCGGGGCGATTACAAAAAGGCGCGCGGCAGGCTGATGGCGGCTAAAGCCAAGGATCCGAACAGTCCGTATATCCAGAACAATATCGATCTTCTGGAAGACTCGATCCGCAACGCGCGCTAACGCGCGACGATGGGCTGCGCCTTAAGCGCAGGCTCTTTCACTGGCACACCGGAAAACTGGGATCCTTCTTCGAACCACGACTGCGGAGCCGGGTGCCCCCAGAGCGTCTGCCGTTGCGGATCGCGCAACGTCCAGCGGATCGGCGCATGATCGGGATCGGCAGTCAGATAGTCGCTGGTGAAGAGCTCTACGCGATGACCGTCCGGATCGCGCACATATAAGAAGAAGGCGTTGGAAATGCCGTGTCGGCCGGGCCCGCGTTCCATGTTCTTCAGGAAACCCGTGGTCGCCATCACGTCGCAGATGTTCAGGATATCCATCGGCGTCGCGGTCCAGACCCCGATATGATGGAGCCGCGGACCGTGGCCGTTGGTGAAGGCAAGATCGTGGACGTTGCCCTTGCGATGCATCCACACGGCCCACAACTGCGGGTCGGCATCTTCGGTTTCGGTATATTCGGTCACGCGAAAACCGAGTTCGGTATAAAAATCGACGCTCTTCTGCACATCCGGTGTAAAACAGTTCACGTGGTCGATCCGCTGGATGCGCGCGCCGCGATGCTCTCCGTATTTCTGCAGCAGCGAATTCGCTTGATCCATCGAATAATAGAATTCGAGCGGCATCCCATGCGGGTCGGATGTATGTAGTGTCCGACCCTGATGCGGGATTTCCACGAACTTCCCCGGCAAGCCTTTTTGCTCAAACCAGTGCTTGGCACGGTCTAGATCTTCCTCGCTTGCGAGCTTGAAGCCGATCGCACGGACTTGCGGCGAGTCGCTCTTCTTCAAAATGAGCGAGTGATGATTGCGCTCTTCGATCGCACGCAGGTGCAGCGCATCCTTGTAAGCCGCGGTAACGGTGTAGCCGAGACAATCGACATAAAAAGCGCGCGAGCGCTCAAGGTCGGTTACGTCGAACTCCGCGTGTGATACGCGCACCACATTGAATGGCGGGTTGAAGATGTGGGTTCGGATCGGCATTTATCGTTCCGTGTTCAGACGCCAAGGCGGGAAATGTTATGATCACCGAGTGCGATCGCGATGTTCTTGGTTTCCATGTAGAAGTCGAAACTGTAGTCGCCGCCATCGCGGCCGATGCCGGACGATTTTACGCCGCCGAACGGTGTCGGCAGATGGCGCACATTTTCCGAATTCACCCAAACCATGCCGGCTTCGACCGCCTGCGCGACACGATGGGCGCGGCCTACGTCGCGTGTCCAGATATAGGCAGTAAGCCCGTAGCGTACGTCGTTCGCGATCGAGAGCGCTTCCTGTTCGTCCGCAAACGGAATCATCGTCAGCACCGGACCGAAGATTTCTTCTTGTGCGATCGTCATGCCGTTATGGGCGCCCGTGAAAAGCGTCGGTTCGACATAGTTTTCACCAAGCGAAGAGCGGGTGCCGCCTGCCGCAATTGTAGCGCCGTCTTTTTTCGCCGCGTCGGCGTATGATAGGACCTTTGCAACGTGGCGCGGGTGAATGAGCGGACCGATCTCGGTCGCCGGATCGAGCGGATGTCCGACCTTGATCTTCTTGACCCGTTCGGCGGCCTTGGCAGCGAACTCCTTATATATGGAGGCCTGCACCAGGGCACGGCTCGATGACGTGCAGCGCTCGCCGTTCAGGCTGTAGATCATAAAGAGTACCGCATCGAGCGCGCGATCGAGATCGGCGTCGTCGAACACGATCACGGGGTTCTTTCCACCCAGTTCGAAATGCACGCGCTTCAGTGTCTGCGAGCCCTGCGCCATGATCGCGCTACCGGTCGCTGTCTCGCCGACAAATCCGATTGCCTTAATGTCCGGATGTTCGGTCAACGCACGCCCCGCATCTTCACCAAAACCATGGACGACATTGAGCACACCCGCGGGTAGGCCGGCTTCAAGCGCAATCTCGGCAAGCAGTGCCGCGGTAAGTGGGCTCCACTCCGCCGGTTTGTGGACGACCGTGCACCCGGCCGCGAGCGCCGGCGCTATCTTCCAGGTTGAGAGCATGAACGGCGTATTCCACGGCGTGATCACGCCGACCGGGCCGATTGGCTCTCGGGTCGTATAGTTGAGATGCGTGTCGGTTGGCAGCGACAATCCGTCCGCTGCCGAAGGTGCGCGATCGGCATAGAAGCGAAAATTTTCGGCGCCCCGTAATGCCGCTTTTGCCATGTAGCGGATCGGCTGCCCGGTATCCATGCACTCAATGAGCGCGATTTCGTCAGCGCGCGCGACAATAGCGTCCGCAATCTTGTGAAGAATCTGCCTACGTTCATCGCCCGTCTTTTTTCGCCAGGTAAGAAACGCGCGCTTTGCAGCTATTGCGGCTTTATCGATATCGGCTGAAGTTCCGCGACAGACTTTTGCCAGTAGCGAGTCGTCGACCGGAGATCGCGTTTCAAACGTCGCGCTACTCTGTGAATGTTTGCCGTCAATCAAGTGGGCAAGCGGCGCCCCTTTAAAGCGCGCAAGATATTGCTGCGCCTTGGCGACTGATTGTTCGAGCGCGCTCACGCGGCGTTATCCTTGCCTGCTGTCTGCGTGTGCAGGGCGTTTTTCTTGAAGCTCATGTTGCTATCGATTTCGCCGACCTCGACCGAAAGCGCGATCCCCCAGTTTTTGTGCGCGTGCGCGAGTAGCTTATCGACTGCCGCAATCAAACTGTTTCCCAGCCGCTCGCGATCCAGGACCGAGCGCCCTTCGAGAATATTCACACGAACATGCATGAACGCGTTCTTCGGGATTCCCATCTGCGATCTTGTAAATTTCGTGCCGCAAAGTTCTGACGCGGATGCCGCCAATTTTGAAAAGTCCGGAATCGACCGCGCATTGATGCGTGGTGTCGACGATCGCCCCAAGGTCGATATCGGGATCGAGGTTCGATGAATATTCGATCGTAAAATGGGGCATGGCGTCCGAGGCGGTTGACCCGTCTTCCCGATAAACTTAACATGTTAAGTATCTGGCGGGAAGGGCGTCCCGTCAAGCTCAAAGGATTACGTCTTTGAAAATCGCGAGTTTTCGAACGGGAAAAGGCGAAAGTTTCGGTGCTGTAATCGGCGAGGGGCTGATCGATCTCGGTCGCCGCGCCGGTGGAAAATATGCCTCCGTTCTTGATGCGCTGCGGGACGAAGGCCTGTCCTCTTTTGTCGTCGGCGAGAAGCCTGACTTCGCGATCAAAGACGTGACGCTACTGCCGCCGGTGACACAGCCGGAGAAAATACTTTGCGTTGGCGTCAACTACGCAAACCGAAATGAAGAGTATAAGGACGGCTCCGATCAGCCCAAGTATCCAAGCCTGTTCATGCGCACGCCCGGCTCGCTTGTCGGGCATGACGTTCCGCTGGTGCGGCCGAGAGAGTCCGAGCAATTCGATTATGAAGGCGAGATCGTACTCGTCATCGGCAAAGGCGGGCGTCGGATTCCACGAGCAAATGCGCTCGAACACGTTGCGGCGCTTACGCTCTGCAACGAAGGCAGCGTGCGGGACTGGCTGCGGCACGGAAAGTTCAATGTCACCCAAGGTAAAAATTTCGATGCCACCGGCAGTCTTGGCCCGTGGATGGTGACCGCGGATGAAATCGATTTTTCGAGGCCACTGAGATTGAAAACGCATGTGAACGGCGAGCTTCGTCAGAACGACACCACCGAAAATCTCATTTTTCCGTTCGACTACCTGATCTCCTACATCAGCACTTTCACCACGCTTAAGCCGGGCGATCTGATCGTCACCGGAACGCCAGCAGGTGCTGGCGCGCGCTTTGAAGTTCCGAAATGGCTGAAGGCCGGTGACGTCGTAGAAGTAGAAGTGCCCGGGATCGGCCTGCTTCGCAATATCGTGACCGACGAGCTGCAATGACCGCAAGCGCAAAAAAACAGCGCGCGATGCGTCCTTTCGGGCGTTCACTGCCGATGCAGCTGCTGCGCGCGCGCGAGGCGCTGATGCAGGAATTCCGGCCGCATCTGCGTTCCCAGGGACTGAGCGAACAGCAATGGCGTGTGCTACGCGCGCTTGCCGAAACCGGATCGATGGAAATCAACGCACTCGGCGAAGCTTGCAAAATTCATCCCGCAAGTCTTTCGCGCATGTTACCAAATCTGGAAACCGAAGGCCGTATCGAGCGCCGCAGCGATAAGACCGATCAGCGTTATGTGATTATTTCCATCACACCAAAGGGGCGAACCCTGTTTCAGCGCATGGCAAAAGATTCGGAAGATATTTACGCAGCGATCGAACGCCGCATCGGTACGCGTGACGTAAAATTGCTCTACGAGCTGCTCGACAAGACCATTCGCGCCGTCGGTCCGGAAACCGCAGAAGTGGACTAGAGTAAAACTCTAAGTAACGAAACATTTCAGTTCCACATTACGCGGAACTTTCACCTTACGGTCACGAACCAGCCACGATTCATGACACGATTAGAAAAATGCATCTGCGATCACTTGTTTGGGAACGCAGTCTGGAAAAATGCGTTTCCTCTAACGGGGAGATTTTGAAACCAGAGTAGGAAAATATATGCGCAAAACGATCCTCACTTTGGTGTCTGTCGGTGCGTTGGCATTGGCAACACCAGCTTTGGCAAATCCGAAGCATCGTCATCATCATCATCACTCATCATCATGGCGCATGGTCTGCACCTGTCGTTGGTGCGGTTGCAGGCACTGCTGTCGGCGTCGGCCTTTATAATGGCTGGCTTGGCAGTTCTGCGATTCGCGACGAGTCTCGGCGCAACTGCCGCGAGTTCTGCAGTCGCAGGAGGCGTCATCGGCGTGGGCGCGGCGGCGCTTATCCACGCGGCCGTGACGCCGTGCACCGGCTTCCACGCGCTGGCCGGCGGTGAAGGCTGCGTGAATGGGCAATATGTCGGCTATCGCGGGCGCTAACCGCTTAGGTTGACCCTACGGCAACTGCATAAAGGGGCTCTGCACTGCGGTGCAGGGCCCTTTTTTGCACAAAACAGGCGCTGATCAGGGTTAGCAGGCCAAGAGTCACGTAATTCAACCAATAGTGAGCAAAAAAGCGGCTTTTGCCTTTGCCTTTTGCACGAGAATCAGCTTTTTGCCAGTCGCGGCGAACAAGCCAGCCACTGATTTGCATCGGTGGCTTTTTCTCTATCGCGCTTCCTCTTTCGGTTTGAAGGAAGACGCAAATTAGGAGTGCAGAAATGCGCAAGCTTATTTTGGCCTTGCTGGCAGCTGTTGTGGTTGCGTTTACGGCGTCCTCGCCGGCTGACGCGGGTCACAAGCGTCATCATCACTTTCTTCATAAGAAGCCCGTCGTGATCGGCGCCGTAGTTGGCACGATTGTCGGCATCGGCCTCTACGAAGGCTGGGTCGGCAATTCGGTTCTTGCCACCAGCCTTACTTCGACCGGTGGCGCCATCACTGGCGGTTTCGTCGCCGGTGTCGCCACTGCGGCGCTGATTCATGCTGCCACCACGCCTTGCACGGGCTTTCACGCCCTCTTCGGCGGCAAGGGCTGCAAGGGCGGCAAGTATATTGGCCGGCACAAATACGGCTGGGCCTGGTAAACTTTTCTAGCTAAAAAATAAAAAGCCCTGCACGAAAGTGCAGGGCTTTTTCTTTGCCGACGTAGCGGTTCTATTCCGCTGCCACTTTAGGTATCGCGACCGCCTCGATTTTAGCGGCGCAGAACTTGAACTCTGGAATTTTTCCGAACGGGTCGAGCTTTGGATTGGTGAGCAGGTTTGCCGCCGCCTCGACGTAAGCGAACGGAATAAATACGACACCATCCGGCACGGCATCGTCCTGCCGCGAAGCGAGTTCGACGGTGCCGCGACGCGTCGAAACACGAACAGGGTCGCCCGGCTGAATGCCGAGCTTCGAGATCGTGCCGCGCGAAAGCTGAGCGCTCGCGGCGGGCTCCAGCGTATCCAGCACCGCCGCACGCCGCGTCATCGAGCCGGTGTGCCAATGCTCCAACTGACGGCCGGTCGAAAGAATGAATGGGTACTCGGCATCCGGCATTTCATCGGGCGCGGTGTATTTTGTGGCGACGAGCCTCGCCGTGCCGTTCGGCCGCGGGAAGCCTTTGTCGAACACGACGTCCCGGCCCGGAATATCCGGCCCCGCAGTCGGGTAAGTCACATGATATTCGCGCTCGACGCGTTCCCAGCTGATGTTTTCGAGCGCCGGCATCATCGACGCCATTTCGGTAAACACTTCGCTGACGTGGTCGTAATGCCATTTGCAGCCGATGCGCTGCGCGAGATCCTGGATGATCCAGAGATCCTGCCGCGCTTCACCAGGCAGCGGCAGCGCCGCGCGGCCCATTTGCACCTGACGATTGGTATTCGTGACCGTGCCGTCTTTCTCCGGCCAGGCTGACGCAGGCAGGATCACGTCGGCATAGGAACAGGTCTCGGTGAGGAAGATGTCCTGCACCACGAGATGCTCGAGATGCGCGAGCGCGCCGCGGGCGTGGTTGAGATCTGGGTCCGACATCGCGGGATTTTCGCCCATGATGTACATGCCCTTGATCTCGTCGTCATGAACCGCGTCCATGATTTCGACGACAGTCTTGCCGCGCTTCGGGTCGAGCTTCACGCCCCAGGCTGCTTCATATTTCGCGCGGGTCTCTTCATTCTCGACCGACTTGTAGTCGGGGAAGAACATCGGGATGAGCCCTGCGTCGGATGCGCCCTGCACATTGTTTTGCCCACGGAGCGGATGCAGGCCGGTACCCGGTCGGCCGACCTGTCCGCAGATCAGCGACAGCGCAATGAGGCAACGCGCGTTATCGGTGCCGTGGGTGTGCTGCGAGACGCCCATGCCCCAGAAAATGATTGCACTTTCGGCGCGCGCGAAGGTGCGGGCGACTTTGCGGAGCACGTCGGGTTCGATGCCGCAGATCGGCGCCATTTCCTCGGGCGTGAATGGCTTCACGCTCGCGGCCAGTTTGTCGAAATCCTCGGTGTAGGTCTGAACATACTGACGATCGTAGAGTTCTTCTTCGATGATGACATTCAACATGCCGTTCAGCATCGCGACGTCGGTACCGTTCTTGAACTGCATCATTTGCCAGGCATGCCGCTTCAAGGCATGGCCGCGCGGATCCATCACGATCAATTTTGCGCCGCGCTTGGCTGCCTGTTTGAAGAAGGTCGCGGCGACCGGATGGTTCTCGGTCGGGTTCGCGCCGATCACGACGATCACGTCCGAATTTTTGCATTCGTTGAAGGTCGCGGTCACCGCGGCCGAACCGACGCCTTCGAGTAAGGCCGCGACGGAGGACGCGTGGCAAAGTCGTGTGCAATGGTCCACGTTGTTGGTACCGAAGCCCGTGCGAACAAGTTTTTGGAAGAGATAAGCCTCTTCGTTTGAACCTTTCGCAGAGCCGAAACCGGCAAGCGCCTTCGGCCCGTCACGATCGCGAATTGTCATGAGCCCGTTGGCGGCGCGCTCCATTGCTTCTTCCCAGGTCGCTTCGCGGAAATGCGTCCATGGATTTTTCGGATCGACCAGATCGTCGGCCCGCTTCCCGACGCCATCCTTGCGGATCATTGGCACTTTGAGCCGTTCGGGGTTGCTCACATAATCGAAGCCGAAGCGGCCTTTGACGCAAAGACGGTTCTCGTTCGCGGGGCCTTGGCGGCCGGTAACTGAAATCAGCTTGTCGTCTTTGATATTGTAGGTGAGCTGGCAGCCCACGCCGCAATAGGGACAAACGCTATCTACCTCGCGGTCGGGATATTCGGTGCGTTCGTTTTTGTCGTTGACGAGCGTCGCCGGCATCAATGCGCCGGTCGGGCATGCCTGCACGCACTCGCCGCAAGCGACGCAGGTGCTGGCACCCATCGGATCGTCGAAGTCGAAGACGATTTTTTCGAGATGGCCGCGACCGGCCATGCCGATCACATCGTTGACCTGAACTTCGCGGCAGGCGCGGACGCAGAGATTGCACTGAATGCAGGCGTCGAGATTGACCGCCATCGCGGGGTGCGAACGATCGGGTGCGGCCTTACCATGCTCGGGGAATCGACTGGTCGAGATTCCCATCGTGTCGGTCCAGGCCCAGAATTTCGACTGCGGGTCGTGCGAGGTGGCGCGCTCCGGCTGATCCGTGATTAGAAGTTCGAACACCATTTTGCGGGACGCTTCAGCGCGCTCGGACTCGGACTTTACTTTCATCCCTACGGTCGGCGTACGAATGCACGACGCTGCGAGCACGCGCTCGCCTTCTATTTCGACCATGCAGGCGCGACAATTGCCGTCAGGCCGGTAGCCCGGTTCCGGCAGATGGCAAAGATGCGGAATATCGGTGCCATGGCGCTTTGCCACCTGCCAGATGGTTTCGCCCTCGAACGCCTCGACTTCCTTGCCGTTTAGCGTGAATTGTATTTTCTTCGGGCCGTTCATCGCATTCATGGCGTCACCATTGCCGCAACGGTTTAGTCAGATCGTCGCGGAAGTATTTGAAAACGGAAGAGAGCGGGTTCGAGGCGGCCTGACCGAGGCCGCAAATCGAAGCGTCACGCATCGCACTTGAAAGTTCGGTAAGCAGCGCCTCGTTCCACGGACCCTGCGCCATCAATTTCACGGCTTTCTCGGTGCCGGCGCGGCAGGGTGTGCATTGTCCGCAGGATTCGTCTTCGAAGAATTTCATCAGGTTCAGCGCGACTGCTTTCATGTCATCCTTGTTGGAAAGAATGACGACGGCGTGCGAGCCGATGAAGCAGCCATATTTCTCGAGCGTACCGAAATCGAGCGGGATGTCGTTCATGGATGCAGGCAGGATTCCGCCCGACGCGCCGCCGGGCAGATAGCCCTTGAAGGTCTCGCCTTCGATCATGCCGCCGCAATATTCGTCGATTAGTTCCTGGATCGAAATGCCCGCAGGCGCGAGCTTCACGCCCGGATTTTTCACACGGCCCGAAACCGAGAAACTCCGAAAGCCTTTACGCTCCCGCCGGCCCTGCGACGTAAACCACCCGGCACCCTTCTCGATGATGTCCCTGATCCAGAACAGGGTTTCGACGTTGTGTTCGAGCGTGGGCCTGCCGAACAGGCCGACTTGCGCGACATAAGGCGGACGATGGCGCGGCAAGCCGCGCTTGCCTTCGATCGATTCGATCATCGCGGATTCTTCGCCGCAGATGTAAGCGCCGGCACCGCGGCGCATGTGAAATTCGGTGTGCTTGATGAGTCCCGCCTGTTTGACCTTCTCGATTTCCTTTTCGATCAGGAGCCGCACTTCGGGATATTCGTCGCGCAGATAGAAATAAATCGCCTTTGCCTCGACCACCCAGGCGCCGATCAGCATGCCCTCGATGAAACGATGCGGATCCTGTTCGAGATAATGACGATCCTTGAACGTGCCAGGCTCGCCCTCGTCGCCGTTGACGGCCATCAGGCGCGGCACAGGTTCGGCGCTGACCAACGACCACTTGCGTCCGGTCGGGAAGCCTGCGCCGCCCAGACCACGAAGTCCCGCATCGCTGACGATTGCGATCAGTTCCTGGCGCGTGCGCTTTCCGGAAAGGCAATCTTCGAGAAGCTTGTAGCCGCCTTGCTTCCGATAGGCGTCGAAGTCGTTCGATGTCGGAAACGCGTGCGGATGTTCGTGGGCGTTCACGGCGGCAGTGACGTTCTCATTCGTTGCGCGGAAAACCTGCGCATGTCCGACCGCCGCGACCGGTGCGCGGTCGCACGCCCCCATGCAGGGCGCGCGCACCACACGCACCTTCGTGCCGAGCTTGCCCGGCAGTTCGGCGAGCAACCTGTCTGCACCTGCCATGCAACAGGAAAGGGAATCGCAAACGCGCACCGTCGTTTCCGGCGGCGGCGTCTCGCCTTCCTTCACCACGTCGAAATGCGCGTAGAAAGTCGCGACCTCGTAAACTTCGGTCTGCGCGAGCTTCATTTCGGCGGCGAGCGCCGCAAGATGCGCCGCCGAAATATGTCCGTACGTGTCCTGGATGAGATGAAGGTGCTCGATCAGGAGATCGCGCTGGCGCGAACGCGTTCCGAGCAAGGTTCGGATTTCCGTCTCCGCAATTATATCGATCTGCCGGCCCTTGGGCGTGCGGCGCGGACGGCGTCGTTCAGCGGTCTTGCGAATGTCGGTATTAATGATGGTTGTTGTAGCCATTCCAAACACTTGGACGGGACGGCTAAGCCCTTCAAGCGCCTACCCCTAATTCGACGATTGAAAAAATCTATCGTTGCGGATTGAATAATTCTACTATTGCGATAGGCTACCCGAAGAGGGGTAAGCCATTGATAGATAAGCTGGAATACCTGATGGCCCTGGCCCGCGAGCGCCATTTCGGCCGCGCCGCGGAGACCTGCGGCGTCACTCAGCCGACCCTGTCTGCCGGCATCAAGCAGCTCGAAGCGCAGCTCGGCGTGCTGCTGGTTCAACGCGGCTCGCGCTTCATCGGCTTTACGCCGGAAGGTGAGCGGACGCTCGATTGGGCGCGGCGCATTCTTGCCGATAGCCGCACGCTGCAGGAAGAGATGAAGGCGCTGAAATCCGGCCTCGCGGGGCAATTACGCATTGCCGCGATTCCGACCGCGCTTGCCATGGTCGCAGAACTGACCACGCCCTATCGCTCGCGTCATCCGGACGTGCGCTTCACGATTTTTTCGATGACTTCAATCCAGATTCTGACCGCGCTCGAGAATCTCGAGATCGATGCCGGCGTCACTTATCTCGACAATGAGCCGCTCGGCCGCGTCAACACGGTCCCGCTTTATCGCGAGCGTTATTGTCTGCTGACTTCCGCGGACGCAGCGCTCGGCAATCGCGACAGCGTGACCTGGGCCGAAGTCGCGCGCGTGCCGCTTTGTTTGCTTACACCCGATATGCAGAACCGCCGCATCATTGAGAGTCTTTTACGCGCAGCCGGTGGCGAGCCGCGGCCGATGCTGGAATCGAATTCGATGATCGTGCTGTTTGCGCATGTGCGAACGGGACAATGGGCGAGCGTTATGCCCGAGAAGTTGGCGGACGCACTGGGTCTGACCGAGACGATTCGCGCAATTCCGATCGTCGAACCGGAGGCCGTGCACACGATCGGCCTTGTGGTGCCGCTGCGCGAGCCGATGACGCCGCTTAACGCGGCGCTTGTCGCCGAAGCAAAGCTGATCGGTGCAGAACTGGAAGCAGAAGCCAGACGGCATACGGAGACCGGCGTTTGATCCGCCGGCACTTTCTGAAGCTTGTTGCAGGCTTCAGCTTGGTGCCGCTCCATCGGGTTCGCGGACAAACAATCCCGGACAACATCAATATCTTCTTCGACTTCGAGCGCAGTGAGCTTCCCGAAGGCGCGAAGCAACTGATCGACAAAGCCGTGCCGCTTATTTCCCCGCGCGGACGCGTTACCATCGCCGGCAATTGCGACAGCGCCGAGCGCGAGCCGGAAAAGCTCGGACTCGCCCGCGCCAACGCCGTGCTCACGCATCTTTTACGCCATCAGTCGATGTCGAAAGTGCGGTTCAATGTTGTGAGCGAGGGGGCTACCAAGCCGGCGGTTCAAACGTCGCCGAATACTAGAGAGGCGCGTAATCGCCGCGTCGAGATCAATCTCGGCCGATGAAAAAAGAAGCCGCCCCGAAGGGCGGCTATTTAGTCGGGAGGAAGGGCTTGTTGTTAGAACAGGCCCACGATTCTTCCGTCGGTGCCGACGTCGATCGTATCCGCTGATGGCACCTTCGGTAGACCCGGCATCGTCATGATCTCACCGCAGATTGCGACGATGAATTCAGCGCCTGCCGAGAGGCGAACTTCGCGAACCGGAATATTAAAGCCGGTTGGTGCGCCCTTCGCGTCCGGATTGGTCGAGAACGAATACTGCGTCTTCGCAATACAGACCGGCAGCTTGCCGAAACCCATTTCTTCCCAGGTCTTCAATTGATCCTTGACCGACTTGTCGGCAGTCGCATCGTCCGCGCGATAGATTTCTTTCGCAATCGTGCGGATTTTTTCGAACAGCGGCATCTCGTCGGGATAAAGCAATTTCAGATTTGCTTTGCCTTCGTCGCAAACTTTAACGACGGCTTTGGCGACGTCTGCAGCACCCGCGCCGCCTTCGGCCCAATGATCGGCCATCAGTGCCTCGACGCCGAGCGCTTTGCACTTGTCTCTCACAAGCGCAATCTCCGCATCGGTGTCGGCTGAGAAGCGGTTGATCGAGACGACGGCCGGAAGGCCGAACTTCTTGATGTTCTCGATGTGGCGCTGCAGGTTCGACATGCCGGCTTCCAGCGCGGAAAGGTTTTCTTTCTTGAGTTCGTCCTTCTTGACGCCGCCATGCATCTTCAACGCGCGAATGGTCGCAACGATGACGACGCAATCGGGCTTCAGATCGGCCTTGCGACATTTGATGTCGAGGAACTTCTCCGCGCCTAGATCGGCGCCGAAACCAGCTTCGGTGACGACATAGTCGGCAAGCTTGAGTGCCGAGGTGGTTGCCGACACCGAATTGCAACCATGTGCGATGTTGGCGAACGGTCCGCCGTGTATGAAAGCGGGCGTGCCTTCGAGCGTCTGCACGAGGTTCGGAGCGATCGCGTCCTTGAGCAACGCAGCCATCGCACCATTCGCGTTCATTTCCTTGGCACGCACCGGCTTACGGTCGCGGGTGTAACCCACGATGATATTGCCGAGACGCGTTTTGAGATCTTCGAGGTCTTTTGCAAGACAGAAGATCGCCATCACTTCGGAAGCGACTGTGATGTCGAAGCCGGCTTCCCGCGGATAGCCGTTTGCGACGCCACCGAGCGAGCAAACGATTTCACGAAGCGCGCGGTCATTCATGTCCATGACCCGGCGCCAGGCGATGCGGCGTGAGTCCAAGCCGGACGCGTTGCCCCAGTAGATATGATTGTCGATCAGCGCCGACAGGAGATTGTGCGCCGACGTGATCGCGTGGAAGTCGCCGGTGAAGTGCAGGTTGATGTCTTCCATCGGAACGACCTGCGCATAACCGCCGCCGGCCGCACCACCCTTTACGCCGAAGCAAGGACCAAGTGACGGCTCACGAAGCGCGCACATCGCCTTCTTGCCGATGTGATTGAGCGCGTCCGTTAATCCGACCGTGGTCGTGGTCTTGCCTTCGCCAGCGGGCGTCGGCGAGATCGCGGTGACAAGAATGAGCTTGCCGTCTTTCTTGCCCTTCAACGACTTGATGTAGTCCATCGAGACCTTGGCCTTGTAGTGGCCATAGGGTTCGAGATTTTTCGCATCGATGCCGAGACGTTCTTTCGCGACATCCATGATCGGCCGCATTTTTGCGGCCTGGGCGATTTCGATATCCGATTTCGGATTTTGGTGTTGTGAGGCGGGCATGGGACGAGTCCGTTACTAAAAAACGTGTTGCAGGGAATTAATGAAAGCGATCAGGAAAAGCGTGCGCCCTTTTCGATCTTGGCGCTCGCTGCCCATTCGCCGGCGCCGATCTTCGGCCCGTCGGCTTGCACGCGCGTAAGCTTGAAGCGGCCGTCGGCGCAGACAACGCTGATGCCATCGCCTTCGACGAGAACGACCTCGCCGATTTTGCCGGCGATACCCTTGGGATCCTTCGCAGGCAACGGCGTCGCTTCGAGAATTTTTAGCTTGATGCCGTTGATGGTTGCCCACGCAGCCGGCGCGGGATTGCAGCCGCGGATCAGGCGATCGATCTGTTCCCATGGCTTGCCGAAATCGATGCGTGCGTTATCGGGGCCGCAACGGCCTTCGTAGGTCGCCTTCGATTCATCTTGCTTGATGCGCGGTGCTTTGCCGGCTTTGACGAGGTCGACCGATTCCAGCATCGCTTCTACGCCCTGCGGAAACAGGCGATCGAAATAGACGCTACCGAGCGTGTCCTTATTCGAGATCGGTGTCGTCTTTTGAATAAGGACAGGGCCGGTATCGAGCCCGTTATCGGGCCAGAAAATGGAAAGCCCGGTTTCCTTTTCGCCCTTGATGATCGGCCAGTTGATCGCTGAGGCGCCGCGATAGAGCGGCAAGAGCGACGGGTGGTACTGAATCGAGCCGTGTGTAGGGATATTGAGGAATTCTTCCGGCACGAAGAGGGTCACGAAAGCCATGACCTGAAGGTCGGGCTTCAACGATTTGAACTGCTCCCAGACTTCCGGCTTCTTATAGGAGTCCGGCTGGAATATCGGAAGGTTTGCGGCGAGTGCCGCTTCCTTTAACGGATCGGTTTTTTGGCCCGGCTTTTCCGGAGCAACATAAACACCGACAACATTGTCGCCCCGTTTCAGGAGCGCTTCGAGAACTGCTTTGCCAAAGGCCTGCTGGCCGTGAACGACGATGCGCATCGTCAAATCTCCCCGCGTAATTTCTTGTTAAAAACCCCGCCCCGGTTGGGGGCGGGGTTGTTTATTATCAGGCGGCTTTTTCTTTTTTCTCCGGCGCCGTGATTGCACCGGAAACCTTGATCTCGCCGATTTCTTTGGCGTTGTAGCCAAGCACTTCCTTCAGGATTTCGTCGGTGTGCTCGCCCAACAACGGCGAGCGCTTCACCTTGGAAATCGAATCCGAAAGCTTTATCGGATTGCCGACCGAGAGATACTTGCCGCGCTTCGGATGATCGACTTCGACAACGGTGCCGGTCTTGCGCAGCGACTGGTCTTCCGCGAGCTCCTTCATCGACAGGATCGGGCCGCACGGAATGTCGTACTTGTTCAGAAGGTCCATGGCTTCGAATTTGTTTTTGCTCATGGTCCACTTTTCGATCCGGCTGAAAATCTGATTCAGCTTCGGCAGCCGCGCTTTCGGTGTCGAGAATTCCGGATCAGTCTTCCAGGTCGGTTCGCCGATCACGTCGCAGATCGATTCCCAAACCGGTGCCTGGGTAATGAAGTAAATGTAAGCGTTCGGATCTTCCGGAGCGCCCTTGCACTTTAAGATGCGGCCCGGTTGCCCGCCGCCGGAATCGTTGCCGGCGCGCGGAACTGCATCCCCGAACGGAATGCCTTCGCCGTACTGACTGAACTCAGTGAGCGGGCCATGCTTCAGGCGCTGTTGGTCGCGCAGCTTCACGCGCGCGAGATTGAGCACGCCGTCCTGCATCGCGCAGAGCACCTTTTGGCCACGGCCGGTACGCTGACGCTGATAAAGCGCCGCCACAATGCCGAGCGCGAGATGCAGACCGGTGCCGGAGTCGCCGATCTGTGCGCCGGTGACTAACGGCGGACCGTCGCGGAAACCGGTGGTCGATGCCGAACCACCGGTGCATTGCGCGACGTTCTCGTAAACCTTGCAATCTTCGTACGGGCCGGGGCCGAAGCCCTTCACTGAAGCCACGATCATGCGCGGGTTGAGCTTGTGAATGTGCTCCCAGGTGAGTCCCATGCGGTCGAGCGCGCCCGGGGCGAAATTTTCGACCAGCACGTCGCATTCTTTAATCAGGCGATCGAGGATTTCCTTGCCCTTCTTGTGCTTGGAATCGATCGTGATCGAGCGCTTGTTGTGGTTGAGCATTGTGAAATAGAGCGAGTCGGCACCCTTCACGTCGATCAACTGGCCGCGGGTAATGTCGCCGACACCCGGGCGTTCGACCTTGATCACGTCCGCGCCGAACCATGCGAGTAGCTGCGTGCAGGTCGGGCCGGACTGGACATGCGTGAAGTCGAGGATGCGCACGCCATCGAGCGCAAGGCCCGCCTGGCCGAACGCCTTCTTGGACGGCGAGGGCAGACCGTTCGCCTTCTTGGCAGCGGTCTTCTTCTTCACGACTTTCAACTTGGATTTCTTTTTCTTTGCCATGGCTGTTCTCGTTTCACGCGGGATGTGCGGAATTACTTCTTCTTCAAAGCGCTTTGCGGGTTCAGGTTGCCGATGCGGCCGGATTCGCTGCCGGCTGCCGGATCGATCACTGCATTAATGAGAGTGGGCTTGCCGCTATCCAGCGCGGCATTGATGGCCTGACGGAGTTCGTCGGGGGAGGTGGCATTCACGCCGACGCCGCCGAAAGCTTCCATCATCTTGTCGTAGCGTGCACCTTTGACGAACACGGTGGTCGCCGGATCGTTGCCTGCGGTGTTGACGTCGGTGCCGCGATAGATGCCGTCGTTATTGAAGATGACGACGCAGACCGGAAGATTGTAACGGGCGATGGTTTCGACCTCCATGCCCGAGAAGCCGAACGCCGAGTCGCCCTCGACCGCGAGCACAGGTTTTCCGGTTTCGACCGCAGCGGCGATTGAATAACCCATGCCGATACCCATGATGCCCCAGGTGCCGACGTCGATGCGTTTACGCGGCTGATAGATATCGACGATGCCGCGCGCGAGATCGAGCGTGTTCGCACCTTCGTTCACGAACATCGTTTCGGGGCGTTCCTTGATAACCTGCTTAATCACGCCCAGCGCGCCATGGTAATCCATCGGCACGTTGTTGTTCATAAGCTTCGGCGCCATCTTGGCGACGTTCTCGTCACGCTTCTTCTGGACAATGGTGAGCCAGTCGGCGGGAGCCTTCGGGAAACTATTGCCCATCGCGGTCAACAACGCATCGACACACGAACCCATGTCGCCGACGATGGGCGCCACGATCTCGACGTTCGAATCCATTTCGCGCGGTTCGATATCGAGCTGCACGAATTTCTTCGGCGCATCGCCCCAGTTCTTGCCCTTGCCGTGCGAGAGGAGCCAGTTGAGACGCGCACCCATCATGATGACGACGTCGGAATCTTTAAGCACCAACGAACGGGCAGCACCCGCGCATTGCGAATGCGTATCCGGGAGCAGGCCCTTGGCCATGCTCATCGGCAGGAACGGAATGCCCGATTTTTCGACGAAGTTCTTGATCGCTTCGTCAGCCTGCGCATAGGCCGCACCCTTGCCGAGAATAATGAGCGGCTTCTTCGCGCCCTTGATGACGTCGAGCGCACGCTTGATTGCATCAGGTGCCGGAATTTGTGCGGGAGCGGCATCAATCACTTTGACAAGCGATTTCGCGCCGGCATCCGCATTCATGACCTGACCGAAAAGCTTCGCGGGCAGGTCGAGATAGACACCACCCGGACGACCGGAGACGGCCGAGCGGATCGCGCGTGCAATGCCGATGCCGATATCCTGCGCGTGCAACACGCGATAAGCCGCCTTGCACATCGTCTTGGCGATGGCGAGTTGATCCATTTCTTCATAGTCGCCCTGCTGCAGGTCGACGATTTCACGCTCCGACGAACCCGAGATCAGGATCATCGGGAAGCAGTTGGTCGTGGCATGCGCGAGCGCGGTGAGGCCGTTGAGAAACCCCGGCGCGGAAACGGTGAGGCAGACTCCCGGCTTCTTGGTCAGAAAACCTGCGATCGAAGCGGCATAGCCCGCGTTCTGCTCGTGACGGAAGGAAAGCACGCGGAGGCCTGCAGCCTGTGCCATGCGCCCGAAATCCGTGATCGGAATGCCCGGAACGCCGTAGATCGTGGTCAAGCCGTTCAGCTTGAGCGCATCGATAATGAGATTGAAGCCGTCGGTCAGTTCCTGTTCCGCGCCGGCTGCTTTCAGTGCCGCTTCTGCCATAGTCTCCTCCAGAATTCTTTTCTTATTGCTTAGTCGAGATATTCGGCGTTCCTGGCGACGTGATCGGCAAGGCCGAGCGCGTGCTGGCGCACCAATGTTTCAGCGCGAGCGGTGTCGCGGGATTCGATCGCTTCGATAATGTTCATGTGGTCGTGAATCGAGCGGTCGGCGCGGTTCTTTTCGGTGATCGTCTTGCGGCGGATCATCCGCATGTGGGTGAAAAGATTTTCCGCGAGCCTCATGAGCACTTCGTTTTTGCTCATCGTGATGATTGCCTGGTGAAACTGGATGTTCACCTCGGAATATTCGTCGAGCTTCGCGTGCAGCCTGCCGTTTTCGAACTTCGCGAACATTTCGCGAAGATGGGAAATCTCTTTATCCGATGCGTTTTCGGTAATCAGGCGCGCAGCCATGCTTTCAAGTGCTGCCCAGGCTTCGATCAACTGGATGACCTCGGCTCTGGTTTTGCGAACGATATAAATGCCGCGGCGAGGGATCGAGCGGACGAAGCCTTCACGCTCGAGCTGCGCCATTGCTTCGCGCACTGGCGTGCGGCTGATGCCGAATTGCAGTGCCAGCGCACGCTCGTCGAGCCGGATTTCGCCGGGCCGGCCGTAGATGTCGAGCGAGAGCAAGACCTCTTTCAGCGCGCCATAAGCGCGGTCCTTGAATGTGGCCGTGCCTTCGAGCGGCTCCGCAGTAATGCGGTGCACGTCTTCGGCTTGCTGGCCTGTAATCGGCACGGACATATCAACACTACCCTCATGCTAAGCGCATGAATACTCTGCTGTAATACATAATTACAGCTCTGGCGAGTCGCCTTTTATTATCCCTATGCGGTCGCGGGTTTATTCGCACGCAATCGGCTGATGCCGGCCGAAATTACGCCCCAGAACAGCGCAATCAGGCCAAGCACCATGATCGAACTGACCAAGCTGTTCGAGAAAAACACCCCGAGATTGCCCTGCGAGGATACGATGGCCTGACGAAAGGCTTCTTCAGCTTTGTCGCCAAGCACCATCGCGAGCACGAGCGGCGCGAGCGGGTACTGACACTTCTTCAGTACGTAACCGGCGATGCCAAAGACCAGCATCAAGACGACGTCGAAGGTCGAGTTGTGAACCGTGTAGGCGCCGATTGCGCAGAATACGAGAATGACCGGCGCGATAATGCCGAAAGGAATGCGCAGGATCGCGGCGAGCAGCGGCACGCAGGTCAGGACGATGATGAGGCCGACCAGATTGCCTAGATACATCGAGGCGATCAGACCCCAGACAAATTCCTTGCCGGGCGATTCGATAAAGAGCATTGGGCCCGGTTGCAGATTCCAGATCAGGAGGCCGCCGAGCAACACGGCGGCGGTCGGCGATCCCGGTACACCGAGCGCGAGCATTGGCAGGAGTGCCGCTGTGCCGGCCGCGTGTGCTGCGGTTTCCGGTGCGACCACGCCTTCCATCTCGCCGTTGCCGAAATTCTTGCCCCGCTTTGAAACGCGCTTGGCAATGCCGTAGCTCATGAACGAAGCAGGTGTCGCGCCCGCAGGCGTGATGCCCATCCAGCAGCCGATGATGCAGGAGCGCAGCGACGTCCACCAATATTGCGGAAGTTCCTTCCAGGTTTGCAACACGACCTTGAGGTTCATTTTCGCTTCGCGGCCCTTGAACTTCAGGCCCTCTTCCATGGTCAGCAGAATTTCGCCGATGCCGAAGAGGCCGATCACCGCGATCAGGAAGTCAAAGCCGGGTATCAAAACCGGCTGCCCGAAAGTCAGCCGCAGCGAACCGGTCATGTGGTCGCTGCCGAAGGTGGCGAGCGCAAACCCGATCATCATTGCGGCAAGCGTCTTGAAGGGGGGCTCTTTGCTGAGGCCCACAAAACTGCAGAAGGCGAGGAAATAGACCGCGAATTTTTCTGCCGCGCCGAATTTCAACGCAAAGCTTGCGACCAGTGGCGCCACCAGCGTGATCATGATCACTGCGAACAGCGCGCCAACGAATGAAGACGTAAATGCAGCGGTCAGCGCTTCGCCGGCTCTGCCTTGCTGCGCCATGGGGTAGCCGTCGAACGTGGTCGCGACCGACCACGGTTCGCCGGGGATATTGAACAGAATTGAAGTGATCGCGCCGCCGAACAACGCGCCCCAATAGATGCAGGACAGCAGAATGATCGCGGACGTCGGCGACATCGTGAACGTGATTGGAAGCAGGATCGCGACACCGTTCGCGCCGCCAAGACCCGGCAACACGCCGATGATGATGCCAAGCAGAATTCCCGCCACCATCAGCAGCACATTCACAGGAATGGGGACCGTATAACCTGCGATGGTGACGTCGCGCAGTTGCAGCACAGTCGCGAAGCCGCCGAACAGGTTGCCCATTTCGGTGGCGATGGAAGTCAGGATGGTGGCGATCAAGTCCATGATTCACTAATCGCGAATGCTCGCGATTTCCCCCGTAAGCGGTCAGTAGCCGAGAAATTGTTCGAGCGGTCCCTTGGGCAGCGCCACCAGGAACCACTTCTCGAAGATGATGAAGGTCACGAGCGGGACCAGAATTGAAACGAGCGCGCTACGCAGCCAGCCATACTTGCTGATGACGAGCATAAAATAGGCGATCAGCAGCGCGCCCGACACATACATCCCGAGCACATAGATCAGCGCGATGAAAACCGCGGTCGGCATGGCAACGGATGCGACCTTCCAGAGCGATTCGGTATCGGCAAACAGACGCTTGTCGTTGTCGCGCACGATGGTGACGAGATTGACGACGGTCGCGCCAAGAATGATCAACCCGATATAGAACGGGAAGAACCCGGCCCTGGGGCCTTCGAAGCCCCAGCCGATCCCCGCGATCAAGCTTCCGTAGATCACGAGTATCGCGAACGCGCCGATTGTAAACGCCGTTCCGAGTTCGACGCTGCGTTGCGTCGGTCCTTTGTCCGTAGCGTTGCCGCCGCCGGTCATGGTCAGCATCCTTGTCTGGTAATGAGAGAGAAAAACGCCGGCGGGTTTGCCGCCGGCGCTGTCACATCAATTCGTCTTGGCGAGGAAGCCCGCGTCCTTCATGAGATTGAAGTGGCGCACTTGTTCCTTGGCGACCCAGGCGGCATATTCGTTGCCGACCAGAAAAGTCTGATTGAACGCACCGCTGTTCATCAGATCCTTCCATTCCGGCGTTTCGCGCACCTTGCGGAACACATCGACGTAGTACTTGACCTGATCCGGCGTGACTCCGGCTGGCATGAAGAAGCCGCGCAGCATCAAATATTCGACGTCGAGCCCTTGCGACTTGCAGGTCGGAATTGAACTCCACGCCAGATCACCCGCGATTTTGTCGTTATAGGGAAGCGACTTGGAATCGAACACGCAGAGCGGACGGAGCTTGCCGCCGCGCCAATGTGCCACCGCTTCGATCGGGTTGTTGACGGTTGCGTCGGCATGATTGCCGACGAGCTGTATTGCGACTTCGCCGCCGCCACGGAACGGGATGTAGGTGAACTTCACGCCAGCAGCCTTTTCGATCGCGACCGTGACGATCTGGTCTTCTTGGCGCGAGCCGGTGCCAGCGATCTTGAAGCCGCCCGCTTTGGCTGCCGCAAGAAATTCCTTCACGTTTTTATACGGCTTCTCGGCATTGACCCAGAGCACGAACTCGTCGAGCGCGAGCATCGCGACCGGCGTCAAATCTTTGAAGCTAAATGGAATGTCGGTCGCAAGCGGGGTCGTAAACAGGTTCGAGAGCGTAATGATGAGCTTGTGCGGATTGCCGTTCGAGCCCTTTACGTCGAGAAAGCCCTCACCGCCGGCGCCGCCGGCCTTATTAATCACGACGATAGGCTGCTTCATCAGATTGTGTTTGGCGACAATGCCTTGAATGGCGCGCGCCATCTGGTCTGCGCCACCGCCGGTGCCGGCCGGTACGATGAATTCAACAGGACGCTGAGGTTCCCATTGCGCCAGTGCTGGCGAGCCGCAAAGCGCAACGCCAAGCGCCGCGGCAACAAGATACGTATTGCGTTTGGATTGGATCATCCCGTCCTCCCTGGACAAATCCCACTCGATCTAACGTCGGGTTGGGACACGTAACGCTAGTCCGATCTTTCAGAAGCTGTCCAATAATTTGTGCATACATTATTCCACGGATGACCGAGATTCGTTGATGCAGCGCATAAATTTGTGTTGAGTTCTATGTTGCGCGTGCACATTTTTGAATCATCGTTCGATGTTCGATAGGGTGGCTCTATCGCTAGTCGCGAACGAGTCGCAGACGCGATACGACGTTCGGCCGCAGAAGAGGTTAATCTGCATCGATTGAGCGCGCTGAACACGGCGAAGTGGAAGTGAATGATGTTGTCGAAAGAACCGATTATCCGCATCGAGGCGGAGCTTGCTGAGCCGCAATTGTTCGGGAAATCGCCATATGGTGAGCGGCGCGTCATCAATATTCTTGGCGGTGCGATTTCCGGCCCGCGCGTCAGCGGAAAAATTCTGCCGGGTGGAGCGGATTGGCAAATTATTCGCTCCGATGGCGTGGCCGATATCCTTGCGAAATATACGTTTCAGGCGGATTCCGGCGCGCTGGTCCTGGTAACGAGCGCGGGCCTTCGGCACGGCCCGCCGGACGTGATCGCGAAACTCACGCGCGGCGAGCCTGTCGATAAAAGCCTTTATTACTTTCGAACCACGGTGCGTTTCGAAACGGCAGATCCTGCGCTCGATTGGCTGAACCGGATTCTTACGATCGCCGTCGGCGCGCGCGAAAAAATGAAGGTGAAGCTTGATCTTTACGAGGTTCTGTAGCTGCTCCAGCTATAAGTGCTTGTTCTGCCGACATAAATTGCCGTCTTGCAAAAGACCCCAGAATGTTATCTTATATAACAAATAGCCGGGGGAGCCAGAATGCCCGCCACTTCCGCTCAGGCGCGACTTGCGCAAAGTCTGCCGCATTCGCTTGCCGTTGAATTTCAAGGCGAGATCGCCGTTCTGAAGCTCGCGCGCCCGGAAAAGCGCAATGCGCTGAACCCCGAGATCGTGCGCGGGCTCGAGAACTTCTTTCTTGATCTGCCGTCCGACGTGAAAGCGGTCGTGCTACATGGCGCAGGCGATCATTTCTCGGCCGGCCTCGATCTTTCGGACCTTACCGAAACCGATTTCACGCAAGCCTATTATCACTCGCGCAGTTGGCATCACGCGTTCGAAAAAATCGAATTCGGCAAGGCGCCGGTAGTTTCCGTTTTGCACGGTGCCGTGGTCGGCGGCGGGCTAGAGCTCGCGTGCGCCACCCATATCCGCGTTGCCGAGAAGTCTGCTTATTACGCGCTTCCTGAAGGCAGCCGCGGCATTTATGTCGGCGGCGGCGGCTCGGTTCGCATTCCGCGCCTCATCGGTACGGCAAAGATGATGGACATGATGTTGACCGGCCGCGTCTTCGGCGCGGAAGACGGTCAGGCGATGGGCGTTTCCAATTATCTAGTCGAAAACGGCGATGGTCTTGCGAAGGGCATTGAACTCGCAAAGCGCATCGCAGAGAACGCGCCGCTCACGAATTTCGCGATTACGAACATTCTGCCGCGTATTGCCGAATTCGATACCGCGGGCGGTTATGTCGTCGAAGCAATGATTTCGTCGGTGGCATCGTCAGATAACGAAGCTAAAGAACGCCTACGCGCGTTTCTGGAAAAGCGCGGACCGAAAGTCGTCCGCTAAAAAACCGGAATAACGGTTTCGATCGGGAGGACGAGAATGTCCAATGCGGTGCGCGAGCGGCAGCCGGGCGCGAGTGAAGTTCCGGTTCGTAAGGTCCGGCTCGGAGCGCTCGAGTCCGTGATCGATCGTCGTGCCGACGGCACGATTTATATGACCTGCAAGGAAAAGCTCGCCGCTTACCCCGACAAAATCACCGAACGTCTCGAATTCTGGGCGAACACCACTCCCGACCGCATTTTTATGGCCGAGCGTGACGGCGCCGGCGGCTGGCGAAAGGTCAGCTATGCGCAAACGTTTGCGGCTGCGCGCAGCTACGGCGAGGCGCTGATCAGATACAAACTTTCTCCCGAGCGTCCGCTCGTTATTCTGTCCGGCAATAGCGTCGATCATCAGTTGCTCGGGCTTGGCGCGATGGTTGCGGGCATTCCCTATGCCCCGATTTCGCCGGCCTATTCGTTGGTGTCGACCGATTTCGGCAAGCTGCGCGACATCTTCAAACTGTTGACGCCGGGCCTCGTTTTTGCAGCCGACGGCGTTGTGTTTGAAAAAGCTATTGAAGCCGTCGTGCCGGCAGATATTGAAGTCGTGCTTGGTAAGAATACGCTGCGTCACCGCACGAGCACGCCGCTTGCGGAACTTGCGAAATCGACGCCAACTGCTGCGATCGATGCGGCGCATGCAAAAGTCGGCCCGGATACGATCGCGAAGTTTCTCTTCACATCCGGCTCGACCGGTGTGCCCAAGGGCGTGATCAACACGCAGCGCATGTTGTGCTCGAACCAGGTCATGCTCCGCGCGGCCCTCGCCTATTTTCAGGATGAGCCGCCGGTGATTCTCGACTGGGCACCGTGGCACCATACCGCCGGCGGCAACCACGATGTCGGTCTCGTACTTTATAACGGCGGCACCTTCTATATCGACGAAGGCAAACCTGCGCCCGGCGCGATCGAAGCAACCGTCCGCAATCTTCGCGACGTCGCGCCAACCTGGTTCTTCACCGTGCCGAAAGGCTATGAGGCGCTGATTCCGTTTCTCCGCGCCGATCGCGAACTGCGCGAAAAGTTCTTCAGCAATTTAAAAGTGCTTTGGTTTGCGGGGGCGGCGCTTTCGCAACCTATCTTCGACGCGATGAAGGAGATGGCGATAGAGACCTGCGGCGAACGGATTCCATTTCTGACCGGTCTTGGTTCGACCGAAACCGCGCCGTTCGCGCTAGGCCGCATGTGGGATAGCAATCACTCGACCAATATGGGCCTGCCTGGGCCCGGCATCGAACTGAAACTCGTTCCCACACAGGGCAAGCTTGAAGCGCGGCTACGTGGCCCGAACATCACGCCGGGTTATTGGCGCCAGCCGGGTCTGACCGCAAAGGCCTTCGATGAAGAAGGCTACTACAAACTCGGCGACGCGTTGAAATTCGAGGATCCGTCCGACCCGCAAAAGGGTCTGCTGTTCGACGGACGTCTCACTGAAGACTTCAAGTTATCGACCGGCACCTGGGTCAGCGTCGGTCCGTTGCGCACCCAGATCATGAATCGCTTCCAGCCCTATATGCGCGATGTTGTGCTGGCCGGCGAAAACGAAAACGACGTCACTGCACTTGGCGTTCCCGACCTGCCGGCGATCCGCGCGCTTCATCCGGAGCTCGATAAAAAGCTGTCGGACATTGAAGTGTTGAATTCGGATCCCGTGCGGACGCGCGTGCGAGAGCGGCTGATTGCATTCATGCGCGAAAGCACCGGCAGCTCCAATCGCCTCGCCCGGATATTGTTGATGGACGAGCCGCCGTCGATGGATGCCGGTGAAATGACAGATAAAGGCTCGATCAATCAGCGCGCGGTGCTCGCGCGCCGAGATAATCTCGTGAAAGAACTTTATTCAAATCCGCCATCGGCGCGGGTTATTGTTGCTGAAGGAAAATAACATGGCTGCGGCTACAAAAGCGCTCAGCGCAAGCTGGAACGATGTCTGGCTGATCGATGGTGTGCGCACACCTTTTGCCGATTATACCGGCGCGCTCTCGCAAGTGTCGCCGATCGATCTTGGCATCAAGGCCGCGCGCGAGGTTTTTACGAAAACCAAACTCTCGCCGGAAGATGTCGGCATCGTCGTCACCGGCAATATGGCGCAGGCAAGCTTCGACGCTTACATGCTGCCGCGCCACATCGGGCTTTATTCCGGCGTCCCGATCGAAGTTCCGGCACACATGGTGCAGCGGGTTTGCGGCACCGGCATCGAAGTGATCATGCAGGCGGCCGATGCGATCAGCTATCGCGGCGTCGATCTCGCGCTCTGTGTCGGCGCTGAATCAATGAGCCGCAATCCGGTCGCGGCCTACACGTCGCGAAACGGCTTTCGTATGGGCCAAGTCGAGTTCAAGGATTTTCTGTGGGAAGCGCTGCTGGATCCGGCAGCACAAGTGACCATGGGCGACACAGCGGAAAATCTCGCGCGTCAGTATCAGATCACGCGGCCCGAAGTGGACGCCTATGCCGCACGTTCTTTCGAGCGCGCGGTGGCCGCGCAAAAGAGCGGCTTTCTCGCCGGCGAAATTGCCCCGGTCACGACGGAAAGCTTTGAGCGCAAGGGATACAACGCGCGCGGCATTAAACTGCCGCGCAACGTTGCTGAGTTGAAAGAAGATACTCATATCCGCCCGTCGCCGCTGGAAGCGCTCGCAAAAATCCGTCCCGCCTTCGGCGGCGTACAAACCGGCGGCAATTCTTCTGCTGTAGTCGATGGTGCAGCAGCAGCACTCGTCGCGTCGGGCGAATACGCGAAAAAGAATAACAAGACGCCGCTTGCGCGCGTCGTCGCGGCCGCGGTGGTAGGCTGCCCGCCGGAAATCATGGGCATCGGCCCGGTGCCCGCGATCAAAGTCGTGATGGAAAAGGCGGGGTTGAAGCTTTCCGATATCGATCGTTTTGAAATCAACGAAGCGTTCGGTGCGCAGGTCATGGCGTGTTCGCGCGAGCTCGGTCTCGACGAGAACAAATTAAATGTGAACGGCGGCGCGATCGCGATTGGGCATCCGTTGGGTGCCACCGGCATCCGCCTTGCGCTCACCGTTTCGCGTGAGTTGTCGCGCGCGGGCTTGCGTTATGGCATTGCTTCGGCTTGCATCGGCGGCGGGCAGGGGATCGCCCTGCTCGTCGAAAACATGAACGCCGATCAGTCACGGAAGCATTGAGATGGATGTAAAAGGTCACGCCGCGCTCGTAACGGGTGGTGGTTCTGGTTTGGGCGCGGCGACCGCGAGCGCGCTCGCGGCAGCAGGCGCGAAGGTAGCACTGCTCGATATTAATTTAGATGCTGCGAAAGCACATGCCGCCAAGATCGGCGGGATCGCAATCAAATGCGACGTCTCCGATTCCGACAGCGCGGTCGCTGCAGTCAAGGAAGCGCGCGAGAAGCACGGAATTGCGCGCGTGCTCATTAATTGCGCCGGCATCGGTACGCCGAAGAAAATACTCGGCAAGGACGGCCCGCAGCCGCTCGCCGATTTCGATCGCGTGATCCGCATCAACCTGATCGGCTCATTTAACTTGATGCGCTTGATGTCGGCCGATTTGCAGAACGCCGAGGCGCTCGCCGATGGCGAACGCGGCGTTATCATTTCGACTGCGTCCGTCGCGGCCTATGAAGGTCAGATCGGGCAGGCGGCTTATGCGGCGTCAAAAGGCGGCATCGTTGCACTGACGCTTCCGGCCGCGCGCGAACTCGCGCAGTTCGGTATCCGTGTGCTTGCGATCGCGCCGGGCATATTTCTGACACCGATGCTGCTCGGTCTTTCGGAGGAAGTGCAGAAGAGCCTTGCTGCGTCGGTGCCGTTCCCGAAACTGCTCGGCAAGCCAGAGCAATATGCGTCGCTTGCGATGGAAATGGTCAGGAACAGCTATCTCAACGGCGAAGTCGTTCGCGTCGACGGCGCGCTTCGCATGGCGCCGCGCTAAATGTTCGTCAATCGCAGAAAAATTCGGATCGAGTGGGGCGATTGCGACCCGGCAGGAATTGTTTTTTACCCGCGCTATTTCGCAATGTTCGACCATTCGACCGCGATGCTGCTGGAAACCGCGACCGGCTATACAAAATATCAGATGCGCGAAGTCTACGACTTCGTCGGCTTTCCGATGGTCGATACCGGCGCGAAATTCCTCATTCCTTCGAAGTTCGGTGACGATATCGTAATCGAATCGACGATCGAGGAATTCGGCAAGTCGAGCTTCAATGTGTTGCACAAGGTCTGGAAGGGCGACGCGCTTGCAATCGAAGCGCGTGAGACGCGGGTCTGGGCCGGCAAGCACCCGGATGACCCGTCACGCATTAAATCGAAACCGATACCCGATGAAGTCGTGAATAGGCTGCGCGGTAAAAAAACCATCGACGTCTAGTCGTCGTCGCCTTCGCTGCCAGGGCCGACCGCTTCGATCACGCCCTGCAGAAGCTTCAAGAGTTGCTTGCGGCCGTCCTCGCCGATTGCGGAAGCAAGCCGCTTTTCATGCTGCTGGGCGCGCTCCCGCAATTCTTTCATCAGTGCAGCACCCTTGTCCGTGAGCCGCAGCGCGTGCGAGCGGCGATCGGTTGCGACCGCTTCTCGCCGCGCTAGCCCGCGCCGCTCCAGCGCATCCAGGATCGCGACAAGATTGGCGCGCTTGATGCCGAGTGCCTCGGACACCTGCGATTGCTTCAGACCCGGATTTTTATCGATCACCGCAATCACCGCGTATTGCACGGGGCGGACATTCAGGTCTTCGAAGAAGCGAAGGAAATCGTTGAAGGCGGCGAATTGCGCCCGGCGCAACATGTAACCGGAAAGCTGCGGCAACTCACCGAGGTCGAGCTGCTCCGCCCGCTCCGTATCTTTTGCCTTGGCAGCTTTGCCGTTAGCCATGGTCCACTCTTGCACTGAACGAGAAGGGCGGCGCTTTGAGCGCCGCCCCGCTAATCACTTGCCCCAAACTTCGTGGGTGATGTCCACAATCATCTTTAGTTTTGCCCATTGCTGCTCTTCGGTGAGGACATTGCCTTCCTCGGTCGAAGCGAAGCCGCATTGCGGCGAGAGGCAAAGCTGATCGAGCGCGACATACTTCGTTGCCTCATCGATGCGCCGCTTGAGATCGTCTTTTTTCTCAAGTTCGCCCGACTTTGAGGTGACGAGGCCGAGCACGATCTGCTTCTTGCCTTTCGGCACGAAGCGAAGCGGCTCGAAACCGCCCGAACGGTCGTTGTCGTATTCGAGGAAGTATCCGTCGTAGTTCACTTCGCCGAACAGGCGTTCCGCGACCGGCTCGTAGCCGCCTTCTGAGACCCAGGTAGAGCGGAAATTGCCGCGGCAGACATGGGTCGTGACAGTCATGTCGGCCGGATGATTTGCGAGCGCCTGGTTGATCGTGCGCGCATACAGCATCGGAAGCCGTTCCGGGTCGTCACCGCGTTCTTTCGCGAGTTTCAATTCCTTTTCCGAGCACAGATAAGCCCAGACCGTGTCGTCGAGTTGCAAATAGCGGCAGCCGGCGTCGTAGAACGCCTTGATTGCCTTGTTATAGGCAGCACCCAAGTCATTAAAGAACTGATCCAGATCCGGATAAATTTCCTTGCTGATGCCTTTGCGGCCGCCGCGGAAATGCAACACCGACGGCGCCGGGATCGTCATCTTCGCGGTTTCTTTGGTGTTCGCCTTCAGAAACTTGAAGTGCTCGATCATCGGGTGGTTTGAAAATCCAATCTTGCCGACGACGCGCACGCTTTCCGCGCGGGTCTGCACGCCGGCAAATTGAATACCTTGCGAGGCCTGATAGCCCTCGACGCCGTCGAGCTTTTTCAGAAAGTCGAAGTGCCACCAGGAGCGGCGGAATTCACCGTCGGTAATGCTCTTCAGCCCGACTTCTTCTTGCTGTTTGATGATCTTCTTGATCTCGGTGTCTTCGACCGCCTTCAGTCCGACGTCATCGAGTTCGCCGCGTTCATGCTTGGCGCGCGCTTCCTTGAGCGGCGCGGTGCGCAAAATGCTGCCGACCTGGTCGGCGCGGAACGGGGGCGTGGTCCTCTGCATGATTGTTATGTCCTATTGCGATTATTCCTGCGGGTTCTACCGCAAGTTTGCGGGCAAGCAAACCATGCGACGCGACAGCAAAGAAAGTTCAAGCGTTTCGCGCTTTCGTTCTTCCCACGCTGCCGCCCACTTCTCAATCAGACGGATCAGAGGGCCGCGAGTTTATCGTGCAATTCGGACGCCTGCGTCTCGTCGAGCTTGACGAGCGGTGGGCGTACGCGCTGCCAACCCCGGTGTTTGTGCTGGTCGGCAAGCGTCGCCTTCACCGCCGCGATCAGCGGGAAGGAGGCTATCAGCGCGCGAATTTTACTCGCACGCTCGTTCTTCGCCTTTGCATCCGGCGACTTCCAGTCGTCGAATAACTCCCGGATCGGCTTCACATGGGTGTTCGCGGTTGCCGAAATGCAGCCTGCGGCCCCCTTCACGAGCGCGTCGACCATCAGTGACTCAGATGATGGGAAAATTGCGAAACCGGGAAATTGTTGCAGCAAGTTGTTGAGATATGTTTCGTCGCCAGAACTGTCTTTGATGCCGACAACGATTTCCGGAAATGCTTCGCGCAATTTCGCGATCAAACCTCGCGACCACACGAGCCCGGTCTGCTGCGGAAAATTATAAAGATAGAGCCGAAGCCGCTTGTTCGCGACACGCGCGATCACTTCGGACACGAATTCGAACAAGCCTTCGTCGCTGACACCTTTATAATAGAAGGGCGGCAACAAGAGCGACCCCTTCACGCCGAGATCGGCCGCGTGTTTCGTGAGCTTGACCGCGTCGCCGAACGAGGATGCGCCAGTTCCTGGGAGCAATTGCGTGGGGTTGACGCCCGACGCAACGAGTTTCTCAAGAAGTACTTTGCGTTCCTCAAGATCGAGCGAATTTGCTTCGCTCGTGGTGCCAAGCACCGCGAGCCCATGCGCGCCGTCGCGCAGCAATTCGTGGCAGAACGCGATGTAACGCTCGGTATCGATCGAAAGATCTTCGCGAAACGGTGTTGCCGCGGGCGGCCAAATTCCTGTGGCTGCCGTCATCGCACCGGTTTCTCCGAGCGGAACAGCCGCTCGGCATTACCGAACGCGATGCGCTCCGCATGTTCCTTCGGCAACTGTCCGAGCCAGGCGCGATAGTTCTTCATCAGATTATCGTATTGAAACCAGCGCTCGGTAATCCAGGTATCTGTGCCCAACAGAAAACGGTCGGAATACTTCGTGAAGAGTTCTTTGAAGTCGTCCGTCAGCGCGCCGCCCGATTCGGTGATGCCGCCGCGAAACGAAAGCTCGCCCATCAGCGAGGGATAGCGCGCAAACAGCGCCTTCAGTTCTGTAGGTGAAGTCGAAAACCCGGTATGCGCCCAGATGATGCGTGCGCGCTTGTCGTGGGAGTAGAGCAGCTCCAGCGCTTCGACGTCGCAATGCGCATGAATATAGAGATCGTTCTCGACCGCGAAGCGCACGAGTTTCGCTGCGCCTTCGGTCGCCGCCGCCTTGCCGTAAATATGGAATTCGCCGACACCGCGGTAAAAGCCGCGCTTGAATTCTTCCTGCACCATCTCGAAAATCGACGGATCGTTGAACCAGGTCGGAATATCGGCGCGCGTTTTATACTGGCGGATGAAGGGAACGACCCATAATTCGCTTTGCTTCGCTTCCATCAGCGCAACCGTGCCGATATTCGGGCGGCTGGTCGCGAGAATCCCGCGCACATTGTTGCGCTTGAAGATTTCAAGCACCTGCTCGACATTGTAATAGGGCTTCGGTTCCCAATTATAATGGAGATGGGCGTCGAAAATCGGTCCCTCATAAGGCTGTTGGGCGTATGCCGGGCCGGCGATGCAGATCGCGGCAAGGATGCCGGCGGCGGAAATCCGAAGCCACTTGGCTGCAGCCCTCAATTGGGTCGTCATGGTGCGTCCTCGAACGATGATTTCGGGGAGACTGACGAAGAATTCCTCCGGCGTCAAGCAGGAAGCAGAAGGTACTGCCCATCGGGGACCTACTTCGGCTAAAACAACGTCAATGACCGCCAATAATCTCCAACGCATCGACCGTCTAACGCCGCTCGCCGAGGCCATCGGTAAGTTAAAGGCGATAACGAAACCCGTGGCGACCGATCGTGTTGGATATCGGCGAAAGCATGGGACTTGCCTTGGCCGCCGATCTCAAAAGCCCGCGCTCCATTCCGGACGTTGCCACTGCCTTGCGCGACGGGTGGGCGGTGCGCGCGGACGCGCTTGCTGGAGCCGGGCCCTACGCACCATTGCCGCTTGAGCCCGCGCCGATATGGATCGATGCAGGAAATAAACTCCCGGCCGGTTCCGATAGTATTGCGCCGCTCGAAGCTGTTTCATTTGCGGGAGCGGGTGCGCAAGCAGTCGCGCAAATATTTCCTGGCGAGAATGTATTGCAGCCGGGCGATTTCGCGCGCGAAGGCACGGTGCTGCGCGCAAAAGGCTCGCGCTTGCGCGCGACCGACATTGCCACTGCAACGCTTGCCGGCGTTATCCAAGCAACTATTCGGAAGCCGCGGATTGCGTTGCTACAGAGCGGCGAGCGCGACGTTTCCGCGACGCTCCGCTTTCTTGCGCAGGCCATCGTCCGGGCAGGGCGGCAGCGCTAAAATTGTAGATATGGCTTTCGATAAGTTTCTCGCCGGCGAACGCCGAATACGATGCTACCATTGCATCCGGCGGGACCGGCGGCGGCAACAACGACAAAGCCGTCGTGACATTGGCGGCTCATGGAGAAATCGCGGTTCATGGCATCGCAATTGCGCCGGGAGAAACCTCGGCGATTGGCGAGCTGCATGGCAAACCGATTGTGCTTGTACCGGGACGCTTCGATGCAGCACTCGCAGCCTGGCTCGTGCTCGGGCGGCCGCTGCTCGACACGCTTGCCGCGGCCGATGATAGCGAGACAACCACGCCGGTGACGCTCTTGAGCAAGATCGCGTCCGCGCCGGGTATTGCCGAAGTCGTTCCGCTTCAATGCGACAAAGAAAAAGCCAGGCCGCTCGCGACCGGCGTGCTTTCGCTCGAAGCGATGTCGAATGCTGATGGTTGGGTATTGGTGCCGCCGGAAAGCGAAGGCTTTGCCGAAGGCACGATTGTTGCGATGCGGCCGCTGCCGTGACTGCGGCAACGATGTCCATGCCGATCCTCGTGCACAACCTGCTATAGGTCGCCCATGCGCATCATCGGCCTTGCAGGTTGGAGTGGCTCGGGAAAAACCACCTTGGTTTCCCGCGTGATTCCAATCTTCGTAAAACGCGGCCTGAAAGTTTCGACCGTCAAACATGCGCATAAGGGATTCGACATCGACATCCCTGGCAAAGACTTCGCACACGCATCGGATGGTCGGCGCGACCGAAGTCTTCGTCGCTTCTGGAAGGCGCTGGGCCCAGATTCACGAATTGCGCGATGAGCCCGAACCGGAGCTGGCCGATATCGTGCCAAAACTTGCACCGGTCGATCTTTTGATCGTCGAAGGCTTCAAGCGCCATCGGCATCCAAAAATAGAAATTCACCGGGCCGAAGTCGGTAAGCCGCTGTTGTATCCCGAGGACAATTACATCGTCGCGCTGGCGTCCGATGGGCCGATTGCCGACGCGCGCATACCCGTCATCTCGCTCGACGATGTCGAAAAGATTGCAGACGTCATGCATGCGGAGGCGATGCCGGTCGAGCGGCTAAAGCCGCTGCGCGACTAGGGCTGGTTCAGGCGTCGGGGAATTGCGCCGCGATCTGCTCGGCTTTCTCCAGGTCTTCTCTTTTATTCGTATTGAAGAAATGATCGATCGGCTGTTCCGGCCATTCCGCGAGCGCGACGCCGTGGCGCTCGGTCCAGATTTCAATCTTTCGTAAGCCTTCGGCGTTCAGTGCCGTGCGCAGATCCTCGCGCAGTTCCACGCGCCAAAGGGCAGCGACCGGATGCCGCCAGTCACCGGATTTGGCGCAGGCAAGCGGCGTTTTCGCGGTGCGTGCCCGCTTCATGTAATCGCGGGATCAGATCGCGCGGAAGGAAAGGGCAGTCGCCGGGCGCACTTGCGACCCATTCGATCGCCGGATAATGCGCATGCGCCCAATCCATGCCGGCGAGAATCCCCGCAAGCGGCCCTGCGAAATCCGCGACGCTGTCTGCGACCACAGGAAGGCCGAAGCTCGCGAAAGCGCGCCGGATCGCCGTTTGCATTGAGGGCGATCGCCTGACAATGCGGGGCAATGCGTGAAAGTGTGCGCGAAAGTATCGTCGCGCCGCCGACTTTTAAAAGCGTCTTGTCGCCGCCGCCCATGCGCGTCGCCTGTCCGCCCGCGAGCACGAGGCCGAGCGTCGGCGGAATTTCAGTCGTCATGCAGGGCAGCCTTGCGGCGATGCTTCGCGCTTTCTTCCTCGACGTAATCGAGATCCTGGTCGAACACGATGCGGTCTTCGCCTGAAAGCGCAATAAAACGTTTGCCGCGCGCCCGTCCAATCAATGTGAGACCCGCCTTCTTCGCAAGCTCAACGCCCCAGGCGGTGAAGCCCGAGCGCGAGACCAGCACCGGGATACCCATGCGCACGGTCTTGATCACCATTTCCGAAGTCAGGCGACCAGTGGTGTAGAAAATCTTGTCGGCGGCCGAAATCTTGTTAGCAAACATATAACCAGCGATTTTGTCGATCGCGTTATGGCGGCCGACATCTTCCATATAAATCAGCGGCCGGTCACGTTCGCACAAGATGCAGCCGTGAATGGCACCTGCCTCAAGATAAAGCGAGGGCGTCGTGTTGATCTTGTGTGTCAGTGAATAGAGCCATGACGTATGAAATTCAGCGCGCGGCAGTTGCGCGTTATCGATCACGTCCATCAGATCGCCGAACACGGTGCCTTGCGCGCAGCCCGAGGTTTGCACGCGCTTTTTCATTTTCTCTTCGTAGTCGGTTTCACGCTCCGTGCGGACGATGACGACGCCGAGATCCTCGTCGTAGTCGCAACCCGTCACGACGTCGTCAGGCTGCAGCATGTTCTGGTTGAGAAGAAATCCGACGGCAAGGTGATCCGGATAATCGCCGATCGTCATCGCAGTAACGATTTCCTGGCGGTTCAGAAAAATCGTGAGCGGACGCTCGACGATCACGCGGGTTTCGGCGCGCGCGCCGTTCTGATCGACGCCGCTCACCTTCACCGTGAGCCGCGGATCCTCGGGGTCCGGCCGTAACAGATATTCGTCGCGCGGTTTCATAAGCCTATTCTAGCGCGCAACGGCTTATTGCGCGAACGGCTATTCGGCCGCGATCTGTGTCTGCCGTGGCAATGCGCGTATCGCCTCCACCAGCGCAAATAAGGGCTTTCCTTCCGGGTCGGCGAGCGCCGCAAGCCTGCCCTGTGTCACCGCGTCGGCAAATTGACGCTGCGGGAAGGCGCCGGCCAAAAACGGCTCAATCACGTGTTCCGCAAGCATATTCCAGTTTGCAAGCCCGCGCTTCATCGTCTCGCCATAGCCTTTGACGAGTTTCGCGGTTTCGACGACGGCTTTCGCAGCCTCGGTGTCGCGCGACAGCGCCCGCTCGCAAAGATAAAGCCAGCGCTCGGTCCAGGCGGTCTCTTCCGCGTAGCGCAGCGTGTTCGGACGCCACCAGCGCAAGCCTGCAAGCAGGCGAAGCCGGATAAAGCCAGAGAAGCTCGTGGTACTGACTTTCATTTTAATGGAGCGGTCGCTCCAGCCGCGTCGCTCGATAAAGCTAAGTGTGCTGCGCGCGAGCTTCGGCGGCAGCATGGAAAATATTTCTTCCGGCCCGGGCTTCATGAACTCGGAGACGCGGATCAGCGCTTCGTCGCCGGCGCCCGATTCGCGGCGCAGCCGTTCGATGCGGCCCTCACGCAGCTTCAGTTGCGCTACCCGGATCGTATCTTCGAAGCTCATGCGGACTGCGAGCAATCGCGCGAGCTCACGCAGAAATGCGGTGTCGGCATTCGCGTGCTTCGCGAATCGCTCAAGGCGGTGGAGATAGAGTTCTGCGTAGCCTTCGTTTTGAAAATCCGTAAGCCGGCGGATGCCTTCGACTGCGAGTTCGGCTGCTTCGCGCGGAAGCATCGCAATCGCGTGTGCTTCCAGCTCCGAATCTGCGTGCAGCGCAGGCGCCGCCGGCTTAACTGCCGCTGGTTCTGCTTTGGCAGTTGCAAGCGCAAAACCCGCTTCGAAGCCGCGCAGATTGGCATCGACCGCTTTACCTTCGGCGCGGATCGCGTTCCGGAAGTCGTGATCGGAAATGGAAAATATGTTGCTTCCGGCGAGCGCGCCCAGCATCACGGCGTTCAATTGGCTGTTCGCAAGCCGCGCGGTTTGCGCAAGATCGGCAAGTAGCGCGCTTTTTGAAAAGCGCCGAGCCACATCTTGCATCTTTTCAGGATCAACACGGCCGTCCGCCATCGCCGACTTTTCGTCGACCGTGAAGACGCGATGCGTTGACGCGATCAAATGAGTACGATCCGGTGTGATATTTCCTGTTTGTACCGCGCGAACAGTCTCTAACAATTCGCTCGAAATCATCACATCGACTTCGCCCGGCGCGGGATTGAGCGCGAGCACGGGCGCGCCACTGCCTGCGGCATCGCGCGGCAGAACTTCAAGATAATAGGTCGTGGCACCCGTTCGCTGTGCAACGCCCGGGATCGAGGTGCGCTGCGCGACATGACCGGCCGCGACCGCGGCGTTGGTGATCCAGGACGCGAGCACGCCACCGCCTTCGCCGCCGAGGGCCGCGATCAGCAAACGAATGGGGCGCGCGTCTGACATTTTATTCTGCCGGGGCGGGCAACGAGCCCGCGCGGTTACCGCCAACGAGGCGGATCAGCGTTGACGAAATTCGGTGACGCAACCTGTCGAACCAGCTTGGGTTCTCGATCACTTGAATCTCGGCAAATGACGGACAAAGCTGGGCCGCGTGCGCGACCTCGCCGCAAAGTCCGCAGCCGACGCAATCATTGTTCACATGCGCGACCGGGTCGGTCCGCAGCGGGTCTTCGTTCGGCTTGATCGTGAGCGACGGGCAGCCGGACAGGCGAATACAGGAATGATCGCCGGTGCAGACATCTGGATCGACCCAGAAGCGCGTGCGCACCACGCGCTTGCCTTCGCTTTTCAGTTTCGCCATCGCGGGTTTCACGCGGCGCTGGCGCGCGAGCTGACATTCGCCGTCGGCAATCACAACCTTCAGGCCCTTTTCCTTGGAGGTCAGCGCATCGCGCAACGTGTCCATCATGCCGACGACGCCGTAAGTGCGTTGGCGCTTCACCCAAGGCACACCAAGACTTTTCAGTACCGACTCGATTTCAAGTCCGCTGCCGCGACCATCTTTATCCGGCACGCTCGATGGAATGTCCTGCAAGCCGGTCGCGCTCGAATAACCGTTGTTCATGACGATCAAAACAGAATCGTCTTTATTGAAGACCGCGCCCGCGACACCGGTGAGCAGACCGTTATGCCAGAAGCCGCCGTCGCCCATGATCGAGATGGGCCGCTTCTTCTGGGTGCCGGACACTGCCGCCGCTGACGCAAGCGACATGCCGTAGCCGAGAATGGAATTGCCCTGGCTGAACGGCGCAAAGGTGCCGAACGCGTGACAGCCGATGTCGGCCGCGACGTGTACCGGCCCCATTTCCTTTTTCAGCAATTTCATTGCCGAGAAAACCGGCCGCTCCGGACAGCCGGTGCAGAAGGTTGGCGGACGTGGTGGTAGCGGCTTTTCGAGCGCTGCCGCGACATCGCGCTGGTGGCGTTCGGTCTGTGCGGTCCATGCGGCGAGCGCGGGCGCGCTGATTGCGTTTGCCGTCGAAAAATTTAGAAAGACCTTTCGCGACGACATAGGGCGTGTATTCGCCAGCCGCAGGCAACACATCCTTGCCGAAAATTTTCGTATTCAGGTCGGCCTTGCGCAAAATCTGGCCGATCGATTGCTCGATAAATTCCGGATTGCCTTCCTCGACTATGAGAACGGATTTTTTACCGGCGCAGAATTTCGCAATCTGTTCCGGGACCAATGGATAGGTGACGTTCAGCACCAGTGTCGGCAGTTTCACGTTGCCAAAGGAATCGCTTAAATCCGTGAGCGCGAGACGTCCGTTCATCACATTGAACAGGCCGCCCTGGATGATGATGCCGACATCGCCGTCATCGGGTCCGAGCACTTCGTTTAGCTTGTTATCGATAATGAACTTCTGCGCCTGTGGCAGCCGCTGCTCGGTCTTCTGCTTTTCCTGCATGAAGGTTGCAGGCGGATGGCTCAGACGGTCATAGAAGAAATGCGCGGGCGACGGGATCCGCTGCTTCGCGGAAAATTTCGCCGCGACGTTATTTTTTGCGTCAAAGCTGCCGTAGACGTGACAGGCACGGATACGAAGCTCGAGCATCACCGGCGTATTGCTCGCTTCCGAAAGCTCGAAACCTTTTTCGACCATGCGGACGATCGTCGGCAGATCAGGCCGCGGATCGAGCAGCCAGAGCGACGACTTCAGCGCAAACGCATGCGTGCGCTCCTGAATGACGCTGGCGCCCTCGCCGTAATCCTCGCCGACCACGATCAGCGCGCCGCCGACCACGCCAGCGGATGCAAGATTGGAAAGCGCGTCAGCCGCGACATTGGTACCGACAATCGATTTCCAGGTGACTGCGCCCCGCAACGGATAATTGATCGACGCGCCGAGCATTGCGGCAGCTGCCGCTTCATTCGTGCAGGTTTCGAGATGGACGCCGAGTTCCGAGAGCAAATCTTCGGATTGCACCAGCACATCGAGCAGGTGGCTGACCGGCGCGCCTTGATAGCCGCCGACATAAGCGACGCCTGATTGCAGCAGCGCTTTCGTGACCGCGAGAATGCCCTCGCCGCGGAAGGTATCGCCGTCGCCGAGCGTGAGACTTTTGATCTCGCTATGGAACGAGACTTCGGCCATTCAATTCGTACCTGCGTTTAAATTTCGGCGGTGATTTTTTGCAGGATGCGCAGGAATTTCACGCGATCCTTGGGTCCGATGATGTGATCGAGATTGTCGTCGTGGCGCTTGGCGCAGGCAGTCAGCTGATCGAGCATCTTCCGGCCGTTGTCGGTCAGATTGAGCTGATAACTGCGCCGGTCAGTTTTCAGTTTCTCGCGCATGATGAAACCGCGGCGCTCGAGATCTTCGAGGATCGGGGTCAGCGTGGATTTGTCGCGGCCGTTTGCGGAAGCAAGTGCGGTCTGGCTGATGCCGGGATTGCGGCCAATCAGCATCAAGGTCGCAAACCGGCCGGGGCTAAGTTCGACCGAGCGCGCTTCACGTATGAAAGCCTGAAAGGAAGCGGTCTGCGCGAGCCGCAGATGGAAGCCGACCCAATTTTCCAGCGGTCCGAAATCGACGCTTTCGTTGTTCGGGCGCGAACGCGCCTGCGTGGAATCGGCTTCCGCAGCGCGGGATAGCGTTTCGTGTTTCATCTCGTTCGGTCCGGATAATTTTCTCGCGCGGGAGAAGTCCAACGATATGCCGTAAAGGTACTAGATCGAATTGGTTTTGTACCCAACTAATTCACTTTACAACCCCTTGGGTCTTTGGCTCAATTGCAAAGTTACCGGCCGGCGGAGCGCCTGTTTCACCTGCCATCAGCCTGGGAGAGGCTACGGGACGCGAGAAAACAAATTTGTTCTGTGGCATAACGTATAGGCCGGCGCCGCCGGCCAACCAAATAGCCGGCACGCCAAAATCGCCGGGACAAAAGGGAGGACTGCAATGAAGTTGCGCTCAGTCGCGCTCGGAGTTCTGCTCGCAATCGGCCTGGCCGGTGCCGCAGCAGCTCAAGACAATCCAATTCATCTGAAGTTGTCGCACTGGGTTCCGCCGTCGCATCCGTTGCAGAAGGCGATGGAAGAGTGGGGCGCTTCAATTCAGAAGGCGTCGAACGGTACGATTACGTTCAGCGTGTTTCCATCGCAGCAGCTCGGCAAAGCGTTCGACCATTACGACATGGCGCGTGACGGCATTGCCGACGTGACTTACATTAATCCGGGCTATCAGCCTGGCCGTTTCCCGGTGATCGCGGCCGGCGAATTGCCGTTCCTGATGGCGGACGCCAAAGGGGGCTCGCAGGCGCTCGACGCCTGGTATCGCAAATACGCCGGCAACGAAATGAAGGACGTAAAGTTCTGTCTCGCCTTCGTGCACGATCCCGGTGCAATCCACTCGACCAAAAAGAAGATCATGGTGCCCGGCGACATCAAGGGCATGAAGATCCGCCCGGCGCACGCGACCATGGGCCAGTTCGTTACCCTGCTCGGCGGCAGCAACGTCCAGTCATCGGCGCCTGAAGTCCGTGACATTCTCGAAAAGGGTGTTGCCGACGCAGTGACCTTCCCGTGGGGTTCGATCCTGCTGTTCAAGATCGACAGCGTGACCAAGTTCCACATGGACGTTCCGCTCTACGCGACGACTTTCGCCTGGGTCATGAATAAAGCGGCCTACCAGAAGATGTCCGCGAACCAGAAGAAAGTTATCGACGAACATTGCAGCACCGACTGGGCGCTGAAAGTTGCAGCACCTTGGGCCGAATATGAAGCGCAGGGCCGCCAGAAGCTGAAGGCGGCGGCAGGCCATGAAGTCTATCCGATTACGCCTGAGCAACTTGCGCAATGGCGTGCGGCTGCCGCTCCGCTCCAAGCTTCGTGGGCTGCAGACGTGACCAAAGCCGGCCACGATGCGAAGGCGGTTTTCAACGAATTGAAAACCGCGCTCGGTCAATACAAGGCAGCCTACTAAGCGCTGGCGACAACGAATGACAGCGGCGGCAAACCCGCCGCTGTCATTGTTACTTCTGCGCGTGCGACGCGCATAAGCGGGGGCTTTTGTGAAACGCAACGCGATGGATCGCTTCATCGACGGCATCGAGCTCGTTGCCGCGATGTTCATCGGCATTGTCATGCTCGATGTCTTCATCGCGGTCATGCTGCGTAATCTTTTCGCGATCGATATTCCTGACGGCTATGAAATCGGACAATTGCTACTGGGCATCCTGATTTTCTGGGGCATCGCCGCGACCTCCTATCGCGGCGCGCACATCACTGTCGATCTGATCTGGGCCAACGTGAGCAAGGACTGGCAGCGCGTGATCGATATCTTCGCGACGCTGGTGTTGCTTTTGGTCGTGGCCGTGCAGACCTACACCCTGTTCGACAAGGTATCGACGACCTATGCCGCCAACGTTTCGACCTTCGGCCTTCGCTTTCCGCACTGGCCATTCTTTTTTCTCGCATGGCTAGGCGATGCCGCCGCAGTTCTGCTGATCGCCGTTCGTACCTACCGGCTTATTTTTCATCCCGATCTGATCGCGCCGCCGCCCGACGCGATCAAAGCGGTGGAATGAGGACGCGATGATCGGGGCCAACGCCGTTGCAATAATAGGATTTGTCAGCCTGTTCGCGTTGATGCTGCTGCGCGTGCCTGTCGGTATGGCGATGGGTCTCGTGGGTGTCGTGGGCTTTGGCTATCTCACGAGTGCCGGCCCCGCGTTGAAAATCGTCGGTCACACCACCATGCGCACGGTGACCGACTGGAATTTCGCAGTCGTGCCGCTCTTTCTCTTGATGGGCGCTTTCGCGACCACATCCGGCATGAGCCGCGAGTTGTTCCGCGCGGCAAATGCCTTTCTCGGCCATCTGCGCGGGGGGCTCGGCATCGCGACGATCGCGGCCTGCGGCGGCTTCTCCGCGATCTGCGGCTCGTCGGTTGCAACCGCTGCGACATTTTCAAAAGTCGCTTATCCGGAAATGCGGCGCTTCGGTTATCCGCAATCGTTCGCGACCGGTGTGATCGCGGCCGGTGGAACGCTCGGCATCATGATTCCGCCGTCCACGGTGCTTGCCGTCTACGGGCTGATCACCGAGCAGGATGTTGCGAAATTGTTCATTGCCGGCGTTCTCCCCGGCATCCTCGCAGTCATCATGTACATGCTGACGATCACGCTGATCGCGCATCTACGTCCGAACTTTCTGCCTGCCGGTCCGCGCTCGTCATGGGGCGAACGGCTCGACGCGCTGAAACATATATGGGCGACACTGCTTTTGTTTGTCTTCGTGATCGGCGGATTATACGGCCTGCCGTTCTTGCCGCGCTTTACCGCGACCGAAGCGGCGGGCATGGGCGCCGCCGGTGCGCTTATCATCGGTCTCGCCCGTGGACGCCTTTCGTGGCCGGATATTCTGCGCTCGCTGCTTGAGGCGACCCGCACCACAGCGGCTGTGTTTACGATCCTGATCGGGGCAATTCTGTTCGGGTACTTTCTGACGATTACGCAGACGCCGCAGAAGGTGACGGAATTTCTCACCGGCCTCGGGATCGGACCTTACGGCGTATTGTTTCTGATCCTGCTGATGTACCTGATCCTCGGCTGCCTGATGGATGCGCTCGCGATGATCATCCTGACGGTGCCGATTGTATTTCCGGTAATTCAGGCGCTCGGTTTCGACCCGATCTGGTTCGGCGTCATTGTCGTGATGACCGTCGAGCTCGGGCTCATTCATCCACCGGTCGGCATGAATATTTTCGTCATCAAGAGCGTCATAGAGAACGTAAGCATATCCACGATCTTCTATGGCGTGCTGCCATTCATCATCACCGACATTCTGCGGCTGATTATTATCGTGATCTTCCCGGCGATTGCGACCTGGTTGCCGCAGCAGATGTAACGCGGGCGGTCAGTTACCGATCAGTTTCGGTTTCACTGGTGCTGGCAGCGTTTTTCTTCCACCAAGATAAGTATTAATCACGCTTGCGTCATAGCGCATGCCCTGCGCCGGTCCGTAGTCGACGACGCGACCGGTTTCCACGAGATAAGCGTGCTCCGCGATCTTCAGCGATTGCAGCGCGTTCTGTTCGACCAGCAGAATACCGACGCCTTTGTCCGCGATTTTGCGGATGGTCTTGAAGAGTTCGCTCGTCAGCACCGGGCTTAGGCCCAGCGATGGCTCATCAAGCAGGAGATAGGCGGGCGACGACATCATTGCCCGTCCGATCGCAAGCATCTGCTGCTCACCGCCCGACATCGTGCTTGCAGCCTGTTTCGAGCGTTCGGCAAGGCGCGGGAAAACGCGGAAGATCTCGCGGCGGCGAAACTCGATCTCTTCTTTGTCGTTCGAAACAAAGCTGCCGAGCGCAAGATTGTCTTCGACCGACATATCGGGAAAAAGCCCGCGGCCTTGCGGTACGGTGGCTAACCGGAACTTCACGCGATTATGCGCGGGTTCCTGCGTGATGTTTCTGCCGTCGAGCATGATCGTGCCGGAGAGCAACGGCACCGTGCCTGCGATTGCGTTGACAAGCGTGGTCTTGCCCGCGCCGTTGGAGCCGAGCACCACGGTAAGGTCGCCGCGGCCAAGCTTGATCGATACGTCTTCCAGCGCGATGTGCCGCCCGTAGGAGACCGAGAGATTTTTTGCTTCGATCATTGCTCGTCTCCGAGATAGACCCGGATGACATCGGGATGCGACAGCGCGTCTTCCGGTGTTCCGGAAGCAATCACGCGGCCCGCGCTCAAGACCACGACATGCTGGCAGAGCGAGCGGATCGCGTGCATGACGTGTTCGACCATCACGATGGTAATGCCTTCGCCACGGAGCGAGCGGATGAGATCAATCCCGTGCTCGAGTTCGGACGGATTGAGGCCGGCGAGCCACTCGTCGAGCAGTAGCACTTCGGGCGCGCAGGCGAGTGCACGCGCAAGCTCGATTCGCTTCTGATCGAAATAGGTGAGTTGATCGGCATGCGCGTCGAGATTTCCCTCGAACGCGACGCGCTCGAGCAGTCGTTCGGCTTCGGCGCGTGACGCTGCGACGCCGAGTCTGCGTTTGCCGTACATTGCCGCGACCGCGACGTTGTCGCGCGCGCTCAACGCGTCCGGCACGCGGACAAGCTGGAACGTGCTGGACAAGCCTAGCCGGCAAATCTGTTCGGGCGTGCGCCCCGAGATATGCTTGCCGTCTTTCGAAATGGTCCCGTCGGTCGGCGCTAACCTGCCCATGATGACGTTAAGCAGCGTGGTCTTGCCGGAGCCGTTCGGCCCGATCAATCCCATGATCTCGCCGCGCGGCACGCCGAACGAGACGCGGTCCACGGCTTTGAGGCCGCCGAAGCGGCGCGAGACGGAAGAAATTTCGAGAACCCGCGCGCTCATGCGTCACCGTCTCGCCGCGCGCGCCATTGCCGGCGCCACTTCTGCAATAGGCCGAGCAGCCCGTCCGGAATGAAAAAGACGGTGCCAAGGATGAAGAGGCCCAGCACGATGCTGAAATAAATGGGGACGTTGATCGAAATCCAGTCCTGGATCAGTACCAGCGGGATTACGCCCAGCATCGGTCCCCAGACCGAGGTCGCGCCGCCGAGCAACGCCATGATCACGGTCAGGAACGAGATCGTCGGGTTGAACGCGGTGGTCGGATCGATATAGGTCGATCGCGGCGCCATGATTGCGCCGACAAGCGTCATGACGAGCGCGCTGATCACGAATGTGCCGATCTTGAGCGCAGTCGTGTTGATGCCGATCTGGCGCGCGACGGTCTCATCGGCGCCTAGTGTTTTCATGGCGAAGCCCATGCGCGTGCGATCGCGGATCAACCACAGCCCGATGATGAACACGCAGAGCGCGAGCAGCTGATAATAGATGTCGCGCGTGACGTCGTCGGTGAAAACCGGAAGACTGAAGAGATAGCGTCCCGCTTTGACTGCGATGCTCGCCTCGTACCAGGTCACGATTTCACGCACGAGCGTGGCTAACCCGAAAGTGAAGATGACGAAGTACATCCCCTTGAGCCGCAAGGTCGCAAGACCAATGAAGGCCGAAAGTACGATGCCGATCGCGGCGGAAGCCCCGAGCGCATAAAGATAGCCGTAGTCGGGCGCGAGCACCGCAACCGTATAATTACCCACGCCGTAGAACGCGGATGCAGCGAGCGAAATATAACGCGTCGGACCGGAGAAGAACGCCCAGCCGGTTGCGAGCGCCACGTATTTGAAAATGTCGAGGAGCTGCGCAAGCCGGTAGGAATCGATATAACGCGGCGCCACGATGAGCAGGACGACAACGATGAGCGCGATGAGTTCTTTTGGAATCCGGATCGAGCGGCCGCTGCCGGTGCGTGTTGACCCACCGAACAGTCCTTCCGGTTTCCAGAGCAACACCAGCGAGAACAGCGTGAAGCTCACGACCGTGATCAAGCCGGAGCTTAGTAGAAGCGCGCCGAATTGTTCGGCAACGCCCAGCATGACGCCGGCGATAAGTCCGCCGACGACATGGCCGATGCCGCCCATCACGACGACGATCAGCGCCTTCATGGTGAAAGCAGCACCCGTCGTCGGGTTCATGCCGAAGAACATTGAAATCAGAATGCCGGCAACCGCCGCGAGCGCGCCGCCCGCTGCAAATGCAAGCGCGCTGTAGCGTTTCACATCGACGCCGACGAGGGGTGCCGCTTCCGGATTGCTCGCAATCGAGCGCAGCGCGCGGCCGGTCTTCGAATAGCGCAATGCCGCGTAGACGAGGAGCGCGAGCGAGAGCGCCGCGACCAGCGTGACCATGCGGTTTGCAGACAACTGCACCGGTCCGAGTTTGATGACGTCGGCGAGATAGGTGTAAGCGCGGTCGGTGCCGGTCCAGAGCACGAGCGCCACACCCTGCAGCACGAACAGGAGGCCGAAGGTCGAAATAATCGAGTCGACCTCGCGTTTGCCCTGGTTACGCGAGCGCGAAAGCAGCGGATGCAGCACGTACATAAAGAGCAACCAGCTTCCGGCGAAAGCCAACGGAACGCCGAAGATCAGCGTCACGAACGGCGGTGCGTTGAAAAGCGTGAATCCCCAGAACGCCGCATAGCCCGCGAGCATCAGGAACTCGCCGTAAGCAAGATTGAGGACGCGCGCGACGCCGTATTGCAGATTGAGTCCGATCGCGATCAACGCATAGATCCCGCCGATCACCAGACCCGAAATCAGAAAATCTAACGCGACCATAACGCGACGATACCCTTGCCCGCGCGCGGAAAGCGCGCCGGAATTCATTCCCGTAAATTCTATAGAAAAGGGCCCGCGCTGTGAGGCGCGGGCCCGATTAACTTCTGCTTAACCTTACTTGATCTGCGGAGCGACGGCGCCCGGCAGGTTCGAAGGGGCGACGCCTTTATATTCGCCGCCCTGGTACTGTCCGACCCACCAGAGTTTGGTTAACTGGTTGTTCTCGAGCTTTACGTCTCCGAGAATGGTCTTGAAGGTGCCAGTCCTCATTTCGGCGATGATCTTCTTGTTATCGATCTCGCCGACGCGCTCGATCGCCTGCTGCAACATCTGCAAGCCGGCATAGGTGTTCGAACTCGCCCAGCGATCCGGCTCCTGACCCTTGTTCACGTCCTTGTGGCGCTTGACCCAATCCTGCACGCCGGGGCCATTCGGATCCCACGCGCCGAGACCGAAGAAGCCGTTGATCTTGTCGCCGAACTTCGCCTTGTAATTCGGGAACGCGGCGCCGACCGACAGGAACTTCACCTTCGGATTAAAATCGTTGGCGAGTGCTTGCTCGGTAAGCATGAAGGTATCCGGCGGATACGAGAAGGCGAGCATTACATCGGGGTTTGCTGCCTTTGCCGCTTTGATCTGTGCCGAGAGATCGGCCGAGCCGAGCGGATAGGTCGTCTCATAGACAACCTTGTAGTTGTTCGCAGCGAGCATCGCTTTCGCCGGCGCAAGGAATTCCGCACCGAACGGATGTTGCACCGAGAAGAGCGCAACCGTGTCGTTGATCTGGCCCTTCTTGCGCATGTCGTTCAGCATATCGACCAGCGCTTTGACGCCGTCGGTCGGACGCCCGAGAAACCAGAACGCATTCTCGAACTTCGGTGCGAGTTCATTGATGCGGTCGGTGGCGCCTGTGCCGATGACGTGCGGATACCCGTACTTCGCGAATACCGGCAGCACCTGAAGGTTCGGACCGGTGCCCCACGGTGAGAGCACGATGTCCATCTTGTCGACGGTCATGAGCCGCTCGACCAGACGCACCATGTCTTCATTGTTGGATCGGTCGTCGACTTCGGTGACTTCGATCGGAATCCGCTTGCCGTATTTCTTCAGCATAATGCCGCCGGCTTTATTCACTTCATCGACCCAGAGCCGGTAGTTCGGCACGGTCGTGAGAAGCGCGCCTGCGGCCTGCGGGCCGGACAGCGAAATCACGTAGCCAACTTTAATCGACTTCGGCGCGTCTTGCGCCGGCAGAAATTGCGTCGTGCCGGCAAGCGCAACGATCGCAGCTGCCGCACAAGCGAGATGTTTAAACCAGGAATGCATTTTTATCCCTCCCGTGGATTTTCTTGTCCATCCATAATGGGATGAAACGATTGGACTTCCAACAATATCTTTGTGGGATCGGTTGATTTTGCTGCGCTGCAAAAGGCGATTTACTCGCCGTTTTCAATGGGTAGCAGCGGTGCGAAGAAAACTTGCAGTACCGCAAGGCCGTCAGGCGACACTCTTCGAATAGATATGTGCGTAATTTTCGCGGAGCACGTTCTTTTGCACCTTGCCCATCGCGTTGCGTGGGAGGTCGTCCGCAAAGAAGACGCGCTTGGGCTGTTTGAAGCGGGCGAGCCTGCCTTCGAGCGCGGAAAGCACGTCCGCCTCGGAAAGCTCCGCACCCTTGGCGCGTACCACGACGGCGGTGACGCCTTCGCCAAGATCGGGATGGGTGACGCCGATCACGGCGGATTCGATGACACCCGCGATTGCATCGATCTCGCTCTCAACTTCCTTCGGATAGACGTTAAAGCCGCCGGAGATCACGAGATCCTTGGCGCGTCCGACGATGTGCACATAGCCGCGCGCGTCGATCTTGCCGACGTCGCCGGTAATGAAGAAGCCGTCCATGCGAAATTCTGCCGCCGTCTTTTCCGGCATCCGCCAATAGCCGGAAAAAACATTCGGTCCTTTCACTTCGATCACGCCGATCTCGCCCTGCGGCAGCACCTTGCCGGTTTCCGCATCGGCGACACGAAGGCTGACACCGGGGAGCGGGAAACCGACGGTGCCGGGAATGCGATCGCCGTCATAAGGGTTCGACGTATTCATATTGGTCTCGGTCATGCCGTAGCGCTCTAATATGGCGTGACCCGTTTTCTCCGAGAAGGCGCGGTGCGTTTCGGAAAGCAGCGGCGCCGAGCCCGATACGAAGAGCCGCATATGCTTTGTCGCCTCGCGCGTGACTTTCGGGTGATCGGCGAGACGCACATAAAATGTCGGTACGCCCATCATGGACGTTGCCTTCGGCATCAGGCGCAGGATTTCGTCGGCGTCGAATTTCGGAAGAAAAATCATGCTCGCGCCCGCGAGCAGGATTGTATTCATCGCCACGAACAGCCCATGTGTATGATAGATCGGCAGCGCGTGAATGAGCACATCTTGCTCCGTGAAGCGCCAGTAGTCTTTAAGCGTGCGTGCGTTAGAGAGCAGGTTCTCGTGCGAGAGCATCGCGCCTTTCGAACGTCCGGTGGTGCCCGACGTATAAAGAATGGCGGCAAGATCGTGCGCCGCCCGCGCAACCGTTGCTACCTTCGGCGCATCCATCGCGTTCGCGAGTAGCGAGCCATCGCCGCTCGTGCCGAGTGTCTCGACCGCCTTGATCTTCAATTTTTCGCCAAGCGCACGCACGCCGCTTTCGTTTTCGGGCCGGCAGACCACCACCCGCGGCTCGGCGTCACCCAGAAAATATTCGAGTTCGGGGAGCGGATAGGCCGTATTCAGCGGCAGATAAACCGCGCCCGCGCGAACGCAGCCGAGATAAAGCGCAAGGCTCTGCCAGGATTTTTCGACCTGCACCGCGACCCGGTCACCCGGAATAACGCCGATCCGGATCAGGTGCGCGGAAATCTTATCGGCGAGCGCGAAGGCCTCGCCGTAGGAAACGGTTTTGCCGTCGGTAAGCTCGATCAGGATTTTGGCCGGCGACGGCACCGCGGCCTCGATCGCACCGGACAGATGGTTGCTGCCAGTCATTGCCGGCAGTCTCGCAGGCGCCGTCCGTTTCGATTGTGGCTGACGCAGGAGCTTACGGACATCCTTGCTGGCGACGACTTCGCCCGCTTCGGCATAGGCTTCATGATTGTGCTCGATTTCGGAAAGGTCATAGCGGTAATTGACCATAACGCCGGCTGACTGCGCCAGCCCGCGTGGCGAGAGATCGGCGAGCGCGTGGATATGCTCGAGCGCGGCGCCATTGCCAAGATGGAAGCGTGCAACCGGATCGAGCGGCCGGCCGCGGCGATCCTTGGCGATGAGGAAATAATGCGCCGCAAGCGAAAGCAGCGGTCCTGTCAGTGCATCGCGCTTCGCCGCGTCCGCAGGCCAGTCCGGCTGGTCCATAAGCGCGAGCGCTGCCCTATCATTGTCGCTGACGGCGTCCGACGTCGGTTCCGCGCGTTCGCGCGCGAGCCACTTCGCAAAACCGGGCACTGGCGAGAGCGTCACTAAATTCTCGAGTTTAGGAAACTCGCGGGAAATCTCCTCGGCCACCTGCTTGATCAGGAAGCTACCGAACGTAACACCGGCGAGACCTTTCTGCGTATTCGAGATCGAATAGAACGCCGCGGTGGTTGCCTCGCGCGGATCGAGCGGCGCGCGCCCGCGCGCCAAAATAGGTTCGATCGCGTCGGGAATGCCTTTCGTCAGCGCAACCTCGACGAAAATCAACGGCTCGTCGACGAGCGCGGGATGAAAGAATGCGTAGCAGCGCCGGTCCGGCGAATCGATCCGTGTCCGCAAATCGTCCCAGTCGCGGATTTCGTGGACCGCCTCGTAGCGGATGATTTTTTCCAGCACGATCGCGGGCGATGACCAGTCGATCCGTCTCAGCACAAGGAAGCCGCGGTTAAACCATGAGGCAAGCAGGTGCACGAAATCGCGGTCGACTGCCGCGAGATCGTTGCGCCGCTCCAATGCGTCGAGCAGGTGTGCGCGCATCAGCACCAGCGCTTCGGTTCCGTCCGGCGCAAGGTTGAGCCGTCGAACAATTTCCTGCCGCTTTGGCTCGGCGGCCTCCTGCAATTCCGCCTCGGCGTCGTCGCCGGGCGAGCTGAGATAGCCGCTCGCCGCTTTCTGAAGCCGCGCGCGGTCCGGGCCGAAACGGTGCGCGAGCGCTTCAAAAAACGCGACCCGCTCGCCGGTTTTCAACGCGCGATAGGTTTCGAGAATTTCCGTGGCGAGCGCGACCCCGGACGCTTCGCCGCGCCGGGAAAGCAGGTGTTCGCAGAGCTCGATCAGGTTTTCGGTGCGTGCTTCGCCCCGCGGCCTCGCTTGGCCGCGCGCGCGCGCAAGCATCTCGCGGCCGCGCTCGGAGATCGTCTGCAACAGGTCGCTCAGAAAGCTCTTATTCGTGGCCACGGGGTTCATTTGCGTTGATGTGCGGTCAATAGAACAAAACCCGCGCCAAATCGCAAAACCGGCGGCGGCAGATTACGCCTTCGCGGAAAGCCCGCGTTCTGCGGCCGCGCCGGACCATTCTTCGATAATCGACTGGATCGCGCTCAACCCGTCGGTCAACGCCGCAGGCCCTGGCTGCAAAATGAGGGTCGATTTGATTTCACGGACGAAGCCGTTCTTCACCGCGGGCAGGCCGGCAAAGCCCTCGCGGGCCGCTACGCGCTCGGGGCGGAATTTCTTTCCGCACCAGGAGCCGATGATGATGTCGGGCGCGGCCGCGATCACTGCTTCTGGCGTGATAATGCGCTCGGGCGCGGACTTCTTCGCGGCGAGTTCGGGGAATACCTCGATGCCTCCCGCGGCCTCGATCAACTCCGATACCCAGCCGATGCCGGAAATCATCGGCTCGTCCCATTCCTCGAAATAGATGCGCGGTCTGCGCGAGAGCTGTTTTGCGTTTTCGCGCGCGGCATCGAGGCGCTCTCGAAGCTTTTGCGACAGCACCTGTGCCTTGTCCGGCGTTCCGACCAATGCCCCGAGCGTCTCGATCATCGCGAAGATGCCTTCGACATCGCGCTGGTTGAAGGCATGCACGCGAGACGCCGGCCTTGATCAGGTCGGCGACGATCGCGGCCTGCAGATCGGAGAAGGTGAGTACGAGGTCAGGTTCGAGCGCCAGAATCTTGGGGATGTCCGCCGAGATGAATGCGGCAACGCGCGGCTTTTCTCGCCTGACCTGCGGCGGACGTACCGCGTAGCCCGAAACGCCTACGATCCGGGCGTCTTCACCCAATAAATAGAGCGTTTCGACCGTTTCTTCGGTCAGACAGACGATGCGCCGGGGTGGGAAGCTTCGCATTTTTGGAAAAAGAGACGGATTCGGCGCTCAAGAATAGGGGCCGGGATTGTGCTCGAAAGCCGTTGATCTATGTCCGGTTCCGAGTGACTTTATACCGCCGTGGCGTGAATATCCGCCGCGAATCGAATCGCCTCGGGGGTCGAGGCACGGGGTAGGAGGATTCAAATGGCCGGCATTGTTGATCGCGTAAAAAATATTTTGCTTTCGCCGAAGACGGAATGGCCGGTGATCGACGCCGAGTCCGGCGACACCAAAGAAGTATTCACTTACGTTGCGATCCTCGCGGCGATTCCGATCATCTTCGGTCTCATCGGGTCCGTCATCATCGCGCCCTTCGGATTGCCGTTCCTCATCATCTCGGCGCTGTTCGGCTATCTGCTCTCGTTTGTGATCGTCTACCTCATCGCGTTCATTATCGACGCGCTGGCGCCGACCTTTAGCGGCGAAAAGCACATGCCGAGCGCACTCAAGCTGACGGCTTATTCCTATACGCCCGGCTGGATCGGCGGCATCTTCTCGATCATCCCCGGCATCGGCTGGGTGCTCGGCTTGCTTGCCGCTCTCTACGGCATTTATCTGCTTTACCTCGGCATCCCGGTCTTGATGCGCTCGCCGCAGGATAAGGTGATCGGCTATCTGATCGTGATCATCATCTGCGCGGTCGTGGTTTCGATCGTGCTCGGCTTCATTCTTGCGGCGATTATCGGAATTTTCGCGCTTCTCGGCCGCACGCTAAGCCTATTTCGCAATCAAAACGTCCCGGCACGATGGCGGTAACTCCGCCATCGTGATCGGCGGCCGCGGCTTCGGCTTTTCCTTCGGCGGCGGCGGATTCAAGATCGCGTCGCGGAACCACCCATCGAGTTCGGGGCCGCAGCCATCGTCGTTTGCCGATACCGGCGGCTGCGGTGTGCAGTCCGGGCTGTCCTTCGGACATTTGATCCGGATGTGCATGTGATAGTCGTGCCCCCAATAGGCGCGCACTTTTGTCATCCATAATTGATTGCGGCCTGCTTCGCGGCAAAGCGCTTTCTTGATCGCGGCGTTTACGAAAATTCTTTCGACCAGCGGATCTTCGGCTGCAAGGCGGATCACGCGCATGTGGCTCGGCGTCCAGACCGCCGGATCAATGTCCCTGCGATCAGCACGCACCATGAGTTGCGGGGGAAAGGTTTCGCGCTCTTCATTGGCCAGCGTGCGTGTCGGCATCGGGGTGAGCCAGATATCGGCATCCAACCCGACCTGATGCGAGGCGTGTCCGGTCAGCATCGGACCGCCGCGCGGCTGCGCGAGATCGCCGACCAGGATGCCGGGCCAACCGAACTTCGGTACCTGGGTCGCAAAGCGCTCCAGAAACGAGATCAGTTCGGGATGACCCCAATTGCGGTTTCTAGAAAGCCGCATGACCTGCCAGGTCTTGCCGTTCACCGGGAGTGCGAGCCCGCCGGCCAGACAACCCTTGGAATAAAAGCCGACCGCGCGCGCCTTGAGCGGAGCGGCATCGGTCTTTCTGCCGAACAGCTCCTTGGCTGGCGCATTCGGAGCGGGGTTTTGCGCGACCGCCGCATTGGCGGCGGCGAGCGCCGTGAGCACGAGTAATGGCAGGGATAATGAAATGAGCCGCATGGGGGAATCCTATCCCAGTAGGCGGCGGCGGTAAAAAGGCCTGGAGAGCGCCCGGTAACATTCTCGTAAAGGGCCGAAGGTAGACGTGTTTAGACAAGACTTGCGAAAACCGCCGGACCGCTCTTTAAAGGCGCCGGGCTGATTTCTGGACCTTACGGGGCACTTTATGATTCGCGCATTATTGGCAGTCGCCGCGCTTGCGGCGTTTTCGGTTTCGCCTGCGCTTGGGCAAGTGCATCAACGCGCCGTGGGCGCTCACATGCCGACCGAGCCTGCTTCGATCGTGGTCACGATTTCCGTGCCGAAGCAGGAATTGACCGTGGTCGTCGACGGTGTCGAGACCTATGTCTGGCCGGTTTCGACCGCGAAGCAGGGGGCGCTGACGCCGGCCGGCACCTTCAAGGTGCAGTCGATGAACGCAACCGCGATTTCGCGCCTCTTTAACGATGCACCGATGCCGTGGGCGATTTTCTACGATGGCCATTACGCAATCCACGGAACGACGTCGGTCTATGCGCTGGGCCGCCCGGCCTCGATGGGCTGCACGCGCCTGCATCCGGAAAACGCTAAGATTCTCTTCAATCTCGTGAAGAGCCGCGGACCGCAGAGCTTGCAGGTGATCGTGGTGCGGGAAGACAAATATGTGTCGAGCACATCGCTGGTGCGCTGACGGGTTTAGCTTCGACATGAAAACGGCCGGCCTCGCGCCGGCCATTTTTATTTGTCGGCGGCGCTTGCGCGTCGGTATCCCACTTGGTTCCGCAAATTTCGGAACCATGGCTGCGTGAGACTGTTATTCCTTCAACCAACAAAATTGGAGGACGAAAATGGCAACCGCAGCCCCGCGCACGATGACGGATAGCGCACGCACCAAAGTCACCCACGACCTGATCGAGAGCGATCGCGTCGAAGGCACCAATGTTTACCGCTCCGACGGCACCAAGATCGGCTCGATCGAGCGGCTGATGATCGACAAATATTCAGGCCAGGTGGCCTACGCCGTGATGAGTTTCGGCGGGTTCCTCGGTCTCGGCCACGATCATTATCCGGTGCCGTGGGCGAAGCTCGACTACAATCCGAAGCTTGAGGGCTATGAGGTGAATATCTCGGAGGAGGAACTCAAAGCCGCGCCGCACTTCGATCCTGGCAAAGAATATTCCTGGGACACGGTGCAGGGCCAGAAAATCTACGGCCACTACGGCGTCCCGACCTATTGGGCATGATCGAAAAGTACATGTAGCGGCGGGTTAGTGGATTGATTCAGAACAAAATTTCTGGACCCCCATACCCCCTCTAGAGCCCGTGTTTCACGAAAAACAAAACGCCCCGCGAAAGCGGGGCGTTTTTTTATTCTTTGTTACTGGAGTCATTGCTGATCAGCTATCCACCTTCAACGCAGCAATAAACGCTTCCTGCGGAATATCGACCTTGCCGTATTGGCGCATTTTCTTTTTGCCCTCTTTCTGCTTGTCGAGGAGCTTGCGCTTACGGGTGGCGTCGCCGCCATAACATTTCGCGGTCACGTCCTTGCGGAGCGCGCGCACGGTTTCACGCGCGATCACCTTGCCGCCGATCGCGGCCTGGATCGGCACCTGGAACATATGCGGCGGGATCAGCTCTTTCAGCTTCTCGCACATCGCGCGCCCACGCTGCTCGGCGCGCGTGCGGTGGACCAGCATCGCGAGCGCATCGACCGGTTCGTTGTTGACAAGGATCGATAGCCGCACCAGATCGCCGGGCCTGCGGTCTTCCATCTTGTAGTCGAACGAAGCATAGCCTTTCGAGATCGATTTCAGGCGATCGTAAAAATCGAACACGACTTCGTTAAGCGGCAATTCGTAAACCACCATCGCGCGCGTGCCGACATAGGTCAGTTCTTTCTGCGCACCGCGGCGGTCCTGGCAGAGCTTGATGACCGAGCCGAGATATTCGTCGGGCGTCAAAATCGTCGCCTTGATCCACGGCTCCTGAATTTCCTCGATCTGAACCACATCCGGCATATCGACCGGGTTGTGCAGTTCGACCAGATCGCCATTGATCAAGCGGATCTCGTAGATGACCGATGGCGCGGTCGCGATCAGTTCGAGATCGAATTCGCGCTGCAGCCGTTCTTCGATGATTTCAAGATGCAGGAGCCCGAGAAAGCCGCAGCGGAAACCAAATCCCAAAGCGGCCGACGTTTCCATCTCGAAGGAGAAGCTCGCATCGTTCAAACGCAGCTTCGACATCGCGGAGCGCAGATTTTCGAATTGCGCGGCGTCGACCGGAAATAATCCGCAGAACACGACCGGCTGCGCCGGACGGAAACCGGGCAGCATCGTGCTCACCGGCTTACGGTCGTCGGTAATGGTATCGCCGACGCGCGTGTCGGCAACTTCCTTGATCGAGGCCGTGAAAAACCCAATCTCGCCGGGGCCGAGCTCGTCGACTTCGACCTTCTTCGGCGTGATCACACCGACGCGGTCGAGATCGTAGGCCGCCTTCGTGCCCATCATGCGGATGCGCTGATTCTTCTTCATCGTGCCGTCGATGACGCGCACCAGCACCACGACGCCGAGATAGGCGTCGTACCAGCTGTCGACCAGGAGCGCTTTCAGCGGCGCGTTGCGGTCGCCCTTCGGCGCCGGCAATTTGGTCACGATCGCTTCGAGCACGTCCGGGACACCTTCGCCGGTCTTTGCCGAAATGCCGATCGCACCCGATGCGTCGATGCCGATCACTTCCTCGATCTGCGCGCGAACCTTTTCCGGCTCGGCGGCAGGAAGATCGATCTTGTTCAAGACCGGAACGATCTCGTGATTGTTGTCGATCGCCTGATAGACGTTGGCGAGCGTCTGCGCCTCTACCCCTTGCGAGGCGTCGACGACGAGGAGCGAGCCTTCGCAGGCTGCGAGCGAGCGGCTCACCTCATAGCCGAAGTCGACATGGCCCGGCGTGTCGATCAGGTTGAGAATGTAATCCTTGCCGTCCTTCGCCTTGTATTTAAGGCGGACGGTCTGCGCCTTGATCGTGATGCCGCGCTCGCGCTCGATGTCCATCGAGTTCGAGCACCTGCTCCTTCATCTCGCGCAGTTCCAACCCGCCGGTGAGCTGGATCAGCCGGTCGGCAAGCGTCGACTTGCCGTGGTCGATATGCGCAACGATGGAGAAGTTGCGGATGTTTTCAATGGGGGTGGACATAGCGCGCGGGTGTTAGCACCCGTTTGCAGGCGGGTACAGGGCGGCAAATTGGCCTAAGATGACAGCATGAAAACGCCGCCCCTCGTTCGACCCGCCGCCGAATCGGACCTGCCGGCGATTCTCAGCATTTATAATGACGCGGTTCTGAATACGACCGCGATCTGGAACGAGACGCCGGTCGATCTCGAAAACCGCCGCGCCTGGTTCGCCGAGCGGACGGCCCGCGGCTTTCCGGTGCTGGTTGCCGAACTTGGCGGCGCGATCGGCTACGGCAGCTTCGGCGACTTCCGGCCCTTCGAGGGCTACCGCGTCACCGTCGAACATTCGGTTTACATCGCAAACGACAAGCGCGGGCAGGGCGCGGGTGCGGCACTGCTCGAAGCTTTGATCGAGGCGGCGCGGAAGTTAGACAAGAAAAACATGATCGGCGCGATCGATGCGTCAAACGCAGCCTCGATCGCGTTGCATGAAAAATTCGGCTTCAGGGAAGCGGGCCGCATGCCCGGCGTCGGCATTAAGTTCGGCAGGCCCGTCGATCTGATTTTTATGCAGAAGATTCTGACATGACTCGTCATGCCCGGCCTTGTGCCGGCCATGACGAAAAATCTAGGAAATGATCAACCCACCGCGCGCAACAGCGGCGGTTCAACCGCGAACGGCTGTAGCTCGACCTTCTTGTCGCTCGCGATGATGAGATGGTTCGCCGGCACCGGCTTCCAGAACGTGCGGTCCATGTCGAACGGCTCCGACACGATCAGTGCCGCGTCGCCGATGTCGCGATAATAAAGCGAAGTCGCGGTGTCGTCGGAAGCATAGCGGAACGCGAAAAGATTCTTCCCGTCCGAAAGCGCTGCCGTAAAACGAACCGGCCTTTCGGTGCCGCTCTTCTTCACGAGATCGGTCACGCGCGCGAGCGTGCGGGCGGTGGCACCCACCGGGTCGTTTTCCAGTCCGTCGGAGAGCATCGCGAGAAACACGGCTTCGGAATCGGTGGTGCCGACACGGTTGCCGTAGAATTTGTCCGCGATCATCGCTTCGACCTGGCGGCGGATCAGCGGCCATTCGCCGATCGATCCGTTATGCATGAACATCCACGGTCCGTAGTAAAACGGATGGCAGTTCGGCCGTGTGGTCGCGGTGCCCGTGGAAGCGCGGATATGCGCAAAGAACAGTCTCGAGCGGATGTGCTTGCAGAGATTGCGCACATTGTCGTCGGACCATGCCGGCCGAATTTCGTGATAGAGGCCGGGCTCGGTTTCGCGTTCCGAATACCAGCCGAGGCCGAAGCCGTCGCCGTTGGTGGAGCCTTCGGATTCGAGCGCGTGCAGGCTTTGATGAATAAGGGAGTGGTCAGGCGCGGTGACATACCGCTCCAGCGCGGTTTCCTCACCTCGATAAGCGATCCAGCGGCACATTCTTATCAGCCCAACGTCCGAACTTCAGATTCGGTTCGATTGCCAGCCCCTTAACAGGTCTTTCTTGCACTGCAACCCGGCGAAGTTGTGACAAATTCGCCGCCGGAAGTGGGATGCTTTTGAAACGCGGGCGATCACGAGTGCTAACGGATTAAGTCATGATCCGTTGGTTCTACCTGTTAAACTCGAACGGCAGGGCCAAATACCCCGGCGATGTGCCGGAATATCCCGACCGGACATAAGCCAGGCAAGCTTGCGCCGAACCAAAAAGCCCCGGATCGCTCCGGGGCTTTTTCCGTTCTTGCTTCTCACGGTTCGGCAGCAATCAATACCGGTAATGATCCGGCTTCTAAGCCATGGCGCACCCACCCGACAGCACCTGATTACGACACCGGGCAACGCCAAAGAGCGCGAGGAAACAACAGTTGTAGTCGTATGAACATATGATCAGAATACCCGAAGCGAACGTGGAAGCTTCTAGGAATGACCTACCAGCAGGATCTCTCTCGTCTCGTCGGTTTGATCTACGACGCGGCGGCTGATCAATCGCTGTGGCCAGCTACGCTTTCCAGCACGCTCGATCTTCTAGACGGGCGCGCCGGTCACCTCTTGATGATTGAGGCGGGAGGAACGCGCCAAAATCTGATCAGCGCGAACTTCGATCCAAGCGAGAATATTAAATACAACGTTTATTACGGTCAGTTCGACCCGCTCGCGCCCGTCCTGGAGAAATCGCCAGTTGGTGCAATCGTCACCTGTCGCGATACGGTGACGTTGGCTGAGAGAAGTAAAGAGTTCTATTGTGAATGGGCGACTCCAAATGAGGTCGCCGATGGCATATTTGCCAATATTGAATGGGACGCAGACAATGTTTGCGCTCTTGTGCTCGCGCGGCCCTGGCTTTCCAAACCTTTTGGAACGCGGCGCAGGCTTCGCACCCTGGAATTCCTGATTCCTCACTTCCGGCGCGCGGTTGCGAGCGGACGCACGCTCGCGAACGCCAGACAATATGACGCCAAGGCGACGGACCTCATCCGGACGCAACATGGTTGCGTGCTGCTTGGGGCGGACGGGCGCGTGCTCTACGCCAATGCCGCAGTCCGGCAGATGACGCTACAGAACGAGGGGTTGGTTTTGGCAGGCGACGGCCTGCACGCCGGCGCCGCGCAGGACGAGACTTTGCTGCGGCACCTCATTCGAACGGCGCAACCCGGCGGTGCGGATCGCCCGCGTAGCGCAGGCCGCATGAGCATTGTTGGCGGTCCCGGCCGGCCACGTATAACCGTTCAGACGCTGCCGCTTTCATCGCATTGGCTGAGCCAGGCCTTCCCCGGTTGCACGCTCGTGTTGATCGTCGATGGCGAGCGCATGGCGCGCTCATGCCATCGTGCGCTGCAGGAGCTTTTCGGACTCACGGCGGCTGAAGCCTCACTGGCGGCACGAATTCCCGGTAGCCGCAACCTGCAAGCGCTTGCTGATGAACTGGGGCTCAGTCTGTCTACCGTGCGCACGCATCTTCAGCGCGCGTTTGAGAAGACGGGAACCCATCGTCAGGCCGAGCTCGTCCAGCTGCTTTCGGAACTCAGCGTGATCGGCGACGGATTCAATCGACACTAGGGCCGTCCCCGCGCCTTAGTAGCCCGCTCGTCCAAGCATTCTCTGCAAAAGCGCTCACCCGGATATCGGCTGAACGGCTGATTTCAGTTGCACGACTTCGTGGCATTGCTGATAGGCGCGGCAGAATCGGCCTTTCTCGATAGTCGAAGCACGAAACCTCCGCATCCGGGCGGCTTCGTGCCTAAGCTTGCGCTAGTGCAGCACAGGGGTACGCAATGGCCGTAATCAAAATCACCACGTCGACGAGCCGCTACGAGACGACGAAGGCGGGCGTCACGCTCGCAGAAAGCAGCGTGGGCACGAGCGCGGACTCGCTCACCATCGATGCCGGCGCTTACGTCATTTCGCAAAATCATAACGGCGCTGAGTTTGATGGGTCGGTCAACACGACTGTAAACGTCCAGAGCACGTTGATGTCGCAGGCCAGCTACGGAATTATTCTCGACAATCTGAACCCCCTCAAGGCAACGACGTTCAGTCTCACGGTGGGACAAGACGGCTCGGTCAGCGGCGGCATCATCGGCCTTTATGTCGGCGGCACCACTTCTTCGACCATCACCAATGCCGGCATCATCTCCGGTCTCGTCGGCATGCAGCTTGCCGGTACGAAAAACACCATCACCAACAGCGGCCTCATCAATGGCACGTTCGGAAACTCAATTGTAAGCATCAGCACCGGCGGGGATACGATCAACAATAGTTTGACCGGGTTCATTGCGTCGAACGTTGCGCTGGGGGCCGGCAATGACGTCATCAACAACACCGGCACGATGTATTCGCTCGCCATGGGCGAGGGCAACAACAGCTATACCGGCGCCGGCGATGTTGCCGCGACCGTTTCTGCAGGCAGTGGCAACGACACCGTCGCGATCACGGCGGCTTCGGGCCAGATCGCGACGCTTGGTTTGGGTGCGGGCAACAACAAGGTTACCAATGCTGGATCGATTCTCACCTTCACAGCCACGGAAGCCGGCGACGATTCGGTTACCAATACCGGCAATATCGATTCAGCTATCAATCTTGGCGACGGCAAGAATACGCTGACCAACTCGAACTCCATCAATGGCGCGGTGACGATGGGTACGGGCGACGACACGGTAACGAATAACGGCGCGATCAACGGCGCTGTCACACTCAGCGATGGCAAAAACACTTATACGGGTAAGGGCGCGGTCAACGGTGGTGTGAGCGGCGGTTCCGGGATCGACACCTTCACGACCAGCGGCACCGTCTTCGGCAGTGTTGCGTTGGGCGAGGGCGTCAGCAACAGCTTTAAAACCACCGGAGGTATCGTAGGAGGCGTAACAGCGGGCGCCGGCAACGATGTTGTTTCCAGCACGCTCTTTATTCAGCTCGACGTTAATCTCGGCAATGGCATCAACAGTTTTACAAATTCGGGCAATGTGCTCGGGCTTTATCAGGGCGGTATCGATGCCGATACCGTCAACAATACCGGTCATATCGGCGGCAACATCGATTTGAGCGCTGGTAATAATGCGCTTACCAACAGCGGCGCCAAAAGCGAAATTGACGGCAATGTGAGCGCCGGCAACGGTGACGACGTCATCAACAATGTCGGCTCGATTGCAGGGCTTGTGAATTTAATCGGCGGTAAGAACAAAATTACCAACAGCGGCCGGATCGGCAGCCAAGTTCTCACGACGTCGGGCGACGATACTCTCATCAATTCGGGGTCGATAGGCGATTTAGTGGATCTTGGCGCCGGCATAAATATAATTACCAACAGCGGCCAGATCGACAAGTCGCTGACTACCTTGTCGGGCAACGATACGCTCACGAATTCGGGGACGATTGTCGATTTCGTCCATCTCGGCTCTGGCAACAACTCGATCTCGAACTCCAAGTACCTGGAATCCAACGTTACCACGCTGGAGGGCAACGACGTGTTCAGGAATACGACGATCACGTCTTACGTCGATGGCGATGTCAATCTTGGCGCGGGCGACAACAGCATCGCCAACGCAGGCGAAATTGTAGGCACGCTCTCGACGCTCAGCGGCAAGGACACGCTGACCAATTCGGGAGAGCTCGGCGACGTGGGCTTGGGTGACGGCGACGACGTCGTTACCAATTCCGGAACGATCGGCCTGCTGGAGACTGGCGCGAACAACGACACGGTGACGAATACGGGGCTTATTTCATACGTCGATCTTGGCTCCGGAGACGATAAATATTCCGGCAGCAGCAAGAGCGACGAGGTGATCGCCGGAACCGGCAGCGACACAGTCAATCTTAACGGCGGTGACGATGAGTATCGCGCCACTTCAGGTGGTACGAACGGCACTGATATCATCGACGGCGGTGCAGGTAACGATCTCTATAATGCCAGCGACGCCACGAACGGTCTTGTCATTAATATCGATACGGTCACGCATGCCGAACCAGCCATAGCCGCCGGTGCAGGAACGGTCGCCGCGAAATATGCCAGTGGCTCGAACGTTGGCACGGACACCATCACGGGCTTTGAACACGTCGATACCGGCAGCGGCAACGACTACGTGTTCGGTAATGCTTCGGCAAACGTGTTGAGCAGCGGTGCTGGAAGCGATGGGCTATTTGGTTATGCCGGCAACGACACGCTATATGGCGGTTCCGAGGGAGACGTTCTTGTGGGCGGGCTGGGTGTCGATCAGTTGTATGGTGGTAGCGGGGCCGACCAGTTCATTTATCAAAAGACCGCAGATTCCGGATTGACCAAGGCGACACGTGACGTCATTCTGGATTTCACGGACGGTCAAGACCAAATAAATTTCTCGCTTATCGACTCGAATACCAAACTCGCCGGTGTCCAGACCTTCGTTTATGTGAATGGCGACAGCAGTACGACGCCGAACGCGATGTTCACTGCAACCAATAATGTGAACGGGCAGCTTCGCTCATACTGGACCTTCGACGGGCATATCATCGAGGGCGACGTAAACGGCGATAAGGTGGCTGATTTTTCCATCGCCGTGTACGATCCGACCCACGCGATTACTTTTACGACCGGCAACTACGTCGACTTCATAGGCCTCATTTAAGTTTTTTCGACCGCAACAAAAAAGCCCCGGAGCGATCCGGGGCTTTTTCTTTTCTCGTTCCAGTGAAGCTCAGTAGCGATAATGATCCGCCTTATACGGGCCTTCCGGCTTCACGCCGATGTAAGACGCTTGATCCGGACGAAGCTTGGTCAGGTTCACGCCGATCTTCGCGAGATGCAGGCGCGCGACCTTCTCGTCGAGCGACTTCGGCAGCACATAGACTTCCTTCTTGTACTTGCCGTCCTTGTTGTTCGCCCACAGCTCGATCTGCGCAAGCGTCTGGTTGGTGAATGACGCCGACATCACGAAGCTCGGATGACCCATGGCGTTGCCGAGATTCACCAGGCGGCCTTCGGACAGCATGATGATGCGGTGCCCGTCGGGGAAGGTGATTTCGTCGACCTGCGGCTTGATGTTGTCCCACTTCAGGTTCTTCAGCGACGCAATCTGAATTTCGTTGTCGAAGTGGCCGATGTTGCAGACGATGGCGCGATCTTTCATCGCGCGCATGTGCTCGATCGTGATGATGTCCTTGTTGCCGGTCGCGGTAACGAAGATATCGGCAAGCGGCGCCGCTTCTTCCATTGTTACGACCTGATAGCCTTCCATCGCCGCCTGCAACGCGCAGATCGGATCGATTTCGGAAACCATCACGCGACAGCCGGCCTGGCGGAGCGATGCCGCCGAGCCTTTGCCGACGTCGCCGAAGCCCGCGACCATCGCGACCTTGCCCGACATCATCACGTCGGTGCCGCGGCGGATGCCATCGACCAGCGACTCGCGGCAGCCATAGAGATTGTCGAATTTCGACTTGGTGACCGAGTCGTTGACGTTGATCGCCGGGAACAGAAGCTTTCCGGCTTTCTGCATTTCGTAGAGACGATGCACGCCGGTGGTGGTTTCTTCGGAAACGCCCTTGATGTTTTTTGCGATCTCCGCAAACCAGCCCTTCGGCTTTTCCTTCAAGAGCTTTTTGATCAGCGCGTAGAACACGGTTTCTTCTTCGGACTCAGGCTTGTCGAGGAACGCGGTGTCGCCCTGTTCGGCACGGAGACCGTGATGCACGAGCATGGTGGCGTCGCCGCCGTCGTCGAGGATCATGTTCGGGGTTCCGCCGCCATGCCACTCGAACAGCTTCGCGGTGTAGTCCCAATATTCGACAAGGCTCTCGCCCTTCACGGCGAACACCGGAATGCCGGCCGCTGCGATCGCCGCCGCGGCGTGATCCTGCGTCGAATAGATGTTGCACGAAACCCAGCGCACATCGGCGCCCAGCGCCGTGAGCGTTTCGATCAGCACCGCGGTCTGAATCGTCATGTGCAAGGAGCCCGCGATGCGCGCGCCCTTGAGCGGCTGCTTCGGTCCGTATTCTTCGCGGGTTGCCATCAGGCCCGGCATTTCGGTTTCGGCAAGCGAGATTTCCTTGCGGCCGAAATCGGCGAGGCCGATGTCTTTCACGATGTAATCATTGGCGACGGCCTTCAGCGCAGCGGTCATGACGGTCCTTCTCGATCGTTTGAATTGAATAGGAATGGGCACGGCAAAGGGCCGCGCGCGGTCGGGCGAGGCTATAGCAGCCCCCTCCAGGCAGGGCAACAGGGATATAAAGATTTCTTTATGTCGCTTATTCAAGGGCCTATAGCGCTATAAGCGCTGCCGAACGCGCATTTCGAAGGCCCACCGTGACAAAAGTGATCCAAAATCCCGCCACGAGCCGGATCCTGCTCGTGGTCGCGATCTTCCTGATCTCAATGAACCTGCGGCCCGCGATCACGGGTGTGGGCCCGCTCCTGGAATTCATCCGCGCCGATACCGGGCTTTCCGCATTGTTTGCCGGTGCGCTCACCTCCATGCCGTTGCTGGCGTTTGCGCTGATGTCCCCGGTGGCACCCGCGATTGGCGCCAAGTTCGGCATGGAGCGCGCAATCTTCATCGCGCTATTGCTGCTCGCGCTCGGCATTCTTCTGCGCTCGGCGCCGTCGATCACCGCGCTCTACGCGGGCTCGGCGTTACTCGCAGCTGCGATTGCGATCGGTAACGTGCTGGTGCCCGGGCTGATCAAACGCGACTTTCCCGACAAGGTCGGCATCATGACCAGCGTCTATGCCACCACGCTTGCTACCTCGGCATCGATCTCGTCGGGCATTGCAGTGCCGCTTGCAGCAGCGCTGCCGGGTGGTTGGCGCGGCTCGCTCGCAATCTGGTTCATCCCCGCGGTCATTTCCGCGCTGCTCCTGCTCACGCAGTTGCGCAAATCGACCAAGCCTGCCGCGCAACCGGGCGAAAAGATCGTGCAGAACGTCTGGCGCTCGAAACTCGCCTGGAACGTGACGCTGTTCATGGGTCTGCAGTCGATGAGCTTCTATGTGACGCTGACCTGGCTCTCAACGATTCTACTCGATCGGGGCTATAGCGCGGTCTCGGCGGGCTGGATCACGGCGCTATTCCCCGCGCTCGGCATTCCGATTGGATTTATTTTTCCCGCGCTGCTTGCGCGTTTTTCCGATCAGCGCGGGCTCGCAGTTTTCTTCAGCGCGATGATGTGCGCGGGCTATGTCGGGCTCATTGTCGCACCGCAGTTCGTCGTAGCCTGGGTCATGATTTCAGGCCTGGCACTCGGCTTCTGTTTTCCGCTCGCGCTCGCGTTCTTCGCGCTGCGTGCGCATGACACGAGACAAGCCTCGGCGCTTTCCGGCATGGCGCAATCGGTCGGCTATGGCATTGCCGCCGCAGGCCCGGTGCTATTCGGCGCGCTCCATGATGTGTCGAATAGCTGGATTTTACCGCTCTGGATGCTGGTGCTTGCAGCGGTAGGGCAGGGCTTTGTCGGCTTTAGCGCCGGACGAAAAGCGCATGTCGGGGATAAATCCGACGCGCGCGTCTAGCCGCGTATTACTCGTCTTCGCCGAACTTCGTTGCCAAGAGCTCGGTGAGCGCTTCGAGCGCTTCGTTTGCTTGCGCGCCCCCGCAGGTGACGCGGATCGTGGTGCCGGGGCCTGCGGCAAGCATCAAGAGTCCCATGATCGAGTCACCGTTGACGGTCTCGCCGCAGCGCGTGACCTGAATCTGCGCGTCAAATTTTTCTGCCATCTGCACGAATTTGGCGGAAGCGCGCGCGTGTAGCCCGCGCTTGTTGATGACGGGAAGTTCGCGCGACACCGAGCCTTCGGGCACCGGCCCGTTCGGCATGCAGTCGTCTTCCGGTATCGGAGATTCCGCCACGTTATTTGCCCGTGCCTGCAAGCACGCGGCTTGCAATGTTGATGTATTTGCGGCCGGCATCCTGCGCCTGCACGACCGCTTGTGTCAGCGGAACGTCGTCGCGGACTTTCGCGAGCTTCACCAGCATCGGTAGATTGATGCCGGCAACGACCTCGACGTTCGGCGCGTTCATCACCGAGATTGCGAGATTTGACGGCGTGCCACCGAACATATCGGTGAGGATGACGACGCCGTTGCCGCTATCGACCTTCTTTACGGCGTCGATGATCTGCTGGCGGCAGCGTTCGATATCGTCGTCGGGACCGATGGTCACCGACTCGATCTGCTTTTGTGGGCCGACCACATGTTCAAGCGCCGAGCGGAACTCGACGGCAAGACGACCATGAGTGACGAGAACGAGACCGATCATCAGGCTCCGCCGGGCATCTACTTCGGCCCGGCTCCTCCCGCGGGCTTAAGGCGCGGGGAGGCGCATATTCGTTATGTGTATTGCGGAAAGCAAGCGCCTATCGGGCGGCTCCCGCCGGTTCCATAGCCTTGAGAATCAAGGGCAATGGGTCCTGATCTTTCGCAACCGGCAGACGCGGCAATCTGACGCCCAAGATTGTGGCGGTGAGCGCGCTGCTTGCCGGCACGCGCTCGGCGTCCTCCGCAGCAAGGTCGGCAATCAGTCCAACCACCGCAAACGGCTCGTAGGGCACGCGCAGAATCCCCGATCCGCGAAGCTCGATCATGCCCGCGATCTGCGAAGGCGCGGCTGCGATCAGTCGACCGTTGAGCGCCGAAAGCGTCACGCGATCGTCGGCAACCAGCCGCGCGAATAGTATTTTTCCCGTCTGCGCCGCTTCAAGCAGTGACCAGGCCAGCCGCGATTTACCGGAACCCGCAGCTCCACGGATCAAAACCGCGCGCGAACCGACCAGCACCGCGGTCGCGTGCTCACTGCCGCTCCCCTTGATGCTCACGATTTCGCGGCCGGCAGTCGCACGACAAAACGCGCACCGGCAATGCGCGGCGCTTCGCCAGCGCTCGACTGTGTGCTGAGCCGGTTCTCGGCCCAGATCCGTCCACCATGCGCTTCGACAATCTGGCGCGAGATCGAAAGGCCGAGGCCGGAGTTCTGTCCGAAACCATGTTCGGGCCGATCAGTGTAGAATCGCTCGAAAATGCGCGCGAGCGCGTCGGGCCGGATGCCCGGACCTTCGTCTTCGACCGCGATTTCGATCTCATTCACGACGCGCTTGCAGATGATCCGCACTTTGCCGCCACGGGGCGAGAACGAGCGCGCGTTCTGAACCAGGTTATCGATCACCTGGCCGAGCCGTGAATCGTTCCCCATGATCGTGAAGGTCTCGATCGCGTCGTCTGGCGCAAACGAAACGTCGACTTTCACTTCGTCATCGCGCGGGATTTCGTTCGTGAGGTCGGCAACCGCCGTGAGCAATTTTCGAAGATCGACCGGTGTCGCCTCGTGGCGCTGCAGGTCGGCATCGAGACGGCTTGCATCGGAAATATCGGTGATCAGGCGGTCGAGCCGCTGGATATCGTGCTGAATGACGGTGAGCAAACGCTGGCGGGACTCTTCGTTTTTCGCGAGCGGCAGCGTTTCGATCGCCGAGCGAAGCGAGGTGAGTGGGTTCTTCAATTCATGCGCGACGTCGGCGGCGAAACTCTCGATCGCTTCGATCCGCGTGTAGAGCGAGTCCGTCATGTCGCGGAACGCGCCAGAAAGATGTCCGATCTCGTCGGCGCGTGATGTCATATCGGGAATTTCGACGCGCGAGCGCGTGCGCCGCCGCACATGTTCGGCTGCCTCGGCAAGTCTGCGCATCGGGCCCGCAATCGTGCCGGCAAGCAGGAAGGAAAGCACCACCATGACCGCGGCCGCGATCAGGAACACGCGGACGATGACGAGGCGCTCGGCTTCGACCGCGCTGTCGATTTCGCCGCCCTGCGTCTGCAGCATCAACACGCCAAGCACGCCGCGAAAGCGCTGTACGGGTATTGCGACCGAGACGATCACTTCGCCACGCTCGTTCACGCGTACTTCGCTGTCGCTCTCGCCGCTCAGTGCGGCCGTGACTTCCTGATATTGCTTGCCGTTGGCGGCGCCGATTTCGCGATAAATCGGGAGGCCGCCGGAGCGGAACCAGAGCCGCGCCTGCCGCCAGGCGCGGCGCAGCGGATTGATTTGCGGTTGCTGTTGCGTCAGCGGCGGCAGGTTGAAGCGGAGAATTTCGCCGGTACCTCTGAGTGTCTGCGAGTCGAGCAGAAGCCCACCGTCACGGTCGTATATGCGCGCACGCGTATTGGTGGGCGAGATCAAACGGCGCAAGAGCGGCGCGACCCGTTCCGGATTGATCGGAAATTCGAGCGTGCTGTAATCTTCGGCGGGTCCGTAAGTTTCGCCGGCCTGCAACTCGAGCAGTTTTTCCGGATCGATCGGAATGTTGCTGGCATCCGACGGCGCGGTGCTCGCGATCGCGGCGGCAATGATTTCGCCTTGCGTGAGCAAGCTCTGTACGCGCGCATCGATCAGGCCCGCGCGATATTCAGAAAGATAAAGAATGCCGGAGACGAGCGTGACCAGGCCCAGGAGATTGAGCAACACGATTCGCCGCCTGAGGCTGGAAAAGCCCTGATGCGCCAGGAAAAGGCGGAATCGTTTCAGCAAACCGGTTTTCGCCGGTTTGTTGGGTGTTGTGGGCTGAGGCTGTTCGACGTTTGCCTTCATCGACAAACCGTACGCGAAAAAATTTCGCGAGCTTTCAGGCTTCCTTGAATCGGTAGCCGACACCGTACAATGTTTCGATCATCTCGAAATCGTCGTCGACGGCTTTGAATTTCTTGCGCAGTCGCTTGATGTGGCTGTCGATGGTGCGGTCATCGACATAGACCTGATCGTCATAGGCGGCATCCATCAGCGCGTTACGGCTTTTGACGACGCCCGGACGCTGCGCGAGCGCCTGCAGGATCAGGAATTCGGTGACCGTGAGCGTAACCGGATCATTCTTCCAGGTGCAGGTGTGGCGTTCCGGATCCATCTTGAGCAGACCGCGCTCGAGCACTTTCGCCGAGTCGGTTTCCCTCGGCGGCATCGAGTCTTTGGGAATGAAGCGGCGCAGCACCGCTTTGACGCGCTCGACCAGCAGGCGCTGCGAAAAGGGTTTGCGGATGAAATCGTCGGCGCCCATTTTGAGGCCGAACAATTCGTCGATTTCCTCGTCCTTTGAGGTGAGGAAAATCACCGGCAAGTCGGACTTCTGGCGGAGCCGGCGCAGCAGCTCCATGCCGTCCATACGCGGCATCTTGATATCGAGGATCGCGAGATCCGGCGGGCTCGACTTGAAGCCCTCGATGGCGGACGCGCCATCGGTGAAAGTAAGGATGCGGTAGCCTTCGGCCTCGAGTGCGATCGAAACCGAGGTCAAAATATTGCGGTCGTCATCCACAAGCGCGATGGTCGGCATACGGTCTCCAGTCCGGTCCGTCGGCTCCGGAATCGGTCGATCTGATACGAGCGCGCCGTTCAAACAATTAAGGCAGGGCCTAATTGTGACGGCGCGACCGTAGCCCCCCATACAACCTAGCGTGTTGCCTTAATTTGCGTAACCCCTAACACATTACATTTCCTACAGAATCGAGAGATGGAAAAGGACGATCACCAATCCCCGACGGCGCTTTCGCGCTGGCTCCTGCGGGAGTCCCTGTTCGGGTCGCTCGCGACCTCCGGGGAGCATGGGTATCCCTATGCCTCGCTCGTGGGGGTGGCACCCATGCCGGACGGCTCGCCGCTCCTGCTTTTGTCCAATCTCGCCAAACACACCGCCAATATCCGCCGGGACCGGAAGGTTTCGCTGCTGCTCGCGCAAAAAAACCAGGTCGATCCCCTGGCTGCGGCGCGGCTGACCGTGATGGGGACGATCGCCGAACAAGACAAAAATGCCGTCCGCGCCCGCTATCTCACGCGCCATCCAGAAGCGGCGAAATATGTGGAATTTGCCGATTTTGCCTTCTGGCAGATCGCGGTCCAGAGCGGACATCTGGTCGCGACCTTCGGCAAGATCGTCACGTTAGATGCCAAGGAACTGCTCGGTCTCGGGTCGCTCAAGTGGCCGCAGGGTTAATAGCCTCGCGTCGCACTGCCACAGAAATTGAGATGCCAAATTTGTCATTCGGCCTTCACAATGAAAGGCCCGGTCAATATGGTGCCGCGCTTTCCGGGGGTAGGCCGTTGGGCAGGGCGTTTTCGCCCATTTGCCGCCCTCTTGTTAGAAAAGCAGGCGATCGAGGGCGCTCAAGTAAAAGCCGGTCGGGAGGAAGTTTCGTGGATACGGGTATCAGAAGCGCTTACGGGGCCGACAAGTTCGGTTTTTCGGAACTCAAGGCGGTGCACTGGAATCTCCAGACGCCGGCGCTCTACGAACATGCGTTGCAGCGCAAGGAAGCGCAGATCGTTGCCGGCGGCGCGCTATCCGCTGAAACCGGCCACCACACCGGCCGCTCGCCCAAAGACAAACACACCGTTGTCGATGCGCTGACCGAGAAAACCGTTTGGTGGGACAACAACAAGAAAGTTTCGAAAGATCACTTCGAAAATCTCTATCAAGACTTCCTCGCGCACGCCAAAGGCAAAGAACTATTCGCGCAGGATCTCTATGGCGGCGCCGATCAGCGCTATCGCATCAAGACCCGCGTCTTTACCGAACTCGCCTGGCATTCGCTTTTCATCCGTACGCTCCTGATCCGCCCGGACCTCGACGAGCTCAAGACGTTCGAACCCGAACTCACCATTCTCGACTTCCCATCGTTCCGCCCCGATCCGAAGCGTCATGGCAGCCGTGAGGGCTCCGACACGATGGTGGCGATCGATTTCACCCGCAAAATCGTTTTGATCTGCGGCTCGTCCTATGCCGGCGAGATGAAGAAGTCGGTATTCACGACGCTCAACTATTATCTGCCCGCGCAAGGCGTGATGCCGATGCATTGCTCGGCGAACGTCTCGAATGACGGCAAGGAAAGCGCGCTGTTCTTCGGCCTTTCCGGCACCGGCAAGACCACGCTCTCCGCCGACCCGCATCGCACGCTGATCGGCGACGACGAGACCGGCTGGGGTCCGGACGGCATCTTCAATTTCGAAGGCGGCTGCTACGCGAAGACCGTTAATCTCTCGCGCGAAAATGAACCGATGATCTGGGACGCAACCAACCGTTTCGGCGCGATCCTCGAAAACGTCGGCTTCGACGCGACCACGCGCGTGCCGGACTACACGGATATTTCCCGGACCGAAAACACGCGTTCGGCCTATCCGCTCGATTTCATTCCGAATGCGTCGCGCTCGGGCCGCGCGGGTCACCCCAAGAACATTATTATGTTGACGGCGGACGCCTATGGCGTGATGCCGCCGATCGCCAAACTCACACCCGATCAGGCGATGTATCACTTCCTCTCGGGCTATACCGCGAAGGTCGCGGGCACCGAGAAGGGCCTCACCGGCGTTGAGCCGGAATTCTCGACCTGCTTCGGCTCACCGTTCCTGCCGCGCCATCCGTCGGAATATGCGAAGCTGCTTCGCGAATATATCGACAAGCATAATGTCGATTGCTGGATCGTGAATTCGGGCTGGACCGGCGGCAAGTATGGCGTTGGCCGCCGCATGCCGATCAAGGCAACCCGCACGTTGTTGACTGCGGCGCTCGACGGTTCGCTCAAAGACGCGGACTTCCACACCGATCCTTATTTCGGCTTCGCGGTGCCGAATTCGGTGCCGGGCGTTGAGCCGCACCTGCTTTATCCGTCGAAGACCTGGAAGCAAAAAGCCGAGTTCGACGAAACGGCGCGCAATCTCGTGGCGATGTTCCAGAAGAATTTCACGAAGTTCGAGGCGCATGTCGATGCGAACGTGAAACAGGCGGCACCCGTCGTTCGTCTCGCCGCGGAGTAATTCGCTTAGGGCCTAATTTGCGCGCGTCGGTTGCTGAACAGCGACCGGCGCGTTTGCATTTGGCGTACGCTTTTGCTGCGCAGTGACCGGCGTCGGCTCGGCCTTCACATCGGTCTTGACCACTTCCGGCTCGACGGCCGGCGCCTGGCGGACGGTCACCGTCATCGCGAACGGCGCATTCGGGTTGTTCGGCAGGATGCGGATCGCCATCAGCTGCTTCATCAGCGCCGGATTCATGTTCGGCGCGTTCTTGATCGGTGTGAAGTCGCTGGTCTTGTGGGGCAAGCTGTCGCCGCGGAATACGACAACGCCGGTCTGCCGCACCACGTAGTCGCCGGTGCGCAGGGTTGGATCGTTTTCTATATCGATGCTGACGACGCCGAACGGATCGCGGCCGTTGCACGAGCAGTTATTCGTAATTCCCTTGCGATAGGAGAGCGCGTTCGGCAGCGACATGTATTTCTTGCCGTCGGTGGCAGTCGCATTCTCGATGCCAGCGCCGCTGAAAATCTTGGTTTCGGCCGCCGGGCACATCGCTTCGCAGACTTTGTTCAGCGAAGCGTCGCCCTTGCCGCCGCGATTAACCGGAAAGAATTTGCCGTCGCAGGTGCGCACGCAGTAATGCGCGAACGCGTTGCCTTTGGTCTTGTCTTCTTCCTTGTCGCCGCGGTCGTCGCGGAAAATGCCGAAGAAGTCGGTGAAGGGATTGCCGCTGCTGCGGTCGGAGCGGGCATACGAATTCGGTCCGCTCGGCGCGTTCGCCGCCTGATTACGGCTGCCAAAAATCGTATTGAAAATTTGCCCGGATGCGGGGGAGGGGCTGAGCATTGCCACAACGGCTATGGCCGACGCCAAAAGCGTCAGACGCCGGAATGGGGCCGCCGAAACACGGGCCTTCACTTTAGCAAGCCTCCCTGGCTTGTCGTTGTAATAGACGGTTCTAGCCCGCCCACATGACCGCGGGATTAAACGCCGCACCCGTGGGAAAGTTGCAACAGCTAATCCACCCGAAGGTAGGACCTTTGGCTAGGGCTTACTTCTTCAAGAATTCGTCAGCGGTAAACAGAGAGCGAAAACGGAACCCTGCTTTGTCGAAGGTTTCCGAGGCGCCTTCCTGTCGGTCCACGATGGTTAGCACGAGGGCGACGGTGGCGCCGGATTCTTTAGCCGCATTTGCGGCCTTAAGGGCGGATTCGCCGGTCGTGGTGACATCCTCGACGATTGCCACATTCTTTCCGGCGAGACTCTCGGTCTTGGTGATCCCTTCGATCAGGAGCTTCGCGCCATGCTCCTTCGGCTTTTTGCGGACGAAAAAGTTAGGAAGCGGCGTGCCCGTGATCCAGCTTAAGGCCGCGACCGCGCCGGAAATCGGCACCGCGCCCATTTCCAGCCCGCCGACCGCGTCGATCTTCTCTTTGGAAAGCACCTCAAGCGCGAGCTGAGCAAGCAGTGCTGCCCCTTCCGGGTCGAGCATCGTGGGCTTGAGATTGAAATAGAAGTGGCTCTTGCGGCCGGAGGCGAGGGTAATATCGCCGAGCCCGAACGAGCGCTCGGCAATGATGGTCTTCAGCCGCGCGCGGGCGGTGGATGAATCAGGCAGCGTGATCGGCTTCAAGGGCGAGTTTCCGGAAGGCAGCGGGATGCGTCCCGACTTGCTATCATCGGCCCGAACATTCGCCAACGCGAAGCAGCTCCTCATCAACAACGGATCGTGAGCCATGACCGGCCCGCTTTATCAGCCTCTGCAATTCCAGCCGCTCGGCGAGAACGAGATGCTGTCCCGTGCCCGCGACTTCCGCGCGCTGATGAAGCGCCGGCGCACCGTGCGCGAGTTCTCCGAAAGGCCCGTGCCGAGGGCGATCATCGAGGACGCGGTGATGACCGCGGCAACCGCGCCGTCGGGCGCGAACCAGCAGCCATGGAGCTTCGCCTGCATTTCCGATCCGGCAGTGAAATCGAAAATCCGTGCGGCGGCCGAGGAAGAAGAGCGTGTGTTTTATAAAGGCGGCAAGACCCCGCCGGAATGGATCGAGGCTTTGGCGCCGCTCGGCACCGACGAGCACAAGCCGTTTTTGGATGTGGCGCCCTGGTTGATCGTGATCTTCGGTCAGCGCTATGGCGTCGCGGCCGATGGCGAACATGTAAAGCATTATTACGTGCCGGAATCCGTTGGGATTGCGATGGGTTTTCTGATCGCGGCGTTACACAATGCTGGGCTTGGCTACGCTCACGCACACGCCGTCGCCGATGGGATTTCTAAATGAAATCTGCGGCCGACCTGCAAACGAGAAGCCTTATGTGCTTCTGGTCGCGGGCTATCCAGAGGACGTATGCAACGTACCGGTGATTACAAAGAAGAAGCTGGAAGAGGTGAGTGTTTGGATCTAGCGGCGCTGTTCAAGCGCCATGCGCACCGCGAGGCCCGCGAGCACAGTTCCCATCAGCCAGCGCTGTACGAGGAGCCAAAGCGGACGCGTTCCGAGAAAAATTGCAATCGACCCGGCGCCGACAGCGATCAACGCATTGACGGAAACGCTGACTAGAATCTGCGTGAAGCCGAGCAGGACGGATTGAAAGAATACGCTGCCAAGCGAGGGGTCGATAAACTGCGGCAGCAGCGAAAGATAAAGCACTGCGATTTTTGGATTGAGCAGGTTTGTCAGAAAACCCATTAGAAAAAGCTTCTTTGGAGAATCTTTGGGCAGTGCTTGCACTTTGAAAGGTGACGAGCCGCCCGGCCGCACCGCCTGCCATGCGAGCCACAACAAATATGCAGCACCCGCAAAGCGTAGCGCGTCATATGCATATGGAACCGCAAACACGAGGGCGGTAATGCCGAGTGCTGCGCAGAGCATGTAGAAAACAAATCCCAGAGCGACGCCGCCGAGCGAAATCAGTCCTGCAACGCGTCCTTGCGAAATCGAGCGTGAGATCAGGTAGATCATGTTCGGGCCCGGTGTGAGCACCATGCCGAGTGAGATGAGCGCAAAGGCGAGCAGGGAAGCAGTTGACGGCATGTATGTCCTTTAATGCGCCTCTTCCCAATTCTTCGCGGCACGCGCGTCGACTTGCAGGGGCACCGATAGCGACACCGCAGGCAGCGGCGCTTCTTCCATAATCTGTTTCACAAGCGGCAGCGTTTTCTTCACGTCCTTCTCGGCGACTTCAAAAATCAATTCGTCGTGGACCTGCAAGAGCATTTTCGCATCCAGCTTTGCTTTGTTCAGCGCATTATCCATCCGGATCATGGCGCGACGAATGATGTCGGCGGCTGAACCCTGAAGCCGCGCGTTGATCGCGGCACGCTCATTGAAGCCACGCACGGAAGGATTTTGGTCCTTGATGCCGGGATAGTGGCACTTGCGGCCGAACAGCGTGACGACATAGCCGTTTTCGCGCGCGAATTTCTTGGTCTCTTCCATGTAGTCGCGAATGCCGGGGAAGCGCTCGAAATACTTTTTAATATAGGCGCCCGCTTCCTCGCGGCCGATGCCGAGCTGGTTCGCAAGCCCGAACGCCGAGATGCCATAGATAATGCCGAAGTTGATCGCTTTCGCGCGGCGGCGCACTTCGCCCGGCATGTCTTTTACGGGCACGCCGAACATTTCAGATGCGGTGGTCGCGTGAATGTCCATGCCTTCCTTGAAGGCCTTCTTCAGTTGCGGCACATCGCCGATTTCGGCCAAGAGACGCAATTCGATCTGAGAGTAATCCGCCGACACAAGCTGATTGCCTTTTTCGGCAACAAAAGCCTTGCGGATCTTGCGGCCTTCTTCGGTGCGGACCGGAATATTCTGCAAGTTCGGGTCCGACGACGACAAACGTCCGGTCGGCGTCGAGGCCAGCGCATAGGATGTGTGCACGCGCTTCGTTTCCGGGTTCACGAAATCCGGTAGCGCATCGGTGTAGGTCGATTTCAGTTTCGAAAGCTGCCGCCATTCGAGAATTTTCTTCGGCAGTTCGTGACCTTCTTCGGCCAGTTCCTCGAGCACTTTCGCGCCGGTTGCCCACGCGCCCGTCGCAGTCTTGGTCCCGCCAGGCAGCCCCATCTTGCCGAACAGGATATCGCCAAGTTGTTTAGGGCTGCCGGGATTGAATTTCTCGCCGGCAATTTTTGAGATTTCATCTTCGAGCCGCGCGATCGTCTGCGAAAAATCGCCCGAGAGCCGCGACAATAATTGCCGGTCGATTGCGATCCCGCGCCGTTCCATATCGGCAAGCACGCCGATCAGCGGCCGTTCCAGCGTCTCATACACATTCGTCATGTTCTCTGCGACGAGACGCGCTTTGAAATAAAGCCAAAGCCGCAACGTGACATCGGCATCTTCCGCCGCATATTCGGTGGCGCGGTCGATCGCGACGCGGTTGAAACTGACCGAGCTCTTGCCCTTGCCGGCGACCTCATCGAACGAAATCGGCTTATGGCCGAGAAATTTTAGCGCGAGATTGTCCATGCCGTGCCCGCCGCCGGAACGGCCGGCGTCGAGCGCATAAGACATCAGCATGGTGTCGTCGAACGGCGCCACGTTGATGTTCTGCCGCGACAGCACGAGTGAATCATATTTGATGTTCTGCCCGATTTTAAGAACGCCCTTGTCTTCGAGCAGCGACTTCAACTTCGCGCAGGTATCTTTCAGCGGCAGCTGGCCCGGCAACAAACCGTCTTCGAACAAGCCTTCGCCCGCGCCGCAATGACCGAGCGGAATGTAGCAGGCGTCACCCGGCGTGATTGAAAGCGACACGCCACAGAGTTCGGCCTGCATCGCGTCGAGCGACGTGGTTTCGGTGTCGACCGCGACATATCCGGCCTCGCGCGCATTCGCGATCCATGAGTCGAGCTGCTTCAGATTCGTCACAGTCTCGTATTTCTTGTGATCGAATGGAATCGCTTTAAGCGACGCGGCACGCTCGGTGAAAAGCGCTGTCGGCGAAAGTTCGCCGGCGGCCGCAACCGCGGCAGGCGCTTGCTTGCCGTCGGTCTTTGCTTCGGTCTTTGTTGCAGGCGTGCTGGCGGCCACCGCTGCTCCCGCGGAAAGCAACGGATCGGCTTCGACGGACGCTGGATCAATGCCGGCTGCTTTTGCGACACTTTCGGTGAGCCGCGTAAATTCCATCGCCTTTAGAAAGGCGACGACTTTCACCGGGTCGCCGCCATCGAAGCCAAGTTGATCGAGCGGCACTTTCAACGGCGCTTTATCGTCGAGCAGGACGAGCTTTTTTGAGACGCGCGCAAGCTCCTCATTGTCGATCAGGGTCTGGCGGCGCTTATCCTGTTTGATCTTGTCTTTATTCTTTAGAAGCGTTTCGAGATCGCCGTATTCCTGGATCAGCAACGCCGCGGTCTTGATGCCGATGCCGGGCACGCCCGGCACGTTGTCGGTGGAGTCACCGCAGAGCGCCTGCACATCCGGCACGCGCTCGGGCTCGACACCGAATTTTTCTGCGACTTCCTTTGCGCCGATCTTGCGCTCGTTGCCCGGCATCGGGTCGTACATGGTGACGCCCTTGCGGACGAGCTGCATCAGGTCCTTGTCACCGGCGATGATGATGACTTCCGCGCCTGTTCTCGCTGGCCTCCCGCGAATAGGTTGCGATCAGATCGTCCGCCTCGTAGCGCGGCTCCTCGATCGGAATCAGACCGAAAGCTCTCACCGCGTCGCGCATCAGCGGAAATTGGGGGATCAGGTCGTCCGGCGGCGCGTCGCGGTTCGCCTTATATTCGGGATAGATTTCGTTCCGGAACCCGTCGCCCGGCGCGTCGAACACGACACCGACATGGGTCGGCTTCTTGCCGTCGATGCCTTCGCGCATCAGCTTCCACAGCATCGAGGAGAAGGTCATTACTGCACCGACCGGCAAGCCGTCCGAGCGCGTGAACGCACTGCCGCGCGATTGCGCGGCTTTGAACATCGCAAAATAGGCGCGGAAAATGTAGGACGAGCCGTCGATCAGAAAAACGCGGTCGCCGCGTTTGATGGGGCGTACTTCGGACATGGAACCTCGCGGGACGGCGCACGATGCCGAAGCGAGCGATGCACGGCAAGCGCAACCGGCCCCGAATATGGGGACAGCGCGCGAGCGTTAAAAGGGCTTATTCCGCGGGCTGGAGTGGCGCTTTGCGCGTGGCTCGGAGACGGAACATCGCGGGCCGCACGAACAGGAAGTCGAGCTTGGTCCCGCGCGTAAGCGCGTGGAAGACAAGCGGAAGGACAACACCCGTTGCGGTCACGATCAAAGCGACTGTGCCGAGATCGGGGACAATGCCGGTTTTCAAAAGCACGGCGCGCGTTGCCGCCATCGGCAGGAAGAAGGCGAGATAGACCACGATCGAATTCTCGCCTGCATAGCGCAGGATCGAAAGCCAGTTGATCTGCGCAATCAGCGCGGCAATGGTGACCACGGCGACCGCGCCGGCAAAGCCGAGCGCAAGCGACACGAATGGCAGATCGCCATAACCCGAGAACACCAAGAACCCGTTGACCAGCGCCCAGCCCGCAAGACCCGTGACCGCAAGCTCGGGCTGCTGTTGCACACCGCGCGCGAGCGCGAAGATATAAGTCGCAAGCCAATAGCCAACGAAGAAATAGACGAAGCGGGACGCGAATTCGTCGATCATGACCCAACCGGTATGGATCGGCGCGATTTCGAGTGCGGCGGCAATCGCGAAGACCACGATCGCCGGCAGCTTGCGCGTGAGTTTCACGGCGACGAACATCACGGGCAGAAGATAGATGAACCAGAGCGTGCCGAAGGGTTCGAGATAAGCGAGCGCATATTGCTTGACGAGGTGTGCTGCCCCGCCTTCGGCGTAAAAGCCCGGCGCTTTGAACGACGAACTGGATCGTGACCCAGAGCACGTAGAAATAGAAAAAGTGAACGACCTTCTTGTCGAGATAGTCGCGCCAGTTGCGGTCGATCACGCGCGCGAGGAAACAGGCCCGAGATCAAAAAGAAGTCCGGCATGCGGAACGGACGCGCGAATTCGACCAGCAGGTTCATCCAGTTCGCAGAGCCGGTGGCCTTCTCGACGCCGAGCGTCGAGTGCATCATCACGACCATGATGATGCAGAAGCCTTTGGCGTAATCGACCCAGTCGACCCGCTGCTGTTCGAACCGTGCCATTGCGTCCATCTCTACGCCTCCAAGGGCGAGACTGTCCCGATCAAGGACATAGCCCGCCGCCTGTTAACTTGAGGTGCAAGCGACAGGCCGGATTTCATTACTTTGACCGCAGGCCACCCCTCGCGTTAATTCCCGGACGATTTGAAGAATTCGCGTTAAGCATGGATTCACCAAAAGAATTGAGCGACGGCGCCTTTCCGGTCGATGAAGCGCTGCCGGCGCTCAGGGAAGCCTTGCGTGTGCGCAATGCCGCCGTGCTGGTCGCGCCGCCCGGTGCGGGCAAGACCACGCGCGTGCCGCTCGCGCTGCTCGACGAGCCGTGGGTGAACGGCGGCAAAATTCTCGTTCTGGAACCGCGCCGGATCGCGGCCCGCGCCGCCGCGCAGTTCATGGCGAATTCCATTCGAGAAAAGCTCGGCGACACCGTCGGCCTTCGCGTCCGCTTCGGTTCAAAGGTGACAGCGAAGACCCGGATCGAAATGATCACCGAAGGCGTTTTCACGCGGCTCGTGCTCGACGATCCGGAATTGAAGGGCATCGCCGCGGTTATCTTCGACGAGTTTCACGAACGTTCGCTCGATGCGGATCTCGGTCTCGCACTCGCGCTCGATGCGCAGCGAGGGCTTGCGTGAAGACCTGCGCATTCTCGTGATGTCGGCAACACTCGATGGCGCGAGGATTGCAAAATTGCTCGGCGACGCACCAGTGATCGAGAGCGAAGGCCGCGCTTTTCCGGTTGAAACGAAATATCTCGGACGCGACGCGCGGACGCCCATTCATCAGGAAATGGCAGACGCGCTCGCCAAAGTCGCGCATCAGGAAGAAGGCTCGCTGCTCGCGTTTCTCCCGGGCGCCGGTGAAATCCGCCGCACCGCCGATTTTCTCGGCGAGCGCATCCGCGATCCGAAGATCGATATCGTGCCGCTTTATGGTGCGCTCGATGCCGATATCCAGGACAAAGCGATCGAGCCATCGCCCGCGGGACGCCGCAAGATCGTGCTCGCGACCTCGATCGCAGAGACTTCGATCACCATCAAAGGCGTACGCGTAGTGGTCGATAGCGGGCTTGTCGCGGGTGCCGCGTTTTGAGCCAGATCTCGGGCTGACTCGGCTTGAGACCGTGAGGGTCTCGCGTGCCTCCGCCGATCAGCGCCGCGGCCGGGCCGGCCGCACCGAGCCGGGTCTCTGTTACCGGCTTTGGGATGAAGAACAGACCCGAAGTCTGTTGCCCTTCAACACGCCGGAAATTCTTGCGGCCGATCTTACCGGCTTGATGCTTGATCTTGCGCAATGGGGCGTGCGCAATCCGATGGCATTGACCTGGCTCGATCCGCCGCCTTCCGGCGCGATCAACGAAGCGCGCGCGCTGCTGCTTTCCTTGAACGCGATTGATCAAGATGGTGCGATTACACCGCTCGGCAGGAAGCTTGCAGAACTACCGCTGCATCCGCGCCTTGCAGCCATGATCGTTGCCGCGGCGGACGAAGATCATGCGTTACTTGCCTCGGAAATCGCGGCAATCGTTTCCGAACGCGGGCTTGGAGGCACCGACACCGATCTTGCGCATCGCATTGCCGAGTTTCGCCGCGACAAGTCTCGCCGTGGCGAGGAGGCGCGTCATCTCGCGCGCCGCTGGGCGGAATCCGCCGGCGGAAAAATCCGCGAGACGGCGGCTGCCGAATGTGGCCGTCTGCTTGCGCTTGCCTATCCCGATCGCATCGCGAAGGCTCGCACCGAGCGCGGCGGCGCGTTTCTGCTTGCAAACGGCCGCGGCGCCAAGCTCGATCTCGCGCAAGCGCTGGTCCGTGAAACTTATCTTGCCGTCGCCGAAATCGCGGGTGCTGCATTGGAAGGCCGCATCCTGCTCGCGGCAAGAATCAGCGAAGAAGAAATCGTTCGCCGCTTCGGTGACAAGATCGTGCAGACCGAAGAATCCGTGTTCGACGAAAAAGCGCGAGCGGTCCGTGCCCGCTCAGCGCGAAAATATGAAGCGTTGGTCTTAAGCGAACGCCCGTTGAAAGTCGTCTCCGGCGAAGCAGCCACCACGGCCTTAGCCAAAGGCATCGGCGCACTCGGCATCGATGTCTTGCCGCTTTCCGGCGCGAACGCCCGCTTCCTCGAACGCGTTCGGTTTCTGCACGTGGCCGAAGGCGATGAGTGGCCCGACGTTTCGCCGGCGTGGCTTAACGAGAATATTGAAGCCTGGCTTGCGCCATACCTTGCCGGCAAGACATCGCTTGGCGAAATTTCAGCGGGCGATGTGGCCGCCGCGTTACACGCGCTTCTGCCGCGCGAGCTTTCACGCCGCCTCGAGACGGAAGCGCCCGACCGCTTCACCGCACCGACCGGCTCGGAACTCGCGATCGACTACGCAGCGGAAGCGGGTCCCAGCATCTCCGTAAAAGTACAGGAGCTATTCGGGCTCGAAGTTCATCCCTCCGTCGCGGCCGGAAAAATTCCGCTGGTGCTCTCGCTATTGTCGCCCGCCGGACGCCCGATCCAGGTAACGCAAGACCTTCCCGCCTTCTGGCGCGGCTCTTGGGCCGATGTGAAGAAAGAGATGCGCGGCCGCTACCCGAAACACGTCTGGCCAGAAGATCCGGCCAAGGCGGCGCCGACCCGGCGCGCCAAACCGCGCGGGACATGAATAATTTTCTTTGAAATGCCGCGAAGGCGCCCTATCTCGTGCATTAACGGGACACTCACGCCACCGCGATATAATCCGCGCCTTCGGAACTGAACGCCATGTTTCGCTTTCTCGTTTTACTCACCGCAGGCTTCTTCGCCCTGTCGGTCTTTGCTCCCGACGTAGCGCAGGAAATCGTGCGCCGCGGGCGCGATGCGTTCGTCGCCTTCCAGCAGGACCGCGAGCCGCTTCAGGCTGAGCAACCCGCGAAGGATAGTGACACAGGCGGCAATGTTCGCATCCGTGCGGATAGAGGCGGGCATTACCTCTCCGACATTGAAATCAACGGCCGCCGCTTCCACGCGCTCGTCGATACCGGCGCGACGCTGGTGGCGCTTCGTTACGAAGACGCCCGCGCGCTCGGCCTGATCACGCCGAGCGACCGCTTTGACATCAAGGTCAATACCGCGAATGGCGTGACGCAGGCCAAGCGCGTGCAACTCCGCTCGATCCGCGTCGGCTCGATCCGGATCGACAACGTAGACGCCATGATCCTGGAACAGGGCGCGCTCGCGCAGAATTTGCTGGGCATGAGCTTTCTGCGGCGCCTTGCCCGCTTTGAAATCAAGCGCGGCGTTTTGGAGCTCGAGCGCTAGTGCCGTCTATTGGAAGCGCCTGCAGCGCAAGCCGCGATTCCAGTCCAGGCACTTCCAATAGAAGGCGGCACTAGAATTATAATTGGCTGGTTCCCTTAGCTTTCCGAAGTTCGTCCAATTGGTTGCCGAAACGGATCACGAACTTCGGAAAGCGGGTACTAGTGCCGCCTATTGGAAGCGCCTGCAGCGCAAGCCGCGATTCCAGTCCAGGCACTTCCAATAGAAGGCGGCACTAGAATTATAATTGGCTGGTTCCCTTAGCTTTCCGAAGTTCGTCCAATTGGTTGCCGAAACGGATCACGAACTTCGGAAAGCGGGTACCAGTACGCAATTCCGCCAGCTTTCGTGCTAAATGGCTGGCGTCCGGCGCCCGCCGGAATAATTGTCAGTCCGGAATTTTCGATGTTTCCCAAGCCGAAAGCGGCCATTGCGCCGAATACCTATGAGTATGAGACGACCCCGCTCGTAAAGCCGACCGGCTTTCGCGAATACGATGCGCGCTGGTTGCTCGAAAAAGAGATCAATCTGTTCGGTGTGCAGGCGCTGGGCTTGGGCATGGGAACGCTGTTCCACGAGCTAGGCGTGCGCCCGGATATCGTGGTCGGCCACGACTTCCGTTCGTATTCGATCGCGGTGAAGACCGCGCTGATCAGCGGCTTGATGGCGGGCGGCATGCGCGTCCACGATGTCGGGCTTGCGCTCTCGCCGATGGCTTATTTCGCGCAATTCGAACTCGACTGTCCGTGCGTCGCGATGGTCACGGCGTCGCATAACGACAACGGCTGGACCGGCGTGAAAATGGGGGCGGCGCGCCCGCTCACCTTCGGGCCGGATGAAATGGGCCGGCTCAAGGAAATCGTGCTCGAAGGAAAATCGCAGCCGCGCGAAGGCAGCGCCTATAAATTCGTGCCCGGCTTTGCCGAGCGCTATATGGCCGATCTCGCTAAACGCCCGAAGCTGAAGCGCAAGCTCAAGGTGATTGCGGCCTGTGGCAATGGCACCGCCGGTGCCTTCGCACCGAAAGTGCTGGAAGCGATCGGCTGCGAAGTGGTGCCGCTCGATGCGGAACTCGATTACACTTTCCCGAAATACAATCCCAATCCCGAAGACCTGAAAATGCTGCACGCCGTGCGCGATGCGGTGATTGCGCATAAAGCCGATGTCGGACTTGCGTTTGACGGTGACGGCGACCGCTGCGGCGTAGTCGACGACGAAGGCGAGGAAATTTTTGCGGACAAGGTCGGCGTCATGCTTGCGCGCGACATGTCCGCGGGCGGGAAGGGCGGCCAATTCATCGTCGACGTTAAATCGACCGGTCTTTGGCTTACCGACCCGGTGCTGAAGCAGAATGGTGTGAAGGTCGATTTCTGGAAAACCGGTCACTCCTATATCAAGCGCCGCGCCAACGAACTAAAGGCGATCGCGGGCTTTGAAAAATCCGGCCACTTTTTCTTCGGCCCGCCGTTCGGCCGCGGCTATGACGACGGCATTCTTTCCGCGATCGCGGTCTGCGAGATGCTGGACCGCAACCCGTCAAAGAAAATGTCGGATCTGCGTAAGGACCTGCCGCGCACCTGGCAATCGCCGACCATGTCGCCGCATTGCGACGACGAAACGAAATACGGCATCGTCGATAAAATCGTGAAGCACTTCGAGACTGCGCAGGCCAAAGGCGACAAGGTTTCGGGTCAGCCGATCCGCGATCTCGTGACCGTGAATGGGGTTCGCGTTACCGTGGAAGATGGCACCTGGGGTCTTGTGCGCGCGTCATCGAATAAGCCGGAACTCGTGGTCGTGGTTGAAAGCCCCGCTTCAGAAGCGCGCATGAAAGACATGTTCAAGGCGCTGGACACGGTCATCCGCACCCATCCCGAAGTCGGCGAATATAATCAGAAGATCTGAGTTTAGGGGGTGCGCGTGATCGCGTTCACGAGACGTGGCCGGATATAAAGCTGATCCGTCAGCGTCATGACGCCGCCGGTAAAGGCGCTGCCGACCGGTGGCGTGTAATCGTAACTGACTTCCGCCCAGATCACCGTACTACCCGCAGTGTTCAGACCCGCCGGCAGTGTAACGGCCGAATTGACCGCACGCACCGTCCATTGAAACTGGTCCGACCAGGTTACCTTGGCGGCACCGGCGGCATCGACGGTGACGCTTGCGACACGAATTTTCAGAATATTGTTGGCATAGGGCGCGAACACCGCTTTGGCCGCGTCGAATATCGCGGTCATTTCCGCATTCGTGATCGTGTTGTCGCGCGCGATAAGATCGCCAACCGTGTGCGTGACCAAAACGACCTTACGCTTGAGAATGATCCCTTGCGTTACCGCGGTACCGCCGAGATAGAGAGCCGCCATGAACGGCAGGATCACGGCGAATTCGACCGCGGAAACGCCGCGCTTGTCGCGCGAAAAGCGCGCGAGCTTCTCGCGCAGCGCGCCAATGAATCCGGAAATGCGCAAAATGCTCATTGGCAAATGCTCATTGGTATGGCTCGTTACGGAACGCGACCGCGGACATCAGGAGGCGCTTGCCGCTCGGTGTGTCGGCAAGATCGAGGCCGAACGTACGGAGAATGAGCGGCCATTCGTACATCACACGCACCACGACAATTTCGCCCGGACCGCCCTGCTGATATTGAAAGCCCGAATCGTCGATCTGGCCGTTCGCTTTGAAGGTGGGTTTGCCGAGATTGGCGCTGCCGAAACCGGTCGAGACGCGAACGTCGATCAGCATGCCGGCGCCGCACGTAAAGAGACCGAGGATGCGGTTGCAAAGTTCTTCCTTGAACTTCGTTTGATTGAAACCTTGCTTCTGGGCCTGGCCGGTCATGATCAGACGGCTGGTGTCATGCACGGCAGTTTCCAGAACTTGGCCGGCCCAGAACACGAAGGCGAGTTCGATGATGGCGAACAGAAGCGCGAAGAACGGCACCACGACGATCGCGAATTCGACCGCAGCAGCGCCGTCGTTCTTGCGTCCGAAGCCGATCACAAGACGGCGCAGGCCGCGCGAAGAACCGCTCGCCTTCATCTTGCGAAAGGAAATGCCGTACATGGCTAAACTCGCCTCTTATTGAGTCGGCTATTTATAACGGCAAAGCGTTTGAGAATTAGTTGAAACGCGCGAGCCCCCGAGGCTGGCGCGATTTACCAATCGTTAACTGTTCGCGCTGGCTTTAGCGCGCCGGAGCGGCTGCGGGTCCTTGAACGGCGAGACCATTGCGCGTGCCGTTCTGGTTGACCGCGCCATCGAACACGGCCGCAGCGTCGCCTGGTACAATCGTGCGCTGGCAATTCGGTGCGCAGCTCAGGGTTTCTCGGTCCGCGCCGCGATAGACGGTGAGACCGGTGGTCGGCGCTGAAACGGTGATGGTGTGCTCGGCAAGCACCGCCCCGCGATTATCGAGCGCCATCAGATTGGTGGTGCCATAGCCTTTTCCGGTCACGACCAGGAAGCCGCCCGTTTGCAGCGTGCCGTCCGCGATCGACGGGTTACCGATAATGATGGTCGCGACCCGATCTGGCAGTTTCAGGAGACGCGCCTGGTCGAGCACGACCGGGACGCTATCTCCGAAGGCGAGATTGGGAATGAACACAAGACCGCAGATTAGAAGCAGGGTCTTCGACAACTGACGCAACACGGTACAACTCCCGAAACACGCAAAACACAAAACGAATTCGCCGGACTCTCCGCGAAAATGGTGAATGAACTCCAAATGTTCGGAAGCTTTGTCGCGTACGGTTTGTGACTCGCGCAACGCGCTGCGCCTTGTGTTGTAACGGTTCTCCCGGGTGCGTAGCGAATAGTTAACTACGTGCCATTTCCCCCTGTAAACATTGGGTTTCTGCGATCGAATTAACCGTGACGCAATGCCTTGCCTGTAGGTTCGTGACAGTTCGATCAGGCGGCGCAAAGCACGTCAGACGAACAATGCAGAGAGCCAACCTATAGGTTCAAGGAGCCTTGAAATGAAGAATTTTACCCGTTTCTTGAAGGACGAGTCCGGCGCGACCGCTATCGAATACGGTCTGATCGCCGCTTGTATCTCGGTCGCAATCATTGCGGTCGTGCAGGGCGTCGGTGGCAAGCTTGTCACCACGTTCACGTCGGTTCAGAACGCCCTCAAGTAAGCGTTCGACGTCTAAGAAGTCGGAAGGCCCTGGCGCAAGCCGGGGCCTTTCGCGTTTCTAAATCCGGAATTCGAAGCCAGCAGATCGCCGAAACTTTCGATTCAATTTTAACGAGCATTATTTACAGGAACTCAGGAAGTTTTACGTAGGTATGTCGGACGCCGGACAGAAGAGCCGGTGCATTACTCTCTGAGGGAGCCGTCACTATGAAGAACATTGTTCGTTTCCTTAAGGACGACTCGGGCGCGACTGCGATCGAGTATGGCCTCATCGCTGCCTGTATCTCGGTTGCCATCATCGCGGTGGTCCAGGGCGTCGGCGGCAAGCTTGTCACGACCTTCACTTCGGTCCAAGACGCGCTTAAGTAAGGCTCGGTTTCGAGCTCAAGGCTTCTAACTGCATTGAAAGATCCCGGCCGGCCTGGCTGGGATCTTTCTTTTTACTGCTGCGATTCACGCTTCGCTTAGGCTTTCTGGGGTTAAATCACCTCATGATCCTCGAAATTCTGATCCTCGGTCTCTTCCCCGCAGCCATGGCTTTCGCCGCGGCGAGCGATCTTGTCAGTATGACGATTTCGAACCGTGTGTCGCTCGCGCTGATCGCGGGCTTTCTGGTGGTCGCCTGGCTGACCGGTATGGGTTGGGGGGATATAGGCCGGCATCTGCTTGCGGGCACAATCGTTCTCGTAGTCGCCTTTGGCTTCTTCGCCCGCGGCTGGATCGGTGGCGGGGACGCCAAGTTAGCTGCTGCAACCGCGCTCTGGCTCGGCTTCTCGCATTTGCTTGAGTATCTGCTGATCGCGTCCATTGCGGGCGGCGCGCTGACACTCGTGCTTTTGCAGCTTCGTACGTTTCCGCTGCCACGTTTTCTCGCGAACCAGAAATGGATTCTGCGGCTGCACTCAATCGACACCGGGATTCCTTATGGCATCGCGCTCGCGATCGCCGGTCTCCTGGTCTATCCCGATACGCCCTACATGCGGGCAATCGGCGTCTGAACTTCGGTAACGTTCAGTTAATTAAATTCTTCCACGCACCATTAACCATAAGTTGACCGTTTGCTGTTGCAATCCGGCATGAGCGAGCCGTGCGCCCCATATCCGGGTCTCGGTTTTGAATTAGTGGAAGTGAGCGTATGAAACCCGCGCGTCTTATCGTTCTCGGTGTCGCCGTCACGGCGGGTGCCGCAGCATTCTTGTTGTCGGGCGGCGAACGAGTGCCTGCTCCGATCCAGATTGTCAGGCCTGCATCGGAAACGGTCGATATTCTCGTTGCGAAAACCGACATCACAGTGGGCCGAGCGGTGCAGCCGGAGGATTTGACTTGGCAGGCGTGGCCGGTAGTGGCTGCGGGCCCCCTGTTCATTCGCCGCACCGATCGGCCGAACGCGCTCGACGAATTCAAAGGTGCAGTTGCGCGCGCGCCGTTCATCGCCGGCGAACCAATTCGCGAACAGAAGCTCGTGCGCGCCGATGGCGCCGGATTTCTTTCGGCAATTCTCCCGGCAGGCATGCGCGCAGTCTCAACCGAAATTTCCGCGGAGACCGGCGCGGGCGGCTTCATTCTGCCGAACGACCGCGTTGATGTGATTCTCACCCGCCGCGATCAGCAGGCGGGCGCCGATAATATTTCGAGCGACACAATTCTTCGCAACATTCGCATTCTCGCGATCGATCAAACGGTCGAAGAAAAGAACGGACAGAAAGTCGTCGTCGGCAAAACCGCGACGCTCGAACTGGGTCCGCAACAGGCTGAAAACCTTGCTCAGGCACGTCAGCGCGGCACGCTGTCGCTTGCGCTGCGTTCGCTCGCGGATGCGCGGCCGAACCTGCTCAAGGAAGAGGAAGAACCGCAGCAGAATTCGAGCCGGATCAATTTCGTCCGGTTCGGTGTGAATTCCACGCAGACAGCGAAGTGAGTGAGGGGTCGATAGTGTCGATGAAACATACGCTGGCTGCAAAATCAGGGTTAACGTTCGCTTTTATGGCGCTGCTCGCAGCGGCCACAGTGTTCCTGCCAAGCGCTCCGCGCGCCGACGGTCCGCAGCCGCAATTGGTTGCGGCGCCGCCTCTGCCTCCGGTGGCCCAAGGTCCGGTGCTGAATCGCCCCGGCTCGTTTCTCTCGCTCGGCGTCGGCAAATCGGTCGTGATCGATCTGCCGCGCGATGCGAAGGACGTCTTGATTGCAAACCCCGCGATCGCGAACGCCGTGATCCGCTCCGCTCGCCGCGCCTATTTGATCGGCGTGAAGGCCGGCCAGACCAACATTATCTTTTTCGACGAAGAAGGCCGTCAGCTGGCGGCCTACGATATCGAAGTCGCGTTCGATGCAACCGGTGTCCGTGCTGCGATCCAGAAACTCGCGCCGACCGCGCAGGTCAAGGTCGATGCGATCGGTGACAGCCTGGTGCTGTCCGGTACGGTCGGGTCCCCCGGCGAAGCCCAGCAGATTTTCGAAACTGCCGCGCGCCTCGTGGGCGACGTGAACAAGGTCGTGAACGGCCTTTCGATCCGCGATCGCGAGCAGGTGGTGCTCAAGGTGACCGTTGCCGAAGTGCAGCGCAACGTTCTGAAGCAGCTCGGCGTCGATCTGAACGGTACCAACATCAACATCGGCTCTGCGATCGTCAACTTCAACAGCACCAACCCGTTCTCGGCGCAGAACCAGACGCTGTCGAACACGGCGTTTACGCCCACGCTGAATCTGCCGAATGGCGGCACCTTGAGCGCGACGCTCCGCGCGATGGAGCAGGCGGGCATCATGCGCACGCTTGCGGAGCCGAACCTGACCGCGATCAGCGGTGAATCGGCGAAGTTCCTCGCTGGCGGCGAATTCCCGATCCCCGCCGGACAAAGCTGCGATCCCACCAACGGCTGTCAGATTCAAATTCAGTTCAAGCAGTTCGGTGTCGCGCTCGAATTTACGCCGGTCGTGCTGTCGGAGGGCAAGATCAGCCTCCGCGTCGCAACCGAAGTCAGCGAACTCTCCGCTGAAGGCGCGATCCGTCTTGCGTCGGTGACGATCCCGGCGCTCCGCGTTCGTCGCGCGAGTTCGACCGTCGAACTGCCTTCCGGCGGCTCGCTGGTGCTGGCTGGCCTGATGCAGGAACAGACCAAGCAAAACCTCAACGGACTGCCCGGGTCTGATGAACCTTCCCGTGCTCGGCGCGCTCTTTAAGAGCCGCGACTTCCTGACGGGTCAGACCGAATTGATGATCATGGTCACACCTTATGTGGTGCGGCCGACGGCTGCGAACGAACTTGTCCGTCCCGATGACGGCTTCGCGAATCCGTCCGATCAATCGACCGTGCTGCTCGGACGACTGAACAGAATTTATGGCGTGCCTGGCGTGAACGAACCGAAGCGCCTGAAGGGCGACTACGGTTTCATCCTGGATTGAGTTTGTGGAGCGTAAAATGTTTGTTGCAAGCGTATTTCCTTCCCGCGTTCGTGCGGCGCTCCTGCTCGCGGTCGGCTCGCTCATGATGGCGGGCTGCCAGACCGATCGCATCGTGACGGGAACAGTCCCAAGCGATTATCGCGATCGTCATCCGATCCAGATTAACGAGGGTAACCGCGTTGCGCTGATGCATATCGGCACCGGCCGCTCAGGCCTGACGCCCGACCAGCGCGCGCTCGCAGGCGGCTTTGCGTCGCAATGGCGCCGTATCGCCTCCGGCCCGATGACGATCGAATTGCCGGCGGGTGTCGCGAACGAAGTCGCGTCTGGCCGCACCGTACGCGAATTGCAAAGTGTGCTCGCTTCATCCGGCGTGTCACCGCGCGCGATTCAGATCCGCTCCTATCAGCCGAACGAGCCGTCGAATATCGGCGCGATCCGCCTGACTTTCCCGGCAATTACCGCGCAGGTCGCGAACCGCTGCCACGTCGGCCGCGACGATCTCGGGGTGACTCCGACTTTCGAGACGCCAAAGAATTATCCGGCTTCCAACTTCGGCTGCGCGACGCAACACAATCTCGCAGCCTCGGTCGCAAATCCGGAAGATCTCGTGCAACCGCGCAATGAGCAGCCTGGATATGCCGCGCGCCGCCGTACTGTGATCGACAAATATCGTCAGGGTCAGGACCCGTCGACGACGTACAACTCCACCACCAATGGTGCAGTCAGCACGGTAGGCCGCTGATGAGATCTGCTCCCGTACTCGAACCCAATCCTGCTGCGGAGCCGGAGCGCCACATCGCTCCGGTGCCGCGCATTACGATCCAGGCGTTCTGCGAGACGCCGGAACTCGCACATTCCGTGCAGGCGGCAGGCGCCGACCGGCGCATGGCGCGCGCGCATGTGAAAGTTTCGATGGGCGGTCTTCCCGCTGCCGAGGAAGCCTATCGCGGGGCGTCGACGCCGAACGTCATTATGGTCGAATATAACGGCCATGGCGGCGCGCTGCTCGAAGGCCTCGATCGGCTTTCGGAAAGCTGCGACGCCGGCACCAAAGTCGTCGTCGTCGGCCGCGTCAACGACATCATTCTTTATCGTGAACTCGTTCGCCGTGGTGTGAGCGACTATCTCGTGGCGCCGCTTGCACCCCTCGACATCGTCGGCTCGATTTCCGGACTCTATGGCGCTTCCGATTCGAAGCCGGTCGGCCGCGTCATCGGCGTGATTGGTGCCAAGGGCGGCGTTGGCGCATCAACGGTCGCGCATAACTTGTCTTTCGCCGTCGCACGCGATCTCGCGATCGATACGGTCATTGCCGATCTCGACCTGCCGTTCGGCACTGCCGGCCTCGATTTCAATCAGGATCCGCCGCAGGGCATTGCCGATGCGGTGTTCTCGCCGGATCGCGTCGACGCGGCTTTTGTCGATCGCCTGCTTTCGAAGTGCACGGATCGTCTGAGCTTGCTCGCAGCACCTGCGACGCTCGACCGGGAATACGACATCTCGCCGGAAGCTTTCGAACCTGTGCTCGATACGCTGCGCGCGTCGGTTCCCTTCATCGTGCTCGACATTCCGCATATGTGGAGCGGCTGGGCCAAGCGCGCGATCACCAGCGCCGACGATATCGTGATCGTGGCATCGCCGGATCTTCCGAACCTGCGCAACGCGAAGAATATTTATGACTTCGCGAAATCCGCGCGGCCGAACGATCGTGCCCCGATGTATCTCCTCAATCAGGTCGGCATGCCGAAGCGCCCCGAAGTGCGTAGCGCGGATTTTGCCAAGGCGCTCGAAGCTGAACCGCTCGCCCAAATTCCGTTCGAGCCGCAGCTCTTTGGGACAGCGTCGAATAACGGCCAGATGATCGCGGAAGTCTCCGGCAAGCATAAAACCGCGGAAATCTTCCTCCAGATCGCGAAGTCGCTCACGGGTCGCGGAGAAGCGAAAAAGCAGAAGAAAGATATGCTTTCGCCGCTGCTCTCCAAGATCAGAGGCCTGAGGAAATAGTTCGGATCACGCAGCATGTTCGGTAAACGTGGATCAGGCGGAACGGGCGTCCAGGAGATGCCGCACGCAGCGGTGCCCAATGTGCCGGCGGCAGCGCCGTCGCATATGTTGCCGCCCGCAACGCCATCGGATTTCGCGCCTCCTGCCTCCGCGATGAAGGGGCCGGCGATGCAGTCGCCGCCGCTTGCGCCGGCCGCGCCGCAGCCGATGATGCACAATCAGCGCTCCGAGTCCTTTTACGAAGTGAAAGGCCAGATCTTCGGCGCACTGATCGAAGCGATTGATCTGACCCAGCTCGCGAAGCTGGAGCCGATCGCGGCGCGCGAAGAAATCCGCGACATCGTCATCGAAATCATTTCGATCAAGAACGTCGTCATGTCGATCGCCGAGCAAGAAGAGCTGCTCGACGACATCTGCAACGACGTACTCGGTTACGGCCCGCTTGAGCCGCTGCTCGCGCGCGACGACATCGCCGACATCATGGTGAACGGCGCGAACACCGTTTACATCGAAGTCAAAGGCAAGATTCAGCAGACCGGTATTCGCTTCCGCGATAACCAGCAACTGCATAATATTTGTCAGCGCATCGTGAGCCAAATCGGCCGCCGCGTCGACGAATCGTCCCCGATATGCGACGCGCGCTTGCCCGACGGCTCTCGTGTCAACGTGATCGTGCCACCGCTCTCTATCGACGGCCCCGCGCTCACCATTCGTAAGTTCAAGAAAGACAAGCTCACGCTGGAGCAGCTCGTCAAATACGGCTCGCTTTCGCCGCAGGGCTCGGAGCTTCTGAAAATCATCGGCCGTTGCCGCGTGAATACACTGATTTCCGGCGGCACCGGCTCGGGCAAGACGACGCTGCTTAACTGCATGACTGCGAATATCGACAATGACGAGCGCATTATTACCTGCGAAGACGCCGCCGAATTGCAGCTCCAGCAGCCGCACGTGGTGCGTCTCGAAACGCGGCCGCCCAATCTCGAAGGCGAAGGCCAGGTTACGATGCGTGATCTGGTGCGCAACTGCCTGCGTATGCGCCCTGAGCGGATCATCGTCGGCGAAGTCCGCGGACCCGAGGCATTCGATTTGTTGCAGGCCATGAACACAGGTCACGACGGCTCGATGGGCACGCTGCACGCGAACTCCCCGCGCGAGGCGCTTTCGCGTCTGGAATCGATGATCACCATGGGCGGCTTCTCGCTGCCGCCGCGCACGATCCGCGAGATGGTGGTGTCTTCGATCGACGTCATCATTCAGGCATCGCGTATGCGCGACGGTTCGCGCCGTATCACGCATGTTACCGAAGTTGTCGGCATGGAAGGCGATGTTGTGACCACGCAGGATCTCTACGTGTTCGACTATCTCGGCGAGGACGCCAACGGCGAGATGATCGGCCGTCACCGCTCGACCGGCATCGGCCAGCCGCGGTTCTGGGATCGCGCTAAATATTATGGCGAGCAGGTACGCCTCGCAGCGGCGCTCGATTCATCCGAAATCATCGACGACAAACTCAAGAGGTAGCGTCCGATGAGTTCGATGGCGTTTGCGTTCCTGATCACGATCGCCGTCGCGGGCGTGCTCTATGTCTTCATCTATCCGCTGATCTCGGGCGAGAAGCGCGCCGAGCAGCGGCTGAAAAATATTTCGGCCGAAGAAATTCAAGCCAAGCGCAGCCGTAAGACTCCGGATGCCGGAGCGAACCGCCGCCAGCAGGTCGAGGATTCGCTGAAGCAACTCGAGGCGCGGCAGAAGAACGTCAAGAATCCGCCGATTGAGATTCGCCTGCTGCAGGCCGGGCTGTCGCTCACGAAGAAGAGGTTCATGATCTACAGCGCCCTTACCGGCGTCGCAGTTTTTGTCCTCATGCTGCTCACATCGGGCATGGGATTATTGATTGCCGTCCCCGTAGCCGCGGTCGCGGGCTTTGGTCTGCCGCGCTGGGTGATCAATTACATAAAGAAGAAGCGCGAGACGAAGTTCATCAAGGAACTGCCGACCGCGATCGACATCATCACGCGCGGCGTGAAAGCGGGCCTGCCGATCGGCGATTGTATTCGTATCGTCGCGGCTGAAACGTCAGAGCCGGTCAAAGGCGAATTTCGGCTGATTGCCGAAGGCCAATCGGTCGGCATGTCGTTGAGCGAGGCCGCTTCCAAGATGTATGAGCGCGTGCCGCTTGCTGAATCAAACTTCTTCGGCATCGTGCTTACAATCCAACAGCAAGCGGGCGGCAACTTGTCGGAAGCGCTTGGAAATCTTTCGCGCGTGCTGCGCGAGCGTAAAAAGATGAGAGATAAGATCAAGGCGATGAGTATGGAAGCGAAAGCGTCCGCCGGCATCATCGCGTCGTTGCCGTTCGCGGTCATGATACTCGTTTATCTTACCAGCCCCGGTTACATCGAGCTGCTCTGGACGACGTCCACGGGCCGCGTTCTGATGGCAGGCTCGGGGTGTGGATGTCGATGGGCGTTCTCGTTATGCGCCGCATGATCAATTTCGACTTCTAGGGTCACGCAGTATGATCGAACTCGCATACGACAGACTGAGCGACGCGCGCTTCATGACAACGCTGCTCACTGCGATCGCGGTGATGGCGACGATCTATACGCTTGCGATGCCTTATATTTCCGGCGACGGGCTTAATCGCCGCATGAAGACGCTCGCGGTTGAACGCGGCCAGATCCGTACCCGCGAACGCGAAAAGCTTGCGCGCGGCGAGAAGATCAATCTGCGGCCCTCGCCGAAGGCCTATATGGCGAGTGTCGTCGAGAACCTGAATCTTAGAAAATGGCTCGGCGAGGATGAGATCAAAGCGACATTGATGCAGGCAGGTTATCGCGGTCAGGGTCCGCAGGTAACGTTCCTGTTCTTCCGCATGATAATGCCGATCGGGTTGTTCTTCTTCGCGATATTCTACCTGTTCATCCTGGTTCCGATCCAGCAGCCGGCGATGGTGAAGTTCGGCATGTGCATCGGTGCCGCCTGGCTCGGCATGAAGCTGCCGCAGCTTATTCCTGAGGAATATCATCTCGCGCCGCCAGACATCTATTCGCCGTGCGTTTCCGGATGCGCTCGATCTTCTGCTGATCTGCGTCGAGTCCGGCATGTCGATTGACGCGGCCTTCCGCCGCGTAAGCCAGGAAGTCGGCTCGCAGTCGGTGCCGCTCGCCGAAGAACTGATGCTGACGACAGCCGAGCTTTCCTATCTTCAGGATCGCCGCGCCGCCTTCGAAAATCTTTCGAACCGTACCGGCCTCGACGGCGTCAAGGCGGTTTGTACCGCGCTCATTCAGGCCGAGCGCTACGGCACCCCGCTCGCGCAGGCGCTACGCGTGTTGGCGCAGGAGATTCGCGATCAGCGCATGTCCGAAGCCGAGAAGAAGGCGGCTGCATTGCCGCCGAAGCTCACCGTGCCGATGATCCTGTTCTTCCTGCCGGTGCTCTTTATCGTCATCATGGGCCCGGCCGCCATCCGCGTGATGGAAATCAAATAAAAAAGCGCCCCTAAAGAGGGGCGCTTTGAACATCTCAAATTTTGATTGGCTTACGACTGTTTGCGCTTGTTGTTCGCGGCGCTGCTCTTGCTGCTTGATCATGTCGCGCAACGTCGCGACATTGGCGCGCGCTTCGTCCGGCGGCAGGTCGCCTGCGGCGATCTTTTCGGCTTCGTCGAACTTGCCTTGCAGCGCGAGCGAAAGCGCCAGATTCTGGCGCACGCGCTTGTCGGCCCGCGGATTAGCGGCCGCGCGGCGCAAGGATGGTTTCGGCCTGCGTCAGATCCTTCGAGAGAATGTAGGAGATGCCCTGGTTCGAAAGCACCGAGGGCTCATCCGGCACGATCTTGAGCGCGGTCTGGTAGTAGCGGCGCGCTTCCTTGTAATTGCCGAGTTGGTCGTGGATCGCGCCCTGCGCGTTCAGGATGCGCCAGTCGGGAAGATCGGGCGTATGCGCGCGCGAAAGCACTTCAAGCGCCTGCTGGAGCCTGCCATTGTCGGCAAGCGCGCGGCCATATTCGCCGAGCAAGCGCCTTGTGTTTCGGGTTCTTGATCGACGCCTGTTCGAGCACAGCGACCGCCTGCGCGCGCTGTTCGGTGCGGCGGAGCACCTGCGCATAGGCGATCGCGACCTGCGGGTCGCCGGGGTTTTGTTTGTATTGGCTCGCCAAGACGCGTCGACGTCGCCGCGATCGTCGTTGGCCGCGCGCAACGGGCTGCTGGATCGAGCCGGTGATATCGGTCTGTTGGTCTTGTTCGCACAGGCGCCGAGCGTGGCGGCAAGTGCGACCGCAATCGCCAGGCGCGAAACAGCTGCCTAGCAAGCGACGGGACGAATACGCTGGATTCGGCTGCATACTAAACTCCGCAAGCGCGATCCGGGCTCGAAGCGCCGGAGATACAGCCTTGTAGCAATAGGCGATTAACCCTAATGAGCGGTTAAGCCTCGGCTTTCATTGGCTTTTTAGCCGTGCTAGAGGGCGGACAACGCTGGAATTCATGTCGCCGTGACGAAATCCCTCCATCCCGCATTCGCGCCCTCTAGCACCGCCTCCAAGCCCATCTGGTGCGTGGACGACGGCAACTGGAAGGCTGTACGCGAGCGGCTGCCTGCCGAGGCGCGCGCCTTCGCCGATGCGAGTGGCTTCAAGCCCGACGCCGGACAATCGTTGATTCTGCCGGACGCCAAAGGTGGCGTGGTCGGCTGCCTCTTCGGCCTGGGCAAGCGCGGGACAAAGCATGCCGATCCGCTGCTCGCGGGCAGGCTCGCGGCCGTTCTGCCGGAAGGCGACTGGAAATTCGCGGAAGCGCCGCGCAACGCGCGGCTAGCGACAATTGCCTTTGCGCTCGGCGCGTATCGTTTTGCAAAATACCGCGAAGACAAAAAGAGAAAACCCCGGTTCAGTCATTCCCGCCGGACGTCGATGAAGCAGAAGTCTCGCGCATCGCCGAGGGCGTTTATCTTTCGCGCGATCTCGTGAATACGCCGGCAAACGACCTCGGCCCCGCCGAGCTTGAAGCGGCCGTGCGTGCGCTCGGCAAGCGTCATCGCGCCAAAGTATCGAGCGTCATCGGCACGCAGCTCTTGAAGAAAAATTTTCCGCTGATTTATGCAGTAGGGCAGGGCAGTGAGCGCGCGCCGCGGCTGGTCGATCTGGTCTGGGGCAAATCCTCGCATCCGAAAGTGACGCTGGTCGGCAAGGGCGTCTGTTTCGATACCGGCGGCCTCGATATCAAGCCGGACTCGGCCATGCTCCTGATGAAGAAGGACATGGGCGGTGCCGCGGCGGCGCTCGCGCTCGCGCACATGATCATGGACGCGAAACTGCCGGTGCGGCTGCGCGTACTCGTTCCTGCGGTCGAAAACTCGATTTCCGGAATCGCATTCCGGCCCGGCGACATCTTCAAGAGCCGCAAGGGCATCACGGTTGAAATCGGCAACACCGATGCCGAAGGCCGTCTGGTGCTTGCGGACGCGCTATCGCTTGCCGATGAAGAAAAGCCGGAGCTCCTGATCGACTTTGCGACGCTCACGGGCGCCGCGCGCGTGGCACTCGGTCCGGAAATTCCGCCAGCTTTCACCGACGACGACGCGCTCTGGAATGCGCTTGCGAAACACTGCGGCGAGCGAAGCCGATCCGCTCTGGCGCCTGCCGTTATGGCGGCCTTATGCTGCGATGTTGGACTCGAAAATTGCCGACACCAACAATGTCGGCGGCGGTCATGCCGGCGCGATCACAGCTGCACTCTTTCTCGCGAAATTCGTCGAGCAGGCGAAGAGCTGGCTCCATCTCGATATCTTTGCGTGGAATCCGAAGGATAAGCCGGGCCGGCCCGAAGGCGGCGAAGCGCATTCGGTGCGCGCGCTCTTTTCGCTGTTAACCGAACGCTATCGTTGAGGCTTGCGCGCTGAAGCCGTCGCTGGAATGATACGGCTCCGAAACGATTTTTCGAGTAGTCCGTGGCCGCCGACCTTCGTCCCTCGCAAGCACTGAAACTCCTGCATGACGTGAATTACACGATCGTGCGCGATGACGATCGCGATCTCTCCGCGCGCCAGCTTACGATTCTGCTCACCGTCTATCTTGAACAGCCGCCGCATACCGTCCGCGGTCTCGCGGCAAAACTCAATGTGACCAAGCCTGTGATTACGCGTGCGCTCGACACCATGGGCCGGATGGAGCTTCTGCAGCGCAGGCGCGACTCTGCCGACCGCCGCAACGTCGTCGTTCAGCGTACCGTGAAAGGCGCGCTCTATGTCGAGCGGCTTGGCGATCTCGTCGTCGAGAAAGCAAAAGGGCTGCCGCTGTGACTGTGTTCGATCCACGCATCACGCCGGCGCGGCCCGATCTAGCCGCCGCGTATCTGCGCGGCAAAGTGGAGGCGGCACGCTTCGTCGAAGGAATTTTGAAGCGCGTGATCGATGTTTCCGCGCCGCTTCGCCATGCGCCATCGCCGGAAGCCTCGCTCGAAACCGAAGCGCTGCATGGTGAGCGTGTGATGGTCTACGAGGAAACGGACGAAGGTTGGTCCTGGGGCCAACTCGTACGCGACAATTATGTGGGCTGGCTGCCTTCGAACGCATTGACCGATGAAGGCGCAGCATCCACCCACCGCGTCAGCGCGCTTCGTACTTTTGTTTTCCCAAAGGCCGATATCAAGTCGGCCCCGCTTGCTTCGCTTTCATTCGGCAGTCTGTTTGCCGTCAAACGAGAAGAGCAGACATTCGTCGTGACCGCGGATGGCGGTTTTGTGCCGAAGCAGCATGTTGCGGCCGCAGGATTTTCGCGAGCGCGATCCGGTGGAAGTCGCACGCAGGTTTATGGGGACACCTTATCTCTGGGGCGGCAAGACTTCCGCAGGACTTGATTGTTCTGGTCTCGTCCAACTCGCATTGCAAAGCTGCGGGTTGGACGCGCCGCGCGACAGCGACATGCAGCAAAAACTTGGCAAGCAAGTCAACTTCAATGGTGACGAGAATGCGCTCGCGCGCGGCGATCTCGTGTTCTGGAAAGGTCACGTCGGATTTTACGACGGCGAAGGCAAGCTGCTTGCACGCCAATGCGTATCACATGGCGGTTGCCGAGGAGCCGCTCTTAACCGCGATCAAGCGCATTCGTGATAGCGGCTCGGAAGTTCTGGAAGTGCGCCGTCCGCGCTGATTATTGCGAGACGCCGGCTTGCGCGGCATCGAGCGAGAAGGCGGCGGCAAAGAGCGCGCGGGTGTAATCGCTCTCCGGCTGTTTGAAGAGCTTCTCCGCCGGGCCTTGTTCGACGATCTTGCCGTCCTTCATCACCATCACATGGCTCGCGAGTGCCGCGACGACGCGCAGATCGTGGCTGATGAATAAGTAGGTGAGTTCGCGCTTCTTCTGGAGATCGCGCAGGAGATCGACGATCTGCGACTGCACCAGCATGTCGAGCGCGCTGGTTGGCTCGTCTAACACCACAAACGAAGGCTCAAGCACCATCGCGCGCGCGACCGCGATGCGCTGGCGCTGGCCGCCGGAAAATTCATGCGGATAGCGATGCCGTGTTGCCGGATCGATGCCGACATCCTTGAGCGCTGCAGCGGCGCGCTGGTCGCGCTCTTCGGCGGTCAGCTTGGGTTGATGCACGCGCAAGCCTTCCGACACGATATCGGTGATCGACATGCGCGGCGAAAGCGAACCGTAGGGATCCTGAAACACAATCTGCATATCGCGCCGGAACGGGCGCATCGCTTTGAACTTCAGGCCCTGCAAGGGTTTCCCAAGAAACACAATTCGGCCGTCGCTCGAAATCAGTCGCAGCAATGCAAGCCCAAGCGTCGTTTTGCCGGAGCCGGATTCGCCCACCACGCCGAGTGTTTCGCCGCGCCGTACTTTCAGCGAGACACCATCGACCGCTTTGATATGGCCGACGACTTTTTTGAAAAGGCCGCGGCGGATCGGATACCAGACCTTCAGGTTGTCGGTCTCGATCATCACGGGCGCATCTGGCTGCGCGGGTGCGGCTTGCCGCTTCGGCTCTGCCGCGAGCAGTGCCTTGGTGTAGGGGTGCTGCGGATTCTTGAAGATTTCCTCGACTGGGCCCTGCTCAACGATCTTTCCGTTCTTCATCACGCAGACGCGGTCGGCAATTTTACGCACAATGTTGAGATCATGCGTGATGAAAAGCATCGCCATGCCGAGCCGGCCCTGAAGTTCCTTGAGCAATTTCAGGATCTGCGCCTGCACGGTGACGTCGAGCGCGGTCGTCGGTTCGTCCGCAATGAAGAGGTCCGGTTCGTTCGCAAGCGCAAGCGCGATCATCACGCGCTGGCGCTGACCGCCGGATAATTGGTGCGGATAAGAACCGAGCCGTTCTTCCGCATTGGGAATGCCGACTTCGGTCAGCAACTCGATCACGCGTTTACGCGCCTCGGGTCCACGCATGCCGCGATGAACCGTGAGCATTTCGGTGATCTGCTTCTCGATCGTGTGTAGCGGATTGAGCGAGGTCATCGGCTCCTGAAACACCATCGTGATGTCGTTGCCGCGCACGTTCTGCATTTCGCGCTCGGACAATTTCAGAAGATCCTGGCCGCGAAATAAAACCTGTCCGCTCGGATGACTTGCCGAAGCGGGCAGGAGCCGGAGCACCGAAAGACCGGTGACGGATTTACCGGAGCCGGATTCGCCCACGACCGCGACGGTCTCGCCCTTCTTGATCTCAAAGGAGATGCGATCGACCGCAAGTGTTTCGCGTTCGCCTTGCCGGAAGACGACCGAAAAATCCTTGATCTCGACGAGGTTTTCGCCGCTCATGCGAAGGTCTTTCTGGGATCGAAGGCGTCGCGGATCGCTTCGCCGATAAAGATGAGGAGCGTGAGCAGGATCGCGACCGTGAAGAAGCCAACCATGCCGAGCCACGGCGCCTGCAAATTGTTGCGGCCCTGGTTGAGGAGTTCGCCGAGCGACGGCGAGCCCGGCGGCAGTCCGTAGCCTAGGTAATCGAGCGCGGTGAGCGTCATCACCGAACCCGAGAGAATGAACGGCATGAAGGTGAGCGTTGCCACCATCGCGTTCGGCAGGATGTGGCGATACATCAGGACCGAATTCGAAACGCCGAGCGCGCGCGCAGCCTGCACATATTCGAAGTTGCGCGTGCGCAGAAATTCCGCGCGGACCACGCCGACGAGCGATGTCCACGAGAATAAGAGCAGAATTCCGAGGAGGACAAAGAAGCCTTGTGGCAGCACCGCAGCAACGATCAGCAGCACATATAGTGTCGGAATCGATGTCCAGATTTCGATGAAGCGCTGGAAAATGAGATCGACCCAGCCGCCGAAATAGCCTTGCACCGCGCCGGCGGCGATACCGATGATCGATGAAAAGATCGTCAGCGTCAGTCCGAAGATCACCGAAATCCTGAAGCCGTAGATCATGCGCGCAGTGACGTCGCGCGCGGCCGTATCCGTACCGAGCCAGTTCTGGTCGATGTCGCGGCAGCTTTTGACACCCTTTTTCTCGACCGCGGCTTTGCATTCCTCTGTGGTGTACATCCAGGTCGGCTTCGACGGTGCCGGCGTCGGCACGTCGTAATTGATCGTGGAATGATGGAAGGGAATGAGCGGCCAGAGAATGTAACCGTTCTTTTCCTTGATCAGCCGCTGCACTTCCGGGTCGCGGTAGTTCGCCTCGGTTTCGAATTCGCCGCCGAAGACGGTCTCCGGATAGAACTGAACAATCGGGTAATGCCACTTGCCGTCATAGGAAACGAGAAACGGTTTGTTGTTCGCAATCAGTTCGGCGCCGAGGCTGAGCACGAACAGGATCATGAAAATCCACATCGACCAGTAGCCGCGGCGATGGCGTTTGAAGTTTTCCCAGCGCCGGCGATTGATCGTGGTGGCTTTTTCCTGCGGGACTTCGACGACTGCTGCGTGTTTTTCCAGCGGCACCTGGACGAGTTGATCCATCGCTTCAAACCTCGCGCGATTCAAAGTCGATGCGCGGGTCGACCCAGGTGTACATGAGGTCTGAAACGAGATTCACGGCGAGCCCGAGCAGCGAGAATATATAGAGCGTGGCAAACACGACCGGATAGTTTCGTTTCTCCACTGCCTCGAAGCCCAATAGCCCTAATCCGTCGAGCGAGAAAATCTGTTCGATCAGGAGTGCGCCCGAAAAGAACGCGCCGATAAACGCGCCGGGAAAGCCCGCAATGATAATGAGCATCGCGTTCCGGAATACGTGGCTGTAAAGCACCCGCCGCTCGGAGAGGCCCTTCATCTTTGCGGTCACGACATATTGCTTGCGGATCTCGTCGAGAAACGAGTTCTTGGTGAGCAGCGTCATGGTCGCGAACGACCCGAGCAGCATTGCGGTAAGTGGGAGCGTCAGATGCCAGAAGTAATCGCTGATCTTGTCGTACCACGGCAGCTCTGCCCAGTTCGCCGACGTCAGCCCGCGCAGCGGGAATGCGGAACTTAGTCCCCACGGTAGATTAAGCGAACCGCCCGCGAAGATCACGATCAGGAAGATCGCAAACATAAAAGCCGGGATCGCGTAACCGATGATGACGATGATCGAGGTCCAACTATCGAAGCGCGAGCCGTCGCGCACCGCTTTCGCAATCCCGAGCGGAATCGAGATCAGGTAAGTGAGCAGCGTGAGCCAGATGCCGAGCGAGATCGAAACCGGCATTTTTTGGATAATCAGATCGAGCACGCGCGCGTCGTGGAAATAGCTGCGGCCGAAATCGAACCGCGCGTAATTCCATATCAGGAGCAGAAAGCGCTCATGCGCCGGCTTGTCGAAGCCGAATTGCTTTTCGAGATCCTTAATGATCTCGGGGTCCAAACCCTGCGCGCCGCGATAGCGCGAAGAGACCGCGTCGATCGACGTGCTGCCGGGACTATTCTGCCGGTAAATTTCGCCGCTGTTGGAATTGAGTCGGCTTGAGTCCGAGCCGGTGAGTTGTGCAATTGCCTGTTCGACAGGGCCGCCCGGTGCGAACTGGATCACCAGAAACGATATCAGCATGATCCCGAGAATGGTCGGGATGATCAAAAGCAAACGGCGAACGATATAAGCGAGCATTCAAGCCTCTATCGGCAACGCATGAATAAACAAACTGCGCGGCTTCTTGGTTGCGGTCAATCGGCGCGGGCGCGCCACCATGTTTCGGGAATAGCGCGCCCATAGCGCGGCTTTTCCTTCGGTTTACCGAATACATCCCAATAGGCGACCCAATGGTTACCCTTATACCACTGCGGCACCCAGTAATGTCCGGCGCGCAACACCCGGTCGAGCGCCCGGCAGGCGAAGGTGAGTGCATTGCGCGTTTTTGCGTTTACGATTTGCTCGATCAGCGCATCGACCGCCTGATCGGATACGCCCGCAAGATTTTGCGTGCCGTTGATCTTGGCTGCCTCCGAGGAGAAATAAGTACGGAGCGATTCGCCGGGCGTTGAGCCGAGGTTGAAGCGCTGCACCGTGATGTCGAAATCGAACGTATCGGCGCGTACCCGGTATTGCACGGGATCGACCACACGCAGGTTCGCCTCGATGCCGAGGCGCTTCAGGTTTTCGATCAGCGCCGAGTGGTGCGGCGTGAAATTAGCTTCGTCGATCAGAAACTCGATATTGATCGCTTCGCCTTTGACGTTTACGCGGCGGCCGTCTTTGGTCTCGTAGCCCGCTTCGCGCAAGAGGGCTCCTGCGCGCCGCAGCAGACTGCGGTCCTGGCCTGACCCGTCGCTCACCGGCGGGACATAGGTTTCGCCGAAGACGTCGTCGGGTATTTTCCCACGAAACGGGTTGAGCAATTCGAGCTCTTCGGGCGAGGGCGTGCCTTTGGCTTCGTTGTCGGAATTCTGGAAGAACGAATAAGTCCGGTCGAACGAGCCATACATCACGTTCTTGTTGGTCCAGACGAAATCGAACGCGAGCCCGATCGCTTCCCTGACGCGACGATCCTTGAATTTCTCGCGCCGGGTATTGATGAACCAACCCTGTGCGCCGGACGGCGTCTGGTCGGGCAATATCTCGCGCTTTACGCGGCCGTCACGCAGGGCGGGGAAGTCGTAGCCGGTTGCCCAGATGCGCGAGGTGAATTCTTCGCGGAAGAGATAGTTGCGTGCGGTAAAACCCTGGAACGCGACATCGCGGTCGCGATAAAATTCGTAACGCACGCTGTCGAAATTATGCTGGCCGCGGGCGACATTCAATTTATCGCCCCACCAATCGTTGACGCGATTGAATTCGATGAAGCGGCCGGGCTCGAGCCGCCCGACGCGATAGGGACCTGATCCGAGCGGCACGTCCATGGTTGCGTCTTCGAAATTGCGGTTCGCGTAATAGGCGCGCGCAAAGATCGGTAACCCCGCGACGATCAGCGGGATTTCGCGGCCACGGCCTTTCACGAAGCGCACCACCAGAATGTCGTTGCTCTCGGCTTCCGCACTTTCGACATCGCGAAGCAATTGCCGCAGAATTGCATGGCCTTTTGTCTTCAGCGTATTGATGGAGAAGGCCGCGTCATGCGCGGTGAGTTTCGTGCCGTCGTGAAATTTTGCTTCCGCGCGAATGCGAAAGCGATAGGCAAGCAAGTCGTCGGAAATCGCAACCGACTGCGCGGCGAGTCCGTAGATTGAATCCGGCTCGTCCAGCGCCCGCACCATGAGCGTCGCGAAAGTCATGTCCATGCCCTGCGCGCCGTCGCCTTTCTGGACATAGGCGTTGAGCGTGTTGAAGGTCTGGAACGACTGGTTGAACGAGCGCGTCGAGCCGATATGCGAGAACGCGCCCCCTTTGGGCGCGCCCGGATTGACGTAATCGAAATGCGGAAAGTTCGGCGGATACTTCAGATCGCCGAACGCCGACATGCCGTGGCGTTCTGCAGCGGCGTTCTGTGCACGCACAGGGAAGGTGGCCGAAACACCGGCGGCAGCACTAAGCGCAAGCAGCGAACGCCGCGATAGACGGGAAGCCTCGCTCACTTTTGCGGCCCGATTTTCGCGGCCCGGTCCTTGTCGAACCACCAGATGTCCGGGAAACCGATCGAATATTCCGGCAGCTTCTCGGGCTTGCCGAAGCGGTCCCAGCGCGCGACACGCGAGACGCCGATCGACCACATCGGCACGACATAGTGGTTCCAGATCATGACGCGGTCGAGCGCATGCGTCGCGGCGACGAGTTCTTCGCGATCTTTGGCGAAGATCACCTTATCGATCAACGCGTCCACCGCTTGGTTCTTGATGCCGGCATAGTTGCGCGAGCCCGGCCGGTCGGCGGACTCTGTGCCGAAATAATCACGCTGCTCGTTGCCCGGCGAGAGCGATTGCCCCCAACCGGCGACAATCGCGTCGAAGTCGCGCGAGCGGATCCGGTTCTGATATTGCGAGGCGTCAACCTGACGGATGTTGAACTGAACGCCGAGCCGCTTCAGATCTTCGACATAGAACAAAATGACGCGCTCGAAGGTCGGGCTGTTGATCAGAAACTCGATCGAGAAGACTTCGCCTGTGGCGTTCACAAGTCTGCCGTCCTTGATGCTATAGCCGGCTTCGCGAAAGAGTTTGGCTGCCTGCAATAGATTAGTGCGGCGCGATTCCTGGGTGTTGAAGATTGGGTTTTTATATTCGGTCGTGAATACCTCTGGCGGGACTTTCGCGCGCACGGTTTCCAGAATTTCCAACTCCTTGCCTTTAGGCAATCCGGAGAAGGCGAGCTCAGTGCCGCTGAAATAGGACGCGATCCGCTCATATTGTCCGAAGAACAGCGTCTTGTTCATGTCTTCGAAATTGAGCGCGTAATTTAGCGCCTGCCTGACCTTTGGGTCTTTGAACTTGTCGCGGCGCAGGTTGAGGATGAAGCCCTGCATCACGCCGCGGGCGCGGTCGGGGAAACTTTCGAGCAAAAGCCGCTTATCGGCGCGCGCCGGCACGTCGTAGGAAGTCGCCCAATTCTTCGCGACATTCTCGAGCCGGAAATCGTACTGGTCGGCCTTGAAGGCTTCGAGTTCGACCGTGTCGTCGCGGAAATATTCGTAGCGGATCTCGTCGAAGTTATCTTTGCCGATATTCACGGGGAGATTCACGCCCCAGTAATCCTTCACGCGTTCGTAAACGACGGTGCGGCCCGGGATGAAGCTCTTTAGTTTATAGGCGCTCGACCCGAGCGGCGGCTCCAGCGTACCGTTCGCGATATTGCGCTGATTGCCCTTTTCGTCCTTGCCGGTCCACCAATGCATCGGTAGCGGCGCGATCTGGCCGACGATTTGCGGCAGCTCGCGATTTCCCGGCTGATCGAAGGTGAAGGTAACATCGCGATCGCCGGTTTTTTCCGCCTTCACGACGTTGCGATAATAATAGCGCTGCGTCGGGCTGTGTTCTTTCAGCATCTGAAAAGTCCAGATGACATCTTCCACTGTGATCGGTTTGCCGTCATGCCAGCGCGCATTCGCGCGGAGCCGATAGGTGACCGAAGAAAAGTCGGCGGGATGACGAACCGATTCCGCGATCAGTCCGTATTCGGTCGAGACTTCGTCGAGCGCGCTCGTCATCAGCGTGTCGTAGATCGTGTTGATGCCGGCCGCGGCTTGCCCACGAATAATGATGTGATTGAAGCTGTCGAAGGTGCCGTCCTGGCCGAGGCGCAAGAGCCCGCCCTTCGGCGCGTTCGGGTTCACGTAATCGAAGCGTTTGAAGTCGGCAGGATATTTCAGGCTGCCCCAAAAGCGAGAGCGCATGCCGCCAGGGCGTTTCCTGGGCAAGCGCCTGCGAGAAGGGGGCTACGAGAATGAAAAGGGCTAAAAAAAACTTCCGCGTAAGATTCGGCGTCACAAATTACCTCCGTCGAACCCCCGTCGGTGCGGGGTCAATGTCGGCGGTGATTATGACGCTTTTAGGCGCCCCGGCAAAAAGCAGGCGTCACAGAAGCTTTACTTGGTCTGGCCCGTTCCTGCGGGACTCGGCGTCTGCGGCTGCGCGGGCGCAACTGGCGCGTCTTTCTTTTCGCCGGCAGGCGCTGCTTTCTGATCGCTCTTCTGCTCAGGCGCGGGAGCGGCGGCCTGCGGTTTCGGTAGCGGAGCTGGCGCGTCGGAAGACTTGTTCAGGAACGCGATCACGGCAGCGCGGTCGGTGGCGCGGCGGATGCCAAGGAAGGTCATCGACGTGCCGGGCACGACCTTGCTCGGGTTCTCAAGATACTTATCGAGATCCTGGAAGGTCCACTTGCCCTTCTTATTCTTCATCGGGGTCGAATAATTGAAGCCGGGATAGGTCGCGACGTCGCGGTTCACGACGCCATAGAGGTTTGGGCCGACCTTGTTCGGGCCGTCCTTGGTGAACTCGTGGCAGGCGACGCACTGGCGCGAGACCGAGGCGCCCTTTTCCGCATTGGCTTCGGCGAGAAGATTTTCGAACGGGATCTGCGGCTCGGTCGGAGCCTGCGGACCCGTGCCCTTCTCTTCTTTTACTGCGATCTCGTAGCCCGCCTTGGTCGGCGGATGGGCGGCAAAGATTCCGCCGGTCACGATGTTCAGCGAAAGGGTGAAGAGAAGGGTGCCAAGGACGGCGCCCATGATCTTGTTGAGAAAAAAGCCGTCCATCGGGCGACGATTCCGGAGTTTTAATCGCCAGCGTCCCGGCGAAAAGGCCTGTTAATGACGGCCAGACGTAACGCTTTGCCCTATCGGAGGCAACCCGTATAACCCGCGCCGCGCTGCTACCTTCTGCCGCCGGGAAGGCGGCCTTCGGAAAGGCCGCGGCGGGCCGGGTGTCCCATGTCCATGTCAGGCGCAAGCCGTTCCGATGTCGTTGTCCTGATCCCGGCGCGGATGCAGGCGACCCGGTTGCCGGGCAAGCCGCTTGCCGACATCAACGGCCGCCCCATGATTCTCCACGTTTTCGACCGGGCGCGGGAAGCCGCGATCGGCGAGGTCGTGGTCGCAACCGACGATCAGGCGATTCGCGATGCGGTGGCGCATAGCGGCGGTCGCGTGGTGATGACGAGGGCCGATCATCCGAGCGGCTCGGACCGCATTTTCGAGGCGCTCTCGGAAATCGATCCGGCCGGCAAGATTTCCATCGTCGTCAATCTGCAAGGCGATCTCCCGACGATCGCGCCTGAATTGATCGCGGCCGTCGTCGAACCGCTTTCCGATCCTGCAGTCGACATCGCAACCCTCGCAGTCGAGATCACCGATGAACGCGAAAAAACGAACCCGAATGTCGTGAAGGTTGTCGGCTCGCCTGCGGGCCCCGGACAGCTTCGCGCGCTCTATTTCACGCGCACAACCGCGCCTTACGGCGACGGGCCGCTCTATCACCACATCGGGATTTACGCGTATCGGCGCGCGGCACTTGAGCGCTTCGTGAAACTACCGCAGGCGACGCTTGAAAAGCGCGAGCGGCTCGAGCAACTCCGCGCGCTCGAAGCCGGCATGCGGATTGACGTTGTCATCGTTGACGCGGTGCCGCTCGGTGTCGATACTCCGGCCGATCTTGAAAAGGCCCGCGCGTTGCTCGCGGCAAAAAGAAAAACCTGACATGGCAAAAAAGAAAACCATCGTCTTCCAGGGCGAGCCCGGCGCTAATTCGCATATCGCTTGCCTTGAGCGGTTTCCGGAATATGAACCGGGCCCATGTGCGACTTTCGAGGATGCGTTCGGCGCGGTCTCAAGCGGCGAAGCTGAGCTTGCGATGATCCCGATCGAAAACTCGGTCGCGGGCCGGGTCGCCGACATTCATCACCTGATGCCGCGGTCGGACTTGCACATCATCGGCGAGTTTTTTCTGCCGCTGAGCCATCAGTTGATGGCGCCGAAGGGTGCGACGCTTTCGACCGTAAAAACAGTGCAGAGCCACATCATGGCGCTCGGCCAATGCCGTAACGCTATTCGTAAGCTCGGTTTTACCGCCGTGATCGGCGCCGATACCGCGGGCTCGGCGCGGCAGATCGCGGAAGCGAATGACAAGACGCAGTCGGCGATTGCGTCGCGGCTCGCCTCTGAGATTTATGGTCTCGACATCCTGGCGGAAAATGTCGAGGACGAGGCACACAACACCACGCGCTTTATTATCCTGCAGCGCGAGCCGGATTGGGCGAAACAAGACAGCGGCCTTGTGGTCACGACTTTTGTTTTCAAGGTCCGGAACGTCCCGGCTGCACTCTACAAGGCGCTGGGCGGGTTCGCGACCAATAGCGTGAACATGACCAAGCTTGAGTCCTACCAGATCGACGGCAATTTCTTCGCGACCCAGTTTTACGCCGACGTCGAAGGTCACCCCGACGATCGCGGGCTGAAGTTTGCGCTGGAGGAATGCGGCTTCTTCTCGGAAGAGCTGAAAATTCTCGGCGTCTATCCTGCGCATGCGTTTCGCTTGAAGGCGAAAGGGAACGCTAGCTAAACAAACTGTCACCGCGCTCCACGAACGCCTTGATCAGATGATGCGCAATCGCGATCGGCGGCGGCGCGAACATGCGCGCCGGATGCTGGCCCGATAAGAGCAGACGGCATTCGTCTCTCGTGACCCAGCGCGCGGCTTCGAGCTCGACTTCATCAATCTTGAGTTGATCGGTCTTCGCCTCGGCAAAACAGCCGATCATGATCGACATCGGAAACGGCCACGGCTGCGAAGCGAAATAAGTGACGCGCTCCGAGCCAATTCCGGCTTCCTCAAGTGTCTCGCGCCGTACCGCTTCCTCGACACTCTCGCCGGGCTCGACGAAGCCTGCGAGCGCCGACCACATTCCCGGCGGAAAACGCGTTTGGCGCGCAAGCAGGCATTTGTCTTGGTAGATCGCGAGCATGATCACGCAGGGATCGGTGCGCGGAAAATGCGGTGCGCTGCATTTGGTGCAGTCGCGGCGCCAGCCGGCTTGCGTGGCTTGCGTGGGCGCGCCGCAATTCGAGCAGAAGCGGTGGCGCTCGTGCCAGAAGAGCAGCGCTTTGGCGGTCGCAAGCCGCGAAAGATCTTCCGGCGGCACGAGACCCTGGAGCGCGATAGAGCGCAGATCGACCGCGATAAACTTGCCGCTCGCTTTGATCGCATCGATCCGCTCCGGTGCAATCGCGAGCGCGAAGCGGCCGTTTTCGTCTGCGGTTTTTCCGAGCAACGCAGTTTCGAGCGGCTCGCCGACCGCGGACAATTCTTCCCACGTAAGTCCGGCATCGAATGTTTCGCCGCGCTTGGCGAGGATGAAGGCCTCGCCGGCAAGCACGAACGTGCGTGCATCCGCGCCTGCACGCAGCCTATCGATTAACGCAGCATCGCCGCGCTGCTCGCTCAGGCGATCGAGCAGCGAGCCGGAATAGGTCAGAGGAATCTCGTGAGGAGGTTTCGGCATTGGCGCTTTATATTTCAGACGCTCACATGGCGTCGCGGCGGCGGCAATGTTCAGCTGCGCATGGCTAGCGCGCTCCGGAGGCGTTCGATCAGATCGTCCCGCACCGCCGCTTCATAAGGCACACGCTGGCCGACACCCCAGACCGGGCCGGGCCAGGCAGTGTCGCCGTCGTTTCGCGCGACGATATGGATGTGAAGTTGGCGCACAATGTTGCCAAGCGCTGCCGTGTTGATCTTCAGACATTGCGTGACCGCGCGGAGTGCAGCACCACATTGCGCGACTTCGTCGATCAGTGTCGCGCGCTCGGGCGGCGGCAGGTCGAATAGTTCGCTAAGTCCGGCGCGCGCAGGCACCAGCACCAGCCACGGAAATCGCGCATCGTCCTGGAGGCGAACCGCGCAAAGTTGCAACGCGCCGACCGCGACGGAATCGGCTGCCGAGCCGCGCATCCAGCGAAAATTCAGCAGCCGTCATGTCATTCCCCCGTTCGTTCCTTGGGAACAATATTGCGAAATCGGCCGGCGCGCTTGCCTTACGCGCGCTCGGGCCCGATATAGAGTGCGGGAGGTTGGCGGTGGACGAGCCACTCGCCAACCGGGTCAGATCCGGAAGGAAGCAGCCCTAACGAGACCGGTTTGGGTCATTGTTCCAGCCTCCCACTTCATTTTCGAACGGCGGCTTGGATGGACGACACGCCCAATAAAAATGTCGCAGGGCAGGGCGACGCCTCGTTGTTCGGCGGCGGCAGCGCTGGACCGGCTGTGGGCTATCGGGTGCTTGCGCGCAAATACCGCCCGCGCAATTTCGACGACCTGATCGGCCAGGAAGCGATGGTCCGCACGCTGCGAAATGCATTCGCAAGCGGCCGTATCGCGCAGGCCTATCTGCTGACCGGCGTTCGTGGAGTCGGCAAGACCACGACCGCACGTATTCTCGCCCGCGCACTGAACTATGAGCCGAAAGAGGGCGGTGGCGCGCCGACGCTTGACATGCCCGAACTCGGCAAACACTGCGAAGCGATCATCGAAGGCCGCCATATCGACGTGATGGAGATCGACGCGGCCTCCCATAGCGGCGTTGATAATATCCGCGAGATCAACGATGCGGTGCGCTACACGCCGGTGAGTGCGCGGTACAAAGTCTACATTCTCGACGAAGTTCATATGCTGAGTGCGGCCGCGTTCAACGCGCTGCTGAAGACGCTGGAAGAACCGCCGGCACATGCCAAATTCATTTTTGCCACGACCGAAGTGCGCAAAGTGCCGGTGACGATTCTCTCGCGCTGCCAGCGCTTCGATCTGCGCCGCGTCGATGCCGACGCACTCGACCAAGCATCTGACGAAAATCAGCGAGCAGGAAAAAATCGAAACCGAAGCGGAAGGTCTCGCGCTAATCGCGCGCGCGGCCGAAGGCTCGGTGCGCGATTCGTTATCCTTGCTCGATCAGGCGATCGCGCATGGCGGCGCCAAGATTAAAGCTGACGAAGTCCGCGACATGCTGGGTCTTGCCGACCGCTCGCGCGTGATCGATCTTTTCGAAAACCTCATGAAGGGCGATGTCGCGGCCGCACTCGCCGATTTCCGCGAGCAATATGATCTCGGCGCCGACCCAGTCGCGATCCTTTCCGATCTTGCCGAGTTCAGCCACCTGCTCACGCGCTTCAAGATCGTGCCGTCTTCACTTGACGACGCAAGCCTCGTCGAAGCCGAGCGCAAGCGCGGCCGGGACCTTGCCGAGCGCATTTCAATCCGCGTGCTCTCGCGTGCGTGGCAGATGCTCTCGAAAGGCCTCTACGAAGTCGGTTCGTCGGCAAAGCCCGCCCAGGCGGCCGAGATGTTGCTCGTGCGGCTCGCTTATGCCGCCGACCTGCCGACGCCTGACGAGGCGTTAAAAGCGATCGGGAACGGTAGCGGCGGCGGGACGGCTGGCCGCGAAAGCGCGCCGATGCCGTCCGGCGCGCCGCGTGCCCGCGCCGCCCAGGGCGGCGGTGACGCGATCGCAACGCGCGCAGTTTCAGCGCCGGCCGCGGCACCCGCCAACGAAACGCAGCTTCGCTCGCTCGAGGACGTGTTCGCACTCGCGGAGAAATATCGCGATATCCAGATCAAACACGCGCTCAAGAATTTCGTGCGGCTGGTGAAGCTCGAGGAAGGCAAGCTCGAAATTTCAATGGATGAGGGCGCGCCATCCAATCTGGCCGGTACGCTTGGCGCGAAGCTCACGCAATGGGCGGGACGCCGCTGGATTGTCGTGGTGTCGCGCGAGCGTGGCGGGCAGACGCTCGCGGAACAGGAGCGCGACCAGCAGGCGCAGCTCAAGGCCGACGTGCGCAATCATCCGACCGTGCAGGCGTTACTCACGCAATTTCCCGGCGCCGAAATCATCGAAGTCCGCCAGAAGAGTGAAGCCCGAGCCTGCCGCGGACGCCGACAATTTCGATGCGCCACGCGAAGACGATGAAGAATAGGAGGCGTTCATGCGCGACATGATGGGTATGATGTCGAAGATCAAAGACCTGCAAAAAAATATGGAGCAGATGCAGGCCGAGCTTGAAACGCTCGAAGTCACCGGCAGCGCAGGCGGCGGGCTGGTCTCGATCACCATGACGGCGAAAGGCGCGATCAAGAAAGTCTCGATCGACCCGAGCCTGATCAAGCCTGACGAAAAAGAAATCGTCGAAGACCTGATCGTGGCCGCAAGCGCCGATGCGCGCACCAAAGCCGAGCGCCTGGTCGAAGAAAAGGCGAAAGCGCTGACCGGCGGCCTGCCGCTGCCCGCCCGGAATGAAATTGTTCTGATCGATGCGCCGCGTCGTCGCCGGGCCGGAAATCGAACGGCTCATCCAGTTGCTGGCAAAGTTGCCAGGTCTCGGTCCGCGCTCAGCGCGCCGCGCCGCACTTCATCTTGTGAGGAGGCGCGAGGAGCTGATGGAGCCGCTGACGGCCGCGATGGGCGACGCGCTTGAGAAAATTGTCGTCTGCGACGAATGCGGCAATATCGATACGCGTAATCCCTGTCTGGTCTGCGCCGATCCTTCGCGCGATCCTGCGTTGCTGGTCGCAGTCGAAAACGTTGCCGACCTCTGGGCGCTTGAGCGCGCGGGCGTCGTTTCCGGCCGCTACCACGTGCTCGGCGGGACGTTGTCTGCGCTCGACGGCATCGGCCCCGACGATCTCAATATTGCGTCGCTGGTGAACCGCGCGCATCAGCCGGAAGTCAAAGAAGTCGTGCTCGCGCTGAACGCAACCGTCGATGGGCAGACCACCGCGCATTACATCACCGATCTCCTGCGCAGCGCGGACGTTAAGGTGACGCGCCTTGCGCACGGTGTTCCGGTTGGCGGCGAGCTCGATTATCTCGACGACGGCACGTTGTCTGCAGCGATCCGCCAGCGGACGACATTCTAGGACCAGCCATGCGCCTGATTGCGGTTTTGTTTGCTCTGGTGTTCGCGCAATCCACATTCGCGCAGCAGAAAGTTCAATTGCCGAAAACACTGGTCGAAGACGCTTTCAAGAAAGCCGAATGCGAAGTCGAACTCGACGAAGCGATCAAAGATCTCGAAACGACCGGAGAATTGAGCAGCGGATTGCACCTGGTCGAGGTACCGTGCTGGCGCGCGGCCTATAATTTCGGAAGCATATTGTTTGCGTTAGATCCTGCAGCGCCTGAGAGGGCGCGCCTGCTGAACTTCCAGCGGCCCGAGAAGAACAAACTGACCTCAACCTACCAGCTTTCGTCGCCCGGCTACGACGAAAAGACCAGGCGCCTGAACTCGTTCCACAAAGGTCGCGGTGTCGGCGATTGTGGATCTTCCGGCGAGTGGCGCTGGAACGGCAGGGATTTTGAGCTGAAGCGCTACTGGAATAAAGATAAATGCGACGGTCGGCCGTTCGATGTCGAGACGCAGCCAGCGCGTTATCTCGTCTATCCGGTACGCAAAAAGAATTAGCGCTTACGCCTTCGCCTTTTCTTCAAGGACGGCAAAATGCCCCCGCTGCTGCAGCCATGCGAGCAGCAAGATGCTGGGGATCGCTGAAAGCGCGGTTACAAAGAAAAACCAGAACCAACCGGTTGCTTCTGCGACATAGCCGCCGCTTGCGGCAAGAACTGTGCGACCGACTGCGGCGATTGCGGTGAGTAGCGCGAACTGCGTCGCGGTATGCGCGCGCGCGCCACAGAGCGCCGATAGATAAGCGACGAAGATTACGTTGGCGGCGTTCGACGTAAAATTCTCGACGATGATGGTCGCGGTCAGGGCGGTAACGTCAGGCCCCATCCAGGCGAGCCATGAGAACATGAAATTGGAAAGCATCTGGATGATCGCTGCGATCCAGAGGCAAGGGGTGAGCGGGAGCGCGCGCGCGAGCACGCCGCCCGCAATTCCGCCGAAGATCGCGGCGGCGAAGCCGACACCCTTGACGACGGTCGCGTAGGTCACGAGATCGAAGCCGATCTTGAGCACGAACGAAACTGTCAGCACGCCTGCAAAAGCATCACAGAATTTGAACAGGAGCACGAAAACCAAAATCGTGATCGCGAGCGGTCGCGAGAGAAACTCGCCGAACGCGCTCCATGCGGTTCTGTAAACACGCTGGACCGTCGTCTCATCCGCCGTCACCTTGGTGCTCTCGTCCGGTGCGGGCTCCTTCGCGAGCAGCGCTGCGATGATGCCGACGGCAACGCAGGCAGCGGCGGCGATATAAGCGATCGTCCATGCTTGAGCCGACATCACGCCACTTGCTTCGAGGTAGGCGACGAGCAGGAGCGCGCCCGCGCCCGAAAGCAGCAGCGCGACACGATAGGCAAGGATGTAGCTCGCAATACCTGCGGCCTGTTCTTCCTGCGGCAGGCTTTCGACGCGGAAGGCGTCGATCACGATGTCCTGGGTCGCTGACGCCGCGGCAACGAGGAGGGCCGCGACCGTGATGTAGAAGACCGAAATTGTCGGATCGGAAAGCGCAAGCGCCATGATGGCTGCGATCAAGAGCAACTGCGAAAGCACAAGCCAGCTGCGCCGCCGCCCCAAGAGCGGCGTCAGGATAGGAATGTTCAGCGCATCGACCAGCGGCGCCCAAAAGAATTTAAATGTGTAGGGCAGGCCCACCAGCGAAAACAGGCCGATGGTTTTCAGATCGATGCCGCTTCGCGTGAGCCAGGCCTGTAGCGTGCTGGTGACCAGCGCAAGCGGTAGGCCCGCGGAAAAACCGAGCAGCATCACGATCAAGACGCGCGGGCGCGTGTAGACCGCGATTGCAGCTAACCATCTGCTCAAAGCAGTGGTAGCGGGTTGCGCCGATTCAGCCATGCCGTGCTTGTCGCACAGGCATCGAACTTTGAAAACGCTAGTCGCGTCCGCCGAGCTTCAATTGGAGCGGGACTGCGACTGGCGCACCGACTTCCTTCGGCGCCTCATTATCGGAGAGGTCGAGCGCTTCGATCCGCGCGCCGCGCCGCGCGACTTTATCGGCGGAAATCATGACGGCGTTCACATCTTCGGATGTCTGCGCGAAATGCGTCTGCAGCTTGCTCGCGCGATCGCGGACCCGCATCACGTCTTCCATCAATTTTCCGACTTCAACCTGAATGACTTCGGCCTGTTCGCGCATGCGCGCGTCACGCACGATCGCCTGCACCACCTGGATCGCAAGCATCAGGAGCGAGGGCGACACCAGGATCACGCGCTGACGGAATGCTTTCTGAATGACGTCGTCGCAGAGCTCGTGCAGGTCGGCATAAACCGACTCCGACGGCACGAACATCAGCGCAATATCCTGGGTTGCGCCTGGAACGAGATAGCGCTCGGAGATGTCGCCGACATGTTTACTGATGTCCTGCTTTAACCGTGCAAGCGCTCCACGGCGGATCTCTTCGCTTTGGGCTTCGCGGAATGCGGTCACCGATTCAAGCGGAAATTTCGCGTCGATCGTCAGCGGCCGCGTGTCGCCCGGCAGAAAGATCACGCAATCGGGCCGCTTGCCGTTTGGCAGCGTGAATTGAAACGCGAATGCATCTTTAGGCAGGCCATCGGTGACAATCGACTCCATTCGGCCTTGGCCGAATGCACCGCGTGCCTGCTTGTTTGAGAGCACGTCCTTCAGCGTCATCATGTGTCCGGAGAGCTCGGCCATCCGGTTTTGCGCGGCATCGACGACTGCAAGCCGCTCGTGCAATTTCGAGAGGCTTTCCGCGGTCGTCTTCGTCGCGTTGGTCATGTTCTCGCCGATCCGCTGCGTGACGGCATCTAGCCGCTCGTTCACGGTCCGCGTGAGTTCTTCCTGCTTGCTGCCGACGCCTTGCGCCAGAAACTGAACTTGTCCGGCGGTGGTGGATTGGGCTTTGAGCAATTCGAAGAGTTGCTGCTGCAAATCTTCGGCGCGCAGCGACTGCTCCTGTGCCTCGAGCGACCGGGTGCGGCTCTGGCGCATGAGCGCAATCAAAACGCCGAGCAGCAGCAGAACCGCGAGCCCGCCGCAGAGAGCCGCGGCGAGGCCCGAGGTCACGGGGAAACCGTTGATCGAGAACAAAATTTCGCTCATTGGCCGCCGAATCTGTTAGGGAACGAAGGGCGAACATGTCATTGGCGGGCTTTTGCTGCAAGTCCGCGCCGTCGCGTTGACCACAATCACCCGATCACTTATCTCGCCCGCATGATCCGCTCCATTTTACAGCTTCCCGATCCGGTTCTGCGCCGCGTCTCCAAGCCGGTCGCGAAGATCGACGACGAGATCAAGAAGCTGATCAAAGACATGTTCGAGACCATGTACGACGCGCCGGGCGTCGGGCTTGCTGCGGTGCAGATCGGCGTCGCGAAGCGCGTGGTCACGATCGACGCGACCCGCGGCGAAGAAGAAAAAGACCCGATGGTCTTCATCAATCCGGAAATTATTTCTTCGTCCGAAGACGTGGACGTGAAGGAAGAGGGCTGTCTCTCGATCGCTGAATTTTACGAAGAGGTCGAGCGTCCTTCCGCGGTCACGGTTCGCTACATGGACGAGAAGGGCAAGACGCAAAGAGATCGAAGCCGACGGCTTGCTCGCGCGCGCTTTGCAGCACGAGATCGATCATCTGAACGGCGTCTTGTTCATCGATCATATTTCGAAATTGAAGCGCGATCGCGTGACCAAGAAATTCACGAAAGCGGCGAAAGCGACCAAACGCTCAGCTGCTGCCGGCTAGGATCAGGCCTTTGCGCATTGTTTTCCTCGGCACACCTGACTTCGCAGTGCCGACGCTTACCGAATTAATTGCGCGCGGGCATGAGGTTGTCGCTGCCTATACGCGCGAGCCCGCGGCCGCCGGTCGCGGCATGGCGGCGCGCCGTTCGCCGGTGCACGAGGCGGCAGAAAAATTCGGCATTGCCGTACATCACCCGAAGACGCTGCGCGGTGACGATGCGGCAAAAGCATTTCGCGAACACGCAGCCGACGTCGTGGTCGTCGTCGCTTATGGATTGATTTTGCCGAAAAGTATTCTCGACACGCCCGCTTTGGGCTGCCTCAACCTTCACGGCTCGCTCCTGCCGCGTTGGCGCGGCGCTGCGCCGATCCATCGCGCGATCATGGCCGGAGACAAAGAAACCGGCGTCATGGTGATGAAGATGGAAGAAGGGCTCGACACCGGCCCGGTCGGGCTCGCGGAGCGCGTGACGATTTCCGAGGATGCCACGACCGGCGAATTGCACGATCACTTGAGCCTGATCGGCGCGGATCTGATGGCGCGTGCATTGAGCGCGCTCGAGCGCGGCTCGCTTTCCTTCACGCCGCAGGCAGCCGAAGGCGTCACTTACGCGAACAAGATCGACAAGAACGAAACCAAAATCGATTGGTCGAAGCCTGCGCGCGACGTGCACAATCACATTCGCGGGCTGTCGCCGTTTCCTGGCGCCTGGTTCGAAGCGAACATCGATAGCAAGCCGGTGCGGGTGAAAGTGCTGCGCTCGTTGCTTGCAGGCGGCAAAGGCACGCCGGGTACCATGCTCGACGATGCCTTGACCGTTGCTGCCGGCGAGGGCGCGGTGAAACTCGCTCGAAGTGCAGCGCGCCGGCGCCAAAGCGATGAGCGCGGAAGAATTTCTGCGTGGCGCGAAGCTCGTTGCCGGCGCGAATTTCTCCTGATGCCCCGCTACAAGCTCACCATTGAATATGACGGCACGCCGTTTTTCGGCTGGCAGGTGCAGGATGCGGCACTCACCGTCGCCGGCGTGCTCGAAACAGGCGGTCGAAAAACTTTCCGGCGAACGCGCGAAAATCTTCGGCGCTGGCCGCACCGATGCCGGCGTGCATGCGCTGCGGCCAGGTCGCGCATCTCGATCTTTCCAAAGACTGGGAAATCGACACCATCCGCGACGGCCTGAACGCGCATCTGCGGCCGCATCCGGTGGCGGTGTTATCGGCGGAGCGCGCGGCGGACGATTTCGATGCGCGCTTTTCGGCGGTCAAACGCCACTACGTTTATCGCATCGCCAACCGCCGCGCCGATCTCGCGCTCGACCGCGATCACGCCTGGCGCGTCGCGCGTCCGCTCGATGAGAGTGCGATGCATGAGGCAGCGCAGGCGCTGGTCGGCAATCATGATTTCACGACGTTTCGCGCGGCCGAATGCCAGGCGAAATCGCCGGTTAAAACGCTCGATCTATTGAACGTCAGCCGCGAAGGCGAGGAAGTCCGCGTCGAAGCCAGCGCGCGCTCGTTCCTGCATCATCAGGTGCGCTCGATCGTCGGCTCGCTCGCGCAGGTCGGCGACGGCAGGTGGAGTATCGCGGATATGAAAGGCGCGCTCGAAGCGCGCGATCGCTCGGCGTGCGGGCCGGTCGCGCCGCCGGACGGGCTTTATTTAGTGAAAGTGGATTACTGAAACAGGAAAGCGTCATGCCCGCGAAGGCGGGCATCCAGTAAACTCATGGGCTAGCGATTTCTGGATATAGATCCAACCAATTCGGATTGCTCTCTTCAATCAACCGTACTTTCCAGCCTCGATTCCACTTCTTAAGACGTTTCTCGCGCTGGATGGCTGACGATGCATACAGCGGCGAACGAGATTGTTGGTCACACCAATATAAATCGTTCCGCCAACTTTGCTTGCGAGCATATAGACGTAGAACTGCCGCTGCGGGGCCATCGCAAAAGTTTGTGGTTACTGGATCGCCCGGTCAAGCCGGGCGATGACGAAAAACTAAGCGAAATAGCGCTCCAGAATCCGCAGATAAATCTGCGAAAGTTTTTCGATGTCGGTAACCGGCACGCGTTCGTCGATCTTGTGCATGGTCTGGCCGACCAGACCGAATTCGACGACCGGGCAATAATCCTTGATGAAGCGCGCGTCCGACGTGCCGCCGGTGGTCGAAAGCTTCGGCGTGCTGCCGGTTTCCGCCGCGATCATCTCGGCAACGAGATCGACGAAGGGTCCACGCTCGGTCAGAAAACAATCGCTCGAAGGCTCCCAATCGATCTGAAATGGCGTATCGCCGACAGCCGCAATGATCCGATTCAAAATAAGGTCGCGGAGCGATTCAGCCGTGTGCTTGTCGTTAAAACGGATATTGAACTGCGCGCGCGTCTCCGCCGGGATCACGTTGAACGCGCGATTTCCTGTTTCGAGCGATGTGACTTCGAGGTTCGACGCATCGAAATGTTCCGAGCCCTGGTCAAGCGGCTCCTCGGTCAAGGCGGTGAGCGCCTGCAACAGCGGGGGCACCGGGTTTTCCGCAAGATGTGGATAGGCGACATGTCCCTGTACGCCGCGGAAAATAAGCGTGCCGGAAAGCGAGCCGCGGCGGCCGATCTTCGCCATATCGCCGAGCGCCGCCACATTCGTGGGCTCGCCGAGCAGGCAATGATCGAATTTTTCACCGCGCTCATGCGTCCAACGCAAGAGCTTGCGGGTGCCGTTCACGGCCGGGCCTTCCTCGTCTCCGGTAATCAAAAACGAAATCGCGCCGCGCTTTGGCTTGCCGAACTTGATTGCGGCAGCAGTAAAGGCGGCGATCGCGCCTTTCATGTCGCAGGCACCACGGCCCAATAATTCGCCGTTCGCAATCTCGCCGGAAAAGGGCGCGTGTTTCCAGTTGGCGGGATCGCCGGGCGGCACTACGTCGGTGTGGCCGGCGAATACGAAATGCGGTTCACCCGAACCGATTTTCGCAAACAGGTTGTCGATATCGGGCGTGCCGTGGTCGGAGAACGGCACGTGATCGACCTTATATCCCGCGGCGCTTAAAAAATTTCCGAGCGTTTCCAGCGCGCCCGCGTCTAACGGCGTCACGGAAGGACAACGGATCAGCGCCTGCGCGATTTCGACCGCGCGGTTATCAGACATAAGACAGTCTGCCCTTTTCGCGGGTTTCTTCGTAAGATTCCAGAATTGAAATCTTCTGCCAGATCTTGAGGCTCAAGCCACCGGCGACGTTCTGCAGATCGCTCGCTGCATCAATCACGACTGCATCTGGCATTTTCTGCGCATAGAGGGCGGCTAACTTCGCGCCGAGCGAAAGCATGATGCTGCAATAGCCGAGATAGCGCGTGAGATCGGTCCGGGACATGCCCTCGGTGCTGTCGGCCGAAAGCAGCTCGCTCGGGTCTTTGCTGAATTGATGCATGTCGATCACGTGGATGATCGAGCGCAATTCGTTCAGATCGCTCAGCGCGCGGGTGCGCGCCATGCGCGTCTCTAATGAAAACAGAAAGAAGATCGCGACGCTGCTGAAGATGATGAGATTGGTGCCGGCTTCGAGACCCTGGAACAGGCCAAACAAATCCGCCTCGGAAGGGCGGAGCTGGATCGCGCGCACGACGTAATAGACCAGCGTTCCAACGATCGCGATCAGCACCAGGATGATCGCGCGCAGCGGATAATTCGGCGCGTTCACGGCTTGCGACTTCGCCTCGGTTTCTTTCGCGACGACCATCAACTCCTCGCACACCGCAGCAAGATCCGACTTCGGAAAACGCTGACAGATCCGATCGTGCAGTTCGGTGATGGTGTGGATGATCTTGTTGGATTCGAGCGAACGAAAACGCATGACTGGGCCTAAAAATGACTGCCGCTTATAGCACTAGATAGCGCGGTAGCGGCTAGCCATTTTCAAAGTTGTTAAGCGTCGTGATCAGGCTTGCTTCCGATCAGATTCCTGCTGGTGCCGCAGCTTGCTGTAGCGGATCCGGACCATATTTGTTCGGTCCGACTGTGCCGCGCCGGCAACCCAGTTCGATAAACAGAAAAACGACATAGCCGAGAAACAGAACCGACACGAGAACGAGCAGCACACGCGGCGCTACCGACGGGTCCATCATCTTGTCCGAAATCCCGCCTTTCGTGCCCGCCTGAACGCTGGTCAAGAGCGCGAGCAATCCGAAGTAAGCGGCAACAAAAAGATAGTTGCGGTTGCGGTCCTGCACACGCTTCACTGAAAGCGCGAAGCCGCACCAAAGGAAAAACAGGTTCGCAATTGCGGCCCCGGTATTGCCACCGAGCAAGGCGCCGACAAAGAGCGCCGGCACGCCGACGACCGAGATGATGACGATCCCGATCCAATAGGTCTTTCGCGGGATACGTCCCTCGACGCTTGTGAACATGTAAATCGGATTCATTCTTTGCCCCCGGCTCGTCGAGCCCTTACGCAATCCAATCAGTATTTTTAGTTAGCCGCAATTCACGGCTGCGTAACAGTTTCGGCCTTTGGCTTGAACAGGGCAGGGAGCAGATAAAGGCCAATGAAAACGATCGCCATGATCCAGCCGAGCGACTCGACATATTCGAGCGTGAAAGCGATCCAGACGAACGGGGCCAGGGCCAGGATGATGCCGAGCAGGATCGGCGCGCCGGCGTCGCGCAGGCGTCCGATTACAAGCGTTGCATGAAGCCATAGCGCGATGATTGCGAAAACGACCGCAAGCTCCAGACTGCCGCCGCCGGTCGGATTGTTGAGGCCTGCAAACGCCACAAGCGCGATAAAAAGAAAAACGATCTCGCCGAGCAGCCCCAGAAAATACCAGCCGCGGCTGATGTGGCTGCGGAAGGTCAGAAATTTCCCGATCTCGTCGGGCTTCTGTTCGGCGCGATCCGATTCATCGTTCGACATCGGCTTCCCTTCTGCCGCCGCAGCGTACTAGTCGCGGAGTAATTCGTTGATCGAAGTCTTGGAACGGGTCTTCTCGTCCACGCGCTTCACGATCACCGCGCAGTAAAGTCCGGGCCCGGCTTCGTTGCTGCCGCCGATCGGCTTGCCCGGAATCGTGCCCGGCACCACGACGGAGTAGGCGGGTACTTCGCCCATATAAATTTTTCCGGTTTCGCGATCGACGATTTTGGTTGAAGCGCCGATGAAGACGCCCATCGAAAGCACCGAGCCTTCGCGCACGATCACGCCTTCGGCGACTTCCGCGCGCGCGCCAACGAAGCAATTATCTTCGATCACGACCGGGCCTGCCTGCAACGGCTCAAGCACGCCGCCGATGCCGGCGCCGCCGGAGATATGAACTTTTTTACCGATCTGCGCGCAGGAGCCGACGGTCGCCCAGGTGTCGATCATGGTGTTCTCGCCGACATAGGCGCCGAGATTGACGAAGCTCGGCATCAACACCGCGCCGGGCGCGATGAAGGCGGAGCGGCGCACGATCGAGCCGGGCACGGCGCGGAAGCCGGCTTTGCGGAAATCATTCGGCTTCCAGCCCTCGAATTTGGACGGCACCTTGTCCCACCACACCGCGCGGCCAGGAGCACCCTTGATCGTTTCCATGTCGTTGAGGCGGAAGGAAAGCAGCACCGCTTTTTTCAGCCACTGATTGACGCGCCATTCGCCGCTCGGCTGCCGTTCCGCGACACGCGCCTTGCCGCCATCGAGAAGATCGAGCGCCTCGTCGACGGCCTTGCGCACCTTGCCTTTGGTTTTCGCGTTGATTTTTCCGGCGTCGGCAAAGGCTTCGTCGATGATCTTTTCGAGTTCGGCTGGCTTCACGGCGCTCTCCCAGAAATTGCGGGCTGGTTTGTCGAGGGACAGGGCAACCTTGTCAATGTTGACGGTTTTTATGGCTCGCGAAAACGGAGCGTGGCACCACCCTGCGCGGCCAGGTCAATCGGTGCGAAGCCTTTGACCTCAAGGCCGCGCGCGGGGCAGTTTGCGTGTTCGCGGATTTCGAAGCGGACATTCTTGACGCAGAGTTGGGTCGCGCCGCCCCAGGACAGTGGCCGGCCCTTGCGTTCGATGATCGCACCGGACGCATCGACCGCTTCGGCGAAGGTGAAAACGCGGCCCGTGATCCTGCGCGGTAATTCCGGACGCAGGCATGCGCCGGCTTCGATCCGCCACCAGCCGCGCGTTGCGATCTCGTTGCCGTCTTCGATGGCAAGCGACGCCAAGACGACGTGTTTGGTGTCGTTGCACCAGGCAAGGCCCGGCGCCTGACCGTCGCGGGCGGCGGCGATCAACCGATCTAGAAAGTCTGGACGCTGCGCGGTGTCGGCTGCAAGACCGCGGCTTTTCAGGAAGGCAGAGAGCGCCATTTCGCTTTTTGCACCCGAAACGCCGTCAATCGGTTCGGCGTCGAAGCCCACCAGCGTGAGCAAGCGCTGGATCGCTGCAAAGCGCGCCTGCTCGGGATCGTAGTCCGCACTTTCTGCAACCGAAACGGAAAAACCGTTTTCCGATTTTCGCGGCTTCACTTCGGCGAAGGCAAACATGCGCTCGGAGGGCTTCGTACATTTCGCGGCACCCGCGACGAGAAAGTCGCCTTCACCCGCACAAAGCTGAATCTGTTCGGCGTTCAATGGCCGCAACGTGCCGTAAAGCGGCAACGCACGGGCGTGTACGAAGAGCCGGTCGGCGGATATTTCTCCGCGCAAAACGGAGCGGCACGCGCCCGGATCGATACGAAACCAGCCGCGCGTCGCGGTGACGCCTTTGCTGTCGATGCCGAGTGCCGCTTCGATCACGAAGCTCGTGCGGTTGCAGATTTCGAGATCGGCCCGCGCTGGAACGATCGCAGCGACAAGGACCGCTGCTGCGATCGAAAACCGCATCAGCGCTTGATCAGCGTGCCGGCGCCGTGGTCGGTGAGCAATTCGAGCAGCACCGCGTGCGGCACCTTGCCGTCGAGAATGACGACGCCTTCAACGCCGCGCTCGAGCGCGTCGATGCAGGTCTCGACCTTCGGAATCATGCCGCCGGAAATCGTGCCGTCGGCAATCAGCTTCCGCGCCTCTTTCAGCGTGAGCTCGGGAATGAGTTTCTTGTTTTTATCGAGCACGCCGGGAACGTCGGTGAGCAGTAACAGACGCTTCGCTTTCAAGGCGCCCGCGATCGCGCCCGCGAACGTATCGGCGTTCACATTGAACGTGCCACCGTTAACGCCGGCCGCGACCGGAGCAAGCACCGGAATGAGTTCGCGGCCGAGAATCGCTTCAAGTACCGTGATATCGACCTTGTCGGGCTCACCGACATAGCCGAGGTCGATCGCCTGCTCGATATTCGAGCCTTTGTCGCGCGTCGTGCGCGTGACCTTCTTCGCCTTGACCATATTGCCGTCTTTGCCGCACAGGCCGATGGCGCGGCCGCCTGCTTCGTTGATGAAGCCGACAATCTGCTTGTTGATCGAGCCCGCGAGCACCATCTCGACGACTTCGACGGTCTTCTGGTCGGTGACGCGGAGCCCGTCCTTGAATTCGGATTTGATGCCGAGCTTGTCGAGCATGATGCCGATCTGCGGTCCGCCGCCATGTACGACGACCGGATTGATCGCGGTCTGCTCGAGCAACACGATGTCGCGTGCAAAATCGCGCGCCACCTGTTCGTTGCCCATGGCATGGCCGCCGTATTTCACCACGACGATCTCGTCGTCATAGCGCTGCATATGCGGCAGCGCCTGGGCAAGCACGCTCGCCTGCAGGTGCGGATCGTCGGGAATTTCGTTCTTGCTCATTGGGACAGCCTCGAATGCGAAGGCTGTTCTAGCTGATTTGGCGGCGATTAAGAAAGGGCTCTAGTGTCCTGAATCCGAAGTTCGCCTCCCGTTTCACCACGCTTCCGGGCGAACTTCGGATTCAAAAGGACACTAGAAAATATGATTTCTAGTGTGGTTTCGGTTCGCAAGTCCGCCTATGAGTTCGCCGAGAAAATGGGCGGACTTGCGAACCACCACACTAGAAGCCGCGTTCCGCCATCAGCCGTACGATCGCGGCGCGGACTTCCGCCATTCCGCTGCCGTCATGCGACGAGGTGGCGAAGACCTCTGGAAAAGCTGCCGGCCGCTTGATGATCGCCTGTTTGGTTTGTTCGATCCGCGCCGGCACTTCGGCCGCTTTCAGCGCATCGCATTTGGTGAGCACGATCATATAGCCCACGGCCGCCTTGTCGAACTCGTCCAACATTTCCGCATCCACCGGCTTGATCCCGTGACGTGCATCGATCAGGACGACGACGCGGCCGAGATTAACGCGCTTCTGCAGATAGACCCGCACAAAGCCGGTCCAGGCTTTCACGCGTTCTTTCGCGGCTTTCGCGTATCCGTAACCGGGCAGGTCGACCAGCACGAGCGGGCCGGACGACTGAAAAAAATTGATCTGCTGCGTGCGGCCGGGCGTGATCGAAACGCGCGCGAGCGCTTTGCGGTTGGTGAGTGCGTTGATCAGGCTCGACTTACCGACGTTCGAGCGACCGGCAAACGCGACTTCGATGCCCTTGGGCGGCATCAATGCATCGGGCTTGTCGGCGCCCGCAAAAAATTCGAATTCGCCCGCAAAAAGTTTGCGGCCGGTTTCGATTTCCTGCTTGGTGAAATCCATGGCTCTAGGCGCCCATCGCCTCGCGTTGCGCGCTCAGCTCCAACCATTCGGCTTCGGCTTTTACAAGCGCGTCGGATGCCCGTGTCCGCGCTTCGGCAAGCGAAGAAGCCTCGCGCGGGTTACGCTGATGGAGATCGGCATCCGACAATTGCCCGTCCAACCGTGAGAGTTCTTCCTCGAGTTTCTGCACTTGAGTCTCAAGCGATTGGATTTTCTTCGTGATCGTTCCGAGCGGTGGCTTCTTTCCGTCCGCGCCGTTCTTCTTTTCCTTGCCGCCGCCCGATCGCTCGCCGCCGCGCAGAACATCGCGCCGGTATTGATCGAGATCGCCTTCGTAAGTCTTCACCGTGCCGTCCGCGACCAGCCATAAGCGATCGGCGCAAGCCTCGAGCAAATGGCGGTCATGGCTGACCAGAATGACCGCGCCCGGGTAATCGTTGACCGCTTCAATGAGTGCTGCGCGCGCTTCGATATCGAGATGGTTGGTGGGTTCGTCGAGAATAAGAAGATGCGGGCCGTTGAAGGCGGCAAGACCGAGCAAGAGCCGTGCTTTTTCGCCGCCCGAAAGCGACGAAACTTTCGTGTCGGCGGCGGCTGCCGAAAATCCCATTTCGGCTGCACGCGCACGGATTTTCGATTCATGCGTGCCGCTCGGCATCAGGTCGCGCACATGGTCGGCAGGCGATTGAGCCGGATTGAGTTCGTCGAGTTGATGCTGTGCGAGATAGGCGACTTCCATCTTGGACGCGCGCACCACCTTGCCGCCATCGGGCTGCAGCCGTTCCGCAAGCAATTTGGCGAAGGTCGATTTGCCGTTGCCGTTCGGACCGAGCAGCGCAATACGGTCGTCCTCGTCGATACGAAGGTCGAGATTGCGAAGGATCGGCTTGCCCGGCTCATAGCCGACCGAGACGCCGTCATAGACGATGATCGGCGGCGACAACGTTTTCTCGGGATGACGGATGGAAATCGCGGCGCGGGAGTCTTCGATATGGGCTGCAAGCGGCTCCATTTTAGCGAGCGCTTTGACGCGCGACTGCGCCTGGCGCGCCTTCGAGGCTTTCGCTTTGAAGCGATCGACAAACGCCTGCATATGCGCGCGTGCCGCGTCCTGCTTCTTCTTTGCCTTCTCGTCGAGCACGAGTTTCTCGCGCCGCTGGCGATCGAACGACGAAAAGCCGCCGCGATAAAGCTTCAGCTTCTTCTGATCGAAATGAAGGATATGCGTGACCGAAGTGTCCAGGAGATCGCGGTCATGGCTGATCAAAATAATCGTGTGCGGATATCGCGCGAGGTAATCCTGCAGCCAGAGCGTGCCTTCGAGATCGAGATAGTTGGTGGGCTCGTCGAGCAAGAGCAGATCGGGTTCGACGAAGAGAAGGGCGGCGAGTGCGACCCGCATACGCCAGCCGCCGGAGAATTCCGAACAGGCCCGCGCCTGGGCCACTTCGTCGAAGCCGAGACCGGCGAGAATTTTTGCGGCCCGCGACGGCGCCGAATAGGCATCGATATCGACGAGCCGGATCTCGATCTCCGCGATCCGCATCGGGTCTTTCACGGTCTCGCGTTCAATGAGCAGTGCCGCGCGCTCGGTATCGGCCGCCAACACGCGCTCAAGCAGGCTGTCGGGGCCCGACGGTGCTTCCTGCGCGACTTTGCCGACGCGCGCGCGTGACGGTTTATGAATCGAGCCGGATTCGATATCGATCTCGTTTTCGATCGCGCGAAACAGCGTGGTCTTGCCGCAGCCATTGCGGCCGACCACGCCGACATGCGCGCCTTCCGGAATCGACACGGAAGTGTGTTCGAGCAGGAGCTTGCCCGCGACCCGGAGCGAAATGTCATCGAATACGATCATGGTGCGGGGCTTCTAGAACATTGTGGGCGTGACGCAAAACGCGACGCAGGGGCTGGAACGAAAATGCCCGGCTGAAGGAGGGCCGGGCATCTCTTTGGCTTGTTCGGCAGGCTGCTAACTGTCCGCCTTCTTCTTCGTCGGGAACAACCCTCGCAGATTGTCCCACAACTCGATCTTGGCGCCGTTGCGCTTCATGATCACGCCCTGCTGCATGACGGAGAGGAAGTTGTTCCAGGCCCAGTAGATCACGAGACCGGCCGAGAACGAGGCGAGCAGGAAAGTGAAAATGATCGGCATCCAGTCGAAGATCATCTTCTGCGTCGGATCCGGCGGCGATGGGTTCATCTTCATCTGAACCCACATCGTGACTCCCATCAGGAGCGGCCACACGCCGACATGCAGGAACTGGCCGAACACCGGGATCAACGTCGGGTCGAACGGCAGCAAGCCGAACAGGTTGAACAGGTTGGTCGGGTCCGGAGCCGACAGATCCTTGATCCAACCGACGAACGGCGCGTGACGCATTTCGATCGTCACGAACAGCACTTTATATAGCGCGAAGAATACCGGAATCTGGATCAGGATCGGCCAGCAGCCCGCGAGCGGGTTGATCTTCTCTTTTTTATAGAGCTCCATCAGCGCTTGCTGTTGCGCGGCCTTGTCGTCGGGATAGCGCTTTTTGATCTCCTCCATCATCGGCTGCACCATCTTCATCTTCGCCATCGAGGCGTAGGATTTGTTGGCGAACCAGAAGAAGACGATCTTGATCAGCACGGTGACGATCAGGATCGAGAAGCCGAAATTGCCGAGCAACCGGTAGAAATAGTCGAGCAACTGGAAGAGCGGCTTGGTGATGAAGTAGAACCAGCCCCAGTCGATCATCAGCTCGAAGTTTTTGATGCCATTATTTTTCTCATAGGCATCGATGACCGCGACTTCTTTCGCGCCGGCAAAGAGCTGCGCGTCCACATTCGCTTTCGCGTTCGGCGCAACCACAATCGCGTTCATGAGATAGTCGGACTGATAGGTTTTCACTGCGCCGATCGCGCCCGCTGAAAAGCGCGCATTGAGTTCCGCGCTCTGCGGCGGGACGAGTGCAGCCGCCCAATATTTGTCGGTGATGCCGAGCCAGCCGCCGGTCGTCTTGAAGTTCTGCGCCGGCTTGTCGGTGAGGTCCGAATATTTGACCTCGTGCAGCTTGTTGTCGCCCGTCACCCCGATCAGGCCTTCGTGCAGGATGTAATAGCCGAGCACCTGCGGCGTGCCGTGACGCGAGACCAGTCCGTAGGGATGAAGCCGCAGCGTTTCCTGCGTCTTGTTTTCGACCTCGTCCTGCACCCTGAACATATAATTGCGGTCGATCGAGATGGTGCGGCGGAAGGTGACGCCTTCGCCATTGTCCCACGTCAATTTCAGCGGCTGCTCGGGCGTCAGCGCGCCGGTGCCGCCGTCACGCGTCCAAACGGTTTCCGAATTCGGTACTTTGATTTTTGAATCGACGATGACCCAGCCGAACTCCGCATAGAACGGCAGCGGGCTGCCGGACGGAGCTAGCAGCACGATGTTCTCGCTCTTCGGATCGACCGTTTCGCGATAATCGTTGAGCGACAGGTCGTCGATGCGCGCACCCTTGAGCGCGATCGAGCCGCGAAGCCGCGGCGTTTCGATCTGCACGCGAGGGCCGGCGTTCGCGAGCACCTGCACGCGCGATACGCCCGTGGTCGGTACCGGGATTACGCCGGGAACAGTCGGTGTCTGCGTCTGCTGTGCCGGAGGCGTCTGCGGACCGGCCGGGGACTGCGGACCGGCAGGAGCCTGCGGTCCCTGCGGCGCCTGTTTGGTCTGCTGCTGTTGTTGCTGTTGCTGAATCTGTTTTTGCTTTTCGAGCTGCGGCGAGGCGAAGAAATATTGCCAGCCAACCAGCACGATCACTGAAAGCACGATCGCAAGCAGGGTATTTTTCTGGTCGGCCATTTTATTCTCCGTGGCGGCGCGATTAGCGCCGGCCCTTATGAACCTGTTTCAGCGTGCTTTGGAGACCGTTGAGCAAATCGCGATAATTGGCGGTTAACGCAGCCCGGCGGGCGACCAGTACATAATCATGTCCTTGCGCACCCGCTTGCGGCAGAACCGCACGTGCAACTTCGCGCAGCCGCCGCCGGATGCGGTTGCGCACAACGGAGTTGCCGACCTTGTTGGTGACGGTGATGCCGAGGCGAAGCTCCGCCTCATCGTTTCGGTCGCGCGCTTGCAAGGAAAACACCGCGGCATTGGCGCGGGAGCCCTTGGCGGCCGCGAGAAAATCCGCGCGCTTGATGAGCCGGTTCATGGGAACAGCGCCCGAACCGGATTTCCGGTTCACGCCGACAGGCGCTTGCGACCGCGTGCACGGCGTGTCGCCAAAACTTTGCGTCCGCCGACAGTCGCTTTGCGCGCGCGGAAACCATGCCGGCGCTTGCGGACAATTTTGCTCGGTTGATACGTCCGTTTCACGGCATTCGTCTCCGCTAATCGCAGCCGGTTCTGGCTACATTGATAAAGCTAGCTTGGCGCCTTTGGATGGCGACCCGGCCAGGGCCCAAAAAGGCCCGGCGGCGGCTCAAGTCAGCCCAAGCGTTGCGCGCCGGGTGTATAGGGGCGCACGGCCACCCTCGTCAATGGAAAGGGCCTGATTTCGGGCTTTTCGCGCCCCGGAACGGCGCATTCCGGGGCTTTCCGGCTGTCATCTTTAAGAGCCGCACATTGTATAAGGCCGCACCCCAGAGGGACCGAATGGAACAGGCCAAATCGGGAGCTGAAAAACCGCGCCGGCCGGCGTGGCTTCGCTACCTGCCGCTCGCGTTTCTGCTGGCCGCGGCGACAGCTATTTTCGGGTTCGGCCTCAATCGCTTCATCTCGCTGGAAGCGGCGATCGCGCACAGCGAGACGCTCGACCGGATGGTCGATAACAGCCCGATTGCGGCCTACGCGATCTATGTCGCGGTCTATAGCGCTGCGATCGTATTCGCGCTTCCCGGCGCGATCGTCTTCACGATGTTCGGGGGCTTATCTCTTCGGCTGGTTCGGCGGCGCCGTCGGCGGAATCCTGGGCGCGACGCTGGGCGGCACCATCACGGTGCTGATCGGCAGCGCATCGGTCGGCGCGAGCTTGCAGGCAGCAGCGCTCCCGCGCTTCCAGCGTTTTGCGCGAGGGTTTCGGAACGGCGCTTTCGGCTACATCCTGCTGCTGCGGCTGATCCCGCTCGTTCCTTATATTGCGATCAATGTGGCAGCCGGAATTTTCCGTGTGCCGCTGAAGACCTTCATCCCGGCAACGATGCTCGGAATCGCGCCGATTGCCTTCTGCTTCGGCTTCATCGGCAGCGGGCTCGACCGCGGCATGGAGCAACAGCTCGCGGCCTTCCGTGCCTGCGAGCGCATAAGCCCTGGCGAATGCCGGATCGAATTCGATTTTATGAATTTTATGTCCCGCGAATTAATCGTCGGCATCGCATTATTCGCAGCCCTTGTGATGTTGCCGATTATTTTCCGTAAAAAGATCGCCCGGCTGCGCCGTCCGCCGCGCGAAGAAGGCGCGCAGCCGTAAGCTTCCGTAAATTGACCCTTTCTCCCGCGAAGCGCATTCTTGAAGCCATGAGTAACGAGCAAACCGAAAAGTCTTCGCCGATGCCCGGCAGCCCGCCGTTTCGGGTCGGGCTTTCCGGCAAGTTGCTCATGCTTACGATCCTGTTCGTGATGCTTGCCGAAGTCCTGATCTATGTGCCTTCGATCGCGAACGTGCGCACGACGTGGCTCATGGATCGCATCGCGACCGCGCGCCTTGCGGTGCTCGCGCTCGATGCGACGCCCGACAATATGGTGCCCGAGGCGCTTGCGCGCCGGCTGCTGGACGGCGCGGGGGCGACTGCGGTCGCGATCCGGATCGGCAATACGCGGCGTCTGCTCTCTACTTCCCAAATGCCGCCCGTCGTTCACGACAACATCGATCTGCGCAATTATTCAAGCATGTCGGCAATGGTGGATGCGTTCGTGACGCTTGCAGCCGGCGGCGACCGCACCATCCGCGTCGTCGGCGACGCGCCGATGGGCGGCGATTTCATCGAGATCATTCTGCCGGAGCGGCCGCTCTATAACGCGATGCTATCTGCCTCGCAGAACATTCTCTGGGTGTCGCTCCTGATCTCGGCGTTCACGGCGACGCTTGTGTATGCAGCGCTCGTGTGGCTCTTCGTGCGGCCGCTGCGGCGCATGACGCACCAGATGATGCGCTTCGCGCAGAACCCCGAAGATGCCAGCCGCATCATGGTGCCCTCGCGCCGCTCCGACGAAATCGGACTTGCCGAGCGCGAGCTCGCGCGCATGCAATATGAATTATCGCAGACGCTCTATCAGAAGAGCAGGCTTGCTTCGCTTGGTCTCGCGGTTTCCAAGATCAATCACGACCTGCGCAACCTGCTTTCGTCCGCGCAACTGTTGTCCGATCGCATTGGCGATTTGCGCGAGCCCATGGTGCGGCAGCTGGCGCCGAAATTGATGCGCGCGCTCGACCGCGCGATTTCCTATTGCCAGCAGACGCTCGCCTATGGCCGCGCGCAGGAGCCGCTGCCCGATCGCAAAAAGCGTTGACGTGCATCATCTGGTCGACGAAGTGCGCGACACATTGAATTTGAATGAGACGAGCGGGGTCGGCTGGGTGCCGTCGATCGAGCGCGGGCTCACGATTGACGCGGATCCCGAGCAGATGTTCCGTGTTCTTCTGAATATCACGCGCAATAGCATCGAGGCGCTGCAATCGCGGGTGCCGAACGATCCCACGCGCGATCAGGTGCGTGTGGTCGGAAGGCGCGAGGGCGCAGTCGTCGTGCTCGAAGTCGCCGATACCGGCCCGGGCCTGCCGCCGCGCGCGCGCGAGCATCTGTTCGAGCCGTTCCACGGCTCGATGCGGACCGGCGGCACCGGCCTCGGACTTGCGATCGCAGCCGAGATCGTCCGGCTGCATGGCGGCGACATCAAGCTCGTTGACGGCACCATTGGGGCCGCGTTCCGCATCACGATCCCGGACCGGCCGGTCGATCTCGAAGATTTCCGCCACGAGCGGCTGCGCGCGTAACAGCGGCATTAATTATCGTCGTGCCCCGCGAAGGCGGGGCATCCAGTAACCTTCAGTGCCAATTACCTCGCGCTGGAGGTTACTGGATCGCACCAGAACTCGGGCTTGCCCGAGTTCTGAATTTGAAATGCCCAAGTCGGATATATCCGACTTGGGGGTCAAGCCGGGCGATGACGAGGCACGGGGCCGGACATGACGCATGAGTAAAATACGCTATGCTCGTGTCATGAGCGAAGTTTCATTGCTGTCGCTTGCCACCGCGACACCGCCGAACGTGATCGAGCAGCGCGACGTTGCGGCACTCGCGCCGAAAGTGTTGCCGGATTTTTTCCGCCAGTTCCCCGGCATGATCGAAATCTTCAACAATGCCGGCATCGAGCGCCGCCGCGCGGTGCGCCCGTTAGAGTGGTATCTCGCGCCGCACGATTTTCGCGAACGTTCCGAAGTCTATCTCGAAGAGGCGCTGAAGCTCTACGAGCAGGTCGCGCGCGACGCGATCGAGAAGGCGCAGCGTAAAACCCGAAGACATCGATCTCGTCGTGACCGTTTCCACGAGCGGCATGGCAACACCGAGCCTGGAGGCGCATATGTTAAAGCGCCTCGGCCTGAAGCCGGAAACGCGCCGCGTGCCGATTTTCGGTCTGGGTTGCGCGGGCGGCGTCACCGGCTTGTCGATTGCGTCGCAAGCTTGCGTCCGCGACACCGGGCACGACCGCGCTCGTTGTCGTGGTCGAGCTTTGCACGCTCGCGCTCCGCACCGATCGCGACATTAAAGAAGACGTGGTCTCCGCCGCACTCTTCGGCGACGGCGCGGCAGCACTCGTGTTGCGCTCCGGTGAAAGCGGCGGGCTCGCGCGCGTGAACGGCTCCGCCGAACATACCTGGCCCGACACGCATCGACATCATGGGCTGGACCTTCGATCCGGTCGGCTTCGGCGTGGTGCTTGCGCGCTCGGTGCCGATGTTCGTCGAGCGCCGCATGCCGGAGATGACGAAGACGCTGCTTGCGCGCTGCAACGTTGAAATGAGCGAGGTCGCGCGTTTCGTTTGCCATCCCGGCGGCGGTCGCGTGGTCGATGCGCTCGAAAACGCGCTCGGGCTTCAGCGCGGTTCGCTCGATCACGAGCGCGCGGTGCTGCGCGAATACGGCAACATGTCCGCGCCGACCATTCTGTTTGCGCTCGAGCGCGTGCTCGCCGAACGCCCGCGCGGCATGCTCGCGCTCTCCGCGCTCGGGCCGGGCTTTACCGCCACCATGGTGACGATGGAGCCGACGTAAACCCAAACCACGATCGTCATCGCCCGGCTTGACCGGGCGATCCAGTAACCACAAACTTTTGCGATGGCGCCGCAGCGACAATTCTACGTTTACATGCTCGCAAGCAAGACAGGTGGTACAATTTATATTGGCGTGACGAATAACTTGGTGCGTCGATGTTTTGAACATCGCTCCAAGTCAATCAGCGGTTTTACAAAAGCGTACAACCTTGGGCGTCTCGTGCACTTTGAATGCTTCGATAATGCGCCATCTGCCATCCAGCGCGAAAAGCGGCTTAAGAAATGGAACCGGAGTTGGAAAGTGCGATTGATCGAAGAAAACAATCCGAATTGGTTGGACCTGTATCTGGAAATTGCGAGCCCATGAGGTTACTGGATGCCCGCTTTCGCGGGCATGACGCATAAGCGAAAGGTGAGGGGACAAGCCCAGCCATGACGAATAAAATAGAACCACCTTCAGCCACGACGGAGCTCGGTCATGCGTGACGCGATTTTGCTGCTCGGCTTCGTGACCTTGCAGCGCCTGTTCGAGCTGCTGCTCTCCATGCGCAACGAAGCGCGGCTCAAAATCCGCGGCGCCGTCGAAGCGGGCAGGAACCACTATCCGGTCATGGTGCTCCTGCATGTCGCCTGGCTCGCAAGCCTGTGGTGGCTCGCCTGGGATACGCCGCCGAACATTCTCCTGGTCGCGGTTTTCCTCGCGCTTCAGCTGCTGCGCTACTGGGTGATCGCGACGCTCGGCGACCGCTGGACGACCCGGGTCTTCGTGATCCCCGGCGCCACCATCATCCGGCACGGGCCCTACCGCTTTTTCCGCCACCCGAACTACCTGATCGTGGTGCTGGAAATCGCGCTGGTTCCGCTCGCTTTCGGGCTGATCTGGCATGCGATCATTTTCTCGGCCCTGAATGCGGCGCTGCTCGTCTGGCGGATCCGGATCGAGGAGCGGGCGCTTACGGAAGCAGCCGCTTCGCCGGCCTCCGGCGCTTGCAAATACCGGGCAGGGCGGGTAGTTCGCAGGCCTTAAAAGCGCTCGTAGCTCAGCTGGATAGAGCACCAGACTACGAATCTGGGGGTCGGGAGTTCGAATCTCTCCGAGCGCGCCATTTTTCTCGATTTTCAGCATTTTCAGGACGTTCGGAAAGCGGCGCTTTGACTGCCAGCGAAGCGATGCGATCATTCTTATTCGGGTTAAGACGGTAATGGGTTGATCCAGAAATGTTCGAACAGACCTTCAAAAATATCGACGACGTCCTTTGGAAAGAAAAGGGTTGCTCGACGGAGCTCGATTACACTGAGCAAACGTCTTGGATTCTATTCCTCAAATATCTTGACGATCTTGAACGCTCAAACGAGGTTAAGGAACAGCTCAAGGGAAAGACCTACCAATCAATCCTGGACAAATCACACCGTTGGTCAGCCTGGGCAGCACCGAAATCCAACAGTGGAATCAAATTCACGAGGAGCGTGTAGGACCCGCACCTTATTGACTTCGTCAATTCCGATCTATTTCCCTACCTGAAGGGCTTTCGAAAACGGGCCGAAGGTCCAAATACGATCGAGTACAAGATCGGCGAAATCTTCGGCGAGATCGAAAACAAATTCCGCACCGGCTACACGTTGCGAGATGCGTTAGATCTTGTCGACGAGATAAGCTTTAGCTCGCAACAGGAAAAACACGAACTGTCGCATCTTTACGAGTCGAAGCTTCAAAACATGGGCAATGCCGGCCGCAACGGCGGCGAGTATTACACGCCACGCCCGCTCATTCGCGCAATGGTTCAGGTTGTGAAGCCAAAAATAGGCGAGCGTATCTATGACGGCGCTTGCGGTTCGGGTGGTTTCCTTTGCGAGGCATTCGAGTATCTCACGCGAGAGCGAGAGAAACTTTCGACGAAGGACATCAATACCCTTCAGGCGCGCACGTTCTTCGGCAAGAGAAGACAGAGCCGCTCGGTTACGTCATCGGAATTATGAATATGATTCTACACGGCATCGATGCACCGAACATTGTTCAGACAAATACGCTTGACCGAGAACATCAATGACATTCAGGAAAAGGATCGTTTTGAAATTGTTCTGGCTAATCCACCGTTTGGTGGCAAAGAGCGGCCGGAGGTGCAGCAGAACTTCCCGATCAAGACCGGCGAGACTGCGTTCCTGTTCCTCCAGCATTTCATCAAGTCGCTGAAAGCCGGTGGCCGCGCCGCAATTGTCATCAAGAACACCTTTCTGTCGAACACCGACAACGCTTCGGTAGCGCTTCGCAAAGAACTGCTGGAGAACTGCAACCTGCACACGGTGCTGGATATGCCCGGTGGGACCTTCCAGGGCGCGGGCGTCAAGACCGTGGTGCTGTTCTTCGAGAAGGGAGCGCCCACTCGAAAAATCTGGTTCTACAAACTTCGATGCAGGCCGAAATCTCGGGTAAGACTAATCCGCTCAACGACGACGACCTGAAGGAGTTCGTGGCGTTGCAAGGCAACTTCACGGACGAGCGGGAATTCGTGGACGGTTGATGCGAAGGATATCGACAGGTCGACCTATGACCTCTCGGTCAAGAATCCGAATAAGACCGGATGAGACCGAATTGCGCGATCCGAAGGACATCATCGCTGATATGGCAGCGCTGGACGCGGAGAGCTCACAAATACTCACTCGAATTGGAGGCATGCTGTGAGCGTTGTGTGGCCGAGCAGGGCGTTGGTCGAAGTTTGCGAAATTAGACCGCCAAAAAGTGAGGCCAAGAAGAACTTAAAAGGTACAGACGTCGTCTCATTTGTACCGATGGAAGACCTGGGGATCGACGAGAAAGTTTCTGTATCGAAGGCAGAGCGGAGGCTTGGGCAGGTTGCCGGCAGTTACACTTACTTCGCGGATGGCGATGTGCTGTTGGCAAAGATCACGCCATGCTTCGAGAATGGGAAGCTCGGCATTGCGAGGGGGCTAACAAACGGAATTGGCTTTGGCTCAAGCGAGTACATCGTCTTTCGGCCGAACGAGGAGCTAAGCAACGAGTACCTTTATTATTTCCTCTTTCAGAGACTCATTTCGTACAGAAGGCACCAGGACAATGAGCGGTGCCGTTGGGCACAAGCGCGTCTCAAAGGATTTCATTGAGGATTGTAAAATCCCATTGCCTACAGTCTCCGTACAACAAAGCGTCGTGGCCATTCTGGACGAAGCTTTTGTAGGACTGGCGACCGCGATCTCTAATGTCGAGCAAAATCTTAGGAACGCCCGTGAGCTGTTCGAGAGTTATCTCAATTCTATTTTTGGAGGGGATGCCGCCCGTGATTGGAAAACGAAAGCGCTTTTCGAGCTAGTAGAGAGTGATACGCCGATCACGTACGGAGTGGTTAAGCCAGGTCCCGAAGGGGATGTTACGTTTGTGCGAGGTGGTGATCTATCCAGTGGAGAAGTGCTTGTTGATCAGTTAAGAACCATTACTCGAACTGTGTCTGACCAATACAAGAGAACTCTACTTAGAGGAGGCGAGCTTCTCATTTGTTTGGTGGGGCAGCCAGGCCAGGTTGGCATCGTGCCCCCTATGCTTAAGGGTGCAAATATCGCACGGCAGGTTGGATTAATCCGACTTCGTCCAGATAGCGATACTAAATTTATTTCCTATTTCTTGCGTTCACCGATCGGTCAGAAATATTTAGGCGCATACCAAGGTGGTTCGGTCCAGCAGGTAATCAACTTGGCCGATTTACGCTTACTTGACGTCCCGGTCCCGGAACTAAGTCAGCAAGAAGCCATAGTAAAGAAAATAGATGAAGTGAGTGAACATGCTCATTCGTCTTTCAAGAACTATCGGCGCAAGGTCGGAAGGCTCGCTGAACTCAAGCAGTCGATTCTGCGAAAGGCCTTCTCTGGCGAACTGACTTCACCGCCGACGCACGTCGTTGAAAGAGGCGGCCGAGTGAACGAGGCGGAGACCCGCGCCGAACTAATAGACCCCGCGTTACGGTCGGCGGGGTGGGGTGTCGTTACCGACAGTCGTACACGCCGCGAAGAAATCTGTCCCGGCCGCATCGAAGGTGCGGGGCGGCGTGGCAAAAAGGAAATCGCCGACTACGTTCTTACTTTCCGCAACCATAAGCTGGCGGTGATCGAGGCCAAGGCGGAGGACAAGGGCCCGACCGAGGGCGTTGCGCAGGCGAAAGCCTATGCAGAAAAACTTCAGGCGCGGTTTGCCTTCTCCACCAATGGCCGGCGCATCTACCGCATCGACATGGAGAGCGGGAAGGAGGGTTATGTCGAGCGCTATCCGACGCCTGACGAACTCTGGGCCGAGGTGTTCAAAACACCGAATGAATGGCGTGATCGTTTCGCTGCAGTGCCGTTCGAGGAACACGGTGGGAAATGGGAAACGCGCTATTACAGAATTAATGCCGTCCAGAACGCCCTTGAGGCGGTTGCCAAGGGCAAAAAACGCATCTTGCTAACGCTTGCTACAGGCACAGGTAAAACCGCAATTGCTTTTCAGATTGCCTGGGCTCTGTTTCAGAGTAGCTGGAATCTTTCGCGCAAGCCGGATCGCCGACCACGCATTCTGTTTCTCGCCGACCGAAATATTCTCGCTAATCAAGCGTACCATTCCTTCATGGCATTTCCTGATGACGCGTTGGCGCGCATCAAGCCCGACGAAATCCGCAAGAAGGGCCGGGTGCCGAAAAACGCCAGCGTGTTCTTCACGATCTTTCAGACCTTTATGAGCGGCACCGGCCCGAACGGCCAGCCCGCTCCTTATTTCGGTGACTACCCGAAGGATTTTTTCGACTTTATAGTGGTCGACGAGTGTCATCGCGGCGGAGCAAATGATGAAGGCAACTGGCGCGGCATCCTCGATTATTTTTCGCCCGCTGTTCAGCTCGGTCTTACTGCAACGCCGAAGCGTAGGGATAACGTCGACACTTACAAATATTTCGGTGATCCAGTTTACAGCTATTCGTTGAAGGACGGCATCAACGATGGCTTTCTGACGCCATTCAAGGTGAAGCAAATCGCGACCACGATAGATGACTATCTATATACGCTCTGACGACAATGTCATCGAAGGGGAAATCGAGGAAGGTAAACGCTACAAGCGAGCCGCAATTCAATCGCACTCATCGAAATTGAGGAGCGGGAGCGCTATCGCGTCAAGCTGTTTATGGAACAGATAGATCAACGCGAAAAGACGATAGTATTTTGCGCAACACAGGGTCACGCGGCGCTGGTGCGCGATCTGATCAACCAGATGAAGACGATCAAATGACCCGAATTACTGTGTTCGCGTAACGGCGGAGGATGGCGAGCGCGGCGAACAATGGCTGCGAACGTTCCAGGACAACGAGAAGACCATCCCGACGATCCTGACTACGTCGCAAAAGCTTTCAGACCGGTGTGGACGCGCGCAACATTCGCAACATTGTCTTGATGCGACCGGTCAATTCAATGATCGAATTTAAGCAGATTATTGGGCGCGGCACTCGCCTGTTTGAAGGCAAGGAATACTTCACGATCTATGATTTTGTGAAAGCTTACGAGCACTTCAACGACCCCGAATGGGATGGTGAGCCGATGGAGCCGGTCGCTGTGCGGCCGCGCGCAGAGAGTGAAAATAGAGACGAAATCGATGATCGTCCGCAACGTGAATACGAGCCACCCCCGAAAAAGATTGTTATCAAGCTCGCCGATGGCAAGGAGCGCGTCATCCAGCACATGATGGCGACGAGTTATTGGAGCCCGGATGGGAGGCCGATCTCTGCAAATCAGATGATCGAGAAGCTGTTCGGCGAATTGCCCCGTTTCTTTAAGGATGAAGAGGAACTACGTAAGCTTTGGAGCAAACCTGATACGCGAAAAGCGTTGATGGAAGGACTGGCGGACAAGGGTTTTGGTGGCGAGCAGCTCACTGAAATAAGTCGCATGATTAGTGCGGAAAATAGCGACGTCTATGATGTGTTGGCTTATATTGCGTTCGCGCTGTCACCTGATTACGCGTGCGGAACGAGTAGAGACGCCGTCGAGAATCATATCTTCGAGGAATACGAAGGACGGCTATGGCGAGTTTCTTGATTTCGTCCTTGCGCAATACGTCAAGCAAGGCGTGTCAGAACTAGATCAAGACAAATTGGCGGACTTGCTGCAGCTGAAATATCACACCGTCAATGATGCGGCGGACAGCCTTGGTGGTGTGCCTGTCATCAGAGGCGCATTCATCGGATTTCAGCGGCACCTGTACGAGTGAAGGACGCACTTCGTTGCAAACCTCATCGAGCGTGCTAATTCTGCTCCACTTATTTGAGTAAGAGGACAGCATGGCAGCAGAAGCGCAACACGGTACCGAACTCGTTCACGTCGTGGCGCTGCTCGCGGCGGGCGTGATTGCGGTGCCGATCTTCAAGCGCCTCGGCCTCGGCTCGGTGCTGGGCTATCTCGCAGCCGGTCTTGCCGTCGGTCCGTTCGGCTTCCGCCTCTTCACCGATCCGCAGGCGATCCTGCACATCGCCGAACTCGGCGTGGTGATGTTTCTCTTTATTATTGGTCTCGAAATGCAGCCGTCGCGGCTCTGGAGCCTGCGGCGCGAAATTTTCGGGCTTGGCGTCGCGCAGGTCGTCACCTGCGGATTGTTTCTGACGATCGCCGGCTTCTTCTTTAATCTCTCGCCGATCGTTTCGTTCATCGCCGCCATGGGCTTCGTGCTTTCGTCGACCGCGATCGTGGCGCAGGTGCTCGAAGAGCGGCGCGAAGGCTCGACGCCGCAGGGCCAGCGCACGATTTCGATTTTGCTCCTGGAAGATCTCGCGATCGTGCCCTTGCTCGTGATCGTGGCGCTGCTCGCGCCTGACGCCGGCGCAAAAAGCGCGGGCGGCTATTGGCAGGCAACCGGGATCGCGCTCGGCTCGATCGGGCTGATGGTCGCGGCCGGTATCTGGCTGCTCAATCCGTTCTTTCGATTGCTTGCAGCGTCCCACGCCCGCGAAGTCATGACGGCGGCAGCGCTCCTCGTGGTGCTCGGTTCAGCACTTGCGATGCAATTGAGCGGGCTGTCGATGGCGATGGGCGCGTTTCTCGCAGGCGTGTTGCTCTCCGAATCCACCTTCCGGCATCAGTTAGAGGCCGACGTCGAACCCTTTCGCGGCATTCTGCTCGGGCTCTTCTTCATGGGCGTCGGCATGTCGCTCGATCTCAGCCTGGTCGCGGAACAATGGCGGCTCATTCTGGCCGGCGTCATTTCTTACATGGCAGTCAAAGCGGGCGGCATTTATCTGGTCGCGCGCCTGTTTCGCTCGGATCATCGCGAAGGGCTCTATCGCGCAGCGCTCATGGCGCAGGGCGGCGAGTTTGCCTTCGTGCTTTATGACGCCGCGACGCGCGCAGGCATCTTCTCGACACGGCTCAATGCGCTGCTGACCGCCGCGATCATTCTGTCGATGGCAATCACGCCGCTGCTCGTATTTCTGCTGCGCTTGCTGTTGCCGAAAGAAAAAGTATCGATGGAAGGCGTCGAAAAAGCCGACGCCCTTACCGGCAGCGTGCTCATCATCGGCTTCGGCCGCTTCGGCCAGGTCGTGAGCCAGCCCTTGCTCGCGCGCGGCATCGATATTTCGATCATCGATAACCAGACCCAGATCATCAAGGATGCCGGCGACTTCGGCTTCAAGGTTTATTACGGCGACGGCACGCGCCTCGATATCCTGCACGCGGCGGGCGCCGGCACCGCGAAAGCAATTCTCGTCTGCATCGACGATATGGCCGCGGCGAACAAGATCGTGGCGCTGGTTAAAGGCGAGTTTCCGCTTGCAAAAATACTGGTGCGCGCCTTCGACCGCGAACACGCGCTCGAACTCGTGCGCGCGGGCGTCGATTATCAGCTTCGCGAAACGCTGCATTCGGCGGTCGCTTTCGGCCGCGAAGCGTTGCAGGAACTCGGCGTGCCCGACGAAGAAGCCGAGACGGTGATGGAAGAAGTCATCCGCAACGATCGCGAACGTTTCGAAATGCAGATCGTCGGCGGAATTTATGCCGGCCGCTCATTGATCCGCGGCAATCTCGCGGCCGTCACCGGAAGAAAGCGCCGGCGAAGAACCGGCTGCAGCGGTCGAAGCCAAACCGTAAGAACGATTTTAGACAAATGTCGTGCCCGCGAAGGCGGGCGTCCAGATATCCCCGTCATCGCCGGCACTTTCGGAGATACAGGTCGGCATCACAAAACTTCGTGGTTACTGAAGATCGCCCGGTCAAGCCGTCGCGATGACTACAAAAAACTCCGGGCTTTTCGCCCGGAGCTCTTTGACGCTTGCAGCTAATTTAATTCTCGATCACTTCCACGACTTCGCTGGTTTCCGGATCGACCAGCACGAGCTGGTTGTTCACGCGAACATAGCGATAGCGGCGAAGGTCCGGCGTTTCCGCATAGATCTCGTCATCGAAAGTCCGAAGTTCGACCTCACGCGGCACGCGGGTGCCGACGCGATATTCGATCACTTCGGTGCCGCGCGCACGCGGCGCGACATCGCGTTCGCGCACAACGCGCTTATAGACTGTCGTGCGCTGATCCGGCGATAAGACCAGCGGACCGCGTTCGGTGCGCGTCGTCGTGGTGATCGTCGTGGTCTGAGCAAGCGCAACCGCCGGAACCGACAGGACGGCCGCGCCCAGCATCAACATGCGTAATGATTTACTCATGGTTCTTTCTCCCGTCTGTAGCGGAAATCGCTAGACAGAAAACCAACGTTTCGCCTCCGGCATCGTTCCGAGTTGAAGCTCACGCTCTGAGTTCAAAGCATGTAGCTCTGTGAGCCCATGTTTTCGTCACGTCAGCGCCAAAGAAAAACGGCCGCTCAACTGGTTAGAGCGGCCGTTTAAGTTTGCATCCGACGAATATTTTAGTTAGCGCGACGAAGGCGGAGTTCCGAGACGCCCAGCTGCAACGTTCAATCCGGTCTGGCCCTGGATCGAAACCGGCTGCAATGCGACCGTGCGGTTGGAGCCGCCGACCAGTACGTTTGCGCCCAAGCCTGCGCCGATGGTTGCTTCGCCACTCGCGCCGACATAGTCGCCGCGAAGGGCCGCGACCTCACGATTGGTTGGCGCGTAGACCGCCCACACCATCTGGCCGCCGGACGTGGCGCCGAGATCGAGCCCGAACTTTGTGATCGTGCCGATATAAACTTCGCGCGGCAGCGATCGCGTCCGCCGGCACGAACAGGCAGGTCACGTCTTTCTGCGAGCCGATGATAAGCCCGAGGCCACCGGAAATGTCGCAATTCAAAGTACCGGCCTGCACGCGGTCTTGCTGTGCAGCAACCGGATTAAGCGCGGCAATCGCAAGCGCGATCGCAGCGCGCATGCGCAGTTTCCTCGAAAAGCACCCAGCGCAGTTGTGAAGTGCAATGTCACTACAACGCTTCGCGTTGCGGGGAGCTCCTGCGGCCTGACGATGCGATTTACGGGACGGTGGCGCGTCCGCGAACAGTCCGACCACTGCGGAGATCGCAAACAGAATGATCGCGACAAAGAAAATGATCTTCGCGAATTCAAACGCGGTGCCGGCGACACGCCAAAGCCGAGTAACGCGCGATCAGCGCGATGATCAAAAAGTAATTGCCCAACCGATCATGCTTCATCTCCCGAATTATTTCACGCGGAACGCGTCTTCGGAAACAAACTGTAGCGCGAAAAGTTCCGCTTAGCGGCGATCGTTCGCGGTGAGCCGCGCGCGTATTGCGGTCGGGACCGAAATCCTCGGCACTGTCCACGTCCAGTTCGGACGCAAGCCGATTGCGCGCGCGGTTGACGCGGCTCTTGATGGTGCCGACCGCGCAGCCGCAGATCGCGGCCGCTTCTTCGTAAGAGAAGCCCGACGCGCCGACGAGGATCAGCGCTTCGCGCTGGTCGGACGGCAGTTTGTCGAGCGCCACTCGAAGTTCTTTGTATTCGAGCTTGGCGCTCTGCTCCGGCTGCGCGACCAGGCTTTCCGTATAATGACCGTCAGCATCTTCGACCTCGCGGCGGCGCTTGCGGTATTCGGAGCGGAAGCGGTTGCGCAGGATCGTGAACAGCCACGCCTGCATATTGGTGCCCGGCTCGAAAGAGTCGATATTCGCGATCGCGCGCATCAACGTTTCCTGAACGAGGTCGTCGGCGCGATCGACATTGCCGCTCAGGCGAAATCGCGAAAGCGCGCAACTTCGGCACGATGGCCAATGATCGTTTTCGTGGTAGCCGGATCTGGTTTCATGAACGCGGCTCCTGATCGTCCGGCGGCGCATACTGCCGTGTCGTCGAGCTTTTTCAAAAGTTCGGCGAAACGGTCCGGGACGCCTTGATCGACGACGTCGTCGTACATGGCGCGCAATTGCTGGCCGATTTTCGCCTGAACCTGGCGGTCTAGCCCGCCGGATCTGTCTTGGCGCTGGTCGCCTCTTGATTGTTCATATTCGGATCCGGCCCTTTCGGCTTTTCCGACATAATTCTTGCTTCCCACCCAGACGCGCCCCCGCGCGACCACCCTTTATAACCCCCTGTTTCGCTTGGGTTCCACGATATGGAACTTTTCCTCCCGAAATGGGTTAGGCTCGTGAACAGGCTGGGAATAAGGGAGGGTCTCTAAGTGTCCCTATCGACAACTATTGCGCCGCATCTGCCGTTTCTGCGCCGTTACGCCCGTGCGCTGACTGGAAATCAGCAATCGGGCGATGCCTATGTCGCCGCCGTGCTCGAAGTGCTGATCGAGGATCCGTCTTCGATCGCAAACCGAAGATGAGCCGCGCGTCGGCCTCTATCGCACCTTCACCAAGCTCTGGAATTCGATGACCGTGAACGGCTGCGACCGAGCCCGGCGCACAGAAATTGCCGGCCGAGCATCGCATCACGCAGATCACGCCGCGCCCGCGCCAGGCATTTCTTCTGATTGCGCTCGAAGGCTTCAGTGAAGTCGACGCCGCGCGCGTGCTCGACGTCGACGTGCCGACCATCCGCAATCTGATGGAAGGTGCTGGCCGCGAACTCGCTTCCGAAATCGCGACCGACGTGCTCATCATCGAAGACGAGCCGTTGATCGCGATGGATATCGAGGGCCTGGTCGAAAATCTCGGCCACAGCGTGCTCGGCATTGCGCGCACGCATGCGGAAGCGATCCAGATCGCGAAGAACAAGCGGCCCGGATTGATCCTTGCCGATATTCAGCTCGCCGATGGCAGTTCCGGGTCTCGACGCCGTGAACGAATTGCTCAAATCCTTCGACGTGCCGGTGATCTTCATCACCGCCTATCCGGAGCGTTTCCTGACCGGCGAACGGCCCGAACCGGCGTTCCTGATTCCGAAACCCTATCAACCGGCGACCGTGTCGGCGGTCATCAGTCAGGCGCTGTTCTTCCAGAACAATGCGCGCCGGGCCGATCGGCAGAAGGTCGCCGGCTGACGAAATAAAAGCCGCGGAGATAATTTCTCCGCGGCTCAGTTCATACGTTTAGCGTAATGGTTACTTGAGCGGTTCAGCCAGGTGTCGATATCCTGCTCGGCTTCGTCTTTCGCGATGCCGTAGCGCTCCTGAATCCGGCCGACGAGCTGTTTACGATTGCCCTCGATCTTATCGAGGTCGTCATTGGTGAGGTTGCCCCACTGTTCCTGAACTTTGCCTTTGAACTGCGTCCAGTTTCCTTCCACGCGATCCCAGTTCATGCCGAACTCCTATTGGTTGGTGATTTGGGGTTGGCGAAATGCCGTGGGTAAAACCGCAGTCGCCACTCGGCTCAGTTCCTAGCGCGCGACAATTCCGCAGCGGCTCCCGAAAATAAATTCGGGCGCAGCAGGCTTTCGCCAACTGCGCCCGATACAACCGGCCATTTTACGGGGGAGGGCTGGTGGGGTGGCCGGTCGCTAATTTCAAACGCATTGGGCCGCCAGTGGTTCCATTGTGTTGCAAACTGGATTTTCGAGCGTCGGAATGGAAACATTCCCGGAACCGGCAGCCGTTTAAACCTTGGGATTTCGGTGGGTTAGTACGGCACTTAGTCGCGTAGGCCGGGCTGGCGAGAAAGCAATAATGGACGAAGTAGTTTCCTGGCTCACCGCAGCTTGGGCGACGTCATTCCGGTCGATTATGCGCTTCTGGCGGCAGCCGCTTCGCCGAAGCCGCAAAATCGGCTGGCGGCATGGATCGGCGCCATCAGCTACTTTCTTGATTCCCGCGGGCATCGTCTGGGCCGTCGTGGCGGCGGCCTGATCTCGCGTTCATTACGCGACTTCTCGTTTGGGCTACGGTTTTGCCGTCTCATTCCTGTTCGCGGTCTGGCAGCTTTCGCAGCCGCTGAATACAGCTTTCATGTTTCCCACGCGCGACGTCGTTGTTTGCGACCAGCTGCCGTTACCGGTCTCGTTATCCTGATTTTCTACTGGTTGCTGTTCTGGCGGCTCGTGAACGTGCCGTCGGCCGGCACGCTGATTGCCGCAGCGCAATCGCGCCGAAGGCGATCTCGAAGTGGAGACGGGCCGCGCGCGCGAAGCCGATGCACTTCGCGCAGAACTGGAGCGCAGCTATCGAGCACAAAAAGCGACGAACTCACGCTGGTTTCGAGCCGGCTCGATACCGCGTCTGCGCGGCGCGAAGGTCTATCTCTTCTCGCAGGACCGCGAGCTTCGCTATATCGGCGTGTTCGGTCCGCGCGGTCGACGACGCCGGCGCGCAAATGCTCGGCCGCACCGACGAAGATATTCTGGTCGCGCCAGAGCGTGATGCGATCATCGCGATCAAGCGCAAGGTATTTGAGACCGGCGAACCCGCCGAGATCGAAGCCTGGTACGACATGCCGGAAGGCCGCGTGCTGTTGGCGCTTCACATCGAGCCGATCCTGAATACAGACGGCGAAATCGAAGGCATGCGCTGTGCTGCCGCCGACATCACCCGTATCCGCTCGCTCGAAGGCGAACAACGCCGTCTCGCCGAGGAACTGCGAAACGCGCTGCATCGCTACGAGATCGCGCTGCGCGGCTCTAACGTCACCGTCTTCACGCATGACCGCGATCTTCGTTACACCTCGATCAGCAATGCTTTTCTCGGCCGCCGCGTCGATCAGATCGTCGGTCTCACTGACGATGATGTGGTGCCGGTGTCGGATCGCGAAACGCTGGTGTCGCTCAAGCGCCGCGCGTTCGAGACCGGCGAGGCGGATGACGCCGAATTGAAACTCAAGGGCCCTTCCTCGAGCCGCTGGTACGATTTTCATATCGAGCCCTTGCGCGACGCCGAAGGCCGTGTCGTCGGGCTCACATGCGCCGCCGTCGATATTACCGAGCGCAAGGCGAGCGAAGAGCATTTACGGCTCTTGATGCGCGAGCTTACGCATCGGTCGAAAAATCTACTCGCAGTGATTCAGGCACTTGCGCGCCAGACCTCGCGCCATGCCGGCTCGCTCGAAAGTTTCCTCGACGAATTCGGCGCACGCTTGCAGGCGCTTTCGCGCTCGCACGATCTTCTCGTACAGGAAGAGTGGCATTCGGCGTCGCTGCGCGATCTCGTGCGCTCGCAACTCGGCCATTATCTCGACCGCGACGAAAAGCAGATCACGATCGAAGGCCCGCCGGTGCATCTGAAGCCGGAGGCCGCGCAAAGCCTTGGCCTTGCGCTGCATGAACTTGCGGTCAACGCCGCCAAATACGGCGCGCTTTCAATATCCAAAGGCCATGTCTCGGTAATCTGGGACGAGACTGACGCGCCCGACAACGGCATTGTCATTCGCTGGCTTGAGCGCGGCGGCCCGCAGGTCGAACATCCGAAAAAGCACGGCTTCGGTACGCTTGCGATCCAGCGCAATCTTGCCCGCACGCTCGAAGCTGATGTCGATCTGAATTTCGCGAAAGACGGGGTCGCCTGCACCATTGCGATCCCGGAAAGCCACCTCTTCACGACCCCAGAAATGCCTATCCGGGCGCGAGGAACATAAAGCGATCTGCTGCGTTTCTATTGTCAAGAAACGCCCATTTTGGGCTTCCGATTAGGACAATTGTTCCGGAATGCGGGAGAGGTTCCATGCGCAAAGCTACCGGCCTTGCCGGCGCAATTGCCGCCGGCGCCATACTCACATCCGCTGCGTTTGCAGCGGCTGTTAATCCGTTCCAGCTTGCTTCGCTGTCTCAATCCACGACAACGCAGAGCGCGCAAATCAATCGCACCAACAAGACCGACAGCATGCCGAAGATCGCGTCCGCGCGCTCGCAGGTGCAGACGGTTCCGGCTGAAGCGATACGTCCGGTTCTGAGTCCGACCTCGCCGGGGGATGGATGCGAAGCGGCTGTTGCGCCGCATACGGGTCCTGCCGATATCGCCCGCGTACCGAGCCGCTGCATTACGCAGCTGCCCGTCATCAATAAGCTTGCTGCGTTCAATTAACGAAGCGGCAGCAAAACGGAATTTGAAAGCGCCGCATTTGCGGCGCTTTAGCCATGCCAGAAAGCTCAAGCTATACTGGTTGAAGTATTTGATCGCGTTTCGGGGGCAACCGTTGAACGCAGGCATCTGCCTTGCTGCATTGGATCGGACAACCGCGTTCGGTTGTCCGATCGCTTGCGATTCTTCTGGCGGCCATCGCGGTCGCAACCGGCGTGCGATATCTGCTCGGCCTGTTCGTTCCGGCGACCGTCCCCTTCGCTTTTTATTTTCCAGCCGTGCTGATCGCCGCTGCGACCGGCGGTCTTTGGTGCGGGCTGCTGGCAACATTGTTGTCGGTGCTGGCCTCGGCGTATCTTTTTCTCGGCATGCGCGGCGTTCCGGAACTCTACGACCCGACGCAGCTCGTTTCGATCGGCGTCTTTGTCTTCAACGGCGTTCTGATCGCGCTTGCGGCGTCGGCGTTGCGCAACGCGATCATGCGGCGCCGCCGCGCCGAAGACGCGCAGCGCCTGCTTTCCGGCGAACGGCATGAATTTTTCCGCACGTTGGATGCGGTGCTTGCCCACGCGCCGATCGGTTATGGCTTCGTCGATAGCGACTATGTCTATGCGCAGGCGAACCGCGAAATCTCGCGCGTCTTCGGCGTGCGCAGTGAATATATTGTCGGCCGCCCGATTACCGAATTTCCGCCGCTGAATGCACCGCAGATCGCACCTGCCATCGAACAGGTATTCGAAAGCGGCGAGTCGATCTCGGGTATCGAATTGATCCGTGAAATGCCGGGTGAACCGGAAGCACTCCGCGCCTGGCTTGCCGGATTTTTCCCGGTCCGAAACGAACGCGGTGAAGTGGAAGTCGTCGGCGTGGCGCTTCTCGACATCAGCGAGTTGAAGCGCGTCGAACTCGCGTTGGGCATCAGCGAGCGAAAATTCCGCGCTGTCGCCGACGCCATGCCGCAGCTGGTGTGGTCGAACCTCCCCGACGGCAAGTTCGATTATTACAATCAGCAGTGCATCGAATTCGCAGGAACTCCGCCGGGCACCGATTGGCTGGATCTGCTTCATCCGGAAGACTCGGAGCGGACGCAGGCCGCTTGGCGCCACGCGCTCGAATCCGGCGAGCCCTATGAAATTGAATACCGGTTCAAGAGCAAGCACGGCGCATATCACTGGTTTCTCGCACGCGCGCTTCCGCTTCATGACAAAAGCGGCAGGATCGAACGCTGGTTCGGTACCGCGACTGACATCACCGAGATGGTCGCCGACCGTACGGCGAAGATGGCCGAAGCCAATATCAAGCTTCGCGCCGAAATATTCGAACGCTCGCTTGCGGAAGAGCGGTTGCGTTCCGAAATCCTCGAGCGCAATCGCGCCGAAGAACAATTGCGCCAGGCCTCGAAGATGGAAGCTGTCGGCCGGCTCACCGGCGGACTCGCGCACGACTTCAACAATCTGTTGACCGTCGTCATGGGCAATATCGAAGCGATCCAGCGGCGCCTCAAAGAGGGCGGCGACGAAAAAGTTCGCGGCTATGCCGACTTCGCGATGCAGGGCGTACGCCGTGCGGCCGCACTCACCAAACGCCTGCTCGCGTTCTCGCGCGGCCAACCGCTTGATCCGACGCCGGTCAACGCGAATGAACTTGTTTCGAGCATGACCGAACTGTTCGCACGCACCATCGGTGAAAAGATCGAGCTTAAGACCGCGGTGGTCGAAAATCTCTGGACGGTCGAGGCCGACGCAAACCAGCTCGAAGCCTCGTTGCTCAATCTCGTTGTCAACGCCCGAGATGCGATGCCGAACGGCGGCTCGCTCACGATCGAAACGTCGAACGTGCGTCTCGACGAGGCCTATGCCAAAGCGCACAACGGCGTCATGCCTGGGGAGTATGTCGCGATCAGTGTGAGCGACACCGGCACCGGCATGTCGAAGGAAACGCTCGTGCGTGTATTCGAGCCGTTCTTCACAACCAAACCGGCGGGGCAGGGCACGGGTCTTGGCTTGAGCCAGATTTACGGCTTCGTGAAGCAATCGGGCGGACACGTTCACATTGAAAGCGAAGTCGGCAAAGGCACGCGCGCTAGAATTTTGCTGCCGCGTTTGTCCGGCGAGACCAGCCTCGACCCGAAGAAGCGCGGCGGCACTGGCGACGACCGCAACACCGTACTGATCGTCGAAGATGACGACGATGTGCGGCGCTATGCGGTCGGCATGTTCCAGGAACTCGGCTTCGGCGTGCTTGAAGCAGCCGACGGATCTGCCGCATTGCGCATTCTCGAAGCCCGGCCCGAAGTCCGCTTCATGTTTACCGATGTCGGCTTGCCGGGCGACTATAACGGCAAGGAACTCGCCGACGAAGCGCGGCGCCGTCGGCCATACCTGAAAGTGCTATACACTACCGGCTATGCGCGGACCGATATTCTGCGTCAGGGCCGGTTAGACGCGAATGCGCTCGTTGTTACCAAGCCTTTTACCTTTGATGAATTCTCCGCGAAAGTTCGCGCGGTATTTGATGCGAAAGAGAAGCAAATGATCCTGCTCGTCGAGGATGAAGTTATGGTAGCCGCAGTCACAGCCGAATCCTTGCGTGATTTCGGTTTTGAAGTCATCGAAGTGACGACGGCGAAAGCTGCGCTTGAGCGCGCGAACAAGGATATCGCCGGCCTGAAAGCAGCGATCGTCGATATCGGGCTGCCGGACAAGAAGGGCGACGTGCTTGCGGCCGAGCTTCGCAGCCTTCGCAGCGATCTGCCGATCATCGTTGCGACCGGCCATAGCAGTGATGCGGTGCCGAAGGATCTGCGCGAGTCCGACAGATTCGCGATCCTCGGCAAGCCCTATGATTTGCAGGAACTGAAACAGGCGCTGACTTCGGTCGGCGTAGTCTCCTGATTTGCCGCAAACGAAGCGCAATGCCAAAATGCGCGCATGACCGTTCAGGAACGCGCTTCTTCCATCGCCGCTAGCCGCCAGACCAATGCCCGCACCGGCGGGCGAATTCTGGTCGACCAATTGCTGATCCATGGTGCAGAAATGGGTTTCTGCGTGCCGGGCGAAAGCTATCTCGAAGTGCTCGACGCGCTCTTTGACATGCGCGACCGCTTCAAACTGATCAATGCGCGCCACGAGGCGGGTGCCGCCAACATGGCGGAGGCCTACGGCAAGCTTACCGGCAAGCCCGGCATCTGCATGGTGACGCGCGGCCCCGGGGCCTGCCATGCCTCGGTTGGTGTGCACACGGCGCAGCAGGATTCGACCCCGATGATCGTGCTGGTCGGGCAGATCGCGCGTGGCATGCGCGACCGCGAGGCGTTTCAGGAGATCGATTACCGCATGATGTTCGGCCCGGTCGCGAAATGGGCGGCTGAGATCGAAACCACATCGCGCATTCCCGAATATATCGCGCGTGCGTTCCAGATCGCGACCTCGGGCAGACCTGGCCCGGTCGTGCTGGGTTTGCCGGAAGACATGCTTTCGGAAACGGCCGACGTTGAAGATTCAAAACCTTATGTGATTGCGCAGGCTGCACCCGACGCCGCACCGTTGAACGAAATGCGTGACTTGCTCGCAAAAGCCGAGCGGCCGCTTGTCATCGTCGGCGGCAGCGGCTGGGACGAACAGGGTTGCAAAGACATTCTTGCGTTCGCCGAAGCCAATGGCTTGCCGGCAGCGTGTTCGTTCCGGCGTCAGGACGTCATCGACAACGCGTCCGAAAATTATGTCGGCGATCTTTCGACGTCAGTCGCAGCTTCGCTCACCAAGCGAGTCAAAGAAGCCGATCTCTTGCTCGTCATTGGTGCCCGCCTCGGCGAGATCACGACCCAAGGCTATCGCTTAATCGAACCGCCGACGATGAAGCCGAAATTCATTCATGTATATCCCGATGCTGACGAGATCGGCCGCGTCTATGTGCCGGACCTTGCGATCGTCGCGTCGTCTTCGGCCTTTGCTGCGGCCGCGCGCGCGCTGAAGCCGCTCGACGGCGCAAAATGGAAAAACTGGGTTGACGCCGCGCGTAAAGATTTCGTCGAGTCGACTAAAATTCCGGAGGTAAGCTTTCCCCTCGACATGGGTAAAGCAATCAGCGATCTCGCGGCAAAATTGCCCAAGGATTTTATCGTCACCATTGACGCTGGAAATTTCTCCGGCTGGGCGCACCGTTTCATCCGATACGCGCGGCCATGCCGCCAACTCGGCCCGACTTCAGGCGCGATGGGCTATAGCGTTCCGGCGGCAGTCGCGGCTTCGCTGAAACATCCGGAGCGCACCGTTATCAGTTTCGTCGGCGACGGCGGCTTCCTGATGAGCGGGGTTGAGATCGGCACCGCGGTCCAGCATGGCGGCAAGCCGATCGTGCTTCTCTTTAATAACCGGATGTACGGCACGATCCGCATGCATCAAGAGCGCGACTTTCCCGCGCGCGTGGTCGGCACCGATATCGTCAATCCGGATTTTGTCGCCATGGCGAAGGCCTTCGGCTGCCATGCCGAGCGGGTGGAAAAGACCGCGGAGTTCATGCCGGCCTTCGAGCGCGCAGTTCAGTCCGGCAAGGCCGCCGTGATCGAATTGATGACCGATCCGGAGCAGGTCTCATCCCGCACCACGATTGCGGCGCTCCGCGCGGCGAAACGCCACTAGCAAGCCGAGGAAAGCCGCGAAACGCGGCTCGGGCCGCATGCGGTGGTGGGACGGCGTTTGGCGCGCTTGAAGCTTCTTCAAGAGACCACTACCTCTTGAGTCGCGCGCGTCATGCGGCTCTGCTAAACGCGAGGCATGCGTGCCGGAGTTGGGGGCTTCGGTGATAAGAATATAAGGGAAGGCAATGCGCCGAACTTTTCAGAAAATATCCGATTGGGTCGATAAATATATCGGCTGGCACCGCATCGGGCTTGCGGTCGGTGTCACTGTGTTCGCAATCGCAGCCTTTGTGCTTTATCGCATTCTTCGCAATATCAGCATTTCGGAAGTCGGCAACGCGCTCTCGAACGTCAGCGCGACGCAATTGTTGCTTGCCGGTTTCTTCGTGGCGCTCGCTTATCTCACGCTCACATTTTACGATTACTTCGCGCTGAAAACGATCGGCCGCGACGAGGTGCCGTATCACATCGCGGCGATCGGCGGATTCACGAGTTATTCGATCGGACATAATGTCGGCTTCACTGCGTTTTCCGGCGGCGCAGTGCGCTACCGCATTTATTCCGCCTCGAGCGGCTTAACGGCGATCGAAGTCGCGAAGCTCTGCTTCATCGCGGGTCTCACATTCTGGCTCGGTAACATCGCGGTCCTTGGGATCGGCCTGACGATCCATCCGGAAGCGGCGTCCGCTGTGGACCAATTGCCACCCGCGGTGAATCGCGTCATCGGCATTGCCGCGCTCACGGGGCTTGCGGTCTATACGGTCTGGGTCAGCGCGAAGCCGCGCGTGATCGGCCGTTCCAACTGGAGCGTTACGCTGCCTGCGGGCAAGCTCACGCTTCTGCAAATTGCGATCGGTATCGTCGATCTAACCTGCTGCGCTTGCGCGATGTATGTCTTGATGCCGGCGAAGCCCGAGATCGATTTCATTTCGCTTGCCGTGATTTTTGTCTCCTCGACGCTGCTTGGCTTTGCCAGTCACTCGCCGGGTGGGCTTGGCGTGTTCGATGCGGCCATGCTGATTGCGCTGCCGCAATATCCGCCGGAACAGCTCCTGGCCTCATTGCTCCTCTTCAGGCTGTTCTATTTCATCACGCCGTTTGCGATATCTTTGGTGATCATCGCGATCCGTGAATTGGTGCTCGATATCAAACCGCCGGTCCAGAAATTGCCGAAACCAGCGGATGTGAATGCGTCCAAGGTCGTTGCTGAAATCGCGGGAAGCAAGCGGAAGCAATGATGATGTGGCGGTTCGTGAAATCCTTGGTCCTTGCCGCCGCAATCTGCGGCGTAGCAAACCTCGCGCTGGCACAAGCCGACAAGGATCGCCGCGACCTGATGGAGCTTTATTTCGCTTCGATTGCCGCCGACCGCTGCGATTTTCCGCTGAACGAGACCGAAGCGGACACGATCATCCAGGCCGCGACCGCGCTGCAGAAGAAAATGAATCTGAAAGACGACGCGGCCGACGTGCTCTACGAAGAAGTCGAAACCGCGTTCGAATCGAAGCTGCCCGACGCCTGTAAAAAAGACGGCGAGGCAATGAAGTCGTTCCAGCAGGTGCTGGAGCGCATCCGCAAGAAATAGCGCGCTATTGGACGTGCCTGAACTGATTTGCGGCTTGCGCTGCAGGCATTCCAATCGGCGCCACTAGTTCAATCCCGGTATGCCGGGAATGTTCTTCAAGCCTTTTGGCATCTTGATGATGCTGGTGCCTGCGGGCAATTCGAAATCGGCGGGATTCTGCCGCTCGCGTTTCACCAACGTCGCTTCGAAAACGACATGCGGTTTACCCTCAACGACCGCTTCGGTCTTGAGGGGGATGTTATCCTTCGCAAGGCACGTGGTCGCCGTGCCCTGTTCGGTCGAAACGCGCCAAAGTGTGCAGGGCTCGCCCGCAACTGTCGCGTTGCCCGCGCGCTCGGCATTGCCGAGTACCTGACCGAAGCCGAAATCGTAGTCCGCTTCGATCGCAGTATTTGCGACACCGGGGATCGGCAACAGGAGCACGACCTTCTTGGTACGCAGGTCGACAATGCCGGTGATCGGCTGGCCTACGTTGGGCAGGTTCATCTCAATGCGCATTTTGCCGGCGGTGTGACGCAGCTGGATTTGCCCGCTGTGAAGCGTCGTACCCCGCACCTCGAAGTCGGTTGTGGGCAACGGCAGTGGTTCGGCCTGGATTGCGAATACCGGCGCAACCGCCAGAACGGCCGTTATCACGAGGCGCGGAACGAGCGGCGATAATTTCATGGGCGCATCCTTTTCTTCGCGATTCCTAGCATAAAACGGCAAAGCGGCTGAACCCCGTTTGCCGCGCGGCGATGAAGCGCGTTATGACGCGTTCAGAGGTTTTATTTATTGATGAGCGACGTTTCGCAATATTCAGCGGCGGCCGGGCGGAATCAGAAACTCGATCCGCGTCTCGACGCATTAATGCGCGCTTATCCGGAGCCCGCGCTTTTGCTCGACCGGACCGGCGTGGTCCTCGCTGCGAATGACGCGGCGGAGAGCATGCTGGGTGCAGCTAGGATCGGCGCGCCGGTGTCGCTCACGCTGCGCGCCCCCGAAGTGATCGAAGCGGTACGGGACGCCGGGATCACCGGCGCGGCGGGCCTGGTTTCATTCGGCTTGCGGGTGCCGGTTGAGCGCTCCTTCGATGCGCACATTATTCCGGTCCGCTTCGACCGCGAGGCTGCAGCACCATCGCCGCCCGATCTCGTCCTGCTCGTGTTTCGGGATCTGACGCAGGCAATGCGCGTCGATCAGATGCGCGCGGATTTCGTCGCGAACGCGAGCCACGAATTGCGGACCCCACTTGCCTCCGTCACCGGCTTTATCGATACGCTGCGGGGTCCCGCGCGGGATGACACCGCGATGCGCGATAAATTTCTGAACATTATGAGCGAGCAGGCGCGGCGCATGTCGCGGCTGATCGACGATCTGTTGTCGCTCTCGCGCGTGGAAATGAACGTGCATCTTACGCCCGAGACGGTGGTCGATCTGGTGCCGATCGCGGCCCACGTCCGGGATTCGCTCTCTCCGCTCGCGCGCGAGCGCGAAGTCGAAATCGTGCTCGATGCGCCGGCCGCCGGCGTGAAAGTTCGTGGCGAGCGCGACGATCTGATCCGCCTCATCGAAAATCTCGTCGAGAACGCACTCAAATACGGGGCGAGCGGCAAGCGCGTCGAGATTTTGCTTCGCAAGGACAATGCCGACGCGGTCTTGTCGGTGCGCGATTTCGGCCCCGGCATTGCGCCTGAACATCTGCCGCGGCTCACGGAGCGTTTTTATCGCGTCAGCGTCGTGCAAAGCCGCGAACAGGGCGGCACCGGCCTCGGTCTTGCGATCGTCAAACACATCGTCGCGCGCCATCGCGCACGGCTCTCGATTGAGAGCGAGTCCGGCCAGGGCGCGTTGTTTACGGTACGGATGCCGTTATCCACCGGCTGACTCCGGCGATATTTCGAGCGATTGAAGCGGCTTAGGCTGTCATGTGACCGTCATGGCAGCGTCATAGAAGCGTTAGGCGTGACCCATAGGAGTCCGCGTACCCGGCAGCCGAGGGATAGCGTCCGCGGCCTGAGATCGGGACGAACTTCTCCAGACAGGGAGACTCTTCAGTGAGACTCGCAACCTACTTTAGCGCATTGGCGCTCGTGGCCGCCGGCACCATGATTGCCGGTTCCGCAGAAGCCCGCGACCAGATCCGCGTCGTCGGCTCATCGACCGTTTATCCGTTCACAACCACTGTCGCCGAGCAGCTTGGTAAGACCGGGGTCAAGACTCCAGTCGTGGAATCCACGGGTACCGGCGGTGGCATGAAACTGTTCTGTGCCGGCGTAGGCGTGGACCATCCCGATGTCACCAACGCTTCCCGCCGGATGAAGAAAGGCGAATTCGAAACCTGCGTAAAAAATGGCGTGAAAGATATCATTGAAATCAACATTGGTTTCGACGGCCTGACGCTGGCGCAAAGCAAGCAAGGTCCGGCGCTCAAGCTGACGCTCGGCCAACTGTTCCTCGCGCTCGCGAAAGAAGTCCCGGGCCCGGACGGCAAGCTGATCCCGAATCCGAACAAAAACTGGTCGGACATCGACAAGTCGCTGCCGAACATCAAAATCGAAGTGCTTGGTCCGCCGCCGACTTCCGGCACGCGTGACTCGCTGCACGAACTCTTCATGGAAAAGGGCGCGGAGCAGATCGCAGCGCTTAAGGAACTAAAGAAAGCGGATCCCAAAGCCTTCGATCGCGTCTGGAAGACGCTTCGCGAGGACGGGGCCTATGTCGAAGCTGGCGAGAACGACAACGTGATCGTCCAGAAACTTGAAGCCAACAAGAACGCCTTCGGCGTGTTCGGCTACTCCTTCCTCGAGGAGAACGCAGCCAAGCTTCGCGGTGTCGCGTTGGATGGCGTTGAACCCAACTTCGAAAATATCGCCGGCGACAAGTACAAGGGTTCGCGCCGCATGTTCGTCTACTTCAAGAAGGCGCATTTTGGTTTGGTGCCGAACCTCGACAAGTTCGCCGGCGAATTCATTTCGGCGCGCGCGCTCGGCGAAGACGGTTATCTTGCCAAGAAGGGTCTCGTGACCTTGCCGAAGAACGAACTCGATGGCGTTCGCAAAGCGGTCACCGGCCAGACTCCGCTCGTAATCGAAGTACTGACGAACTGAACAATTAATGCCGGCGGTCGCACTTTCTTGTGCGGCCGCCGCTGCTTCCTCTCCGCTGAACGCCCAAACCAACAAGAGGCGTCGCGTTAACAGGATAGGGCGTTATTCGGATGGTTTCCATCTATCTGATCGGTCTCGTGCTGCTGGTGGCGACGGGTTTCCTGTTCGGGCGCTCGCGCGCAGCCGTACTTGCCGGGGCCGGTGAAATCCATTCCCGCCCCAATTATCACGGCGCCTACGTCGCGCTCGGCATTTTCATTCCGATGCTCATATTGCTGGCGATCGGCGCGCCGGTCAGCCGCAGCATCGTTCAGAGTCAAGCGATCGCCATTTACGATCCCAATATCAATGACGCGCTCAGACGCTCTGCGGCATTAAGGGATATAATCGCGGTTACCGAAAACCGTTTTATTGGCGAACCCACCGAAGCCTTGCGCCGCGCCGCGCAAACCTATGCCTCGCTATATTGGATCGTGAATTCTGTTCTGCTCTTCGCAGGATTCGTCCTCGGCTTGCTGGGACTTTACTTTGGGATTTCCCGTGTTGGGCCGCAATTCCGCGCCCGGATCCAGGTCGAACGCGTCGTCTGGTACACATTGCTGATTTGCGCGGGTTTCGCGGTCCTCACGACCGTCGGTATTTTATTTTCCGTATTGTTTGAATCGATCCTTTTCTTCCAACAGATATCCCCGCTGGATTTCCTGTTTGGTTTGCAATGGAGTCCGCAGACCGCGATCCGCGCCGATCAGGCCGGCTCGTCGGGCGCGTTCGGTATCGTTCCATTGGTGGTCGGGACGCTGCTTATTACAACGATTGCAATGCTGATCGCGGGTCCGATCGGTCTTTTTGCCGCGATCTTCATGGCCGAATATGCAACGCCGCGCTTTCGCGCCTGGGCCAAACCCATCCTGGAAATTCTGGCGGGCGTGCCGACAGTGGTACTGGGATTTTTTGCGGCGCTAACGGTCGCGCCGTCAATCCGCGGCTGGGGCGAGATGTTTGGCTTGAACGTCGCTTCCGAAAGCGCGCTTGCCGCAGGCATTGTCATGGGCATGATGATCATCCCGTTCGTATCGTCGCTATCGGACGACGTCATCAACGCCGTGCCGCAATCGTTGCGCGACGGCTCACTCGCGATGGGTTCCACGCATTCGGAAACCATTCGCAAGGTGGTGCTGCCCGCGGCACTCCCGGGCATCGTATCGGCCTTCATGCTCGCAATCAGCCGCGCGGTCGGTGAAACCATGATCGTCGTGATGGCGGCGGGGTTGGCGGCAAACCTTACGTTTAATCCGCTTGAAGCGGTAACGACATTTACCGTGCAAATTAAAACCATTCTGGTTGGCGATCAGGAATTCGACAGCGCCAAAACACTGGCCGCGTTTGCGCTCGGTCTTGTGCTGTTTTTCTTCACGCTGATCCTGAATGTCATCGCGCTGCAAATCGTCAAGCGGTACAGAGAACAATATGACTGAACTGATCGCCAGCGAAACGCAAAACGGATATCGCGACGAGGTACGTTCGCGCCTTGCAGGGCGCTATCGCGCTGAATTTCGCTTTCGCCTCTACGGCATCATCGCGATTGCCGTGACCGCGCTCTTTCTCGCTATCGTGCTTGGCGATATTCTTTGGAAGGGTCTCCCAGCCTTCACGCAGAGCCAGCTAAGGCTTGCCGTCCCGGTAGTTCTGACTGACGTCGATCCGGCGAAGCTGAAAGATCCCCAAGCCTTGCGCGCCGCCGACTACCATGCGCTGGTGCGCGATGTAATCCGGGGCTACTTTCCGGAGGTGACGGACAGAATCGGACGCCGGCGTCTCGACGGGCTGCTGTCTTCCGGCGCGAGCGATATTTTGCGTAACCAGGTCGCGACCGATCCTTCGCTGGTGGGCGCTACCGTTACCGTTCCGGTTCTACTTTCTGCCGATGCCGATCTTTACTTCAAAGGCCTTGGCACGACGATAGATCGCGTTGCTACCAAAGGAACCGCGACCGTCAGCGGCACCGAAGGCGAAGTTACCATCGCCACGGGCGGCAACGATTTCGCGCAATGGCTTGAGCGCACCAAACGCCGCTATCCGGCATTGCCTCCCAAGTTAAGTATTGAATTCCCGAGCTTGCTGGTCGCCATTAACGGCGGCCTGGTCAAGATCAACGAGATCACCGAAGCGAGTGCAATCGGCCAGGTTCTGCTCCCGTTGAAGTCGGCGTCGGAAGCGCCCGCCGGAAATTGGCAGATCGTCACCTACGTAACGCCAGAATCGAACCGGCGCGTGAAAGACCGCGAGGTCGCTTGGCTGGAAGAGCTTCGCTCCAAAGGGCTTGTCGAGCGGGCGTTCAACTGGCGCTTTTTCACGAGCGGCGACAGCCGCGAAGCGGAGCTTGCGGGAATTCGTGGCGCGCTCGTTGGCTCAGCGTTGACGCTCCTGGTGACCCTGCTGATCTGTCTGCCGCTCGGCGTTGCCGCTGCAATTTATTTGGAAGAATTCGCGCCCAAGAACCGCGCTACCGAAATCATTGAAGTCAACATCAACAATCTCGCGGCCGTGCCTTCTATCGTATTCGGACTCCTGGGCTTGGCGGTCTTTCTTAATTTTTTCGGTCTGCCACGATCAGCGCCGCTGGTCGGCGGGCTCGTGCTCGCGCTCCTGGTGGTGCCGACGATCATTATCGCTTCGCGTGCGGCGCTCAAAGCGGTGCCGCCCTCCATTAAGGAGGCGGCACTTGGCGTCGGCGCATCGCACCAACAGGCGGTATTCCATCATGTCTTGCCGCTGGCGATGCCGGGAATTCTGACCGGCACCATCATCGGAATGGCCCACGCGCTCGGCGAAACCGCGCCGCTGCTGATGATCGGCATGGTCGCGTTTATCGTCGCGCCGGCAACCAGCGTGACCGACGCTGCAACGGTGCTGCCGGTTCAAATCTATCTCTGGTCGGATCTGCCCGAAATCGGCTTCCAGGCCAAGACCGCGGGCGCGATCATCGTGCTTCTGGGGTTCCTTTTCGTGATGAACGGGGCGGCCATAATCCTGCGAAAAAGATTCGAACGCAGATGGTAAGCTCCTGGGGAGTTGAGTTATGGAAATGATGATCAATGCGCCTCAAGCGACGGCGAGAGCCAAGGACGTCAATCTCATGAAGACGCCGAAAGTCGTTGCGAAGAACGTCGACGTTTACTACGGCGATAAGCACGCGCTGAAAGACGTCTCGGTCGATATCACGGAGCGCGCGGTGACCGCGTTCATCGGTCCGTCCGGCTGCGGTAAATCGACCTTCCTTCGCTGCATTAACCGGATGAACGACACCATCCCGATCGCTAAAGTGACCGGGAAAATCACGATCGATAAAGACGACATCTACGACCCGTCACTCGACGTGGTGCAGCTTCGCGCCCGCGTCGGCATGGTGTTTCAAAAGCCGAATCCGTTTCCGAAGTCGATTTTCGAGAACGTCGCCTACGGGCCGCGGATTCACGGACTCGCTAAATCGAAGGACGAGTTGGAATCGATCGTACATAAAAGCCTGAAACGCGCGGGTCTTTGGGAGGAAGTGAAGGACCGCCTGACCGATTCCGGAACCGGACTTTCGGGCGGGCAGCAGCAGCGTCTATGCATCGCGCGTGCGATTGCGGTGTCGCCGGAGATCATCCTGATGGACGAGCCCTGCTCGGCGCTCGATCCGATCGCGACGGCCCGTATCGAGGAATTGATCGATGAACTGCGCGAGAATTTTACCATTGTCATTGTGACCCACTCGATGCAGCAAGCCGCTCGTGTTTCTCAGCGTACGGCGTTCTTCCATCTCGGTGTCTTGGTTGAAGAGGGCACGACTGAAAATGATTTTCAGCAATCCGACAGATAGTCGAACGCAAGATTACATCACCGGTCGCTTCGGCTAAGCCGGCAAGAGGGATGATCATGTCTACCCACATCGTAACTGCATTCGAAAACGAACTTCGCGACATCAACCGCAAGGTCGCCGAAATGGGCGGGCTCGCCGAGAAGGCGGTGGTCGATTCGATCGACGCGCTGATTAAGCGCGATACCATGCTGGCGCAGCGGGTGATCGGCGCGGACACCCGGCTCGATCAGTTGCAGCGTGAAATCGAAGAGGACGCGATCACGCTGATCGCCAAGCGCCAGCCGCTTGCAGTCGATCTGCGCGAGGTTGTGTCTGCAATCCGCATCTGCAACGATCTTGAGCGCGTAGGCGATCTCGCAAAAAACACGGCTAAACGCGTGCTCGCGCTGAAAGGCGAATACCAGGCGCCGGCGCTTCTGCGGGGCGTCGAGCATATGAGCGAAATCGTGCTGGAGCAGCTGAAAGAGGTGCTCGATGCATTTGGCGCTCGCGACCCGTCGCGCGCGCTCGCGGTTTGGAAACGCGATGGCGAGGTCGATGATCTCTACACCTCGCTGTTTCGTGAGTTGCTGACCTATATGATGGAAGACCCGCGCCAGATCACGATGTGCACGCATCTTCTTTTCGCGGCGAAGAACGTGGAGCGCATCGGCGATCACGCTACCAACATCGCAGAGACGATCCACTATCTCGTCGTCGGCGAACAGCTGGCCGATGAGCGTCCGAAGTCCGATACTTCAAGTCTCACCAACGTTTCCTATCCGCGGCCATAGCCGTAAGAATATCCGGAAACCACAAGATGAAACCAAAAGTTCTGGTGGTTGAAGACGAAGAATCGCTGGCCGTTTTGCTTCGCTATAATCTCGAAAGCGAAGGCTACGACGTCGAAGCCGTCAATCGCGGCGACGAGGCGGAAATCCGGCTGAAGGAAAACCTGCCGGACATCGTCGTGCTCGACTGGATGCTGCCGGGCCTTTCCGGCATTGAGCTTTGCCGGCGCCTGCGCGCGCGTTCCGAAACCGAACGGCTCCCGATTTTGATGCTGACCGCGCGCAGCGAAGAAGCCGAGCGCGTCCGCGGGTTAGCGACCGGCGCCGACGACTACATGGTCAAACCCTTTTCGGTGCCGGAATTTGTTGCGCGTGTCCGCGCGCTACTGCGCCGCGCCCGCCCCGAACACGTTTCCACGCAACTGAAATCCGGCGATATCGAGCTGGATCGCGAAAAGAAGCGTGTCCATCGCGGCCAGCGCGAAGTGCATCTCGGCCCGACCGAGTTTCGCCTGCTTGAGTTTCTGATGGCGTCACCCGGCCGCGTGTTCACGCGCGAGCAGTTGTTGAACGCGGTCTGGGGCAGGGACGTCTATATCGACGAGCGCACGGTCGATGTTCACATCGGCCGTCTGCGCAAGACGCTGACGCGCGGCCGCGAAAGCGACCCGATCCGCACCGTGCGCGGATCGGGCTATGCCTTTAACGAGCGTTTCGCCGAAGTCGTTTAACGACCCTGCGCCGCGCGTGCGCGACGGCGGTCGGCAAGCGGCTGATAGGCGACGCGCGCGTGATACGGGCAATAGACGACACCATTGGCCTTGGGCTTGGCGCCGCAATAGCCGAATTCGTCCGAGCCCGGATCGCCTACCGGCCAGCGGCAGGTATTTTCGTTGAGTTCCGTGATCGAAACCCGCGGCCCGATCGGGACTACATTTGCGAGCGGATCGAGATCGACATTCGCGTCGCGCGCATAATCGGGCGAGAGCGCGTTATTTCCCGAGAAGCGCATCCGGGGCCGCATCACCCCTCCGCCGTTCGAAACCCGGGGCTTGCGGATCCGTGGCACCGAGGAGGACGGCGACTTCGCCCGGCCCGAGAGCCCGAGCCGGTGCACCTTGCCGATCACGGCATTGCGGGTAATTCCCCCGAGCTGCGCGGCGATTTGAACTCGCCGACAACCCGTCGTTCCAGAGCTTGCGGAGCAATTCGACCCGTTCGTCGTTCCAGCTCATGCTTTTGTTCCTTTTCCGCCGCTTGTGCGGACTGACGACCGGGTAAATCCTTCAGCGCTTGCCGGAATCGAGGCTTTCCGCCCGCTCCCGGTTTTGGCTTCACGCTACGCTTGGGGTCGTCCGCCGCACCAAATGTCGTACTCGACAGATAAAACGCTACAATAGGCAGACTCCGCACCACAAGAGTCCGGCTACGTAGAAGACAGTTTTTCCCATGTATTGTGACTCTTTAGAGTCAGAGCCGGCCCTGGCGGTGATGGTTGAACGCCTTCAGAGGCCGTTGTAGATAACGAGGGCTGGCCCCCAAAAAGTGAATGCGCCGCTCGTTCCGGGCGGCAATTTTGTTTGAGGGAAGCCGTTTTGACGAGGTTTTGGAGGCGCTTGCCATGATCGCGCCCGTTCTGCCGACCTATTCACGCGCCGACATCAGTTTCGAGCGCGGCGAAGGCGCTTGGCTGACGTCCACCGACGGCAAGCAATATCTCGATTTCGGTTCCGGCGTTGCCGTGAATGCGCTCGGCCACGCGCATCCAGCGCTGGTCAAAGCGCTCACCGAGCAGGCGGCCAAACTCTGGCACGTCTCGAACCTCTACAAGATCCCGGAAGGCGAGCGGCTCGCGAAACGCCTGATCGACAACAGCTTCGCCGACACCGTTTTCTTCCAGAACTCCGGCGCCGAGGCGATGGAATGTTCGATCAAGATGGCGCGGAAATATCAGGCGGTGTCCGGTAAGCCCGAGCGCTTTCGCATCATCACCTTTGATGGCGCCTTTCATGGCCGCACGCTCGCGACGATCGCGGCCACCGGCAACGCGAAATATCTCGAAGGTTTCGGACCGGCGATGCCGGGTTTCGATCAGGTGAAGTTCGGCGATCTCGACGCGGTGAAGAAAGCGATCACGCCGGAGACGGCTGCGATTGCGATCGAGCCGATCCAGGGCGAGGGTGGCATTCGCGTGCCGCCGCCGGGCTTCCTTAAAAGCCTGCGCGAGCTTTGCGACCAGCATGGCTTGCTGCTGATTTTCGATGAAGTGCAGACCGGCGTCGGCCGCACCGGAAAATTATTCGCCTACGAATGGTCGGGCGTGAAACCCGATATCATGGCGCTCGCCAAAGGTATCGGCGGCGGCTTCCCGCTTGGCATTTGTCTGGCGACCGCGGACGCCGGCAAAGGCATGACAGCCGGCACGCATGGCTCGACCTTCGGCGGCAATCCGCTCGCGATGGCGGTCTCGAACGCCGTGCTCGATCAGATTCTCGCACCCGGTTTTCTCGAACACGTTCAGGACATGAACCGCTTTGCCAAACAGCGGCTCGCGGAACTGAAAGACACGCATAAAGCAGTGATCTCCGAAATCCGCGGCGAAGGCTTGCTGTTGGGCTTGAAAACACTCGTGCCGAACGGCGATTTCGTGAGTGCTGCGATGCATGAAGGCCTGCTCATGGTGGCCGCCGGCGAGAACGTCGTGCGGCTCCTGCCACCCTTGATCGTCACCGAAAAAGAAATCAACGAAGCGGTGTCTAAAATGTCCGCGGCCTGCCGCAAGATCGAAGCGGCGATGTCCGCGACCACGCGTGGAGCGGCCGAATGAGCATGAACGGCGCGCATCATTTCCTCGATCTATCGGAATTCACCGGCAAGACGCTGCGTGAAATTCTGGCGCTTGCCTCCGGCCTCAAGGCGAAGCGGACGCCGGACGGAAAGAAACCGCTCGCGGGCCGTTCGCTTGCGATGATTTTCGAAAAGCCCTCGACGCGGACGCGTGTCTCCTTCGATGTCGCGATGCATGAACTCGGCGGCCACACGATCATGCTGACGGGCGCCGAAATGCAGCTCGGCCGCGGCGAAACGATTGCCGACACTGCGCGCGTGTTGTCGCGCTATGTCGACGGCATCATGATCCGCATTCTGAGCCACAGCGCGCTGCAGGAATTGGCGAAATTTGCCACCGTGCCGGTGATCAACGGCCTGACAAAATTTTCCCATCCTTGTCAGGTCATGGCCGACGTCATGACCTTCGAAGAGAAAAAAGGCTCGATCAAAGGCCGCCGCGTCGCCTGGACGGGGGATGCGAATAACGTGCTCACTTCCTGGGTGCATGCGGCCGCGCGCTTCGAGTTCGAGCTCAACATCGCGACCCCGAAAGATCTCGCGCCGAAGCCGCCGGTCGTGAAATGGGCAAAAGAATCCGGTGCCGCGATCCGTTTCATCCGCGATCCGGAAGAAGCGGTCGATGGCGCGGACTGCATTGTCACCGACACCTGGGTTTCGATGGGCGACAAGGAAGTCAAACGCCGCCACAACATCCTGAAGCCCTATCAGGTCAATCGCGCGTTGCTCAAACACGCGAAGTCCGACGCGATCTTCATGCATTGCCTGCCCGCGCATCGCGGCGAGGAAGTGACCGACGAAGTGATCGACGGACCGCAGTCGGTCGTGTTCGACGAGGCGGAAAACCGCCTGCATGCACAGAAGGGCATTCTCGCCTGGTGCATGGGAGCGAACGCAGGATGAGCGCGCCCGCGCCCGTCCGTGGACCGAGCGAGCAGGCCGACGACGATCAGGTGCTGCCGTTTCAGGTTGATCCGCTCGATGTCCGCGGCCGCGTGGTCAAGTTAGGCCCCGCGCTCGATAACGCGATTTCCAATCATAATTATCCGGCACCCGTCGCGCGTGTGTTGTCCGAAGCCGTCACGCTTGCGGTGCTGCTCGGCTCGACGCTGAAAGACGCGGGGCGGTTGATCCTGCAGACGCAGACCGACGGACCGATCGATTTTCTCGTGGTCGATGTCGTGGCGCCCGAAAAAGTGCGGGCCTATGCGCGCTTTAATAAATCGCGCGTTGCCGACGCGGGCAAGGCTACGACCGGCGAACTGCTCGGGAACGGCCATCTCGCAATGACGGTCGAGCACGGCAAGACCGAAGCACAACGCTATCAGGGCATCGTCGCCTTGAAAGGCGACGGTCTCGAAGAAGCGGCACATTCTTATTTTCAGAATTCGGAACAGATTCCGACTCGGGTGCGGCTCGCGGTCGGCGAAGAGATGCTGGCCGGCGCGAAAATGCGCTGGCGCGCGGGCGGCCTACTCGTGCAGTTCCTGCCGCGCGAGCCTAAACGCGCGCAGCAAGGCGATATCGACCCGGGCGACGCGCCGGAAGGCACGCCGAAGCATGAAGTCCGGGAAGACGACGCCTGGATCGAAGCGAAGTCGCTCACTGAAACCGTCGAAGACCACGAATTGCTCGACTCGTCGCTCTCAAGCGAAAAATTGTTGTGGCGGCTTTTCAACGAGCGCGGCGTCCGCGTATTCGACGCGCAGCCCGTGACCGCGCATTGCTCATGCTCGCGCGATCGCGTGCATGACATGCTGCGAAGCTTTCCTGCGGAAGACCGCGAAACCATGGTGAAAGACGGCAAGATCGTCGTTACCTGCGAATTCTGCGGGCGCGTTTATCCGTTTGAGCCGGGTGAGATTGAATCCCAGTAACGTCATTCCGGCGCGCGGGCTTGAGCTCGGGCACCCGGAATCCAGCGTAGCCGCGCACCCGGAATTCAGAGTAGCTTTCGTACTGGATTCCGGATCGCGCGTCTGGAGTGACGTCTCAGGGTTTAATGCACCACCCGCTTCGCACTTGGTGCGTCGAGCGAAAACGCGGGCACCTCGGCGTCGAATTGTTCGCCCAAGTCAGTGACCATCTGAAAGGTGCCGGTCATCAAACCGGACGGCGTCGATAGCGGCACGCCGCTGGTATATTCGAAACGCTCGCCGGGCCGGAGCAGCGGCTGCTTGCCGATGACGCCAGGGCCCCGGACTTCTTCGAGCTTTCCGTTGCCGTCGGTGATTTTCCAGTGCCGCGAGATACGAGCTGCACCGGCATGCGGCCGAGATTCTTGATCTCGATCGTATAGGCCCAGAAATATTCGCCGTCTTTCGGCGAGGAACGCTCGGAAATATATTCCGGCGTCACCGTGATCTGGACGTTTCTGGTGGTCGCGCGGTACATGTCGCCGACTGTATCAGACGGCGGCAAGTCCGCGAGCGAGATCTTCCTGAAGATCGTCGATATGTTCCAATCCGGCGGAGAGCCGGAGCAGACCATCGCCGACGCCCATCTCCGCGCGCACTTCCGGCGTGAAGCGCTGATGCGTGGTGGTCGCCGGATGCGTGAGCAGGCTTTTAACGTCGCCAAGATTATTCGAAATTCGAATGAGCCGGAGCGCATTCGCAAAACGAAACGCTGCGGCCTTGCCGCCTTCGACCTCGAAGGAAAGCACGGTGCTGCCGCCCTTCATCTGCTTCTTCGCAAGCGCGTGCTGCGGATGGTCGGCGCGGAACGGATAGATCGCGCGCACCTTCTTCGAAGCAAGCCAGTCCGCGAGCTTTCCGGCGTTCGCCTGCGCCTTCTCGACGCGAATTTGCAGCGTCTCGATTCCCTTGAGCAACACCCAGGCGTTGAATGGCGACATCGAAGGTCCGGTCTGGCGCATAAACGTGTGCAGATGATCTTTCACGAATTTTTCGGAAGCAAGCACCGCGCCGCCGAGACAGCGGCCCTGGCCGTCGATGTGCTTGGTCGCGGAATAGACCACCACATCGGCGCCGAATTGAAGCGGGCTTTGCAGCATCGGCGTCGCGAACACGTTGTCGACGATCAGGATCGCCTTCGCTTGCTTTGAAAGTTTTGCGATCGCCGCGATGTCGAGAATTTCAAGCGTCGGATTGGTCGGACTTTCCAGAAAGAACGCGCGCGTCTCGGGCCGGATCGCTTTTTCCCAGGCGGAGAGATCGGTGCCTTCGACCAGCGTCGAAGTGATGCCGAAGCGCGGCAAGAGTTCCTCGATCACGTAGCGGCAGGAGCCGAACAGCGCGCGCGCCGCAACCACATGGTCGCCGGCCTTGAGGAAACACAAGAGCGATGCAGTGACCGCCGCCATGCCGGTCCCGGTTGCGCGGCAGGCTTCCGCGCCTTCGACTGCCTTGATGCGGTCCTCGAACATCGAAATGGTCGGGTTCGAGAAGCGCGAATAGATGAAGCCGTCCTCTTCGCCCGCGAAGCGCGCGGCGCACTGCTCGGCGGTGTCGTAGACGAAGCCCTGCGTGAGATAGAGCGCTTCCGCGTTCTCGCCGAATTGCGAGCGCAAAATGCCGGAATGGATCAACCGCGTTTCCGGGCGCAGCGAGGCGGCCTCCGGAACCGGGCGGGGAATTTTGACAGTCATGACGTGGTCCTTCCAAACAAAAACCCGGCCGGGGGATTAGCCCCATAGACCGGGTGACACACGTCTCCCCGGCCTTTTAGCGACTTGTTTTACGTGGCTGCAAGCCGGCCGGCTCAAATGACCACGAAGTGCGGGGATTATGCCAAGCCTCCGCTTGGCGTCAAGTTCGGCCTCGTCTAGGGATCGTCGATGGATAGCGCCTCCGTTCACCGCCTCCCGCAATTGGCTCAAGGCATTCTGCCTGCGCGCGCGATTGCGGAGCTTGCCGATAAAAAAGCGATCGTCGCCGAGCGCGCCTTCGACGCGGATCAAATTCAGCCGGCGAGCCTCGACCTGCGTCTGGGGCCACGCGCCTGGCGCATCCGCGCGAGCTTCCTCCCTTCGGCGAAGACGCCGATTTCGGATCGGCTTGCCGATCTTGCGCTGCATTCGATCTCGCTGAACGCCGACGGCACGGTGTTGGAGACCGGCTGCGTCTATATCGTCGAACTCGAAGAGCGGCTTTCGCTGCCCGCCGATATTGCGGCTGCCACCAATCCGAAAAGTTCGACCGGGCGGTTAGATGTGTTCACGCGCGTGATCGGCGACCGCGTGCCCGCGTTCGATACGATTCCGGCCGGCTATGAAGGCACGCTTTATCTTGAAATCAGCCCGCGCACATTCCCCATTCTGGTGCGGCGCGGCTCGCGGCTTTCGCAGGTTCGTTTCCGCCGCGGCGAGGCGAAGCTCGACATGAAAGAGTTAACCGCGTTGCAGGCGCGCGAGACGTTGGTGAACGCGGCCGAACCCGATCTCCGCGGCGGTGTTGCCGTCTCGGTCGATCTGTCGGGCAGGACCGGCGGCTATGCGGGCTTCCGCGCCAAGCGCCATACCGGCTTGATCGATGTCGATAAGCGCGCGGGCTATGACGTGATGGATTTCTGGGAGCCGATTGCAGCACACCCTTCGCGGCGTCTCATCCTCGATCCCGACGCTTTTTATATTCTGGCGTCGAAAGAAGCGGTGCACGTGCCGCCAGATCATGCCGCCGAAATGGTGCCGTTCGATCCGCTGGTCGGCGAATTCCGCGTGCATTACGCGGGCTTCTTCGATCCCGGCTTCGGTCATGCCGCAGCGGGCGGTCATGGCGCGCGCGCGGTGCTCGAAGTGCGCTCGCGCGAAGTGCCGTTCATTCTCGAAGACGGCCAGATCGTCGGGCGTTTGGTGTATGAGCGGCTCACCGAGCGGCCGGAAAAATTATACGGCGAAGTCGGCTCGAATTATCAGGCGCAGGGCCTGAAGCTCTCGAAACATTTCAAGCCGCTGCCGGTTTAAGCTTTCCTTCGCTTCGCGCCGAGCGATTTCACTTCGGCGCGCAAGGCGCGGAGTTCCTCCAGAATATTGCCTTCCTTGGTGTCGAGCTGGCGCAGCTGCGCCTGCTCTTTCTCGTGCTCGGCGATTTCGAGTTTGCGGGTCGCTTCGGCTTCGGTCTGCATCGCATTCACGATGATCGCGATGAAGAGGTTGAGCACGGTGAAGGTCGTGGTCAGGATGTAGGGAATAAAGAAAAGCCACGCATAGGGATGCGTTTTCATCACGCGTCCCGCGAGGTCGTTCCAGCCTTCGAGCGTCATGACCGTGAAGAGCGAATAGGCCGAGCGGCCGAGATTGCCGAATTCTTCCGGATGATCCGGCCCGAACAGGTTCGTCGCCATCACCGCGTAGACGTAATAGACGAGCGACAACAAGAGCGCGATCGCGCCGATGCCGGGCAGCGAGCCGATCAGGCCCGCGACCACGCGGCGCAGCGTCGGCACCGCGGAGACGAGCCGCAACACGCGCAGCACGCGGAGCGCGCGCAGCACCGAAAGCGGTCCGGTCTGCGGCATCAAGGATAATGTGATGACGATGAAATCGAACACGTTCCACGGGTCGCGGAAGAAACCGCGGCCGGTGACCGCAAGGCGTACCAGCACTTCGACGACAAAGATGCCGAGCAAGGTGTGATCGAGCGGCTCCAGCAACCAACCGTAGTTTTTCATCAGCGTGGGGCTGGTTTCCAGACCCAGTACCAGCGCGTTCAGGATGATGAGGCCCGCAAGCACGCGCTCGGTGGTCGGGTGTTCGAGAAAGTGCCGCGCGCGTTCGATAGGGGCGCCGCCCCAGGTGGCCCGGATTTCACGTCTCGGTCTTACGCGCTTTGCCACTGTATTCTCCCCGCCTCAATTCGCGGCGCATTAGAGCAGGGAAAGGGCGCGACGCAAGCTGGGCGCGCTAAATGTCGATCTCGCACCCAGTGCCTTCTAAAGCCGTACACGCAACTTCAGCTGAAAAACTCCGTCGACGGCATGCGGCTGAACTAATTTATGAGTCGCGCAGCGACTTTAGAGGAACGACGGCCATGCCCGATACTGCTCGAAAAAATAAAATCGTGTCCGATATTGCGGCTATTGCGGCGAGCGACATCGTCGAAACGGTGCCGAGCGCGCTCATCGTGCTCGACAAGGATCTGAACATCACCTCGGCCAACCGGGCGTTCTACCAGACGTTCCGCACCAGCGCCCATGAGACCGAAGGAGTCACATCTACGATCTCGGCAACCGGCAGTGGGATATTCCCGCGCTGCGCACCCTGCTCGAAAGCGTGATCCCGCATCGCGCGTCGGTCGAAGGGTTCGAGGTCGAGCATGATTTCCCGACCATTGGCCGGCGCACGATGCTGGTCAACGCGCGGAAGATTTTTCACTCCGGCGCACAGGACAGCTCCATTCTGCTCGCGATCGAGGATGTCAGCGAGGAGCGCGCGGCGCGCAGCCGAGAGCAAGCGCACACTGGCAACTGACGCAAAGCATCGTCGACACCATCCGCGATCCGCTGGTCGTGCTCGAAACCGACATGACGATCGTAACGGCGAGCAAGGCGTTCTTGACGATGTTCGGGATCACCCAGGCGGAGACGCGCGGCCGGCGGGTGTCCGAACTTCGGCCAGCGCCAGTGGGACGTGCCGGCGCTGCGCCATCTGATGGAGAAGGTGCTGCCGGAGAACAAGCCGATCGAGAGCTTCGAGATCGAGGATAATTTTCCCGGTCTCGGCCGGCGCGTCTTCAACCTGAACGCGCGCAAGATCTCGCAGCCGGGCAACCACGCCCATCGCATGCTGCTGGTGTTCGAGGACATCACCGACCGCAAGCAGCGCGAGCGCGACGCGCTCAGCCTGACCAACGAAATCTCGCACCGGATCAAGAACAACCTGCAGATCATCGTCGGCCTGATCGCCTACGAGGCAAAATGGACGCGAATACGGCTTCCTCTGCTTCTGGTCCCGTCCGGCGGCGCCGAGCCGATTGCTGCGTAGTGCGCTCGCGGAGATCGAAAATCCGTAGGACGAACCCACAGAGTGCAGCCAGTGGTTTTTTTGTTGAGCGCTGTCCATAAGGGCGATGCCGCCAGCTTAATTGCAGGCGGCTTTTTGCAGTTTCGAAAAGATGTCGTCTTAAGCCACGCGTAATTCGTGGCGGCCCAGCGCTTCGCTGATCGCCCGCTCCAGATCGGCCCGGCGATAGGGCTTGGCGAGCAGCGCGAAATCCGTATCCGGGGCGCCGTTGGTGTTTTCCATGACACCGGGAAATCCCGATGTGAACAGGACTTCCGAGATCGGGCCGCTGTTTAAGCGCTTCGGCCGCAAGCTGCTTGCCGTTCAAGTCCCCCGGCATGACGATATCTGTAAACAAGAGATCGATCGGCTCGGAGCTGTCGAGAATTTCGAGCGCGACCGCCGCGCTGTCGGCTTTGATGACACGATAGCCGAGCTGCTGCAGTTGCAGGACCGCGGTCGCCTGGACTTGGGGGTTGTCGTCCACCGCAAGAATCACACCGCGATAGCTGCCGTTCCGGGGTTCGGCGTTGCCGCGCGCCGTCGAGAGCCGCTCTGCCGCCACCATGGCGCGAGGAAAATACATCGTAAAACGCGTGCCGAGCCCAAGTTCGCTGCTCACGGTGACGTTTCCGCCGGACTGCTTGACGAAGCCGTAGACCATGCTGAGCCCAAGCCCGGTGCCTTTGCCAGGCTGTTTGGTTGTGAAGAACGGCTCGAACACACGCTGTAAAATCTCTTGCGGCATGCCGTTGCCGTTGTCTTTGATTTCGATCGCAACATAGTCGCCTTGCGGGAGTTCGAGCGAAGCACACTGGGTCGGTTCGAGCTGAATATTCTTGGTAGCAATGCTCAGCTTGCCACCGCTGGGCATCGCGTCGCGCGCGTTGATCGCAATATTGACGATGGCGGATTCGAGCTGATGCGCATCGGTCTGCACCAGCCAGCAATCCGCTGCTGTATTGTTTTCGATTACGATGTTCTCGCCGAGCGTGCGCATCATCAATTGCGCAATTCTCGAAATCGCTTCGGTAAGCTTGACGCCATCGGTGCGCAGCGGCTGCCGCCGCGAAAACGCCAGCAACTGGTGGGTGAGCGTTGCGCCATGTAAACTGGATTCGAGAATGGCTTCCAGCTTCTGCTCCGCAGCAGCGTTGCCGGCAACGTCGTCCTGCAACAGATCGAGGTTGCCGATAATGACGGTCAACAGGTTGTTGAAATCGTGGGCGACTCCGCCACTGAGATTGCCGACTGCTTCCATTTTTTGGGCATGCTGAAGTTGCTGCTCAACCGCCCTCCGCTGGGTGACGTCTTCGATCACCACGAGCAGATACTCGATCGCCCCGCTATCATTGAAGATCGGTAAGCGCTTGGTCACGGCCTGCTTCACGCCCGCCCCGGGCGTTATCAGTGTGTGTTCGTCGGTAATCTGCTGCCTGGTGTCCAGTGCTTTATGATCGAGTCCGTTGACGAGGTCGGCGGAGCTTTCCTCCAGCACTTCGTTGGAGGTTTTTCCGATCATATCCGCCCGCGGCAGTCCAAAATATTCTTCGCCCGCGCGGTTGATGAGAAGGTATTGCAGGGTATCGGCGTTCTTGACCACGATGGGCGTCGGTACGTTTTCCACGACCGCATGGAGAAATTCGCGTGTCTGGCGCAATTGTTCTTCCGCCCGGTTGCGCTCGGTGCAATCGACCGCCGCGACCAGCGATGCGTCGCGGCCGTCATAATTCCAGTACTTGGAATAGGATGTGGCAGTGATGATACCGCCATCGGCCTTGATATGGGACCAGTTGCGGGAACCGCGGTCGCCGTCCTTTCTCGATCGGGTGATTTCGCGCAGCGCTTCGTTATCTTCCGGTAGATGGAGATCGAATAGCGTCAACTTCAGGAACTGCTCGCGGCTATAACCGTAATGTAGGACCGCGGCGTCGTTGACCGCGAGGTAGCGATAAGTCTGGTGATCCCAGATCCACATCGGCACCGGATTTGCATCGAACAGGAGGCGGAAGGATTCTTCGCGGCGCTTCAGATCGGTGATATCGATCCGCACGCCGATGCTGCCGCCATCCGCGGTTCGCCGTTCATCGACCCGTATCCAGCGATCGTTCGGAAGGCGGTATTCGCGGCTCGCTTCGTGTTGGCTATGCGTATGAATGCGTTCCGCGAGCCACGCTTCCTCGTGTCCGATCGCTTCGGGGTAGCGTCCCTTGGCGACTGCTGCCCCGATCACATCTTCGAAGCGCTTGCCGACCGCAAGCTCGAGAATACCCTGATGCAATTCCGCGTAGCGGCGATTCCACAACACGTAACGGTTTTCGGAATCGAACAGCGCCAGGCCCTCCGGCATCACCTCGAAGGCATCAAGCAGGCGTGCGCGTGCCTGCTCGACTTCCTCGATCATGAGCGCCATCGAGCGGTCGGTACGTACGCGGTCGCGGTCGGCCTCGCTATAGGCGGCGCCGACCAGTTTTGTCAGCGCCTCCAGGTCGACTTCACCGCTCGCGTTCGTCGACTTCGCAAGCTGCCTGGCAAAAAGTGGATGCATGGAATTCAAGCGGCGACCTCGGTAATCGTCGTCACCGTCATCGTCTGGTTATGCAGATCGCAAAAGCCGGTAAGCGCATGGGGCGCGATTTCGCCGTAAGAATAGAAACCGAGCCGCGTCATCTGATTGCCGAGCACGGCGCCCGCCGCTTCCACTTCGTCGACAACATGCTGGCCCATCAACAGGCGGCGGCCGATGCAGCTGACCAGCAGGGCAAGCCCCTGCTTTTCTGCGACTGCGCCGGTGCTGTCGTTGGCCTGCCGGGCCGCGTCAGCCGCGCCGGAGGCAAGATGAGTGAAATTTCCTCGCATGAGCTGGGCGATCCAGCCTTCCGGCATGTCGCCTGCGAACGTCATCGAACGTTTTTCGCGATCGACCGCAAGCACGGTTCTGACCAGCGTGGTCTCTGGATCCTTGGGATCGCAGATCTGAAGCGGGAACAGGAGCGCGGTGCCGGGCAGGCCTTGCGCCTCGTCTCCCAGATAGCGCTCGTAGAGATCGAGCGCGGGGGTGCCATCGAGATCGAGTAAAATATTTCCGGATGAGCGTGTAATCCGGCGGCGCGGTCCGAACACGTCCCAACCGCCGGCGCTGCCGTGACCGAAGCGGATGGCGCTGCCGTAAAACCCGATGCCGACGACAGTGTGACTGCGCGGGGCGCAATCGCCGCCGACCAGCGTTTCGCTGAATTGTGAGCCGTCGCCCGCGAGCCCGCCACTCAGCGGAATCTCGCGCCCGATCGCGCTGGTAATTCCGGCGACCAATTCGGTGCCGTTGACGTTCAAGCCGTCGGATAGCACGAAAACGCCGGCCAGACCGTCGCCAAACAATTGGCGCCCGATCGCTTCGCCGCAAGCCCGCGATCCCGCGGAAGCGGCAATGGTCTGGCAGGTAATGCGAACTTTGGTGGCATCGAAGGAGAGCGCGACCGCTGCAATCTCGTCGTCGGAGACGTCGTTATTGCGAATTTGTCCGCCGGTGCTACAGCCGACGATGTGAGCGCCGGAAAATGTTTCGCGCAGTTCGTTGAAACGCGCGCCGTCGGCCAACGCCTCCCGCGCACCAAAATAAAGTATCAGATCGGCCTTGCCCGGCTCCTGATTCCAGCCTTGCCCGTTCTTCCAATGCAATGAAACGGCACGCATGATCTTTCGCCTCCATTGAGCGGCGAAACGGCCGCCCGAATAACCATCTCGGGGCGCGATCAATGCCTGCGGCCGGCCAATTCCGCATTAACGGGCGCTGGAAGCTTTTGGAAATGATTAACAAAAGCCGATGCGGAAGCTGGCCTTCTGCTCAATGAGCTTGCGACCAACGCCATCAAACACGCTTTTCCCGACGGGACTCGAAGCAGGAACCGACCGGAACGACGGTCAGAATACGGCTGCCCCTGCTTCTGGTCCATCCGGGGGCGCCGAGCCGATTGCTGCGTAGTGCGCTCTTGATTAGTGCCAGCAAAATGCCAAAACTGAAAAATGGCATTGCGGGCGTAGTTCAATGGTAGAACGGCAGCTTCCCAAGCTGCATACGAGGGTTCGATTCCCTTCGCCCGCTCCAACCGCCCGCCGGTTTTGCGCGTTACGCGATGCGCAGCCCAGCCCTGATCAGCGTTCGATAATCTCGCGGATCTTTGACGCCAGCGCATCCATGGAGAACGGCTTGGTGATCATCTCCATGCCCGCTTCAAGCACGCCGTTCGCGAGTGCAGCGTTCTCCGCATAACCGGTCATGAACAGGATTTTCAAATCGGGACGCGTGATCAGCGCCGCGTCGGCGATTTGCCTGCCATTCAAGCCTGGCAAGCCGATATCGGTAATCAGCATATCGAGCGGCTGTTTTGATTGCAGAATTTCCAGCCCGCTCGGGCCGTCGACTGCCTCGATCGCTCGGTAGCCGAGCTCGGTGAGCACTTCGATGATCAGTCCGCGCACGATGCCTTCGTCTTCGACGACGAGTACAATCTCTCCGTGATCGGCCGTCGGCATCGCGCCAGCTTTCATTTCTTGCTTCTCGAACTCAACCCCTCCCGCGTATTTGGGAAGTAGAATTCGTATCGTTGTCCCCCGACCTCTTTCGCTTTCGATCGTGACACTGCCGCTGGACTGCCGCGCAAATCCATAAATCATCGACAAACCAAGTCCGGTGCCCTGGCCAGTGGGCTTTGTCGTGAAGAAGGGTTCGAACGCGCGGTCGAGAACATCCTGGCTCATTCCCGCGCCGGTATCGGTGACCGAAATCTCAAGATAGTCGCCGGGCGAGACTTCGAGCGCTTTTGTTTCGGGCTCATCCGCGAGCTTCACGTTTCGAGTCTTGATCGTGAGTTTGCCGCCGTCCGGCATCGCGTCTCGCGCATTAATCGCAAGGTTGAGAATGGCGTTCTCAAGCTGGTTCTGGTCGCAATAGGTGGGAACGGCGTCATCCGCTCGCGCGAACTCGATCCAAATCTGTTCGCCCATGGTTCGGCGAAGCAGATCCTCCATCGAACCCAGCACGAGATTGACGTCGCATGCCTTCGGAGTGAGTGGCTGCCGGCGGGAGAATGCGAGCAGGCGGTGGGTGAGGGCGGCAGCGCGGTTCGCCGAAGACATCGCGCCCGTCACGAAGCGTTCAATCTCGTGAATTCTTCCCTGTGCCGCGCGCTTCTGGACGAGGTCGAGCGAACCCACAATGCCTTGCAGCAGATTGTTGAAATCGTGGGCGATACCTCCGGTCAATTGACCAACCGCTTCCATCTTCTGCGATTGCCGAAGCGCGTCTTCGGTTCGCCGTAACGCGGCCGCCGCTTCCTTATCTGCCGTTATGTCGCGGGCGACCGCAAAGACCAGATCGTCGTCGGGGACCGCCGTCCACGAAAGCCAGCGATAATTGCCATCCTTGTGCCGGTACCGGTTTTCAAACCGTAGGGTGCGCAGTCCTGCGCCAAGCCTGTCGAGTTCACGCCGTGTTTTTTCGCGGTCGTCGGGATGCTCAAGCCATTCGGAAGTTTTTCCGATTAGCTCGTTGTTCGTCCATCCAAGCGTCGCAGTCCACGCAGGATTTACCTGCCGCCACACGCCGTTGATGTCGGCAACGACAAGGAGATCCTGCGAAACGCTCCAGACGCGATCGCGTTCGCGCGTGCGCTGAGCGACCACATCTTCGAGCGCGAGGTTCTCGTGGCGAAGCTGCGTCTCGGCGCGCTTCGAAGCGGAAATGTCGTGGGCGACACCGATGAAGCCGATATGTTCGCCGTTGGGCCCCCAGCGCGGCTGCGATTGCGAACGCATCCAACACCATTCGCCCCGCGCGGAACGGTAGCGTGCCTCCAGCGAGAAAGGCTTTTTCGATGCTTCACCCGCAAGCTGCTCTTTCAATATTCGGGGGATATCGTCGGGATGGAGCGATTTGCGCCAATCGTAGACGAGACCTTCTTCGTATCCGACGCCGAGAAATTCCATATAGGCTTGGTTGACGAAGGCACGTTTGCCACCCAATTCGCTCACCCACATCGGTACCGGCGCGCTGTTCGCGATCAGTCGGAATCGCTCTTCGCTTTCGCGCAACGCTTTTTCCGTCAGCCGCCGTTCGTTCAATTCCCGCTGCACGGTCTGAATGAGCCGGTTGTTGTCGATTGCGACCGCCGCCTCGCCGGCGAGCCCGGCCATCAATTGTTCGGAGCGCGCGGTGAAAATACCGGTCTTCTCATGCCCGAAAAATAAGCCACCCAACACCTCGCCGCTTCGCGAAACGACGGGTACCGCAAGATAGCTTCGAACCGGCAAATGACCCTTTGGCATCCCGAAATACGGATCGTTCTTGCCATAGCGCGGGTCCGCGAGAATATCGTCGGAGCGAACAATAGTCGTGCCGTCGAAGGTCGGCGCAAAGACCAAAGTGTTCCGCGGCATCGGAAACTTCTGGAAGTTTTCGCGCGGCACGCCCGCGAGATTATAAAGTGTGTAGCTCTCGCCGCGCTCGTCGATGACATTGAAGAAAAATGCGCCGAATTGCGCGCCGGTCAGCGCGACACCGGCGTCGATGACGATCTGTACCAACTTGTTGAGGTCGTGTTCGGCGGCGATCTGCGCGCCGGTCTTGTTCAAGATTTCGAGTGCTCGTGATTGTTCGCGAAGTTCATTCTCGATCCGTTTGCGGTCGGTGACGTCAATGTGCGTCCCGACCAGCCGAAGTGCTTTGCCGTCGTGATCGCGCTCGATCTGTGCGCGGACCGCAATCCAGCGCTCTCGGCCGTCACTGGGACGGATGATCCGGTATTCCGAAAAATAATCCCGCGCGTCGCTTGCAATAGCGGCGAGGAACTGGCTTTCAACACGGACACGATCTTCGGGATGTAAACGCGCAACCCAGTCTTCGTGTGTCTCGTTGACCGCCTCTGGCGGCAAGCCGTGAATGGTCAGATATTCGGGTGATCGACGGTTGCGAAAACCCCCGGTGAGATCGACTTCGACACCGCCCACGCCACCGATCTGCTGCGCGCGCGCGAGATCCGCTTCGCGCGCACGCAGGTCGCGCTCGACTTTTACTTTTTGTGTGGTCTCGATAACGACCGCGAGCACGCCGATGCGCTGGCCGTCCTCTCCGTTAATGGGGCTGTAGTCGAGGTTGAGCCAAACTTCCTCGGGCGCGCCGTGCCGGCTGAGCACGAGTGTCTGATCGACGAATGAGAGCGTTCGCCCGTCGGCGAAGACCTCGGACATGACCTGACGGTTGAAGTCGGCAACTTCGGGCCAGCCTTCGACAACCTTCGAACCGAGTAGCGACGGGTGCCGTCCGCCGGCGAAAACCGAATAAGCGTCGTTGTAAATCATAATGCCGTCCGGCCCGAACAGCATGACGATCGGCACGGGGGAGGCGAGCGCCAGATCAACAGCGGTGCGTAAGCTCTGCGGCCATGACGCAATGGGGCCAAGGTTCGTCTTGGACCAATCGAAGTCGCGCATCAGGCGCCCGAGTTCGCTCTGCCCGGTAGGGAAGCGATCATTGCCCGGCGGCTTACCAGCCGTGGGCGCCCAATTATTGCTGTGCAAACTAAACCCCTAGCACTGGTCAGCGGCGCCTAAACGATTTACGGCGGCAAATGTTCCCGACGCCGAAGCGCCGCAGGAGGGGTATGGGGCTCTCTAAAAATCACGCAATAACAAAGGCTTGAAGGGTGGCTGGATTGACGTTTCGAGGTACGCGCCCTAGCTAATGAATATGATGAAGTCTTCCGGTGCGACACTTCATACGTCAACGCGCCCGCTTGTGATCGGGGGCGCCGTGCTATTCGGCGCGCTGTTCGCAGCCGCTGGCCTGATGTGGGTCTCGTTCGGTACCAAAGTTTTCTTCGACATGGTCGCGTCCGGGATCGCGTATTGTTTTTGACCCGATGAACCGTTCCGCGCGTCTTCTCGTTATTTTGGCCGCTTTCGTCGCGGGCGCGCTCGCGCTGGTCGCGGTCGTGATGTTGACGCTGCCTGCGGAAAAAACGCGGCCATCGAGTGTCGGCGGCCCATTCGAACTGATCGACCAGGACGGCAAGAAACTCACCAGCGCCGATTTTCGCGGCAAACCGTTTTTAGTGTTTTTCGGTTTCACGCACTGCCCCGACATCTGCCCGACCACGCTCTTTGAAGTCTCGGAAATATTCAACCGGCTCGGCAAAGACTCCGAAAAAGTGTCGGCGCTCTTCGTCACCGTCGATCCCGAACGCGACACGCCGGATAAGTTGAAGCTTTATCTTTCGAGTTTCCATCCGCGCATTTTCGCTGGAAGCGGCACGCCCGAGCAGATCGAAGCGATCAAGAAAACCTATTTTGTTTACGCGAAGAAGGTACCGCTCGATGGCGGCGGCTACACGATGGATCACACCTCGATCGTTTATCTGATGGATAAAGAGGGAAAGTTCATCGCGCCGTTCAATTTAAAGCGAGATGCCGATGCGGCCGCCGCGGATTTGAAGCGGCGGCTCTAGCCGCCCTCGATCCGCCTGAATCGCGACACGTATTACGCCGTCATGACCAATACGCCGCGCCCGCGATTCCGAAAAATGGTAATTCTCTTTTTCTTTGCAGCGCTCCTGCTGCCGATCGCGGCGCGCGCGACGCTGTTTGCGTTTGAAGACCGGCCGTTGAGCTGGCGCGATGCCGACTGGTCGAGCGTGCGCGCGCTACCGGCGGCAAGAGAACATCCAGACGCGCGCGTGCTTGTGCTTTATAGCCGCACCGGCGGCTGGAAAGGCGTGGTCGCAACGCATAGCTGGATCGTGGTCAAGCGCGCGAACGCTTCCGAGTGGACGCGCTATGATGTGGTCGGTTGGGGCAATCCGGTACGCGTCAATGGCTGGGCGCCCGATGGCCGCTGGTACGGGACATCGCCTTCGGTCGTCGCCGATCTGCGCGGCGCGAACGCAGAAAAGCTCATTCCGAAAATCGAGGCGACCGTGAAGGTCTATCGCTGGCGCAATGCGGGCGATTATAAAATCTGGCCGGGGCCGAACAGCAATAGTTTCGTTGCCGCCGTGCTCCGGGAAATTCCGGAACTGCGCGCAATCTTGCCTGCGAACGCGGTTGGTCGCGATTTCCGCCCAGGCTTTTACACGGGTTGGACCGACAGCCGCACCGGCTTCGAAATCAATTTCTGGGGCTATCTCGGCATGAAGCTTGGCTGGATCGAAGGGGTCGAGATCAACTTCCTCAGCCTGGTGGTCGGTCTCGATTTTCGAAATCCGGCGATCAAGCTTCCCGGTTTCGGCCAGATCGGCTTTTCGCCGATCCCTGTGTTGATGCCCGCGCGTAATTCCTAGCGTGCGGCGCAGGCACACCTTAGACTGTCATTATAATGTGGACCGCTTACGCAATCCGGAACACCGCGCATGCGGCTATCGCCGCGCTCTTATTGAGCGCGCTCGGTGGCGCTGCGTTCGCGCAATCGCATCCCCAGTCGCAGCCGCAATCGCCAGCCCAAGAAATCTTCGTTCCGCGCTTCTGGGATCCGAAGCGCCGTCCCGAAAAGCCGAACCTCGGGCGGCTTGCAACCATCCGCTTTCATGACCGAGGACGACTACCCGCCATTTCATTTTCGCGGGCCCACCGGATTGCCGATCGGCTTCAATGTCGATCTGGCGCGCGCGATCTGCGAGGAGTTGTCGGTCGCCTGCACGATCCAGGTGCGCCGCTTCGATACGCTCCTGCCGGCGCTCGATGCGGGCGCGGGTGACGCGGTGATCGCCTCGATCGCGATCACGCCGGAGACGCGCACCAAGGCGGATTTCACCGACCGCTATTACCGCACGCCCGCGCGTTTTGTGGCGAAGAAGGATTTGCCGCTGACCGACGTTTCTCCCGAACTGATCGCGGGGAAAAGCGTCGCCGTGATCGCGGGCAGCGCGCACGAAGCTTACTTGCGAACCTTCTTCGCGGAGACCGCGATTAGAAGCGTGCCGGATGCGGCGGCCGCCTTCGAGGCGCTGAAGAAAGGTGAGGCGGAGCTCGTCTTCGGCGACGGGATTGCGCTCGCGTTCTGGCTGAATGGCTCGGACTCCGCCGGCTGCTGCGTCTTTCGCGGGGGTGCCTATACCGAGAGCCGCTTCTTCGGCGAGGGCATCGGCATCGCGGTGAAAAGCGGCAACGAAACGCTGGTCCGCGCGCTCAACCACGCGCTTTACCGGTTGTGGGAGCGCGGGGTGTTCACCGACCTCTATTTGCGTTATTTCCCCGTCGGTTTTTACTGATACGGCTTTCAAGGAATTAGTGATGGCGGCGGAAGCGGCGCTGGCGGCAAATTTGCGCGAAGTGGCGGAAAGCTCGAATGCTTGGCCGTTCGAAGAAGCGAAGAAGATCGTCGCGCGCCTGAAGAAAAAGCCGAAAGACGAAGTGCTGTTCGAAACCGGTTACGGCCCGTCTGGCCTGCCGCATATCGGCACGTTCGGCGAAGTCGCACGCACCACGATGGTGCGCCATGCCTTTCGCGTGCTCACCGACGACAAGATCAAAACGAAACTGCTCGCTTTCTCGGACGACATGGACGGCCTACGCAAAGTGCCGGACAACGTGCCGAACCAGGAAATGTTGGCGAGCCACCTCGGCAAGGCCCTGACCCAGGTGCCCGACCCGTTCGGTACGCATCCGAGTTTCGGCGAGCATAATAACGCGCGGCTCCGTGCGTTTCTCGATCAATTCGGTTTCGAGTACGAATTCGCGTCGTCCACCACTTATTATAAGAGCGGCCGCTTCGATGCGACGCTGCTCAAAGTTTTGCAGAACTACGAAGCGGTGATGGCGATCATGCTGCCGTCGCTCCGCGAAGAGCGCGCGTCCACCTATTCGCCGTTTCTTCCCGTGTGCCCGCGCACCGGCATCGTGTTGCAGGTGCCGATCATCGCGCATGATCCGAAGAGCGGCACGATCACTTACGAAGATCCGGACACGAAAGAACGCGTGACGACGCCGGTCACCGGCGGAAAAGTAAAGCTGCAATGGAAGCCCGACTGGGCGATGCGCTGGGTCGCGCTCGATGTCGATTACGAAATGGCGGGCAAAGATCTGATCGATTCGGTGAAGCTGTCGGGCCAGATCGCGCGCGCGCTCGGCGCCAATCCGCCGGAAGGCTTTAACTACGAACTCTTTCTGGATGAGAAGGGCCAGAAGATTTCGAAGTCGAAGGGCAACGGCCTCACGATCGATGAATGGCTGCGCTATGCGAGCCCGGAATCGCTTTCGCTCTTTATGTATAGAGAGCCGAAGGCGGCCAAGCGTCTTTATTTCGATGTGATCCCGCGCAACGTCGACGACTATCAGCAATATCTCGACGGCTATCAGCGCCAGACCGACTGGAAGCTGCGGCTCGGCAATCCGGTCTGGCATGTCCATTCCGGCAATCCGCCGCTGCCGGATATGCCGGTGACGTTCCAGATGTTGCTCACGCTCGTCTCTTCATCGAACGCGGAGAACGCCGAAACCTTGTGGGGCTTCATCGGGCGCTACCGTCCGGGGGTGACTGCGCAAACGCACCCGAAGCTCGGCAAGCTTGTCGAATATGCAATCCATTATTTCCGTGACTTCGTGCTGCCGGAAAAGAAATTCCGCGAACCGACACCTGGCGAGCGCGCGGCGTTGACCGATCTGCGTGACGCGCTTTCGCAGCTAGCCGCGGGTGCCACCGCCGAACAAATTCAAGACGTGGTCTATGAAATCGGCCGCCGCGAGCCGTTCCTCGATCACAAGAAGGCGGCCAAAGACGGCAAGCCCGGCGTCTCGCTCGACTGGTTCAACATGCTCTATCAGGTGTTGCTCGGCCAGGAGAAAGGCCCGCGCTTCGGTTCGTTCGCCGCGGTCTATGGCGTCGACAATACGGTCGCGATGATCGACGGCGCGCTCGCGCGCTCGGCGTAATTACTGGCTCGCCCAGACAATCCGCGCGATCCAGGCGACGATCGCTCAATTTGATCGTACGATCTTTGTGCTCGGGATTGACCGAGCGCAGCTCGATGAATTTCTGCGTCTTCTTTTTCAGTTCTTTGGCGAGCACTTCGCCGTCACGCGTCTTCACCACGACGCGGTCGCCGTCGCGTACGCGCTTCAACGGCGAGACGATCAGAATATCGCCTTTGCGATAAAGCGGCTCCATCGAGTTGCCGCTCACTTCAAGCGCGTAGACGTTTTCTTCGTTCATGTCCGGAAACAGAACATCGTCCCAGCCGGTGCCGACCGGAAATCCGCCGTCGTCGAAATAGCCGCCGCTGCCTGCCTGCGCGAGACCGATCAACGGAATCGTGCGCGCGGGCAGCTTTGGCTTTCTTCGAGAGCAATGAGACGAATTCATCCATCGGCGCGCCGGTGGCTGCCAAAATTTTCGCGAGCGATTCCGTTGAGGGCCAGCGCAAGCGGCCGTCGCCGGCAATCCGTTTGGACGGATTGAAAGTCGTCGGATCGAGCCCCGCGGCTATGGCAAGACCCGAAGGCGAATAGCCGTAGCGCTCCGCAATGCGGTCGACCGCGCCCCAGACTTGTTGATGGGTCAGCATCAGAGACTCCGAATCGGACCACAGGATTTTATACCCAGCGCGCCGATCATCTGTGCAATGCCGCGCTTATCCGCAAAAGAAGCTTGCCGTGCCCATCCGCGCGCCTCTATGAAAGCGCGCAATGCCGCACCTTTTCGATCTGGCTTTGCCGTTTTCGCGCCTGTTCGGGCGGAGGATGCGCATCGCATGGCGGTGCGTGCGCTCTCGCTGATGCCGGCGCGCGTTCCGGGTGCCGATGACGCGCGGCTTCAGGTCTCTGCTTTTGGGCTGAATTTTCCTAATCCGATCGGCGTTGCCGCGGGCTTCGATAAGAATGCCGAAGTGCCTGACGCCGTTCTCGGGCTCGGCTTCGGCTTTGCCGAAGTGGGTACGATCACGCCGCAACCGCAGCCGGGCAATCCGCGACCACGGGTGTTTCGTTTGCTTGAAGACGAAGCCGTCATCAATCGCCTCGGTTTCAACAATGAAGGTTTCGATGCGGCGATCAGGCGGTTGTCCCGGCGGACACGCAACGGAATCGTTGGCGTGAATGTCGGCGCGAACAAGGATGCAGCCGATCGCATTGCCGATTACGCGGCCGGCGTTGAAGCATTTGCGCCCTATGCGAGTTATCTCACAATCAATATTTCGTCGCCGAATACGCCGGGCCTGCGCGACCTGCAATCGCCCGAAGCGCTCGATGAATTGATCAAGCGTGTAGCGGAAGCGCGCGAACGTGCGGCCCTAAGCGGCAATGGCAGGAAACCCATTCTTCTCAAGATCGCACCCGATCTTTCGCTGCAAGAGCTCGATGCAATCGTCGAGGTCGCGAAGAAGCGGGCGATTGATGGCATGATCGTATCGAACACGACGGTCGACGCGGCCGGCGTCGCTACGCGCACGCCACGCAAAGGAAACCGGCGGCCTTTCGGGAAAGCCGTTGTTCGATCCGTCCACGCGGATGCTTGCGGAGACTTATCTCCGCGTCGAACGCGCGTTTCCGATCATCGGCGTCGGCGGGATCGATTCAGCGGAAGCCGCGTGGAAAAAAATCCGCGCCGGCGCGACGCTGGTCCAGCTCTATACCGGCATGGTCTATCAAAGGCATCGGCATTGTGCGCGACATCAAACGCGGGCTCGTCATGATGCTTGACCGCGGCAAACACGGCGCGATTCAGGAAATGGTCGGCCGCGACGCGGTGGAAACGGCGTCGGCTTCGCGTTAGCTTTTACGCGACTGCACGAACCGCATGATCAACCAGATCGGGATGACGACGGCGGCGCCAAGCAGGAAATAGCTCCACACCGAGCCAATCACATCAAAGCCGAGATTGAAGATCGAACGGATCAGTCTCACGATGCTCGAGACAATATCGCGCGGGTCAAGCCCGAGCACGGTCAGCACAAAGCCGATCAGGATCGAGAGCAGTGCGAGCCGAATGAATACGCCGATTGGCGAGCCGCCGATGAAACGCCGCAGTCCTTCGTCCGCCATCGAATCCTCCCGCGACACTTCAGTTACGACGGAATACCAGACCGGCGGTCAATCCGACAACAAAGGCAAGAAAGGCGACGGCAAGGCCATAATCGAGCCGCGCCTCGCGCGCCTGCTGGGCGACCAGCGCTTCGAAGCCGGTTTTGACGACTTCAATCGCGGTGGTCTGTTGTGCCGCGAGCACGCCGTTCGAAAAGACCTGCACGTCGACTTCATACGGACCGGTCGGCGCGGTGCCCGGTACCGGCACGGTCGCGCGGAATAAGGTCGGGGTCAGGAACGTGACCGCGTTGGTTTCTTCGTGAAACAGCCCATCGGATTTTTTCACACGCAGAAGCGCGTTCCGGAATTCGTCATCGGCCGCGATCGAAGGCGAGAGTGCAGCGTAATTCAAACCGATTTTGTATTTGGTCTGCAATTCCAGCGGTCCGAATTCGTTGGGCGGACGATTGGTCAGAACCGCAAGATAAGACGGCGTGTCCGGGTACGAGCGCGATTCATAGTTCACCCATAGACCGAGTATGCGATCTTTCTTTCGGGTGACGAAAGTCGTGTTCGGTCCGCGGATGGTGATTGAGATGTCATATTTGCGCGGCTTCTCGCGCGTCGCGTCGCTTTCCTCGATCGACGCAAAAAGCACGAGCGACGTGCCGGTGAAGTTCGAGCTGATGAGCACACGGTGCGTCGAGAGCGAAGTTACAAGCCGTTCGGCGCGCGGCGCCGATGCCGTGACACCGAGTGCGAGCGCCGCACCAAGAATAACAGCCGCCGACCGAATTCTCATTGGCCTTGCTCCAACGAGATCACGGAGAACAATTCGCCGGGTTTGGTCAGAAGATCGAGGCCAACGCGGGTTGCAACCGCAAACACGAGAAGGCCGAGGAGAAAGCGAAGCTGTTCGGCTTTGATCGCTTGTCCTGCGCGCGCACCGGATTGCGCGCCGACTACGCCGCCGAGCATCAGCGTGCCGGCAAGCACGACATCGACGGTGCGATTTTCGACCGCGTGCAGCACGGTCGCAGCCAACATCGTGAAGACCGTCAGGAACAGCGAAGTGCCGACCGCCACCGCAGTCGGCACGCGCATCATATAGATGAGCGCGGGGATCAGGAGAAAGCCGCCGCCGATACCCATCAAAGCGCCGAGAAAGCCGACAAAAAAACCGATCGCGGTGACTGGAATGGCCGACACATAAATACGCGACTGCCGAAAGCGGAATTTGAGCGGCAGCCCGTGAAACCAGGCATGCGTACCGGGTCGGCGCAAAATCGGTGGAGTGCCCTGCATCGAGCGCCATAAGGCGCGCACGCTTTCGACAATCATCAGCGCGCCGACAATCGACAGCAACACAATGTAGGAAAGATTGATGACGAGATCGAGCTGACCGAGCCGGCGCAGCAGCGAAAACACCCACACGCCGGCGGCCGTGCCGAGCAGACCGCCCGACAGCAGCACGAGGCCGAGTCCGGTATCGACCAGCCGCTTTCGCCAATACGCAATCGTGGCCGCGATGGACGAGGCCGCCATGTGGCTCGGGACGCTCGCGACCGCGACCGCAGGCGGAATGCCGACCAGAATCAGGAATGGCGTCATCAGGAAGCCGCCGCCGACGCCGAACATTCCGGAGATGAACCCAACCGCGACACCCAATCCGAGGATCAGGAGAATGTTGACCGGCAGTTCGGCTATCGGGAGATAGATCGACAAGTTTGCGTCCGGGGCACTTTTTGCGTGCCGCACGTAGCGGCAGCACTACGGCATGAACATGTCGCACGCCGCTCTTGTCAATCGAAGTTAAGGCCCAAAGTTACTTCTTTGACTTCTTCTTCGCGGGCGTCTCGGCAGTCTTCTGCCACTCGGGTTTGAGGTATGCGGCATTCGCGCCCTGGTTAACGGGCTGCGCGGTCCAGGTCTGGACCGCGAGCTTGGTCGCAACCAGCGTCTGCTGATCGAGCCTGGCTCCGACATCGTCGCGCTTCTTCGCGGCATCCGCATCGCCCTGGTTCGCGGCAAGCGCAAACCAGCGATAGGACTCCGCCAGGTTCTGCGGGACGCCAAGGCCGCGGGCATAAAGGACGCCGAGATTGTACTGGCTGTCGCGGAGCCCGTGTTCGCCGGCTTTTCGGAACCAGGGGATTGCCGTCGAGTAATCGGCCTTCTTGTCGGCGGCCGGCTCCTCGACGGTCATTACCGCCAAATTATGCATCGCTTTGAGGTGGCCGGAATTCGCGGCAAGCACGTAATTGGTGCGCGCTCGTGCGCGATCCTTCGGTACGCCGAGCCCTTTTTCGAATGCCATGCCGAGGCGGAAAGCGGCGACGGCGGAGCCCTTGGCGACCGCGCGCTCGAACCATTTCATCGCTTCGGCGACATCGGTCGTGACGCCGCGACCGGCGAGATAGCGCTCGGCAATTTCGAAAGCCGCATCCGGATCGCCATTTGTCGCCGCTGTGCGGAGCGCGGCATTGCCGATGCCGGCCGGTAGCTCTCCGGCGGTGGCAACCTGTGGGCCGGCGGTGGGTGAAGTAACTGGCGCGGTCGGCGCGACGCTTACGGTCTGTTGTTGAATCTTGCGTTGCGGCTGCGCGCTGTTGGTGATGATCGCGGGATCGGGGTGCTGGGAAAGGATCGAGGAGGAAATCGTCGCGTTGATGTTGCCCGAAGCCGGCGCAAGCGCGGCCGTCGGATCGATCATGCCCGGCAGCAGCGAGCGCTGATCGGGCATTACAGGCTGCAGCGGTGCAGGCGCCACATCGGGAATGAGCGGCGTTTCCTTCGCCGGCGCCTCGGTGACCGGAGCGGGCACCTCGTTGCTGACAAGGCTTGTCAGCAAACTCACGTCGAAGAAGCGCACGGCGCTGAAGCCGATCATCGCGACCACAAGACCGAGCAGGATTGCTTTGCGGCCGGTCGAGAAGACGCCTTGCAACGCACCCTTCGTTCGCTTTGCTTCGGACTGATCGGTGGATTCAATCGCGGCAGCCTGTGCCGCGCGACGCGCGGCGGCAATAAAGTCGGAGGTGCGCTGGTTGCCCTCGCCAGCGTGGCGTGGCGTGATGTCGGCGACCGCGGCTTCCGATTGAGCAATGCGTTGCTGTACGGGCGTCGGCCGGCTTCTCGGCGTGCCGGAGCCTGGCTCAAGCGGAAAGTCCGCAGGCATGCCGTCGGTTGAGATCTGATCGGAACTGAGCTTCACCGTCGCGGGTGCAGCACGCGTGAAACGAGGTTGGGATTCTTGCGCGACAACCGCGCGCGACGGCGGTGCGTCGCCGGCAAGCGGTTTTGCCGCGGCCGATGCGGCCTGCTCTTCTGGGGTTGGGGGTGCCGGTTGTTGCGGCATCATACGCGCCGCCTGCAATTCGCGTAACGCGGTCTTGGCGGCGCGTTCGGCTACTTCCATCGCGCTCGCACGCGCTTTGTCGAACTGCGCGGAAAGATCGGTAATGCCGCGCTCGATCGTGCTGAGCCCGGACAGTTTAGCTTCGGATGCGTCGAGCCGCTCCACGACCGTGCGCATTGTGTCTTCGAGGCCCATCGGATTTTCTGCGCGATCAAGCGCGCTTTGCAGCGTGTCGAGACGCGAATTAATCCGGTCGAGCGCTTCCGTGCCCGGCGTCATATGCGCGCCGCTCTCGATCCGTTCGGCGAGCATATCGATGCGCCGTTCGAGACTTCCAACCACGTTGCGCATGCCGCTGTCGTCGGGGGACGCGACCTGTTCGACCTTGGCGGCAATCGTTTCGATCTGCGCCACGACGTTTTGCAGCATCTCCGAAGGCAGCGCGTTCGACAGGAGATCGCGCACCTCCTGAATCTGGTTCTGGATGCGGGCGATCGTCGTGCCGTCGATGCTCTTTGCGTTGATGACGTCGAGCTTGTTCGACAGCGCGTTGAGGTCGCCCTCAACCGAGACAAAAGATTCAGCGGGCCTGACGGTCGAGATCGCGGTCCGGATTTCGTCGAGTGCCGCGAGCACCGACTGTGCTGCGCGACTGTCCTGGCGCGAAGTTGCGGAGCGATCCACCTTGCGCGCGAGCGCATCGACCGTGCTTTCGAGCGATTCCAGCGTACGGCGCGGCGCAAGATCGGCCATCGCGCGCGCAAGCTCCTGAATGTCGCGGCGCAACTCGATCAGCGGCGTATTGGTGTTCTTCGCGCTCGCCTTGCGCAGCGACTGCATTTCATCGGCGATAGTCTTGAGCTGGCGTTCAAGCTTGGTGATTTGCGGCGACGGCGGCACCTGAACGTGATGACCATTCGTATGACGCATGGCGCGCGGCGAGGGCGTGCCGTCGAGCGCAAACTGCCGCTCCATGATTTCGGCAACCGCCGCGTCGAGTTCGGCAGCGGTAGGCGTCGTCTGCGGCGAGACGGCATGCGCAGTCTCTTGTTCGAGCCGCTCGCTCATCGCGGAAATGACGCGCGCCATTTCGTCGAGTTTGTTCTCGACTTCCGAGTCATGCGTACTCGCCGGACGATCCGAGAGCAGCGATTCAATGCGGGTATCGAGTTTGCGGATTGCGCCGCTGATGTCGTCGCGGCCGTTATTGCGCTCCGAGCGCTCCATGCCGTGCAGAAGCTGGTCGAAGCGGTCGGTCAGCGCGTCGAGCGAGGCTGCGATATGCTCGCTGCCGCTGTCGCGCATCGGCATCGGCGGCGGTGCAGGACGATACTCGGCGTTACGCCGCGCAATCAGGTTGATCTGGTCGGCAAGATCATCGAGCCGGCGGTCGAATCCTGCGCCAGGACTCCGTCCGCCACGGCCGCCGGGCGAATTATCGCGGATCGCAAGCGCAAGCCATTCGCCTACGGAAAGACCTGCGCGCCGCGCAGCCTCGCGCGCAGCGTCCCAGGTATCCGGGTCCACCGCGCTTACGCTCCAAGGCACGCCTGCAGTCATCACAAATCCATAAGGGGGCGCAGAAATCGAAGTCTGTGTGGTCGGGTCTCCGGCGCGCCGCTCCGCCACCCTAAATCTTGTTAGTTACGGTAAATGCTGGGTTAATTTTCAGGGACTTAGCCGAATTTCCTTAAGGATCGTGTTCGCAGCGCACAGGTCGGCGGGCGCGATGTTAAGAATTTGCTTGACGTTTACGTAAACGGAGTTACGTTATGGGAACCCTGTGGCCGACCCTTCCGGCCGCACGCCAAGGGAGCGAATGAATGGGACAAGTTCAGAACATCGAGCCTTTCTCGACCGACGCCCAATCGCGCGATCTTTGGGCCGAATTCGATGACCACACCGGAGCGCCTCAGCGCGCGAGTCAGCAGGTCTTCACGATCCGCGATCTCGCTCGCGAATTCCGGGTTACCGCCCGGACACTGCGTTTCTACGAAGAAAAAGAGCTGCTTTCGCCGGAGCGGCAGGGCCAGGAACGGCACTATTCGCGCCGGGACCGCGCCCGTCTCAAGCTTGTCCTGATGGGCAAGCGGGTCGGCTTTTCGCTCGAAGAAATCCGCGCCATGCTTGATCTCTATGACCTCGGTGACGGGCGCGTCACACAGCTCAAAGTATCCTATGCGCGCTTCAATGAGCGCATCGAGCGGCTGCAGGCGCAGCGGCAGGAGATCGACGACGCGATCGACGCCATGAAACGCGCAAGCCAGGCGCTTGCCGAAATGCTGAAGGAACGCGGCACCGGCGCCGCGTGACTTTCATTACCAAAATTCTGGGAGCAAGTAGATGCCGACTTATAAAGCCCCCGTTGAAGATACGATGTTCCTGCTGCGCGATGTGTTCAACATCAGCCGCTACGACAATCTTCCGGGTTTCGCCGACGCCACACCCGATACGCTCGAAGCGGTACTGAGCGAAGGCGGCAAGTTTTGCGAAGAAGTGCTGGCGCCGCTGAACCAGGTCGGCGATCGCGAAGGCTGCAAGCGCAATCCCGACGGCTCGGTAACGACGCCCACGGGTTTCAAGGATGCTTACAGGCAATTGGCCGACGGCGGTTGGATCGGTCTAGCGGCCGACGAGGAATTCGGCGGGCAGGGACTGCCCTTCGTCATTGGCGCTGCCATGAACGAATATATGAGCTCCGCAAATATGGCATTCACCATGTATTCGGGTCTTACGCTTGGCGCATGTCGTGCGATCCGCATTCACGGCACCGACGAGCTGCGTCAAACTTATTTGCCGAAGATGATCGGTGGCCAATGGACCGGCACGATGAACCTGACGGAGCCGCATTGCGGCACCGATCTCGGACTCATCAAGTCCAAAGCCGTGAAACAGGCCGACGGTTCTTACAAGATTACCGGCACCAAGATTTTCATTTCCGCCGGCGAACACGACCTGTCTGAAAACATTGTGCACCTTGTGCTCGCGCGCATCGAAGGCGCGCCGGAAGGCGTTAAAGGCATTTCGCTTTTTGTCGTGCCGAAATTCTTGCCGAAGGGCGATGGCATCGGCGAGCGCAACGCACTGATCTGCGGTTCGATCGAACATAAGATGGGCATTCACGGCAACTCGACCTGCGTCATGAATTTCGACGGCGCGACCGGCTGGCTGGTCGGCCAGGAACACCGCGGACTGCCCGCAATGTTTGTGATGATGAACGACGCGCGTCTTGGCGTCGGCATCCAGGGTCTCGCGCAAGGCGAGGTCGCGTACCAGAACGCGGTGATCTACGCGAAGGACCGCTTGCAGGGCCGCTCGATTGCCGGCGCGAAAAATCCCGAGAAGCCTGCCGACCCGATCATCGTGCATCCGGATATTCGCCGGAACCTGATGACCATGAAGGCGGTCAATGAAGGCGGCCGCGCGTTGATGATCTGGATCGCGCTGCAGGCCGATCTTCTGTCGCGCTCGCCCGATGAAAAGACCAAGCAACTGGCCGACGATTACATGGGCATTCTGACGCCGATCCTGAAAGGCGTGATGACGGATCTCGGCTTCCAGAACGCCGTGATGGCGCAGCAGGTCTATGGCGGCCATGGCTACATCGCCGAACACGGCATGGAACAGTTCGTTCGCGATGCGCGTATCGCCATGATCTATGAAGGCGCCAACGGCATCCAGGCGCTCGATCTCGTCGGACGTAAGCTGCCGAAGGATGGCGGCCGTGCGATTACTGCATTCTTCAACGAAGTCTCTGGATTCGTGAAGGAAAACGAAGCCGACGCAGGCATGAAACCCCTGGTCCTTCCGCTCGGCGAGAGCTTGAAGCACCTGCAGGCCGGAACCATGTGGTTTATGCAGAATGCGTTGAAGCGGCCCGATAACGCCGGTGCAGGCTCCTATGACTACATGCACCTCTTCGGGCTGGTCGCGCTAGGATATATGTGGGCGCAGATGGCGAAGGCCGCGCTTGCAAAAAAGAACGGCAACGGTTCCGCGCCGCAGATGGACGCGAAAATCATGACCGCGAAATTCTTCGTCGAGCGCATGCTGCCGGAAACGGGTGCGCATTTGAAGCGAATTCAGTCCGGTGCCGACAATCTGATGGATATGCCCGCGGAAGCGTTCTGAGCTTTGCTCGCGGAAAACATAACGGGAGACGCCAATGACCGAAGCATTTGTTTACGACGCAGTCCGCACGCCGCGCGGCCGCGGCAAGAAAGACGGTTCGCTGCACGAAGTCTCGACCTTGTCGCTCGCGACAACGGCGCTCAGAGCGATTCGCGACCGCAACAATCTCGACACGCATCTCGTTGACGATGTTGTGCTCGGCTGCGTCGACCCGGTTGGCGAGGCGGGCTCGGATGTCGCGCGCGCGGCTGCACTCAACGCCGACTACGGCGATCACGTGCCGGGCGTACAGATCAATCGTTTCTGTGCCTCGGGTCTTGATGCTGTGAATTTCGCAGCAGCCCAGGTCATGGCCGGACAGCACGACATGACGATCGGCGGCGGTGTCGAATCCATGTCGCGCGTCGGCATGGGCGCATCCGGCGGTGCCTGGCCGATGGACCCTCAGATCGCAGTGAAGTCCTACTTCATGCCGCAGGGCGTTTCGGCCGATCTGATCGCGACCCGCTACGGATTTTCGCGCGATGATGTCGACGGCTATGCGGTCGAAAGCCAGAAGCTTGCCGCGAAATCCTGGAAGGAAGGCCGGTTCAAGAAATCCATCGTTCCGGTGAAAGACGTGAACGGCATCACGATCCTCGATCGCGACGAGCATATGCGGCCTGAAACCGACATGCAGTCGCTCGGCCAGTTGAAGCCTTCGTTCGTTCAGATGGGAGAATTTGGCGGCTTCAGCGCAGTCGCGATCCAGGCGCATCCCGAAGTCGAAATGATCAATTACGTGCACCACGCCGGCAATTCGTCGGGCATCGTTGACGGTGCTGCGGCCGTGCTGATCGGCAACGCCGAAGCGGGCAAGAAGGCAGGTCTGAAGCCGCGCGCGCGCATTCGTGCGTTTGCAAATATCGGCTCCGAGCCCGCGATGATGCTGACCGGTCCGGTAGACGTGACCGAGAAGCTTTTGAAGAAAGCCAAGATGTCGATCTCCGACATCGACCTCTTCGAATTGAACGAGGCGTTTGCTTCCGTTGTGCTGCGCTACATGCAGGCCTTCAACATTCCGCGCGACAAGATCAACGTCAACGGCGGCGCAATCGCAATGGGTCATCCTCTGGGTGCGACCGGCGCGATGGTGTTCGGCACCGTGCTCGACGAACTCGAGCGCAGCGGCAAGTCGACCGCCTTGGTCACGCTCTGCATCGGCGCCGGCATGGGCACCGCAACCATCATCGAACGAGTTTGATCAGCGCTTAACCGCAGCAGCGGAAGCGACGGGAGGAAATCATGGCGTATAAGAATTTCACCTTGGACGTGGACGGCGACGGCATTGCGCTCGTCACCTGGAACATGCCGGACCGTTCGATGAACGTGTTCTCGGCCGATGTAATGACCGAGCTCGGCCAGATCGTCGATCAGGTTTCGGCGGACGCGAAGGTCAAAGGCGTCGTTGTCACGTCCGGTAAAGATACGTTCTCGGGCGGTGCCGATCTCACCATGCTCGAGACCATGGGCGACAGTTTCAAGAAGCTCCTGAAAGAAAAGGGCGAAGAAGCCGCGAACAAGATGCTGCTCGAGCAATCGAGCGCGATGTCGCGCACCTATCGCAAGCTTGAAACGTCCGGCAAGCCGTGGGTCGCGGCCGTAAACGGCACCGCGATGGGCGGCGCGTTCGAACTGGCACTTGCCTGTCACCATCGCGTGGTGAGCGACAACCCGAAACTGCGCCTCGGACTTCCCGAGGTGAAGGTCGGCCTGTTTCCCGGTGCTGGCGGTACGCAGCGCGTAACAAGGATCGTGCCGACGCAGGACGCGCTACAGATGCTGTTCCGCGGCGAAGCACTGAAGGCCGACAAGGCAAAGTCGATGAAGCTCGTCGATCAGATCGTCCCGCAGGACAAGCTGGTTGAAACGGCGAAGGCCTGGATTAAAGCCGGCGGTAAAGCGAAACAGCCGTGGGACGAAGATGGTTTCAAACTGCCGAGCGGTCCGGTTTATTCCAAGACCGGCATGATGACCTTCCCGCCGGCGAACGCGATTCTCCGCCGCGAGACCTACGACAATTATCCGGCGGCCAAAGCGATCCTGCAGTGCGTCTATGAAGGCCTGCAATTGCCGATGGATCTCGCACTCAAAGTCGAGTCGCGGTGGTTTGCATACATCCTGAAGTCGAAGGAAGCGGCGGCAATGATCCGCTCGCTCTTCATCTCGATGCAGGAATTGAACAAGGGCGCGCGCCGTCCGGAAGGCGTGCCGCCGAGCAGCATCAAGAAGGTTGCAGTCCTCGGCGCTGGCTTCATGGGCGCGGGCATTGCTTACGTGACCGCTGATGCCGGCATCGATGTCGTGCTGGTCGATCGCGATCAGGCGGCTGCCGACAAGGGCCTCGCGCATGTAGCCTCCGTGATCGACGGCCGCATCAAGAAGGGCCGCGCGACACAGGCCGACAAGGACAAGTTGCTCGCGCGCGTTAAAGCGACTGCCGATTACAACGACATCAAGGATGTCGATCTCGTGGTCGAAGCCGTGTTCGAAGACCGTAAGGTGAAGGCCGAAGTGATCGCGAAGGTCGATGCCGTCATTCGCGCCGACGCGATCTTCGGCTCGAATACTTCGACGCTGCCAATCACGTCGCTTGCCGATATGTCGAAGGACAAGAAGCGCTTTGTCGGCATTCATTTCTTCTCGCCGGTCGAGAAGATGATGCTGGTCGAAATCATCAAGGGTAAAGAGACCGGCGACAAGGCGGTCGCGGTTGCGCTCGATTACGTTCGCGCGATCAAGAAAACGCCGATCGTGGTCGAAGACTCGCGTGGCTTCTACACCTCGCGCGTGGTCGGTACTTATATCCGCGAAGGTCACATGATGCTGACCGAAGGCGTTCCAGCGGCGATGGTCGAGAATGTCGGCCGCATGGCCGGCATGCCGGTCGGCCCGCTTTCGCTAAACGACGAGGTTGCGGTTGATCTTGCCTGGAAGATTTTAAAGGCGACCAAGGCCGATCTCGGTGCCGCCTTGATCGACGAGCGGCAGGAAGCGCTGCTCGAAGAAATGGTCGAAAAACGCGGACGCTTCGGCCGCAAGAACGGCAAGGGCTTCTACGACTATCCGGAAAAGGGTCCGAAGAAATTGTGGCCCGGCCTTTCCGAAATCGTCGGTGAGGCGCGTCCAGCCGAAACCTATAGCGTTGAAGAACTGAAACAGCGCTTCCTTGTCATCCAGGCGCTGGAAACTGCGCGCTGCGTGGAAGAGGGCGTGATCACTGACGTGCGCGAAGGCGACGTCGGATCGATCCTGGGCTTCGGTTTCGCGCCGTTCACGGGCGGTACGCTTTCCTACATCGACTTCATGGGTGTGAAGAATTTCGTGGCACTCTGCGAAAGGCTCGCCGGCAAGCAGGGCCCGCGCTTTGCTCCGAACGCGCTCTTGAAGGAAATGGCCGCCAAGGGCGAAACCTTCTACACGCGCTTCGCACCGAAGAAGAACGAGCGCGCCGCAGCCTGAGTTGGAATTCCGGAACAAAGTCACGCTCCCCGTACTTGCAGGTGTGGGGAGCGTTTCTATTTTTGGCGGGGAGGAACAGCCATGACGGGTCGCAACATTCGGACTTTGATCGCCGCCGCCACATTCTCGGTGTTCACCGTATCCAGTGCGCTCGCACAGCCCGTTCCGCTGAACGACAACTGGCGCTTCAAAATGCAGAAGGTTGAAGACGGATTTCTCCGGCTCGACGCGCAGACCGGCCAAGTTTCGCATTGCCGCTCACGCTCCGGTGGTTGGGTCTGCGAGACCGCTGCTGATGATCGCGCAGCACTTGAAGGAGAGATCAAACGGCTCTCCGACCGTGTTGCCATGCTCGAGCGTCAGGTCAAGGACCAGCCAGCGCCGCCAAACCAACTGCGGATGCCGACCGACGCGGAAGTGGATCAGATGATGTCGTTCTTCGAGCGCGTGATGAAACGCTTCCGCGGCGTTGTTGAAAACCTGAAGAAGGAATGGGAAGGCGACGTTCCGCGGAAGGGCTAATGCCGCTTCCCGTCCTATAAGTGTCAGAAAAATATAAGCTATTTGGCGCATACGGCTGCGGCTGCCGCGGTGTTGGCTCTCGCGTTCACGAAGCTTATAGGCCGGGCTTGCGCCAATTCCGTCACGCGGAAACAATAGCGCAAACAGGAACGATTTCTGGTACTTGGTGGCCCGTTATCGTGCTTTGGGCGTATGAGTATTTGAAATGGCACAAATGGCTACTGAGTCCGCGCAGGGAATTTCTAAGGTGGATCCGACTGCGTCATATCGTTTCGTGATTGCGGACGATCACCCGCTGTTTCGCGGAGCGTTGAAGGAAGCGGTCGGCCAGCAATTCAGCGCAACCAAAATTTTTGAAGCCGGCGGCTTCGAAGAGTTGCAGGCACTGCTTGAGCGCGAAGCCGACATGGATCTGGTGCTGCTCGATTTGAGCATGCCGGGCGTTCGCGGTTTCTCCGGGCTGCTTTATCTGCGTGCGCAGTTTCCCGGCGTACCGGTCGTGGTGGTCTCTGCGAACGAGGAGCCCAACGTCATCCGCCGCTGCATGGAATTCGGTGCGAGCGGTTTTCTACCGAAAACACTCGGCGTCGATGTGATGCGTACCGCAATCTATAAAGTCCTTGATGGCGGCGTATGGACGCCTCCCGATATCGACTTGCAATCGACGGACGACAAGGAAACCCGCGATCTGGTGGGGCGCCTTGCAACCCTGACGCCGCAGCAGGTTCGCGTGTTGATGATGCTTTCGGAAGGCCTTCTGAATAAACAGATCGCGTTCGAGCTCACCGTCTCCGAAGCAACCGTGAAGGCGCATGTGTCTGCGATTCTGCAGAAGCTGGGTGTCGAAAGCCGGACTCAGGCCGTGATCGCCGCTTCGAAAATCGAAGCAGGCCAGTGGCCGAAATCGCTCAACTAAAACTGTAAGCGGGCCTTACTCCGCCGCCGGCCGCGTCACGCGCCACTGCGCGAGAAACGCGCGTAATACAGCTGGGCGAAGCGGCTTGTTCAGAACCTGAATGTCGTTTTCGCGTGCTTCTTCGCGTACTTTCGGGGTGCGGTCGGCGGTAATCAACGCGGCCGGGATACCGGAGCCCAGGAATTTTCTGAGCGACTGGATCGTGGCGATGCCGTTACCCTCATCGAGATGATAATCAACCAGCAACACATCGGGCCGCTCGGTGCCCGCGCCGAATAAAGCCTGCGCGCTCGCCAGATCAGGCGCAGTCAGCACATGACAGCCCCAGCCCGACAACAACACGTACATGCCGTCGAGAATTTGCTGATCGTTATCGATGCATAGCGCCACGATTCCTTTCAGCGCGGTGGCCGGGATCGTTTGCAACGGCGGCGCGATTTCGGTCGCAACCGCAAGCGCCACCGTCGGCACTTCGACTGCGAAGGTCGAGCCCTTGCGCGGTTTGGAGCGCAGGCTGATTTTATGGCCGAGCACGCGCCCGATACGCTCGACGATGGATAGTCCGAGGCCGAGGCCGCGCGCCGCGCGCGCCCCCTGATCCAGCCGCTGAAACTCCTGGAAGACGATTTTCTGTTGCGAGGCGGGAATGCCGAGACCGGTATCGTGAATTTCGATGCGAAGCTTGCCCTTCAGGCGGCGGCAGCCAACCAGTACGCGCCCTTTCGGCGTGTACTTAATTCCATTTGAAACGAGGTTTTGCAGAAGTCGCCGCAACAGCCTGCGGTCGGAGCGCACGTTCAGCGAGCAGGGCGCAAATGAAAGCTCCAGCCCCTTTTCCGCGGCGAGTGGCGCAAACTCGACGCTCAATTGATTGAGAACGTCGTTGATTCGGAAATTGGACAGGTCCGGCTGCATCGCCCCGGTATCGAGCCGCGAAATGTCGAGCAGCGCGCCGAGAATTTCTTCGACCGCTTCAAGCGACGCATCGACGTTGCCGGCGAGCTTCGCGTTTTCCGGGCTGTGGCCTCGCTCGACCAGGCTGGTCGCGTAAAGGCGTGCAGCGTTCAGCGGCTGCAGAATGTCGTGACTTGCTGCCGCTAGAAAGCGTGTTTTCGAGATATTTGCTTCATCGGCTTCCGCTTTGGCGCGGCCAAGTTCCTGGTTCAGCCGCGTCAGTTCCTCGGTACGTTCTTTGACGCGCCGTTCAAGCGCTTCCGCCGCTTCGACCGAGGGCGTGATGTCGGTGTAAGTCACGACGATGCCGCCATCTGGCATCCGGTTGGAACGGACTTCGACCACGATGCCGCGTTTTGAAAGGCGCTCGTGAAATATCCCGGTGTGCTTCACGTATCGCTCGATACGATCTTGCAGGATTGCGTCCATCGTTCCGGTGCCGAATTCGCCGCGCTCGGCGAGGCGATAAAGTATTTCGTCGAGCCGCGCGCCAATCCGTACGAGATCGGGCGGCAATTCGAGCATTTCACCGAAATAGCGGTTCCACGTGACGAGCTGCATCTGCTTGTCGAACACGGCGATACCCTGGCGCACGTGATCGAGTGCGGTCTGAAGGATTTCGCGATTGTACTGGATTGCTTCCGAAGCATCGTCCAGCAGCTTGAGGGCTGCTTTGGTGGAAACCGCGCGCTTTCGCAGCAACAGCGAAAGCACGAGCCGCGACGAGGCGGCGCCGATCGCCGAGGCAAGCAGATGCTCTGCGTAGCGGAGTAGATGAACGTCGGCTTCGCGCTTGGGCTCAAGCGAAAGACCGCGTGTGGTTGCAAAGCTCTCGAACGAGCGGCGTGTGCGCTCCTCGCCGAGATAGCGCGCAACCGTCGCAAGCAACTCCTCGACCGTCACACGAGAGCGCCACAACATGAAGCTTGGCGCCATCGGCGTCAGCTTCGACGGCACGAAGACATTGGCTTGCAATCTTTCGATCGGAGCGGGGCGCGTGAGCCAGGAGACGGCGACAAACAAGAGCAGGTTGGCGCTCAAACTCCAGAACACGCCATGCGTGAGCGGAACCAGCCCGTCGAGACCGAACAGCGCCTGCGGCCGTAACAAGCCGAGGCCAAACAGGCCGGTGTCAAGAATTGCGCGGTGGATAAAGCCGGATTCGATGAAGCTCGGCAGCAGAAGCGTAAAGCCCCAGATCAAGACCCCCGCGACAATGCCGCTGATCGCACCCGCCGCGGTCGCACGGCGCCAGAATAATCCGCCGAAAAACGCTGGGCCGAATTGCGCGATCGCGGCAAAAGAGAGGAGGCCGATCTGCGCAAGCTGCGCTTCGCCGGCGTAGCGATAGTAGAGATAAGCAAGGCAAAGCACGGCGAAGATCGCGATCCGCCGCGCCCGTAGGAGTACCGCGCCCATATCCGCGCGTGTTTCGCGGCCCGCACCGCGGCCGCGCATGCGCAGCAGAAACGGCACCACGAGGTCGTTTGAGACCATGATTGCGACCGCGACACTCTCGACGATCACCATCGCAGTCGCCGCCGACAGACCGCCGATGAAAGCGACCATCGCAATCCAGCCGTGACCTGCGTTTAGCGGCAGCGCGAGCATGAACATGTCGCTATCCACCGAGCCCTTCGGGAAGATGGTGAGGCCGGCGATTGCGATCGGCACGACGAAAAGGTTGATCAGGATGAGGTAAAGCGGAAACAGCCAGGCCGCCCGCTTCATTTCGCGGGCGCCGTTATTCTCGACGACGGTCACATGGAATTGGCGCGGCAGCATCACGATGCATAAGAAAGAAAGCACCGTCATCGTGAACCATGTCGTTGGATCGAGTGCCTTTGTGAAGACCGGAAGAATGTCGGTCTGCTGACTGGCGCGCGAAATCAGATCCGCCGGGCCGCTAAACAGGAAGAAAGTGACGTAGGCCCCCACAATCAGGAATGCGACAAGCTTGATCAGCGATTCGGTCGCAATCGCGAGCATCAAGCCTTCTTGATGCTCGGTTGCATCGATGTGACGCGTCCCGAACAGGATCGCGAACAGCGCCATCGTCAGCGTGACCAGGATCGCAAGGTCGCCGACAATCGGGAGATCGTGTCCCGCGGTCGCTTGCGTCTGTCCGAGCATCGTGAGCAGCGACGCGGAAACGGCCTTCAATTGAAGTGCGATATAGGGGACGGCGCCGATGACGGCGACGAGAGTCACGATCGCAGCGACCGCCTGGTTCTTGCCGTAGCGTGCCGCGATGAAGTCCGCGATCGAGGTGATGTTCTGTGATTTCGCGAGCCGGATGATTTTCAAGATCACCGGGTAAAACAGGCCGATCATCACGACCGGCCCGAGATAGATTGTCAGAAAGTCGAGCCCCTGCCGCGAGGAGAGGCCGACCGAGCCGAAGAACGTCCACGATGTGCAATAGACCGCGAGCGACAGCGGATAGATCAGCGGCCGCGCACCGCGCACCGCCCATTGCGGGCGGCCACGGTCGCCATAGCTCGCGACGGCAAACAGAAAGCCGATATAGGCGAGCGCAATAAGGACGACGACCCAACCTTGCAGCATGGTGGCTCTTCTATCCGCTACGCCTCACCGCCCCGAACACGAACTTCATCGATGGGGCATTTGACAGGAAGGGGACCACAGCGCGATTACCTTGTCCATGATGGATCGCCGGGCCGCCGGCGGCGCGTCGGGGTGAAGGTAATTGCGAATGGGACGGGCTGATTGGGTTCCCGGGATTCCGGCACATTTTCGCCGCGCACCCGCTATGGGTGAGCCACTTAACGCAAGCGGTTCTTGAGCAGCGCATGGCCGACCGCACCAGCGCGACACCGCTTATTGCGCTCGATGCCGTCGCGTTCGATACGGAAACGACCAGCCTCGATCCGCGAGTCGCGCGTATAGTAGAAGTCGGTGCAGTACGGCTGACGTCGGGAAGATTGATCGAGTCCGACACGCTGCGCATGCTTGTCAATCCCGGCATTCCGATTCCGGCGATTGCGACAGGCGTTCACGGCATCGATGACGCGAAAGTGCGAGATGCTCCTGCGTTCGTAAAAATATGGCCGCAGCTTTCCGACTTCATCGGCGGACGCGTGTTGATCGGCCATTCGATCGGCTACGACCTTGCGATTATCGCAAGCGAGCTTGAACGCGCCGGGATCGCGTTCTCGCGTCCGCGCACGCTCGACGTGCGCTTGCTCGCGGATATCGTAGAACCCGCGCTTGCCGGCTATTCGCTCGACAGTCTTGCTGCCTGGCTTGGTGTGAAGGCGACGGATCGCCATTCGGCGGTCGGTGACGCAATGACCGCCGCGAAAATATTTACCGCCCTCGTGCCGAAACTGCGGGAAGGCAACATCCGCACCCTTGCCGAAGCCGAGGCTGCATGCGGAAAACTGACGACGGCCCTCGAAGAGCAGCACCGCGCCGGCTGGATGGAGCCGGTCATTTCACCCTCGCAAGCCGATCGCGAGCGCGAATTCGCGCGGCTCGATGCTTATCCTTATCGGCATCGCGTGCGGGAACTGATGTCGGCACCACCGATCTTCGTTGCTGCCGACGCGCCGCTTGAGGAAGCGCTGAAGATACTCACCGACCGGCGCATCAGTTCGCTGTTCGTGACGCCGTCCGGCAAGAAGCCGGATGCCGCACCGTTTCTCGGCTCCGAGAGCGGCATCATCACCGAGCGCGATATTCTGCGCGCGATCTGCAAGGAAACGCCTGCGGTGCTGCAGAAGCCGGCCGGCATGTTTGCGAGCCGCCCGCTTGCCTCGGTCATGGCCGACGCATTTGTTTATCGCGCGATCGGCCGCATGGACCGTCTCAAGGTCCGCCATCTCGGCGTCGTCAATGAAGCGGGCGAGGTCGCGGGTGCATTGACCGCGCGCGATCTCTTGCGACTTCGCGCAAGCGACGCGGTCAATCTCGGCGATGAGATTGATGAGGCGGCCGACGTGCATGAGCTCGGCCAGGCCTGGTCCACCTTGCCCGCGGTGGCGCGCGGCCTCCTCGACGAAGGCATCGACGCGCGAAGTGTCGCCGCGATCATCTCGCGCGAACTTGGTGCGCTCACGCGCCGTGCCGGACAAATCGCCGAACGGAAGATGCGCGAAAGCGGCAAGGGCGATCCGCCGGTGCCTTACGCGCTCCTGGTGCTTGGCTCCGCCGGTCGCGGCGAAAGCCTGCTTGCAATGGATCAGGACAACGCGATCGTGTTTGCGAAGGGCGAACCCGACGGTCCTGAAGACCGATGGTTTGCCGAATTGGGTGTCCACGTCGCTGATATTCTGGATGAGGTTGGCGTACCGTATTGCAATGGCGGCGTCATGGCGAAGAATGCCGCGTGGCGCGGAAGTGCCGCGACCTGGCGCCAGCGCTTGGAGCACTGGATCGGGCGTTCCAATCCTGAAGATTTGCTTGCAGTCGATATCTTTTTCGATTTTCGCGCGGTCCACGGTGACGGCAGGTTGGCTGCAGAGCTTTGGCGCGACGCCTATGCGCTGGCGAAGGGCGAAGCGAGTTTCGCAAAGCTGCTCGCGGAAGCGGGCGGCAATTTCGTGCCGCCGGTCGGCTGGTTCGGGATCAAGACCGAAAACGGCCGCGCCGATCTAAAGCTCGGTGGTCTGTTCGTGATCGTGTCGACCGCGCGGGTGCTTGCGGTTTATCACGGGATTTCCGAACATTCGACCAAGGAAAGACTTGATACGGTTCGGGCGCTTGGTTTGGGCTCGGACGGCGACCTTGCGGCGATGATCGAGACGCAGCGCATAATCCTGAGTGCGATTCTTGATCAGCAACTTGCGGATATAGCGGCAGGTCGTCCGCCCTCCAACAAGGTTGAAATTAAGCGCCTGCAGCGCAATGCGCAGGCCGAACTGAAAGATGCACTGGGTTCGATCAAATACGCCAATGAAATGCTGCGCGACCTTCTGGTTGCACGGCCAATTTGAAGGAGCGTGCGATGTGGGAAGAATTTAAAAAATTCGCTTTAAAGGGAAACGTGGTCGATCTCGCAATCGGCGTCATCATCGGTGCGGCGTTCGGCAAGATCGTCGAATCGCTGGTCGGCGACATGTTCATGCCGGTGGTTGGTGCGATTACGGGCGGTCTAGACTTCTCGAACTATTTCACCGCCCTGTCGTCACAGGTGAATGCGACGAGCCTTGCCGACGCAAAGAAACAGGGCGCTGTGCTCGCCTGGGGCAGCTTTCTGACCATCATGATCAATTTCGCGATCATCGCATTTATTCTCTTTCTCGCGGTCAAAGGCATCAACCGGATGAAAGCAAAGGAGGCGGCAAAGCCCGATCCGGCGCCGTCGAAGGAAGTGCAATTACTCACTGAAATTCGCGACGCGTTGAAGCGCTAGGCCGCATGGCTGATCTGCCGGGACGCGGTTTCTTTCCGTAGCCCGGCACGTCATATTTTGCGCTAGAACGACACGGATCGAATCGAGAATGGCCGCGAACGGAAAACTTTTCGACGCATTGACCGCTTCGGCAAAAGGCTTGCCGGAAAGCGGCATTGTCGAAGTGATGAATTACGGCCGCCGCCGCGAGGGCACGATTGCGCTCTGGGCGGGCGAAGGCGATCTGCCGACGCCGGACTTTATTAGTGAAGCAGCGGCGCGTTCGCTCAAGTCGGGCGAAACTTTTTATACCTGGCAGCGCGGCATTCCGGAGCTCCGTGAGCAACTGGCGCTCTATCATCAGCGGCTCTATGGCGTGCCTGCGGATCCCGATCGTTATTACGTGACAGGTTCCGGCATGCAGGCGATTCAGATCGCTTTTGCGATGACGCTTGGCGCAAGTGACGAGGTTCTGATTCCGTCGCCGACCTGGCCGAATGCGGCGGCGGCAGCCCAAGTGATCGGCGCCAAGCCCGTCTTTGTCGAAATGGATTTCGGCGACAAAGGCTTCTCGCTCGATCTTTCTCGGATCGAGAGTCTCATCAATCCGCGCACGCGTACGATTTTTCTGAACAGTCCTGCGAACCCATCAGGCTGGGTCGCTACAATTGACGATCTGAAGAACGTGCTGTCGATCGGGCGCAAGCATAATCTCTGGATTGTCGCCGACGAAATCTATGCGCGCTTCTATTGGAAGGGCGGCGAACGCTCGCCGTCGTTTCGCGATGTGATGGACGCGGAAGATAAAATTATCTTCGTGAATACGTTCTCGAAAAACTGGGCGATGACCGGCTGGCGTATCGGCTGGATCGAAGTGCCGTCCTCGCTCGGGCAAGTCGTCGAAAACCTTATTCAATATTCGACCTCGGGGGTCGCCGTATTCATGCAGCGCGCGGCGATCGCGGCCCTCGATAAGGGCGAGCCCTTCGTCAAACACATGATTCAGCGCTCAAAGCGCGGGCGCGAGATCACCATGAATGTTTTGGGCAAGAGCAACCGCGTACAATTGGCCCCGCCAGACGGCGCCTTTTACGCATTCTTTTCGGTGGAAGGCGAAAAAGACTCGCGCGCGCTTGCCATGAAGCTGATCGACGAGGCGTCGGTGGGTTTGGCACCCGGGACCGCGTTCGGGCCGGGTGCCGGCGCGTTTTTGCGGATTTGCTTTGCGCGGAGCCCCGAGAGCCTGGAACTGGCCGTGAACCGCATTGCGGATTGGCTCAAGCGCTAAGGCATTTCGCTATTTTTAGCCGTTCAAGCCGCAATGATGAACGCGCTTTCATCATCTCGATCTATTGCGATGCAGCAATCAACGTTGATGCGAATAATATCAATTACACAGTGGGCAGAAGCGCCAGATTGGTTATGCTAGAAACGTAAATCGCGACATAGAAAAATTAGATCGCGACAAGGAAACGTCCGTTGAAGCCGATCCGAACCGCATGTTTCGATTTCGCCGCGAGCATTCGCGGGCGAGGCGTCGTTGCGCGCGGTCTCGGCAGTGCCGAATGGCCAAGGAGTTCCGCGAATGAGCGCGGGCACGCAAGTGTTGGATCGCGAAGGTCGGAGAACGCCCGCTCCAGATAAGGCGGGTAACGGTGTCGGGCATTCGGGCGCGGGCGCCGGAATGCCGCCGACCGATATTCGTGATCCTGCGTACTTCCATAAAGTCGTCGACTGCCAATGGGCGTGCCCCGCGCACACGCCCGTCCCCGAATATATTCGCCTGATTGCTGCCGGCCGTTACACCGACGCTTATATGGTGAACTGGAAATCGAATGTGTTTCCGGGAATTCTTGGCCGCACCTGCGATCGTCCTTGCGAACCGGCGTGCCGCCGCGGCCGCGTCGAAGCCGAGCCCGTCGCGATCTGCCGCTTAAAGCGCGTCGCCGCCGATAATAAAGATGACATCGGCGCGTTACTGCCGCCGAAGCCCACGAAGAAAAACGGCAAGCGCGTGGCGTTGATCGGTGCCGGTCCCGCATCGCTCACGGTCGTCCGCGATCTGGCGCCGCTCGGTTACGAGATAACTTTATTCGACGCGGACCGGCGCGGCGGCGGCATGATCCGCTCGCAAATTCCGCGCTTTCGGCTCCCCGAAGAAGTGATCGACGAGGAGGTCGATTACATTCTTGACCGCGGTTTCATCGAGACGCGTTTCGGTACGCGCATCGACAGTATGAAATCGCTGCTTTCCGAAAACTTCGACGCGGTCTTTGTCGGCTCCGGCGCTCCGCGCGGCCGCGATCTTGAGATTCCGGGCCGCAAGGAAGCGTCGAAAAATATCCATATCGGCATCGACTGGCTCTCGAATGTTTCGTTCGAGCATATCGACAAGATCGGCAAGCGCGTGATCGTGCTGGGCGGCGGCAACACGGCGATGGACTGCTGCCGCACCTCGCGCCGTCTCGGCGGCGAAGACGTCAAAGTCGTCGTCCGCTCGGGCTTCGAGGAAATGAAAGCTTCGCCTTGGGAAAAAGAAGACGCGATGCACGAAGGCATTCCGATCTTCAATTTCCTGGTGCCAAAAGAATTCACGCATCAAAACGGCAAACTTACCGGCGTCATTTTCGAAAAAGTTGTCGCGCAAAAAGACGACAAGGGCCGCCGTCAACTGGTGCCTTCCGGCGAGCCGGACCAGCATATCGAATGCGATGACGTGTTGGTTGCGGTCGGACAGGAAAATTCCTTCCCCTGGATCGAGCGCGACAACGGCATCGAGTTCGATAAATGGAACATGCCGAAGGTGGATGACATCACCTTCCAGTCCACCAACCCGAAAGTGTTTTTCGGCGGCGACGCAGCCTTTGGTCCGAAAAACATCATCTGGGCAGTGGCGCACGGCCATGACGCGGCGGTTTCGATTCATAAATTCTGCCAGGGCGAAGATGTTGCGAAGCGTCCGCCGCCGATGGTGACATTGCTCAGCCAGAAGATGGGCATTCATGAGTGGAGCTACGACAACGACATTTCGAACGAACTGCGCCACAAGGTGCCGATGCGCGACCAGAAGATCGCGCTCAAGGACATCAAAGCCGAAGTCGAACTCGGCTTCGATGAAAAGCTCGGCTATGCCGAAACGCAGCGCTGTCTGAACTGCGACGTGCAGACCGTGTTTGCGGCCCCGCTCTGCATCGAGTGCGACGCTTGCGTCGATATATGCCCGGTTGATTGCATTACGTTTACGCCGAATGCGCCGGAGCCGGAACTTCGCCTGCAACTGAACGCGCCGGCGGAAAATCTCACGCAGGATTTATATGTCTCGACGCCGCTGAAAACCAACCGCGTGATGATAAAAGACGAAGACGTTTGTCTGCATTGCAGCCTTTGCGCCGAGCGCTGCCCGACGGGCGCCTGGGACATGCAGAAGTTTCTCCTGGAAATAACGCACGCTGCGGAGTCGTCATGCTCTCGCGCGTAGAAAAGATAAACGATTTCGTCATTCGTTTCGCGAACGTCAACGGCTCGGGCTCCGCGAGCGCGAACCGCATATTCGCGCGCTCGATCATCCGCATGGGCGTGCCGGTGGGCTCGCGCAATATTTTCCCGTCGAATATTCAGGGCCTGCCGACCTGGTACGAAGTTCGCGTCTCGGGCGCAGGCCATCTCGGCCGGCGCGGTGGCATCGACTTCATGGTCGCGATGAATCCGCAGACCTGGGACAAGGACATCGCCTCGATCGATTCCGGCGGCTATCTGTTTTACGATTCGAGCAAGCCCTTGCCGCCTTCGAAATTCCGCGAAGACATCAACGTCATCGGCATGCCGCTGACCGAAATCTGCAACAAGCAATATTCCGATCCGCGGCAGCGCCAGCTCTTCAAGAACATCATGTATGTCGGCGCGCTCGGGGCACTACTCGGCATCGACGCGGAGGCGAGCGAAGCGCTGATCCACGAACTTTATAAAGGCAAAGACAAGCTGATCGCGCCAAACATGGAGGCGCTCCATATCGGCCGCGACTATGCGTTGAAAAACCTGCAAGGCTTGGTCGGCCTGAAGATCAAGCGCTCAGACAAAGTCGGTGACCGCATTCTGATCGAGGGCAATGCCGCGGCGGCGCTCGGCTGCATTTACGGTGGCGCGACCGTAGCCGCCTGGTACCCTATCACGCCGTCGACTTCGGTCGCCGAAGCTTTCGGCAGCTACTGCAAAAAACTGCGCGTCGGCGAGGACGGCAATAAATATGCGATCGTGCAGGCCGAAGACGAACTCTCCGCGATCGGTGTTGTGATCGGTGCCGCCTGGAATGGCGCACGCGCCTTCACCGCAACTTCCGGCCCCGGTATTTCGCTGATGCAGGAATTCATCGGGCTTGCCTATTTCGCGGAAATTCCTGCGGTCCTGATCGACGTTCAGCGCGGCGGACCGTCGACCGGCATGCCGACGCGCACCCAGCAATCGGATCTACTCTCAGCCGCCTTCGCTTCGCATGGCGACACGCGCCACGTGCTCTTGCTGCCCTGCGATCCGCGCGAAGCGTTTGAAATGTCGGCGCAAGCGCTCGATCTCGCCGACCGCCTGCAAACACCGATCTTCGTCATGACCGATCTCGATATCGGCATGAACGAATGGCTGGTGCCGCCTTTGAAGTGGGACGACACGAAAAGGTTCGACCGCGGCAAGGTCATGAATTTTGCCGACCTTGAATCCGGCAAGGATTTCGGCCGCTATCTCGACGTCGATGGCGACGGCATTCCTTACCGCACTTATCCCGGCACGCATCCGGAGAAGGGCGCCTATTTCACGCGCGGCACGTCGCGCGACCGTTACGCGCGCTACACCGAAGAGGGTCCTGCCTATATCGACAACATGGAGCGGCTGCTCAAAAAATTCGAGACCGCGAAATCACTGGTGCCTGCACCGATCCGCACCAATGCCGCAAAGCCGACCAAATATGGCGTGCTTTATTTCGGCTCGACCGCTTGCGCGATGGACGAGGCGAGCGCGCAGCTGGATGCCAAAGGCATCATGCTCGATCGCCTTCGCATCCGCGCCTATCCGTTTCCGGATTCCGTGATCGATTTCATCAAGAACCACGACCGCGTCTATGTCGTCGAGCAAAACCGCGATGCGCAGTTGCGCACGCTGCTGCTCGACACCGGCAAGGTCGATCCGCAGAAAATCGTCTCGGTGCTGCACTACGACGGCAACCCGATCACCGCGCGTTTCATCGTCAACGATATTTCGCTCAAACACGGGATCGAGCGTCCGCTGAAGGAAGCCGCAAAGTGACCTACATCGTCAAACCGAAACTGCATCACCCGAAATTACCGGTGAACGCGCTCGGCTTCACGCGCCGCGATTACGAAGGTCCGGTTTCGACGCTTTGCGCGGGCTGCGGCCACGATTCGATTTCGGCCGCGATCATCCAGGCCTGTTTCGAGATCGATCTCCCGCCGCATCGGCTCGCGAAACTTTCCGGCATCGGCTGCTCGTCGAAGACGCCGATCCTATTTTTTGGGCCAAAGTCACGGCTTCAATTCCGTGCATGGCCGCATGCCGTCGGTTTTGACCGGCGCCAATCTCGCGAACCGCGAACTGGTTTACATGGGCATTTCCGGCGACGGCGATTCCGCCTCGATCGGACTCGGCCAGTTCGCGCATTGCCTGCGTCGCGGCGTGAACATGGTCTATATCGTCGAGAACAACGGCGTGTACGGCCTCACCAAGGGCCAGTTTTCCGCGACCGCCGACAAGGGCTCGAAATCGAAAAAGGGCGCGGGCAACCCGGACTCGCCGATGGACCTGATTTCGCTTGCGCTGATCTCAGGCGCGACCTTCGTCGGCCGCTCGTTCTCCGGCGACAAGAAACAACTCGTTGACCTCATCAAGGCCGCGATCTCGCATAACGGCTCGGCGTTTCTCGACGTGATCTCGCCTTGTGTCGCCTTCAATAATCATCCCGGCTCGACCAAGAGCTTCGATTATGTGCGCGAACATAATGAAGCGGTGAACGCGCTCGAAATCATCGAGAGCAGGGACGAGATCAAGACCGACTACGCGCCGGGCGAAGTTGTAACGGTCACGCAACACGACGGCTCGATCCTGCGTTTGCGCAAACTCGCCGAAGACCACGATCCGACCGATCGTTCTTCCGTGATGCGCTTCGTACAGCGCCATAGTGCGTCCGGCGAAATCGTCACCGGCCTTTTATATGTTGAGCCGGAAGCAGACGATCTTCATGGCCGCTTGAACGTGACCAAGCGTCCGCTGAATTCGCTGAGCGAAGCCGACCTTTGCCCGGGCAATGCCGCACTCGACCAGATCAATGCGGATCTGCGCTGACAGCTATTGACGCCGCTACCAGCGCCACTACGACCGAGTGAATGAGCTTTCTTAAATCCTGGCGCCGCATTCCGCTCGTGGGCCGCAGCGCTCTCGACGCTCGGCACAGCAGCAGCTGGCGGCGCCGTCTTCGCGTTGTTCGATTTGCCGGCTGCGTGGCTCGCGGGCGCGCTGGTCGCGGTCTCCGTGCTCGCACTCTCCGGCATTCCGGTTTACGTGCCGGATCTCCTTCGCCGCATCGTCTTCGTCGTGCTCGGCATTTCGCTGGGTGCGGCCGTGACGCCGGAAACCGTCGCGGGCATCCGCACCTGGCCGATTACGCTGGCACTCCTCGCGTTATCGCTTCCGGTCACGATGGGCGCGGTGATGCTTTATCTGCGCTACGTCTCGGGATGGAATTATCGCGAGACATTATATGCAAGCGCACCCGGTGCGCTCTCGGCGGTGCTCGCGATGGCGACTGACGCGAAGGTGGATGTTCGCATGGTCGCGTTCGTGCAGACGGTTCGCGTCTTTTTTCTGATCGCGGCACTCCCCGGCATGTTGCTCGCAGCCGGTCTCTCGCCGCCACACCGGCGCGGTGCCGCCGGCCGCCGGCATTCATATCGCGTCACTGAACCGACATGTTGATCATGGCCGGCAGCGGAATTGCTTTCGGCGTTGATTGCCGAGCGGCTCAGAATGCCAGGCGGTCTCCTGATCGCTCCGATGATCGTGAATGCGGTCCTGCACGGCAGCGGCTATGTGCAGGGAAATATTCCGGCAATTTTCCTGCTGATTTCTTTTGTCGTGCTAGGCGCATTCACCGGCACGCGCTTTGTCGGCACGACACCTGCGATGATCCGGCGATTGCTCGTGGATTCCATCGGCGCCTTCGTCGTGGCGCTCGTTGTTTGCGTCGCCTTCGCGTTTCTCGCGGCCTGGCTATCCGGAGAGAATGTCGCAAAAACGATCGTCGCGTTTGCGCCCGGCGGCCTCGAGGCAATGACCATTTTGGCGTTTCTGATCGGCCTCGACCCGGCCTTCGTCGGCGCGCATCATCTTGCGCGGTTTCTTTTGATTGCGATGCTGCTTCCCTTCGTCGCCCGCGCGCTGATCGGGAAAGCGGCTTATGCGGGCGTGAAGCCGGAGCCTGTGAAACCAAAGCGAGCTACGAAGCGTAAGAAAAAATAATCATGAACGGGAGAGCAATATGACGGACGAGCGAGCCGCCATCGAAGCGGCGGTAAAGATTTATCTCGACGGCTTGTTTGAGGGTGACGCCGAAAAGCTTGCGTCGGTCTTCCATCCGACGAGCGCGCTTACTTCGGAGCAGAATGGCGTGCTGACGCCGCTTCCGCGCGATGAATGGCTTGCCATCGTACGCGGCCGCGCTTCCGCAAAATCTCAAGGTTTAGAGCGGCGTGATGAGATCCTGCAGATCGATCAATCATCGCCGACGACCGCCTTTGTGAAACTCAAATGTCAGCTGCCGCCGCGCTACTTCACGGACTACCTTTGCTTTCTCAAGATCGACGGCAAATGGCAGGTCGCACAGAAAATTTTTGCGACCGAGATTTGCAAATGAGTGCCGCCGCAGGCTCGACTTAGCGCGGTGCGACGTTGGGCGCAGCTTCCAGCCTCGGCATCACCAGGTCCGTGACATCGGTGTAGGTAAGCGTGCGGCCGCCGTCGGGCAGGATCGAGCATCTGGTTCGCATCACGCGGCCGCCGGTGGTTCGCAAATCATAGGGCCGGGAATTGCCGGTCCGGACGATCGCAATCCGCGCCGCGATATAATGGTCGAGATCCTGCTCGGGCACCGCGTGCGCGCCGGTCCAGCGCGCCTCCTTGACCAGGTCCGCGAAAGTCGGATGCGGCCCGAGGCGCGCTTCGTCGAACTTCCAGGTCGTGCGCGCCGCCCGGTTGATGAATTGCGTCCGCAGTTGCGCATCGAGGATAATGACGCCCTCGGATACGTGATCGAGCGCGACACGCAGGATTTCGAGGTCGTCGGAGTTGCGGACGATGTCCGTCACATAAGTGTAGCTCAGCATACGACCGCCATTCGGCAGCGCCACGCACTGAAAGCGCAACACGCGGCCGTCGCGCAGCCGCAGATCGCGCGGCGATGGATCGCCGGACTTTACGTGGGCGACGCGCTCGGCGACATAAACACCCATATCCTGCGTTGGCACATCGTAGGCGCCGGTGTCGCGCCCGTGATACATCAACGCGACGAATGCGGGTTTCGCCTCGGCCTTTTCGTCGGGCAAACGCCACATCCTGCGGAACGCGAGATTGATATAGGTCGCACGCATTTCGGTGTCCAAAACGACGATGCCGAAATCCGCGTCTTCAAGCGCGGCGCGAAGCGAAGCCAGATCGCTGTCCGGCGTCTCGTGAATTGATCGGTAAAGTGAAGCGAACATGGCCGGTTGGCTCGCGGGGAAATCCGGGGGATGATCGCAGCAATTGTTTGTTAAAGGTTTAATGGGTCCGAGCGGCGCATGCGGCGGCGCTTCCGCAAAATCTCAAGGTTTAGAGCGGCGTGGCGAGATCCTGCAGATCGACCAATCATCGCCGACGACCGCGTTTGTGAAACTCAAATGTCAGCTGCCGCCGCGCTACTTCACGGACTACCTTTGCTTTCTTAAGATCGACGGCAAATGGCAGGTCGCGCAGAAAATCTTCGCAACCGAAGTTCGCAAATGAGGATCGGGAGACTGGTGCTGCCGCACAGGATTGAACTGTGGACCTCCTCATTACCAATGAGGTGCTCTACCACTGAGCTACGGCAGCGAACCGGGTCGAAATCGCAAGCGGCCAAACCGCCGCGCGGGCAGGGTGTGCCATAGGGGTCCGGCCCTCGCAAGGCGAAGCTTGAAAGCTTCGTCCCGCCGGGATACCCGGCTTTTATGAATAAAAAGCCGAACCCCGCCAACCGCGCGAAAGCCCTCCGGCTTGCAGCAGCCCTTCGCGAAAACCTCAAGCGCCGCAAGGAGCAGATCCGCGCTCGCGCTGGAAAACCGGCTAAAACGGCGCCGGCCTCCAAGAATGCGGAACCCGACCCCAAGCGCGATTAACCGCTCTGCGCCAGCTGCCATTGTTTCGCCGAGTCCCCTCGGTTAGGAAAGCCCATCAATCGCGAGTTCGGCGCTTCGCCGAGGGAGTTTTCAGTTGGACCGTATCCGGATCCACGGCGGCCGCGCCCTGAACGGCACGATCCCCATTTCAGGCGCGAAAAACGCGGCGCTGCCGCTCATGATCGCGAGCCTGCTCACCGAGGATAAGCTCATCCTCGACAACGTCCCGCGTCTCGCGGACGTGGGGCTCTTGCAATACATCCTCGGCAATCACGGCGTGGATATCATGGTCTCCGGCAAGCGCGTCGGTGACGATGAACATGCCGGCCAGACGCTCGAGCTTGTCCGCAAAAAATATCGTCGATACCACCGCGCCGTATCATCTCGTCTCGAAGATGCGCGCGAGCTTCTGGGTGATCGGGCCGCTGCTCGTCCGCATGGGCGTAGCCAAAGTCTCGTTGCCCGGCGGCTGCGCTATCGGCACGCGCCCGGTCGATTTTCACCTCGATGCGCTCCGCGCGCTCGGCGGCGATATCGAGATCGAGGAAGGCTATGTGATCGCGCGCGCGCCGAAGGGCCTGCGCGGCGCAAAGATTTCATTCCCGAAAGTTTCGGTGGGCGCGACCCATGCCGCGCTTCTGACTGCGTCGCTCGCGAAGGGCGAGACGCTGATCGAAAACGCTGCACGCGAGCCGGAGATCAAGGACGTCGCCGACTGTCTTATTGCTATGGGCGCCACGATCGAAGGCGCGGGCACGTCCACGATCCGCATTCAGGGCCGGGACAAGCTTCATGGCGCGCGGCATTCGGTGCTGCCCGACCGCATCGAAACCGGCACCTACGCGATGGCGGTGGCAATGACCGGCGGCGATGTCGTGCTTGCCGGCGCACGCGAGGAATTGCTGTCCGTCGCGCTCGAAACGCTGCGCAGCACCGGGACGACGGTGACAGTGACCAACGAAGGCATTCGGGTCGCGCGAAACGGCGCGGGCCTGCGTCCGGTCGATGTCACGACCGAGCCGTTTCCGGGCTTTCCGACCGATCTCCAGGCGCAGTTCATGGCGCTGATGAGCCGCGCCGAGCGGCACGTCGCGGATTCGCGAAACGATTTTCGAGAACCGCTTCATGCATGTGCAGGAGCTTGCCCGCTTCGGCGCGAAAATCACGCTCGACGGCGAGACCGCGACCATCGAAGGCGTCGAGCGCCTCAAGGGCGCGCCGGTCATGGCGACCGATCTCCGCGCCTCCGTCTCGCTCGTGATCGGCGGGCTTGCCGCCGAAGGCGAAACCACCGTGCACCGCGTCTACCACCTCGACCGCGGCTTTGAGCGGCTGGAGCAGAAACTTGCCCGCTGCGGCGCCTCGATCGAGCGGGTTTCGGGTTAATCAGATTATAGTTCCTTGCAGAAGCGCGTTCCCGCCGCTATCTCGCGGGGGCGCAAAGGCAACGGGATATGGCGACGGACACTCCTTTACTGAAACTGGCGGCGTTGGAGCGCGACGATCTCGCGATCATTTCCGCGCACCTGCAGGACGCCGTCGCCTGCGTCCGCGAGATGGCCTATCTGCCGGGCGAGAAGCGCTTTGCAATGGTCGTGAACCGCTTCGACTGGATCACCGCGAGCGAACAGGCAAAGTCCGTGCGCCGCCGCGCCGGCGTGCGCTTCGAGCGCGTGCAGAAAGCGCGTACGCGCAATCTCGATTTCAAGGACGACAAAACCGTTCTCAACCTGCTCGCGATTGAATTTGCCGAACAGGATGCGCCTTCCGGCACGGTGACACTTTATTTTTCGGGTGACGCCGCGATCCAGCTCGATGTCGAGTGTATCGAAATGGCGATGAGCGATCTCGGGCCCGAATGGGTCGCGCGCGCGGCGCCCAAGCACGACGCCGAAACATAAGGCGCGAACGATGCCGATATTCCTCGATATCAGCGCGCCGGATTTTGCCGCGCAATTCAAAACATTCCTCGGCAGCAAGCGCGAGGCGTCCGAAGATGTGGACGCGGCCGCGCGCGAAATCCTGCGCGGCGTAGAAACGCGCGGCGACGAGGCTGTGATCGAATACTCGAAGAAATTCGACCGCGTCGATTTAAAGCCCGAAACGATCCGCATTTCCGCGGCAGAAATCGATGCGGCGTTCAAAGGCGCCGAAAAGAAAACGCTCGACGCGTTGCAATTCGCCAAAGACCGCATCGAAGCGCATCACAAGAAACAAGTGCCGCAGGATCAGCGCTACACCGATCCGCTCGGCGTCGAACTCGGCTATCGCTGGAGTGCGCTGGAAAGCGTCGGCATCTATGTGCCGGGCGGCAAGGCCGCTTATCCGTCGTCCGTCTTGATGAACGCGGTACCCGCAGTGGTCGCTGGCGTGCCCCGCATTGCGATGTGCGTACCGGCCCCCGAAGGCACGATCAATCCGCTGGTGCTGACTGCTGCGAAGCTCGCGGGTGTGTCGGAGATTTATCGCGTCGGTGGCGCGCAGGCGATTGCAGCGCTTGCTTACGGCACCAAAACCATTGCACCGGTCGCAAAGATCGTCGGTCCCGGTAACGCCTATGTCGCGGCAGCAAAGCGCCTCGTCTTCGGCCGCGTCGGTATCGACATGATCGCGGGCCCTTCCGAAGTGCTGGTGATCGCGGATGGCAGCGCGAACCCGGACTGGATCGCTGCCGATTTATTGGCGCAAGCGGAACACGACGAAGCGGCGCAATCGATCCTGATGACGAACGATCGTGCGCTCGCCGAAGCAGTGACGAAGGCGGTCACCTCGCAATTAAAAACCTTGCCGCGCGCAGCGATCGCGACCGAGAGCTGGAAGAACTTCGGCGCGATCATCCTGCTTAAGAATTTTTCGCAAGCGCCCCGAGCTTGCCGATCGGATTGCAGCCGAACACGTGCAGATTTTCACCGCCGATCCCGAAGCGTTGGCTGCGAAAATCCGTAACGCCGGCGCCTTCTTCCTCGGTCAGCACACGCCTGAAGCGATCGGCGATTATGTCGGCGGCTCGAACCACGTGCTGCCGACTGCGCGCGCGGCGCGCTACGCGTCGGGTCTTGGCGTGCTCGACTTCATGAAGCGCAGCTCGATCTTGAAGCTTGAAGCCGAACAGTTGCGGGCGCTCGGCTCTGCCGCGATCACGCTGGGCGAGGCCGAGGGCCTGCAGGGGCATGCGCGCTCGATTTCGATCCGTCTCAACCGGGATTGAGCAATCGCATGACCGGCGAGAACGCAAATCCTCTAAAGCGGCTCGTTGCGATCAAACTCGACGACCAGTCGATCGGCCGCGCCAATCCGGATGTCGAGCATGAACGCGCGATCGCAATCTATGATCTGATCGAGAGCAATCAGTTCGATCTCGTCGGCGACGATGCCGGTCCTTACGCGCTGAACATCTCGCTTGCGGAACAGCGCCTGGTCCTTGCGATTTCCCGCGAGAGCGGTGAAGCGGTGATCACGCACATGCTGTCGCTCACCCCGCTTCGCAAAGTCGTGCGCGACTATTTCATGATCTGCGATTCTTATTATTCGGCGATCAAGACAGAGCCGCCGCAGAAGATCGAGGCGATCGACATGGGACGCCGCGGCCTGCACGACGAGGGCTCGCGGATTTTGATTGAGCGGCTCAAGGAAAAAGTTGTCGTCGATTTCGACACGGGGCGGCGTCTGTTCACGCTGATCTGCGCCTTGCACTGGAAGGGCTGAGCGCTTCGATGAGCGATCCGCTCCGCGCGAAGCGCCCGCAAGCGGTGCTTTTTCTGTGCGGCCAGAATTCCATCCGCTCGCCGATGGCCGCCGCGATCGCCAAGCACTTCTTCGGCAAATCGATTTACGTGACCTCGGCGGGTGTTCGCAAAGGCGAGCTCGATCCTTTCGTCACCGCGGTGATGGATGAAATCGGCATCGACCTTTCCAGGCATAAGCCTACCAGTGTCGAGGAGCGGGAAGAGGATGAAGGCCTGAGCTTCGATCTTGCCGTCAGCCTCTCGCCGCAGGCGCATCACCGCGCGCTCGAGCTCACGCGGAAACTCCCGATCGAAGTGGAATATTGGCCGACCCCCGATCCGACCGTTGCGGAGGGTAGCCGCGAGCAGAAGTTGGAAGCCTACCGTGCGGTACGCGACGATCTCATGCGCAAAATCAAGCAGCGCTTCGATCCGAAGGCGTGATTTCGCCGGCGGTTCCTTTTCGGAGCACTTTCGGATAAGCCCATCGCCCGGCTATGCTGTCCCACCCGGAAGATAAATTTTCATGATCGGCCGTCCCAAACTCGTGCTCGCTTCCGGCTCGCCGCGCCGTCTCGCTCTGCTCAATCAGGCAGGGATCGAGCCCGATGCGCTGATGCCGGCCGAAGTCGACGAAACCCCCGAGCGCGGGGAACTGCCGCGCACGCTTGCGGTCCGGCTGGCGCGCGAGAAGGCCGAAAAAGTGATCGAGCGCGTACGTGGCGCCGAAGCCGTGCGCGACGCTTATATTATCGCCGCGGACACGGTGGTTGCGGTTGGCCGCCGCATTTTGCCCAAGCCCGAATTGCTGGAAGAAGCGTCGGCTTGTTTGCGCTTGCTCTCGGGCCGCACGCATCGCGTTTATACGGGTATTTGCGTGGTGAGTCCGAAAGGTTCGATCAAGACGCGGCTTGTGGAATCGCGCGTGCGCTTCAAGCGCTTATCTGCGCAGGATGTCGAATCCTATCTTGCGTCCGGTGAATGGCGCGGCAAAGCCGGCGGCTATGCGATCCAGGGGCTCGCCGGCACCTTTGTCGTCAAACTGGTCGGTTCGCATCCGAATGTCGTCGGTATGCCGCTCTATGAAACCATGGCGATGCTTGCGGGCGAGGGCTATCCCGTACACTTCAATTGGGTCAATCCGGGCTGAGCATGAACCTTGCGCATTGGCTTGAGCGGGCGGGCCGCGCAATTCCGGATGCGCCTGCGATCGGCTATGGCGCGAAGACGGTTTACGATTATCGCGCACTCTCGCTGCGTGCGGCGAAATTGGCCGGCGGCTTACTGGCGCTAGGGCTCAAGCCGGGCGATCGCGTCGCAATCATTTCCAAGAACCAGCCCGACTATGTCGCGATCATGTTCGGCATCATGCATGCCGGGCTTTCCGGCGTGCCGGCGAACGCCAAGCTGCATGGCGCGGAGCTTGGCTACATCCTCGAACATTCCGGCGCGCGCGCCTGTTTCGTGTCCGAAGACATGGAAACGGAAGTGGCATCCCACGCGCCGAAGTCGCTTGAGAAATTGATCCGCATCAAGGGCGCGGACTATGAGCGGCTGTTGCAGGCCGATCCGGTGCCGGTCGCGCTATGCGACGGCGATGCGCTGGCCTGGCTCTTTTATACGTCGGGCACCACCGGCCGCCCGAAGGGCGCGATGCTCACGCATCGCAATTTGAATTGGGCGGCGCACGCTTATTTGAGCGAAGTGGACGAGACGCAACTCGGCGATCCGATCCTGCACGCGGCACCCATGAGCCATGGCTCCGGCATGTACATCATGCCGCATATCGCCAAGGGCGGCGTGAACGTGGTTCCGGAATCCGGCAGCTTCGATCCGGAAGAAATCTTCGCGCTTGTGCGTAGCTGGCCGCGCATGTCGATGTTCGCAGCTCCCACCATGATCAAGCGACTGGTGGAAAGCCCAGCGGATTGCAATCCGGAAAATATCCGCACCTTCGTCTGGGGCGGCGCGCCGATGTATGTCGAAGATATCCGTAAAGCGCTCGATCGTTTCGGGCCAAAGCTTGCGCAAATCTACGGGCAGGGCGAAAGCCCGATGACGATTACGGTGCTCCCCAAACACGAAGTCGCAGACAGCTCGCATCCGCGCTGGAGCGAGCGGATCGGCTCGGCAGGCCGTCCTTATGCATGTCTCGAAGTGCGCGTGGGCGACGCGAACGACGAAGCGCTGCCCGCAGGCGAGATCGGCGAAATTCTCTGCCGTGGCGATATCGTCATGAAGGGCTATTGGAAAAACGATGAAGCGACCGCGAAAACGCTCGCAAACGGCTGGCTGCACACCGGCGATGTCGGCGCCTTCGACGAGGACGGCTATCTGACGCTGAAAGATCGCTCCAAGGACATGATCATCTCGGGCGGCAGCAATATCTACCCACGCGAAGTGGAAGAGGTGCTGCTCACCCATAATAATGTGCGCGAGGTTTCCGTGATCGGCCGGCCTGACACCGAATGGGGCGAAGTGGTCGTGGCCTATGTCGTCGGCGAAGCGGGCGATAAGGAACTCGACGCGCTTTGCCTCTCCAAGATCGCGCGCTTCAAGCGGCCGAAGCATTATGTTTATGTCGACGCCTTGCCGAAAAACAATTACGGCAAGATCCTGAAGACCGAATTGCGCGAGCGCGATGCTGCAAAAGGAAAAGAGCATGGCTGATCGCCTGAAGGATAAAGTGGCACTTGTGGTTGGCGCGGGTTCTTCGGGTCCGGGCTGGGGCAATGGCAAGGCGACCGCGGTGGCCTTCGCGCGCGAAGGCGCAAAAGTCGCCTGCGCCGATTACCGGATCGAGGCGGCGGAAGAAACCGTAGCCCTGATCGAGAAGGAAGGCGGCGACGCGATCGCGATCAAGGCCGATGTCGCGAACGCCGAAGACGTCGCGAAGATGGTCAATGCCGCGGCCGAATTTTTCGGGAGCATCGATGTGCTCGACTACAACGTCGGCATTGCCGAAGTCGGTGGCGTCGTTGAAATTACGGAAGCGGAGTGGAACCGCGTTTTCGCGGTGAACCTTACCGGCGCGATGCTCTCGATGAAGCACGTGATCCCGCTCATGGAAAAACAGGGCGGCGGTTCGATCGTCAACATCTCTTCGATCGCGGGCATCCGCTATACCGGCGTCGATTATCCGACCTATTACGCGAGCAAGGCCGCACTCAATCACCTGACGCGCGCGACGGCCGCGCAATACGCGAAGAAGAATATTCGCGTGAACGCAATCCTGCCCGGCCTGATGAAGACGCCGATGGTCGAGCATTCCGCGGGGTTGGCGGCCGCTTACGGCAAAGGCGACATTGAGAAAATGTGGGAAGCGCGCGCGGCCCAGGTGCCGATGGGAATAATGGGTGACGCCTGGGATGTCGCAAACGCCGCGGTGTTTTTAGCCAGCGACGAGAGCCGCTACATCACCGGCATTGAACTTGTCGTCGATGGCGGGGTTACGTTGAAATATGCCTGAGAACGGAAACGGACACGCGAAGAAGATCGGCGTCGACGGCGCTTGCCCGACCTGTGGCAAGCCTGCGGTCGAGAGCTACCGTCCTTTCTGCTCGCGCCGCTGCGCCGACGTCGACCTGCATCGCTGGTTCTCCGGCGCCTATGCGATTCCCGGCAAGGAAGATGAGGACGAAGACGGTGCGGAAAGCACGGTTCCGCCCGCCAAGAACCGCGATAAAGACGAGGAAAGCTAGCCGTTTCAGGCCGTTTTGCGCTGTCTGGACAAGCCTGTAGGCAAGTCTTTATAACCGCGCGGCTTTCGACAGAGTCTCCTATCGGTCTGTCGAGCGATGCCCAGGTAGCTCAGTTGGTAGAGCATGCGATTGAAAATCGCAGTGTCGCTGGTTCGATTCCGGCCCTGGGCACCACTACCCCTCTCCATAGCTCTACATCGTTCGTCAAAGCTCGTAAGAAGGCCAATGGTACAAGGACTTTCCTGCAATCGGTTACTCACTGTTCCTCGTGGGTGTCCAATCTTACGCAGGTAGGTTGAGGGTAGAAGTGAGGGTAGCGCTCTTTCACATGGGAGTCCTACCCATGCGGCTCACAGTCCTGGTTATTCAAAAGGCAAAGCCCAGCGAGAAATCCTACAAACTCTGACGGCCATGGCCTCGCACTTCTGTCGAACCGAACGGAAGCAAGCTTAAGTGTCCCCGCTGCGGGTGTCGGCAGATCGCGGTTATCTTCGGCCCGCCGACAGATTACGTGATTGAGTACGCGAAGGTGTCGCGGAAGGGTTAGTCCGTTTGCCAACTTATAAGAAGCTCCGATAGGTTCCTATGCTCGCGCCGTAGACGCCGTGATCGGCGCGAAAGGGGGACCTGCCATGCTGACTTCAAGAATTGTTTTCGCCGCCGCGCTTCTTGGTTTTGCAACAGCATCGGCTTACGCGGGTCGCGAACCTTATGGGCAGGATTTCCAAGGTTGGACCTTCACGCAGGAGGAAGCGCCCAATGGGGTTCTGTGTCGCGCAGAATACAAGAAGATGTTCGTCATCAGCAGACACACGAACGGCACCGGCGGTGTCAGCATGCCCGCTGGAAAAGTAAAAACGGGCGATTACCCGGACGCCTCATTCGAGGTCAACCGCCAAACGAAAGCTGTGCGGGGCAAGGCGGACAAGGGCCGGTTCTGGTTGTCTGGTATCGACGACACCTTGGTCAATCATCTCGTTTCTACCAAAAGCTATACGTGGCGGGTGAGAATGCCCAACGGCCAGCTTTTGGATGGTCGCGTGACTTTTGACGGTTCGGTCGCCGCCGCAGTCAAACGGCTAAGGGAGTGCACTACTTCCAATCGCTGATCCGACGAAGCCTCTAGCGACGCATAGCGCCGCGCTGTTTTCCCTCGTCGATGTGGGTAGGATTGCGGGTAGCGATTTGCCAGCGAACGGAAAACACCGATAAATTTGGCCTGTTTCGCGCTATTTTCGATGTTGGCCCTAGGCACCATCAGCCTGTGTTTCCCGCAGCTACAAATCGGCGGACCCTGCGGCGGGACATATTCCCAGTGTCGAATTTCGCTTTGGCTGACTTTCATACTGGTGCGACTTCAAATCAGAATTGTATTCTTCTGAAACGAGATACATAATTTTAGCGTGCTTGCAGTTTGGCGTTAGTTCCCTCAGGCGAAAGAAATGCGCGAAGAATATGTAACCATCCTACTGCGGGCGCTCGAACGGGTCGACTCGGACAAAGCCGAGGTAAGGCAGAGCATTTATGATCGGATGCACGCAGCGCTCGTTAGAAAGTACGCCGCCTTCGACGGTGGTACGTCCGACCCGGCATATCTGGAAGCTACAATTGATCTAGACGACGCCATCGCGGAGGTTGATGCGAACTTCACCAAGAAACCGACCGGGCGGGTTGAGCGGGCGATCGGGGCCACAACCCGGGGCTTTAAGGTAATTAAGCTGCGGTACGGTGCGCTGGCAGGCGCGCTAGCCTTCTTTGGCGACTTGCTGAAGCCTATATTCGAATTAACCACAACGGTATTGGTAGGCTCGCTTATCCTGGGCGGGGCGCTTGCTGTCCTGCGAAGCTTCGCGGGCAGCATGAAAGCACAAGTCGCAAACGGTATTCAGTTTTGTGCAGTGCTCTTCGTGTGCAGCGCTACGCTCTTTGGACTACAGAGAGCAGTGCCGAACGCAAATGCCAACGGCGTAATTGCTGAGGTAATCCCGGGCGCAAGCGCGGTTCAAGATGTGATCCTTGCTGCGCTTGGGAGAATCGAGCGGCAAACCCAGCGTGTCGGCGATCTACTTGAACAACAGCATAAAAAAGCAATTGAAGAAGAGAATAAACTAGTCCGGGACAAGGCGGGCGCGCGTCAGGCGGTTATCGACTTAATTCGAACGTCCGGGTTTTCTCCAGACGGCCAAGGTTACTTGCTCGCCATTCAAAACCGCGACGCTGTGACGGTTTCATATTTCAAGCAATTGGAAATTCGGCCAACCGAAGAGGACGTTGTTTCCGCGCTTTCGATGACGCGTAGTTACCAGCAGCGGCTTCCTGTCCGAAATTATTTGCTGAATGATCCTGCATTTCCATTCGGGAGGAGATTCGAAAAGGAAATGGCCGGCCGCTACAAGAAAATTTACGAAGCTATGGATAAGGGAGCTGAAGGATTAGCTTATTTCTGCGATCCAAAAAACTGGTATGCGTTCGATGCATCCGGATTAAGCAAGCTTTGCGCCGATCTTGGCAGCATGGACCCGGAGAAGCGTCGGGCGATACAAGCGAAGTATGCTTACGATTACTGGTACTAGCTAAGCCAAAATTAGATAACACGGTCCTCCTGATTTCGAAGTAAGCGCACAGTTTCAATTTAAGGCGACAACGACCCGGCTATGCCCGCTTATGTCTATGAGGCTAACGGGCTTAACCGACAAGCAAATGTCAGTTGCCCCGTCGCAAAGCGGCTTGACGAAACACTGAAATATCAATGTTCTTGCCGCCGCCATGCAATTCCATCTCGACGGCTTCAGAACCGGCAATCCGGAAATTGCGGAGCCGTCCGAAATTTATAAAACCTCGCCGCAAACCGGCGCGCTGCCGGATCAGGTCGATGTCCTGATCGTCGGCTGCGGGCCCGCGGGCCTGACGCTCGCGGCGCAGCTTGCGCGCTTTCCGGACATCATCACGCGGATTGTCGAGCAGAAATCCGGCCCGCTCGAGCTCGGGCAGGCCGACGGCATCGCCTGCCGGACGATGGAAATGTTTCAGGCCTTCGGCTTCCGCGAACGCGTCGAGAAAGAAGCCTATTGGGTCAATGAGACCGTGTTCTGGAAGCCCGATCGAGACCGACGCGGCAACGATTGCGCGTTCGGGCAGAATCCAGGACGTCGAAGACGGGCTTTCCGAGTTTCCGCACGTCATTCTCAATCAGGCGCGCGTGCATGATTTTTATCTGACCGCGATGCGCAATGCGCCAAACCGGCTTGAGCCCGACTACGCGCGCCGCTTGATCGGTCTTGAAGTCGATGCGTCGTCCGGAAACGCCGCAACGCATCCGGTCACGGTCCGGCTCGAACGGCTCGATCCCGAACACAGCGGACAAATCGAAACGGTGAAAGCGCGCTACGTCGTCGGCTGCGACGGCGCGCGCAGCGTCGTGCGTCAATCGCTCGGCCACGCGCTGAAGGGCGATTCCGCCAATCAGGCCTGGGGCGTGATGGATGTGCTCGCCGTCACCGATTTTCCCGACATCCGTTTCAAGGCGCTGATCCAGTCCGCGAACGAAGGCAACATCGTCCTGATCCCGCGCGAAGGCGGCTATCTGGTTCGCATCTATGTCGAACTCGACAAGCTCAACGAAAACGAGCGGGTTGCGAACCGCAACATCACCGTCGATCACTTGATCGCGACCACGCAGCGGATTCTGCATCCCTATCACGTTCGAAGTGAAAGAAGTCGCGTGGTGGTCGGTTTACGACATCGGCCAGCGGCTTTGCGACAAGTTCGACGACGTACCCGAAGAAGCGATCGCGCACCGCGCGCCGCGCGTGTTCATCGCCGGCGACGCCTGTCACACGCACAGCCCGAAAGCGGGGCAGGGCATGAATGTCTCGATGCAGGATGCTTCAATCTCGGCTGGAAGCTCGCCGCCGTGTTGCGCGGACAATGCGCGCCCGAATTCCTGCACACTTATTCGGCGGAACGCCAGGCCGTCGCCAAAGAGCTGATCGAATTCGATCGCGAATGGGCGAAACTGATCAGCGCGCCGCTGAAATCTTCATCCGGGTGATACCGGCGTCGATCCGGAAGAGGTGCAGCGCTATTTCGTCAAACACGGCCGCTACACCGCAGGGACGGCCACCCAATATAAGCCCTCGATCCTCTCGGCCGAGCCGAAGCATCAACATCTTGCGGATGGCTTCGTGATCGGAATGCGCTTTCACTCGGCGCCCGTCATCCGGCTTGCGGATGCAAAACCCATTCAGCTGGGTCATGCGGTCGAGGCGGACGGCCGCTGGCGTCTGTTTGCGTTTTGTGATTCGAAGGATCCGATGGCGCCTTCATCCCGCATCAAGGCACTGTGCGCGTTTCTTGCGGAATCTCCGCAATCGCCGTTACGCCGCTACACCAAAGCCGACGCCAATATAGATTCGGTCATCGATGTCCGCGCCATCTTCCAGCAGAGCCATCGCGAACTTGATTTAAAGGCGATGCCGCCATTGCTCCTGCCGCAAAAAGGCCGTTACGGGCTTCGCGACTATGAAAAGATGTTTTGCCCCAATCTCAAAAGCGGCAGCGACATCTTCGATATGCGCGGCATCGATCGCGAACGAGGGCTGCATCGTCATTGTGCGGCCTGATCAATATGTCGCGCATGTGCTTCCGCTCGATGCCAATGCCGAGCTTTCGGCCTTCTTCGATGGCTTCATGCTGCCGAAGAATTGAGTGTGGGCTTGGCGTTTGCGGTCGCCTTCGTGGGGGCGCCAACAATTTCCGACAAGTGCTGCCGCCTATTAAGGCAGGCCGCTAAAGCTCTTTATCGTGATGCATATTTGAAGTTTTGCCGCGTCGCAAAACTGCTTGACGGAACACCCAAATACCCGTGTTCTAGGGTCGGTCGCATGACCCAATAAAAGTTAGCCCTTAGAACTAAATCCGGGATGGCGTGGCGCGCGTATGAGTGGCGATATCGTTCTTGAAACCGAAAACCTGACGAAGGAATTCGCAGGCTTCGTCGCCGTCAGCGACGTGAACCTGAAAGTGCAGCGCGGCACGATCCACGCGCTGATCGGGCCGAACGGCGCCGGCAAGACCACCTGTTTCAATCTGCTCACCAAATTTCTGACGCCGACCCGCGGCACCATTCGCTACAAAGGCCAGGACATCACGCAGCTCCGTCCGGCCGAGATTGCCCGCCTCGGGATCGTGCGCTCGTTCCAGATTTCCGCGGTGTTTCCGCATCTGAGCGTGCTTGAGAATGTCCGCATCGCGCTTCAGCGCAAGCGCGGCGGCTCGTTCGACTTCTGGCGCTCGGCAAGCGTGCTCAGTGTCTATAACGATCGCGCCCGTGCGCTGATTTCAGATGTGGGCTTGTCCGCATTTGAGAATATTCCCGCGGTTGAGTTGCCCTATGGCCGCAAGCGTGCGCTTGAAATTGCGACCACGCTCGCGCTCGATCCGGAAATGCTTTTGCTCGACGAGCCGACCGCCGGTATGGGCCATGAAGACATCGACCGGATCGCAGCACTCATTAAAACCGTCGCCGCGAACCGGACCGTGTTGATGGTAGAGCATAATTTAAGCGTGGTCTCGAACCTCTCGGACACGATCACGGTGTTGACCCGCGGACGCGTGCTCGCCGAGGGTAATTACAAAACCGTCTCCGAAAATCCGCAGGTGCGCGAAGCTTACATGGGGACCGGGCATGCTTGATAGGACCACGGGACCGCTGCTTGAGATCAAGGACCTTCACGCCTGGTACGGCGAGTCGCACATTCTTCATGGCGCGACGTTCAATGTGAACGCGGGCGAAGTGGTGACGTTGCTTGGCCGCAATGGCGCCGGCAAGACCACGACGCTGAAATCGATCATGGGCATCGTCGGCAAGCGCACCGGCTCGGTGAAATTCGAAGGCCGCGAGCTGATCAAATTGTCTTCCGATACGATCGCGCGCGCGGGACTTGCCTTCTGCCCGGAAGAGCGCGGAATTTTTGCTTCGCTCGATGTGCAAGAAAACCTTATGCTGCCGCCGCAGGTGCGTCCGGGGGGCTTAAGCCTCGAGAAAATTTTCGAGCTGTTTCCGAATTTACGCGAGCGCCTGAAGAGTCAGGGCACCAAGCTTTCCGGCGGCGAACAGCAAATGCTCGCAATCGGCCGCATCTTACGCACCGGCGCGCCGCTGCTTCTACTCGACGAACCGACCGAGGGCTTGGCGCCCGTCATCATTCAGCAGATCGGCAATACAATCCGCACGCTGAAAGAGCAGGGTTTTACGATCCTGCTAGTCGAACAGAATTTCCGGTTCGCATCCACGGTCGCGGACCGGTACTACATTATGGAGCACGGCAAGATCGTGGAACAGTTTGCCAATTCCGAACTGGATAAGAAACTCGAGACGCTACACGAATATCTAGGTGTTTAAGACCGGCGCCGCGAATGGCGCCGGAAACCGGGAGGAAAGAAAATGAAGTTCCTAAGAACTGCAATCGTATCGGCGGCGCTCGTGTCCGCCGCCACCGCCTACGGGCAAGTTACCGACAACGTGATCAAGATCGGCGTTATGAACGACATGTCCGGCACCTATGCCGACTTGGCGGGCGCCGGTTCCGTGCTTGCAGCGCGACTTGCGATCGAAGACCTCGGCGACTTGGTCAAGGGTTACAAGATCGAAGTCGTCGGCGCCGACCACCAGAACAAGCCCGACATCGGCTCGAACATCGTCCGTCAATGGATCGATGTCGATAAGGTTGACGTGATCGTCGACGTGCCGACTTCGTCGGTCGCGCTCGCGGTCAACGAAATCGTCCGTGAAAAGAACAAAGTGTTCCTCGGTTCCGGTCCAGCCTCTTCGGATCTGACCGGCGCGAAGTGCTCGCCGAATACCGTGCACTGGACCTATGACACCTGGGCGCTTGCGAACGGCACCGGCAATGCGATCGTGAAGACCGGTGGCGACACCTGGTTCTTCCTGACCGCGGACTACGCTTTCGGTCACGCGCTCGAGCGCGACACTTCGGCCGTCGTCACCAAGAACGGCGGCAAAGTCATCGGCGCAGTCCGTCATCCGTTCCCGGGCCAGGACTTCTCTTCGTTCCTGCTGCAGGCGCAGGCTTCGAAGGCAAAGATCATTGGTCTTGCGAATGCCGGCGGCGACACCACCAACGCGATCAAGCAGGCGGCGGAATTCGGCATCACGCAAAAGGGCCAGAACCTCGCCGGTCTTCTCGTGTTCCTGACCGACGTACACTCGCTCGGACTCAAGACTGCTCAGGGCCTGATCTTCACCGAGGCCTGGTATTGGGACATGAACGACGCGAACCGCGCTTTCGCCAAGCGTTTCGCGGCAGCGAACCGCGGCGTCTATCCGAGCATGGTGCACGCAGGCGTTTATTCGTCGGTGCAGCACTATCTCAAGGCCGTCGTCGCCTTGAAGAGTGACGCCGACGGCAAGGCCGTTGTCGCCAAGATGAAGGAAATGCCGACCAAGGATCAGCTCTTCGGTGAAGGCACGATCCGCGCCGATGGCCGCAAGCTTCATCCGATGTATCTCTTCGAAGTGAAGAAGCCGGAAGAATCGAAGGGCCCGTGGGATTACTACAAGCTCCGCGCCACGATCCCGGCGAACGAAGCGTTCCGTCCGCTCAGCGAAGGCAAGTGCCCGCTGATCAGCGGCTAGGCTAAAAATTACGGGCGGGGAGCGGGCGACAAGTCCGCTCCCCGAACGGGGGCAGTGTCATGGAAATAAATTTACCCGCACTCTTTGGCCAGTTGTTGATCGGACTGATCAATGGCTCGTTCTACGCGCTGCTCTCGCTCGGGCTTGCCGTGATCTTCGGCATGCTCAACATCATCAATTTCGCGCACGGTGCCCAATATATGATGGGCGCATTCGTGGCTTATTTCCTATTGCAATTTGCTGGCCTGAATTACTGGTGGGCGCTGATCATTGCGCCCGTCATCGTCGGCGGCTTCGGCATTCTGGTCGAGCGCGCATTTCTGCAATGGCTCTACAAGCTCGATCACTTATACGGCCTGCTGCTCACCTTCGGCCTTGCGCTCGTGGTGCAGGGCCTGTTCCGGCATCAATACGGCTCGTCCGGTTTGCCTTATCGCATTCCGGATGAACTCACGGGTGTGCGCGATCTCGGGTTCACGTTTCTGCCGAACTATCGCGCCTGGGTCATCGTGTTTTCACTCGTGATCTGTATCGGCACTTGGTTCATCATCGAAAAGACGCGGCTCGGCGCTAATCTGCGGGCCGCGACCGAAAACCCGACGCTGGTCCGCGCCTTCGGCATCAACGTGCCGCGGATGATTACGCTGACTTACGGCTTCGGCGTCGGACTGGCAGCACTCGCGGGCGTCATGGCGGCACCGATTTACGCGGTGAACCCGACCATGGGTGCCGATCTCATCATCGTCGTGTTCGCGGTCGTGGTAATCGGCGGCATGGGCTCGATCATGGGAGCGATCGTCACCGGCTTCGGCCTCGGCGTGATCGAAGGACTGACCAAATATTTCTTCCCCGAAGCATCGAACACCGTGATTTTCGTGATCATGGCGATCGTGTTGGTGATCCGGCCGGCCGGCCTATTCGGAAGGGCGACCTAAGATGGCGCAAGCAGTCGAACAGATTACCGCGCCGGTAGCGACGTCAGGGCACCGCAGCGAGATCATCGCCTTTTGTCGTGATGGTTGTGCTGCTCGCGATTGCGCCGGCTTTCGTCTATCCGCCGTTTTTGATGAAGGCGCTGTGCTTCGCGCTGTTTGCCTGCGCGTTCAATCTTTTGATCGGCTATGTCGGCCTCCTGTCCTTCGGTCACGCGCTCTATTTCGGTTGGGCGAGTTACTTCGCAGCGCATCTCGTGAAGGTCGGAAAGATTTCCATTCCGTATTGGGCCGGCTCCTGGCAGTGGCTCCCGCTGACAAATTCGCCGATGTCGCCTGAAATCGCGATCGTGCTTGCGGTAGCGGGTGCGGCCGTGCTCGGACTGGTCGCGGGCCTAATCGCGATCCGCCGCCAGGGCATTTACTTCGCGATGATCACACTTGCACTCGCGCAAATGATGTATTTCTTCGCAGTCCAAGCGCCGTTTACCGGCGGTGAAGACGGCATCCAGCCGATCCCGCGCGGCTATCTGTTCGGCCTGTTCAATCTCGCGAACGACCGTGTCATGTACGTGTTCGTGATGGTGGTGTTCCTGCTCGGCTTTCTTTTGATCTATCGCGTCATTCATTCGCCCTTCGGCGAAGTGTTGAAGGCGATCCGCGAGAACGAGCAGCGCGCGATTTCACTGGGTTACAAGACCGACCGCTACAAGCTCGTTGCCTTCGTGCTTTCCGCGGCACTGGCTGGCCTTGCCGGCGCACTAAAACCGTTCGTCGTGCAGAATGCCTCGCTCACCGACGTGCACTGGTCGATGTCGGGCGAGGTGGTGCTGATGACGCTGCTCGGAGGGCTCGGCACCATTTTCGGTCCGGTGCTTGGCGCCTTCACCATCATCGGCATGCAGAATTACCTCGCCGGTTTCGGTCAGTGGGTCACGATCATCCAGGGCGGTATTTTCGTGCTCTGCGTGCTCTTGTTCCGCCGCGGCATCATCGGCGAAATTGCGAACCTGTTCCGGATTCGGCTCTAACGCGTTTTCAAGCGAAGTGGGCACCGGGTCGCGTGAAGAAAACGCGTCAAATCTATAAATCGCGCTAGCGAGCCTCTGGTACAAAGCAGGCAAGCGCTGGAACGCTTACGGTTTCTTGACGCTACTCGGCACGCACCCTAGTTTCCGGCGGCTTAAATTTTAGCAGTTGGAAACATCAATGGCGGAATTTCTCTCGCTCTCTCAAGCGATCGAAGCGAACGTGCGCGATGGCGATACCGTCGCGATGGAAGGTTTCACGCATCTGATCCCGTTTGCGGCCGGACATGAAGTGATCCGCCAGAAGCGCAAGCGCCTGTCGCTGATCCGCATGACGCCCGACCTGATCTACGATCAGTTGATCGGGATGGGCTGCGCCGAGCGCATGACATTCTCCTGGGGCGGCAATCCCGGTGTTGGCTCGCTGCATCGTTTTCGCGACGCCTATCAGAACGGCTGGCCGAATAAGATCGAGATCGTCGAACATTCGCACGCAGCAATGGCGAACGCTTACGATGCAGGCGCCGCAGGTCTGCCATTCGCCGTGTTTCGCGGCTACCGCGGAGCGGAACTTCCGCGCGTAAATCCCGCGATCAAGGAAGTAATTTGTCCCTACACCGGCGAAAAGCTCGCGACCGTGCCCGCGGTCAAGCTTGATGTCGCGATCATTCACGCGCAGAAAGCGGACAGAAAAGGCAATGTCCTGCTCGAAGGAATCGTTGGCGTGCAGAAGGAAGCGGTGTTGGCTGCAAAGCGTTCGGTCGTGACGGTCGAAGAGATCGTGGACGAACTCTCGCCGCCATCGCCGAACTCGGTCGTGCTGCCGGGCTGGACCATCAAGGCAGTCGTCAAAGTGCCGGGTGGCGCGCATCCGTCTTACACACACGGCTATTACAAGCGCGACAACGCATTTTATAAAATCTGGGACGACATTGCGCGCGAGCGCGATACATTTGTCTCCTGGATGGAAGAAAACGTGATGCGCAAGGGTCCCGATGCGTTCGCGCAACATGCAAAACGCGCGGCGTGAAGCGGCCATGACAATGAACTTTACCCCGAATGAAATGATGACGGTTGCTGCCGCGCGCGCCCTGACGAATGAGGATGTGTGCTTCGTCGGCATCGGCGCCCCGTCGGCCGCCTGCAATCTCGCGCGACAGACGCACGCGCCGGATATTGTGTTGATCTATGAATCCGGAACGATCGAGACCCGGCCCAATGTGTTGCCGCTCTCCATCGGCGACGGCGAGCTTTGCGAAACCGCGCTCACCACGGTGCCGGTGCCGGAAATGTTCCGCTACTGGCTACAGGGCGGCCGCATCACGACGGGTTTTCTCGGCGGCGCACAGATCGACAAGTTCGCGAACCTGAATACGACTGTCGTCGGCCCTTACGAAAAACCAAGTGTCCGTTTGCCCGGCGGCGGCGGCGCACCGGAAATCGCAACCAGTTGCGGCCAGATTTTCATCACGATGACGCATTCGAAACGCGCCTTCGTGGAGAAAATCGACTTCTTCACGTCGCTCGGCCACGGCGAGGGCGGTGACAGCCGTGCCAAACTCGGCGTCATGACCCGCGGCCCGACCAAGGTGATTACCGATCTTTGTGTCATGGAGCCGGACGAAAAGACGAAAGAACTGACCGTCGTTTCGTTGCATCCCGGCGTCACCAAAGAGCAGATCGTCGAAGCAACCGGTTGGGCGATCAAATTCGCGCCGAACGCCGGCGAAACGCCCGCGCCGAAGGAAAACGAATTGAAAGTGCTGCGTGAATTGCACGCGCGAACCAAAGCCGCGCACGGCAAAGCGGCATAAGGAGTAGAGCATGACCGAACTTCGCGATGCCTTCGTCTGCGATTACGTCCGTACCCCGATCGGCCGTTTCGGCGGAGCGCTCGCGAAAGTTCGTCCCGACGATATGGCGGCACACGTGATCAAGGCATTGATCGCGCGCAATCCGTCGCTCGATCCGGCAAAGATTGAAGAGGTCGTCTTCGGTTGCGCCAATCAAGCCGGCGAAGACAACCGCAACGTCGCGCGCATGGGCTTGCTGCTTGCAGGCCTGCCAACATCGGTGCCGGGCAATACGCTGAACCGGCTTTGCGCCTCCGGTCTCGATGCGGTCGGCACGGCCGCGCGCGCGATCAAGACCGGTGAGCTGTCGCTCGCGATTGCAGGCGGTGTCGAATCCATGTCGCGCGCACCCTTCGTAATGGGTAAGGCGCAAGAAGCATTCTCGCGTAACGCCGAAATTTACGACACCACCATCGGCTGGCGTTTCATTAATCCGTTGATGAAGGCGCAGTACGGCGTCAATTCGATGCCGGAGACCGGCGAGAATGTCGCCGAGGAATATCAGGTGAAGCGCGAAGATCAGGATCAATTCGCGCTCCGCTCGCAGCATCGCGCGGTCGCGGCCCAAAAGCGGGGCTTCTTCGACGGCGAGATCGTTGCGATCGAAGTTCCCGGCGGCAAAGCCGGGCCGGTGAGAGTCGAAAAAGACGAGCACCCGCGCGGCGACACCACGATCGAAAGTCTCGCGAAATTGAAAACGCCGTTCCGTAATCCCGGCACGGTGACCGCCGGCAATGCCTCGGGCGTGAACGATGGTGCTGCCGCGTTGATCCTCGCGTCGGCTGAGGCGGCTAAAGCAAATGGTCTTAAACCCCGCGCGCGCATTCTCGGCATGGCGTCGGCCGGCGTGCCGCCGCGGATCATGGGAATCGGCCCGGTACCGGCGGTCGAGAAGCTTGCCGCGCGCCTCGGCATTCCCGCGAACAAATTCGACGTCATCGAATTGAACGAGGCTTTTGCGAGCCAGGCGCTCGCCTGCATGCGGCAGTTCGGCCTCGCCGACGACGCGGCACATGTGAACCCAAACGGTGGCGCGATTGCGCTCGGTCATCCGCTCGGCATGTCGGGCGCCCGTCTTGCCGGCACCGTGATGCGCGCGCTCGAGGAATCCGGCGGTAAATATGGTCTTGCCACCATGTGCGTCGGCGTCGGCCAAGGTGTCGCACTCGCGGTCGAGCGGATTTAGCGCTCATCGCTAAAAAGTTTCGTCACGATTACTCGCGATCCTGTAGTCTGGACGCGAAGCGGGACGAGTCTGACGTATGAAAGAATTTGACGTCGCAATCATCGGCGGCGGCATCAATGGTTGTGGCATCGCGCGCGATGCTGCGGGCCGCGGCCTTTCGGTTCTGCTGGTCGAGCAGGGCGATCTTGCGTCCGGCACGTCTTCCGCGAGTTCCAAGCTCATCCACGGCGGCATCCGCTATCTCGAAAATTACGACTTCAGACTGGTGCGGGAATCGCTCCAAGAGCGCGAGTTACTGCTCAGGAATGCGCCGCATCTCGTAAAGCCGATGCGCTTTGTCGCACCTCACGTGCCGCAGATGCGGCCGGCGTGGATGATGCGGATCGGCATGAAGCTCTACGATTTTCTCGCCGGCAGTTCGGTACTGCCGAAGTCGCGCGTGCTCGATCTTGCCGACGATCCCGCAGGCGTCCCGCTTCGCACAGTTGGCGGTCTCGGCTTCGAATATTCGGATTGTGTTACCGACGATGCTCGGCTCGTCATCGCAAACGCCATCGACGCGCGCGAACGCGGCGCCGACGTCCGTCCGCGCACGCGTCTTCTCTCCGCGCGCCGGGCGGGACAGCGCTGGGAGCTTGTGATCGGCGCGGGCGGCGAGCGCGAGACGGTCTCTTCACGGACCTTGATTAACGCCGCGGGCCCATGGGTTGGCCGCGTCCTCGATACGATCGTGAAAAGCCACTCGAATGTGAAGCTGCGGCTCGTGAAGGGCAGTCACATCGTCTATCCGCGGCTGCATGCGCATGAGCGCGCCTATCTTTTACAGACGAGCGACGGCCGCGTCGTCTTTGCCATTCCTTTTGCGGAAAACTACACGCTGATTGGTACGACCGACGTCGAGTTTCACGGCGATCCGACGCAGGTGACCGCAAGTGCGGAGGAAATCAGCTATCTCTGTCGTGCAGCCTCCAGTTTCTTTCGCGCACCCGTCGATCCGTCCCGCGTCGTCTGGACCTATGCCGGCATCAGGCCATTGATCGATGATGGCAAGAAAGCCTCGAAAGTCACACGCGAATATCAGGTTACGGTCGACGGCAAATATGGCGAGGCGCCGCTATTATCGTTGATAGGCGGCAAGCTCACCGCCTATCGCGCGATGAGCGAACGCATTGTCGATAAACTTTCTTATTGGCTTGTGTTGCGTCCTGCGTGGACCGCGAGCGAGCCTTTACCGGGCGGAGATCTTGGCGAGCGCGGCTACGAGGGGCTGCTTTCCGATCTTGCGCAAAGCCACGCTTATCTCGCGCCTTCGACCATCCGCCGGATTGCCGGCGCCTACGGCCGACGCGCGTTCAACATGCTGGGTGACGCAAAGTCGCTCGAAGATCTGGGCACCCGTCTTGTCGGCGATTTGCAGCGGCGCGAGTTCGATTATTTGCGCACACAGGAATGGGCGAAGACTTCTGACGACATTCTGTGGCGGCGAACCAAGCTTGGTCTCGGGGCGAGCGCCGCCAGAGATCGAAAATCTCAAAGCCGCGTTTCAAGGGGGATAGAACCTCAAAAAACCGTGTTTTCTCAAGCCGGTAGGCTTGGCTCACGCTGACGTTGCGACTGCCAGTCGAGTTGAGCTTGCCGCCTTTCCTCGCTAATCAGGCGCATCGCTTTCGCGAGGACCGGCGCCCGAAATCATGGAAACGGCAGAGACCAAGCCGCCAAAGCCGCGAGGCTCCCGTCGGAAATTCGAGCCCTGGACCGACGCATCCGCGCGGCCGCTGATCCGTTTCGAGAATGTGAGCAAGCGCTACGGCGATGTGGCCGCCGTGGCCGGCGTTTCGCTCGACATTTACGAGCGCGAATTTTTCGCGCTTCTCGGCCCCTCCGGCTGCGGCAAAACCACCTTGATGCGGATGCTCGCGGGCTTCGAAACGTTAAGCGAAGGACGCATTACGCTTGGCGGTCAGGATCTCGCGGGCGTGCCGCCGTACCGGCGGCCGGTAAATATGATGTTCCAATCCTACGCGCTCTTTCCGCATATGTCGGTCGAGGACAATGTCGCGTTCGGACTGAAACAGGAAAGCCTGCCGAAAGACGAAATCGCAGCACGCGTCGGCGAGATGATGAAACTCGTCAATTTGCGCGGCTATGAAAAACGAAGGCCCGATCAACTCTCCGGCGGCCAGCGCCAGCGCGTGGCACTTGCCCGCTCACTTGCGAAACGGCCGAAGGTCTTGCTGCTTGATGAGCCGATGGCGGCGCTCGACAAGAAGCTGCGCGAAGAAACGCAATTCGAATTAATGGATTTGCAGCAGCGCATCGGTACCACCTTCATCATCGTGACGCACGACCAGGAAGAAGCGATGACGGTCGCCGACCGTATTGCCGTGATGGATCACGGCAAATTGGTGCAGGTCGCGACCCCAGCCGAAATTTATGAGCAGCCGAACAGCCGCTATGTCGCGGAATTCGTCGGCGACGTGAACATTATCGAAGCGACGGTCGACCGAATTTCACCAGGCGAAGTCGCGCTCAAGGCGGAGAAACTCGACGCTGAGTTGCGCGTTTCGCAAGACGCCGACGTGAAAGCCGGCGACAGGATCGCCGTTGCCTTGCGTCCGGAAAAAATCCGGATCGGTAAAGAGCCGCTCTCGTCCGTCAACGTAAATTCCGCGCAAGGCACGGTCTATGACATCGCCTATCTCGGCGATTTGTCGATCTATCACGTTCATCTGGAGAACGGCTTTGTGCTGAAAGCGGCAAAGACCAACGTGTCGCGCGAGCTGGAGCCGCCGATCGATTGGGACGACAAGGTATTTCTCTCATGGGCGCCGGATGCCGGCGTCCTGCTCACCCGGTAGCCAGATGCGAAACAGCGTGGGTTCGGGAAAACTCGTCGTCGCTGTGCCATTTCTGTGGCTCGCGATTTTTTTCCTGCTGCCGTTTCTGATCGTGCTCAAAATCAGCCTGTCAGACGATGCGGTGGCGCAGCCGCCTTATGTGCCGGTCTTCACTTTCGCCGAAGGCATTCAAGGGCTGTTAGAAAAAATCAGCCAGCTCGATTTCGAAAACTACGCGCTGGTGCTCGGCGATTGGCTCTATCTATACTCATACATTCAGAGTGTGCTGATCGCAGCGCTCTCGACCGCGATTCTTTTAATCGTGGGCTATCCGGTCGCTTATGCGATTGCGCGCGCGCCGGGCAATATCCGGCCGATCCTGCTGCTGTTGATCGTGCTGCCCTTCTTCACGTCGTTTCTGATCCGCGTTTATGCCTGGATCGGAATCCTGTCGCGCGAGGGTTTGCTCAACCAGGCACTCTTGTCTCTCAGCCTGATCAGCGAGCCGCTGCAAATCCTTTCGACCAACACCGCCGTCATCATCGGCATCGTCTATTCCTATTTTCCCTTCATGGTGCTTCCGCTTTACGCAGCCCTCGAGCGCATGGATGAATCGCTGCTTGAAGCGGCGGCCGATCTTGGCGCGACCCCATCGCAGGCATTCTGGAAAATTACCGTTCCAGTTTCGGCACCGGGGGTCGCTGCCGGCGCGCTGCTGTGTTTCATTCCAGCGGTCGGCGAATTCGTGGTCCCGGATCTTCTGGGCGGTTCGGATACATTGATGATCGGCCGCACGGTCTGGACCGAATTTGCGGTCAACCGCTCCTGGGCAATTTCCTCGGCGCTCGCGATTCTTATTCTGCTTGTGCTGTTGGTGCCGATCCTGATCTATCAGCGCATGCAACTGCGCGAGCTGGAGCAGCGCTGATGGCGATGCGCAAAGGCATGTCGCCGGTGACAGTGAGCGCGCTTACGCTCGGGCTTGCATTTCTCTACGTGCCGATCGTGCTTCTCATTATTTATTCGTTCAACGACTCGCGCCTGGTCACGATCTGGGGTGGTTTCTCGACCCGCTGGTATCAAGGCCTCTGGCAGAACCAGGCGCTGTTAGACGCAGCCTGGGTCAGCCTGAAGGTCGCGAGCGTTGCCGCAACACTTGCGACGGTGCTCGGCACGCTTGCGGCACTCGCATTGGTGCGCGCCGGGCGCTTCCGCGGCCGGACGTTATTTGCAGGCCTCGTTTATGCGCCGCTGGTCATGCCCGAGATCATCACTGGGCTCGCGCTCTTGTTGCTCTTTGTCGCGATCGATTTCGAGCGTGGTTTCTGGACCGTGGCGCTTGCCCACGTCACCTTCACCCTGTGCTTCGTAGCCGTGATCGTGCAGTCGCGGTTGCTCACCTTCGACCGGAGCCTGGAGGAGGCAGCGCTCGATCTCGGCGCAACCCCGCTTCGCGTGTTCTTCTCGATCACGCTTCCGATCATTTTCCCTGCGGTCGCGGCCGGCTGGTTACTCGCCTTCACACTCTCGCTGGACGACCTCGTGATTGCGAGCTTCACTACCGGACCGGGCGCCACCACGCTGCCGATGCGCATTTACAGCCAGGTCCGACTCGGCGTGACGCCCGAGGTGAACGCGATCAGCACGATCTTCATTGTTGTGATAACACTGGTCGTGTTGGCTGCTTCGCTTGTCATGAAGCGCCAGCAATTTGGCGCGGCGCAGAAGCAGTAAAGCGAATGAGCAATCTTCCTCTCAAACAGGATATTTCGCGGGCCCTCAGCGGAAATGCGATCTCCATGAGCGCATTCGAAGCACAGCTCGGCAAGCTTGATCCTGTGCTTGTGAAGCTGCGCGATGCTTATACCAATCGCTCGCTTGCGTTGTTGCGTTTACCAGAGCGAACCGAAGATTTGCCGGCGATGGAAGCGCTCGCTACGAAACTGAAAAACTCCGCCCATGTCGTGTTCCTCGGCACCGGCGGCTCCAGCCTCGGCGGACAGACGCTTGCGCAACTCGGCGGCTACAACGTGCCGGGCGTCGGCGCGTTGCGAAGCACACCGAAGCTTCACTTCCTCGACAATCTCGACCCGTTAAGTCTCGAAGAGTTTCTCGCCGAACTGCCACTCCAGACCGCGCGCTTTGTCGCGATCTCGAAATCGGGCGGCACCGGCGAAACGCTGGTGCAGGCGATTGCCGTGATCGGCGCTTTGAAAAAAGCGGGGCTTGAGAAGAATATCGCCAAGCAACTGTTCGGAATTTCCGAGCCGTTGAAGCCGGGCGGCAGGAACGGCCTCCGCGCGCTCCTGGAAAATTTCGGCTGCGAGGTGCTCGCCCACGACACGGAGGTCGGTGGCCGCTTCATCGCGCTCACCAACGTAGGCTTGCTGCCGGCAGTCCTCGCCGGGGTTGATGTTCGCGCACTGCGCGAAGGTGCCGGCGAAACGCTTAAAGTATTGTTATCGGGCGCTAAAGCGGCTGATGTCACTGCTGCCGCTGGTGCAGCCCTCAGCGTTGCCGCGAGCGAAGCGAAGTTGCCGCTCTCGGTGTTGCTTGCTTACGGCGACCGCTTTGAGCGGATGTCTCGCTGGTGGATGCAGCTCTGGGGCGAGAGCCTCGGCAAGAACGGGAAGGGTACGACGCCGCTTTCGTCGATCGGACCGGTAGATCAGCACAGCCAGTTGCAGCTCTGGCTTGACGGACCGCGCGACAAACTTTTCACGGTTGTAAGCACCGCCACCAAAGGTCACGGCTTGCGGCTCGATGCCGATCTTGCGGCGCTCGCGGGCGAGCCGGTCTTCGGCGGCCGCACCGTCGGCGCACTGGTCGCGGCGCAAGCGCGCGCGACCGCCGATACGTTTGCCAAACATTCGCTTCCCTTTCGCACGATCGAATTGAAAGAACTGAACGCGAATTCACTCGGTGCGTTGCTCATGCATTTCATGCTGGAGACAATTCTCGCGGGCGCACTCTGGGGTTCCGATCCTTACGATCAGCCGGCGGTGGAAGAGGGTAAGGTTCTCGCCAAACGCTATCTCGCGGACGAGCGATGATTCCGATTTTCGGCGGCATTGCCATTTCGGAAAACGAACTTGAAGAACGTTTCGTGCGCGCATCCGGTCCGGGCGGCCAGAACGTCAACAAGCTCTCGACCGCCGTGCAATTGCGCTTCGATCTGATGAACTCGCCCAATTTGCCGGGCGGCTTGAAATCGCGTGCGGCGAAACTCGCCGGACAGAAACTAACGCGCGACGGCGTCATCATCATTTCCGCGGATCGCTTTCGCACCCAGGAACGCAACCGCGACGACGCGCTCGCACGGCTGGTCGAGTTGTTGCGCGAGGCGGCAATCGTCCCGAAGGTGCGCCGCAAAACCAGGCCGACGCTCGCATCAAAGAAACGGCGTATCGAAGGCAAAAAACACCGCGCGAAAACCAAGGACCGGCGCGGAAGACCGTCGTTCGACTGACCGGCTGGACGCCGGTAATGTCCGGCGTCAGTTTCCCCGAGTCGCGATATGCCCGTTCGCCAGCTTTCCGAAAATGTCATCAACCGCATCGCGGCCGGTGAGGTCGTCGAGCGGCCGGCGTCGGTCGTGAAGGAACTCGTGGAAAATGCGCTCGATGCGGGTGCCACCCGCATTGAAGTGGTGCTTTCGGGCGGCGGGCGCGAGTTGATCCGCGTTTCCGACAACGGCTCGGGCATGAACGTCGACGATCTCTTGCTCTCGGTCGAGCGCCACGCGACCTCGAAGCTCGACAGCGAGGATCTGCTCAATATCGCGACGCTGGGCTTTCGCGGCGAGGCACTGCCCTCGATCGGCGCGGTTGCGCGTCTTTCGATCGCGACGCGGGTGCCGGGCAGTGACAGCGCCATCGAGATACGTGTGGAAGGCGGGGATAAGTCTGAAATTCGTCCTGCGGCCTTAGGTGAAGGCACGCGGGTCGAAGTACGTGATCTGTTTTTCGCGACTCCCGCGCGCCTGAAATTTCTCAAGACTGAACGGGCGGAAACAGCCGCCGCAATCGAAATCCTGCGGCGGCTCGCGCTTGCGCGCCCCGATATCGCATTCACGATTGCGACCGACGATCGCGCGCCAATTCAATATCCCGCGCGCAGCACCGATGACGAGGGCCGCGCGGCCCGGCTCGCCGATGTCATCGGCGGCGATGCGCGGGCGAACACCGTTCCGGTCGACGCGGAGCGCGAAGGGGTCTCGCTGCGCGGGCTTGCCGGATTTCCGACTTTCTCGCGCGCAAATTCGCTTTCGCAATATCTGTTCGTGAACGGCCGCCCGGTGCGGGACAAGGTTTTGTTCGGCGCGCTGCGCGGCGGTTACGCCGATTTACTGCATGCCGGCCGCCATCCGGTCGCAGCACTCTTTATCGAACTCGATCCGCGCGAGGTGGACGTCAACGTGCATCCCGCAAAAACCGAAGTACGCTTCCGCGATCCGGGTCTGGTGCGCGGCCTTGTCGTGCGCGCATTGCAGGAAGCGCTTGGAGGCGGCGCGCGCCGAAGCTCGACGACCGGCGCCGATCGCTTTGTTTCGTTCGCGCGTCCGCAAGGCATTTCTTCGCCATCCTGGCGCGGTGCCGCAGCGCCCTATCGCGGCGGCGGCTTGGCTGAAGCAGCACAAGCGGCATTCGCGACGATCGCACAACCGAGCGCGGACCAGCGGGCCGATCTTGCGCCGGTGTTGCAAGCAGACCTCGAGCGACCGCTAGGTGCTGCGCGCGCACAGTTGCATGAGACTTATATTGTCGCGCAGACTGCCGACGGCCTTGTGGTTGTCGATCAACACGCCGCCCACGAGCGCATTGTCTACGAGAAATTAAAGCGCGCGCTCGAAGAAGGCGGCATCGCGCGGCAGATGCTGCTGGTGCCGGCCGTCGTCGAACTCGACGCATCCGATGCCGCTGCGCTTGTGGAACGCGCGGAGGAATTCGCAAAACTCGGTCTGGTGCTCGAAGCATTCGGGCAGGGCGCAGTCCTGGTCCGCGAAACGCCCGCACTACTCGGCGATACCGACACGGGCACGTCTGGTGCGCGACCTCGCCGAATACATCGCCGAATGGGACGACGCACTGCCGCTCGAGCGTAATTTACTTGCGGTCGCGAGCCGCATTTCCTGCCACGGATCGGTGCGCGCGGGCCGCAGGCTCAAACCCGAAGAAATGAACGCGTTGCTGCGCGAGATGGAGCGCACCGAAAATGCCGGCCAGTGCAATCACGGCCGCCCGACTTATATCGAGTTGAAGCTCGCCGATATCGAGAAACTGTTTGGCCGGCGCTAGACAGAGGGGGATGGCCTCTGTAAAAATCGATTGTAAATCAATCGACTAAGGCACCGCTACGCGTGGTTTTTAGGCGCTGCGAAGAAAAATAATCTCCGTATCGTCGTATGCACGCCGCTCAAGCGTTTCGAATCCATCTGGCGCCGCGAATTTCGCTTCCACCGATTCCTCGACGACAAGCAAGGCATCTTTGGCGAGCCAGCCGCCGCCACGCGCGGACGCAAGCGCTTTTTCCGCAAAGCCCTTTCCGTAAGGCGGATCGCAGAATACAAGCGTAAAGGGCTCGAACGCGCCGCGCGGTCCGAGCTTGGTCGCATCACGTCGATAAATTTTTGTCACGCCCGTGAGGGCTAGCGCTTCGACATTTTCGCGGATCAGCGCGCGTGCTTCCGCCGCCTCTTCGACAAACAGTGTGAAGCTGGCGCCCCGTGAGAGCGCTTCAATTCCGAGCGCGCCCGTTCCTGCAAAAAGATCGAGTGCGCGCGCGCTGGAAATCGGATCGTCATAGGCGTGCGATCAGAATATTGAAGACCGCCTGGCGCAATTTATCGGAGGTCGGCCGGATCTTCTGTGACGAAGGCGCTTTCAGCGTCCGGCCGCCGAAATTGCCGCCGGTAACCCGCATCAGCGCTTGCCTCGCGGTGGACGAGAAGGGCCGCGCTTGCCGCGAAACGGCTTTTTATCGCCGCTGTCTTTTCTGCCGCCTGCTTGCTCGCGCTTCCGGAATTGCGGACGTTTGCCGTCGCTGCGCTCCTGCCGCGCGGGTTCGCCATCGCGCGGCTTACGCGAGCCAAATGTTTTGCCGCGATATTCCTTCCGATCGCCGGTATCAGGGCGCGTCCGCATGGGTTCACGCTCGCGGAATTGCGGACGCCTGCCGTCGCTTTCCTGCCGCGCGGGTTCGCCATCGCGCGGCTTTCGCGACTCATATTTCCTGACATAAGGCTTTTTATCGCTGCGTTCCTCGCGCCCACGCACCGCCTCGCGCTGACGGAACTGCGGACGCTTGCCGTCGCCGCGCTCTTGCCGTGGAGCATCCGCTTCACGCGGCTTTCGTCCTTCATATTTCTTGCCGCGATATTCTTTTCGATCGCCGCTCTGTCGCTCACGCGTTGGCTCGCGCTCGCGGAACTGCGGACGCTTGCCATCGCGGTCCTGCCGCGCCGGTTCGCCGCCGCGCGGAGTTCGCGCCCCCTTCAGCGATAGCTTTTCCCGTTCCACTCTCGGTGCTTCCCGGATCGGCGCGTCGAAATCGGTCTGCGACCGCGCTTCGAGTTGCTCGCCAAGCTGCTCGCGAAGTATCCGCATCGGAACTTCCTCGACCGCGCCATCTTTCAGGTCGCCGAGTTGAAACGGCCCGAACGAGACACGGATCAGTCGGTTCACCTTCAAGCCGAGATGCGCGAGCACCTTGCGCACTTCGCGGTTCTTGCCTTCGCGAATGCCGACTGTCATCCAGAGATTGGCGCCTTGCTCGCGGTCGAGCACAGCATCAATCGCGCCGTAAGCAACACCTTCAACGGTGATGCCTTTCTTCAATTTGTTCAGCGACGGTTGATCGATGCGGCCGTTTGCGCGGACCCGGTAACGACGCAGCCAGCCGGTCGAAGGCAATTCGAGAGTACGCGAAAGCCCGCCGTCGTTTGTGAGCAACAACAGGCCTTCGCTATTGATGTCGAGCCGTCCGACGCTGACCAGCCGCGGCAAATCCTTCGGTAAATTCTGGAAGATGGTGGCGCGGCCTTCGGGATCGGAATTGGTCGTCATCAGCCCCTTGGGCTTGTTGTACATGAAGAGCCGCGTCCGCTCGCGCGTGGGCAATGCCACACCATCGACCTCGATGCGGTCGGACGGTGCCACTGTGAAAGCGGCTGTGGTGAGCAGCTTGCCATTTACTTTAACGCGTCCCGCCGTGATCCAGTTTTCAGCCTCGCGCCGCGAAGCAAGCCCGGCGCGCGCCATCACTTTGGCTACGCGCTCGCGCCCGTCGGGCTGCTTTGGCGCGGCGGCGTTGTCTGGCTTGGTGAAAGGCTTGCGGGACATGATGCTTCGTGCGACTTCCAAACGCGTTGCTAGCACGGGCAAGAACCGGAGACGAGTTTGTCGGCCCCGAATTACATGGAAATTGCGCTTCAAGAAGCGAAAGCTGCGGCAGACGCGGGCGAAGTGCCGGTCGGCTGCGTCATCGTGCGCGGCGGCGAGATTCTGTCGCAAGCGGGAAATCGCACGCTCTCCGATCGCGATCCGACCGCGCATGCCGAGATTCTTGCGCTCCGCGCGGCCGCAAAAAAACTCGATAGCGAGCGGCTGATCGATTGCGATCTTTATGTCACGCTTGAGCCTTGCGCGATGTGCGCGGCCGCGATTTCGTTCGCCCGCATCCGGCGGCTTTATTTCGGCGCGAGCGACCGCAAGGGCGGGGCGGTGGAATCCGGTGTGCGTTTTTTCGGCGCCGCGACCTGCCATCACCGGCCGGAAATTTACGGCGGCATCGGCGAAGCGGATGCGGCCACGTTACTGAAAGAGTTTTTCGCTGCCAAGCGCTGAGTTAAGTTGCGAGTAATTCGCCGAGCTTGCGCTTCAATTCTTCTCTCATAGGTTCGGCCGCCTTCAGAATCGGGATCGCGCGAGCGAATTCCAGCGCGCCAAACGCGTTCACGTTGGGACGCAACAGAATATCGGGCGCCGACGATTTCAGTTTCTCCGAAACGATTGCGTTACTCATGATATAGGCGGCCGCGATCAGACTCTCCTGCGCGCCGGGAATCGCGAGACTGTTTTCGTTGGCGAGCCGGGTGAGATCGATCGCAATCACGATATCGGCGCCGGCCCGCAACAGATCGAACGGCAGCGGGTTCACGACCCCGCCGTCAACCAGTACGCGTCCGTCGAACACGACCGGCCGCAATAATCCGGGGATTGCCATCGAGCCCGCCACCGCGGGCAGCAATGGCCCGGAGCGATAGAGCACGCTTTCGCGCCGCCAGAAGTCGGTCGCGACTACGGTGAGCGGAATGCGGAGTTCTTCGAAAGTCTTCGGCAAATTCGGCGGCAGGAAATCGAGCGCGACAGCGGCTGCATCAAAACGCATTGGGGTTCCGCGCAACGAGCGCGTTTCGCGCAGATGCGCGCGCATCCGCCCGAGCTGATGCGAGACTAGCCTGCGCGCAATCCCGCCGCGGCCGCGTAACGTATCGAGTGCAAAGTTACGGATATCTTTGCCGCTCATGCCGGAGGCATAGCTTGCGCCGATCACGGCACCCATCGAGGCGCCGGCGATCGCCACCGGTCTGATCCCGAGTTCGTCGAGCGCTTCAAGCGCAGGAATATGCGCAAGTCCGCGCGCGCCGCCGGCGCCCAGGGCGAGCGCCACGCGTGGCGTCCGCTTACGCCAATGAAGAAATTTCAGCACAGCACGACTATAGCGCGAGTCTCAGGCGCCCGCGCGCTCCGCGAAATGCCATGCCGCCGCGGCAAGCGGCTGCACCTGACGCGACATGGTGGACGCATTCGCGTTCGCGGCGGTACCGTCGCGGACGCGGCCCAGAATCCCCTGCAGGATCCCCGCGATCCGGAAGAAGTTGTAGGCCATATAGGTATCGATATCGCGCCCGCGCGGATCGAACCCGGTGCGCTCGGCGTAAAGTGCTGCGTAGTCTTCCGCGCTAGGGATTCCAAGCGCTTTGAGATCGCGATCTTTCAGCGAGCCCGTGCCGGTGCCGGTTTTCGCGCTCGGCATATGCCAGCCCATCATGTGATAGGTGAAATCCGCGAGCGGATCGCCGAGCGTCGATAATTCCCAGTCGATCACCGCCATCACTTCGTTCTTGCTCGGATGAATGATCATGTTGTCGAGGCGATAGTCGCCATGGACGACGCGCACGGCCTGCTGCTTCGGCAAATGCTCCGGCAGCCAGCGCATTAAATTTTCCATCTCCGGAATGTCGTCGGTTTTCGACGCGACATATTGCTTGGACCAGCGTGCGACCTGGCGCGCGACGTATTCTTCACCCTTGCCGTAATCGCCAAGGCCGATTTTGCTTGGCTCCAGCGAATGCAGCTGCGCAATCGTTGCGTTCTGCGCATCCCAGATCGCAGCGCGCTCGGCCGGATTCGAATCCGGCATATGCAATTCCCAGAAGATGCGGCCTTCCTCGAACGACATTACGTAGAACGCGGTGCCCGTGATGGATTCGTCTTCGCAGTAAAGGAGTGCATCCGGCACTGGGAAATTCTGCTTATGGAGTGCTGCCATGACTTTGTACTCGCGATCGACCGCGTGCGCGGACGGCAGCAATTTTCCCGGGGGCTTACGGCGCAGCACATATTTGCGCGCAGGCGTCTCGAGCATATAGGTCGGGTTCGACTGTCCGCCCTTGAACTGCTTGACGCTAAGTGGGCCTTCGAATCCGTGGATGTTCTTTATCAAATAGTCTTCGAGCCGGCCTGCATCGATGGCGAGCGCTTCGACCACATCCTTGGTGCCCGAAAAGGCTTCCTGGCGATTGAATTCACTCATTTCCGGCCCTGATTTTTTCTTGCTTGGCGACAGGTTATAGCGGGCTTGCGCGCGACGCTACACCCTTGGCGCTTGTCGCAGCGCGGAACGCCTCTCGCGAAACCTAGGCGCGCGTGAAAAACTCGAGCAGCACGGCTTCGGTATCGCGCGGATTTTCTTCCGGCAGGAAATGCCCGCATTCGATAGCGCGGCCTTCGATCTTGGTCCCCCATTGCTGCCAGATCGCAAGCGGATCGCCGCCGGAATTCGGAATGCCGCGCGTGCCCCAAAGTGCCAGCGTCGGGCAGGTGATCTTCTTGCCGGCTTTGAAATCTTCTTCGTCGAATTTCACGTCGGTCGATTGACCGGCACGGTAATCTTCACAGCAGGCCTGGATCCGCTTCGGATCGGCAAAGAACGCGCGATAATGATCGAGCGCGCGCGGGTCGAATTTCGCGAGCCCGTCGGGCGACCAGCTTCCCAAGGTCCATTCGAGATATTCGATCGGTGCTTTCGAAATCAGCATCTCGGGGAGCGGATGGCGTTGCGCTAAAAAAGGCCAGTGATAGACGACCATCGAACGCCGCGCGTCCATACCGGTCCACATGTCGAGCGTCGGAATGATATCAAGCACCGATAATTTCGAAACACGGCCCGGATGATCGAGCGCCATGCGGTAACCGACGCGTCCGCCGCGGTCGTGGCCGATGACGCCGAAATGGACGTGGCCGAGCTTCTCCATCAATTCGATGAGGGCCGCTGCCATTGCGCGCTTCGTATAGGGCGCGTGATCCTTGTCGGCGTCTGGGATCGCGCTCCAGCCGTAACCGGGAAGATCGGGCAGGATCAGTTTGAATTTCTTCGCGAGCGCCGGCGCGATCCGATGATACTCGACATGGGTCTGCGGGAATCCGTGGATCAGGAGCAACGGCGGCCCTTCGCCGCCTGAGCGCGCAAACAATCTCCCGGCAGCAGTGTCGATATAATGTGATTCAAAACCTGGGAAGAGATCGGCGAGATCGGCCATCACGTTACTCCCATTACGCTGCTTATTAGGCTTGCTCGCGTGCGATTGCGCGCCAACCGATATCCTTGCGGTAGAAACCTTCCGGCCAGTCGATCAGTGCAATTGCCTTATACGCCCGCTCGCGCGCTTCCGTCACCGTTTTGCCGGTGCGCGGTGACGTTCAACACGCGCCCGCCGTTTGAGAGAATTTTTCCGCCGTCCGCTTTGGTGCCGGCATGAAAGACCGTGACGCCCTCGACTGCGTTTGCGCGATCGATGCCGCGAATTTCCGCGCCGCTCTGATATTTTCCCGGATAACCGTTATTTGCGAACACGATCGTGATCGCGACATCGTCGTTCCAGCGCACGCTCGATTTTTCCAATTCGCCGTTCGCGGTCGCAAGCATCAGTGTCAGGAGATCGTCCTTCATCCGCGGCATCAAGACCTGGCACTCGGGATCGCCGAAGCGGATATTATATTCGATCAGCTTCGGCCCATCCTTGGTGATCATCAAGCCGATATAGAGCACGCCTGAATAAGGCGTGCCGGCGCGTGCGAGCGCACGCGCGGTCGGGCGCACGATCTTTTCAAGCGTGATCTGTTCAATTTCCTTGGTGAAGACTGGTGCCGGCGAATAGGCACCCATGCCGCCGGTATTCGGCCCTTCGTCGTTATCGAACACGCGCTTGTGGTCCTGCGCGGACGCAAGCGCTAAAACTTGCTCGCCATGAACGAGACAAAAGAAACTTGCTTCCTCGCCGTCCAGAAATTCTTCGATCACGACCGGCGCGTCGCCGCTCATCTCGAACACTTGATCGACCGCGCCGAGCGCTTCTTCCTTGGTCATCGCGACGATCACGCCTTTACCGGCGTGCAAACCATCGGCTTTGAGCACGATCGGCGCGCCATGCTTTTCGATATGCGCACGCGCTTCGTCTCGGCTTCTGGTTTCGAGAAATGCGGCGGTCGGAATATCATTCTCGGCGCAAAGTCTTTTTGTGTAGGACTTTGAGCCTTCGAGTTGCGCGGGCGCCTGCTGCGGCCCGAACACTTTTATTTTTGCCGCGATCAGCGCGTCGGCAAGACCCGCGGTCAGCGGCGCTTCGGGCCCGACCACGACGAGATCGATTTTCTTTTCGCGGCAAAACGAAATGACCGCCGCGTGGTCTTCGACTTTCAGCGAAACGATCTCGGCCTCTTCCGCAATCCCCGGATTGCCCGGTGCGGCATAGAGTTTGGTAAGCAGGGGGCTCGCGGCAAGTTTCCAGGCCAGCGCATGTTCGCGCCCGCCCGAGCCGATGAGAAGCACATTCATTTCGCCGCTATCCGGGACTGATCATCTGAGGCCGCTTGATGTATCATGGCCCCGCACCCAATTAGAGTCGCGAATGTCCGCATCCACAGCGCCGACCAATCTACCGGAAATCAGCGTCACCGAGCTTGCCGGTTCCTTGAAGCGGACGGTGGAAGAGGCGTTTCCCTATGTCCGGCTGCGCGGCGAGGTTTTCAGCTATCGGGGTCCGCATTCCTCCGGCCACGTCTATTTCTGCCTGAAGGACGAGGGCGCGCGGATCGACGCCATCATCTGGAAGGGCGCGTTCGCCCGGATGCGCTTCAAGCCCGAAGAAGGCATGGAAGTGATCGCGACCGGCAAGGTCACAACCTATCCCGGAAAATCGACCTATCAGATCGTAATCGATTCGATCGAGCCTGCGGGCGTGGGCGCGCTGATGGCCTTGCTCGAAGAGCGCCGCAAGAAACTCGCCGCCGAAGGGCTGTTCGAAGACGCGCGCAAAAAGCCACTGCCCTATCTGCCGCGCGTGATCGGCGTGATCACCTCGCCGACCGGTGCGGTGATCCGCGACATTCTCCATCGTCTCGCAGATCGATTCCCGCGCCACGTGCTGGTCTGGCCGGTGCGCGTGCAGGGCGAGACCTGCGGCCCGGAAGTCGCGGCCGCGATCGAAGGCTTCAATGCGCTTGAAATTGGCGGCGCGATGCCGCGGCCCGATGTGTTGATCGTGGCGCGCGGCGGCGGCTCGCTCGAAGATCTCTGGGGGTTCAACGATGAAGTCGTGGTGCGGGCGGCGGCCGCAAGCGCGATCCCGTTGATTTCCGCGGTCGGCCACGAAACCGATTTTACCTTGATCGATTTTGTGTCGGACGTGCGCGCACCGACGCCGACCGCGGCAGCCGAAATGGCAGTCCCCGTGCGGAGCGAATTGATCGCGGTGACGCGCGACCGCGGCGCTCGCCTCGGCGGCGCCTGGTCACGTGCGATCGAGCGGTTGAAATCTGAGTTGCGTGGGCTCGCCCGCGGCATTCCCTCGCTGGATGGAATTCTTGCGCTGCCGCGTCAGCGGCTGGACGCGGCGGGTGAGCGCTTGCCGCGTGCACTCCGCGCCAACGCGCACGCGCATCGGCTTCTGCTTTCGAAACTTGCCGCGAAACATACGCCGCATGCATTGCGCGCAAGGCTTGAGCACTATCGCGAACGGACCGAGACCCTTGCCGGACGCGCTTATCGCGCACGCGGGAACGCGCTCGGTAACGCGCGCATGCGGCTTGACGGGTTATCGCAACTCCTGCGCTCCTTCAGCCACAAAAGCGTGCTCGACCGCGGCTTCGCACTGGTCCGCGGGCCCGACGGCCATCCAATCCGCGCGGTGGCCTCGGTGCGCTCCGGTGCGCACCTCGACATAGAGGTTGCCGACGGTCGCTTTGGTGCAGTGGTGACGGGAACGCCGCCAAAAAAGGCAGACCCCGCGCCCGTAAAGACCGTGAAACAAGGCGATCTGTTCTGACAATTGCGGGGCGGTTGTAAACAATTTCGTGAGGGCTCGAAATTAGGTTTTGCGCTTCCGCCCTGATCGTTCCATATAGAAAATGATGAACCGCTTCGAACGAGTTCCTCTGGCCGCCGGCGAAGCCGAGCTGCGCTATCTCGACGGCGACTATCGTATCGCCCGTCCGGGCAGCTATGTCCGCTGCGCCGTCACCGGCACGCCGATTCCGCTCGACGAACTGAAATATTGGAGCGTCGATCTGCAGGAGGCTTACGCGACGCCGGAAGCGGTCATGGCGCGCCTCCACGGCCAGCGCCGCTGATCGTCAGCGCGTAACCGCTTTTTCCAGGATAGTTTTGAACGCTTGCGCGTCGTTAAACGCGAGCTTCACCGGCAGCGTCAGCGATTTGGCGCGAAGGCCGGCGAGCGTGTCGTCGCCCTGCATGCGGGCGCGGTCTTTATCGGTGGTGACAAGGATAAGACCTTTGTTCGCAGCCTCGCCGATGAGTTCATTCGCCTCGCGTGCGCTGAAGCGATGATGATCGGGCAGTGACCGTTTCGACAAAACCTCTGCGCCGACCGCTTCGAGCGAGCGAAAGAATTTATCCGGGTCGCCGATGCCCGCGAATGCGAGCACGCGTTTGCCTTTTAGTTGCGACGCCGCGCCCGCATCGGCCGCAAATTTTGCGAGGAGCACTTCAAGCCCGGCGCTGCTCCCATTCGCCGCGGCGGCGCTGCCCGCTTCACCTTCGCCGATGACAAGCATCGCGTGCGCGTGGCTGAGTTGAGTCGAAAGCGGCGCCCGCAACGGGCCAGCTGGAAACACGCGTTTATTTCCCAGACCCTTGCCGCCATCAATCACAAGAATTGAAATATCTTTCGCAAGCGACGGGTTTTGAAATCCGTCGTCCATGATGATGACATCCGCGCCGCTTTCTTCCGCGAATTTAGCGCCCGCCGCGCGATCGCGCGCAACCACGGTGGGTGCCACCGCCGCCAGCAACAAGGCTTCGTCGCCGATATCGCGCGCCGAATGTTTTGATGGGTCGGAAAGCAGCGGCCCGCGCTCATTGCCGCCATAGCCGCGCGTCAGGAAATAGGGCCGCCTGCCGTTTGCTTTCAGGATCTCGCCCGCGGCTATCGCGGTCGGCGTTTTGCCGGCACCGCCCAGCGTCGGGTTGCCGATGCAGATCACTGGAATTTTTGCACGATAGCCTGCCTGCTTCAGCCGCTGCGCCGTGACCGCGCCATAGAGCGCACCAATCGGCGCAAGCAATGCCGATAACGCACCCGGCTCATGCCACCAGAAGTCCGGTGCGCGCATGAGCGGCCCCGTCATTGGCTGAAGCGCAATTGCACGAGATAGGGCTCGATCGATTTCATGGTGCGATCAAGCGCGCCGCTCAAGGGAATGACTGCGGCGTGCGCGGCCTTCGCCATACTGCGCACCAGGTTCGGATCGTCGAGCAACCGCAACAGGCTGACGCCAAGCGAATGTGCGTCCGTCACCGTTGCTGCAGCGCGCTGCCGGTTCAGCTCGGAATAGACATTGGAGAAGCTGTACACATGCGGCCCATGCAGGATCGCGTTATCGAGTTTCGCAGGCTCGATCGGATTCTGTCCGCCATGCTTGATGAGCGAACCGCCCATGAACACGATCGGTGAAAGCCGGTAGAACAGCCCAAGCTCGCCGATCGTGTCGGCTACATAAATATGCGTGCCTTGATCGGGCAGGTGATGGCGCGAGCGCATCGCCGGATTGAGTTGTGCGTCCTGCACGAGGTTCGCGATTTCGCCGCCACGTTCCGGATGCCGCGGCACGATGATGGTGAGCAGGTTCGGAATCTTCGCCATCACATCGAGATGCGCGTCGATGACCGCTTCGTCCTCGCCGCGATGCGTGCTCGCTGCAAGAAAGATCGGACGCCCGTGAATGGTCCGCTTCATTTCCTGCATCGCCTGTGCGTCCGCGGGCGGCGGCATGACGTCGAATTTAAGATTGCCGGTTGAGATCACGCGCGGTGCGCCAAGTTCGGTCAGGCGGTCGGCGACCTCTTGATCCTGCGCAAGGCAAAGATCGAATGTGGAGAGCAGGTTTTTTACAGTCTTGCGTGCGCCGCGCCAGCGGCGGAAGGACCGCTCGGAGAGCCGGCCATTTACAAGCACAAGCGGAATATTGCGGTCGCTGACTTCCGTCAGGAGATTGGGCCAGAATTCCGATTCCGCGACGAGCACGAGTCCGGGCTGCCAGTGATTGAGAAAGCTGCTAAGAAATTGCGGCGTGTCGAGCGGCACATATTGATGAAGCGTTCCGGCGGGCATCCGCTGCGCAACTGTCTGCGCCGCGGTGACGGTGCCCGATGTCACCAGAACGGAGAAGCCCTGTTTCTTGATCTGCTCGACGACGGGCTGGATGGAAAGTACTTCGCCCACGCTCGCGCCATGCAGCCAGACCAGCGCACCGGGCGGCCGTGGAATGCTCGCGATCCCGCGGCGCTCCTGTACACGCGCCGGGTCTTCTTTGCCGCGCTTGAGACGCCAGTTCAGAATGGTGCCTGCGAACGGCGTCCCCCAGCGCGTCAATCGCCGGTAGAGCCGGATCGCAAAAGGAACGCGACCCTTAGCCATGGTCCGACCCTTTGGCTTGTCGTCCGACCAGCGCTTCGGCGCGCGCGGTGATGCGGTTCAGTTTATTTTCGACTTCGAGCCGTGCCGCTTCCAGCGCTGCCGTGTCCGCGTCAGCCGGAACGCGTACGGGTTCGTCGACTACAAGGGCTGCGCGGCCGAACGGCAAATGCAGGCTCGCACGGTCCCAACTCTTCAGCGCGATGCGGCTGCTGGTGGCGATCGCGACCGGAAAAATCGGGCGTCCCGAGTGCTTTGCGATCGTAACGACACCGAGACCCGCGCGCCGGGAAATTTTCGGAACATCGGCGGTCATGGCGACGTTGATGCCCTGTTCGAGCGCATCAATCATCTGCCTTGTCGCCGCGACACCGCCTTTCTGATGAAAATTATTTCGATGTGTGCCGGAGCCGCGAATGGTGCCGATGCCGAGCGCCTCGGCTGCGATTGCGTTCACGTCCGCATCGAAGGAGCGGGAGATCATAACCTTGCCCTTGTGATGCGGTTTCGACACGAACGGCGCGAGGAAATGCTGCCCGTGCCAGAAGGTCAAGATCAAAGGTAGTTCGTTGTCGATCCAGTCGTAGACGTTGGCGGGCTCTATCGTCAGCCGTTGGGTTTTCCACACCAGCCGCAAATAAGCGGCGACCGAGCGGCCCATGACCTGCCGCAGCGCCGGTGAGGTTCTAATTTTACGCCACATGCTTTAAGCGCCGCGCTAGAGCCGCGCCGTATCCGTTTCCGGATCGAGCAGTCTGTGCAAATGCACAATGAAATAACGCATCAAGGCGTTGTCCACGCTTTGCTGCGCCTTTGCCTTCCAGGCCTGATGCGCGCTCGCGTAGTTTGGATAAATTCCGACAACGTCGAGCTTGTCGAGGTCGCGGAATTCCGAACCGTCGAGCTTGGTCAATTCGCCGCCGAATACGAGATGAAGAAGTTGCTTCTGCTGGGTCATCGCGTCGAACAAGGGCCTCGATTATTGCAGTGACGCGGCGAGCGCGGAAACGAGAAGCGGATGTAATTCGCTTCCTGCGGCGATCAACGCGCCATGAACGGGGATGGCACGATTATAGATGGGCATGATGCCGGCCGCATCGGTCATCTTGCCGCCCGCTTCGTGCACCAAAAGATCGGGAGCGGCAAGGTCCCAATCATGTGCATTCCTGCCTGCGAGCGCGCCATCTAGCTCGCCAGTCGCGACACGCGAAAGACGGACCGCAATCGAGTGAATTCGCGGCGGCGCTTCGGGGATTCCGGCTGCCTCCGCCGCAGGATTGAGGTTCGCGGGCCGTGCAACTTTCGCTTTTTCGATGCTGACGCCGTGCGCTGCCCTGATCGGCTGACCGTTCCGGGTCGCGCCGCGGCCCGCTATTGCGGCAAACGATTCGCCGGTTGCCGGTAATTCGACCACGGAAACGATCGGACGACCGCGCTCGACGAGCGCTGCGCACACGGCCCAGTCTTCACGGCCGGCAACGAAAGAGCGCGTACCGTCGATCGGGTCTACAATCCAGACGAGATTGCGGTTGAGCCGCTCCGGATCATCGGCAGTTTCTTCCGAAAGCCAGCCGATCGCAGGATCGATCGCGGTAAGTCGCTCGCGCAGGAATTTATCGACAGCAAGATCGGCCTCGGAGACCGGAGATTGGTTCTCTTTATTCCATGACCGCACATTGTTGCGGAACATCGAGAACGCGAGCCGGCCGGCTTCGGCAACGGCTTCGCGCATCGGTTCGAAAAGGTCCGCGCGCGCGACCGATGATTGCATCGTCATCGGTCCGCTCTAGGCGCTTGAGCCCCCGCTCGCAAGGTTTCAGCAAGGATGATGGCTGAATCGGTGCGAAATCGCGCCGAATTAGAAAACATTTACCCAATCCCTTAAGCGGATCCTTGGCGCGCGCTGCCATGATGCATGCAACGACCGGGGCAAACCCGGCGGGGAGTGCACGAAATTGAGGCGTAAGGCATCCGCGACCGAAGTCGCGCGGGAAGGATCGAGCCGTTTGTTCCGGCTCGATCCGCTCCGCCTACCGGCACCGCTCATTGCTCCCGATCAGGCAGCCGACGGAGGCTGCCGCGAGATCGGTATTTCGCGTGACGGCGTCGAATTGCGCCGCTCAATCCGGCGCGTGAGCATGCGCCTGAAAATTTCGTTCCAGGAATATACCGGCATCGCTGTCCGCGTACTAGCGGCAGGCAAAAGCGAGCCGCAGATTTATCTGACCCTCGATCATCGCGACGAAGCGCTAAGCGTGCAGCTCGGAGTTTTTGGTGACAGCGCTGACACCGCGATTGCCGCGCGTCAGTGGAGCCGCTTCACGGGCCGCCCAATTTGGATCGCGGATAGCGATGGCCGACTGCGTATGCCTGCCGCCGCAAGGAAGCGCGAAGGTTCCCGTCCGCGCCGCAAGCGCAGCACGGCGCTCCGCAATCGCCGCACCTTAATTCGTGCACGCTACGATCGCTCATCTCGTTTTGTTGAACAGAAAGTCCATTGCGGCGAACGCGAAGTCATCGCCCGCAATTAATGGCTAAGTTTCGTCCGCGAAATCCCGAATCTCAGTTACGAGCTTGTCCCATGCCGAGTCGCCGGGCAGTGGCACATGATTTTCCGTCTCAAGCGTGACGAATTTTGCCCCGGGGATTGAGGTCGCGAGCAATCGGCCTTGCGCGTAAGGCACCACGCTGTCTTCGCGCGCATGAATCACGAGCGTTGGCACCGTGAGCTTTGGCAGTAATTCCATTATATCGATATCGTCACATGCGTTCCGGAGCCGGACTGCGTTTTCACCAGTGGTTGCCATGCGCTGCATTTCGGCAAACCAGCGGATCTGTTCGTTGGTGCCGTTCGGAAGATAGATCGAACTGAACGCCCGCATGAAGGCCGAGCCTTCATTTCCCCAGCCTTGACGCATCATTGCCATAAACGCCTCCGCGGCTACGGCGTCGGCCGGCTCGCGTTTATTGCGGCCCTGTGCGTAACCCCCATAGAGGATGAGCCGCGAAACGCGCGTTGGCTGCTTCACGGCAAAAGCGATGGCCGCGGCGACCCCTTGCGAAAGGCCGAGTAGCGCGAATCGATCCTTGTCCAGTGCCGCAACGACGGCATCGAGATCGCGCACGAAGCCGGGAAAGGAAATATCCTGGACGTCGCGATCGGAAAGTCCGCTGCCGCGGCCGTCGTAGCGGATTAGTGAAAACCGCTCCGACAATGCCGAGAACAGTGGTGACCAAATCGGACTTTTCCAGTCAAATTCAAGATGGTTGAGCCAGTTCGAAGTTTTCAAAAGCACCGGCCCGCTGCCAGAGCGCGCGACCGCGAGATTGATGCCATCGGTGGCGCGGCAAAACGTAATCGATTGCAGTTCGATCGTACCTGCCGCCGCAGGCGATGAGGGTTTGTCAGCCTCTCGTACTCGGCCGACAAAACGTATGCCTTTGCGTGCGATCGTCTTGATCAGCGCCTGTTTAGCGCCGCTATCTCCGATCGCGTTACGCGCGGCATTGATCCGCGAAGTGAGCGCAAACTCTGAAACGATCCGACCTTTCCAGACATGTTCAATGAGATCGTCGCGGCTGACGACTTCGTCCCGCCGCCGGATCAAAAATTCGAGCAGGTCGAACACCTGCGGCTCGACTGCAATGGTTTGGCCACCCGAGCGCAGCTCGCGACGGCCGGGATCCAGGACGAATTGGTCGAACTCGAAGATCAATACACAAAACCTCGCTCTCGAAGTCCCGATTCAAGCCCGCCTCGGGAAAAAGGCAAGGGACGAATTCCAAAGGAAAAGACAAGGTCGTCTGAAGGCCAGATACTGCAGCCCTTGTCATGTTTGGCGCCATGCAAATGGAGGCAAACATGCATCGCGCATTCGACACCGGCGTCCAGCGGCTTTCGAACGGCCTGCTTGATTACGACCACTACCGCGGTATCGCCCGCCACGCGCGACGGAAGACAAAGACGCGGATAGTTCGGCGTCTGACGCGCCGCACCGCCCGAAGGCTTGGAGGCGCGGCCATTGCGATTTTCAGCTGGCTTTTGTGGCTCTGCAATATCGCGCCGCTCGGTTCGGTCGAGGCGCGCAGCAAATATCCATATATTTAGCGTGCGGCCTCAGGCGGGCGTAATAAATGCGCCCGGTGCGCCCGTAATTACGTCGAGCACCAGGCCCGCAAAGAACAAAAGCCCCGCATCGCGATTGGCGCGAAACAGCTTCAGGCAATAGGCCGGATTATTCGCGTCGAGCGTGATCACCTGCCACGCGAGATGCGCAGCAAACGCTGCGAGACCGATCAGCGAAAAAATCCCGCCGCCGGAAAATAGCGTGGCAATCCCGGCAAGCAGGATTGTGCCGCTATAAAGAATTGTGATTGCAAGCCCGGTCTGATCGCCGAACAGCCGCGCCGAAGATTTAACGCCGATGATGGCGTCGTCCCGCCGGTCCTGGTGCGCGTAGATCGTGTCATAGCCGATCACCCAGCAGATCGTGCCGGCGTAAAGCACGAGCGGTCGCCAATCGAGCGAACCGAACACCGCGGCCCAACCCATCAGCGCACCCCAGGAGAACGCAAGGCCAAGCACGAATTGCGGCAGCGAGGTTACGCGTTTCGCAAGGGGATAGACGGCGACGATGATGAGCGAGGCCACACCCGTGACGATCGCGAAGAGGTTGAACTGCAAAAGCACGATCAGCCCGGCGAGCGACAATAGGATTGCAAAAGCGAACGCGGTTTTTGCCGAAACCTGACCGGAAGGAATCGGACGGCTTTTCGTGCGCTCGACTTGCGCATCGATCTTGCGATCCAGGATGTCGTTCCAGGTAGTGCCGGCGCCGCGCATGACGATTGCGCCGATCAAAAAGAGCACGATCAATTTAGGATCGGGCCATGGTGCGCGGTTCGCGAGCGCCGCGATTGCGGTGGACCACCAGCAGGGCAGCAACAACAACCACCAGCCGATCGGCCGGTCGATTCGTGCAAGACGTAAGAAAGGTTGCGCCCAAGGCGGCGCAGAACGGTCTACCCAGTTTCCGATTGAATCGGCGACCGGAGCGGCCGCAACGGGGCGGCCCGCGTCGCTCATTGCTGCAAGACGTTGCCGCTCAGCGTATCGAAAATGCCGCCACCAAGCGGTGTTTCCTGCACGGTGCCGCTGCTCGGTCCGAGCGCGCCGCTCAACCCCGCGCTCGGCGGTGGTGCCGGAGGCCCCGGATTGTTCGCAGCACCGCAGACCCTGGTGCGCAAATCCGCGGTCTTGGCCTGGCTCTTTCTCAAGCCGGCTGAAGCGTCAGGCGGAATTCCGCAGTCGGCAGCCTTCCGGTCGAAGAACTTGATCATCTTGCTTTCGGAATTCGCGTAGCTGGTGACGCGCGCACAAAGTTCTTTCGGCGTCGCTTTGCGCTTACCGGCTTCCTGAAGCGCCTTGCCTTTGGCCTGAAGTTCCTCGCGCACCGCGTTGAATTCGGCCTGGCAGGGATGTTCCTGCTGCTGCTGTTGTTGCTGCGGTTGCTGGTTCGGATTCGGCGTCATTCCGAACTGCGCATGAAGCGTGCGCTGCTCAGCAACGAAGATGAGCAGGCCCAGAGCAAGTACGGACAGGAGACGAGCGTACATTCGGTTCGCCAGTGGTGGGTGGGTATGCGTACAAAAGCCAGTGACTTGGGGCAATATCGGGGCGAAAGCGTCGTTAATCCGTTTCCTGCGGAGATTTGATTGGCAAAATACGATTTTCGTGGCCCCCGCCTCTATTTGGACGCACCTATTGCTGCGTCGCAGGAGCTAAATCTCGGTCGGGAGCAGGCGCATTACCTGCGCCACGTCCTCCGGCTCGAGGACGGGGGTGAAGTACTTGTTTTCAACGGGCGGGACGGGGAGTGGCAGGCGCGGCTCCTTGCCGGCGGCAAGCGCAGTGCGGCGTTAAGGGCCGAAAAACAAATCAGGTCACAGCCTGCAACCCGGGGACCGGTCTACGCGTTTGCACCTCTTAAACACGCCCGGCTCGACTATGTGGTCCAAAAAGCCGTCGAAATGGGTGCCAGCCGATTATCGCCGGTTTTTACACAACATACCCAGGTGAACCGCATGAATATGGAGCGAATGCGCTCGAACGCGGTCGAGGCAGCCGAGCAATGCGGGATTCTGTCGCTTCCCGAAATCGACGAGCCACAGCCGCTTGGTCGTTGGGTCAATTCACTTGAATCAGGCCGCGTGCTCGTCTTCTGCGACGAGGACGAGGCCGAACGCTCGCCGGTCGATGTGCTCGCGCCAGTGAAAGATAAGCCGATTGCGCTTCTGGTTGGACCGGAAGGCGGCTTCTCCGACGAAGAGCGTGCGGCGTTGCGCGCAAAAGAGAATGTAATTCGCTTGTCGCTGGGGCCGCGCATTTTGCGCGCCGACACGGCAGCTGTCGCGGCCCTCGCGCTCGTTCAGGCCGTCTGCGGTGACTGGCGCTGATCCCGGTGCAAGTCGGCAAAAATAAAACAAATTAAAAATATATGAGGCGTGAATGGCTGACACCTATAGCTTCGGCATCGAAGAGGAATATTTCATCGTCGATGCGGAGACCAAGGCCGTGCAGCGGCGGATGCCGGCTGCTTTTCTCGCGGCGCTGAAAACCGGGATCGGCTCGGCGGTCACCCGCGAGATGCTGCAATCGCAGGTCGAAGTGGCAACCAAGCCTTCGATCGATTGTTCGGAGAGCGCGCGTGAACTGCGCGCGCTTCGCAAGAACGTAAGCGCTATTTCTTCAGAGTTCGGTCTTTCGTTCATCGCGGCGGGCACGCATCCGACGGCCGCCTGGACCTCGGCGCGACAGACCGAAGCGATGCGCTACGACGGCATGATGCAGGACCTGCAGATGCTGGCCGAGCGCAACATGCTTTGCGGCCTGCACGTGCATGTGGAATTGCCGGATGCGGGCCGGCGCGTTGAACTCATGCGCCGCGTCACACCCTTCATTCCTTATTTTATTGCGCTCGCGACCTCGTCGCCGTTTTGGAATTCGCGCCGCACCGGCCTCATGGGCTACCGTTTAGCTGCCTATGACGAGTTGCCGCGCACCGGCCTGCCGCCGCTGTTCCAAAGCGACGCAGATTTCGACCAATACAAGCAAGCGCTGATCGATGCGCGTGTGCTGCCGGACGGAAGTTATCTGTGGTGGGCGATCCGGCCTTCGGAGGCGCATCCGACATTAGAACTGCGCGCGCCGGATTGCTGCACGCGTGTCGAAGACTCGCTCGCGCTCGCGGCACTCTATCGTTCCTTGCTGCGTCATCTATTTCTGAACCGCGAGGTGAATGAAACGCTGACCTCCGTGGACTACGCGCTGGCTTCCGAAAACAAATGGCGCGCGCAGCGCTATGGCATTCACGGCAGCTTCGTAGATCGCAAAGCAGGCCGGGCGATTCCGGTGGGTGAGGGGACACGTGCGCTCCTCGACATGATAGGGGAGGACGCAAAAGCGCTCGGCTGCGAACCGGCCCTGAAACAGATCCGCCGGATTCTCGAAGAAGGCACCAGTGCCGACGCCCAGATCACGATCTTCAGCGAAGCCGAGGAGCGGACGAAAAGCCGCGGCGAAGCATTAAAGGCTGTGAAAAACTGGCTCGTCGAGACGTCGATTCAATAATGCGAGCCTTGCGTGGTGTGCATTGGCGGCGCGTTCAAGCCTCCTGTATGGTCCGCGACCTTTTTCCGGAATAAGCCTTCCCGATGGCCCGCGACCAGATCGACATGACGCCGATAGAGACGCGCGACGAATTGGTCGCGTGGATTGCGGCAGGCGAAAAGCCGAAGGAAGAATTCCGGGTCGGCACCGAGCACGAAAAGATTCCGTTTCGCGTCGCCGATCATTCGCCGGTGCCTTACGATGGACGCCGAGGCATTCGCGCGCTCCTTGAGGGCATGCAGATGCTGCTCGGCTGGGAGCCGATCCTTGAAGGCAAGACGATCATTGGTCTCGCGGATGTCACCGGTGGCGGCGCGATTTCGCTGGAGCCCGGCGGCCAATTCGAATTGTCCGGGGCACCGTTAGAGACCATTCATCGCACCTGTTCGGAATTGAATTCGCATCTCGCGCAATTGCGTCAGGTCGCCGAGCCCTTGGGCATCGGCTTTCTCGGCATCGGCATGTCGCCGCAATGGACGCGCGCGGAAACGCCGGTGATGCCCAAGGGCCGCTATAAGATCATGTCGAATTATATGCCGAAGGTCGGTGAGTTCGGCCTCGATATGATGTTCCGCACCTGCACGGTGCAGGCGAACCTCGACTTCTCTACTGAAGCCGACATGGTGAAAAAGCTGCGCGTATCGCTCGCGCTGCAGCCGATCGCGACCGCGCTATTTGCGAATTCGCCCTTCACCGAAGGCAAGCCCAACGGCTTTCTCTCATTTCGCTCGCACGTCTGGGAAGACACCGACAATGCACGCTCCGGCATGCTGCCTTTCGCGTTCGAAAGCGGCATGAGCTACGAACGCTACGTCGATTACGCGCTCGATGTGCCGATGTATTTCATCAAGCGCGGTAGCAACTATATCGACGTCGCCGGCTCTTCATTTCGCGATCTTCTGGCGGGCAAGCATCCGGCGCGGCCGGGCGAACGTGCGACGATTTCCGACTGGGCCAATCATTTGAGCACGATCTTCCCTGAAGTGCGGCTCAAGCGTTATCTGGAAATGCGCGGCGCCGACGCAGGGCCCTGGAAAAATCTCTGTGCTTTGCCGGCGTTCTGGGTTGGACTTCTTTATGACGATGCGTCGCTCGATGCCGCCTGGGAGATTGCAAAAAACTGGAGCGCCGATGAGCGGCAGCAATTGCGCGCCGATGTGCCTAAGCTTGGGTTGCGCGCAGAGATCAAGGGCCGCTCCGTGCGCGAGCTTGCTCGCGAAGTCGTGGCGCTTTCGCGCGACGGGCTGAAGCGCCGTACGCATCTTCTTTATGACGGCCGCGACGAGTCCGATTTTCTGGATCCGCTCGACACCATTATCGAACGCGGCAAAACGCCGGCCGATGAACTGCTCGAACTTTATCGCGGCGTCTGGGGCGGTTCGGTCGACCCGGCTTTCGAACTGCTCGCTTACTAACGACGCGCCATGAAACAACAGCCGCATGGCGCGCTTACCACCGCCGATTACACACTTTATGTTACCGTCGTCTTGTTGTGGGGGCTCAGCTGGCTGCCGCTGCGGCTTCAGCTTGGTGTGGTCTCGGCGGAAGTCTCCGCAATGTGGCGCTTTCTCTTGGGCGGCTTAATCGTATTCGGTTGGCTCATCGCGGTCAGAGGTCGCGTCGCCTTTCCGGTCGCTGATCATGCGCGGTTCGCAATCCTGGGTGCCACGATGTTCTCGACGAACTTCGTACTCGCCTACTACGCGGGCTATCACCTGAACGGCGGCCTGCTTGCGGTGCTGTTTTCGCTCACCGCGGTCGTCAATCCGCTTTATGCGGCCGCCCTCGGAAGAGGCGGCCTAAGCTTGCGCATTGTCGCCGGCGCACTGACCGGTGTGGTCGGGGTTGTGCTCCTGTTCGGCCCCAAGCTGATTGCGACCGATGCGCAAGCGGGAACGCTTACCGGGGTCATCTGCATGATGCTTTCGGTCTTCGTGTTCTGCACGGGCAATATGTTTTCAGCGGCGTTCCAGGCCAAGGGGATGCCGGTGCTTTCGGCAAATGCCTGGTCGATGCTTTACGGCACTTTATTTATCGCGATTGCCGCGTTCTTGAAGGGCGAAGCTTTCATCGTCGAGTGGACCGCACAATATGTATTGTCGATCCTGTGGCTCGCGATTGCCGGTACCGCGATCGGCTTCTTTGCCTACGTGACATTGATTGGCCGCATCGGCACCGGCCGCACCGGCTACGTCACGGTGTTGATGCCGCTGGTCGCGCTCGTGCTCTCGACATTGTTCGAAGGTTATAGCTGGACGATCTATGCGTTCGCAGGTGTCGCACTCGTGCTTGCCGGAAACGCGATCGTGCTGTCCACGCCATCGAAGGCGTGAGCGTCAGGGCAGCTTGTCAAAGCCTGCGCTGAAGCCGGCTAGACCCACCGGAACGCCGATGCCTTCTTCCGGCGTTTGATAAATCAGGAACAACGCCTGTTTGCCGGACCTGAGCTGGGCGACGAGCTTCTCGTCCATGATTACTTCGGCAACGCAGCCGTTCGGCAGGCAACGGACGAAGCCTGCGCTGCCGATATCGGTCTGGTCGATCCGAAGCCCAAGACCCTTCGGCAGGAGTACGCCGAGCGGCACCAAGACGCGCATCAACCGGCTCTTCTGGTCGGCCGTCTTGAGTACGATCACGGTGAGCCCGACATTCGGCCGGTCTTCCGCGGTAACGCTCTGGATCAGCGCACATTGCTCGCCCGGCGCACCGGGCGGCGTTTCGCAGCGGATCTGCCAGTCATTGTGAACCGAGCGAACGGTTCCCTGCGCCTCTACAGCGGCAGGCAAGAAGACAACGAACAACACCGCCATGGCGGCGCGAAAGAAAAGTCTCGCGTCGGAAGAAAACCGCATCCACCTCTCCGGGGCCCTCGAATCGGCGAGGGCCGCTGACCCGCCTAGAACAAGAGCGGGTACATCGCTGCCCGGTCATGTCAAGAATGGGGCGTAAGGCCCGAGCCGGAGGCTTCGGGCGTTGCGGGCCCTTCCGTAGTGTGGTTCATCAAGCCACAGACGTTCGGGTCGGTGCTGAATCGCCCGGAATGCGCGGCAATGAGCCGCCTTCCGCGTCGTTCCGGGGCCCCGCGCCGGGTGTTAGTTTGGGATGGGATTCCGGCCCGATCGAACGGGCATACCCGGACAGGCTCCGGGGCCAGATTTCAGGAGATGGGGTTGCAATGAAGAGCGCATGGGGCGTGACGATTCGCGGGGCCGCGCTGGTAATGGCGGCGGTTTTGACCGCGCTCGCCGGCGGTACAATCGCGATGGCCGGCACCGGCCAGCCCTCGCCGTGGCAGATCGACTTTCAGACGCCGGCGTCGCCGATCATGGAACAGATTTATTCGTTCCACTTGTGGCTGACCATTATCGCGACGCTGATCACGCTCTTCGTGCTCGTGCTGCTCGTGATCGTCTTCGTGCGCTTCAACGAAAAAGCGAACCCGGTTCCGTCGACCACGACGCATCACACCGGTCTTGAGATCGCCTGGACCGTACTTCCGGTCGTGATCCTCGTCGCGATAGCGATCCCGTCCTTCCGTCTTCTGTTCGATCAGCTCGATATTCCGAAAGCCGATCTCACTGTGAAGGCGACCGGCACCGCCGGCTGGACCTGGGTCTATGAATATCCCGATCACGGCGGCCTGAACTTCATCAGTTCATTCATTCCCGACAACAAGTTGCAGCCGGGTCAGCCGCGGCTCTTGACCGTCGATAATGAACTCGTCGTTCCGGTGAACAAAATCGTGCGCGTGCAGGTGACCGCTGAAGGCATCCTTCACGCCTTCGCGATGCCGTCGTTCGGTATCAAGATCGACGCCGTGCCGGGCCGTCTCAACGAAACCTGGTTCAAGGCGACCAAAACCGGCATGTTCCACGGCCAGTGCTCGGAACTCTGCGGCATCAATCACGCTTACATGCCGATCGTGATCCGCGTCGTCAGCGACGAAGAATTCGCGAAATGGCTGGAAGAGGCGAAGAAGAAATTCGCCGTCAATCCGGAACCGAACCCGGCACTCATTGCCGAAATCAAAAATTAAGTCGCGCGGCGCGCAAAGGTAATCGAGGCCCGATATGGCGAAAGCGGTAATAGCTCACAGCGCTCACGACGACGCGCACCACGACGACCATCACAATCCGACCGGATGGCGCCGGTGGATGTATTCGACCAACCACAAAGACATCGGCACGCTCTATCTGATCGCGGCGATTTTTGCCGGCGTTTTGGGCGGTCTGTTGTCGGTGGCCATGCGTCTCGAACTGATGTACCCGGGATTACAATACTTCCCGAACGCACACGTCTTTAATTCCTTCGTCACTGCGCATGGTCTGATCATGGTGTTCTTCATGATCATGCCCGCGCTGATCGGCGGCTTCGGCAACTGGTTCGTTCCGCTCATGATCGGCGCGCCGGACATGGCGTTCCCGCGCATGAACAATATTTCGTTCTGGCTCTTGATCGCGGCGTTGATCCTGCTCTTGATCTCGATGTTCGTGCCGGGTCCGTCAGGCGGCCTCGGCTTCGGCGGGGGCTGGACCGCTTATCCGCCGCTGTCGTCGACCGCGGGCCATCCAGGGCCGGCGATGGATTTTGCGATCTTCGCGCTCCACTTGGCGGGCGCGTCGTCGATCCTGGGTGCGATCAACTTCATCACCACGATCTTCAATATGCGCGCACCCGGCATGACGCTGCACAAGATGCCGCTCTTTGTCTGGTCGGTACTGGTGACGGCGTTCCTGCTTCTTCTGGCGCTGCCGGTGCTTGCCGGCGCGATCACGATGCTGCTCACCGATCGTAACTTCGGCACCGCATTCTTCGATCCGAAGGGCGGCGGCGATCCGATCCTGTTCCAGCATCTGTTCTGGTTCTTCGGTCACCCCGAAGTTTACATTCTCATTCTGCCGGGCTTCGGCATCATTTCGCAGATCATCTCGACCTTCTCGAAGAAGCCGGTGTTCGGCTATCTCGGCATGGCCTATGCAATGGTTGCGATCGGCGTCGTCGGCTTCGTCGTCTGGGCGCATCACATGTACACGGTCGGGATGAGTTCGACCGCGCAGGCCTATTTCATGGTCGCGACCATGGTGATCGCTGTGCCGACCGGCGTGAAGATTTTCTCATGGATCGCAACGATGTGGGGCGGCTCGATTCGCTTCGCGACGCCGATGCTGTTCTCTATCGGCCTGATCTTCCTCTTCACGCTTGGCGGCGTGACGGGTGTGATCCTGTCGAATGCCGGCGTCGACCGCGCCTTCCACGACACTTATTACGTGGTCGCGCACTTCCACTACACGATGTCGCTCGGCGCCACCTTCGGCATCTTCGCGGGCTGGTATTACTGGTTCCCGAAAATGTCCGGCTATATGTATTCGGAAGCGCTTGCGAAAACGCACTTCTGGCTGACCTTCATCGGCGTCAACACGATCTTCTTCCCGCAGCACTTCCTCGGTCTTGCTGGCATGCCGCGCCGTTACGCGGATTATCCGGATGCCTTCGCGGGCTGGAATTTCGTTTCCTCGATCGGCGCTTACATCTCGCTCGCGGGTCTCGTCGTCTTCTTCATCACGATCATCCACGCTTTTGCGCGCAAGCAGCAGGCAGCGGACAATCCGTGGGGCGTCGGCGCCACCACGCTCGAATGGACGGTGTCTTCACCGCCGCCGTTCCACACCTTCGAGCAACTGCCGCGCGTGAAATGATTTCCGGCAGCCAAAGTCGGGTTTATCCGACTTTGGCATTATTTAAATGCTCAAGTCGGGGTTACCCGACTTCGGTACCGTTGAAGGGGAGACCTCCATTCGTCTTCTCTGGAGTTAGTCAAACTACGAACTGAACTGAATATGTCGCTCGTTTCCGAAGAACGCACCGTCCGCGCCGAAAGCCTCTCGGGCTTTGCCGGCGTTGAGGACTATTGGGCGCTGCTCAAGCCGCGCGTGATGTCGCTTGTCGTATTCACCGCGCTGGTCGGCATCGTACGCGCACCGGGCGAAATCCATCCGGTGATCGGTTTCGTAGCATTACTCTTCATCGCGATCGGTGCGGGCGCCGCAGGCGCGCTCAACATGTGGTGGGACGCCGATATCGACGCGCGCATGGACCGCACGCGCGGCCGCCCGATTCCGGCAGGCCGTGTCGAGGCGGGCGAAGCGCTGGCGTTCGGCCTGCTGCTCGCAGGCGGCTCGGTGCTGATCCTGGGCCTGCTGGTCGGCATTCTTGCCGGCGCGTTGCTTGCGTTTACGATCTTCTTCTACGCCGTGATCTATTCGATGTGGCTTAAGCGCGCGACCGCGCAGAACATCGTGATCGGGGGTGCCGCAGGCGCGCTGCCGCCGGTGATCGGTTGGGCTTCGGTGACGGGCAATGTCGGTCTTGAGCCGCTCATTCTGTTTGCGCTCATCTTTATCTGGACGCCGCCGCATTTCTGGGCGCTCGCACTTCTGAAGAAGCGCGATTATGAACGCGCCGGCATTCCGATGCTGCCGAATGTTGCCGGCGATGACGAAACCCGGCGCCAGATTTTGCTCTATTCGCTCGTGCTCGCGCCGCTTGGCGTGGTGCCGTTCGCACTTGGCATGACCGGCGCGCTTTATGGCGCGATCTCAGTCTTACTCGGTGCATTGTTCGTGTTGTTTGCGGTCCAGGTTTACCGCAACCGCAGCGGCGAACTCGCCGAGCGCGCGTGCAAGCATCTGTTCGCCTTTTCGGTGCTCTATCTCTTCCTCCTCTTCGCAGTCTTGCTGTGCGAAGGAATGGCGAGGTGAGGGCGATGAACGAGAAGAAGGGCGTCGTTCTCACCGAGGAGCAATTGAAGCGCCGCAAGCGCCGCTCGCTCGCGATCGCGCTCGTGCTCACCGGCCTGGTTTTGCTCTTTTACGTCGTCACCATCGTCAAGCTTGGACCTGGCGCGATGCGCAAGACCGAGCGTGCGCCGATCACGGTGATCGTATGAGCGGCCGGGTGCACAAGACCGATCCGGCGCTTGCCAGGCGTCATCGCGCAGTTGCGCTGTCGCTTTCGGTCTTTGTCGCCTGCATGATCGGCATGTCTTTCGCAGCCGCGCCGTTTTACGACTGGTTTTGCCGCACCACCGGCTTTGGGGGTGTCACGCAGGTCGCGACCCAAGCGCCGGCAAAAGCGCTTGAGCGCACCATCCGCGTCCGCTTCGACGCCAACGTCGCGGGCGTGCCCTGGGAATTTCAGCCGGAAGTCCGCGAGATCGAAGTCAAGATTGGCGAGACCTTCCTCGTGCATTATCACGCGGAGAATTTGAGCCGCGACGAAACCGTCGGCACCGCGACTTACAATGTCTCGCCACCGCAGGCCGGCATCTATTTTGCGAAAATGCAGTGCTTCTGCTTCTCCGAGCAGCGGCTGGCACCGGGCGAGAAAATGATGATGCCGGTCGCGTTCTTCATCCAGCCCGCGATCGACGAAGATTCGGAAGCGCGTCAGATCAAGACGATCACGCTGTCTTATACTTTTTTCCCGGTCACCAAGCCGAAGCCGGTTGCGGCAACAGCGAAGCCGGAGCGTAACAACTAACCGATACCTTGCGGCCTACCGCAGGGCGCTGATAGAAACGAACGAGGTCCGGCGACGCCGGCGGAGAGAACGAAATGGCCGACGCGCACGCGAAACCGCAACACGACTATCATCTCGTCAATCCGAGCCCGTGGCCGATTCTCGGCGCGTTCTTCGCGCTGGTGCTGACCATTGGTGCGGTACTCTGGATGCGCGGCGGCACCTCGCTGATCGCCATCGGTGCCGCGATCGGCATCATCTACATCATGATCGTCTGGTGGCGTGACATCATCGATGAAGCGCAGACCGGTTACCACACCAAGGTCGTGCAGCTGCATCTGCGCTACGGCATGATCCTCTTCATCGCCTCCGAGGTGATGTTCTTCGTGGCCTGGTTCTGGGCCTATTTCGACGTGGCACTTTTCCCGGGTGAAGCGCATCAATATATGCGCACCGAGCTCACCGGCGCGCATTGGCCGCCGAAGGCGACGACCGACTCGAATGCTTTCAAGGGCACGTTCGATCCCTGGCACCTGCCGCTTCTGAACACGCTGATCCTGCTCACCTCCGGCACCACGGTGACCTGGGCGCATCACGCGATCCTTCACGGCGATCGCGATGGTGCGAAACAAGGTCTTTGGATCACGGTGATCCTCGGCGCGCTCTTCACCTGCGTGCAGGCTTACGAATATGCGCATGCCGGATTTACGTTCAGCGGCCACATTTACGGCGCCACCTTCTTCATGGCGACCGGCTTCCACGGCGTGCACGTGCTGATCGGCACGATCTTCCTCGCGGTCTGCCTCTATCGCGTCTACCTCGGCCACTTCACGCCGGACCATCATTTCGGCTTCGAGGCGGCTGCCTGGTACTGGCATTTCGTTGACGTGGTCTGGCTGTTCCTGTTCATCTGGATTTATGTCTGGGCCGCCGGCACACCGCTCGCGCACTGACCGCCATTCCAATCCTGAGGCGGAGATGAAAAAATCCGCCACACCGAACCGATCGTCAGTCTCGCCCCTCAAGGCGGGACTGACCTGTTCTTGCCCCCGTTGCGGCGAGGGAAAATTATTTGCGGGCTATCTGAAACTTGCGCCGCACTGTTCTGCATGCGGATTGAATTATGCTTTTGCGGATTCTGGTGACGGCCCGGCGGTGTTTGTGATCCTGCTCGGCGGTCTTGCGGCGGTCATTGCCGTCCTCATTGTCGAATTGGTCTGGCGGCCCTCTTATTGGGTGCATGCGGCGGTCGGGATTCCTACCGTGCTGATCGCAACCCTCGGGCCGCTGCGCTGGCTCAAGGCACTCATGATCGCGCTCCAGTTTCATCACGATGCCGCCGAAGCCCGCTCGGATCGCTCCAAATCATGAGCGCGCGTTCGCAAGCACTGCGCGGCCTGTTGCTGCCCGGCATGTTGTCGGTGATCGTGCTCGCGATACTGATCAGCCTCGGCAATTGGCAGATGCAAAGACTTGCGTGGAAGGAAAAATCTGATCGCAAGCGCGACCGAGCGCGTGAAGCAACCGCCAAAACTGCTTCCGTTTGCTTCCGATTGGCCGAAGTTGAACCTCGAAGAACTCGAATACCGCCCATTCTACGGTTTCCGGCCGCTTCCTGCATAAAAAGGAAGTTCTGGTGCACACCGTTCTTTCTGAACCAAAGCACGAATATTCCGGCGTGGGTTATTGGGTGTTGTCGCCGTTCGAACTCGATGATGGAAGCGTTGTCATCGTGAATCGTGGGTTTGTCCGCGGAGTGGGCCGGCAAGGCAGCGGGCTCTTATCTCTATGGTCTGGTCACCGTCACTGGACTTCTGCGCGCGCCGGAACAGGCAAATTACTTCACACCCGAGAACAACCCGTCGCACGACGACTGGTACCGCCGCGCGACCCTGCCGACATTGCCCGCGCGAAGGACATGAAAAACGTGGCACCGTTCCTGCTGGACATGACCGCGAACTTATTACGCCGGACATGCGTCCGCAGCCGAACGAAACCAAGCTCACCTTCGTCAACAATCATCTCGGCTATGCGCTGACCTGGTACGGGCTGGCCGCAACGCTGATCGGCGTATTTTCGGCCTTCGCGTGGCAGCGACTCCGCGGTACCCGCTGACGCTTGCTTCCGCTGGTCCCGCAAAATAGGGTGCCGCCCTCACATGGAACCTACGAATTTGCGATACGTCTCGACCCGCGGCGAGGCGAAGGTAGCCTCCTTCAACGAAGCTCTGATCGAAGGTCTCGCGCGTGACGGCGGACTCTATCTGCCGGAAACCTGGCCGAAGCTTTCGCGCGAAGAAATTGCGACCTTCCGCGGGCTACCCTATTCCGAAGTCGCGTTTCGCGTGATCGCGCCGTTCGTTGGCGGCGATATTCCCGAGCGCGACCTGAAGCTCATGATTGATGAGGCTTACGCGACCTTCGATCACGAGGATGTAGCACCACTGCATCGGCTTTCGAGCGGCGAATATATTCTTGAACTCTTTCACGGGCCGACGCTCGCGTTCAAGGATGTGGCGCTGCAACTAATTGCACGGCTAATGGATTATGTGCTTGCGGCGAAAAACGAGCGCGTCACCATCGTAGGCGCGACCTCGGGCGATACCGGCGGAGCCGCGGTCGAAGCCTTCCGCGGCCGCGAGCGTATCGATCTTGTCTTTTTGTTTCCGAAGGGCCGCGTTTCGGAAGTGCAGCAGCGCATGATGACGACGGTGACCGAGTCGAACATTCATACACTTTCGATCGAGGGTAATTTCGACGACTGCCAGGCAATCGTGAAAGCGCTCTTCAACGATCACGCTTACCGCGACCGAGTGAAGTTATCCGCCGTCAACTCGATCAACTGGGCGCGGATCGTAGCTCAAATCGTTTATTATTTTACGGCCGCGGTCGCGCTCGGTGCGCCGGAAAAACGCGTGACGTTTGCTGTGCCTACTGGAAATTTCGGCGACGTGCTCGCGGGTTATGTCGCGGCAAAAATGGGCTTGCCCATCGAAAAACTGATTGTTGCGACCAACGTCAACGATATTCTTGCGCGCACGCTCGAGACCGGTGCTTACGAGGTGCGCGACGTGGTCGCGACCTCGTCGCCCGCGATGGATATCCAGGTCTCCTCGAATTTTGAGCGCCTGTTGTTTGACGCGGGCGGGCGCGATGCTTCCGTCGTCAAGAATGCGATGCGCGAGCTTGGCGAGAATAAGCGTTTTGCGCTCAACGATAAAACGCTCGCAAATATCCGCGCCTTGTTCGCGGCAGGCCGGGCAGGCGAAGAAGAAACCGTGGCCACGATCGGGGATGTTTACCGCAGCTCGCAATATGTGCTCGATCCCCACACGGCAGTCGGTGTTTCGGTTGCGCGCAAGCTCGGCGCGGATAAATCCGGGTCGCCGCTCGTGGTACTCGGCACCGCGCATCCCGGGAAGTTTCCGGAAGCGGTGTTGGCTGCAAGCGGCGTCAACCCGACGCTTCCCGACCGCTTCTCCGATCTGATGATGCGCGAGCAACGCGTCTCGACATTGCCTGCAGATGCCGAAAAAGTCGGCGAATTCGTTGCCTCGCATTCGCGAGCGGCACAAGGAGCGGTTGCGTGAGCGTTCGCATCGATAAGCTTTTAAACGGCGTCACCGTCGCAACCGATACGATGCGCGATGTAAAAACCGCGTCACTCGGCATCTGGATATCGGCGGGCTCACGCTACGAAAACGAGGACGAGCACGGCATTTCGCATCTGCTCGAACATATGGCCTTTAAGGGCACGACGCGGCGCTCGGCCTTGCAGATCAACGAAGAGATCGACAACGTTGGTGGCGAACTCAACGCTGCGACAGGCGTGGAAGTGACATCCTATTATTCGCGGCTGCTTGGCGAAGACCTGCCCGTTGCATTCGACATTCTCTCGGACATTCTGACCGGCTCGACCTTCGCGCAGCACGAACTCGCTCGCGAGCAAAGCGTGATCGTGCAGGAGATCGGTGGCGCCAATGATGCACCCGACGACATTGTGTACGATATTTTCCAGGAAGTGGCTTTTCCCGGCCAATCCATCGGCCGTCCAATTCTCGGGACACCGAAAACAGTGCACGGTTTCACGCCGGATAAGCTCCGCGCCTATATGGCACGGCGCTATCGCGGCTCGCGGGTGATCGTCGCCGCAGCAGGCGCGGTCGATCATGAGCGCTTGCTTGCCGATGCGTCTCAGAAACTCGCATCGATTCCGAACGGCAATGTGCCTGAGACCATCAAGGCGAATTACCATGGCGGCATGAGGATCGACGCACGCAAGCTGGAGCAAAGCCACCTTGTGCTGGGGCTCGAGGGCGTTTCCTATAACGACCCTGAGCGCTACGCGATGCAGGTCTTCGTCAATCTCCTGGGCGGCGGCGGTTCATCGCGGCTCTATCAGGAGGCCCGCGAAAAGCGCGGGCTTTGCTATTCGATCAACGCGTTCCATGCCGCTTATCAGGACACGGGCTTATTTGCTGTCAGCGCCGGCACCGATGCCGGCGACACCGAAGAATTGGTGCGCGTCGTGATCGATCAGGTCCAGGCTGCAGCCGAACAGGCGAGCCAGCAGGAAGTCGATCGCGCCAAGGCACAGATGAAAGTGAGCCTGCTTGGTGCGCTGGAAAGTGCGTCGGCGCGTGCCGATCAGCTGGGCGGGCATCTGCTCGCGTTTCGGGCGCGTCGTGTCGTCGGATGAAATCGCGGAAAAAATCGACGCGGTGACCGTCGAGCGGGCGCGTGCTGCCGGGCGCCGCCTCGTCGCCGGTGGCAGGCCGACTTTCGCAGGCGTCGGCGAGGGTCGCGGTCTCGAAAAAGCGGGTATGATCGCTGAGGCCTTGCAGCGAAAGGCTGCGTGAAGGAAACCGGCTCGCGATGGCTTTCTTCAAGTCCCTCGGCTTGACCTCAAGCATTCCCGTCCTCGAAGGAAATGGCGTGTTCCTGCGGACGCCGCGCATGGGCGATTACGAGCAATGGTCGGCACTCCGCGAAAAAAGCCGCCGCTTCCTGGCGCCCTGGGAACCGATCTGGCCGGAAGACGATCTGACGCGTTCGGCTTTCCGCCGCCGCATCCGCCGCTATGAGCGCGATCTCCACGAAGAAAGCGGCTACGCCTTTCTCGCATTTCGGCGCGCGGACCGCGCCTTGGTCGGCGGTGCCACGCTTACCAACCTCAGACGCGGTGCGGCGCAAGCCGGCAGCCTGGGCTACTGGATGGGCGAGCCGTTCGCGGGCAAGGGCTATATGACTGCCGCGGTCGCAACGCTCATCCCATTTGCGCATTCCGTACTGCGGCTCCGCCGCATCGAAGCTGCGTGTTTACTGACCAACGCGGCTTCAATCCGCTTGCTCGAAAAACTGAATTTCACGCGCGAGGGAATTGCGCGGCAATATTTATCGATCGCCGGTTCCTGGCAGGATCATCTGCTTTATGCGCGTATCTCGGGCGATCCGGTGCCGGAAGTCCCGACACCAAAACCCTAGAACGCGCAGACGCAGTTTTGTTTCTGCGCGTCGACAATACCGGTGATCGTTCCCTCGATCACGTCGCTGAGCTTTTTCGCCCGCAGTGATTGCGCCTCAAGCCAGCCAGCAGTTTCGATCAGCGAAAGATTGTCGATCTGTTCGTCGTTCGGCTTCTGGTCTTTCAACGCTTCTTTGGTGCGCTCAAGAATGAGGAAGGTCGTCCCCGGCGGGTTCTCAAGTTTCGCGCCGGCAGCTTCGGCGGCACGCAGCGCAATCGCCGGCAGATCGTCATCGTCTTTCGCGCCGGTCTGCTTGCGCAGGAGATCGAGTGCGCGCGTAAAAGCTTTCTGCGGCGGTTCAAGCCGCGTCGTCACATACGCGATGGTCTGGCGGATGCCGCCGATCATGGATTGATTGAGCGCGCAGATGCCGGGATTGGGCTCCTGTCCGGCGAAGGCTTTCAATTCGTTGCTCCAGCGCGCGGTCGTGTAGCGCACCCCTTCACGGAAGAAATCGTGGTCGGCGGTGAGCCGCGCCTGATAGCCAGCAGCAAGCCGCTCGAAATTCGCGAAATCACCTTTGCGTAATCCGACACGGAAAATTCGCGTTCGCGGCAGCGTGGTGTTCGGTTTGCGATAGTCGTCGGCAAAGGCCCAGACATTTTCGAGCGGGCCGAGACGCACGCGCGTCAGCGCCGCCTGGAATGCGGAGGCGCAATCCGCGGTTAAAAAAGATGTCTCGGCATTGGTGGTGAATTCGCCGCTCTTTGCTACGATCGCCACCGTGGCGTTCTTGCCCGGCGGCAGCGGCGCCATATCGACGCGAACGTAGAGCCGTTTCGTAATTTCTTCGCTCGCTTTGATCTGTGCGATCTCAAGCTTGGCCTCGTCGCCGTCGGCCTTCCATTCGCTCCCAGCTTGACGAAACTTCACGCCGTTCAGTTTCGTGGTGAGTATGACATTGGATAGCGGCTCGCTGCCGTCGTTCTTGATCACGACGTCGATTGTCACCACCGCGCTGACCGGGATGATCGCCTTTTCCTTGGCAGCGATTCCGACCGGCGCCGCCTTGATCGTGAGCTTCGGCGTCTGCGCCTCGGCCGCGCTCAGGAAAACCAGCGATGCAATCGTACTTGCGGCGCAGACGCGCACGAGCGTGTGAAGGCGAGGGAGATACATAAAATTTCCGGGTGGTTCCGCGAGGGGCCAATGCAGTAATCGGCGCCAGATTGTCGCCGAAAGCGATTCACCGCAAGGCGAGAGCCCTGCGAGAAATTGACCGCTATTGCGCGGGCTGAGAGGCGGGCGCAGCCACGGGCGCGGTCGACGGCGGCGGCTCAAAAGAAGGGTTGATCGGGAATTCGCCGATGGAGCGGAGCCCGGTCACCGTCTCGATCACGTTCCGCATAGCTTCTCGCGCAGCCTTGCCGCGGACAGCATCAAGCAGCGGGGCGGCAGCGCCTGAATGGCGGATCAGCGCCTCCGGGTCGGGCAGGAGATAAGGATTGTCCCAGCGCGCCCTGGATCATGAACGGGAGGTCGAACGCCACTTGCGGCGCACCAGCCGTTTTACGCGGATAAGCGTCGCAACGCCGCGCAGGTCGAATTCGCGCCGTGCAACTGACGTGTCACCGGACAAGTTTGATCTTCAGAAGCGGGCTCTCGATATCGAGATCGGCGAGCTTGGCGACGCCTTTCTCGATTTGCATGTTCGCGACCAGCCGGTCGAACGGCGTACGGCCGCCGCGAAGGTCGCCTGTGCCGGAAAGCGGACGGCGTTCGAGCCGGCGCAGCACGAGTTCGGCATTGATGCCGTTGAGCGCGCCCTTCTTCATGGAAAGTTCGAGCTTGCCGAGCAATGCGCGCGCAATTTCATTCACGCTTCTGCCGTGACCGGAAATCGCGACGTTGAGCGAGCCGATGCCTTCGATGCCGCGGAAGCCGGTGAGGCCGCCGAGGCCGCGCTCAAGCTCGAAGTTCGAGAGATGAGCGTCGACACGGACTTCCGGCACTTCGCCGGTCGCGTTCAAGGTCGCGCTGCCACGAACGGTGCCGCTATAGAATTGCGCGTCGCCGATCGAGACCGTCAGTTGCCGGTCTTTCAACGCGGCGTGGCCGCGACCTTGGTGAGTTCGATCTTGCCAAGGACGAGCTTGCCGCAGGACAGACGCAGATCGAGATCGAGGTTACGCAGCGCCGATACTTCGATCGGCTCGCGATTCCAGTCACGCGCATTGACGGTGAGGTTCGGAAGCAGGCTGCGATAGCGCGTCAAATCGGCGCTTTCGCTCGCAAGCGTTCCTTGAAGGATGGCGCGGTCGGCGCCGTCGCGCTTTAGCGTGAGACCACCATCGGCGCGGTTACCGTCGAGTTCCAGCGTCAGGTTGGTGAGCGCGAGCGAAATCGGCGTCAGCGAAACATTGGCTTTGGTGGAGAAACGTCCGAAGCCTCCCGGCGAGGGCGCCTCAAGACCGAACATCTCGAGCGCGCGACGCAATGAAATCGAATCCGCGCTGAAAGAACCTTCCGCCTGCAACGCGTCGCGGTATAGAATTCCGCCTTCGTAGGAAATGCGGAGCGGCTCGGACTCGAGGCGTAAGCGCAGACCGCTGCGCTGCCCTTTGGCGAGTGCTGCCGTATCCGCGATCACGAGGCTTGCGCTCGTGGGTTGGTTTCGAAGCGTCAGCGTGCCGGTCGCGGTCAGTGCTGACCCGGCCCAACTGAGTGAAGCCTGCAGACCGGAGATGATTTCGACGCGCTCGCGACCCTGAATGCGCAGAAGCACGGTGCCGTTAACGACACGAAGCTCGGGCACGTCTTCGTCTTCGGCAGGCATGCGCGCCGCGAACGGCAGGCCGCCGATGAACTTGCCGTCGGCCGAGAACTCAACCGCGAGCCGCGGGAATTCGAGAGTGATCGCCGCGATCTTTACCTCGCCAAGCAGGAGCGGCAGGAACTGCACGCTTGCCTGCAGCGAGCCGATCTCAAGGCCGTTGCGGGTGCCGTCTTCAAAATGAACTTCCGAGAGGCGGATCGCCGGCCGCGGCAAGAGCGTGAGCCGCGCTTCGCCCTGAATGCGGGGTGTCGCACCGGTGGCAGCCTGGATCGAGCGCGTTACTTCCGCGCGAATGCGTTGTTCGGAGACGACATAGGGCAGCGCCAGGAACAATCCCGCGCTTAGCGCACAGGCGGCAACCGCGCCGATCGCAATACGCTTGATGCGGTAGTTTACGCTCATCACATTCCGGCGGCTGGTTGGTCGCTATTTGCGGCGGGCCAGGCGGCGGGCCGGAAAGCGAAGTCTAGTCTATTCCGGGCCTTATGTGTCGCTTTCAAGGCCCTGACAGCGGGTAATCTGGAAGCTATGAAGACTGTCCCGCCAAGGACTTAAGGGACATTGGACCAGAACATGAGCGCCGGCGAAAAACCGCTTTGGACACCCAGCCGTGAAGCCGTTGAGGCAAGCGCGATGACGCGCTTCATGACCGAAGCGAACAAGCGTTTCGGGCTGTCGCTATCGGACTACCGGCAGTTGCACGCCTGGTCGGTCGATAATCTGCCGGCGTTCTGGGAGCTGATCTGGGATTTCTGCGGCGTGATCGGGGAAAAGGGTGCGCCGCTCCTAGAGAACGGTGCACAGATGCCGGGCGCGAAGTTTTTCCCGAACGCGCGGCTCAATTTTGCGGAGAACCTGCTGCGGCGAACCGGGGATGAGCCCGCGCTGATTTTCCGCGGCGAGGACAAGGCGAGCTACCGGCTCTCTTTCGATGAACTGCATGCGCTGGTCTCGCGCCTCCAGCAGGCGCTGAAAGCAGCGGGCGTCGGCAAAGGCGACCGCGTCGCCTGCATGCTCCCCAATTTGCCGGAGAGCGTCGCCATCATGCTCGCGGTGTCGTCGCTCGGTGCGATCTTTTCTTCCTGCTCGCCCGATTTCGGCGAGCGCGGCGTGATCGACCGCTTCGGGCAAATTCAGCCGAAGGTTTTCTTTTCTTGCGACGGCTATTGGTATGCCGGCAAGCGGATCGAGGTCGCGGAAAAACTGAAGATCGTCATTCAGAATCTTCCGTCCGCGGACCATGTCGTGATCGTTCCCTATCTCGGTGACGCCGAAGCGGTCGCATCCAAGCTTCCACGCGCCAAGAGCCTGCCGAAATTTATCGAGTCTTATCAGCCGAAGCAGGTGGAGTTCGAACGGCTCCCCTTCGAACATCCGCTCTATATTTTGTTTTCGTCAGGCACGACCGGCGTGCCGAAATGCATCGTGCATTGCGCCGGCGGCATTCTGCTTCAGCACCTCAAGGAACATAAGCTTCACTGCGGTATCGCGCCGGGTGACCGCATGTTCTGGTTCACGACGCTCGGCTGGATGATGTGGAATTGGCTCGTCACGGGCTTGGCGTCGGACGCCACCTTGATGCTCTATGACGGCTCCCCGTTTCACCCGAAGAGCGACGTAATGTTCGATTACGCTGCGCAGGAGAAAATCGACTTCTTCGGCACCTCGGCCAAATTCATCGATGCCGCGAAGAAAGCGGATCTGCGTCCGAAAGATACGCACGATCTTTCCGCAATGCGCGTGCTAGCCTCAACCGGTTCGCCGCTGGTGCCGGAGAGTTTCGATTACGTCTACGACGCAGTGAAGGCGGACGTGCATCTCGCGTCCGTATCGGGCGGCACCGATTTGGCGGCATGTTTTGTCGGCGCCGATCCGACCGCGCCGGTGTGGAAGGGCGAGATTCAGGCAGCCGCACTCGGCATGGCAGTTGATGTGTGGTCCGACGACGGCCGTCCGGTTACGCGCGAACGTGGCGAACTTGTTTGCACCAAACCGTTTCCGTCGATGCCGATCATGTTCTGGAACGATCCCGGCGGCAAAAAATATCACAATGCTTATTTCGATCGCTTTCCGAATATCTGGTGCCACGGCGATTTTGCCGAGTGGACCGAACACGGCGGCATGATCATTCACGGCCGCTCGGACGCGACCCTTAATCCGCAAGGCGTGCGCATCGGCACCGCGGAAATTTACGCGCAAGTCGAGCAGATTGCGCAAGTCGTCGAATCGATTGCGATCGGTCAGGATTGGGACGGCGATACGCGGATCGTGCTGTTCGTGCGCCTGCGCGACGGGCAGGAACTGGATGAAGCGTTGCTTGCGGCGATCAAGCAGCAGATCCGAACCGGTGCGAGCCCGCGTCATGTGCCCGCGAAGATCGTGCAGATCGCCGATATTCCGCGCACGCGCTCAGGCAAGATCACCGAGCTTGCGGTCCGCGATGTAGTGCATGGCCGCCCGGTCAAGAACACCGAAGCGCTCGCGAACCCTGAGGCGCTCGAGCTCTACCGCGACATTCCCGCGCTGAGGGTCTGAGTTGAAACGGGTGACGCGGAGCCCGACAAGATCGCGCGGCTCAATCTTGCAAGCAGTATCACCGGGACAAGACCGACGAGCACAATGAGAAGGGCCGCCACCGCGCCGTCTTCGTAAGTGCCGCGCACCGCTTCGGCGTAGATGTGGGTCGCGAGCGTTTCGACGCCGAACGGCCGAAGCATCAGCGTCGCCGGCAGTTCCTTCATGCAGTCGACGAAGATGAGAATGGCGGCAGCACCTAGTGCCGGTCGCAGCATCGGCAGATGCACGCGGCGCATCGTACCCATTGCGGTTTCGCCAAGGCTGCGCGCGGCATAATCGATGCTCTGCGGAATCTTGGCGTAGCCTGCCTCTAATCCATTGATCGAAATCGCCAAAAATCGGAGGGCATACCCCCCTACGAGGGCGGCGCCCGAACCGGAAATGAGCAGCCCGGTTGAAATGCCGAACCATTGGCGGAACGCCGCATCGATTGCGTTGTCGAACGCGGCGAGTGGGTAGAGCAGACCGACCGCGAGCACCGTCCCCGGGATCGCGTAACCGATACTCGCTAAACGGCTTGCAACGGACGCGATGCCGCTCCGATCGATCCGCAGCGCATAGGCAACGACAAGCCCGATCGCAATCGTGACGAGAGTCGCAATCGCTGCGAACGTCACGGTGTGACGCACTTCGGTCAGCAGCATGGTGGAAATACCGCTTGCGGCGATTTTCTGAAACGCCTGGCTCGCGAGATAGATAAACGGCGCAACGAAGCCGAGGAGCAAAGGAATTGCACAGGCGAGAAATGCGCCGGCCGCGTTCAGGCCCCGAAGTTCGGTGGGAGCAAGCGGGTGCGCACGCCGCGCGCTACCAACAAAACGCTGGTGCCGCCGTCCCCAGCGCTCGAGCAGAAAGAGCGCCGTGACGATCGCGAGCATGAAGAGCGAAATCTGCGCCGCACCCGGCAGGCTCGAGCGATTGAGCCAGGTCGAATAGATCGAAATCGTGAGCGTGCGCACGCCGAGGAATTCGGTGGCACCGATGTCGTTCAGCGCTTCGAGGAGCGCAAGCGTGACACCGATTGCGATCGCGGGCCGCGCGAGCGGCAATGCGATCCGGAAGAAAATCTCGAAGCGCCCGGCGCCAAGCGTGCGCGCGACTTCGAGCGCGGACGCAGTCTGCATCAGGAAGGTCGCGCGTGCTGCCAGATAGACATAAGGATAAAGCACGAAGCCAAGCAGCAGGATCACGCCCCACATCGAGCGTATGTCGGGAAAATGCAGCGCGCGCGGGTCCGTCATGCCGAGCAAGCTGCGCAGCGCGCTCTGGATCGGTCCGAGCGGGTGCAGGATGTCGAGATAAGCGTAAGCAATGATGTAAGTCGGGATCGCGAGCGGTAAGAGCAGCGCCCAGTCGAATAGATCGCGGCCGGGAAAGCGCGCCGTCGAAACGAGCCATGCGGTGGTGACGCCGATCACGCTCACCACGATACCGACGCCGCAAATCAGGATCGCGGTATTCCACGCCGCCTGCGGCAGCACATAGGCCACGAGCTGCGGCCACAGATCTCCGGAGCCTGCGCTTGCGATGACGGCGAGCGCCACGACCGGCGATACAACGATCAGGGCGATGACGATCGTCGCAAAAAGCCAGCCGGGCGTCTCGCTGAAGCGAAACGCCCGCCGCATAACGTTATTCACGGGCCTGCTTACTGGTCGAAGCCGACCTTATCGACGAGTTCGGAAGCAAGCTTGCGATGCTTCGCGATCTGCGTGAGGTCGATCTGATCGGTCTTGAGTTGGCCGAGTGCCGCGATGATCGGATCGATGGTGGCGCCCGGACGGACCGGATATTCGTAGTTCACCTTCGCGTAAGCCGCCTGCGCTTCGTTCGAGACGAGGAATTCCAGCAGCTTGATCGCGTTCGCCTTGTTCGGCGCGTTCTTGGCGATCGAAGCGCCGGAGATGTTCACATGAGTGCCGCCGCCTGGGAAGGTCGGCATGATCACGTTGATTGCGTCACCCCACTTCTTCTGGTCTTCGTTATTGCCGCCGCGCATCAGGCCGACGTAATAAGAATTGGCGACGCCGATATCGCAGATGCTGCCGAGAATATCGCGCGCAACTTCGCGGTCGCCGCCGGAAGCTTTGCGCGCAAGATTGTTCTTGATGCCCTTGAGCCAGGCTTCGGCTTTCTCGGGACCGTAGTGATTGATGTAGGCCGCGATTAACGCGGTGTTGTACGGGTGCTGGCCGGAGCGGATGCAGATCTTGCCCTTCCACTTCGGGTTCGCGAGATCCTCGTAAGCGAGCGCCGTGTCCTTCACGCGATCTTTCGACACGTAAATCAGACGCGCGCGGAGCGAGAGTGCGAACCAGTGGCCGTCCTTGTCGCGCAGGTTCGCCGGAATGGCGGACGCGAGCGCTTCGGACTGCACGCTCTGGGTGACGCCGCGGGCGACGGAGTCGAGCACGTTGCCGATGTCGACCGCCATCAGGATGTCGGCCGGCGAATTTGCGCCTTCGGCGGCGACCCGTTCGGCCATGCCTTTTTCGATGAAGATCGAATTGACCTTGATGCCGGTCTGTTTGGTGAAGAGATCGAACAGCGGCTGGATGAGCTTGGGCTCGCGGGTCGTGTAGACGTTTACTTCCTGCGCCTGCGCGGAGAACGGCGCCATCGCGGCAACCGCAAGCGTGGCAATAAACGCGAGGCTGGGGATCGGTCGTTTCATCGGAGGCTCCTGGCAGCGATTGGGCTCATTTGAGCCGTAAATTTCCCGGAACCTTGCTGAGAACAGCAACAGAAAAGCAAGCGAAATCAATAGTTTAGACTAATTCCAAAGAACGGCTTTGGCCCGATCACGCGCTTGTGCCAAGGAGTGATGGCGTTGCGCATTGCACCAAGCGGCCTTTGGGATAGCATCCGCGCAATCATATGGAATCGAAATGAGTAACGATCCGCACGCGCTACCTGCAGGCACGGTCATCGCCGGCTATCGCATCGTCCGCGTTCTTGGCGCGGGCGGCTTCGGCATCACCTACGAAGGCGAGAGCCCGGTCACCGGCCGCCGCGTCGCCATCAAGGAATTCTTTCCGCGTGGCATCGCGTCCCGCAAGGGTGCCACCGAGATCATCTATGCCGAGCGTGACTCCGAACTCGTGAGCTGGGCGCTCAAGCGCTTCGAAAGCTCCACGACCGAGCAATGCCGGCTGCATCACCCGAATATCGTCGAGGTGTTTCATTATCTGTCGGACAACGACACCGGCTACATGTTCATGGACTATGTCGAAGGCAACACCTTCGAAAACTGGCTCCGCGAACGCCCAACGCTGCCGACGGTAGAAGAAGTCCGCCCGCTGTTAGAGCCCGTGTTCGACGCGCTCGACTATCTGCACGGCATGAATTTCATTCATCGCGATGTGGCGCCCGACAACATCATGATCACGCCGGAAGGCCGGCCGGTGATCATCGATTTCGGCGCGATCAAGCTGATCGAAAACCGCACGCTGCTTCAGGCCAAAACCGTGCATTCCTTCATGGTCGGCAAGCAGCATTATTCGCCGCCGGAACAGACCCGCGAAGGCGAGACGCTCGACGCGCGCGCCGACATCTACGCGCTCGGTGCCGTGTTCTACCGCGCCGTTGCCGGCAAGCCGCCGGCCGACACCGAAGAACGCGCGCGCAAGATCGCGTTCGGCGAGGGCGACTCGCTGATCCCACTTTCAATTGCTGCTCCGCATATTTCTCCGAACGCCGCGAAAGCGATCGAGAAGGCGCTCTCTTTCCGCGCTTCAGAGCGTCAGGCATCGATCGCGGAATTCCGCGAAGCGCTGAGCTGGCAGGGCACCACCGGCGCTTCCGCGCCGACCACGCCGGTGATCCGCGATCTGCCGCGTCCGGCGCCGACACCCTCTTTTATCGCCGCTTCGGCCGCGCAGAAGAAGCGCTCGATGAACCGTGGCAGCTGGGCGGCAATCGCCGCCGTGCTGGTTGTCGCCGTGATCGGCGGCGCATTCGCAATGACGTCGCTGCGCTCGACCGACCCGCAAGCGGCTGCCTTACAGACGCCGGCCAAGGCCGAGACGCCGCAAGCACAGGCGCCCGCGCAAAACCCGCAGCAGATGGCCGCGGTCGAGCCGAAAACCGATATCCGTCCTGAGCAGAAGGTCGAAACGCCCGCGGTGCAGATGCCGCCGGTCGATCCGCAGGCCGAAGCACGCCGCGATTTCGAAATCGCGCAGAAGGTCGACACGATGGAAGCTTTCGATATCTTCCTGTCGCGTCATCCAGAAGGTTTCTACGCGACGCTCGCACGCGCGCAGAAAACGAAACTTGCAGCACTTGAAACACAGCGCTCGCAGAAGGAATTGACGCGTAGCTTGATCTCCGAGTTGCAGCGCGTCGGCTGTGGACCGGACTCGAATGACGGCGAGTGGAACGATGCCACGCGTAAATCGCTCGACCTCTTCAACAAGAGCGCCAAGACTAAGTTTGACGTTTCTGCGCCGACTTCCGAAACGCTGAATGCGCTCCGCGACAGGCAGGGCCGGGTCTGTCCGCTGACCTGCCGCCCGGGCTTCCAGGCCAAAGGCAACGAATGCGTGGCGATCCCGCAGCAGGTACGCCAGCAACAGCCGCAACAGCGCCAGCAGCAACAACAGCAACAACAACAGCAGCAGGCGCCGGTTAACCTGCCGCGCGGCGTGATCTGCGTCCGCGGGATCTGCGTCGGCAACTAAGCCCGCTTCGACAAATAAAAAAGGCTGAGCGAAAGCTCAGCCTTTTTTAGTCTCTGGTAGGCGCTTCAGTCGTCGCTGAGCTTGCCGATGTGTTTTTGGGCATAGAGCTCGATGCCCACGGTCTCGACGAGGTTGAGCTGCGTTTCGAGGAAGTCGATATGGCCTTCCTCGTCGGTCATCAGTTCTTCGAACAGATTCATCGAGGGCAGGTCTTTGACTTCGCGGCAGTAGATCGCGGCTTCCTGGTAGAGCTCGCGCGCGCCGTATTCCGCTTTGAGATCGGCTTCGAGCACTTCCTTGACGTTCTGGCCAATGCGGATCGGGTCGAGCGTCTGCATATTAGGCAGACCTTCGAGGAAGATAATCCGCGTGGTGAACTTGTCGGCGTGCTGCATTTCCTCGATCGATTCCGCGCGCCATTTCTTGGCCAGATCGAGAAAGCCCCAGTCGTCGAGCAGGCGGTAGTGGATCCAGTACTGGTTGATTGCCGTCAGTTCCGACCGAAGGCCTTTGTTCAAATAATCGATGACTTTCGGATCGCCCTTCATTGGCAATGCTCCTGCAGGAATTGATGATTTTTCTAATTTAGAACTGTTCTAATCAAAAGGCAATAATGCGCCCGACAGTCGCGAACCGCTTGAATAATCAGGGTTATTCGGCGGCGATGAGGGAGGGCGAAGCCTGGAGCGGCTCCATCGCGGTGTCGAGCGCAGCCGCGATCTTGGTTGCTCCGCAGTTAGAGGCGGTCGCAGCCGGGCAGACATTGCATGCGCCAAGGCCCAGCGTTTCATCCACGATCTTGCGGATGGTGCGGGCGCAGGTGCCGCATTTCGGGCTGCAGCCGAGGCACTTGTAGACCTCGAAGGTCGAGCGCGCGCCCCCCTGCTCACGCATGCAGGTTTCACGGACTTGAGCCTCGGTCAGGCAATTGCAGGAGCAGACGATCACGCGATCCTCAGGGGCAAGCAGGCTTTGTAGATTAGAATTCTTCTAACCGATTGAGGTTACTCGATATTTTCATCGCAGACCGGTGCCGTGGCCGTCAAGCGCTCATCCGCTTGATGGATGGCGCGCTGTGCGAAACGGGGACGCCGCTGAATGTTCGTAAAAAAATATTCCTCCAGCCGATTTTTTTGCGGCTCAGCGAAAATTGCGAAGCGATTGAAGCGACAATGAGATTCGCGGCGAGCGGTATTGCGCTCCGATTTCTTTGGACCGCAGCACCATGTACGGAACATGACATTGGTTTTAATCGCGATACACTCGGCCCCGGGATTGAGGCGTGTTGCTAGGAGCGATGGAAATATCCGGACTGGGGTGCGGTAATGCGTGCAAAAACAAAGAAGAATTCTTCGCCTGCGAAAACCAAGCGGCGAACGAAAGCGGCGGCTAAGCGATCTAAAGAGACGTTACTGAAATCGGCGCCCGCAGTGGCGCCGCCAATGACCGAGCCCTCCGAAACCGGGCGCGGCCGGCGCTGGATTATGGCGTTAGCGATCTTGGCGGCACTCGCCGCCGGCGGCGCGCTGATCCTGGCTTTCAATTCATTCCGCACGCGCGCCGATGTTGCGCCGGCCGAGCAAATTCGTCCGGCCGTGCAAGCGCCGATTGCCACACCAGTGCGTGCCGATCCGCTCGAGCCGCTGGCGACAGCGGTGCCCGATCCGGAAATCGATGCACGGCGCGACTATGTGCTGGCACTCGCGACCGGCAGTACCGAAGCGATCGATCTGTTTCTGTCGCGTCATCCTGACGGCTTCCATGCTGATCTTGCGCGCATGCAGCGCAAGAGATTTGCCGAGCGCGAACTGCCGAACGTGATCCGGCAATTGAACGTCGAGTTGAAGCGGGTCGGTTGCGGACCAACGGGTAACGCCGAATGGACGGCGCAATCGCAGCAGGCGCTGACCGCATTCAACAAGCACGCGCAGACGTCGCTCGATGCGAAGGCGCCAGATGCGGATGCGCTGAAAGCGGTGAAGGAAAAGGCCGCGCGAGTCTGTCCTGTGCCCGCTCCGGCGCCGGCGAAAGCAGCAGAGGCGCCGCAAAAGCGCGGGCTGTTCTTCTGGGAATAACGTCCGCGGAGCCTGGGCAGAGAGAAAGCGAGCATTGGCTGTTGCTCAGCAAGGAACTTTGATTCCGCAAAGCTGCTGGACTAGCCTTCCCGCGGGAGAGGGAAACTTCTTGCGTCGCATTTGGATATGCTTGGCGTTGACGCTTGTCAGCACGCCGGTCGCAGCGGAGGTCTGGTGGCTCAATGGCCTGCGGGTTCCCGTTACGATTCCCGCGGCCATCATCGGGCCCATCGACAATCGCGAGTGGCTCACGCCAGAAACCGGCGAAAAGCTAGGCTTGTCTGCGGCAGAAGTCATCCGCATTCAGGACTCGACCGGATTTGTTGCATGCAAGAACGCGATTGGTTCAGCGGCGCTGGTGATCGACAATCAGCACATTCTCACCGCGATTCACGTTGTCCTCGATCGCACCGATCCCAAAAAGAGATTTCGCGAGAATTGCGTCTTTTACGCGCATGATGTGCGCGAAGCGTTACGTCGCGCATCGTCTTCTGCTCGATGAAAATGATTACATTGCCGGCACGCTGGATGTAGACCGCGACCGCAGCGGCGACTGGGCGGTGATCAAGCTCGCGCGTCCCGTGGCGCGCGGCGTACCGTTTTCCGTGGGCGACGATAGGGTGTGGCGTATCAACAATTCGATCGTCATGATTTCCGCGACCATGAGTGACAAGCCGAGTCCGGCACATAAGGATAATCCCGGTTTACCGATCGCACAGAAGTGCACAATCCGGCACCTTTCGCGCGGCATCAGTGCGCGCTCATTTATCAGCGACTGCGATACAAAGTCCGGCGCATCGGGCGGGGTCTCGATCATGCGGCTCGACGGCAATCTTGTGCTTGCCGGAATCACGGTCGGGAATTCCGGCACGCAGGATTATCAACCTTTCGGGCCGAAAAATTTCGCGGCGTCGATCAGCGTCACCGATGCCGTCATCAATGGAATTTTCCGGTTCAGCGCTGGCGCGATCAAAACCAGCGCGCATCAAAAGAATTCACTGCTGGCCGGCGATATCGGGGATGAACTTGATGAGCCGAGCCGGCTGATCGCTTTGCGAACAGAAATTCAGGCACTGAATAATTTCAGATCTACCGGCTCACTACGCTGGAAATCGCAAAACGCGTCGGGCTACGTGTTGCCGCTGCCGCATAATGGCCCGCCGCTCGCGATCGACCGCTGTCGTGGCTTCGTCCACGCGGTTATTTACGCGCCCGAGCGCGTGAAGTCGGCAAGAGGAAAAGTTTGCCGCGAAAAGAATGGGCAGTGGATGCTCGCTAGGAACGAGCCGAAAACGCAATTGCAATTGCCGGGACAGGGAGCCGGTGCACCGCCGTGTGCCAGCGCTGACCAGGAGTCACGGAAAACGCCTTCGTCACTGTGCCGGTAGTGACGATCTCGCCGGCCGCGTCGTGCGGACGGTGTGTTTTCATATCCCCACGCGCTGATGAGTTCTTATTTTCGGGCGCCCTAGATTAATCGCAATTCCGCTTTCGATTGGTTTGTAGGGGAGTTCAAGCTATTGCGCCGTTCGCTGGTCGTCTGCGTCATGATGCTTGCCGCCGCTGCGGCGCATGCCGACGTTTTGAAGTTTGAGAAAATAAATGTTCGGCCGTGGGCCAAGCGGGCAATCGGTCCCGTTGATAATCGCGTATGGCTGACCGTCGAAAACGGCGAAAAGCTCGGTCTATCCGCGGCAGAAGTCACTCGCGTCTGGCGTTCGACGGGTTTCATTTCTTGCGAAGGCGGCGCTGGATCGGCTGCTCTGGTGTTCGACGATCGCCACATTGTTACTGCCGCGCATGTTATTATCGATCGCAATGAACCGTATGGAGCTTTTCGCAAAAACTGCGCGTTCAATACGCATGATGCGAATAGATTATATGTCAGGCATCCCCTGATGTTGAATTCCGACACGACTATCGTTGGCACCAGGAACACGACGAAATATCCGGGCTACGATTGGGCGATCGTAAAACTCGAACGGCCTGTCTCAGGAGGGATCCCGTTTGTAATTGGCGACGAGCGAATTTCAAAAGCCGGCAACCAGATTTTGGCCATTGCTTCTGATCAGGATGACAAGCCGAATGCGTTTCATCCCGACAATCCGGGGCTGCCGCTGGCGCAGAAATGCGAAATACAGGAAGTCGGCCAGTGGTATTACACCAGTAATTTCAAAAGCGAATGCGATCTCAATCACGGCGCATCCGGCGGTGTTTCGCTCATGCGGCTCGACGGCGAACTCGTGCTCGTTGGAATTACTATTCGCGGTGGCAGGCTGCTGGAAGCTCTGCGACCGGTAATCTTATCGATTGTTGTTACTGACGATATTCCGATTGCGATATTTCAGCTTGGCGCCGGCGCGATACGTCCCAGTACACGAAAAGGTAATGCACTGCTCGCCGGCGAAATCGGCGACGAACTGAGCGATAGCGCGCGCCTGATTGCGCGCACCACCGAAGTTAAGGTGCTGAACGATCCGACATCTTCAGGCCTCGTGCGATGGAAATCCGGCGCCGTATCTGGTTTCGTCGCGCCGTTGAAGAACGAAACGGAAGAATCAGAAAACTGCCGGTCATTCGTTCATGCTGTTATTTATGCGTCCACGCGGACCCGCGCCGCAAAAGGAAGGGTATGCCGCGACAAGAGCGGACGATGGGTGGTCGTTAAGGACGGACGAAGCTGATTTGGGTTCCCTTGAGAGGCAGGCCGTGGATTGCCGTATGCCATCGCTGATCCTGCACAATAGGAAACGCCTTCGTCACTGTGCCGGTAGTGACGATCTCGCCGGCCGCGACCGGCGCGTTGTCAGGATCTTCAGCCAGTAACGCGATGAAATATTTCATGGCCGATAGCGGCCCATCGAGCACATTGCGCGCATGACCGCGGTCGATCAGCTTGTCGTCGCAGAACAAATCGATCTCAAAATCAGCGAGCGCGTCAAGCCATGCGGCGCGATCGGCCTCAATCGACACTTTGTCGCCCAGATAATACGCGCCATGCAATCCGCCATTTGCAACCGTATCGGCTGCGGCAAACTTCCATTCCGGAAAATGCGATTGCACGATTTCGACGCCATGCGACACCCACTCGACACAGTCGAGAATCTGGCGCTCGTTCATTCCCGCCTCCGGCGCACGCGAAAAACCAAATGCAATTTCAGGCTCGATACGCGGCTCGGCGAATTTCAGGAGATCGACGGGTCCGATCTTCGTAAGATCGAATAGCGTCGTGTCGTACATATAACCCCAGATCGGCGCGAAGACTTTGTATTCGGCCCAAATCGTGCGGTTGGTGAAGCCGATTTTACGGCCGAGCGGCTTTTCGCCGCGCGCCACGCGCGCCGCACGAAGTGCTGCCGTCACGCGATAGGCGTCCGGAAGATCAAACCCGGCGATGCGTTGCGAAAATGGGAGCAGCGTGCCGGCGCTGTCGATCGCGCTTAATACCTCGATCGCAATTTTGTCTGTCGTCACTTGCTTAACCTTTCCAGGAACACGCACACGGGCGAACTCAGCCTTCATGCTATCCTTCGCCGATGAGAGCAGTTCTCGCAATCCTGATTCTGATTGGTGCTTTGGCCGCAGCCCGCGCCGAGCAGTTTTCGGTCCGCTGCGAGGATGCGCCGGACCGGCCCCTGCTTTTCACCTTCGATACGGCGGCTGCGAAGGCGATCTACGAGTCGCCCGTGCGCGCGCCGCTGCCGGGCGTCATCCGCTGGAGCAAAGGCCGCTCCGCGCTTTTTTCGGTCCAGATGATCGGAGAAGACTTCACCGATTTCGAATGGCATAGCGGCGAGGGCAGGATGCGGATAGGACTCCGCGGGACCCCATTTGGACGTGACTTTAAATGTTCAGAAATTCCGCTCCGCCCGGTAACTGCCCTGTTCGAGAGCCTGTGGCCGAAGCCGCAATAGCAGGCAGCGATCACGTGAAAGCTACCGGCCTTTCTCTCGACCGCAACTGAGCCTAAGCGTAGGTTGCGGCACTCGAACAAGATCCCATGACCCTTATTCACGCCTTGAAGCCCGGCACTTCGATCGCCGGTTACAATATTGTCCGCGTGCTCGGCTCGGGCGGCTTCGGCATCACTTATGAAGCCGACAGTCCGTTCACCGGCAAGCGCGTTGCGATCAAGGAATTCTTTCCGCGTGGGATCGCTTCGCGCGAAGGCAATACGCGCATCATCTATGCAGAGCGCGACGCCGAACTCGTGGAATGGGCGCTGCGCCGCTTCGAAAGCTCGACGCTCGATCAGTGCAAACTCCGGCATCCGAACATCGTCGATGTCGTTCACTACGTGAAAGACAACGGCACCGGTTACATGATCATGGAATTCGTCGAGGGCGATACGCTCGAGGAATGGTTGCGCGCCCGCGGCGACGTGCCCGGAGAAGAAGAGTTGCGCCCGCTGATCGAGCCCCTATTCTCAGCGCTCGATTATCTGCACGAACATAAGATGATCCACCGCGATATCGCGCCGGACAATATCATGCTGCGTGCCGATGGCAGCCCTGTGATCATCGATTTTGGTGCGATCAAGCTGATCGAGCAGGAAACGCGGATCCGTACCGATAAATCCTACGTCGTGGCAAAGCAGTTTTATTCGCCGCCTGAGCAAATCCAGGAAGACGGCGAACTTGACGAGCGTGCCGATATTTACGCGCTCGGGGCCGTGCTTTACCGCGCAACCGGTGGGCGGCCGCCGGCTAACGCAGAAGAGCGGATGCAGAAACTTGCATTCGGCAAACGCGATTCGTTCGTGCCGCTTGCCGAAATCGCGCCGGAACTCTCGCCATTATTTACCAATGCAGTCGACCGCGCGCTCGCATTCCACGCCGACGATCGTCATGAGAGCATCGCCGAATTTTCCGAGGCACTTGGCTGGGATAATGGCGTAAGCCCCGCAAGGACGGTGCCGCTCAAACGCGAGCGCGTGCGGGTTCAAAGCCGGCGCAGCGCATGGTCGGCGCTGTTCTGGCTCCTGCCGCTCGCTGGTCTCGTCGCGATTGGAATCGCTGTTTTGTTCGCAGCCGGCATCGTGGAACTTCCGGTTGCAAAACCCCAAGCGGTCAAGAGCGATCCCTTGCCTAAAATGGACACGATGGTTGTGCCGGAGATACCGATTTTTACGCCGCCTGCACCGCCGAAAGCGGACACAGCCGAGGAACCCGCGGACGGCTCCGCCACAGCCAAATCAGAATCGTTAGTCGCGCGCACGTGATCGGAATTGTAAGGTCGCCACTGTCAGTTTTGCGCTATGTCTGAGAGCGGATAATCTCTGATTTGGCTGGCTTCGCATTGGTTGCGGCAGGACCTTGAGCGGCATGGCAGGCGATTTCGATCCGAATGCGCTGAAAGCCCGGCACCAAGATTGCCGGCTACGAAATCCTGCGCGTGATCGGCGCCGGCGGTTTCGGCATCACCTACGAAGCTGAGAGCCCGATTACCGGCAAGCATGTCGCGATCAAGGAGTTTTTCCCGCGCGGCATTGCCTCACGCGAGAGCAGCACCAAGATCGTATTCGCGTCACGCGACGTCGATCTCGTGCAGTGGGCGCTCAAGCGCTTCGAAAGTTCGACCGCCGATCAGTGCAAGTTGAAACACCCGAACATTGTCGAGGTGATTCACTACCTGCAAGAGAACGACACCGGCTACATGATCATGGAATTTGTCGAGGGCAAAACCCTTGACCAATGGCTCCGTGAGCGCAAAAAGCCGCCGACACTCGACGAGTTGCGTCCTTTGATGCTGCCGGTGCTCGACGCGTTGAGCTATCTGCACAAACAAAAGCTGATCCATCGCGATATTGCGCCCGACAACATCATGATCCGGCCCGACGGCCGACCGCTGATCATCGATTTCGGCGCGATCAAAGTAATCGAGCAGCAGACCCAGATCCGCTCCAAGACCAACCGCTCGTTCATGGTGTCGAAGCAATTCTATTCGCCGCCCGAACAGGTACAGGATAATTCCGACAAGCTGGACATGCGCGCCGACGTTTACTCGACGGGCGCCACGATTTATCGCGCACTTGCCGGCCGTCCACCGTCCGCTTCCGAAGAACGCACGCAACAGATTGCCTTCGGAAACGGCGACCCGATAAGGCCGCTTGCCGAACTTGCACCGCAGATTTTACCGGCAATGGCCGCCGTCATCGACCGCGCGCTCGCATTCCAGGCCAAAGACCGCGTCGGTTCGATCGACGAACTACGCGACGCACTTGGCTGGGGCGGCGCAAAGATTGGCTCCGCTGTGAACGCGCCGACGGTCGCGACCGAACCGCCACGCACTTTCAGCGCAAGAGGCGAATACACACCGCCCCAGGAGCCCGATCGCCCGCAGCCCACGATGATGCGCTGGATCGCCCCGGCCATCGGCATGGCCACCGTGGTCGCGGCGATCGTGTTGGTGGCGGGTCTCAATCCGCTTAATCTTTTCTCCGCGCGCGGCCCGGCTCTGATCGTGCAGCAGCCGCCTCCTGTGCTGACGCGCGAGCCGCAGAAAGTCGAACCGCAGGCCGCTCCCGTTCCTGCGCCGGCACAAGCGCCGGTGCAGCAACAGCAAGTGCGGCCGCAGCAGCAAGCCGTGCAGCCCGAGCCGAAGGCAGACCCGCAAGTTGACGCGCGCCGTGACTTCGAGCTTGCGCAGCGCGTCGATACGCTCGTTGCCTATGAGCAATTCCTCGCGCGTCATCCGGAGGGCTTTTACGCAGCACTTGCTCGCGCGCAACGGCAAAGGCTTCTCGCAACCGAAACGGTCGAATTGACCAAGAAGCTGAACGTAGAGTTGCGAAGGGTCGGTTGCAGTATTGCGAGCGGCGACGCCGAATGGGGCCAGGCTTCGCGGAACGCGCTGCAGGCATTCAACCAAAACGCCGCGACGCGTTTCGACATAAACGCACCGAGCGCGACCGCGCTTGATGCCGTGCGCGGACGAAATGATCGTGTTTGTCCGCTTGTTTGCGCCGCCGGCCAGCGCGCGCAGGGCGATACTTGTGTCGCGATCCAGGCCCCGGTGAAGCAACAGCAGCCCGCCGTCCGCCCGCAGCAACAGCAGCCGCAGGCGCAGCAACAGCAGCAGGGCAAGCAGAAGAAGTTTTCGTGCCGCTGGGGCGATGCCAGTGTCGGCGAGTATCCGCACCGGCAGGTTTGCGGCTTCTTCTAGCCGGGCAATTCTTTAACCGGGCAATTCTTTAACCGGGTAAGTACGCGGTCCGCGCCTGTTCGACGATCCGTTCAACCGGCGCCCCGTAAAGCGCTTCGAGCTGCTCCCGCGTGAGTACTTCCGCGGTTGCGCCTTCCGCGGTTATTTTTCCGTCGCGCAACAGACAGACGCGGTGTGCCGCGCGGAGCGCATGGTTCGGGTCATGCGTCGTGAAGAGCACGCCGAGGCCGGATTTTGCGAGCTCGGTGATTTCGTTCAGCACCTTGCCCTGGTTGCCGAAGTCGAGCGACGCGGTCGGCTCGTCGAGCACGACAAAGCGCGGCTCCTGCGCGAGCGCGCGCGCAAGCAGCACGAGCTGGCGCTCGCCTCCGGAAATTTCCGTGTAGGGCCGGGCGGCGAGGTGCGCGATGCCGAAGCGTTCAAGCGCGTCTCTCGCGATTGCAATGTCGTGCGCGCTGGGCCGTGCAAATAGTGAGCTGTGCGCGGTGCGTCCCATCATCACGACCGTCTCGACGGGAAACGCGAAGGTGCCGGTATGAACCTGCGGCACATAGGCGAGGATGCGTGCGCGTTCGCGGATTGAGAAAGCCGAAAGCGGCTTGCCGTTGAGTTTGAGATCGCCACTGCGCGCCGGCAGCAGCCCAAGCAGTGTTTTCAAAAGCGTGGTCTTGCCGCCGCCGTTCGGACCGAGGAGCGCGAGTGCCTCGCCCTCGTTGAGCGCGACTTCAATGCCGCTGCCGACCAGATGGTCGCGGTAACCGATGGAAAGATTTTTCCCCTCGATCTTCATGACCAATTCTTTTGCATGCCGGCGAGCAACCAGATGAAGAACGGCGTGCCGATAACCGCGGTCAGGATGCCGAGCGGAATTTCAATTGATGCGGCCGTGCGCGCGATCGTGTCGATGAAGAGCAGAAAACTACCGCCAAGGATGGCTGCGACCGGAAGAAGTTTTGCAAAGTCGGGCCCGACCAACGCGCGCGCAATATGAGGCACCACAAGACCGACCCAGCCGATGATGCCCGCGGTCGCGACGCTCGCGGAAGTCACAAGCGTTGCCGCGGCAACGATCGCAACCCGCAACGGGCCGGTCGGAACGCCGAGCGCTTTCGCTTCTTCCTCGGGGAGCGACATCACATTCATCCGATGACGTAAGAGCAGCAGGATGAACGTGCCGAGGGCGACAAGACCGAATAAAGGAACGAGATCGATCAGGCTCGTAGCCGCTAGGCTCCCGAGCAACCAGAACGTCATTGCGGGCAACTGGTTGTAGGGATCGGCGAGATATTTCACGAGACCGACGCCGGCACCTAACAGTGAGCCGATCACGACGCCTGCGAGCACGAGCACCAGGATCGGGTCGCGCGCACGTATCGCCGAACCGATGAGATAAACGGCGGCGACCGCCACGAGTCCGCCGATAAAGGCAAAGGCCTGGATCGCGAGGATGCCGAGCGACAAAAAGATTCCGAGCACGGCACCAAGGGCGGCACCCGATGAGGCGCCGAGAATATCGGGCGACACGAGCGGGTTCCGAAACAGGCCCTGAAATGCTGTGCCGGCAACAGCGAGTGCCGCGCCAACCAGGAACGCAGCTAACACCCGCGGCCCGCGCACTTGCAGGATTACCGTTTCGGTGGCGGCCGACACACCGGACTCGCCGCCCGCGATCTTGCTCCAGAAGACCGCTAAAACATCGCCGACAGATACCGGAAAGCGTCCGATCAGGAAGGCAAAAGCGAAACCTGCCGCTAACAGCGCAAGCGCGATTGCCATTCCTGAAATTGCCGAACGACGCATCGTCAACCGCGGCCGGTGAGTATGCGGGCGAGCTGCGCGTCGTTAATGCTCACGTGATAAAACCGTTTGTAAAATTCGCGCGTGAGCGCGTTCAGGTTTTCGGGGAAAAGTTGCGGATAGAGAATTTTCGCAAGCCACCAAAGCCCGATCAAGCGGTTGACCGAGGGCGGAAAATCAATCCAGCCGAACGGTAGTTTCGGCGATAAATGTACGCGGCCATTTTGCACGGCGGCAACACTGGACCAAGCCTGGTCCTTGCGCACGTTGGCCGCGAAGTCCTGATCGATCGTAACAATCACGTCCGGATTCCACAGCAAAACCTGTTCGATGGAAACATTCGCCAGTCCGCCGCGATTCTCGTCCGCAACGTTCTGCGCCAGCATCTCGATCGTTTCCACGTTGATCGAGCTACCGAGTCCGGTTTCCAGTCCGCGCGGGCCACGCGCGTAATAAACACGCGGGCGCTTGTCTGCCGGAATGCCCGCGACGCGTTTCGTGATCGTGGAGAACGTATTCTCGGCGTAGCGCGCGAGCTCGTCTGCCGCTTCCTTGCGTCCGACCAGTTCGCCGAGCGTGCGATAAGATTCCGGAATTGCGTCGAATCGTCCGTTCAACAAGGCGTAGGGAATACCGGTCTGTTCGCGCACGCGCTCGGCAAGCGAAACGAACGTGTTGCTGGTGCTGCCGACATCCAGGATGAGATCGGGCCTTAGCGTAAGCACGGCCTCCAGATTGGCGGTGTTGCCGCGGCCGGTGATGCGTCCGATTTCAGGCCGTGCACCGATTTCCGGGAGTAAAAATTCTATTTCTTCAGGCCGGTTTGCACGCGGCCAACCGATCAGCAGTTCCGGTGCCAGCGTGTAGAGCATGATCGCCGCGGGCGGGCCCGCAGGAAAGACGCGGCTGACTTGCGCCGGCACATCGATCAGCCGCCCGGTCGCGTCTTTTACGCTCGCGCCAAAAGACAAGCGCGGCGCAAATACACTTGCGCCGAAGCCCGCGATCACTCCGCGGCGGTTGATTTTCATCGTCAGTCGACGCCGATCATCACGTCGCTTGCCTTAATGACGGCATAGACGTTTTTGCCCGCGGCAAGGCCGAGTTCTTTTGCGGAATCGTTGGTAATTGCCGCGGTGACCGTCTGTCCGCCGATATCAATCTTGATATGTGCAGTCGTCGTACCGAGTTTTACGTCGGTGATCTTGCCTTTGAGTTGGTTTCTGGCGCTGAGCTTCATCGCGTCCTCCGCTATGTTTGGAGGAATATTAGCACGAATTTCGCGGCTTCACGGCCATGTTACGAGCAAGCAAACCCCATAGCCGCGAGCTATCGATTATTCCGCAAGCACGCGGGTCGAAGGAAACGACACTTCGATCAGGGTGCCGGCGTTCACAGCACTCTTGATGTTGAAGCTTGCGCGGTTCGCCTCGACCAATGCTTTGGTCAGCGGCAGGCCGAGACCGGTACCGGCGTGATCGCGGCCTGAGGTCGCTAATTGCCGGAACGGTTCGAGCGCGGCCGCGATATCTTCATCGCTCATGCCGATCCCGGTGTCGCGGACGCGGAGCACGACTTCGCCTTTGTCCGTGAGCGACGTTGAAACGATCACCTGGCCGCCGGGCTTGGTGAATTTCACCGAGTTGGAAAGCAGGTTCAGCACGATCTGGCGGATCGAGCGCGCGTCGGCGACGACCGGCGGAAGTTGGTCGCAAGCGCGGTGCGAATGATGATGCGCTCGCGGTTCGCCTGCGGCTGCATCGTCGCCATGCATTGCTGCGCAATGTCGTTGAGATCGACACTCGAGAAGTTGAGATCAAGTTTGCCGGCCTCGATCTTGGAAAGATCCAGGAGATCGTTGATCAGCGAAATCAGATGCCCGCCGGACTGGTGAATATCCTTGAGATAGTCGCGGTAGCGGTCATTGCCGATCGGCCCAAAGCGTTCCTGCATCATGACTTCCGCGAAGCCGATGATCGCGTTCGAGCGGGGTCCGCATTTCGTGGCTGATCTTCGCGAGGAAGTCGGACTTGTGCGAGCTTGCCTGTTCGGCCTGGCGCCGGGCGCCGGTCAAGCTCTTCTTCGGCGCGCTTCCACTGCGTGATGTCGCGAAGCACCGCGCAGAATTTCTGGCTGTCCTCGCCGATCTTGCCGATCGTCATGAAGAGCGGAATGAGCCCGCCCTGGCGTTCGCGGCCGACCACTTCGCGGCCGTCGTTCAAGACGCTCGCAACACCGTTCGAGGCAAGACCGTCGAGATAATCGACCGCCGCGCGGTGGCTTTCGGGCGCGAACAGCATCGTGAACGACGCATTCTGGATTTCGGCAAAGTCGAAGCCGAACAATGCTTCCGCCGACTTATTGATGCCGGTGATCTTGCCGTCGCGGTCGATGATGAGCACGCCGTCGGTCGCGGTATCCAAGAATGGCTTGCTGCTCGCGGGTCGCCGATTCCGCGGCACGCAACGCGCGCTCGATGGTTTCGCGCCGCTCGTCGAAGCCGGCATTGGCACGCCGAAACACGTAAACCAGTGCCGACTCGCCGTGCCATGGCGTCGACAGCAACCGGGTCTCGACCGGGATCGGCTCGCCGTTCGGTCCCTGCACCGCGAGCGTGCGCGGGATGGTGGGGTCGTCGTCGTTGTCGAGCTGCGGCCGCACCGGAGAAAATGCGCGTGAGCGCCGCCATGCTTTTCAAGCATTTCGAGATTTTCGATCCCGACCCAGTCGAACAGTGCGCGGTTGGCGTAAAGCACTTTGTCGTCGCGGTGGACCACAATTCCGAGCGGCAGACGGTCGAGCAGCGCGCGTTCGCTCGGTGCCGTCCGCAGGCAAGCGAACGATCGGCGCCGCCAGATCCGCCCCGGAATGTCGTGGGCCTTCGGACCATCGCCGTCGAGCGATGGCCGGATGCCGAGCGCGTCTCGAGAGATCGCGGATCGTCCGTTCACGATCATTGTCGTAGGTATCGCGCGACAATACGCGGCCGATTTCGCGGAATGCGGTCTGCTCTTTCGGGCTGAGCGACGAATTATCGCTTTCGACCGAGCCGTATGCGAATGACGCGGTCGCGTACTTCAAGCGCGGGCGGTTCGTTCGTTGGCGCCGGGTTTTCGCTTTCGTCAGAGGTTTCTATGACCGGCGTCGCTTCTGCGTTCGCCTTGGTCTCGGGTGTTTCTGCGAGCGGCGCTTCGACAGCCGGCGTTTCGACGGCGGGTATTTCGACTGCAGGTCGTCTCGGATTACTGGCGCTTCTTCGACCGGATCGTGCGGCAGCGGAAATTCGTCGTTCGCCGAGGTTTCTTCGGTCGGCTCCTCGATTGAAGCAGGAGTTGTTTTTGCCTTCGCAATAAAAGGAATTGCTTCGCGGAACACGCCGAAGCCGCGATAGCCGAGGAAATTGCGCTCGCGGTCGAACACCGGCAGTGCTGCAAGATCAACCGGCCGCGCGGTTTCGCTATTGGCGACCGGCCAGATCACGGAAACGCCGGACCAGGTATCGCGGCGCTGAATGGCTGCAAAAAGCGCATCCGTATTGCCAAGACCTGCGCGCTCGGCAAGCGTTTGCCAGGTCTCGCCGATTTGCGCGGCGTTGGCAGCGCCCACGCCTTCGGAGAGATCCGGCGAAACGCTGGTGAATTTTCCGGCAGCATCGAGCTGCCACACAAAGCGCGACGGGAGGCGCTTCGGTGCGGGCGCGGGCTTCGACGGCGTTTCAGGAGCCGCAGGTTCGGCCGCTTCGACCGATGCTTGTTCTTGTTCGGGTGCGGCAGGTTCCGAAACAACGTCGGCTGCGACTTCAGCTTTCGTGAACGGAACTTCCCAGCCGAGCTTTTCTTGCCTAGGGGGTCCGAGTTGAATCACCGGCGGCAATTCAGCTTCCGGCTTTTCTTCTTCGCGAACGGCTTCCGGTTTCGCTTCGGATTTTTGTTCGGGCGCGGGCTTGGGCGCAGCCGGGCGCTCGGGCTGCGTGAACGAGGCCACGATCGCGGCCTTTGTGCCGTACTCGATTTTTTTGAGGAAAATTTTCAATACGCCGAACGGAATTTCGCCGACGCCCTTGGCAAGCACTTCCTGCAAGGCTTGCGACGCCGAGGCATGCAGATGCAACAGCGTTCCCGCAGGCCCCATGATCGTGGTCGCCATGCGGTTTGCGTGCACCGGTTGACCGTTGGTTTCGAACACCGCGAGCGGCGCGCGTTCCCCGTCGATGAGTGCGGCGACCGCTTTGGCGAAATTTCCGTCCGAGCGGTCGCGCGCAATGCCTGTGAACATCACGACGGCCATGCCGTTTCCCAGTGCCATCCGCTCGCAACGGAACGTTTCGCTGCCGCCGGCAAGCGCGATCGTTTCGCGGCGATAGGGACCGCCGAGCGGCAACGTCTGGGCGAATTCGATCGCGGTGTCCGGCATCTCCCCGAACAGCGAAACGCTTTTTTCGATGAGTTCGGCAAGCGACGAAGCACCATAAGCCGAGATCGCGGCGCGGTTCGCGAAGCGCAATTTGCCGTCGCGGTCGAACACCAGCGCCGGCGCCGGATCGAGGATCAGCGGCGCGATCTTCGGATCGGCGATCAACTCAGCGAAGGCCGGAAACACATACATTCGGCGAGACTTCCAACGCGGGCGGAACCAGTTTTCCGGAGGCTTGGAGCCTTCGGATTTACGATTTATTCATAATTTGGGCGCCCCCGGAAATCCATCGCGGGGGCTCTGCAGCAGGATACTTCGCAGCGCAGGGTTAATCGGCGCAAGACCGGTTGAGCCTTGCCGCAATGCCGCGTAGCGTTGCGGGACGGGGAGCAAGGACGGGAGTAAATCGATGTTTGGAAAAGTACCGGGTTTAGATGTGCCGCCGGAAATGCGCGCCTTTGCCGAGAAAAGCGTCGAACAGGCCAAGACCGCCTTCGACAATTATATAAACCAGGCCAGCAAAGCGATGGGTGCCGTCGAAGGCCAGACCGATGCCATGACCTCCGGTGCGCGTGACGTCAGCCGCCAGGCACTTGGATTCGCTGAAGAAAACGTCGCTGCGGCGTTTGCCTTTGCCGAGCGCCTGGTGCGGGCCCGCGATCCGCAGGAGTTCATGCAGCTCCAGAGCGACTTCGCCAAAGAGACCATGCAAAAGCTCACCGACCAGTCCAAGGCGATGGGTGAGCAGATGCAGACAGCGGCCCGCGAAGCGGCCAAGCCGCGCACCTAGCCGTCTACTCAACTTCATGGTGCGTCGCAATATTATGTTGCGATGCAACAAATTCTATGTTACTGCGTTTCCCCAAGACCGGTAGAGCCGCGAGCTTTCGCTCGCTTGGCGCAACTACCCAGGAAGGGAAACAAGCCATGACTGAGATGCCCAAATTCGACATGCCGAAAGTGGAAGTGCCGGAAGCAGTCCGCGAATTCGCCGAAAAAGGCGTGAAGCAGGCCAAGGAAAACTACGACAAGCTCAAAGCCGCGGCAGAAGAGACCACCGACCTCCTCGAGACCAGCTACACCGCGGTCTCCAAGGGCGCGACCGAGTTCAACATGAAGGCGCTCGACGCCCTTCGCGCCAACGTCAACGCGTCGTTCGATTTCACGACCGCGATGTTTAGCTCGAAGACCCTTGCCGATGCCGCCGAACTTTCGACCGCGCATTTCCGCACACAGTTCGAGGCGCTGACCGCGCAGACCAAAGAACTCTCGGCGCTCGCGCAGAAGATCGCGACCGAGACTTCCGAGCCGATCAAGACCGGCGTTTCGAAGTCCTTCAAGTTCTCGGCGTAAGTTCTCGCTATTAATCGATCCGAAGCCCGGGCCAATGGCCCGGGCTTCATTGTTTTTTCAGGGCTTTTCTGCGAACCCTTGCATTGCCCGGCGGTTTGCAAGACATTCCGCCCGCGCCGTGGTACCGCCACCTGGCGCCCCGTGCAGTTGTAGCTCAGTTGGTTAGAGCGCCGGTTTGTGGAACCGGAGGTCGGTGGTTCGAGGCCACCCAACTGTACCATTTCCGCCAAATCCTCTGTGCACTGACGCGGGCAAGTTTCGCTTTCGCGTGCGCGGGCAGGCGCTAGGCTTCGGAAATAAAAATGCCGCGGCAGATTGAGGCGACGGGAGCAGCGCCATGCCATTTCATTCGATCGTCATTGCCTCTGTGTTTGCATTTTTGGTAGCGCTTGCCGGAAGCGCCGACGCGCAGGAGCGCGTCCGCGTGCGCGGCGCAATCGAGAAGTTCGAGGGCAGCACATTGGTCGTGAAACGCGCGAAGGTCCGACCGTTACGATTACGCTTGCGGATAATTTCGGCGTCGGCGGTCTCGTTCCTGCGAAGTTCGAAGACATCAAACGGAATACCTATGTCGGGATCGCAGCCTTGCCGCAGCCCGACGGCAAATTGCGCGCACTTGAAGTGCTGATTTTTCCGGAAGCGATGCGTGGCACGTCCGAAGGTCATTTTCCATGGGATCTCGTTTTCCATGGGATCTCGTCCGGAAAGCACCATGACAAACGCCGCGGTCACCGAAAGCGTGACGCGCACCGAAGGTAATTCGCTGGTCGTCAAATATAAGGATGGCGAGAAGACCATCGTCGTGCCGGCCAATACGCCGATTGTGACAACGGCGCCGGCCGCGAAAAGCGAATTGAAAGCCGAGGCAAAGATTTTCATCGCTGCCGCGATCAGGCAACCGGACGGGACTTTGAGCGCGATGCGCGTGACCGTCGGCTTGAACGGATTGACGCCGCCGATGTAACGACATCCGCCGCGGCGTCCTGTATGCTCAAGCGGTGATCTCCCTCAAAAAGGTCCGAGACCTCAATCTCGAAACGTCGCCGCAAGCGGGCCGAAAAGCGCATTTGAGCGCGGCGAGCGGAATCATCCGCGCGGGCAAACGCTTTTACATCGTCGCAGACGACGAGTTGTCGCTAGGTGTTTTTCATGCCGAGGGTGTGGTGCCGGGTGAACTCATCCGGTTGCTGCCGGGCGAATTGCCGCTCGATCCGGTCGAGCGCAAGGCGGCGAAACCGGATTTCGAGTCGCTCCTCCTGCTGCCGCCCTTTCCCGGCTTCGAATACGGCGCACTGTTCGCGCTCGGCTCCGGTTCGAAGAAAGAACGGCGTACCGGCGCGTTGCTGCGGCTTGATTCCAACCGCGCACCCATCGGTGGTGCGCAGCCCTTTTCGCTCGGCGGTGCATTTAAGCCGCTGCGTGATGAATTCGAGCGGCTGAACATCGAAGGTGCCGTGGTTTGCGATGGCGAACTGCGCCTGTTTCAACGCGGCAACAAGAAGGACCGCCGCAACGCGTTCGCGCGCTGCCGCTTAGCGCCGGTTCTCGAAGCGCTGAGTGCCGGCCGGGAGATCGAAGCGCTTGATGTGCTCGCGATCGTCGAGACCGAGCTTGGAGAAATCGACGACATTCCGCTTTCCTTTACCGATGCGGCCGTACTTGCAAACGGCGACATGGTTTTTTCGGCCGCCGCGGAAGACACAGAAGATTCCTATGACGACGGAAAGTGCGTCGGCTGCGCGCTCGGGATCGTGGGTCCGCAAGGCAATATCGTTTTTCTCGAACAGACCGAGCCGGGCAACAAGCTTGAAGGGATCGACGCAATCGAGCGCGATGGCGCGATCGAACTCATGCTCGTCTCCGATGCTGACGACGCGGAAATTCCGGCAGCAATTTATTCGGCCAAAATCGTTCTTTAGTTCACCGAAACTTGGCTCACTTAATCTTCCGGTAAATCGCAAGCGTCTTGAATTCTTCCGTCATTTCGAAACCTGAGTCTTTCCCCCATTGCTCGACAATCGGTTTCGCACGATCCCACGCCATCGATTTCGTGTAGAAAATCATATGCCCGCCGGGATTAAGCTTGGCCGTGAAAAGATCGAGCAATTGCCGGTCGGTGAGGCCGTCATACTCGTCCATCGCCGGCGCGCGGAATTCGCATAGATGCACGAGTGCGGCCGCGTCGAAATTCGGCAGCAGCTTCGGCTCCAGCACATAGATGTCGCCGAAAAAGGCCTTGTAGACGCGCGAGACTTCCGGCCGTTCGATCGCAAGCTTCACATAGGCGTCGGCTTCTTCAATCGAGGCGGTAATGCCGAGCACGCGATTGCCGGAGCCATTCTCGTGGCAACGGATCCCGACATGGTGGTGCGTGCCGGTGCCGAAGTGGAAAATGTTTGAATCCTTGACGTCGCGCGCTTCAAGGTAGTCGGTGACATGGACGTCGCAGGGGCAAATGTCATAGTTCATGCCCCAGAAGTCCGTGTAATAACTCATCTTTCCCATGGTCTATCCTCTTTCGCCGCTAGCTTGCATGCGCTGGCGCGGGCGGCAAGCGCAGCTGTTGTTTGTGCAGTGAGGCAAGCGCATCGCTCCGCGCAAGCGATATCACTATGGCGCCCGGCAGGTTCTTCTCAAGCGCGTCGTACATTTGCTGGGTGGCGTCACCGTCGAGATTCGATGTCGAGTCGTCCAAGAGCAGGATCGATGGATTGCGCAGGATTGCGCGCGCAAACGCCACACGCTGTTGCTCGCCGCCCGAAAGCATCGAGCCCCACTCAGCGTCTTCATCGAGACGCGGTCCAAGGTAACCGAGCCCGACGTCTTCAAGCACGGCGCAAAGCTTTGCATCGTCCACGTCAGTCGGCGGTGTCGGATAGGTGACGACGGTCCTGAGCGATCCGAGCGGAAAATAAAAGCGCTGCGGCATTGCAAGCACGCCGTCATGCGGGAGCGCGACTTTGCCCGAGCCCGGCGTCCAGATGCCGGCGAGCGCGCGTTGCACGCTCGACTTGCCGGAACCGGACGCGCCCGCGATCAATGTGCGGTCGCCTGGACGCATCGAAAGCTTGTTGAGGGCCGCGATCGGCCGGCCAGAAGGAAGCGTGACAACAAGATCGCTCACCTCAAGTGCATCGTCGTGCCGATCGTCGAGCGTAATCGTCGCGACACCGGCGAGCGGCTTATCGACCTCGCCGAGTGCGACGTCGAGCTGCGCGATGCGGTCCATGCTTGCCTTCCACTCTGCGATCTTCGCGTAGGAGTGGAGGAAAAACGCGAATGCAATGTCCACACGCTGGAACGCGAGCGCGCCCTGCATCAAGGAGCCCAACGGGATTGCGCCCATGAAGTAAGCGGGGCTTGCGACCAGTGTCGGAAACACAAGCGACCATTGCGTGTAGCCGGTGACGAAGACGGTGAGCCCGGACTGGCGGCGAATAAGCCGCGTCCAGTTTCGCACGAGATTGGAGAACCGCGTGCCCAAGACGCCGCGCTCGATCTGCTCGCCCCGCATCAGCGCCACCGGTTCCGAATGATCCCACGCCCGCGTGATTGCGAAGCGGTAATCGGATTCGAAGCGCTGCTGATTGAAATTGAGTGCGATCAGCGGCTTGCCGATCCAGTGCGCGATCAGCGTTCCGACTGCGGCATAGAGAATCGCGATCCAGAACAGATAGCCCGGGATGGAGAGATCGGCACCGAATACGATGAAGGGCGCCGCACTCGACAGGCCCCATAAAATATAAGCGAAGGATACCAGCGCAATCAGGCTGCCGAGAAAATTATAGCCGAGGTCGTGGGTTTTCTGCAGAAAGATCAGGACGTCGTTCGCGATACGCAGATGCGTGTTGTCGACGTCGTGGCCGAGTACGCGCATGCGGTAGTGGCGGCCGTCCGCCATCCAGCGGTTGACGTACTGCTCCGTCATCCAGCGCCGCCAGTACATAATGAGCGTCTGGCCTAAAAAGAATTGCGCCATGGTGGCGATCGCAGTCCAGAGTGCAATCCCGCCGAACAGAACCAGTGCAAATATAAAGCCGTCCCAGTCGCGGTTCTGGATCGCGTTAAAGAAATATGCGTTCCAGTGATTGAAGGCGACGAGCGCGTAGACCACGCCGAACTCGGCCACGACCACGCCGAGCAGCAGGAGCCGTGCGCGCCATTTTTCCTCCGAGCGGAAGTAAGGGACGGCGAGCGCAAGGAAAGTGCGCAGGATTTCGGCGATTTTTTTCATGTTGGGAGACCGCGCGGCGGGAAAGTTGTGCTGACTATACAGGAGAGGCAGGTGCCAATTCATCTGCCTAGATTCTAATCAGCGGGTACCAGGGCAAGCCTGCGCGCCGCTGTCGCAGGCAACAAGCTATTGAAATATATTGCGAATTACGACTTCCCGAATTGCATACAATTGGCATATCGGTTGCAAAGCACGACCCTGAACGAGCGGCAGCTTATTTCAGGAGCGTGAGACATGAGCCTTTTCGACAATCCCTTCGACCGGAAACGCCGGCTGACCTCAGGCTGCGCATGCGGCCGGCACAGCAGCGCTGAAGAACACGATCATGCGCTGCGTCTGCAGGCCCACGAGGTCGTGTCGAGCGAAGACAAGCGCTACGAAAACGTGGTCGCGGGCTCCGTGCTGCGCGCGATGTTTCCTAAAGATGCCGCGCGCCGCGCTTTCTTAAAGAGTGTCGGCGCTTCAACAGCACTTGCCGCGATCTCGCAGTTCTTTCCGCTCCAGACAGCGACCGAAGTGTTTGCGCAAGGTGGGCCGATTGAGAAGAAAGACCTCAAGGTCGGCTTCATCCCGATCACTTGTGCCACCCCGATCATCATGGCGCATCCGATGGGCTTTTATACGAAGCACGGACTGAACGTCGAAGTGATCAAAACCGCCGGCTGGGCGGTGGTACGCGACAAAACGCTGAACAAGGAATATGACGCGGCGCACATGCTCTCGCCGATGCCGCTTGCGATCACGCTCGGCGCCGGCGCGAATGCGGTGCCATTCACAGCGCCTGCAATCGAAAACATCAACGGCCAGGCAATTACGCTTTCGCTGAAGCACAAGGACAAGCGCGATCCGAAATCCTGGAAAGGATTTAAGTTCGCAGTGCCCTTCGATTACTCGATGCATAATTATTTGCTGCGCTATTATCTGGCGGAGCATGGCCTCGATCCCGACACCGATGTGCAGATCCGCGCAGTACCGCCGCCGGAAATGGTCGCCAATCTTCGCGCCGACAATATCGACGGCTTCCTCGGCCCCGATCCGATGAACCAGCGCGCGGTGTTCGACAATGTCGGGTTCATCCATTTGCTGTCGAAGGAAATCTGGGACGGCCATCCGTGCTGTGCGTTTGCAGCCTCGCAGGAGTTCGTGAAAACCGCGCCGAATACTTACGCGGCGTTGCTGAAATCGATCATCGACGCGACCGCGTTCGCGTCGAAGGCCGAAAACCGCAAGCAGATCGCCGAAGCGATCGCGCCTGCGAATTACATCAACCAGCCGGTGACAGTGCTCGAACAAATTCTCACCGGCACCTACGCGGATGGTCTCGGTACGATCAAGAAGGACGCGAAACGCCTCGACTTCGATCCGTTCCCGTATGAATCGTTCGCGATCTGGATTCTCACGCAGATGAAGCGCTGGGGTCAGATCAAGGGCGACGTAAAATACGCTGACGTCGCGAAACAGGTCTTCCTCGCTACCGACACGACGAGGCTGATGAAGGAAGTTGGACTGACGCCGCCAGCCTCGCCCACCAAGTCCTTCTCGGTGATGGGCAAGGTGTTCGATCCGTCAAAGCCCGAAGCCTATCTCAATAGCTTCAAGATCAAGCGAACCTAAGAGAGGCGCCGCGGCCGGAGCGATCTGGCCGTGGCGATCCACATCATGTCGATTTCATTCCGCGCCGGTGTCGTCTCGGTCCTGATGCTCACGATCTTTCTCGTTGCGTGGCACATCGCGACGAGCGGGACGGGGGCTGTTCAGCAAATGGACCCCGAATACGCAAAGCTGATGGGGTTGAATGCGACGCAAGGCAAATCCGCGATGCCAGGGCCGCTACAGGTCGGAGCGACCTTGTGGAAGCATCTGACCAATCCGTTCTACGACAACGGGCCGAACGACAAGGGCCTCGGTATTCAGCTCGCTTATTCGATTGCGCGCGTCGGTGCCGGTTATCTGCTTGCGGTCGCGGTCGCGATCCCGCTCGGCTTTCTGATCGGCATGTCGCAACTCATGAGCCGCGCACTCGACCCGTTCATTCAAATATTGAAGCCAATCTCGCCGCTCGCCTGGATGCCGCTTGCGCTCTACACGATCAAGGACAGCAATTATTCGGCGATCTTCGTGATCTTCATCTGTTCCGTCTGGCCGATGCTGATCAATACGGCGTTCGGTGTGGCCAGCGTGCGCAAGGAATGGCTGAACGTCGCGCGCACGCTTGAAGTTGGCGCGGTCAAACGCGCCTTCACGGTGATCCTGCCCGCGGCTGCACCCACTATTCTCACCGGCATGAGAATATCCATTGGCATCGCCTGGCTCGTCATCGTTGCCGCCGAAATGCTCGTGGGCGGTACCGGCGTCGGCTATTTCGTCTGGAATGAGTGGAATAATCTTTCGATCACGAACGTGATCAACGCGATCCTGGTGATCGGGGTGGTCGGCATGATCCTGGATCAATTGCTCGCGCGTGCCGCGAAATTCGTGACTTATCCGGAATAAGCCATGACCGAAAAACTCATCTCCATCGAAGGGATCGCAAAGCGCTATCCCGCGCCCGGCGGCGGCGAGACTGCGGTGTTTGAAAATCTGTGGCTCGCAATCGCCCGCGGCGAATTCGTCTGCATGATCGGGCACTCGGGTTGCGGCAAGACCACGGTGCTCAATATTCTCGCCGGCCTCGATACGCCGTCCGAAGGGGTCGTGATCGTCGACAATGTCGCCATCGACGGTCCGGCGCTTGAGCGCGCGGTAATCTTCCAGAGCCACGCGTTGCTGCCGTGGCGTTCGGTGCTCGGGAACGTCGCTTATGCGGTTGGCGCAAAGCACAAAAGTTGGAGCAAAGCCCAGATCAAGGAACACGCCGAGAAATTCATCGACCTCGTCGGCCTGAAGGGCGCCGGATATAAAAAACCTTCCGAACTCTCTGGTGGCATGAAGCAGCGCGTCGGCATTGCACGCGCGTTGTCGCTCGAGCCGAAAATGCTTTTGATGGATGAGCCGTTCTCCGCGCTCGATGCGCTGACGCGCGGCACGTTGCAGGACGAAGTGCGGCGCATCTGCCTCTCCACCGGACAGACTGTCTTCATGATCACGCACGACGTGGATGAGGCAATTTATCTGGCCGACAAGATCGTGCTGATGACCAACGGCCCCGATGCACGGGTCGCGGAGATCGTGGAAAATCCGCTACCGAAAGACCGCGAGCGCAATCAGATTCACAAGCACGCGGATTATTACGCAGTGCGTAATCACCTGATCGATTTTCTGGTGAGCCGCAGCCGCACGTTCAACGACGAAATCAAAGGCAAGCCGTGGGATCCGCAAAACGTGCCGCTGGTTCGGCCGGTGGCTGTGCCGGATCCGGCGCCCGAACCGATGCGCCGCCGTGCGTAGCATAGAAATCAAGCAAGGGACTGACGCCATGAAACGCGAAGCACTCAACGAGAAAATTCTCGACATCAAGCGCGAGAAGGGTTGGAAGTGGAGTTACATCTGCGACAAGATCGGCGGCTTTTCGCCGACGCTCATCATCGGGGCGTTGCTCGGCCAGATGAAGCTCACCAAGCCACAGGCACAGTCGGCCGCCGAACTCTTCGGGCTCTCCAAAACCGAACAGGCGATGCTGAACGAAATTCCCTATCGCGGCACCGGCACACCGATGCCGCCCACGGACCCGCTGATCTACCGTTTTTACGAGATGGTGATGGTGAACGGCCCGGCGTGGAAAGCGATGATCGAAGAGGAATTCGGCGATGGCATCATGTCCGCGATTGATTTCGACTTCGTGATGGAGCGCCTGCCAAATCCGAAGGGCGACCGCGTCAAGATCACGATGTCCGGAAAATTCCTGCCGTATAAATATTACGGGGCAACCGGAAATATTCCGGAATACGGCTTCAAGGAAGATTAAGCGCTTACTTCCGCGACCGCTTAGATTTCTTCGCGGCCGAAAGCAATGTGTCCGCGAGCGCCTGCACACGCGCCGAATGCATTTCCTTGCGCCAGGCAAGCCAGACATCGACCTTCGATTGCTCCTTCGGCATCGGATAGGTGTTCAGATGCTTGCGGCCCGGGAAGGTTGGCAACACGCTTTTCGGCACCAGTGCGATTCCCATGCCGGCAACAACGCAGCCGAGTAGCGCGTGATAGGACGACATTTCGGCGACACGCGGCGGTGCACCGCTCTCGCGCGACACCCAATTCTCGAGCCGCATGCGGTACGGGCAGCCGTGTTCGAAAGCGAGTAGCGCCGAGCCCTTGAAGTCGTTAAGCGCCCGGATCTTTCCGCTACGCTTGGGCGCCACCACGATCAGCTCTTCTTCGTAGAGATGAACCTTTTCAAGCCGCTCGTCGTCAACCGGGCCGATGATCAGCGCGGTATCGAGTTCACCGAGAATGAGCCGCGCGATCAATTCCTGCGGGTTGCCGTCTTGCAATTCTAGCGTCACTTGCGGATAGCGGCGGTGAAATTCGCTTAACGGGCCGGGCAGGCGGACTGCCGCCGTGCTCTCGCCCGTGCCGATCCGCAACAACCCGCTCGGCGTTTCCTCGTGCACGGCTTCCTTTGCTTCGCGCGCAAGCTCTAGCAAGCGGTTGCCGCGCTCGAGCAGGATCGTGCCCGCGGGCGAAAGCCGCATCTTTTTGCCTTCGCGGATAAAAAGTTTGACGCCGAGGTCCGCCTCGAGCTGCGAAATCCGTGTGGTCACGTTCGACTGCACGCGGTTGAGCTTTTCCGCCGCCCGGGTAATGCCGCCGCTTTCGACCACGGTCCGGAAGATATTGAGATCGCTCAGTTCCATCGTTCTCTCCTGGAGAACGATACCATCATTATTATTCATTTTTCAAGATGGGAAAGGGAGCCTACGTTCTCTTTCAGAGATGGACAGGAGCGAGCGATGAATAAAGGTTATTGGCATTTGGGCCGGCCGATCCCGGTGGGCGAGACAGACCCGCGTAAGATCGAATTGCAGGCGATTATCTCGCACGCGCATCGGCTGCGGTCGCGCTTCATGGCGCGTAAGTTCCGGAAATGGGGCCGCGCGTTTCTGGCGCTGCCTGCGCTCACGCTAGGAGCGCTTGCCCGCTACAGCCGCTTCGTCGCACAGCCGTGGCGGATGAACGGCGACCGCATCGCGCATGGCAACCGGCGTTGATACGCTCAAGCTGCGCCGCGTTTACGCGTCACTTCGTCGCCGCACCGTTAGCCGGCTGCGCGATGCCGGCGAGCGCATTGCCGGCGCATTCCTCGTCGGAGCGGGCGAGGTCGCCGATCGAGACGATGCCGACGATCCGCTTTTCTTTGTTCAGGACCGGCAGGCGGCGCATCTGAACGTCGGCCATGTTGTCGGAGACGTCTTCGAGTTCTTCGTCCTCGAAGCAATATTTCAGCTCGGTGCTCATGACCTCGCGGATCGGCGTGCTCGGCGGCAATCCGGCGGCGACTGCACGAATCACGATATCGCGGTCGGTAATCATGCCGATTAGGCGGTCGTCTTCGCCGACCGGAAGGCTGCCGCAATCGGATTTATCCATGAGTTTAGCGGCGTCCTGGATCGTGCGGCTCGGATCCGCGATCTTGACGTCCTTGGTCATGACTTCGCTGACTTTCATGGCGCTCTCCTTGGGTGCTCAAGGCGGAACGCCCGCTTAAGCCCGCGGGTTCCGTGTTTCCCAAAAGAAAAGTCAGTTCAGCGTTCGAACGTCAATCAGCGAGCACGCGCTGATCGATTTCCGAGATTTTGTTCACGCCGGTCAGCGCCATCGACATGTCGAGCTCTTTGCGAATGCACTCGATCGCTGTGCGGACACCTTCCTGGCCGTTTGCACCTAGGCCGTAAATAAAGGCGCGCCCGATCATGGCCCCCTTTGCACCAAGCGCAAGCGCACGCATCAGATCCTGGCCGCTGCGAATGCCGCCATCGAACAACACTTCAGTCTTGTCGCCGACCACGTCCACGATCTTCGGAAGTGCCGAAATCGAGGACGGCGCGCCGTCGAGCTGGCGTCCACCGTGGTTCGAAACCACAATGCCGTCAGCGCCATGTTTCAGCGCGAGCTTCGCATCGGACACATCCATGATGCCCTTGATGATCAGCTTGCCTTTCCAAAGCTTCCTGATCCACTTCACGTCTTCCCAGTTCAGCGCGGGATCGAACTGGTTGGCGGTCCATTCGCCGAGCGAGCCGGCATCGCGAGCCACTTTTACGTGACCGACAAGATTGCCGAAGCTGCGGCGTTTGGTGCCGATAATACCAGCTAGCCAGCGCGGCTTGCCAAGAATGTCGATGATATTGGAAATCTTCATTTTCGGCGGCACCGAGAGGCCGTTTCTCACGTCGCGATGGCGCTGGGCGAGAATTTGCAGATCGACCGTCAGCACGAGTGCTGAGCAGCGTGCGGCCGCCGCGCGCGCGATCAGGTTGCGGATGAAATCGCGGTCTCGCATAACGTAGAGCTGAAACCAGAACGGCTTCTTGGTTTCGCTTGCGACGTCCTCGATCGAGCAGACCGACATGGTCGAAAGCGTAAACGGGATGCCCGCTTCGTCGGCCGCGCGGGCTGCGAGAATCTCGCCATTGGCACGCTGCATGCCGCATAGGCCGATCGGCGCCAGCACCAGCGGCACCGAAACCTGCTTGCCGGCAAGCGTGGTTTTGGTGTCGCGCTTCGAAACGTCGGTCAGCACCTTTTGCTTGAGCCGGATTTTCTGCAAATCCTCGCGGTTCCAGCGTAGCGTCTGCTCGGAATAGGAGCCGCTCTCTGCATAATCGATAAACATTTTCGGGACGCGGCGCTTGTAGATTTCGCGGAGGTCTTCGACGCAGGCGATGGTTTGCATGATGCGGTCCCGAAACTGTAAGCTTTGAGGGAGCGACAGATAGCACTTTTCCGAAATCCTGCCAGCGGCAGCATCGAAGTCTTTAAAGTATGTCCGAGAGCCCGCCCGCCGGAGCCAAGAAGCCGATCCGCGTTGGCCTGTTCGCGACTTGTCTCGTCGATCTGATCCGTCCGCGCATCGGTTTTGCAACTGCGAAGTTGTTGGAAGATGCCGGCTGCGTCGTCGAAGTGCCGCAGCAGACCTGTTGCGGGCAGCCCGCGTTCAATTCAGGCGACCGCAAAACGGCGCGCGCGATTGCCGAGCAGGCGATCGCGGCGTTCGAGACATATGATTATGTGGTGCTGCCGTCCGGCTCCTGCGCCGGGCAAGTCATCGTGCACTATCCTGAGTTGTTCGAGGGGGACGCGGCATGGTCGCCGCGCGCGAGAGCGCTCGCCATTAAGACCTTCGAGCTGACGGTTTTCCTGAACGATGTTCTGAAAGTTGTGCCGCAGGCACGCTTCGATGGTGCGATCACCTATCACGACTCCTGCTCGGGGCTGCGCGAACTCGGCATCAAGGCGCAGCCGCGCAAACTGCTCGCGCAAGTCGTGGGTCTCAAGCTCGTCGAGATGAAAGACCCCGACGTCTGTTGCGGTTTCGGCGGCACGTTCTGCGTGAAATATCCCGATGTCTCGAACAAGATCGTCGAAAAGAAGAGCGCAAACATTGCGGCAAGCGGCGCCGAGACTTTGCTCGCGGGCGATCTGGGCTGCCTTATGAATATGGCAGGCAAACTGTCGCGCGAGGGCAGTAGGATAAAGGTCCGGCATGTCGCGGAAATACTGGCTGGCATGGCCGATGAGCCTGCAATCGGCGAGCCCGAACGATGAGCCAGCCCGTCACCTCGCCGCAGTTCAACCAGAATGCGCGCAAAGCGCTCGACGATGCATTTCTGCAAAAGGCGCTCACGCGCTCTGAGAAAGGCTTTATCGAGCGTCGCAAAGGCGCTGTCGAGCGCCTTCCCGAATATGATGCGATCCGCGATACCGCGCGTGATCTGAAAGATCACATCCTCGCGCATCTCGATCTTTATCTCGAAGCCTACGAGAAGAACGTAATTGCAACCGGCGGTCATGTGCATTGGGCAGCAACCGCCGACGAAGCGAATGAAATCATTCTCTCGATCTGCAAGCGGCTCGACGCGAAGACCGTTGCCAAAGGCAAGTCGATGATTTCCGAAGAGACCGGCTTGAACGCCTATCTTGAAGCAAACGGAATCAATCCAATCGAGACCGACCTTGGCGAATACATTATTCAGTTGCGTGGTGAAACGCCGTCGCATCTGATCGCGCCCGCGCTGCATGTCACGAAAGAACAGATCGAAGCCGATTTCCGCCGCGCACACACCGAGCTTCCGCCGGAGCGCAACCTCGAAGAGCCGACCTCATTGCTTGCCGAAGCCCGTGCAGTGCTGCGCGAGACATTTTTGACGGCCGATGTCGGGATCACGGGCGCGAATTTCCTGATCGCCGAAACCGGCTCGTCGATCATCGTGACAAACGAGGGCAATGGCGATCTGACGCAGACGCTGTCGAAGGCCCATATCGTGATTGCCAGCATCGAGAAGGTAGTGCCGACGCGGGAAGACGCGGCGACTTTTCTGCGGCTGCTCGCACGCACCGCCTCGGGCCTTGATCTCTCGGTTTACACGACGTTTTCGACCGGCGCTCGGCGCGATGGCGATCCCGACGGGCCGCACGAATATCACGTCGTGCTCCTGGATAACGGCCGCTCGAACATGCTCGGCGGCAAATTCCAGGAAATGCTCCGCTGCATCCGTTGCGGCGCCTGCATGAATCATTGTCCTGTTTTCCATGCGGTCGGCGGTCACGCGTATGGCTGGGTTTATCCGGGGCCGATGGGAGCCGTGCTGACACCTTCGCTGATCGGTGTGGAGCAGGGCGGGCAACTGCCGAATGCCTCGACCTTCTGCGGTCGATGCGAGGAAGTCTGTCCGGTCCGCATTCCATTGCCGAAATTGATGCGTCACTGGCGCGAACGCGAGTTCGAAAAACATCTTCAGCCGGCGACGATGCGCTATGGCCTCGGCATGTGGGCGTTCCTTGCAAAACGACCGGCGCTTTATCGCGCGATGACAGGGTTGGCGGTGCGGTTTCTACGAGTGATCGGTGGCAAAGGGCGCTTCAAGTCGCTTCCGCTCGCCGGAGGCTGGACGCGGCATCGCGATTTCCCGGCACCGGAAGGTGAAACCTTCCAGGCGCTCTGGAGGAAACGGGCCGCCAAGGGATGATCAAGCAATGAAAAGCCGCGACGCAGTATTCACGAATATCAAAAAGTCGCTCCGCGTGAGCGGCGCGGATGGCATGCGCCTCGAGACCGTCTCGGCACGGCTCGAAAAACATCCACGCGGCATCGTCCCCGCGCGTGGCCAGAAGCCACCGGCCGAACGATTGGAAGTCTTCAAGCAAATGGTTGAAACCGCGAAAGCGACCATCATCGTGCTTCCGTCGAGAAATGACATTCCGGCTGCCGTAACGGCGTATCTAAGGTCGAAAAATCTCCCGCAAGCGATCCGTTGCGGCGAAGATGAGCGCTTATCGCTCATTCCTTGGGCAAACGAACGTACTTTGGAGGTGACCAAAGGTCCGTCGGACGGTGCACAGCTTGCTTCCGTCTCCTATTCCTTTGCCGGCATCGCGGAGTCGGGCACGCTTGTCATGCTGTCGGGTGCCGACAATCCGACGACGTTGAACTTCCTCCCCGACCACCATCTTGTTGTGGTTGACGAAAAAGACATTGCAGGCGATTACGAGAGTGTCTGGGACAAAGTTCGCGAGCGCTTCGGGAGCAAATCGATGCCTCGCGTCGTGAACTGGATTACCGGGCCGTCCCGGTCGGGCGACATCGAGCAGACGCATTTGCTCGGCGCTCACGGGCCGCGTAGCCTGCATGTGCTGGTGGTACGCAGTACATAAATTTTCCCTGCGGCCCTCAAGGGCCGCTTATTAGCGGTAGTTAGAGGTCAGTCATGGCGAAAAAGAAACGTAAAGCGAAGAAGAAGGCGAAGAAGAAAAAGACTAAGAAGTCGAAAGTGAAGCGCGCAGCCAAGAAGACGAAGCGCGCTGTAAAGAAGAAGTCGGCGAAGAAAGCCAAAAAGGCGAAGAAGAAGTCGGCGCCGAAGAAGAAGGCCGACAAGAAACTCGACAAGGCGCTCGCGCAGTCATTCCCGGCGTCCGATCCGGCTCCGGTCACCCCGCAGCCGGCACCGAAGCCCTGGTCGCCGTTCGGTTCGAACTGAGCAGCAGGGGCTCCGGCCCACTTCGATAAGCTTTTGTCAGATGCCGGCCCGGGACACCGTGGCCGGCATTAGCTTTATGGCTTGGGCTTTTCCGGCCTGCGAAGGGTTCTGATATAAAGAGGAGACGGCGCGCCTTCCGGCTGCGCCCCGATCAGGAAGCTCTTTTATGGTTGCAATGCCCGCCCCGGACCGAACGGTGCTGGAACGCCGCGAGAAAATCGTGGCAGCGCTTCGCGAAATCGTGCCGGGCGAGGGCGTGATCGCGAACGACATAGCGATGCGGCCATACGAGTCCGATGGACTTACCGCCTATCGCCAGTTGCCGATGGTAGTGGTGCTTCCGGAAACGACTGCGCAGGTCTCGAAGATCCTGCGCTATTGTTACGACGAAGGCGTCAAGGTTGTGCCTCGCGGTGCCGGCACTTCGCTTTCGGGCGGTGCGCTTCCGCTCGCCGATGGCGTGCTTCTCGGGCTCGGCAAGTTCAATAAAGTGCTTGAGATCGATTACGCGAACCGTGCGGTCGTGGCCCAGCCTGGCGTCACTAATCTCGGTATCACCAAGGCGGTCGAAGGCAGGGGATTCTATTACGCGCCCGATCCGTCGTCGCAGATTGCCTGCACGATCGGCGGCAATGTCGCGGAAAATTCCGGCGGCGTGCATTGCCTGAAATACGGCCTGACCACGAACAATGTGCTCGGCGTCGAAATGGTGCTGATCACCGGCGAAGTTATCCGCTTCGGCGGCAAGCATCTCGACGCCGAAGGTTACGACTTCCTCAGTGTGATTATCGGCTCCGAGGGTCTCCTCGGCGTCGTTACGGAAGTGACGGTGCGCATTTTGAAGAAACCGGAAACCGCGCGGGCGCTCCTCGTCGGCTTTCCGACTTCCGAGGCGGCCGGCGACTGTGTCGCGAAGATCATCGGCGCGGGCATAATCCCGGGCGGCATGGAAATGATGGACAAGCCTGCGATCCATGCCTCCGAAGCCTTCGTCAACGCCGGCTATCCGCTCGATGTCGAAGCGTTACTCATCGTCGAGCTCGACGGACCAGAAGCCGAGGTCGATCATTTGATCGAACGCGTCTCGACGATCGCAAAAGATTGCGGCTCCGTTACGCTCCGCGTCTCGAACAACGAAGAAGAACGGATGAAATTCTGGGCCGGCCGCAAGGCAGCCTTTCCCGCCGTCGGCCGTATCTCGCCCGACTATTACTGCATGGACGGCACCATCCCGCGCGCGAAGCTGCCTTTGGTGCTCGCGAAGATGCGCGAGTTTTCGGAAAAATATGGATTGCAAGTCGCGAACGTCTTCCATGCCGGCGACGGCAACCTTCATCCGCTCATTCTTTATGATGCGAACAAGGAAGGCGAATTAGAGCGCGCCGAAAATTTCGGCAACGACATTCTTCGTCTCTGTGTCGAAGTGGGCGGCGTCTTGACCGGCGAGCATGGTGTCGGCGTCGAGAAACGCGATCTGATGCCGGTCATGTTCAACAAGGTCGATCTCGATCAGCAGCTCCGCGTCAAATGCGCTTTCGATGACAAAGGGCTGCTCAATCCCGGCAAAGTATTTCCCGAGCTGCACCGTTGCGCCGAAATGGGCCGCATGCATGTGCATGCCGGCAAGACCGCCTTCCCAGACCTGCCGCGCTTCTGATGCAAGATCCCATCAAACCAGGCGACGCGAACGACGTCGCCGAAGCACTTGGCTGGGCGCTCGCCGGCGAGAAGCGGCTTGAAATTATTGGCAACGGTTCGAAGCGCGAGATGGGTCGCGCAGCGCAGACCGATGCCACGCTCGATCTCTCAGCACTCTCCGGCATTACTTTGTATGAGCCGGAAGAACTGGTGCTGTCGGCGCGCGCGGCCACACCGATTACTGAAATCGAGCAAGCGCTCGAAGCTGCGAAGCAGGAACTGGCCTTCGAGCCGATGGATTACGGCCCGCTTCTGAACAAGATAGCGGGCGAGGGCACAATCGGTGGCGCGATTGCGGCCGGCCTCTCGGGGCCGCGCAGAATTAAAGCGGGTGCGGCGCGCGACTTCATGCTGGGCGTTTCGGCCGTTTCCGGCCGCGGCGAAATCTTCAAGGCCGGCGGCCGCGTCGTGAAGAACGTCACCGGTTACGATCTCCCGCGGTTACTTGCGGGCTCTTGGGGCACGCTTGCCGCGATGACCGACGTCACCTTGAAAGTTCTGCCCCGCGCGGAAGACTGCGCGACCGTGTTGTTGTTTGGGCTCTCTGACATTCGCGCCAATGAAGCAATGTCCGCGGCGATGGGTTCGAGCTGCGAGGTTTCGGCAGCATGCCACCTGCCGCAATGGCCCGCCGACAATGTCGACGAACTGAACTCGCCTGGTAAAGCGATTACTGCACTTCGCCTTGAAGGTATTTCGCAGTCGGTTGCTTATCGCAAAAAGAAACTGGAAGAATTATTGCGCCCGTTCGGCGACCTCGGCGCGCTTGATGCTGCGAAGTCGCGCGCGTTCTGGAAAAGCATCCGTGATGTGAAGCCCTTTGCCGACCGCACCCAGCGGCCGGTCTGGCGTATTTCGACTACGCCGACGCTGGCACCTGCGATCGCGGCCGGCATTAATGCGGCCGTTGGCGCGTTTTATTTTTACGACTGGGCGGGTGGCCTATTGTGGGTCGAGATGCCAAACGAAAAGCCGCAGGACGGCGCAGTCCGTACCGCGTTGGCCGGACGCGGTCATGCGACGCTGATCCGTGCGTCGGCTGCGGCACGCGCCTCGGCTGAAGTCTTTCAGCCGCTTGATCCGGTTCGCGCGGCATTGTCACGGCGATTGAAAGAGAGTTTCGATCCCAAAGGCATTCTTAATCCGGGACGAATCTACGCCGAAAGCTAGCGGAACGAAGCCAGCATTGCGGGATTAGAGTGAGTTGCGCCGCGTTTTGCGGCGGGAGCGGCAAATGTCCACCGAAGCAGCAACCAAAGACGAGGAAGCCAAGCGCAAAAAATATTTGCTGCGCCGTTTCTGGATCACCGCCAAAGGCTTCTGGGGCAAACACGGCGACAAGGCCGCCTGGTGGATGGTCGCCGGACTGCTCGCGATCGTCGCCGCGCAGGTTTTCATTCAGTACCAGATCAACGTCTGGAACCGCGCAATTTTCGACGGGCTCGAGCAGAAGAATGCCGGCGTCGTTGCCTGGCAGGCGGTGCTTTTCGTCCCGCTCGCGATTGGGTCCATTATCCTTGCAGTCACCGTCGTTTATGCGCGCATGTCGACCCAGATTCGCTGGCGCAGGTGGCTGACCAATCATTTAGTGGATCGCTGGCTTGCGAACGGCCGCTATTTCCATCTCAACCTGATGGAAGGTGATCATAAAAATCCGGAATACCGGATTGCGGAAGACGTCCGGATCGCGACCGAGGCGCCGGTCGATTTCACCGTCGGCGTGGTCTCGGCATTTTTGTCGGCGGCGACGTTCGTCAGCGTGCTCTGGTTCGTGGGCGGCGATCTCACCTTCGACTGGGGGGGCACCCAAATAACGATCCCGGGCTTTCTGGTGATTGCCTCCGTGCTCTATGCCGCGATGGCGAGCGGCGTCATGGTCTTCATTGGCCGTAGCTACGTCGCGGCGAGTGAAGCCAAGGCGCAGTCAGAAGCCGAAATGCGTTATGCGCTGACGCGGCTTCGCGAAAACGGTGAGAGTATCGCGTTGATCGACGGTGAGCGCGAAGAAAAAGAAGGCCTCACCGGTATTCTGACAGACGTGCTCAACCGTTGGCGCGAAATTCGCCGGCAATATATGCGAACCACGATTGTCGCGCAGTCGAGCTTTCTCGTGGCACCCGTTATTCCGGTGATCCTGTCCGCGCCGAAATATCTCGCAGGGACCATGACACTGGGGCAGGTAATCCAGGCGGCGTCTGCCTTTGTCACGGTACAAACCGCCTTCAACTGGATCGTCGACAATTACCCGCGTCTGGCGGACTGGACTGCGAGCGCGCGCCGCGCGTCTTCACTCATGGTGGCGCTCGACGGTCTCGAGAAAGCAGAGACCGACGACAAAGCAAACCGCATTCATATGGGCGAAGCCGATGAAGGTGTGGCACTTCGTCTTTGCATGGTTTCGGTCGCGCTCGACGACGGCACCGGCGTCGTCAAAGACGCCGAAGCGACGATCGCGCCGGGCGAACGCGTTTTAATTGTCGGTGAGTCCGGCTCCGGCAAAAGCACGCTCATCCGTGCGATCGCAGGTCTATGGCCGTGGGGCGGTGGCGAAATCGAGATCGCGAAAAACGCGAAAATAATGTTCCTGCCGCAGCGGCCTTATGTACCGGTCGGCTCACTACTGCGCTCGGCTTCTTATCCGATGGATGAGAAAGAGGTCGACACGGAAGCCGTGATCAAGGCGCTTAAAGATGTCGATCTCGATCAGCACATCGACCGGCTCGAACAAGACGAGCCATGGGATCAAACGCTGTCCGGCGGAGAGAAGCAGCGGCTCGCTTTCGCGCGGCTCTTGATACACAAACCCGATATCGTCGTGCTGGACGAGGCAACCTCGGCGCTCGACACCCTGAGCCAGGAAAAGCTCATGAACCTCATTCATGAGCAGCTCCCGAAAATGACCATCATTAGCGTGGGCCATCGCCCCGAGCTTGAGGAATTCCACGAGCGCAAACTTGTGCTCGAATTGGAAAAGGGCGGCGCCAAGATCGCGAAAGATATCGATATCGATACCGCAGCCCGCCGCGGATTCTATTTCTTCCGCCGTCTGCTTCGGAAGAAGCCGGCGGAAACCGAAAAAAGCGCATCCTGAGACCTTGCGCCCATTGCCTTCGATGAAGCTCCGTGACACCTAACGGCTATGCAGACGCACTTTTCTCCTGCGCAGCTCGTCGATCCGAATATTTCGGAAGCCGACAAGATTCTGCGGGCCTGTGTTCACTGCGGCTTTTGTACCGCGACGTGCCCGACCTATGTCCTGCTTGGTGACGAGGCGGATAGCCCGCGCGGCCGCATCTATCTCATCAAGGAAATGCTCGAGCAGGATCGCCCGGCGAAGCCCGATGATGTGAAGCACATCGATCGCTGTCTCTCCTGTCTTGCCTGCATGACCACGTGTCCCTCGGGCGTGCATTACATGCATCTTGTCGATCACGCGCGGCATCATATCGAGAAGACCTACCGCCGGCCGCTGGGCGACAAGTTGGTGCGGTGGATGTTGCGTCAGATCATGCCGTTCCCGGCGCGTTTTCGCGCCGCGATGCGGCTTGCGCATCTCACACGCTGGACTGCGCCGATTGCGAGTGCCCTCGGCATGACGCGCATTTCGGCGATGCTGAAGCTCGCGCCCCGCGCTTTCCCGCGCTCGAATATCGGCAGCCAACGGATTTATTTTGGCGTGGCACCAAGACGCGGCCGTGTTGCGCTGATGTCGGGCTGCGTCGATCAGGTCGTAAAACCGGAAATCCGGGAAGCAACAATCCGGCTCCTCAATCGCCACGGCGTCGAAGTCGTCTTGCCGGCGGGCGAGGGTTGCTGTGGCTCGCTCTCGCATCATATGGGGCGCGAACGCGAGGCGCTCGATTTCGTCCGGAACAACGTCGATGTCTGGACGCGCGAAATCGAGAATGCGGGCTTAGATGCGATCCTGATCACGGCATCCGGTTGTGGCACGACCGTGAAGGACTATGGCTACATGCTGCGCACCGATCCGGCCTATGCCGAGAAGGCGGCGAGGGTGTCGGCGCTCGGGCGCGACATCACCGAATACGTCGCGACGCTTGAAATAACCTCCGCGCAGCCGATCAAGCTGCCGGTCGCCTATCATTCCGCGTGCTCGATGCAGCATGGCCAGAAAATTACGGGAATGCCGAAGAAGCTCCTGAGCAACGCCGGCTTCGATGTGCGGGATGTTCCGGAAGGCCACCTCTGCTGCGGGTCGGCCGGGACCTATAATATGCTTCAGCCCGAGATCGCGGCGCGGCTTCGCGACCGGAAGGTCACCAATATCCGCTCGACCGGTGCCGGGTTGATCGCGACCGGCAATGTCGGCTGCATGGTGCAAATCGGCTCCGGCCTCGAATGGCCGGTTTTGCACACGATCGAACTCTTGGATTGGGCCACCGGAGGCCCGAAACCTGCGGCGCTTGATGGCTGGAATCCTCCGGAGACTTTGTGGCATAACCCCGCCACTTCTAATCCAAGGGAGAAGGCCGATGGCCCCCGCCAAGAAGTCAAAGCGTAAGGGCAAGGCCAAACCCGCCCGCGCTGTGGCTAAGAAAACGAAGAAGAAAGCGGCGCCTGCCAAGGCGAAGAGCCGCGGCAAGCTCTTAGGCAAGAGCAAGCCGAAAGCCGTTCCTAAGGTCACCAAGGGTGCCGCCTACCGAATCGGCGGTGCCGGCATTCACGCCGTGCGGGGCCCGCGGTTCGACGAGATCCTGACCAAGGAAGCGCTCGCGTTCATCACCGAGTTGCACAAGAAATTCGAGAAGAAGCGCGCCGATCTGATCGAGCGCCGCACCGTGCGCCAGTCGCGCTTCGACAAGGGCGAGCTTCCGGACTTTCTCGCCGAGACCCGCAAGATCCGTGAAAGCGACTGGAAGATCGGCAAACTTCCCAAGGATCTAATCGACCGCCGCGTTGAGATCACCGGCCCGGTCGATCGCAAGATGGTGGTGAACGCGCTCAATTCAGGCGCGGAAGTCTTCATGGCGGATTTCGAAGACGCCTGCTCGCCATCCTGGGACAATCTGATCGAAGGCCAGATCAATCTGAAGGATCGCTGGGACGGCAAGATCGATTTCACCGATCCGGTGACGAAGAAAGAATACAAACTTCGCTCGAAGCTTGCGACACTCGTCGTGCGTCCGCGCGGCTGGCACTTGATGGAAGATCATGTGACGGTCGGCGGCAAGCCGGTCTCAGGTTCGCTCTTCGACTTCGGCCTCTACTTTTTCCATTGCGCGCAGCAGTCGCGTGCGGCGGGTTCCGGCCCCTATTTTTATCTGCCCAAGATCGAAAGCCACCAGGAAGCAAAACTCTGGAACGATGTTTTCATCTTCGCGCAGCGCAAGCTGAAAATTCCGAAGGGCACGATCAAGGCGACCGTGCTGATCGAGACGCTGCCTGCCGCGTTTGAGATGGATGAAATCCTCTACGAACTCCGCGACCACATCGCGGGTCTGAACTGCGGTCGCTGGGATTACATTTTCTCGTTCATTAAACGGCTCGGAAAGAACAAACGCTTCCTCACGCCCGATCGCGGCGTGATGACCATGGATCGCGCATTCCTCCGCGCTTATTCGCTCTTGCTGATCCGCACCTGTCACCGCCGCGGCGCGTTCGCGATGGGCGGCATGGCCGCACAAATTCCTGTGCGTGGCGACGCCGTGAAGAACGAAGCCGCCTTCACCAAAGTGCGGCAGGACAAAGAGCGCGAGGCCGGTGACGGTCACGACGGCACCTGGGTTGCGCATCCCGACCTGGTTCCGATCGCGTCCGAAGTTTTCAACCGTATGATGCGGACGCCGAACCAGCTCGATAAATTACGCCGCGACGTGCAGGTCACGCGCGACCAGATGCTGGAAATGCATTCGGGCGAACGCACCGAAGAAGGGCTCCGCCAGAACATTCGCGTCGGCATTCAATATATCGAAGCCTGGCTGCGCGGCCGTGGCGCGGTACCGCTCTACAACCTGATGGAAGATGCGGCGACTGCCGAAATCAGCCGTGCGCAGGTCTGGCAGTGGCTTTATCATCGCGCCAAGCTCGCGGATGGCCGCGAGGTGACGCAGGAGCTTTTCGACAACGTGCTCCGCGATGAGATGGCGCGTGTGCGTGAAGCAATCTCTCCCGCGGTCTATGACCAGGGCCGCTTCGTGGAAGCGATCGGCCTCTTCCGCGATATGTCGCTCGCACACGATTTCGCCGAGTTCCTCACGCTGCCTGCGTACAAGTTGATTACCAGCCCGCGGCCGACGAACGCGAATTCCTGCGAAGTCGCTTGACGTAACAAGCCAAAATAAAAAGGGCCGCTTTTAGAGCGGCCCTTTTTCTTTTGCCTGGAGCGTAGAAACTTAGAGCACGATAACTCGCGTGCCGACTTTGACGCGATTATAGAGATCGATCACGTCCTGGTTTCGCATCCGGAAGCAGCCGGACGAAACAGCGCTGCCGATCGTATGCGGCTCGTTCGAGCCGTGAATGCGATAGAGCGATGAGCCGAGATATAACGCGCGCGCTCCAAGCGGATTGTTCGGACCGCCTGCCATGTGTTCCGGCAGCCAAGGCTGGCGCAGGCGCATTTCCGAAGGCGGACGCCAATCCGGCCATTCCTTCATGGCGCTCACGGTCTTCACGCCCTTCCATTCAAAACCGGGGCGGCCAACGCCGACGCCATAGCGGACGGCGCGGTCATTCGGCTGAATGAGATAGAGATAGCGCGTGCGGGTATCGATCACGATGCTGCCGACCGGATGCTCGCTCTTGTACTCAACGTCGGTCCGCTCATAGCGCGGATCGAACATCGGGCGCGGTGCCGGCTGTTCCTGCGGATCGGTGCGCGCGACATTCAAGGGGCGCTGCTGTGGCTGCTGCCGCTGGTAATGCGGCGGCATCTGAACTTCGTTCTGCGGCGCGTTGTAATAGCCGCGCGGCTGTCGCGGCTGCTCTTCAAATTGCTGCGACGGCGTGTTGCGACCGCCGGTGACGAGAAATTCGATGAAGCCGCCGCCGAGGTTGGAGCGCTGTTCCTGCGGCGCGTAATATTGCGGACGCTGTTGCTGCTGCTGATAACGAGCCTGCGGTTGCGGCTGCTGCGGCTGCTCTTCAATTTCAGCGTCGAATTGCTGGCGACGCTGGTTGAGCGCCTGTTTACCGCGCGGCTGTCGCTCGTCTCCGGCATTCGGGTTGGTGACGTAGCGGGGCGCGCGGATGACGCTCGGCCCCTGCTGAATTTGCGCGACCACGATCGGATCGAGGCTCGGCACCGTGAAATCTTCCGCGAAAGCCGGAGCGGCAATAGCCGTGGCGATGCCAACGGCTGCAAGAATTTTACGCATCGACGTACTCGTTACAAAGCGCCGAAGGAACGCGGCGAAACTACCTCCGTTAGTAATTTGTCATCCCAACCGATTGGTAAATTTGCGCGGGCGGGAGCGCTGCGCGCGCGTTTCCGCGAACGATCCTTCGGATCATGGTTGAGGAAGGCTTAATTATCGGGGCCGGCGAATGGCCAGGAAACAGCACAAAGAAAACACGATGAAGGAGGCAGCCAACGTCAACGCGGCAGGATCGGACACGCGTTCGATCACGAGTGCCATCGCGATCGGCGCGATCGCCTGGACCGCAAGGCCTGGTGCCGCGATCCGGCCGACCAGATGGCCGTAGCCCTTGGGCCCGAAGAGTGTGAGCGGCAGCGTCCCGCGCGCGATCGTATTCAGCCCGTTCGCAGCACCGAACAAGAGCACAAACACGGTTGCGGTGACTGTGCTGATGCCAAACGCCGCGAAGAGCGCAAACGCCAGGATTAACATCACGGTGGCGAAGCGCGCGACGTAAAGCGGGTGCGTATGGCGCGCGACCGCAAGTTCGCAGATCCGTGCTGCAACCTGCGCCGGACCGAACAAGGCGCCGATCGCAACCGCGACACCGCGATCGACGCCCATGCGCTCGTAGATGAGGAGCATGTGCGTGAGCAGGCCGGATTGCGCGAACATGAAGGTCGAAAACGCCGCTGCCACCAGCACAAAGGCAATGCCTGTCGGCGGCAACAGGGCCGGCACTTTCGCCCCGTCCGCTTGTGGCGCCGGCTTTGCCTTGCTCCGCGGGATCGCAAAGGCATGTAGCGGTGCTGCTATGAGCGCCATCAGCGCGGCATAGACGAAATAGGTGCCCTTCCAGTCGGTGACTGACAGCAGGAAATGTGTCGATGGCCAGCCGACCGTGGAGGCGAAGCCGCCGATCAGCGTCAGCATCGTGATCTGCCGCCGTGCGTCTGCGCCGAATATGCGGGTGAGCGTTGCGAATGCCGGGTCGTAGAGGTTCGACGCCATCGATACGCCAAGCACCACCCAGACAGCGTAATAGGCGGCCGGATGAGTCACGAATGGCATGGCGGCGAGACCGGCGGCGCCCAGAAGCGAACCGCCCGCCATCACGTAATGGCCGCCATGGCGGTCGATGGCTTTGCCGATCTTCGGCGACGCAAAGCCGCCTGCGAGCAAGCCAACCGAAATGCCGCTCATGACTAGGGCGATCGACCAGCCGCGTTCCTTGGCAAGGAGTGGCAGGAGGAGAGCCGCCGCATAAAATAGCGTCCCCCACGAAAGGATCATCGTGATGCCGAAGATGGGGATTGCGCGATGCGGGCCGCGCAGGCGGGAAGCGAGCGACATTCGCCGTCTTTTTGCCGCGCCTGTTAACGCCAGGCAACAGATTCCCGCGCATGCCTCTTTAACGCTCTCTAAACCGGCGGGACGGCATTTTCCGCGCCATGGCGCGCGGACGTTTGTACATCGTCGCCCCGCTCGTCGCTTTGGGGCTGTTTGGCTGCCGCGCCTTCGATAGCGAAGAGCGCGCGCCTTGGCGTGCGGCTGCAGAAGAGCAATGCGTGGCCCAGCGTCTCGTACTCACGAGCGCTTATGCCGAGCCGGTCGCGGAAATCAGCGGACCTGGCTCCTGCGGCATGAACCACCCGTTCAAGATCCAGGCGGCCGCAAACGGCTTCGTCGCGATGCAGCCGCAGGCAACTTTGGGATGTCCGATGACGGCAGCGTTCAATCGCTGGCTCACGGAAATCGCCCAGCCCGCGGCGATGGCCTGGTTCGGCGAGCAGATCGTCCAAGTCAAACAGCTTTCGTCATTCTCTTGCCGCCGCATCGGCGGTACCGGCTCGATGTCCGAGCACGGCTACGGCAATGCGCTCGATGTTGCAGGTTTTACGCTTCAAGGCGGCCGCGCGATTACCGTGAAACATGGTTGGCGTGGCGCGCCGGATGAACGCGGCTTCCTGCGGCAGGTTCATGCTGGCGGCTGTGAAGTTTTCACGACCGTCCTCGGCCCCGGCTACAATGCGGCCCATCACGATCACTTTCATTTCGATCTCGCGCAGCGAACCAGCGTTGTCTGCCGCCCGACGCCGGAGCCGCTGGCGTCGCCGCCGCCGGGAACGCCACGTCAGCATTACGATAATGTTCCGGTCGCGCAGCGCCAGCAGCCGCAGCAACAGCGTTTCCCCGTTGCGCGCGTGCAGACGCAACAGCAAAGCGATTACGAAGACGATCATGATGAGCCGCAGTTGCAGCCACAGCGCTTCCCGGTAGCTAGACAGAAAAATCAACCGATCACGCCGGATCAGGCTTATCCGCCGCCGCCGTCGCAGCAGCGTACGGTGAATCAGCCGATGGTGATCAATCCGCAGAACCCGGGCAATTATCCGCCGCCGGGTAATCAGCAATATCCGCAGCCACAACCGCAACCACAGATGCAATGGCAGCAGGGCCCACAGCCCGCGCCCTATAATCCCAATCGCCCCGTTCCGCCGCAACGCGTCGGGGCGAAAGCGAATGCGGATCAGACCGTGACCGGCTCAATCAAGAACCGGAAATACTATAAGGAAACGCCGGAGCCGAAGAAGAATTTGCCGAAGGCAGTACCGGGCGAAGATTGAACCAAGTTCGCTTGACCGCGGGCGCGGCCTCTCGCTAGCGTTTCGCCATGACATTTCAGATGAATGGCCGCGCGGTCGACTACGTCGAGTCCGGATCGGGCCCTTGCATTGTGTTCGTGCCCGGCTCGTTCAGTTCGACCGCGGCATGGCGGCCGATCTCGGATCAGCTCAAGGACCGATTTCGCGTCGTTGCGACCAGCATGCCCGGCTGCGGCGGCACCGAGGAAGTACGAACGTCCGAAAATACATCGGCTGATCTCGCCGCCGAGCTGGCGGAAGCGGTGGTAGATCGCACGGGCGCTGCCGTACACTTGGTCGGCCATTCCTACGGCGGCGTGGTCGCCACCGCGGTAGCACTTCGCAAGCGCGTGCCGCTTGCGAGCCTCACGCTGGTGGAAGTCAATATGTGCGACCCGCTTCGGCAAAGCGGAGAGCTTGCGCTCTATAACGCTGCGAAGAACATGAGCGACAACTACGCGCAGGCCTATCGCGACGGCGAGCCGGAGGCGGCGCGCCGCGTGATCGATTTCTGGACCGGCGAGGGCACGTTCGCGTCGTTGCCTCCGAAAATGCGCGAATACGCAGTGCAGACGACGCCCGCGAATATTCTCGATTGGCCGGCCATGTTCGCTTTTCGCCATCCGCTATCGGATTACGCGAGGATCGACATTCCCGTGCTGCTTATCCATGGCGACCGCTCGCATCCATCGCTCCACAAGATCGCCGATCTTCTGCTTGCAACGTTGCCCGTTGCAAGACGCGAGAAAATATCCGGTGCGAGCCATCTCTTGATCGGAACACATCCGCAGGAAATAGCCGGACTGATTTCCGCACACGTGCTTGCTGCGCAAAGTTAAGCGCGACCATAGCCGCCGCCGGTCGGCGTAATGTGAACCAGCCGCTTGCGATCAATCCGCAGAACCCGGGCAATTATGCGGCGCCGGGCAATCAGCAATATCAGCAGCCACAACCGCAACCGCGGATGCAATGGCAGCAGGGCCCACAGCCCGCGCCCTATAATCCCAATCGCCCCGTTCCGCCGCAACGCGTCGAAAGCGAATGCGGATCAGACCGTGATCGGCTCAATCAAGAACCGGAAATACGATAAGGAAACGGAGCCGAAGAAGAATTTGCCGAAGGCCGTGCCGGGCGAAGATTAAGCGCACTTCAGATTGGGGCGTTCATAGGCGATGCGAAATCCCGCGCGTTGAATATTCTTGAACGATGGCCCCGCTTCGCCTTCGTGCGGAATCCCGGTTTCGGTGAAAAGGATCTTTGCGCCTTCGCGGCGTGCCGCTTCGATGCGGGCGGCAAGCACGGCCTGTTGCGCCTTCTTCCCGCGATGGCTCTCCAGCGTCGCGCCGAAGCCGAACCAGCCGGCGCCTTTGTCGAGATAGAGCACGCCGCAGGCAATCAATTCGTCACCGGCAAAGCCGCCGAAGTAACGCCATTTATTCCGGCCCATTGCAGCCGCCGCCCAAAGCGCAACAGCTGGAGGCATGCCATAAGATTTCGCGACTACGTTGGCGAAGGCGTCGCGCTCGGCGGAGCCGATTTCACGAACCGTGACCTCGGTCTCGATTTTTTCCGCAGGTAGTACGGGGTCGCGAGAAAATATCGCCCAAGTCCGCGGATGGCGCACGAAGCCGCGCTCGTCGCAAAGCTTTGCCAGCGCGTCAGCGCCCGGCGCGAGCTGTATCACCCAGTTCTTGATCGCGTTCGTGTCGAAAATCGCGATCGCGCGATCGAGGGCTTCCGCGAACACATCACGGCTGACGCCGAGGCCGATGACACGATCGAACATGATGTGATCGACCGCGCGGCAAACGAACAAGGTGCCATCTTGGATGGAGTGATGTTCGAGCCCAAGCTTATCGCGGATTTCGCCCGATGCGGCGTCGATCAGACCGCGATAGGCGTCAGCTTCGATTTGCTCGTGCAAAACGACCGTTTCGCGGAAAGAAACAGACAAAGGATTCGCTCCCTAGCGCGGCGAACCATAGCCTCCGGCCGTCGGCGTCACAATGATCACCGCTTCGCCGACGTCTAACACCGTCTGATCGCAACCATCCAGCTTTTCTTCTTTGCCGTTTTTGCGGCGAACGAAATTCTCACCGACGCGGCCGGGCTCGCCGCCCGCCAGTCCGAACGGCGGCACACGCCGGTGTCCCGATAAAATCGCGCAATCCATTTTTTCGCGGAAGCGCACGCGGCGATAAATGCCGTCGCCCGCTTTCCATTTGCCGCGTCCGCCGGAGTCTTTCCGGATATGGAAATCTTCCAGCACGACCGGGAAACGGAATTCGAGCACTTCCGGATCGGTGAGCCGCGTGTTGGTCATGTGTGTATGCACGGCGTCGGTGCCGTTGAAGCCGGGGCCCGCGGGCGAGCCAGAGCAGATCGTCTCGTAATATTGATAAGCGTCGTTGCCGTAAGTGAGATTGTTCATCGTGCCCTGCGCGCAGGAGAGCGCGCCGAGCGCGCCGAACAGACAATTCGTGACGGCTTGTGACGTTTCGACGTTACCGGCGACGACGGCGGCCGGATATTGCGGGGACAGCATTGATTTTTCCGGAACGACGATCTTGATCGGCCTGAGACATCCGGCGTTCATCGGAATTTCGTCGTCGACCATCACGCGAAACACGTAAAGCACCGCCGCGCGCGTTACCGGAGCCGGCGCGTTAAAGTTGGTGTTCTGCTGTGGGCTGGTGCCAGTGAAATCGACGGTCGCTTCGCGTTTTTTCTTATCGACCGTGATTTTGACCTTGATGACCGTGCCTTGATCCATCTCGTATGAAAATTCGGAATCATGCAGTCGGTCAAGCACGCGCCGCACGGATTCGGCCGCGTTATCCTGCACGTGCCCCATATAGGCTTTGACGACTGGCATGCCGAAGAGTGCGATCATCTTGCGTAGCTCGCGCACACCCTTTTCGTTGGCAGCGATCTGCGCTTTCAGGTCGTTCACGTTCTGCAGCGGGTTGCGCGCAGGATATTTTGCGCCTTCGAGGATTGCGTATAATTCCTTCTCGCGGAAACGCCCGCGATCGACCAATTTAAAATTGTCGATATAGACGCCTTCTTCTTCGATATGGGTTGCAAGCGGCGACATCGAGCCGGGTGCAACGCCGCCGACATCGGCGTGATGGCCGCGGGACGCAACCCAGAACAAAATCCGTTTGCCCTTGTCGTCGAAAACCGGCGTGCAGACGGTAATGTCGGGCAAATGCGTGCCGCCGTTATAGGGCGCGTTCAGCGCATAGACATCGCCCGGTTTGAGCTTGCCTTTATTTTCGCGAAGCACGGTTTCGACCGAGCGGTCCATCGAACCGAGATGCACGGGCATGTGCGGCGCGTTCGCAACCAGCGTGCCATCCGCATCGAATACCGCGCAGGAGAAATCGAGCCGCTCCTTGATGTTCACCGAATAAGCCGTGTTCTGGAGCGTGACCCCCATCTGCTCGGCGATCGACATGAAGAGGTTGTTGAAGACCTCCAAGAGCACCGGATCGGCGTTGGTACCGATTGCGTGCTTGCGCGCGAGCACCTTGATGCGCGTCAGCACCAGGTGATCTTTCGGCGAGAGCTTTGCCTGCCAGCCGTCTTCGACGACGACAGTCTGGTTCGGCTCGATCACGAGCGCCGGGCCCTTGATGACATGGCCGGGCTTCAACTGATCGCGCGTATAGACCGAAGCAGTATGAAATTTTCCGCGCGAATAAAACTTGGTCTTGCGCTTAGGCGCGGGCAGGCGGGACTTCGATCCTTTTGCCGCGCGTTCGGAGAATTTCGCGCCGCCGCCGATCGCTTCGACGGATACTGCCTCGACCACGATTTCCTTGTCGCGGTCCATGAAGCCGAAGCGCGCCTTGTGCGCGGCTTCGAAGTCGCGCTGCATTTTCTTGATCGAGTTCGCGAGCACTTCAAGCGGCGTATCGGTGCCGGCATAACGCAGATGCGCGCGCACCACGACCTTGATGCTCGCAGGCGGAACGCCCTGGGATTGCACTTCACGCTTCACTTCGGCGCCGAGCGACTTTCCAATTCTGTTCACGGCCGCGAGCGATTTTGCACCCAGCGTTTCTTCCAACGCCTTGGTGCGGGTGGCGCGAATATCCGCGAGTCCCATGCCATAAGCCGATAGCAGCCCGGAAAGCGGATGAATGAGCACGCTCTTCATGCCGAGCGCGTCGGCAACGAGACATGCATGCTGGCCGCCGGCGCCGCCGAAACAATTCAGCGCATAGCGCGTCACATCATAGCCGCGCGCGACCGAAATCTTTTTAATGGCGTTAGCCATGTTCTCGACGGCAATCGTAATAAAGCCATCGGCGATTTCTTCCGGCGTTTTCCCGCCGCCGACTTCCTTTGCGAGTTTCGCGAATGCCGTGCGCACCGCATCGGCGTCGATCGGCTGATCGTTGGTCTTGCCGAAGATCTTCGGGAAAAAATCCGGAATGAGTTTCCCGGCCATGACGTTTGCGTCGGTGACGGCAAGCGGCCCGTTACGGCGGTAGCACGCGGGGCCAGGATCGGCGCCGGCTGAATCCGGCCCGACGCGAAAGCGCGAGCCATCGAAATGCAGGATCGAACCGCCGCCTGCTGCGACGGTATGGATCTGCATCATCGGCGCTCGCATGCGGACACCCGCGACCTCGGTTTCGAACGCGCGCTCATATTCGCCGTCGAAATGGGAGACGTCGGTTGAGGTGCCGCCCATGTCGAAGCCGATCAGCCGCTTGAAGCCCGCGGAATCGCCCGTTTGCGCCATGCCGACGACGCCGCCGGCGGGACCAGAGAGGATCGCGTCTTTGCCTTGAAAGAGTTCGGCGGCCGTCAAGCCGCCCGACGACATCATGAACATGAGCCGCGCGCCGGAATGTTTCGCATTCAGCTCTTTGCCGACGCGCGCGACGTAGCGCGCGAGAATCGGCGAGAGATAAGCATCGACTATTGTTGTGTCGCCACGGCCGACGAGCTTGATCAGCGGCGAGACTTCGTGGCTCACCGAAACCTGCGCGAAGCCCATCTCGCGGGCGATCTTCGCGGCCATCTGCTCGTGCGCCGGATAACGATAGGCATGCATGAAGACGATCGCGACCGCGGCGATATTGTCGCGCTTTGCGGCTTCTAATGCGGCGCGGATTTCCAGCTCGTCCGGCTTCTGCTCGATTATGCCGTCAGCGAGCACACGCTCGGAAATTTCCGAAACGCGCTCATAGAGCATTTCCGGCTTGATGATTTCCTTGGCAAATATTTTGGGCCGCGCCTGATAGCCGATCTTGAGCGCGTCACGAAAACCTTTGGTGATCAGAAGAAGCGTGCGGTCGCCCTTGCGCTCGAGAAGCGCATTTGTCGCAACCGTCGTGCCCATTTTGACGGCGCCGATCACGCCCGCTGGGATTGCAGCGCCCACTTTCAGGCCGAGACATTCGCGAATGCCTTGCACTGCGGCATCGGCATAAGCGGGCGATTCCGAGAGCAGTTTCTGCGCGATCAATTTTCCCGAAGGCGGACGCGCCACCACGTCGGTGAACGTGCCGCCCCGGTCGATCCAGAAGTCCCACGCTTTAGTTGCGGATTTTTTTGCCATGCCCGCTCTCCCGTTGCATATAAATAAAACGCCGACGATTTATTGACAAATTATTTCTGGGGCGTAGGCTTCGATTATTGGCATTTTCTAGTGGGGAAGACGGCATGCCAAGGCCAGTGCGTTTAGCGGCCAACGGATCGGGCAAAGCGGAAGCTTCGCTCGGGCCGATCGTTTCCTCGGCGCATCTCGCAGCCGGTGCGATGCCTTCTTTGTCCGAACTCGAATTTGGTCTGATCCTGCTTGGCCACGCCTTTGAGCGCTGGATGGTGCGCTGTGTGGCCGCCGCAGGCCTACCCGACGTCAATCCGATGGAAGTATTGGTGCTGCATGCCGTGGCACATCGCGCCCGCCCCAAGCGGCTTGCCGATATTTGTCTCGTGCTCTCGATCGAAGACACGCATCTCGTCACTTACGCCGTGAAGAAGCTTGAAGCCGGCGGGCCTGCTGACCAGCGGGCGCAAGGGCAGCGAGAAAACGGTTTCGCTTTCGGCGAAAGGCGAGGCGATTGTAAAAAAATACGGAAAAGTGCGCGAGGCGCTTCTGGTGGCGCCGGTGAAGGCGACCGGCGCCGACGAAAAGCGCTTATCTGAAATCGCCGGACTGATGCGTGCGCTGTCCGGTCACTACGATCAGGCCGCACGCGCCGCAGCAAGTTTGTAGCCGGGAGAACTTGAACGCTTCGCCTCGGCTGCTAGCCTGTCGTCAATGAGAAGCGGGGAAGGCGCTCATGCCGTACCCCGATGGGAGAGAGTCATGAAACTGGTTACCGCGCTACTCGCGGGTGTCGCAATCTCGGCCGCCGCCGCGACTGCTGCAACCGCGCAGACGAAATGGGATATGCCGACACCTTATGGCGACGGCAACTTCCACACCAAGAACGTCGTGCAGTTTACGCAGGACGTCGCAAAGGCGACCGGCGGCAAGCTCACGATCACCGTTCACTCGAACGGCTCGCTGATCAAGCATCCGGAAATCAAATCCTCGATCCGCCGCGGCGTTGCGCCGATCGGCGAGGTGCTGATTTCGAACCATCAGAACGAAAGCCCAATCTACGGCGTCGATTCCGTGCCGTTCCTCGCGACCAGCTACGCCAACGCCCGCAAGCTCTACGCGGCGCAGAAGCCGTTTCTCGAAAAGAAGCTCGCCGAGGAAGGTCTCGTGCTTCTGTTCTCGGTGCCGTGGCCGTCGCAGGGCATCTACGCCAAGAAGGAAATCAAGACCATCGACGATCTGAAGGGTCTGAAGTTCCGCACCTACAATACCGCGACCCAGCGCATCGCGCAGCTCGCAGGCGCAATCCCGACCCAGATCGAAGTGCCTGACATACCGACTGCGTTCGCGACCAATCGCGTCGAAGCGATGATCACGTCGCCGTCGACCGGCGCCGATACCAAGGCGTGGGATTATCTCATCTCACTTCCACCACACGCAGGCCTGGCTTCCGCGCAACGTCGTGATCGTCTCCAAGACGGCGTTCGACGGTCTGCCGGAAGACGTTCGCAAGGGCGTGCTTGCTGCCGCGAAAGCCGCCGAAGATCGCGGCTGGAAAGCTTCCGAAGCCGAGACTGACGAGAAGATCAAGGTCATGGCGAGCAACAAGATGACCATCGTGCAGCCCTCCGACGCACTGAAGAAAGGCTTCGGCGAAATCGGCAAGACCATGACGGCGGAATGGGAAAAGAATGCCGGTGCCGACGGCAAAACCATTCTCGACGCGTATCGCAAATAACGAGGAACACGGCCCGCTCCAAAAGAGCGGGCCGTTTTCATTCGTCATGCGCAAACTTCTTGATCGGCCTCTATACATTCACGCTCGCGCTTTCCGCGGCGTGTCTGGTTGTCATTCTCGTTCTCGTCGGCGCGCAGGTTTGCGGTCAGATTTTTGATTCCACGCTGAAGCTCTTCGGCTTTCCCGCCTTACGGCTTTCTCATTCCGTCGCTTGCCGAAATCGGCGGTTATCTGTTCGGCACCGCAAGCTTTCTCGCGCTCGGCGCGACACTGAAGCGGGGCGCGCATATTCGTGTGACCATGCTGCTCGGCGCGCTACGCGCGCGCCCGCGCCGCATCTTGGAATTCTGGGCGCTGTTCGCAGGTCTTGCGATTGCCGCCTATGCGACCTGGGCGCTCGGCACGCTCGCTTATTTTTCCTGGAAATTCGGCGATGTTTCCTCGGGCCTGTTGCCGGTTCCATACTGGATTCCGCAAGCCGCGATGACGCTCGGGCTGACGACGCTTTGCGTCGCACTGATCGATGAGATCGTTTTGACCTGGCGCAAGGGTGCGCCGTCTTTCGTCAAAGCGGAAAGCGCAATCACGATGGGGCAGGAGTGATGGGCTTCGTCGAGTGGACGATTCTCCTCGTCCTGTTGCTCTTCCTCATTCTCGGCTCCGGCGTCTGGATTGCGCTCGCGCTCGGTGCAATCGGCTTCGTTGCGATGAAAATTCTTGTCGGCGGCGCCGGTCGGGCGCGTCGCTGTCGACCTCGCTGTGGCAATCGCTGAACGGCTGGGATCTGATTGCGCTGCCGATGTTCATCTGGATGGGCGAAATTCTTTTCCGCACCAAACTTGCGGAAGATTTGTTCGAGGGGCTTGCGCCATGGATGCAGCGCCTTCCGGGCCGTCTGCTTCACGTCAATGTCGTCGGCTGCGCAATCTTTGCCGCTGTCTCCGGCTCGTCCGCTGCGACCTGCGCGACGATCGGCAGGATTTCGCTGCCCGAACTGAAAAAGCGCGGTTACGACGACGGCATGGCGATCGGCACGCTCGCAGGCTCGGGTACGCTGGGCCTGCTCATCCCGCCATCGATTATCATGATCGTTTATGGCGCTGCGACCGATCAGTCGATCGCGCGTCTTTTCATCGCGGGTATCGTGCCCGGCATCATGCTGGCGGTTCTGTTCATGGGATTTGTCGCCGCATGGGCGCTGCTCAACAACGACAAGATGCCCGCCGCGGAGGCGCCAATACCGTGGCGTGAGCGGATCAATTCGATCAGGCGCTTAATTCCAGTCGTGCTCCTGATTCTGGGCGTGATCGGTTCGATCTATGGCGGCCTTGCATCGGCCACAGAAGCGGCCGTGGTCGGCGTCGCGTTGTCGTTGCTGCTATCGTGGTGGACCGATCAATTGAGCCGCGAGACGTTCTTCGAGGCGCTGCTCGCAGGCTCGGTGACGTCCTGCATGATCGCTGCGATCCTGGCGGGTGCTGCCTTTCTGACGACGGCGATGGGCTTCACCGGCATTCCGCGTGCGCTCGCCGAGTGGATCACGACGCTTGGGCCTCTCGCAGTGGCAGCTCTTGTTCGCGCTCACGATCTTTTTCATCATTCTCGGCTGTTTTCTCGACGGCATCTCGATGGTGGTGCTGACGACGTCGGTCATCATGCCGCTGGTCACCGCGGCGGGCTTCGACCTGATCTGGTTCGGAATTTACATCGTGCTGGTCGTCGAAATGGCACAGATCACGCCGCCGGTGGGTTCAACCTCTTCGTATTGCAGGGCATGACCGGCCGTTCGATTTTTGCAATCGGCAGTTATGCATTTCCGCTGTTTCTGCTGATGTGCGTCGCGGTTATTCTGCTTGCGGTATTTCCGCAGCTCGCATTGTGGCTTCCTTCCACAATGCTCGACGTCAAATAGGAATTTCCCATGCAATATGTCCGTTTCGGCTCGACCGGCATGAAGGTCTCAAAGCTTTGCTTCGGCTGCATGACCTACGGCTCGAAGGCCTGGCGCGAATGGGTGCTGACCGAAGAAGAGTCAAAACCGTTTTATAAAGCGGCGTTCGATGCCGGCATCAATTTCTACGATACCGCCGACGTCTATTCGCAGGGCGTGAGCGAAGAAATTCTCGGCCGCGCGGTCAAGGAACATGCAGCAGCGCCGCGAGGAGGTCGTGATCGCGACTAAAGTCTTCAATCCGATGGGAAAGTCGCCGAACCTCAAAGGGCTTTCGCGCAAGCACATCATGGAGGGCATCGACGCATCGCTGAAGCGGCTCAAGATGGATTACGTCGATCTCTACATCATCCATCGCTTCGATTACGAAACCGAAATGGAAGAAACGCTCGAGGCGCTGTCCGATGTCGTGAAAGCGGGCAAGGCGCTCTATCTCGGCGCGTCTTCGATGTGGTCGTGGCAATTTTCAAAAATGCTGACCATGCAGAAGGAGCGGGGGTTGGCACGCTTCGTATCGATGCAGAATTACTACAATCTCATCTATCGCGAAGAAGAGCGCGAGATGCTGCCGCTCTGCAAGGAAGAGAAAATCGCAGTCACACCGTGGTCGCCGATCGCGCGCGGCTTTCTTGGCGGGCTCCATGCCGAGCCAGGGCGAGAGCACGCTGCGTGGCAAGACCGACGATTTTGCGAAGCTCTTGGGCATCGGCGCGACGGATACCGATCACGAGATTGCCGAGCGCGTGCGGGTCACGGCGGAAAAGCTCGGCGTTTCGCGCGCCGCGGTAGCAATCGCCTGGACCATGCACAATCCGCTGGTGACATCGCCGATCGTCGGCGCTTCCAAGCCGCATCATCTGCCCGATGCGTTGAAGGCGCTTGAGATCAAGTTCGACGATGCGACCAAGAAATATCTCGAAGAGCCTTACAAGACACGCAAGCCTGCAGGGCATGCGTGACAGAGTGCGTCGCGTAAACGGCGTGACGATTAAAGTGCCATGATCCCCACTGATCCGGTTTTCTATCTCATCGGCCTGACGACGATTTTTATCGTCTCGGTAGGCAAGGGCGCATTCGGCGGCGGTCTCGCAATACTCGGCGTTCCGTTGCTCTCGCTTGTGGTGTCGCCGCTTGATGCCGCAATCATCGTGGCGCCGCTTGTCACCTTCATGGATTTCTTCGCCTTCGGCTGTTTCGGCAGGAACACCTGGTCGAAGCCCGATCTCGTCTGGCTCGCGCCTGCGCTGCTGGTCGGCATCGCGCTCGGTTACGTCTTCTTCGTCTCTGTCGATCCGCGCGTCGTTGCCGCTGGCATCGGCGCGATCACGCTTATTTTCGCAATCGATTGGTTTTTGCGCGGCAGAAACGCCGAGCATAAAGAGCGGCCGGTGTCGCCGCCGCTTGCGCTGCTTGCGGGAAGTGCTGCGGGCTTCACGACCTTCGTCGCGCATGCCGGCGGCCCGCCGATGTCGGCTTATCTGCTGCTATCGCGGCTTGAACAAGACGATTTATGCGGGCACCGCAGTCGCGCTCTTCAGTCTCGGCAATCTTGTGAAGCTCGCGCCGTATTCGATCCTGGCTTTCGCGAAGCCCGAAACGCTGGTGCAGGCTGCGGTGCTCGCGCCTGTCGTGCCGCGCGGCGTACTGGCTCGGAAAATACATCCACGACCGGCTCGACCAGGGCCGGCTGTTTTTCTGGTGCTACGTCATTCTGATCGTGGCGGCGGCGAAGCTGCTCCTCGACGCGCTCCGCGCTTTTTCGCTCTAAATTACTGAATCTAAATAGCTTTCTCGTGCTCGCGTACCGATAAAACTTGACTCTTTTGCCGTGCGCCGCGCTATCCCCTCGGTCGCTGGCACTCCGTTTCATCGAGTGCCATGAACATTTTTCGCGCGATTAGCGCGCATCTTCGAGGAAATCCGACATGACCAAGTTTCGTCCCCTCCATGACCGTGTTGTCGTGAAGCGCATCGAGGCCGACCAGAAAACCAAGGGCGGCATCATTATTCCTGACACTGCGCAGGAAAAACCGCAGGAAGGCAAAGTCGTCGCCGTCGGTCCGGGCGGCCGCGACGAGAGCCGGCAAGCTCATTCCGATCGACGTGAAAGCGGGCGACCGCATTCTGTTCGGCAAATGGTCGGGCACCGAAATCAAGATCGACGGCGAAGAACTCCTGATCATGAAGGAGTCCGACATCATGGGTGTCGTGAAGTAATCGTCGTAGTCCACAAACAAAGGTAAAAAACAATGGCCGCCAAGGAAGTAAAATTCTCGACCGACGCGCGCGACCGCATGCTGCGCGGCGTCGATATTCTCGCCAATGCCGTGAAAGTAACGCTCGGTCCCAAGGGCCGTCATGTCGTGCTCGACAAGTAGTTACGGCTCGCCGCGCATCACCAAGGACGGCGTTACCGTCGCCAAAGAAATCGAACTTGAAGACAAGTTCGAAAACATGGGCGCGCAGATGGTGCGCGAGGTTGCCTCCAAGACCAACGATTGCGCTGGCGACGGCACCACAACCGCGACCGTACTTGCGCAGGCGATCGTGCGAGAAGGCGTGAAGGCGGTTGCCGCCGGCATGAACCCGATGGATCTGAAGCGCGGCATCGATATCGCCGTTGCCAAGGTCGTCGACGATATTTCCAAGAACGCGCGCGACGTGAAGTCATCGAAGGAAGTCGCGCAGGTCGGGACGATTTCCGCAAACGGCGACGAAAATATCGGCAAGATGATTGCCGAGGCCATGCAGCGCGTCGGCAATGAAGGCGTGATCACGGTCGAGGAAGCCAAATCCTTGGAGACCGACGTCGACATCGTCGAAGGCATGCAGTTCGATCGCGGCTATATCTCGCCCTATTTCGTGACCAATGCCGAGAAGATGACGGTAGAACTGAACGATCCTTATATTTTCGTTTTCGAGAAGAAGCTCTCCGGCCTGCAGGCAATGTTGCCGATCCTCGAAGCCGTCGTGCAGTCGGGCAAACCGTTGCTCATCATCGCGGAAGACGTCGAAGGCGAAGCGCTGGCGACGCTCGTGGTCAATCGCTTGCGCAGCGGCCTCAAGGTTGCGGCTGTGAAAGCCCCGGGCTTCGGCGACCGCCGCAAGGCGATGCTCGAAGACATCGCGATCCTGACCGCGGGTCAGATGATCTCCGAAGACCTCGGCATCAAGCTCGAAAGCGTCACCTTGCAGATGCTCGGCCGCGCCAAGAAAGTCGTGATCGAAAAAGAAAAGACCACGATCATCGACGGCGTCGGCAAGAAGAAAGACATCGAAGCCCGTGTTGCGCAGATCAAACAGCAGATCGAAGAAACCACCTCGGACTACGACAAGGAAAAGCTGCAGGAGCGACTTGCGAAACTCGCGGGCGGGGTCGCGGTGATCCGCGTCGGCGGCGCCACTGAAATCGAAGTGAAAGAAAAGAAAGACCGCGTCGACGATGCGTTGAACGCAACCCGCGCTGCGGTCGAAGAGGGCATCGTGCCGGGTGGCGGTGTAGCGCTCTTGCGCGCACGTAAAGCCGTCGGCCGCATCAAGGACGATAACGACGACGTTCAGGCCGGCATCAATATCGTGCTGAAAGCGCTTGAAGCGCCGATCCGTCAGATCGCGGAAAACTCCGGTGTTGAAGGCTCGATCGTGGTCGGAAAAATCCTCGACCAGAACGAGCCGGACTACGGCTTCGACGCGCAGAACGAAAAATATGGCGACATGTTCAAGGCTGGCATCATCGATCCGGCCAAGGTCGTGCGCACGGCATTGCAGGACGCGGCTTCAATCGCCGGACTCCTGGTGACGACCGAGGCGATGGTGGCCGAGCTTCCGAAGAAAGATGCCGGCGCGCCTGCGATGCCCGGCGGCGGCATGGATTACTAAGACTTCACGGTCTGAAAACGAGGGCGCGGGAGCAATCCCGCGCCTTTTTCTTTACCAGCCGATGGTGCGCGGCAGCCAGGTTGCAAGTCCCGGCAACAGAAACACGATGAAGGTCGCAAACAATTGCATTGCGACGAACGGAATAGTTCCGCGATAAATATCCGACGTTTTCACTTCCGGTGGCGTAACACCGCGCAGGAAAAACAGCGCCCAGCCGAAGGGCGGTGTCAGGAACGACGTCTGCAGCATCACGCAGATCAGTGTCGCGATCCAGACGAGATCGAGCCCATGCGCTTGCATGATCGGCAGGAACAGCGGGACGGCGATGTAGCAGATTTCGATCCACTCGATGAAGAACCCGAGCAGGAAGATGATGAAGAGCATGAACCAGATTTCGGCAGCGACACCGCCGGGCAGCCACTTAAATGCATCTTCGACCAGCTTCTCGCCACCGAGGCCGCGGAATGCGATCGCGAAAATCTGCGCGCAGATGAGGATGAACATCATCATGGCTGTGATTTTCGTGGTCGACTCGATCGTCTCGCGAAGCACCTTGAACGACATGCGGCCGCCGATCGCGGTCACCAGGATCGATCCGAGCGCGCCCATTGAAGCGGCTTCGGTCGGAGCCGCAATGCCCGCGATGATGGAGCCCAGCACCGCTCCAACCAGCGCGATCGGCGGCAGTGCTACGCGCGCGAGTTTCTTCCAGAGATCGATCCGTGCGAGCGCGCGGCGTTCTTCGAGCGGTACCGCGGGCACCGCGTCAGGACGTATAATGCCGAGTACGAGAATGTAGATGATGTAGATCGCGGCGAGCATCATGCCGGGAATGACCGCGGCGGCGAACAGGGTCCCGACCGACTCGTTCAGAATATCCGCGAGCAAAATAAGAATAAGACTGGGTGGAATGATCTGCCCTAGCGTGCCGGAGGCGCAGATCATTCCGGTTGCCAGACCCTTGTCGTAACCGCGGCGGAGCAGCGTCGGCAGCGTCAGCAATCCGAGCGTGACCACGGTCGCGCCAACAATGCCGGTAGTGGCGCCCATCACGATGCCAACCAGAATGATGCCGATCCCAAGACCGCCGCGCAGGCCACCGGCCAGATGGCCGACCACCTCCATCAGGTCTTCGGCCAATCGCGATTTTTCGAGCATCACCCCCATGAAGACGAAGAGTGGAATCGCAAGCAGCGTATAGCTCGTGACCGAGCCGAAGATGCGGTTTGGCACGAGATTGAAGAGGAGCGGCCCGAAGCCGATATAACCGAACACCAGACCGGAGACCGCGAGCGTAAGTCCGACCGGAAGGCCGAGCATCAGGAGCACAAAGAATGAGGCGAGCATTCCGAGCGCGAGCGCTTCATTTCCGGTCATGCGGTCTTATCCAGCGCTCTGAGTTTGAGAAAATATTTGATCGCGTCCGCGAAGGACTGCAGCGCAAACAGCACAAAGCCGAGCGGGATCAGCGCTTTTAAAAGGTAGCGATAGGGAATGCCGCCGGGATTGGCGGACCCTTCGCCGTAGTTCCATGATTGCGCGACATAGAATATCGAAAGTCGGATCACGATCAGGCAGACGATCACCGAGAGCACCGCGGTCACGATGTCGGTGATCAGCCTCATGCGCTCGGAATATTTCGAGAAAAGTATATCGACGCGCACATGTTCGCCGTGGCGGAGCGCGTAGGACATGCCGAGGAGCGAGATCGGCACCAGCAGATGCCATTCAAGCTCCTGCGACCACACCGAGCCGGTGGAGAAGGCGTAACGTAGAAGAACGTTCGTCGCCATGACGAGGACGAGCGCAAAGCTCGCCCACGCCGAGACCATCCCGATCTTGTCGATTATTAAGTCGATCGCGCTTGCGACCGACGCGAGGCGCTTCATTGCCTAAGCGAGGACCTTCGAGTGATAGACCCCTTCGCTCAGGCCGGTCCACGTTTTGTACTTCGCGAGATAGGCAAAATAGCTGTCATGAACCTTCTTGACGAGCGGATCCTTTGCGACCGCTTCCGCAAGCACACCCTCGGTTTCCTTGCGAAGCGCCGCGACGATCGCATCCGGCAACGGCTGCGCGATCACACCCTGGTTCTTCACCAGGTCTTCAAAGGCTTCGGCATTATTCTTCTGGCACCAGGCTTCGCTGATGACGTTGCAAGCGGCACACGCGTTCTCGACGATCGCTTTGAGATCGGCAGGCAGTTTGTCCCACGCTGCCTTGTTGATCGCGACTTCGGAAACGGTCGCGGTCTCGTGCCAACCGGTGGTGTAATAATATTTGGCGACTTTCTGTAAGCCGAGCTGCCGGTCGAGATAAGGCCCGACAAATTCGGCGGCATCGATCACGCCGCGCTCGAGCGCCGGGAAGATTTCGCCGCCGGGAAGCAACCGGACATCGACACCGAGCTTTTGATAGACGCGTCCGGCGAGACCCGGAATGCGCATCTTCAGTCCCTTGAAGTCGTCGACGCTTTTGATTTCCTTCCGGAACCAGCCGGTCATCTGGACGCCTGTATTGCCGCATACCAGTGGCACCAGCGCGAACTTGTCATAGACCTCCTGATAGAGCGCCATGCCGCCGCCGTCATAGAGCCAGCCGTTCATGCCCTGAAAATTCAGACCGAACGGAACGGCGGTGAAGTATTGCGCGGCGAAGCTCTTACCGGTCCAGAAATAGGCGTTGCCGTAATTCATCTCGACAGTGCCGGCGGCAGCGGCATCGAAGCCCTCCATCGCCGGAACGAGTTCGCCCGCACCATAGAACTGAATCTTCAGACGCCCGCCGGACATCGCTTCGACGCGTTTGCAGAGATCGGACGCGCTTCCCGGACCTACCGAATAGAAGGCTGCTTTCGGCCCATAGGCGCTCGTCATCTTCCAGTTGAAGGTCGTCTGCGCGCGCACAACCGCGGGTGCGGCGACAGTGGCGGCGGTGGCGGTAAGCGCAAGTTTGGTGAAGTCGCGACGGCGCATGACAATCTCCAGTCGGCCCGCGACAAGGATTGCCGCGCAGCAACAGATAACTGCCCCGTATAAGAGCAAGCCACGTGCCAGCACTTCGAATTGTATGCAGGATGCGATGCTATATGCACGGTAGTCGTGATCCCGGCCGGCGATTGCTCAAGCTAAGGTCAGACGCGCACCCAACTGCACAAGTTGAATCCAGTATTTCGTTTTTGCATTGCGCTTCGGCAAGCGGCCGTATGCAGGTGGCGCTATTCAATACCAACTCGCCGGCCACTTGCCCCGATGGTCGATGAAGCGGTTCTCGATGCCGTGCCAGACATAGGCGAGCGCCGTAAGAATAATGACGCCGACCAGCACCGGCATGAACAGGAAGCTCCACGGTAGCGACGACGTCACGATGATCAGCGGGTTGATCCCGGCCGGCGGATGCATGGTGCCGGTCATATGCATCGCTACGATCGCGAGCCCGACTGCGAACGCCGCCGCGATTTCCGAATTGCCGAACAGCGTCAGCACCGAAAGGCCAATGATGGTCGAGATCATATGCCCGCCGATCAACGCGCGCGGCTGCCCGGGCGCGGCATCGGGCAGACCGATGACGTTCACCACTGAAGTCGCGAAGGGAACAAGTGCGATCGGGAAATGGCCCATTTCGGCGAGAAACAGCATCGCGTAGATGCCGATGGCGCCGCCGAGCGCGCGCCAGAGATATGTCTTCCAGTTGTCGCGGATCGAAATCCGTTCAGGCAAGCGTGGCTCCAGCGGCTTTCATTGCATCGTTGAACTGGTCGCTCGCAAAGAAAGCATATTCCTCGTCACGCCGCTCAACCAAAGTGTCGCGCTCGCGCAGAATGGCATCGGCATGGCCTGGGTGACACATCATCACGCCGCCGTCTGGAAGTTCGCGCACAAAGCGCGGAAACAGATCAGAAAATTTGCTGGCGCTGCCGAATTCATAGGCACCGGAGAATCCCGGGTTGGTCGCAAAACCTTTGCGCTTCGCGCGGCGTGCAAATGTGAGGCTCAATGCGCCGATGAAGCGGGTCTTGTTGTCGGCCGAGATCAGCATGCGCTTCTGCGCCGGCCCGCATTGGCGCAGCCAGGCGTTCGGCGCGATGTGCGCGACCTCTTCGAGAACAGCATTCCGAATACCGGGAAGCAGATGAACGTGTTGATGACCGTCCACGAAATCCGGCACGCGGCCAAAGGCGCGGATGAAGGCGTCGAGCTGTGCCGCGATTTCGAGGTCGGCTGCCTTGCGGTTGATTCTGAAACGCGCGAACGGCGAAAGCAGCGCGCCGATCATCGGCAGTTTGCCGTCGCGCGTCGTAAGCGGCGGCGTAATCAGCGGGCTAAATCCGCCGCTGAGCGTGAGATGCAGTCCAATTTGAATGGGCGCAAGCGAGGGGGTCTCGGTGAGTAGTTTCGCTTCCGACATCAGGTCGGGGAAAACAGTCATCACCGAAGTGGCGTTGAGACGGCCCTTTGCAATCAGGTCGCGGATCGCCTTGGAAACGCCAGGTGAAAGTCCGTAGTCGTCGGCGCAAACGACGATGCGCTTCACTCCGCGGCCTCGCGGGACGCGTTTGTTTTCGTGGATTTCCCTGCTTCGCGCACTTCATGCTCGGCAACGAAATACGGCGGCCGCCGCTTCAGTTCGGACAGGATCTTCGCGATATATTCGCCGATCACGCCAAGCACGAGCAATTGAACGCCGCCGATCACCATGATGCCGACGACCACCGACGGATAGCCCGGGACGCCTTTGCCGAGCACGATGGTTTCGAACAGAATCCATGTGCCAAACAAGAATGCGGTCGCGGAGAGCAGCAGTCCAAACAAGCTTGCGATGCGAAGCGGTGCCACGGAGAAAGCAGTGATCCCCTCAATCGACAGGCCGAGCAGCGCACGCAAATTCCAGCTCGACGCGCCATGCGCGCGTGGCGCGGGCTCGTAGGGCACGCGGATCTGCTTGAAACCGATCCAGCTCGATAGCCCTTTGAAGAAGCGGTTGCGCTCGGGCATCTGCCGCAGTGCATCGGCTGCGCGAGGCGAGAGCAAACGAAAATCGCCGGCATCTTCGGGAATTGGCTGGCGCGCGCCGTAGTTCAGCACACGATAAAAAATTTTCGCAAAGAGTTGACGCACGATCGGCTCTTCTTCGCGATGTGCCTTTGCGGTGTAAACGACGTCATAGCCTTCGTCCCGCCAAAGCGCGACAAGCTTTTCTGCAAGCTCCGGCGGATGCTGTCCGTCGCCGTCCATGAACATGACGGTGCCAAGCCGCGCGTGGTCGAGGCCGGCGAGGAGCGCCGCTTCTTTTCCGAAGTTGCGCGAGAGCGAAACCGCCTGCACGTCGGCTACATCCACGGGAAGATCGCGCGCGATCGCGAAGCTCTCGTCGCGGCTGCCGTCGTCGACGTAGACGATTTCGGTCTTCAGCCCGCGCTGGTCGGCAAGGCGTCCGGCAAGCAACGTGAGCTTGCGGTGCAGGTTCGATAGACCCGCCGCCTCGTTATAGATGGGCACGACGATGGAAAGCCCGTCCGCCCTTTTTGCGCCTTGGTTGCCGATCATGGCCCTTTAATTCCTTGCCCGTTTAACTTAGGGCCGCGCCCCGGCCGTTCCTAGTCCCAAGCCAAAACCCAGTAAAACGTCGCAAGCGTTCCCGGCCTCGTGCTAGGAAGCGGCCCCTTCTTCAGTGATTCCATGCGCGCCCTTATCAAACAGATACTGAGTTTCGGCCTGATCGGCTTCTTCAATGCCGGGGTCGATACCGCCATCTTCTTCGCAGCACTTCACCTAGTCACGAACAATCTCGTGGTCGCCAATGTCTGCGCCTGGGCGGTTGCGGTAACCTGCTCATACCTCCTGAATTCGCGCTTTACCTTCGGCAAGAAACCGAGGCTGAAGGATTATTTCTTCTTCGCAGCGACACAGGTCGGCGGTTTGATCGCGAACACCGTTACGGTGGTTTTGACGGCCCCGCTGGTGCCTCTGATCGTCGCGAAAATCTTCGCGATCGGCGCGGGCTTTGTCGTGAATTTTTCGCTGGCGCGGCTGATCGTGTTCCGCGCGCCGAAGTGAACTAGCCCAGCTTTGAGATCAAGAGATCGTAAAGCGGGTTTTCCTGCGCGAAGACATATTCCGGCGCCGACACGATGACCGTTTCCGCACCACGCTCACGCAGGAATATCGTGAACTCGTGCAGTGTCGTCGGCGGGCACAAGAGCGTCAGCATGCCTGAAGAAGTCGGACCACCGAACGGCGATTGCACACCGAAGCGGCCCTTGGCTTCGGAAAGCATTTCCGCATCCGCGCCTTTAAAGCGCATGCGAACCTCGCGCATGGTGCGCGCGCGGCGCTCAGAAGCAACGCGATCGAGCAGGAGCTGTGCTGCCTTACGTGCTTTCACACTCCAGTCCGCGCCGAGCGACGCGACGAGATTCGCCTGCGAGCGCAGCATCACGCCGTCGTCGATGACTTTGAGGCCGTTAGCCGCCAACGTCGCGCCGGTCGTGGTGATGTCGACGATCATTTCCGCGGTGCCGGCAGCAGGCGCGCCTTCGGTCGCGCCCAGACTTTCGACGATGCGATAATCGGCAATGCCGTGATCGGCGAAAAACGCGCGCGTGATGTTTACGTATTTGGTGGCAACCCGCATGCGCTGGCCGCGTTTGGCGTGAAACGCGGTCGCAACGTCGTCGAGGTCTTCCATGTTGCGGACATCGATCCATGCCTGCGGCACGGCGACGACGACATTGGCGTAACCGAAGCGCAAGCCTTCAAGGAGCACGACGCGCTGATCCGCATCCGGGATCGTTTCGCGCACCAGGTCTTCGCCGGTGACACCGATGTGCACCGAGCCTTGCGCGAGACTTGCCGCGATGTCGGCCGCCGAGAGATAAGCGACTTCGACTTCGGGAAGCTCGGAAACCGTGCCGCGATAGTCGCGGCCGCCGCGGCCCTGCACCAAGGACAAGCCCGCGCGCGCAAAAAACGCATTCGCGTTTTCCATGAGCCGCCCCTTGGACGGCACCGCGAGAATTAGCGCGCTCATGACGCCGCTCCCGCTTTTTCCAATTCCTCGACCCAGGCTGCAAAGCCGACGGCGGGAACGGGAGTGCCGTTACCGAGGAGCGAGAGCAGATTGTCGTAGCGACCGCCCGCGACGAGCGGCCAGTTCACGCGCTCGTTCGGATCGTAAAGCTCGAACACCATGCCGGAATAATAATCGAGCGCGCGGCCGAATGCGGTGGCGAATTTGATTCTGGAAACTTCGATGCCGGCGGCCGCGATGAACCCTGAGCGCTGCTCGAATTCGTCGAGTGCCGCGGCAAGATCGAGCTTCGCTTCACTTGCAAGCGCGCGCAGTGCTGCGAGCGCCTCGTCGGGGTCACCCGCGATGCGCAGATATTTTTCGAGCACCATGCTCGCTTCGGGTGCCAGGCCTGAAGTCGCGCCGCGCGCCGATTGCTCAAGAAAGCGTTCGGCAATCTCTTCGACCGTGCGGCCGCCGACTGCCGAAATGCCGGCAATCGACAAGAGATCAGTGACGAAAGCGCGCGCCGCTTTCGGATCGGAGCCTTCGAGCGCGGCAAGCACGCCCGCGTGCGAGGTGCGCGGATCGATCTTGTTGCGCAGACTCGCAAGATCGGCTTCCAACGTGCCGGTGCGGTTGAAATCTTTCAGCAAGCGCCGCTGCCACGCTGGCGGCAATTTCAACGCGACAACAAGCGCCGTAAACAACCCAACGTCGCCCATGCGAATTGCCGGCGCATCCACGCCGAATATTTTCGCGGATTCGAGCGCGAGCGACAGGCATTCCGCGTCGGCCGCGCTTTTGTCTTCGCGGCCGAGCTGTTCGATTCCGGCTTGCAGATATTCGCCGCTGCCGCCGCCACGGTCGCGGAACACCGGACCGAGATAGCAATAATTTGCGGGAAGCGGCGCGTTCGCGTCGATATGCGTGCGGCAGATTGGGATCGTGAGATCGGGCCTGAGGCAAAGCTCGTCGCCGGAGGAGTCGGTGACGATATAAAGCCGCCGCCGCAGCTCTTCGCCCGACAATTCGAGGAAGATTTCGGCAGGCTGCAACATGGCAGGCTCCGCCCGCGCATAGCCCGCGCGCTCGTAGAGTTCTACGAGCGCGGCTGCGCGGCCGTTCTTTCCGTTTTGACTGCCTGTCGTCATGGCGCGGGCTTGTAGCAGGGAGTGGGAGGGGGCGCTATTGCGTCCGATGCGAAGGGTTAGCGGCGGCGCTCAGCCGATACCGTGTCGCTTGAGCACTTCCTTGACCGTCTCGACCAGCTTCCGTTGCGGGAACGGATACCTGCGCCGGCCGCGTCTCGCGCCATTCGGCGTTTGAAGCGATCGCTTCGGCCGCTTTCTTGCCGTCGATCAGGTCCTTGATCTGAACCTCGCCCTTCGCAAGCTCATCACCGCCCTGGATGATCGCGCAGGGACTGTTGCGCTTGTCGGCATATTTCAACTGGTTGCCGAAGTTTTTCGGGTTGCCCAGGTAAAGCTCGGCACGGATGTTCGCGGCCCGAAGCTCATTCGCCATCGCCTGATAATCCGCGATGCGGTCCTTGTCGAAGACGGTCACGACGACAGGTCCATATTCCGGTTTGTCGTCGATCTTGTTCAGCGCTTTGAGCGCCGCGAGTAGCCGCGAGACGCCAATTGAAAATCCGGTTGCCGGCACCGGCTCCGCGCGAAAGCGCGCGATCAAGCCGTCATAGCGTCCGCCGCCGCCAACTGAGCCGAAGCGGACTGGATTGCCTCGCTCGTCCTTGGTCTGGAAGGTGAGCTCGGCTTCGTAAACCGGACCGGTGTAATATTCGAGGCCGCGCACTACGGACGGGTCGATGATCACACGATCTTCATAACCGCTCGCCTCGATAAGTTTGGTGATGGTGATCAGCTCTTCGATGCCTTCCTCGCCGGCGGCGCCGAGCTTCACCTTCTCTTTTATATTGGTGACGGTCTCACGGTTGCCCGCGCCTTTGGCGCCGACAAATTTCGAAATCGCATCGATGCCATTGGCGTCGAGCCCGGCGCCTTTGGTGAAGTCGCCGGATTCATCTTTACGGCCTGGGCCAAGCAAATGCTTCACGCCCTCGATGCCAAGACGGTCCAGCTTGTCGATGGCGCGCAATACAGTGAGGCGTTGTTCGGGAGCGATGCTCGCCGCGTCCATCACGCCATCAAGCACTTTGCGGTTATTGACCTTGATGACGTAGTCGCCACGCGCGATGCCGAGCGCTTCCATCGTGTCGGCCGCCATCATGCACATCTCGGCATCGGCCGCGACGGATGCGGCGCCCACCGTGTCGGCATCGAATTGCAGGAATTGCCGGAAGCGGCCCGGACCCGGCTTTTCGTTTCTAAACACGTTGCCGAAACGGTACGAACGATAAGGCTTCGGCAATTGATCGAAGTTCGCGGCGACATAGCGCGCAAGCGGCGCGGTGAGATCGTAGCGCAGCGACATCCACTGCTCGTCGTCGTCCTGGAACGAAAATACGCCTTCGTTCGGGCGGTCGGAATCAGGCAGGAATTTTCCGAGCGCGTCAGTGAATTCGATTGCCGGTGTTTCAACCGCCTCGAATCCGTAGCGCTCGTAGACGCCCCGGATCGCTTCCGTCATTTCACGAAGCGCGCGCAGTTCCGCCGGCCCGCGGTCTTCGAGACCGCGGGGCAGGCGGGGCTTTATTTTATTCGGCTTGTTCATTGCGAGATGCGGATAGCAGAATTGCTTACCTGTTTGCCAGCCATACGAAGATAAGCGCGATCACGGCCGGAACTGCCTGCACATAAATAATGCGGGGCGAGACGCTGTAGCCGCCGTAAAGGCCGGCCACAATCACGCAGAGCAGGAAGAAGACTTTGAACTGGAATCCGACCGCTGCGTTCGCCGCGAATATCCCATAGATGAGGCCGGCTGCCAGGAAGCCGTTATAGAGGCCCTGGTTCGCGGCAAGCACCGCCGAGTCCTGCGCCTTCTGCAATGTCATGTTGAAGACGCGCAGGCCCGTAGGCGACGTCCAGAGAAACATTTCCAGCACGAGAAAATAGGCGTGCAGGGCGGCGACGATGCCGACCAGAATATTTGCAATCAGTGCCATGGGTGCCCCCGAAACGGCGGAACGCCGTTATCAGGTGTCGTAATGAAGTGCGGGTAGGGCCGCAAGCGTCCCTGCCTTCGCGGGGACGACAAGCGCTAACCTTGCGTCCAGCCCTGCATCTTGCGGTAGATCGTCGAAGGCGCGATTTCGAGTGCTGCGGCGGCCTTCTGCGCGTTGCCATCGAAGGCGGCGAGCGCTTCTTCGATGATGCGCTGTTCCTGCAACCAGTAAGGATCGATCGATGGGCTCTCAGTGCGCGGCAGCGGACCGGTATCGCGCGCGGCTTCATGCGAAGCGCCTTGCGGCAGGTCGAGCATCGCGCCGGTGACTTCTTCGCCATCGTGCAGCACGACGACGCGGCGGATCACATTTTGCAACTGCCGTACGTTACCCGGCCAGCGATAGGAAATGAGTGTAGCCTCGGCCTCTGCATCAAAGCCGGCAAAAGCGCGGCCTTCCTCTTCGGCAAAGCGCGCCAGAAACGAGCGCGCAAGCAGAAGAATATCTTCGCCGCGTTCGCGCAGCGCGGGCAGATGCATCGGCAGCACATGCAGCCGATAAAAAAGATCTTCGCGGAAGCGTCCCGCCTCGACTTCTATCTTAGGATCGCGATTGGTCGCACAGACAAAGCGCACATTGACGTGCTGCTCTTTCGCGCCGCCGACGCGGCGGAAAGTTCCGGTCTGGATGAAGCGCAGAAGTTTCGCCTGAAGTGCCACATCCATCTCGCAGATTTCGTCGAGAAAGAGCGTGCCGCCGTTTGCAAGCTCGGCCGCGCCCGCGCGGTCTTCATGCGCCGAGGTGAAGGCGCCCTTCATGTGGCCGAAGATTTCGCTTTCCATCAATTCTTTCGGGATCGCGCCGCAGTTCAGCGCGATGAACGGGCCCGAGAAATTGCGGGAGCGCATGTGCAGGGCTTCCGCGCAGACTTCTTTGCCGGTGCCGCTTTCGCCGGTGACGAAAACCGGCGCTTTCGAGGTCGCAACGCGCTCGATCTGCGCGTAGATATCTTTCATCGCGGTCGAAACGCCGATGAAGCCCTCGAAGGATTCGTCGGTTTCGTGTGCGGGCGTCGTTGCAATCGCCACGCGGTGCGATTCATATTCGCGAATGCGTGCGAGCATCCGGCGCGCAAATTCTTTCGGCTGGAACGGCTTTACGATGAAATCGTTGACGCCGGCGCGGATCGCTTCGACCGCCGCCGTCACCGAACCTGTCGATGAGGTTGCGACAATCGGCCCGTGAATGCCGGCTTCGCGCAAGTATGCCGACCATTTCCATATTGGCCGAAAGCGCGCGCCGGTCGAAGGAGACGATGGCTGCATCGAACGAAGCACGCCTGGCCGCAGCAATGCCGTCCTCGGCCCGTTCGGCCTCGGAGATTTCAAGCGGGAGTGGAGAAACGGAAGCCAGCGCCTTGGCGAGCACCCGGCGCGTTGCCGGATCGTGATCGATGACGAGAACGCGCGCTTGAACAGACGCACTGCGATTGGGCTCTTGCGAGCCGTCTTTCACTACCATTACCGAGCGACCCCTCGACGCGGACTGGTTACAGGCGCCCCTGGGAACGCCTTATTTTGAGGGGTCACCTTGCCAAAACAGGGTAAACAAACCCCTTCTTTCCGGCCCGCCCGGTTCCGGGCGCAGGACAGCGCTGCTAGGGTCGGCGCGTTCCAGGAGTGGTGCCATGTCCGTTGCCTACGATTACGACGCCAAAACCGCGCCGAACGATCTCGAAGCCTATTGGATGCCGTTCTCGGCGAACCGCGCATTCAAAAAGCGGCCGCGTCTCGTCTCCAGCGCCAAGGACATGCATTACACCTCGGCCGACGGCCGGAAGATTCTCGATGCCGCGGCCGGTCTCTGGTGCACGAACGCCGGACACAACCGCGCGCCGATCGTGGAAGCGATCCGGAAGCAGGCGGGGGAAATGGATTTCGCGCCGTCGTTTCAGTTTTCGCATCCGAAGGCCTTCACGTTGGCGACCCGCATTGCCGAACTCGCGCCGGGCGATCTCGATCATGTTTTCTTCTGCAATTCGGGATCGGAAGCGGTCGATACCGCGCTGAAAATCGCGCTCGCCTATCATAATGTGACGCGGCAATGCCGGGCGCACGCGCCTGATCGGCCGCGAGCGCGGCTATCACGGCGTCGGCTTCGGCGGCATTTCGGTGGGCGGCATGGTCGCGAACCGAAAACAGTTCGGCACCGCACTTGCGGGCTCCGATCATCTGCCTGCGACTTACAATCGCGAGAAGCAGGCTTTCACCAAAGGCGAACCGGAATGGGGCGCGGAGCTTGCCGACGAGCTCGAGCGTCTGGTGGCGCTTCATGATGCGTCGACGATCGCCTGCGTCATCGTCGAGCCGATGGCCGGGTCGACCGGCGTGTTGCCGGCGCCGAAGGGATATCTGAAGCGGCTTCGCGAAATCTGCGACAAGCACAAAATTCTTCTGATCTTCGACGAAGTGATCACCGGCTATGGCCGTCTCGGTCATGCCTTTGCCGCCGAGCGCTACGGCGTCGTGCCCGACATGATCACGTTCGCGAAGGGAATTACCGCGGGCTCGGTGCCGATGGGCGGCGTGATTGCGCGCAAGGGAATTTACGACGCCTTCATGCGCGGCCCGGAGCACGTGATCGAACTGTTCCACGGCTACACATACTCGGCGCATCCGCTCGCGGTCGCGGCGGGCCTCGCGACCCTCGATCTCTATAAAGAAGAAGAGATCTTCGCCCGCGCGAAGAAGATGGAGCCGGTCTGGTACGATGCTGCGATGACGCTGAAGGGTCTGCCGGGCGTGCTCGATATCCGCTGCGTCGGCATCACCTGCGGGATCGATCTGGCGCCGCCGGGCCGACGCGCCCGGCAAGCGCGGCTATGAATCGCTCGAATACGCCTTCCACGATCTCAACATGATGGTCCGTACCGCCGGCGACACGATTGTCGTGCTCGCCGCCGCTGATCGTCTCGGAAGCCCAGGTCGGCGAGATTTTCGACAAGATCGGCAAGGCGATTAAGGCGATCCAGTAGGGGTGCGGCCCATCCTTCGCGGCAATTAACGCTGGTGCGTATTGGGTTCGTTTTCTGCGCGCGACACGACGCGTTTTTTCCACGGCCAAAGATCGACCATCACCTTGATGGTCGCTACGACAACGAGCGCGCAAAGCGCCGCCTTTGACATCGTCTCCATCGTGCCCTCGATCAGCATGCCGTGGGCGACGCTGCCTACGACAATGACCGCCGCAAGCGATAGATGCGCGATACGCCACGTTTGCAGCCCAAGCCGGCGGCGGATCAGAGCGAGCAGCGCAGTCGCGAAGATCGCCCACATCGCCACCACGCCGAACGGCGAGAACAAGGTCGGCGACCGAAACAGAAGTGCGTCCAGCATGTCCGGCGGACTGGTGATCCAAAGTCCCGCGACATGGACAACGATCGTAACGACCAGCGCACCGCCGATCCATTGATGCACGCGCCGTGCGCGATAAGCCGACAGCCCGGGCAGATATCCGGCAATCAATAGGGGCTGAATGAGCAGGAGACCGAGCGCGATGATGCCCGCAAAGCAGGCCGCGATATAGATCGCATCGCGCCATTGAAGATACGGACTTGTCGCCGCCAGTGCGATCGGCACGCCGATGGCAGCTGCAAGGACGGCCCAGATTAATACGGTACGGGCCGGCCCCATCTCTTCATTCACGAAAGCGGTCAGGCCGGCTGCAGGACAAAATGCCCCTCGAGGCTGGTATCCTTCGCGCTCCGCATGATGGGACGCAGAAACACGGTTTTGAATTCGCCGCTGTCGTAAGCCAGATGGCCGTGCGGCTGGCCGAAGATGGGAATGATCTGCGGCATCTCAAGACGAAACGCGCCGTTCTTATCGGTGAGCGTGGCGCCGTGACTGCGCGCATCTTCCTCGCGGCCTTCGATCGTATGCGCCCAGATCTGGATGCGCTGACCGGAGAGCGGCGCGCCATCGCCAGCGCGGCGCACGGTGCCCGACATCACGAAGCCGCCTTTGCCGATGCGCTCGCACGATCGGCGCGCCCTTGTGCGCGTGGTAATTGTTGGCCCCGCCGGGCATCGACACGGTCGGTGCTAAACCCTGCGCCCTGGCAGGCAAGAACAGCCCGCAGGCGCCCGCCGCCAAAACCGAGCCGCCGGCAGCGAGCAGGTTGCGGCGGTTGAGGATCAAGGCGGTCATATCGTACTTCCTCGCGTCATGCCGTCGCCCGTGTTGATGAAAGCAAATGTAACGCGATTGCGGCCAATTTCCAGTTCAGGGAAGTGATCCAATAAGCGGCGCTTCCTTGCGACTCGCCCATCGCCTATGATTCGCAAGGCAGATTCGCGGGGGTAGCCCGCGGGATCGGCAGGAGTGGCGGGCTCCTGACAACACATGTTCGGCAAGGGCTTTTTCTTCATTGCGGCCTGCATGGCGCTGATTGCAGCGTCCGTGGGCGCGATCTTGCATTACGCTGCCGGTATTACCGCCGTTGAGGCGGCTTTCGCAGCACTCGCGCTGCTCTTTGGGCTCGATGACGGTCGAGGCGGTCTCGGCGCGTGCGCGCGATCGCCTGGAAACGAACGAACGGATCGAAGGGCTCGCGCGTGCTTCCGCCGACATCGCCCGCGAAGTCGGCGAATTGAGCCACCGCATGGCGAAACTCGAAGCCGCACCCGCACTGGATATGAGTGCGCATACCGAGCCGCTTGCTAAAGAAATCGGCGACCTTGCCGAACTGATCGGCGATCTTGCGAATACAGTTGCCGAGCACGACAGCCAGCTTTCGCAGGGCGCGATGTTCGCGAACGCGGACGGTTTCGAAACGGCGCAAAAAAAAACTGAAGCGTCTGCCTCATCTCCAGCAATAGCCGCGTCACCGCGCAAAACTGCGCCGAACAATCCGCTCGCGCAATTGCAGCCGCCCGATATCGCAGCACTCCTCCGCGACGCGCTCGAAAACAACCGTATCGACATCCACCTTCAGCCGATCGTGACGCTGCCTCAGCGCAAGGTGCGTTTCTATGAAGCGGTATCGCGGCTGCGGTTACCTGAAGGAAATCTGATCGAGGCGCAGTATTTCATCGAAGCCGCGCGCACGACCGGAGTTGTCACCCAACTCGACGAACATCTGGTGCAGTCGAGCGTGCAGGTGGTCCGGCGTCTCGCTGCGAAATCGCGCGAGGTCGGCATCTTCTTCAATCTCGCGCCGGAGACGCTGTGCGATCGTAACGCAATGGCGGCGATCTTCGGTCAGTTAGAGGCAAACCGCGCGATCGCGCCGTCGCTCATCATCGAGCTTGCGCAGAGCGATTTCCGCTCGCCGAACGCGGCCTATCGCGAAAGCCTGTTGCAGTTGCACGAGCGCGGCTTCCGCTTTGCGATCGACCATGTCGCCGATCTACACATTGATCCGCAATCGCTCTCCGAGCGCGGCGTACGCTTCCTGAAGATCGCTGGCGAAGTCATTATGGCGCGCGTTCCGCAGACCGGCGCGCAGGTCCATCCCGCGGATCTCACGGATCTCCTCGGTCGCTACGGCATCGATTTGATCGCCGAGAAGATCGAGACCGAGGAAATGGTGGTTGATCTGCTCGATTATGACCTGAGCTTCGGGCAGGGGATTTTGTTCTCGCCGCCGCGCCCGATCCGGTCCGATGTCCTGAAGGGCGACATCGCCGAGTTCCCGATCGCGGAAGCAAAGCCCGCCGAGACGCCGCGGCGTCCGAACGATCTCGCGAAACTTGCAGCGAAGACCGTCCGTCGCGCCTGATCGCGCTTGCCTATCGCGCGCGTTCGTGCGACTCCCGCGCGCCTTGAAAAACATCGCCCCCGATATCCAGCCTGCCGTGCCGCCGATCATCGGCGGCTTCCGCACGCTCTCGCCGAATTATAAGCTTCTGCTCTCAGACGTGTGGGGCGTGGTGCATAACGGGGAGGCGGCTTACGAGGCGGCCTGTACCGCGCTGAAAACCGCGCGTGAGAAGGGCGCGACCGTGCTCCTGATCTCGAATGCGCCGCGGCCCGGCAAAATCGTCGCAAAGCAGATCGCAAAGTGGGGCGTGCCCGCCGACTGTTACGACCTGATTGTTGCCTCCGGCGATGTCGCGCGGACCGAGCTCGAAGCCCGCCCGCAGGCGAAGCTTTTCCATCTCGGACCTGAGCGCGATTTGCCGAATTACGACGGCTTGCCGAACAAGCTCGTCGGCGAGGACGAAACCGATCTGGTGGTCGTGACCGGCCCCTTCAACGACGAAGTCGAAACGCCGGACGATTACCGCGAGATGTTTGCTCGGCTCCGGAAGCGCGACGTGTTGATGCTCTGTGCCAATCCCGATCTCGTGGTCGAGCGCGGCGACAAGCTGATCTGGTGCGCGGGCGCACTCGCACAGATCTATGAGGAGCTCGGCGGCAAGGTGATCTATGCGGGCAAGCCGCATGCGCCGATCTACGATCTCGCGTTTGCAACCGCAGCCAAGCTTCGCGGCGAGGAAATTTCGAGAGATGAAGTGCTTGCGATCGGCGACGGCGCGCGTACCGATTTAAAGGGTGCAGCGCTCCAAGGCATCGATTGTCTGTTCATTACCGGCGGCATTCACGCCGAGGATTTCACGCAAGAGAATAATCGCGCGGCGGAAATATTCGCGGAACAGGCCGCCTGGCCCGTCTCGATGATGCATCGTCTGAGCTGGTAGAAGTTTACTTACGAACGCCGTCGAGGCTTTCGAGCAGCTGGTCGATTGCCGGCTGCAGATTTGCCTGGTCTTCGCGGGCCGGCCCGTTCAACATCAAGTCCTTGCGCGCATCGCGTCGATTGCTTCCGCTGCGTTCGCGTGACCGGCTTCGTCTTCGACGCCCGTGTAACTGGCAAAGCGCGACACGCGCGCCTCGATATGTTCGAGCGTTTTGACGACGCGGGCGATGCGCTGGCCGGTAAGATCCTGAAACGCGCAGGTCTCGAACAGCGCCGATCATTTCCTTGGCGACGAATTCCTTATACGCGATCGGGTTGCTCGCGTCGGCCGCGAGCACGTTCTCGGCGATCGCCATGATGTCGTGGGTAGCGCCCTCGGTGGAACTCACGACCGCGGCGAGTTCCTGGCCCGCGTCCGGAATTCTCTGCATGTGCATTTCATTCGCCTGCAGCACCGCGATCTCGCGGCGGAGCGCAACGATGTAATCCGCGATTTTGCGGAGTTCGTTGTTCGTTGTCGATGCGAGGCGAATTGCTCATTGCGGACTTGCAAGACGTGCTTGACGTTAAGCGGCGAAGACGGAATCGATCTTGCTCTTCAGCGTGGCAGCGTTGAACGGCTTGACGATGTAGTTGTTCACGCCGGCCTTTTTCGCCGCAACCACGTTTTCGGTTTTGGATTCGGCGGTGACCATGATGAATGGCGTACGCGATAGTGTTCGGATCGCCGCGCACTTCGCGCAGGAGCTCGTAACCGGTCATCGGCTCCATATTCCAGTCGGAAATCACGAGGCCGTATTTCTTTTCCCGGAGCTTACCGAGCGCTTCCTTGCCGTCGGCAGCCTCATCGACATCTTCGAAACCGAGCTGCTTCAGCAGGTTTCGAATGATCCGGATCATCGTCTTGTAATCGTCGACGATGAGAATTGGCATGGCGTTATCGGCAGCCATCGTTCGCTCCCGTATCCCCTTGGACCAGCCGTCCTGGCAGCCCATTACGTACCTATCCGGGTACCAAAATGGGCTTGCCATCGGGTTAATTCCCTTTTTCCCCTCCATGGGTTATTGCAGTGCGGCAGGGGATTGTGCTTCGCCAGAAACGGCGTGGGACAACGGTTTTTGAGGGCTAGGGTTTGAACGAAATGATGAACGTGGCGGCGCTCCGCCCGCTTTATTTCGAGGACATCAAGGTCGGCATGCGGGAAACCCTCATGCGGACCGTGATGGACGAGGATGTGGTCGGCTTTGCAGAACTCACCGGCGACCACAACCCGGTCCACCTGTCGGACCTCTATGCCCAGACCACCGTATTCGGTCAGCGGATCGCCCACGGCCTCTATACGGCAAGCCTGATCTCCGCGATCCTCGGCACCAAGCTGCCCGGGCCCGGGCGCGGTCTATATTTCGCAGACCCTCGAATTCCACGGCCCGGTCAAAATCGGCGATGTCGTCACGATTAGCGTGGAGGTGGTTGAGTTGATCGAGAAGGGCCGCCGTGTGGTGCTCTATTGTGAGGCGCGGGTGGATGGCCAGCGCGTGCTCGACGGCCAGGCGGTGGTCTCGGTGCCGCGCAGGCCGCCAGCGACGTCCAAGACCGCCTGAGGCGGCTTGACTTCACCGGTTCGGGGCCGGTTTATCCACGCGCCTCGGGCTTCGAAATGAAGATTCCTTCCAGCATGCCTCGATCTTTTCCGGTGATCCGCGACGGCGCCGTCGTGCCGCCGGGGCTGAAACGCGCGTTTGTCGCGATCGGCAATTTCGACGGCGTGCATCGTGGCCACCGCGCCGTGCTCGAGGTTGCGCGCACGCATGCGCGCCGACGCCGGCGTCGGTGCGCTCGCGCTCACCTTTGAGCCGCACCCGCGCACTTTCTTCAAGCCCGACGCGCCGGTTTTCCGGGTCACGCCGGAAGCCGCAAAGCTGCGTTTGTTCGCAGCCAACAATCTCGATGGCGCGGTTGTGCTTCAGTTCGACCGCGAACTCGCGAGCCTCGCCGCCGAGGAATTCGTGTCCAAAGTTCTTGTCGGCTGGCTCGGAATTTCTGGTGTTGCGGTCGGTCACGATTTTCATTTCGGCAAGCAGCGTCAGGGCACGCCGGAATTTCTGGTGGACGCCGGAAGGCGTCATGGTTTTGCGGTCGAGATCGTCGCGCCTCTGAACGACGGCGGTGTGCCGGTTTCTTCCGGCGCCATTCGCGCAGCATTGGCCGAAGGCGACATCGTCCGCGCTGAAACACTGCTCGGCCATCCGTGGTTTGTTTTCGGCGAAGTCGTTCACGGCGAGAAGCGCGGCCGCGAGCTTGGCTTTCCGACCGCGAATATCAAGCTCGATCCGTCATGCGAGTTGAAGCACGCGATTTATGCCGTACGCGCCCATGTGGGTCAGAAAATTTACGACGCGGTGGCAAGCTTCGGCCGCCGCCCGCAATTCGATAACGGCGCGCCGCTCTTGGAGACCTACCTGTTCGATTTCGAAGGCGATCTTTACGGGCAGGAGATGATGGTGGAATTCGCGGGTTTCATTCGGGCCGAGGCCAAGTTTGATTCGCTCGATGCGCTGGTTGCGCAAATGAACCGGGATTCGGACAAGGCGAGGGCGATTCTGGCACGGGCTGGAAACGACTGAATCCGGCTGCTAGAAGCTCCGCACATTAATAGAGACAGTGATGGCTAAAGAAGCGAAGGACGGCGTCGACTATTCCGAGACGCTGTTCCTGCCCCAGACCGATTTTCCGATGCGCGCCGGGCTCCCCCAGAAGGAGCCCGAGATTTTGGCGCGTTGGCAGAAGATCGACCTCTATAAGTTGATGCGCGAGCGCGCGAAGGGCCGCGATAAATTCGTGCTGCACGACGGGCCGCCGTATGCGAACGGCAATATCCATATCGGGCATGCGCTCAATAAAATTCTGAAGGACCTGGTGACGCGCACGCACCAGATGCTCGGCTATGATTCGAACTACGTTCCCGGCTGGGACTGTCACGGCCTGCCGATCGAATGGAAGATCGAAGAAGAGTATCGCGCCAAAGGTAAGGATAAAGACCAGGTCGAGATCAACGAATTCCGCAAACAATGCCGCGACTTTGCGCAGCACTGGATCGGCGTGCAGCGCGAGGAATTCAAACGCCTCGGCATCGAAGGCGACTGGAATAATCCCTACACGACGATGAGCTTCGAAGCGGAAGCGACGATCGCGCGCGAACTGATGAAGTTCGCGGCGAACGCAACACTTTATCGCGGCTCAAAGCCGGTGATGTGGTCGGTGGTCGAAAAGACCGCGCTCGCTGAAGCGGAAGTTGAATACCAGGACTACACTTCAGACACGATCTGGGTGAAATTTCCGGCGGGCGACGGCACGAATGTCGTGATCTGGACCACGACTCCGTGGACGATCCCCGGCAACCGCGCGGTAAGCTACTCGTCGCGCATCAACTACGGAATCTACGAAGTCACTGCAGCGGCCGCCGACAATTGGGCGAAGAAGGGCGACAAGCTCATTCTCGCCGACAAGCTTGCGGAAGCCGTGATGAAATCGGCGCGCGTCGAGAGTTTCGAGCGGCGCGGCGACGCCAATCTTAAAGCGGTCAAATCGCTTGCGCATCCGCTGCGCGGCAAAGGTTACGACTTCGATGTCCCGCTGCTCGACGGCGATCACGTCACCGACGAAGACGGCACCGGCTTCGTGCACACCGCGCCCGGTCACGGCCGCGACGACTTCGATATCTGGATGGCGAACGGCAAGGCGCTCACCGAGCGCGGCATCGACACGCATATTCCGTTCACCGTCGATGCCGACGGCCGCTTGACGAAGGAAGCGCCTGGCTTTGAGGGCAAGCGCGTCATCGATGATAAGGGCAACAAGGGTGACGCGAACGACGCCGTTATCAAGGCGCTTTCGGAAGCGAACGCGTTGATCGCGCGTAGCCGCCTCAAGCATCAATATCCGCATTCGTGGCGTTCGAAGAAGCCGGTGATCTACCGCAATACGCCGCAATGGTTCATCGCGATGGATAAACCCATCCGCGAATTCAACGAAACGCTGCGCGGTCTCGCGTCGAAAGCCATTAAAGACGACGAAGTGGGTTCCGCAGTCGGGCGAAAACCGCATCAACGGCATGATCGACAGCAAGCCGGACTGGGTTATTTCCCGGCAGCGCGCCTGGGGTGTGCCGATCACGGTGTTCGTCAATAAAGACACCGGCGAAACGCTGAACGATGAGCGCGTGAACGCGCGCATCGTGGACGCCTTCAAAAAAGAGGGCGCGGACGCCTGGTTCGCGGACAAGGATGGGGCGCGCTTCCTGAAGCCCGAATTTGATCCGGCGAAATTCGAGAAGGTGAACGACATTCTCGACGTCTGGTTCGATTCCGGCTCGACGCATGCCTTCACGCTCGAAGACCCCAAGAATTTTCCTTCGCTCGCCGGCATCAAGCGCAAGCGCGACGGCGGCAAGGATACCGTCATGTATCTCGAAGGCTCGGACCAGCATCGTGGCTGGTTCCAGTCCTCGCTCCTGGAATCATGCGGTACGCGTGGGCGCGCGCCTTATGACGTTGTGCTCACGCACGGCTTCGTGCTCGATGAGAACGGACGTCCGATGTCGAAGTCGGTCGGTAACGTCGTAGCACCCCAGGCCGTCATTAAGGACAGCGGCGCTGATATTCTTCGGCTCTGGGTTGCGGCAGCGGATTATTCCGACGATCTCCGTCTCGGACCGGAAATCATCAAGACGACGGTCGATACCTATCGCAAGCTGCGCAATACCTTGCGCTGGATTCTCGGCTCATTGCATCCGTTTACGGAAGCCGATCGCGTTGCTTTCGAGAAGATGCCCGAACTAGAAAAACTCATGCTGCATCGTCTCGCGGAAGTCGATGCGATTGTGCGAAAGGCGTACACTGAGTTCGACTACAAGCGCGTGTTCGCAACGCTGGTGCAGTTCATGACGGTCGATCTGTCGGCGTTCTATTTCGACGTCCGCAAGGACGCGCTTTATTGCGATCCGATCTCGTCGGTCACACGCAAATCATGCCTCACTGTGCTCGATCACGTTTTCAATTGTCTCACGACGTGGATCGCGCCGATCCTGTGCTTCACCGCCGAAGAAGTGTGGCTCTCGCGTTTCCCGTCGGAGAACGGCTCGGTGCATAACGAAACGTTCCCCGATGTGCCGGCCGCTTGGCGTAATGATGCGCTTGCCGAGAAGTGGAAGAAAATCCGCACTGTGCGCCGCGCGGTCACTGGCGCGCTCGAAATCGAGCGCGCGCAAAAGCGGATCGGCTCGTCGCTCGAGGCAGCACCCGTCATCCATATCGCCGACAAGGAATTGCTCGACGCGGTCAGTGGTGCCGACATGGCCGAAATCTGCATTACTTCCGGTGCCAAGATCGCGGCCGATGAAGGACCGAAGGATGCGTTCCGGATGCCGGAGGTTGACGGGTGTCGCCGTGGTGACCACCCGCGCCGAAGGCACGAAGTGCGCGCGCTCGTGGAAAATTTCGCCGCAGGTCGGCAGTGACAAGGAATTTCCGGACGTGACACCGCGCGATGCCACCGCGCTTCGCGAATATTATGCCGCGCGCAAAGCAGCCGAGTAAAAAGCGCGCGCCGGCACGCCGGCAGCCAAAGACGCGCGAAGGCGCCAAGCGCGTTGCCTGCGCCGGTAAGCCTGGTTTTTCCAATTTGGATTGGCGGATCGCGCTCGTAACACTCGTGCTCGATCAGGCGACCAAATACCTCGTGCTTTACGGACTCGATCTTGCGACACGCCGCGCGATCTATGTCGCGCCCTTCGTCGATTTCGTGCTCGCGATGAACAAGGGAATTTCCTACGGCCTGTTCCCGCAGGATGACGAAGTCGGCCGCTGGGGATTGTTCGCGATCAAGATCTTGGCTTCGGTGTCTCTTCCTCTATTGGTTACAGCGCACGCATTCGAAGGTCGGAGCACTCGGGCTTGGCCTTTTGATCGGCGGTGCGCTCGGGAATGCGGTCGATCGGGCGGTACAGGGCGCGGTGGTGGACTTTGTGTCGCTTCATGCGGGCAAGTTCCACTGGTACATCTTTAACCTTGCCGATGCTGCTATCGTTGCCGGGCTAGGCGCGCTCCTATACGATGCGTCAACCCCTAACGCCTTGAAATCGCCGCCAAAGCGGGGGATTTGAGCCTGTACGATCGGGTTCCGTCGAACCTCCGAGGAAGTCATGTTGCTGAAGCGTTTTCTTTCGGTATTTCCGGTACTTGCGCTCGCCGTCCTGATCGTCGGCCTTTGCCGCGCGTCCGGCTCTGGCGCAGGAAATCGACGACGACCAAGCCGATGTCAGCATGTTTGCGCGCATCCTGGGCTCGGCAGGCATTCTCGCGATTCCCGGTCCCGGCATCGAATACAAGGAACGGCCTGCCCTCGTTGTTCCGCCGACGATGAGCAACGCTCAGCCGGTGGCCGTACGGCCTCAGCAGCAGGTGAACACGGCGCCTGATCCCTGGAACTTCAATAGCCCTGCGCAGAACCTCAATCCGGTTCCTGCGCTCGCGCCAGACGCAGACTTCCGCAATCGTCTTGCCGCCACCGGTCGATCCGAATGCGGCTCGCCAGAAAAATCCTGACTTCCCGGTCGATCCGGAAATTCGCGCGGCCCAGAAGGCGAAAGCCAACAAGAAGAAGGGCCCACGCCTTATTTCCGATGACCCGTTCTACGGCGGCCGACTTCTGCGCGGCGATGAAATGAAGAGCCCCGGCCCACGCGGCAATGCCGGCCGTGTTGACGGCCAGGATACGAATGGGCCGAATGCAAATCGCACCCGCGACATTGACGTTCCGGTGATTTCCAATCTCTTCGGCAAGAATAAAAAGAAAGAAGAAGAGCAGCAGCGCTTCACCGGCGAGCCGGAGCGGCAGAGTCTTGACCCAACCTCCGTCAGGCTATCTGACGCCTTCCGCGAACGCGCCTTACGGCGTGGTCGGTAAAGACAAGGGAGAGCAAAACGCTCCGACGGTCCATCCGAACATGCCGAACGCGCCCACACCTCAAACACGATAATCTGGCCAGTATCGCTGGCGCGCTTCTTGACGGCGGTGCAGCATGCGGACCGCCGAAGGAGAGTTTGAACAAGTGCCAAGGATACTTATGACCGTTATTGCAGCATGTGCGGCCGCAGGTTCGGCGGCCCTTGTCGTCTCTGGAACCGGGACGCTCGCAGACCGTCGGGTATGCAGATCAGCGAATTCACGCTCACAGAACGGCCTTGAAGTTATTGTCATTCCCGACCGCCGCACGCCGGTGGTGACCCACATGATCTGGTACCGCATCGGGTCGGCCGATGAGACAGCCCGGCAAGTCGGGCCTTGCGCATTTTCTCGAACATCTGATGTTCAAGGGCACCGAGAAAAATCCCGCTGGCCGGTTCTCTAAGGTTGTCGCGACCATCGGCGGCCAGGAGAACGCGTTCACCTCGCAGGACTACACGGCCTATTATCAGCGCGTGACGCGCGATCACCTCGAAGAGGTAATGACCTTCGAAGCCGATCGCATGACCGGTCTACGACTTACCGACGAGGTGGTGCTGCCCGAGCGCGAGGTCGTGCTGGAAGAGCGCCGCACGCGCACCGACAACAGCCCCGCAGCCCAACTCGCCGAGGCGCTCACCGCAGCACTTTACGTCAATCATCCCTACGGCCGGCCGATCATCGGCTGGATGCACGAAATCCGTCTTCTGAACCGCGAATCCGCGCTCGATTTCTACAAGCGCTTCTACACACCGAATAATGCGGTCCTCGTGCTCGCCGGCGATCTGACGCCGGAAGACGCGCGTTTGCTCGCTGAAAAAACGTACGGCAAGGTGCCACGGGTTGTCGAAGTGGCGCCCCGTACGCGTCCGGTCGAACCCGAACCGCGCGCGCATCGCCGGCTCACGCTTGCCGACGCGCGCGTGCAGCAGCCTTCGATGTCGCGTTATTATCTCGTGCCGTCTTATCGCACGGCACAGAACAACGAAGGCGAAGCGCTCGAAATTCTTGCGCAGATTTTGGGTGGCGGCTCGACGAGCCGTCTCTATCGCGCGCTTGTGGTCGAAAAGGGCATCGCGGCTAACGCCGGTGCCTGGTACCAGGGGACAGCACTCGATGCGACACGCTTCGGCGTCTTCGCGTCTCCGCGTCCGGGCGTCACGCTCGAAGCGCTTGAAGACGCGCTCGATGAAGTCATCAGCGCGGTCGCGACGAATGGCGTCGACGCCGAGGAAGTCGAGCGCGTGAAGACGCGGATCGTCGCCTCGACAATTTTCGCGCAGGACAACCAGACTTCGCTTGCGCGCATCTATGGCGCGGCACTCACGACAGGGCTTACGGCCGCTTCGGTGAAGGACTGGCCGAACAAGGTGCGCCGGTCACGCCGGAAGCGGTGCAGGCGGCCGCGAAAAACTGGCTCAATCTGCGCCGCGCGGTAACCGGCCACCTGATCCGTTCGGCTGGAACGCCGGAGAAACGCTCGTGAACGGGTTACCGCGTTTCGACCGTCTATCCCGGCTCCTGAAGGTATTTGCGATGGCTCTCGCTCTTTTCTCCGCGTCGGAAGCCGGTGCGCAAACCAACGGCAAGATTCAGCGCATCCTAACGCCGGGCGGGATCGAAGTCTGGTTCGTCCATGATGACACGCTGCCGATCCTTTCCGTGAATTTCGCCTTCGCTGGGGGTGCCTCCCAGGACCCAGCCAATCGCGCGGGTCTCGCCTACATGGCGGCGGCGATGCTGGACGAGGGTGCCGGCGAACTCGACGCCAAAACCTTTCAGGAGCGGCTCGAAAACCGGGCGATCACGCTCCACTTCAGCGCCGATCGCGATGCCTTTCGCGGCTCGGTTCTCATGCTGACCGAGCACCGCGCCGAAGCCTTCGAACTCCTGCGTCTGTCGCTGACCGCGCCACGTTTCGATCAGGAAGCGATCGACCGCATCCGCGCAAGCATTCAAGCCGGTTTGCGCCGTTCTTCGAATGACCCGGATGAGGTCGCGGGCCTGCGCTGGTTTGCCAGCGCTTTCCCGAATCATCCCTATGGCCGACCTGTGAAAGGCGACGAAACCACGGTCGGTGCGATCGAGCGTGAAATGCTCTTCAGCTACGTGAAGAAGAATCTCGCGCGTTCGAACATAAAGATCGCCGTGGTCGGCGCGATCGAGAGCGCCGAGCTTTCAAAGCTGATCGATCACGTCTTCGCCAAACTGCCGGCAACCGCCGAACTCATCCAGGTCCCAGATGCAGCACCTGCGGCACTCGGGGTCCGCGATGTCATCGATCTGAACATCCCGCAGACGACGATCACCTTTGGTGGCGTGGGCCTCAAGCGCAAGGACCCGGACTTCATTCCGGCTTTCGTACTCAACCATGTTCTCGGTGGCGGCGCGTTCTCGTCACGGCTCTATCGCGAAGTCCGCGAAAAGCGTGGTCTCGCCTATTCGGTTTATTCTTATCTCGCGACGCTCGAACGTTCCGGGCTCTTTCTCGGCGGCACTTCGACCCGCAACGACCGCGCGTCGGATGCTCTCAAGATCATCGAGGAAGAAATCGAACGGATTGCCAAGGACGGCCCCACGGCGGAGGAATTAACGCAGGCTAAGAGTTACCTGACGGGCTCGTATCTGCTGCATTTCGATACGTCCGCCAAAGTCGCCTCGCAATTGCTCGAAATTCAGATCAATGATCTCGGCATCGACTATATCGAGCGCCGTAACCGGTTGGTTAACGCGGTTAATGCAGAAGATGTGCGGCGCGCGGCAAAGCGGTTTTTAGCCGGCGGCAAGTTTTTGGTGATCATGGTCGGGAGGCCCGCACCGTTATCCAAATCCAACGGCGGGTAAAGCAAGAGGGTTCGCGGCCGCCCCATACGCTGGTATGATGGGCGGTCGGGAGGAGTGGGAGTGTGATGCGTAAATCCAGACAAAGCCTGCCCGCGCAGGGGTGGGCGGCCGTAATGCTTGTTGCTGCCTTGGCGGGATGCAGCACCATTGAGAATGTGGTGGGGCCCATCGGCAACATGGGCAGCATCTTTTCAAGCAGCCCTAACCAGAACCCGGATAATCCAACTCCGAACACGACCCCAAGCGTCAGCGCGGACGAAGATTGCCCCGGCGCGACCATCCGTCAGGGCGCCGGCGCCTGGGCGCAAAATGCGGGGCAGGGCCCGACCAATATCCGCTATCAGGCGAATATTGTGCAGATCGCGCGCGAATGTGCGCTGCTCGGCGACACCATGACGATCAAGGTAGGCGTCGAAGGACGCGTGCTGGTCGGCCCCAAGGGCGGGGCGGGTAACGTCACAGTGCCGCTTCGCATTGCGCTGGTGCAGGAAGGCCCGCAGCCGCGCCCGGTCATCTCCAAGTTCTATGCGGTCAACGTCAATGTCCCGCAGGGTGCTACCCAGCAGACCGTTCACGCAGGTCGACGACGATCTGACTTTCCCGCTGCCCGCCGACAAGAACCTTGAGCGCTATGTGATCTATGTCGGCTTCGATCCGCAGGGTGCAGTGCCGCAGGCAAAGAAGGCGGCGCCAAAGGCTAAGCCAAAGCCCGCGCCCAAGAAGCAGACGAAGCAGCAGACACCGCCTGCGAACCAGTCGCCGTCGTTCGATCCGCCGCCCAGCAGCAGCAGCCGCAGACGTTCCAGCAGCAGCCGCAGAAGCAGACGCCGACCTTCGAGCCGCCGCCGACGCAGCGCTAAAGGACCGGAAATAAAAAACGGCCGCTTTCGCGGCCGTTTTCTTTTTCAGAAGAACCTGGAAATCAGCCGAGCCGGCCTTTGACGTCCTTGATCGCGGTCTCAAGCAGCGCCTGGCCTTCCGGGCCTTTCGCGGTTTCCGCAACAATGGTCTCCGCGGCCTTGACGGCTGCGTCGGCGGCGGCGGCGCGAACTTCGGTCAGCGCCTGCTGTTCAGCCTGGGCGATCTTGGTCTCCGCCATCTTGGTGCGGCGGGCGACGAATTCTTCCAGCCGGATCTTGGCCTCAGCTGCGATCTGTTTTGCTTCGGTGTTTGCCTGCGCGATGATCGCCTGCGCCTCGCCCTCGGCTTCGCGCTGCTTGCTTCTTATATTCGGCAAGCAGCTTTTCGGCTTCTTCCTTGAGACGCTTGGCTTCGTCGAGTTCGGCCTGAATCTGCGCGCCCCGGCCATCGAGCGCACCGGCGATCGTGCGGTGAACGCCGAAACGCATCGCAAGCAGGATAAAGACAAGGAAAGAAACGCCTACCCAAAACTCGGCTTCATAGAGCAAATGCAACATGGGCTCGATCCTTAGTGCAGCGCGCCGTCGACCGCGCGCTCGACCGTTTGCTTCGCCGGCGCTTTGCCGATCAGCCGCTCGACGATGATGCCAGTCGTATCGATCGCGATGCCGCGCACATTGGTCATTGCCGAGGTCTTGGTCGCGGCAATCTGCTTCTCGGCGGCGTCGAGCTTGTTGCGCAGACCCGCCTCGAGTTCCTTGCGCTGTGCCTCCGCTTCGGCGGCGAGCTTTGCCTGCGTTTCAGCGGCGAGCGCTTGCGCCTTGGCGCGGGCATCGGCCAGCGCCTTTTCGTAAGACGCCTGCGCCGCTTCGCTATCGTTGCGAAGCCGGTTGGCCGTTTCGAGATCGCCGACGATCCTTTGCTGCCGGTCCGCAATCACGCGGCCAAGACGAGGCAGCGCGACGCGCGACAGGAGCACGTAAAGCGCGACGAAGCAGATGACGAGCCAGAACAACTGCGAAGGAAAGGTCTCTCCCTGGAACGGGGGAAACGGAGCCTTCGGCTGGCCCGGTACTTCGGTTTTTGCGTTCGTCGCCATCGTCGGTCCTTACCTATTCGCGTTTAGACGGCGAACAGGAGGAGGAGCGCGATCAGGAGCGAGAAAATGCCGAGCGCTTCGGTAACCGCGAAGCCGAAAATCAGGTTGCCGAACTGGCCCTGAGCAGCGGCCGGATTGCGGAGCGCAGCCGACAGATAGTTGCCGAAGATGAGACCGACGCCGATGCCGGCGCCGCCCATGCCGATGGCGGCGATGCCCGCGCCGATCAGACGGCCGAGTTCTTTTGCTGCGATTGGATCCATAGCGAAACTCCTCTGGAGATTTTGTTGAAACTTTTGGTTCAGTGACCGGGGTGAATTGCGTCGTTCAGATAAAGGCAGGTGAGAATGGTGAAGACATAGGCCTGCAGGAACGCGACCAGCAGTTCGAGCGCGGTCAGCGCGATCAGCATGCTGAAGGGCAGGATGCCGACGAGCCAGCCAACAGCGCCGAGCGAGGTGGCGAGCAAGCCGATGAAACTTGCGAAAACTTTCAGCGTGATGTGGCCCGCGAGCATGTTCGCAAACAGCCGCACCGAGAGCGAAAGCGGACGCGACAGGAACGAGAGGATTTCGATCACGACGATCAGCGGCATCACGAAGAGCGGCACGCCGGACGGCCAGAACAATTTGAAGAAGCCGAGGCCGTTTCTGTAGATGCCGTAGATGATCACGGTCAGGATCACGAGGGCTGCGAGCGCGCCGGTGATCGCGATATGGCTCATCACCGTGAAGGAGCCCGGGATCATCCCGAACATGTTCAGCACGAGGATGAAGGTGAAGAGCGAGAAAACGAGCGGGAAGAACTTCATTCCCTCGTTGCCGGCGGTACTTCGAACCGTTCCGGCGACGAACTCGTAGGTTATTTCGCGCGAGCGACTGCAGCCGCCCCGGCACCAGCGTCTGGCCGCGGGTCGCAAGCAGGATGCCGCCGACGATCACGACGACCGCCGCGATCATGAAGGCCGCAGAATTGGTGAAAGCAATTTCGTAAGGGCCGATATGACCGAGCGTTACGATCTTCTTGATCTGGAATTGGGCAATCGGATCAGCCATCGGTCTCTATCTCAATCGGCGCCAAGCACCTGATTTAATTTCACTGCCGCTCACCCGGCTTGCGCAATGCGCCGATCGAGCGGAGCACATTCAAAACGCCGGCTGCGAAACCGAGGAGAACAAAAACGATCAGCCCCCACGGCGACCATCCGGTGAGCTTGTCGAAAACCCACCCGACCGCAAATCCTGCAACGACGCCGCCGACAAAATCGCCGGAAAGTTTCAGCCCCTGAGAAAACCCGGCACGGTTTGCCGCGTTCGGCTGAGGCGCGGGCTTGTTCCGCAACTCCTCTGCTTCTCGCGCGTCGAGCTTTTTGTCGAGACGTCGCAGCCTGTCGGAAAGATCGCCTCCGCTCTTCTCGTCTCTCGGGTCGCCGTTCATCGGAAACCTCTCAAAAGACTAGGAAAATAGCGGCTTCTCACCGAAGTCGCGCGGACCATAGAGAGGGGGTTTATGGGTGTCAAGAAACGTAAACACAGGTTAAGCCGTTGTACCGCTTAAGAAAAACGCACCCCCATAGGGGGTGCGGCGGCGAGTCTCAAATCTGGTGTCCTGTAGCCGGCGTTCGCCTCGTTCTCAGCGAGTCCGGAGCGAACGCCGGATGCGAAAGGACACCAGCAAATTATATCGCTAGTGATCCTTTGGTTCTGACATTCGTAAAGCGCCTGACGAAAGGGGATACGAATGTCAGAACCGGATCACTAGCCGGCTTCGCGGAAGCTCTGTGCAGTTTGAAGATCGACCGAGACCAGTTGCGACACGCCGCGCTCGGCCATCGTGACACCGAACAACCGGTTCATGCGGGCCATGGTGATCGGATTATGCGTCACCACGACGAAACGCGTCTCGGTCTGGCGGATCATCTCTTCGAGCAGATTGCAGAAGCGCTCCACGTTCGAATCGTCGAGCGGCGCATCGACTTCGTCGAGCACGCAGATCGGCGCCGGATTGGTCAGGAACACAGCGAAGATCAGGGACATCGCGGTCAGCGCCTGTTCGCCGCCTGACAGGAGCGAGAGCGACTGCGCCTTCTTGCCCGGGGGCTTCGCGACAATGTCGAGACCGGCCTCTAACGGGTCTTCCGAACCCGTCAGCACGAGTTCGGCGGTGCCGCCGGAGAAAAGCGTCGTGAAGAGCTTCTTGAAATGCTCGTTCACGGTCGAGAATGACGCCGTCAGCCGCTCACGCGCTTCCTTATCCAAGCTCTGGATGCCCTGGCGGAGCCGTTTGATCGCCTCGACCAGGTCATCACGCTCGGAGGTCAGGCCCTGATGCTGCTTTTCGACTTCGGTCAGTTCCTCGTCGGCGCGCAGGTTTACCGCACCCAGGCGCTCGCGCTCGCGCTCCAGCTTTTCGAGCTGTTCAGCGACCTTGGCCGGATCTGATTCTTCGCCCTTGGTGTCGAGTGCCGCCGCGATCCGCTGTTCGGTCGGTTCACCGCCAAGTACTTCGGAAACTTCACGGACGAGATCTTGCTTCCGGGTGCGCGCACCCTCGAGCCGCGCTTCGTCGCGCGCGGAAACCTCGCGGGCCGCGGCTAGCGCTTCGCGCGCTTCACGCTCAACCTTTTCGGCTTCGCCAAGCACCGCTTCGGCTGCAACCAGTTTATCGTCGGCTTCGCGCTTCTTCGCTTCAGCCGCGGCAATTTCGGTAAGCAACTTCTGGCGCTGTTCGGCGAATTGAGCGGGCGCGGTATCGAGCGTTTTGCGCTCAGTCCGCGTTTCGCTGATGCGGGTTTCGATCGCGGAAATCTGCAGGCCCGCGCGCTCCTCGCGCTCGCGCCACGAGGCGCGCTCGGCGCCGATCGTGGAGAGGCGCTGCGCGCGCGCCGCACGCTCGCGCTCAATGCCCTCAACGTCCGCTTTGGCGCTGGAATGCGCGCTACGGTCGTTCGTAAGGCGGGTCCGGACCGCGCTGAGCGCGGCTTCGGCCGTGGCAATCACGGGCAGCGACGCAACGAGTGCCGCAGCGTCGGCAATCGCGGTTTCGGCTTCCGTCTTGTTCGCGAGCAACCGCGCACGCGCTTCCGAAAGTGCGGAGAGCCGCGATTGCTGTTCGCCGGCGCCACGCTCGGCATCGGCCAGAGCCTGAAGGGCAGCGTCATAGGCGCTCTGCGCGTTCCGCCACAGGCCGCGCGCGTTCAGTTCTTCAGTCTCGGCCTTCTGGAGTTCGTATTGCGCCTTGTCGTTTTCAGACTTGGCTTTGGCGACCGCATCGCGCGCTGCCGCGACTTCGCGGTCGATTTCAGAGAGACGATTACGTGCGGCCAGGCGGCGAGCGGCCGCGGTCGGCGCATCGGCCGTGACGGTGTAGCCGTCCCAGCGCCACAGATCGCCTTCCTTGGAGACCAAGCGCTGACCCGGCGCGAGCGAAGCGCGGAGTTTGGTGCCGGCGGCGCGCGAAACGACGCCGATCTGGCGAAGCCGGCGTGCAAGCGCTTCGGGCGCATTGACATGGTCGGTGAGTGGGTCGGCGCCTTGCGGAAGCGCGGGATCGTTCGCCCCGAGATCGGCACCTGCCCAATGCATCGGCGAGGCGGAATCGAGCGGTGCATCGAGTTCGTCGCCGAGCGCCGCGGCAAGGGCCGCTTCATAGCCGTTTGCGACTTTGACCTTGTCGACCGCAGGCGGAAACAGCGACTTCGACTGCTCGCCGAGCATTTTGGCGAGCGTGCGGGCTTCGGTCTCTAATCGATGCTGATTCTGTTCGGTCTGTGCGAGCGGCTTCCTCGCGACATCGAGCGCCTGGGTCGCGGCCGACCGCGCGGCTTCGGCGCGGAGTGCGGCGGCATCGGTCTTGGCAAGCTGCTCTTGTGCCGCGGTTGCAGCTTCACGGAGCTTTGCCAGTTCGCCGCCATTTTCCGGCAGTGCGGCACCAGCTTCGCCTTCGATCTTCTGGATTTCGGCGCTCAAGCGCGTGAGTCGATCGCGATGATCGTTCATCGCGCCATCAAGCGACCCACGCTTGGCGATGAGCGAGGCAAGCTGCGCCGTCGCGCCGTCGAAAGCATGTTCAGTCGCAGCCAATTGCTGCTCGGCAGCCGTCATGCGTTCGCGTGCCGCGGCTTCGCCGGCCGAAACCGAATTTTCTTCCGCTGCCAGCGCTTCTTCTTCGCGCACCAGGCGGGCGAGTACTTCGATCGCGTCTTTGGCGAGCGCGCGCTCGCGCTCGATATCGGCCTCAAGCTGCGAAAGCCTGCGGTCGAGTTCGTCTGCGCGGCTCTTGGCGCGGGCTTCCTCTTTATCCAGCTCGGCACTTGCGAGATTGAGCCGCTGAAGTCCGGCGCCGGCAATCGCTGCCGCTTCGCGGTTCGGATTGAGCATTTCGTTGGCGTCGGCCTGTTTGCGGCCTGCCTCGGAGTGCAGCCGCGTCTGCTCGGCAACCGCGCGCACGGCGAGATCGCGGGTGCGCTCGGCGTCTGCGATCTGCGCTTCGGCTTCGCGCCAGCGCAACGCCATCAGCATGGCCTGGCGGCGGCGGATTTCGGCGGAAACATTCTTATAGCGCACGGTCTGGCGGGCCTGACGCTTCAGGCTGTCCATCTGGGTCGCGATCTGGCCGATCACGTCTTCCAGGCGCTGCAAATTGTTTTCGGCGGCCTTGAGCCGGGTTTCGGCTTCATGTTTACGCGCGTGCAGACCGGAAATGCCGGCGGCTTCTTCCAGAATGCGGCGGCGGGCTTCGGGCTTCGCGTTAATGAGTTCGCCGATCATCCCTTGTTTCACGAGCGCGGGCGAACGCGCGCCCGACGAAGCGTCGGCAAAAAGCAGTTGCACGTCGCGCGCACGCACTTCGCGGCCGTTGATGCGGTAAGCGGAGCCCGCTTCGCGCTCGATCCGGCGCGAGACTTCGAGAATATCGTTGTCGTTGAATTGCGCGGGCGCCGTGCGATCGGAATTATCGACGACGATCACAACTTCCGCGGTATTGCGCGCGGGTCGGTGCGCCGAGCCGGCAAAGATCACCTGATCCATGTCCTGCGCGCGCATCGCTTTGGTCGAGCTTTCGCCCATCGCCCAGCGCAACGCCTCGACGATGTTCGATTTACCGCAGCCGTTCGGGCCGACAATGCCGGTCAGCCCCGGCTCGATCACGAATTCGGAGGGCTCGACGAAGGACTTGAAACCGAGAAGTTTGATACGCGTAAATTGCATGAACTTTCAGGCCTTAAGGCGCGCTTTTCCAGCGATTCGCTAGGCCGCCACGATGCGGCGGCAGTCGCGCAGCAGCAAGCCCGCCGGGACTTTTACACAAAATGCGGTTGGGGATAGTTCGGGCCAACCGCGCGCAAGTCGCGCTACGCTATTTCACCAGCGGATCGATCGCTTTCGAGAGCGCGTCGATATTCTCGTGGTCGCCGTCAAACCGGATACCATTGATAAAGAAGGTCGGTGTTCCTTCGACGCCGAAGGTTTCAAAGCCGCGCACTGCGGTCTGCTGAATGTCGGAGGCGAGCTTATTGTCGCCAAGACACGCTTCGAATTTTTCCTTGCTGATGCCGGCCTGGTTCGCGAGCTTTAGAAGCTCAGCCGCGGCATTAGCGCTCGCCCAATTGCGCTGGGTTTCGAACAGCGCCGAGATCATCGGGAAGTAACGCTCTTCCCCCGCGCAATGCGCAAGCATGGCGGCGGCGACCGAAAGCTGCGCCGGCGCGGTCGGGAAGGGACGGAAGATCAGCTTCACCTTGCCGGTGTCGATATATTTCTCTTTCAGCTTCACAAACGCGCCGATGTGAAAGGTCGCGCAATGGCTGCAGGTGAACGACGCATATTCGACGATCGTCACCGGCGCGTCGGCCTTGCCGAGAATGTGGTCGCCGATCGGGCCCGGCTTGTAGAGTTCGGCCGGAGTGAACTTCTTTTGCGGGGCACGCTGTGCGAAAGCGCCTACAGGGGCCATGCCCACGAGCGCGGCGGCGCTGATACCAGCAACAATATGACGGCGCGATACGGACAAGGGGGCGGCCTCCGGCTAATCTTGGGTTGGCTGGAACTAGACTGGGGGGTCGATTGTGGCAAGCCTGCGGTGCGCCAGCGCTTTATGACTTCTTGCCGCGCTCTTTAATGAGGGTGCCGAGCCGCGCGACGGCGTGACCCAGCTTGTCGTCCTCGAAAGTTCCGAGCTGGCTTCGCGTCTGCTTGATCGCATCGGCCGCGGGTTCGACGGGTGCGGTGGGCCGCTTGCGCCGGGGCGCGACCGGTCCTTGCCGGATCGCAATCCGTCCGACACAGCGCCAGCCGAAATAGCGGTTCACGCGTTCGATGATGACCTGCTGCAGGTGCTGCACCTCGAGCGCATAAGCACCTTCGACCCGGATCTGGAGGACGCCCACGGAATCCGCATCCTCGCGGCGCGGCCAGGTGAGTTTCGTCGGCTCCGAGCGCCGCGCGAGATCGTCGCCGACGATGTCGTGCCAGTGGGTGACGATTTCGATGCTCGCGAAACCCTGACGCGAAAGCGCGTCGCCGATGGTCTTGCCGACGAGGGCGGCAAGCGGCGAGGCATTACGCGGGCGTTTGGTAGGTGCTGCCATTTTGCGGTTCCAGCAGGACTCGGCGTAAAGCTTATCGATGACGGAGACAAGCAGGGCAGCAAGTGGAAAGCGGGCAAAGGCGAAAGTTTCGCCCGACGCCGTGACGCTGCTTGCTTGGTACGACGTTTCCGCCCGTGTGCTGCCGTGGCGGGCACGGGGCGGCGCAAAGTCCGATCCGTATCGCGTCTGGTTGTCTGAGATCATGCTCCAGCAGACGCAGGTCAAAACTGTTCTTCCTTATTATGCGAAGTTTCTCGCGCGCTGGCCCGACATTCGCGCGCTTGCGAACGCGAAGACCGAAGAAGTCATGAGCGCATGGGCCGGACTCGGCTACTACGCGCGTGCGCGAAACCTGCATGCTTGCGCCAAAGCAGTCGCGAATGAATTCGGCGGCGAGTTTCCGCAAGACGAAATCGAATTGCAGCGCCTGCCGGGCATTGGTGCTTACACGTCGGCTGCGATTGCGGCGATTGCGTTTGGCAAGAAGGCGACCCCGGTCGACGGCAATATCGAGCGCGTGATCTCGCGGTTGTTTGCGGTGGAAGAAAAACTACCCGCCGGCAAGAAGACGCTCGCGCGTCTTGCAGCGGAGATGACGCCTGCCCATCGCGCCGGCGATTTCGCGCAAGCCATGATGGATCTTGGCGCCACCATCTGCACGCCGAAGAAACCGGCTTGCGCTATTTGTCCATGGATGGAGAGTTGCACGGCGCGTGCGCGCGGGGATGCCGAGACTTTTCCGCGCAAAACAGAGAAGACAGAGGGCGCGTTGCGGCGTGGTGCTGCTTTCGTGCTCCTGCGCGATGACGGCCAAATTCTTTTGCGGACAAGGCCGGAGCGCGGATTGCTCGGCGGCATGACCGAAGTACCGACGTCGGATTGGAGTGCTGCATTCAAGGATGCGGGCGCGGCGAAGCTTGCTCCTGTCGAAAAATTAAAGTGGCAAAAACGTGTTGGCGTCGTCCGCCACATCTTCACGCATTTTCCGCTCGAACTGACGGTCTATCTCGCGCGGGCACCGAAAAAGTTGCGCGCGCCGACGGGCATGCGCTTCGTGCCGCTCGACGCGCTGGAAACCGAAGCCTTGCCCATCGTGATGCGAAAGGTTATCGCCCACGCGATCGAACTCACTGCAAAACGAAAAACCAAAGGGAGAGAGCAATGAGCATTCAGCGTATTGAGCCCGGTCCGCGCATGAGCCAGGCGGTGGTGCATAACGGCGTCGTCTATCTCGCCGGTCAGGTCGCAGGCAAAGCCAAGGGTGGCAGCGTCACCGATCAGACCAAGGATATTCTCGAAACCATCGACGGCATTTTGAAAGCCGCCGGCTCCGATAAGTCCAAGCTCTTGTCGACGCAGATTTTCCTGACCGATATCTCGACTTTTGCCGAGATGAACAAGGTCTGGGAGGCTTGGGTATCGCCGGGCAACGTGCCTGCGCGCGCGACAATCGAGGCAAAACTTGCCTCTCCCGACTACAAAGTCGAGATCATGGTCACCGCCGCACGGTGAAATTTTAGGCTTTGAGCGTTAACGGTTGAGGGGAACAATCGGCAGCGTGGCGGCTTTTCATGCCGCCACGCGTGTTGGCTGGTGTTTCCTACCGTGCAGATCAAAATCGGCTTCGATATCGTCTACGAGTGTACCCAGCCGACGCCGATGGTGTTGATGCTGAACGTGCATCCGTCGCGGCGGCAGGATCTCGAAGCGCCCGATGTGCTCCAGTTCGAACCCCACGTTCCGTCGAACATTTATTTCGACAGTTTCGGCAACACCTGCACGCGGCTGGTCGCGCCGGCAGGACAGCTTCGCATCTTCACCGACACGATCATCAGCGACGTGGGCACACCGGAGCCCGTCGTTCCAGATGCGCCTCAGCACAACATTGCGGATCTCCCCAACGATGCGCTGATGTTCCTGCTCGCGTCGCGTTATTGCGAGACCGACAAGCTCGTCAGCATGGCCTGGGCTCTATTTGGCCAGACGCCGCTGGGCTGGCCGCGGGTCCAGGCGATCTGCGATTTTGTGAACAGCCGGATCAATTTTGGTTATCCGCATGCGTCTCCGGTACGTAGTGCGGCGGATGCGCTGTCCGAACAGCGCGGCGTCTGCCGGGATTTTGCGCATCTTGCGATTACGCTCTGCCGCTGCATGAATATTCCCGCGCGCTATTGTACGGGCTATCTCGGCGACATTGGCGTGCCGCACGATCCCGCGCCGATGGATTTCTCGGCCTGGTTCGAAGTCTATCTCGGTGGCAAGTGGTATGCGTTCGATGCGCGCCACAACATGCCGCGGATCGCGCGGATTCTGATCGGCCGCGGCCGCGATGCCGCCGACGTTGCGATCAGCACGACCTTCGGCTTCAACATTCTTCGCAAGTTTACGGTCTGGACCGATGAGCTGCCCGCGGCCGATGGTTCGAAAGCCCCCATCGTTCAACCGCCGTCGCCGAATTCATTCGGAGCGCCGGTCGCGGCCCAGGCAATCTAGCTTTCCAATTCTATTTGCACAGTCGAACGTCATTCCCTAAGTGAACGGGCGCCCCGCACTTAAAGAAGAAGCATGCCGCACCCGCTGATTGCCACCATTGTCGCTGGCCTTGTGCTCGCGTTCATCTTCGGCGCGATTGCGCACCGGCTTCGGCTTTCGCCATTGGTCGGCTACCTCGTGGCTGGCGTGCTGGTCGGGCCATCGACGCCGGGCTTTGTTGCCGATCAGGGGCTTGCCAACGAGCTTGCCGAACTCGGCGTCATTCTCCTGATGTTCGGCGTGGGCCTGCACTTCTCGCTCAAAGACCTGTTGTCGGTGCGCGCAATCGCGATCCCGGGCGCCGTCGCGCAGATCGCGGTCGCGACCGTGATGGGCATGGCGATGAGCTACATGCTCGGCTGGACGTGGTCGGCAGGTTTCGTATTTGGTTTGGCGCTCTCGGTCGCTTCCACCGTCGTGTTGCTGCGCGCGTTGCAGGAGCGGCGTCTCGTCGAAACCGAGCGCGGCCGCATTGCGGTCGGCTGGTTGATCGTCGAAGACCTCGCGATGGTGCTGGCGCTCGTGCTTTTGCCGGCGCTTGCCGGCATCGTCACGCAAGCAGGACCCGTCACGATGAGTGCTGCGATGTGGCAGCCGGTCGCGATCACGCTCGGTAAAGTCGCGGCTTTTGTCGCAGTCATGCTGGTGATCGGGCAACGCGTGGTGCCCTGGATGCTGCATTGGGTTGCGCATACCGGCTCGCGCGAATTGTTCAGGCTCGCGGTGCTCGCGATCGCGCTCGGCATTGCCTATGCGGCATCGACTTTGTTCGGCGCGTCGTTCGCGCTCGGCGCATTTTTCGCGGGCATGGTCATGAGCAAGTCGCCGCTTTCGCAACGCGCGGCCGAAGAAACGCTGCCGTTGCGCGACGCGTTCGCGGTGCTGTTCTTCGTATCTGTCGGCATGTTGTTCAATCCGCAAATCCTGTTTCAACACCCATGGCTGCTTGCCGGCACGCTATTCATTATCGTGTTCGGAAAGTCGCTAGCAGCATTCGCGATCGTGCGCGCGTTCGGTCATCCGGCCTCGACCGCGCTCACGATTTCCGCTTCGCTCGCTCAGATCGGCGAATTCTCGTTCATTCTCGCCGGCCTTGGCGTCACGCTGAAACTGATGCCGCAGACCGGCCTCGATCTCATTCTTGCGGGCGCGATCATTTCGATCGTGCTCAATCCTTTTATGTTTCAGGCGATCGACTGGATCAAACCGAGACTGGCACGGCGAAAAGCGCAGCAGGAGGAAGGTGTGGTCGCCGTACCCGCGGGGCCTTCGGAAGAGAATGGCGAAGCGCTTGTCCCGACGGCATTACAAAATCACGCCGTGGTCGTGGGCTATGGCCGCGTCGGCTCGTATATCGGCGACAGCTTGCGCCAGCGCGGGCTCCCGTTTCTGGTGATTGAAGACCGCCCGGATATTGTAAAACACCTGCGCTCGCGCGGGATCGAAGTTTTTCTCGGCAGTGCCGCGTCGGCTGAATTGATTGCGGCCGCCAATCTTCAGCAGGCAAAAATATTATTTGTGGCGATCCCGGAGAGCTTCGAAGCGGGGCAGATCGTGGAACAGGCGCGAGCTGCGAACGCCGCATTAGAAATCGTCGCGCGGGCGCATTCGGATGCCGATCAGGAACATCTGAACAAGTGCGGTGCGAATGTTACTATCATGGGCGAGCGCGAGATCGCGCAAGGCATGATGGATTACGCGTTGAAGAAAGCGCCCTAGTCGTCATTCCGGATCAAGCTAACGCACGTCCGGAATGACAAAATAAGAAATTTATTCGGCCGCCTGCATCTCGCCGCGGATAACGGCGCGGAGCGCGTCGATTGGTTTCTTCGCTTTGCCGTCCTCGAAGTGCCAATAGGTCCAGCCGTTGCAGGCTTCGAGATTTTGCGCCAGCGCACCCATTTTATGAATCGAGCCGATCGAACCATTGAGCTGGATCGAGCCGTCGGGGCGCACGGTCGCGCGCACTTTGCCTTTGGCGTCGGTGAGCACGGTGCCGGCATCCAGCAGGCCGCGCTCGACCACGCTCGCAAACGCAACCCGCGGCGCTTCGCGTGCGCTGATGAACGGCACTAGCGATGCTTCGGGATAGGGCACGACTTCTGCAATGCGGTTAGCTGCGGCCTTAGCATACGTCTTGTCGCGCTCAATGCCGATGAAACGACGTGAAAGCTTTTTCGCGACCGCGCCGGTGGTGCCGGATCCAAAGAACGGATCGAGCACGACGTCGCCGGGTTTGGTGGTCGACAAGAGCACGCGCGCCAGGAGCGATTCCGGCTTCTGGGTCGGATGAACCTTGTCGCCGTCTTTATCTTTCAGGCGCTCGGCGCCGGTGCAAAGCGGCAGCGTCCAGTCGGAGCGCACTTGCACGTCTTCGTTGCCGGCTTTGAGCGCTTCGTAATTGAAAACATATTTGCGCGCTTTCTCGTCGCGCGCGGCCCAGATCAATGTCTCATGCGCGTTGGTGAAGCGCCGGCCGCGGAAGTTCGGCATCGGATTGACTTTGCGCCAGACGACATCATTCAGAATCCAGAAGCCGATGTCCTGAAGCGCGGTGCCGACCCGGAAAATGTTGTGGTACGAGCCGATCACCCAAAGGGTTGCGTGTGGCTTCATCGCGCGGCGGCAGGCTTTCAGCCATTCGCGGGTGAAGTTGTCGTAAACCTCGAAACTCGAAAACTGATCCCACGCGTCATCGACCGCATCGACCTTCGACTGGTCGGGACGCGAAAGATCGCCGCGCAATTGCAGATTATAAGGGGGATCGGCGAAGACGAGATCGACGGAAGCTTCGGGAAGGCGATTCAGTTCTTCGACGCAATCGCCAATGATGATGCGATTTTGCTCGAGCCCTGGAAGATCGGGCTTGGAAGCTGAACGGGGCGCCCTACTGGGCGCCCCGATACGCGAGACTCGCATACGCAATACCGGTACTCGTTACGCAACCAAACAGAAGCGCACCATGCCCCGACAGGGTAAAAGTCTAGTAAATGCAAAGTGTTAATACGCGTTAGGGATTGCAGCTCGAAATAGCGCTGATGGTTGTCGCCCTCGCGTACTGATGTCGTCCCGCTTTCGCGGGGACGACATCAAATGCTGAGTTATGCCGCGAACAAATCCATCTGCGAGCCCGCCATCTTCGGCTTTCTGAACAGCGACGTGGTGAGCGGCATGGAGCGGCGGTTCAGGCCGAGCTTCCTGCAGGCAAGTTCGAACCGCCGCGCGATCGACCAGGCATAAGGACCGGTGCCGCGCATCCGCGTGCCGAAGGTCGAGTCGTAATCCTTGCCGCCGTGGATATCGCGGATGAGGGAGATCACGTGTTTCTCCTTGTCGGGGAAATGCTCTTGCAGCCATTCGCGAAACAGATCTTTGATCTCAAGCGGCATGCGGAGCATCACGAATCCCGCTTCGGTGGCGCCCGCGGCGGCACCAGCATCCAAGAGCCGTTCGATCTCGGAATCGTTGATCGCGGGCACGATCGGCGCTGTCATGATCGCGGTTGGGATGCCGGCCCGCGTCAGCTCGCGGATTGCCTCAAGCCGCTTTGACGGCGTCGAAGCACGCGGCTCCATCGCGCGCGCAAGCTTCGCGTCGAGCGTGGTGATGGAAAGCGCCACTTTCGCAAGGCCCTTCGCCGCCATCTCGGAGAGAATGTCGATGTCACGCACGACCAGGATCGATTTGGTCACGATACCGACCGGGTGGTTTGCGTCCCGCAGCACTTCGAGGATGCGCCGGTCAGCTGCCATTTGCGTTCGATCGGCTGATAGGGGTCGGTGTTGGTGCCCATTGCGATCACGCGTGGCTCATAGCGCGGGTCGGCAAGCTCCTTGCGAAGGAGTTCGGGCGCGTCGGGTTTTACGAAAAGCTGCGTCTCGAAATCGAGGCCCGGCGACATGCCGTGATAGGCATGGGTCGGCCGCGCGAAGCAATAAATGCAGCCGTGCTCGCAGCCCCGATAGGGGTTGATCGAACGGTCGAAACCGAGATCCGGCGACTGGTTTTTGGTGATGATTTTCCGCGCGCGTTCCTCGCGCTCCACCGTTTTGAAGGGTGGCAGCTCGTCCAAGCTTCGCCAGCCATCGTCGAACGGGATTCGAGCCTCAGGCTCGAAGCGGCCGCTTGTATTCGACGCCGCGCCGCGTCCGCGGCGCCGTTCGCCGCCGACCGTGGGGCCAAGGAAGCCATCGGCGCTCTCCGGCGCCGGGTCGGCTTCATGGCGGTCAATTCCAAAGCGGTCGATTTCAAATCTGTCGTCCACGGCCATTCACTCCGGTTGGAAAGAAATCCTATTCCTTGATTGAGAACAAAACAAGAACAAGATATAGGGGAGAAATCGGCGGCAAATCAAGGTCTTGAGGGTTTATAGGGAACGCCCAACGCAAACGCGGACGCTTCAATAACTGCGAAGAGGCCAAGTGGTTGCACGGAGCACCACAAACAAGGACTTCCCGCCGGAAGGCACGCCGGCGATTCGGTCCGCTTGCATGTGGGAAAACGGAACCGTCTAATCCGGCACCAAACAAACAAAAATGAGGGGGACAAAAATGAAAGCTCTGAAACTCGCTATTGCAGGTGCTGTTGTGATTGCTTTCGCCGGTATCGTGTCGGCGCAGAACGCCGGCAAGGTCGTGATCTCGTCGCCGGACGCGCCGGAAGCAATCGGGCCCTATTCGCAGGCGATCCGCGCCGGCAACACCGTTTATCTCGCGGGCCAGGTCGCGATCGATCCAAAAACCAAGAAGATGCGCTCGGACGCATCGATCGAGGACCAGACCAAGCAGGTGCTGGACAACCTCAAGGCAGTGCTCGCAGCCGACGGCCTCACGCTCGACAACGTCGTTTCGACCTCGGTCTTCCTGCAGGACCTGAACGACTTCAAAGCGATGAACGGCGTCTACGCGACCTACTTCACCAAAGCGCCGCCCGCGCGCGCCACGGTGCAGGTCGCTCGTCTGCCGCTCGACGCGAAAGTTGAGATTTCCGCGATCGCCGTGAAGCCATAAAAGCCGCTCCCGTCGCGCGTCCGCTTTTTAAGCGGGCGCGAGACGCGGACAAGTTTCGAAAAGTACGCGCCTTGATCAGTGTCGTAATTCCCACGCTCAACTCGGAACGCGAAATCGTTCCGACCTTAGCCGCGCTCGTGACGGGTGCTGCGGCCGGAATCGTGCGCGACGTCGTGCTCGCAGATGGCGGTTCGAAAGACGAGACCGAAGCGGTCGCGGACGCCGCGGGCTGCATTTTTTTAAACGGCGGCGAGGACCTCGGGTCAAGGCTCCGCGCGGGCGCACATTCGGCGACCCGCGGCGAGTGGCTGCTCTTTCTCGATCCAGGCGGCATGCTGGAAGAAGGCTGGACGCGCGAAGTGCGGAAATTTCTCGACACCGTCGGCCGCGCCGGCCACGCCGACCGGCGTGCCGCGACCTTCCGGCTTGCTTACGAAGGCTTCGGCATGAAGCCGCGGCTGGCGGAAGCAGCCGCAAGCGCGCGGCTTGCGCTCACTGGCCGTCCGCGCGCGGAGCAGGGGCTACTGATTTCCAAGATGCTCTATCAAAAGCTCGGCGGTCACCAGAAGGGCGCGAACGCGCATAAGCGATTGATCGCAAAGCTCGGCCGTATGCGGATCGTAAAACTGCGCACCCGGGTGCTGCTGGTCGATCCGGATGAATAGTTGACTCAGTCAAGTAATTGGCCGATCCTTTCGGGATGCCGAAAGCGAGCCTCAAGCAGATCGATGCCGTCCGCGACTTCAACCGCACCTATACGCGAACGCTCGGCGTACTCGACGAAGCCTTTCTCGACACGCCTTTCTCGTTGACCGAAGCGCGGGTACTGCATGAACTTTCCGAGGGCGAGAAGACCTCTAGCGAGGTCGGCAGCGCGCTCGGTCTGGATGCCGGCTATCTCAGCCGCATCATCGACCGCTTTGCAAAAGCCAAACTGGTGACAAGGAGCAGTTCTGCCGAAGACCGCAGAAGCATTCTCATTTCGCTGACACGTCTGGGCTACACGGTCTATGCACCGCTCGAATTGCGCTCGCGCGACCGCGTTGGCGCGATGATAGGCGCGTTGCCGCAAAGCGGACAGGTGCAACTGCTTGGCGCGATGAAGCAGGTTGCGACGCTCACGGGAGTTGGAGGCGCCGCCGGTAGAGTCACGCTACGCGCCCATCGCCCCGGCGACATGGGCTGGATCACTATGCGCCACGGCGCGCTCTACGCTGAAGAATACGGCTATGGCCCGCATTTCGAAGCGATGGTCGCCGAAATCTGCGCAGGGTTCCTCAAGAATTACGACGCGAAGTCGGAGCGTTGCTGGATTGCGGAAGTGGACGATGTCGCCGTGGGCTCGGTGTGCCTCGTGCGCGCGGATAAGAAAACCGCGAAGGTGCGGTTGATGTTTATGGAGCCGTGGGCGCGCGGTAGGGGCATTGCGCAGAAACTGCTCGATGAATGCATCGCATTCGCGAAAGCGCGGCGCTACGAAAAAATCGTGCTCTGGACGCAGAGCGAGTTGCTTGCTGCGCGCAAATTATATGTGCGCGCGGGCTTCAAATTGATCGAAACCAAGCCGCATGCGGACTTTGGAAAGAAGCTGCTCGGCGAAATCTGGGAATTGAAGCTCGGCTAGCCCGGCCGGTCGTCGCGGGTAATCAGCCGCGCGCCGCGCTGGTAGGTGATGTAGCTCCAGAGCCAGGTCATCGCGACCATCAGCCGGTTCCGGATTCCGATCAGGAAATAAATATGTGCAACCGACCAGAACAGCCAACCGATGAAGCCGGTGAGCTTGATGTGCTTGAGCTTCACCACCGCGGATTTCCGCCCGACCGTCGCTAGATCGCCCGCGTGGTTGTAAATGAACGGCGGCAGTGCGGCACTTCCGGCAACACGCGCCGCAATCAGGCGTCCGACATATTTCCCCATCTGTTTTGCCGCGGGTGCAATACCGGGAATGGGTGTCGCGAGTGCCGCGGTGTCGCCGATTGCAAAAATTTCCGGACTGCCCGGCACGCTGAGATCCGGATCGACCTTGATGCGTCCGGCGCGATCCTGCTCGGCGCCGAGCCAGTTCGCGGCCGGCGATGCCTTCACGCCGGCGGCCCATATGATCGCTTCGGATTCGATCTTGCGCTCGCCAAGCGAAACGCCGTCGCGGCGGCAATCGGTGACCATTGTTGATGTCATGACTTCCACGCCCATGTTACGCAGCGACTTCTCGGCATAGACGGAAAGGTCTTCGGGAAACGTCGGCAGAATGCGCGGTCCCGCTTCGATCAGGAGAATGCGCGACGAGCGCGGATCGATGCGGCGGAAATCGAAGCGCAGCGTCTGGCGTGCGATCTCTGCAATCGCGCCCGCCATTTCCACGCCGGTCGGTCCGCCGCCGACGACGACGAAAGTAAGCAGGCGCTTGCGCTCTGCTTCGCTCTTCGCGGTCTCCGCGCGCTCGAACGATAAGAGCACACGGCTTCGTATTTTGGTGGCGTCCGTCAGCGTCTTGAGGCCGGGTGCCGCGTTCTGCCAATCGTCATGTCCGAAATACGAATGCGTGACACCGGTCGCGAGTACGAGATAGTCGTAGGGAAGCTCGACCGTATCGGCCTTCACGATCCGCGCCGCCTTGTCGATGCTACTGATCGAACCAAGCACGACGCTCGCGTTTAGCTGCTTCCTCAAGATGCTGCGGACCGGCCAGGCGATATCAGCGGGCGAAATTACCGCGGTCGCGACCTGATAGAGCAGGGGCTGGAAACAATGGTGGTTGTGCCGATCGATGACCGTAATATCGACGGGCGCTTTTTTCAGCGCGCGCGTGGCTTCCAGCCCGCCAAAGCCCGCGCCGACGATGACCACTTTGGGGCGCGTCGCGGCTGGCGTCATGGCATGCCTCTTAATTTTTCTTCTTGATCTTCGAGCGTTTCAGATGCTCGTCAAGCCGCGGCATGATCTCGACGAAGTTGCACGGCTTGTGACGAAGATCGAATTGATGAACGAGGATTTCGTCCCAGGCGTCGCGGCAGGCGCCGGGCGAGCCCGGCACGCAGAAGATGAAGGTGGAGTTCGTGACACCCGCAGTCGCGCGGCTCTGGATCGTGGACGAACCGATCTTGGCAAACGAGATCTGGTGAAACGCTATCGAGAACCCGTCCATCCGCTTTTCGAATAGAGGCTCGACCGCTTCCGGCGTTACGTCGCGGCCGGTGAAGCCGGTGCCGCCGGTGGTGATGATCGCGTCAATCTTCCTGTCCTTGATCCAGGTTTTCACCTTATTCCGGATCTTGCGGATATCGTCCGTCACGATCGCGCGCGCCGCAACTTTATGCCCGGCGGTTTCGATGCGCTCCGCGAGTAGCGCGCCGGACTTGTCATCCGACAGCTTTCGCGTGTCGGAGACCGTCAGCACCGCGATGTTCAGCGCAACGAAAGGCTTCTCGTCCACGCTCAGATCGCGCCTGCGGCGAAAGTGTTGCAGGCATTAACGTTGCCGCTATCGAACCCGGTCTGGAACCAGCGTTTGCGCTGCGCCGCCGAGCCATGCGTAAACGAGTCCGGCACCACGGCACCTTGCGAGCGCCGCTGCAGCGTGTCGTCGCCGATTGCGGTTGCAGTCTGGAGTGCGGCATCAATATCGCCCGGATCGAGGAAGGGTTTGCGCTTCTGCTGCCGGTTCGCCCATACGCCGGCAAAACAATCCGCCTGCAGTTCCACGCGCACCTGAAGCCCGTTGCGATCGCGCTGGCTCATGCCGCGCTGTGCCTGCTGCACCTTCGGCAGGATGCCCATGATGTTCTGCACGTGATGGCCGATCTCATGCGCGATCACATAGGCCTGCGAGAATTCGCACGCCTTCGAGCCTGCCGGGCAGGCATTCAGCTTGCGCTGCAGGTCCTGGAAGAACGACGTGTCGAGATAGACCGCCTGTTCGGGCGGGCAATAGAACGGTCCCATCGCAGACTGAGCAAAACCGCAGGCCGAGCGCGTTGCGCGGCTGAAGATCACAAGCCGCGGCGCGCGATAACGCTGACCGGATTCGCCGAAAATTTCTGACCAGCGGTCTTCGGTTTCGCCGAGCACGCCCGCGACGAAGCGGCCGAGATCGTCGGACGGTGGACCTTTGCGTTGTACGTTCGGCTGGTTCGGAACCTGACGCTCGTAACCGCCGGTCGGTCCTTGACCCTGCGTCATTTCGATGCCGGACAGGATCACGCGCGGATCGATGCCGACCGCCCAGGCGAGCAGTCCGATAATGATAATCGCGCCGATACCGAGTCCGCCCTGGCCGGTCGGAAGCGGAAAGCCCGGTCCCGCGAGCTGGCCGCTATCGTCGCCACGACGATCGTCGATATTCTCGCTTTGCCGAAAATCGTCCCAACGCATCTTTGTGCCTCCGCCCGCGGATTAAGACCGCTTATCGCGACTATTGTTCCCGAGATTGTGGCCGACCTGTGAGTTTGTCGCAAATCGTCGCTTTTGAAAGTAGCAGCGGCTTAATTCGCATGTCATGTTCGCCTGCATTCCAGCACCGAGCCCTGTCGCCGCCGATGAATTCCGCTCGCCGTGGTCCGACCTTCGCCCGTGAAGCCAACGCCTATCGGCGCGGCTTCGCGCCGGTCGCGGGCTGCGACGAAGCCGGCCGCGGCCCGCTCGCAGGACCGGTCGTTGCCGCCGCCGTTATTCTCGACCCGGCCCGCGTGCCGAAGGGTCTCGATGATTCGAAGATGTTAGACGCGGCAGAGCGCGAACTTCTGTTCGATAAAATCTGCGCGACCGCCGAGATCGCGATCGCAATCGCGCCGCCGTCGCGCATCGATCGCGACAATATTCTGCGTGCAAGCCTCTGGGCACTTGCGCAGGCGGTCTGTTCGCTGCCGCGCACGCCGCAGATGGTTTTTGTGGATGGCCGTGACAGCCTTCCATTGCAGTGTGAAGTCAAAGCAGTGATCGGCGGCGACGGCATCGTCGCGTCAGTTGCCGCGGCATCGATCGTTGCCAAGGTGACGCGCGACCGTCTGATGACGCAACTCGGTCTTGCACATCCCGAATATGGTTTCGAGCGGCACAAGGGCTACAGCACCCGCTTTCATTGGGAGCGGTTGCAGGCGCACGGGCCAACGATTCATCATCGCAATTCTTTTGCGCCGGTCCGCGATTGCGTGAGCGGAGCAACGCTTTCGCAAGATATCCTCGTCACCGCCAGCGATCTTTGATGCACATTTCCAGCGACACCGCCGGTCCGCTCGAAGCATCGATTTTCGTCGAAGGATTGCGCTCCCATCCGGCGTGGTTTGTCGGGCTTGCGTTGCTCGTTCATGCGTTGCTCTGGACGATCGCATTGCAGATCGCGGAGCCATCACCGCCACCGGAACTTGCAGTCAGCCTTGCGCTCGGCCGCGAGTGGATGCCGGGTTACGTGGGAATGCCACCGTTGCCCGCGTGGATTTCTGAGGCGATCTATACGGTAACCGGTTCGCTTCTCGTATTGAGACTGTTCGCGGCACTTTGTGTAGCGTCCGCCGGCTGGTTTATTTTTCTGTTCGCCCGCCGTGTCGTCGGCGACCGGCAGGGTGCAATCGCAGTGCTTCTCATGACCGGCGTTTATCCGGTCGCGTTCCCCGTCGGGCCGTTGAACGGCGATACCTTGCAGATGCCGCTTGCAGCGAGCGCGATCTTCTGCTGGTGGCTCGCGGTCGGCGAGCGCAAAGTGAATGCATGGATCGCGCTCGGTCTTGTACTCGGCATTATGTTTTATGCCGGCGTGCAGGGAATTATCCTTGGGGCCGTATTCGCGGCCGTAACGGTAATGAGCAGGCGCGCAAGAAAATCATTGATGCGTTTTGACGCGCTGCTTTGTCTTCTGTTCGGTCTATTCGTTTTTGTTTTCGTCATCACGCCACGGATGCTTTGGCTTTCACGAAACGGTTTCTCGAATCTTCTCGCGGATGCCAATGCCGGGATCGATCCGCGCGCGTTTGCAGGTCCTCTGGAAATTCCGCTAACGCTGCTTGTTGGACATGTTGGCCTTGCAGCCCTCGTGTTTCTCGCAAGCGTGTACGCGGTCCGTGCCAAAGAAAATGCGCCGGTCTTTATCCGGATGCGAGAATCGCTGTTGTCGCGGCGAAGTGCCACCGCGCTCGCGATTGCCCCGGCCTTGCTCGCATTGCTCACGTTATTCGCGTTCGAACTCCCGGCCAAGATTTCGGTCGTGTCTTCGCTACTGATGCTGGCGGGCTTGCTTGCGGTGTTGATGACCGGCGAACGCCTCATCATTCGCAGGCAACGTCTGGTCGCGTTCACGGCACTCGGCCTGTTGATCGTGCCGCCTGCGATCGAGATTGCATCGGGCTTTGCGTCGACCTGGTTTCGCGAACAATCGCGCGCAACGCATTGGCCGGCGCGCGCGGCCGCAAGAACCTTCACTGACATTTTTCGCACCCGCACCGGCCGCCCGCTCGAATACATTGTCGGCGAGCGAATTCCCGCCTCGCAGATCGCAGTCATGAGTAGTACGCGGCCGCGCGTTTTCATTGACGCCGACCTTGCCCAGTCGCCGTGGATCGATGCCGCTGAATTCAAACAGCGCGGCGGAGTCGTGGTCTGGGAAATTCGTGGCGCGGATGCGTCGCCGCCGGCGTGGCTCGTTGCGTGGTTGCCGCCGTTCACACCGGAGGCGCCACTGCGTTTGAATTGGGAGCGGGGCGGCGCCGACCCGTTGCGGCTCGGCTGGGCGATCGTGCCGCCGGCGCAATAATTGAATCAGAACATCAGTATTGGCGGGTACTAGTGATATCCTTCGCCTTCCTTAATTTTCCCGCGGAAAATCCAATAAATGAAAACCGTGTAGCCGATCAGGATCGGGAACATGAATACCGTGCCGATCAGCGAAAAGATTGAGCTCGAGGGCGCCGCCGCCGTCTGCCAGATGTCGAACACCGGCGGAACGAGATACGGGAAGTTCGAAATTACCAATCCCGAATAGCCCATGAAAAATAATCCGATCGCGCAAAGAAACGGCAGCGCGTCGCTGCGTTTCCTGATCCAGTACCAGCATGCGATTGCGAGCAGCGCCGTCACGAACGGCACTGGCCAAAAGAACAGAAAATTCGGCAACGTGAACCAGCGCTCCGCAATGCGCGGATGTTGCAGCGGCGTCCACAGGCTTACGATCGCCATGAACGCGAGCACGGCGTAAAGCGCGAGCATCGCTTGCCGCCGCGCGTTCTCCGCGACTTCGCCTTCGGTTTTCATGATGAGCCAGGTTGCGCCGAGCAGTGCGTAACCGGAGACGATCGCTAACCCGCACATCAAGTTGAACGGGGTGAACCAGTCGAACGACCCGCCAGCGAATTGCGTGCCTTTGACGGCGACGCCCGAGATCATGCCGCCAAGGATAATTCCCTGCATAAGCGCGGCGACGATCGAGCCGCCTGCGAACGCAAAATTCCAGAACCATTTGCTGGTGCGCGCGATCCAGCGGAATTCGAACGACACGCCGCGTAACACGAGCCCGAGCAGCATCAATGTCACGGGCAAATAAAACGCGGGAAGAAGAATTGCGTAAGCGACGGGGAAGGCGACGAGCAGCCCCGCGCCACCGAGCACGAGCCAGGTTTCATTGCCGTCCCAGAACGGCGCGACCGTATTCATCATCAGGTCGCGTTCTTTTTCGTTTTTCGCGAACGGAAACAAAATTCCCAGCCCGAGATCGAAGCCGTCGAGGATCACATACATCGCGACCGCGAAGCCGATAATGCCGGCCCAGATCAATGGCAGATACCATTCCATCTCACGCTCCCTCGAATTTCGGTTCGCCGAAGCGCAATTTATTTCCCGAAGGATCGGTCAAATTAATTTCGCGCATGCCCCATGTCTGGTCGAGAATGCCCGGCCGCGCGTGACGATAATTCTTTTCATTGAGGACACGGTGAAAGTCGTCGAGCCCTTTCATGTAAATGTAGACGGCCGAGCCCGGCACGCCGTCGCCGAAATGTTCGCTCAACTGCAGCACGACCGGTCCACGTGAAATCTGCATGTAGAGGGGCGCATCTTTCTCGAAGCGATGCTCCCAGTCGATTTTGAAATCGAGGAAGTCGAGATAGAATTCTTTTGCCTTCTCAAGTGAGAACATACGCAAGATCGGCACCGTGCGTTCGAACGACACGCTCATTGTTCGACGCCCGCAGCAAGCGGCCGGTTCGCAACACCGGCTTTACCTTCGACGACTTTTCCTTTCGGCCCGACTTTAATGAGACGATTGATGTAATAAATGCCCATCGAGAACACGATTGCATAAACCACGACGTAGAGGATGAGGGTCGAGAACACCATGTTGCCCGCGACCGGCGAGATCGCGTCCGCGGTTCGCATCAAACCCTGGATCACCCATGGCTGGCGTCCCTGTTCGGTCACCATCCATCCGGCGATGACGGCGACGAAACCCATCCACCAGGTGTGCTGCATCGGCCACAGATACCAGCGCGCGTCGAAAAGTTTTTTGCGCCACCACAGGAAAATCCCGAACAGTGACGACGCGATCATGAAGAAACCGATGCCGACCATGATGCGAAACGAGAAGAACACGTTTGCGACCGGCGGCCGATCCTGCGGCGGCACGCTCTTCAAGCCGGGAAATAATCCGGTCGTGCTGTGGGTCAGGATCAGCGACGCGCCGGCGGGAATCGAAATCTCATAAAGATTGCGTTCGTTCTTCTCGTCGGGCCAGGCGAACAGGATCAGCGCGCCTACTTTGCTGCCGTCCCAATGTCCTTCCATCGCGGCAACCTTGATCGGCTGATGCTTGAGCGTGTTCAGGCCATGCTGGTCGCCGATGAAAAGCTGCAGTGGCGCCACGATCGCGGCGAAGCCGATGCCCATGCGAAGCATGGTCTTTGCTTCTTCCGCGAATTTTCCGGCGAATCAGATAGCGCGCGCCGACCGCAAGCACGACGAAGGAAGTCGTGAGGTAAGCTGCCGTCGTCATGTGCGCGAAGCGATAGGGGAAACTCGGATTGAAAATGATCGCGAGCCAGTCGGCGGGGATCGCAACGCCATTCTGAATGATGTGACCTTGCGGCGTATGCATCCAGCTGTTGGCAGCTAAAATCCAGAACGCTGACATCAGCGTGCCGACCGCAACCGCGATACAGGCAAATACATGTAACGGTTTCGGCACGCGGTCCCAGCCGAACAGCATGATGCCGAGAAAGGTCGCTTCAAGGAAGAACGCGGTTAGCACTTCGTAGCCCATCAAGGGTCCGATGATGTTACCGGCGAATTCCGAGAAGCGGCTCCAGTTGGTGCCGAACTGGTAAGAGAGCACGATCCCGGAAACGACACCCATCGCAAACGAGACCGCGAAGATCTTGGTCCAGAAGCGCGCGAGCCGGTGATAGTGCTCCTTGCCCGAGTAGAGCCACATCACTTCGAGCGTCGCGATATAGGCAGACAACCCGATCGTGAAGGTCGGAAAGATGATGTGAAACGTGATCGTGAACGCGAACTGGATTCGGGCGAGCAGGAGCGGATCGAAATCCATCATGGGCTCCGCGGTAAGAATTCCTGGATGCGTGGGCGCAATCCTATACCCGAGTGTTTGCCATGTCTCTGCGTCCTAACGGCTTTTCGTTTTGTCACCGCAACGCGGGATAAAAACCGCAGCCGGTGGAAAAGCTTGGCGCCTGCAGGGCCGCCGCCCGGCCGAAACGCTATTCTGGCGGACAGCGTATTGGGGTTGTTTGATTCTTATTCGAGGGGGCATTCATGGCTAAGAAGGCAAAGCGGGCGGCAAAACCCGCTCAGGTCGAACCCAGCGGGTTCGAAACGATGTTGAATAATTACTTCGGTATCAGTGAGGCCGGCTCGTCGATCCGCACCGAGATCATCGCGGGCTTCACCACGTTCCTCACGATGGCCTACATCATCGTGGTCAATCCGCAGATCCTTGCTAAAGCCGGAATGCCGCAAGGCTCGGTTTTTGTTGCGACCTGTCTAGCCGCGGCGGTCGCGACCGCGGTTATGGGGCTCTACGCGAAATATCCGATCGCGCTCGCGCCTGGCATGGGGCTCAACGCCTTCTTCGCGTTCACGATCGTGCTGACCTACAAATACACATGGCAGCAGGCGCTCTGGGCAGTGTTCCTGTCGGGCGTGTTGTTCTTCCTGGTTTCCGTGCTTCGCATCCGCGAATACATCATCAATGCGATCCCGATGAACCTGAAACTCGCGATCTCCGCGGGCGTCGGACTGTTCCTCGCGATCATCGCGCTCGAAAACGCGGGCATCGTAGTCGATCATCAGGCGACCCTGGTAACACTCGGCAAGCTCGATCCGCGGGTTGCGGCCGCCTGGCCGGCGCTGCTTGCGCTCCTCGGCTTTGTCCTGATCGTGGCGCTCAACTACCGGAACATTCCGGGCGGCACGATCCTCGGCATGTTGATCGTAGCCGCGATCGGCATTCCGCTCGGGCTCACGACCTATGCCGGCGTCGTCTCGATGCCGCCGTCGATTGAACCCACGCTCTTCAAAATGGATTGGTCCCGCACCTTCGAATTCACGTTCATCGTGGTGGTGCTGACGCTGTTCCTGATCGATGTGTTCGACAACGCGGGCACACTGATTGGCGTCACGCATCGCTCCGGTCTGCTTGACCGGAAGGGCAGATTGCCCCGGATGAAACAGGCGCTGATCGCTGACAGTGGTGCTGCGATGTTTGGCGCTGCGGTCGGCACCTCGACGACAACGAGCTATATCGAGTTCGAGCGCAGGTGTGGCGGCTGGTGGCCGCACGGGGCTCACGGCAGTCGTGGTTTCGATCCTGTTCATGTTGGCGCTCTTCTTCTCGCCGCTCGCGGCGTCAATCCCGGCCTATGCCTCGGCGGCCGCACTTCTCTTCGTAGCCGCGATCATGGCGCGCGGTCTTGCGGAGATGAAGTGGGACGATGTCACGGAATATGCGCCCGCCATCGTCTGCGCGCTCGCGATGCCGCTGACATACTCGATTGCGACCGGCATCGGCCTTGGCTTCATCACTTACGTGCTGATCAAGGCCTTCGCCGGCAAACATGAAGACATAACCCTGGCGCTGACGGTGCTTGCGATCCTGTTCGGGCTGAAATTCATGTTCACCTGAGGAGTCTGAAAATTTGCGCGGCGGCTCTGAGCGATCGGAGCCGCCGTTTTCTTTTCAGTTCGCAAGCGCCTTTCGGATCGCGAGCATATCCTGCCACGCGAGCTTCTTATGCGCGGGTGAGCGCAGCAAGTAAGCGGGATGGAAGGTCGGCAGCGCCTTGATCTTGCGCGTACCGGTGTCAAATTCGAACCAGCGCCCACGCGTACGCGTAATGCCTTCTTTCAGTTCCAGCAGCGTCGTGGCCGATGGTCCGCCAAGGCAGACCAGCACGTCAGGATTTACGAGTTCGATTTGCCGCTTGATGAAGGGGAGGCAGATCGCGGATTCCTGCGGCGTCGGCGTGCGGTTGCCCGGCGGCCGCCAGGGAATAATGTTCGCGATATAAACGTTGGTGCGATCGAGCCCGATCGCCGCCATCATCCGGTCGAGCAATTTTCCCGAGCGTCCGACGAATGGCAGCCCCTCGCGGTCTTCGTCCGCGCCGGGACCTTCGCCGACAAACATCACGCGCGCTTCCGGATTGCCGTCGGCAAACACCGTGCGCATCGCAGTGCTTTTCAGCGCACAGCCTTCAAAGCTTTCGATTGCCGCCCGCAATTCGTCGAGCGTACTAGCGTTACGCGCCAGTTCGTCCGCCTGGCGGGTCGCGGCTTCGGGTGCCGCAGGTACGGCTGCCCGGACCGCAGGCCGGGGCATGGGCTGCGCACCGAAGGGTTTGAGCAATTCACGCGTCGGGATCGGAGCGCATGGCCAGCTCAGCCAAAGCGGCTGCGGTTCCGCCAGCCGGTTCGGCGCGATTTCCTCCAGCGCGATATCGACGCCGTTTTCGGTATAGAAGCGCAGAACGTCGATCGGGTGCGGCTGCTGTTCGTTCATGCGCTGAAATGAAATCCAAACTGCCGCGACGTCAATCCGAAGCACGTTGTAATCGGTCCAAAAAACAGGGAAAACACAGGTAATCCAACAAGAGCGGACGTCATGGCCGAAGAAAATCAGGAACTCACGCCGCGCGAGGCGATGGAATTCGACGTGGTGATCGTGGGCGCGGGGCCCGCGGGGTTAGCTGCCGCGATCAAGCTCAAACAGCTCTCGCCCGAGACCAGCGTCGTCGTGCTCGAAAAGGGCTCGGAAGTAGGCGCACATATATTGTCGGGCGCGGTCGTCGACCCCGTCGGCATCAATGCGCTTATTCCCGACTGGAAGAGCGACGACGCGGCACCGCTCAAGACCGAAGTCAAAGATGACCGCTTCTATTTCATGACCAAGAGCGGCTCGATCCGCGTGCCTAATTTCCTGATGCCGCCCTTGATGAATAATCACGGCAATTACATCACTTCGCTCGGCAATGTCTGCCGATGGCTGGCGACACGCGCCGAAGCGCTCGGCGTTGAGATTTATCCGACATTCGCCGCAGCAGAAGTTCTGTTCGACGACAAAGGCGCGGTGAAGGGGGTTGCGACCGGCGACAAGGGCATCGGCCGCGACGGCAAGCAAACTGCGCACTACGAGCGCGGCATCGAACTGCATGGCAAATACACGCTCTTCGCCGAAGGCGCGCGAGGTTCGCTCTCGAAACAACTGATCGCAAAATTCGGGCTTGCCAAAAATTCCGACCCGCAGAAATTCGGCATCGGCCTGAAAGAACTCTGGACGGTGGCACCCGACAAACACAAGCCGGGCCTGGTGCAGCATTCCTTCGGCTGGCCGCTCGATAATTCAACCGGCGGCGGCTCGTTCCTTTACCACATGGAAGACGGGCAGGTGATGGTCGGCTTCGTCGTCCATCTCAACTACAAAAATCCGTACATCGCGCCGTTCGAGGAATTTCAGCGCTTCAAGACACATCCCTCGATCCGCAGCACGTTCGAGGGCGGCAAGCGCATTTCATACGGCGCGCGCGCGATCACCGAAGGCGGCTGGCAGTCGGTGCCGAAACTCGTATTTCCGGGCGGCGCGCTGGTCGGCTGTGCCGCGGGCTTCATCAATCTTCCGCGCATAAAGGGCTCCCACAACGCGATTCTCACCGGCATCATGGCGGCGGAAGAAGTTGCAAAGGCGCTTGCCGCCGGCCGCTCGCATGACGAACTCACTGGTTACGAAGAAGGCTGGCGCGCGTCAGCCGGTCGGCACCGATCTGAAAAAGGTGCGCAACGTCAAACCGCTTTGGTCGAAGCTCGGCCTGTTCCTCGGCATGGGTCTCGGCGGCTTCGACATGTGGATGAACACATTGTTCGGGTTCTCGCTGTTCGGCACGCATCAAGCACGGCAAGTCTGATGCAGAATCGCTTGAGCCCGCCTCGAAGCACAAGAAGATCGATTATCCGAAGCCGGACGGCGTGGTTTCGTTCGACAAGCTCGGCTCGGTATTCATCTCGAATACCAACCACGAAGAAAATCAACCGATCCACCTTCATGTGAAGAACATGGAGCTTCAGAAAAAATCCGAGCACGACGTCTATGCCGGCCCGAGCAGCCGCTATTGCCCGGCGGGCGTCTATGAATGGGTCGAGGATCCGTCGGGTCCGCGGTTTCAGATCAACGCGCAGAATTGTGTCCACTGCAAAACCTGCGACATCAAAGACCCGAACCAGAACATCAATTGGGTCACGCCCGAAGGCGGCGGCGGTCCGAATTATCCGAACATGTGAGCAAAGCGATGTTGTGGGTTGCGGCAGGCTTGATGATTGTTGCAGGTATGACGCATTCCTATCTCGGCGAGCGTAGTTTTCTGCCGCGTCTGCTTGCGCTGCCCGGGTTACCATTACTTCGCAGGGACCGGGGATTTACCGAACGGGTGATCCGCGCGGTCTGGCATCTGCCCAGCCTCTATTGGTGGTGCGCGGCAGCCATTCTTGCGATTATTGCCGCGCAGCCGGCAAACCCCTTACGCGCGATTGCGTTGGCGCTCGCCGCGACAATTCTGATGACGGGCCTGGCGTGCATTTATTGCGGCTGGCGTCACCCGGCCATCTCAATTTTCCTGGCGGCTGCTGCGTTGACTGCTTACGCAGCCTGGTAGCTCATCCGAAGATGTGATCGTCGGGCTTCATGGCGTGGCGCAACCCTTCGACAATGAGCCAGCCGAGTACGACGCCGATAAAGTCCGGCACCAGATCCGCAAGGCGCGGATTGTGGCCGACGACGGTGGTCTGTGCGATTTCCCAACCGAGGCCGATCAGCATCGTGAGGAGTGCCGCAAGCCACCAGCGTTTCCATTTGTAGGCGAGTACGCCGAGTACCATCAGCAGCGCACAGGCGGCGATGTGGAGCGGCTTCTGCGCCGCCCATAGAATAGCGTCCCAGCTTACGTCGAAATCGAACTCCGCCGCCCGCCGCCCGTAAGGCGCGCGATACGCAATCATCATGGTCAACGCTGCGAGCAGCCAGAACGGCAGCCTGCGCATGACGTTGAGATCGGTCGCTTGGTGCCAGAGCGAATGCTGGCTGCGTGCCGGCTTTGTGGGTCGAGTCTTCTTTGTCATGGCGGATGTAATAACTGGCGCTGCGCAAAGAAAAAACCCCGGCCTGGAGCCGGGGTTCCTTTAATCGATTGGCGCTTACTTCTTCTTTTTCTTCTTCTTGTTCTTGTTGTCGCCCTGCTCGGGATCGAGGTAATAGAGCAATCCGCAAGTCAGTGCTTCCCACATCGTGAGCTCACGATTGCGTTCGTGGCCGGCGATGGCGGCGGTGATGAAGATACTTACTGCGCAACCGGCAAAGAAAGAGATACCGGCGGTAGAGCCGCCGCCAACCACTACGATCGGTCCCGGACCGCGCTGTGCGTTGGCGCTGAGGGGCGTCAATGCAATAGCCGCGGCGATCGCCACGGCGGCAATTTTCGATCTGAACATGCACATCTCCCTGGATTGTTGTGCATGCTCGGCGTAGCGCAGATCGTGCCGCTTAAGACGCCGCGCAAAATCTTTATCATCTGGTAACCTTAAACTGCCGCGTGTTAAGCATATTTGCTCCGGAACCGGTCTCGTTTCGGAGCGGTATGCAGTAAGAATGGGAGTGCGCGAAAATGCAGTTGAACCCCGCTGCCGCCAAATCGCTTGCGAAGTGGCACGACATGATCGCGAAGGTCGATCTTGCCGATCTTGAATCCATCGTGGCCGACGACGCAGTCTTCCGTTCGCCGGTCGCGAACAATCCCTATCCGGGGCAGAAGGTCGTTTGCGTCGTGCTCCGCGGCGCGATGAACGTGTTTCAGGATTTCGTCTATCACCGCGAGCTGTTCGACGCCGATAACAGTGTCTGTCTGGAATTTGCAGCCCGCGTCGGCGACAAAACGCTCAAGGGCGTCGATCTCGTGAAATTTAACGAAGACGGCAAGATCGTCGAGTTCGAGGTGATGGTCCGCCCCGGTACCGGCGTGATGGCGTTGGGCGAGGCGATGAAAGCAACGGTAGGCCCGGCGATCCGCCAGGCGCTCGAAGCGTGCAAGTAAGGCTGCCTTTCTTCTGTGCTTGGCACGAGGAGGGCGGTTCCATAAATTCCCGCTCCATTCGATAGACGCCGCGCTGGACCGCGCCGAAGGACTGCGCCATCTCAAACCTTAAAGACGCCGTGAAGGAAATTGCCGCTGAAATGGCCGAGAGGCCGGAGCGCGGCAAGGTTGCTTCCTATATTCCCGAACTTGCCAAGGTCGATCCGAAGAAATTCGGGATCGTTGTCGTCGGCAATGACGGCGAGATTGCCGCCGCGCGGCGATAGCAGTGAGCCGTTTTCGATCCAGAGCATCTCGAAGGTCTTCACGCTGACGCTTGCGCTCGGCAAGATCGGCGACCGCTTGTGGCAGCGCGTCGGGCGCGAGCCCTCCGGCAGCGCATTCAATTCGATCGTGCAGCTCGAATACGAGCGCGGCAAACCGCGTAATCCCTTCATCAATGCCGGCGCGATTGCGGTGACCGATGTCATCGTTTCCGGCCACCAGCCGCGCGAGTCGCTCGGCGACATCCTGCGCTTCATGCAGTTCGTAGCCGACGACAACGCGATCAAGATCGACGATGAGGTTGCAGCCTCCGAACAGCGCACCGGCTTTCGTAATGCAGCGCTTGCGAATTACATGAAGTCGTTCGGCGTGCTGGATAACCCGGTGCATTTCACGCTCGGCGTTTACTTTCACCATTGCGCGATTGCGATGTCCTGCAAGCAGCTCGCGATGGCCGGCCGCTTCCTTGCGAATAACGGCGTCAATCCCGCGACCGGCATGAGCGTGGTTTCGCCCGAGCGCGCCAAGCGCATCAACGCGATCATGATGATGTGCGGCCACTATGATGGCTCAGGCGAATTCGCCTATCGCGTCGGCCTGCCAGGCAAGAGTGGCGTCGGCGGCGGCATACTCGCGATCGCGCCCGGCAAGGCGTCGATCGCGGTATGGTCTCCAGGGCTGGACGAAAATGGAAACTCCCATCTCGGGAGGGTCGCGCTTGAGCAACTCACCCGCCGCATGGGCTGGTCGGTGTTCAGCGCGTAGAGAGAGAAGGCGCTTAGTGCTTCCGCGCCTTCTGCTCCTGCTTCATTGCTTCATCGTGATACCAGGCGCTGCCGATTGAGGCGGTCGGTAGCTCTTTCTCGTCCGGCTGATATCCGCTCGGCATTGGCGAAACGGCCGCGGACGGGAAACTGGTAGATCTTCGCCGATGTGCGTTCGTTTTGTGCAGACATCTTGAGATCTCCTAGAAAGTTCGAGTCGCTTGAGACAAGCGATATGGGGAGATTCAGTTCCCTTTGCCCGCTTTTGTCTACCTTTGCCTGACAAAAAAGCAGCGGTTGCATAACATTTGCTCAAAAAAGCGGCTGCTTTGGTGGAGCGCATTTTCGCGTCTCGGTAAGAACTCTCGCACTGACATTCGTGCCGTTTTCGTGAGCGTGCCTTTTTACGGGCAGTCAAAATGCCCGTCGGGGGTCTCAGATGACGGTTCGGGTGTGCCCTGGACAGTCCTAACCAACTGAGAGAATCCCTATGACCAAGTATCGTCTCGAGTATCTCTGGCTCGACGGCTACACGCCGGTGCCGAACCTGCGCGGCAAAACGCAGCTCAAAGAATTTGAGAGCTTTCCGAAGCTCGAAGAACTTCCGCTCTGGGGCTTTGACGGCTCGTCCACGATGCAGGCCGAAGGCCACTCGTCGGATTGCGTGTTGAAGCCGGTCGCGATTTATCCGGACGCGGCGCGCAAAAATGGCGCGCTCGTCATGTGCGAAGTCATGATGCCGGACGGAGTCACGCCGCATTCGACGAACAAGCGCGCGACCATCCTCGATGACGCCGGCGCATGGTTCGGCTTCGAGCAGGAATACTTCTTCTATAAGGACGGCCGTCCGCTCGGCTTCCCGACCGAAGGTTATCCGGCGCCGCAGGGCCCGTATTACACCGGCGTCGGCTACAAGAACGTCGGCTCGATTGCGCGCGAGATCGTCGAAGAGCATCTCGATCTTTGCTTGGCTGCCGGCATCAACCACGAAGGCATCAACGCGGAAGTCGCAAAAGGCCAGTGGGAATTCCAGATTTTCGGCAAAGGCTCCAAGACAGGCCGCTGACGAAATGTGGGTCGCGCGTTACCTGCTGCTCCGTCTCACGGAAAAGTATGGCGTCGATATCGAATTCCACTGCAAGCCGCTCGGCGACACCGACTGGAACGGCTCGGGCATGCACGCGAACTTCTCGACCGAGTACATGCGCACGGTCGGCGGCAAGGACTATTTCGAAGCGCTGATGAAGCAGTTCGAAAAGAACTTGATGGATCACATCGCAGTCTACGGTCCGGACAACGACAAGCGTCTGACCGGCAAACACGAGACTGCGCCGTGGAACAAGTTCAGCTACGGCATCGCCGATCGCGGCGCTTCGATCCGCGTTCCGCATAGCTTCGCGAACAACGGCTTCAAGGGCTATCTCGAAGACCGCCGTCCGAACTCGCAGGGCGATCCGTACGCGATCGCGTCGCAGATTCTGAAGACGATCTCGGAAGTCTCGACCGGCGCGAAGAAAGCCGCGTAATTTTCGACCGGAAGCCCGCGACTGTTCCTCCCCGCGGGCTTCCGGAATTTTTCTTTCATCAGAGCAATTGTGTTGCCGCGAAAGCGGCAATCAATCGGCGTCGGTCTCCAGGGCCAATAGGGACGATGTCGTGGGGGAGGTTCGTGGTAGTCCCTCCCCCAATTCCCGCCGCCCTTGACGAGATGCCTCCGCTAATGGCCTCTCTACCCCCATGAATGACGATCTATCCCCACGGCGCCCGCCTGAGCGCAGTAAGAAAAAGCGCATCGGCTATTTTGAGCCGCTGCGGTGGGGCGGTTTGCCAGGCTTCTGGCTCTATTTGATTGGCTCGGTTTTGCTGACCGTGATTGTCGGAAGCGGGTTGGCTTACGCAATGATTAGGTTCGGCGTGCAATAGAGCCGTCCCATGAGCGGGCAAAAATCGTATTGGGAAAACGTCTACGCGACCAAGCGCGAAGACGAAGTCAGTTGGTTTCAGGCCCGCGCCGGGCGCTCGCTTTCGCTCATCGGTGATGCGGCGCCTAACAAGAATTCCGCCATTATCGATGTGGGTGGCGGCGCGTCTTCGCTTGCCGGAGATCTGATTGAAACCGGCTACCGCGACGTTTCCGTACTCGATATTTCTTCGGCTGCGCTCGAACGCGCGAGAGTAAGACTCGGCGAAGCGAGCGGAAAGATCCAATGGATCGTGGCCGACATTACGCGATGGCAGCCGCCGCGGCGCTGGAGTTTGTGGCACGATCGGGCGGTGTTTCATTTTCTGACGACTGCGCAGGACCAGGACGCTTATATCCGTGCGCTCGATACAGGAACGGCTCCGGATACCGCGATCATCATCTCGACGTTTGCTTTGGATGGACCGGAAAAATGCAGCGGACTACCTGTGCAGCGCTATAGCGCGGCGACGCTCGCTGAGCGGCTCGGTGCATCTTTCCAGCTCACGAAAGACGTGCAGGAAGATCACCGCACGCCGGGCGGCGCCGTGCAGAAGTTTTCTTATGCGGTGTTGCGGAAGCGCTAATAATCGTCATCGCTCGATTTTACCGCCCGCAGTCGCGCTGCATCTCTTCAATCAGCTTGGCACCGCCTTGGAGCGGGAAAGCGCGCTGGGCCTCTGGCAGGTGCCCTAATGCCTTGCCTTCAAACACCACAGTGCCGCCGCCTTTGAGGGCGGCAAGCAACTCGGCAGAGATTCCGAAGTCGGGTCGATCGGACAGGAAAATATATTCGTTGCCGGAATCGACCCGTAGCGGGAAAGACTTCGTGCCAATCTTTGCCACCGCGTTGTCTTTGATCGAAACGCGCGTGAAAACCCGGAATTGAATGCGCATGAAGATCGCGCCGTTCGAGATGCACTCGATCACAAGCGAGCTTGTGTTGGCCCGGTTCGAAACGGATGCCTCTACATCGTGCAATCGCCAGCTTTGCGCCAAAGCTGGGTCGCCGGTCAGGCAGCAGAGCAGAAAGCCAATTCGCAGCCAGGCACGCGTTATCATGAGAGGATTGTAGGCCTAAATCGAGCGACGCCGCAGACTAGCGCGTCAAAACTCCACGTCCAGCTCATCGAGTTCGCCAAATAAGCGCCAGAAGATCACCCGACGCCGCACGGTGCGGAGCAGACGTTTTCATACGCGGTATTCAAGAGAGTCTTATGGCGAACCAAGCTTTTGACTTTTATCGATTGGACATGAACTTCCGGACCGGAACAGACCATAGGCCCAACAGAACACGCAGCCGCGTAGCGGGATGACGGCTGCAACGAAGAACATTAAGGCGATTAACGGCTGTTCGCTCTTTGTCAGCGCCCCTAGAGCGACGAACAGTAGCGCCAGGGCGCCGCGGACGATTTCTTCGATCATGTTTCGGTTAGAAGTCATGGCACTTATAGGTATCCAGACGGTCCTTGCGCGGGCTTAATGGTTAGCACCATTTCCAGGGCGGTACGCAGCATTGCGTTAACGACGAATATGCCGGTCTAAAACTCCACATCCAACTCTTCGAGCTCGTCGGGCTCTTTCTTCGCGGCTGCGATCCATTCCAGCATGAACGGGCTTGCCATGATCGCCTTGCAGTAAGCAGCGGAGGCATCGTCGAGCTTCACAGAATAGGTCGTAAAGCGCGAACAGACGGGCGCATACATGGCGTCGGCAAGGGTCAGCGATTTGCCGAACAGAAATGGCCCACCGTATCGCTTCAGGCAGTCGCGCCAGATTTCGGTGATGCGTTCGATGTCGGCCTGCGCGCCGGCCCAGACCTTGAAGCCCGGATAATGCGCTTTCACGTTCATCGGCAGCGCCGAGCGCATATTGGAGAAGCCTGAATGCATCTCGCCTGCGATAGCGCGGCAATGGGCGCGTGCCGCCGGGTCGGCGGGCAGAAGGCCCGCGGCCGGGTTGGTTTCGTTCAAATATTCGGCGATCGCCAGGGTGTCCCAAACTTTCACCGATCCGTTCTTAAGCGACGGGACCAGGAATGACGGTGAGAGCAGCAGGAGTTCAGCGCGCGCGGAGGGGTCATCTGCCGAAATCATCTCCTCCGCGAAGTCGATTCCCGCGATTTTGCAGAGCATCCAGCCTCGCAGCGACCATGAGCCGTAGTTTTTGCTCGCAATCGTCAGCGTGACCCCAGCCATAGGTGCCCCCATCGGCGCCGGAGGAACTTATCCCGGCACCCTAGTGTTAGACTAACTAGACTATCGCACCGCAGCAAAGAATCCGCTAGCCTGTTGCAGTGCCTAAAGTGGCTGGGCAGCGAGGCTGGGACTGAATGATTTATTCCGCGTATCAGGCGCAGTCTGACCTGACGGATCCGATGCGTTCGTTTGCCGAGCAGGCATTGGCAAATGTTCGCGGGATCGTCACCGGATTGAACGGTTTTGCCGGTCAAACGCCCTTTGGCGCGATTGCCGCGGGCTTTGAAATGATCTCGCGCGCAAAGATCAGCCACACCAGACCGCCTTTTGCCATTCCATCGGTGATGGTCGGAAACCGCGAAGTCGCGGTCGTCGAGCAGCCCGCGTTTCAAACGCCATTCGGCACGCTCCTGCATTTCAAGAAAGACATCGAAACCGCGCAGCCGCGCGTTCTCGTGGTGGCGCCGCTCTCCGGGCACTTTGCGACGCTCTTGCGCGAGACCGTGAAAACGCTGCTCTCCGAGCACGACGTCTACATCACCGATTGGCACAACGCGCGCGATATGCCGCTTGAAGCCGGCCGCTTCGGCTTCGACGAATATGTCGAGCACCTGATGAAGTTTCTGGAAGCGATGGGCCCCGGCGCACACGTCATTGCCGTCTGCCAGCCTTGTGTTGCCGCACTTGTCGCGGCCGCGGTGATGGCGAAGAACGGGATGAAGGCCCAGCCGAAGAGCCTGACCTTGATGGCCGGCCCGATCGATTGCCGCATAAACCCGACCAAGGTGAACGAGCTTGCAGTGGGCAAGCCGATTGAATGGTTCGAGAAAAACCTGATTTCGGTGGTGCCGCCGCAGCACAAGGGCGCGGGCAGGCATGTTTATCCAGGCTTCGTGCAGCTTTCGGCCTTCATGGCCATGAACATGGACCGCCATGTGAAGGCGCACATGGATCTTTATCAAAACTTGGCGCGCGGCGAGTTCGAGAAAGCGCAAGTCACCAAGGATTTCTATGACGAATATTTCGCGGTGCTGGATCTGACCGCCGAGTTCTATCTCGAAACCGTGCAGTATATATTCCAGGAATATCGCCTGCCAAAGGGCGAATTAACTTTCCAGGGTGAGCGGGTCGAGCCGAAGGCGATCAAGAAAACGTCCTTGCTGACGGTCGAAGGCGAGCGCGACGATATCTGCGCGCTCGGTCAGACATTGGCCGCGCAGGATCTCTGTTCGAGCATCAAGCCGCATCGCAAGCGCCACCACATGCAGGCCGGCGTCGGCCACTACGGCGTTTTTTCGGGCAAGCGCTGGAACAACCAGATTTATCCGATTGTGCGGAACACTATTCTCTCCGCTGAATAGAATTTCGCGACGCAACAAGCGTCGCCAACGCAACACTTCCGGAAAATCGAAGTCGTTCACCGCGAAAAACGCGGTGCTTGGTTGCGTGCCAGTGAAAGTTCCGTGTCAGATGCACTTCGCGGGATTCGCGACTCAGTTAGAGTGGCGGGGATGGCGGCGGAAATGAAAAATGGCGCGCAGGGCGGCGCAGCCGCGGCTCGTTCGAGAGCCGCCCGTCCGACACGTGCCCAGCTTGAACAGAAAGCCAATGGCCAGCCGGCGATGCTGGTCAATCTGCGCATCGTCATATCGGCAACCGCAGTGACGATTCTGGTTTTACTGTTCGTCTTCGGCGGGATCGGTTTCCTGCTGCTTGCGCGTTCGCCACAGGAACCGCTCGTGAGCAAGATCGATGTCTCGCTCCCGCTGGTGGCACCGGCCAAACTGGACCCTCCGAGTCAGGCCAGGATCAAAACCGTTCCGGTTCCCGCGCCCGTTGCCGAGGCGCCTCAAGTGAAATCAGAGGAAACGGTGGTGGCACTGCCATTTGCTAAAAAAGAAGAGCCGCCGATTGTTGCCGCTCCGAAGCAAGATGAAACGATAGCTGCGCCGCAAAATCCCGTACCGGCTCTTTTGCCTGAACCGGAAACGACGGCAACGATTCTGCCAGTCCAGAAAACGGAACCTAGGGTGGAGCCGCAGCAGCGTCCCGCGGTGCAACGCCAGCGCGTGATACGGCGCGCGCCGCCACCGAAGAAGGCAGAACCGCAATTCACGAACCCCTTCTATCGGTTGTTTGACGGCAGGAAATAGTTCCCGGAACCAAGTTGCATCGCCCCGTGTTGGCTCGCAGGAGAGGGCCTCCAGGGAGACTAAAATATGCGCCTCGCAATTATTGGAACCATCGCTGCTTCCGCGCTCATGATCGTCGGAGCTTCGGCTCAGGGCACGAAAATGACCGGCAGCAAGGATTTCTGTCTGAAACAGGCCGATACGGTCACTTGCTCGTTTGACACCGCCGCAGCGTGTCAAAAGATGCTAGCGGAAAAGGGTCCGGCTGGCTCGTCAGGAACCTGCATCAGCCGCGCCGACGCTTCTCGCTAAGGGTTACAAAAGCGGGAGTTGCTTCTGGCAACTCCCGTTTTCTTTCCTAGAATTTCGTCGTGAAAGCGATGAGCCAGTCCGGCATGTAATCGAGCACACCTGCTTCAATCCGTTTGTCCCAGCCGGTCAGCATCAGCACGCCGACCAGCAGAAACGCTCCGCCCGCGATTTTCTTCGCATAGGGCGCAACTTTCATGACGCCGCCGCTGCGGTTTGCAAGCGAGCGCGCACCAATCGCCACCAGAAACAATACAAGCGCTGCACCGAGTGCAAACGCCGTCATGCGGCCGGCCGCTGCGAGATAACCGCCCGCTTCGGCTGCGAGCGAGAGTGCAGCACCTACCGACGGGCCCGAGCAGGGCGCCCAGATCGCGCCGAGCAGAATTCCGACCGCAAATTGTCCGGCAATACCGTAGGTGCCGGCCTTGGCAGCGAGATTGGCGCCTGCCGCGCCCACGGGCGCGACCAGATTGGAAAAGCGCCGCTCAAGGGGAGAGATCAACAATACGGCTGCGAAGACGAGCAGAAGCACGGCGACTCCTATGCGGAGCGCATTTTCGTTGATGCCGAAGAGCGCTCCGGTCGCATTCACGATGACGCCGAGCGTCGCAAAGCCCGCGACGAGTCCGAGCAGGAGCGCTGCCGCACCCAGCCGCCCGTTTGCGAATGCTGCTGCGACCACGATCGGTAGGAGCGGCAGAATGCACGGATTGATGACGGTGAGCGTGCCCGCAAAAAAAGCGAGAAGGATCGCGGTCATCCGCCGGCCTGTGCTGCAGCCTGCTCAAGCAACGCGCGAATTTGTGCAGCGTCCGTCACCCAGTCGAGGCGGCCGATCTGCTTTCCACCGGCGAACACTAGAATGATGCTGCGGCTTGTAACCTTGAACGGCGCAAGCGTCTCGCGATCGCCGCTGACACTTGCGCGGAACATCGCGATTTTCCCGAACTTGGGATCTTTCTGAAGTTCTTCGAGCACGCTTGCCTGCGCGCGGCAGGTCGAACACCACCATTCGTGCGTATGGACGACTACTGGTGCATTCGACTTCACAATACTTTCGAACTTGGTTTTGTCGAAAGCCGTAAAATCAGCAAGCGCGGAAAAGCTTCCCACCAGCACGACTAAAAGTGCAAACCAGATTCGGCGCATGAAGTGCTCCTGTTATAGGGCTGCTGCGAGCGTTTTATTGATGCGGTCCGCGTCGGTCTCGTAGGAGAGCCTAGCTACTTCCTTGCCGCCCTTGAACACGATGATCGTGGACTGGCGCACGACTTTGTAGTCGGTGAGGAACTGTTTATCCTTGTCGAAGTTCACGCGGACGGTGCGGACTTTCGCATAGGCGGGCGTGGCCAGCGTCTGGTTGATGATCGGCATCTGCGCTTTGCAGACCGCACACCACTCGGCGTGTACATGCACGATCATGGGTCCGCCCGTCCCAAGCAGTTTCGGAAAGCTCTCCGGCTGATAGGCGGCGAAATCGCGGGCAAGTGCCTGGTTCGGGAGCGCGAAGGGCAGGGCGACAGCGGCAAGCACAAGCGCGTTGAAGCGGCGACGGTTCATCGAAATCCTCCCGGCATTTTATGGCGTGGCTAACGAGAACTTACTGGATAACGCGATCAGGCTGCACGAACAGCCCTTAGCCTCTCGGGCGCCGATCACAAAGGCGCGAGCGGCCAAGGCTTTCCATGATTAACTGAAGCTTATCGGCATTTTTCAATTTTATTCGTGATCGTAACGGGATGGTTCCGTCTGCACGCTACAGACATGCCCGTGGGAGAAGGGCGAACACGCCCAAACAAAAAAGACGGGGCAGGGAATTGTTCGCGAAGTTGCGCGGAAAGATCTGGGCTTTTGAGGACCGGTTGTCGGTGCGTGAGCAGATCGCGCTTGCGACCGCCGGCCTTTGCCTGTTCGTATCACTCGCGATTGCGTTTGGCGCGGCTTACGTCGGACGCCAGGAAGCAGCCCGGCTTGTCGGCCGTGAGATGATCCAGATTTCCGAAACGACCTCGGACCGGATCGATCGCTATTTTTACTCGCGTCTATCACCGCGTCAGCTCGTACACGAATTTCGACCTGATCCGCTCCGCGGCGTCGACCGATCCGAAAAAGCTACGGCCCGCGTTCGATCGCCTGAATAGCAGCTTTCCCGATTTCAACTGGCTCGCATTCGTGTCAAAGGAAGGTGTTGTGCTCGCCGCTTCCGACGGTTCTCGCGAAGGCGAGATCGTCACTGAGGAAAGCTGGTTCCTGAAAGGCCTTGCAGGGTCCGACGGTAGACGACGCGCCGGATATCCGACGCGCTCGACGACGCCGTCCGCAAGGGCGCGGACATTCCCGATCCCGTTCGTGAAATTCGCTTTCCCGGTTCGAAATTACGACAACAAGCTCGCAGGCGTATTGGTTGCCTCGGTACATTGGCACGAAATCGAAGACATCCGCAGCGCGATGCAGCGTGGCGGCGACGAAATTCGTCATCGTCACGCGTTCCGGTGAGGTGCTGTTCGGCTCAAAGGAGCTGCGCACGCGCTATCCATCGCGACCGGATTGAGGCGCTTACGCAAGCCAGAAGCATGGCGTTTTCGTCGACGGCACTGAGACCGGCGGAAGTGCTGTCCGGCTACGCCGTCATGGACGGACACCGCGAATTCCCCGGCATGGGCTGGGGCGTAATCGCGCGGCGCAACAGCGAGGTCGCGTTCGCGGCGACGCGCCAGATGTTCTGGACCATCGTCGGCATCGGCACGATTGTCGCCATGCTTGGACATTTTCCTCTCCGGCATCATCGCGAACCGCGTCTCGCGCCCAATCTAATCAACTTGCAAAAGCCGCCGACCGCATCGGCCGCGAAAACGGCGCCACGAGCCTGCCGCGGCTGCGCGGCTCGGCGGAAGTGATTCATCTATCGGCGTCGCTGCGCTCGCTCCTGTTGCGTATCGGTTTTGTCGAGCGCCTGACCCAGCAGGCCGAACAGAAAGCGGCGGAAGATGCGCGCAAGTTCGAAAGCGATATCGCAAGTCTGCGCAAGCTTGCCGAGACCGATCCGCTTACGAATCTTCTGAACCGCCGCGCCTTCATGGACACGGCGGCCGATGCGATGCGCTATTACCAGCGCTACGGCCGCTCGATCGCGATGCTCGTGGTCGACATCGACCATTTCAAGCTCGTCAACGATCGATCACGGCCACGCCGCCGGCGACGCCGCGATCCGCCGGGTCGGTGAGCTCGTTGCGCAGACCCTGCGCGAAACCGACAAGGTCGCCCGCTTCGGCGGCGAGGAGTTCGTCGTGCTGCTTGCGCGAAGTCAACGAGCATGAAGCGCATGAGCTCGCAGAACGCATCCGGCTTGATCATCGCCGAGGCCCGCACTTCCTTCGACGGCAAGGAAATCGCGATCACGATCAGCATCGGCTGTGCCGCGATCACCGCACATGACCGCGATATCGAAGAATTGATCGAACGCGCCGACCGCGCGCTTTATGCCGCGAAAGCCGCTGGCCGCAACTGTATCCGGCTTGCGCCGTCGCCCGCCGGCCAGCAAACCCGCGCCGCATAAAGCGGGCCGCCTCTCGCACTTTTGCTCGAATCTGCGCTAGGCTCGGCCCCACAAATCGCGGGAGGAGTTCTGCATGTCTACGGGTCTTTGGGTCGTGATCGGCTTCGTCGTCCTGATCCTGCTCTATATCGTCTTCGTCTATAACGGCCTGGTCGCGCTCCGGCAGCGCGCCAATCAGGCCTATTCCGACATCGACGTGCAGCTGAAGCTGCGCCACGACCTGATCCCGAACCTGGTCGAGACGGTCAAAGGCTATGCAAGCCACGAGCGCGGCACGCTCGAAGCGGTGATCGCGGCGCGCAACTCGGCGCTCGCCGCCAAGGGGCCGGCGCAGACGGCGCAAGCCGAGAACATGCTCACCAAGGCGCTGGGCGGATTGTTCGCGCTCGCCGAGGCCTATCCGGACCTCAAGGCGAATACGAACTTCCAGCAGTTGCAGACCGAGCTTTCGGACATCGAAAACAAGCTCGCCGCCGCGCGCCGCTTCTTCAACAACGCGGTTCAGGAATACAACACGGCGATCGAGCAGTTGCCGGCGGCACTCTTTGCCGGAGCGCTCGGCTTCACCCGCCGCGAATTCTTCGATGTGGGCGACGCGCGTCCGCAACTCGAAACCGCGCCGAACGTGAAGTTCTGATCGCGGCATAAAATCGGCAGCCCGGCGGTCATCCGCCGGGCTGCAGCCAATTCCAGACAGGTTTTGCGAGCGATGGCCGCCTACGGTCTCTACACGCATATCCGCTCGAACCGGGTGCGCTCGGCGTTCCTGATCGTCGGCCTGTTTTTCCTCGTCTACATGCTGACCTTTGCCGGCGCGCTGATCTTCGAGGCGTTCACCAATGGCGACGCGCCGCTAGAATTTATTCTGCAACGCGCTTTCGGCCACCTGGCTTACGCCATTCCTGTCGCCACCGCCGGCACCATCCTCTGGCTGCTGATTGGTTATCGCATTCACCAGCGGCTGATCGACGGCCAGACCGGCGCGCATGGTGTGACGCGCCAGGAAGAGCCCAAACTTTATAATCTTCTCGAAAATCTCTGTATCTCGCGCGGCATTCCGATGCCGAAGCTGAAGATCACCGAGGATACGGCGCTGAACGCCTACGCGACGGGTCTGAATCAGAAGCAATATACGATCGCCGTCACGCGCGGACTTATGGAGAAGCTCGACGACCACGAAATCGAAGCGGTGCTCGCGCATGAGTTGACCCATATCCGCAACGGCGACGTGAAGTTGCTGGTGACCGCGGTCGTGCTTGCCGGCATTATTTCCTTCGTCGGCGAACTCGTGTTCCGCTTCATGTTCAATTCGGGAAGCTACTCGGCCGCTCCTATCGCTCGAGCTCTTCGAGCGACCGCAAGGGCGGCGGTGGTGCGATGGTCGCGATTCTGATTGCGCTTGCGATCGTCGCGCTTGCCTGGATTTTCTCGATCGTCATCCGCTTTGCGCTGTCGCGCTCGCGCGAATATCTGGCGGACGCGGGCGCGGTCGAACTCACCAAAAATCCCGACGCCATGATCACGGCGCTCCGCAAGATCGAAAACCGCGGCGAATTGCGTGGCGCTACTTCCGCGGTCATGGAAATGTGCTTCGACAATCCGCATTCCGGTTTTGCGGATCTGTTCTCGACGCATCCCGCAATCGACAAGCGCGTCGAAGCCTTGGTGCGCACCGCCGGTGGCCGCGATCCGGGTCCGCTTGCGTTTCCCGGAATCTGACGACGAGGAATCGGCGCAGAGTGCCGAAGAGGAAACCTCGCAGGAGCAATTGCGCAGATCAGAGCGGCCCCAAGCCTTGGGGCAATCCGCAGCGCGGGCCAGAGCGCGCACCGCAACCGCAGGCCGCCTGGGCGCCGAATCCGAACAAGCCCAATCCCTGGCGGAGTTAGCTACGGCTTCGCGCGACCTTCAGCCGCCGCAACACGACAACAATCTCATCGCGGCTGCACGCAACCGCGCCAAGCGCTAGCGCGCGTTTTCGTTCGAACGCAGTGATGTCGTAATGCGCGTGCGCCGTTTTCGGCGGGCCTTGATACGAGATGCGTTGAAGGCCGAGTAGGGCTGCGAAACGATGCAAGCTCGTGCGGGTCGTCGGCGAGCAGATGCGCCCAGCGTAGACCCTCCCAGCCCCAGATCGGGTCGTCGACATAAACCGCCATGGCGGCATTTTAGCCGTCGCGATCGCGGAACCAAAATGGGACGGCGCGGTTACAGCCGCAGCATTACCAGGAGCAGGGCGAAAGCCCGCTCATATAAAGGATTTCCGCCATGCGCGTCCGCGCTCTGCCCATGATTATGGTCGATTTTTCGCTGGTGGCAGGCCTCGCCACGGGCGGCATGTTGCTCGTCTTCTGCCTGATCTATCTCGTGAAAGAACTCGGCCGTATCGACCCGCTGGTCTTCTAGCGTTCGGCCGTAATTGCCGGCGGCTCGTTCGCTTCCCACTGACGCGGGAAATAGAACGTATGAGCGCCGATCCGCGCCATCTTCCGCATACTACGCGCCCAGTAGGGCGACACGTAATACGCATGATAGTGCGTCGCTTTACCGACATCCTGAAGATAGAGCGTGCCGTCGAGCGTTTCGTTCGCGAGCCGCTCAGCTGTCGCCCATGAACTCTTGTCGTAGACAACGTCAGGAATGCCGTCGCAGGCAAACGTGAACTGGCATGCGAGATGGCGGTGCTTGTTCTGATAGACGACGCCGCAGATATCGTTCGGGTAGTAGCCCGAGAATGCGCGGTTGATCACGACCTGCGCAACCGCGATCTGGCCCTTTTCCGGCTCCGAGCGCGCTTCAAAATAAATAGCGTTGGTAAGGCACGAATGCGCCTTCTGGCGCTTTGCGCCGACGAGATCGAGGCGCTCAGCGGGCGTGCGCTTACGGGTCGCATTTGGTGGGGCAAGCGGCGACGTATCCGGCACGACTTCCGGCGGCACCTGCTGGCGATGACGGAAGGCGCCGGGCGGCATTGCCGGATCGTCCGCTTCAAAAAAGAGGCGCGCCGTCTGCATGACTCCATTTGAATTAATGGTGAGACCATTCGAATTGATGGTCGGCATGTCGCTCGGCGCAATCAGGCTGCCCGCGAGATCCGCGCGCGGCTCGATGGTTTCGAACAGATTGGAATCCGGTACTGCCGGCTGGAGTTCGAGCGAGAGCGAGATATCGTTGAGCGGCAACGAGACCGGCGGCGTGGTCACCGCGCCCAAGCGGTCCGTTTTGTTTTTACGCTCGACCATCGGCGCAAGCCCCGCGTTCGCAGGCGGGATCGAGCCGGTGATGTCGAGATCGGTATGGAGTGCCGCACGCACCGGCGCTTCGGGCAGTGCGAAGAGGTTGTTGGTCGGCAGCGATAGCGTCGCGGTTTTCAGTGACGACAGCGCACCCCACATGATCTGCGAACGGGCGCGATCGGCGACGCCTGGCTGCTGGGCGAGCAGGCTGCCGAGATCCTGGTAGGCGGCGCGCGTCGTGCCAAGGAGAAAAAGCGAGAGCGCGAGCGTCAAACGCAATGGAAAGGCCCGGCGGGCCGGAGCTCGCTTGCAACGCATGAATACCCTACGCAACGCTTACAAAATCGAGCGCGATTTATCGCGTGGACAGGGTTACTTGCCGGTTAACGGAAAAAGGCGCGCTTTAAGTTCGGCTGCGAGCGCGGCTTCGTGCGAGAAAGGTCCGCTTCCCGAGGCTTTAATGTCGCGCGATGCCTCGAGCCCCTCGCTGCCGAAACGCGCTTTGATCGCTTCGGCGACCCAGGCGGCTTCCTGCTGTTCGCGTTTTGCGGGGAGGCGATTTTGCTCCCCTGAGAAAGGAAGCGTGGCTTTCGATCGCGTCATTCGAGCTGATCGATGCCGTCTCCGGTCGATGCCGAGATCGTCACGACCGGTACCGTCCATTCGCCCCGCGTGGAAAGGCCGAGCGCGCCTTCGACATCCGCGCGCGCGCGTCGCGCCGCGGCGCCAAGATCGCCTTTGGTGACGGCGACGACATCGGGCAATTCCATCACGCCCGCTTTCATGAATTGCAGCGAGTCGCCGGCGCCGGGCTGGATGCACAGCAGCACTGTATCGGCGATGCCCGCGATATCGGATTCCGACTGGCCGACGCCGACCGTCTCGACGATCACGCTGTCATAGAGCGCGCGCATCAACACAGCCGCCGCAATGGTTTCGTTGGAGATACCGCCGAGCCGGTCGCGAGCGGCCATGGAGCGGACGAAGACGCCCTTGTCGTCGGGGTTGGTCGTCATTCGGGCGCGGTCGCCTAAAAGCGCGCCGCCGGTCGCCTTTGACGAAGGGTCGACCGCAATCACCGCGATGGATTTATTGGCGGCGCGCGCGCGGGCGATCAGCGCATTGATCAGCGTTGATTTGCCGACGCCCGGCGTGCCGGTGAGGCCGAGCACATGCGCTTTCGGTTGTGCACAAGCGTCGTCCAGAAGTTTCGCAAGCGCTGGCGTCGCAGCCTCGGTTTCAATGCTCGCAAGCGCTCGTGCGAGCGCTACCTTGCCGCCTTCGCGCAAATCGTGGAGCGACAGAACACTCATCGACGGAAAGCGCGGCTCGTCATTTGGCGACGGGGAATACATTCATCCTCAAGCCTCGTTCACAATTTCTTTGCCGAGTGCGGCTTGCGCTGCCGCGAGCCGCGCAATCGGCACACGGAACGGCGAACACGAAACATAGTCGAGCCCCATTTCATGGCAAAATGAAATGGAAGCCGGATCGCCGCCATGCTCCCCGCAAATGCCGAGCTTAATATCGGGGCGTGACTTGCGGCCGCGCTCGACTGCAATCTCGACCAGTTCACCGACGCCGCCACGATCGATCGAAACGAACGGATCGATCGGAATGATGCCCTTGGCGAGATACGTGTTCAGGAAGATCGCGGCGTCGTCACGCGAAATGCCGAACGCGGTCTGGGTAAGATCGTTGGTGCCGAAAGAGAAGAACTCCGCGGTTTCAGCAATTTCTTCTGCGCGCAGGCACGCGCGCGGAAGCTCGATCATCGTGCCGACCTGATATTCGATCTTGGTCTTGGTCTCAGTCATCACGGCTTCCGCCATGGCGTCGATGCGGGCTTTGACGATGTCGAACTCGGCCTTGGTTGCGATCAACGGCACCATGACTTCGGGCACGACCGGCGCGCCGGTGGTCTTTGCTGCTTGCACCGCCGCTTCGAAAATCGCGCGCGCCTGCATCTCGGCAATCTCGGGGAAGGCGATTGCAAGCCGGCAGCCACGGAAGCCGAGCATCGGATTGAATTCGGAAAGTTCGGCCGCGCGGCCTGCGAGCTTCTTCGGATCGGTGCCGAGTGCGGCTGCGACCTCTTTCATGTCCTTGTCGGTATGCGGAAGAAATTCGTGAAGCGGCGGATCGAGCAACCGGATCGTGACCGGCAGACCCTTCATGGTTTCGAAGAGTGCGACGAAGTCGCTCCGTTGCGCGGGCAGCAATTTGTCGAGCGCCTTGCGGCGGCTTTTCTCGTCGTCGGCCAGAATCATCTCGCGCACGGCAAGAATGCGGTCTTCGTCGAAGAACATGTGCTCGGTGCGGCAGAGGCCGATGCCTTCCGCGCCGAAATTGCGCGCGGCTCTCGCGTCGGCCGGCGTGTCGGCGTTCGCCCGCACCCGCAGCTTCCGCGCTTTGTCCGCCCATTCCATTAGCGTCGCGAATTCGCCGGTCAGTTCCGGCTCGATCATCGCGACGCGGCCTTTGAGGACTTGGCCCTGCGAGCCGTCGATGGTGATCACGTCGCCGGCTTTGAGCGATACAGGGCCGACCGTCAGGGTCTTTGCGGCATAATCGATGCGGACCGAACCCGCACCGGAAACGCAGGGCTTGCCCATGCCGCGCGCGACCACCGCCGCGTGCGAGGTCATGCCGCCGCGGGTCGTGAGAATGCCTTCGGCCGCGTGCATGCCGTGAATGTCTTCCGGCGAGGTCTCGACGCGAACCAGAATTACTTTTCTTCCCTGCGACTTTGCTTGCTCTGCTTCATCGGCGGAAAACACGATCTCACCGGACGCGGCACCCGGCGAAGCAGGGAGGCCGGTCGCAACGATCTTGCGTTCTGCTTTCGGATCGATGGTCGGATGCAGCAATTGATCGAGCGCGGAAGCATCGACCCGGCAAACCGCCTGGTCGCGCGTGAGCACGCCTTCGTTTGCCATCTCAACCGCAATACGGAGCGGCCGCGCGCGCGGTGCGCTTGCCCGAGCGCGTCTGCAGCATCCAGAGCTTGCTCTTCTCGACCGTGAATTCGATGTCCTGCATATCCGCGTAATGCTTCTCGAGCCTCGCGTAGATGCTCTGCAGTTCCGCGAAGGTCTTCGGCATCAGCGCTTCAAGTGAAGGCTTGTCGGAGCCCGCTTCCTTGCGCGCTGCTTCGGTCAGGTTCTGTGGCGTGCGAATGCCCGCGACGACATCCTCGCCCTGTGCGTTGACGAGGAACTCGCCGTAGAATTCTTTTGCGCCGGTCGAAGGGTTGCGCGTGAAGGCAACGCCGGTCGCAGAATCCTCGCCCATATTGCCGAACACCATCGCCTGCACGTTGACCGCGGTGCCCCAGGATTCCGGAATATTGTTCAGGCGGCGATAGGTGACCGCGCGCGCGTTCATCCATGAACCGAACACTGCGCCGATCGCGCCCCAGAGCTGTTCGTGCGGGTCCTGCGGAAACGGCTTCTCGTGTTCTTCGGTGATGCGCTGCTTGTAGCGCTTCACGATCTCGATCCAGTTGTCCGCGTCGAGATCGGTATCGAGCACGAAGCCTTTCTCGTCCTTGTAGCCTTCGAGAATATCTTCGAAGTGATGATGATCGACGTCGAGCACGACGTTCGAATACATCTGGATGAAGCGGCGATAGGAATCGTAGGCGAAGCGCCGGTCGTTCGCGGATTTCGCGAGCGCCTCGACGGTCTTGTCGTTGAGACCGAGGTTCAGCACCGTGTCCATCATGCCCGGCATCGAGGCGCGGGCACCGGAGCGCACCGATACGAGCAGCGGATCGGTGTCGCTGCCGAACTTGCGGCCCGTGATCTTCTCGATGGCTGCGAGCGCTGCTTCGACTTCGCGCCTTCAAGTTCGGGCGGATAGCTGTTCTTGTTCGAGTAATAGTGGACGCAGGCTGCGGTCGTGATCGTGAAGCCGGGCGGCACCGGCAGGCCGAGATTGGACATTTCGGCGAGATTGGCGCCTTTGCCGCCGAGCAGATCCTTCATTCCGCTTTTGCCTTCGGCTTTGCCGTCGCCGAAGCTGTAGACCCATTTCGTCATGCGGAATTCCAAGGCTCAATTTCGCGGGGCGGAAGGCTTAGCGTCTCGCCCGATGCGCCGCAACAGTGGCGCCGCAATGCACAGCAGCGTCATGGCGTTGCCGCCGGAATCGCGCCAACATTCGCTACGGCTCCCGAATGCGGGAGCTTTATTAGGGGGCTACCAATGAATTTGAGTGCACCGAAAGTCGTTGTTTTCCTGATTTCGCTTGCGCTTGTCGTGCTGGCGATCGTCAGCCGTTACACCGCGATTCCTCAGATCACGCCGAACGCATTCTGGGTCGCCATCGTAGGCTACATCCTGCTGGTGCTCGGCGTGACGATGAAAGGGCTCTGACAGCCTCTGAAAGTTTAATTGAAGCGGGCGGCCCTCGGGCCGCCCGTTTTGTTTTTGGCTATCGGAGCAATCCGGTGATGCCAATGATGATGAGATAAATCGCGACAATGAAGTTCAAGAGCCGCGGAATGATGAGAATCAGAATGCCCGCGAGCAATGCGACGATGGGTTGAAGCTGAACGAGATTGGCCATGAGATGCGCCTCCGAAAGACCCTTAAGGGTCACCGGAGCGCATAACGCGCGATGCGCCTCAGAAGTTTCAAGCGCTTTCAGATTTGCGCGCGACAAAAGTGTGGATCAATTTCCTGGAGGAAGCGCTGATCGATTCTGCGTCATAAACGATCGCGCTGTTCGTCAATTGATCGCGAACGATCTGCTTATCGAACGCAGTATAAAGCCTGCCATGAGGATCGCGCTGATCTTTGTCCCTGGTCACACGCCAGCTTAGGTAAAGCGTGCCGCCCGGCTTGAGGATCGCTTCGAGCTTGCGCACGGAGAGAAAAATTTCCGCAAGCGGAAGATGCATGATGACGGTTTCGCAAACGACATTGTCGAAACTGTTATCTGCAATGCCTGCGAGGAGCGGCAACGCCGCCGTCTCGAAGCGGTATTGGGGATAGAGCCGGCGTGCCTCGGCGAGCAGACCCGGCGAAGTGTCGTAGCCGACGGCCGGATAACCGTTCTGATTGAGCCAGGCGACTTCGCGCCCGCTTCCTGCGCCGATGTCGGCAGTAACGCCGCCGTGCTTGAAAAAGCGGCGGACGGTTTCCTGCAAATCTGCGGGCGTCGGCTGACTGAGCCAGTCTTTCGTGAATTCGCCGGGCTTGGCGTTATAAGCCGCGAGCGTTTCGCGGTCCGACAAGTCTAGCCTTCGATCCGCGAGAAGTCGGCGACGTGGCGCGTTGCTTCGCGGATGCGGTTCAACAGCTTCAGGCGGTTCTCGCGCAGCGTCTTGTCGTCGGCGTTGACCGTCACCTTGTCGAAGAAGGCATCGACCGGCGCGCGCAGTTTCGCCATCGCGCGCATCGCGGCTTCGAAGTCTTCTTTCTTGAGCGCGGCTTCGACTTCGCTTTCGGCCGACTTGATCGCGGCGGCAAGCGCTTTTTCTTCGGGCGCGGTGAGCTTCGCGGCATCCGGTTCGCCGGAATAGGTCTTCTTGTCTTTCTTTTCCTCGATCGAAAGGATGTTCGCCGCGCGCTTGGTGCCGGCGAGCAGGTTCTTGCCGTCTTCGGTTTCGAGGAATTTACCGAGCGCTTCGACGCGGCGGACGATCAAAAGAAGATCGTCCTGGCCTTCGAGCGCGAACACGGCGTCGACGAGATCGTGCCGCGCACCGGCGTCGCGCAGGTAAACTTTCAGGCGGTCGGCGAAGAAGGAGAGGAGGTCTTCGGCGGGCGCGATGCTTCGGCGCATCTTTGACGGCTTTCGGTTCAGGCCAATTCGATTGCTGGCAATGCCGCAAGCGCTAGTTCGCGCCGAATCGTTGACGCCGCAAGCAGACGGCAGACGCATCAGTTTATTATCAAGAACAATGCGGATCACGCCGAGCGCGGCGCGCCGCAACGCATAGGGATCTTTTGATCCCGTCGGCTTTTCGTCGATCGCCCAGAAGCCGGCCAGCGTATCGATCTTGTCGGCGAGCGCGACAGCAACAGAAACCGGCGCGGTCGGCACGCGATCGCCCGGCCCCTGTGGCTTATAATGTTCTTCGCAGGCGGCTGCGATTTCCGGATCGATGCCTTCGGCAAGCGCGTAATACTTGCCCATCAGGCCCTGTACTTCGGGAAATTCACCGACGACTTCGGTGAGCAGATCGGTTTTCGCGAGCCGCGCTGCTTTTTCTGCTTTAGCCGGATCGGCATTCACGATCGGCGCAAGTTCCTTCGCAAGCCGTGCGATTCGCTCAATACGCTCTGCCTGCGTGCCGAGTTTCTCGTGAAACGTGATCTGCTCGAATTTCGGCAGCCGCGCTTCAAGCTTGGTCTTGCGGTCCGTATCCCAGAAGAATTTCGCGTCCGACAGCCGCGCGCGGATGACGCGCGCGTTGCCAGCCTTGATCGCTTCGCCGCCGTCGCTCGCTTCGAGATTCGAAACCAGAATGAATTTGTTCGCGAGTTTTCCGGTCTTGGGATCGCGCAGCACAAAGCATTTCTGGTTGATGCGGATCGTGGCGCGGATCACTTCGGCCGGAATATCGAGAAACTCTTTCTCGAATTCGCCAAGGAGCACGACCGGCCATTCGACGAGCCCGGCGACTTCTTCAAGCAGCGCTTCGTCTTCGACCAGTTCGAGCCCTTGCGCGAGCGCCAGATCCTTCGCGTCGGCAAGAATGATTTCCTTGCGGCGGTCGGCGTCAAGAACGACCTTGGCGGCTTCCAGCTTCTTCGCGTAATCGTCGAGCCGCTTCACCGTCACTTCGCCGGAGGACATCACGCGATGCCCGCGCGTCGTGTTGCCAGACGTGATGCCGTCGATGTCGAAGCGGACCACTTCCGGCTCTTCGGTTTCCGGCCCGAAGGTACAGACGATCGAATGCAATGGCCGCACCCATACGAGCGAGCCCGAGCCCCAGCGCATAGACTTCGGCCAGGGAAAGCTCCGCACGATCTGCGGGATCAATTCTGCGATCACTTCCTGAGTGTTGCGGCCCTTGCGCTCGATGATCGCAATATAGAAGTCGCCCTTCTTGTCGTTCTGAATGGTTGCTTCAGAAATCGACTTGAGACCGGCGCCTTTCAGAAAACCCTGGATTGCGCCATCGGGGGCGCCAACGCGCGGGCCTTTCTTTTCTTCCTTCAGGTCCGGCTGCTTCGCAGGAAGGCCGTGCACGGCAAGTGTAAGCCGGCGCGGCGTCACGAACGCCTTCGCACCCTCATAGACCAGCCCTCCGTTCACCAACGCATCGGTGACAAGCTTTTTCAAATTCTCCGCAGCCCCGCGCTGCATCCGCGCGGGGATTTCTTCTGAGAAAAGTTCGAGGAGAAGATCGGGCATGGCAATTCGCTTCGCGAAACGCCTATCAAGCCCTGCTGCCCTTGTCACGCGCGCTAGAAGGGGAGGGCGTTTGACCAAGGCGAAGTACGAAGCAGTCTGATCAGAAAGCCGATCGCGAGGATCGCGAGAACGGTCGTGATCAGGGCGGCAATGAAAATGCCCATGACCCGCCGCTTTAAGCTTTGAGGTCGCTCAGCTTAGCGACGATCGCAAAACGGTCAGCGAGGCCCGCAAGTGCTGCGCGATGCAGTTCCGCCGCGGGAAGCGCCGGCCCACCGGTCGGATCGGGAAGGTCGCGCGTGGCAATCGCGTCGGCAACGACCGTCGTGCGATAGCCGAGATCGAGGGCTGCGCGCACGGTGGACGAGATGCACATATGCGTCTGGAAGCCCACCACGATCAGCGATTTCCTGCCGGTCTTGGAGAGCACGTCCTGCAGATTGGTCTGCGCAAACGCATTCGGCAGCGGTTTTTCGACAATCGTCTCGCCGCTCATCGAGGCCGCCTGCGGCGCGAGTTTGAAACTGTCCGCACCGGGATCGAACAGCCCGCCGGCCCGACCCTTGTGTTGCACGTGAATGATCGGCGCGTTCGCCGCGCGCGCGGCTTTCAGCAGGATCGCGATGTTATCGAGCGCGGGCGCGATGCCGACGAGCGGCAGTTTGCCGTTTACATATTCGTTCTGCGCATCGATCACGATGACCGCGCTTTCGGAGAAGCGCGAGGGTTCGAGCGGGGCGCCCGACATCTGCAACAAAGTTTTCGGCGCGTTCATGCGCGGCCTCCTTCGGTTTTCAGCCACGCCGCGCCACAGGCCTTCGCCAATTCACGTACGCGTAAGATATAGCTCTGCCGCTCAGTAACCGAGATCACACCGCGCGCGTCGAGCAGATTGAAAACGTGGCTCGCCTTGATGCACTGATCGTAAGCGGGGAGCGCAAGCAGATGTTCTTCGCCGCGGTCGCCATCGGCGAGATATTTCTTGCAAGCACCTTCCGCCATCTTGAACTGCTCGAACAACATCGTGGTATCGGCATATTCGAAATTGTGGCGCGAAAATTCCTTTTCCGCCTGCAGGAACACGTCGCCGTAGGTGACTTTGTCTTCGCCTTCGAGGCCGTTGAAGTTGAGGTCGTAAACATTCTCGACGCCCTGCACATACATGGCGAGGCGCTCGAGCCCGTAGGTAAGTTCGCCCGAGACCGGCGAACATTCGAAGCCCGCGACCTGCTGGAAATAAGTGAACTGCGAAACTTCCATGCCATCGCACCAGCATTCCCAGCCGAGTCCCCAGGCGCCGAGCGTCGGGCTTTCCCAGTCGTCCTCGGCGAAGCGGATGTCGTGCAATTTTGAATCGATGCCGATTGCGGCAAGTGATTGCAGATAGAGATCCTGCAGATCGGGCGGCGAGGGCTTCAGTATCACTTGATATTGGTAATAGTGCTGGAGCCGGTTCGGGTTTTCGCCATAGCGCCCGTCTTTGGGGCGGCGCGACGGCTGCACGTAGGCCACGTTCCATCGTTTGGGCCCCAGCGCACGTAACGTCGTCGCCGGATGAAAGGTGCCCGCGCCCATTTCCATGTCGTAGGGCTGCAAAATTACACAGCCCTTCGACGCCCAGAAATTCTGGAGCGCGAGGATCAGGCCCTGAAACGAACGCGCGGGCGAGAGCGGATTGGTTTTGTCTGACATGGAGCTGGGCCGAAATTCGGCGCGACCCTAGGGACGGGGAGGACCGAAATCAAGCGAAGTGGGCTGTTACTCGTAGGAAAGCGCCACCACCGGGTCCATCAGCGCCGCTTTTCGTGCCGGTAGATAGCCGAACAGCAGGCCTGTGAGGAACGCACAGGAGAAAGCGAGGATCGCGGGTAGCGGCGAGAGCAGGATCGCAACGCCAAAGCTTTGCGCGATCAGCGCGACCGCGATCCCGAGTGCCACGCCGACCAGCCCTCCGATGCCGCAGACAACCAGCGCTTCGGTGTTGAACTGGAGCAGAATGTTCTGCATCCGCGCGCCGGTTGCCATACGCACCCCGATCTCGCGCGTTCGCTCGGTCACGGAAACGAGCATGATATTCATCACCCCGATGCCGCCGACGAGTAGCGAAATCGCCGCGACCGACGCAAGCAGGATCGTGAGCGTGTCCTGGGTCGCAAGCGCGGTTTCGAGGATCGATGACGTATTGCGGATATTGAAGTCGTTGACCCCGCGATGCCGCTCAAGCACCAGCTTCTCGATCGCGGTCTCCGTTTCCTTGATCTCGTTCGAGTCGCCGACCAGCACGGTGATCGATTGCAGGTAGCGTTTGCCGAAGATGCGCATATAGCCGGTCGAAAGCGGCATCACGACAAGATCGTCCTGATCGGTGCCCCATGGTGTGGCGCCCCGTTGCGCAAGCACGCCGACGATTTCAAACGGCACGTTTCGCACGAGCAGATATTTTCCGATCGGATTGTCGCCGCCTGGAAAAAGATTCTTTGCGACCGTCTGGCCGAGCACGATGACGGGCGCATAGCCCTTCACGTCGTCTTCGCTGATGAAACTGCCCTGGGTCAACGCCCAGTCGCGCGCCTGCGCGTAACCGGGCCAGGCGCCCTGGATCAGCGTCTGGTAGTCGATGTTGCCGAAGCGCACGGTCGCGCGCGTTGCGCGTTCGGGAGAAATCGCCGCGACCGACGGAAGCTCCGCGATCGCGCGCGCGTCTTCCTCGACAAGCGTGGAAATGTCGGCTGCACGCACGCGCGCACGCCCCCGGGCGTACTACGAGCAGGTTCGTGCCCATCGCGGAAATACGCTCAAGCACTTGTTGCTTTGACCCGTCGCCGATTGCGAGCATCGCGACCACCGCGGCGACACCGATCACAACGCCGAGCAGCGTCAGCGCCGTGCGGAATAAATTCACGCGCATGGAATTCAGCGCCATCTTGGTCGCTTCGACGAGGTCGGGAAGCCAGCGGTTCCGCGTTTTCAGATCGAGTTTGAATTCGGGCGCAGTAGCGTTTACGGCCCGCCCGCGTCGGTCATCGGACGTGATCTTGCCGTCGGCGATATGGATCGTGCGCTCTGCGTGTCCGGCGATCTCGGGGTTATGCGTGATCAAAATAATAGTGCGGCCTTCCGCGTGCAGTTCTTTCAGCACGCGAAGCACTTCTTCGCCGGAACGCGTATCGAGCGCGCCCGTCGGTTCATCCGCGAGGATCACGGGCGCTTCGTTCATCAGCGCACGCGCAATTGACACGCGCTGCTGCTGGCCGCCGGAAAGTTCAGTCGGCCGGTGATGGGCACGGTCGCCCAGGCCCAGACGCGTCAACAATTGCTGCGCACGGTTCGCACGGTCGCGCTTCATGCGGCCGGCGTAAGCCGCCGGAATTTCCACATTCTCGGACGCGGTGATCTCAGGCAGCAGATTGAAGCGCTGAAACACGAAGCCGAACGTCCGGCAGCGCAGTGCCGCGAGTTCGTCTGATGTGAGGGTCGCGACGTCGATTCCCGCAACGTGGTAGGTGCCACCGGTCGGCCGGTCGAGGCAGCCGATGATGTTCATTAGCGTCGATTTGCCGGAGCCCGACTGGCCCATGATCGCGACCATCTCGCCCGGTTCGATTTTGAGCGAAACACCGTCGAGTGCGCGTACGGTCGCGGTGCCTTGCGTGTAGAACTTGGTGACATCGGCAATATCGATCAGCGCGGGCTGTGGCGCACCGGTGCGGGCCGCTTGCGAAGCGCGCTTTTGATATTGCGCGGCGTTCATCGCCCGAATTTCTGGAAGCTGAAGCCTTTTTGCTTCTGCTCGTTGCTGCGTGAAATCTGTCCAACCACGACCAGTTCGCCGGCGTTCAATCCGCTTTTGACCTCGGCGAGATTGCGATCCTGCAGGCCAACGGCGACGCGTTTCGGCTTGATTCTGCCGTCTTCGAGCACGCGAACAAAGAACGCGTCCTTTTCGCGTGGATGCGGACGGAGTGCCGAAACGGGAACCAGCACGGCGTCCTTGACCGAACCGAGCACAAAAAATACTTGCGCGGTCATGTTGGTCATAAGCGTGCGCTCCGTGTTCGGAACGTCGATCAGCACATTGTAAAGGATGACATCGTTCACGGTTTCGGGCGTCGGATAGACTTGGCGCACGACCGCGGTATAGCGCTTGTCGGGTGTACCGAGCGTCGTGAAATAAACCGGCATGCCGGCGGTGACGCGCGGGATGTCGGCTTCGGCGACCTGCGCCCAGACCGTCATGGTGTCGAGATCGGCAATGCGGACCACGATCGGCGCGGTCTGGTTCGCGTTCAGCGTTTGCCCTTCGAACGCGATCTGGTTGGCGACCGTGCCCGCAATCGGCGCGTAAATTTTTGTGTAGCTGAGATTGGCTTCATCGCCCGCAAGCGTCGCCTCCATCTCCTTGATCTGCGCTTCGAAGGAGGAGATTTTCGCTTCGTTGATTTTCAGGTTGGCAAACGCCAATTCGTAGGCGTCCTTGCTGATCGAGTTGGTCGCGAAGACCTGCCGCGCGCGATCTTCTCGTGCGCGATCGAGGGTCAGTTGCGCACGGGCCTGTTCGAGTTGCGCTCGTAAGTTTTCAATTTTCGCGCGGTCGGCGAGCACGCGGGTCTGGTAAACGGTCGGGTCGATCTCGGCGAGCAACTGGCCCTGTTTCACCGTATCTCCGATTTCGACCGCGACTTTGCGAAGTTGCCCCGACACTTGCGTACCGACATCGACGAAAGTTTTCGGCCGCACTTGCGCCAGCGCGGTCACGGTCTTTTCGAGATCGCCTTTGGTAACGGTCTCGGTGCGATAGGAGGAAACGTCGGTGCCGTTGCCGCCGAGGAAATACCAGCCGAACGCGGCCGCAAGTACAGCAACGAGTGCCACGCTTGCGAGAAAGCGGCGGTCCTTGAGCCGCTCAAAGAGCGACTGCCGAACTGCGCTATCGGGTTTCTGCAACATGATCAGGATTTCCGCGGACGATAGGTGCCGGTCAGGGGATCGCGCTCGAGCTTGCGCATGTCGTCGCGGTCGGCAACGCCATCACGCCGCACCCGATCGAGATCGGCATTCGCCTTCTTCGATACGACCGAAAAGAGTTTGGCGGCGGCTGCAACGCCGACCGCGCCGAGCACCCAGACGAGAACAGGAGGCATTCAATCGCTCCTTTAGGTAACTAGAGTCCGTAGCGGCTCCAGAGCGCGCGCTCTTCGAGTGCCGCCAATGCGTTCTTCGCCAAATCGTCGCCTATTATAGCGCCGCTCATGCCCGGAATGCGACGGCTGAAGAAGCCGCCCGGCGGCGTGATCAGCGGCGCATACACATTCTTCCCGAAGCGCTTTTTGAGGTGCCCGCGCAGGTCGCCGACTGCATCGATCAGCCCGTATTTCAACGCCTGCTCGGAAAGCCAGTATTCGCCGTTAAAGAGCACCTTGTCCGAACCGTTCAACCGCTTGCCGCGGCTCTTTTTGACGAGCGCGATAAAATCCTCGTGAATTTTTGTCTGCAATTCTTTCAAGCGACGTACGTCCTCGGGCCGCTCCGGTTTGAAGGCGTCGAGCTGACGTTTGCTCTCGCCTGCCGTGTAAACGCGGCGTTCAATGCCGAGCTTCTTGATCAGCTTGTCGAAGCCGAAGCTTGCCGAAACGACACCAATCGAACCGACGATGGAATAAGTATCGGCGACAATTTCGTCGCCGGCACAGGCGATCATGTAGCCGCCGCTCGCAGCAACGTCCTCGACAAACACAATCACTTTCTTTTTGTTCTGTTCGGCGAGCTGGCGAATGCGCTGATGAATGAGATGTGATTGCGTCGGCGCACCACCCGGCGAATTGATCACAAGCGCGATGGCTGCCGCCCGGCGATAGGAGAATGCACGGTCGAGCTGCTTCGACACCGAGGCAAGCGACATCGAGGAGACGAGCGGCATCGAAATGCCGATCGGCCCCGAGAGCCGCACGACCGGAACGATCGGGGTTCGCCGAAAAAGCCGGGAGAAAAAGCCGCCATTTCTTGCCATTACAGTTTCCTAATCGATTGCCGCGCCATCGCGCAGAATGCGTTCTGCAGCAGCACTCGGCTTGCCGTCGCTATTGTTGAGGATGATGCCGGGCAGCATCTTTGCTGGCGTCTTTCTTCCCTTGACCGCGCGCAGGATCAAACGGATCGCCGCTGTCTCCGGTTTGGAAAATACCGGGATCATTTCGATAGCACCAAAGCGGCGCTCCAGCGACTTAAGGATTAGTAATGTCGCTTCGGGCCGGTGAATGAGAGTTAAGGTGCCGCCGGCTTTGCAAAAGCGGTTGGCGGCGGCGAGCCAGTTTTCGATCAATGGTTCGCCCGCGACATGCGCAGTCGCTCGCGCCGGATCGGGTGAGGCGCGGTGGCTATCGTCGTTGAACGGCGGGTTCATCGTCACCAGATCGAACGCATCGGCCTGAAGGTGCAGACCCGCGACGACGTCCGCGCAAATAATTTCTGCGCGATCAGAAAAACCATTACGCTTCGCATTCTCGGCCGAAATTTCCGAAAGTTCCGGCGAGATTTCGACGAGTGTTACGTGAGCCGCGATATTGCGTGCAAGCAGCGCGAACCCCGCCGTACCAACGCCTGCGCCTAGATCGAGCGCCTGTTGCGATTTTGGTGCGGCCGCCGCGAGCAGGATCGCATCGTGCCCGACGCGGTGTCCGCGGGCGGGCTGAAAGAGTTTCAGTTTTCCGCCAAGCACCGCATCATCGGTAACGGGCGACGACACGAATTTTTCAATCGAGCTTGAGCGCATCGCCGTATCCTGCTTCGCGCAGTAACTTTCGCGCGCGCTCGGCATCGTCGTCCGTTACCAGGAGCCGGCGCGGCAGAAAGCCGAGCGAGCCTTCCATCACGCTCATATTCTGATCCGCGACGAAACATGGAATCTGCGCGGATTTGAGCAGCGCTTCGAGCGCGTTGATCAAGATGGCGTCATTCGTGCGAACGATCTCGTCCATAAGCCTAACGGCCGTTTCCCGGCGCCGGGAAGGAAAGATAAGCAAGCCGCTTCATCTCGCGCCGCCCGCGCGTCACCGTGTCGAGGATCAAGCCCGACATCAGTGCGAGGAACGAAAGCAGCATCAGCGCGGTTGCTAAAATCGCCGTCGGCAAGCGCGGGACTAATCCGGTTTTCAGGAAGAACTGAAATACAGGAATCATGATCCAGATCGAGAGCGCCGCGAATACGAACGAAACGATGGAGAAGAAGCGCATCGGCCGTTCGGTGCGGAACAACTTGCCGATGGTCCAGAGAATACGAATGCCATCGCGGTATGTGTTGAGCTTGGAAGCCGAACCTTCTAGCCGTGCGTAATAGGGAGTTTCGATTTCCGCGACTGGCATACCGAGTTCGAGCGCATGCACCGTCAGTTCGGTTTCGATTTCAAATCCGGTCGAAAGCGCCGGAAAAGATTTCACGAAGCGGCGCGAGAACACGCGATAGCCGGAAAGAATATCGCTGAACGACCGGCCGAAAGTTCGTGTGACGAACGCGGTCAAAATCCAGTTACCGAAGCGATGGCCCGGGCGATAGGCGGCGACGTCCTGGTCCACGCGCGAGCCGACCACCATGTCGAGCTTTTCGCGGAGTAGCGTCTCGATCATTTTCGGCGCGCTCGGCGCGTCATAGGTGGCGTCGCCGTCAACCAGCACATAAATGTCAGCTTCGATGTCGCCGAACATGCGCCGCACGACATGGCCTTTGCCCTGGCGATTTTCGAGGCCGACGATCGCGCCGGCTTTGGCCGCGGCTTTGGCGGTACCGTCTTTGGAATTGTTGTCGTAGACGTGGATTTTGGCGCCAGGCAGTGCCGCGCGGAATTGCTTCACCACCGTGCCGATCGCAGCCGCCTCGTTGTAACAAGGCACGAGCACTGCCACGCGTAGCCCTTGCGGCAGTCTGACGCGAGCGGCTGTTTTCGGCTTGGCGGCGGTCCGGGTGAGCATCCTTATCTCCAAAAAAATGGGCGCCCGGCGGCGCCACTATCTATGCCGTAAGCGCATGCGGCTGGAAAGCGGCGGCGCCATGGCGGCTTGCCGGGGCGGGCGCCGCTTCTTTATGCTGCGGTGAACGGAGAATGAAACGTGGCCGTTGTCCTGCCTTTTGAGGCGCCTGAGCCGTCGATCGAACGCCTGAGCAGCCTCGTTCGTTCCGACCTTCAAAAAGTGAACGAACTGATTCTGAGCCGCACTGGCTCGGACGTGGCCATGATTCCCGAGGTCGCAAACCACCTGATTTCCTCGGGCGGCAAAAGGCTGCGGCCGATGCTGACGTTGGCTACCGCATCGTTAAGCGGCTATCGCGGCAGCGGGCACATCAATCTCGCGGCTTCCGTTGAGTTCATGCATACCGCGACCCTGCTTCATGACGACGTGGTGGATGAGAGCGAGCTTCGCCGCGGCAAACCGTCCGCGCGCATGGTCTGGGGCAACGAGGCGAGCGTCTTGGTCGGCGACTTCCTGCTCGGCCAGGCGTTTCGCATGATGGTCGAAGTCGGAAATTTGCGGGCGCTGGATATTCTTTCGACGGCAGCCGCAGTGATCGCCGAAGGCGAAGTGATGCAGCTTGCCGCTGCAAAGAATTTGGACACCACCGAGGACGCTTATCTCGCCGTCATTCGCGCCAAGACCGCGGAGCTTTTTGCCGCTGCCTGCGAGGTCGGCCCGGTGCTCGCGGAGCGGCCGAAGGCGGAGCAGGCCGCGTGTTGTTCGTTTGGCAATAATCTCGGTACCGCATTTCAGTTGGTCGATGACGCGCTCGACTACGGCGGCAGCCGCGCCAAGACCGGCAAGAATGTCGGTGACGATTTCCGCGAAGGAAAAATCACGCTGCCGGTGATCCTTGCGTTTCGCCGCGGCAATGAGATCGAACGCGCGTTCTGGCGCAAATGTATCGAGACGGGCGAGATTTCCGATCGCGATCTGGAACACGCGATCGAGTTGATGCAAAAGCACCGCTCGCTCGAAGACACGGTCGAGCGCGCGCGCCATTACGGCGCGATTGCGAAAGACGCGCTTGCGATCTTCCCGCAGAATGAGGGCAAGCAGGCGCTGCTCGACGTAGTCGATTTCTGCGTGTCACGCGCGCACTAGTGCCGCCTGTTGGAAATTCCTGCTTCGCAAACCCCGAGTCTATCTAGGAATTTCCAACAGAAAGCGGTACTAGAATCATGGTTTGCTAGTACCCGTAACTTTCCGAAGTTCGTGAAAGAACCTGTTGAGACGGATTACGAACTTCGGAAAGCGGGTTCTAGCGCAGCGTCGTCGTTTTGATCCACCAATGTGGGCGCTCTTCGCTCATCAGCTTGGCTGATTGTTCGGCCATGCTTTTGCTCTCATAGATTCCGAACACCGCCGAGCCCGATCCGGTCATGCGGATCATCACCGCATCGCCGATTTCGTCGATCAGTTCTTCCGCGCTTGCGATCAGCGGCGTGATCGAGCGCGCAGGCTTTGCAAGATCGTTACTCTGCCGCAGCACAAAATCGAGGAATGCTTTTTTCTTGAGTGGAATCGATTTCACATCCGTGCCGAGCGAAGCCGGCTCGTCTTTTTGCGCGTCGAACGCGCGATAGACGAAAGGCGTCGGCACCGGCACGCCAGGATAGACGATCACGGCGGCCAGCACCGGAATTTTCAAGGGCTTGGAAAGGTTGTCGCCGATACCACCGATGAGCCGCGCCTTGCCTTCGAGGCAGACGAGTACGTCGGCACCGGTTTCGATGGCAGCTTCGAGAAGCCGCGGATCTTTCGGCTTCAGTTGATTGAGTTTTGCGAGCAGCCGAAGTGCCGCCGCCGCGTCAGCCGAGCCGCCACCAAGCCCGGCGCCTGACGGAAGATTCTTCGTGAGCTTGAAGCGGCCCACCTTCAACTTCTTGATCTTGCTTGCGAGCGCGCGCGTGGCTTTCAGCACGAGGTTGTCCTCGTTCGGGCCGGCCGTCTCCGCGGTTGGGCCGTCGACGTCGAGCGCGAGGTCGCGGCCGGGCGTCAGCGACAATGCGTCGCCGATATCCGTAAACGCGACGATACTCTCGATATCGTGATAGCCGTCCGCGCGGCGTTCACCTACGCGCAGGGTGAGATTGATCTTGGCGGGTGCAAGCGCTTTCAGTGTGGGCATAACGATCCGGAAACAGCACTGCGGGCCGATATAGACGGAGCCAGGGATGCGGTCGATTCTGCTGAAAATCGTGCCTTTAAGCATCCTTGCGATGGCCATGAATCGGGGGCATTGTCCCCGAAAGGCGCGCTTTTCGATGCGGCGCGGTTCCCGATTTCATATTTTCGAGGAGAATAGTGTGAGCGAGCCTCGTGCTTTTTCGCGAATCATTTTGAAGCTTGGCGCGTTAGCGCTGTTGTCGGTGGTGCCCGCATTCGCGGTGCGTGCGGAAGTTCCGCGCGCCTTCGATCTCGCAAGTACGTCTTCGTCCGGAAATTATCTTGCCGCGAGAATCGCCGGCGTGAGCCGCGATATGGCGTCGGCCTCGGCCTATTACCGCGCAGCACTTCGCGCCGATCCCTCCAATCCCGATTTGATCGAGCGCACCTTCCTCGTGACGCTTGCGAGCGGCGCGGTCGAGGAGTCGCTGCTGCTTGCCGAGCGTGTCATTCAGCTCGACAAAAATCACCGTATTGCGCGGCTCGTACTTGGTGCCCGGGGTATCAAGACCGGACAGTTCGTGCAGGCACGAACGCATTTGGCGCTTGCTACCCGCGGTCCGATCGCGGATCTAACTTCAGCGTTACTCACGGGCTGGGCCTTCCACGGTTCGAACAATTCGGCCGCCGGCATTGCGCTTATCGACAAGCTCTCAGGCCCGGACTGGTACGCAGTATTCAAAGACCTGCATGCCGGAATGATCCTCGACCTCAACAAGCAGAGCAAGGACGCGATTCGTCGGATCGAGCGCGTACGCGCGCTCGACGCGAACTCGCTTCGCACGGTCGACACCTACGCACGCATTCTCTCGCGTGCGGGCCGCAACGAAGACGCGCTAAAGGTTTACAACGACTTCTCGCTCGTCCTTGCGCGCCATCCGCTCATCACAAGCGCAGTGCAGGAACTGCAATCGGGCAAGAAGCTCTCGCCGCTTGCGAACAATGCCGCTGAAGGTGCTGCTGAAGCGATGTTCGGTCTTGGCACCGCACTTGGCCGCCAGGGCGGCGAAGAAATCGGCCTGATGTATTTGCAGATTGCGATCTATCTAAATCCCGAACATCCGCTCGCCGTGCTCGCAGTTGGCGATCTCTATGAGACGCTGAAGAAATACGAACTCGCAATCGAATCATACGAACGTGTGCCGCAGACGTCGCCGCTTCGCCGCAACGCTGAAATCCAGACCGCACTTAATCTCGAAATTCTTGAGAAGAAGGACGAGGCGCGCGAGCGGCTTCTGGCGCTGGTCAAGCAAAAGCCGGACGATATCGAAGGTCAGAGTGCGCTCGCAAATGTGCTGCGCGCAGGCAAACGTTTCGCTGACGCGGCCGAGATTTACACGCACGTGATCGGCTTGGTCGGTGAGATCAAGCGCGAACACTGGACGCTCTTTTACTTCCGCGCCATTTGCTACGAGCGCTCCAAGCAATGGGCGCTCGCCGAAGCGGACTTTAAGAAGGCGCTGGCACTGTTCCCGGATCAACCGCAGGTTCTGAACTATCTCGGCTATTCCTGGGTCGATCAGGGCACCAATCTCGATCAGGCGCTTGAGATGATCCGCAAGGCGGTCGCGCTGCGCCCGAACGACGGCTACATCGTCGACAGCCTGGGCTGGGCTTACTACCGGCTCGGCAAGTACGCGGAGGCGACAGTCGAGCTCGAGCGCGCGGTCGAACTGCGGCCGGAAGACCCGACCATCAACGATCATCTGGGCGACGTTTACTGGAAGACCGATCGCAAGCTCGAAGCGAAGTTTCAGTGGAGCCATGCCCGCGATCTGAAACCTGAGCCTGACGACCTGCCCAAGATCGAGCAGAAGCTCAAAGAGGGCCTGATTGAAGACGCCGCTCCGTCTCGGGCTGAAGAGGTCAAGGACCCCAACAAGGGCTGATCGCCCCTAGCGTTTGGTATTTCGCAAGGCCATACTGCATTCCCGGGCCAACTAGTTGCGTGGATGCAATGGCTGAGATCGTCTGGGATGAATTCCGGCTGGTAAGGGCGATCGCGGACGCGCGTTCGCTTGCAGGCGCTGCCGATGCCCTCGGGATCAATCACTCAACGGTATTCAGAAGGCTGGGCGCCCTAGAGAAGGCGATGGGCGCGCGCCTGTTTGAGCGCAGCCGCACCGGTTACGCCCCGACGGCGGCCGGCGAAAAGATGGTGGACCTCGCCAATCGCATTTCGGACGAAATCGTCGATCTTGAGCGGAAGATCACCGGGCAGGATCTACGGCCCTCGGGCGATCTGCGGGTCACCACGAACGACACACTGCTCGTCCATCTTCTGTCCGAAATTTTCGCGGGCTTCCGCCGCTCATATCCCGAGATCAATCTCGACATTGTCGTCGCAAACGAGATGCTCAATCTCTCGAAGCGCGATGCCGACATCGCGGTCCGCGCCACCGACCGGCCGCCGGATACACTCGTCGGCCGCAGGCTCGCGGGCATCCGCTGGGCGATTTATGCGCCAAGCGCGGAAGCGCCGAAGAAATTCGATCCGTCCGATGCGCGCCGCTACAAGTGGATCGGACTTTCCGACGGCATCGGCGGACCGAAGCCGACGCGCTGGCTGCTCGATCATGTGGGCAATGAGCGGGTGATCTACCGGCTGAATACTGTTTTGGGTCTCGCTGAAGCGGTGGCGGCGGGCGCGGGCTTCGCATTGATCCCTTGTTTTATCGGCGGCGCTACCGCGAAGGTTACGCGCATCGGCTTTCCCGAACCTGAGATCGAGCACGGCCTCTGGCTGCTCACGCATCCCGATCTGAAAAATTCTGCGCGGGTTCGCGCGTTCATGGATTACGCCGCGCAGGAAATCGCCAGGCGCCGTCCAATTATCGAATGTCCTGAGGAGCCGCCGAAGTTGCCGGCGTAATTACTGCGGGGCCGGCGGGGCGTCGCGCTTAGGGCGTTTGGCGACCGTCGGACGTCCCCCGCGCACGAAGTCGCAATACATGAATCCCATTCCGGAAACCGCGCCGCGGAAGCTGGTGTCGCTGGTCTTGGTGATCACGAAGCACGGGCTGAACGGCAGGCCCTTAACTGTCGCACAAATCTGTTCGCCGTTTTCTTGGACCGTATTCACGGGCAGCCGGATAAAGCGCGTCGGGTCCCGGCCATAGACGCGGATCGTGCCTGAGACGGAGCCATCGTTGCTGATGCGGCCGACACCGGTGGTGCCGTCGAAACATTGATAGGCAAATAGCTTGCCGGCAACGAACGCGCGCGCCGTCTTGGCGTTCAGCGTTTCGGCGGCTGTAGGCAGTGCACCGGAAACGAGGGCAGCAATCGCAAGAAGGCCTACGCGAATCATCGGGGAACCCAGGAAGGAGTGGTTGAGCCCATGGTAGCGCAGGATAGGCCGCTTCTTGTCAAGATCGGGGCGTAAAAGCCGTGTCAGCTAACCTTCACAACCGTGCGACCGCGCACCTGACCACCGAGGATTTTCGGTGCGAGCTCAAAAACGCCTTCCAGCGGAATCTCGGTGGTCATTGCTTCGAGCTTGTTACGGTCGAGATCGGTGGCAAGACGCTTCCAGGCTTCGCGTCGGCGCGGTTGCGGACATTGGACTGAATCCACACCAAGCAGCGACACGCCGCGCAGAATGAAGGGCGCGACCGAAGTCGGCAAATCCATACCTGCCGCAAGCCCGCAGGCCGCGACGGAGCCGCCATATTTGATCATGGAGAGCACGTTGGCGAGCGTATGCGAGCCGACCGAGTTGATGCCACCGGCGAAGCGTTCCTTGCCGAGCGGTTTTGACGGATTGGAAAACTCTGCGCGGTCGATGATCTCACTTGCGCCCAGCGATTTCAGATAATCGGCTTCGCTTGCGCGGCCGGTCGACGCCGCGACCTGATAGCCGAGCTTCGACAAGATCGCGATCGCAACGGAACCCACGCCGCCCGCGGCACCGGTGACGACGATCTGTCCGTCGGCGGGTTGCACGTCCGCCTTTTCAAGCGCGATCACGCAGAGCATTGCGGTGTAACCGGCGGTGCCGATTGCCATTGCTTCGCGCGTGCTCATGTCGGAAGGCAGGGGTACCAGCCAATCGCCCTTCACGCGCGCTTTCTTGCCGTAAGCACCGAGATGCGTTTCGCCGAGGCCGTAGCCATTGAGAATGACGCTGTCGCCGGCTTTAAATTCAGGATGCGAACGAGCTTTCGACTTTGCCGGCGAAATCGATTCCCGGGATCATCGGGAAGCGGCGCACCACCGGCGCTTTGCCGGTGATCGCAAGGCCGTCCTTGTAATTGACGGTGGACCACTCGACCGCGACCGTAACGTCGCCATCCATCAGATCGTTTTCTTCGAATTCACCGAGCGCGGCCGGCTGGCCTTTTTCGGCAACGACAATTGCTTTGAATTTTCCCATGCGTGGGGTTCTAGACGAACTCAAGCGGCGGCGGCAACCGGACGGTCAACCGGCTTTTCGACAATGGGGAGATTCACGACTGCCGCGAAGAAGCCGAGCAGGATCGTGAGGTACCAGATCACGTCGTAGGAGCCGCTGCGCTCATAAAGGATGCCGCCGAGCCATACGCCAAGAAAGCCGCCGACCTGGTGGCTGAAGAAGGCAAGCCCCGCGAGCATGGTGAGCCAGCGCGTGCCGAACATGACGGCGACCAGCGCTTGCGTCGGCGGAATAGTGGACAGCCAGAGCAGCCCGATCGTCGCGCCGAAGATTGCCGAGGTCAGCGGCGAAGGCGGGATCAAAATGAAAACGAGAATGGCAAGCGAACGCAGCAAGTAGATCGTCGCGAGAATGAAACGCTTCGGCACCTTGTCACCGAGATAGCCCGCGGTGATCGAGCCGAAGATGTTGAATAGTCCGATCAGCCCGATGGTCCACGCGCCGACATCCACCGACAGTCCGCGATCGACGAGATAAGCGGGCAGATGCACGGTGATGAAGAAGACCTGAAAGCCGCAGGTGAAATAACCGAGGATCAGCAGCACGTAGCTGCGGTGGCTCAGCGCTTCGCGAAGTGCCTGCTTCACCGATTGCGACGCGCTTGTTTGGGCGGAGCCGTCTGCGTCGCGCGGCAAAGCGAGCACAAGCGAAAGCGGCATGATCGCAAACACCATCACCGCGAAGATGAGAAGCGTGTAGTGCCAATCGAAGGTCTGATTAAGCCCGACCGCGAGCGGCGAAAACAGAAATTGTCCGAACGAACTCGCGGCCGTACCGACGCCGAAGGAAAGGCTTCGCCAGTTCACCGGCAGAAGTTTGCCGAAGGCGCCGATCACCACCGTGAACGAGGTACCCGCGAGACCAAAGCCGACCAGGAAGCCAGCGGACAGAATCAGCGCGCCTTGCGAAGTGGCAAACGCCATCCCGGCAAGTCCCGCAGCGTAGAGCGCAGCACCGATCCACATTACGCGTACTGCACCGAAGCGGTCGGCAATCGCGCCAACGAAAGGCTGCGCCATGCCCCACAACAGCATTTGCAACGCAAGCGCGAGCGCGAACACGTCGCGGCCCCAGCCGTTCGCGGCCGACATCGGCGAGAGGAACAGGCCGAGCGTGGAACGCGGTCCGAATCCGACAAGCGCAATCAGGCAACCGCAGATCAGGATGATCAGCGGCGTGCGCCAGCCCAGCGACTGTGCGGTCATCGTGCGCTCAGGCGGCAGCGGTCGCGCGCGCGATCGGCTTTTCGACGATCGGCAAATTGATCAGCGCTGAAAGCACGCCGAAGAATACCGAGAGCCACCAGATGATCTGGTAGGAACCGAATTGCTCGAAGGCGATGCCGCCGAGATAGACGCCGAGGAAGCTACCAACCTGGTGGCTGAAGAACACGAAGCCATAGAGCATCGCGAACCAGCGCGTGCCGAACATGATCGAGACCAGCGATGAAGTCGGCGGCACGGTGGACAACCATGTAAGACCCGTGATCACGCCGAAGGCGAGGGTTGCTTCGACGCTCGGCGGGATCGACACAAAGATCGCAATTGAAATCGCGCGCGTCAGGTAGATCGCCGAGAGGATAAAGCGCTTCGGCATGATGCCGCCGAGATAGCCGGCGCCGAACGAGCCAGCAATATTGAAAAGCCCGATGATCGCCAGTGTGTAGCCGCCGATCTCGGCGCTGAGTCCGCGGTCGAGCAGATAAGACGGCAAGTGCGCAGTCACGAAAGCGAGCTGGAAGCCGCAGGTGAAGAATCCGAGCACCAGCAAAATGTAAGAGCGATGGCCGAAGGCTTCGGCGAGCGCTGCCTTCAAGGTTTGTGCCTGTTCCAGCGTCGCGTTCGCGGAATTGACCGCGGCCTTGTTGCTCTGGGTCATCAGCGCAACCGAGAACGGCACGACCAAGAGCACCAGCACGGCGAAAACCGTCAGCGCGTATTGCCAACCGAAGTTTTGAATGAGCCCAACGCCGAACGGTGCGAATAAAAACTGTCCGAACGAACCGGCGGCCGTGCCGGCGCCGAAAGCAAGTCCCTGCCATTCCTTTGGCACGAGCTTACCGAAGGCAGTGAGCACGATGTTGAACGAACAGCCCGAGAGACCGAAACCGATCAGCACGCCCGCGGTAAGATTGAGCGTCGACGGCGTCGTCGCGTAGGTCATCATCGCGAGCCCGATCGCATAGAGCACCGCGCCGGCAGCCAGCACTTTGGCCGTGCCGTAGCGGTCGGCAATCGCTCCCGCGAACGGCGTGCCGAGACCCCACAGCAAATTCTGCAACGCGAAGGCGAGCGCGAACACATCGCGCCCCCAGCCGTTTGCACTCGAGATCGGCGTCAGGAAAAGCCCGAACGCCGCGCGCGGCCCGAAGGTGACGATTGCGATCAGGCAACCGAACAGAACCAGCACCAGCGGGTTCTTCAGATACGAGAGCAGCGACGGGGCAGGCGCGGCAGAGGCGGGCGTCGTGGACATTGCTGGCGTTCCCGGCTGCCGTATCGATGTTGCGGCGCGGGCTGCCTTCGCGCGTGCGCAAGCTATCTGTGAAGCTTATCAGCCCCAAATCGTTTTGCGCTGCGCTGCTATCGCGACAACGCATGCATCAGATCCGGGGAGGGACTAGCGCAACCGATCTGGATGGGTTATATATTGTACTCGAAATGAGGATAAGTCCCGGCGTTAGCCGGTCTTTTCTGTAACCATATATGCTCAAAAAGAGCATATATGCAGGGAAGTGGAGGCGCCAATGGTCACCGTGATCGACCGCTCGCATCGTCCGGAAGTGGAAGTCGTGACCCCGCCGGTCGCGCGCGGCGAATTTGTCGTGCCGCGTCCCGGAACGGGCGCCGCAGCGCGCCGCCTCGGCGTGTTGCCGATGCCGAAGCTTGAGTGGAACGCCGAAGTCGAGCGCGAGACCGCACATCTTTACGAGAAGGTGAAAAAGGTCATTCCGCCGGTCGAGTGGCCGTTCCACGCGCCTTACGTGGCCGCGATCAACAAGCTGAAAATTCAGCGCAACGCCGTGCTGCTCGCGCACAACTACCAGACGCCGGAAATTTATAACTGCGTTGCCGACTTTGTCGGCGACTCGCTCCAGCTTGCCAAGGAAGCCTCGAAGACCAAGGCCGACATCATCATTCAAGGTGGCGTGCACTTCATGGCCGAGACCTCGAAGCTGCTCAATCCCGATAAGGTCGTGCTGATCCCCGATCTGCGCGCGGGCTGCTCGTTGGCGCAATCGATCACCGGTGAGGACGTCCGGCTATTGCGTGAGCGCTATCCGGGCGTTCCGATCGTGACCTATGTAAATACTTCGGCTGACGTGAAGGCCGAGAGCGATATCTGCTGCACGTCGTCGAACGCGGTGCAGGTGGTCGAGAGCTTCGGCGTCGATCGCGTGATTTGCATTCCCGATGAGTTTCTCGCGCGCTGGGTTGCGACCCAGACCAACGTGAAGATCATCGCCTGGAAGGGTCACTGCGAAGTGCATGAGCGCTTCACCGGCGAGGAACTGCGCCGCTATCGCGAAGCGGACCCGAGCATACAGATCCTCGCGCATCCGGAATGCCCGCCTGATGTGATTGCGGAAGCGGACTTCACCGGCTCGACGTCGGCGCTGCAAAATTACGTGAAGACGAAAAAGCCGAAGCGTGTGGTCATGGTCACCGAATGCTCGATGGCCGACAACGTATCGGCCGAAGCGCCGGACACCGAATTCGTGCGTCCGTGCAATCTGTGCCCGCACATGAAGCGGATCACGCTGCCGAAGATTCTCGACAGCCTCGTTTATCTGCGCGAGGAAGTTGAAATCGATCCGGCGATTGCCGCGCGCGCGCGCCGTGCCGTCGAGCGCATGGTGCATCTGAAGAGCTAAACCATCGGCGGCCGCGTAAGCGCGGCCGCCCGAGAGTTTTACAAAATGTCTACATCTCCACGCGACACCGACACGCTGACCCCGCGCTCCTGGAGCGGGCACGATGACGTTGTGATCGTAGGCGGCGGGCTTGCGGGCTTGTTCTGCGCGCTGAAGCTCTCGCCGCGGCCGGTCACGATCGTGACCGCAGCACCCATCGGTGAGGGCGCCTCATCTACCTGGGCGCAAGGCGGGATCGCCGCCGCGGTGGGCGAAGGCGATACGATCGATTCGCATGTTGCCGACACGTTAGCTGCCGGCGCCGGCATCGTGGACGAGAAAGTCGCGCGCGCGATGGCCGAAGAGGCGCCCGCGCGCATCAACGATCTCCTGAAATACGGCGTGCCGTTCGACCGCGATCTCGAAGGCAAGCTCACGCTGTCTCGCGAAGCGGCGCACTCCAGAAATCGCATCGTGCGCGTGCAGGGCGATCGTGCCGGTGCCGCGATCATGGCGGCACTCGTGACCGCGGTCCGTAACACACCGACGATCCGAGTGCTCGAAGGCCTCGTGGTCGACGATCTCTATGTCGACGGCCGCTATGTCACCGGCATTCACGCGCGGCCTGCGGGACGTGCCGGCAAGCCGATGGCGCTGCCCGCGCGCGCGGTCGTGCTCGCCTCCGGCGGCATCGGCGGCCTTTACGCGATCACGACTAATCCGCGCGAAGCGCGTGGACGCGGGCTTGCGGCGGCTGCGCGCGCAGGCGCGATGATTGCGGACCCGGAATTCGTGCAATTTCATCCGACCGCGCTCGATGTCGGCAAGGATCCAGCACCACTCGCAACCGAAGCGCTGCGCGGCGAGGGTGGCGTGCTCGTGAACAAGAATGGCGAGCGCTTTATGCTTCCGATCCATCCGGATGCGGAGCTCGCGCCACGCGACATCGTTGCGCGCGCGGTTTTTGCCGAGTTGAAGGCCGGACGCGGGGCATTTCTCGATTTGCGCCCGGTCGAAAAATTCTCGGAGCGTTTTCCGACCGTGTTTGCTGCCTGTAAGGCAGCCGGCCTCGACCCGGATAAGCAACCCGTGCCGATTGCGCCTGCCGCGCATTATCACATGGGCGGCGTGCTGGTTGATGCGCAGGGCCGTGCGACGCTCGACGGGCTTTGGGCCGCAGGCGAAGTCGCAAGCACCGGCGCGCATGGCGCAAACCGTCTTGCGTCGAATTCTTTGCTTGAAGCGGTCGTCTATGCCGCTCGCATTGCCGAAGACATTGGCGGTCTCTTGGCGCTGCCGAAGACGCTCGCCTGGCCCGCCAATTCCTGCGAAGTGCCGCCGCCGCTTGCCGATGAAGGGGTTGCGGATGCGAAGCGGCTGCGTGAGACCATGACCGCGCATGTCGGCGTTATCCGAAACCGCATGGGTCTCGTCCACGCGCTCGGCGAAATCCTGAATATCGAAGCCACCGCTAAGCGCCCGTCGGTGCGCGACATGTGCACGACCGCCTTGCTCGTGACCGCCGCCGCGATTAAGCGAACGGAAAGCCGCGGCGGTCATTTCCGCTCAGATTTCCCGGCGGCCGATCCCGCGCAGGCGCACCGCACTTATATCTCGATCGACGAAGCGCGCCGGATCGCGGTCCAGGCAACCGCGAAGGCCGCGTGATGGCCGATCTCGTCGCCCCCGGCGCATTTCTGTCGCCGCTGGTCATTCAGGACGCGGTGAAGCGCGCGCTCGACGAAGACTTGGGCCGTGCGGGCGACGTCACTTCGTCCGCGACGTTGCCCGAGGGAATTCAGGCCAAGGCTAAATTGGTTGCGCGCAAAGCCGGAACAATCTCCGGACTGCCTTGTGCTGCGCGCGCATTCCGTTCGCTTGCGCCCAATATTAAATTTGACTGCAATGGCGCGGGACGGCGATGCCGTGAAAGCCAACACGACCCTCGCAACTATCGAAGGTGCGGCTATCGCTATTCTTTCGGGCGAGCGCGTCGCGCTGAATTTTCTCGGGCATCTTTCCGGGATCGCGACGCTGACTGCGGCTTATGTCGCGAAGGTTGCGCATAGCAGCGCCAAGATCACCGACACGCGAAAGACGACGCCGGGCCTGCGCGCACTCGAAAAATACGCGGTGCGCTGCGGCGGCGGCGTCAATCACCGCTTCGGCCTCGATGACGCCGTGCTGATCAAGGACAATCACATTGCCGTCGCGGGCGGCGTGAAGCCGGCGCTCGAGGCGGCGCGCGCTGCCGTCGGTCATCTCGTCAAGGTCGAGATCGAGGTCGACGGCCTCGATCAGCTCAGGGAAGTGCTTGCGAGCGGCAAAGCCGACGTCGTGCTGCTCGACAATATGGACTTGAAAACCTTGCGCGAAGCCGTTGCGTTGTGTCGCGGGAAGATCACGACGGAAGCGTCAGGCGGCGTGACGCTGGAAACCGTCGCCGCGATCGCTGAAACCGGTGTGGACGTCATTTCGTCCGGCGCACTGACCCATTCGGCGCCCTCGCTGGACGTCGCGCTCGATATCGAAATCTGAGAGCGCGTGCCGCCAGTCATCTTCGCAATAGCGCGATTGCGCGTCGGCGATCCGTTGACGCTCCCTTCGGATTTCGTTTGTCACGTAAAGAAGTAACGATTGAAGCTCTGCGAAGTCGCACTCGCCGGGGCAAATCCGATATTGCACGGTGAGCGACGGATCGTCATCCCGGCCTGTCAGCACACGCATGAGCGAGCGCATCATGGTGTTACCCGTCAACGCTTCGGCAGGATTTCGGCCATCAGCATGGCCTGGCCGCGCCAGCAGTCGCGATCGGCGCGTAATTCGGAGTTTACCTGTTTCTCGGTCGCATAGGCCGTCTCGAAAGGTTCGAGTTCGGCAATCCGCTCCTGCAATTCGCGAACGCGCTCGCGTTCGACGCCGATCGATTCACGGACCCTTTCGAGCGTGTTCTGAAGTTCCTGGAAATCAATCCGGTGCGGTGGCGGAGCATGTTCGGTGGGATCATTGTTGATCACTCGCCAAAGCGACCGCATCACGTCGCGCGTGGAATCTGAGTAATCCCGTTCGAAAGTCTGCTGATTTCTTGCTGGCGCGGCCATGGGTTGCTCCATGAAGTTATGCAACCATCACGCGAATACGGTTAATGACGGGTTAAAGCCGCTAACGCGCGCCGAACCGCAGCCCCGGGGCGGGGCGTTCCTTCAACACCTCCCGGCGGAAGCGGTACATCGCGGCCGGCCTGCCGCCTGTGTGAGTCGAGACTTCACCGGTCGCTTCCACGAGCGCGGTACCCTCCACGAGCCGCCGGAAATTCTGCTTGTGCAGATGTCTTCCGGAAATCGCTTCAACCGTCCGCTGCAATTCGGTGAGCGTGAATTCATCCGGCATCAGCTCGAATACGACAGGACGATATTTCAGTTTGGCGCGCAGCCGCGAAATTGCGGTAGCTAAAATCCGGCGGTGATCGAAGCGCATCGGTTCGCCAAGCAATTCGGACTTGCCGCGCGGAAGCGCATTTTCGCGCCCGTCGCGCTGCGCTTCGGCAATCAAACCTGCGGAATACAGAAGTTCGTAGCGATCAAGCACGCGCTCTTCGTCCCAGGGCGCACCGTCGATGCCGAAGGAAAGCGGAATGCGCTCCCGCGCATTAAGCGTGGCGCCCGCGACCGGCTTCGCTGACTTCGCCCAAGCGTTGAGCGCGGGCAGGATCGAAGCTTCGAGAATTTTCGGCCGGCCTTCGCGCCAGTCTTCCCATGGAAAAAAATTATACCAGGGTTCGAACCGCGCGCCCGAGGCTTTGAGCGCGTCGGCAGCCAACGCGCGCGTCAGCGCAAGATAACCGACCGACACGATATGGGGCGTGGTGTCGCCTTCGCGTGCGTGCCGGCCGCGGTCGCCGAACGTATAGAGCTGTTCGACGTAACCGATTTCGAGCGCTGTCTGTTCGGACACGAATTGCCGGAGCGCAATTTCAAACGTGCGGTGCGCAGGCGCATCGAACGGACCCGATGGCAGGCCACGCTCGGCATCCTTGCCTGCGGCGGCGACCAGGATCAGCGGGGTGTCGGAATTGATGGCGACGATCGCCGCCGCCAAACCGATCTCAATCGCGGTTCGCGGATGCGCGTCGTTCGCCATGATCAGCGCAGCTCGACGATGAAGGGCTCTGCTTCATAAGCCATTTCGCCGCGGCCGATTGCGCGCACGGCTTCGACCATGCGTCCGTCGCGCTTGAGCAACCGGTCGCCGAAACCGACGATACGCGGATTGGGGGACGCGGTCGGAGATGCCGCCCGGATCGCTTTCGCGATTTCAAGTTCGCTCCGCTTGGGCGAAAGCGCGCAGGCGGTGATGAAGGCTGCCGCCGTCGAGCGGCTGATGCCGGCGAAGCAATGCACGACAATCGGGTTCTCGCGGTCCCAGCGCTGCACGAATTCCAGGAGTTCGCCGACATGCGTTTCCTCGGGCGTGACCATGCCTTCGGCGGCGTCTTCGATGTCGTCGATATTGAGAATGAGATGGTTTTCGGCGGCAATGCTCGGCGGCCGTACGATCCGTGACAGATCGCGGATCAGGGTCACGACATGGCGCGATCCGGTCGTCTCGACGACCTGATGCATTTTCGCAAGCGAACAAACGTGAATCATTTTTCGTCCGACAAATTCCTTGAACCGCGCGAGAAAGCGCCTCTCCGCGAGTTCCGCGTTCCATGGCGTGAGGTAGCGCTTCTCGGCAGCCGCGTCGAGGCCCGGGGGCGATCCGAAAAAGCGCCGCGCTTCCGCTTCCTTGAAGCCCGCAAGCCTCGTTGCTTCAAGATAGGCCGCGTGCCGGTCGGATTTCTTCACATGCGCGACCAGTTCCGCAGGCCAGCGCGCGGGCAGTCCGAAACGGAGCGATATCGCATGCAGAAGCCGGTTTTCGACGGCTTTATAGTCCGCGCGCAGCACCGCCTTGAACGGGCTGATCAGATCGCCGACCACATATTCCGGCGCGTCGTGCAGACAGCACCGCGAGGCGCCAGCCGCGATCGAGGTTCGGCGAAATTTTGCGCGAGATCGCATCGACCAGCAGCGAATGCTGCGCGACCGAAAAAATATGCGCGCCAATAGTCTGCCCGTTCCAGCGCGCAACGCGCGCGAGGCCGTGCGCGATGTCTTCGATTTCGATGTCGAGCGGCGACGGGTCGAGCAGGTCCAGCCGCCGGCCCGACAACATGCGTTGCCAGGCACGTGCCGCTTTCACTTCGAAAGTTCCTTGTGGCGGTAGCACGTCGTCAGGTGATCGTTGACCATGCCGGTCGCCTGCATGAAGGCGTAGACGATCGTCGGTCCGCAGAAGTTAAATCCGCGCGCTTTCAATTCTTTCGACATCGCGAGCGATATTTTGGTTTCGGCGGGCACGCCGCCGTGCGTTTGGAATGCGATTGACCTTCGGCTTGCCGTCGACAAAGTCCCACAGCAGTTTGGAAAAGCCCGGCCCCTTCTCCTGAATTTCAAGCCAAGCACGCGCCGACTGCCGCGCGCCGTCGATTTTCACTTGTTTCTGACGATGCCTTCGTCTTTCATCAGCGACCCGAGTTTCTTCGCATCGTAGCGCGCGATCTTTTCGGGATTGAAATTGTCGAAGGCGTGTCGGAAATTGTCGCGCTTGCGCAAAATCGTGATCCAGGAAAGTCCGGCCTGAAATCCGTCGAGGATCAGCTTCTCGAACAGCGCGCGGTCGTCATATTCCGGCACGCCCCATTCGGTCGTCGTGATAGGCGACATAAACCGGATCGGTGCCGCACCAGACGCAGCGCTTCTTGCCGTCAGCATGAACGATTCTTTTCATGGCACGATTATGCGCCGAAACCGGCCTCGTCGGGAAATTTGAAACGCGCCCAGGCGGGCTTCTTCAACGATAATTCGATTCCACCCGCGGTGATCTTTTCGCCTTTGACCAGCGCGTCATGCACGCGGTCGAGTCGCAGCATCGCAAGGCCCTTGCCGTCTGCAGACGAGCCCATGTTGCCGGCGGGGCGCTCACCCGCGCGCACCTCGACGCCGGGGAAAGGCGGCGTTTCGAACGTCACCGGCACGATGCGCGTACGCGGCGTCGTTTTCCGCTCCATGCGCGAAACGACTTCCTGCCCGATGAAGCAGCCCTTGTTGAAATCGACGCCGTGCAATTGGTCCATGACGGTTTCGTGCGGATAGGCATCGCCATAGATGAAGTCTTTGCCGCCATCGGGTACGCCGAGTGCAATGCGCTTTGCGTGGTAGGCATCCGCGCTTTCCGGCTTGAAGCCCGCCCCCGCAAGATCAGCCTGCGTATTGTCCGCCGGAAGAATGATGCGCTGCCCCAGATTCCGTATGACGCGGGTCGTCGAAGACCACGCCGAGCTCGGTCGTGGCTTTGCCTTCGAGGGTGGCAACCACCGCGAGGTCCGGACGTGCTTCGATGACCGCCTTCGCGCGCAGCTTGTAGAAGTCGAGCTTCTTCGCGAGGTCTTCGGCAAGCGCGCGCGGCACGTCGATTAGAAAGCCGCCGCCGTCGTCTTCGGAAACAGCTACGATGAAGAAGTCGACTACGATTTTGCCCTGCGGCGTGAGCAGTGCAGCGAATCGCGCCTGGTCTGCTTGCAGCGAATCGACATCGTTGGTGATGACGTTTTCCAGGAACTTCCGGGCGTCTTCGCCGGTTATCCGCAGAACTGATCGCTCGTCGAGGATTACCGCGCGCATGATGCCGATCTGGTCCCGATTCCGGTTGATGCGGCAAGGAAGACGGCTTGCCAACAATTCTCCTGACAAGTAAGGCCGCTGATGAAGACCGGCAAGCCCGGTCATTTTCGCGGGGCCGGATGGCCGACAGCTACGATCTCCTTCTCATCGGCGGCACCGTCGTCAATCACGATGGCGCTGTTGCGCGCGATATCGGCGTGCGCGACGGCAAGATTGCCGCGATCGGCGATCTACCCGCCAATTCCGCGCGCGAACGCTGGGACTGCACCGGCCTCCATATCCTGCCCGGCGTGATCGATACCCAGGTTCATTTCCGCGAGCCGGGCATGACCCACAAGGAAGATCTCGAAAGCGGTTCGCGCTCGGCCGTCATGGGCGGGGTTACGGCAGTGTTCGAGATGCCGAACACCGATCCGCTGACCATCGATGACGGCGCGCTGGCCGATAAGATCGGCCGCGCGATCGGCCGCATGCATTGCGACTTCGCATTTTTCGTCGGCGGCACCGCGGATAATTCCGGTCGCGTTGCCGAATACGAAATGCTTCCCGGTTGCGCCGGCATAAAAGTTTTCATGGGTTCGTCGACCGGCACGCTGCTTATTCCGGACGACGCGAGCCTGCGCGCAATTCTGGAAAATATCCGCCGCCGCGCTTCGTTTCACGCCGAGGACGAGCCGCGGCTGAACGAGCGCAAAGGCGAGCGCATCGAAGGCGATCCGCGCTCGCATCCGGTGTGGCGCGATCCGGTGGCGGCATTGCGCGCAACCACGCGACTGATTGCGCTCGCGCGCGAAACCGGAAAACGCGTGCATGTGCTGCACGTTTCGACGGCCGAAGAAATTGATCTGCTTGCCGCGCATAAGGATGTCGCGACCGTCGAAGTAACGCCGCATCACCTGACGCTGGTTGCGCCGGAATGTTACGAGCGGCTCGGCACGCGCGCGCAGATGAATCCGCCGGTGCGCGATCAGCGCCATCGCGATGCGATCTGGCGCGGCGTTGCCGACGGCACCGTCGATATTCTCGGCTCCGACCACGCGCCGCATACGCTCGAGGAAAAATCGAAAATATATCCCGCAAGCCCGTCCGGCATGACCGGCGTGCAGACGCTGGTGCCGATCATGCTCGATCATGTCGCAGCCGGGCGTCTTACGCTCGATCGCTTTGTCGATCTGTCGAGCCACGGTCCCGCGCGCGTATTCGGAATTGCGAACAAGGGCCGGATCGCGAACGGCTATGACGCCGATTTCACGGTTGTCGACTTGAAGCGGCGCGAGACCATCACCAATCAATGGGTCGCTTCCAAAGCAGGCTGGACGCCTTATGACGGCATGACGGTGACAGGCTGGCCGGTCGGCACGATCGTGCGCGGTACGTCGTGATGCGTGACGGCGAGCTAAAGTCGGAAGGGCAGGGCCAGCCGGTTCTTTTCTCGAAGCGCTGCCGCAAGGGATGTGACCTAGTCACCGCCCACAAAGAACTGCCACGTCCCGTCCGGCGCGATGCCGACGCGAAAGAAATTATACGAGCCGAATTTCTGCATTTCCTTGTAGTCGAACGCCGTCACCAGCCGGAACAATTCGACGCGCTGCTCAGGCGTGAGCTTGTCGAGCGGCACCGCATGAAAATATGGCCACACAAACGTTTCCTGCGCATTCCCGCGATCGAGCTGCACGAATGGCATCTCGAGCACTTCGATCAGCGGTCGAGATCACTTCGACGCCCTCGCTGTCCGGAAACGCCGTGCGCCAGAAAGCGATCGGCGTCGACATCGCCGCCGAATGAGAAAACCGGCGGGTCGCCTGGCTTTCATGATCGCCGCGACCTTTTCAAGATCGCCCGTGCGCGCGGCGGCGAGAATTTCTTCGCGCTTTTTGCGTACCGGTTCGGGCAGCCGCGACAGGTCGCGGATGACTTCGGCCGGTGCAGCAGCATTCTGCTTTCCGGCCTTCGCTTTATTCGGCGGCGTTTCCTGTCGCGGATCGTCTCGGTCTTTACTTTTTTCTGCGCGAATGCTGGCGCTGCCGCGAGCGCGAGCCGGCGAGAGCCGCAAAACCAGAGCGAAACAAAACGGACATGAATCCTCGCGAGACAATGCGAGGCACTTTATCCGGAATTGAGGAAAATCGGCAGAAGATTACTGGCGGTTGGCCGCGACCGTGAATTCGCCGCGGCGGATGCGCTCACCGAGCTTGTCGGCATATTCGGCGGCCGCATCCTCGCCATAGGTCGAGACGAGTTCGTTGATGGCCGTGAAAAGCGCCACCTGCGCCAGGCAATCGCCGTCGATGCCGTCGAGGCGCGCTTCTTCCCAGGCCTCATTGAGATAGCCGAAGGCGGCGCGGCGCTCGTCTTCCGAGCGCGCTTCGTCGACCTTTCCGGTTCTCAAGGGCGAGACGTTGCGCAAAATTCCACCTCCGCGGGCGGGGTGCCCAGCGTTATTTACCGACCTTAACGGGCCTGCGTTTTGGTCCGTCGCCTCGGACCTTTAAAGAAGGTTAACGCGGAAGACGGCTTTTGAATTCAATTGCCGTAGCGGGTCGCGATGTCGCGCGAGAGCCGCGCGCCTTCGTCGAGAAAACGGCGGACCGCAAGCGGCGCCGCCGGCGTGCAGGAGCGGTAGGTCTGCTCATAAGCGACATAGCCGCGGTTGAAACTGGTCACGAGGAGTGTTGCGCTTGTCGCCGGGAAGCTGCGCGGAATCGATTAGCGCCTGCATCTCGGTACGCCATTGGCCTTGTTCGGTCGCTCCGCAGAGCGGGCGCAAGTAATGAAGCGCGCCGAGAATTTCCGCGAGCTGGCTCAGCGCCGTCTCGTAGGGCGCGCGATCCTGCGCGGGCGCCTGCGCCGCGGTAGGGAAGCTCGCGAAGAATGCGAACAGGAATAAGATTGTGCGGAAGGTCATCATGAGCGGCTCACTACCCGCTTATCGCACGCCGAGCGCTTGTTCCGCTACTCGCACGGCGTCTGCCAGACCTTCGGTCGCTTCGAGCGCCGAAATTTCGTCGGGCGCGAACCAGCCGATTTCGCTCGCTTCAGGCCCGGCCTGCGGCTCGCCTGCTTTCAGCTTTGCTGCAAAGACGGAAATGACGTAGCGGCGGATATTGTTGCCGTCCTGATCGCGAATAAACACTTCACGCTCACCGGCTTTCGCTGACGATATCGATTTCGATCGAGACTTCTTCGCGCACTTCGCGGATTGCCGCCTGTGCCGCGGTTTCGCCCGGCTCAAGCGCGCCGCCGGGCAGGCTCCATTTGAACGGCGGCTTGATGCGCTTAGCGAGCAGTACCTTTCCGTCTTCGCGGAAGATCGCGGCGGACGCGGCAAGAATCGTTTCTATTTTTTCCTCCGCGCGGCAAGCACCTTGCCGGGGTTCAGGATGCCGTTCGGATCGAGCGCTTTCTTGATTGCGTGCATGGTGGCAAGCGCGACCGGGTCTTTGGCTTTCGGCAGGAGATCGCGCTTCTGCACACCGATACCATGTTCGGCGGAAATCGAGCCGTCATACTTTGCGACGATCGCGTGTACAGCTTCATTCACCGCTTCCCACTTCGCGATGAACTTCGCTTTGTCGGCGCCGACCGGCTGGCTCACATTGTAGTGCAGATTGCCGTCGCCGAGGTGGCCGAAGGCGACCACGCGCGCGCCCGCGATCATCTTCTCGACCTTTGCGGTCGCTTCTTTGACGAAAGCAGGTACCGAAGAAACCGGCACGGAAATATCGTGCTTGATCGAGCCGCCTTCAGGCTTCTGCACGTCGGACATGCCGGTGCGCAGTTTCCAGATCGCATTCCGCTGTTCGCGGCTTTCGGCAATGGTGGCATCGGTGACGAGATTTCGCTCGGCGCCCTCGGCGAGTAGGGATTCCATCGTCTCGCGCGTGCGTACTTCATCGTCGCCGAAAATTTCAGCAAGCACGTACCAGGGATGCGGTGACGAGAGCGGGTCGCGCGCGCCGGGCAGGTGCTTGAGATCGAATTCAAGTGCGATCCGCTGCATCAGTTCGAAGCTGGTGAGCGACGTTCCGCACGCGCGACTGCGCGAGATTGAGAAGCTCGAGCGCGGCTTCAGGCGACGGCACGCCGATCCACGCTGTCGAAATCGCGCGCGGTGCGGGAAAGAGTTTCAGGACGGCCGCGGTGATGATGCCGAGCGTGCCTTCCGCTCCCATGAAAAGATGGCGCAGATCGTAGCCGGTATTGTCTTTCTTGAGCTTGCGTAGCCCGCGCAGGATTTTTCCGCCGGCAAGCACGACTTCGATGCCGAGCACGAGGTCGCGTGTATTGCCGTAGGCAAGCACCTGCGTGCCGCCGGCATTGGTCGAAAGATTGCCGCCGATGGTGCAACTGCCTTCGGCGCCGAGCGACAGCGGAAACAGCCGGTCGTGTTTCGCTGCCGTCTCCTGCGCGTTCTGCAGGATCACGCCCGACTCGACCGTCATCGTATTTGCGCTCGCGTCGACCTCGCGGATTTTGTTCATCCGCACGGTCGAAACGATGATCGCGTTCTTGTCGAACGAAATTTGTCCGCCGACGAGGCCGGTATTGCCGCCCTGCGGCACGATTGGCGTCTTCGTCTTGTCGGCGAGCTTTAGAATTGCCGCGACTTCTTCGGCATTCGCAGGCTTCAACAGGAGTGCTGCCTTGCCGCGATAAAGTTCGCGCTGCTCGCGCAGATAAGGCTCCATGTCCGCGGCGTCACGGACGGCGTTCTTTTCGCCGACGATTTTGACGAAGCGGTCGAACCCAGGGTGCGGAGCTTTGCGGCGCGCCATGTCTAATGTGTGCGCAGCGCCGCGCGAAATGCGGCCTCCGCGCCGTCGATCGCTTTTTGCGTCATCGCGGTCATGCTGATCATTACGAAATAGTCGTTACCGTCTTTATCCTTATCCACGCCATAGGCAAGCATCTCATAGGCCTGCGCCGGGTGGCTCGGATTATGGATCTGATAAACGATGAAATCGGCCTGGCCGCTGACCCGCTTTTCGTTCGCGACTTTGGTGATCTGCGTATCCTTCACCTTGTCGCGCCAACGCCCCTGCGAGACTTCGATGAATTGCTCGATCGGGCGTTTGTTCTCGTTATACGAGACACGCACATAAATGACGGCCGGCGCGTAGTGGAAGGTCTGCCCCTTTGGCACATAGGTCGGCAGGCCGAAGAGTTTGGTGCCTTCCGCGTTTGCTTCCCAGTCTTGCGGCGGTGTGAATTTCAAACGGAAAACCGGACGCAGATTGCTCTCGCCGATCTGAATGAATTTTTCGACTTCGGCTAATGCCGGCGCTGCGGTGAGCGCGGCGAGCAACGCCACAAACAACATCCGTTTCATCTATCCCCCTCGCGCGGCCGCGGCGCGGCCGCCCGTTGCAGCCGGTCCCGGATCGCTTCGCCGAGACCCTCTTGCGGAATCGGGGCGACCGCAATGGCAGAAGCGTTCACAAGATCGAGCGCACGAAGATGGGCGTAAAGATTTGCCGCTGCTTCCGTCACATTGCCTTGAGGAGAAAGGTTCAAGGTCTTTAGGGCTTGCCTGGCATTCGCGGGCATGTTCGGGCCGAACGCGAGCAAAACTTCGTTCGCATGCACTTCTTTGACGTCGAGCCTTATCGTCGCGCGGGGTGCATAGTGCGACGCCATCATGCCTGGCGCGAATATTTCGTTCGTGTCCATCGCCGAAAGTCGTCCGACAATTTCTTCGATATCGGCACGCGCAATGCCTCCGCTCCGAAGTAATCGGGGTTCGGCGCCGGAAAAATCGACAATGGTTGATTCGAGCCCGACCGCCGTGGCGCCACCATCGATAATGAGATCGACTTTGCCGTCGAGATCGTCGGCAACATGTTGCGCAGTTGTGGGTGAAACATGACCCGAGCGGTTCGCGCTCGGTGCCACGATCGGAAAGGTGGCCGCAGCTAACAGCTCACGCGCAACATCGTGCGACGGCATCCGGATTGCAATCGTTTCGAGGCCCGCGCGCGCAAGTTCGCACACCGCGCCATCCGTCGTTGCCTTAACGACGATCGTGAGTGGCCCCGGCCAGAATTTATCGGCGAGCTTGAGTGCATCGTTGCTAAAACTACCAAGCCGCCTCGCGGCATCGATGTCGCGTACATGCGCGATCAGCGGATTGAATGAGGGCCGACCCTTCGCCGCATAGAGCAAAGCAACTGCGCGGGGGTCGTCTGCGCGTACGCCGAGGCCGTAAACCGTTTCGGTTGGAAATGCGACGAGACCGCCGCGGGTCAAAACGCGCGCAGCATTTGCGATTGCCGCTGCGTCGGCCGACAAAATGCGCGTGTTTAAGCGGGTCGTGTCGGGGCTCACGTTGACGGCTCCGGCTGCTGCGGCCAGTGTAATCCAGATGCGGGGCGGTATGGCCTCGCGCGGCGCCGGTCAAGCGGTTCACATAAAACATAAGCGCCGCCGGAGGACGGAATCACATGACCTATCGCGCGCCCGTTTCCGAGACATTGTTTTTCCTCGAACATTGTACCGGGCTGAACAAGCTCGCGGGCCAAGGCGCGCAGGCCGATCTTTCGCTCGATCTCGTGCAGTCCGTGCTCGAAGAGGCGGGTAAATTCGCCGCCGAGCGGCTGGCGCCTTTGAACCGCACCGGCGATCAGGTCGGCTCCAAGCTCGTCGACGGCAAGGTCGTGACCCCTCCGGGTTGGAAGGAAGCCTATCGCGACTGGACCGCAAGGCGGCTGGAATGGGCTTGCCGGGCCGGTTGAGTTTGGCGGGCAGGGCTTGCCCGCGATGGTGAACATGGCGGCGTTCGAATTCTGGAGTTCGGCCTCGATGTCGTTCGGCCTTTGCCCGTTGCTGACATTTGCCGCCGTCGACGCGTTGCATGAACACGGCTCCGAAGAGCTCAAGAAAATTTATCTCGAGAAGCTCGTGAGCGGCGAATGGAATGGCACGATGCAGCTCACCGAGCCGCAATCGGGTTCCGATCTCGTTAATCTGCGCACCAAAGCGGTACCGCAGGGCGACGGCACTTATAAAATCACCGGCACCAAGATTTTTATCACCTACGGCGAACACGACATGACGGACAACATCGTCCACTTCGTGCTTGCGCGGTTGCCCGATGCGCCGGCCGGCACCAAAGGCATTTCGCTGTTTCTGGTTCCAAAATTCATAGTGAACAAAGACGGCTCGCTTGGTGTGCGCAATGACGTGCGCTGCCAGTCGCTCGAACACAAGCTCGGCATCCATGCCTCTCCGACCTGCGTTATGATTTATGGCGATGAGGGCGGTGCCACGGCCTGGCTTGTCGGCGAAGAGAATAAAGGTCTCGCCTGCATGTTCACTATGATGAACTCAGCACGGCTCGGCGTCGGCGTGCAGGGTGTCGCGATTGCCGAGCGCGCCACCCAGCAGGCACTGCAATATTCGCGCGACCGCAAACAGGGTCGCGCGCCCGGCTCTAAAGACTTGAGCCCGATCGGCGAACATCCGGACGTGAAGCGCATGCTGATGACCATGCGCGCGCTGACGAACGCCTCGCGCGCAATTTGTTTGCGCACGGCAGACGCACTCGATCGCTCAAAGAACACGAGCGATCCGAAAGCCAAAAAAGAAATCTGGGAAGAAGCCAATCTGCTGACGCCGATCGCGAAAGCCTTTTCGACCGACGCTGGCATCGAAGTAGCGTCGCTCGGTGTGCAGGTGCATGGCGGCATGGGCTTCATCGAGGAAACCGGGTGCCGCGCAGCATATGCGCGACGCGCGTATTACCGCGATCTATGAAGGCACCAACGGGATACAGGCGATTGATCTCGTGAGCCGCAAGATCGGCCAGAGCGGCGGCGAGACCTTGAAGCGGCTGATGGCCGAATATCGCAACATCGCAAACGAAGTCGCGAAATCCAATGATCCGGCCTTCGGCAAGACCGCGCAGCGTCTGAACGAAACGCTCGATGCGCTGGAGCGCGCGACGAAATATATGGTCGAAGCGCTCAGCCGCGATCAGGCCGAAGCGCTCGCGGGCGCGACGCCCTATCAAAAGTTGTTTGGACTTGCTTCCGGCGGCTCTTATCTCGCGCAAGCGGCCCTTGCCGAACGTGTCGGCGGCGCGCCCGCGGGCCGCGTCGCGATCGCGCGTTTCTTTGCGGAAAATCTTTGCACGCAGGCCGAAGGCCTGGAGATCACAGTCACCGAGGGCGCAGCTTCGGTTTCGTACACCGATTCAATCATGGTCGCGTAAGGAGCCATCATGTCACTCAAAGGCAAAACGCTTTTCATCACCGGCGCTTCGCGCGGTATCGGGCTTGCGATCGCGCTGAAAGCGGCGAAAGACGGCGCCAATATCGCGATCGCGGCGAAGACCGACACGCCGCATCCGAAATTGCAGGGCACGATCCACACCGCGGCCGAAGAAATCGAAAAAGCCGGCGGCAAGGCACTGCCGCTCGTCGTTGACGTCCGCGACGAGGTGAACGTCAACGAAGCGCTGAAGAAGACCGCCGATCATTTCGGCGGCATCGACATTGTCATCAATAACGCGAGCGCGATTCAGCTGTTGCCGACCACGCAGCTCGACATGAAGCGTTTCGATCTGATGCATCAGATCAATACGCGCGGCACGTTCGTAGTTTCGAAATTCGCAATCCCGTTCCTCGAAAAATCGAAGAACCCGCATATCCTGATGATGTCGCCGCCGCTCGACATGCAGCAGAAATGGTTCGCGCCGCATACCGGCTACACCATGGCGAAGTACGGCATGAGTCTGGTCGTGCTCGGTCTCTCCGGCGAACTGAAATCGAAAGGCATCGCCGTAAACGCGCTCTGGCCGCGCACCACGATTGCGACCGCGGCCGTCAATAATCTGCTTGGCGGCGACGCGCTGATGCAGCGGAGCCGCACGCCGGATATTCTCGCGGATGCCGCCGTCCGCATCTTCGAAAAGCCCTCGCGCGAATTTTCCGGGAACTTTCTGATCGATGACAATTTTTTACACTCAGAGGGCGTGCGGACTTCGATCAATACCGGGTGAATCCGGCGCAATCGCTGCAGATGGATTTCTTCGTGCCCGACAATATCCCCACGCCGCCCGGCGTCAGCTTGGCTCCGTTCAAAGCCGCGGGCTAAGATCGGGAATGACGACACTTCTGATCACGCATCCTTCGGCGCTTCGAACACGCGACCCCGCTCGGACATCCCGAGCGGAGCGAGCGCATGCGCGCGCTAAACGAGGAATTCGGCAAGCATACCTATTCGATGCTCGCGCGCGCCGAAGCGCCGGAAGCCGATTTTGCAACCATCGCGCTCGTGCATCCGATGGAATACATCGAAAAACTCCACGAAGTCGTGCCGGCTGAAGGCGCGGTGCGGGTCGATGCTGACACCACGCTCTCCTCTAAAAGCTGGCCTGCGATTATTCGCGGCGCGCGGTGGCGCCGTATATCGCGTGGACGAAGTTTTCGCGGGCAAGGCCACTAACGCCTTCGTCGCGATGCGCCCGCCCGGCCATCACGCTGAAATCGCGACCCCGATGGGTTTTTGCTTCTTCAACAATGCCGCGATCGCCGCGCGTCACGCGCAGAAGAAACACGGCGCCGAGCGGGTCGCGATCATCGATTTCGACGTGCACCACGGCAACGGCAGCCAGGATATTTTCTGGAACGACCCGACGGTGCTTTATGCGTCCACGCACCAGATGCCGCTTTATCCCGGCACCGGGGCGAAGAGCGAAACCGGCGCGCAGAATACGATCGTGAACGCACCGCTTTCCGCGGGCGACGGCGGTACCGAGTTTCGCGAGGCGCTGGAAAGCGTGATCCTGCCGCGGATCAATAACTTTCAGCCCGATCTGATCATCATCTCGGCAGGCTTCGATGCGCACCGCAACGATCCGCTCGCCAATCTCAACCTGGTTGAGGACGATTTTGCCTGGGTAACCGGCAAGCTCATGGATATTGCCGACAAGCATGCGAAGGGCAGGGTCGTCTCGGTGCTCGAAGGCGGCTATGATCTCGAAGGACTCGCGCGCTCGGCGGGCGCGCATGTGCGCACCCTGATGGGCGCCTGACAGGATCGAGATGGCGAAAGAAACCAAAGACGAAAACGGCGACGTGACTTCACTTCCATTCGAGAAGGCGCTCGCCGAACTCGAATCCATTGTGCAGAAGCTGGAAGGCGGCAACGTACCGCTCGAAGATTCGATCAAGATTTACGAGCGCGGCGAAGTGCTGAAAAAACGCTGCGAAGCACTTCTAAAAGACGCCGAAGCGCGCGTCGAGAAAATCACGCTCGACGCCAAGGGCAAGCCCTCGGGCTCCACCCCGCTCGATCAGTAACGTTTGTGGGATTTTTCTTCGCGTAGCGACGAATTGCAGAGCTTGTTGACTTCGGCTTTGAGCGCGGCGCGCTTGTCATTTTGCTTATAGACTGAGCGCGCAAGCTCGATAAACTTCGGGCCAAAGTCCGACTTCGCCTCGCATTCGCGAATATCGTCTTCAATCTCCCAAAGCGCTTCGTTCACTTCCTTTAGCGCCCGCACCAGCGGCGCGATTTCGCCGTTGAGTGCGAGCTTGTCGCGCGTCTCTGAAAGTGCTGCGAATTCACGCTCGACATTCGCGCGTTTCGCAGCATCCGCGATCCGCTCGCGCTTGATGTCGAGGATCGCGATCTTGTCGAGCAATTCGCCGACCGAAACCGGCGCGATCGGGTTTTGACCGGCGAGCTTAGCCTCGGCACGTTGCCGGACTTCGCCTGCGACGCGGATCAGCAACTCGTTCCAGTCGCCCGGCATCGTCTGGCGGAACAGCCGGACACTCGGATACCAGACATTGTCGTCCCGCTTATGAAGCCAGCGCCAGTCGGCACCGACTGCTTTCAGCAAAGTGATCGCAGGCCGATTGAGCGCGCCTGCCAGATGGCCGATCGCAGAATCGACTGTCACGACGAGATCGAGATTCTCCATCACGGCCGCGGTGTCGAGAAATCCGTCCGGGCCGGCGTCGAAATCATCGCCGAGCAGTTCGATCTTGCTCGCGAATGGAACATCCTTGATCTGATCGAGCCCGTGATGCGTCTGCAGTGAAATCAGGCGCACATTCGCAATCTCGGCGAGCGGCGCGAATGCTGCGAGCGGCGAGGAGCGGCCCTGATCGATGCGCAGATCCGGATTGCCCTGCCAGACGACGCCGACTTTGAAACCCTGCTCGCCGATCTTGTCCTTCCAGCGCGCGACGCGCTCTGGATCGGCGCTTAAATAGGGAACTTGCTGCTTCAATTCTGCCGGCTTGATCCCGAGCGCCTGCGGCAGATGCATCATCAGGGTCCAGGATTTAATCCCGGAGAGACTCCCTGCCTTTTCCATCGGCCGCCACTCGATTTTCGGATCGAGGTTTTTAAGAATTGCAAATAGCCGCTCCTGCACCGCGCAAACGACGCGCGCACCGCTTGCCGTGAGCTGCGGTAAATAGCGCGCGAACATGATCGTGTCGCCGAGACCCTGTTCGCCCATGACCAGAATGCTGGGCGGCACCGGACCGCTGCGCCACATCGGCTTCGGCACCGGCTTTCCGTCCGGTCCCGGCATCGTGACGACGGGCGGCTGCTTCATCAGTCGTAGCCGCACGTCGAAGGATTTCCAGGCTCGCTCCCAATCTTCTTTGTAGAAAAAGGTGAGTGCGGCCGAAGAAAGCGCTTGCGTATTGTCGGGCGATACTTTCAGTGCGTGACTGAGCACGCGGAGCGCATCGTCGAATTTTCCGATTTCCCGCAAGCTGTTCGCGAGCGAAATCAGCGCGCCGATATGGTCGCGATCCTTCGCGATCACTTCGAGCGCAAGCTGGCGCGCGGCGTCCAAGTGGCCCTGTTCGAAAAGCGCGTTCGCGCGTTTCACCAGCGTATCGAAATCGATGCTCGTGGACTTTGCGGGCTGCACGGGCGCAGGCGAATGCGCGCCGTTGCCGTTTCCCTTTTTCTTTTTCGCCATCCGAGAGTTCGCCCCAATCGTTAAGCACCGTTTAGCGCTGAGCGCGCGTTGTGCCAACGGGCCGCGGCGGAAGAGGCCAAAAATGCGATGTTTTGTGAAGCGCATGGGGCATCAAGGACTTGTCCTGCGACGCTGGCTGCCTTGTATAAGCCCCGAAAAACGCTGATAGTTTCGGCGAATGACCGACGCTGCCCCGCGCTCCAAAACGCCGCTACTTGATCTGGTCGCAACACCCGCCGAATTGCGGGCGTTGCCCGAGAACCGTCTGCGGCAGCTTGGCGGACGAACTGCGGCAGGAGACCGTCGATGCCGTCTCGGTCACCGGCGGCCACCTCGGCGCGGGCCTCGGCGTGGTCGAACTCACGGTCGCACTTCACTACATCTTCGACACGCCGCACGACCGGTTGATCTGGGACGTCGGGCATCAGGCTTATCCGCACAAAATTATCACCGGACGCCGCGACCGCATCCGTACGCTTGCGCATGGGTGGCGGGCTTTCCGGTTTCACCAAGAGAGCCGAAAGCGAATATGACCCGTTCGGCGCGGCACATGCTTCGACCTCGATTTCCGCCGGGCTCGGCATGGCGATCGCGCGCGACCTTAAGGGCGAAAACGGTAGCGTTATTTGCGTGATCGGCGACGGTTCAATGTCGGCCGGCATGGCTTATGAGGCGATGAATAACGCGGGTGCCGCGCGCAGTCGGCTCATCGTGATCCTGAACGACAACGACATGTCGATTGCGCCGCCGGTCGGCGCGATGTCCGCTTATCTCGCGCGTCGCCTCTCGGGCCGCACGTATTCGCGTATGCGCCATCTCTGGGCGTGCATCGCAGAGCGGCTGCCGGACCGCATTTCAAAATTCATTCGCCGCGCGTTCATTCACGGTGTCGGCTTCATCACCGGCGGCACGCTGTTCGAGCAACTCGGCTTCGAATATGTCGGTCCGATCGACGGTCACAACCTCGATCATCTCCTGCCGGTGTTGCGCAATGTTCGCGACAATGAGGAAGGCCCGGTGCTGGTCCATGTCGTGACCAAGAAGGGCAAGGGCTATGCGCCGGCCGAAGCGTCCGACGACAAATATCATGGCGTCGTTAAATTCGATGTTGCGACCGGCGCGCAGGCTAAGTCGAAAGCGGCCGCGCCCTCTTACACGAAAGTGTTTGCCGAAAGTCTGATCAAGGAAGCGAAGAAGGACGACAAGATCGTGGCCATCACCGCCGCGATGCCTTCGGGCACCGGGCTCGATCTTTTCGGCAAGGAGTTTCCGGATCGCACTTTCGACGTCGGTATTGCCGAGCAGCATGCGGTGACATTTGCTGCGGGCCTTGCAACCGAAGGCTTCAAGCCTTTCGCCGCGATTTATTCGACCTTCCTGCAACGCGCCTACGATCAGGTCGTGCACGATGTCGCGATCCAGAAATTGCCGGTGCGTTTTGCCATCGACCGCGCGGGCCTCGTCGGCGCGGACGGCGCGACGCATGCGGGCTCGTTCGACGTCGCTTATCTCGCCTGCCTGCCGGACATGGTGGTGATGGCGGCGGCTGATGAGGCCGAACTCGTGCACATGGTTGCGACCGCGGCCTCAATCAACGACCGGCCTTCCGCCTTTCGCTTTCCGCGCGGCGAAGGCCTCGGCGTTGCGATGCCTGCGGAAGGCAAGCCGCTTGAGATCGGCAAGGGCAGGGTGCTTCGTGAAGGCAACAAGGTTGCGTTGCTTTCCTTGGGCGCGCGGCTCGGTGAATGCTTGCGTGCCGCCGACGAACTCGCAGCACTCGGTCTTTCAACGACGGTGGCCGATGCGCGTTTTGCAAAACCGCTCGATCGCGACCTCGTCTTGCGGCTCTGCTCGCGAACATGAAGTGATCCTCACGATCGAGGAAGGCTCGGTTGGAGGCTTCGGCAGTCATGTTCTGGAAATGCTCGCCCGCGAAGGCGTGCTCGATCAAGGTCTGAAAATCCGGACGTTGGTACTGCCGGATATTTTCCAGGATCAGGATACGCCCGCAAAAATGTATGAACAGGCGGGACTCGATGCGCGCGGCATTGTCACGGCAGCGCTTGCGGCGCTCGGCCTTGAAGGCGCGCGGCTTACCGGCGCGCGCCGCGCCTGACATCAGCCGCAGGTCGCCGCGAACTGATCCGCTTTTTTCCCGATCGTTTTGAGCGAGATACCGACTTTGCGTCCCGGCGTTTCCAGGATCACGGTTTCGCCTGAGCGAAACACGTCGAGAAAACTCTGCGTGTCACGCGTTACACCGCCAATATCGATCCGCTTTTGCTTGGTGTCGGCAAAAGCTGTTGCTGCGATTTCCAGACGCTGACGGCCATTATTCAGCCGCAGGCGCGCGGCATCGCCGCGCCTGGTTTCGCGGGACGCCGTAAAGGCAACGACGCGGATCTGTTTCGAGCCGGGCGTGCAGGAGAACGCGATAATCAAGTCATCGCCCTTGCGCGGCCCGAATGAAAGCAGCGGGCCGGAAGCATCTTTCGTAAGCCGCCAAACGCGAGCCGCGGTGCCGTCGTCGTCTGCGTCCACACCCCTCTGCTTCGGTTGTTTCTGTTGTTTCGGCTTCGCCTTCTTGGCCTGAACCGCGTGCAATTGGCTGTCGACCGACGGGGCGGTCGCGTTCCGCGCGTCAGCAAAGGATGCCAGCGCGACGAACGCGCAGGAAAACAGCCCCGCGATGCGCAGCAATTTCAGCCCTGAACTTTGCATGGGAAGGATCGATCTCGTTCGAGCGGCAAATGCGTAGCACCGCTTCTTCGTTCCCGCCAGACGAGCGCGGAAAAACGGCCTTTTCCATGGCGCAAGCGCTGCTGCTATTCTTGAGCCTATGAAAAAGACGCATCGCGCCGATCAATTGCTGGTGTTGCGCGGCCTGTTTGAAAGCCGCGAGAAAGCGCAAGCCGCGATCGAGGCCGGTAACGTGACCGCGGCAGGCGTCAAAGTGCGTAAACCCTCGCAGGCGATCGCGGAAGATGCTGATATCGTGGCCACGCCCGCGCATCCCTATGTTTCGCGCGGCGCCTTGAAACTTGTGGCGGCGCTGGATCGGTTCGGTGTGCAACCGGCCAACAAAACTTGTCTTGATGTCGGCGCTTCGACCGGTGGATTCTCCGAAGTGTTGCTTTCTCGCGGGGCGAAGAAAGTTTACGCAGTCGATGTCGGCACCGATCAACTGCACCCTAGCCTGCGCCGCGACCCGCGCATCGTGTCGATGGAGCAAACCGATATTCGCGTTTTGCCGCATAATGCGGTCGCCGAAGAAATTGCGTTGATCGTGATCGATGTGAGCTTCGTTTCGCTGAAGTTGATCCTGGCGAAGGCGTTAGCGTTCGCCGCAGAACACGCCGAATTGATCGCGCTGATCAAACCGCAATTTGAGGCCGGTCGTCAGCAGCTGAAAAAAGGCATCGTCCGCGATCCGGCTGTTCATCGTGCAGTCAGCAACCACGTGGAATTACTGGTGCAGGATTTGGGTTGGCGGCATCGTGAAACGATGCCGTCACCGGTGCTGGGCGGCGACGGCAATCATGAGTTCCTGCTTTACGCGACCAAACCGTGATCGTCCGCCGCTTCCTGCCTGTCATGTTGGCTTCGTAGAGCAGGTGCAAAGCGGATTGGCCTTTTAATTGCCGCAAGAGTCGCTAGAAATCCCGAGAACCATGCATGGCATGAACGAAATAGCCGCCTCCGGTGAAAAGCCGGCAGGTCGGGCGCTTTGGCGCGCGGAGCTGACCGAGACGGTCCGGCTTTCCTGGCCTATTGCGCTGACGCAGCTCAGCCACATCGCGATGATGACGACGGATCTGGCGTTGGTCGGCCGCTTGGGTGGCGAGGCGATCGCGGCGGCCGCGCTCGCGCAGATCATCCTGTTTGCAACTTTCGTTTTAGGTATGGGCCTCGTCTCGGCCGTGTCGCCGCTTGCGGCGCAGGCTTTCGGTGCGCGTCAGCCGCGCATGGTGCGCCGCTCTCTTCGCGTGGGGCTGTGGGCCGCAACCTTGCTCGGCATTCCGCTTTCGATCGCACAGCTTTGGGGCGAAAACATTTTGCTCGCCCTCGGACAGGAAGCGAAAGCGGCAGCACTCGCCAACGATTATCTCCGCGGTCTTGCCTGGAGCCTGATCCCGGCGTGGTGGTTCATTGCGATCCGCGGCTTCATGGGCGCGGTGAACAAGCCCGAGCCTGCGCTCTGGATCACGCTTGTGGCGATCCCGATCAACTTCGCGCTTGCTTATGCACTGATCTTCGGCGCGTTCGGCTTTCCACGCCTTGAGATGTTGGGCGCGGGGATCGCGACGACGATCGTCAATCTCGGCATGTGCGCAACGGCACTCTGGCTTTGCTACCGCAGTCAGCCGTTCAAGAAATATCATGTGCTCGGCCGCTTCTGGCGTTTCGACGGCGAGCTGATGAAAAAGCTTATCGTCATCGGCGTGCCGATCTCGGCGATGTTCCTGCTTGAATATGGATTGTTTGGCGCGGCCGGCATCGTCATGGGCTGGATTGGGCCGAACGCGCTTGCGGCGCACCAGATTGCGCTGCAGGTCGCCTCGATCATGTTCATGATTCCGTTCGGCATCTCGATGGCAGCAACTGTGCGGGTCGGCCAGGAAGTCGGCCGCCGCGATGCGGCCGCCGCGCGCCGCGCCGGCATTGTTGCACTTAGTCTCGGCGCCTTCTTCATGGCGGTGCTGACGGTGGTGGCGGCACTTGCCCGCGACGTTATCCCGCTATTCTTTATCGATAGCGACGCGAAGGGTGCTACCGAAATTGTCACGCTTGCTTCGTTCCTGCTCGTGATCGGTGCGACCTTCTTCATCGCCGATGGCGTACAGACGGTCGCGGCAGGCGCTCTACGCGGGCTGAACGACACACGCATACCGTTGCTTTTTGCCGCGATCAGCTTCTGGGTGGTCGGCTTCAGCAGCGTTTATGTGCTCGCCTTCCCGCTGAAGTTCGGGATCAACGGCGTCTGGATCGGTTTCACGATCGGGCTCCTGCTTTACGCGACGCTTTTGGTCTGGCGCTTTCTTGCGCTGACGTCGCGCGGCTACATGCCGGAAGTGACCAAAGTCGAGACCGCCTTTGGAAAAGCGAAGCCGCTTCCTGCGGAATAGTTTCGCGGCTATCAGTCATCCATGATCGAAACAGCACGGATCGGGGCGGTTGGCCGTTTAGGCGATGGACTCGCCGAAACGGCGTCAGGCCGCGTGCATGTTGCCTTTACGCTTCCGGGCGAACGCGTCGAGATCGAGCGCGAGGGCGAACGCGGGACTCCTCCAGAAAGTGGCGGAGCCGAGCGTCGAACGCATCGCGCCGGTTTGCAGGCATTTCGGCGTCTGCGGCGGCTGCGCGCTCCAGCACTGGGAATTGCGGCCTTATCTTTCGTGGAAGCGCGAACTCATCGTTGACGCGCTAGTCCGAGCTGGTGTCGAAACCCTCGTCAACGACACGATTGACGCGCATGGCGCGGGCCGCATCCGCGCGGTGTTTCATTCGGGGCGCGGAAAAAATCCTTCCTCGCTCGGTTTCGCGCAGCGGCGCTCACATGACATCGTCGAACTCGCAGAATGCCCGGTGCTGGCAAAGCCGCTTGAGGATGCACTGCCGGTCGCGCGCGAGCTGGCAAAAATTCTTGCGGCGACCGGAAAGTCCGCCGATCTCCATTTTACATTGGCGCGCGAAGGCATCGACATCGATATCCGCGGTATCGGCAAATTGTCGCCGAGCGTCGAGAAGAAACTGGTGTCCTTCGCGGTGGCGCGTCGGTATCGCGCGGCTGACGCAGCACGGAAGCACGGTCGCGCAACTGGCGCCACCGACGATCAGGATCGGCAAAGCGATCGTGGCATTGCCGCCGGGCCCATTCCTGCAAGCCACCGAAGCGGGTGCAGCGCTTTTGAGCGAAAAGATAGTGTTGGCAGCACAAGACGCAAAATCCGTGGCCGACCTCTTCTGCGGCCTTGGAACATTCGCGCTCCGCCTTGCGGAGCACGTGAAAGTTTCCGCGTTCGACTCGCACGAAGCCGCGATCAAAGCGCTGCAAGCCGGCGCAAAATCGCCGGGCTTGAAACCGGTGACAGCGGCAACGCGCGATCTCTTTCGCTGGCCACTGACTTCCGATGAACTGAAGGCTTTCGATTTTATCGTACTCGATCCTCCGCGTCAGGGTGCGGAAGGGCAGGTTTACGAACTCGCTAAAACAAAACTCAAGCGCATCGCTTATGTCTCCTGCGACGCGGATACATTCGCGCGCGACGCGAAGATTTTATCCGATGGCGGCTTCAAGCTGATTGAGGTGACCCCGGTCGATCAGTTCCGCTATTCGACGCATGTCGAGCTGGTCGGGATTTTCAAGCGCTAATTCCCCCAGCGCTGCATCCACATCTGTTCGCCAATGGTGCAGGAGACGCGCGGCGGCTTGACGACAGGAATTGCGTGCGATGCAATTCCTTGCGGCGTGATCCCGGAGACTTCCAGAATCAATTTCTGCCGGACCGCATTCACGAATTGCCCACGCTCTCGCACCGGGATCACGAACGAGCCAGGTCCGCCGATCACGCAATCCTCGTAATATTCGTGCAGATTATTGATATCGAGCATCGAGCCGGTCGACGCTTTAAGCTGCAACGGCAGTCCGTTGATGATAATGCCTTTGGCGATGATGTCGTCGCGCGTGGGTTCGATCAGCGGCCCTTGGTTGTTGGTGCCGTCACCGGAAATATCGATCACGCGCCGCACGCCCTTGAAGTCGGCCTTGCCGAATTGCTCGGCGGCGAAAATCAATCCGCCTGAAATCGAAGTGCGATAGGTGCGCCGCACGGGTGCTGCCGCAAGCTTTGCTGCAAAAGCCTCCGCAGAAGCGCGATCGCTGATCAATGTCCATGGCACCACGATGGTTTGCTCATGCGTGCCAGCCCATTCGATATAGATGACCGAAATTTTGCCGTGTGCGCCTCCACGCAGCGCATCGACGAATTCTTTGGAGGTGAGGGCGGTAATGTAGCCTTCGCGCTGGAGCGCGAGCTCGTCGAAATCCATCGAGTAGGAAATATCGACCGCGAGTATGAGTTCCACATCGACCGGGATCGGCGCGCCGGCGCGAGTCGATGCCATCGGCGATAGCGCGATCAGCGCCGCCGCAAAAGCCGTAACGAGGAAGCGAACAACACGCATCGCCGAACCCTCCGTCGAGGATTAGCCGCAACGATGGTGGCATGGGGAAGGCAGCGAGGCGAGGGTGGCGGCTCAACCGTCCAGAGATTCTGTCGCCACGATCTCGATGCCGAAACCGGCCAAGCCCACATAAGTTCGGGTGCGGGACGCAAGCAGCCGGATCGAGGAAATGTCGAGGTCGCGGAGAATCTGAGCGCCGACGCCGACTTCGCGCCATTGTTCGGCGCGGATCGCTTCGGTCGATTCGGTCTCGGCGCCGGGCCGGACCACTGGCACGCCCGCGGTGCCGTCACGGAGATAAACAAGCACGCCGCGGCCTTCCGCCTTAAAACGGGCGAGTGCGGTCCGGATTACCGCGCCGCCGCCGATCACATCGCCGATGACATTGGCGCGGTGCAAGCGCGCAACGACATTTTTGCCATCCCCGATCTTGCCGAAAACGAACGCCATGTGATGCGTCTGGTCGAATGGCGTCGTAAACGCGTAGCCGGTGAGCGGTCCGATCTCGCTTTCGACCGGAAACTCGGAAACGCGTGTGACTAATTTTTCGCGGACCTGGCGATAGGCGATGAGGTCGGCGACCGAAAGCTGGACGAGGTTGTGTTTCTGCGCGAAGGACGCGACCTGGCTCCCTCGCATCACCGTGCCGTCATCGTTGACGAGTTCGGAAATGACTCCGATCGGCGGCAGTTTTGCAAGCTTGCAAAGATCGACGCAGGCTTCGGTGTGTCCGGTGCGCATCAACACTCCGCCTTCGCGCGCGATCAGCGGGAAAATATGTCCCGGTCGCGTAAAGTCGACGGCGCCGACATTAGGGTTTGCGAGCGCGCGCACTGTGGCGGTGCGTTCTTCCGCGGAAATACCGGTCGTGACGCCGTGTTTTGCGTCCACCGAAACTGTGAACGCGGTCGTGTGCGCGGAGTCGTTGGCCGATACCATCGGATCAAGATGCAGCCGCCGCGCTTCTTCTGGCGGCAGCGGCGCACAGACGATGCCGGACGTGTGCCGGATGATGAAGGCCATCTTTTCCGGAGTGCAGAGCGACGCTGCAACAAAAAGGTCGCCTTCGTTCTCGCGGTCGTCGTCGTCGGTCACGACCACGATCTCGCCGCGCGCGAACGCGGCGATCGCTTTCTCGACGCGGCTCTGTTCGGCAGCGTTCATTTATGCGCGCTCAGGCTTGGGCGGGAAAGGCCAGTCCGAAGTCATGCCGACCTGGCCGCGATGGCGGAGGAACTGGTCGGCAAGTACGCAGGCCATCATCGCTTCGCCAATCGGCACCGCACGAATGCCGACGCATGGATCGTGGCGTCCTTTGGTCGAGACTTCGACTTCTTCGCCGTAGCGGTCGACGCTGGCGCGCGGGGTCAGGATCGAGGAGGTCGGCTTCACCGCGAAGCGCGCGACGACCGGCGCGCCGGTGGAAATGCCGCCGAGGATTCCGCCCGCATTGTTTGAGAGGAAGATCGGCCCGTTATTGCCTGCGCGCATCTCATCGGCGTTCTGTTCGCCGGTAAGTTTCGCAGCGGCGAATCCCGCGCCGATCTCGACGCCTTTAACGGCATTGATGCTCATCATGGCGGCGGCAAGTTCGGCGTCGAGTTTCGCATAGATCGGTGCGCCAAGACCCGCCGGCACGTTTTCGGCGACGATTTCGATCACCGCGCCAATCGAGGAACCGCTCTTGCGAATGCCGTCGAGATAATCTTCGAATTTTTTCGCGGTCTTCGCATCCGGGCAGAAGAACGGGTTGCGATGAACTTCTTCCCAATCCCAGTTCTTGCGATCGATTTCGATATCACCAATCTGAACGAGCGCGCCGCGGATTTTCACATCTGAAATAATTTTACGCGCCACCGCGCCGGCAGCAACCCGCGATGCGGTCTCGCGCGCCGAAGCGCGGCCGCTCCCGCGCGGATCGCGGATGCCGTATTTCATGTCGTAGGTGAAGTCGGCGTGCCCGGGCCGGTATTTGTCGGCAATCTCGGTATAGTCTTTCGAGCGCGCGTCGACGTTTTCGATAAGCAACGCAATCGGGGTCCCGGTGGTGAGCTCCATGCCCTGTTCGTTGACATAGGTGCCCGAGAGAATTTTCACCGAGTCCGGTTCGCGCCGCTGCGTGACAAAGCGCGACTGGCCGGGCCTGCGCCTGTCGAGGTCGGCCTGGATGTCTTCGGCCTTAAGCGGAATGCGCGGCGGGCAGCCATCGACCACGCAGCCGATCGCAACCCCGTGGCTTTCGCCAAAGGTGGTGACGCGAAATAGATGGCCGAACGTGTTGTGCGACATAGCGTGGGAGCTTGTAGGAGCGGCGCGCGGCCTGGTCAAACTGCCGTAGCGTTAACGAACGCGGTAACGCCTGGTGCCACGCTACTTTCAGCAACTCACGCGGGCCTGCCGGCCGCGTCCAATCAGAGTGCCATCGCTTCCGGATTTGCGATCAAGCCTTCCAGCATCCCGGCCAAAGACCTTCTCGGCCGCCCGCCTTACTCAGCGCCGCACGAGAACACTGGTGCCTGCAAACAAGCCGGCGTCGGCGATGTTCTGGCAACTGACGAAGGAAAAATCAGATGAAAAAGTACTTTCTTCCCCTGTCCATACTGCCGCTCAGTGCAATTGCCGGGATGGCGTTCGCGTTCACGATCGCAAACGGCAATGCGGTGAACAATGTGGTGGACGTTGTAATCCCCGACACGGTTGAAGCGAAGAACGAGATCCATATTGCGACCATCCACGCGGAAGGCTCGCAAATTTACGAGTGCAAAGCAGACGTAACCGGCGAACTCGTTTGGCAGTTTCGCGAGCCGGTCGCGACGCTGTACGAAAACGGCTCGGTCGTGGGCTATCACTATGCCGGGCCGCGCTGGGAGCTTACCGACGGCAGCATGCTTGCCGCCAATTTTGTAGCCCGCGCCAACGGCGCAACTCCCGCTGATATCCCGCTCTTGAAGCTGGAAGTGACGAAGTGGAGCAGCGTCGGCCGCATTGCCGAAGCCACAACGATCCAGCGCATCAATACCAAGGGCGGCGTGGCCGACGGATCATGCTCGACCGACGGCGAGTTACGCAGCGTTCCGTATACCGCCGACTATGTCTTCAGCCGCAAGCTGCAAAAACCTCTACTTACGTACTGACCATCTGCAATGGAGAATACCGCAGCCGGCTCTGCCGGCTGCGCTTTATTTCGCAGCCGCCATCGCGCGCGGCTGCACGATCGGGGGTTTTGCGTTCAGCGCTTCGACCTGGAAACCCGCAACGCGTTTATAGTTGTTTGCGACCTCTTCAAGCTCGGTCTGGCTCAAGACCTCGGTCACGAGATTAAAGCCGTTGGGAGCGCGCTCTTCGACCAGTTGCATGACGCGCTCAGGGCCGTTGCCGCGGTTCAGCAGTACGAGTTGCGAGGTCGCGGGGCGCCGCTCCGCTTCATAGGATTCGAGTGCAGCATTTGTCACGCCCTTGTCCTGAATTTCACGCGCCAACACGCGGGCATCCAGGATTGCCTGCGATGACCCGTTCGAGCCGATCGGATACATCGGATGCGCCGCATCTCCGAGCAGCGTCACGCGGCCATGGGTCCATCGCTCAAGCGGATCGCGATCGACCACCGGATATTCGAAGACATATTCCGCGTCGCGGATCAGTCCCGGTACATCGAGCCAACCGAAATTCCATTGTTCGAACCAGGGTGCGAATTCTTCGAGCTTTGCCACCCGATTATAATCTTCGCGGCGCCATTGATAATCGGCGGCAAGTTCGCGCTCGGCGATCCAATTGATGATCGGCTCGCCACGATCGGAATCTTCGCGCGAAATCGGGTAAGCGACGAATTTCACTTCCGGATAGCCCGCCATGATCATGCTGCGGCCGGACAGAAAAGCTGTGCCGCGCGTGATACCGCGCCAGAGGATGCGGCGATTCCAGAGCGGCGCGCCTTCGTCCGGATGATAATGCGCGCGGATGGTGGAATGGATGCCGTCGCAGGCAATCAGCAGCGAACCTTCTTCGCTTCCAATCGGGCCGCCATCCTTGTCGACGAAATGCGCGCGCACGCCATTTGCGGTTTCTTCCCAGCGAGCAACGTGATGGCCGGTGAGGATATTGTCGGCGCCAATTCGGGTGCGGGCGGCGTTGAGCAAAATGAGCTGGAGTTCGCCGCGATGAATTGAAAATTGCGGCCACTTATATCCCGCCTCTAGTCCGCGCGGCTCGGACCAGATTTGCTTTCCGTGTTTGGAAAAATAAGCAAGTTCTTTGGTGCGAACGCCGTTGCGATCGAGTTCATCCAGCAGCCCAAGCTCGATTAGCTCGCGCGTCGCGTGCGGCAGTATGTTGATGCCGACGCCGAGCTGCTTGATCTCGCGTACACTTTCGAACACGCGGCATTTGACGCCGATCTGATGCAGGCTCAGTGCGAGCGCAAGCCCGCCGATGCCGCCGCCGGCAATCAGAACAGTCACGACTCGTCGCCATTTTTCTTGACGAGCGACATGTCAGGGGCGTCGGGGTGCTTGATCCCGACGACATGATAGCCGGCGTCGACGTGCAGGATTTCGCCCGTGACCCCGCGACCCAGATCGGACATTAGGTAAAGCGCACTCGCTCCGACTTCTTCGTTGGTCACGTTGCGGCGGAGCGGCGTGTTGTATTCGTTCCACTTCAGGATGTAGCGGAAGTCGCCGATGCCGGACGCAGCTAACGTCTTGATCGGCCCCGCCGAGATCGCGTTGACGCGAATATTCTTCGGGCCGAGGTCCGCGGCGAGATAACGCACGCTCGCTTCGAGCCCCGCCTTTGCGACGCCCATCACGTTATAATGCGGCATCCATTTCTCAGCGCCGTAATAGGTCAGCGTCAAGAGCGCGCCGCCGCGCGGCATGCGCTTTTCCGCGCGCTGCGCGATTGCGGTGAAGGAGTAACAAGAGATCGCGAGCGTCGAATTGAAATTATCGGCGGTGGTATCGACATAGCGACCGTCGAGCTGCGCTTTGTCGGAAAACGCAATCGCATGCACGACGAAATCGAGGTCGCCGAGTTGCCTGTCGGTTTCGGCAAATACCGCATCGATGGTCGAGGGGTCGGTGACATCGCAATGGCCGACGACTTTCGCGCCGAGTTCGGCGGCGACCGGCTCGACGCGCTTCTTCAATGCGTCGCCCTGGTAGGTCAGCGCCAGCGAGGCGCCGGCATCGGCGCAGGCCTTGGCGATGCCATAGGCAAGCGATCGGGTATTCGCGATGCCGAAGATGAGCCCGCGCTTGCCGCGCATCAGCCCGCTCGTATCGCTCATGAACGCCCCCGGTACTAAAAACGGCCCGCGCTGGCGGGCCATTTCGTATGACATGGGGCTCCACCTGCCTTCAAGGCATGTGGACTTCAAGCATTGTAACGCTGGCTAACGCCCGTCTTTGAGCTTTTGGGCCAGCGCTTCGAGTTCCGCATTGGCGCCCTCGGGCAGTTGGATGTTTACGGAAACCAAGAGGTCGCCCGGCGCGCCGCCTTTCTGCGGCACACCCTTGCCCTTGAGCCGGAAAGTGCGGCCGCCCGAAGTGCGCGGTGGAATTTTGAGGTCCACGGCGCCATCGAGCGTCGGCACGCGAACGCTGCCGCCCAGGATTGCGTCTTCCAAGGGGACATCGATCTCCGCCCGCAGGTTCGCGCCTTCGACCTTCAGGCCGGCGGGCGGGAGCAGGTGGATAGTGACGATCGCGTCGCCAGGCATTACCGGACCCGCGAAGCCCTGGCCGCGCAGCCGAATCTGCTGGCCTTCGGTGACGCCCGCCGGCACCGAGACCTCGACCTCCTTGCCGGAGGGAAGGAGCACGCGCTTTTTAGCGCCCGAGATACTTTCTTCGAGCGAAACCGAAAGCGCGAGCGCCACGTCCGCGCCTTTGGCCTCCGCGGTTTCAAATTCTTCGAACCCGCGGGGCTGTGCGCGTCCGCCGAAAATGCCGCTCAAAATATCTTCGAAGCCACGGGCCTGATTGCCACCGCGCGGGGGCCGCCGTCCGCCTCCCGGTTCGTACGAGAAGGTTTCAAAAATCGTCTCGCCACCGGGGAACCCGCTCTGGCCAAAGCCACCCTGCTGACGCGGGTCGAAATTGAAGCCCTTCGGCTTGCCTTCGGCATCGATCTCGCCGGCGTCGAACGCGCGGCGCTTCTTTTCTTCGCCCAGGATTTCGTAGGCCGTGTTGACCTCGTTGAAGCGCGCGGACGCCTTCGGATCTCCCTTGCTGGAGTCGGGGTGGTGCTTCTTGGCGAGCTTGCGGAAGCTCTTTTTGATTTCGTCGGCGGTAGCCTTGCGGCCCACGCCGAGCACCTCATAGGGGTCGCGCAACGTCTTGGTCCTTTTCGGCCTGCATCGCAGTCGGGCATTATTTGGTGATTGCAGCTTCGAAGCGCAACGCGGGCTTATTGAGGCAGCTAAAGCAAAGCCCCAACCTGATGGTCAGGTCTTCTTCAGCGGCTTGACGGACTTCACTTCCCACGCGGCTTGATGCGTGCGGCAGGCCGTGCCCTCGGACCAGGTCTCAACCGCGTCTTTCACGTGGCTCGCGATGAAGTTGCGGCAAGGGAAGCCGTCTTTGGTGAAGGCCGATGCGATCGGCGTCACGGTGCCGCGCGCGCCGCTTGCCGGGTTTTCCCACGGCACGCTCGGGCCGTCGTCGGTGCGCGAGAGCGCTTCTTTCAAAGCAGCCTGCGCGAGCGGCCAGTCGGTTGCCGACATGCCCAACGGCATGTCGGTAGCACTCGTCATGTGGAGCGGGATCGAGCCCGTTGTCTGCGGGTCCGGGTTTTGTGCGCGGATCACGGTCGGTCCCTGGTCGCTGACGCCGCCCGGCAGGAGCGAGGAAAGCTGCATCGAGCAGCCGCCCAAGAGCATCGCGATAAGTCCGGCGGCGATCGGCGTGGAAACGAGCCATGCCAGCGGCACGCTGGTGCGCGCTGTTCCATGATAAGGAAGTCGGCTGGCGCCCTTTGCCGGTTCGAGCCTTGAAACCGCCCCACGCACGCGAAAAAGCTCCGTATGACCAATCCAGACACGATTGAAGGCAGGACAGGGTTAATTTCCGGTGACTTCGCCCTGGCTGCCGAGCCTTTCGGCCTGTTTGCGGCGTGGTTTGCCGAGGCTAGAGCCGCCGAGCCAAACGATCCTGACGCTATGGCGCTCGCCACGGTTGATTCGGCCGGCCTGCCCGACGTCCGGATGGTGCTCCTGAAACAGGCTGATGAGCGCGGCTTCGTCTTCTTCACGAACGAGCAGAGCGTGAAGGGAACCGAACTCGCTGCCAATCCGAAGGCAGCACTCGTGCTCCACTGGAAGTCGATCAGGCGTCAGATTCGAATTCGCGGGCCCGTCGATCGCGTGACAGAGGCTGAAGCGAACGCATACTTCGCTTCACGCTCGCGCCCGTCGCGTATTTCGGCCGCGGCAAGCGATCAATCGCGCCCGCTCGATAACCGCAAGACGTTTGAGGTGCGTATCGCCGACATCGAGAAGCGCTACGAAGGAAAAGATGTGCCGCGCCCGCCACATTGGGGCGGCTATCGCATCGTGCCGGTCGAAATCGAATTCTGGATGGACCGGCCGCACCGGATGCATGACCGCATCCGCTTCTCGCGCGAGCGCGAAGGCAGCTCCTGGAGCAAGACGAGGCTTTATCCGTGAGCGAGAAACGACAAACGCAGAATATTGCTGCTCACCGGAGCGAGCCGCGGCATCGGGCATGCGACGGTGAAGCGTTTTTCTTCCGCCGGCTGGCGCGTGATCACCTGTTCGCGTCACGCATTTCCGGATAATTGCCCGTGGGAAGCGGGCCCAGAAGATCACATCCAGGTCGATCTCGCCGATCCGAAGGCTACGAATAATGCAATCAACGAGATTAAGTTACGCGTCGACGGCGAACTGCACGCGCTCGTAAACAATGCCGGGATTTCGCCGAAAGGCGACGGCGGCAAACGTCTCGGCGCGATCGAAACCGCAATTCCGGACTGGCAGCATGTGTTTCAGGTGAATTTCTTCGCACCGATCATGCTCGCACGCGGGCTGATGAACGAACTCGAAAACACTAAAGGCGCGGTCGTGAACGTCACCTCGATCGCGGGCTCGCACGTGCATCCTTTCGCCGGTGCGGCCTATGCCACATCGAAGGCGGCACTTGCTTCACTGACGCGTGAAATGGCTGCCGATTTCGGCCCGCGCGGTATCCGCGTCAACGCGATCGCGCCGGGCGAGATCGATACGGCGATTTTGTCGCCGGGCACGGAAAAGATCGTGGAGCAGATTCCGCTGCGCCGCCTCGGTACGCCCGACGAGGTCGCAAAAATCATCTATGTGCTGTGTTCGGATACGTCGTCTTATGTGAACGGTGCCGAAATTCACATCAATGGCGGGCAGTACGTTTAGCGCGTGACCCCGAAAAGCGGGCGCCGGTTTCCGGACAGGTCACGCGCAAATTAAAATGATTAGAGCCAGCGCTTCCACTTGAAGAAGAAGTAAGGTCCGATCGCCGCAATCACCATCATGATCAGCGCGAGCGGATAGCCATAGACCCACTTCAATTCCGGCATGTGCTCGAAGTTCATGCCGTAGATCGATGCGATCAGCGTCGGCGGCATCAAGGTCACCGCCATGACCGAGAACAGCTTGATCACGTTGTTCTGCTCGAGACTGACCATGCCGAGCGTCGCGTCGAGCAGGAAGGTGATCTTGTTCGCCAGAAAATGCGCGTGGTCGGTGAGCGAAGTGATATCGCGCGCAACACTCTTTAAATGGCTGCGCTGGTCTTTCGGCAGGCCGACGGCTTCCGTTTCATTGGTGAAAAACAGCACCAGCCGGTTCATCGAAACCAGACTTTCACGCGTCTTGGACAGGAGGTCGCCCTTGCGCCCGATCATGCGCAGGATTGCCTGGTAGCGCTGGTTCGGATCGTCGCGCGCGGCGTTGCGCTCGAACACGCGGGACGAAACCTTCTCGGTCTCGGCTGCGATCCGTTCCAGCGTGTCGGCGATCCGATCGATAATGGAATCGAGTAGCTCGACCAATATGGTCGGGCCGGTCGAATTAATCGCGCAGGTTCGCGATAGCTTATTGGACAAAAAGACGAAGGGCTTCGGCTCATCGTAACGCACGGTAACGAGCGTCTGGCCGGTAAGAATAAAGGTCACCGCGGTGGTGCCGGGTTTTTCGGTTTCGGTGTTGTAAAGCACCGTCGCCGTCATGTAGCGCGCGCCGTTTTCAATATAGAGCCGGCTCGAGACTTCGATCTCGGCCATTTCCTCGCGGGTGGGAATCGATACGCCGACCGCGGCTTCGACGACTTTGTCTTCGCCGACCGTCGGCGTGATCATGTCGAGCCAAATCGCGCCTGGCGGACAGACTTCGCCTTCCTTTATTTCGACGCGTTCGAGCGTCGCGCCGCGCAAGATATGAGCGAATAGCATGAGGGTCCCCGCGGACGCGGCCGATGCACGCTCACTACCGCGCCGCGCGATAGCAGTCCATCGCCCGGCGCGGCCACGCCGTCACCGGCGCGTAAAATCAAAATGCCAAGGATCAGTGCCAAGGGATCAGTGCTAAGGGATCAGTGCGAAGAGATCAGATCGTGAAGAGTTCGAGGTCACGAAGCGTCACCACGCGCGGCTGCTTCGGCGCGTAGGCGTCGTTCTTCTGCTCGCCGTTATAGGGCAGCGTCGCGGCAAGCGCCGAGATACCGATCTTCCGGTACTGTGCATCGAGCCCCGGACGGCTCGGCTCACGCGCTTCAGTCTTCTTGGAATTGGCCGCAGACATCATTTCCTCCGAACCCACTTTTATCGTCCCCGAAAGGACGCGGGTTTTCTCGCCCGAGTAAGGCGCTTTTGAGCAATTGCAGAGGCCCGAATTAGTTGATTCGGGGAAACTTTTCCGGCGCTTATCGCGACCTGCGGCGATCTGACTCCACAAAGGTTAACGGCCGAGCGAAAGTGCATTCCGGCAGTGCAGGGAAGGCAAATGCCCGTAGTTTGGGCCTCGGGCGATGCCGCAATGCGACATTTCTGCCACAGAAATCCCTAGCAAGCGATTGCAAGGGTTTAAGGGCTTCCCGGCAAAAATCAGTTCAGATAGTGACAAGCCAAGCTTGGGGGCAAGCGAACTTCTAGGTCAGTAAGAAATGCGGATTCGTCACCTTGCTTTTGTGCTGATGGCCTTCTCCTTGGCCGGCTGCATCAGCGACACCCTCGATCCAGTTCCCGAGTCCGCGATTCCCGCGCGTGACCGGAAGTTGATCGCGAGCGCGCCCTATCTCAAACACACGCCGGAATCGGGCTGGCTGCGCCATCTCGTCGATGCGCCGACCCAGGACAAGCCGGGTACGGTCATCGTCGATACCGACAAAAAATTTCTCTATCTCATCCAGCCGAACGGTAAGGCCTATCGCTATGGCGTGACCGTCGGTGAAGAAGGCATGGCCTTCAAGGGTGAGGCGAAGGTTCAGCGCAAGGCCGAGTGGCCGGACTGGACGCCGCCGCAGGAAATGCTGAAGCGTTTCCCGAACCTGCCGAAATATGTTTCGCCCGGCCCGCACAACCCGATGGGGGCGCGCGCGCTTTATCTCTATCAGGGCAACAAGGACACACTGTTCCGCATTCACGGCACCAACCAGCCGGAATATATCGGACAGGCGATCTCGTCGGGCTGCATCCGCATGCTCAACGAAGACGTGATCGATCTCTACAACCGGGTGCCGCAAGGCGCGACGGTCAGAGTAATCTGACCTAGCTGCGACTTGCGTTTTGGGGGCAAAAGGGCGCCGCACTTGCGGCGCCCTTTTCCATTTCAGGGGCTGGTTGGCTGCGATTTGGACGGGTCAGCGACGCGTAACGGATGACGCGTGGGCTCGGGCGGACGCGGCAAATTCCACTGGCACAGCCGGTAGTCGCCGCGCCGCTGCGCAAGATCAACGTGAAAGTGGTTCTCGTGATAGCCGTCGGAGCCGGGTCCGAGCACGGTCGTGAAGCGCGCGCAGGCGCTGCGGCGCATTTCACTCAACACCATGATCGGCGTTTCGGGAATGTCGACACCGAAGCGGCGTCCGTTGCCGGTCACGATCGCACGCACGTCGAGCGCGTTCGCCCGGCCGTGTTCGCTCATCAATGCGCCGCGAATATTGTTGCGCGGCCGGCAATGATAGGACGCAGCCACCTCGATCCGCACGAGGCCGTCATAGCTTTCGACCGCGGGCACAAGATCGTCCCGCACCCAGGTCGCGATTGCGTCCGCAACTTCGCAGCGGACCAAGGCTGAGGGCCGGAGCGCCACTTCTTTCCCGTTCTTGAGTTTGATCGCGCTGACCTGGATCTGTCCGATCGCACCACAGCCATTGTTCCAGAGTGCGGACTCGGCCGTTTCCGCGACCAGCGTGCCTTTAGCGAGCACCGCGTTGCAGACCTTGGCCGCCGCCGCGGCTTCAGCAGCCGGAACGGCGATCCGCTGCGGCACGCTTCCGCGACGCATGATCGCCTCCGCCGGTCGGGGCTCCGGCATCGGCACTATTTCCGGGAGCGCAGTCGCGGTGGTCTGAGCGGCCACCCCGGCCGCATAGAAAAGCGCCAGCGCCAAAAACGCCGTAAATCGCCACGGCCCGAAGGCCGTTGCTGCCAGTTTTCTTGGGACCGTACCCGCGCTACTTTCCGCCGGAACGGCGCCGGTATAAGCGCCAGTCGAAAAAGAGTGAGGGAGGAGTTCCATGAAGGGCTTGATGCAGGACTGGCCGCTGACCTGCAACCGGATCATCGACCACGCAGCCATTCAATATCCGAACCGCAAGGTAATCAGCCGCTCCATCGAGGGACCGATTGTCGAGACTACCTACAAGGAAATCCGCGCGCGCTCACTCAAAGTCGCGCAGCGACTGGTCAAGGACGGCATCAAGAAGGGTGATCGCGTTGCGACGCTCGCCTGGAATACTGCGCGCCATCTGGAAGCCTGGTACGGCATCCTCGGCGCTGGCGCCGTCTATCACACCGTGAACCCGCGGCTATTCGCCGAACAGATCATCTACATCGTCAATCATGCCGAAGACCGCATGATGTTTGTCGATCTGACCTTCGTGCCGATCCTCGAAAAACTCGGCGACAAATTGCCGACCATCGAGAAATACATCGTGCTGACCGACAAGGCGCACATGCCGCAGACGACACTGAAAAATGCGGTCGCCTACGAAGACTGGCTTGCCGAAGCTGACGGCAATTTCAAATGGGTCGACGTGGATGAAAATGACGCTGCCGGCATGTGCTACACATCCGGCACCACCGGCAACCCGAAGGGTGTCGTATACTCGCACCGCTCGAATACGCTGCACGCAATCGTGGCGTCGCTTGCGGACGTGCTCGGGCTTGCGTCCAAAGAAGTGGTGCTGCCAGTCGTACCGCTATTCCATGCGAACTCATGGTCGCTCGCCTTTTCGGCGCCGATGAACGGCGCAAGCCTGATTATGCCCGGCGCCAAGCTCGATGGCGCGTCGATCTACGAGTTGCTCGACAAATATAAGGTGACCATCACGGCGGCGGTGCCGACGGTGTGGATGATGCTGCTTGCGCATCTCGAGCAGAACAATCTCAAACTGCCGCATCTGAACCGCGTCTTGATCGGCGGCTCAGCCTGCCCCCGCGCCATGATGCAGAAATTCCAGGACGTCTATGGCGTGCAGGTCACGCACGCCTGGGGAATGACCGAAATGAGCCCGATCGGTACCTGCGGACCGCTCAAACCCGACGTCGCGCATCTTACGGGCGACGCGGAGCTCGACATCAAGGAGAAGCAGGGCTTTTCGATCTTCACCGTCGAAATGAAAATCACCGACGACGATAATAAAGAACTGCCATGGGACGGTGTTAAGTTCGGCCGCCTCAAGGTGCGCGGCCCCGCGGTTTCCTCCGCCTATTTCAAGAACGAAGGCGGCAACATTCTCGACGAGGACGGCTTCTTCGACACCGGCGACGTCGCGACCATCGATCCGATGGGCTACATGAAAATCACCGACCGCGCGAAAGACGTGATCAAGTCGGGCGGCGAGTGGATTTCCTCGATCGATCTCGAGAACGTCGCGGTCGGCCATCCGGATGTCGCGGAAGCCGCCGTCATCGGCATCGCCCACAAAAAGTGGGACGAGCGTCCGCTCCTGATCATCGTCGCGAAGAAAGACAAGAAGCCTTCCAAGCAGGAAATCCTCAAATTCATGGAGGGCAAGATCGCGAAATGGTGGATGCCCGACGACGTGATGTTCGTCGACGAGATTCCCCACACCGCGACCGGTAAGATTCTCAAGACGGCGTTGCGCGAAAAATTCGTCGATTACGAATTGCCGAGCGCTGCGGCGGAGTAGTAATCTCCGTCTATGATCTGAAGCTGCTCCGGCCGGCCATCCGACGCGATGCCGGCCGGAGAACTTTTTGGACGCCGCGATGTTAAAGGACGGCTCCTCGCGGTTGGAACGGAGGCTTTCGAACCATGCGTCTTTTCCTCACATGATCCGGCGCCGGCTGTACGCTGAAATTCGTGTTTCGAAGCTTGCGGTCTGGAGCCGCCGCATCGCGATCTTCGCGTTGCCGGTGGTGGCAATTGCGGTCTTTCTGCATCGCCTGGGCGCGATCGAATATAATGTCGCCTACGTGCTGCTGGCCGCAGGCTTCGCAATCGCGCTCGCGGCGCTCGTGATTGCGGTCTCGGCCTTCACGATCATCTGGAACGAGGGCCTGAAAGGACTTGGCTCGGCCGTCATTGCCTTTCTGATTGCGGCGGTCATTCTCGCAGTGCCATTGTTCGAAGCGGCGCGCAGCACTAATCTGCCTGCGATCAGCGATATCACCACTGACACATTCGACCCACCGCGCTTCAACGCGGTCGCAACATCGCGCCCGCGCAGCGCCAATTTGCCGGCCTATCCAGGCCCTGCCGTTGCCGAGTTGCAGCGTGCCGCTTATCCGGGTGTGAAGTTTGCCGAGTTCGATGCCGAGCCTGACGAAATGTTCAACGTCGTCGTGGGACTCGCCGAACAATTCGGCTGGCGCATTCTGGACAGCGTGTCGCCGCGCGGCGGCGAGCGCGACGGCTATGTCGAAGCGGTCGCGCAGACGGCGATTATGGGTTTTCGCGAAGATGTTTCGATCCGCATCCGCAAGATCGGTAATGCTGTGCGCATCGATATTCGTTCGGCTTCGCGTTACGGGAGCCGTGATTTCGGCTCGAATGCGCGCCGCATCCAGGCCTTCATCGCTCAGATCGGCGAAGCGCGGCGCCGCGCCCGCTAAGCGATCAGGCGATAGCGGCCTGAGAGTGACGGTGGCCCGTCCGCCTTGACGATATTGCGCTCAAGCAGCGTCTCAAGATGCGCGTAGGTGGTGAGTGCTGCGGCCTTCACCAGACGCGGGTCTAACCCGATATAGATCGCCTGCACGATGCCCGGTATGTCGCTTTCCCCGCGGGAGAGTTTGCGCAGGATCGCGGTCTCGCGCGCCTCGCGATGCTCGATATATTGGCGTACGAGCTTTTTCGCATTCTTCACGTCGCCGCCGTGGCCGGGGAAGTAGTGCAATTCCTTGCGAGCCTCGAGCTTGTGAAGCGAGTTCATGTAATCGCCCATCGAGCCGTCGGGCGGCGCCACGATCGAAGTCGCCCAGCCCATGACGTGGTCGGCGGAGAAAAGAATATCGGTGCCCTTAAGCGCGAAGGCGACATGGTTCGCGGTGTGACCCGGCGTCGTTACCGTTTCAAGCGCGTAGCCCTTACCTTCGATGATTTCACCATCCTTCAGGCGATGGTCCGGCATGAAGTCTTCGTCGCCACCGGAATCGAGCGGCGCGGTTTCGCCGAGATGCAGATCACGGGCCGCGCGATGCGGCCCCTCGCCGAAGGTTTTGGCACCGGTCGCATTGGCGATTGCCGCCGCCGCCGGCGAATGGTCGCGATGCGTATGTGACACGAGGATCTGCGCGACCGTTTCGTTGCGGAGAGCGTGCAATATCGCATCGATATGACGGGGATCGGCAGGCCCCGGGTCCAGCACCGCCACCCTATCTCTACCAATAATATAAGTGTTCGTGCCCTTGAACGTGAACGGGCTTGGGTTGTCGGCAACGATGCGCCGGACGCCGGGGGCCACTTCAACGATTTCGTCCGGTTTCACGTCAAATGAGCGGTCGAACTGGATTTCTTCGGTCATTTTTGCCTTCGGTGGCAGGTGAGACGGCTTGTTGCGGCGCTTCTTATCACAAGCCTGTCACGGATTGCGTGCGTGCATAGGGATTGCGCGGTGCTGGCAAAAAATGCGGGCAGGGCATTCTCTTGACGCCGGGGCCCGGTTGCGGTCCACTTTTATTGCAATCTATTTTTCGAAACCCGGAAAACCGATTGTCGAGATGGGCTGCGCAGTTCGCGGCCCTGTTCGCCTGCTGACTACGACAAGGACACGAACATGCCTTCCGGTACCGTGAAGTGGTTCAATGCGCAGAAGGGTTATGGATTCATCCAGCCGTCCGATGGCGGCAAGGATATTTTCGTGCACATCAGTGCCGTTGAACAAGCCGGTCTCTCGACCCTGAACGAAGGTCAAAAGATCAACTTCGAAATCGTGACGACGGACCGCGGCCGCACTGCCGCGGGGAACTTGAAGGCCGGCTGACGTTCACGACGTCCCGTCGGCCAACCGGCGGAAAGCATCGGGCTTCGCTGAGAGGGGAAGGGGCTGCCTCCGGGCGGAAGCCTTTTTATTGTGTCTTTCAGGCGGCTGGACTGGTCGGAGTGGCAGGATTCGAACCTGCGACCCCCTGCTCCCGAAGCAGGTGCGCTACCAGGCTGCGCTACACTCCGCAGCCGTCCCAGAAAGAAGCACGCCGGACCCAAGGGATCCGGCATGGCCGGGTGCATAGCAGCCCGTTTTGCCCCCTTCAAGCCGACAAAATCGCGGCTTTTGCGCCATTGAACGGCAGGCGATCTTGAGTAGATTGCGCCCCTTGCGCTGTTGGGGCGTAGCCAAGTGGTAAGGCAGCGGATTTTGATTCCGCCATTCCCAGGTTCGAATCCTGGCGCCCCAACCAATTCCCTCAAAGATAACGGGGACTTGGCGGAGGCCGATTTTTCATTCTGAAAAAATCCGCCATTCCATTCTGAAATTCTTGCCCGACATTCAATTTAGCTAACCGGAAGCGGGAAGGTATTGAGGCGTTTCGCTATCTTTCTTCAGCTATCTACCAAGCGATGAGGTCTGCCGTCGCTCTTGAGCTCGTTAAGTTCTTACGTGAAATTCGCATTTCATTTGCAGCAAGTGAGCTTCTCCGACAAAAGAAAACGATACTGAGAGCTTCAGCAGATCGATGTTGTTAGGGCTTCATTTCTGACATGAAATTTACGTCCACGGGCCCAACATTGCCCGACGATCTGCTCGTTGCTCACGACGCAGGCGAAGTCCTATTTTTTTGTGGTGCAGGTGTTTCCCGGGCCAAAGCAGTTCTACCGAACTTCGCCAAATTAGCCGATAAGGTGATGGCGTCGCTAGGTTCTGCTCAAGCCAGCCCTGCACGTCGGCTTTTGAAGGCGAGTCGCGAGTTTCAATCGGCCAGCGGATTAAGCGGCCTGGTTGCAACGGATCGCATCTTCGGAATGCTGGAGCGTGAATTTGAGAAAGACGAAGTTAGAAGATCAGTTGCAGAATTTTTGAGTCCGAGCGCAGATTTAGATTTAAGCGCCCATCGAATTTTGATCGACCTCTCTAGAACTCGAGGTGGACTGGTTCGACTTATAACGACAAATTTTGATCGACTGTTCGAAGAATGCGATTCGGCCTTGCATTCTTTCAATCCTCCAAACTTACCAGACCCAAGGCGGCATCTCGATTTTAAGGGTGTGATCCATCTTCATGGATGCGTTGATTCAACTTACCGTTTTGCTTGCGACAATGAACTAATACTTTCGAGTGCGGATTTTGGGCACGCCTACTTAGCGGACGGCTGGGCGGCGCGGTACATTCAACTTCTAATCGAAAAGTACAGAATAGTATTTGTAGGCTACTCAGCTGAAGATCCGCCGATGCAGTATCTGCTTGAGGCGCTTAATAACTCAGCAAAGTCGAAGAACAAGATTTATGCATTCCAATCCAGCGAACAGACTTGGGCTGCAGACCAGTGGACGCAAAAAGGTGTTCAGCCAATACTCTACAACAGCGATAACCATCATTCCGAGCTCTGGGAAACCTTGAGCCTTTGGGCTGAGCGATCTAGAGATGTCGAAGGATGGCGCAGTAAGTTGATATCGGTGGCTGCCACTGCCGGACCAAACGGTCTTGAACCATTCCAGCGTGGTCAGATCGCTCACATTCTCAGCACTTTCGAAGGAGCAAATCATATTTACAGAGAGCAACCCTCGCTTTCTGCTATCTGGTTGAATGTTGTCGACCCACTGATGAGATACGGCGAAGTCGAAAAACTTGATCCCTACGATAAGAACAGCTCACCATTTGATCCATTCTATTGTTATGGCCTCGAAAGTGACGAACAGCCCCCAGTTTCTGATCCAGATCAATTAGTTAATCGGCGCGAAGTGCCGGCCGAAGCATGGAATGGTTTTGAGCCCTCGATCTTTGACGCCGATCACGCGAGCGTAAAAACACTTGGGGGTATTGCGAACTCTAAAAAATCAACGCCGCTACCTCCGCGCCTTCAGCAACTTGCTGGTTGGTTTGCTCGGATTTCGCACGAGCCCGCAAGTCTTTGGTGGGCAGTCCACCAAAATAGTCTGCATCCGCAAATACAAGATCGGCTCATGTGGTCGCTCGATCACGAAAAAGCCAGATACAGTTCCGACATGCGAAGGGTCTGGCGTTTACTCCTGGCCTATTGGCAGGAGGGCGGCACTACAAATTCGTCAGCGATAGGTTATCGACTTATTCAAATCGCATCTCGCGCTAACGCAGATGGTTGGTCCGCATCGCTTGTTAGCGAAGCTGTGAATTTGTACCGTCCCTTCATAACAGTGAAGGGAGCTTTCCGCGCCGCAAGTAAGATCGGTTTGGCAACTAGTCCATTGGAATTTATCGCAATAGATGTGGCGTATCCGCATCCACACGAAGCGATTTCGTTTCCTGCGGACCACTTGTCTCGGGCTGTTGAACTGTTCCGAGCAAACTTAGATTTGGCAATTTTATTGGAACAGGAAGTATCGGGGCATGAGCGGATTTTCCTTGATACTCTCCGAGGTGACAACGAGAAGACGCTTAGCGAAAGCACTTATGGCATAACCGGGCATTTGATTAGTTTCACTCGATTAGTCTCAGAGTTGTTGAAGGTAGACCGTTCTGCAGCACGAGAAGAATGCAAGCGATGGAAATTGAATTCGAATGACATTTACACACAGTTGATCCTATGGGCCGTGAGCCAGAATGAAATCTTTTCTTCATCTGAGGCCGCACAGATATTTCTAACAATTTCTTCAGAACGATTCTGGACGCACCGACACGAGCGCGATCTTTTATTTGCACTACGTGACAGGTGGAATGATCTAAACTCCGAAAGCGTTAGCAAGATTGAAGATCGACTTTTATCCGAAATAGTTCCTTGGCTCTTGTCAGAAGGTGAAAGCGAACGGCTTGAACTTCAAGCGCATTGCAGGCTGTCCCGTTTGCATTGGCTTCACACTCAGGGAGTGAAGTTTTCCTTCGATTATTCGCAAGAAGTTCTTCGGCTACGCGAGCTAGCTCCTTCTTGGAGGACCGAGTACGGCGATCAAATAGCTCAGCCGGTTGTTGGAGATGTTTACAGCATCAATAATGATACTAGCTCACAGAGTATTGACGAACTTCCACTTAATGAAATTCTGCAAGCGTCCCATGAGCTGGAAGTGAGAGACATTCGTGCGCGGGTGGAAAGAAATCCGTTCGAAGGGTTAGTAAGCAAAAAGCCAGCCCGAGCCTTAGGAGCAATCACTGACGCAGCAAGGCGAGGCTATTTCGACTCCAAAGCCTGGTACACGTATCTATTTGCAACAAGTACACGCGACTGTTCCGCGAGAAGTTTGCGTGTAACGGCTCACAGACTTTCCAAACTGAAAGAAAGTGAACTATCCCAAATCATTTATCCAGCTTCCGAATGGCTACTTCAAAAAAGTAAGGCACTCTTACTGTGTGACTCTTCAAGCTTTGATGTCGTTTGGAACGCTCTAACTGGAGCGCTGTCAGCTCAGCACGGAAACGAGTTAAGCTCTCGAGAAAAACAAAGTTGGGTTGATGCGGCTTTAAACCAACCTGCGGGCAAAATGGCCCAAGCAATATTTAATGATCCTTTCAATTCAAATACCAAAGCCGGAGTCGGCTTACCTGAAAGCTGGCGAAAGCGCATGGAACGCTTATTGAGCTTGCCAGCTGATCATCGCCGACAATCGATTTCAATATTTTCTTCGAAATCCAGATGGCTGTTTAATATAGATCCAGAGTGGATGAAGACGAATATTGTGAAACTTGCGGAGGGCCAAGATCAAGACGGAAAAGCGTTCTGGGAGGGTTTTCTGTGGCAGTCCAAGCCTCCCCAGCTTTCGCTATTTTGGGAAATTAAAAAGAGTCTTTTAGCTCAAACGAAATTGGGGCCTCGACGACAAGGTCATTCAGCTGTGCTTGCTGGCATGGTTTTGCATGGCTGGCGGCAAAGTCTTGTCGGGGACATGCCCATCGTCGGGAACGACGAGTTCAGAGAAGTGCTTATTAATTCAGATGAGGAATTTCGTATTCAGGTACTGTGGCATCTAAGACGTTGGTCTGAGGAACATGAAGACTGGAAAGAGTTGATCATTCCATTCTTAACTAAAGCATGGCCTCGTCAGCGTTCGATCCGGACGGGTATTATCTCGGGGCAGTTAGTTGAGTTGGCTCTTTGTCATCCTGGCCTGTTTGCTAAGGTAACTCCAATTATCCTGCCTATACTTGGACGGGCAGTCGCGTCGTTCGGTCTGTTTAGTTTAGATCATGCTGGCGCAAACGAAGTTATCAAAGAAAGTCCTAAGCTACTGCTTGAGTTGTTGTGGATATTGTTCGGTGAAGGCTCAACGCAGTGGCCCATCGATACCGATGAAGTTCTGAATTCGCTTAAAGTAAGCGAAGAAACTAAGAATGATCCTAAGTTGTCTGAATTAGTTAGACGGCGAAGATTGAGCGCGGGATAGATATGAGAGTGAAAGGCTTGCTGCCTATTGTGATGCGTTGAGGAAGATCAATGGCGACTTGCTGCGTTTACAGCATCCCGTCGCTGGTTATTGTTCAGTAAGACACTAATTGCTGTGAGCCGTGACTACGTATGCAAATCGTTTTCTTGTTGCGGCTAACGCGCGTTTCTCGGTGCGCTTGGCATATCCATCGTAGGCTTTGCTGCTGTGTGCTGAGAGCGCGCGACCTTGTCCGTCGGTCAGTTCGGCTTCTTCCAAGTTCCGTCATTCCGCCATGCCGGCAAGCATCCAGGGTGAAGTGTCGGGGGCAGGCCGATCTCCGCTCGCATGATTTGAACGATCTTCTGAAAGCCGGAAAACGAAAAGGGCATGCAGATGATCGGATCCTTTGGTCTGCTTTTCGGCGGCCTGATCTCGCGAAGGATCATCGGAATGCCGCGGCGTGGCAGGTGCGAGAGCACCTTTTCCGCTTCCTCATAGAAGAGAACGCGACCTTCGTCGGTCCATTCTTCGAGTGGGTGCAGAACGTGCTTTCCGGTCTTGTGATGCTCAATTCGGATTTGCCCCGGCTTGTCGTTGGTCCGGTAGTCCGACCATTTGATTTCACCGGCGAGAACATTCTCGGGCCGCTGCAGCCATTCGAAGCAAATGACGGCAGCAGCAGCTGGCTCGGGACGGCCGCGTTCGATGCAGCCCCAGGCAAACTGATAAACTTGCTCGCGCGTGACAGCGGCCTTGGTTTTCTTGATGCGTCGCTTAAGCGTAACGCCCGCCCAAGGGTCCGCGTTGTTTCTGTCGAACTCAGCAGGGTGCAGGCGCTTCACGACGCGCCAGGCTTTGCTGCATAGCTTTACTGCCTTCTCACCTTGGCGAAGTCGCGTCGGTTCTCCTTCGCCGTCAATCAAGCCCAATGATCCGCTCGTAGATTTTGTCAGCGCCTTGGGGCGATATCGCCTTGATCATCCGAGAGCCGACCCGGTCGCCCTTGTTGGTCACGGTGTCGGCTACGAGATGCATTACCCGCTCGTAGTCGATCCGCGATCGCGGCGAGACTTTCTCAAGATAGGCTTTGGTCGTCTTGTAGGTTCGAAACAGCCAATCGACCGAGCCGATACGAGTTGGACTCTCGGGCGGAATGCCAGCCGCGATTGCTTGCCACTCGTCAAAGCGGGCGTTGAGCATGGCTGCGCGGCCGCCTTTGCCATCAGGACCGCAGGCATCGATGTAATCCATGCCCAAAGCCTGATTGAGGTTGGGGCAGCCTTTTTCGAGATGATACTTGGGGACGTTAAAGTAGAAGGCTGTCGTTCCACTCGGCAGAACCTTCGCTACGACAAAGCGCGGCTTAGCCCGCTGCACGATCATAAGTCCTCGGCGACGTCCCGTTCGGCCTCGATGCCTCCGGGGCTCATCGCTTTGTCCAAGTCGTCCTTCAGCCATAGTACGCGTCGGCCTTCGCTAACGCTGGGGAGCGGAAACTCTTTGTCAGGCCCTACGCGGCCCAGAAACGCGCGTGTGGAGGCCTCGCCGCAGTAGGCCGCGGCAATCTCCGCATTCATGCGCCGGGGCCAATATGGATAGAATTCTGGCCCAAATTCTCGGCGTGCAAATGCGCGCCGACTGCCGCTTCGGCGGACGGATAAGTCCAGAGATTTCTCTGCGTCAGCTGCAGATAAAGCGCTGGACTTCACTCCTGACGTAAGCTGATGCGCAATGTGTGGTTTCGACATTCGCACACACTGAGCAAAGCGTTAGGAAAAACCAGCCTTTTCAGAGCGTTGTCGAAAGTGGGAGCAGGCCATCGAAAATAATAGAAATCAAAAGCGAAGCAGAGTTGTGTAAAACCCTTATCGCTTGCAGCCATTTTTTATTCCGATGTGAAGATTGAGCCGCGAATCACATATCGCCCCTTATAGGTCTGCTTATGTCCAACAGTTTGAAGGGATGGACGCCAAGACAATCCGCAGCACGCTGTGCCACGCCGGCTAATTTAGCAGCCCACGTCGATGCAAACCACGAATGGGCGAAAACGGGCTACCAAAAATCGTTCGTATTGAGCGCGTCGTTCTGGAATACCGAGGAGGCTGCGCAGGCAGTGCGCGATCGTGCGAGCAAGCGGCTTTACGACCAAAGTAAACGCACGCTTCGTGCAGTGTGGGACGACCTACGCCAGCACTTGATGGCGGAAACGCTTTTGGCCCGGGGTCGCCGCGGAAGTCCCACAGCCGAGAAAAAGCTAATACCGCCTTCAGCGTGGAGGCACCTTATTTTCAAGTCCGGTGGCACTGCTGAAGAACCTGACAAAACCCGAATCTACGACATCGAAATTTACCCGACGCTATTAGCTCCAGACATGCCGATCGCTGTCGATGGGAAATCATTATCTGAAGTGCTGCGAAGGTTTGTGCGCGACGATCCGCAGGTAAAGGCGCGGCAAGCAAAAGCGATTGAAGCCTGCGCTCAAGTTCAGACTTTTGGCGTGCCCGTAGGACCCCGCACGGTTTGGAAGTTCAATCACGGACGAGACTACAATGAAATTATTGGGTTCCTAAACGAGCCAAGACTTCGCGTGGCCCTAATTGCTGACATGACTCTAGGAAAGCGATATTCCGCGCTTGTCGCGCACCTGTTTGAAGGACGATTAGTTGCCGAGGGATTGCCGAAGGGAATGGCACCTATTTCTTCTGTGCCGAGGTCGCTCTGGGCACACAAAGACACGTATGTTGATCTGAGAAATGGCGATCTACTTCGGATCAATGACGATACTGATGAACCGTCCGATTTACTGGTTTCGCTCTACGCGGCGATTGTAGTTCGAGCGCCATCTGGAACTGCGGAGCGCGCCCCTGCGCTTTCGGCTGAGGCTATCGCTGCTAGTTCCAGCCGTATGGTCGTGGCATCTGGCAAAGCTGAGAAGGAGTGTCAGGCCTGGCTGGCGTCTGAAATGAGAAAAAGCCTGGAGGTTCGACCCAAGCCAAAGGCCGCTTGGAGGGAGGAGGCTCAGAAGAAGTGGGGCGACAAACTTAGTGGCCATTCGTTTGAGCGCGCCTGGCGAGCTGCGGCCGACGAAACGGGAGCCGGCGCTTGGCTTGCTTCGGGCAGGCCACGAAAATCGAAATAATCAAATCACCACGCTAAATTAATCGCGACGGCTATTTCGCGCAGTATCGGCTGTGCATTTTCCCCCAATCGTAACGAATGGGGAATCCCGCAGATGCACGCCACTACATGCGTCATTGACGTCGATGCACTCCTTACGGAGGTGCAGGCAGCGCAGCTGCTAAGCCTTTCCATTCGCACGCTCCAAGCATGGCGCGGGCGGGGTATCGGCCCTTTGTTCATTAGGGCTGGTCGAGCAATTCGATACCGGCGTGCAGACATATTCGACTGGGTCGAAAACAACACCTCAGCTCAAAGCCACGGCCAAGGAGGCCTTCAATGAGCTTCCACGCTGTGCTCTGGGCATTTGAGCAGAACCTGCCTCCGGCGACAAAACTGGTGTTGGCGGTTATCGGATCACGCATGAATCCGAAGACGAATGACTGCTTCCCAAAGATTAAGACAATTGCTCGAGAAGCTTCGATGGATCCAAGGACGGTGCATCGGCACAACAAGGTCTTGGTACGTAGGGGCTTCATTGAAATAGAGAACGTCTATCAAGGCAAAGGCAGGCGACCCAATAATTATCGATTGAACTGTCCGCCCGATGTTCGGGGAGCACCTAGTGACTCCGCTGACGTGAGACCTAGCGACACTCGTGTCGGTGATAAGAAGAACCACTATTCGAACCACAATAATAGAGCTCGGCAGGAAGCGGAAAATGCGCTGGCCGAGATGCTCGGTCCGAACGGTTGGTTGGGAGTCCTAACAACATGTTCTGAGCGGGTACCGGTTCTCATTGGAAAGCTTCATCGTGGAACGCTCAAGAGAGCGACCTCTGGACCTTCGCGCGCGCTTCACTTTGAAGGGGGGCAGCCAATGAAGATCACGGTTCCTTCTAGCGATGTTGCGCGAGTGGGTATTTCGCACCCCGCGGTCGCGGTAGCTGCAGCCTCAAAAAGTTGGGTTGACAAGGTTGACATGGTTGACAGTCAACCGGGCCGCTTAGGGTACCCCGGGGTCGATCTCAGGCACTTTGGGGTTGCGTTACCGCATGGGGTGTCACGCACAGATTTTCTCGCGCGGCCGAATTTGATTTTTTTCAGCGTGAAGCCGGGGGCGGTCAAAACTCTAGCGCCTTCACGTTCGGGACCGGCGGCCTAGTGCCACAAACTTTTTCACGAAATTCCGAAAACATTTTTTTTTGCGGTCCAGCCCGCAAAAAATTGCCGCGAAATTCGGGGTGGGGGGGGGGGTAGCTAGATGACCGAGCCCGAACTTCAAATCGAGCGATGGCCGATCAGTCGTCTCGTGCCTTCGCCGCGAAACGCGCGAACGCATAACGAAGCGCAGGTTGCGGAAATCGCCGGAAGCATTCGTGCTTTTGGTTTCACCAATCCGATTTTGGTGAACGACGCCGGCGATATCATCGCGGGCCACGGCAGGTTGGCGGCCGCAAGAAAACTCGGCCTTGAAACAGTGCCCGTAATTTCGCTGAGGCAATTGAGTGAAGTGCAGTGCCGGCAATTGATGCTCGCCGACAATCGGATTGCGATGAATGCTGGCTGGGATCTCGAAGCGCTCAAACTTGAGTTGCAGGACCTCAACTTGATGGGCGCAGATCTGAAAGCGCTAGGGTTTTCGAAGCAAGAATTGGCCGCAGCACTTCGTCCCTCTGCTGCGGGAAACACGGACGAAGACGAGATCCCCGAAGTTCAAGCGCACGCGGTGTCGAAGTTGGGCGACCTATGGCTCCTCGGAAATCATCGTCTGATTTGCGGCGACAGCACCGACGCGAACGTCGTGGCGGCCGTATTGGGAGAAGCACGACCTGAACTGATGGTGACGGATCCGCCTTACGGCGTGAGCTACGATCCCGAATGGCGGCATCGTGCCGGCGTCAACAACTCAAAGCGCACCGGGAAAGTAAGCAACGACGGACAGGCAGACTGGAGCAAAGCCTGGGCTCTGTTCCCTGGCAGGATCGCTTACGTTTGGCACGGAGCGCTTCATGCCGCGGTCGTCGCTGAGAGCCTCGTAACGAATGGCTTTGCAATTCGAGCGCAGATCATCTGGGCCAAGGAGCGTCTCGTAATCGGTCGAGGCGACTACCACTGGCAACACGAGCCCTGTTGGTACGCGGTACGCGAGAAGGGCAACTGGGTCGGAGATCGCAAGCAAACGACCCTTTGGAATATCTCAAGCAGAGACCAAGACGCGGAGACCGAACACGGCACTCAAAAGCCAGTCGAGTGCATGCGTCGCCCGTTGCTCAATAACTCAAGCCCTGGCGACGCGGTTTACGAGCCGTTCTTGGGTAGCGGCACCACATTGATCGCGGCTGAATCTTCTGGTCGCAACTGTCTCGCAGTCGAGCTCGACCCAATCTATGTCGACGTCGCGGTCCGCCGCTGGGAAGCATTTACGGGAAAGCAGGCCACCCTGAACGAGGGCGGCCTGACCTTCAGCGAAATTGCTCATCGCTAGAAAAGGAAACGCTTGATGCGCGGCCGGCGACCAAAACCAACTCGGCTCAAAGTTGCTCACTGGTAATCCAGGCAAACGGCCGTTCAATGAACGAGAGCCCGAGCCAGAGCCGACGATTCCGGATTGCCCTCCAGAACTTGGGCGCAGTCGCAAAGCGAGAATGGGATCGTCTCGCCGGCGAACTCGGGAAGCTTCGGATTATAACCAATCTCGATCGAGCAGCCTTGGCTGCTTACTGCGGTTCTTACGCACTATGGGCGGAAGCCACCGAGCAAATCGAAAAATACGGCTCGATGGTAAAGTCCCCATCAGGCTATCCGCAGCAATCGCCGTATCTGGCTATCGCGAACCGTCAGACCGAAATCATGATGCGGATTGCTTCTGAGTTTGGGTTTACGCCGGCGAGCAGATCGCGAATTGCAACGCCGTCAGCGCAAACTCCAACGCTATTCGATTGACCATCATCGCAAGACAAGTAATCAAAATCAGGAGCTATTCGATCCTGGGCCGCAGCACCAGCGTGGTGCGATTGCACCACCTCGGATATTTTTGAAGGTCTTGCCGCCACCAAAGCCGATAAGGCCACTGCTTAGGCTCCTGATATCCCGAGGTGCGATCGTGGCCCTCCTGAATAGCAATCCAAATACGCGCTCCGTTCCCCAGGTAACGCCCAAAGCCAGCGGTAAGCCTCGGAGTGATTGGTGCTTTGCCTCTGAGGATTTTTTGCAGGCGATGCAGTGATACGCCGATGCGGCGCGCGGCCGTTCCTTCGGGAATCCGAAGGTCCTCAAGAAGACCGGCAATAATCTGTCCAGGATGAATCCCGCGCCTGCGCGGTTTGCGCTCGGCTGGATAAGAGAAATCGCTCACAGTTCCGCTCCATAGAATCCGCACTAGGAGCTTGGCCGGAATGGCCAAACTTCAACGTGCTAGAAATCTAAATTGGAGAGCTGTCATGTGCCGAAGTCCGAATGCGAGCCTTTACATAGAGGATTATTCTACGCGAGCAAAGTCGAGACTTAGCGGCGGTGACTTGAAGAACATTTCCGCTAATCCTTCGATTGAATCTCCAGGCGGCGCAAGTCGGCGGAGAAGTGAAGGGCGAGTCAAAAGTGACACGCCGACGATCGGAAACGGCGGTTCTCCTGTAGACAAAAAAATCGGAATTAAATAGAAAAGCCCACGCCTTTCTTTTTTGGTTGGACCGCTTTTTGCTTATTTCGTTATCCAACGTGGGATTTAGAAATGACGGCGAAAATTATCGACGGGTTGGCGGCTGCGAAATCCATCCGTCTGGAGTGTAAAGAGCGCGTGCAGGCGCTGTTGACTAAAACGGGAGTTAAACCGGGACTAGCAGTAATCCTGGTCGGGAATGATCCCGCATCTGCGGTCTACGTCAGGAATAAAATGCGTGCCTGCGACGAGGTTGGCGTTCACTCGCTGCAGTTTAAATATCCCGCCGATATCGCCGAGCAGGCCGTCCTAGAGCAAATCGAGGCGTTAAACCGGGATCCGGCAATCCACGGGATTTTAGTACAGCTACCGCTGCCACGTCATTTTAGTTTACCGCGCATTCTTCTGACGATCTCGCCAGAAAAAGATGTTGACGGATTTCACTTGTATAATGTGGGCGGGCTGGTTGTGGGCAACACGGTTTTCCCGCCATGCACGCCATTTGGCGTTCTAAAGCTGTTGCAATCTGAAAAAATTAAGATCGAAGGTCAGAACGTCGTCGTCGTTGGGGCTAGCAATATAGTCGGTAAACCGATGGCGCTCATGCTTATGCAGGAGGACGCGACAGTCTGTATCTGCCACGCGAAAACGCGCGATCTTGCGCAGTTCACCATCCTCGCGGACATTCTGGTGGTAGCGGCAGGCAAGCCAAACCTGATCGTGCCGCAGATGGTGAAGACAGGAGCTGCTGTAATCGATGTCGGAATCAACCGGCTCGCCTCAGGCAAACTCGTAGGCGATGTCGATTTCGCCGGCGTAAGCCAAAAAGCCTCTTACATCACGCCTGTGCCAGGCGGCGTGGGTCCGATGACGGTCACGATGTTGATTTACAACACGGTCGCGTCAGCTGAGCGCGCGAGCGCCTCTCGTAATCCGACTCCTCAAATTTGAAATCGTAGATCTCAAATTTGAGGGTTGCTGCACCGCACCTCGTAGGATTGCTGGAGAATCTAACGTCCTGCCACGAGGCTGGCTTGGCACGCTCGTTGCCAATTCCAGCCCGGATTGAAGACAAGAAACGGGCAGGCAATGCGAGGAAGTGCGAGAGGCTGGCGGTCGGCAGTGCAACGGCTCTTGCTCGAACCGAGCTTTGAGATCGCTCCAGGGCAGGAGCGCGATGTCGGCGCGCTGTCCGGTCAGTTGCATCCGGATACGAAAATATTCGTGGCCAACATAGCGGGCAAGCCTCTGCGCGCGATGATCGAGACGTTGGAGCAGCTGAATCTGAGCGGTTATGAGCTCGTGCCGCATATCGCTGCCCGCAACTTCGAGTCGCGACAAAGCTTTTTTGACTTCTGCGAACTTCTTGGCCGCATTAACATTCAAAATGCTTTCGTGATCGGCGGCGGCGCGTCACATGCGGCTGGTGTGTATCATGACGCCGAGGAGCTCCTGCGCGATATCGGTCTTTTGGCTGACGCCGGCATTGAGAACATTGGCTTCGCCGGCTACCCAGAGGGACATCCGAGCATTTCGAACACCGAACTCGACGAAGCGCTGATCAGGAAGGTTCAAATTGCGCGAGAGAATGGCATGAAGCCTTTCATCTTGACGCAGTTTTGTTTCGAAGCTGAACCCATTGTTGCTTGGGAGCGCCGGTCGCGCGATTTGCTGGTTAGGCCCGTGCCCGTTGTCATCGGTATGCCGGGTGTAACGTCGATCAAGCAATTGCTCCGCTACGCGAAAGTTTGTGGAGTCCAGGCTTCTGCGGCCTTTCTTACGGGTCGTGCTGCAACAATGATAAATTTGCTGCGCTCATGGTCGCCGGAAAAACTGGTCTCAGAAATTGGTGCTGCTGTCGCGGAAGACATGGAATCCCGGATCGAACGCTTTCACTTCTTTCCGTTTGGCGCTCTTGACCGGACTGTGAAGTGGACTTCGGATATGCTTCAGTCGAACGTTGCGCAAAACGGGAGCGCGAACGCGTGAAAAAAAGCGAAGAAAAAAGAAAAAAGGTCACGATTAGCCAGCTTCGAAAGATGAAGCAGGAGAAGCGTCCCATCGTCGCGATAGGCGTTTACGAATCCGTCACTGCGTCAATCGCCGATCAATATCCCGTGCAGATTTTCATGACCGGACCTTCCGGCCCTATGTCGCTGTTCGGTCACTCCAATCCCACTGCAATAACGATAGAAGAACAGCTCTGCACGCTGCGCGCTGTATCGCGTGTGACGAAATATGCGCTGATCAACGCGCACATGCCTTTTCTTTCGTACCAAACGTCTCCACGTGATGCCGTGATCAATGCCGGTAGGCTCGTCGCCGAAGGGGGTGCCGACACCGTGAAATGCGATGCGACACCGGCGCTGGCCGAGAATATTCGCGCGATCGTGGACTCTGGCATTCCAGTGATCGCGCATCTGGGTGTTCAAGCGCTGCGGCGCGTCGAGCAAAGCGGTTATGGTCTCAAGGGTGCCACCGCGGAACACGCAAAAAGATTGATCGAAGACGCGCATGTGCTGGCAGAGACAGGTGTGTTCGCTCTCTTGCTCGAGCACGTTTGCTCAGAAATCGTTGAAATTCTCGCCGGAGAACTTCCGATTCCTGTGCTCAGCCTCGGTTCAGGAGGCAGGGGTGATGGCGTATCAATCGTAGCGGGCGATTTGCTCAACTACAGCGCGTTCAAGCGTCCTGCGCATGCAGGGCAGATGGCGGACTTGATGTCGGAAATCGATAAAAGTTTGTCGAGTTACGCTGCCGCGGTCCGGGACAAAAGTTATCCGCAGTCCGAATTGGCACCGCAAATGCAAGAAGATGAATACAAAAAATTTAAAGAGCGCCGCGCCGATTGAGCGCAATGGAGGGAAAAATGAAAAAGCACCAAATAGAACGCCGCGAATTTCTACTTTCGACTGCCGCAGTCGTGGCGGCGGCGAGCATGCCATTATCGTTTTCGAACAACGCACTGGCGCAGCCGACGAGCGCCACCGCGTGGGGCTATCCGCTTCCTTATCGTCAGGTAAGTGAAAAGTCGCTCACCTGGCTTAAGGAAAAGGGGTGGCTTCCACTCTCGGTCGGCTTCTTCGCCGATCTCCCCGGGTACGCAGGCGCTTACGGTGTGATCCGCGACATGGATCTTCTGGGTAAGCGAGGATTGTCGGCAAAATTCACAAGCTTCCTTTCTGGTCCGCCGATCCTCGAGGCATTCATCGGCGGGCAGACACAGGCAACCGGGTACGGTGATCTTCCGTTCTGGACGACTGTTGCACGCAACAACCCGGCGGTCGCGTACGGCATGACCGCGGTCAACTACGAAGCCGCGATGCTTGTGCGTCCTGACTCGCCGCTCAAGTCGATTGAAGACATCAAGAAACAGGATAAGCCGGTCGTCATTGGCACCTTGCTCGGCTCTTTCTTAGAATTCTACATTTCGGCGGCGGCGGCCCACTGGGGGCTTGAGGTCGGAAAGCATTACACGCTCGCCGGTATGACGCTTCGTGAAGCGCAATTCATGCCGCGCGGCGTCGATGCTGTCGTCAGCTACGATCCCTTTGTAAGCGTCACGCTAGACAAAAAGATAGGCCGCAAGATTGACGATGCGTTTCCCTATTATTTCAACAAGGGCTACGACTTCGTGCGCGCAGAAATTCACCAAAACGCGCCGGACGTTGTGCAGGCGCTCGCCGATGCAATGTTGGAGGCGACACTCTATACACGTCACGACATCGACGGCGCCGTAAAGATTTATCACAATGATCCGCGCGTCGCGACAGCCTATACGTTTGATCTTTTCAAGGATCAGACAAAGAAATACGTAACACTCTATAAGCCCTCGTTCCGCTATGTGCACGCGGATTTCTGGGCTGCGCAGGATGTGGTTGTCGCAAAATCGCAGTTCGAGAAAAAGCGCATGCCGCGCGAGCTTTCAATTGACGAGATGAAGGCCGCCTTCGTTCCGGAATACATGGCGAACGCTCTGACCCATGCCGGATTTGCTGTGCCTAAATCACCGGTATTTCTTCCCAGCGGTTGGAATGGAACTGTAGGCAAGCCGCCTTATCCGAAGTACCTGAACTTCGCATCGATGACCGAGCCACAGGCGTTTCCTGAAAAGGGCGATCTTACACGCCCATGGACCTTCGGTGGTAAGACCTACAACCCGGGCTAATAATGGGAAGCAAGTTTATCCGGTTGCTTTCGTCGTTCTCGTTGCTCGCCGCGATTCTCATTGGCTGGGAGATCGTGGCGGGCACGATCTACCCGAAATACAACCCAAGCTCCGTCAATATCTTTCCACCGCCGACGGCGGTCGTGAGCATTTTCTGGGATCTGTTGAAGAGCGGAGAACTGCTTACGCATACCTTTGCGTCGATGGTGCGTGTCGCAATCGGCTTTAGTATCGCGACGCTGATCGCCGTACCGCTCGGTCTTTCGATGGGAGCGTGGCCTGCTTGGGGAGAGCAGATGCGCGTCGTGGTCGAAGTGCTGCGGCCGATCCCGCCGTTTGCCTGGATACCGTTTGGTTTGCTGTGGTTCGGGGTTGGCCCTGAGCAAACAATATTCGTTATCGTCATTTCTTCGGTGTTTCCGATTCTCATGAACACTGTTGCTGGCGTCGAACAAGTCGAGCCCGTACTCAAACGCTCAGCCCTTTCGCTAGGCGCCAGTAAGTTCAGGCTTTTCATCAACGTCGTTCTGCCAAGAGCATTGCCGCAAATCATTGTCGGTCTCCGAATAGGACTCAGCTTTGCGTGGATGGTGCTCGTTGCCTCCGAGCTGATTGGATCGACGGCTGGGCTTGGCTATCTGATCTTAGATTCGCGCAATCTCGGCCTGCCAAGTTTGGCCTTCATGGGAATGTTCGTGATTGGCATCATCGGATATTTGCTTGATGCGGGAATGCGCTGGCTCGAGCGCGTGTTGTTACCATGGAACGCGTAAATATTGTTGGCCGCGTTAGGCCGTTTCTGTTTCTCGCTTTTTTATTGATCCTGTGGGAATTGTTCTCGCGATTCATCGTGCCGCATTACGATCCGTCGGGGCTGTCACTGCCGCCGCCGTCTGCAGGTGTGGCCGACGCGTTTAGCTTGATAAGACAGGGATATCTGCATCAACACGTCATTGCGAGCGCGTGGCGGGTCTATTTGGGATTTGCGCTTGCCGCTTTGATCGGAATTCCACTCGGAATTTTGATGGGCATGTTCGATTTAGCGTTGCGTCAGCTAAACCCGGTCGTTGGTATATTGCGACCAATTCCGCCGGTCGCATGGATACCAATTACTCTTCTATGGTTCGGCGTCACTGACAAGCAGCAGTATTTTATTATCTTCATTGGCACCATCTTTCCGTTGATCCTGCACACCGTCGCGGGGGTGCGGACCGTAGATCCAGTGTTAATCCGGGCTGCGCGTAGCTTGGGCGCGAATTCCGGCGCCATGTTTAGCCTACTGCTCACTGCGTCGCTGCCGATGATTTTTCTCGGCGTCCGAATTGCGCTTGGATTAGGTTGGTTCATCATCGTTGCTTCGGAAATGGTGTCGGCTTCGACTGGCCTCGGCTTCCTCATTACCGAGGCACGTACTGCGATGATCACAGAACGCATGTACGTCGGCATGTTCGCCATCGGCTTTATCGGTTACGCGCAAGATCGCCTGCTAGTCTGGCTCGAAAGAAAAATGATCCCATGGAAATGACCGCAAAACCGACGCTCGTCGTCGACAAAGTCTCTAAAGAATATGCGATGGCCCGCTCAGGGATGCGCGTCACTGCACTCGATGGCCTTTCATTCACCGTTCGTGAAGGCGAGTTTTTTGTGGTGCTTGGTCCGAGCGGAAGCGGGAAGACCACGCTTCTCAATCTCATAGCCGGCTTCGAATTGCCCACCAAAGGCACGCTGACTGTAAACGGTCAGCATATCGAACGGCCAGGCTGGCAACGAGCGGTCGTGTTTCAGGAGCACGGCCTGTTCCCTTGGCTGACAGCTGCGGAAAATATCGAATTTGGTTTAAAGATGAAAAAGCTGCCCAAGGGTGAGCGCAAAGACCTAGTCTCGAAATATATTGAAATCGTGGGCTTAAAGGGTTCCGAAGATAAGTATCCGAAAGAGCTTTCCGGCGGCATGAAACAGCGTATCGGCATCGCTCGAGCACTCGCTGTAGATTCTGACATTGTCATCATGGACGAGCCGTTGGGATCGCTCGATGCCCAAACTCGAACCGAGATGCAAGACGAGCTGTTGCGCATTCTCCAGCGCGACAAAAAAAAGACTGTGCTGTTCGTTACCCACTCAATCGAAGAGGCGTTGAAGCTTGCAGATTCAATTCTCGTGATGTCGGAACGTCCGGGAAGGGTGAAGGAAATATTTCGCATAGACAGTCCAAGACCGCGAGAGGTGCTGACTGATCCAAAGATTATCGATCTGAACGTGAAGCTCCATGCACTTCTTTACCGCTCGCAAACGCCGAAGGCCCAGTGATGACCGAACGCAAGAAAGTAACGATCCAGCAACTTCAGAAAATGAAGGCGGAGGGAACGCGTATTTGCGCGCTGGGCGTTTACGATACGCCAATGGCGGTGGTCGCCGATCGAATCGGGTTCGAACTCTTCGTTATCGGCAACTCCGGCCCGATGTCGTTGCTCGGGTACACTGAGTCGACTGCTGTGCGACCGGAAGATCTCTTGTTTATGTGCAAGGCGGTCAAGCGCGCCGAACCTAAAGCAATGATCGTCGCAACGTTGCCTTATATGAGTTACTTCGGCTCAAAAGACCGGGCGATCGACACAGCCGCGCAGTTTGTCCGCGAAGGTGGCGCTGATGCGGTGCAATGCCATGCTGACCGGAATACTAGTGAAAACATCGAAGCAATAACGCGTGCGGGGGTGTCAGTGCTGGCACATATAGGACTCCGCTCGGTTCGAAAGACGGAGCAAAGCGGATTTCGTGTTCAGGGCCGTTCCGCGACAGCAGCAGACGAAATCGTCGAAGACGCGCTCGCAATGGAAAGAGCTGGTGCTTTCGCTGTAGTCGCAGAACTTGTTCCAACTCAATTGATGGGTTTTTTGAGAAAGAAGCTCAGTGTACCAGTGCTTAGCTTGGGCTCAGGTCCGGACGCCGACGGGATTTATCAAGTAAGCGCCGATGTCGTTGGCTTCAGTGTTTTTCCGCGGCCGAAGACGGCTGCCCAGTTCGGAAATGTTCGGCCATCGATTGAGTCCGCGATCGAAAAGTTCTGCGGTGCCGTTCAAGCGCGCGAATTTCCGGCAAAAGCCGATGAGCGTTGTATGCCGAGCGCCGAGAAAGAATCGCTCCTCAAAGCGCTTAATAGAGCATAGCCACGCTCCTTTCGCGTTGCAGAAGGTTACGGCAAATGGAGCTTATTGCGGTCGCTGCACTAGCAACCCTGGCCGCTGGAGCAATCCGCACGTCGGTAGGTGTCGGAGCAGGGATCGGACTCACCGCAACCATGCTTCACATATTCGATTTGCCGACCACACTTGCGGTCATGGCGCTCTTACAGATTGTATTCGGCGTGTCAGCGATTACTCATTATTGGCGCAAATGGGATGATGCGCTGACAATTCGATTGTTAATCGCTGCGATTGGCGGGGTAGCGGTCGGTACTTTGCTAATTTGGATCTTGCCGGTTGTCTATGTGAAGAAAAGTCTAGGCACACTCATTGTCGCTTGTGGCCTAATCGAATTTATAAAGCTGTGGCGCGGTTCAACCAATGTCCCGATATGGGCGCGCAATAGTTGGCTTATCGGTTTTAGTGGAGGCGTTGCAGGAGGTCTAGTCAACGCGAGCGGTGCTGTACTCGCACTTTACTTGAAAAGCCTACGACTCACGCACGGCGTGTATCTCGGCACTTTATCTGCAGTTGTCCTTGGGCACGATCTCTTCCGATTAGCGCTGTACGCGACGCTCGATTTGCTGCCGTTTGCTGCCTTCAAGACTGCGGCGATCCTCACGCCATTCGCAATCGTCGGAGGTTGGCTCGGAACATGGTTGCAGTCGCGGATATCTGAGCGTTTTCTAAGTTTCATCGTATTGAGTTTGGTAGTCCTGTTGGGCATTATTCTAGTCCTGTGAGTGCTCGTCGCGGGAGTTGGTCATGAGCCGGTATCGCTTCGCGTTCGTTTCGAATTCGCGAGAAGTAAGTGAAGCCATCTTGGCCCACTCCGACCCCACCAGTGAATCGGTTACCGTTCGCCTCGCGTCGATGGAACGTGCTGTGCCGGTGGCGCGGCAACTTCTCGATGACGGCATCGAAGTCATTATTGGTGGCGGCGGCACGGGCAATATCTTGGCCGAGAGCATCGGTCAGGCGGTCGTAAAAATTGACCGTAGTCCTGCCTATTTGATGCCCGCACTCATGGAGGCGAGGGCGCACAGCAAAAAGATCGCAGTCACCGTTTTTTCACAGCCGATCGAGGGTTTGGCGACGCTTTCAAAATACCTCGATATCGAATTGCACCAGGTCGTATTCTCGTCGACAGATGAGCTCGAAACCGGCATTCGCAAGAGTATTGCTGAAGGAGCCGAGATCGTCGTTGGTGGCGGAATTTGCAAACAGATCGCCGAGCGATATGGCGCGCCAACTGTGGTCGTCATTCCGGAACGGGAGAACGTACTGCAAACTCTTTACGAAGCGCGCGCGGTGGCGGCATCACGACGCGCCGAAAAGCGTAAATTCGAAGAGCTGAATACAATTCTGCAAACGATCCGGGAAGGAATTATCGTCGTCGACAGCCTGCGGCGCGTTACCGTTTTTAATTCAGCAGCCGCGGATATTTTGAGTTCAGTGTTTTCGCGCAAACAAGCCGAAGCTGCGGTCGGAAAGAAGCTGCCGGCGGTTCTCGACGTATTCGGGTTGTCGCGGGTAATTGAAACCGGACAAGGAGAAAGCGACCGGATACATCGTCTGGGCGATCTCAATCTGGTCATCACCAGCCAGCCGATTTCGGTCGATGATAAACTCGTTGGCGTGATCTGCAGTATTCGCGAAGCGTCCAGAATCCAGAATCTGGAGCGTAAGGTTCGTGAAGACATGTACCGCCGCGGCTTCGTGGCGAAGCACACGTTTGCAGAGATGGTAGCAGCGAGCCCTTCTCTTAGTGCACTCGCTTCTGAGGGGGAGCGTTACGCGAAATCCGACGCTGCCGTTCTGATTCAGGGTGAGACCGGAACTGGCAAAGAGTTGCTTGCGCAATCCATTCACAAGGCAAGCAAACGTGGTGAGACAGCCATTCCTTGCGATTAATTGCTCGGCGTTGCCCGAAACGCTGCTTGAAAGTGAACTGTTTGGCTACGAAGAAGGCGCATTTACCGGCGCGCGTCGCGGCGGAAAAGTCGGACTTTTCGAAATGGCGCACAAGGGCACGCTGTTTCTTGATGAAATCGCAGACATCTCGCCGAGTTTACAGGTTCGCTTCCTTCGCGCGATCGAGCGGAACGAAGTCATGCGTGTCGGCGGTGACCGCATTGTCTCGGTAGATGTGCGTATTATTAGCTCATCCCAAGTTGATTTATATCAAGCCGGGCTGAACGGAAAATTTCGACCGGATTTGTATTTCCGCCTATCGACGCTGATGCTGGTGCTGCCGGCATTGCGCGAAAGGGTCGGAGATATCCCTGTTCTATTGGGAAAGCTGTTCGCTAAGGTTGGGAGATCAGACTTCGCGAAAGATCCCGATTTGCTGAAAGCGTTGTCTGATTATGCTTGGCCTGGCAACATCAGAGAGCTCGAAGCGATTGTACAGACCTACGCAGCGCTTCATGCCAACGAGCCTTTTGAAGCGTCTTCTTTAAAATCTGTCTTTCTCTCCAGAGCCCGGCGTCAAACGGGCAAAGTGGATAATGTGCGGCGGGGCGACTTGCCGATCAATTTCGACGGATCGCTGAAGAAACAGCTCTCGCTATTGGAGCAGGAAATCATCGGCCGCACGCTGCGTGAGTGCGCGAACAACCGCTCCGAAGCAGCGCGGCGTCTGGGAATAAGCATCAACTCGTTGTGGCGAAAATCGCGTCACACGTATCTTGACTCATGAGCAAAGCGAGTAAGAATCGGCTAGAAAATATCCGCGAATCGATTTGTTTTAAGGCTAACAGGGTACTTGGCCGAGCCTTGCACCATCTGCCAAAGCTCATGCGCGCAACTTGTTAGCTTTTACGTCAAAGTTAATCAGTTGGCCGTCGTCGTTACTGCGAACTAAAACACGGTTGTCACCCGCGGCAAGAGGGCGCTACCCAACGCCACTATTTCAGCACTGTAGGTGCGGATTGGCTGATTGCATGTCAGCCGATCGTCGCTGCGACCGTGAGCCGATGTTCCATTCGAGAAAAAGCCAACTATCCCAATATTGTTCTATTGCGCAGAAAGCGCGTTGAGAAACTGGATCACGGAGGCATTAAATTGCGTAGGATCCTGCAGAAGCGCGAAGTGGCTCACACCTCGCAGTTCTATCAGTTGCGCCCTGGGGATTGACGCCACTAGGTATTTTGCGTGGCCATAGCGAACAATTTCGTCGTGTTCAGCATGAACGACCCATGTCGTTACGCTAATTCGTTTCAGATCATCGCGCGTAAGCGTAGGTTGCGTTCGCCACATCTGCGAAAGTGCGTTGCGCAACCTCTCGTAATTCTGCGTTTTTGAAAGTGCTAAGTGCTCGCGTTGGATTCGCGCATGAAATGTATCGATAAGTGTTCCAGAGGCACCCTTTTCCCCGCTTAGATCAGCGACGCCCGCGAATGCCAAGTGACCGGTAACACGATCCGGAAAGAGGAGGGTAATGTAGAAACCCGTAATCGCCCCGTCACTCCATCCTACAATTGCAGTTCGCCGAATGTTAAGTGCATCTAGAACAGCGATTACGTCGCCCGCCATAAGCTCGTAAGAAATCGTCTGTCCATTGAAAGGACTGCGGCCTTGACCGCGGCTATCAACCACTATCACTTTGTACTTTGTTATGAGTTCCGGAATGAGGTTGCCCCAATAGTTCGAATTGGCGCCTCCACCGTGAAGCAGCGTTACGACAGGGCCATTCTCGTTGCCAAATACCGCGTACCAAATCTGCGCGTTCTTGCTTTGCGCAAAGTTTCCGTTTGTAGCATTTGGCAGCAAAGGGGTTTCGGGAAGAGTTGCCCAAGTGGGTTGGGCATGAGCTGGGTAAGCAAGCAACCATGCTATTAAAAGAATTATTGTTTTCACGGCCGCGGGACTTTCAATGACGGCGGATAGCGCATTGCGCTTTATATCTTCCAGTGATCGTCAGGCTTATATCACCGACACTTTACAATAGTCATAGAAGTCGTGCCGTTTTTAGTTACCCGAATGCGATCGTCGCCTTGCGCAACATAGGCCCAGGTAGTGCCTGGCTTGTCGTTGGGCGAACTAACGGTTGTTGCGTGGAATGCGTCGGCTCCACTAAAGCCCAGCATCTCCACGAAGACTTTATTTTCTCCGTCTTTCCAGATGAGAGATTTGTCAGAGACACTTAGAGTGTATGTGGTCGCTGGTCGGAAGCAGTTTGCCTGCGAGCCTATCGCCCACCGGCTGGGAATGGTGCGCTCGAGCAAGGTAGCGCCTGCGGACGGCGAGCCGGTAGTCCCGCTTTCCTGAGCGATCGACGGCGAGGCAAGGAAGAACGCGGCAACGCACGCGCCAGCGCAAAACATCGCCGGTTTTCCAGCTAAGAACGTCGTGTGCAATTGCCGGACGGGCATATCAACCACTAGAAAAATTTAACAGGCCGAAGAATACCGAAATTGCATATTGGTATCCAGCCAATAGAACCGCTGGCCTGCCGGGGAGGAGCAAATAGTGTGTTCTACCCCTCCACAGAGGCGGTCCACCCGAGTATCCTCCTGTAAGCCAGCAGGGGATTGCACGTACCCTTTATAGCGGGCCAGTCCCAGCGGGGTTGTTGGGCGAGGGGAGAACCCGGGGGCGGGCGCATTTCGAATGCGGAGCTGGTTTCTCAGCTACAACACGCAAGATCTCGCCTTGGTTGAGGCGTTCGAGCGCGCGTTGCATCGGCGCGACGCCGGCGCGCGGATTTTTTTTGCGGCGAAAAGTCTTAGAGCCGGCGGCTATTGGCTGCCCGAGCTTGTGAAGGAGATTGCGGACGCTACCGCATTCATTCTCCTCGTTGGCGAAAAGGGTCTTGGTCCCTGGCAAGTTGCGGAATACTACGAGGCAGTTGACCGGCGTATAAAAGAACCAAAATTTCCGCTGGTCTTGGTGCTGCTCGACGGGCAGACAGCGCCGGGGCTGCCATTGCTTAAGCAACTGCATTGGATCGTAACAAAGGATCCTGCATCGGACTATGCGATCACGAAGCTGATCGATGCCGCTACCAAGGACCTGTCGCCACCAGCCCAGTTATGGAGGCACACTTCTCCCTATCGCGGCCTGGTGGCTATGACGGAGACCGATAGTGATTTTTTCTTTGGTAGAGAACGAGAAACAATCGAGGTGCTGAACGCACTCTTGCGGGGACCAGATAAGGTTACTGTGCTGCTCGGAAATTCTGGCGTTGGCAAGTCATCACTAGCACAGGCAGGTGTGATGGGAGCCTTAAAACGGCAAGCATGGCCAGACCGAGCACAGGTCAATGACAGTTGGCCACGCGAATTTGGCGATAGCCGTGGTTGGTGTTTTTTTAAATTACAGCCTGGGCCGGAACCTCTGAAATCTTTGATCGCTCCGTTCTTTGAGTCGTGGCAGCTTAGCGCCGCCGATCCCGAAAGAATAAAGCTACAGAACGGGTGGATTGAACTGCTCAAAAGCGGTGAAGCCACACTCAGTGATCTGCTCGACGCCACCGAGCGACGCTATCAAGAACTTGGGCAGTCTAAGCCAACTGCATTCTTCGTTTATATCGACCAAGGCGAAGAACTATACGTTCGCTCAGAGGAGGCCCAGCGCAATTCCTTTTCGCGCTCGATTGGGCAAAGTCTTACTGATCCAAGGTTACGAGTTCTTAATGACTATGCGCTCGGATTTTCTTGGGGCACTACAGAACGACGAACCCTTATACAACGCGCACCAGAAACTAGACGTACCTCCGATGCGAGAAGTTCAGTTGGGACAGGTCGTCAATCTCCCAGCGCAACTGCTTTCAGCTCGATTTGAATCCGAAGCTCTTGCCATCGACATCGCGCGGCGGGCGGCCGAAGAGTCAGCGAAAGACGCCGGCGCGCTGCCCCTCCTGTCTTATCTGTTGGATGACATGTGGGCACAAATGGTGAAGCGTGGCGACGGCATTTTGCGCCTCCCGATGCAGGCCATAGCGCTGGGTGGGGTGCTCGTCGAGCGTGCCAACGCGTTTCTCGCTAGTCGTCCCGAAGCCGAGTCAACTCTGCGCCAATTGTTGACGCTGCGGCTCGCCACCATCCGACCCGACGGCCAGCCAATGCGCCGTCGCGCGCCACGCTCCGAATTTACCGAAGCGGAATGGCGCATGGTATCGGAGCTTGCAGATCACCCCTATCGATTGCTCGTGACTGCGACGCTCGACAATGGCGAGGCATATGCCGAAGTGGCTCATGAGGCGATCTTCGGACGATGGGACAAGCTGAAAGAATGGATCGCAGCAGAACAAGAGTTTTTGGCTTGGCGGGGAGGAGTGGAAGCTGCTCGGCGAATTTGGCAGTCCACGCCACTAGGATCTAAGAATAATGCGCTGCTTATGGGCCATGCCCTTTCGCAGGCGCGGATTTGGCGGACAAAACGCAGATCCGATCTATCGGTTGCGGATACTGGCTTTATTGACCGCAGCATCAAATTCAATCGATCTCGTCATTCGATAGCCATTGTGCGCGCGATCGCTCTCGTCGTTGCTGCTGTTCTAATAACGATCGCTTGGACCGAGAGAGATTATTTGCTCACGCAATTGGCAATGTCGACGGGTCCGCGGGTGCTAACCCCAACGCAAGAACAAGCGCTCAATCCGAAACAAGAGTTTCAGGAGTGCGCGAAATGCCCAGTTATGGTTGTTTTGCCCGCAGGCGAATTCACAATGGGGGCACCAAAAACAGAACCAGGTTGGCAAAAAGAAGAATTACCTCAGCATAGGGTGTTCATTGCAAGTTCGTTTGCGGTTTCAAAATTTGAAGTGACGTTTGAAGAGTGGGATGCGTGCGTGAAACTCGGCGGCTGTTCGGGTAACCCGGGCCTCGACGCCGGCTGGGGACGTGGGCAGCGTCCGGTAATCAACGTGAGCTGGGATGATGCCAAGCAGTACGTTACCTGGCTTTCTCAAGTAACAGGGCAACAATATCGGTTGCTGTCGGAGAGCGAATGGGAATACGCGGCTCGGGCCGGCGCCAACTCCGCTTATGCGTGGGGCGACGACATCGGAAAAAATAACGCGAATTGCTACGGCTGCGGGAGCAAGTGGGACAACAGTCTAACGGCTCCGGTTGGGTCATTTGCGGGCAACGCCTTTGGTCTCCACGATATGACGGGGAATGTAATCGAATGGGTCGAGGACTGCTGGAATAATCCGGACAAGCAGGCCGACTTGAACCCACCCAACGACGGTTCGCCGTGGAGAGTTGGTGACTGTAAGCGTCGTGTCGCTCGCGGAGGCTCCTGGAGTGACGACCCTATATTGCTACGCTCATCATCCCGAATTGAGTTTCTTTCGACCATTCGCAACGACCTGCTGGGTTTCCGTGTGGCTCGCACGTTGCGGCGCAACTAGTCAGCTTCTTTGTATTGATTGATTAGGATCCTGTCAGCCCAAATGAACGACTTTGAACTGTCACCGCTCTATCACCACGCTGACAACGCCTCCAATCGGGCTCAGCGATCGTTTCACGCAGCATTAGCAACCAGCCTCATTTCGCTGATCCTGATAGCAATGCTTTCTGCGTTTGATTTCCAATCGCGGTGGCTCGCGGCTGCTCAGTTGCTTTTTTTGCTCTTGAGTTTCTCGCTCACTGTATATTTGGTGGTCAAGCAGCCACAACGCACTTGGTTTGGAACGCGTGCACTAGCGGAATCCGTAAAAACGGTTTCCTGGCGGTTCGCTATGCGTGCGGAGCCGTACAATGTCTCCGACGAGCTGGCACGCCAGGTGTTTAGCGATAACGTCGGGAAAATAATGAGGGAAAATGAGGTATCACGCGCGGTTCTTGCGGAAACTAATAGCTCATTGATCACACAGTCGATGAACGCAGTGCGATCGTTGTCACTTGGTGAGAGAGCTTCGATCTATAAACGGGAACGGATCGACAATCAGTTGGAATGGTACCAATTCAAAGCAAAGCAAAATACGAAGCTTTCCCTGCGCTGGTTTAGCGCAGTCATAGTATTGCACGCGATCGCTATATTGTGCGCGGTCGGAAAGCTGATCGAACCCACAATGCAGCTTTGGCCGACTGACGCAGTTGTAGCGGTGGCAAGTTCAGCTCTTGCCTGGATTCAGGCGCGCAGATTTCAAGACCTATCTGCATCATATAGCCAGACGTTTTTCGAAATAGGCCTTCTCAAGGAGGCCATTCCGTTGGCCTCAACTGAAGCCGCATTCTCGTCATTTGTCGGTGATGCCGAAAACGCATTCTCTAGGGAACATACACAATGGCGGGCGCGTCGCGACGCTACGTGATTGCCTGGTGACTGTAGTATTAGTTTCCTGACTGGAGGTCAGTCGATACCCCTATTTTCGGAATACTTCCCCCGCTGGCGACTGAGTACGAAATACACATAAACTAACAAGTTTCCGCTCAATCAGTTACTTTACCCGCGCGTTACCCAATGCCTACGGCAAATATGGAACGCCTTTAGTTTCACCATAGTTTGACGAATTAATTCGATTGCCTGTTAGCCGATCGCGCTTCAACGTCCGACTGTGGCTGCGCGCTGCCCCTACTATCGGCTCGGATTGAGTCGACATCGTCCGGAGCAAGGCGTTCGAGAATAACCTTGCTCACTCCTGCGTGAGCTAAGCGAAGCCTTTGAAAAGGCAAGATAATCTAACTGAGACAAAAGTTCCCCGCTTTGATAATATCGCGCAAGCCAACAGCGGCTGTGGGGCCGCTAGGGGGAGGCTATGGGTCTTCACCGCACGCCATGCGGTAAGGCAGACGCGCAATCGCTCGCGCGAATTCGCATTTGTGGCCACGCATAGAGACCCGCGATGGCCACCAAGATATCCGGCACCCAACTCGTTCAGTTAGCGATCGACGATCCATTTAATCTGGACGTTTACGCCGGCGCGCCGGTCTACAAGTTTTTTGACCAGCAGGGCGGCACCACCGGTTTCTTTATTCTAAACGGCATAACGATTGGCGCGGGCGTAGAGTTTAACGTTGCCGCTGGCGACCTTGAAGATTTGTATTTCCAGTTCGGGCCACAGCTGACCGGCGATTTCCTTTCGGTCGGCGTGGCCGAACCTTTCACCATTTGGACCGCGTTGGTCCTTTCGCCGAGTGATGTGCCACCGGAACCAAAACTATTTACATCTGGCGCAGACTTCGTAAATTTCCTCGCGCTCACTGCAAGCCAACAGGACGCCATCAACCAGGGCGCACCACTTTATAACGCGCTCGAGTCGAACGACACGGTTTTCCTACCAGCCAACGGTACCGTGCTTCCCGGCGGAAAGATATGGAGCTCCGCCATCAAGTTCGATGCCGGCGCGGGCAATGACACGATCTTCGGCTCTGGCAGCGGCGACAATATCACCGGAAGTATTGGTGACGACAATATTTCCGGTAATGCAGGCGCAGATACTATTTTCGGCGGCGACGGAATCGACTTTTTGCTTGGCGGCATGGGCGACGACCAGCTCAATGGAGAAAAAGACAAGGATACGCTTCTCGGTAACGAAGGTAACGACACACTTGTTGGCTCGCCGGGTGCTGGCGAGACACTGTTCGGCAACGACGGCAACGACAAGTTCGACTACGGCTCGAACTACTTTACCGGATTCGCCGCCGGCACCTTACAAATCATCGACGGCGGAACGCAGGACGCCGGGAAGTCAGACACCCTGCATTTGTCGGCTGGCGCAGACGATTACAGTTTCGTCGTCAAGTTCGGCAAAGACTGGGAAACGACGACGACGATCGTTACCAACGACACAAAATACGCAGTTGCGCCAAAAGTCATCCTTACGACACTGAATGTCGAGAAGGCCACATTCTCTGGCAATCTAGACCACAACATCGAGCTCTATAAGGGAAACTATCAGAGCGGCAGTGTCGCCACCGAAATGATCCAGCTTGCCTTTGAAGTTTACGGAGGCAGCGGAAACGATTCGCTTAAGACCGTTCGAGACCGGCTCGCAAATGAAGATAACAAAATTCCGACAATCGCGAACGCGGCGGTTGGTCGAGGCTGGCATGCCGTTTCCGCCATGGAGCTTAACTTCAAGCCCGCAGATTTCGATGATCCCGCGCACGCCGGCATCAAATACACGATGCAGAATGGGCTCTACTCGGCCTACGATACTCTTCAGGAAAAGCCGCTGCGCTTGTTGGTTGGCAATGACGACCCTGAAGCCAATGCTCTTGTACTGCTGGGCAGCGTTAATTTCGGCGGCGCAATCGGCATTAAGAAGACCCTCGCGATCGTATTTCGCGGCACAGATCAACGTTCCGATTTCAACGATTACGCGGACTTCGCGAAGCACTATGAAAAATTCGAGCCGTTGATCGACGCGCTGAAGCTGTACGTCACCGATCAGGGTATCGAGAAGGTTCTTGTTTCCGGACACAGTCTCGGCGCTGCAATGACGCAGCATGCGGTCGAGGACTTCGCCGACTTAAACATCGTCGTGGACGCATACACGAGCGGCACACCAGGCGCGGAAATTGAGACGCAAACCCCCGGAGCGAACCTCGTCAATCTCGTTCACACCGAAGACCTAATTCCGCAACTGCCCAATAAGGTGATCGATGGGTTCATCACCGGCCCGATCGTCAAGTTCTGGTTCGGAGCAGAACAAAAGGAAAGGGCGGGCAGCACGGTATTCATCAACAGCGAAGAGAGCTGGTTCAGTGGCGTTAAGGAGCACAATTCGAGCCTGTACAGCGACAGCATGCTCAGGCTTCAGGAGATTGCGACCAAGGATACCGTGAGCCCGTTTTTCCCGGATTTGCTCGCGATCGCGCTTCGCAATCAGACAGTTTACTCGAGCCGCGACATTCATCTCGCACTCGGTACGAAGAATGGCGAATTAATCAACGGAGAAAGAGACGATAACTACATTCTTGCTTACGGCGGCGACGACACCATCCGGCTCGATCCCGTATTTCCCAATTTGGGTTCGGCGACAATTCCGGCAACGATGAGCGGCGGCAACGCAAATTTTCGGATCATCGATGGCGGCACCGAATTCGATCAGGTCATCATTCGGGGCGGATATCTGCACAGCTTCCAGGTGACCGAGATCCAAAATTTCGTATGGCTGGGTACGAACTATGGCGTTGCTTACAATGTAACCTACAACGGCGGCGCCGAAGATGTCGGTGTGCTTTATCGCGTCGAGAAACTGATCGCGCCGCGTGCTGTGTTCACCGGTTTGCTCGGGTTCAGCTACACCTACAACCTGGATGGTTCTCCAGTCCTCGTACAAACGCCCGCGCCCGGCTCAGCATCGCTCGTCATTGATGGTACGTCTGACTACGCCCAAACCGGCAACGGAAATATCACTGTCACCGGAAGCGCGAAGGCAGATGTCGTGGTGCTTGGCCAGGGCCTGCAAAAAGTCTCCGGCGGCGCTGGCGACGACTCGATCTTCGCCGACAAGAACCCCGATCTCGCAAGCGACATCCTCACGCTCGACGGTCAGGACGGCAACGATTTCCTGCTCGGCGGTGGCGGCAAGGATGTACTGACCGGCGGCAACGGCAACGATGAACTTGATGGCGGTGCCGGCGCCGACAAGATGACCGGCGGCGCCGGTGGCGATCTCTACACCGTCGACAACATCCTCGACGTAATCGTCGAGGCCGCCAATGCCGGGTCTGACGTGGTGTTGTCGTCAATAAATCACACGATGGCGCTGAACGTCGAGACGCTAATCCTTTCCGAGGACGGCGGGGCTATCGGCGGCACCGGTAACGTTTCCAACAATGAAATTGTCGGCAATGCATTTGCCAACACGCTTGCCGGAGCGGCTGGCGACGACCGGCTGGTCGGCAACGACGGCAACGACGTGCTCGAAGGCGGCGCCGGCAACGACACGATCGAAGGCGGCATCGGTGCCGACACCATCAAGATCGCTGGGCTCGACGCACTAACCGATACGGTGGACGGCGGCGATGATAACGACACCGTAATGGTCACCGGCGTCACAGCGCTAACCTTGCAGAAATTCAGTGCGGCCGACTGGTCGGTCGAGATTTGGACCGGCAACAATCAGGGAATTACTGGAGGCACCGCGAACGACGAGCTCGATTTTGATGCGTTGATCTTGGCAAGCGGCATCAAGTTTATTGACGGACTGGCCGGAAACGACACGCTTACCGGCACGCTTGTCGCGGACGACCTGCGCGGCGGGCTTGGCGACGACATATTAAACGGCGGCGCGGGCAACGATGTCTTGAATGGCGGAGCCGGTAAGGACAAGCTCGATGGCGGCGACGGGCTTGATGTCGCCTCCTACGAGTCGTCCACCGCCGTCACGATCGATCTTCTTGCGAAGACCATCGCGGGCGGCGAAGCGGTTGGTGATACTTTTACGAGCATAGAGGGTGCAATCGGCGGAACAGGCATCGACAAACTTACCGGCGACCACGATGCGAACCTACTTTTCGGGCGCGCGGGCGACGACTTCGTTATCGGCAATGACGGCAACGACACGCTGGAAGGAGGCGCCGGCAAGGACGACGTCAAAGGTGGCGAGGGCGACGACACGATCCTGATCACCGGATCGGATGCCTTGCTCGATAGCTATAGCGGTGGCAACGGCACTGACACAATCAAAGTGACCGGAACGGCTGCGCTTTCGCTAGCGGAATTCCAGGCAACGGCTCAGTCTATCGAGACCTGGATTGGAAACAATCAAGGCATTATCGGTACTACGACTGCGAATGTTTTCGACTTCGGCGCGCTCAACGCCGCCAACGGCATTCTTTTCATCGACGGCGGCGCGGGCGACGACGTCATCACCGGCACCAAGGGCGCTGACGATCTTCGCGGCGGAGTTGGCAACGATATTCTAAAGGGCGGGGACGGTAATGATGTTCTCGAAGCTGGCGTCGGCAACGATAATGTCGATGGCGGCGCCGGCAATGACGTCATCAGGATCGGCGGCACAGACGCACTCGCGGATTTAGCGATTTCTGGCGGCGCTGATGACGACAAGATCCTCGTTACCGGCGTCCTCGCGCTTTCGCTTGCGAACTTCAACGCCGGCACTGCATCGATCGAAACCTGGACCGGCAACAATCAGGGAATTCTGGGTGGCGCCGGCAACGACAAGCTCGATTTTTCCGCGCTTACTTCGGCGAGCGGGATCAAATTTATCGATGGCGCCGCGGGTAACGATACGATCGCCGGCACACTCAATGCCGACAACCTTATCGGCGGTATCGGCGACGATACCCTGGACGGCGCGGGCGGCAACGACGTGCTCGTTGGCGGTGCCGGTAAAGACGCGCTGAAGGGTGGAAGCGGAATCGACACCGCTTCTTACGCAGCGTCCACGGCGGTCACGGTCGACCTTCTGGCCGGGACGGGGTCAATTGGAGATGCGCTCGGCGATACGCTGATTGAAATCGAAAACCTGCTCGGCGGGACCGGCAACGACAAGCTTGTAGGTGACAACAACTCAAATGCGCTGACCGGTGGCGCCGGCAACGACATTCTGATCGGAAACGGCGGCAACGACACGCTGGATGGCGGCGCCGGCATCGACAATATCGATGGCGGCGCCGGCGACGACTTAATTCTTGTCAGCGGCGCGGACGCAGTCACGGATATCCTGAATGGTGGCGCGGACACTGACACGGTTCAAGTGACAGGTGCACTGGCGGTTTCGCTTGCGAATTTCGACGCTACGGCATCGTCGATCGAAGTGTGGACGGGCAACAATCAGGCGATTCTCGGCACTGCGGCGAACGACAAGCTTGACTTCGAAGCGCTGACTTCTGCGACCGGTATCACTTTCATCGACGGCGGCGCGGGCGACGACAAGATCATTGGCACCAAGGGTGCTGACGATCTTCGCGGCGGAGCTGGCAACGATATTCTAAAGGGCGGCGACGGTAATGATGTTCTCGAAGCAGGCGCCGGCAACGATAATGTCGATGGCGGCGCCGGCAATGACGTTATCAGAATCGGTGGCACAGACGCACTCGCGGACATAGCGATTTCGGGCGGCGCTGATGACGACAAGATCCTCGTTACTGGCGTCCTCGCGCTTTCGCTTGCGAACTTCAACGCCGGCGCCGGTTCGATCGAGACGTGGGTAGGCAATAATCAGGGCATTCTCGGCGGAACGGGCAACGACAAGCTCGATTTTTCCGCGCTTACTTCGGCAACCGGGATCAAATTTATCGATGGCGCCGCGGGCAACGATACGATCGCCGGTACACTCAATGCCGATCAGCTCATTGGCGGTATCGGCGACGATACCCTCGACGGCGCGGGCGGCAACGACGTACTCGTTGGCGGTGCCGGCAAGGACGCGCTGAAGGGTGGAAGCGGAATCGACACCGCTTCTTACGCAGCGTCCACGGCGGTCAGGGTCGACCTTCTGGCCGGGACGGGGTCAATTGGAGACGCGCTCGGCGATACCCTGATTGAGATCGAAAACCTGCTCGGGGGGACCGGCAACGACAAGCTTGTAGGTGACAACAACTCAAATGCGCTGACCGGTGGCGCCGGCAACGACATTCTGATCGGAAACGGCGGCAACGACACGCTGGATGGCGGCGCCGGCATCGACAATATCGATGGCGGCGCCGGCGACGACTTAATTCTTGTCAGCGGCGCGGACGCAGTCACGGATATCCTGAATGGCGGCGATGATACCGACACCGTTCAGGTGACAGGCGCTGCCGTGTTGTCGCTTGCGAATTTCAACGCGAAAACCTCATCGATCGAAATCTGGACCGGCAATAATCAGGCCGTTCTCGGTACGGCGGCGAACGACAAGCTTGATTTTAGCGCGCTGAGTTCCGTCTCCGGCATCAAATTTGTCGACGGCGGCGCGGGCAACGACGAAATCATCGGCACGTTTACAGCCGACACCCTTCAGGGTGGCGCAGGCAACGACGTTCTCAAAGGCGGAGACGGTGACGACTTGCTGGTCGGTGGTGCCGGCGCGGACCTCATCGCCGGAGAGGGCGGGACCGATACAATAAGCTATGCCTTCACCGCGACCGGCGTCACGATTACGCTCGGCTCCGGCGGGGCCGAAGGCTCGGCCGGTATCGGCGGCGATGGCGCAGGCGACAAAATTGCCGGCGTAGAGAATGTCATCGGCAGCACCGGTAACGACAAGCTCACGGGCAATACCGATGCCAACGTCTTCATCGGCGGCAAAGGAAACGACATTCTAGATGGCGGTGCTGGCGCCGACCTGTTTGTCTTCGCAATCGGCGATGGCAAGGACACGATCAATAATTTCGAGGACAATATCGACCGCATCGATGTCAGGACCATTGCTGGTATCGAGGATTTCGGGAGCCTGGCCGGTAAGATCGCTCAGGTTGGTGCGAACACGGTCATCACGTTCGACGCCAATAACACGACTACGCTCGCGAACTTCGATAAGTCGAAACTCGAAGCTGCGGATTTCAGATTCAAGAACGCTGCGCCGACCGACATCGAACTCACGCTGAGTAATGTTTTTGAGAATAATGCGGCCAATCACGTTGTCGGCACGCTTGCGGCGATCGACGCGGACGACACCGTGTTTACATTCGAACTACTCGACAGCGACGGCGGCAACTTCGCGATTTTGAACGGCAACGAACTGGCGGCGGTCAATTCGCTCAATGCCGAGGAAGCAACCGAGCGCGAAATCACCGTGCAGGTGACGGATTCTAAGGGTGCGAAATATCAGGAAGAGATAACCATCAAGGTTCTTGACAAGGACGAGTTCACGCCAGCGATTACTTCCGACGGTGGCGGTAGCAGCGCGACCATCAACGTCAACGAGAATTCTACAGCCGTCACCACGGTTACGGCCACCGACGGCGATGTGGCACCATTTCAGTACGCGATTGTTGCCGGCGCCGACATAAACCTATTCACGATCGACGCCGGCTCCGGCGTGCTGTCTTTCATCACAGCTCCCGATTTCGAGGCGCCCGGAGATGCCAACCTCGATAATTCTTACCAAATCCTGGTTAGGGCCATCAGCGGCGGAAAATGGGACGATCAGAACGTAACAGTCAAGGTGCAGGACCAAAACGAATTCCCGGTGGAGATTACCGGCTGGTTCGAAGACAGCACGTCAGCTAATATTTTCGAGAATACCACAGCCCTTGCTTCGTTCTATGCTTTCCAGGCCAGCGACGCCGACGGCGCTGCGGAAATTAAGTTTTCGGTCACCGGCGGAGCCGATGCCGCTCTTATTCAGATCGATGAAGATACCGGTGAGATGTCTTTCCTCGCGGCTCCCGACGCGGAAGCGCCAGGCGACGCCGATCTCGACAACATCTATGAAATTGTCGTCAAAGCGTCGGACGGCAGTAATTTCGATACGAGAGCGATTACGATTAATGTTCTCGACAAGGACGAGTTCACGCCAGCGATTACTTCCGACGGTGGCGGTAGCAGCGCGACCATCAACGTCAACGAGAATTCTACAGCCGTCACCACGGTTACGGCCACCGACGGCGATGTGGCATCATTCCAGTACGCGATTGTTGCCGGCGCCGACATAAACCTATTCACGATCGACGCCGGCTCCGGCGTGCTGTCTTTCATCACAGCTCCCGATTTCGAGGCGCCCGGAGATGCCAACCTCGATAATTCTTACCAAATCCTGGTTAGGGCCATCAGCGGCGGAAAATGGGACGACCAGAACATAACCGTGAAGGTGACAGACGCCGACGAATTTGCGCCCGAAATCACTTCGAATGGTGGCAGCGTCAGCGCCTCGATCGACATCGACGAAAATACCACGGCGGTCACGACCGTCACTGCGACCGATCAGGACCCGAGCGCGACTTTCTCCTTCTCGATCGCGAGCGGGGTGGATGCCGCGCTTTTCGATATCGACGAAGACAGCGGTGAACTGTCGTTCAAGACCGCACCCGATTTCGAAAACCCGCAAGATGCCGGGGCGGACAACGTCTATGACGTGACGGTCAAGGTATCTGGTGGCGCTAATTCCGATACGCAGGACCTCACGATCACCGTTCTCGACGCCAGCGACGATAACGCCGTGCCGGATCTTTACGCGGGCGCGGTTACGACGCGCATCTCACAGGCGGACGGCAATACCGGTGGCGATGGCATGAGCGAAGCGATCTTCGCGCCATTCGGGCCGTTCAGCACCGACGGCAACCATGTCGTCTTCTACAGCGCAGCAAGCAATCTCGTCGCCGGCGACACCAACGGCAAGGCCGACTTCTTCATCAGTAATCTTCAAACCGGCGAACTTACTCGTGTCGATACCGGCAACGCGGGGTCGAACGCAGTGGTCGCTTCGCTAAGCGGCGATGGCCGGTATCTTGCGTTCCTTTCTGCCTCCACCGATCTGTTTGCGGGCGATACCGATGACGCGAATGTCCTGATCTACGATCGCGTGGCGCAAAGTTATGAAGGCCTGCCGGTCTATTTCGGCGGTAATGCTGAGCACGTCACGATCAGCGGTGACGGTCGCTATGTCGCGTTTGATACACCGGGCTCGAGTTTCGGTGGCGGGATATTTATTTACGACCGACAGGCAAACACAGTAGATCAGGTCGTGAACTTCAACGCCATAGCCACATCGTTCAGTTACGACGGCGCGTACCTTGCGGTTTGGGGAGACTATAACAACGACGGTTCGGCCGATGCCTTAGTGTTGAACACAACGAACGGCGCGATCGAGCTTGTTTCAGCTGGCGCAGGCGGCGCCGCAGTTCAGGGCTCCGGGCCGCCTTCGATCAGCAGCGATGGCCGCTACGTCGCATTTGCCAGTGCAGATGAGAATATTGCGGGTACAGCGAATAATGTGAGCGACATATTCGTCTACGATCGCGATCTCGACACGGTAGAACTGGTCTCTCTCAATTCGTTGGGCAATCAATTGGATGTTCGCGCCACTGACCCCGTGATCAGCGGTGATGGACGTTACGTAACTTTCTATATTGGGGACGGCGCTAATTCTTCTTACGACGTCGTGTTGCGAGACCGCCTGAACGGTACGACCGAGACTCTCACTGTAAGTCCATCAGGCAACAATAGCTACGGCTACCATTCATCGATCAGTCCTGACGGTTCGCATGTCGTTTTCGATAGCTTTGCTCAGAACCTTGTCGATAATGACAGTGGCTTCACACAAGATGTGTTCGTAAGAGAGTTCGTCCCGCAAGGTCCTCTGACCGAGTATATCGACTTCGTTTCGGCTGCTACGGTCTTCGGGGATGCGGGCGAACTTCATTTTACCGACGCCGATACGAGCGATACGCATAGCGTTTCCGTGACGAAAGATACGGGGGCTGTCGGCACGCTGGTCGCCAACATCACAAACGACACGACCGGCAGCGGCACGGACGGACTGGTTTCCTGGACGTACGAAGTGGATCGCAACCTGATCCCGAGTCTGAACCCGGGAGAAATCTACAAGGAAAGTTTCTTCGTTGATCTTCACGACGCTTCCAGCTTCGACACCGTGCGCATCGACATTGCCATTCTGGGCTAGCACAGGAATTCAGTAGCGTCCGCGCACATGCCCTGGCGGCGATCTAGGAGAGAAACGGGCGATGCTCGATGAAAGCGACCCCGCACACGCCCTTTTGGTACGTGCGTGCGGACAACTGAACCTAGACGCCTCTTAACACGCAGGCCACGGCCAGCACGACATAGGCAATAATCGCAATCCAAAATGCGTGCGGCGTTAAATTCGGAATTCGTACAAGAAACGCGACCAAAGCCAAAATTGCAAGTGCTAACGATACCAGAAAAATCAATTGTGTCGGCGCAGAAAGTCTCAAGCCGCGTGCGCGTGCCATGACTTTAACTCCTATGAGAATTCGATGCTTGTAGAATAGTTAGCGAATTGCACTTCAGGGATGCTTTTCATTCTTTGCTGCCCTGAAACCAGCTGAACGGGTGTCCTTTTCGCACATGTATGCGCCGCGTTTTGTCGTACCGTACGCCTTGCGGCCACTGAAATGATAGATGCCGGAGTTGAGATTTAGCCATACCACGGTATCGGCGGGACAGCGTAATTTGGCTGCGACCTCCGTTGAATACTGATTGACCCCCGCTGGAGCACTTGTGGTTGTTGTTGTTGGCTGAGCTCGAGGCTTGGATTCACTCGGTGGGGTGGCAGCGGTCGGGGCTGGTTTCGGAGGAGCGGCCGCAGGTATCGAACTGGTCCGGCATTCACCAATAAATACCTTCCTTGTTTTTCCGCTCGCTTGAATCGTAGACTTGTTTGCCTTCCACTGCTCTTCGCACACTTTAGCGGAATTAACAGAACTAGTCTTTGCTGGTGCGGACTTCGCAGGAGCGGAAGCTGTCGGATTCAAGCCTCGACACTCAGCTATGAAGTCCTTTTTCTTCGTACCCTTCGCCTGAATGGATGTCTTGTTGGACTTCCATTGTGCTTCGCATACTTTCGCTGTTTGCTGAGCAAGTGTGGGCGTAAACGAAATAGTCAAAAGCCCCGCGATAAAAGCAGCACCGACTGTCAGTTTGGCGTGACTTTTCATATTGTGCTCCAAAGCGCCCATCAACAAACACAGCTCAAGTGCAAACATGAGTTGCTTGCGGGGAGGAGCGGACCACTCTCCTGCGCGAATGAAGCTATGCTCATTCCACACTTAAGACTGTGTAGAACTGCTCACTTTGGAGGTACTCACCTTGCTGATGGCGGAGACGGAGTCCGCGAAGAGCCCCGATCTTTGCATTCTGAAATTCTGAAAAACCTTGTGATTTCAAAGGGGCAAATGTAGCGAAAACGGCCCAAATTTCAGAAAAGCGCTTTGAAATCATTGGAGATTCACACGGATTTTGATTCCGCCATTCCCAGGTTCGAATCCTGGCGCCCCAACCAATTCCTCTAAAGATAACGAGGACTTGGCCGAAGGGCGGTTTTCATTCCGAAAGTGGCGGCCACCTCCATTCCGAAATAGCGTCTGCTCTGTGTGCGGACGGAAAGTGGGGGAGCGGTGGCTAATAAATTGAAGCCGGCAAAAAAGGCCAATCGCCTGCTGAAGGCGAGCGACGTGCGATGCGGGGCTATGTCCAGCAGTACGACTACGCAGCAAGGGTCGTCTATGAAGCCCTCGCCGGCGGAACACTAAAATGGATCGGCCTCGCTGATAGAAATGCAGCGAAGTTTGACGACGTTGTACTGGGATTGCACGACAGAGTCATTGGACATCAAATTAAAGCAAAAAGAAGCAGGTCATATGGGACGGGATAGATTGGCGCTCTGATATTCGCGACATGAATCAAGGAATGCGTTCGAGGACGGTGCAAAATGTCTAAAAGAAAAAAAATTAAATCGGGATTATCGAAGAATTATCTTTTTGTTCCGTTGTCGTTGTCGGTTGCGTTGAACGTCACTGGGCTTGCTGGACTTGTAGATGGTGTTGTCGTCTGGATTGGCTTCTTCAAGGACGCTATAAACCTTTATTCTGATTATGTGCGCCAGCCTTTAATGACGGCCACAACGGCAGTATGGCCGCCATTCTTTCCCTCGATTCCTAGAATTGCTTACGACCTGTTCGTAGTGTGGCTTGCTTTCGGGTTAGGAAATGTTCTGTCGACGCAATTTGTAGATTGGTCGGAATTGTATGGAGATGAGTGGAGCAAAAAAGAAGATTTCTTTTTGGGAATAAAGGGAACGGCGATCAATATAGTCTTGGGCCCTTTGGGGCCGATCCTGGCAGGAGCAATCGCGCTACTAAGTTTCATTCCATTTACTAAAATGTCCGACATCAAACCAGAGGAGCGGGCAGAGCTTCAAAAACTTGAACAGCAAACACGAATTGCTAAGTCGCTATTCTTTAAAATTATTATTTGGCACGCTTTAGTCTTCGGACTGTTTTTCCTCGCGCTTTTTATCAACTATCAAGTGGCGCGCGTGAGGTAATTCCAAAGCTGACACTGACTACGGCATCTATGCAATGTTCCTTGCAGTTGGTCTTAGAAGCACGAAACCAGTTGCGAACCAGCGATCAAGAACACTTCGAACGGGAACGCAGGAGCGGCTAAGCTCAAGGAGGAAATTATGCTTTTCACCCGCATTGGGCGCGTTGTCTCATATCTACTTTTGGTCGCATCAGTGCTTAGAATTGCACAAGGTATTTAATCGGTTCAGAAATGCTTGGCCCTTGGCGAGAGGTTCTTCCTAGATATTCGTCAAATGCGACACCAGGTGAAATTGTTGACCAGGGAGTCTATTTGCTATTTCTCGCAATCGTCCTCGGCGTCATAGTTGAGATTGGCTATACCATTCGAGCGAGGCTTAAGGTCTAAACATTGCCGTCGCTCTTCGGGCGAGTGAACACTCATTAGCTTTCAATACAAACGTCCTAAGTCGCGACTTGTTAGGTTTGATATGAAAGCTAATAAGTTGCGTTAGATAGCCGGCCAGTTGCTCCAGCTAAAAAATCGCCGATGGTGCGCGGAAGCTCATGCGCAGTAAGAATGCGCCTATGACCATAGCTGTAGGTTTTGACTAATCTAGATCCGGGGCATAGCGCGTGAATGCGATCGCCTTCGCTGTGCGGCACCATGCGATCGCGCTCATCATAGATTAGCAGAAGATTGTCACCAACTCCGGCGAAGCAGCCGCCCGCTTCGAGTTCGTTCCACGACATACCGAAATCGCCGGCGAGATAATTTTTGTAGCGCGCTATAATGCGCTCATTTGGCTTTAATGCCGCCTCGACGGAATCGACCGACAGAAAGGGGTACGAGGGCGTGCAGATGCAGGCGTAGCGCACTGCCTTGATCCGTCCACCGCGGCGCGCAGCCATCATCGTCATTCCGCCGGACGAGTGACCAATATAAGCAAACACCTCGCTCTGCAGCGACCGCGTTAGGGCTTCGAGGTCACGGAGAAAATAGCTCCAGCGCGTGAAATATCTGCCGTCGGCACCGTTGCCGGCGATGTCGAGTGCGACGCATCGATAGCCCTGGATCGCAAGTTCGACCGCGAGCGGCGCCATTTGCGCGGCACTCCCATTCCAGCCGTGCACGAGAATGACAAGCGGCCCAGCCCCCCATTCGAACGCTGCATTGCGGTTTGATCCGTATTCAAAGCGCTTGGCAAACGCGATCGCTTCACGCTCATCCGGCAGCAGTGCGATCTCTTCGGTCTTGCCAATCTGCGAAAGCACCAGACGATAGCCAAGCGCGTCCGGAAGCACCCTTAATAGTTGCCGCGCGAGCGTCCTTATCATTCACGATACCTTGCCAACACTTTATTTACGCGCGACGAATTAGGGACCACTAAGAGGACAATAAAGATGAAGCCACTGGTACCGATCGATGTCGACGAACAGACGGGCATTTGGACGACCGACGGCATGCCGATGGTTTACATGCCACGTCATTTCTTCCTGAACAATCACGTGGCGGTCGAAGAAAAGCTCGGTCGGGACGTTTATGCAAAGCAGCTCTATGACGCGACTTTCCTTTCCGCCTGGCAGTGGTGCGAGCGGGAATCGGTGACCCATGGATTGCGTGGTGTCGACGTTTTTCGCCATTACATGAAGCGCATATCGCAGCGCGGCTGGGCGCAGTTCACGGTCGCGTCGGTTGATGAAAATACTGGTGCCGCCACGGTGCGGCTCGACCATTCGATCTTTACGTTCCGCGAGCCGCGGCCGTTGGGCCAGAAGGTTTGTTATATGTTTGCCGGCTGGTTTCCCGGCGCATTGGAATGGGCCGGCAAAAACACCGGGAAGACCTGGAAGCTCATAAGCTCAGAAGTGCAGTGCGCATGTGAAGGCGAACACGACCACTGTTTATTCGAGGTAACGCCGCAATAATCGCTCAGGACGGATTGGGCGGGATCGCGTTCGGGTCTTTCACGCGCAACACGAAATGATCGACCTGCGGTTCATAGACTTTCCAAATCCGCTTCAACTCGCCGACCGGATCGTCGTGGTCGTCGACGCGAAGGTTGGTTTCGGCAAAATCGAATTCATGCGCGACAAGCAGTGCCGCTGAGCGCACCGGACTCGTTTCACCCCCGGCCTCGAGGCCGGCAATCAGTGAATCGAGCAGGCGATCTGCGATATGTGCGTCGGGCCGTTTGCCAAAACCTTCGACCATTCGCTTTGGCAATTCGGTCGAGACCAGGAGATTGCCGACCGAAACGCATTCCGGTCCTTCGTAACCACCGTGCTTGGACACGATACTCTTGCCGGAGAAGTGCGCGGTCCGGCCTTCCTTATCGACCACGGCAAGCTGGCGCCAGCCGATGACGTGACCGGTGCGCACAAGTTCGTCGATCGTTTCCTGCGCGTTCATACCTTTTTCGAGCAGATTGAGGCCGCGCGGTCCGAGGCGCGGATCGGTCCGGTTCTGCGTGAGTACGGCGCCAACTCCGCCCCGCACGAACGGACAACGCGCGCCGACGGCGACACTCGCGGTCGTAATGGCTACACCGAACATGCCAGTGCGTTTGCATCGGGCGGCGAGCGAGAATGTCATCTAACTTTTCCTGTTTAATTTGATTGGTAGGTCAGGCGGCGCGGCTGCAGTTACTGCCGATTTTGTGAAAATTGCGCTGCGCATAAACTAAAGGCGGCGCATCCGTAACTTCAGCTGCGATTACTTCGCCGAGCACGACGATATGATCGCCGGCTTCGACGCGCTGGCGCACCACGCATTCGAGTTGCGTGCAGGCACCATCGATGAGCGGTACACTGGTGCGTCCGAAACGAAATGGTACGTCGCCGAATTTGTTGCCGCTGGCTTTCGCAAAATGCCGCGCGAGTTCGGCCTGATCCTCCGAGAGGATCGAAACGCCGAAATAGACGCCGGTGCCCAGTTCTGCGTTGCAATTGCTCGCGCGCGAGACGCAAACCAGGACCATCGGTGGCGTCATCGACACGGAAGAAAACGCGCTGACCGTAATGCCGCGGAAGCGGCCTTCGGTGTCACGGAGCCCGATCACCGTCACTCCGGACGCGAAAGTGCTCATGGCATCGCGAAATTTCTGGTCATCCATGGCTTCGCCCGGTTGCATTCTGTATACTGTATACTATAACATTCGAGGCTTGAGCGGGTCAATGGGCCGGCGCGGATCGATGTGCGGAAGGAAAAGTCATGGATTTCAATCTGACGGACGAACAACGGAAGCTTGTCGCGATCGCGCGGGAAGTGAGCCAGCCCTTCGCGGCCCGTTCGCTGGGTTACGATCATGACGCGGCGTTCCCGAAAAAGAATTTCCAGGAATTGAAGGATGCGGGTCTGGTAAAGATGACTGTGCCGAAGCAATACGGCGGTCATGGCCTTTGGCAGGATAAAAACTACCTCGCTTATTATCTCGTCCTCGCCGAAATCGCGCGGCAATGCAGTTCGACCGCGCAACTCCTGCAAGTGCATAGCCACGGCGTCGGCATCGTCGCGCGCGCCGGTAACGAACAGCAGCTGAAACGCTACATGCCTGCCGTTGCTGAAGATGGCGCGTTGTTCGCGTCGGCCGGGAGCGAGGCCTCAGTTCGCAAAGGCGGCGCCGAAGGGTTCGACGCGGTGCTCAAGCGCAAGGGCAAAGATTATTCGCTCACGGGCTTCAAGGGTTTTGCTTCGCTCGCATCCGACGCCGACTTCTACGTGATCTGGTCGCTGCTCGAAGGCACGCAGAAAATGGAAGACGGCATGGTGTTCGCAGTCGTGCCGAAAGGCCGCGAAGGCGTGCGGCTTGAAAATAACTGGGACACGTTCGGCATGCGGCCGACGGTGAGCTGGAACATTCACCTGCAGGATGTCGCGATTGCCGAAGACGAAGTCGCAGGCAGCCCTGGCGATTGGGTGCAGCGCGATCCGCGCACCTTCACGCTCGGCTTTGCCTCGAACCACATCGGCTCGGCTTGGGGCATATTCGATTTCGTCAACGACTATTTCTCTAAGCGCGAAGATTTGCGCTCGCAGCCGACCGCGCAGGTCGATTTTGGCAACGCCGAAGTCCAGATCCAGGCCGCAGAGGCGCTGCTTTATCGCGCCGCCTGCATGTGGGAGGCCGGCGACTATGAGGCCGCCGAATTGATGTCGATGCGCACGCTGCATCTTGCGAAACAAGCGGGCCTCGGCATTGCGACTAAGGCGTTCGATCTCTGCGGTGCGCGTTCAACCTTCAACGATCAGCGCCTCGGCATGTTCTATCGCGACATGCGCACCTTCACGCTGCACTTCCGCGAAGACCGGCTGTTGCAGATGCTTTCGACGGCGCTGATGGGCGGAGAATTCCACTCCAAGCAGCGTTACGGACGGAAGCTGCCGATGAAGCCGGCGAGCTCCGCGGCTTAATTTGATGCGCGTCGGATCGGTTTTGACTGACACGGCTGTAAAACGGGAGCGCCTTGTTGCGCTCGCCAGCGAAGCTGTCCGGGTCAAGAGCTACGGCGGCAACGAGGACAAGATTTCGGATCTGATGGCGCAGCGCTTGTCAGAAGCCGGACTTGAAGTCGAAAAGCAGCAGGTGGCGCCCGGCCGCTTCAATGTGATCGGAACCTGGCACAGCGACGGGAATGGACCCTCCTTCATGTATAACGGCCACATGGATACCAATCCGGCCGGCGAGGGCTGGACCAAAGATCCGCTGGGCGGCGAAGTTGATGACGAATTCATCTACGGCATCGGCATCAGCAATATGAAATCGGCGAATGCGAGCTTTCTGCATACGGTAGAGGTACTCCGCGAAACCGGCTTCAAGCCGAAGGGCGATCTGGTCGTCGCTTACGTCGTTGGCGAATTGCAGGGCGGCATCGGCACGCTGAAGTTGCTCGATAGCGGGCATCGTGCCAATTATTTCATCGTCGGTGAGCCAACTGAACTCACGCTGCTGACACGACACGCGGCGAGCTTTGTCTTTGAAATCTGGGTTTACGGCAGCACCCGGCATCTTTCGAAGCGTGAGGAAGGCGTGGATGCCATCGCCAAGATGGAAGCGATCCTGCCGAAGCTTCGCGAACTGAAGTTTTCCGGCGCGCAATCCGATGAAGTAGGCGAATTGAACCGCGTGCATGTCGGCATCATTCGCGGCGCGATGTCGCGCGAATTTATGGAGTGGCGGCCGCAGCAAATCGCCGACACCTGCATGATTCGCGGTGCCGGGCGTTTCGGCAAAGGTCAGACGCTCGAGAGCGCGTTGAAAGATCTGGAACTCTTCTTGCAAGAGTTTGCAAAGAAAGATCCGGAGTTCCGCGCCGAAGTGAAGCTTGTCACGAAAGATCGCGTATTCATGCCACCGTTCTGGTCGGAGCCCACATCAAAACCCGCTCAGGTGCTCGCGGAAGCACATGAAGCGGTCACCGGTGTCAAGCCGAAGATCGGCGCGCATACGCCGGCGAAATTTTTTGGCTCGGACGCGGCGCACCTTGCCGCAGCCGGCATGACCGGCCTGCTCTACGGTCCGGGCGGAAAATACAACACGATGCCCGACGAGCGGGTAGCGATCGACGAGATGGTAGTTGCGTCCAAGACCTATGCGCGCGCAGTCAGCGCCATGTTGGGAGGACGGGCATGACGCTGATCGTTCGCGAGCGTGTGTCGATGCAGGTGGAGCGTCATCTTCGGAACAAGATCGCGCAGGGCGCGCTGCCTTCCGGGTCCCGGCTCATTGAAGAAGAGATTGCGGCCGAACTGAATGTGAGCAGGACACCGGTGCGTGAGGCGCTGGTCCTCCTTCAGGGCAAGGATCTGGTCCGCCCGATCAAGGGCGGCGGTTTCGAAGTGCGCGATTTCCGACGCGAATTGCTCGACATGCTCGATGTGCGCGTGGCGCTCGAAACGCATGCGGTGCGTAAGATCGCCAAGTGCTCGAACGCCGGACTGAACAAAGAATTGCGCGCCATCTGTTCGGCGATGGAAGCATTGCCACGCAAAGCCGTGGAAGAGCGTGCCGAGCTGAACCGGAAGTTTCACGGGCTGTTGATTGGTGCGGCCGGAAATCCGCGGCTCGCACGGATCGTGAACGACTATCAGGAATATTTCTCCGCGGCGCAAAAGCTGTTCGATCCCAAGTTCATCGAGCGCACCGAGCGCGAGCATCGCGAAATCGTTGCCGCGCTCGAATCAGGCGACCCCAACAAGGTCGCGCGCGCGGTGGCGAACCATATCGAAGGCGCAGGCGAATTCATCATGTCTCACTCGGACCAGGACGAGGCTTCGGAATAGGCATGTGTAATCGAGCCGGCTGTCCGGCTCGCAACTAAGCTACGTGTGGGAGGAAAGGACGTTGTCATGAAAAAAATCAGAATAGTTGCAGGTGCGGCAGTACTGCTTGCTTTGCTGTGGATGGTGCCATCCTCGGCGAGCGCACAGGAAGTCGCCAAAGAAGTGAAGGTCATGACCTGGGGCGGCTTGTGGCTGGATATTTTCCGACCGGTCGCGGAGAAATTCGAAAAAGAAACCGGCATCAAGGTCGAGTTCGTCGTCCAGTCGGGCGCGGGTGACGGCCTCAACAAGCTCACCGCACAAAAGGCCAATCCGCAGGTCGACGTCTGGACCTCGATCGCGAGCACGGTGGAAGCTGCAACCAAGGCCGGCCTGCTGGAAAATCTGAATCAAGCCGAATTTCCGAACATGAAAGATGTTCCGGACTCGCTGAAGACGCCGACGAGTTCGGCAATATGGCTCTCGCCTCGCGGTATCTTCTATCGCAAGGATCTCGTGCCATTCGAGATCAAGACCTGGCAGGATCTGTGGGATCCGCGTCTGAAAGGGAAGGTCGGTGTTTCGTTCGCGCTTGATCGCGGCAACTTCCTCGTGCTCGCGGCACTTCTCAACAAGGGCAGCGAAAAAGATATCGATCCAGGTTTCGCGAAAGTCGCGCAACTCAAGGACAATATCCACGCGATCTACAAATCCGATCCGGAATCGATCAAGTTGCTCGAGACCGGTGAAATCGCGGTTGCCGCGTGGGGCATTCTGCCGAACGTCTATCGCCACCTCGGCCCGGATTCGAAATACGTGTTCGTGATGCCGGCGCCGCGCTTCCTCGCGGAAATTCCGGTTTCGATCGTCAAGGGCCGTAGTCCGGCGCAGACGGCGGCCGCGAAGAAATTCGTGGACTTTATGTTGCGCCCGGACTCGCAGACGACGATGGCATCGATTGCAGGGACGATCCCGGCAAATGCCAAGGCCCAAGTGCCCGAAAAGCTGAAGACGGTTATCCCAGCAATTCCGGTACCCGACGTCTACAAGATGGACTGGTCCGTGGTGAACGCGAACTACTCCAAATGGGAAGAGCGCTGGATGCGCGAAGTCCAGGTTCGTCGTTGACGGACAACGTCCATAGCGAGCGCGCGCCGCCCATCGGCGCGCGCTTGGCTGGACTGGCGCAGCCCTATGGCTGGCCGCTGCTCTTTCTTTTGCCCGCGTTCATCGTCATCGGGTTTTTCTTCTTCACGATGTCGATCACGGCGCGGATCAGCTTCGCGCCGAACCTCGGGCCGGCGCAGATCGGCGAGGGTGTAACCCTTGACAACTACATTCAGTTCTTCGGCTCCACCTTTTATCTCGGTTATCTGTTCCGCTCGCTCTGGATCGCGGCCTACTGCACGGCGATCACCGCGGTGCTCGGTTATACTATCGCGTACTTCATTCATCGCTCCGGCCACCGCACGCGTGTGATCGTCGGCACACTGCTCATCATTCAGTTCTTCACCGCCTACGTAATCCGCACCTATGCGGTGATGCTGGTGATCGGAAAAACCGGAATTCTGAACCGGTCGCTGATCGGCGTCGGCATCATCGATCAGCCGCTGTCGCTTCTGTTCACCGAGGCGGGGGTCGCAATCGGCATGGTGCTGGTGTCGCTCCCCTTCATGGTGTTTCCGATCGTGGCGAGCCTGCAGGCGATGCCGCCGAATGTCGAAATGGCGGCGTCGTCGTTGGGCGCGAGCAACACGCGAATTTTCTGGCAGGTGACAATCCCGCTCACCATGCCTGGCATCGCGGCAGGTGTCGTCGTGGTCTACCTCTTCGAGCTCACCTCCTACATTGTACCGGGGATTCTCGGCGGTGGTTATGTCGATATGATCGCAAACCTGATTTATGCCAAGGCGATGCAGTCGTTCGACCATCCGTTTGCTGCCGCGGCAGCCGTTGTCACGCTGGTGATCTCGGGCGCTACGATCTATCTGCTGCAGAAATTCTTCCGTCTTGCGACGCCGCGGACCTGAGGGCTGGTGATGTGGCGCCGTAGACATCTCGGAGTGAAGGTCGCGGGCTACACGCTGCTTCTGCTGCTTGCGGTGCCACTGATCGTGCTGGTCGGCGTGTCGCTCAATCCCGGCGTCGAGCAGGTATTTCCGCCGCAGGGCATTTCACTGCGCTGGTACTACAATCTCGCGAACCGGAGCGGCTTTGTCGCGGCCGTTCAATTGACGCTGTTCCTCGCCGTATTGTCCACGATCGTGAGTACGACGGTAGGGCTTCTCGCCGGCATCGCGCTCACCCGCTTCGAGTTTCCGGGCAAGGATTTCATTTTGACGCTGATCATGTCGCCGCTGATCGTGCCGCAGGTGGTGGTCGGCATGGCCTTCCTGGTGACGTTGAGCGGGCTCGGAATCGTGACCTCGCTGATATCGCTTTCGCTCCTGCACTGCGTGATCACGCTGCCGTTCACGGCGCGGGCGGTGGTATCGGCGCTTGCGACCTCGTCGCGTTCGCTGGAAGAAGCGGCGCAGTCGCTCGGCGCCACGCCCACGCGCGCATTTCTATCCATCACACTCCCTCTCGTGCGCCCCGGCGTGATCGCGGCTTCGATCTTCGCTTTCGTGACGTCGTTTGAAAATTTCACGGCGTCACAGTTCTTGGTGTGGGACCGCACCACGCTGCCGGTCGAACTTTATAACTATGTGCAGACCGAAAACGACCCAACCGCGGCGGCGCTCTCCGCGCTCATTCTGCTCCCTGTCGTGCTGTTCGTTGTGGTGTTCAACCGCTTCATCGGCCAGCACATGTTTTCTGGAAGGTAGCAATGGCTGTCGTTAATATCCGTAATGTCAGTGTCAGTTACGGCGACCAGCCGGTCCTGAACGCCGTGTCGCTGACGATGGAGAGCGGAAAATTCGTTGCTGTGCTGGGCCCGAGCGGCTGTGGCAAGACCACGCTACTGCGCGTGGTGGCGGGCTTTGCCGAATATAGCGGCAGCGTGGAAATCGACGGCAAGGTTTATGACGCGATCCTGCCGCACAAGCGCAATATCGGGATAGTTTTCCAAGACTACGCACTGTTCCCGCACCGGAGCGTCGAGGACAATATTGCCTTCGGCTTGGTGCTCCGAAAAATGCCCCGTGCGGCGATCAAGGAGAAGGTGACGCAGCTCCTGGATCTGCTGCAGCTTCAGGCCTTGCGCGACCGCTACCCGAGCCAGCTCTCGGGCGGCCAGCGCCAGCGGGTCGCGATCGCACGTGCGCTTGCGGTCGATCCCAAGGTGCTCCTGCTCGACGAGCCGCTGAGCGCGCTCGACAAGAAGCTGCGCGAGGAAATGCAGGTCGAATTGCGCCAGCTGCAGCAGCGCGTCGGCATTACCACCATGTTCGTGACCCACGATCAGGAGGAAGCGCTTGCGCTCGCAGATCAGGTCGTCGTCATGAACAAAGGCAATATCGGCCAGATCGGTACGCCGACCGAGGTTTATTCGCGTCCCAATAGCCGCTTCGTCGCCGACTTCATCGGCAAGTCCAACGTCTTTGCCGCGACGCTCGACGGCAGCGATAACAAGGCATTTTCATGCACGCTGGCAAGCGGCGAAAAAGTGCGCATTGCACAAGCCACTATCGCCGCGAGCGGGCAGATGATTCATTTCTTTGTCAGGCCCGAGCAGCTCGTATTGAACCGTCCGGATGGCGTCGCGGCCGATGGCGCGAAGCTCGCAGGCCAGGTTCGCCACGTGGTTTACAAGGGCGCGCATCAAAACATCCATATCGAACTTGCCGGCGGCCAAATGATCGAAGCACAGGTTCAGGGCAGGGGTTGGAACGTCGGCGATAATGTTGTCGCCGGCTGGCATTCAGCCGACGCGCTCGTGCTCGGGGAGTAAGAGTATGCCGCAAGGATTCTCCGCCTTCGAGCTCACGCGCGATCTGGTCCGTTTCGATACCATCAATCCGCCGGGCAACGAGACCGATGCCGCTTATGCCGTAGGCAGAATACTCGAAGCCGCGGGTTTTCGTGTCGCCTATCACTCGTTTGCGTCGCATCGTGATTCTGTAATTGCGGATCTCGACGGCAGCGATAGTGGCAAACCGCTCTGCTTTACCGGCCACCTCGATACCGTGCCGCTTGGCGCGATGCCGTGGTCTAAAGATCCGTTCACCGGCGAGACTAGCGAGGGCAAACTCTTCGGCCGCGGCGCTAGCGACATGAAAGCGGGCATTGCCGCGATGGTGCTTGCCGCGATCGATGTCGCAAAGCGCCCGCGCAGGCGGGGCCTGAAACTCGTGCTAACGGCCGCCGAAGAAACCGGCTGCGAAGGTGCGGCCTTCCTCGCAAAAACCGGTGTTCTCGGGCAGGCAGGCGCGATGGTGGTCGGCGAGCCGTCGTCGAACCGGCCCTTCATCGGTCATCGCGGCGCGTTGTGGCTCAAACTCGTGCATCACGGCAAAACCGCGCACGGCTCGATGCCGGAACTCGGCGACAACGCCGTGATCAAGGCCGCGAACACGATCCTGGCGCTAGACGATTTCGGGTTCAACATCGAGCCGCATCAGCATCTCGGCAAGCCGACGCTCAATATCGGTTACGTGCGAGGCGGCATCAACGTAAACTCCGTTCCCGACCGCGCCGAAGTCGGCCTCGATTTCCGGACCGTTCCGCAACAATCGCACGATCACATCTGTTCGGCCGTTGCGGCGCGCGCACATCCGGGCACCGACATCGAGCGCGGCATCGATTTGCGGAGCGTCTTCAGCGACCCGTCGGGCGATTGGGTTACCTCGGTGTTCAGGACGGTCGAGAAGGTGACCGGGCGGAAGCCGCTTGAGGAAACCGCGCCTTATTTCACCGACGCCGCCGTGCTGGGGCCGGCCTATGGGAATCCGCCCTTCGTGATCCTCGGCCCCGGTGAAAAGGAAATGGCGCACCAGACCGACGAATATTGCGTCGTCGAGCGAATCGATGAAGCAGTCGAGATCTATCGCAGGATCGCATCCGACTGGTGTGAGGGCAGGAACTAAAAACAGAAGCACGTAGTTTAAGTCTCGCGGGAGAGATCAGCTGAGCGCTGGCGCCGAAGGAGCAACCGCCCCGGAAACTCTCAGGCAAAAGGACCGCAGCCTTTAAATACTCTGAAAAGTGGAGCACTGCTCCCGCCGACGGTGTAAGTCGCGAAGCCATGACGGCGCCCGATGAAACTCTCAGGCCAATGACAGAGGGGGCACCGCCGCAAATCGCGGCGGCGTCTCTGGAGCATTGGTATGGAACCCGCGGGCAAAACCTACGACGTCATTATCATTGGCGCCGGCATCGTCGGCATCAACACCGCCTACTGGAATCTCCGAAACGGAAAATCGGTCGCCGTAATCGACCGCCGGCCAGCGGCCGGATTGGAAACCAGCTTCGCAAACGGCGGGCAGATTTCCGTCAGTCACGCCGAGCCGTGGTCGAACCCGTCGGCGCCGTTTAAAGTGCTGAAATGGTTGTTCGACGGCGAGGCGCCGCTTTTGTTCAGGCCGCGCTTCGACATTCATCAATGGCTCTGGATCGCTCAGTTTCTGGTCGATTGCATGCCGTGGCGGGCAGATCGCCATACCACCGAAATTGTGCGGATTGCGACTGAGAGCCGTTCGCTGATGAAGGAAATCCGCGAGCGCGAGAAGATTCAGTATGACTCGCGAAGCGAGGGCATCATCCATTTCTACCGTGACCAAAGGGAGTTTGAGGGAGCGATCCGTGTTGCCGAGCTGATGGGTAAGCATGGTTGCGACCGACGCGTGATCGACGCGGACAAGGTTGTCGAGCTCGAACCCGCTTTCGACGAACAGCGCCGCGAAATCGTTGGCGCGACGTTCACGGAACAGGACGAAAGCGGCGATGCACTGAAGTTCACGCAAGGCTTAGCACAGCGCTGCGCCGAGCTCGGCGCTCGCTTTATATACAGTGCCGAAGCGGTTACCCTGCTAAAAGGGCGTGAGGGCGCGATCGACTCAGTCGAAATCTACACGCCGCTGGGCTACCAGAAGGTCCGCGCGAAAGACTTTGTCGTCAGCATGGGAAGTTTCTCGGCGGCGTTTCTGCGCCCACTCGGCATCCGGCTGAATATCTATCCCGCTAAAGGTTATTCGGTCACGATTCCGATCGGCTGCAGCAACAACGCGCCGACGCGCAGTCTCACCGACGATCAATACAAGCTCGTCTATTCCAATTTTGGCGACCGGTTGCGGGTTGCGGGCACCGCCGAGCTTTCCGGCTATGGGCGGCAGCTGAATTACGCGCGTTGCGAAGCGATCCTTCGCAATGTGAGAAATTTGTTTCCTAAGGCTGGCGATTTCAGCGCCGCGGAATTTTGGTCGGGCCTGCGCCCGGCGACCCCGTCAAATCTGCCCTATGTCGGAAGAAGCAAAGTAGCCAATCTGTGGCTGAACACGGGCCACGGCACGCTAGGTTGGACCATGGGCGCCGGTACCGGTTACCGGCTTGCACAAATGATCCGCTATGGGGACGGGCGCGTGGTGGCTTGAACATATCTTCGCTAATTCGCCGACCCGTTGCCGCGTGCATTCATCGTCAGCAACTCGTAGCGCGCGACGCTGTCGCTGTCCTGGTTAAACACCTCGACGTCCCAGCGCACCTCGCCATACTCGGGCTTCCGTGCGGCTTGCTTTTGTTTGACCGTAAGTCTCACGCGAATGTCGTCGCCAGGTGAAACGGGTTTCAAGAAGCGAAGATTGTCGAGGCCGTAATTCGCGAGCACAGGCCCGGGCGCCGGTTCGACGAAAAGGCCTGCGGCGAACGACAAGATCAGATATCCGTGGGCAACGCGGCCTGGAAAGAACGGATTGGCCTTTGCCGCGGCTTCATCCATATGCGCGTAGAACGTATCGCCAGTGAATTCGGCGAAGTGTTCGATATCGTCGAGCGTCACTTTTCGTGAAGCGGTTTCGATAGTGTCGCCAATAACAAGCGTATCGAAATTCTTGCGGAAGGGGTGTTGGGCGGACGGTACCGTAGCCGCACCCTTACTCCAATCTTTAGTGATGCTGACGATCCGATCTGGGGAAGCCTGAACCGCAGTGCGCTGCAGATAATGATGCACGCTACGCATTCCGCCCAATTCCTCGCCCCCGCCTGCACGTCCCGGTCCGCCATGCACGAGATATGGTAGAGGGGAGCCGTGGCCTGTTGACTCCTTGGCGCAATCGCGGTCGATCACGAGGAGACGGCCGTGATAGGGCGCAATCCCGAAAACGAGGGCGGTCGCGACCTCGGGATCATATGTAAAGACCGACGCGACGAGACTGCCTTCGCCTTTGGCAACAAGCTCGACTGCCTGATCGAGACTGTCATAAGGCATCACCGTTGCAACAGGACCGAAAGCCTCGGTAATGTGAACGCGCTTTGCGTCCATCGGCTTCGCGCAGCGCAGAAGCACGGGCGAAATGAATGCGCCTCCGTCCAGTTCGGTCGCACCGGTACCTGATGTAGCGGGGTCCCCGAATACAATTTCGGATTCGCTCGCGATCTCGCGAACTTTCTCCTGCACAGAGCGCTTCTGAGAGAGGCTGACCAGCGCCCCCATCTGTGTATCTTCAGAGCGCGGGTCGCCAATCTTAACGGAGGAAAGACGCGCCTTGAGCGCGTCGATGACGGCGCTCTCCTGCGCACGGGGAACAAATACACGGCGAATGGCAGTGCACTTCTGCCCGGACTTCACCGTCATCTCGCGCACGACTTCCTTTACGAACAAATCGAACTCGGGGGTACCGGCGACGGCGTCGGTACCAAGGATCGCGGAATTCAGCGAGTCACGCTCCGCTACGAAGCGCACGGCATTGCGGGAAATCGCAGGATGATTGCGGAGCTTGTCAGAGGTTTCGATTGAGCCGGTGAAGCAAAGACTGTCCTGACCGCTCAAGTGATCAAGCAGGTCGCCGGTGGGACCGCAGACCAATTGCAAGGCACCTTCCGGCAGTAATCCGGAATCGACGATCAGCCGGACCAACGCCTCAGTGACATATGCCGAAGCAGTCGCCGGCTTTGTGATTACGGGAGCGGCCGCGAGAAACGCAGGTGCAAATTTCTCAAGCGGGCCCCACACGGGAAAATTGAACGCGTTTATGTGAACGGCGATGCCCACTCGCGGCGTCAGGATATGCGTGCCTGCAAACTTGCCGCCCTTGGATAGCGCTTCGTTCGGTCCTTCGACGATGAATTTTTCGGCAGGAAGGTCGCGGCGGCCGCGCGAGGCATAGGCGAAGAGGGTACCAATGCCACCTTCGATATCGACCATGTTGTCACGCCTTGTGGCGCCGGTGTTGGCGGCGAGCGCGTATAGCGTCTCTTTCTTCTCTGAGAGGTAAGTCGCAAGGGATTTTAGGATATCCGCACGCTGATGAAAGTTGAGCGCACGGAGATGCATGCCGCCGGTATCACGGGCGAAGCCAACTGCCGCCGCGAAATCAATGCCACCGCTTCCGGCTTTCGCGATGATGGAGCCGTCAATCGCGCTCGGGATTTCTACAAGATCCGAAGCCGGGGCGATCCAGCGGCCGCAGAAGTAGTTTTGGAGAATGGCGCTCATAACTTCCCCTTTATTGGCTTGTTCTTAAGCTTAGAATATAGACCAACCGGCCGGTCAATGAAAAGACCTGGCAATGCAATTCCAGTATGTTTCGTTGTGTGCGCCTGCCGATATAGAGTGCGGCGACTGGTGGTTGAGAATGGAAATGAACGGCTTGGTGCGCGGGCTTGTGGCCGCCTTTAATCACCGGAAACCGGTGCGCGCGGGCTCACTGATCATTACTCTATATGGTGACGCGATCGTGCCGCGGGGCGGCAGCCTTTCGCTCGGCGACATTACCGAGATTATGAAGCTGTTCCGGATCGATAGCGGTCATGTACGGACTGCGATTTCGCGGCTGACTTCGGAGAAATGGTTGGAGCGCAAAAAGGTCGGCCGGAACACGTTCTATCGGCTGTCGCGGCAAGGCGAGGGCGAGTTCGCGGGCGCGACCAAGCGTATTTATTCCCCACGCGGCCGTGATCCCGAAAAATCCATTCGCTTGGTACTCATGAACGGCGAAGCTTCGGGCCGGGCGGAGCAGCGAAAAAAGCTTGAAGCCGCCGGCTATGCAGCATTCAACGCGCTTACCTACGTTGCGGTGGCTTCGAGCAACAACGCGTTGAAGAATGCAAAAGGTATCCGCACGCTCGAAGTGCCGGCGTCGGAAGACTCCGTTGAGGTTCTGCGCGCCGCATTCGGTCTGGACGATCTAGCCGCACGCTACGCGCATTTTATTGCGCAGTTTCACCCGCTGCGGAGCGCACTCGGGAAAAACGAAAAGCTGAGCGATGCCGAGGCACTCGCCGTCAGATTGCTTCTGATCCAGGAATTTCGGCGGATCGTGCTTCGCGATCCGACTTTGCCGCCGGGCATGCTCGCTGACGGCTGGCCGGGGCAGGAAGCCCGCGCGCTTGCAGGCCAGGTCTATCGGGGCGTGATGGAGGGCTCGGAGCGGTATCTCGACGCCTGCTATGCCGATGCGAAAAACCTGTTGCCAAAGCCGAATTCCTCGTTGCGCCAACGGTTTGCTGCGCCGCAATAGCGGACCAAATACGTTACAGTAATTATTGACATCGCATATTTATGTAACATATTATAGGTGCACTGGCATTCCTCCGCGAGGCGCCGATGTACACCCAAGCCCTGAACGTCAAAGAAGAAGCCACCGCCGCTTCCGACCCGAAACTTGAGGCGCGATTTCAGGCCCATGTCGATGCCGAGCTCAAGATCGAGCCGAACGACTGGATGCCGGAGGCTTATCGCCGGACTTTGACGCGGCAGATTTCGCAGCATGCGCACTCCGAAATCGTAGGCATGCTGCCGGAAGGCAACTGGCTCACGCGCGCGCCGACGCTTCGCCGCAAGGCAGCGCTGCTTGCTAAAGTGCAGGACGAGGGCGGTCACGGGCTTTATCTTTATTCCGCAGCGGAAACGCTCGGCACGTCGCGCGAGCAGATGTTTGATCAACTGCTCTCCGGCAAGGCGAAATATTCCTCGATCTTCAATTATCCGACGCTGACCTGGGCCGACATCGGCGCGATCGGCTGGCTCGTCGATGGCGCAGCGATCATGAATCAGATTCCGCTGTGCCGTTGCTCCTATGGTCCTTACGCGCGCGCGATGATCCGCATCTGCAAGGAAGAAAGCTTCCATCAGCGGCAGGGCTACGAAATCATGATGACGCTTGCGCGCGGCACGCCGGAGCAGAAGGCTATGGCGCAGGACGCGTTGAACCGCTGGTGGTGGCCGTCGGTGATGATGTTCGGCCCATCCGACAAGGAGAGCCAGCATTCCGATGTCACGATGCGCTGGAAGATCAAGCGCTTCTCGAATGACGATCTGCGCCAGAAATTCGTCGATGCGACCGTGCCGCAAGGCCGCTTCATAGGCCTCGAATTTCCCGATCCGGATTTGAAGTTCAACGAAAAGACCGGGCACTGGGAATTCGGCGAGATCGACTGGAGCGAATTAAAGCGCGTGATCGCGGGCGACGGCCCGTGCAACAAGCAGCGCATGAAGCAGCGCCGCACTGCGCACGACAATGGCCGCTGGGTGCGGGAAGCAGCACTGGCTTACGCCGAGAAGCGCCGCAACCGCGAGGCTGCTGCGAAGATCGCTGCTGAATAACAGGTGACGCCATGACCGAACAGAAAACCGAACAGAACTGGCCGCTTTGGGAAGTGTTTATCCGTTCGAAGAATGGCCTTTCGCATCGTCACGTCGGCAGCCTGCACGCGACCGACGCGACCATGGCGCTGCAATCAGCGCGAGATGTTTACACGCGGCGCGGCGAAGGACTTTCGATCTGGGTAATACCGTCGAACTCGATCACCGCGTCCGATCCGACCGACAAGGACGTGATGTTCGAGCCCGCGGAATCGAAAATTTATCGTCATCCGACTTTCTACGATATCCCGGACGAAGTCGGACATATGTGAGCGGTAAGATGACCGAAACGCCACTCTTCGCTTACACGCTGCGGCTTGCCGATAATGCGCTGATCCTCGGGCATCGCTTGTCCGAATGGATCGGGCATGCGCCTGCTCTCGAAGAGGATCTGGCGCTCGGCAATATGGGCCTCGACCTGATCGGGCAGGCGCGCGCGTTCTACAATTACGCGGGCGAAGTTGAAGGCAAGGGCCGCGACGAAGATAAACTCGCTTATTTCCGCGACGCTCAGGACTGGCGAAATGTGCTCTTGGCGGAGCAGCCAAATGGCGATTTCGCCGCGACTATCATCCGGCAATTTCTGTTCGCCGCTTACGTGCATCCGCTTTACGCAGCGCTGTCGAAATCGAAAGACGAGCAGCTCGCGGCGATTGCCGTGAAAGCAGAGAAGGAAATGGCCTATCACATTCGCCATGCCGGCGAATGGGTGATCCGGCTTGGTGACGGCACTGTGGAAAGCCATGAGCGTGCACAAGCTGCGCTCGATGAGCTTTACGCCTATACGACTGAATTGTTCGAGAGCGACGAGGTCGAGCGTGCGTTGGTTGATGCGGGGATCGCGGTCGATCCCGCGGGTCTACGCGGTGAATGGGAACGCACGATCAGCCGCGTGTTTGCTGAGGCGACGCTGAAAATTCCCGCGCAAAGTTTTGCGCAGACCGGCGGCCGCAAGGGTCGGCATAGCGAGCATCTCGGCTACATCCTTGCCGACATGCAGTTTCTCCAGCGCACCTATCCGGGAGCGCAGTGGTGAACGCGTTGATCGAAAATCTCGATATGGCGCGGATCCGTGATCGCGCCTGGGAGGCGGCCGCCGCGGTAGTCGACCCGGAGCTTCCGGTGCTGACGATCGAAGACTTGGGCGTGCTTCGCGACATCCGAGTGAGCGGCAAGGGGAAGGTCGAGGCGCTGATTACGCCGACCTATCTCGGCTGCCCGGCAATGAACATGATCGTAGTCGAAGTCGAATTGGCGCTGGAGCGTGCGGGCTTCGAGAAGCCGAAAGTAACGACCGTCATGTCGCCGGCCTGGACTACCGACTGGATGTCGGAGGCGGGAAAAGAAAAGCTACGCGAATTCGGCATCGCGCCGCCCACGGGTAAGGCGGGCCGCCGCGCGCTATTCGGCGGAGAAAACATTGAATGCCCGAACTGCAAATCGGCTAAGACGGAGCGCATTTCAGAATTCGGCTCGACCTCCTGCAAGGCGCTCTGGCGTTGCAAGGCCTGCGCCGAACCATTCGATTATTTCAAGTGCATCTGAGCGCGTTATGGCGATTGAATTCCACAAGCTGAAAGTCTCCGACCTGCGCCGGGAAACGCCGGAGGCGGTATCGGTCGCGTTCGACATTCCGGCAACGCTGCGCGACGCCTATCGCTTTCATCCGGGCCAGCATCTGACGCTCAAGATCAATGAGAGCGGCAAGGAATTGCGCCGCTCGTATTCGATCTGCGCCGGCATGGATGACAAAGAGCTCCGCATTGCCGTTAAAAAAGTCGATGGCGGGAGCGTCTCGAGTTGGGTGAACGAAAAGCTGCGCGCCGGCGACGAAATCGAAGTGATGACGCCGCAGGGCCGTTTTGGCGTCGAACCGGCACCGGATGAAGCGCGGAATTATCTCGCGATCGCGGCAGGCTCCGGCATAACGCCGATCAATTCCATGATCCGGACCACGCTGACGCGCGAACCGAAGAGTCGTTTCATTCTGATCTACGGTAATCGCAATGGCCGCAGCATCATGTTCAAGGACCAGCTTGAGGATCTGAAGGATCAGTTTCTCGGTCGCCTGGTCCTCCATCACGTGCTGTCACGCGAGCCGCAGGAAATCGCGCTGCTCAGCGGACGACTAGACCAGCAAAAGATCACGAGCCTGTTGAAAAGCACCCTGCCGGCTGAGAAGATCGCGCATTCATTTTTGTGCGGGCCGGGTGGATTGATCACTGAAGGCGAAGCGGCCTTGCGCGCTTACGGTCTTCCCGACGCGCGCATTCATGTCGAATATTTTTCAACCGATGGCTTGCCGGTCGCAACCAAGAATTCGGCGAGCACGATCTCCGACAATGCGGACGTAAATGCATCGATTACGCTCAACGGCGTTCAATACGACGTGCCGATGAAGGCAGGAGAGACCATCGTCGATGCCGGGTTACGTGCGGGTCTCGATATGCCGTTCTCCTGCAAGGGCGGGATGTGCTGCACCTGCCGCGCCAAGCTTATCGGCGGCGACGTCGAGATGGAGCATAATTTCTCGCTGGAAGACTGGGAAATGAAAGCGGGCTTCGTGTTGACGTGTCAGGCACGGCCCACGACCGGTACGGTCGCGGTCGACTACGACCAGATTTGAATTTATCCGGCGGCGCGGCGGATTGCCGACGTCGAATTCCCGAGCGACGCCGCGCCCTCGACCAGCAATCGCGTGGCAAGATCCGCATATTCTTCGCGGCTCATTGGCCCGCCTTCGCGGAACCACATATAGTGCCAATTCAGCATGCCGAAGAGCGACATCGTTACCGGCTTCAAGAGCCGGGGCGACGCTCCAACCGTCTTGTTTACCGCGGCGATTGCATTCGAGAAGATCAGGACCAATTCGCGCTCGAGCGCGACGAGTTCCCGGCGCTTTGCCGCCGCGAGTTTGGATAATTCGTTGATCTGAATTTTGTGCCGGTGGTCGGCGTCGCGATAGGCTTCAAGCAACGCGCCGACCAGCGCGCGCAGCCGTCCGTGCGGCGGAAGTTTCTCGTCGACTGCCCGCACCGCTTCAATCAGGTCTTGCAGGTGCGACTTCAAGATGTCGAACAAGAGCTCGTCCTTGTTGACGTAATAATGATAGAGCAGCGCCTTCGACACGCTGCAAGCGGCCGCCACTTCCGACATTGAGGTGCGGTCATAACCATTTTTCGCGAACAGCTTTGCAGAGCGATCGAGAATTGCTTTTCGTTTGCCGTCGTAGTCCGCGGCGCGGGGACGAGCCATCGTTACTCCTTAGGCCGCTTGTCGACGATGCGGCGTGCCTTACCGGCGGAACGCTCGACGCTGCCGGGCGCTGAGACCTGCACACGCGCGGTAACACCGATGTTGTTTTTGATCAGTTCGGCGAGCTTGCTGCCTTCCGCGCTGCTCGCGTGCTCGTCCGCGTCTTCACGCGCCTCGAGCAGGAGCAGCATCACGTCGAGCCGATCGTCGCGGCGCAATTCGATCTGATAATGCGGCGACAGGCTGTTGCAGCGAAGCAGAAGCTCCTCGATTTGCGTCGGGAAGACGTTGACGCCGCGCACAATCATCATGTCGTCGGAGCGGCCGGTGATTTTCTCCATCCGCCGCATCGAGCGGGCCGTGCCGGGCAGCAACCGCGTGAGATCGCGCGTTCTATAGCGGATAATCGGGAAGGCTTCCTTGGTGAGCGACGTGAAGACGAGTTCGCCGCGCTCGCCGTCCGGCAGAACCTTGCCGGTCTCCGGATCGATGATTTCAGGATAGAAATGATCTTCCCAGATATGCAACCCGTCTTTCGTTTCCACGCATTCGTTTGCGACGCCCGGCCCCATCACCTCCGAGAGGCCGTAAATATCGACGGCATCCATATCGAAGGCTTGTTCAATTTCGGTGCGCATCGAATTGGTCCAAGGCTCGGCGCCGAAGATGCCGATCTGTAGCGGGGACTTGCGCGGATCGAGACCTTTGGCGCGATATTCGTCGAGTATCGAGAGCATGTAAGACGGCGTCACCATAATGATTTCAGATTTGAAATCCTCAATCAGCTGCACCTGCCGCTCGGTCATGCCGCCGGAAATCGGGATCACGGTGCAGCCAAGCTTCTCGGCACCGTAATGCGCGCCAAGACCGCCGGTGAACAGGCCATAGCCGTAAGACACATGGACCTTCATTCCCGGCCTTCCGCCGGACGCGCGGATCGAGCGCGCCATTACATTGGACCAAGTATCGATATCCTTTTGCGTATAGCCGACGACCGTAGGTTTTCCGGTGGTTCCGGAAGAGGCATGGATGCGAACGACCTTCTCCTGCGGCACCGCGAACATGCCGAAAGGATAATTGTCGCGAAGGTCAGTCTTCACCGTGAAGGGAAATTTGGCGAGGTCTTCCAGATGTTTAAAATCGGAAGGGGCCACGCCTGCTGCGTCAAACTTCTTCTTGTAGGCGGCTACGTTTTTGTAAACGTGTTCCAGCGTCCAGCGCAGACGCTCTACTTGCAGTCCCGCGATTTCGTCGCGCGACGCGCGTTCGATCGGCTCTAAGCCATAAGGTTGGTATGAAGACTTATCGAGCATCGCCGTTTCCAGATAGGTTTAGTCCAGGTACGATTTCGCCATCGATCGTTCGCGAGTGACCGCGGAATTCTGCGATCACGGTGCCGTCTTCGCGGGTGACAGTGATGTCATAGATACCCGATCGGCCAGATTTCGAAATTTCCACAGCATCCGCACGCAACTTGTCGTCGAGCTTTCCCGGGCGAAGGAACGTGACCGCGCATTGTTGCGCGACCGTCACCTGGTTGTAGGTGTTGCAGGCAAACGCAAAGGTCGAGTCGGCAAGCAGGAAGATATAGCCGCCGTGACAGATCTTGTGGCCGTTCACCATCTTGTCCGTGACGGTCATGGTCATTGTCGCCTGACCCGGAGCAACCGAGAGGATCTGCATGCCGAGATTGCGGCTCGCTTCGTCTTCGGACCACATCCTGTCGGCGGAAGCTTTGGCGACGGCGAGCGCGTCCATCAGCCGGCCTTTCGGGGCGAGAATTGAGGGCTACGCTTTTCCATGAAGGCTTTGACGCCTTCGGCATAGTCGTCGGCGGCACCAAGCATCGCCAGCTTCTTGCGCTCAAGTTCAAGTTGCGCGTCGAGCGTGTTATTTTCAGAATCTTCGAGCGCCCGCCGGATTTCCACCAGTGCCGAGGTCGGCCCGCTTGCCAGTTGCGCGCAGATCTTCTCGGCCTCCGTCATCAATGAGGTGTCGTCCACGGCTTTCCAGATCACGCCCCAGCTTTCCGCTTTTTCCGCAGACAAGGGTTCTGCGAGCATCGCAAGCCCGCGTGCCCGCGCTGCCCCCGCAAGGCGTGGCAGAAACCAGCTTCCTCCAGAATCGGGGGTAAGCGCAATCTTCACAAAACTCTGCACGAAGTTTGCGGAGCGCGCAGCGATCACGAGGTCGCAAGCGAGCGCGATATTAGCGCCGGCGCCAGCAGCAACGCCATTCACGGCGCAAACGGTCGGGACAGGCAGCGACTTAATTTTCTTGATGAGGGGATTATAGAAGGTGCCGACCGTGTGTCCGAGGTCAGGGCGATTGCCGCCCGAAACATTGCGATCCGACAGATCTTGCCCTGCGCAGAATCCGCGGCCGGCGCCAGTCAAAAGAATTGCGCGGCAATTTGTGTCGCGCGCGGCTTCGTCGAGCGCCGCTTGCAGTGCAGCATGCATCGCCTCGTTGAACGCGTTAAGGCGCTGCGGGCGATTGAGTGTAATGACGCGATAATTGCCGCGCGTGCTGGAAAGGATTGGCGCTTCTTCCATGGCGTCCTCGAAGGGCTTTTATGGCTGCCACGACCGCATTCACGGTTGAATGCCATAAAAAATTTATGTTTCCATACTTGACCGACCGGCTGGTCGGTGAATTAATATGGTACGGCAAAAGACGTGTCAACGCGCTGCGGCCTGAATGACGGCGCGACCATGCGGGGGAGGATAGCTCGTGGACAATTTGGTCCGCAATCACCTCCCTTTTAAGGAATCTGAGTGTGTCCGGCATCGCCGGATGACAACGCAACGGGAGGAATTGCTTATGAACCTGCTTGGTAGACTAATCGCGGCTGCGGTATTTGTGGTCGCGTCCACGAGTTTCGCGAGCGCGCAGATCAAGATCGGTGCGGTGCTGTCGGTGACCGGTCCGGCGTCGTTCCTCGGCGATCCCGAGAAGAAGACGCTCGAAATGTATGCTCGCCGAGATCAATGCCAAAGGCGGCATCAATGGCCAAAAACTTCAAGTCATCATCTACGACGACGGCGGCGACCCGAACCAGGCGCGCACCTTTGCGACCCGCCTGATCGAGGAAGACAAGGTCGACGCGCTGCTCGCGGGTTCAACCACCGCAACGACCATGGCGATCATTCCGCTCGCCGAAGAAGCGAAGATCCCGCTGATCAATTTCGCCGGCGCGGTGCAGGCAGTCGATCCGGCAAGAAAGTGGAATTTCAAAACGCCGCATACCGACCTGATGGCTTGCGAGAAGATTTTCGACGACCTTCAAGAAGCGCAAGCTCACCAAGATCGCGATCATCTCCGGCACCGATGCCTTCGGCAAATCGATGCGCGATCAATGCATGACGGTGGTGAAGAAATACGACATCGAAGTGTTGCACGAGGAAACCTACGGCCCGCGCGACAGCGACATGACCCCGCAGCTCACCAACATCAAAGGCGAAGGCGGACGTGCAGGCGGTGATCAATCCGGGCTTCGGTCAGGGTCCTGCGATCGTGACCCGCAACTATCGCCAGCTCGGCATTACGGCGCCGCTCTACCAGAGCCACGGCGTCGGCTCGAAGCAGTTCATCGATCTCGCGGGCGATGCTGCGAACGGTGTCCGGCTGCCGGCGGCCGCACTCCTGGTCGCGCGAAAAGCTGCCGGACAGCGATCCGCAGAAGAAGGTCGTCGTCGACTACAAGAAAGTACGAAGCCAAGACCGGCAGCCGGTTTCGACCTTCGGCGGTCACATGTACGACGGCTTCATGATCATGGTCGAAGCGATGCAGCGCGCCGGCGGTGCCAGGACAAGGCCAAGGTCCGCGACGAGATCGAGAAGACCAAGAACTTCATCGGCACCGGCGGCGTCGTCAACATGTCGCCGACCGACCACCTCGGTCTCGATCTCATCGCGTTCCGAATGCTGGAAATCAAGAACGGCGACTGGGCACTAGCCGAATAAGCGAGGCCGAATTTCGCTTCGAGAACGGGACGGCGACTTTCGCCGTCCCGGTCATTTTCCGGGAAGGGGTCGCGGGTAATGGCGGAATTTCTGCAGTTCATGTTTTCCGGCCTGACCGTCGGCGCGATCTACGCGCTGGTCGCGCTCGGCTTCACGCTGATCTACAACGCTTCCGACGTGATCAATTTCGCGCAGGGCGAATTCGTCATGCTCGGCGGCATGGTGACGGTCTTCGCGACATTGGCGCGGGCGTTCCGCTGCCGCTTGCAGCACTGCTCGCAATCGTCGTCGCGATCCTGGTCGGCATGCTGCCTGCATCTGTTCGCGATCGAGCCTGCCAAAGGCGCTTCAGCGGTCACCCTTATCATCATCACGATCGGCGCGTCGATCCTGCTGCGCGGGATCGCTTCCATCGTGTTCGACAAGCACTTTCATGCGTTGCCTTCCTTTGTTCCGGGACGAACCATTGCGCATCGGCGGCGCGACCATTCTGCCGCAAAGCTTCTTGGTGCTGGCGGGGGCCGCGATCATCGTGCTCGCGCTGTGGCTGTTCATGTCGCGCACGCTGATCGGCAAGGCGATGATAGCGACCGCCGCGAACCGCCTGGCTGCGCGACTGGTCGGCATCAACACCGCATGCGATCGTCGGTCTTTCATTCGCCGTTTCCGCCGCGATCGGCGCGATCGGCGGCGTGCTCGTGACTCCGATCACGCTGACGAATTACGACGTCGGCACGTTGCTCGCGCTGAAAGGATTCGCCGCCGCGATGCTCGGCGGCATGGGCAATCCGCTCGGCGCGGTCGTCGGCGGCTTGGTGGTCGGGCTGCTCGAAGCATTCGGCGCCGGTTACATTTCGTCTGCCTACAAGGATGCGATCGCCTTCCTCGTCATTCTTGCTCGTGCTCTTCGTGATGCCGAAGGGCCTGTTCGGCCGCGCCGGCGTCGAGCGCGTCTGACGATGACCAAGTTTCTGCAACGCCATGGTGTCGTGCTTGCGGTTGCGGCGCTCGTGGCGCTGCTGCCGCTCGTGCTGCCGTCGAGTTTCTACTTCCGGATCGCGGCGCTCGTCTTCATCTTCGCGCTCGCGGTGCTCGGCCTCAATCTTGCTGATGGGCTACGCCGGGCAGGTGAGCCTCGGCCATGCCGGCTTCTTCGGCATCGGCGCTTACGCGGTCGCGGTTGGCCCAACCCATTTCGGCATTCCGGGCTGGGCGGCACTTCCGCTGGGCGCAGTCGCTTGCGGGTCTGCTCGCATTTTTGATCGGCCGCCCGATCCTGAAACTAAAGGGCCATTATCTCGCGGTCGCGACGCTCGGCATGGGCATTCTGATCGCGATGGTGTTCACCAACGAAGCGCGTTTCACCGGCGGACCGGACGGCATGCCGGTGCCGCGGCTGGTGATTGTTCGGCTGGACGGCGCGCGGCTCGATCACCTGGTACTGGATCTCCGGCGTCACGCTGGTCGTCGCGGCATGGCTCGCGATCAACCTGATCGATAGTCCGACCGGCCGCGCGTTTCGCGCGATCCACGACAGCGAAGCCGCGTCGCGCGTGCTCGGCATCGATGTCGCGCGCTACAAGCTCATGGCATTCGTCTTGTCGGCGATCTATGCAGCGATCGCGGGCGCTTATCTCGCGCTGTTCGACGGCTGGTGTCACGCCGCGCACCGCGGATTTCCTGCGCTCGATCGAGTTCGTCACCATGGCGGTGCTCGGCGGCCTCGGCTCGATCATCGGCAGCATCGTCGGCGCGGCGCTGCTCACCATTCTGCCGCAGGTGCTGACCGTGTTCCACGACTACGAGCATGTCGTGCTCGGCTTGCATCATGATCCTGTTCATGATCTTCCTGCGCGCGGGCATCGTGCCGCGCGCTCGCGAACCGATTGTTCGCGGAGGCGGCAATGAGCCTGCTTTCGGTTCGCAGACATCGGCATCGATTTCGGCGGCGTGACGGCGCTGCGACGACGTCTCGCTTGACGTGAAGTCCGGGCGAAATTTTCGCCATCATCGGACCGAACGGCGCCGGCAAGACCACGTTGTTCAACATGATCTCCGGCTTCTACGTCGCCGACGCGCGGCCGCGTCGAGCTGCACGGACAGGATGTCACGCACTTTGCCGGCGCATCGGCTGGCGCGCGCGGCCTGTCGCGCACGTTCCAGAACTTGCAGATATTCTTCCGCATGACCGCGCGTCGAAAACGTGATGGTCGGCCGCCATCTGCACGAGCAGCGCAACGTGCTCGCGCATCTTTTCGCGCTGCCCTCGGTCGCGCGGCAGAATCCGCGACACGCGCTCGAAGGCCGACGAACTGCTGCGCTTCGTCGGTCTTCGCCAAGCGTCGGCAACCGAACAGCGGGCGAATCTTGCCCTACGGCGCGCTGAAGCGGCTCGAGATCGCGCGCGCGCTTGCTGCCGAGCCGAAAGTGCTTGCTGCTCGACGAACCGGCCGCCGGTTGCAATGCGGTCGAGACCGCGGAGATCGACGAGGTCATCCAGAAGATCGCGCGCAAGGGCGTCGCCGTCGTGCTGGTCGAACACGACATGCGGCTGGTCATGAAAATCTCTCATCGCATTCATGTTCTCGAAAGCGGCCGCACGCTCGCAGAGGGCACGGCGCAGGAGGTGCGCGCCAATCCGACAGTGATCGCAGCCTATCTCGGCAAAGCAGCGGGCGAGGAGGCGGCGCATGCTTGAAGTCGACAATCTCACAAGCCGCTATGGCCGCATCGAGGTGCTGCACGGCATTTCACTGGAAGTGCGCGAGGGCGAGATCGTCACCTGGTCGGCATCAACGGCGCCGGCAAGACGACGTTGCTTGCGCGTGATGTCCGGCGTGCAGCCGATTTCCGGCGGCAGTGTCCGCTTCGCAGGGTACCGATATTTCCGATGTCGCCGCGCATCTACGTGTCGCGCCTCGGCATCGCGCAGGTGCCGGAGGGCCGCCAGGTGTTCGCGCCGCTGTCGGTCGAGGACAATCTGAAACTCGGCGCCTGGACGCGGCGCGACAGCGAAGTCGAAGACCGATCTCGACGCGATCTATGCGATGTTTCCGGTGCTCGCGGAAAAGCGGCATATCGCGGCGGGGTCGCTTGTCGGGCGGCCAGCAGCAGATGCTTGCGATCGGACGCGCCCTGATGACGAAGCCGAAGCTTGTTGCTGCTCGACGAACCGTCGATGGGGCTCGCGCCGATTCTGGTCGAGCAAATCCTGAATTCGATCGTCAGCACTGCCGAAGCGCGGCGTCACCGTGCTGCTGGTCGAGCAGAATGCAATGGCGGCACTTGCGATCGCGGATCGCGCTTATGTTCTGGAGACCGGAAAGATCATTCTCGACGGACCGGCAAAAGCACTAGCGAGCGACCCTCGCGTGACCCAGGCTTATCTCGGGCTATGAGTTTATTGTTCGCGGAACGAGGCGGCGCGGGCGACCGGTTACTCGTGCTCCTGCACGGCCTTGGCGCTACGGCTACGGCCTGGCATCCGCTCGAAAAAATTCTCGATCGCGAATGGGACGGCCGCTGGATTGCGCCGGATTTTCGCGGCCATGGCCGCTCGATCAAGCAAGGACCTTATACATTCGAGCAGCACGCCAGCGATGTGGGTGCGCTCATAGCGAGCGAAAACGCGAAAGAGCTTTTCGTGCTGGGGCACTCTTTCGGCGGCGTAATCGCAGCCTTGCTTGGCAGCGGCGAATTCAGCTCAAAACCAAAGGCATCGCTCGCCTTTGGCGTGAAAATCCGCTGGAGCGAAGACGAAAAGAGCAAGGCGCTCGATTTAGCCACGCGGCCTGTGAAGATTTTCGCGACGCGCGAAGAGGCGGTCGAGCGGTATCTAAAAATGGCCGGGATCTTCGGATTGGTTGATCCGCTTTCTCGCGACGTGAAAGCGGGTATTGTCCAGACCGAAGCCGGCTGGAAAGTTGCGCAAGAGCCCGGAACGTTCTCTTCAGTCGATCAATCGGTGCCCGACGCCTTGCTTCGCGCTAAACCGCCCATCCGTGTTGCTGCGGGGTCGAAAGATCCTATGGTGACGCTCGACGATATGCGGACGATCGATGAAAATGCATACTTGTTCGATGGCGCGGGCCATAACGTGCATGTTGAGGCGCCTGAAGCGGTTTGGCAATTCGCGAAACGGGCGCTCAGCGCGTAACCCGGTCCGTTGGTAACTCGGGAACAGACAGGAGAGTACGCTTTGTCTTTGGCTCCTGAAGCGCTTGCAGCGAATTTCGACATCAGCAAGCTGCCTGCCGATTTTTACGCCGACCCCTATCCCTATTACGCCGCTCTGCAAGCGCACGAGCCGGTCAAGCGGATGCCTGACGGTTCGTATTTCCTGACGCGCTACCGCGATATTTTGGCGGTCTACAAGAATACCGACGCGTGTAGCTCCGACAAGAAAATCGAGTTCAAGCCGAAATACGGCGACTCGCCGCTATACGAGCATCACACGACCAGTCTCGTATTCAACGATCCGCCGCTGCATACGCGCGTGCGGCGCCTCATTTTCGGCGCGCTCACGGCGCGTGCGATTGCCGAACTCGAATCCGGCCTCATTGTGCTGGTTGACGAGCTGATCAATGCGATGGCTGAAAAGGGCGATGTCGATCTGATCGAAGATTTCGCGAGTGCCATTCCAGTCGAAATCATCGGTAATTTACTTGCCATCCCGCGTGAGGAGCGCGGGCCGCTGCGCGAATGGTCGCTTGCGATTCTTGGCGCGTTGGAGCCTGTTGTCCCGTCGGCCGCGTTGGATCGCGGTAATCGCGCAGTCACGGAATTCCTTGGCTATCTTGAAGAGCTGGTTGAAAACCGTCGCAAGGAACCCGGCAATCCGGACAAGGATGTATTGACGAAACTCATTCACGGCGACGTCAACGGCGAGAAGCTGACCTCAAAAGAGCTTCTGCATAACTGCATCTTCTTGTTAAATGCAGGTCACGAAACCACGACCAATCTCATCGGGAACGGGTTGGTTGCGCTCGATCGCTTTCCCGATCAGAAGAAACGGCTTCTCGAGAACCCGGACCTGATCAAGGCGGCGATCGAAGAAGTATTGCGCTACGAGAGCTCGAACCAGCTCGGCAATCGTATCACCGTGAAGCCGGTCGAAGTCGGGGGCGTCGCTATGCCGGAAAATACGAAGATCACCATCTGTATCGGCGCAGCGAATAGGGATCCGCATGAATTTCGAGACCCCCAGAAATTTGATATCGGCCGTATGCCGAACCGGCATCTCGCTTTCGCATCCGGCATTCATCAGTGCGTCGGCATGAACCTGGCTCGGCTCGAGGGAGCGATTGCCATTTCGCGCTTCCTTGCTCGGTTTCCGAAATACACGCTGACCGCGACACCGACTGGCGGCGGGCGCGTCCGCTTTCGAGGTTTCTTACGAGTCCCGTGCCGCGTCAGCTAACTGGCGAGAGTTGGGTCTGGAAACGTTAGAAACGGCCATTATATGCGCTCGTTGCACAGCAACAAAACAACATTGAAGGCCCCAATTCTTGAGTGGCCTCAGTGGGGGCTCCGGATAGCTATTTGGCTGTGTCCGAGCGTCCGCTAACGTAGGGAAGAGGAATGCTAGGGCTGTAGAGACAAATGGACAAAGCGGTCTATATCGCCAAAACGGCGATCCAGCCTAAAAAGACTAACTTGCTGGAGAACTTACCCCCCGATGTTGTCGAGGCAATTCGTGCGGTCGGTACCAGACAATTATATAAAGAAGGTCAGGAAGTTTTCGTCCAAGGCAAACAGCACGCTGGCATCTTCCTTATCCAGAGCGGAGAGGTGCGCACGTTTTATCTGGCTCCATCTGGCCGCGAGATCACCCTCGCATACTGGACTAAAGGGCATTTCGTAGGCGGCCCGGAAATCTTCGGCCGCAGCGCTCATATCTGGTCGGGAACCGCAGCGACTGATTGCGAAGTTCTGTTTCTGGACAGCAGCGCCCTTCAAAGTCTGATTACGCGATACCCGCAATTCGCGTTGAACATCATCGAAGCACTCGTTTTCAAGGCAAAATGCTTCTCTGAAATGCTGCAATTGCTGGCGACGAGGCCCGTGAAGACATTGGTTGCCAAGCTACTTTTATTGCTCGCACATGAAGGCGGCGAGATCGATGGCGACAAGGCCGTGATCGCTCATCGTTATACGCAAGAGGAGCTCGCAAAAATGATCGGCGCAACCCGTCAATGGGTGGCCGCAGGTCTCTCGAATCTGAAAAAGGAAAAGATCGTTCTGGTCGAGCGAGAGCGCATAATTATAAAGAGTATGAAACGTCTCGATCGGTTTGCCGAAGATATTGGCTAGAGCGTCAAGTTATTGCTTCTTCCGCAATTTTGGACCGTCTAGATCGCCTTCCTTGTAGTGGGAGGCAAAGTGTTCACAGTCCCTATCGACCCGGTCATCATGGCTGGATGCATTGCAACGGCGTTTGCCGCAGGCATTTTGCGCGGCGCAACGGGTTTTGGCTCCGCGCTGGTAATGGCGCCAATACTGTCGGTTCTTGTAGGACCGCAGGTGGCGGTTCCGCTCACCATTCTGCTAGGCCTAATCGGTTCGATTCTCCTTTTCTCGCACTATAAAAACGCCGTGGAGTTCGGCCTTGTTGGCTTTATGGGAGCAGTCGGCTTTCTGTTTATCTTGCCCGGTGTCTGGCTTCTGAATTTCATCGACTCCGAGATTATGCGTCGCGTTATCGCGGTCCTTGTCTTCGCTATAGCTGCCACCATGCTGCTGTTTCGGAGAATAAGATTCGAGCCGCATAACAAGATCGCAGATCGATTGAGCATTGCCTTCGCCAGTGCCATCGGTGGGGTGGTGATGGGTTCAACGGGAATGGGCGGCCCGCCGGTCGTCACTTATCTTGCAGCTAGAGAAGGCAACGCGGAACGAAAGAAGGCAAATATCGTCGTCGCGGTCGGCGGGCTGGAAGCTGGAGCAATCTGCGTTCTTGCCTTTGCGAATTACCTCAGTCACCAGACGCTGGTTCTTTCGGCGCTGCTTGTTCTGCCGTTTTGCGCCGGTTTGTGGCTCGGAGAGCGTTGGTTTCGCTGGAAGCTTTCGAATGCCTATGAGCGTCTGGTATTCGTCACGCTGATGTTGACGGGCCTGATCGTGGCAGCAATATGAGGACGAGATGAGTAAGATAAAGAACATACTGTTTGTGATGTATGATCAGCTTCGCGCTGACTATCTCGGCTGTTATGGCCATCCCACGATCAGCACGCCTGCAATGGACGCTTTGGCGCACAAAGGCGTGAAGTTCGATCGCGCCTACTGCCAGTCACCGGTATGCGGTCCGTCGCGCATGTCCTTCTACACGGGACGATATGTCACCAGCCACGGCGCGACATGGAACAACGTTCCGCTTCCCTTGAGCGAATTGACCATCGGCGACTACCTGACACCGCATGGCTACCGCGTCGCCGCCGTGGGCGAAACGCACTTCGTGCCGGATATGGAAGGCATGCGCCGGGTGGGCCTGGATGCAGACAATACGCGTGGGAAATCACTTGCGGACGGTGGTTTCGAGGATTGGGACCGCGACGATCAGTTGCATCCCGACCAAGCGGCCGAGCTCGATTTCAAATACAATGAATATCTTCGTGCCAACGGCTATGAGGGCGAGAATCCGTGGCACGAGTACGCAAACGCTGCCGAAGGACCAAACGGAGAAATATTGAGCGGCTGGTATATGCGCAATGCGCATCTGCCTGCGCGGGTGAAGGAGGAGCACTCCGAAACTGCATACTTCACCAATCGCGCGATGGAATTCATCTCCGATGCCGGCGATCAGCCATGGTGTTTACACCTTAGTTATATGAAGCCGCACTGGCCCTATATGGCGCCGACGCCATATCACAAGATCTACTCGTCTAAAGACGTCATTCCGGCAAATCGCTCCGACGTCGAACTTTCTGATATGCACCCAGTTGTGAAAGCGTTTTTGACGCACGACGACAGCATTTCATTTCGCGAAGAAGAAAAGAGGTGTCACGTCATCCCGACCTACATGGGATTGATCAAGCAAGCCGATGATCATCTCGCGCGACTTCTTAAGTTTCTTGAAGATCGCGGGATTGCCGATGAAACCCTTGTCGTCGTCACGAGTGATCACGGCAGCTATCTTGGCGATCATTGGCTTGGCGAAAAGGAGCTGTTTCATGAGGAATCCGTCCGTATTCCGTTGATCGTTTACGACCCGCGGAAGCAAGCCGACACGACGAGAGGCATGACCGAATCGCGCTTTGCCGAAGCGATCGATTTGCTCCCGACATTTCTTGACGCGCTTGGCCTGCCGCCTGTGCCGCACAGGCTTGAGGGCCGGTCGCTGCTTCCTCTCCTGCATGGAAAAGAAACACAATGGCGCAACGCCGCGATTTCGGAGCATGACTACGGCTTCATGCGCGCCCGGCGAGAACTCGGCCTCGGCCCCTCGGAAGCGAAGTCTTACATGCTGCGGACTGATAAATGGAAGTATATCTTCTTCGAGGGCTTCCGGCCGCAGCTATTCGATCTCGAGAATGATCCTAAGGAATTGAACGACCTCGGTGCTGCGTCGCAACTCGCCGAAGTCCGCGCCGAACTGCACGAGCAGTTGTTCACCTGGTTCAGAAACCGCGCCATACGTAGAACCATGTCGGACGAAGTTGTCGATGCACGGACCGATACCGCGCGGCAGCGCGGTATTCTGATTGAGATCTGGTAGCCCTGAAGGGTGTCAATTTCTTGCTTCGCGCCCCGAATGAATTGCAACAAGGTCGCAGAAAATATGGGAGGAGTACAATGACTGGCTTTAAATCGGTCGCTGTTGCGGTTTGCGTAGCGGCGCTGGCGGTGACCTCTGCGCAAGCAGACATTGTTGTCTTGAAGTATGGCTGGATGGGCCCGCCGACGGAGCCGACCTACGTCCGTTCCATGGAGCCCTTCGGCAAGGCATTGAGCAAAGAGTCGAACGGCGCTGTGCGCGTAGACATGTATCCCGGCGGCACGCTGGGCAAAGATCCGAACGCGCAACTAAAGTATGTTTTGGATGGTGTGCTCGACATTGCCTACATCATTCCGTCCTACACGCCCGGCCGCTTTCCAGACAACGAGCTGTTCGAAATGCCGGGCCTCTTTCGCAACGCGACTGAAGCGAGCGTAGCGATGTGGCGCATGTATAAGAAAGGCATGTTGCGTGGATACGAAGGTCTTCACGTTATTCAGCTCGCGACAACCTATCCGAATCTCATTCATACCAAGAGCCGGGTGAAATCGCTTGCGGAACTGCGTGGTTTGAAGCTGCGCGTGTCCGGCTCAGTTGCTGGCGACACTGTAAAAGCACTGGGTGCGGTCCCGGTCGGCCTGCCGGTGAATTCTGCTGCCGAAAGCGTTTCACGCGGGGTGGTCGATGGCACGGTGCAAGACTGGAATACTTATGCAGCTTTCCGTCTGACCGACGTCGCTCCCATGCATGTAGCAGTGCGTATGGGTCAGGCGCCGATGCTGGTCGCGATGACCAAGGTAAAATACGACTCGCTACCACAGGCTGCGAAGGGTGCGCTCGACAAGCTCGCTTATGAGAAGCTGTCGCGCGATGTAGGCGCGCTGCATGACTCAATTACCGAGCAATGGCGTACCCGCGTGAAAACGGAAAAAGGTCACGTCATGCTCGACCTCACTGAGCAGCAAACGGCAGAGTTCGATGCCGCGGTTAAGCCGGTGATCGATGCATGGCTTGCCAAAGATCCGAAGAACAAGGATCTGCTGGCGGCATTGCAAACCGAGCTCGCGGCAATCCGCGCTGGTAAGTAAATTCTGCTTATGCGTCTTGGAGCCACGATACTGGCCTTTGGAGGTTTGTTTGGACTGACGGCGGTCGCTCTCGCGATCGTCGTCGATGTCCTGCTTCGCTTTTTCTTTCGCGCTCCGATAACCGGATTGTGGGATATCGCGGGGCTGTTCGCGGCTGTTTCCGTTGCGGCGTTCTTTCCGTTATCGTTGATTTCGAAGAGCCATATTTCCATCAAGGCATTCGGTAGTCTGATCGGAAAGCGCGGCGGGCGGGTTCTTGATTTCTTCGCCGCGGTCGTTTGTCTTGTGTTTTTTGCCTTGATGACGTGGCAGTTCTATCGCCACGCCGCGCAGTTATTTGCCTCTGGCGAGAGTACGCCGATTTTGCATGCGAAGACGGCGGGCTACTGGGCCGCGGTCGCGGGCTTGCTGGCTCTCTCTGTGGCCGCGCAGGTGTTCGTCGTTCTTAAAATCCTGAGCACGAAGTCCGGCAAATGAATTCGTTTGCTTTAGTCGGTCTCGGCCTGCTCGGCATGTTCGTGCTGATCGGCCTTCATGTGCCGATCGGTATTGCCATGGCTATCGCCGGCATGGTCGGCTTTGCGATGCTGGTTGGCTGGGGGCCTGCGTTTTCGCTGCTCGCTTCCGAGCCGGTCGCGACACTCTCATCGACCGATCTGATGGTTATTCCGCTGTTCTTGCTCATGGGTAACTTCGCCTCCACGAGCGGCTTATCATCGGATATTTATAAGCTCGCTCAGACATTGATTGGCCACAGGCGAGGGGGCTTGTCGCTCGCGACGATTATGGGTTGCGCCGGCTTCGGCGCGGTTTGTGGTTCATCGATCGCGACGACTGCAACCATGACTCGGGTAGCGCTGCCGGAAATGCTCAAGCGCGGTTACGAGCCCGGCTTCGCGGCCGGGAGCATCGCTTCTGGTGGAACGTTGGGTGTATTGATACCGCCGTCCGTTATTATGGTGATTTACGCTTATCTGACAGAACAGTTCGTCATCACGCTGTTCGTAGCGGCAGTAGTTCCAGCGATCATTGCGGTGGTTTTTTATATTATCGCGATCCAGATATCGGTGCGCCTGAGGCCGGAACTTGCTCCGGCAGGCCCGCGCGCGACATGGCGGGAAAAGCTTGCTGCAATGCGTGATGCTTGGGGCGCGATCACGCTATTGTCAGGTATTATCGGCGGCATCTATGGCGGCATTTTCACGGTGAACGAGGCTGCCGCGTTCGGAGTCGCTTTTGCTTTTAGTTTTATGGTGTTTCGCAAGAAGCTTACCAAAGCTGCTTTTGTCGAAGCCTTGACTGACACGGCCGGAAACTCTGCGATGATCTACGTGATCGTTTTCGGGGCCTCGATCTTCAGTTACTTCGTCTCAGCAACCAGGTTGCCCGACGCATTGGTGGAATTCATCAACTTCTACCAGCTTCCCGGATTTGCGATCATCACGCTGCTGGTTGTGATGTACATCATACTCGGGTGCATTTTTGATGAAGTCGCTGCGATTCTGATAACGTTGCCTTTCACATTTCCGATGCTCGTTCAGCTTGGCTACGATCCGATCTGGTGGGGTATTATTCTAGTCGTTACGGTCGAGATCGGACTGATAGCGCCCCCGATAGGGCTTAACGTCTTCGTGCTGCATTCTATGGCGAACCATATTCCGCTGACGACGATCTACCGTGGTGTTTCATCGTTCCTATGGGTGGATTTAATCCGGCTGGCGATCCTGATGATCTTCCCGAGTTTGACGCTCTGGCTGCCGCGTTACCTAGGAATGCCTTAGCTGGCCGTTTCCGTATCTTTGCGATCAATCCGTATCTTTGCAGATCAAGATATGCTCCGACCCGAGCGCTCGCTCAACAACCAAGAAGATCGGCAAGCGCGATCAGATTCTTCGCATGAAATGTGTTCTGCGGATCAGCGGACACGTCCTTCGGATTTGAAGGGCCGAATTCCAGCGGTCTTTCGATGTAAGCGGTTACGAGCCCGGCCGCGCGGGCATGAGCGAGATCATCCTGATGCGCGGCCACCAGCATGACCTCGTTCGGAGCAACATCGAAGACACGGGCAACCCCTAGATAGGTTGCCGGATCCGGCTTGTACGCGCGAAAAACTTCCGCCGAAAGGATGCAGTCCCATGGCAGCCCGGCGCGTTTGGCCATGTTGGTGAGCAATCCGATATTGCCGTTAGACAACGTGCAGATCGTGTAGCGCGACTTCAGCCTCATAAGCCCCGCCACACTGTCCGGCCACGCATCCAGACGATGCCAGGCTTTGTTCAAGTGGCGCTTTTCTTCTTCGCTGAGATGCGTCCCCCCGAACTTGGTGAGCACGTCATCGAGGATCATCCGGTGAAGTTCGTCGATCAAGGTCCAACCGAGTTCACCGGACATCACTTTCTGCATCGCCGGCATATATCCGGCGCGCCACGCCAGCGCGAATTTGTCGGGATCGACGTCAAGCTTCATCGCGCGAACTTCGCGCATAATGCCCCCGTGCCAGTCGACGACCGTGCCAAACACATCGAACGCAAGAACGCGGACATTGTCTGCGATTGAGCGGCTCATGATTTTTCTTTCTTTGGATCGAAGCGATAGAGCAAATAGAAAAGTACGGCTCGATGGTAAAATCGCCGTTCGGCTACCCGCAGCAGTCTCCCTGTCTCGCTATCGCGGACCGACAGGCCGAGTTGATGATGCGGATCGCGTAGGAGTTTGGCTTTACGCCGGCGAGCAGGTCGAAGATTATGGCTCCTACCAAAGATGCGCCAACTCTGTTTGACTAGGAGCAGGTTAGGACACTAACCGAGAAAGGATTAGGTGCGGTTTTCATGTCACGCGGGCAGATGAAATATCCGGCATTCTTGGCTGTTTTTACTGCCTCTGCCGTGTTGCTGTGCGGCGTGGGGCCGCGGGCCGAAGCGCAAAGTGATCATGCTTTTACTCATCGCGTCATCTCTGTTTACGACGAAGCAATTAGGCTTAATCCCGAGGATGCGTTTGCTATTTACAATCGGGCGAAGGCCTATTTAGAATTAGGCGACAAAGTTCGCGCGATCGCCGACTTCAAACGAGCATCCGATCTCGGAATTCATGGCGCCCAAGTATATTTACGCGAACTCGGCGTAACACCTTAATTGTCGAGGATCAGACAGACAATCGATAAGTTCGGCCACGAGTTGCGCTATTCGGGCGAGTGCGAGAGCGCTTGGCGTCCCGCTTTTCCTCTTGATTATTAGTTGGGCGCTGAGCGGGTTTCCATCGTCTTAGCCTTCACGGCGAGCGACAGGTCGAAATTAAAGTGAGATACGACAGCCTCGTTTGCTCGACGCATAAACTGCTTCTTCAACGCGAATGTTGGTCAAATAGTCTGCTGCGGAATTGTAGAGGACATCTCCGCGCAGTAGATGATTTACGACGTGGCGCTGAAAACGAAATACGCAGTCTCCACCGAAATCGATGTTGCCCCACTCATACTTATGTTTGCTCTCCTCATTGGCAAGAAATCGGCGAATCCAGATGTTGCCATCTCCATCGAGGCGCAGCGAACCCTTTGACCCTTCGATGAGCAACTCCCCCATCGTCAGCCGCCGATTTTGCGCGGCATGATCGGCAAGTCGATTGCCGTCGAAAACACAGCGCACTCCAGATTTCATGTCGAAAATAGCGGTGCCGGCATCCTCTCCGGCGATGGTGAGGTTAAGCTTGCGCAAGGCCGCGATCACCGAGTCGATTTCGCCGAACAGATAGCGAAAAACGTCAATCAGGTGAATGCCGGTCTCGTGAATCAAAAATCTCGGCATACGCTGGAAATAGGGCTGACGATCAAGATAAGCGGCATCGCCTTGACCATCGCCCGGACGCAAGCGGAACTCGGCCTGATAGACCTGACCAAGGGCATCCGATTTTAGCAACTCCTTGATCACCTGATACCAAGGCTGAAAGCGAAAATTTTCGTGCACCACGACCTTTATGCCGACATCTGCGGCCATGGCAATCGCTTCTTCCGCTTCCGCCAGATTGCTGCAGAACGGCTTTTGGCAGATGACATTGACGCCGGCCTTAGCGGCTGCGGCGATGGAGGCGAGGTGCGTTTCTGGCGGCGTGACGATATCAACCAAGTGTACCTTTGTAGCAGCCAACATCGTCTCGATATCGGAAAATACTTCAGGAATTTCGAACTCGGTAGCAAATTCCTGCGCGCGGTCGGAAGATCTATTGCAGACCGCAACGAGATCGATCTCTGGAATTCGCTTCCATGCGCGATAATGAAAGCGACTGAAGTAGCCGGTTCCCGAAACCGCTAGCTTGATGCGCTCCATATCAACCGCGGACGGCGTCGGTTTGGAGTGCGCCAAGCACTGTGTCGGTCACCTCTTTCGTTGTCGCCGTTCCCCCGATCTCGAAGGGCTTCAGGCCGGAAGCAAAGGCGCTGTCGATCGCGTCTCCGAATCCGGTTGGCTGCGTGATTCATTGCGCCGAGGTCGTGCTTCTGGCCGAGCCAGTCAAGCATCATTGCAGCAGACAAAAAGGTGGCGATTGGATTTGCCCTGCCTGTGCCCGTTATGTCTGGTGCAGTGCCATGGCAGGGCTGAAACACAGCGTATTTGTCGCCGATGTCGGCAGACGGCGCAAAGCCCATTCCACCCATCAAGCCGGCGCCCAGGTCGGAAAGAATATCTCCGAACATGTTCTCGGTGACGAGAACGTCGAATTCCCACGGCTTGGTCACGAGATACAGCGCGACGGCGTCAACATAGGCGCAGCGAGCTTCAATATCCGGGTTCAGCGCGGCGCGCTCCAGAAATATTTTGCGAAAGAAAGCAAAAGACGTGAATACATTCGCCTTGTCGACACAGGTAACGATGCCTCGTGACCCGCGTCGTTTTCTCGCCCTTGCCATTGCGAATGCCGTGTCGAATAGCGGTTCGCAGACGGCGCGGGTGATCACCATCGTGTCGGATGCTTCTCGGTCGTCACGAACGACGCCTTTCCCGCGCGACGCGAAAAGCCCCTCGGTCGACTCGCGAATGATGACGAAGTCGAGATTCGCAGCACGATCATCGGCCAGGACCCGGCGTACATTGGGGAAGGTCCGTACCGGTCTCACGCCGGCATAAAGTCCAAGTTCAAAGCGAAGGTCGAGCTGCGGCGCGATTTCCGTTCCATCCGGGTACCGGATGTCCGGCCACCCCATGGCGCCGAGCAGGATGGCGTCGGCATTGCGTGCCGCGGCAAGCGCAGAAGCGGGCAGGGCGGAGCCGGTTTCTTTGTAGACGAACGCGCCGGCCTGATGTTCTTCGAAGTCGAAGGAGAACTCTCCCGATTGCCGGGCGATAGTGTCCAACAGCGCGAGACAAGGCGGTATGACCTCGCAACCGATGCCGTCGCCTGGCAACACAGCAATTCGAAATGTCACGTTCTTGCTCATGCAGTTCTCACCAATTCTTCTAAATTTCCAAGCGAATAATCGAAATGTGGCATCCGAAGTCCAGGGGTGTCCGTCTTGAAGCAGGGAATTCTGTCGCCCAACAAACTTCCCAAGTAGGCGGTGCGCAAGTCCGATCCGCCGAACGCAAGACTAGAGATGTTTCGGAGCGTTTTCGCCGGCGTTGTTTCGAAATGTGCGCGGCTGAACTTGGCGTTACGAAAGGATTCTTCGGCTTGATCGATATGCCCCGGGATAAACTCGTGGAGGGCTATCGACTGCCGTCCGCGACAATCGACGTGCAGCACGTAGTTTGAGACCGGGCTCGTAATCCAAAAGCCCGCTTCTCCATCGAGAGCAATTCCGTCTGGAAATATCCCACTGCCGTATTCGGCCATAATCGTTCTTTCCGAAAGACTCCCGGTCACTCCGATTGTAAAGCGTGAAGTGCGTCGACCGAAGGTTTCGTTCACATAGAGGTATCTCTCGTCCTTGCTCAGGGCGAATTCGTTCGCGTAGGCCAGGCCGTCGGCCACGATACGTGCGCCATGACGGTCGAGTACGGCGATAAAGCCGCTTTTCGCGTCTGAGCGATAGTCATTCCATCTCGGGGCGACGGTTGTCGAAACCGACAACCATATTCTGCCTCTGCGATCCAACGTGACGAAGTTGGTCGGTGGGATATCGCGCCCGTCTAATTCAGTCACCACCGGCTCGACGCTCCCATTGCTGTGGAGCCGATAGATGCCGCCGTGCTCCAGTCCCAAATGCGCAGTCAGAAAACTGCCGCCAGGTTCAAGCGCGATGCCGTTCGGCTTCAAATCAGCACCTGACGGGAGAACGCCGCGGATCTCAATGGAAGGGGCGCCCGCCTTCACAATGGAAATGCCGCCCGTGCCTTCCCAGCTTGGCACGAAAATCAAGCCGGACTGATGCGCCACCACGCATTCGGGGCGCTTCAGACCTGACCCGATCGTTGCGACGGCATCTAATCCGCGGGATTTGTGAGGATTCAACTCATTCACGAGCACGTGACCTATGGATATGTTGCAGCCCGCGCTCTGCGGACCACGTAATCGGTCGTCGGCCTAGCCATCTAGGATCTCAGCGAGCACGTGTTGAAAATCCGTACTTTTGCGATGCGCGCCAATACAAAGAAAACGGTAGGAACGATCTTAATAGGCGTGGTTCCTCGGTTAGCGACCACAGTTTAATTAGCCCAAGTAGAATGACACAAAGCAACGCAGCTCCAGCGCTCCTTTCTTTTGCGTCTTTCACAATTAATCCCCCGACGTACTGGCTTTCATACATAGCTAATAAGTTGGTTGACTGAAGCGACGTGCTCTATGTCGCGGGAGATCGAGCCTAGGGCTCTAGACAATATGTAATTCCTCCGACCTGAAGAGACGTTGTATTTTGGACTTTTGACATATCTAAAATTCAACAAAGATAAGTCGGTGCAGATCCTGCGCCATCGCTTTTGCGCGCTTCTCATCTAGCCCTTTTGCTACTCGCACCGGCCTCTGTCCGTAATCGAAAAAAATTGACCAACCAGACTTCTTCTTCTGGCTATTCTCTATACCGACGATGGCACCGCCAAGTGCAGTGCCGAGGTTGCCTGCTGTTTGCGCAATAACGCCAACGCCAGCGGCTGCAACGCCTGCAACGCCAAAAACTCCTGAAGCGCCGAGCATGCTTCCAGCAGAAGTCCTATTATCGAATTGGAGAGTGACCCGCTTCAACCCGGGGTCTTTCACATAAAGTTCGCGAATGTGTTGTTGATCGAAGCTCATGCCATCGACCACCACCCGATCTTGGTAGATCAAAACGGCTCGATGCTTGCGGCGAGTATTGATTAGAACTACCGCGCCAACCGAAAGTCCGAGCGAAAGTAACAGCCAGTGAACTAGGGCGGTAGAAAGTTCCATTGAAAAACCTGCCGTCCGCTGAAGCACTACGTGAATGCCAAGTATGATAAAGAACGAAACACCAATTGAAAAAAGGAGAAAAAGGAGAAAGTAGGGGACTCCAAAGACGCCTCTCTTGTAAGAAACGGAGTAATGATCCGAGTTTCTTTCAATAGTGTAACCGTAGTCCGCTTCCGCAGATTTAGTCATAAATATCCACCCTTAACTCACGGCGTGTCCGGCCAAGATCTGGATTTTAAGGTCCGCACTCAAAAATGAAAACCAGAAAATGACATCAGTCCTAGGATGCTGCTATGCTTAGTGCCAGTCGACAACCGTGCCGAACACATCGAACGCAAGAATGCGGACGCTATCTGCGATTGAGCGGCTCATGATTTATCTTTTCTAATTAACGCTTGAACGGCCAAGTGAGTTGGGAGCCGAACTCGGCGGGTACCGGATCGCCTTTAATGCCAACTTCGAGCGGCCAGGAACCATCGGCAGGAAGATGGTAGGTGCCGAACAGCCGGTCGATCCAAGGGAAGTGAACGGCGAAATTCTTGTCGATGGGTTTTACCGCGTGGTGCCAGTGGTGAAAGCGCGGCGTCACCAGCAACTGCTCAATCCACCTGAGCCGCACGTTCATGTTTACATGAATGAAGGTCGCCTGTGCGGCGACGATGCCGAGCCATATATAAAGTGCCTGTTCGGCGAAGCCGATGACGAATAGCGGGACTAAGATCAGTCCGCGCGTTACGATCGTATCGACGACATGCAGCCTGGAGCCCGCGAGCCAATCCATATCGCGCGTGGAATGGTGGATCGCGTGAAACGGCCACGCCCAGCGGATGCGGTGAAAGCTTCGATGCACCCAATATTGCGTAAGGTCGGCGACAATCATAATGAGTACGACCTGAACCACGATCGGCAAGTTCTTCGCTTGCATGCTGAGCGCTTGCGCCTGCCAGGCTTGCGAGACGAGCGTCGCCGGCAACAGCGTGAAGAACGTCAGCAACTCGACTGCGACGTGGCTGACGACGAAGTAAATGCCGTCGGTGGTCCATCCGGGCCGGAACGTGCCCTGGTCCGGCTTGAGTGGGAACAGGCGCTCGAGCGGCACGAACACGAGGCTGAGCAGCACCAGGTTCAACACCAGCCAGTCGATGCCGAGATGCACCGGAGCCTGGCGTAAAGGTCCGAGCTCGACGCCCGCGCCGCCAAGGATCACCGCGCCGCATGATAAAGCGAGGCCGACGAGGCCAAGACGCTTGTTTGGCCTTAACAGAAGATTCAACGCCGAGAAAAAGAACGCGGCGATGATCGCAAGTGTGAGGATGCCACGCATCAACTCGATCGGATATTGATCGCGTAACGTGTTCGCGGTCAGCCATTCGGGGAAATGGAACACGAGCACGGCAAAGAACGATCCTGCTCCAAGCAGGAGACCGATCAGGCCGGAGATCCAGCCTGAGCCAAAATGCTGCGGACCGCGGTCGCCGAGCACGCGCTCGAACCACAGGTCGAGCCGCGTGTGGCTCCGGTCAGCATCGCCCACTTGGTTTCCCCTCCGACCGCATGAGCGGCTGCCCCAATGGCTGCTCACGTCCCTTTCTCGCGCAAATCGGGTTGGTCGGCAAAGGGTCCGGCCACAAAATAGAGCCCACCCGTTCTTTCCACGGAACTTTATCGGTTCCACCGACTAGTAGATAACATGAAGTGGCTTCGCAAAATCTTTGGCAGGGCAGAGGATAAAGCGCCTCCTCGGCGAACAGAGACGAACTTCTTTTGCCTCTACTGCAACGCCAAGTTTCCGAACAGCGATCTGGAACGCGTTATCGCGCACCTGAAGCCGCATGCCTCCATGGAGGAGGCGGAAGAGCGCGTTTCTCCCACGAGCTAGCATCAGTGTTTGGATCGCGCATCAAGCCGCCTTTCTCTGGGTTTCATCTGTCATCAATTCGGCGAGCCGGGCGAGGCCGGGCTTGGCCGCCGCGCGATAGCGCGCAAGTGCTGCGAGATTGTCTTTATTGTTTTCGTCATAGGCGCGCGCGACCAGCGCCGAGAAGCGCTCAAGACGGGACGACATCAGCCAACTTTGCAGCGCAGGGATTTTCGACCATGCCGATTGATTCCCAGCTTCCTGCAATTGCATTCTGATCCAGTCGAGCGGTGTCTTCGGCGGCGGCACCGGCGTGCACATCGCATTTTTCGCGGCGTCTTCGGAAAGGACAACCTCAAGATGCGCGACGAAAGCGCCGCTGAAGGTTGGCGAGCAGCGCCGCACATATTGCAGCACGATTTTGTCTTCCTGGAAGATAGGCTGCGACGGGCGATCTGGAATGCCGTCGGCGCTGCAATTGATGTAAATCGTGTTCACCGGCATCGAGATGGTGCCCTTATCCATCACCATACGGTCGTGGCCGATCCATTTGATGTGACCCATGCGGATCACGTTCGTCACGCGCCGCAATTGTTCGACTTCCGCCTCTGAACAGATCGAGCAACGGAACATCGTGGGCGTCACGTCAGGGTCGAGGCGTTGCAGGATGCCTGCCGCTTCCAGGCGAAAGAACAGATCGTCGAGCGAGGTGCAGTCCCGCGCCGCTTCCATTTCCATCGCACGCGCAGTGAAAATCTGCTGGAAGAAATCGTATTTCGGCTGCACATTTTTGCGGTTGAGCACCCACATATCGCGGGGGCGAACCCAGGTAATTTTTTCAGGGACCACGCCCTGACCGAGCAGCCAGGCAACGGTGTCCATTGAAGTTTTACCGGCGCCGATCACGGCGTAATTCGCGCCGGGTTCGACGTTTTCCGGAAGTGCATTCGGCGTGATCATGCGCGCGACTTCGGCGACCGAAAAGTTCGGTGCATGCGTCGATGGCTGGCGCGTATCGGCATAGGTCGCATCGATGAGCTTGCGTTTCGCGCGGACGCGGATCTTTTCGCCGTTTACCAGCGAAGTGACAACGCCGTCTTTGTATTCGCTCAGGGGAAGGTACGTGACGCGGCCGCTGGGCAGGAGCCGTTGACGCATGACGCGGTCGTAATAGGCCGCAAGCTCCGGACCGCTCGCAAGTTCGTAGAGACCTTTATTGAGGCCGGTTTCTTCGATGCGGTCCGAACCGAGCGCTTCCGAGTTCACACCGTAATAGGCCGACGGCCCGTGCAGGCGGACGAAGGAATAGGCGTCGTTCCACAGGCCGCCCGGCTTATGCCGGCGATCGATCAGAATCATACTGGCGTCGCCGTAGTCCAGCATCGTATCGGCGAAAGCCATGCCGACCGCGCCGGCGCCGATCACCACATAATCAGCTTCTAGTTCGCGCCCGCTCATCTTGGTATCCTCAAAACTGCTCGTGCCGGAAACGCCCGCGCACGCGTTTGATCTGTTCACTGTCGGTTTGTTGAGGCTGATCTACCCAGTGACGGCAGAACCGCCTAGTCACGAAACTGTACCAGCCTGGAATATCTTAATACCGCTCGGTAATCTCCCAGCGCGGCGCCGTGTGAGGATTGCGCCGCGCTGGAAATACTTGGCTAGAGAAACCCCGGGGTGAAAAATACGAGCGGTAGTTTTGCCGCTCAGAAAATCTGGTCGACCGGAAGTCCGAGTGCCATTGCGCCTGCGTATTCAGCCTGCGGCCCATTCTGAAGCGGGTGGTAGCGTGCCGCCTGGATGTCGCGGAAACGCTGTTCCAATCCCGACGCACGGTAAAAGCCGCGGCCTCCGGCAACCTGCATCGCAGCTTCGACTGCCGCGATTGCGTGACGCTCGACGAGCTGCCTGCCGATCATCACCTGATTGATCGTGGTCGCTGACGGTGTGTTGAGTCGGACCGCCGCAAGCATCGATTCCAGCGCAAGGCGCGCGGCGGCAAGCTCGGTTTCCATCTGGCCGGCAAGCACCACGGTGTGGTGCGTCGGTTGCTTGGTCGTCTTGGCGAGATTGATCGCAATATCGCGCGCGCTTTCGGCGATGCCGACATAAACCGAATAGATCAGCGGGAAGGCGATGGTGCCGATGATGTGAAAGAGCGGATGCCATTCGCCGGATTTGCGGCGCGCGGGCACTGCGGCTTCGGGTACCACATGGCCGTCGATCAGGACGTCATGCGAGCCGGTGCCGCGCATGCCGAGCGTGCGCCAGGTATCGAGCACTTTGACGTGCGGCGAGTTCATCGGGATGCCGAAGTGCAGCACCGTTGGCATTTCGTCATCGTTTTCGCATTCCAGAATCGCACTGGTCATTAAGAGGTCGCCGGCTGGTGCTCCGGAGGAAAAAATCTTGCGCGCCGTGATACGATAGCCGCCTTCAACGCGCTCCGCTTTGCCCGAGCCCGCGATCCAATCCGAACCGCCACTCGAGAGCAGAATGATGCGCTCGTTCGCGATGCGCTTGAGCAACGGCTCCAGTACCGGTGCTGCCGCTTTTTGATGCGTCCAGCGCCACGCCGGGATTGCGACCTGATGCGTATGCATCGCAAATGCGAGTGCAGTCGAACCGCAATGATAGGCAAGCGTGCGAAGTACGGTTGAAAGCTCATCGACGGACGCGCCGCCGCCGCCGAGTTCGGCCGGAACGCCCGCTTCGACGAGGCCGTTTGCCTTCAGCTCAGCAAAATTGTCGGCGACGAACGCGTCTTCGTCGGTGGTATCCTTGGCGCGTTGTGCGAACACCGCTCCGAGCTCGCTCGCAATTTCAAGCAGCGTGCGTTGTTCGGTCGGCTGCGTCTTGATCGCTTTGATCGTGCTCATGGCAAAAAATCCTTCGCGTCGTGGGGTTCACGTTGCGTAGGTTTTTGCCGAACGAGCCGGTCGTCCTCTAGTTTAAGAACTGTAGCGTTCTCGTTCCAATCTCTCGGGCACGTGGCCTAACGTACTGTAAAAGCGTAGTTTTTCTCTTGGGTGAATGACAGACGATGGTTTTTTCGCTACTGAATCTGTACTACCCTTCGTTTTCGCGCTTTTTATGCACTCGCGGGGAGCTGACTTTGGTCGAGAAAGTCGAACTCAATAGCTACGGGCAATTTTGCCCGGTGGCGATGGCGGCCGAAATCGTCTGCTCGCGCTGGACCATGCTGGTGCTGCGCGAATTGATCTCGGGTTCGACGCGGTTCAACGACCTGCGGCGCGGGGTGCCACGGATGTCGCCGACGCTGTTGTCGAAGCGCCTCAAGGAATTGAAAGAGGCGGGCGTAATCGCTGAACACCCGACCGATCAGGCAGGCGTCGTCGAGTACAAATTAACGCCCGCGGGCGAGGAACTGCGCGAAGTCGTGATGGCGATGGGCGCCTGGGGCCAGCGCTGGATCGAATCGAACCTGTCGCTGAAAAATCTCGATCCGACACTCTTAATGTGGGACATGCGCCGCAATCTGACGCCGGCACCCATGCCGCCGCGTCGCTGCAACGTGCATTTTATTTACAATGACTTGAACTCGCGCAAGCTCTGGTGGCTTTTGATCGAGCGCGGCGAGGTTGATCTTTGCTCGATCGACCCGGGCCACGAGGTCGATCTTTACGTCAGCGCATCGTTGCGCAGCATGACCGCCGTGTGGATGGGATTGTCCACACTGAAAGCCGAGATCGAATCCGGCAAGATTACATTGACCGGCGACAAGGAAATCGCGGGTTCGATGCATCAATGGCTGGGCTTGAGCCCGTTTGCGAAAGAAAAACGTAACGTCGCGTGACCATTTCTCCGCTACGCGCGGCGATAAAAGGCGGCTAGTATGACGGCAGTACCGTCATGCGTTTCCAGACCCTGCGTTATTTCCACGAAGTCGCAAAGCTCGGCTCGATCCGCCGGGCCGCGGACCGGTTGCATGTCGCGCCGTCGGCCGTAAGCCGCCAGATCTCGATGCTGGAGCAGGAGCTCGACGCGGTGCTCTTCGAGCGCTCCAAGGTCGGCGTCCAACTCACCTCCGCCGGCGATATTCTGATGCGGCAAACGACCCGCATGTTCCGCGATATCGATCGCGCGCGCTCCGAGATCGACGATCTGCGCGGGTTAAGGCGCGGGCAGGTGACCGTGTGGGCGATGGAAGGGGTCGTCGCGGGCGTGTTGCCGGCGGTGCTTGCGCGGTTTCACCAGAAATTTCCCGGCGTGGAATTCAGCATTGTGACAACCTCGACCGACCGGATCGTGGAGGCTTTGCTCGACGACGTCACTGATATCGGCATTACTTTCAACGCAACGCCACGGCCCGAAATTGAAATCATCGCGGAATATGTCGAACCGATTTCGTGCCTGGTGTCGCCGCGGCACAAATACGCGAACCGGCACAAATTGAGTTTGGCGGAAATCTGCCAGGAGCCGTTGGCCTTGCCCGATCATAGTTTCGGGCTGCGTCAGGTCTTCGAGCGCGCGACCCGCAAGTTCAAACCGCCGCCTAAAGTCGTGGTCACGACGAATTCGCTTGAACTCACCAAAACCATGGCGGCAACCGGCGAAGCGCTCGCCTTCATGCCGGCGCTCACCGTGTTGCGCGAATATGAGTTGGGCGTGCTGCGCATCGTTCCGGTGAGCGACGAAGATTTTGCACGCGCGCGCTCCAGCATCAGCGTGCATCGTGACCGGCCGCTGCCGCACGCGGGCCGCGAGTTCCTCCGTATGATCGCCGAAGAGATCAACGCGCTCACGGCTGCGCAAAAGCGGAAACGCAAAAGGCGGTAAAGGCGCACCGCAGGGTGTTGCTTTTTCGGCACGATGGGGTGACAGTTTTTTAGCTTTTAAGAACGCCCCGGGCTCACTAGCCTTCGTCTTTAAGACAGGGGAACCCAATGAAAAATCCACGAAAATCAGTTGCAATGCCGGCGCTCGCAATTTCACGCCGTTCGGTCGTTTTGGGCGCAAGTGCCGCCGGTGCGGCGCTCACCATGGGCAAGCTCGGCGGTGCCGCGTGGGCGCAGGAACTGAAATCCGTCCAGATCAGCGAGGCGATCCATCTCGGCATGTATGTCTCGCTCTACGCGGGCAAACACGGTGGATTCTTCAAAAAGCACGGCCTCGACGTTTCGATCTCGTCGGCTGGAGGTATTGCATTAGCGGTGCCTGTGGTGCTCGCCGGACGCGCGCAATTCGCGGTGACCGGCGCGGGCATGAGCGTCAACGCAAATAATGAAGGCGCAAAACTCGTCAACATCGCAAAAATCGTCGGCGGGGTCGCGATGTGGGCCGTTGGCAAGCCCGGCACCAAAATTTCGAACGTCAACGAATTCAAGGGTAAAACGATCGCAACCCTTCGCTTCCCGTCGTCCACGATCCAGACGCCGACCTTCGCGATGAAAGACCGCGGCGGCTTCGATCCCGAATCGGCCGGCGTGAAATTCCTGCAATTGCCGCCCGGCGCGCAAGCGCAAGCCGTGCTCGACGGCCGCGCCGACTACGCCACTATGTTCGAGTGGGACGTCAGCATCGCGAAAGAACAGTTCAAACTTGAGCCGGCTTTCGCGTTTGCCGACCTCATCGGCCCGCTTTCGTGGACGACTGCGATGGCGACGAAGAGCGAAATCGACAAGGATCCGAAATTCATCCAGGCCTTCTGTGATGCGCTTGCCGAAGCGCAAGCCGCGCTTTGGACCGATCGTGAACTCTTTGTCAAAGCCTCGGTGATCGAATTCCCGAAAGTGGAAGAGCCGATTATCCGCGCGGCCGCCGCGAACTTCTTCACGAACACCGCAATTCCGAAATCCCCGACTATTTCGAAGCAAGAGTGGGACACCGACATGGCGTTCGAAATCGCGGGCGGCTCGATCAAGGGTCCGCGACCTTACGAGGAGATGGTCGACAACAGCTTCGCGCAGAAAGCCGTCGACAAGCTCAAGAAAGCCTGACCGGCGAAAGGAGCCTGGCAATGCCGCTCAATCTCGGCGCGCGTCCCGAGCCGGTCGAGTTCGACCCCAAGGCGTCGGCGCTCATCGTCGTCGACATGCAAAACGGTTACTGCTCGCCGGGCGGTTACTTTTCGCATCTCGGCGTCGATCTCTCGCCCAACAAGCGCGTGGTGGCCGCGATCAAGCAATTGGTCGGCACCGCGCGCGATTCGGGCATGCAGGTTGTCTGGCTGCAAAATGGTTGGGACCGCGAGTTGAAAGAGGCGGGCGGTCATCGTTCGGTCAATCAGCTCAAGGGGAATTCGCTGAAGCTGATGCGCGAGCGCAAAGATCTCGAAGGCAAGCTACTCACCAAAGGCGGCTGGGACTACGCGATCGTCGATGAGCTGAAGCCGGAGGCGGCCGACATCGTGATACCGAAGCCGCGCTACAGCGGATTCGCCGGCACTGCGCTCGACAGCATGCTGCGCAGCCGCCGTATCGAGACGCTGCTCGTCTGCGGGGTTGCGAGCAACGTCTGTGTGGAATCCACGATCCGCGACGCGTTCTTCGCCGAATACTTCCCGGTCCTGATCCGCGACGCCTGCTACCAGGCCGGCCCGCAATTCGTGCAGGACGCGACTATATATAATGTGGAGCAGTTCTTCGGCTGGTCTTCGACCGTCGAGGAAGTTGCTAGCGCCTGTAAACGCGCGATCGCGGCCTGATCAACCAGAATAAGGAAAGAGGAAATAAAAATGCCGATGCAACCGATCATTCCGCCCGGATCGCCACCGCCGCTCGCCCCCTATAGCCCCGGCACCAAAGCAGGCGGCTTCATCTTCGTTTCGGGCACGCTTGCGATCGGTCCCGACGGCAAGAGCGTCGGCGTTGGCGACGTCACCGCACAAACCAAATATGTGCTTGAGACGATCAAATCCGTGATCGAAGCCGGTGGCGGCTCGATGAAGGACGTCACCTTCAATCAGATTTTCCTCAAAGACTTCGCCGACTACGCGGCGATGAACGTGGTCTACAAGGAATATTTCCCGTCTTCGCCTCCGGCGCGCTACTGCATCCAGGCGCCGCTGGTCCGCCCCGAATTCCTGGTTGAGATCGCGACCACGGCCTACGTCGGATCATAGGATGGCGATCGAAGAATCCACGAGATCGATCGCGGTGGCACCCGTGGAACCCAAACCGCGGCGCGGCCGCTTCCAGATTTTCGGACTCAAGATCTTCGCCTATCAGATATTGTTGCTGGTAGCTTTCTTGTGGCTCTGGGAAATCGCGATCCAGCGTCAGTGGTTGCCGGTTTATCTCTACGGACAGCCGACCGGCATTTGGCGCGAACTTGTCAAAGGCATTCAGTCCGGCTTGTTGCTGCGCGACACCTGGGTGACCGCGCAGGAAACCATTATCGGCTTTATCATCGGGAGCGTCTTCGGCTCTGCCGCGGGCCTTGCGCTATGGCTTTCGCCGACCGCTGCCGCAGTCTTGCGGCCATTGATGGTGGCGCTGAACGGTTTGCCGAAAATCGCACTGGCGCCTTTGATCATTGTCTGGTTCGGCGTCGGGCTTGAATCGAAGATCGCAATCGCCGCGATCATTACTTTCATTGTTGCGTTGCTGACGAGCTTCGCCGGCAGCCAGGAAGTCGATCACGATTACGTCCGCATGCTGAAATCGCTCGGCGCAAGCCGCTTCCAGATTTTTCGCATGGTGATCGCCCCCGGCAGCATTCCCTGGATCGCGTCCGCGTTCCGGTTGAACATCGGATTCGCAATGATCGGCGCGGTGGTCGGCGAATATATTTCCGCGGAATCGGGTCTGGGCCATCATGTCTATTATTCCGGCACGCTCTACAATCTCAACGCGGTCTGGGCCGGCATTCTTGCGCTCATGATATTGGCGCTCATCCTCGACGGGATCGTCGGCTGGGTCGAGCGCCGTCTGAAGCGGTGGTAAGTCATGCCATTTGCACAAACCTCAGACGCGGAAATCCACTACGAGATCGTCGGCAACGGCGAGCCGCTGATGCTGGTCGCGGGTCTTGGTGGTGCTGCGTCCTACTGGCAGCCCAATCTTGAAGCGTTTGCCAAAAACTATCGCGTGCTCCTGCACGATCATCGCGGTACCGGAAAAAGCACGCCATCCGAGATGGAGTATACCGTCGAGTTGATGGCGGACGATCTGCTCGCGGTGATGGACGCGGCGGGAATTTCCAAAGCGCATCTCGTGGGCCATTCGACCGGCGGCTCGATCGGGCAGGTGTTAGCTGCAAAAGCACCCGAGCGGATCGCGAGCCTCGTGCTCTATGCAAGCTGGGCCGAAATCGATTCGCAGATGCAGATGTGTCTCGAGACCCGGCGGCGAATCTTACGCGCCATGGGCGAGGACGAATATCATCGCGCGACGCCTATATTTCTTTACCCGCCCTATTACGTGCGCGACCGCAAGAGCGCGATCGACACCGAAATCGAAGCCGCGATCAAAAACTCGCCTCCCAAAAGCATTCTCGATGCGCGCGTCACCGGCATCATGAAGTTCGACGGACTTCAATATCTCGACAAGATTAGCTGCCCGGTGATGGTGCTGGTCGCCGAAGACGACATTCTGACGCCGCCTTATCTTTCTGATCAGATGGCAGCGCGCCTGCGCTCACCCCATGTCGTGAAGCTTTCACGCGGCGCTCACGCCGTCTCTCGCGTGGAACCCGCACTATTTAATAAAACGGTGCTCGATTTTCTTGGTCGGCACGGCGTGAAGGGAATGGCTGCATGATCAGTTCGCAATCGGTTCTTGCCGCCGAGAACATCAAGATGACCTTCAATCCGGATATGCCGGATGAGGTGACGGCGATTGCCAATATCAGTTTTGACCTCAAGCGCGGCGAAACGCTCGGCATCGTCGGCCCATCGGGCTGCGGCAAGACCACGCTCTTCAACATAATCTCCGGCTTGCTGGTGCCGACCGCGGGCAACATCACCGTGAACGGAAAACGCGTGCAGGATGCGAGCGGTCACGTTGGCTACATGTTGCAGAAGGATTTGCTGCTGCCTTGGCGCAATGTGCTCGACAACGTGATTATCGGTCTGCAGGTCCGCCATACGCCGCGCAGAGAAGCCGAGAAGATCGCGCGCGAGTTGATCAATGCTTATGGGCTGAAGGGTTTTGAGAACGCCTATCCGGCGTCGCTGTCCGGTGGCATGCGCCAGCGCGTCGCCTTCATGCGCACGCTCGCGTTCAGCCCGGATGTTATTCTGCTCGACGAGCCGTTCTCTGCGTTGGACAGCCAGACGCGGCTTTTATTGCAGGCGGACGTGCTTCGCATCATTCGTGAGCGTCATTGCAGCGTAGTGCTGGTGACCCACGATGTCGGCGAGGCGATCACGATGTGCGACCGCATTGTCGTGATCACAAGCCGGCCGGGACGGGTCAAGTCGGTGCACACAATTGGCATTCCGGCCGAGCTTCGTCATCCGCTGAAAATCCGAAAGCAACCACGCTTCAACGAACTCTATGAGACGATTTGGGACGAGTTAGGCATCCAGTTCGCGGCATAATTATTTTTGGAAGTTGTTACCCGATGCGGTTTGAAGTTCTCGGTCAAGGCAACGGCACCCCGATTGTTGTGTCGGCGGGTCTCGGCGGCTTGAGCCATTTCTGGCGCCCACAGATCGAAGCGCTCACACAAGAATTTCGTGTCGTCGCCTATGACCAGCGCGGCACCGGCAAGAATCCGGCGTCACTCCCTTCGGATTATTCGATCGCCATGATGGCGGACGACGTGGTCGAGATTCTCGACGAGGCCGGGATCGAGCGCTGCCATTTCATGGGCCACGCGCTTGGCGGTCTCGTGGGACTTGAGCTTGCACTCAACCATCCCAAACGCGTGGCGTCATTGATTGTCGTGAACGCCTGGGCAGCACCCAATACACATACGCAGCGCTGCTTTGCAGTACGCCGCGAGTTGTTGAGAAAGAGCGGCGTCGATGCCTATGTAAAAGCGCAGCCGATCTTCCTCTATCCCGCGGCCTGGTTGGAGGCGAACGCCGCGCAAGTCGCGAAGGAGGAAGAGGCGGGGATAAAAAATTTCCAGGGCGCGGATAATCTGCTCGCGCGTATGGGAGCGTTGCTGCGCTTCGAAGTGACGGAAAAACTTTCGGGCGTCGATCATCCGGCGCTGGTTGCCGCCGCGCGGGACGATGTGCTGGTGCCGTGGACCTGTTCGGAAAAGCTGGCGCAGAAACTTCCCAATTCCGAATTGTGGATCGTTCCCGAAGGCGGGCACGCCTTCAGTGTTGTAGACGCCCCTTCCTTCAACGCTCGCATGCTTTCGTTTCTGCGCGGCCAGGCGGGGGCAAACTGATGATCATTGTGCGTGCAGTAGGCCGCGGTTTTCGTCTGGCAGCGGGTTTCATTCAACGTTCAACCTCGATTTCCGGAGCAAGCGCGATGATTGCAGACAGACCGACGGGAGAACCGATGTCCGTCGCGGAAATTCTCGACGAGATGCTCGAGGAAATCGATCGCGCGATTGCTTTGGCCGAAAAGGCCGGCCACGAAGCGCTGGTGCGGCGGCTCAAACAGGCGCAGGCGATGGCGCGGACCGAGCGGAAAAACCTGCCGGAATAGACGAGGGGCACCTCATTCTTTTGCTTTAGAGATCCTGAGTCCGGCGTCGCGAACGACAGAATCTTGCGCTCCCGCTCGAATGGTCAGGCGGCCGCCCCCATAGCCCCATCGCAAGTGTGTGGATTCTGAATGGGTTAGTTGCGGTTCAGGCACTGAATTGGGGCCTCCCGCTTTTCGGAAATAACCGCCGTTGCTCCCCCGGAAGCAATTGTTGACGGCCGCCGTTTGAGATTATCCTTTCATAGGGAAGTGCTGCCCTTCCAGGGACAAGCAACCGGCAATTAAGGCCGGCGACTCAGGACGCGAGATGACTGCTACGGCCGCTAAAGGGAGGCGGTCCGGCTCCGAAATTTAATGCGGTAAGGCCGGCGCGTTTTTCATGCGCCGGATAATTGCGTGTGGTGCCGGCGCGAATGCCGGAATTCATTTTTTGGGGAAGCGCGATGGCTAATCTCGGTCCGGATTTTCTGGTCAACTCGAACTTTAACGACAATCAGATCAATCCAAGTGTCACGGCTCTCTCGGACGGCCGCTTCGTCGTGGTCTGGGAATCGGCCGATCAGAACATCGACGGCGACGGCAGCTGCATCCTCATGCAGATTTACAATCCCGACGGTTCGCTGTCGGGTAACGAGACGCTCGTCAACACTATCGTTGCCGACAGTCAAAGTCGTCCGGTTGTCGCCGCCCTGCAGGGCGGCGGATTTGTCATCGCGTGGGAAAGCGAAAACGGCGATGGATTGGGCAGCGGCATTAGCGCACGCATCTATGATGTAGCGGGGAATCCGGCTGGTCCCTTCAACGACGAGTTTTTGGTTAATTCCGACCCGGTGGGAAATCAGACCAGTCCGGCAATCGCCGCGCTCGACGATGGCGGCTTTGTTATCGCCTGGACGACGCCGGATGTAGACGACACCGGCATCAAGGCGCGCCTGTTCAGCGCCAACGGAACGCCGGTGGACAACGCCGTTAACGGCAACTCCAACGATTTCATCGTCAATAATCTCACGACTGCGGACCCGCAAACCGAGGTCAGTGTCACCGCGACAAACGACGGGTTTCTGGTCACCTGGTATAGCGAGGAAGACGATGGCGGTCCCGGCGGTCCCGGCGCCGTTCGTGGGCGCGCATTCGATTTCGGCGGCGAGCCAGTCGATTTCGGCGGTGCGATTCTCGATAACGACTACATCATCAATTCGACGACCGAGAACGCTCAGTTCGAACCTTCTGCGACGCGTCTCGCCGACGGAAGGATTCTCGTCACCTGGACCTCCTATGACAATACGGGCGACGGCGATCCCACTTCAATTCGCGGCCGCATCCTTGAACCGGACGGCTCCCTTGCCGACGACGATTTCGTCATCAACTCGACCGGCGTCGGAAATCAGAGCGCGCCAACCGTAGCGGCATTGCCGAATGGCGGTTTCGTCGTCGTCTGGACATCGCTCGATGGCGGCGACGGCTCGAATAGCTGCATCCGCGCGCGCATTTACGATTCCAGCGGTGACCCAATCGGAAACGATTTTGTCGCGAATTTCGAAGGAACCAACGCGCAATTTGCTCCGTCAGTATCGACTCTTCCGGACGGGCGTATCGTCATAACTTGGACGACCGAAGAAATCGGAATCACTAGCGAAATTCGCGCAGTAATCTTCAACGCCGACGGCAATGGCGTCACGGTCGCCGCGACCGACAACGGCGACACGCTCATCGGTTCCGACGGCAACGACACGCTGAACGGCGGCAAAGGCTCCGACACGCTGAACGGCCTTGATGGCAACGATTCTCTGCTTGGCGGTGGCCGAGACGACGTGCTCAACGGCGGCAACGGCGACGATCTGCTGAATGGCGGCGCGGACGGTGACATTATTGATGGCGGCGATCAGACCGAAGACGGCGCCGACACGGTCCTTTATTTCAATAATGCCGTCGGCATTTACCTGAACCTCGGCCTCACCAACACCGACTTCAATGCAAGCGGCGGCGACGCGAGCTTCGACAAGATTTCGAACGTCGAAAATATCGTCGGCTCCGAATTCAACGACACGCTGATCGGCGACGATAACGACAACGAGATTCACGCGCTCGCGGGCGCGGACACGATCGACGGCGGTGCCGGCGACGACAAGATCATGGGCGGCGCGGGCGCCGACATCATCGACGGCGGCGCGGGGTTGGACGGCGTCAGCTACGAATTTTCGGCCGCGGGCGTGACGCTGACACTCGGCGCGAACGGCGCGCAGGCGACCGCCTCGGGCGGCGCGGGCAGCGACGCAATCGGCGACAAGATTTCCAATGCCGAAATCGTGCTCGGCTCGAATTTCATCGACAGCCTCACCGGCAACAACCTCGACAACAAATTCTTCGGCTCGTTCGGCAACGACATTCTCAAGGGCGGCGACGGCAACGACGAGCTCGACGGTGGCGACGGCGCCGACAACCTCGACGGCGGCAACGGCGACGACATACTTCGCCCCGGCGATGGTATCGATACCGTCACCGGCGGCGCCGGCAACGACACCGTCAGCTATGACGTCGGAATCACTGATAACGGCGGCATTACGATCACGCTCGGCGCGAATGGCCTGCAAACGACCGCAACCGGCGCCTTTGCTCAAGGCGACAAGATTTCGCTGGTCGAGAATGTCGTCGGCACCGACGATGACGACAATGCCGATACGATCACCGGCAACGCGCTCGATAACATCATCAACGGCATGAGCGGCAAGGACGTGCTCACCGGTGGCGGCAATACCGCTGTCGGCGATACGCTGAGCTACGAATTTTCGAATCCGGCGGTAACACTCACGCTCAATCTAAATGGCAGCTACGTTGGCGGCCACGCCGAAGGTGATAACGCGACGGGCTTCGAAAACGTAATCGGCGGCCGTGCGGCCGACGAGATCACCGGTGACGCCGGCGACAACGTCATCGAAGGCCGCCAAGGCGGCGACACACTCGACGGCGGTGCAAATACGATTATCGGCGACACCCTGAGTTACGCAGGCTCCGACGGCGCGGTGACCATCGTGATCAACGCTTCCGCGAGTGGCGGCCACGCCGACGGCGACACCAATTCAAACTTCGAAAACGTGCTTGGCTCGGCCTTCGACGACGTCCTGCTCGGCGACGACTTTAACAACAAGCTTTCCGGTGGCGCCGGCAACGACCACCTGATTGGCGGTGAGGGCGACGACATCCTCGATGGCGGCGCGGGCGCGCGCGACCGGGTCGATTTCAACGGTGGTTCGACTGCAATTACCCTGACGCTCAGTGCCAGCGGAGCCGCAGCAACGACCGGCATTACCGGCGTCGGTCCGGGCAAGGACACGATCTCAAACATCGAGGATATCGTCGGCTCCGACGTCGTCGACAAGCTCACCGGCAACAATTTCGACAACATCATCGAAGGCGGCAAGGGCGGCGACATCTTGGACGGCGGCGCTCACAGCGTCGGCGGCGGCGACACGCTGAGCTATTCCAGCGACACGGCCGGCGTTCAGGTAACGCTCGCGCTCGCGGCGTTCGGCGCCGCCAGTACCGGCGGGCATGCGCTTGGTGACACCAACAAGAATTTTGAAAACCTGCGCGGCGGCTCGGGCAACGATACGCTCATCGGGAACTCCGGCAATAACGTCATCGAAGGCGGCGCTGGTGCAGACATAATGCACGGCGGCGACGGCGTCGATACGCTGAGCTACGAACATCAAGTCGCCGGCGCCAACATATATCTGGGAGAAGTCGGAGAGATCACGCTGGCCGGCGGGAGTGCCGGGGCGGACACGGGTACTGGATTCGAAAACCTCATCGGCTCGAACAGCTTCGATGAGTTCAAGAGCGATCATAAAACCAAAGCGACGCTCATCGACGGCCGTGGCGGCGGCGACGATATCGTAGGCACCGATGTCGCGGCTCTCAGCGACAAGCTCATCGGCGGCGATGGAGACGACGTCATCGAAGGCCGCGCGGGCAATGACTTGATCTTCGGCGACGCCGGCGATGACGAATTGTTAGGCGGCGACAACAACGACACCGTAGAAGGCGGTACTGGCAACGACAAGATCGCGGGCGGCGCCGGCAACGATATTCTGCGTGGCGGCGACGGCAACGATACCCTGATCGGTGGCGCCGGCGCCGACAACATGGACGGCGGCGCAGGCCTGGACCGACTGCAGTTTTCCGGCGGCACCGGCACGATTATTGTCAACCTGGCGGCCAACACCTTGACCGCGACTGGCGCCAACGACGCTGTCGGTGACACCATCAAAAATTTCGAGAAAATTGTTGCCGGCACCTTCGGCGGCTCGCTCAACGCGATCGGCACCGCCGGTTACAACGAGATCAGTGGCGGCACTGGCGACGACACGGTCGAAGGTGGCGGCGCGGGCGACAAGCTCGATGGCGAAGCCAACGGCGCAGGCGGCGACACCCTGAGCTACAAGAATTCCGCGCTCGGTGTCGTTGTCGATCTCACTCAGAGTAAAGGCTTCGCGGGCGACGCCGACGGCGACGCGTTCTCGAATTTCGAGAACTTCAGGCTCTCCGAGAAGGACGACGTCTTCATCGACGACATTGCCCAGAACGGCACTATCGACGGCGGCGCGGGGACCGGCGACACCATCAGCTACCGCGATCAGGCCAATGGCGTCGCGATCAATCTTGGCGTTGTGCTTCAAGGTGGGGGCGACAAGCTCATTGGCTTTGAAAATATCATCGGCTCGGATGACTTAACGGGCGACTCGCTCACCGGCAATACCGGCGCGAACGTGATCGAAGGTGGCGGCGGCGCCGACGTGATGGACGGCGGTGCGGGCGGCGATACGCTGAGCTACAAATCCTCGGAAAGCGGTGTAAACGTAGTGCTCGGCCTCGCAACGTTTGCCGTTGCGAGCACCGGCGGCGACGCCGAGGGCGACACCAACAAAAATTTCGAAAACCTGATCGGTTCCGAATTCACCGACGCGAATCTCGCCGGTAACGATCTCGCCAACAAGATCGAAGGCCTCGGCGGCGATGACTATATTTTCGGCGGGCTCAGCGCCGATACGCTGCTCGGCGGCGACGGCAACGACAACATCATGGGTCACGTCGGCGCCGATATCATCGATGGCGGCGCGGGTCTCGACTACATTTCCTATACCAGCGGCGACGAAACCGTGGGCGTAGTGATCGCACTCGGCAAGGATGGCGCGAAGATCACCGCCAGCGGCGGCCATGCGCAGGGCGACCAGATCACCAATGTCGAACACATCTTCGGCTCGGCCAAGAACGACACGTTGACCGGCAATAACCTCAGCAACGAGCTTTTTGGCGACGACGGCAACGACGTTATCGAGGGCGGTGGAGGTGCCGATCTGTTAAGCGGCGATTTGGGCATCGACACCGTTAGGTACCTTGGCTCGCTCGTGGGCGTCAGCGTCAATCTGAGTCTGAATGACGTAGCCGACCCCTTACTATCCGCGGCGCAGAGCTTCGGAGACGCCGACGGCGACAAACTTGCCGGATTCGAGAATCTGACCGGCTCGAAGAAGAACGACATTCTTATCGGCGATGCCGGTAATAACACGATCGACGGCAGCGACGGCGACGACACTATTATTGGCGGCCAGGGCAACGACGTGCTCATTGGCGGTGCCGGCACCAACGACTGGCTGTCTTACGAGGGCATATTCTTCGTTACGATCAATCTTGGTGTCACGACTCAGCAAAACACAGTCGATTCCGGTCTCGACACAATATCCGGCTTCGAAAATCTGAGGGGCTCGGCCCTAGACGATAAACTGACCGGCAGCAGCGGCGACAACATCATCGAAGGCGGCTTTGGTGCTGACCAGATGGACGGCGGCGCGCACGGCACCGGCGGCGATACGCTGAGCTATGCCGGTTCAGGTGGCGTAGTCGTTACCCTCGGCCTCGCCGCGTTCGGCGCGGCGAGCACCGGCGGCGACGCGGACGGCGACACCAACAAGAATTTCGAAAACCTGATCGGAAGTGGCGGTGACGATATTCTGCAAGGCAACAGCGGCGCCAACAATATCCAGGGCGGCAGCGGCAATGACACCGTCACTTTTGGCGGCACCATTGGCGTCACAGTTGATCTCTCGAAGCAGTGGACTGTTAGTGCAGCAGGCGTTTTCACGGGCGGTGTGGTCGCAACAGGCGGCGAAGCGGCCGACGACAAATATGCCGGCTTCGAAAACATCATTGGCACGACCGGCAAGGACAAGCTCACCGGCGACGCGAACATCAATAATCTTCAAGGCGGCGACGGCGACGACACCATCGAAGGCGGCGACGGCGCCGACTTCCTCGATGGCGGCAACAACGGTGCAGCGGGCGATACGCTGAGTTACGCAGCGAGCACGGATGGCATCACCCTCTTCCTACCTGGCTTTGCGAGCAGCGGTCACGCGGGTGGCGACACGATTTCGGGCTTCGAAAACGTCATCGGAACGGCCTTTGGAGACAGTATTGGTGGCGACGCTGGCGCCAACAAACTTTCGGGTGGCGATGGCAATGACGGCATCAGTGGTGAGGCGGGTGACGACGTCATCGACGGCGGCAAAGGCGACGATAGTCTCAACGGCGGCGCGGACAAGGACACGCTTACCGGCGGCGATGGCAACGATAACCTTTCCGGTGATGATGGCATCGATACGATTTTCGGCGGTATCGGCGACGATATTATCCGTGGCGGTATCGGCGGCGATACGCTGAAGGGCGAGACCGGCGTCGATACGTTGAGCTATGCGGGCAGCGCGATCGGCGTGACCGTTACGTTGAACGGCGCAACGCTTGACCGCGATTATCGTCGCGACGGGTGGCGATGCCGACGGCGATAAGCGCGACCGGCTTCGAAAATCTCACCGGCAGCAACGCAGGCCGACAAGCTCACCGGCGACGCGGGCGTCAACGTCATCGAAGGCGGCGCGGCGGCGACGAACTCGATGGCGGCACGGGTATCGACACGCTGAGCTACAAGATCGGTTCGGCTCGTCGGCGTACAGGACATCAGTCTTCGATCGATGGCGTGAGCTTCACGGGCGAAATTGTCGTCGGCGACGTCGTCGATCACGGCGACACAGTTCAAAGGCTTTGCGAGGAAACGTCCTCGGGGCGAGCGAGCGCCGATACCATCTCCGGCGACAACATCGCCAACACGCTGGGCGGCGGCGGCGAAAACGACACTATCTTCGGCGGTGCCGGCGACGACACCATCTGCGACCGGCGACGACACCACAACGGCGCCGACGGCGCTCGATTTCGGCGAAGATGGCGCCGACAAAATCAATGGCGGCGATGGTGATGATGTCATCAACGGTGGTGCGGGCAACGATACGCTTGACGGCGGTGCAAATGGCCTAACGCTACTTGGCGATACGGTGGATTACTCAAAGGCGACTGCGAATATTTCGCTGACGCTTGCGGCGGCCAATGTCTTGAGTTCGGTCAAGATCGGCACCGAGACCGATATGATCAAAAATTTCGAAACCATCATCGGTGGCTCGGGCTTCGACACGCTTATTGGCAACGATCTCAATAACAATTTCTTTGGCGGCGACGGCGACGACGTGCTGACCGGCAACGCTGGCGACGATTTCCTCGCGGGCTACGAGGGCGACGATATTCTGGTCGGCGGCAAGGGCAGCGATACGTTCCACGGCAGCTTTATTACCGGAGGCAATGACGAGGACGATTCTGTCTCTGGTTTAGATACGATCATTTACGGCCGTGAGACCGGGACTAAGGCCGTGAGCGTCAACCTCGCGACGGGTGTCGCGACCGACACCTTCGGCGACACCGACGCATTGATCGATATCGAAACCGTGTTCGGCTCGAGCTTCAACGATACGTTGATTGGCAGCGATCTTGGTTTCAGTTCTACGCAAGGTTTCGGCGGTCTCAAAGGCGCGGATATTATCGACGGCGGCCCCGATGGGGTCGATAACCACGACGAGGTTCGCTACGATCGCGACGCCGAGTTTGTCGGCGGCACCGCGGGCGTCACCGTCAACCTGACCAACTCGGCGATCGTCGGCACTTTCAATGGCAAGGCGATCAGTATTGCGGCGAATACCGGAAAAGACGGTTTCGGCACCTTCGATACGATCAGCAATATCGAAGGCATCCGCGGGACCGCACAGGCGGACTGGTTGTTTGGCACGACCGATAACGATCAGGGCCTGCTGAAGGGCCTGAAGGGCGCGGACTACATCCAGGGCAGCAGCGACGACTTTGCCGACTACTCCGCCGATGGCGAACATGGTGGCGCCGGCCGCGTGCTCGTCAACCTGTCGAACGTGTCGCTCGCGCTCCGGGCGACTACGACCACGACGCTCGCGGTTGCCGCAGGCAAAGGTTTTGACGGCTTCAACGTCGCCAATGTGTTCGACACGATCGTCGGGCTGAACAACATCCAGGGTACGAATTCCGTCAAGAACGGCACCCATGCACTGGCGATCAACGATGTCCTCGTCGGCAATGCCGACGTCAACCAAATCCGCGGCATGAGCGGCAACGACTCGCTGATCGGCCTTGCCAGCAGCGACATTCTCGACGGCGGCGACGGCGCCTTCGACGAGGTGAGCTACATTTTCGATCACCTCTCCGCCTTCTACGTGGCCGGTCAAGGGGTCACCGTTAACCTGTCGTCGACGACACAAGGTACATTGTCGAATACGGCCCAGGACGGTTTCGGAAACTTCGATACCCTTATCAGCATCGAAGCCGCCGCGGGCAGCATCGACAACGACGAGTTCTACGGCGGAACCGGTGCCAACCGCTTCTACGGCTACAAAGGCAACGACAAGATCGACGGCACAGCGGACGTCGGCGACATTTCGACGGCGTCACCGATCTCGACATTGTGGATTACTCCGACAAACGCCGTGTCTCGGCGCGACAAAGGGCGATCACCGTGGACCTGGGATCAGGCACGGCGAGCCAGGACGGCTTCGACGGCGCGGACACGTTGATCGACATCGAAATCGTGATTGGCGGCTAACCTCCGCGGACAAACTCACCGGCGGGGACACCGGCAACGTCTCGTACGAAGGCTTCGCCGGCCTCGGCGGCATCGACACCATCAACGGCGGCACCGACGGTTTCGACGAAGCGATCTATTATTACGATGAAGCCTTCGGCGGCGCCCTCGGCATCACCGTCAATCTCGCAGCAGTGGGCACCGGTACCATTCGTGACGGCTTCGGCGCCACCGATATAGTGAGCAATATCGAGGGGGTGGCCGGAACGTCCAAGGCCGACACCTTCAATGGCGCGGTCAATATCAGCAACACCTTCCGCGGCTTCGCGAGCGCCGACACTTTCGACGGCAAGGACACCGGCACCACCGGCGCCGATACGCTGGACTATTCGACCGACCACGAATTCGGCGCCAAGCACGGCATCATCGTGAATTTTGCCAGCTCGGCGCAGGTCGTGGACCTGAAAGCATTCGGCGGCACCGGTACGCTCTCGGTTGCTACCAACCGGATTTACGACTCGTTCAGCGGTACGGTCGCCCCGGTCTTCGACATCGTCAAAGACGTCAGCGGCACCGCCACGATCGAACACGTCAACGGCACCGCCTTCAGCGACGTCATGTTCGGCAACGCAGGCGACAATAACTTCAGCGGCGGCGGCGGCGACGATACGTTAAACGGCAGCGACGGCGAAGACGGCTTGTTCGGCGGCGACGGCAACGACGTGCTGAACGGCGGCGACGACGACGACACGCTGTTCGGCGGCAACGGCAACGACACACTGACCGGCGGCCAGGGCGCCGACGTCCTTGACGGCAACGGCGATATCGACACGGCGGTGTATGGCGGTTCGTCGGCTAGCATCATCATCACGCTTGGCGCGAATGGCGGTTCGATTGGTTTCAGCGCGTCGGGCGGCCACGCGGTCGGCGACAAGTTGACCAATATCGAGAATCTCACAACCGGCAACGGCATCGATACGCTGACCGGCAATAATCTCGCGAACGTACTTTCCTCCGGCAGCGGCAACGACTTCCTCTACGGCCTGGCGGGCGCCGACACGCTGGACGGGGGCACCGGTTCCGACATGATCGATTATTCGAAGGACGCCGGCGCCGGCGCAACGCATGGCGTCATCGTCAACCTGTCGAGCAGCACGATCACGATTGGCAACTTGGATGCTCTGGACTTTGGCTACACCCAGGGTGATTTGGACGTCGCGTCGAACACGGCCTATGACGCCTTCAACAACGATACCTTGATCTTCGATACGTTGATCGCGGTCGAGTACGTTACCGGCACGGGCTTCAAGGACGTGCTGATTGGTAACGACGCCAACAACCGCCTCATCGGCGGCGGCGGCTCGGATACGCTCACCGGCGGCGCCGGCGGCGACGGCTTCCAGTACAATTTTGCGAGTGACGGCGGCGACACCATCACTGATTTCAACCCGACTGAAGACTTCATTCGGATCGACCAAAGCAACTTCGGAATTGCGGCGAACGACGGAGATCACCCAGCGAACCCAGATATAGATCGATTGCTTGAAAACTATTTTGTTGTTGGCACGACAGCGACCGAAGGTGGTCACGGTCAGTTCATCTATGACGATACGACCGGCGATCTGTTCTGGGACGATGACGGCAACGGAGGCAATGTACAGATACTGATTGCAACCCTTCAGGGGGCGCCGACAATCGACCGCGACCACTTCCTCCTGCTGCCTTAGCGTACCGTCAGCATCCGAAGATAGAGTTTGAAGGCCGCGGCCAATGCCGCGGCCTTTCAGTTAGGCGCGGGTGTGTGGAACCGGTCGTTGCCGGAAGCCGTTATCTGTCAATAGCTTGGGTGGAGGCGGCGGCTGTCACTCCACTGTCATATAGAATGTGACAACCGATTCTCTGGGAAACGAAGTCATGCTCGGCTGGTTTCAGGCGCTGATGCCCAAGGAAGAGCGCTTCTTCCATCTCTTCGCGCAGCACGCGGCGATCGTCGCCGCCGGCGCCGATGCGCTGCAGGGCTTGCTCAAAGGCGACCAGGTCGAGCATTTCTGCAAGATCATCTTCGAGCGCGAAAACGAGGCCGACGAAATCACGCGGCAGGTTCTGACCGCGGTGCGCCGCACCTTCATCACGCCATTCGACCGCACCGACATCCAGGATCTGGTGTCATCGATGGACGACGCCATCGACCAGATGAACAAGACCGCGAAAATCATCATGCTCTACGAGGTGCGGAGCTTCGATCCCTCGATGCAGAAAATGGGCGACATCGTTCCGCAATGCGCAAAGCTGATGCAGGAGGCGATGCCGCTGCTGAGCAATATCGGAAAGAACGGCGGCAGATTGCACGCGATCACCGAAAAAATAATTGCGCTCGAGGAGATTTCCGATCAGCTGCACGACGAGGGCCGCAAGCAGCTCTTCCTGAAGCACCGCGGCGGCAACGCGATCGATTTCATCGTCGGCGGCGAAATCTACGATCATCTTGAGAAGGTGGTCGATCGTTTCGAGGACGTCGCGAACGAGGTAAGCGCGCTCGTCACCGATCATTTGTAGCGCCGCCATGGATGCGTCCCTCAGTCTCTACATTCTGATCGGCCTGATCGCGGTCGCGCTCCTGTTCGATTTCCTGAACGGATTGCATGACGCCGCAAACTCGATCGCAACAATCGTCTCCACACGCGTGCTGCGCCCGAAATACGCGGTGATGTGGGCGGCATTCTTCAACTTCATCGCGTTTCTGTTTTTCGGACTGCATGTCGCCGATACCGTTGGCAGAGGGATTGTTTCTGCCGGCGTAATCGATGCGCGCGTGATTTTCGGCGCGCTGATGGGTGCGATTTCCTGGAACTTGATCACCTGGTGGGGCGGGATTCCGTCAAGCTCTTCGCATGCGCTGATCGGCGGGCTGGTCGGCGCCGCGGTGACGAAAGCGGGAAGCGTCTCGATCGTCTGGGCGGGCTTGCTGAAAACGTCGGCCGCGATCGTGCTGTCGCCGATGACCGGCTTCCTGCTCGCGCTGTTTCTCGTGCTCGCGGTGTCATGGACCTTCGTGCGGGTGACGCCGCGTGCGGTCGACGGCACGTTTCGAAAGCTGCAATTCGTATCAGCCTCGCTCTACTCGCTGGGCCACGGCGGCAATGACGCCCAGAAGACCATGGGCATCATCGCCGTGCTGCTGTTCTCGACCGGGCATCTGGGCGGCGAGTTTCATGTGCCGTTCTGGGTCGTGATCAGTTGCCAGTTCTTCATGGGCCTTGGCACGCTGATGGGCGGCTGGCGTATCGTGCATACGATGGGCTCGAAGATCACGCGGCTGACGCCGATGCAGGGCTTCTGCGCGGAGACCGGCGGCGCGATCACGCTGTTCGCGGCGACCGGGCTCGGCATTCCAGTTTCGACCACGCACACGATTACCGGCTCGATTATCGGCGTTGGCGCCGCGCGCAGGGTTTCCGCGGTCCGCTGGAACATCGCGAGCAATATCGTGATTGCCTGGGTCGTGACCCTGCCGGCGTCTGCGATCATCGCATCGCTGTTTTATCTTTTAAGCGGCATATTCTCGTGAGCCCGAAACCGGCAACGGCACGTCAATTTGCCGCGCTGCCTTACCGCCAGAGCAAGAGCGGCAATATCGAAGTGCTGCTCGTGACCTCGCGCGAAACGCGGCGCTGGATTATCCCCAAAGGCTGGCCGATCTCCGGCGTCAAGCCGCATGACCTTGCAGCCCTCGAAGCGATGGAGGAGGCGGGGGTTACGGGCGAAGTTGAGAATGAACCGATCGGCACCTATCGCTACGAAAAGAAGCGTTCCGATGGCACCATTGTAATGTGCACGGTGGATACATTCGCGCTGAAAGTGGAAGAGCGGATGCCGACCTGGCCCGAACAGGACGAACGCGAACGCAAATGGTTCAGTCTCGACGAAGCAGCGCAGAAAGTGCAGGAGCCCGATCTCCGGGCGCTGATCAAGAAACTCGAGAGACATCTCGGCTGATGGCCTGCTTCGTCTACGTGCTCGGTTGTTCCGACCGTCACGGCGCCCGCACCTATGTAGGCTGGACCAACGACATGCCGCGGCGGATCGCGCGCCATAACGCTGGCCGCGGCGCGCGCTCCACGCGTGGACGCCTCTGGTGCGTGCTCTATGCCGAGCGCTTCGACATCAAGCAGGAAGCGATGAGCCGCGAGTGGTATCTCAAGCGCGACCGCAAATTTCGCAAGAAACTCGTGCAGGCGATGGCGTTGCGCTCAAGCGCAGTCTAAACCAGCCTGATGTCACGCTCGATCAATGTTCACACCGTAGCGGTGATCGGTTCCGGTCCGGCCGGGTTGATGGCCGCGGAAGAATTAGCCAAAGCCGGAGTAAAGGTGACTTTGTTCGAGCGGATGCCGTCGGCCGGGCGCAAGTTCCTGCTTGCGGGCCGTGGCGGCCTCAATCTGACGCACACCGAAGCGCTTGAGAGTTTTCTGGGCCGTTATCGCGAACGCGCGGGTGCGCTCCGCGAAGCCATCGAAGCATTTCCTCCTGAGCAGTTGCGCAACTGGAGCGAAGTATTAGGACAAAAGACCTTTGCCGGATCGAGCGGGCGCGTATTTCCGGAATCCTTCAAGTCTTCGCCCTTGCTGCGGGCCTGGCTGCGGCGACTCGATACCATGGGCGTCGTTTTTAAATTCCGCCATCGCTGGACCGGTTGGCGCGACGGAAAAATCACGTTCGAGACACCGGACGGCGAGATTGTCTTTAACGCAGACGCGACGATTCTTGCGCTTGGCGGTGCAAGCTGGCCGCGGCTCGGCTCGGACGGCGCCTGGAGCGATACGCTTACGAGTAATGGAATTGAAATCTCGCCGCTGCGCGCGGCGAATTGCGGCTTTGAAGTAAAATGGTCTGAAGCGTTTCGCGAGCGCTTCGAAGGCGAGCCGCTAAAGCGGATCGCGCTTTCCTTCGGCGAAGAATCTACGCGCGGAGAGGCGCTGATCACGCGTAACGGCATTGAGGGCGGCGCGGTCTATGCGCTTTCGGCGCCTTTGCGGGAAGCGATCCGGTCAGAGGGTAGCGCGACACTTTATATCAAGCTGCGTCCGGATCTTGATAACGAGGAACTCGGGAGACGCTTGAGTATGTCGCGTGGCAAGCAATCTTTCTCGAATTTTCTGCGCAAAGCGGCTTATTTGTCGCCGGCAGCGATCGGCCTGTTGCAGGAATCCTCGTCGCAAGAATCCGTGCGGCTTGGCGATTTGGCTCCGCAGGAACTCGCGCAGCGCATCAATCATGTCGCGCTCACGCTCACCGGGATTGCGCCGGTCGAGAGCGCGATTTCCACTGCCGGCGGAATTGAGTTCTCCGGGCTCGACGAAAATTTTATGTTGAAACGCCTGCCCGGTGTGTTCGCCGCCGGCGAAATGCTCGACTGGGAAGCGCCGACCGGCGGCTATTTGTTGCAGGCAGCCTTTGCGACCGGCGCTGCCGCTGCAAGAGGCGCGAGCAAATGGCTTTCTGAGAAAAAAGATTAAGCCGCCGGCAACGCTCTTGCAGTCGCAGGAACCGGCACTGGCTCCGGCACCACCACTTCGCCGGCAGCAGCTTCGCCCGGCAAAAGATGCGCAATCGCGTTCGCGTAATAGCGCACGATGTGAATGTCGCCGGGATTGATGGAGAAGTGTCCATCGTTCTCATTGACGATGTGCCGGAGCTTTAGCATGCGTAAGCCGACCCCGATCGCATAGTCGCGGTCCGAGCGCGGAATATGGACATAGGCGCCTTGCGCTTCGAGGTCTTCGATCAGCCGCGACACGCGTCCCTTGATTTCGAACAAGGTGAGCGGTGCAGGATGCGCTTCGAGGAGCGCGGTTGAAACCAGCGAAACTGGAAGCGCCGGCACGACGCGGCCGACCGCGTCCATCAGTTTCGAGCCGAGCTTTTCAATTTCGGCATGGCGGGCGGTCTCCGACAGATCGCGGAAATCGATCTTGTGTTCCGTGACATATTGTTTGAGCGAAAACGGCTCGCCAAAGCTCACGCAGGTATAGCCGAAGCGGTACCAGTTGCCGCGCACCGCAAGCCAGACCCCGCTGAAAAAATGGCGCAGGAAGGTGGCCAACTTGAATCCGAATACCGGCTTCTTGCCGGGTTCGGTATTGGCGGCACTCGTCAACATGCGGTCTTCGAGCACGCGGTCGTAGTTCACGCCGACCGGAACGAACACCACGTCTTTCGGACCCTTTGGATCGAACGCGGCGACCATGTAGCTCAACAATCCAAATTTCGGCGGCCGCAATTTGCCGTCGCGGCTTAGACCCCCTTCCGGAAAAATCGCCTGCACCACGCCGGATGCGGTCGCCATATGGACATAGCGCGACAGCACCTTGCGATAGAGCGCATCGCGCGAGTCGCGGCGGATGAAATAGGCGCCCATCGAGCGGATCAGATTACGCAGGCCCCAGATCTGCGCCCATTCACCGACTGCATAAGAGAGCGCGGAAGATTGCGCCGCGACGTAAGTGACGAGCACGTAATCCATGTTGGAGCGATGGTTGATCACGAACACTACCGAGGAATCCGGATCGACCTTGGCAAACGCCTCCTCGTTGCGGAAGCCGATCCGCACCCGATAAAGCGTCTCCGATATGCGCTTCGCGATACGGGTCCCGATCCGGAAATAAGTATAAGCGCTGAACGAAGGCACGATCTCGCCGGCGTAGCGCTTGACCTTTTCCATTGCGACTTCGCGCGGGATTTTATGTTCGCGCGCGTATTCGTCCACCGCGTGCAACACTTCCGGGTCAAAGACCAGCCGGTCCACCAGCACCTGTCGCTTGGTAAGCTTGAAGGGTTTGATCTGGAGCCGGAGCCGCGTGTTCAGCGCATTGATCGCTTTATTGGCGCGCCGACGCAGCGCCCAGCGCACGCTCGGGATCAGGAGCCGGTCGAGAAAGGCGAGTGTCGCCAAAAGGCCCGCAATAACGACAAGCCAGAGCGGCAACGTGACTTCCGACCACATATTTCAGCCCCATATCCCTGCGAGACGGCGGACAATTCATCCGCTATGAAGCGCCCCTCGAAGCTTGCGCGGTTCTTCTGCTCGTGACCGGTCAGCCCAACGCTATGCAATACAAAGCAAGGCCCCCGCGCAACTGGGGCCGGAAGCTGAAAGGCTACGCCTTCGGCTGGTCCTGGTTCGACCCGGTCAGTTCCTGGGCGCTCCGGCGGCTGTTCGTGCCGTCGTCGCTCTTGTGGGCCGCGGCCGAGGAGGCAGGCACCTCGACCGCCCGCTTTTACGAGGCCGCCCATCTTCGCAAGGACAGCGTGAACGAGCGGAAGCTCACGGAGGCGCTTTTGCAGGTCGCCGATGTGCGCGCGAAATCGGAGCGCGAAGGAAGCCGCATGGCAGCGCGTGTTTTTTGGGCCCGAAGACTTGGACAACGAAGGCCGCCGCACGCTCGAGTCTGAGCGCTATGCCGCAAGCCACGCCTATAATCTGTCGCGGCGCCATTTCGGCTTCATGTTGCGAAACGACGCCGCCTAAAATCCGCTCAGGCACGCAAAGTCCGGATGAAGTCGCCGCGATCTATGGCGCGAATTTCGAGAAGCTGAATTTCGATTTCGCGCCCACGGGTGCGGTGCAGATCGAAATGTCAAAGAAGCTTGAGCGCGCGGTAGGCGTCGATTACTGGCTTCGATTTCAAAGTCCGTCCGCAGCTTTTAGGCGATACGGTTTACGCCCGCGTGCTGGAGCCGCGTGGTGTCGAAAATCCGCCGACCATTATTTTCGGTCATGGCATCTGTATCGAATTCGATCACTGGCGCGGGCTGATCGACGAAGCGCGCACGCTCCGCGCCGAAGGCTTTCGTGTGATCCGTCCGGTGGCACCCTGGCATGGCAGGCGCCGGCCACGCGGCAGTTTCGGCGGCCAGCCGATCATGGCGCGCATTCCCGGCGGGCTGTTCGATGCCTTCACGGGTGCCGCGCAGGAATGGGCGGTGCTTGCCGAATGGGCGCGGCGCACGTCAAAGGGTCCGCTTGCCTATGGCGGCACGAGTTTGGGTGCGCTGATTGCGCAATTCGCGGCGGAAAAAATCGGCGCGCAGAACGAGCAATTGCGGCCGGATGGAATGTTTCTGATTACGCATTCCGGCCGCATGACGGACGCGACCTTTCAAGGCGACATGGCAAGTCTGCTTGGCGTGTCGCTCGATACCGAAGCGAACGGCTGGACCCGCGAGCGGATCGAACAGGGGCTCGGCCTGCTCGACCCGAGCCTGCTTCCCGCTGTGAAGCCGGAGAAGATCGTAACCGTGCTCGGGCGGCGCGACCGCATCACGCCGTTCGCAAGCGGCCTGAGCCTGATCGATTCCTGGGGCGTGCCCGACGAAAACCGTTTCGTCTGGGACCGCGGTCACTTCTCGATGCCGCTCACCATGATCCGCAATCCCGCACCGGTCGCGCGCTTTCGCGAAGTGATGACGCGGCTCTAGTCAAGCAACCCGCGTATTGCTCCGGCCTTCGTAAAGATTGCGTCCTTCGACCAGCGCCCGGATTTTGCCGTCGGCGATCGAGCGCTTCAGCATCCAGAACCCGCAGTCGGGGTGAATGTACTTCACGCGTCCCGCGCCGATCATGGTTTCCGCGCGTTCGATCTGGCGCGCGATTGAATCGGCGCTTTCGATCACTGTCGATTTGATATCGACCACGCCGAGGCCGAAGCCGATCTCGGGTTTCAATTCGCGGAACGCGGCAAGTTCTTCCGCCGGGCGATGCGCGTTTTCCATCACGATATGATCGGCATGCAGCGCGTTCAGATATTTCATCAGCTGGTTCCAGGTGCCTTTCTGGATCGACTGGCCGCCGTAATTGCCGAAGCACAGATGCACGGCCGGCTTCTTCTTCACGGCCTTCAGCACGCGGTTGATTGCGTCCGCCGCCCATTGCCATTCGTCGGGGCTGCCCGGCAAATTCGCTTCGTCGATCTGCACGACGTCGGCATCGATGTGTTTGACTTGCTCGGCGAGCGCGTCGGCAATCGCGAACGCGAGATCCGGCAGTTTCTTGTAGTGTTTGTCGAGCAAGGTCTTCGCCAGCATGTGCGGACCGGTGACGGTGAACTTGAACGGCTTATGTGTGAGCGCGCGCGCACGCTGATAAGCCTGCGGCAGATCGAGCGTGCCGGAGCTCACCGGACCTTCGACCAATCCCGGCGGCCGGGTGCGGAAACGCATCGTGCTTTTCGAGCGATATTCGACAAGCTCGTCGAAGGTGATTGCAGTCCGGATACCTGCCATCGGCTTCACGAAATATTCGATCATGCCGTTGGTCTCGGGATGGTTGACGTCGAAGCGCGACAACTCGCCGTCGCAGACGAGATCGATGCCGGCCTGCTCCTGCGTGTGCAGCACGACGCGGGTCGCGTCGATCACGGCTTGCTCGGAGGGAAGGGCGGTGAGCCATTCCGGCACCGGATAGGAGCCGACCACGGTCGTCTGAATGCGCGCATCGTTCGCCATTGGCGTTCACTCCCTTAGTAGCGCGTGGTTCGCGCCTGTTGCCGGGCGGCTTGCTGCGCCCTAGTATCCGTAAGTATCTATTTGGTTACTTATAGCGCAGCCGCTCGCGTTGCGCCAATAAAAACGAATACGAAAAACGAACAGGGACGACGCCATGCCTGCGGCTGCAACAACGCTGCCCGACAACTTCCGCGATGAGGATCATGTCGAAGACTTCATGACGGAGCCTTCGGATCTCCTGCGCGTCGATCTCGCCAAGGTTCCGGGCGACATCATCGTGCTCGGCGTGGGCGGAAAGATGGGACCGACGCTGGCAAGGCTTGCCAAGCGCGCGCTGCCCAACCAGCGCGTGATCGGCGTTGCGCGTTTCAGTGAAGCGGGCCTGCGCGAGAAACTGCAATCCTGGGACATCGAGTGCATCGAGGCCGATCTGCTCGACCGCGCGCAGATCGAGAAATTGCCGAAGTCGCCGAACGTCGTCTTCATGGCTGGCCGCAAGTTCGGCTCGACCGGCGCCGAGCATCTCACCTGGGCGATGAACGCGCATGTGCCGGCCATGGTCGCCGAGGTGTTCGCGAAATCGCGGATCGTCACGTTCTCGACCGGCTGCGTTTATCCCTATGTGAATGTGACGCGATGGCGGCGCGACCGAAGACACGCCCGCGACGCCGCCGTCCGGCACTTACGCGAATTCCTGCGTCGCGCGCGAAGCGCATGTTCGAACATTTCTCGCGCAAGTACGAAACGCCGGGCCGCATCATCCGGCTCAATTACGCGATCGACATGCGCTACGGCGTCTTGCACGACGTCGCGTCGAAAGTCGCGTCCGAACCGCAGCATCGATCTCGACCGCCGGCCATGTGAACGTGATCTGGCAGGGCGATGCCAATACGCATGATTTTGCGCATGCTCGCGCACTGCACGACGCCTACGAGCCCGATCAATATCAGCGGCCCGGAGACCATCAGCATTCGCTGGCTTGCGGGCGAATTCGGCGAAGCGCTTCGGCAAGGCAGCCGAAATTCACCGGTCAGGAAGCGCCGACGGCTGGCTCGTAAATACTTCGAAAGCAAGGAAGCTGTTAGGCGAGCCGACGCGTGCCGCTTGAGCGTATGATCGCCTGGACCGCCGACTGGATTTCACGCGACCAGCGCAGCCTCGGCAAAGAAACACATTACGACACCCGCGATGGCTCTTTCTGATTTCGAGATCAGGCGTCTTGCGGCGAAAGATACTCGCCGACGCCGACGCGTTGGTGCGCGAAGCGGGCTGGAATCAGACGCCGGACGACTGGCGCGCTTTTCTCGACTTCGGCACCGTTTACGCGATCCGCGACAAGGGCAGGGTGATCGCGACCGCCGCAACGCTTCCTTATGGCGGAAAATTCGCATGGATCAGCATGGTGCTGATCGCCGGCTATTACCGGCGGCAGGGCCTCGGCACAAAATTAATGCAGCGCTGCCTCGACGATCTGCTGGCTGCCAATCTCGTGCCCGTGCTCGACGCGACACCCGCAGGCCGCGATGTTTATACCGGGCTCGGCTTCGAGGATTCCTGGAGCTACAAGCGGCTGCTGCTGAACGACCGCAAAGTTGTTCCCGAACTCGAGAGCGATATCGCGGTCGAAGCGATTTCAGATTCCGCGTGGCGACAGCTTTGCGAATACGACGCAAGCGTCTTTGGCGCTGACCGCAGTCAAATTCTTGTCGCGCTTGCGCGGCCGTCTGCCGGAAGCCGAATTCTGCGTCTGGCGGGGCGGGCATATTGTCGGATTTTTGCTTGGCCGCATGGGCCGCAAGGCCGCGCAACTTGGGCCCCTTGTTGCCGAAAGTGAAGAGATTGCCTGCGCCTTGCTCACGCAAGCGCTCGAGACGGTCTCGCCGCCGGTCTATATCGACTTCATCGACGACAAGCCCCTGACCGCGCGCCTGCTTGCGACCGCCGGGCTTCGTTGCCGAGCGGCCGCTGACCCGTATGCTTCACAAGCGCAATCAGGGTTTTCAGGACACGACGCAAAGTTACGCGGTCGCGGGCCCGGAGTTTGGTTAAAGAAAAAAGGCCGGCGAAACGCCGGCCCTTTGCTAATGCTGTTTGATCAATACAACTTCGGTGGATTGATCGGCGGCATCTTGACGTTCTTGTCGAGGAACTCATTGGTGTAAGCCGCTTTAATGTCATACGGCTTTTCCATCTTCAGATACTGATCGACAAGCGCGTAGTCGGCGGCCATGCGCTTGTCGTCATGCCAGCCGAGCGCGACATTCTTCGAGGTTTCGTCGCTCATCAGGATCGTAACGAGGTGCCAGTTGGTCATCTCGTTATCGAACTTGAGTGCACCGTTCATGTCCACCATCGCCTGCACGCAGGGTTCGGGCTTCTTCGCGCATTCGGCGAAAGCGCGCTGCGTCACCTTCACGAAGGCGGCGACCTTATCCTTGTTGTTCTTCAGCCAGTCCGCATGAACGACAAGCGAGTTGCCGTAGGGATTGAGGCCGCCATCGCGCCAGGCGAGGAAGCCCATGTCGTCGCCGAGTTCGCGGGAGAAGATGTGATGCAGGTTGAAGAACGAGGTGGTCGCATCGATCGCGCCGGACTTCAGCGCAGCGAGCTTCGAATTGCTGTCGATGTTGACCCAGATTACCGAGTTAGGATCGATGCCGTGCGCTTTCGCGAGCGCCGGCCACATCGTGCGCGCGCCGTCGCCGGCCGGATTGCCGATCCGCTTGCCGGCAAGATCCTTGACGCTCTTGATGCCCGAGCTCTTTTTCCAATACATGCCTTGCGGCGAATTGGCGTAGACGTTCATGACGCCAACGAGGTTCGCGCCCTTGCCGTTAAAGAGAAGCGCGCCCGCCATATCGGTCAGGCCGATCTGCGTGCTGCCGGCCGCGACCTTCTGCGCGGAAGCGGCCGAGCCGCGGCCCGCTTCGATGTCGAGATCGACGCCGGCTTCCTTGTACCAGCCGTTCTTCAGTGCGTAGAAATACGGCGCATGGTCGCCACCGACGACCCAGTTCAGGGTCAAGGTAACTTTTTGCGCCGACGCGCTTGCGGGAACCAGCAAGGCCGCGGCGAATACTGCGGACGCAATTTTCAAGGCAAATTTCATCTGACTTCCTCCCAGTAGTCTTCCGCCCCGTCCGACCGGTTATTCCGGTTCTCGACACGCGGCGAAGTTTCGATGTAACTATCTAGTTACTAGTGACGATATGAGCGGTCAAAGCGCCTGTCAAATGGCGCAAAAATAAGCGTAGCAGGGCGTTTCCTGCGGCGCGAACGGCCGCCATCAGGGAGACGCGCGCTTTGAGTTTGCGTTGGAACGACTTGCCGCCGGAGGTGCTCGCAGCACTCCGGCAAGGCGCAGTGATCCCGGCGCATCCGCTCGCGCTTAACGCCGGGCGTAAATTCGATGAGCGCCGCCAGCGGGCGCTGTCCCGCTATTATCTCGACGCCGGCTCCGGCGGGCTTGCGGTCGGCGTGCACACCACGCAATTCGCAATTCGCGAGGTTGGGCTCTATGCGCCGGTGCTTGAGCTTGCGATGAAAAGCGCGCGCGACTGGAGCAAGAAAAATCCGATCATGATTGCGGGTCTTGCCGGCAAAACCGCGCAGGCTGTGAACGAAGCGCAGACCGCGCGCGGCATCGGCTACCACGCCGGCCTGATGTCGCTTGCCGCGATGAAGGGTGCGTCCGAAGACGAATTAATCGAGCACTCGAAGAAAGTCGCCGCTGAAATCCCGCTGGTCGGATTTTATCTGCAGCCCGCGGTCGGTGGCATTGTTTTGCCGGCGTCGTTCTGGCGGCGCTTTGCGCAGATCGAAAATGTCGTCGCCATCAAGATGGCGCCGTTCAACCGCTACCGCACGCTTGATGTCATCCGGGGCGTCGTCGAAGCGGGCGCCGAGGACCGCATCACGCTCTACACCGGCAACGACGACCACATCGTGCTCGATCTCGTCACACCGTTTGTCGTCATCCGTGACGGCAAGCCGGTGACGCGTGCGCATCAAGGGCGGTCTACTCGGCCACTGGAGCGTATGGGTGAAACGCGCGGTCGAACTCTTGGAGCGCGCGCAAAGCGAAGCGGCAGCGGAATCCGTTTCCGCGGAGATGCTCGCGCTCGATTCCCAGGTGACCGATTGCAACGCTGCGATCTTCGATGTCGCGAACGATTTTCACGGTGTGATCTGCGGCTGCCACGAAATCCTGCGCCGTCAGGGCTTGCTCGAAGGCATCTGGTGCCTCGATCCGAAGGAAACGCTTGGGCCCGGCCAAAAAGATGAGATCGATCGCGTTTATTCTGCATACCCGCATCTGAACGACGATACTTTCGTCCGAGACAATTGCGAGCGGTGGCTCTCATGAAAAGCGGGTTGCCGATCTTTGCAGCTTCCCGGATAGTCCGCGCGGGAAGGGGAGAACAACCATGAGCGGCAGCAACGAGCAGGTGCAGCGCTATGCGCTAGCGGTGCTCAGCCATCTAATTTTAGTCGCGGCTTGGCACTTCTTTGTCGTAATCGGCAAAGTGCCGAAGATCGTGATGCCATCGCCTTACGACACGCTCCACGCACTGTCTGGTTCCGAATTATCGCTGGCTCGAAAACATCGCGGCGACCAGCATCGAAATCTTCGGTGGATTTCTGCTTGCCGCCGTGTTCGGCATCCTGACCGCGCTTCTGTTTTCGTGGTTTCGCTACCTTGAAATGTTCGCGATGCCGCTGCTCGTGAGCCTCAACATGATTCCGAAAGTAGCGCTGGGTCCGCTGATGATCGTGTGGTTTCGTTATGGCATCTGGCCGAACACGATGATGGCGTTTGCGATTTGCTTTTTCCCGATCGTTCTGACGACCGCACGCGGTTTGCGTGAAGTCGAGCCTGATCTCCTCGATCTTGTCCGCACGCTACGCGGTTCGCGCTGGCAGCTATTCCTGAAAATCCAGCTTCCGGGTGCGCTGCCTTATATTTTCTCCGGCATGAAGGTTGCGGCGATTTTGGCGGTCGCAGGCGCGATCGTCGGCGAATTTCTCGGCTCCGAGCGCGGCCTCGGCTACCTGATGCTGCAAGTGCAGGTGACATTGGACACCGCCGCGATGTTCATGGCGGTGATCCTGATCACGTTGATCGGTGGCGTGCTTTACGGGCTGGTGCTTGCGGCCGAGCGCTTCTTCGTCGTCAAAGACGCGCGGATTCAATAGGCGCAGTCATGAACGAATCTTTCATCCAGCTCTCCGGCGTTAAAAAAACCTACCGCACGCGCGGCGAGGAGTTTCTCGCGGTTTCCGAAGCGACGTTCAATGTCGAAATGGGCGAGCTCGTCTCGCTCGTTGGTCCGTCGGGCTGCGGCAAGACGACGTTGCTGAAAATTCTCGCGGGGCTCCACGGCCACGATGCCGGGATCGTCCGGATTGGCTCGAAAGCGCAGCCGTTCAATCCGACCCGCGATATCGGCATGGTGTTTCAGGCGCCGCTCTTGTTGAAGTGGCGCCGCATCATCGACAACGTGATGCTGCCGACGGAAATCCTCGGGCTCCCGCAGGCCGCTTCCCGCAAGCGCGCTTATGATCTGCTTGCGCTCGTCGGCCTCAAGGGCCACGAGGAAAAGTATCCCTACGAACTTTCCGGCGGCATGCAGCAGCGCGCTTCGATTGCGCGGGCACTGGTGCATGACCCGAAACTCATTCTCATGGACGAGCCGTTCGGCGCGCTCGATGCGCTGACGCGCGAGAAGATGAATCTCGAATTGCTGCGCATCTGGCAAGAAGCGAAGAAGACCATCATCTTCGTGACCCACGGCATTACCGAGGCCGTGTTTCTCGGCTCGCGCGTAGTCGTGCTGACGTCGGGCCCCGCGCGCATGGCCGATAATTTCATGGTCGATATCCCCCATCCGCGCACGCTTGATATGAGGAACACCGAAAAATTCGGCGAATACACGCGGCGGATCTATCGCCTGCTGGGCATCGAATGACCTGGGACGGCATCATTATCGGCGCGGGCCACAACGCGCTGGTGTTGCAGGCCTATCTCGGCAAGGCGGGATTGAAAGTGTTGTCGATCGACCGCCGTCACATCGCGGGCGGTGGCTTGTCGACGATGGAAGACCCGCGTCATCCCGGCTTCCTCCACAACACACATGCCTTCTTCCAGCGCGCGATCACGGCAATGCCCTGGTATTCCGATCTCGAACTTGAGCGGCATGGCGCGCGCTATATCGAACCTGAACTTAACGTCGCGATGATTTTGAGTGACGACCGATCACTTGAATGGTGGACCGATATCGACCGCACGGTTGCGTCATTCGAGCATTTCTCCAAACGCGACGCCGACACGCTGAAGCGCTGGCAAATGGATTTCGTGCCGATTGTGCGCGATATTCTTTCGTGGGAAGCGAAGTCGCCGCCGCTGCCGGCGAAAGAGCGTCGTGCGCTTTTGGAGAAGAGCACTGCGGGCCGGAGACTTCTGGAAGTCAGCGCGCTCTCGCCACTCGAATTTGTGCATCAGGAATTCGAACATCCGGCGGTCAAGGCCGGGCTGCTGTTCTTCAATGGCCTTCGTGAAGTCGATCTTCGCGTTAAGGGCTTTGGCCATCATATTGCGGCACTGCTCGCGTCACCCGCCAAAGCACAGATGTCGCGCGGCGGGACCGCTGCACTCGCGCGCGCGCTGGAGAACGCGGTGCGTGAAAGCGGCGGTGAAATCCGGTTGATCACTGAGCCCGCGCGCATCGTCGTCGAAAACGGTAAAGCCGTCGGCGTCGAAACCAGCGAAGGCGAGTTGCTGCGTGCGAAGACCTTTGTCGCGTCCGCACTCAATCCGCAGCAGACCTTCCTCGATCTGCTCGACGAAAAACTCGTGCCACGGGAAATTCGCGATCTCGCGTCGAACTTCCAATACAATCTCTTGGCGCCGCTATTCGCGCTGCATCTGAACTTAGACGAAGCACCGCAATACGCCGCCGCAAAAAATAACCCTGCGCTCGCCAAAGCCTTCATGGTCATCATGGGGCTCGATCACGTCGACCAGTTCAACGATATCGTACGCCACCACGAAGCGGGAACGGTGCCCGATACCGTAATGTGGGGTGCCTCGCCATCGCTGTTCGATCCGGCGCAAGCGCCGAAGGGCAAGCACACCGCCTTCATGTGGGAGAAGCTGCCTTACAAGCTCAATGGCGACCCGAAAAACTGGGAACGCTATGGCGAAGCACACGGCAAAAAGATGCTCGAACTCTGGAAGAAGCACGCGCCCAACCTCGAAGGCGCGGTGATCGATTCCTTCACGCGCACCCCGCTCGATGTCGAGCGTGAATTGCCGAACATGCGCGAGGCCGATCTTTTGATTGGTGCTTTCACGAACAACCAGATTGGCCACGACCGGCCTTTCCCCGGTGCCGGAAGTTACCGTGCGCATATTCCGAATCTTTATCTTTGCGGCTCGTCAAGCCATCCCGGCGGCAATGTCACGGGACTGCCGGGCTACAATGCAGCACAAGTGATTCTCGCCGATCTCGGTATTGCTGCGGATTGGGCGCCGCCGCCGATTTCAGAACGTCTGAAGGCTTTGTGCTGATGGTAACCGCAAGCGCACTCGCAGCAGAAAAGCGCGCCAGAAAAGCGCCGCCAAAACGCGCAAACGGCAATGCACGCGATCCCGATCGCACGCGCGCGGTGATCCTTGCTGCCGCCACCGACGAGATCACTGCGAAGGGTCTGGGTGGCGCGCGTGTCGACGAGATCGCGGCGCGTGCGGGCGTGAACAAGCGCATGATCTATCATTACTTCGGCGACAAGGACGGGCTTTATCTCGCCGTGCTCGAAGCCTCCTATGCCGCGATCCGCTCGGAAGAAATCAAGCTCGATCTCGAACATCGCGATCCGGTCGAAGGCATGCGCGAGCTCGTGCAGTTCACCTGGAATTATTATCGTGACCATCCGGAATTCCTGAGCCTGCTTGCGACCGAAAATCTGCACCGCGCGGCTTATCTCAAGCGTTCGAAAAAAATCCGGCAGCTCCATTCGCCGCTGGTCGGCATGATCACCAATCTTCTGGAACGCGGCGCGAAAGCCAAGGTCTTCAGGAAAGACGTTGACCCGGTCGATTTGTATATTTCGATCGCGGCTCTCGGCTTCTTCTATATGTCGAACCGCCACACGCTCTCGACCATCTTCGGCCGCGATCTCGCGACGCCCGAAAACCTGAAAGCGCGCGGTAAACACCTTGTCGACGTGGTGCTGAGCTATCTCCGCCCGTAAGCCGGCTATTGACGGAAAATCGGCGCTGGCGTACTTGTAACTAACTAGTTACTTAAGGCCGTCCACGAGAACGGCCGTCAAATAAATTCAATTCGGGAGGCAGGCAAGTATGGCCACGCAGCGGCTCGGCATCATCATGAACGGCGTCACCGGGCGCATGGGCTTGAACCAGCATCTGGTCCGCTCGATCGTTGCGATCAGGAAGCAGGGTGGCGTCGCGCTCACGAACGGCGACCGCGTCATGCCGGATCCGATCCTGGTCGGCCGCAATGCGGAAAAGGTGGCGGCGCTCGCCAAGCAATATGGCATCGAGCGCTCGACCTCCGATCTTGATGGCGCGCTGAAAAATCCCGACGACACGCTTTTCTTCGATGCCGCGACCACGCAGATGCGTACAGATTTGCTCACGCGCGCGATCAACGCCGGCAAAAACGTTTACTGCGAAAAGCCGATCTCGGATTCGCTCGATAAGGCGCTCGCGGTCGCAAAGCTCGCCAAACAAAAAGGCATCAAGCACGGCGTGGTGCAGGACAAATTATTTTTGCCGGGCCTGCGCAAGATGCAGATGCTGAAGGAGTTCGGCTTCTTCGGTAAACTGCTCTCGGTGCGCGGCGAGTTCGGCTATTGGGTGTTCGAAGGCGACTGGGGCCAGCCCGCACAGCGCCCGAGCTGGAACTATCGCAAGGCCGATGGCGGCGGCATCATTCTCGATATGCTGTGCCATTGGCGCTACGTGCTCGACAATCTGTTCGGCAATGTCAAAGCCGTAAGTTGTCTCGGCGCGACGCACATCCCCGAACGAGTCGATGAAGCCGGCAAGAAATATAAAGCCGATGTCGATGATGCGGCTTACGCAACCTTCGAACTCGAAGGTGGCGTGATTGCGCAGATCAATTCTTCCTGGACCACGCGCGTGAAGCGCGACGATCTCGTAACCTTCCACGCCGATGGCACGCATGGATCGGCGGTCGCAGGGCTGACGCGCTGCTACACCCAGGCGCGTGTGAACACGCCGCGCCCGGTCTGGAATCCGGACGAGCCGCAGACCATGAAGTTTCAAGAGCAGTGGGAAGAAGTTCCGGACAACACCGTCTATGACAACGGCTTCAAGGTGCAGTGGGAAAGCTTCATCCGCCATCTTTATGAAAACACGCCGTGGAAATTCGATCTGCTCGAAGGAGCCAAAGGCGTGCAGCTTGCCGAACTTGGGCTTAAGAGCTGGGCAGAGCGCCGCTGGCTCGATGTGCCCGAACTGAAGGTGTGACGATGGCGACGCTCTCGCTCCCCGGTCTCGATCGAAAACTCGCGCCCTATACGACCGGCGAGCCGATCCTGTTTCCTTCCAAGGAAGAAATCGCATCGTTCAATCGTGTGGCATTTGCCGCAGCACACGTCGTTGCCGATCCGCTCGCGAACAACGATCCATGGGTCGACGCCGCAATCGATTGGGACCGCACGATCGCGTTTCGTCATTATCTTTGGGATCTCGGTCTGGGTGTCGCCGAAGCGATGGATACCGCGCAGCGCGGCATGGGCCTCGATTGGAACGGCGCGCAGGAATTGATCCGCCGCGCGCTCGACGCTGCGAAGTCGCGCCCTGGCGTCAAAATCGCTTGTGGTTGCGGCACCGATCATATCGCGCCGGGCCCGGACGTCTCGGTCGATGATGTGATCCGCGCCTATGAGCAGCAGATCGAAGTGATCGAGAAACTCGGCGGCCGGCTGATCGTGATGGCGAGCCGCGCACTCGCTTACGCCGCGAAAGGTCCGCAAGATTACGCGCGCGTTTACGATCGTATTCTCGGCCAGGTGAAGGAGCCCGTGATCCTGCACTGGCTTGGCGAAATGTTCGACCCGGCACTCAAAGGCTATTGGGGTTCGGACGATCATAGTGCCGCAATGGACGTCTGCCTCGAAATCATTGCGCGCAATGCCGCGAAGGTCGACGGCGTGAAGATTTCGTTGCTCTCCAAAGAAAAAGAAATCGAAATGCGCCGCCGCCTGCCGAAGGGCGTACGCATGTATACCGGTGACGATTTCAATTATGCCGAGCTGATTGCCGGCGACGAAGAAGGCTATTCCGACGCGCTGCTCGGCATTTTCGATGGCATCGCGCCCGCCGCTTCCGCAGGTCTCGCACGCCTTGCGAAAGGCGACCTGCAGGGCTTTCACGGCATTCTTGAACCGACCGTTCCGCTCTCGCGTCACATCTTCAAGGCGCCGACGCGCTTTTACAAAACCGGTATCGTGTTTCTCGCCTGGCTCAACGGCCAGCAGGACCATTTCCTGATGATCGGCGGGCAGGAGAGCGCGCGCTCATTGCAGCATTTGAGCGAACTGTTTCGTCTCGCCGACAAGGCGCGCGTGCTGCACGATCCGGAGCTTGCGGCGTCGCGCATGAAAAAACTGCTAGCAGTCCACGGCGTCGCTTGATCCGATGAACGCCGAAGGCCTTTCCATCAATCTTGCGACCGTACGCGAGCAGTGGAATCTGGGCGAGGCGGTCGAGGCTTGCGCGAAGCTCGGGATTTCCGCGGTCGATCCGTGGCGTGATCAGGTCGCGAAGTTCGGGCTTTCCGAATCCGCCAAGGTCATCAAGGACAACGGCATGCGCGTCACCGGCTATTGCCGGGGCGGCATGTTCACCGCAATCGACGCCAAGGACCGCGCTGCTGCAATCGAGGACAACAAGCGTGCGATCGATGAGGCCGCGACCCTCGGTGCCGAATGTCTGGTGCTCGTGGTCGGTGGTGTACCGCAAGGCTCAAACGATGTCGCCGGCGCCCGCACGCAGGTCGCCGAAGGTATTACCGCCGTGCTGCCGCACGCGCGCGCAGCGAAAATCCCGCTTGCGATCGAGCCGTTGCATCCGATGTATGCCGCCGACCGCGCCTGCGTGAATACGCTGAAGCAGGCGCTCGATATGGCCGATTGAGATCGCGCCCGATGTCGGTGTTGCGATCGACGTCTATCATGTCTGGTGGGATCCGGAATTGAAGGAGCAGATCGCGCGCGCGGGGCGCGAGAAGCGTATCTTCGCGCATCACATCTGCGACTGGCTGGTGCCGACCAAGGATATTGCTGCTCGACCGCGGCATGATGGGCGACGGCGTGATCGATCTCAAAGGCTTCCGCGCGATGATCGAGGCAGGCCGGCTATCACGGCCCGCAGGAAGTGGAAATTTTCTCTGCGGGAGACTGGTGGAAGCGCCCGGGCGAGGAAGTGCTGAAGACGTGTATTGAGCGCTACAACAAGTTCTGCAGATAGCTAACGCGCAAGCGCCCCGCGTAACAACACGCGATAGACCCGGTCTTTAAGCGAAGCGGCTTTGGTCAGACCCATCCGCTCGATCGCTTCATCAGTTTCTTTATTTTGCTTCGCGAACAATCCGCGCAGCGCGAGCGGAATCAATTGCACCGGCTCGGCTGATTTCTGTCGCAGCGTCTGCAGCGCCGGAATGAGCTTTTGTTCAACTTCGGTGAAATCGCAGCCAAACGGAAAATCGGGCAGGAGCCCGCGTTCTTTCGCGGACTTCAGCGCGCGCTCGATCCGCTCCGGCGTGTTGTCGCGGAACGCAGCAGGAATTTCATAACTCTTCGAAAGCTTCCCGTAGCCTTTTGCTTCGCGCATCAACTCGCCTTGAAAGCGCGAGTTTGTGACCGAAAGCATTGCGGCAATCGTATCCTCGTCTGATTTTCCGCGCAGATCTGCGATCCCGTATTCGGTCACGACGATATCGCGCAAGTGCCGCGGAATGGTCTGGTGACCGTAGGCGTAGCGGATGTTGGATAGCACTTTCGCGCCATAGCCGCGGGTTGCGTTGACGCAGATAATCGACCGCGCGTCTTCGAGCGCAAAAGCCTGCGCCACGAAATTATATTGGCCGCCGACGCCGCTCACGACCAGGCCGTTGTCCAGCCCGTCCGAGACGACAGCACCAAGCAAAGTCGCCATCATGCCATTATTGATGAAGCGCGCCTTCACGCGTGCTTTGCGTTTTTCTTCCTCGCCGCCATAGAGTTGGTTGACGAAGGAAATCGCTTTCATCTGCAATTTCGCACGGCTTCTTTCATCCATTTCGCGCAACGCGCGGTAGAAGGATTTCGGCCCCAAAAAGAAGCCGCCGTGAAGCAGTGCGCCATTGGCCTCGCGCTTGATCACGCCTGCGTCGATTAACGGCAGAAAGGAATCGACGAACATCTCGGTCGCGGCAAAGAGGCCGTGCTCGAACCGGCCGAGTTCGCCGCCGCTCGCCGAAAGACGCGAAGCAATTTCACGAAACGCGGCATTTTCTTTTTCACGTAAAATGAGGGCGTGAGCGGCGGCGTCGCCTTCCGCGCCGATCCCGATCTGTAACGTGCCGCCGTCCTCGACCAGCGTCGCCGTATGCAGCCCGATGGCATAAGCGGTAAGCGGAACCGGCTGCTTCGGTGGCGCGAATAGCGGAAAATCAGTCTTTTCGTTCTCATATATAAAGTCGAACGCGCTTTCCGGCAGATCCGCGTCACCCGGCATGAACGGCAGTTCCGAATTCACTTCTGCGGCGATAACGAAATCCGCGCGGCCGTTGGCGCGTGCTTTCAAGAGATCGAGCGTGAGGTCGGTGTTGCAGGAGAGGCTGTAGCGCGCCTCGCCGTTGACCACGCGTTTGGCGACCAGTTGCGCAATCACATTGACCTTGCGGTCGAGTATGTAGCGCGCCGCATGCGTGTAATTCGCCGAAATGTAATTCTGCTGCGCGGCTTCGACGCCGAGCCAGCGTCCGGCCAGAAAGAAAAATTCGCTGATCTGGATATTCTTCGGTAGCGTTCCCGAACGCAGCGCTCGCGCGTATGCAAGTTCCGGATAGCCGCCGAACAGGCGATCGAGCACCGGATCGATGAAACGTGCTTCCAGCCCCGAGACGCTCGGCCGCTGCAAAGTGAGCGCGGTGAATATATTCAGCTTTTGCGAAACGTCGCTGGCAGCTCGCGCATAGATCGCGTTCGCAACACTATTGGCTTTACCAAGCCCCAGTGGCAACGCGAGCGTGATCTTGCCGCCGCACTTTTGCGAAATCGCGCGCGCAAGCGCGTTAGCGTCGTCGAAATGTTGCGGCTTGTTCATTGAACAAGCCTAGCGCAGCCTGCGTGGAAAACGAATATCGCTAATGCGTTATTTCTTGGAAAGATCGATGCCGGCGGCTTTGGCGGCCATCGCGACATATTTCTGCGTCTGCTGGAACGCACCTTCGAGGATCTGCGCAGTCTTGATGTCGGAGATTTCCGCAAATCTAGCGGCGATCGTCTCCGGCGTACGTTCTTCCGGGGCCAGATAAACGCCTTGCGTTTCTACGACGCGGACGACCGCATAGACCCCGGCGCCGGCCCCCATGATGGTGCGCGACGGCGCGTCGTCACTCACCATATAAAGTACCGCGGGCGTGATCGCTTCGGGCTGCATGAGTTGCAACACGTTCGGTGGCAGCAACTCCTCGGTCATCCGTGTCGCAGCCGTCGGCGAAAGCGTGTTCACTTTGATATTAAATTTCTGCCCTTCATGATGGAGCACGTTCATGAGCCCCACCATCGCCGCTTTGGCGGCACCGTAATTGGCCTGGCCGAAATTTCCGTAAAGACCCGACGAAGAGGAGGTGAGCACGATCCGTCCGTAATTCTGCTCGCGCATGGTTTCCCAGGCGGCCTTGCAGCAATTGACCGAGCCCATCAGATGCACCTCCAACACGGTGCGGAAATCCTCGAGCTCCATCTTGGCGAATGTCTTGTCGCGCAGGATGCCCGCGTTGTTGACGAGGATATCGACGCGGCCCCATTTCTTCTTGGCGTCCTCGATCATCGACTGGACTTCGCCGAACTTCGCGACGTTGGCGCCGTTTGCGATCGCTTCACCACCATTGGCTTTGATTTCCTGCACGACCGTCTCGGCCGTCGAGAGCGAACCGCCCGAGCCGTCGCGTGAACCGCCGAGATCGTTGACGACCACCTTTGCGCCGCGTTTGGCAAGTTCAATGGCATGCGACTTGCCGATGCCGTTGCCGGCGCCAGTGACGATGGCAACGCGATTGTCGTAGCGGATGGTCATTGCGATTTCCTTCAAGAGACTTTTGTTGTTGTACGCGATCAGTATTTCTGGCTGAGCGCGAAGCGGTCGCCGTGGAAATAAGCGTCGCCCAGAAATTCCTGCGTCGCGCGAGCCCGTTTCATGAAGAAGCCGATTTCAACTTCGTCGGTCATGCCCATGCCGCCATACATTTGAACTGCTTCGGAGACTGCAAGGCGCACGGTTTCAATCGCCTTAAATTTCGCGGCGCTGACCGCCGGTCCGGCGCTGTCGGGATTGCCGTCGAGCTGGACGCAAGCGGCTAGCACCAGCGAGCGCAACAATTCGATCTCACCGAACAGATGCGCCGCGCGGTGTTGGAGTGCCTGGAACGCACCGATCGGCTTACCGAATTGCTTGCGCTCTTTCAGATACGCAACCGTGCGGTCGAAGCTCTCGCCGGAAACGCCAAGCATTTCGGCAGCGACTCCCGCGCGTCCCGCGTTCAGCGCGTTTTCGAGCAAACCGAAGCCTTTGCCGACTTCGCCGAGCGCGTCCGAGCCTGCTGCATGCACGTTTTCGAATTTGATCCGCGCGCTGTTCCTGTTATCGACGCCGACCACGCGTTCGATCGAAATACCGGGGGATTTTGCATCGACGATGAAAAGCGAGATGCCGGATTTATCGCCGGGCTCGCCTTCGGTGCGCGCAGCAACAATGATCGCGTCCGCGACATGACCGTCGACAACAAAAGTCTTATCGCCGTTCAGCCGAAACGCATTGCCGGACATTTCGGCCTTGAGCGCGGTGCCTTCCGGTAAATGTTTGCGCCCCTCATCGACTGCCATCGCAATGATCGCTTTCGCGTCGGAGATGGCCGGCAGCCACTTTTTCTTATGCTCTTCCGAGCCGCCGCGCTTGAGCGCGGTTGCCGCCATCACCGCGGTCGAAAGGAACGGGGAGGCGGCAAGCGTCCGGCCCATTTCTTCGCAGACCAGTGCCATGCCGACGTGACCGAAGTCAGAGCCGCCATGCGTCTCGTCGATCAGAATGCCGGTCCAGCCCATGTCTTTCATGCCGCGCCATAACTCGCGGCTGAAGCCGTCTTTATCCTTGGTGTCACGCAAGCGGCGCAATTCGGACACCGGCGATCTCTCGCGAAGAAAGCCGCGCGCGGAATCGCGCAGCATGATGCGGTCTTCGTCGAGCGCGATCATGGTCAGGCCTCCGGCAATTCGAGAATGCGTTTGGCGACAATGCCGAGCATGATTTCGGAGGTGCCGCCTTCAATCGAGTTCGCCTTGGTGCGGAGCCATTCGCGGGCAATCGTGCCTTCATCGGAGCGGGCACTTTCCCACTCAAGTCCGTCGGACCCCGCGATCGTCATGAAGTGTTCGTAGCGGCGCTTGTTCAATTCGGTACCGGCATATTTCAGGATCGCCGATTTCGCGCCGACGCCCTGGCCCGCTTTTGCTTCCGCGCGGTAGCGCTCGATCGTGGCGAGCAGCGCGCGGCCGTCGATCTCGGCGCGGATCACGTCTTGGCGCACGAACGGATCAGCAAGGCGGCCGTCCTTGTCCCGGCCGATCGCTTTGGTCGCGGCCGCTGGCAGCGAGCGCAAGCCGGCGAGCGAACCGCCGGACCCGATCATAGCCCGTTCATGCGTGAGCAGATATTTCGCAATCGTCCAGCCGTCATTCTGCGTGCCGACGAGATTTTCTTTCGGCACTTTCACATTGTCGAAGAATGTTTCGCAGAAAGGAGATTTACCAGAGATCAGCAGAATGGGTTTGGTGGTGACACCGGGTGTCGTCATGTCGAACAGCACGAAGGAAATTCCTTTATGCTTGGGTGCCGCCGGATCGGTCCGCACCAGGCAGAAAATCCAGTCGGCCTTGTCGGCGTAAGACGTCCATATCTTCTGGCCGTTGACGATGAAATGATCGCCTTTGTCGTCGGCGCGCGTTTGCAGCGAGGCGAGGTCGGAGCCTGCACCCGGCTCGGAATAGCCCTGGCACCAGCGGATTTCGCCACGCGCAATTTTCGGCAGATATTCTTTCTTCTGTGTCTCGTTGCCGAAGTGCAAAAGCGCGGGTCCGAGCATCCAGATGCCGAAGCTCTCGAGCGGCGATCGCGCGCCGATTGCGCGCATTTCCTCGCGGAGAATTTTTTCTTCCTCGCGCGACAGCCCGCCGCCGCCATATTCCTTGGGCCACATCGGCACAGTCCAGCCGCGCGCCGCCATGCGCTCGAGCCAGACCTTCTGGTCCTCGGATTCGAAAACCCAGCTCTTGCCGCCCCAGCAGATGTCCGGTTCGCCGCGCGAAGGCTTGCGCATGCCCGGCGGGCAATTCGCAGCCAACCAAGCGCGCGTCTCGCGGCGGAAGGTTTCAAGCGACATGGCGGTCTCCCTAGGGCGGGCTTTTGAAGCAAAACGGCCCGGCCCTTTTTCTAGCGCGCAAAGAATTGCGCGGGAAGCCTTTGCGCGGGCCAAACCGGCACAAGTTTCGCATGGTTACGTAGCGTCTGTTTGAGCAGGCAGGGGCGCTACGCTATGGAAATGCCGAAGAAAATACAGGGCGAGGGTGAAGTGAGCGAGACCATTGGAGAGATTGTAGCTGTCCATCGCGCGCGCCGGGCGAAGCCCGAAGACACGGTCGCCCGCTCGTTCGAGCGCATCCGCGCGCATAACGACACCGCGGTTTTCATTTCGCTTGCCGACGAGGCAACCGCTCTGCGGCAGGCCCGCGAGCTTGCGAATGCGGATGCCGATGCGCTGCCGCTGTTCGGCGTCCCCGTCGCGGTCAAGGACAATATAGATGTGTTGGGTTTGCCGACGACCGCGGCCTGTCCCGCTTTTTCCTATCAGCCCGAGCGCGATGCGACCGCGGTCGCGAAGTTGAAAGCCGCGGGCGCGATCGTGATTGGAAAAACCAATCTCGATCAATTCGCGACCGGTCTCGTCGGCATACGCTCGCCTTACGGCGTGCCACGCAATCCGTTCGATCCTGCGCTCATTCCCGGCGGATCGAGTTCTGGGTCAGCCGTCGCGGTGTCGGCAGGGCTCGTACCGCTTGCGCTTGGCACCGATACCGCGGGCTCCGGCCGCGTGCCTGCGGGCTTGAACAATATTGTCGGACTAAAGCCGAGCCTCGGTTTGGTCTCGACTTCGGGTGTCGTTCCAGCCTGCCGCTCGCTCGATTGCGTTTCGATCTTCTCGCTCACCACGGACGATGCCTGGCGCGCGCTGCGGGTTGTTGCCGGGAGAGATTCTACCGACGCCTATTCGCGGAAGTTTTCGCTGGGCACGCCGGGCGCGTTGCCGCCGGAAATTCTGATTGGGGTGCCGCGCAAAGACGATCGTCATTTCTTCGGCGACAAACATTCGGAAGCCGCATTCGCAAAATCGATCGAACTCGCGGGTGCGCTCGGTGCAAAGATAATCGAGCTCGACTTTTCGCATCTATTGGAAGCAGCGCGCTTGCTTTACGAAGGTCCGTGGGTCGCGGAACGCACCGCCGCAGTCGGCGCTTTCATCGCGGCAAACCAGAATGAAATTTATCCGGTGACGCGCGACATTATTATGGGCGGTGCGAACTCAAAATCCGTCGATGCTTTTCGCGCTTTTTACCGTATGCAGGAGCTGCGTGCGGCCGCGCGCAGGACGTTTGCGCGGGTCGATGCGCTAATGGTTCCGACGGTGCCGCGTGCTTATACGCTCGCCGAACTCGAGGCCGATCCGATCCGGTTCAATGCCAATCTCGGCACCTACACGAACTTCGTGAACTTGCTCGATCTGTCCGGGCTCGCGGTGCCGTCGGTGTTCGCCGAAAACGGCACTGCCTTATGGCGTCACCTTTCTTGCGGGTGCCGGCGAAGATGCGAAGCTCGTATCCTTGGGCCGCACGTTTCATGCGCGTACCGGCTTGCCGCTTGGCGCGCTTAATTTGCCGCAACCGAAGTTGCAGCAAACTTCCGGGATCGATCCTGATGAAGTGCTGCTGGCCGTGGTCGGCGCGCATCTCTCCGGAATGGCCCTCAATCAGGAATTGACCACGCTTGGGGGCCGCTTCATCGAAGATGTCCGCACCACGCCCGATTACCGGCTGTTCGCGTTAGAGGCGAGCGAACCGGCAAGGCCCGGTCTGTTGCGGGTCGCAGGCGGCGAGGGCGCTCCGATCGAAGCGGAAATCTGGGCGCTATCGCACGAGGCGTTCGGGATTTTTGTCGCAAGCGTTCCGGCGCCGCTTTCGATCGGTACGCTTCGTTTCGACAATGGCAGCCAATGCAAAGGCTTTCTGGTGGAGGCTGAAGCGACACGCAACGCGCGCGATATTTCAAGTCTTGGCGGTTGGCGCGCTTACATCGCAAGTAAACTCAAAAGCGCTTAGAGCGAACGCAGGTACGCCTCGTATTCTTCGAACACCGTCATGATGTGTTCACGCATGGCTATGTTTGCCGATTCCGAATTCGCGCGCAAAATCGCGGTGACCACGCGATCATGTTCTTCGTGCGATTTAGAAAGCCGCCCCAGGTTGCGAAACTGCGCGCGGCGGAATGGCGATACGCGAATACGAGTCGAAAGCGTCAGGTCCGCGAGATAAGCGTTATGCGCACCGGCATAGACTGTGCCGTGAAAATGCTGATTGATCTCGTGATAGCGCTGCGGGTCGCCGCTTTGAATGAGCAGCCGCAAATCTTCGTGCACGGCCTCCAGTCCCGAGCGCTCTGGAGGCGTCATGCGCTCCGCGGCATAGCCCGCGCACAATCCTTCGAGTTCGGCCATCGCCTCAAACATACCGATCAGGTCGTCATGACTGGGACGTGCGACGATGGCAGCACGATGCGCGCGCGCATCGACGAGACCGCTTGCGGCTAACTGCCGGATCGCTTCCCGCACCGGCGTGCGCGAAACATGGAAACGGCGCGCAAGTGCGGTTTCGTCTAACGTCGATCCGGGCGTGATTTCGCCGCGCACGATTTCGTCGGCAAGCAGCTGCCGCAATTCGTCGGCGCGCGTGAGCCGGATCGGCGCGTCGTTGACTGTATTGCGTGCTTCGGTTGCCACGCGCGATTCCTTACGGCTTGTCGATCAGGCTGACATGCGCGGACACGACCTTCCAGCCGTTTTCCGTACGCATCCAGGTCTGGCTTTGGCGTCCAAGCTTGGTTCCGCCTTCGCGCACGAACAGCGTGTTCGCGGTCGCAAAATCGCTGCCATAGGTCGTGATCTTCGTCTTTTCCAGTTTACGCGCCAAATTCAACGGCGAGCGCGCGGAACGAAATGCTTTGATCGCGTCATAGCCGTAAAGATTTTCGCCGACGCCATAGCGGATGGTGCTCGGGTCGTTCCAGAATAATTCGTCAAGCACCGTTACATCATTCGAAACCAACGCCTTCTCATAGCGCTCGAATGCGTCGGTCATTTCGGCGACGGATTTTTGGATCGTTTATTTTCATCAAAGCACCGCGACTTTGCTTTTGCAGACACCGTCGCGCTCCAACTGATAGGCGGCACGCAGCGCAAGATCTTCGCGCCAGGGGGGTGCGATGATCTGCACGCCGATCGGCAGTCCGTCGTCGAGCCAGACCGGCACAGCCGCGACCGGAAGCCCGATGAAAGAGATCGGCTGCGTATAAAGTCCGATATTGGGCCGCACCAGCATTTCCTGGCCATCGAGCGTGAATTTCTTCTGGCCGATTTTTGGTGCGCGCGTGGGCGTTGCCGGCGCAATCAGAAGATCGACGCGTTCGAACAGATATTTCACCTGCGCTTGAAAATGCCGTCGGATTTTCTGTGCGTGAAGGGTCCATGCCGCCGGGATCAAAGCACCCGCAAGCAGGCGGTCGCGCACATCCGGATCGAAGTCGGCTGCGCGCGTGCGCAGTCGCGGCAAATGAAGCAACGCGCCTTCGGCTGCGGTGATCAAATAGGCGGCTGCGCGTGCCACGGCCGCATCTTCGAGTTCGACGGTTTCGTTCGCGCCGAGTGCCTTGGCAACGCGGTCGGTGGCGGCAAACGCGTCGGCTTCGCCCATTTTCGCGAAATAGCCGCTGAGCTTGGCAATGCGCAGCCCCTTGATGCCGGTCGCAATCTCGCTTGTAACCGGTTCGAGGTCGCGTTGCGCGCAGACCGGGTCTTCATGATCCGGTCCCTGCATCGCGTCATAGGAGAGCGCAAGATCGGTGGCCGAACGCGCGAGCGGTCCGAGATGATCGAGGCTGCCGACAAAGGGAAAGGATCGCGCGCGCGAAAGCCTGCCGTAAGTCGGCTTCAAACCGAACAGCCCGCAAAACGACGACGGCACACGAATTGAACCATTGGTGTCGGAGCCGAGCGAAAGCGGCACGAAGCCCGCCGCGACCGAGCCGCCGGAGCCGCTCGAGGAACCGCCGGTCATGTGATCGGGATTATGCGGATTGCGCGCGGCGCCATCATGCGCGTTTTCGCCGGTGAAGTCGTAGGCGTATTCGCCCATGTTCAATGCGCCGATGAGCACGGCCCCTTGCGCTTCCAGCCGCTCGATCAGGATCGAATCGTGGCGCGCAGGCTCATGCTCGCGATTGATCTTGGAGCCTGCCCGCGTCGGAATGCCTTTCACGTCGAAGAGATTCTTGACCGCGAACGGAACACCGGCGAGCGGCAGCGTGTCGCTGTGTGCCACGCGTTTATCGACCAGCACGGCTTGTTCATGCGCGCGCGCGGCCAGAACATCCGTGAAGGCGTTGGTTTTCTTATCAAACGTTTCAATACGTTTGAGCGCGGCAGCGATGACTTCCGCAGCGCTCACTTTCTTGGCCCTTACGGCTTCGGCGATTTTTGCAGCCGTATCGCTTTCGAAATTCATGCGCGGAATACCGGGGCAGGCTCGGCGTCGTCCTCGAGCTCGTAGGAAAGCACAAGCTTCGCCGCATTCACGGTCGCGCCAAGATGGAGCTTCACGCCCTCGCGATAGGCGGGATCGATCGTCAATCCGACGAGCGCTGCACCCGTCTCGACGAAAGCATCGAGCTTGGCTTCATCGACGGGAAACGAAATCGGGTCTTTCTTCTGGGTCACGAATTGCCGCCTTCAATTTCTACGCCGGCGGATGCGGGATCGCTGTGAGTAGTTCCCGCGTATAATCCGCTTTCGGCGCACCAAGCACTTCTTCTGCCGTGCCTTCCTCGACGATCGCGCCGCTCCGCATCACAATCACGCGGTCGCACAGGAGCCGCACGACGTTCAGATCGTGCGAAACGAAAAGATAGCTCATGCCGAGCGAGTCTTTCAAATCCTGCAACAGATTGAGCACGACCGCCTGCACCGAGACGTCGAGTGCCGCGGTTGGTTCGTCCAGAATGATCAGTTCCGGATTGAGCGCGATCGCGCGCGCAATGCCGACGCGGGCCTTTTGGCCGCCGGAAAGCTGATGCGGGAAACGGTCGAGCAGCTCGACCGGCAGCCCAACGAGTTGTGCGAGTTCCTCGCAGCGCGCACGCAGCGCGTCCCCGCCTGAAATACCGCCAAGCCGCTTGATCGGATCGGCAATCGCGCGGGCCGCGGTAAAGCGGGGATTGAGACTATCGGTCGGATCCTGGAACACCATCTGAATGCGCTTGCGCTGCGGGAGCGTCGCGAATTTCGCGGCCGGGATCGACCCGATATCTTCGCCGCCGAAAAAGATTTCACCCGACGATTTATCGAGGAGCCGCATCACCATCATCGAGGTGGTGGACTTGCCGCAACCGGATTCGCCGACCAGGCCGACGCTTTCGCCCTTGGCGACCGTGAACGAAATCCCGTCGACGGCCTTGAAGATAGAATCCGCGGGCGCCGGTTTTCCGAATAATTCACCGAGTGTTTTCGTGGCACCCTGTCGCGGATATTCTTTTACGAGATTGCGGACCGCAAGCAGCGGTGCGTCGGATTTGTCGATCAAGATTTTCGGCAGCGAAGCGGCGGGCGAAAGCTCCGCGCCGTCGGGAAGGAGCCCGCGTAACGTGCCGCCGACCTTCGGCGTCGCGCGCATTAGACGTTGCGTATAAGCGTGCGCCGGGCTTTTAAAGATTTGCGAAGACGGCGCCGTCTCGACAATCTTGCCTTTCTCCATCACCACGACTCGGTCGCAATAAGCGGCGGCAAGACCCAGATCATGCGTGATCAGGATCGTGGACATGTTCTGCGCGCGGGTGAGCTCGACCACGAGGTCCATCACCGATTTCTGCGTCGTGACATCGAGGCCGGTGGTCGGTTCGTCCGCGATCAGCAGGCGCGGCTGACAGGCGAGCGCCAAGGCAATCACGATACGCTGACACATGCCTCCGGACAATTCGAACGGATAGGCATGATAGCGCTCTTCCGGTCGCGCGATCTTGACCTGCTTCAGCATGTCGATTGCTTTTTCGCGGATGTCGCGCGTATCGGCCTGCACATGCTGCCGCAACACGTCTTCGATCTGCTTGCCGACTTTGCGGATCGGGTTCAGCGCCGCGCGCGGGTTCTGAAAGATCATCGACATTTCGCGTCCGCGCAGGTCGCGCATGGTGTCTTCTTTGGCATTCTTCACGTCGATGCCGGAGAAAGTGACCGAGCCGCTCGCGATTCTTCCGGCGCGGTCGAGAATGCGCATCACCGCATAAGAGGTGACGGATTTTCCGGAACCGGATTCACCGACGATGCCGAGTGTCTCGCCTTTGGCAAGCGAGATATTGATCTGTTCGACCGCGCGCACGATGCCGCGGCGCGTCGCAAATTCGACAGTGACGTCCTTGATTTCAAGTAGCGGTGCCTCGCTCATGATCCGCTCCTTATGTCCGCCGTTGCGGATCGACGATGTCGCGCAAGCCGTCGCCCAAGAGGTTAAAGCAGAACACCGCGAGCATCAGCGCAAGGCCGGGGAACAGCGCGATCCACCATTCGCCGGAGACGATATAGCTCGCGCCGTCGGCGACCATGATCCCCCATTCCGGCGTCGGCGGACGTACGCCAAGACCGATGAACGACAATCCTGCTGCGTTGAGCACCGCGTAACCCATAGTGAGCGACATCTGCACCACCATGATCGGCATGACGTTCGGCAGAATCTGCGTGAACAGAATGCGCCACTCGCTATTTCCCGAGAGGCGGGCCGCCTGCACGAAACCCGCGTCGCGCCGGACATTGGCTTCCGCGCGCGCAATACGGGCGTAAAGCGGATAATTGATGATCGCGGTTGCGATCACGATGTTCGTCACGGTGTTCCCGAGTGCCGCAACAATACCCATCGCGAGCACGAAGAGCGGGAAGGCCATGATCATATCGGCAAGGCGGCTCACCACGATATCGATCCAACCGCCGAAATAGCCGGCGGCAATTCCCGAAACGCCGCCGAGCGCGAATACGAGCGCAACGGAAGTGACTGCGATCGTCATGTCGAGGCGAGTGGCAACAACGACGCGGCTGAAAATATCGCGGCCAATCTGGTCGGTGCCGAACCAATGTGCCCAGCTTGGCGGTTTCAGCGCTTGCGCGGTATTGCTGGCGAGCGGGTCGTAAGGAACAATATAGGGCCCAATGATCGCGGCGATCGCGAACATCAGGAACAGGAGGAAGGCAAACCCGGTGATGGGATTTTCCGAAATAACATAACGCGCGTGTTTGAGGACCGCCGTGATCCCCGAACTACGCGCGGACGGCATTTCTGGCTTGGCCGCGGCGATCAGTTGCGGCGCGCGCGCAACGCTCGCGACCGCAGAAATCCGTGAATGCGAGTTCATGCCGCCATCCTCACGCGCGGATCGATCACGCCGTAAAGCAGGTCGATCATGAGGTTGAGAAGGACATACATAATGGCCATCACGAGCACGAAGCCCTGTACCGGCGCAAAATCCGACGCGATCAGCGCTTCAACCGCATAAGAGCCGATGCCGGGCCAGGCGAAGACTTTCTCCACGAGTACGTTCGCGCCAAGCAGGAAAGAGAACACCATGCCAAGTGTGGTGATGACCGGTAAGAGCGCGTTACGGAACGCGTAGGTGATAATGACCTTGCGCGTGCTCAAACCGCTTGCGCGTGCAGTCCGCACGAAATCGGAGGAAAGCACCGCGAGCATGGAAGCGCGCGTCATGCGCGTGATTGGTGCCAGCGAAAAGATTGCAAGTGTCGCCGCGGGCAGGATCAATTGCTTGAGTGCCGCCCAGAACGTGTCGATCTGGCCCGCGAGCAGGCTGTCGATCAGGTAAAATCCGGTCACGTGTCGCGGTGCCGAATATATAATGTCGAGCCGCCCGAGCGGTGCCGGCGCCCAACCGAGGATGAAATAAAAGAAATAGGCAAGTAGCAGACCGGTAAAGAACACCGGCAGCGACACGCCGGCGGTCGCCACCACCCGCGATGCGTGATCGAAGATCGAGCCTTCTTTGACTGCCGCGAGTACGCCGAGCGGAATCGCGATCAGGATCGATACGATAAGACCCGCAAGCGTCAGTTCGGCGGAAGCAGGCAGGCGCGCCGCGATATCGCGAATGACCGGCTGGCCGGTGGTAAGCGATTCTCCGAAGTCACCGCGCGAGAGATCCTGCACATAGCGCGCGAACTGCTCGTATTTCGGTTTATCAAGTCCGAGCTTTACACGAACTTCCTGAATGGCCTGTTCGGTTGCGGCCGGCCCCGCGAAATAAGCCGCGGTGTCGCCGGGCAGCAACCGCGTCAGCGCGAAAGTAATCACGATCACGGCGGCAATACTGAACAGCGTGATGCCGAACCGGCGTGCCATGCGCAAAAACATCGGCGAGGCTCCAAGGTAAAAAGCGCGGCGGCTCGATTGCCGCCGCGCCGATGCTTACGCTTTCGCAAGATTCCGGTAGTCGAGCCGCCGGTGGAACCAATATTGGTAACCGGTGACGTTCTTCTGCATCGCGACGTTCGAGTAAGGCTGGAACAGCGGAATGCGGGGCACATCGGTGAACGCGAGATCGACGAAGCCTTTTACGTTCTTCTCGTAATTCGCCTGGTCGCCTGACGAAGCAGCAGTACCCGCGGCATCGATAAAGCCGTCCATCTCCTTCGACTGATAGCTCATCGTATTGAAGATGGAATTCTTGCCATGATAGCACCAGATGAAGAAATACTCCGGATAGTCGAGCCAACCCGAGAATACGTTCACGTAAAGCGGCATTACCTTCTTGTTCAGTTCCGTACGCCAGTTCGCGCCCGGTACTTTGTTGATCGTGGTCTTGATTCCGATCTGCGCAAGACTTTCCTGAATGAGGACACAAGACGGCTCGTTCACGCCCGCGAAGTTCAGATCGAAAGAGAGTGTGGTCTCAAAGCCGTTTTCGTAGCCGGCTTCCGCCATCAACTTTTTGGCCTTTGCGATATCGGTGTTGTATTTATGCGCTTGCGGCCAGGCGACCTCGGTCGTCTTCCCGGCCGCTGCGCCGAAGGTTTTTCCGGCGAGACCGTAGAGCACCGCATCGACGATCTTCTGATACGGCACTGCATAGGCGACCGCCTGACGAACCTTGATGTTGTCGAACGGCGGCTTCGTTACGTTCATGCCGAGATATTGCACGCCGTTCGAAAACGGTGTCGATACAATGTTGAGCTTGCCGGCGTCTTTTAGCTCGACGAAATCCTTATTCGCCAATTCATAGGAAATGTCGGCATCGCCGCGTTCAAGCAACGCACGCCTGTTCCCCGCCGACGGCACGATGCGCCAGACGATGCGTTTCGTTTTTGGCAGCGGTCCTAGTTTGTAGGTTTCGTTCCGCTCGAACACGACTTCGGTGCCGGGCGTCCATTGCGCGACCTTATAGGGCCCGCCGCCGGCGATGTTCTGCTTGGTGTAGTTCGAGACCCCAGGGGTCTTTCTCGTCGGCATTCTTTTTGACGAGTTCGGAATGCATGACGACCGGCACGACGACCGCAAGATCCGGGATCGTGAGGCGGTCCTTGCGGAGAAAATCGACGCGCAATGTGTGGTCGTCAACGACCACGAATTGCTCCGGCTTTTCGAGCGAGCCCGCGCGCATCTGGAAGGTCGGGAAACCGCCGACGGTTACCGCGCGATCGAGCGACCACTTCACGTCTTTCGACGTGATCGGGGTGCCGTCGTGGAAGGTAGCGTCCTTGCGCAGTTTGAACGTCGCCGACATGTCGCCGATCTTCATGTCTTCGGCGAGTTCCGGTTTGAACTTGTCCTTGTCGTAATATTCGACGCCGTTCGGCAGCTTCTTCATTTCATGGCTGATGAGGCGGCTGTAGCAATTCCAGGCGACTTCGTAGCCCGGCACGTTGGTGCCGACGCCGTGGATGTCGATATTGTTGGGACCGCCTTCGGAGACGATAAGCAGCGTCTCCGCGCGCGATTGCGCCTTGGCAGGAGAAAACACCGCCGGTGCCGAAAGCGCAGTTGTTGCCGCGAGCGCACTCGCTGACTTCAGGAAATCACGTCGTTTCATCAGACCCTCCGAACCCATGTGCAGACTGGATTGCGAAGGACGTGCCAGAGCGGGTGCTCAGGACAAATATTCAAGAAAGGGGAGTGAAATCATTAGGTTAGGGGCAGCCGCCGGCCGCCAGAAGGCATCGACCGGCGTTGGCGAATTGCATACAATAGGGCGATTGCCGCCTAAAAATTATGCAAATCCCCCTTTGGGCCCACAAATAAAAGACCGGCCCGCCGCGAGGCGGACCGGCGATTTCGACCAGAACGGCTGCTTAGCCGTGGCAGCTTGTGATGTAGCAGGTGTAGCCGCGCGGGGTGCGGACCGCGCATTCGGACAGCGCACGCCGGCGGGCGTAACCCAACGAGTGGGTGTGATAGCCCCAGCCGCTCGCCTGCGGGCTGCGCGCATAGCACTTATAGGCCTCGGCAGCCTGCGGGCTGACGAACAGGAACGAACCGGCCGCGATCGCGGCGACCGCGAGATACTTAATCACAATGGTAACCCTCCCCAGTGAACAACGCGCGGACTATAGCGCAATAAAAGTGTCGCGGCTTAATCACGACTTTCCGCACCGCGGTAACGAACGCGTGTATCGCGCGCATTCCGGCGCTCTGCCATGAAGCAGACGCGATTGCTGAACTAGCATGACGAACTCGCGGGCACCTGTCCCGCGCCGGTATGGCCGGCTTAAAAATCCTGGGGAGTTTCACGATGCGCAATTCTTTCCTTGGCTTTGCAGCCTTGGTGCTTCTGCTCGTCCCGGTCACGGCTTCGAGCCAGACGCAGAACAAGCCTTATATGCGCGGCGACCTCAACGAGGGCGCGCGCAAGCTTGAAGTGCAATTGCAGATCGATTCGGAAGCGCGGCCACGCAGCGTCGCCGAACTCCGCAAGGAACTGGCGGCCGCCAACACCGCAAAGGACGTGCGTCTTGCCGAGCAAAAGCTCGGGCAGATCGCGTTCAAGGCACCGAACGACGGGACCGGTTGGTTGAACTATGCGCGCGCGACTTATGTGCTGAAGCCCAACAACGCGGCTGAGCGCAACACGTTCTGGGATCGCGCCGCCGCCGCGGCTTATCTCGCCTATCGTCGCTCCGACCGCCGGAACGAAGAAGCCGAGGCACTTGAAATTATCGGCCGCATTTATGCTGATCGTCAGCTGTGGCGCGCATCGCTCGACACATTAAAGCTTGCGCTTGAGCGCCGCGATCAGCCGGATCTTCGCGCCTTCTACGACAATCTCCGAGAGACTTACGGCTTCCGCGTGCTCGATTATTCTGTCGAAGCCGACGCCGCGTCGCCGCGCGCCTGTATCCAGTTCTCCGAAGCGGTCGCGCCAAAAGTCGATTTCTCGCCGTTCATTTCGATTCAGGGTGTCGATAAGCCCACCATCACCGGCAGCGACACGCAGATCTGCATCGAAGGCTTGAAACACGGCGAAACCTACACCGTGACTGCGCGCCGCGGCATCCCCGCGCGCAGCGGTGAGTCGCTCGCGGCTGTCGCCGAGCTTTCGATCTATGTGCGCGATCGCAAAGCCGATGCGCGTTTCACCGGCCGCGCCTATGTGCTGCCGCGTACCGGCCAGCGCGGCATTCCGGTGATCAGTGTCAACACGAAGAAGCTAAACGTGCAGATCGTCCGCATCGGCGATCGCTCGCTGCTGCCGTCTGCGCTCGAAAGCCAGTTCCGCCGGGCGCTCTCGCGCTATGAAATTGATAGGCTCGCCGAGAACCAAGGCGCGCAAATTTTCAAAGGTGAACTTGAGGTCGCTTCCGAGCTTAATAAAGAAGTGACGACCGCGTTTCCGATCGACGAAGCAATCGGCGATCTGCGCGCGGGCGTGTACGTCATGACGGCGGCGCCTGCCGATATCAGCGGCCGTCCGGATTATTCGAACCTTGCGACGCAGTGGTTCGTGATTTCCGATCTTGGGCTCACCGCCGTCACGACCGACGGCGACGGGTTGCATGTCTTCGTGCGCGATCTCGGTACTGCAAACGCGGTCGCCGACGCGGACGTGAAGCTTCTTTCGAAAAACAACGAAGTGCTCGGCATTGTAAAAACCAACGCGCAGGGATTCGCGAAATTCGACGCGGGTCTGGTGCGTGGCACCGGCGGTCAGTCGCCGGCCGTGCTGATCGCGGAACGCAAGGGCGCCGACTACGCATTTCTTTCGCTTGCCGACAGTCCGTTCGATCTCGCGGATCGTGGTGTCGCGGGCCGTGTCACGCCCGGACCGCTTGACGCTTATATTTTCGCCGAGCGCGGCGTTTATCGCTCTGGCGAAACGGTGCATGTGACGGCGTTGCTGCGCGACGCCAAGGCAAATGCCGCAAGCGTGCCGCTCACCTTCATACTGTCGCGGCCCGATGGCGCCGAAGACCGCCGCATCCTGATTACGAAAGACGAAGCGGGCGGCCGCAGCTTCGACATGCCGATTCTTTCGGGCGCGATGACCGGCACCTGGCGCCTACGCGCTTATACCGATCCGAAAGCGCCGCCGGTCGGCGAAATCGCGTTCCTGGTCGAAGATTACGTGCCGGATCGCATTGAGTTCGATCTGAAGGCGCAATCGCCCGAGATCAAACGCGATGCACCGGCACAAGTGAGCAGTCGATGGCCGCTATCTGTTCGGACCACCGGCCGCAAACCTCAATCTTGAAGGTGAAATCGAAGTGCGGCCTTCGCCGACTCGCCGCGGCTTCCAGGGCTATACATTCGGTCTAACGGACGAGACTTTCACGCCGATCCGCCGTCCGCTGACCGAGCTGCCCGAGACCGACGCGAAAGGTCATGCCGATCTTTCGATCCCACTGCCTGAATTGCCGCGCACCTCGCGCTCGCTCGAAGCACAAGTGATCGTGCGCATGAACGAGGCCGGTGGCCGCGCGATCGAGCGGCGCATCGTGGTGCCGATTGCAGCAGTCGAGCCCGCGATCGGCATTCGTCCGACCTTCAGCGGCCCGGTCGGCGAGGGCGAGAAAGCGGCGTTTGAAGTCGTGCTCGTCAATCCCGACAACAAGCTTGTCGCCAAGCAAAATCTGCGCTGGACCATCTATCGCGTCGAAACACGTTATCAGTGGTACCGCGTTTCCGGCTCGTGGGATTACGAACCGGTCCGCCAGACCCGCAAGATTGCGGAAGGCACGCTGAACACGTCGGCTGAGAAGCCGGTGAATATTTCAGCGGACGCGCCTTACGGCCGCTATCGTCTCGAAATCACTTCGCCGGAAGCAAACGGCCCGGCCGCAAGCCTACACCTTCGATGCCGGCTATTACGGCGAGGTCTCCGCCGATACACCGGACCGTCTCGAAGTCTCCGTCGATAAAACCGAATATGCCGCCGGCGACACCATGACCGTGTCGGTCGCGCCCCGCGTCGATGGTGCTGCGACCGTGATGGTGATCGGCGACAAGGTGCACGCGATGCAGACCGCGCAGATCAATGCGGTCGGTGGCCGCGTCACCTTCCGCGTCGGTGCCGATTGGGGGCCGGGCGCTTATGTCGTGGCGTTCCACCATCGCGCGCTCGATGTTCAAAAAAGCCGGATGCCAAGCCGCGCGATCGGTGTCGCCTGGTTCGGTGTCGGCAATGCTGCGCGCGCGCTCGGCGTGAAGCTTGAGTTGCCGCAGCAACTGCGGCCCAACACCACCTGGAATATTCCGGTGACGGTGAGCGGGGTGCCGGCAGGCGCGCAGGCGCATGTCGTGATCTCCGCGGTCGATATCGGAATCTTGAATCTCACGAACTACAAAGTGCCGTCGCCGCAGAATTACTATCTTGGCCAGCGCCGGCTCTCCGCCGACATACGCGATCTTTACGGCGCATTGATCGACGGTATGCAGGGCGTGCGTGGCCGCATTCGCTCGGGCGGAGACGCCGATGCGATGGAGATGGCGGGTAGCCCGCCGTCGCAGGCGCCGATGGTGCTTTATTCCGGCATCGTCACGGTGGGTGCCGACGGAAAAGCAAACGTGTCGTTCAACGTGCCTGCATTCGACGGCGGTGTGCGTGTGATGGCTGTTGCCTGGACTGTCGACAAACTCGGGAACGCAACCGCTGACGTCATCATTCGCGATCCGGTGGTGGTGCAGGCGACGCTGCCGCGCTTCCTTGCAGCCGACGACCGCTCGACCTTGCGGCTCGACATTACCAATGCCGAAGCACCGGCCGGCGATTATCAGGTCGATCTTGTGACCGAAGGTGCAGTCGAAGTTTCGGCGAAACAGCAAATCGTCAAGCTCGCGCAAGCGGGCAGGACCGGGATCACGCTCGAACTGATAGGCAAGGGCGTCGGCCCCGGCGCGCTCACTGTGCGCGTCAGCGGCCCGAACAATCTTGCGATCGAGCGCAAATATGCGTTGCTCACGCGTCCGGCGTTCCCGGCGATCGAGCGGCGCACCGTGCGTGAGCTCGCGCGCGGCGAAAGCATGGTGATCGATTCTAATCTGCTGGCCGACGTGATTCCCGGCACCGGCTCGGTGTCGCTCACGGTCTCGCCGCAGAATGCGCTCGATGTGCCTGCGTTATTGCTTGCGCTTGATCGTTATCCATACGGATGCTCGGAGCAGATCACGAGCCGCGCCATGCCGCTCCTCTACGTCAACGAACTGGCAAACGAGCAGCATCTCGCGCTGGACAAGAGCATCGACGAGCGCATCAAGGAAGCAATTGCACGCGTGCTTGCGCGGCAATCGTCCGAAGGCGCGTTCGGTCTCTGGAGTTCGTCGAGTGCAGCCGATACCTGGCTGCACGCTTACGTGACGGATTTCCTCACGCGCGCGCGCGAACGCGGCTTCGTGGTGCCGGAAAATCAGTTCAAGCTTGCACTGAACCGGCTCCGTAATGCGGTGACACTCGGCAACAATCGTGGCGGCGACCAGAACGTCGAAGCGATGGCCTATGCGCTTTATGTGCTTGCACGTAACGGCGTCGCGCCCGTCGGCGATCTTCGCTATCTCGCCGACGCCAAGCTCGAAGACCTCAAGACCCCGCTCTCGCGCGGTCAGTTGGCGGCAGCACTCTCGCTGCTCGGCGACAAGGTAAGGGCGGAGAAGGTATTCACCTCCGCAATCGAGCAGCTTTCGCCCGGCAGCTTGCGTCCGGTCGCGGGCCGCGACGACTACGGCTCGCCCTTGCGCGATGCCGCGGCACTTGCGGCGCTTGCGACCGAAGCCGGCGTTGGGCAGACCGCGCGTCTCGCTTTGACCAGGGTCGTCGCCGCGCGTGCGGTGACGAGCCATACCTCGACACAGGAAAACGCATGGATGGTTTTGGCTGCGCGTGCGTTTGCACGTGACGGACAAAACCTGTCGCTCTCGATCGACGGTGTCGAACACAAGGGCAATTACTTCCGCACGATTCGGGCGGCCGATCTCACGGGTAAGACCGTGCGGATTGCGAATAACGGCGATCGTCCGGTTCAGGTGATCGTCGGCATTCGCGGCGCGCCGAATGCCGCGGAGCCGGCGGCCGAGAAAGGCTTCCGCATCTCGCGGACCTATCGTGGGCTCGACGGCACACCGATCGATCCCACCAAGGTGACGCAGAACCAGCGCATGGTGGTGGTGCTTCGCGTGAACCCGACCGAACGTGTCGCAGGACGCTTGCTGCTGGTCGATCATCTGCCCGCGGGGTTTGAAATTGATAACCCGCGGCTCGCCGCCGGTGGCGAAACCGGTGGCTTGCGCTGGATCGGTCAGACCACGGAGACGGCCTACACCGAATTCCGTGACGATCGTTTCGTCGCGGCCTTCAACCGGACAGCAAACGACGATGGCATCATCACCGTCGCTTACATCGTGCGCGCGGTGTCGCCCGGCAATTACGCGCATCCGCCGGCGATCATCGAGGACATGTACCGGCCCGACCGCTTCGCGCGGACCGAAGCCAGTATGGTTCAGGTCGTTCCCGCCGGCCGATGAAACGCGCGATCAAATGGATCTCAGGCGGCGCGCTCGCGTTATTCGCGGGCGCGCTTGCTGCTTTCATTTTGATCCGGATGACGGCGCCCGCAGCGCCTGAGCTGTTGCGTTCGGTAGAAGTGGTCGATCGCAACGGTTTCCTGCTGCGGCCTTTCGCGCTTGCCGATGGCCGCTGGCGATTGGCGGCGACAGCCGGAACAGGTCGATCGTCGTTACTTGCAGATGCTGCTCGCCTACGAAGACGGGCGTTTCCATAAACACATCGGCTTCGATCCGTTCGCGATGACGCGCGCGGTTTATCAGCTTGTCGCGCATCGAGAGATTATTTCCGGTGGCTCGACCTTGTCGATGCAAGTCGCGCGCCTCTTGGAGCCACGAAAGCAGCGCACGGTTTCCGCGAAATTTTCGGAAATCATTCGCGCGATCCAGTTAGAAGCGCGGCTATCGAAAGAGGAGATCCTTGAACTTTATTTGACGCTCGCTCCTTTCGGCGGAAATCTCGAAGGTGTGCGTGCGGCGTCCCATGCCTATTTCGGCAAAGAGCCGCTGCGCCTCACGCTTGGTGAAGCGGCACTGCTGGTGGCGCTCCCACAGTCGCCCGAGCTGCGCCGTCCGGATCGCTCAGCGAGTGCTGCGCTACGCGCGCGCAACCGCGTGCTTGAGCGGATGCTGGTTGCAGGCGTGATCAATCCAAACGAGGCCGCGCGTGCGCGCGACGAGCAAGTGCCGCATGCGCGGCGCGAACTGCCGCAATTTGCGCCGCATGCCGCGGAAGCAGCGATCGCTGCGCTCCCAAAACAGCGGCTGCATCGGCTCGCAATCGACTATCGTTTCGCAGCGACGGCTTGAAGAACTCGCGCGCGAAAAAATTCCCGCAACTCGGCACGCGCGCGTCGCTTGCGATGCTCGTGGTCGACAATCAAACCGGCGAAGTGCTTGCGCGCGTCGGCTCGGTCGATTTCAACGACATGGAGCGGGCAGGGCGGATCGACATGACGCGCGGCGTGCGTTCGCCCGGCTCTGCGCTGAAACCCTTTATCTATGGCCTCGCCTTTGAAGATGGCGTCGCGCATCCCGAAACGCTGATCGAAGACCGGCCGACGCGATTCGCGAACTGGCGGCCGGAAAATTTCGATCTCACTTTCCATGGCACGGTGTACGTTGCGCCGCGCGCTGCAGCTTTCATTGAACGTGCCTGCAGTCGCACTGCTGGATGCGGTCGGCCCGCAGCGTCTCTATGCACGGCTTGAGACGAGCGGCGCGCAGTTGCAGCTGCCCCAAGGTGAGATCCCGGGACTTGCGATCAGCCTGGGCGGTCTCGGGCTTGCGGCTTGAAGATCTCGCAACACTTTACGCGGCGCTCGCGCGCGGCGGCGACGCATTTCCGCTCGTGCATCGTCTCGATGTCGCGAACAATGCGCAGCGCGTGCGCCTGCTTGATCCGGTCGCGGCCTGGTATGTCGGCAACATTCTGATCGGCGCACCGCCGCCGGAAAATGCGAGCTTCGGCAAGATCGCATTCAAGACCGGCACTTCTTACGGCTATCGCGATGCATGGGCGATCGGCTTCGACGGCAAGCGCACTATTGCGATCTGGGTCGGCCGTCCTGACGGCCAACCGGTGCCTGGCATGATCGGCCGCACCGCGGCGGCGCCGATTTTGTTCGACGCCTTCACGCGCATTGCCGCAAAAATCGAGCCGCTCCCGGCAGCACCCGCGGGCGCGATCATCGCTTCGACCGCGAAGCTGCCGTTGCCGCTGCGGCGTTTCGCGCCACCGGGCGAAAGCCGCACGCTGACTTCCGCCGAACCGCCGGTGAAAATCGTGTTCCCGCCGAACGGCGCGCAGGTGGCGCTTGAGCGCAGCGACCCCGCGGCAGAGCCGCAGCCGATTGCGATCAAGACCAATGGCGGCGATCGCGCCGTTCCGTTTTCTGGTGGATGGCTTGCCGCTCGAAGATCAGGCTTCTCGCAACGCAGCTTTCTGGCAGCCAAAAGGTCCGGGCTTTGCGCGCTTGACGGTGATCGACGCGCTGGGTGCCACCGACAGCGTTGTCATCCGCCTGCAGCAATAGGTCTTCAACGCTTCCCGCTACTTTGGAACCGTGCTAAGCTGCATCCGTTTAGTGCAGGATCGTGTTTCCAATGAATTGGGAGAAATCGAATATGTCGGTCGCGCCGCAAAGTTATCAGCAGGGATATTCGGGCTTTGCGAAATCGATCCATTGGATCGTGGCACTCCTGGTGCTGACCATCGTGCCGGTCGGTATTGCGATGGGACGGATCGAGAATGCTCCGTTCAATCTTTTCAATTTCCACAAATCGCTCGGCGTGCTCATCCTCGTTTTGATGACGATCCGGCTGATTTATCGCCTGGTGCATGGCACGCCCCCGGAACCGAAAATTCCGGCGTTCTATCGTTTCGCGGGTGCGGCGACGCATTGGGCGCTTTATGTCATGCTGATCGCAACGCCAATCATGGGCGCGGTCGCTAATATGTATTACGGCGCGGCGACTCCTTTCTTCGGGCTCTTCGAGGTGCAGCCTTTTGTTGCGAAGAACGAGGCATTGTCCGACACGCTGTTCGCCCGGCACAGGATAATGGGTTTCGCCGTCGGCGCGCTTGTCTGCGCACATATCGGCGCCGGGCTATTTCACTACTTCATCCGCCGCGACGGCGTGTTGCAGCGGATGCTGCCTGGGGCGCGGTGACGCGGTGACGCTTTACGTTTGAGTTGGTCTGGTCGATACCGAGGGGAAAATAATGCTTCGTTTGGTGATTTTCCTAGTCGCAAGTGCCGCAATGATCGAGGCGACGAATGCACAGGTCCGGCCTGGCGTCGGGTGCAATCGGCAAGCTACCTACGATCTGTGTATTAAATGCAATCAGATTCGCGGTACCGCTGGCGCAACCGGTGGCCACAATTGGTGCACAAGGAATTGGACCCGGCCGTCAAACGATGGGAAGCGCTAACATATTTCCGCGACGGCGTCTTGCAGCGGATGCTACCGGGAAGCTGACGCGCTAGTCCAACGTCGATTTTTAAGCCCGGCACGAACATCTCGTGCCGGGCTTTTTTGCGGGCCGTATTCGGGCACTCCCGCACCGCGGTTTATCCAATGAGCGTCTATAAGACCACGCTCGCCACGAATCTTTTTCGCCGACAAGACCGGCGTTCACGACTTTAGAATGACGATAGCAAAGCGACTGCCTCGTTCATCAATCTAGGATCGCGCAAGCTGCGTGAACACAGCCACGGGAAAAATCGTGAGCAATGTGGCGAAGATCCAATAGAGCAGCAAAACCGCGATACCAAAAATGATCCCGATCGGCACCGCGGCTACGTCAGAAGCCTGGTTGAGCAAAGCGTAGCCAGGTGCCCAGATTAAGAAAACAAGCGCCAAAGCTGCGATTATCACAAGAACAACGAGAGCGATCATTCCAGCGAGAATTTTCCAGCCGGTGATGCCAGCGGTCGCACGCCAAGCTTCGCCGAATGTTTGCGGCCGATCGACTGCGTAAGAGGCCGCCCATGTGATAAAACGTGAGATGAGGTAACCGATCATCAATAAGCCGACGAGCGGCATGAGCGAAACCAGGATTTCATTGATCGGACTTCGGCCATCAGTGCCGAAGGCGTCGGCAATACCGATAAAAATTGCCGTGGCCACGAAGACTAGTGCGATGATTAAGCCGAAGGCGATGAGCGTAATTATAAAGTACCGCAGGAACACGCCCCAGAAAGCAGGAAGCAGCCGCGCCGGCGACTCCTTGAGGACTTGGTCGCGCGCGACCACGGTCAGAAAAGCGGCGCTGAATAGCAGGCCGATGATGGCGCTGCCTATATCGAGCGCCATCCTGCTTGTTGAATATTCAGCTTTCGAGCCCAGTTCATCGAAGCCGAAGATGAATCCCACGGCAGCAATGAAAGCTGCGAGCAGCACCACAGTTCCAAGTATGAGCCGCCAGGAAATCTTCAGCGTATGGCCGATGCCTGGAATGGCGTAGCGCAGTGACTCCGAAAGCGCCGTTCTGAGCGAGAAGTCCATTTTGATTCTCCCCTATTGCCGCCAAATTCTAGGGGCGCCGCCGCCGAGATCAAGGTGGCTAGAGGACAAGCGGTCGATCTGCCGCCGGTAATTAATTACCTCGTCTTGACGGGTTGCAGCACGCGCGTATTGCAGATTGATGCGACTTTTAAAACGCGACGCGTCACTTTGCCGGCAGCGCGAGCAGGTCTTTGTGCCCAACGACACACGTGGTGCCGTGCGATTGGCGCGCGGCAAGCCACGCATTGATTGTGGCTTCCGGAACTACTTTGGTTTCGCGGACCGCGTTAGCCCAGCCGCTCGCAAGTTCTGAAATGAGCGCCTCATCTTCCGCGGCTAATTTCCAAGGACTGTCGGCGAGTTCGACGCTGTAGCCTGCGTTCTTCAAGGCGTCTGCGATCCGTGTGATCGCGGCACCACCAGCCGAAGGGCCGAAGCCCTTATCGGTCCCGAAGTGGCGCTCGAATGCATTGATCATTTCGCTATCCGCTTCATGCGCGGGCGACCAGCGTACGTCCGCGGTGTGAACGAGCGTGGTGTAAAGCGGGAGTTTGTCCTTCGCGAGTGCCGCGCAGAAGCGTTCGATCCATTCGTTCGAAACAAGATCGAACAGTGCGGCCGACGCCACGAGATCGGGCTTCTGCTCGCCCCACGGCGCGGGATTGGCGGCAAGATCCGCGCGTTTCACTTCGATACGGATGAGTTTCCCGTCGCGTTCAATTTCGAGTCCCGCAGCGGTCGGGCGCGCTCTCGAAGCCCATGCGCCGATGAAGTCGAGCGACTCGGAAAGCAGATCCGCGTCGTAATCGACCAGCACCCAACGCTGCCGCTGATTGAAGGCGAGCGCGCTGCCGCGCAAATTCGAACCCGCACCGGCGCCGAGATCGTAAATCACCGGCTCGGATTTGGACGCGAGATAGGCAGTCGTCTTTCCAAGCAAGCCTTTGTCGCGCGAGCGATGATCGACCGGTTCGCGAAGCCGCAGCCATTCGGCGGAGAAGCTCATGCGGCGGCCTTTGTATTCGCGCGATCGAGCGCGGCCGCGATTGCTTTCGCAGTGTCGCTCCAGCGCGGTAGCGACGTCGCATAATTCCAGGCAGCATTCGCGCGTTTCTGACACTTCCTGCGGGTGCGGTGAGCAGCCTTCGTAGCGTCAGCGCAAGCTCGCCGACATTGCCCGGCGTCACGAACACACCCGCATCTCTCGGAACGGTTTCAATGAGCGCGCCGCCGGAGCCGGCAACGACCGGAAGCCCGCGCGCCAGCGCTTCGGTAAATGCCATGCCGTAGCCTTCGAAATGCGACGGCAGCACGAAGAGCGATGCGCTTGAATATTCTTTTTCGAGTCCCGCATCGTCGAGCGGTCCGAGCAGTTTCGTGCGCTCGGAAATTTTGCCGTCCGAAATTTCACGCTGCAACGTTTCCATCGCAATAGTATCGCGATCGGTGCTGCCCGCGATCCGCCATTCCCAATCGAGATCGCGGATTTTCGAAAGCGCTTTTGCGAGCGTGTCGTGGCCCTTGCGCCGCGTGATCGCGCCGACTGAGAGCAGACGCGGCGGCGTCGCATCGCCTCTGGCGCGCGAAGAAGGCTCGGTGCCGGGCTCGGCAACAGTGATCGTGTCAAGCGCGACATTGAATTCGCGCGCGAGCAACACGGCCGTGCTCCGGCTCGTCGCAATAGTCCCGATCGAGCGCGACAGCGCTTCGCGCTCGGTGCGATGCAGATAATCGATGCGGTCGCCCGCAAGTCCGGTCTCGAAGGCAAGTGGATGGTGCACGAGTGCCACCAGCCGCGCTTTCAAGCGACTCAAAGTCGCAAGCGGAATAGCACCAAGCGCAAGGCCATCGATCATGACGAGCGCGTTCGCATCGATCTCGGAGAAAATCTTCGCGGTGTCCGCAAGCGTCTGTTCGGACGGCGAGGGGAATTCGCCGGACAATTGCAAATACTTCACGCGCCAGCCAAACGCGGGCAATTCCTCGATCACGCGCTTATCGTAGCGATAGCCTCCGGTCGGCGTATCAGATCGCCCGGAATGGCGAAGATGACTTCGCGCATCAGGTCTTCGCGCATCAAGTCTTGGCGCATCAAGTCTTGGCGCATCAATCAGACCGCTGCTTCGTACCAGCCGCGTGCGACATGGGATTCGTGCATGGTCACGCGGATTTTGGAAACGCCTTCGGAGTCGGCGCCAAGCTTGCCGGCTTTGAGCGCGGCTTTCATCTGATCGAATATGTAACGCGCGAGAAATTCGGTCGTGGTCTGCTTGCCCGCAAATTCCGGCACCTCGTCGAGATTGCGGTAGTTGATCGGCGCAAGCGTTGCTTTCAGCGCGTCGATCGCGGCACCGATATCGACCACCACTTCGTTCGGAACCGAGCTTTTCGCGGAAGAACGCAACGTCGCAGACGAAGGTCGCGCCGTGCACCCGCTGCGCGGGGCCGAAGAACTCGCCCTTGAAAGAATGGGCAATCATAATGTGTTCGCGGACTTCGACGGCGTACATGGCAACGCGTTCCTTTTTGAATGGTTCAGTAACGGACGAGCGCGCCGAGCCCCGGCGCGGTGCGGCGAAAGCAGGCGCGACAATTGCTGCGGAAGTTCGGCAAAGGGCACTTCTTCGCCGACCAGCGCATCTAGCCGGTCGTCGGCCAGGAGCCGGATCGCCGCTTCAAGCCGCCGCCGCATATTCCAGCGCTTGGCCCGTGACGCGCAGATATTGCCGACCTGGCTTGAGATTAGCCGCAGGCGGCGGGAGTGAAAGGAGTCGCCCAGGGGCACATTGACCATGCTGTCGCCGAACCAGCTTGCTTCGACGATGGTGGCTTCGACGCCAGCCAGTTTGAGCGCGAGCGTCAGGCCCTGCGGCGCTTGCGGTGGTGTGGATGACGAGATCGGCTTCCATCGGCGCGTTGCCGGGAAGGGCAAAACTGGCACCCACGGCCTTGGCGGTCTTTTCCCGCGATGGGTCGATATCGACCAGCGTCACTTCGGCGCCGGGAAGTCGGCTGGCAAGCGATGCGACCAGCGTGCCGACAATGCCGCCGCCGACGATCGCGATCCGGTCGCCCGGCTGCGCGTTGCCGTCCCAGAGAATGTTGAGTGCGGTTTCCATGTTGGCGGCAAGCGTTGCCCGTTTCGCGGGCACGTTGTCCGGCACCGGAAAAACCTTATCCGCCGAAACGACGAAGCGCTCCTGGTGCGGGTAAAGCGCGAACACCTTTTTACCCTTTAAGCCTGCCGGGCCTTCTTCGACTTCGCCGACGGTTGCGTAGCCATACTTAACGGGGAAGGGGAATTCGCCTTCCTGCGCCGGCGCCTTCATCCGCCCCCATTCGCTTTCCGGCACCCGTCCTTCAAAGATCAGGCGTTCAGTCCCGCGGCTCAAACCGGAATAAAGAGAGCGAACAAGCACCTCGTCCGGTTTCCGATCACCAATTGTTGCGCCACGTAACTCGGCCTTGCCGGGTGCTACGTACCAAAGGGCGCGGGCGCTCGAATTGGCCTTAGGTTGAACGGCAATTGTCACGGCTAGGCCTTAGCAAATATTTTGGAACGCGCTACGGAATTGGCGAGTTTTCGCCACGGATTTGTACCGGTTGTCGGCGAGAAGGCGCTAACGCGCAAGCAGGGGACGGCTCTACATCCATGTCAATTGAATCCACTTCCGCCGAGGCTAAACAGGCCGTCGGCGCCAATAACGATGCGGCAGCAGCCGCGATGCCCGTACAAGCGGGCGAAACTACGCCAACCGGTACCCAGTCGCTCCGGGAGATCGGCCGCCGGCGGCTTATTTTTGGCGACGCTGGTTACCGCGACCATGCTCGGCATGGCCGCCTGGCTGGTTCATATCCTCGCCCATGACGGGTTTGGCCTTCTGGACGTGCTCCTCGTCGCCTGCTTCCTGACCTACGCGCCCTGGCTCGCGATTGGCTTCTGGAATTCGGCGATCGGCTTCTTCTTTATGAACTTCGTCAAAGACCCGCTGCCGCTGATCGTGCCGCCGGTCACCAAGGCGCGCGACGACGATCCGGTTTTCGTCAAAGCCGCGATCCTGATGACGGTCAGAAACGAAGATCCTGCGCGCGCTTTCGCGCGGCTTCGCGTGATCAAGCAGAGCCTCGACCGCACCGGTCAGGCGGACAAGTTCGATTTTTTCGTGCTCTCCGACACCAATCGCGAAGAAGTCTTCCCGCTGGAAGAAAGCGCGGTTGACGCCTGGCGCAAGGAATTCCCGAGCGGCTCGCAGCTCTTCTACCGCCGCCGCGACAACAACGAAGGCTACAAAGCCGGCAACGTGCGCGACTTCTGCGAGCGTTGGGGCAAGAATTACGAATTGATGATTCCGCTCGACGCGGATTCGATCATGACCGGCCAAACCATCGTGCGCATGGTTCGCATCCATCAGGCGAATCCCCGTCTCGGCATTCTGCAAAGCCTGATCGTCGGCATGCCGAGCAAGAGTTTCTTCGCGCGCATCTTCCAGTTCGGCATGCGCCACGGCATGCGCGCCTACACCGCGGGCTACGCGTGGTGGCACGCGGACTGCGGCCCGTTCTGGGGTCACAACACCACGATCCGCATTCAGCCGTTCAACGATTACTGCAAACTGCCGTTGCTCCCCGGCAAGCCGCCGTTCGGCGGGCACATTCTCTCGCACGATCACATCGAGTCGATGATGATGCGCCGCGCGGGCTACGAAGTGCGCGTGATCCCGGAAGAAGTCGGCTCGTTCGAAGAAACGCCGCCGACTTTGCTCGACTTCGAAGCGCGCGACGTGCGCTGGGCGAACGGCAATCTGCAATATGTGAAACTGCTCGACATGCCCGGCTTGTTGCCGACGAGCTGGATCCAGTTGTTGCTCGCAATCCAGATGTTCGTGGGACAGGCGGCCGTCGTCTTGTTCGCGGTGATTGCAGCACTTGCGGTCGCGATCGCGCCCGCGGGTAACACGTTCCCAACCTGGTCCGCGTTCGGCTTCTACGCGTTCTTCATTGCGCTCTTCCTCGCGCCGCGCATGTTCGGCATCATCGACGCTGCACTGCGCTCGGTCGCCCGTTACGGCGGCACAGCGAAGCTTGCTGATCAGTGGTGCCATGGATATGGTCTTCACCTTCTTCCATGCGCCGTTGCAGATGTTTGCCGCGACCTATTTCATTGTCGCGGCCCTCTTCGGGAAGAAGACCCGCTGGGACGGTCAGCAGCGTGACGGCTATCGCGTGCCGTGGAAGGCTGCCGCACGCACGTTCATGCCGCACACGCTGTTCGGCTCCGCACTCTTTATATTTGTAGCGCTCGTCGCGCCGAAAGCGGTGATCTGGTTCGTGCCGTTCGTTGCCGGTCTGATCCTCGTGATGCCGTTTGCGGTCTATAGCTCGGACCCGAAACTCGGTGCCTGGGCCGAGCGCAACAAGCTCTGCGCCATGCCGGAAGAATTCGACATGCCCGAAGAAATTCGCGCAGTGCAGACGCCTGCGGTCTGACATGCTTGACTGGCTGATAACGGGGCGAGCGATACTTCGCTCGCTCCGTATTTATTATGGCGACCGTCCGCGTCACGCGGCGATGGACGCAATCTATGCGCGTTTCGTCAAACCCGGCGATCTCGCCTTTGATATCGGCTCGCATGTCGGCGATCGCGTGGCATCCTTTCTTCGCGTCGGCGCGAAAGTGGTCGCGGTCGAGCCGCAACCGCCGCTCGCGCGTGTGCTGAAATTATTTTACGGCCGCAATCCGAAGGTCGAACTCGTGCGCGCAGCGGTCGGACGCCGCGAAGGCGAAATCAGCCTGAAGTTGAACACGCGTAATCCGACGGTCGCGACCGCGTCCGACGATTTCATCAAGTCGGCCGACGCAGCACCGGGCTGGGAAGGGCAGCATTGGGATCGCGAGATCAAGGTTCCGATGACGACGCTCGACGCATTGATCGCGCGTTATGGAAAACCGGCCTTCGTGAAAATCGATGTCGAAGGTTTCGAAGACGAAGTGCTTGGCCGGCCTGTCGCAGCCGCTGCCGGCGCTCTCGATCGAGTTCACCACGATCCAGCGCAGCGTCGCGCTGAATGCGATTCGGCGGCTCGCCGCCGCTGGCCCTTACCGATTTAACGCGGCCCTTGGCGAAAGCCAGAAGTTCGACCACCCACGATCGCTGAGCGCGGACGAAATCTCCCGCTGGCTTGAGGAACTCCCGGTCGAGGCGAATTCGGGCGACATTTATGCGTGTCTCGATGAGTCTCGCTTAATCTGATTTAACCGGATGCCTGCATTTCGAGCGGTTCGCATGTCTAAATGGTCGGCGCGGACAATTGGCGTGCTGTGCGCGTTCTTCACCGCAACGATCGCGGTCGGTGCAACGCAACCGCAGCCAGTGACTTCGTGCTCGCTTTTCGTCCAAGATTACCAACTCTGTAAAAACATTGAAGGTGACCGGCACTGCCGGCGGCTAACGTCAAAAAGACACGTCAAAAAAGATGTGTGCCTGGTCCGCAATTTCAAAGACATTAGAAATTGCAGGCAAATAACGATCGCTCAGAACACAAGAGTGCGCATTCGAGACCTCAGCGTTGCGTACACGGCGCAAGCTTACCCGCTCCCATCGCACGAGTTCTTCAAGGAAGTGGAAATATTGGAATCCTGCGTTTTCAACTAGAAAGGGCGTTTCCCCTGGCAAGCCTTCACGCCGACGATTTCAGGTTCGTATAAGCCGCATAGCCGGTAGTAACGACCGCGGAACCCTTCAAGCTGATCCCGCAAACGGGCATGGGCCGCTTCCGCCCGGCGTCTTAATGTAAGCTGGAGAAATAGAGAAGTCCGCTCTTTATACGAGCGGGGAGGAAGCATGCCCGACGTCGCCCCATATTATCCGGAAGAGAAGAAGGCGCAGCCGCTGTCGCTCTATCCGCCTTACGGCTCGACCGTGCTCCGCGCGCCGAAGCAGCCGCTGGTGATTCTCCCGCACACGCTCTCGGAAGTGACCGGGCCGGTTTATGGTCACGGCAAGGTGCTGCCGATCGACGCCGATCTGACCAAGCAGCATGCCGGCGAACCGTTGGGCGAGCGCATCATCGTGTCCGGCCGTCTGCTCGACGAGAACGCGCGGCCGGTTCCGAACACGCTGATCGAAGTCTGGCAGTGCAATGCCGCGGGCCGCTACATTCATGCGCGCGACCAGCATCCGGCGCCGCTCGATCCGAATTTTACCGGCGCGGGCCGCGTCGTGACCGACGCTGAGGGCCGCTATCGTTTCACTACGATCAAGCCCGGCGCCTATCCGTGGCGCAATCATCCGAACGCCTGGCGCCCGGCGCATATTCACTTCTCGATGTTCGGGCCGAGCTTCATCAACCGGCTGGTGACGCAGATGTATTTCCCCGGCGATCCGCTGTTTGCCTATGATCCGATCTATCAGAGCATCCCGGACGAAAAAGCGCGCGAGCGCATGGTCAGCCGCTTCGACATGGACACGACGGTTCCCGAGTGGGCGCTCGGCTATCAATTCGATATCGTGCTCCGCGGCCGCAACGCGACGCCCATGGAGCATTGAAGTTGAGTAAGCCTCGTCTGGGTCAGACCCCGTCGCAGACGGTCGGCCCGTTTTTTCACTTTGGTTTGCCTTATCAGGACGACAACAAGCTCGCCGCCGATGGCACGCTTGGGCAGCAGATTGTCGTCGAAGGTAAAGTCATCGATGGCGGCGGCGAGCCGGTGCCGGATGTGATGATCGAAATCTGGCAGGCGAATGCCGCCGGCAAATACGATCATCCGGAAGACACGCAGGAAAAACCGATCGATCCGGCGTTTCACGGCTTCGGCCGTTGCGCGACCGACAAGGACGGCATTTTCCGTTTTCACACGGTCAAGCCCGGCGCGGTGCCGGGCCCGGGCAACACATTGCAGGCGCCGCACCTTGCCGTGTTCGTGTTTGGCCGCGGCATGCTCAAACAATTATTGACGCGCATTTATTTCGAGGACGAAGCGCATAACGCCGACGACCCGGTGCTCAATCTGGTGCCGGCGGGACGCCGTCCAACATTGATTGCGCGTAAAACTAATTCCGCGGCCTATGCGAAGGATATCGTGCTCCAGGGCGCGGGGGAGACGGTTTTCTTCGAATATTGATGTGCGACGTGTCGGCTTGTGCTCCGCGTAGCGCGGAACCTGCATCGACGCCACCGATCATGCCATTTGAATTTTAAATGATGACGCTTCACGCGCTGAATCGCGTCAATTCGCGCTTGGATCAAGGTACAAATGGTGCGGCGCAAGATAATTATACGCTTGCGCTACCCCGGTACACTTTTGCAAAATCGTTTTGGCGCCAATCGTGCGCTTTACGAACGCGGCGAAGACCGCGGTTCGGCTGTCCGCAACGGGCGGCCGATCTCAGGGAGGATTATCTCGATGCCGAACACTAAAGGTTCGGGCGCGCCCGTAGCTGGCCGCCGAAAATTCTTGAAGACTGCCGGTCTGACCGGCGCTGCCGCAGTCGCGACGATCGCGATGCCGCAGATCTCACGCGCCCAGACTCAGACCTGGAAGTATCAGTCGACCTGGCCGTCGAAGGACATCTTCCACGAATTCGCGGTCGACTACGCGAATGTCGTCAACAATCTCTCGGGCGGCCGTCTGAAGCTCGACGTTCTTGCCGCCGGCGCTGTCGTTCCGGCGTTCCAGATGGCCGACGCGGTTCACTCCGGCGTGCTCGATGCCGGTCACGGCGTTTCCGGTTACTGGTACGGCAAGCACAAGGCCTACTCGCTGTTCGGCACTCCGCCGTCATTCGGTTGGGACGCAGCGAGCTTCCTCGGCTGGTTCTATAACGGTGGTGGCGAAGCGCTTTACAAAGAACTCGTCAACAACATCCTGAAGCTGAACCTCACCGGCTATCTTTATTTCCCGATGCCGACCCAGCCGCTCGGCTGGTTCAAGAAGGAAGTGAAGACAGCGGCAGAGTTCAAGGGTCTGAAGTACCGCACCATCGGTCTGTCGGCCGAAATGTTCAAGGAAATGGGTGCAGCTGTCACGATTATGGCCGGTGGCGACATCGTGCCGGGTCTCGATCGCGGTCTTCTCGACGCGGCCGAATTCAACAACCCGTCGTCGGATCTCTTGCTCGGCTTCCCGGACGTGTCGAAGTTCTACATGCTCGGCAGCCATCACCAGCAGATGGAATCCTTCGAAGTCATCTTCAACAAAACGAAGGTCGATGCGTTGCCGAAGGAGCTTCAGGATCTGCTCCGTTACGCTTCGCACGCTTCGTCTTCGGAACAGATTTGCAAGGCCTATGACCGCTACTCGAAGGATCTCGAAGAGATCAAGAAGCGCGGCGTGAACGTCATCAAGACGCCGCAGTCCGTGCTCGACGCTCAGATCGACGCTTGGCAGAAGGTCATCGTCGAGCAGAGCAAAGAACCGTTCTTTGCGAAGGTGATCGAGTCGCAGAAGGCCTGGAACAAGCGCGTCTACGCTTACACCAGCACCAACAATCTTGACTCGACGGCGCTCGCGGCTGGCCACAAGAAACTCATCGGCTAATTGCCGTATGAAAAAAGGAACCCGCGCGGATAACTTCCGCGCGGGTTTCTTCTATTGGGGTGTGTGACGTAAACGCTGCATAACAAATTTGCTCACGCATTATCTGCGCAAACTGGTATGACGCTCGCATCCGTATTCATACGGGTGGGATGAGGGAGGGCTGCAAATGAAAAACATCGCGCTCATTCTTGGCGTGGTTGGCGGCGCATTCGGCCTATGGGCCGGCGTCACATTTTACGGCGCCGATTATTCTGCGGCCTTCTCGTCGTTCAAAGCCTTCTTCCATGTCACCGGAACGCTTGTTCCGGTTCTTGCAATCGTCGGCGGGTTGCTCTCGCCGAAGAAGCCGTCGCTTGGCGCGGTGCTGATGATCGGCGCGGCGCTTGCGATGCTGCCGATCTTCGGACTGAAATGGCATTCTGTGCTCGCATGCTCCTTTTGCGCCGCAGGTGGCATCGCCGCCACGCTGCAAACCGACACGCGCCACGAAGAAGGTCTGCGCATCGTCGATCAGTTCAGCACTTTCGTTGGCAAGACCGCCGGCTGGTCGATTTTAATCCTTACCTTCGTCACCAGCTACGAAGTCTTTATGCGCTACGTTTTCAGTAGCCCGACCAGTTGGGCGTTCGATGCGAGCTATATGCTTTATGGCGCGCTGTTCATGCTGGCCGGCGCTTATGCGCTTTCGCGCAACAGCCATGTGCGCGGTGATTTCCTCTATCGCGCGTGGCCGGTGCGCCGTCAGGCCGGCATGGACCTGACTTTGTATGTGCTGTTTTTCTTTCCAGGCATCCTTGCCTTGATCTATTCGGGTTTCGGTTTTGCCGAACTCTCGTGGCTCATGAAGGAGCGCTCATCGGCAAGCCCGAGCGGTCCGCCGGTTTATCACTTCAAAACGCTGATTCCGGTCACAGGCGCGCTGATGCTCCTGCAGGGTATCGTTGAATTCATGCGTTGCATTATCGCGGTGCGCGATGGCGACTGGCCACAACGGCTGCATGACGTGCAGGAACTCGACCAGCAGATGCTCCAGAAGGCGGAGCAGGGCGAATACCAGACCATCAAAGAACTCGAAGAACTCGGTGCGCGTAAGGGAGCAGTCTGATGTCGGCGTTGCTAGCGAGCTGGGGTATCGGCAATCCCGAACTCGGCGTGATCATGCTGGTGCTCTTTCGTCGTCTTCATCATGCTGGGCTTCCCGATCGCTTTTACGCTGATGGCGCTCGGCGTGTTCTTCGGCTACTACGCGATGGGCGATCTCGTGTTCTCGCTCGTCGTGCAGCGCACTTATTCGGTGATGACGAACGACGTGCTGATCTCGATCCCGCTCTTCGTCTTTATGGGCTACGTGATCGAGCGCGCAAACGTGCTCGATCGGCTGTTTCGCTCATTGCAGCTTGCAGCCGGCCCGATTCCGGCCTCGCTTGCGCTCGCGACACTCGCAACCTGCGCCATTTTTGCTACCGCCACCGGCATTGTCGGCGCGGTCGTGACGCTAATGGGTCTGCTTGCATTCCCGGCGATGCTGCGTGCGGGCTATGACGTAAAGATCTCCGCCGGTGTGATTTGCGCCGGCGGCTGTCTCGGTATCCTGATCCCGCCTAGCGTCATGCTCATCCTTTACGGTGCGACCGCAGGCGTTTCGGTCGTGAAGCTTTATGCCGGCGCCTTCTTCCCCGGCATCATGCTTGCTAGTCTCTATATGTTGCTCACTATCCTGCTCGCGGTACTCAATCCGAAACTGGCGCCGAAGCTCACGGATAATCCTTCGGACGTCGACAAAGAGCTGTCATCCGGCGCCCTGAAATTCTTCCGCTCGCCCGGGCCGTCGATCCTCTATGCGGCGTTCATCGGCGCCGTGATCTGGTTCCACGACCTTGGCGCGACCTGGATCGTGGTCTTCACGATTTTCGGCATCGGTAACGCGATCTATGCTTACCGTTTGCCCGGCGTTTATTTCACGCTGCTCAGTTCGTTCCTGCCGCTTGGCGCGCTGATTGCGTCGGCGCTCGGCACGATCGTGTTCGGCATTGCAACGCCGTCGGAAGCAGCCGCGATGGGCTCGCTCGGCGCGCTGATCTTGGCGCTCCTTTATGGCGCGAATTATGATGTCGCGTGGAAGCGTTGGATGGTGTCGATCTACGGCATCGCGATCGGCGCGCTTGCTCGTCGGTCTCTTCCTGTTCGTTCCCTTCCGCACCTTCGCAATCACCTTCCTGCTCCTGACGGTAGCCGTTGCGTTGCCGCTCATTCCGTACAATCGCTTCGGCTTCACGTGCATTGAGTGAATCGATCTATCTGACCGCACGCACGACCGCGATGGTGTGCTGGCTCTTCATCGGCTCGTTCATCTTCTCCGCGGTGTTTGCCTATCTCGGCGGCCACGGTCCGATCGAGAAATTCGTGCTCTGGATGAACTTGAACCAGACCGGCTTCATGATTCTCGCGCAGGTTATCATCTTCGTGCTGGGCTGGCCGCTGGAGTGGACGGAAATCATCGTCATCTTCATGCCGATCTTCCTGCCGCTCTTGAAGACCTTCAACATCGACCCGCTCTTCTTCGGTCTGCTGGTTGCCTTGAACATTCAGACGTCGTTCCTGTCGCCTCCGGTGGCAATGGCGCCGTTCTATCTGAAGGGCGTCGCGCCGAGCTGGGTCAATATCAACGACATCTTCCGCGGCGTGCTGCCCTATATGCTCGTCGTCATCGTTTCGATGGTGATGCTCTACGCCTTCCCGCAGATCGGGCTTGCGATGCCGAATTACCTCTATCCCGGCAGCAAGACGACCGTGGCGGGTTTCGGCGAGGGCCTGAACCCGACCTATCTCTTTACGGCGGGTGTGATCGCACTTGCCATCACGGCAGGATTGTTCTGGCGGGCGATGCCCGCGGGCGGGAAAGTGCACCGTTATGTGGGAACCGAGCTGGAGCCTTATACAGCGCTGTTCTTTACCACCGGTGTTGCGATCTCCTTCACGCTCCTTTTATCGGGCGCGATCAATCTGTGGCTCTAATTGTGATAGAGTGTCCGGGCATTAAAAACCCGGACACGAAGCCGTGAGCGAAAATCTCGTCGAACTGACTGCCACCGAAGCCGCGGGCAAGATTGCCCGTGGCGATATTTCTTCCGAGGAATACACCAGGGCGCTGATCGAGCAGGTCAAGTCGCTCGACGACAAGATCTGCGCGTTCGCGCATTTCGATCCGGAACACGCGCTGGCGCAGGCGAAAGAGCGCGACGAGTATCGCGCGAATGGCCATGCCATCGGCCCGCTTCATGGCGTTCCTGTCGCGATCAAGGACTGCATCGACACCTCGGACTATCCGACCGAGAACGGTTCGGCGCTGTTTTCCGGCCGCAGGCCGTTTCGTGACGCGACCGTCGTCACGAAATTGCGCGCGGCAGGCGCGGTGATCTTCGGCAAGACCGTCACCACCGAATTCGCGTTTTACCATCCGGGCAAGACCCGCAACCCGCACGATCTCGAGCGCACGCCCGGTGGCTCCTCGTCGGGCTCCGCCGCGGCAGTTGCCGCCGGCATGGTGCCGCTTGCGATCGGGACGCAGACCAACGGTTCGGTCATTCGTCCGGCGGCTTATTGCGGCGTGTTCGGCATGAAACCCACGCACGGGCTCGTCTCGCGCGCCGGCGCGCTCAAGCACTCGGACACCCTTGACCATATCGGCCCGTTCGCGCGCTCGCTCGACGATATCGCGCTCATCCTCGACGTGATGGCGGGCTACGATGCCGAAGACCCGGACACGAAAGCTTACGCGGTCCCGAATTTCCATACCGGTGTCACCGAAGATCCGCCGATGACGCCGCGACTTGCTTACGTGCGAACCCCGGTCTGGGACAAAGCGGACAAGGCAACCGCGCAGGCGTTCGAGGAACTGGCGGAGTCGCTCGGCGAGATGGTGCAGCGGGTTGAACTGCACGGCCCGGTCTACGGCCACGCGTGGGACGATCTGCGTGCGATCATGTCGGTCGACATGGCGCATCATCACGGCAAGATCGTTGGCCGCGGCGGCGACGTGCCGAGCAAGCAATTGAAGGATTTCATCGCCGAGGGCCGCACGGTGCCGGCCACGCGCTATCTCGAAGCGCTCTCGCAGGCCAGACAATATGGGCGCTCGCTCTCCGACTTCTTCGAATATTACGACGCGATCCTGACGCCCGCCGCGACCGGCGTCGCACCCAAGGGATTGGAATCGACCGGCGACCCGGCATTCTGTTCGCTCTGGACGCTGACAGGCTTGCCCGCGATTTCGCTGCCGCTATTGCAGGGCGAAAACGGCTTGCCGCTCGGTGTGCAACTGGTAGGCCCGGTGGGCCGTGATGCGCGGTTGCTGCGCACGGCCAAGTGGTTGCTCAATCATCTCGCGCACGATCAGGAAGCTGAAATCGCCTGATTACTGAACGCGGTTGCCCGAGATCGTGAGCTGCGCAAGTTGCTCGGGCTTTTCGCGCGTGAGATCCTCGGTGACGCGCTTCAAGCCGTCCATGCCAACGATCGCGCCGCCGGTCGCACCCGAGATCAGGTTATCGGCGACGAGTGCCGAACCCGCGCCTTTCGAAACCTGCAATGCGATACCGATCCGCGACTGGCGCACGATATTGCCGGTCACCGAGACGTCGCGCTGATATTCCTTCCAGCCAACCCAGATGCCGGCGACAGGAGCGCGCTCGATCACGTTACCCGAGACGACGGTGTCTGCTTCGACGCCGATGCCGACGCCACGCGCTTCCTGATCGACGAACGGCTTGCCGCGCGTGACGAGGTTCCGGATGAGATTGCCTTGCACGATTGCAAGCCTGCCGCCTTGATTGAAAGTTTGTAACGGAAACGCCAAGCGCTGCACCATCGATCGTGTTGTTTGCGATTACCGCACCTTCGAAATCGAATTCCGCGTAGATCGCGACTTCACCCATCGACGAAACCGAGTTGCCGCGCACCTGCAGGTTCGAGGCGGCGTTGCCGCGGACTGCGCTGAACGAGCAATTCTTGATGCGGTTGTCGCTGACGATCACGTTCGCCGCACGGAAAATATTGATGCCGTTGCCGTTCTGGCCCGAGCCGCCGTCACGCGAAGCGATGTCCTCGATCCGGTTGCCCGACAGAATGGTGCCGTCGTCGCCCTTTTCCGAACGCCAGACCAGAATGCCGTTGTTACCCGCGCTGCGCACAAGATTGTTGCGGAATGCTCAGGCCCTGCGCGTCGAGCGAGAAGATCGCGGCCTTCTGCGCGTTGATGAACTGATTGTTCGCGACTTCGCCGTCGACGCCTTCAAGCACGAGGCCGGTGCCGCCGATGCCGGTCATGACGCAGTCGCGCATGACGAATTCGCGCGTGGTGCGGATCGTGATCAGGCCGCGCTTTTCGGGAAGCGGGCGGTTTCCGCCGTCGAATACCAAGCCGGAAAGATGGATCTGTTCGGCGCGGGAACTTGCAAACAGCGAAGCACCAAAACCGAGCTGGATCCGGGAGGCGCCCGGTACGCCGACGAGATGCGCGCCCGAGGGCAGCATGAGGTCGCCGGCGCGGTAAATGCCGGGCGGGAAGACGAGTGGAACGCGGGAGCCCGCGGCGGCGTTGATCGCCTCCTGCAGCGGCGCGCGACTGATCGTCCGGTGCGTTCGCCCGCACACCAAGCTTGGTGACGTCAACACCGAAGCCCGCCAAGGGCCTGCGGGGCCGCCTTGGCCATGGTTAATGGCGCGATCGCGCCGGTCACACTGAGGCCTGCAAGCAAGGTACGCCGGTCGAGAGTCATGCACCGTCTCCACGAGGGAATAGCGCATAGACAGGGTTCAAGAACCGGGCCGCATTAACCGTCCCGATCCGAAACAGCGCGGCTGCGCGCGGCTTCGAGTGCGGCGGCCCAGACGATCGCTCCGCAGGCCCGGATCAACCAGGACAAGCTCGTCACGCGTTTTGACCGGCGGGACGTGAATGAATTGCACGAGCGGCGCGGGCTTCAGCAACGCGGTCGCGGCGAGCGCGTGATAAAAAATGGCGTTGCAGAGATAGCGCCCGGCGTTGTTCGAATATTCGGTCTTAACGCCGGCAAGCCGGCTCGCCGCACGCAGCTTCGAGATCGGCGCGCGAGATTTAAGTCGCGGCGCGCCGTCGGAAATCAGCTTGCGAAGCTCTGGCGTGAAACGCGCGTGATCGGGGTAGAGCGTTGAAGCGGTATTGCGCGCGACCGTTTCCACCCGGATATGTTTGGTTTTGGCCGCGACCCCGAACAGCACGACCGCGTCGGGGTTTAAGATCGAGCAGGGTTTTCAACTCCTGCTGCGCGTCGCGCATAAGCTGTCGGAAAAATCGCGGCATCGAGATCGATCCCGGCGCTACGAAAGCGTTGCCTCCGGACAATCGCGCGAACGACTTCGGCTGAGGGATTACGCGGCACGCCCGGAAACGGGCCGAAGCCCGCGATCGCGACGCGGAGCCTGCGCGCGGTCATTTATTCCGAAAGCCCGATCAGTTTGGCGAGTTCGTCGGCGGCGAGCGCAGGTGGCAGCTTGCCGTCGGCAACTGCTTTTTCGAGCGCGGGAATGCGCGCGCGGATTTTCGCGTCCGAGCGGATGCGTTCCTGGAAATGTTCCTCGACCAGCGCCCACATCCAGCGGATTTCCTGCGCGCGGCGCTTCTCTGCGAGTTTGCCGGATTTCTGCTGGCGGTCGCGATGGCCGATTACGCTTTCCCAGATGCCACCGATGCCGTCACCAGTGAGCGCGGAATAGGTGAGCACGGGCGGTGCTTCATTCGCATTTGGAGAAAAGATGTGGATCGCCGCTTTCAGCGCGCTTGCCGCAGCGCGCGCGCGCGGGAGATTGTCACCGTCGGCCTTATTAACCGCGATGATATCGGCGACTTCAAGAATTCCCTTTTTGATGCCCTGCAATTCGTCGCCGGCGCCGGGAAGCATCAGCACGAGAAAAACATCGGTCATGCTGGCGACTGTGACCTCGGACTGACCGATGCCGACCGTCTCGACCAGGATCACGTTATAGCCCGCGGCCTCGCATAGCAGCATCGACTCGCGCGTGCGCGCGGCAACACCACCGAGCGTACCGGCCGAAGGCGAGGGGCGAATGAATGCGCTGTCATCGGCAGATAAGTGCTGCATACGCGTCTTGTCGCCGAGAATGGACCCACCGGTTTTCGTCGAAGAAGGATCGACCGCGAGCACCGCGACCCGATGACCCGCCGCCGTGAGATGCGAGCCCAGTACATCGATCGATGTCGATTTGCCGACACCCGGCACACCGGAAATACCGACGCGGATCGCCGTGCCGGTCTCCGGCAGCAACAGTTGCAACAGTTCCTGCGCCTTGGCGCGGTGATCGGATTTTTTCGATTCGACCAGCGTGATCGCGCGCGCGAGTGCCGCGCGGTCGTGCGCCTGCACTTTGCGGGCGAGTTCGGCGATTTCGGGAGAGACGCGGGGAGCCTTGGCCATGTGTGGAGCTTTATAGCAGAGCGCCGATTTCCGGCACCGGCTAGCCAATTTCAGCAAGCCGCGTATCGAGCCCGAGCACCAGTGCCTTATAGGCGCCGAACTCCGCACCCATCGGCCAGATGCGGTCCGGAAAAGCCGCGATCAGCTTCTCGATATAGAAATCGAACGACGCCTCGCGGCAGATCATGAATTTCGCGGCGCCCACGATGTCTTCGCGATCGATCACGCAGAATACGCGAAGATCGGGGTGCCGGCGCAGGAAGGCATCGACCGTCACCGCAAGCGTCGGGTAGCCGGGATGCAGCATGTCGTCGAGGCAGATGACGCCTTGCGGATCGATCATCTGCTCCGCGAGCGCGAGATCCTTGGTGAGCGGCTCCGGCTTATGCTCGCCGTCGATGTGAAAAAAGCGAATTTTCTTTCCCGGCGCCAACGCGAGCAATTCTTTTGCGCTCATATTGGCGCTGTCGCCTTTGACCACGATGGAGCGGTCAGGGGATCCGTATTTTGCGATATTTGCCTCAAGCCGCGCTTTGAGGCCTTCATCCGGCCAGACGAACGTATCGATGCCGATCGCGCGTTCGTCGTCTTTCAGAACATGCGCGAGCGCGATGAAGTAGCGGCCCTCGAAGGTGCCGATCTCCGCAAGGTGGCCGGAAATGCCATGCTCCGACTGGATGCGCATCGTGCCGGCGCTGATCGTCGCAGCAAAGCTCGACGACATGCCAAGCACCGAAAGATAATGCTCCGCGATATAGCGGTCGGCTGCGGCGATTCCGGATTTCAACATTGAATATGTTTTTTCTTGATTATTCCGCGGCCGCGCGGTCGTGGCCGAGTTTCTTCGAAAGCGAGCGCAGGAGATCTTCGGCGGCCTCCGCAATCACCGTGCCCGGCGGAAAGATCGCTTCGGCGCCGGCCGCTTTCACTTCGGCATAATCCTGCGGGGGAATGACACCGCCGACTACAATCATAATGTCGTCGCGGCCTTCTTTCTTCAGTGCGGCCTTAAGCTCGGGCACGAGCGTGAGGTGGCCCGCCGCGAGCGACGAGATACCGACGATATGCACGTCGTTCTCGACCGCCTGGCGCGCGGCTTCGCCGGGTGTCGCGAACAATGGACCGATATCGACGTCGAAGCCGAGATCGGCGAACGCCGATGCGATCACCTTCTGGCCGCGGTCGTGGCCGTCCTGGCCGACTTTGGCGACCAGAATGCGCGGACGCCGGCCTTCGTCGGCTTCGAATTTCTCCACGAGCTTCAGCACGCGGTCGACTGCGTCCGACATATTCCCGACCTCTCGCCTGTAAACGCCGGTAATCGCGCGGATTTCCGCGCGGTGACGGCCCCAGACTTTTTCCAGCGCCAATGAAATTTCGCCGACCGTCGCCTTGGCGCGCGCAGCATCGACGCCTAATGCCAGCAGGTTGCCTTCGCCGGTTTCGGCGGCTTTGGTCAGCGCGTCGAGCTTTTGCACGAGAATCTTTTCGTCGCGCTCGGCACGGAGCCGGTTCAGCTTCTCGATCTGGCGCTTGCGCACGGCCGAATTATCGACCTTGAGCACTTCGATCTCGGCTTCGCTCTCGGGCTTATATTTATTGACACCGATCATGGCCTGCATGCCGGCATCGATGCGCGCCTGCGTCTTCGCGGCGGCCTCCTCGATACGGAGCTTCGGAATGCCGGCTTCGATCGCTTTCGCCATGCCGCCGAGGCTCTCGACTTCCTGGATGTGCTCCCACGCCTTTTTCGCAAGCTCATAGGTGAGCTTCTCGACGTAATAGGAGCCGCCCCACGGATCGGCGATCCGCGTGGTGCCGCTTTCCTGCTGCAGAAAAATTTGGGTATTGCGCGCGATCCGCGCGGAGAAATCGGTCGGTAGTGCGAGCGCCTCATCGAGCGCGTTGGTATGGAGCGACTGCGTATGGCCTTGGGTCGCCGCCATCGCCTCGATCGCGGTCCGCGTCACGTTGTTAAACACATCTTGCGCGGTGAGCGACCAGCCCGAAGTCTGGCAATGTGTACGCAGCGAAAGCGAGCGCTGGTCCTTCGGATTGAAGTCCTTGATCAGCTTCGCCCAGAGCAGACGCGCCGCGCGCATCTTCGCGATCTCCATGAAGAAATTCATGCCGATCGCCCAGAAGAACGAAAGCCGCGGCGCGAAGCGGTCGATGTCCATGCCGGCGGCAATTCCCGCGCGCACATATTCGACGCCGTCGGCGAGCGTATAGGCAAGCTCAAGATCTTGCGTGGCCCCCGCTTCCTGCATGTGATAGCCGGAGATCGAAATCGAATTGAACTTCGGCATGTTCTGCGAGGAATAGCTGAAGATGTCCGAAATGATCCGCATCGAAGGTTTGGGCGGATAAATATACGTGTTGCGGACCATGAACTCTTTCAGAATGTCGTTCTGAATGGTTCCGGAAAGCTTCGAAGGCGACACACCCTGTTCTTCGCCCGCAACGATAAAGAGCGAGAGTACCGGCAGCACCGCGCCGTTCATGGTCATCGATACGCTCATCTGATCGAGCGGGATGCCGTCGAACAATGTGCGCATGTCGAGAATGGAATCGATCGCAACACCCGCCATGCCGACGTCGCCGCCAACCCGCGGATGATCGGAATCGTAGCCACGATGCGTCGCAAGATCGAACGCGATCGAAAGACCCTTCTGGCCGGCTGCCAGATTACGCCGGTAGAAGGCGTTCGAAATCTTCCGCAGTCGAGAAGCCGGCGTATTGCCGGATGGTCCATGGCTGCGTGACGTACATGCTGGGGTAGGGCCCGCGCAGATAAGGTGCCACGCCGGGCCAGGTGTTCAGAAAATCGATGCCGGCAAGATCGAGTTCGTCGTAAGCGGATTTGACCGGAATGCCTTCCGGCGTGAGCCAGGGCTCAGCAATGCTCCCGGCCGCCGCAGTCGCAGCTTCGTGAAAGGCAACTTTGGAAAAGTCCGGTAGCTTGCTCATCGACCTTATTTATACCGCGTCGGCAGCGGATATCACGCACCGCAATAACTCCTTATATTTCATATAGTTACGTGCACAAGCCCCCTCCCGATACCCAGCAAACCAGCGCCGCAGCTCTCTGGGCGCCGCTCGCGCGCTTCATCGATATCGAGGCTCGCATCGGCCGCTGGGCTGAAAGCGGCAGCCGTCTGCGGGCCTGGACCTACGAATTTGTCCGCTTCGGCATCAAACAGGCATGGGCCTGTTTGTTCGGCGGGCTGATGGTGGCACTCATCATCGCGACCACGCTTTGGTATCCGCGGGAGGCAACGCTTGCGCGCTACGATTTTCTGTTTCTTGCAGCCGTCGCGATCCAGATCGGCATGCTCGCCTTCAAGTTAGAAACCTGGAATGAAGCGAAGGTCATTTTAATCTTCCATGTCGTCGGTACGATCATGGAAGTTTTCAAGACCGGCGTCGGCTCCTGGGTCTATCCCGAGTCAAGTTTCTTTCGCATCGGCGGTGTGCCGCTCTTTTCCGGTTTCATGTATGCGAGCATCGGCAGCTTTATTGCGCGCGTCTGGCATTTGTTCGACTTCAAATTCACGCGCCATCCGCCGCTATGGACGGCATATTTGCTCGCCGCCGCGATCTACCTGAATTTTTATGCGCATCACTATGTCTATGACTTCCGTTATTTTCTGTTTGCGGCGGCGATCCTGCTTTTCGGCCGTACCATGATCTATTATAAAGTCTGGCATCATCATCGGCCGATGCCGCTGTTGCTGGCGGCGTTTCTCACCGCGCTGTTTGTGTGGCTTGCTGAAAACGTCGGCACCATCACCAAGACCTGGCTCTATCCGCATCAACTCACCGGATGGCAGGCGGTGTCATTTGCAAAATTCGGTTCGTGGTTCTTATTGTTGTTCTTGAGCTACGCGCTGGTCGCGTTCGTGAACCAGCCTAAAAACGAGCCGCTCTGAAATTGCCGGGGAGGGGGTATGCCCCTAATAAAAGCGATTGAATATCAATCGCTTGGTCGTTCGCTAGGCAGGGTATTTTACGCGCTAGCGCGTCAACCGAAAGTCTTCTGCGCTTCTTTCAGTGCGGCGATCACATCGCAGCCCGCATAAATAAAGCCATCGATGCCCGCGGCTTTATAGGCCGCTTCCTTGTCGCCGGCGCGGCCCGCAAGCCAGACCGAACGCGCGCCTGCGCTCTTCAATGCTTTGGCCACGGCTTCCGCTTGCGCGGCATAGGTTTCGTCCGATGAGCAGATGCAGGCGAACTTTGCGCCTGATGCCTTGAATGCTTTTGCAGCCTCGTCGGCCGAGGCAAAGCCTTCGTTTGAGACGGCAGCAATGCCGCCCGCTTCAAAGAGATTACGCGCAAACGTGGCGCGCCCTGTAAAGTCGGCGGCCTTGCCGAGATTGGCTAGAAATACCTTCGGCCGCTCTTTCATCTTGTCGGCAGCGTCGCGCAGAATCTTCGAATGGTTCGGAAAGCCGGATCCGCGGCAACGGCTCGGATACTTTAGGGAAGGGGAGGTCTGCTGTTTCGGCTTCGCCGTCGAGCACCGTTTCCTTGGCCTCGTTCACATTCGCGAACTCGCTCGTTCCCGTAAGCGGATCTTTGCGGGTCGCAATATTGCGTGCGCGCAGCTCGCGCGTCTCGGCGATTTTCTTCTGCAGAGAACCCTTGAGCAGCGTCGCCGACAATTCCGCCGCTCGCTTCGATTTCCTGGAAGAGCTTCCAGGCGGTTTCACAGAGCTCGGAAGTCAGTGCTTCGATGCCGCCCGAGCCCGCCGCAGGATCGCCGACGCGGTAGAGGTTCGATTCTTCAAGCAGGATCGTCTGCGTGTTGCGAGCTAACCGCCGCGCAAAGCCGTCCGGCAGGCCGAGTGCTGCCGTGTGGGGCAGGACCGTAATCGCGTCCGCGCCACCGAAGCCGGCTGCCGCAACCGCCATGGTGACCCGCAGCATATTCACGTTCGGGTCGCGTCGCGTCATCATGCGCCACGCGGTCTCGGCGGAAATGAAAATCGGCTTCGGTTCGAGCGTGGATGCTTCTTCGACCCGCGCCCAGAGTTTACGTAATGCACGGAATTTCGAAATCGTCAGAAACTGATCGGCGTCGGCCGCAAGCCGGAAAAAGATCGCGTCCCGTGCCTTATCGAGCGCCACGCCGTTTGCTTCGAGCGCGCGCAGATATTCGACCGCGACTGCAATGACGAAAGCAAGTTCCTGCGCTTCCGAGCCGCCGCTTGCATGCACCACGCGGCCGTCGGCGCAGGCGAAATGGCTCTGAAAGCCTTGCGCGGAAAGCACGCCGACAAGCTCGGCAAAGCGTTTTGAAAGTCTCATTCCACGGGACCGGGCTTTTACCGGTTGCCGCGAGCGCGCCAAGCGGATCGAAACCGAAGCGAAAATTCGTATCTGCCGGCTTGATGCTTCGCTCTTTCGCGACGTCTGCGAGCCAGCCTGCAGCGTCTTTCGAGAGCGGGCCGATGTCGAGTTCGATGTCGACTGCGTCGAGCCAGACGTTATCGAGCACCTGCGCGAGTGCTGTCCTTCGTCGCGGGCAGTGCGAAGCCGTAGTCGCCGATCGCGCTTGGAAAAACGAGCTTCAGTCCGGTCGCGCCGTTTTCCAGATCGCGGAGCGCCTGTTTGTTGGCTTCCTTCGGATCGCGCAGATCGATCCGCTGCATCACGGCCCACGGCGCGCCGTCGGCGCGGCCGGCTACGCGTTTTGCGTTGGCTGCGCGCTCATAAAGCGGCTGGATCGCGATCCCGTCATAGGTCTTCGAGACGAGCTTCTTCTCGAACGGCGCGCCTTTAAGCACCGTTTCGACGAGCTTCCGCCAGTCGTCGCGGGTTGCTGTCGGAAATTCGGAGGCAAGCGAAAGTTCGGACATGAAAAACTCGATACCGGCTCAACGATGCCACGGCAACGCCGAGGGCGACAATCGAATTAGAACGGGTCGTAGCGCCGGACGCTGCTTGAGTCGATGCGGCCAACGAGCTCCCGGATCGGCGTGCCGTTGATCGAAAGCTCCGGCGCGATCTCCGCAAGCGGCACAAGCGCGAAGGCCCGCTCGGCAAGCCGTGGATGCGGGATGATGAGGTCGGCTTCGCTGACCGCCTCGTCACCATAAAGCAGTATGTCGAGGTCGATCACGCGCGGGCCGTAGCGCACCTCGTTCATCCGGTCGCGCCCGAGCGCGCGTTCGATTTCGAGCAGGGATCCGAGCAAATCCCGTGGCTTCGCTTCGACCGCGATCCGTAAAACCTGATTGAGATAATTATCCTGCTTCACCGGCCCCCAAGGCTCGGTGTCGTAGATCGCCGAAAGCGCCGTGATCTTCCCGGTCACTTTTGCGATCGCGTCCCGCGCGGCTGCGAGATTGGCGAAGCGATCGCCGAGGTTCGAGCCGAGGCCGAGATAGGCGTCAGCCATCGCGTTTGCGCTCAACCGTGGTCGCCACGTAATCGAACACGGCTGAAATCGGTGCCGACGGTTTCTTCACCGTCACGCGCACGTACTTCACCGTCAGGGAAGTGCGCAAGAATGCCGGCCGCGACATGCGCCGCCGCTGCTTCGATGAGATAAAAGCGTTTGCCGCGGAAAGATCGACTTCGGTCACCGCGACGACCTCGCCGTAATCGACCGTATCGACGAGCCGGTCGTGTTTGACCGCTTCGGTGAGGTCCGCTTCGAGCTGGATATCGAGCACGAATTTCTGGCCGAGCCGTGCTTCCTCTTCGCCGACGCCATGTTTTGCGAACAGCACGAGCCCGACAATATCGATCACGCCTTTCATGCCGGCGCTCCGCTTGTCGCTTCGACGATTTTAAGCGCCTGAACGTGTGCTGCCACATCGTGCACGCGCACGATCGAAATTCCTGCAAGTGCCGCAAAACCGTCGTCACCACGCTGCCGCCGAGCCGGTCGCCGGGATCGCTCGGCGAGATTTTCCCGATGAAGGATTTACGCGACGCACCGAGCAGCACGCGGAAACCGTATTCGTTCATGCGCTCAAGATGACCGAGGATTGAGAGATTTTGCTCGAGCGTCTTTCCGAAACCGATGCCCGGGATCGACCACGATCTGATCTTCCGCCGCGCCGGCGCTGAGCGCTTTCCCGACGGCATCGGCAAAGAAATGTTTCATGTCGTCGAAAATGTCGAGCGCGCCGTCGGCCTGTCGCGATTATGCATGATGATGACGGCAGCGCGCGGCCTCGGCAATTGCCGCTGCCATGCCGGCGTCGCGCGAGAGCCCCCAGATGTCGTTCACGATATGCGCGCCCGCCTAGAGCGCAGCGCTCGCGACCTCGGCTTTAGAGGTGTCGATCGAGATCGCGGACGTTGGTATTTGTAGCGAGACGTTCGATGACCGGTATAGTGCGAGAAAGTTCCGTCTCTGCGTCCACCTGCGTGGTGCCCCGGCCGCGTCGACTCGCCGCCGATGTCGATGATGTCGGCGCCTTCCGCGATCATGCGCTGTGCAGCAGCCACTGCCTCGTCCACGGACGCATAAGCGCCGCCGTCGGAGAAGGAGTCCGGTGTCACGTTCAGGATGCCCATGATACCAGAGGCCGCGGGCCGAAGGCGAGCGAAATATCCCGTGCGCGAAGTTTTTTGAAAGGCGGCTTGGCAAGCATCGCCAAACTAGACCTTCGGCGGCCTCGAAAAACGCAAGTTTGGGTGGCGGTCGAGCCTAGTAGGTGATGCGGAGCGGCATTTCTTTCGCCCGGCTGACCCACTTCTCGACCGACTTCTCGCTCGGCACGACGCGCACCTTCTGTCATGCCGGTCGTATTCGTCGTTCGCGTCTTGGCCATCTTTCTGGCGAGCTGTGCGGGCTTGCCGTGCCCTGAGCTTGCGCATCGTGCCGACGCCGATCGCCGCAAGAGAGCGGTATATTCGTCGCCGATGCCTTTGACGCGCATCAGGTCGGCCTTGTTGGCCCATTCCGAGAATGACGCATGCCGGAAATACCAGTTCTTTGCGACAAGCAGCTTTCGTCCTTTGGGACTTTTGGCTACCTTCAAGCAGCCGCGCCGTCGTGCGGATGCGCATCGCCTCTCAGCTTTTGCGCCACGCTGCATCGATCCCGCCGATCTGTACGATCGGATAGGATCGGATCATCCTTCTTCGGCCACGCCGAAATTCCTTTGCTGGCGCGGCGATCACCGCCGCAGCCCTCTTCAATTCGTTATCGATCGCTATTCGTCTGTGCGCGAAAAATCACGAACGGTTTTCTATTGCATTGCGGGGAAACCTGGACGGCTCGGGTTACGATAACGTCAGCGCTTATCGTATCCCGAACATGCCGGTCTCCAATTCGTCTCAAGTGCGCGTGGATTTGTCATTCTGTCGTCTGGCAAAAGCGGTCTGCTGTCAAAATATTTTTTTCCCAAATTCGTGTTGACTGTTACGCTGGACTTGGGAATCGGCGGGAGTTGGAAACTTGACGGAAGCACGGACTATAACTTTTCGACAAGCGGCCGGCATGGAGTGCGCCAATGGCGAATGCGGATACCGACGACAAGATCTTCATAGGCAAGGCGGCGAAGCCGCAGTACCTCAGTCTCAACCTTACGAACCGTCACGGCATGGTGACCGGTGCGACCGGCACCGGCAAGACCGTCACGTTGCAGACGATGGCCGAAGGTTTGTCGCGCGCGGGCGTTCCCGTCTTCGCCGCCGACATCAAAGGCGATCTCTCCGGCATCTCGCAGCCGGGCGACGCGCAAGGATTGGATCGTCAAGCGCTGCAAAGAAATCGATATGAAGTACGAAGCCGGACGAGTTTCCGGTGATCTTCTGGGATCTGTTCGGCGAACAGGGCCATCCGATCCGCGCAACGGTCTCCGAAATGGGCCCGCTTGCTGCTCGCGCGCATGATGAACCTGAACGAGACGCAGGAAGGCGTGCTCAATATCGCCTTCCGCGTCGCCGACGAGAACGGTCTGCTGCTGCTGGACCTCAAGGATTTGCGGGCGATCCTGACTTATCATCGCGGAAAATTCAGCGAGCTTGACCAAAACCTACGGCAACGTCTCGTCGACGAGCGTCGGTACGATCCAGCGGCAGCTTCTGGTGCTCGAAAATCAGAACGGCGAGAAGTTTTTCGGCGAGCCCGCGCTCGATATCAAGGATCTGATGCAGCACCGGCCGTGACGGCAAGGGCGTGATCAGCCTGCTTGCCGCCGACAAGCTGATGGACAATCCGCGCCTCTACGCGATCTTCCTGCTTTGGCTGCTGTCCGAATTGTTCGAAGAGCTCCCGGAAGTCGGCGATGTCGATAAACCGAAGCTCGTCTTCTTCTTCGATGAGGCGCATCTGCTGTTCAACGATGCGCCGAAGGCGCTGCTCGAAAAGATCGAGCAGGTCGTGCGCCTGATCCGCTCGAAGGGCGTCGGCGTTTATCTTCGTGACACAGAACCCAGCCGACATTCCGGAAACCGTGCTCGCGCAACTCGGTAACCGCGTGCAGCATGCGCTCCGCGCCTACACGCCGAAGGAGCAGAAGGCGGTGAAGGTCGCGGCGCAAAGCTTCCGCAAGAATCCGAAACTCGACACCGAGCGCGTGATCACCGAACTCGGCAAGGGCGAAGCGCTGACGTCTTTCCTGGAAGGCAACGGCGTGCCGGCAATGGTCGATCGCACGCTGATCCGTCCGCCGTCGGCTAATGTCGGGCCGGTGACAGGAGCGCAGCGCAAAGCAATCATTAACAAGAGCCCGGTCAAAGGCCAGTACGACACGGAAATCGATCGCGAGTCGGCCTACGAAAAGCTGCAGGGCAAGGCCGACACGATGACCCAGAAAGCCGGTACCGAGGCGGACGACGCAGCCTTCCGGTGGCGTTATGGGCGGTATCGGCGATTTAATCGGCGGTATTTTCGGCACCAACCGCAAGCGCGGCGAGCGGCTTTAGTACCGGACAGAAGGTGGCCCGAGAGGTGACCCGCTCGGTCACGAGCCGCGTGGCGGGACAAGTTGTTGGCGAGATCGGCAAGAAGATCGGCGGCTCGATGGGTAACACGGTCGGGCGCGCGATTTTGCGCGGTGCACTCGGTGGCATTCTGCGCCGTTGAGGTTGGGTGGGCGCAAAAAATCTACATTTCGCCTACTACTTTTGGTTGCGGCTTTCAGGGAGCTTGATACCATCGGTTTTGGGGGACGGCCCGTGTGACCAGGCGCGTAGCTTGGCCGGATCGAGGCCGATGTGGTTGCGATGCGTTCGTTGATGGCGGCACGGCTGGTGCTGCTGGATGCCGACCAGGCAAGGCGGGACCAACTTTCCGGCGCGCTTGCCGAACTGGCCGCTTTTGAAATTTCCGGGATCGCGACGGTGGCGGAGGCAGCAGGCGTCTGCACCACGGCTTCGCCCGACTTGATCATCGTTGAAGGGCCGAGCCTGGCTGCGAACGACGAGGCCGACGAAATCTCGTCCAATCCGTTCGCGACCAGCGGCATACCGACGATTTTGCTTCTTCCCAATGCCACCAACGAGCAGCGCCGCAAGGCAGCGCGCTCGGGCTACGCGATCGTGCTTGGTACGCCGGTTTCGCCCCGGCTCCTGTATCGGCGGATAGCGCACGTCCTGCAAAATGCCCGCCGTGCGAAGCGCCGCGTCGAAGCGGCAGCCGCGCGCAACAATACCAAGCGCACAGTGGAAGCCGCCGAGAACAAGCTCGTTTCCGAAAAGCTGCTCGCCAAAATACCGGCGCGCTGATCGCATTTTCCTTCACGCCCGCCGATTGCTAGTTTCCGCGCTTCATTGCGGAGAGCAAAATGGCGCTGGATCGCGTGCTTGCCACCATCGACCGGAATCTCGAACAAAGCCTGTCGCGGCTTTTCGCGCTGATGCGGATCGAAAGCGTTTCCACTGATCCTGCTTTTACCGGAAATTGCCGGGCTGCGGCCGAATGGCTCGCCAGCGAATTGACCGGCCTTGGGTTGGAGGCGCGCGTGCGCGACACCAAGGGACATCCGATGGTAGTGGCTCACGGCAAGGCCGCGGCCCGCGGCCCGCATGTTTTATTCTACGGTCACTATGACGTGCAGCCGGCCGATCCGGTCGAACTTTGGCAAACGCCCGCGTTCGAGCCGCAGCTCAAGAAATCTGCGTTCGGCAAAGAATGGATCGTTGGCCGCGGTGCGGCCGACGACAAAGGTCAGTTGATGACCTTTATCGAAGCGATCCGTGCCTTCATCGAAACGGAAGGCAACCTGCCGCTGCCCGTTTCGATCCTGCTTGAAGGCGAAGAAGAAACCGGAAGTCCGTCGCTCCCTCCATTTCTCGAAGCGAACAAAGGTGAATTGAAAGCCGACGTCGCCCTCGTCTGCGACACCGATATGTGGAACGACACGACACCCGCGATCACGACCATGCTCCGCGGTCTGATGCTGGAAGAAGTGGTCGTGCGCGGCGCCGACCGCGATCTGCATTCCGGGCTGTTCGGGGGTGCCGCCGTCAATCCAATTCATATCTTGAGCCGCATTGTGGCCGACCTACGCGGTGCAGACGGCCGCATTACCATTCCGGGCTTCTATGATGGCGCCGGCGAACTCGATCCGGAGATCAAGGCGCAGTGGCAGGCGCTCGATTTCAACGAGCGCAAATTTCTGGGCGAGATCGGCTTGCAGCAACCCGCGGGCGAAAAAGGCAGGCATGTGCTTGAGCAGCTCTGGTCGCGTCCGACCTGCGACGTGAATGGAATCATCGGCGGCTATACCGGAACCGGATCGAAGACAGTCATCCCCGCACGCGCTTCGGCGAAGTTTTCATTCCGGCTCGTGGGCAAACAAGACCCGGTTGCCATTCGCGACGCATTCCGCGATTTCGTGAAAAAGTGTTTGCCACCGGATTGCGAAGCCGAGTTCATTTCGCATGGCGCGAGCCCCGCGCTGCAGTTGCCGCTCGACTCCCTCTATCTGAAGAAGGCGAGGGCGGCACTAGGCGACGAATGGGGCAAGCCCGCGGTGCTGAAAGGATCAGGCGGTTCGATCCCGATCGTTGGCAGTTTCAAGCGCGATCTCGGCATGGACACGCTTCTGATCGGCTTCGGTCTCGACGACGACCGCATTCACTCGCCGAATGAGAAATATGATCTCGCCTCGTTCCATAAAGGCACGCGCAGCTGGGCCAGAATACTGGACGCGTTCCGCAGCTAATCAGTTGCGGGCGGCACGCAGCGCCTTTGTCATGCGTTGCAAGTCACCCCAGGTCGAGAGCCAGATCAGAAGATCGGTGATTACTGCAATCGCGCGGCGCAGCAGAGCGCTTTGAGCGCCTGCGGCCTTGAGTTCGGCTTCGGCATGATTGAGATGGGCTAGCTCCTCGGCGCGGATCGAGCCGATGACATCGTACAGATCGGCGTCCCTGCTGCGCAGATAATGCATTTGATCGTCGAGGTGCCGATGAACTGCTTCTTCGACTGCGGCGGTGCAAACCCAAATTGTATTACGTCCGAAAAGCGCGGTTACAGTTCCGAGCGTCCAGCCGCCGAAACTCCAAAATTGCATGACCCGGCAAGGCCGTGATTGCCGCGTCGGCATCGCAGCAAAGAATTTATCGCAATGCCTTACCTCGTCGGCGAGCATCTCCTGCAATGCAGGCACGATATCGGGCCATAGCCGTTTTGCGATCGCGATCTGAGCTGAATAAATGCGAATGGCGCCATATTCGCCGGCATGGTTCACCCGCACGATGCGTTTGATCGTCAGAGCATCGCGCGTGGTCATTGCGAACCCCGAAAGCCGATGACGCGACGATCTAAAGTTAGATCTTCAACCCCGGCAATGCGGCAAGATCGCTGACCACTGCAACCGGCGCGAGGCCTGGATATTCGTCGGGCATTTTGGCGCGGTTGACCCAGATCGGCTTGAAACCGAAGTTCGCCGCACCCGCGACATCCCAGCGGTTGGAGGACACGAAGGCGACTTCGTCCGGCGTAACTTTCAGCGCTTTGGTGACCAGCGCGTAGACTTCGTGGCGAGGTTTATAGACGCGGAGCGCGTGAATGGAGATCACGTGATCGAGCAATGGTTCGAGTTTCGCGGCCGCGATCGCTGTCTGCAGCATTTTCGGTGAGCCGTTTGAGAAAATGCCGGTGAGCAAGCCCGCTGCTTTCAACGCGTGCAACGCCTGCCGCGCATCCGCGTAAGCATCGAGTTCCTGATAGGCCTTGAGTAACGCCGGCTTAATACCGGCATCGACACCGGGAAAGCGCGCCAGCACGTAATCGAGTGCGCGCTCAGTGAGCCGCTCGAAATCCTCGTAGCGGCCCATCGCGGAAAGCGTCCAGGTATATTCGAGCTGTTTCGTCCGCCAGAGCTCGGAAATTCTATCCGCGTCCGGTCCGATCGCAGCGCGATGCCGCGCGATCGCGGCATGTACATCGAACAGCGTCCCGTAGGCGTCGAAAATATAAGCGCGAATTGCCACCGGCTTTATTGCCAGAACGTGTGGATCGCCGTGTTGGCCTGCGTCGCGGGCCGGTTATCTTCCTGCGGCGTTGAAATGTAGGTGGTCGTAAAATTGAACCGGCGGATGTCATAGACGCGCGCGAATACGACGCCGTCGCGGCGCACTTCGTTAAGGATCGGCGCGAACAACTCAGCGCAATAGAAGGTACCGAGCGAAACCGCAAAATCCGCGCCCTTGGCGTCGTTGGTTGCTTCGAAGTTGTCGCCAAGTTCGAGGCCGACGACCGCCGCCGGTCCGCAAACCGCGACGCGCCATTTCCGGTTCAGTGGCTTCTTCAGCTTTTGCTCGTCGATTTTTACAAGCAGCGTCTCCGACGCTTCCTTGAAGCCGAGCGCCCAGTAATCGAGCATGTAGCGGTCCGACGCGCCACGAATGCCGCCCGCAACATGATTGAAGAGCGCGTACTGATAAGGATGGATGCGCACGAGATCGACAATGGTGATTGCGATCAGCGCCGCGAAAGCGCCGGCACCGGCAACGGCCGCCACTTTCCGGTATTCCATGAGCTTGTCGAATATCCATGCCGCTGCGATGCCGCCTAGAATGGCTGCCGGCGGCACGACGAAGAGGAAATGGCGAATGCCGTTGTAGAGCACCGGACGCGTGATCACCGTAATCAGGATCGGCAGAACGGCGGCGGCCACCAGAAGTGCCAGCGACGCACGCATCGCAGGCGAGCCCTTGCCGCGGATGATCGCGACCAGCGCCCCCGCGATACCGGCGATGGCAAGTCCGCCGCAGATTTCCGGGATCTTGAGCAAGCAAAGTTTCGGCAAATAGGTGCGCGGCATTTCCGGGATCATGACCCGCACGCCGTCATAGAGTTCCTTCCAGGGTTTTTCCCAGAAGTTTGAATAATACTGAACTGCTTTGATCGGGTTGAGCGGCGACTGCACCGCCCACGGCCAGACGATCGCCATCACCGCGTAGGCGAGCGGCAAGGAGAGCGCGAGCATGCCGACAAAAGTCGCGGCGCGTTGCGCAGCCGGATAAATGCCGCGTTCGCGCATTTCCGCAAGCGCGTAAACGAGAAGGCCGGCTGCCGCGAACAGGATCGCAATGCCGCCGATCACGCGCGTGCCAATCAGCAGGCCGAGCGCGAGACCGAATAGCGCGATCGTTGCGGGCTTCGGCCGAGGATATTCGTCGAAGGCGCGCACAAACGCATAGAGCAGGAAAGCCATCGCAACCGCGAACGGCGCATCCTTGGCGTTGATGAACATGTGGCCGTAGTAGATCGGCGTCACGGCAAGCAGGATCAGCGCGGCTACACCCGCGACCGGCCCGCCGAGACGGCGCGCGGTCCGCCACACAATGAAGAGGCCAACGATGCCGACGATCGCGCCCATCAAACGGCGCGACTCGAATAGATCGGCCGGGATCCAGCGATCGAGAATTGACGCCGCGAGATCGAAGCCGCCGCCGTAATAGAACAGGTTCGAGAACGCGAACGCGCGTACATCGGTGAAACCCGAAGCGTAATATGCGTAGAGCAACTCGCCGTAATGCGAATGCGCATAGTCGTCCCAGCCGAGACCGTAATTGGCAAAAGTCAGACCTGCGATCACCGAGATCGCGGTCAGGACAGCAAGCGCAAGAATATCGGCCGGCGCGAATGAGAGGCGCTGGATCATGAGATTAGAACGCATGGGCTGGGAGTTGGGTCGCTCGGTTCGTGCCGGGCGAACTGGTGGGAAACGGGCGGTCGGCTACGCGCCCATTAGCCTACGTAGTAGGCGATTAAGGCGGGATTCGTGCAAATTGTATGCGGTAGCACAAGCCCCTAGAAGTGCAGTGCAGCAGAGGCGAAACCTAGCAATCAAAGACAAAACTGGAATGAAAAGTCCGGCGGGACGACCGCCCGCCGGACAGGCAGTTAGTCGGATGCCTATTTAGGCGCCCTTGGAAGAGGCCGCGTACATCTCCGCCACGTATTCCCAGTTCACCAGGTTTTCGATGAAGGCCTTCAGATAGTCCGGCCGGCGGTTGCGGTAGTCGATGTAATAGGAGTGCTCCCAGACGTCGCAGCCCAGGATCGGCTTTGCGCCATGCACCAACGGGCTTTCGCCGTTCGGTGTCTTGGTGACGACGATCTTACCGTCCTTGACCGCAAGCCAGGACCAGCCCGAACCGAATTGGGTGACGCCGGCCTGGATGAATTCCTCTTTCATTTTATCAACCGAGCCGAGGTCGGCGACGATTTTCTTCTCGAGTTCGCCGGGGATCTTGCCGCCGCCGTTAGGCTTCATCCATTTCCAGAAATGGAGATGGTTGTAGTGCTGGCCGGCGTTGTTGAAGATCGCAGGAGTTTTGCCGAACGAGCCTTTGACGATCTCTTCCAGGCTCTTGCCCTCGAGGTCGGTGCCCTTCAGCGCGTTATTGCCGTTATTGACGTACGCCAAATGGTGCTTGTCGTGATGATATTCGAGTGTTTCCTTAGACATGTACGGGGCAAGCGCATCATGGGCATAAGGCAGGTCGGGCAATTTGAAAGTCATACGAATTCTCCTTCTTTTTCCAGGCTAACTAAGCGCGGACCGAGCGGTGGGACAACCGCGTGGATCCCACGGCTGCATTTCGCGTTGTGTCTCTGAAAAGCCGCCTTCTGATAGGATCGATTAACGCGCTACGGCTACAGATTGTTCAGTCCAAAGGAGTATAGCCGGTCATGCCCGCTTTGATGACGTGGGGCGGCGTCGCACTAGCGGTGCTGGGTCTATTGATTGTGTTTCTGGGTCTGCCGGACCGGGCTGCGGGCCTGAGCATGGGCAGCGACCTGATTCACGCCGGAGCTACCCTTTTCGCGGGCGGATTGATCGTCGCAGCACTTGGACAGGTCCTTCGCGCATTGCGCGATGTCGCGGACCGGGTCGAAGAAGCAGGCTTCGGCCTTGGCGCGCCGCGCAACACCTTTAACGACGACGAGCGCGCTGAAGAGGCGCCTATGCCGCTGCCGCGTGCGGCCCGCAATGCGCTGGCGGTTGAGCCTGAAGCGCCCGCTGAAGAGGACTATCAACCTGACCCGCGCCTGCAGGACCCACGTGCCGCCGCGCGTGAGCCGCAAGGGCGGGGACCGCGCGTAGCAGTTCCCGAAGCCGCAAGACCTCCGCGGCAGGCCGCGCCGCAGCCGCGCGCGCCGCGCAATGAAGAGGCCGCGCCCGCGGACGAATTTACCGACGAAATGCCGGCCGCACCGAGCGGCGAACGCCGCGAGCCGCGCTGGCTCCGCGCGCAGGCCCAGACCGAGGCCGAGCAGCAGCCCTCAGGTTCGATCCCGCTTCAGCAATCGGGCCGCCCGATCAGAGGTCCGGCCGCAGTACCCGCCAGCCCACAGCGCGGCGCCGCGCCGCGTCCACGCTTGCAGCAACCCGAACCGCTGCCGGAAGAAGATGCGGTGGCCTCGGTGGTGCGCTCTGGCATCATCGGAGGCATGGCCTACACGCTCTATTCGGATGGTTCGATCGAAGCAGAGCTACCCATAGGTACTGTGCGCTTCAATTCGCTCGGCGAATTGCAGGAGCATGTGAAGCGCGCCGGCGCGGAAGCCGATGGAGATTTCCGCGGGCCCGCGTCAGCCCAGCATTAAGCCGCACGCGCTCTTGGCTTGTTGACGAGCCAAATTCCAAACGCGACCAGTGCCAGCGACACCCAAAGGACCGGGTGCACTTGCTCGTTCAGGAAATACGCGCCCGACAACATCGCAAATAGCGGCGAGAGGAACGTGAACGCGGAGAGCGTCGACGCCGGATAAGTGCGCACGAGCGCGAACCAGGCGAGATAGGACGCGAATGCCACAATCACGATCTGATAAAGCAGCGACGCTGCGACCAGACCGTCGAACCGCGTGATCCCTTTTTCACCAACCAGCAGCGCGCCCGGCACTAAGAGCGCGGTCATGCCAAGCTGATAAGCAAGCGTTTTCGCCGGATGGATTGTGGCGAGCGACGACTTCTTGATGATGAGTGTGGTCGCGGCCCACAGCACGGCCGCAACCAGCATCATCAGGTCGCCGATGAGCGCGGTGGCGGATGGCAGCGACAGGCTATCTCGCACCGCGAGCGCAAGCCCCGCGAATGCGCATAACAATCCGGCGATCTGCGCGACGCCCATGCGTTCGTTTGGCAACAGGTAATGCGCGCCGATGGCAACCAGGAATGGCGACGCGTAGAGAAAGAGAATACTGCGCGCGACGTCGGTGAAAACCAGCGCCCAGTAGATAAAGACAAACTCGGCCGCAAACAGAAATCCCGCAATCAATCCCGGCACGAGCGTACCGTCGCGCTGAAGGAGTGGAATGTTGCGGATGCGGCACCAGATCAGGAGCAGAAAGAAGGCGCCAGCACAGCGCAGTCCGCTCTGGAAAGCAGGCGAAACCGCGTCGTTCGTAACTTTGATCGCGACCTGCTGAAAACCCCACGATGCGGTGAGCGCCACCATCGCGAGCGCCGCAAAGATATCGAGCCGGTCGTGCTGCTTCATGCGTCCGCGCTGGCACCTGCGGTGATCAGCGCAAAGATATAGCCGACTGCGACTTCATCGAGCCGATCAAAGCGTCCCGCAGCACCACCGTGACCGGCATCCATATTGGTCTTCAGAAAGATCGGCTTGTCACCGGTATTCATGGCGCGCAACTTTGCCACCCATTTCGCCGGCTCCCAATAGGTCACACGCGGATCGGTGAGGCCCGCCAACACCAGCATCGACGGATAGGGCTTCGCGCCGACATTGTCGTAGGGCGAATAGCGCTGCAGCCGTTTCAAAACGTCGGCCTCAAGAATAGGATTCCCCCATTCCGGCCATTCCGGCGGCGTCAGCGGCAGCGTGTCGTCGAGCATGGTGTTGACGACGTCGACGAACGGCACTTCGGCAAGGATGCCTGCAAAAAGATCCGGCCTCAAATTGGTGACCGCGCCCATCAAGAGACCTCCGGCCGATCCGCCTTGTGCCACGATCTTGCCGGGGCTCGCGAACTTCGTCGTCACTAGATGCTCGGCGCATGCGACGAAATCGGTGAAGGTGTTTTCCTTCTTAGCGAGCTTGCCATCGAGATACCAGCGCCAGCCTTTGTCGGTGCCGCCGCGGATATGCGCGATCGCGAAAACGAAACCACGATCGACCAGCGACAGACGCCCGGTCGCGAAGGCAGCCGGCATCGCCATGCCATACGAGCCATAGCCGTAAAGAAGTAACGGCGCGGTGCCGTCGATTTTGGTCTCGCGTCGGTGCAGGAGCGAAATCGGCACCAGCTCGCCGTCCTTGGCTTTGGCGAACACGCGCCGCGTAACATAGTCCGCGGGTTCGTGGCCCGACGGCACTTCCTGGCGCTTGAGCATCGCACGCGCACGCGTGCGCATGTCGTAATCCCAGATTTCGCTCGGCGTCGTCATCGACGAATAAGTAAAGCGAAGCTTATCGGTCTCGAATTCGTAGCCAGTAGAGCTACCAAGCGAATAGGCTTCTTCTTCGAACGAAATCGTGTGCTCTTCGCCGCCGGGCAAGGTGCGGACGATGATGCGCGGCAAGCCTTCGTTACGCTCAAGCCGCACCATCCAGTCACGTAAGATCGAAAGATCCAGGATCAGCGTGCCCTGGTTATGCGGAATGAGCTCGCGCCAGTTCGCTCGCTCCGGATTGGCAAGCGGCGCGGTCATGACCTTGAAATCCTCGGCGCCGCCATCGTTCGTCAGCAGGAAAAGCGTTTCGACGCCGTTCAAGGATGGATGGTGTTCGACCTCGTAGCGAAGCCCCGCGGTGCGCTTTTCGATCAGGCGCAATCCGGCAGCCGGATTTTTGAGATCGAACAGATAAATTTCAGAAGTGTCGTGGTCGCCGGTCGAAATTGCAGCAAAGCGGTTGGCTTGCAGGCTGTCCGCGCTGACAAAAAACCCCTTGTCCTTCTCTTCGTAGATCAGCGTGTCTTCTCTGGGCGCCTGCCCGAGTTTATGCAGATAGACGCGTGATGGACGGTGCTCCTTGTCGAGCCGCACATAGAGAAAGCCGCTCGCATCGCCAAGCCACACGGCCTCGCCCGCAGTGTCCGAAATGAGATCGGCGTGATCCGTTCCGTTTGAAAGATCGCGCACACGCAGTGAGTAAAGCTCGGAGCCCTTTTCGTCGGAGCTCCAGGCAAGCAATTTGTGATCCGGCGAATGCCATGAGCCGCCGAGTGAGAAATAAGCCTTGCCTTTCGCGAGCGCGTCGCCGTCGAGCATGATTTGCTCGTGGTCTGCATCTGCAGGCTTGCGGCACATCAAGGGATGCTGTCCGCCTTCGCGATAGCGCGCGTAATATGCGAACGCGCCGTCTTTGGTCGGCACCGAGGAATTGTCCTCCTTGATGCGCCCGCGCATTTCCTTGATCAGCTTTTTCTTGAACGGCTCATACGGCGCGAAGGCCTGCTCGGTATATGCGTTCTCGGCTTCGAGATATTTGCGGATTTCCGTGTCCAGAATTTTTGGATTGCGGAAAACTTCCTGCCAGTTCGGATCGCGCAACCAAGCAAAATCGTCCACGAGTTCGATCCCGTGGACGATCCGCTTCGAGGTCTTTTTTGCAGCGCTCGGCGTTTTGCCGAGCGTGTTTAAGTTCCAGCCTGCGCTATTTGGCGTCCTTGTCATCGGCCTTCTTCAATTTCAGCGCATGACCGTTCATGCAAAAGCGCTGTCCGGTGGGATTGGGTCCATCCGGAAATACGTGGCCGAGATGCGCCTCGCAAGAGGCGCAGCGGATTTCGGTTCTGCGCATCAAAAACGAATTGTCGGAATGCGCGGAAACTGCCTCCTTATCGATCGGCGCGTAGAAGCTCGGCCAACCGGAGCCGGAATCGTATTTGGTGTCTGACGAGAACAGCGGCGCGCCGCAGCCGACGCAATTATAAGTGCCTTTGCTCTTCTCGTTCAGGTAAGGCCCGGTCCAGGCAGGCTCGGTGCCATGCTTCCGGGTAACGTGAAACTGTTCCGGCGTCAGGATTTTCTGCCACTCTTCGTCGGTTTTCACGACTTTCGGGCGATCGGTGGTGTCGGACATATCGCTGCTCCTGCGTTCTGACCTCAGAAATATGGCTCGAAACCGCGGCCCGCAAGACGCGATCGCTACACAAGCGCGCGAGGGCAAATCGGGCGCTGATCTAGGACGCGAGCGCATCCTGCGCGTCGCGGCGCATGCGATCAACCATGGAGCGAAAGCCGTTCGAACGCTGCGGTGTCAGGTGTTCGCCAAGCCCGAGCTGATTGAAGACGGCATTGGCGTCGGTTTCGATAATCTTCCGAGCAGGCTCGCCCGAATAGAGCGCAAGCAGAATCGCGATCAGCCCCTTCACGATATGCGCGTCGCTGTCGCCCTGGAATTCGATGACCGGATCGCCGTTTGGTACAGGCTTCGTCTCGCTCGTCAGCCAGACCTGGCTCGCGCAGCCTTGCACTTTGTTGGCCTCGACATGCGCTTCCGCCGAAAGTTCCGGCAGCTTGCGGCCTAGTTCGATGACATAGCGATAGCGGTCGTCCCAGCTGTCGAGCAGCTCGAAGTCGTCGACGATTTTGGTAATCCGCGCGTTCATGCCGCTCATATAGGGCGGCAGCGGCAGGTCTCGCAAATAAGCGTGATTAGCCCGCGCGGCGCGACGGATGGGCGGGGTTTGCAGTCTTCTGCGGGGCGAGCCACGGCATCTCGCGGTCCTGCGGGTTCAACGTGTCGCGGCCAGGCCGCGGCGTGGATCCGGTCGGCCCGTCTTTCGTGATGGTTTCGGACGGGTTCGAGGAGAGCATCTGATAGAGCATGCGTGCGCCGTTCTGCGCTTTCTGCCCGAATACCTGCAGCGCCTGCGAGCCGATGACACAGGCTTCAGGCTCACGCTGGCAGAAGCCGCGCGCGTCCTTCAACGCGGCTTGCGCCGCGCCGATCGCCTCGAACGTGCTCACTTCCGGGCCTTTGGGATCCGTCTTTGGACCCGCCGGCAACAGCAGCACGACGATGGAAAGCCAGAAGGCTACCCGCAACAAGAAGAACATGACGCCAAACAATCCCCGCGCGGCTTATCTGCCGCGTCACCTGTCACACTAGCGCAGGCAGTTTCAAAAACCGTTCGGCTTTCGACGAGCATTCGTCGCGAATTGAAGTAATTTGCCGAATGGTTTCGAAACTATTTGGATCGAGGTGCGGCATGGGTTCCGCCAAAGTGGGACAATAAGAGAACGGAAACCGTGAATTGAAACCGATCATTCACCATGACCTTCGGTAGGGCTACAAAGCCTGTCAAATAAGGGTTTTCGAGCGGTTTGGGGGCGAACTTGCCCCGCGAATTTAGTGTTCGCTTAAGCCGCGAATTCTACTCTCTGCGCCAACAGGTGAGGGACGGCGCGAGTTTCGTGAAGAGCGCCGCAGTAGCGTTGCGTAATTTGTTCTTACAACCGATCAAGGCCTATCTCGACGGCCTTTTGCACGTCTCCGCGCGGCAGGACTCGCTGGTCGCTGCGCGCCATCGTGCGTTTTTCGCAACCAGACTCTTCGTTTGCTTGGCTGCACTTGCGGTTTTTCCGGTTTATCTCGCCTGGCGTGGCGCACCGTTGCCGATCGAAGTGCTCGCTTTCGCAGCGATGCTGCTGCCGCTTCTGGTGGTCCGGTATCTTTCGCGTAGCGGCGAATATGAGCGCGCGCATATTCTCTCCGCGCTTGGTCTGGCTGCGCTGCTTGCGACCGTCGGCACCTTCACCGGCGGTATTTCATCCTTCATAGTCCCCTGGATCGTGGTGATTGCGTTCGAGGCTTCGCTCTCGGCGTCGCGCCGCCTCATCTATGCAACGATTGCGCTTGCGGCTCTTACCGCCGCGGGTCTGTGGCTTGCAGGTTTTGCCGGTCTTTTGCCCGCGTCCTTAGTCCCGGCCGCGAGCCAGCACATGGCGATGCTCTTCGGCGCGATGTCGGCGGGCCTTTATGCCGGTGGCATTGCGCTCGCCAACAGCGCCTTCGTTCGCGAAGGCCATCACGCGCGCCAGGCAAGCGAAGCGCGCTATCGTCTGCTTGCGCAGAACATGTCGGACGTGATTGCACGCCACGGCCGCGATGGCGCGATCACCTTCGTATCGCCTGCGGCTGAGCAACTCACCGGCGTTTCAAGCGCGCAGCTTTTGGGCCATCAGTTTTTCGACCGCGTCCACGTTTCGGATCGCCCCGCTTTCCTGACTGCGATTTCGGATGCCGCCCGCAGCAACGAGCCGGTGTCGGTAGAATATCGTCTTCGTCGCGAACTTGCGGATGCGGTTGCGCATGAAGCAGCACACTTCATCTGGGTCGAAATGCGGAGCCACGCAATTGAAGCGGTCAATGCCGCGGAAGGTCCGCGCCAGGTCGTCTCCGTGATCCGCGATATCACCGCACGCAAGGCGGATGCGGTGGCGGTCGAGAGCGCACGGCAGGAAGCCGAACGCGCGAACGATGCGAAGGGCAAGTTCTTAGCTACCGTGAGCCACGAGCTCCGCACGCCGCTCAACGCGATCATCGGATTCTCGGAAATGCTCACGCGCGAAGACGAGATGAAGTTAGACGCCGCGCGCCGCCAGGACTATGCGCGGTTGATCCGCGATTCCGGCGAACATCTGCTTGCGGTAGTCAACGGCATTCTGGACATGTCGCGGATCGAGGCAGGTCACTTCGAGATCGTAACCGAGCCGTTTGCGCTGAAGCCGCTCATCGAAAACTGCCGCGAGATGATGTCACTGCGCGCGGAGCAGGGCGGCATCCAGCTCTTTTCCGACATCGCGCCCGACCTGCCCGAGATCAATGCCGATCCGCGCGCGCTTCGTCAGGTGGTCATCAACCTCATTTCCAACGCGATCAAATTCACCGGGCCTGGCGGCAAGGTCGATATCGTCGCGCGCGCGAATAACGGTGGATTCGAACTCTGCGTTTCTGACAACGGTATCGGCATTCCCGAAACCGATCTTGCGCGCCTGGGTGACCCGTTCTTCCAAGGCCGCTCGGCTTATAACCGTGCCTATGAAGGCACCGGTCTCGGCCTTTCGGTCGTGATGGGCCTCGTGAAGCTGCACGGCGGCAAGGTCGAGATCGAAAGCCGCCTGCGCACAGGCACCAAGGTGATCGTGCGCCTACCGCTCGATTGCCAGCAGCGCATCAAGACGATCGGCGTCAATCAAGTTCACATCGCTCAATTTCCCCAGCGCGCCACCCAGAGCGGCCGCGAAAACCAGGTGAAGAAAATTGCGTAAGCGGATGACCAAACCGCGCGCTCTATCCGCGCGCGACGATTTCGATGACGGCTATGCACGCAAGCCCAAGCGACGCTCCTTTGCCCGCCGCATGCTGGGCATGATCCTGCCGCATCGCGTTTCGGATACGATCGCGCTTGCGATCGCGACCGCGGCCTCGCTTGCGGTTGTGGTCAATGCCGTCGCGTTCCAGGAAATGCCGCGCTCGACCTTCGATCCGGTGCTGCCGCGCACCGATCAGATCAATCAAAAGCTGAAAACCGCGCCCAATCCGCAGCCGCGTCCGCAAGAAGCGCCGGCGCGCAGCATGAACGACCTTATCCAGAATATTCAGCGCGAGCTTTCGACCCGCGGCTATTACAACGGCGCAATCGACGGCCAAACCGGTCCGCGTACCGAACAGGCGATCCGCGATTTCCAGAAGGGCAATGGCAACAACACGCTTGAGCCGAACGATGCGCTGCTTTCCCTGATCAAGAACGCGCCATCACGGACCGAGATCACCGGGTCGATCAATGCGGAGTCCGAAGGCGATCGCAAATCGCTCCGCGTACTGGCGCTGCAACGGGCGCTCGCACGTCTCGGCTATGGCCCGGTCCGCATGACCGGAACCTTCGGCCCGGACACCAAAGCTGCGATCGAGCGTTTCGAGCGCGACTGGATGATGCCGGTGACCGGCCTCATGTCCGAGAACGTTTTCACCAAGCTTACTGCTGTAAACGGCGCGCCGATCGACTAGGATCGCGCGTGCGTTTGAAGAGTGCGATCTGGGTGGGGGCTTATGTCCGCCGCTGCAACATCGAAGGGGCTTTTGCCGTCGTGCGCCGCCGCGGCGCCGAGGAAGCCGGCGCTATTTTTGTGAAAATTTCCCGCCTCGATGGCACGGCTGCTTTGTTCGGACCCGCGCCGCAGACCGCGTTCGAAGATGCGCGGCCGAACGAGCATCTCTTTGTCGCGTCCTTCAAACAGGACTTCGCGCCCGAAGCCGAAGTCGAAACACGGATCGGCCGCGAGCTGAAATTCGATTCAGATCTCTGGTTGATTGAAGTCGAAGACCGCAACGGCCGCAATTTCCTCAATCTGGCGCCTGCCTAGCCAAAAGACGAAATCCAATCTCCTCGCGCGGCGTTAACAGGCTGTTAACCCTACTTGTTCGTTACTTGTGCCCAGCCGGGTTTCGAATGCCGGTTGGCCAGGGAGTGGCACAGATGGGGTTGGTAGTGAGATTTCCGCTTGAGCGCGCACGCGCGGTACCGCCGTTGGTGGGCAGCGGCGAGGGAGCGTCAATTTTGGTATTGCCCGTCGTCAGCATCGACCGCTCGGGCAAGGAGCGCGCGGAAGCCTGCGCACCGCAGTCGAAGTCGCGTTCGCGCAACGGCCGCACCACACGCCGTCGTACTAAGCGCCCTGCTTGAAGTGGCAGCCGCATCACCGACGCGTATCTTCCTAGCGCTGTTCTTGGCCGCGCAAACTTTTGGCTGTGCGCGCATCGGCGACTTCGAACGGCCTTATCCTTCGGTATTTCATGACGACGTTCTACCGGTAGTCGGCGCTTACGCTGCGCAGCGGCGGGGCGAGCCGGTTTCGCCTGCCTCGATCACGGACGACGAGCGCTCGCTTCGCGATCTCGCTTACGGCATCATCGCGCCGCCGATCACGCGACAGCAATGGTTGCTGTCGATCACGGATCTGCGCGTGACGCGTATGATCCCAAATAATCAACCAAGCTTTGATGTCGAAAAATATGCAGGGGTGCTGATCAACACGTCATATCGGTCAGCAACTGCGCGTTACTCTCGGCTCGTCGACGACATTCGCGCGGATTGCCTGCGCGTCGGTCCGTTTTTCGCAGTCGCCCAGCGTGTGGTCGATATGGATACCGCGCGCGAGCGCAGCCTGACTGGTGTCACGCGGTTGCTTCCGGAGGAGCGCGAAATCGCTATGGCGCGCGTTGCTGAAAACCGGCTGATCATCGGCTGGGTTTACCGTCGCTTTGGCGAGCGGATGAAAGGCTATCGCTTTGCGCTCGAGCGGTTGTTCCTGTCGCAGCCCGCGCCCGCCGCGGTCGACGCCGAGCGGACGCTGAAAAATTGCGAAGAACGACTCGCCAAGATTCCGGTCTTGAGCGCGACCGCTTATTTCCCGACGAATGGCGATATTTATAAAGACTAGTTGCCGTTCGGACTGCCAGCGGCGTTGATCGCGGCAAGCAAATTATGGCTGGAAGGTGGTGCGGATTGAGCGCCCATAAAACAGCTTGTTGATTTTGGTCAGTTAGCGAATAGACCCCTTTACTTCAACGGCGCACACTTCGCACTTGAGAGCAGCGCACGGATTGCGTCCTTCGCGCCCGGCTCGCGTACAAAAGCGCGGATCAGCACGACACCTTGTAGCGACGGCGATTCCACGATCAGCCGGTCGGCCGCAGTAATTTCTTCGTCCTGCGGGAGTGCCGCGCGCTGCGCCTGCGTCATCAATTGCAGATCGATCGAGCGGCGGTTCGCGGAGCGGTCGTTCAATGCGTAATAGACATTGCCCTGGCGCGAATAGAACGCGACCGACGTCAGATCGGGCGTCGCCGGCATGCTCATTTCAAGCGGTCCACGCGAGAGATCGTAAACGCACGCCGCTGCGGCAATCGAAGGGTCCATGCGCGGCAATACCGCCTCGAACGGCGAGGGATCGGGCAACTGCACGATCTGATTGCTGGCGCCGAGCCGCGCGAGCCGCGCGTAAGCGTCGTTTTGCGCGAGCCGCGGCATCACCATGATGGAAATGATGTGCACCAGTCCGCCAAGCACGAGGCCTGCTACGAGCGGGAGCAAAAAGCGTCTCATGGGCAACGCTCCGTCACGATCTTCGGCATTTCCGCGACTTCAGCGCGCGAAAATACGCCGGTCGGCGTGTCGTAGAGACGCGCGACAGCAACGATGCGTTCGTTCTCGCCGGTCGGCAGCCAATTGCCGTCATGCACGCGCGGGCTGAGCCAAATCTCGACATTGCCGTCGGTCTGATAAAGCACTTCGGTGCTGGCGAAGCCGAAACGCCCGGCTAGATTTTCGATCAGGCGGCCACGGCCATCATAAATTGTGATCGACCACAGACGCGCCGGCAGCATCTTCCCGGAAATGCGGATCGTGCAGCGTCCGTCGAGCGCGCGGCCGCGGTCGTCGCTGGTCGCGATGAAGGCAATGCCTTCGGCAAGTCCGATCGGCAATTCGCCGGAACGCGCGGCGATTGCGCGCGCATAGGGGTCCGCGTCCGCCGTGCCGCTTCGCGGCCATGCGCGCCACGAGCCGATTTGCACCACGCCAAAGCCGTTGTCGCGCGCGGACATGAGCCACGTCGCGCCAAGGCCGCTCGCGGCGCCGATTATAAGTGCGAGGATAAAGAGAAGAACACGCAAGCTTGATGCACCGAAATCGGGACTGGAGCGGAAGTAGTTTAGGCGAAATGCGAGAACGCTGCTTGCGGGAAAAGCTAGTTACGGATGGTTTGCACCGTCTGTTCCGGGTTCGCAGGCGCCACTGAAGCCGTGCCGCCTGCCGCGCGGAAGCTGCGCTCGAGCTTGAGCAACTGCTCGATCGCCCGTGGCGAAAGCGTATTCGGCCGATTGATGTTCGGGTTCGGCGTGTTGGCGGCGGCGACCGGAACGTCGCGCTTTGGCGGTGTGCGGTTGTTAAGGCCGGGAAGCGGGGTCGGCGTAACACCCTGATGCGCTACTTCCATCACCTTGTGCCAGGTCATTGCGGGTAGCGAGCCGCCGGTCATGCGGCGCAGCGGTTGATAATCGTCGTTCCCGTACCAGACTGCGGCGACGAAGTTGCCGGTGAAGCCGATAAACCAGGCGTCGCGATAGGCATTGGTGGTGCCGGTTTTGCCGCCGACCAAGATGCCGTTCAGGAGCGCGCGGCGCGCGGTGCCATTTTCGATCACGTTCACGAGGATCGGATTCATTTCGTTGATCACCGCCGGCGAGAGAACCTGTTCGGCGCGCGATAGATCGGTCATGTCGCGCCAGATCAGGTCGCCAGTTGCCGTGCGGATTTCGAGCGCTGCGTGCCCGCGCACGCGTTTGCCGCCGCTTGCGAACGTCGCATAGGCCTGCGTCATGTCGAACACGGTCACTTCGGCAGCACCGAGCGGCAGCGGCGCGGAGATTTTCAATTCGGTGGTCAATCCCATGCGGCGCGCGACATCGACTATCCGTTGCCGGCCGACGACGCCGGCAACGCGCACCGCCGGCGTATTCAATGAAAGCGTCAGCGCCTGGGTGATCGGCATGTTGCCGAAATAGGAACGCGAGTAATTTTGCGGACACCAATTGCCGATGCAGATCGGGCCGTCGAGCACGATGGTCGATGCCTTGAATTGGCCGGAAGCGAATGCCGCGGCGTAAACAAACGGCTTGAAGGCGGAGCCCGGCTGGCGGAGCGCATCGGTCGCGCGGTTGAACTGGCTTTCGCCGTAATCCTTGCCGCCGACCATCGCGCGCACGGCACCGTTTACTTCCATCACCACGATCGCGCCCTGGCCCGCATTATAATCGCGGCCAAACTGGCGGAGGTTGGTTTGAATTGCCTCGTCGGCGGTTTTCTGGATTGCAGGATCGAAGGCCGTGCGCACCACGAAGACCCGTTCGAAAATCGACGACGGGAGTTTCTGAGTGATCTGCTGCACTTCGCGGAACGCCCAGTCGAGATAATAATTCGGAACGTTGTCGTCGCGCCGGTCGATCGGTCGCGCCGGATTGCGCCGCGCTCCGAAGACCTGGCCCTCGGTCATGAAGCTTGCTTCAACGAGGTTATCGAGCACGATCGAGGCGCGGGCACGCGCAGCCGGAAGGTTCACGTGGGGCGCGTAACGCGCAGGCGCCTTGAACAGGCCCGCAAGCATCGCAGCTTCTGAAAGATTGAGATCTCTCGCGGACTTGTTGAAATAATATTGAGCTGCCGCGTCGACGCCGAAAGCGCCGCCGCCGAGATAGGCGCGGTCGAGATAAAGTTTCAGGATTTCGTTTTTCTTGAGCCGCGTCTCCAGCCAGACCGCAAGGAACGCTTCCTTCACTTTACGTTCGATCGTGCGCTCGTTTGAAAGAAAGAGATTTTTCGCAAGCTGCTGCGTAATCGAAGAGCCGCCCTGCACAACGCCGCCTGCGCGGAAGTTCGCGCCGAGTGCGCGGAAGGTGCCGGCGACATCGATGCCGAAATGTTCGTAGAAGCGACGGTCTTCAGTGGCAAGGACCGCTTTGATCAGATGGTCCGGGAATTCCTCAAGCGGGACCGAGTCGTTATGGCGAATACCGCGCTCGCCGAGCTTGTTGCCGTAGCGGTCGAGGAAGGTGACGGCGAGTTCGCTCTTCTTCAGCCAGTCCTCGTCGGACGTTTCGTTGAAAGCGGGGATGGCGAGCGCAAGCAGAAGGATCAGCGCGCCGGTGCCGAGTGTCGCGCCTTCCGAGAGGCCTTCAACCGCAAGCCGCCGGAAGCCGGTGACATGAAAGCGGTCCATGAAGGCCGAATAGCCTTCCCACTTCGCTCGCAGGAAAACCCAGAACGAAAACAGCGTGTGGTTGAGCCGCGCGTCGAGGTCGAGCATGAGCTTGCGCAGACCCGACTCATACGGCCGCAGCGGCGCTCGGTTGCGTCCGTTCTTGCCGTTTTGTGGGGGCTGGCTGGGTGTGTCGGCCAAGGTCGGGAACTCGGGCGGCTGGGAGGCGGGGTTATAGCAGGGTGGGAAAAGCTACGCGAATAAGGCAGGCGTGATTGTTAATACCGGTTTCGCTGGTTAAGACGAGCAATGACCAAACCCTTCTGGCTCAAGAAATCCCTCACCGAAATGACCACTTCGGAATGGGAATCGCTTTGCGACGGTTGCGGGCGGTGCTGTCTCGAGAAGCTCGAAGACGAAGACACCAGCAAGATTTACTACACCAACGTCGCCTGCCGCCTGTTCGACTGCGAAAGCTGCCGCTGCTCGGATTACGAAAACCGGCTGAAACGCGTCAAAGACTGCGTGAAGATCACGCCCGCGAAAACCGAGGAATATTCCTGGTTGCCGAAGACCTGCGGCTATCGCCGCGTAGCCGAAGGCCGCGGACTTGATTGGTGGCATCCGCTCGTCTCCGGCAACCCGGATACGGTCCATGAAGCAGGCATATCCGTGCGCGGCCGTGTCGGCGGCAGGGAAGGTCAAGTGCGCGTGCGCGACTATGAAAAATATATCGTGCGCTGGCCGATGCTCGAGCCGAAATCGGCCGAGAAGCCGCGCGCGAAGAAGACCTCGCGCTGACCTTCGGCGATGAAAAAGTTCGCGCTTTCCTTTCAAGAAGACGACCTCACGGGTACTGAAATCCGCGAGCTCGTTGCACATCATCTCAGAGGCATGGAGGAAAATTCTCCGCCGGGGACTTGCTCCGCCTTTGACGTCGATGGGTTGAAGCAGCCCGGTGTGACGCTCTGGAGCGCATGGGCTGGCGCGAAGCTCATCGGCATGGGCGGTTTGAAAGCGATCGACCGCGACAATGGCGAAATCAAATCGATGCGGGTCGCCGACAATTATCTCGGCAAGGGCGCAGGCCGCGCATTGCTCGAACATCTGATGGCTGAGGCGCGGGAGCGGAAAATGTTGAAGCTTTGGCTGGAAACAGGTTCCTCAGCAGGCTTCATGGCTGCGCTGAAACTCTATGAAAGCGCCGGCTTCAGTTATTGCGGGCCATTTGCTAATTACGAAGACAACGGCTTCAGCCGCTTCATGACGCGAGAGCTTTAGGGCGTTCAGCGCGTAACGGCCCGCCGATAATAACGGCGCTGCTGCGCGGGCACTTGCGGCTGCACCACATTCGTCATTTCGGTTGCATTAACAGCGGGCGGCGGTGCTGCTGTCGAGACAATGGGTGTGTAATGCGTGAGATGCCCGCAGACCTTGCTCGGACTCGGATGCGACGCGCGTGTGATCACGCCGATCAGTGCGCCGTTGCGCAACACCGCGCCACCGGAATCGCCATAGCAGGCGCTCGCGCTTAATTCGCCGTCGCGCCGCGGATCGACCAGAAGCCATGGCTTGTGATGCACGACCGCGGCTTCGTGTAAGCTCCCTAGCGTGCCGCGATGCGCTTCCGCTGTTGCACCGAATCCCGCGATGGTGAACGTGCCGTCCTGACCCTGTTCGCCGATTATAATCGGCGAGGCGGAAAGCGGCAGCGCCTGACGAAAGCCGATGATCACGGCGTCGCCGCGTAAACTCACGATGCGTCCGTCTTCGAGTTTTGCATTCTGTGAAACACGCGCGGCGAAGATGGTGACGCCGTCGATCATGACACCACGGGCGCCGCAATGTGCGGCAGTTGCAACATGCATCCGGTCGAGCACGACACCCGAGCAATTGAGCTTGCCGCCGTTACCGATCACCCGCACCACATGCGCCCCGAGGCCCGACGATGAGCCCAGTACGATCGCTTGCGAAAAAGTGGGAATTAAAACGAGTAGCGCGATTGCAGCGCACCGAAAGATATTACTCGCCGATGACAAGCCGCGCATTCGCTCCCCCAAACCTTGCCCGAGTTTAGCAAGCGCAGGGCGGGAGGAAAGGGCTAATCGAGCGAGCCCCCGAGCCGTTTTGCGGTGGCACGGATCCAGTCGATTTGAATGCCGACAAGGGTTGCGCCGGTGACGGCGCCGCAGCCCCGGCCAGTGAAACCGGTTGCCCAGCCGATGACACCGTGGAGCACCAGCGTGCCTTCTTCCTCGCGGTAAACGCTGCCGCCCGAATCGCCATCACAGGAGCCGCGCGGTGCAGAGCCTTTCGGCGATGCGAGCCGCACCATGATGCCGCCGGTGATTCCGACCGAAGGCAGTTGCGCCGTCCGCAGAATGCCGACGCTACGCCGGTCGCCTTCGGCGACAACGCCAAATCCTGCGATCAGAAAGCGCGTGTCGCGCGACGGCAATTTTGTGTCGAATGAAATCCTGGCCGGGCGGATGTTCGACGGCAGCGGCGAATAGAGTTTCAGGATTGCAAGATCGGGCGAGGGCGTCCGCGTTTCAAACGAATCCGCCCGAAAGCGCGGGTGAATTTCTTTTTGTGAGACCGCGATCGAATTGCCGCCGACCGAGATGGAGTAAATGTCGGGCTTGGCGACACAGTGAGCTGCCGTAATGACGAGGTTACGCGCGATCGCCGTCCCGGAGCAGACTTCGCCGCCACGCGAGGTGATCATCACCGTATGCAACGCTGCATTGCCCCCGGCGTTGCCGCCGACGATTGCCGGAGACGCGGATATAGCCGCGGCCAGCGCAGCACCCGTTAAGATCAATCGAAGCATGGGGAGTCCTCGCGCCGCTCAACTGCGGGGGCGGACCATTCTTGTCAACCGGCGGACTAGCTGACATTTCCGCGCCCGTGTCTATAAAAGCGTCACGTATAGAAGGACTCTTTCAATGCACGTGCGTGAGGCGGTCGAGAGCCGTTATTCCTGCCGGGCGTTCTTGCCGACTCCGGTTCCCGAACAAGTGGTGCGGGAGATTCTGCAATCTGCGGCACGCGCGCCATCCGGCGGCAACCTTCAGCCATGGATTGTGCATGCGCTGGCGGGCAAACGGCTTGAAGAATTAAAGGCGCTCATTCGCCCGCGGCTCAACGAATTGCCGCTTGGGGAAGGCAGCGAATACGAAGTTTATCCCGTGCCGCTCAAGCAGCCTTATAAAGAACGCCGCTTCAAAGTGGGCGAGCTGCTTTACAATTCGATCGGCATCCCACGTGAAGACCGGCCCGCCCGCTACCAACAATTCGCCCGCAACTTCGAATTCTTCGGCGCGCCGGTCGGCATTTTCTTTTCGCTCGACCGCACCATGGGTCCACCGCAATGGTCAGATCTCGGCATGCATGTTCAGAACGTGCTCGTGCTTGCGCGCGCCCACGGTTTGCACACCTGCGCGCAAGAAGCCTGGACCTTCTGGCACAAAACAATGACGCGCTTCCTTGAGCTGCCGCCTGAGCTCATGCTCTTTTGCGGTGTCGCTTTGGGCTATGCCGACGAGGCTGCGCCGATCAACGGCTGGCGCTCGCCGCGCGAAGATGTGAGCGCGTTTGCGTCTTTTCAGGGCTTCGATTCCTAGCTTTTCGCACGATCTTTCGACCCGCTGACACGCCACCAACCGAATGGCACAGTACCGCCTGAATTGCCGGGCTTGTGAATCCTCATGCGCTTGCTTGTTGTCGAAGACGATCCCGACCTGAACCGCCAGCTCGTCACCGCGCTGAGCGACGCCGGCTACGCGGTCGACTCCGCCGCCGACGGCGAGGAGGGGCATTACCTCGGCGAAAGCGAGCCCTATGACGCGGTGGTGCTCGACCTCGGCCTGCCGAAGATGGACGGGATTTCGGTGCTGGAATCCTGGCGGAGGAACGGCAAGGACATGCCGGTTCTCATTCTGACCGCGCGCGACCGTTGGTCCGACAAAGTTTCGGGCTTCGATGCGGGCGCCGATGATTATGTGGCAAAGCCCTTTCATCTTGAGGAAGTGCTGGCGCGCATTCGCGCGCTCCTCCGACGCTCGGCGGGTCACGCGACTAACGAACTCTCCTGCGGCCCGGTCCGGTTAGACACGCGCTCCGGCCGCGTCTCGGTGAACGGCAATCCGGTGCGGCTCACCTCGCATGAATACCGGCTGCTTGCTTATTTAATGCATCATGCCGGCCGCGTGGTGTCGCGAACCGAACTCGTCGAGCATCTCTACGATCAGGATTTCGACCGCGACTCGAACACAATAGAAGTCTTCGTCGGTCGGCTTCGTAAAAAACTGGATATCGACGTGATCCAGACCGTCCGCGGTCTCGGCTATCTGCTGACGCCGCCCACCGATGGCCGCTAGAGCTCCCTCACTCGCACGGCGCCTGTTTCTCTCCGCGACCGCGGTGAGTGTGATTGTGCTGATCGTGATCGGCGTTGTGCTTTCCACAATCTACCGGAACTCAGTCGAGCGCGCCTTTGACCGGCGCATCAATGTTTTTCTGCGCAATATCGTCGCCGAAGTAGCAAACAGCCCGCGCACGGCATTGCCTGAGCCCGAAACGCTTGGCGAGCCGCTCTTCTTTATTCCTTCTTCCGGCTGGTATTGGCAGATCACGCGGCTCGGCGAAAATCCGGAACGCAAATCGTCGCGCTCGTCGCCGGAAGGCGGATTTCCGACACTCGAGAGTTTAAAGACGCCGTTCAGCGGCGGCGGCATTCGTCAGGCTTATTTGCCCGGACCCGAGGGGCAGCGGCTGCGCGCGGTCGAGCGCTTTCTCGATCTCGGGGAAGACGGCCGCTTCCTTATTTCGGTTGCAGGCGACGCGCTCGAAATTGAAGACGAGGCGTCCGATTTCAACGACGCGCTTTTTCTAACGTTCGGTTTCCTCGGGCTCGCTTTCATGGGGACGGTATGGTTTCAGGTGCGCTACGGCCTGCTGCCGCTTTCCAGAATTTCCGACAGTCTTTCTGAAATTCGCTCGGGCCGGTCCGAAAAACTGCAAGGCGATTTCGCGAAAGAAATCGCGCCGCTCGCGCGCGAAGTGAATGCGCTGTTGGAATCGAATCGAGAGATCGTCGAGCGTTCGCGCACGCATGTCGGCAATCTCGCGCATGCGCTGAAAACGCCACTCTCCGTCTTGATGAACGAAGCGGGCCAGGTGCAGGAGCCGGCCGCCGAGAAAATCCGCGAACAGGTGACCGTGATGCACGGCCAGGTGCAACGCCATCTGGAGCGCGCGCGCATTGCTGCGCGCACCGCGGTCGTCAGCACCATGATTGATGTGGCGCTGGTGGTCAGCACGATCAAACGCACCATGGAAAAGATTTATCGCGAACGGAATATCGAGATCACCACGCATTTGAACGAAAGCGTGCGCTTCCGCGGCGAGCAGCATGACCTTGAAGAAATGCTGGGCAATCTCGTTGACAACGCCTGCAAATGGGCGAACTCCCGCGTCGATATTGAAATGTTCGTGTTGAGTGCGCCGCGTGCCGGCGGCGTCGGATTCTTCCGCTTGCAGGTCGATGACGACGGTCCGGGTCTCGCGCTGGCTGAGCGCGACGAGGTGCTGCGGCGCGGGCGGCGGCTTGATGAGAGCAAGCCCGGCACCGGTCTCGGCCTCTCGATCGTGTTGGAGCTTGCGCAGCTCTATAACGGCACGCTGCAGCTGGGGAATTCGCCGCTGGGCGGTTTGCGCGCGGAACTCGTGCTGCCGGCGGCATAAGCGCGGTGGAGCCCCGCTTTCGCCTGATTTTTCCTTCCTTTACTTTCTGACGGGCATATTCCGCCCGGAAAACGACCCGCGACCGTGAGTTTTAGGGGGCTTCCCATGTCTGCCACGAAGATCAAGGCCACTGGCGTTGTCTGCGCGCTTTCGCTCGCGCTGGGCGCCTGCGCTGGCGACGCGGGGCCGCGCACCCAAGACGGTATCGTTCTCGGCGCGTTGAGCGGCGGCGTCATTGGCGCGCTCACCGGCCGTGGGCCGGGCGCTGTGGTCGCGGGTGCCGTTGCGGGCGGCCTGATCGGCGGAGTGATTGGAAATTCGCTCGACGAGCGGGATCGCCGGATGGCGTATGAAGCGGAACTTCGAGCGCTGGAAGCTGAAGGCCCTGGCGCGCCCGTGAGCTGGCGTGGCGAGCGCGGCTACGGCACCATCGTTGCCGGTCCGCCTTACGCCTATCAGAGCTATCAGCGCTGCCGCGAATACACCCACACGATCTATATCAACGGCCAGCCGCGTACCGGCCGCGGCATTGCCTGCCGCAATCCGGACGGCACCTGGACCCCGGTTCAAGGCTGATTTCGGCTGCGACATCGCGGCCATGCTGATCGCGTCCGGTCTTTTTGACCGGACGGCCCCCCGGCTTTAGACGTGCGCCGGGTGAGATGATGCTGTTTTGGACAGTTCTGGCGGCCATGACCGCGGCCGCAGTGTTTGCGGTGCTGTGGCCGCTTTCGCGTCAGCCGCGCGCGGTCCTCGGCGAAGCGGCTGGAGTCGCGGTCTATCGCGATCAACTTGCGGAAATCGAGCGCGACCGTGAACGCGGGCTGCTTGCACCCGCGGAAGTCGAAGCGGCACGAACGGAAATCTCACGGCGCTTATTGAATGCTGCGGCGGACAAAACGCCGGCTTCGGTTGCGAGCATGCGCCGGCGGCGCATCGCCTCGATCACGGCACTCGTGGCAATTCCCGCGATCTCGCTCACGCTTTATCTGACTTACGGCGCGCCGGAAGTTCCCGATGCGCCGCGCGCAGCAAGGCTCGCGCCGCCAATCGAGCAGCAGGACATCGGCATGCTCGTGCATCGGCTCGAAGAACGGCTGACAAGCCGGCCCGACGACGGCCAGGGCTGGGAACTGATTGCGCCGATCTATCTGCGCGTCGGTCGGATCGACGACGCGGTTGCGGCACAGGAAAGCGCGATCCGCATTCTTGGCAGCAATGCCGCGCGTCAGGTGACGCTAGGCGAAGCGCTGCTCACGCAAACGCCCGGCAAGATTTCAGCCGACGCAAGTGCTGCATTCCAGCGCGCGCTTGAGTACGACGCGAAATTTTCGCCCGCACTTTTTTATCTGGGATTGGCTGCCGAACAGAACGGCGACCGCGAAGCGGCGCGTAAATATTGGACGCAGGTCGTCGAATTCGCAGGCCCGAAGGATATGTGGCGCATTCCCGCGCAACGTCACCTGCAACAACTTGAACGGGCCCCGCGGTGACCCGGAAGCAGCGTCGCCTCACGTTGATTGCGGTTGCGGGTGCGGTCCTTGTGCTGGCGACGGCGCTGACGCTTTCCGCGCTGCGTGACTCGATTGTGTTTTTTGCAACTCCGAGCGAACTCATTGCGAACCCGCCACCCGAGGGTAAGCGTCTGCGTATCGGCGGGCTCGTGAAAGAAGGTTCGATTACGCGCGACGGCGTGCTTGTGCGCTTTGAAGTGACTGATGGCGCAAAGAGCCTGCCTGTGCGCTATCAGGGCATGCTTCCAGATCTTTTTCGCGAGAAGCAGGGTGTGGTCGCGGAAGGTACGTTCGAGAACGGTGTCTTCATTGCGCGCACCATTTTGGCAAAGCACGACGAATATTACATGCCACGCGAAGTCGTGGACGCGCTGAAGGACAAAGGCGTCTGGAAACATAATCCGGGCGCCAAGAAATGATCGCCGAACTCTCGCACTACGCGCTCATTCTCGCGTTCGCCCTGTCGGCAGCGCTTGCCTTCTTTTCCTTTTGGGGTGCTGCGACCAACGATGCGCGGTTACTGACGATTGCCCCGGTGTCAGCGTTGGCGGTGCTCTTTTTTGTTGCGGCGGCATTTGCCGGGCTCACTTATCTTTACGTGACGTCCGATTTCTCGGTCGTGAATGTTTACGCAAACTCGCATTCCGCGAAGCCGCTGCTCTATAAATTCAGCGGCGTCTGGGCCAACCACGAAGGCTCCATGCTTTTGTGGGTACTGGTGCTTGCGATTTTTTCCGCGCTGATCGCGCTGTTCGCCGGCAACCTGCCGTCGCGTTTGCGCGCGAACGTGCTTGGCGTACAGGGGCTGATCGCCGCGATTTTCATTCTCTTTATTCTTCTGACCTCGAACCCGTTTCTGCGGATCGAGATTCCGCCGGGCGAGGGGCGTGGGCTCAATCCGGTATTGCAGGATGTCGGGCTCGCGCTGCATCCGCCGCTTCTTTATCTTGGCTATGTCGGTTGCTCGGTCGCATTCTCTTTTGCTGTCGCGGCACTAATCGAAGGCCGCATCGATGCCGCCTGGGCGCGCTGGGTGCGCCCGTGGACGCTTACGGCGTGGCTGTTCCTTACCCTCGGCATCGCGATGGGGTCTTACTGGGCTTATTACGAACTCGGCTGGGGCGGCTACTGGTTCTGGGATCCGGTCGAGAACGCGTCGCTGATGCCGTGGCTGGCTGCGACCGCGCTTCTGCATTCAGCGCTGGTGATGGAGAAGCGCGACGCGCTGAAAGTCTGGACCGTGTTGCTTGCGATCCTCGCATTCTCGCTATCGCTGCTCGGCACGTTTCTGGTTCGCTCGGGCGTGCTGACCTCGGTGCATACGTTTGCCAGCGATCCCGCGCGCGGCACATTCATTCTCTGTATCCTCGTGTTCTTTGTCGGCGGCTCGCTCGCGCTGTTTGGCTGGCGCGCGCCGCAATTGAAGCCCGGAGGCATTTTTGCGCCGGTGTCGCGCGAAGGCGCGCTTCTTCTGAACAACGTCGTCCTTTCCGCAATTACAGCGACGGTCTTTGCCGGCACGCTTTATCCGCTCGCGCTTGAAGCGATCACCGGCGACAAAATTTCGGTCGGTGCGCCGTTTTTCAACGCGACGGCTGGAAAGCTCGCGCTTCTGCTGGTTGCCTTGATGCCGGCCGGACCATTGCTCGCATGGAAGCGTGGCGATGGCGGTGCTGTCGCGCAGCGGCTTACATTTGCCGCGGCCATGGCACTCGCTGTCGTGCTTGTCGTGTTCTGGACCGATGGCGCGCCGCTCTATCCGATGCTGGCGCTAGCGATTGCGGTCTTTGCGATTGCCGGCGCGCTGGTGGAATTTGCCGAACGTATTGCGCTATTTCGCGCGCCACTCGGAGTGTCTTTTGCGCGTATGACCGGTTTGCCGCGCGCCTCATTCGGCACACTTTTGGCGCATGCGGGCATCGGGATTTCGCTGCTCGGCATTGCTGCCGAAGGTGGTTGGAGCGTCGAGAAAATCGTTTCGATTCGGCCCGGCGATCACGTGGTGATTTCCGATTTCAACCTCCACTTCCGGCAATGGGTCGAGCGCAAAGGCGAAAATTATCGCGACATCGCAGCAATCATCGAAGTGCGCCGTGACGGACTGAGCGTTGCCGAGCTTGCGCCGGCAAAGCGCACATTCGTCGTGCGCGGCCAGCAAACGACGGAGGCGGGAATTCACACCTTCGGCCTCGGCCAGCTTTACGCGAGCATCGGAGATCCCGAGCCCAATCAATCGGTGGCGCTTCGTGTTTATTGGAAACCGCTGGTGCTTCTGATCTGGCTCGGGGCAGTCGTCATGGCGCTCGGGGCGGCACTTTCGCTCTCGGATCGTCGGCTTCGCATCGGCGTGCCGAAGCGCGCGGCTAAACGGGCGGTCTCGCCTGTGCCGGCGGAGTGATCGCAATGCGCCGTGCTGTTCTCGCGCTAATGTTGATCGGATCGTTTGCGACCGCGGCCATCGCGGTTCTTCCGGACGAAGTCCTGAACGATCCCGCGCTTGAATCGCGCGCGCGGGCTTTGTCGCAGAAGCTGCGCTGCATGGTTTGCCAGAACCAGTCGATCGACGATTCAGACGCACCACTCGCCCGCGATCTTCGCGTGCTGGTGCGCGAGCGGCTCAAGGCCGGCGACAGCGATGCACAGGTGCGTGAGTTTCTGGTCGCCCGCTATGGCGAGTTCGTTCTCCTGGAGCCACAGCGCGACCGCCGCACGATGTTGCTGTGGTCGATGCCGCTTCTGGTTTTGGCGTTGGGCCTGCTGATTTTACTGCGTTTTTACCGGCGCCCGCCGCAGGCGCCCGCAAAAGCCCTGACGGCGCAGGAAAAGCGCCGTTTAAAAGAGCTTTCCAAGGGATTCACCGACCTTACGAAATCGTAATGTCCCAGCGACATCGCCGTAAGGCGGATACTCCTAGCTTCACTCCGACATCGTCCACGGGTCCCCGTGGATCACGAATTTCTCGGAGACTTTTATGTCCAATACTTCGCGCCGCCCGCTTTTTGTCGGCATTGCCATCGGTGCTCTAATCGCCGTTGTTGCTGCTTCCAATTTCAATGTTTCGTCCTTCGTTTCGCCGGCCAAGGCGCAGATCGCCACCGATCGTCCGGCGAACATGCTTTCGTTTGCCGACATCGTCGACAAGGTGAAGCCGGCCGTGGTCAGCGTCCGCGTGCGCGTAGACGCGCCGCAGACGTCGAGCAACGACGAAGACGGCAACAATAATAATATGCCGCCGGAAATGGAGCGCTTCTTCAAGCGCTTCTTCGGCGACCAGGTGCCGCAGAACCGTTTCCAGCGTCCCCGCCGCTCGCAAGGGCAGGGCTCCGGTTTCTTCATTTCCGCTGACGGCTATATCGTCACCAATAACCATGTGATCGATAAAGCGACGGTCGTTGAGATTACGACCGACGATCAGAAGACCTACACCGCGAAAGTGATCGGCACCGACCCGCGCACCGATCTCGCGCTCCTCAAAGTCGAAGGCAAAGGCGATTTCCCCTGGGTTCGTCTTGCGCCGAACGCTCCGCGCGTTGGCGACTGGGTACTCGCGGTCGGCAATCCGTTCGGCCTCGGCGGTACTGTGACGGCAGGCATTGTCTCCGCGCGCGGCCGCGATATCGGCGCCGGCACTTATGACGACTTCATCCAGATCGATGCCGCGGTGAACCGCGGCAACTCCGGCGGCCCGACCTTTAATCTTGCCGGCGAAGTGATCGGCGTGAACACCGCGATCGTGTCGCCGACCGGAGGTAACATCGGTATCGCTTTCGCGATCCCGGCTGAAACCGTGCAGACGGTGATCGCAGCACTCCGCCAGAACGGAATGGTGACCCGCGGCTATCTCGGTGTGCAGATCCAGCCCCTAACCAAGGAAATTGCTGAGAGCCTCAATCTCAAGACGCAGGAAGGCGCGCTCGTCGGCGAAGTGCAGCCGAACCTTCCGGCAGCGCAGGCCGGCATCAAGTCGGGTGACATCATCATTGATGTCGATGGCACGCCGATCAAGACCGTGCGCGAATTGCAGCGCAAGATCGCGGCGTTCCGTCCGGACTCGACCGTGAAGATCAAGGTGCTGCGCAACGGCAAGGAAGAACTGATCGAAGTGAAGCTGGCGAAACTGCCGGAACAGCAGCAGGCCGCGGTCAACCAGGGCCAGAAGCAGGCCCCGAACCAGAAGCAGGCTCCTAACCAGAAGCAGAGCCCGCGCAAGGACGACGATCGCGACAATTTCGGCGACCGCATGGATCGCGGCCAGGAGGACCGCCAGGGTCGTTTTGAGCGTCAGGATCGCACCGACCGTCAGGACAAGGATCGCACCGGCCGCGAACTCAATCTTTCGCAGCTCGGCATCGTGGTTGCCCCTGCGGGCCAAGTCGATGGTGCCGGTTCCGACGGCATCGTGGTGACCAGCGTCGAAGAGAACGGTCCCGCAAGCGAGCGCGGGCTTCGCACCGGAGACGTCATTCTTGAAGTCAGCGGCCGTAACGTCACCAAGACCGCCGATCTCAATGAAGCGCTCACCAAAGCACGGAGCGAAGGCAAGAGCGTCGTACTGCTTCGCGTGAAGTCGCAGGCGGGAACACGTTACGTCACCTTGCCGGTAGGCAAGAGCTAAGGTTCGGGAGTCTGCGGCCGGCGTAAACCCCCATCGCCCCCTGCCGACCGCGGGCAACCGGGGGCGGGAAGCCGAAAGGCTTTCCGCCCCGATTTATTTAGGCGAGAACGGAGCGAAGGCGAGTCGAGATCATGCGTCTGCTTGTCATCGAAGATGACCGCGAAGCCGCGGACTATCTGAAGAAGGCGCTCCGCGAAGCGGGGCACATGGCCGAAGTCGCCAATGATGGCGAAGCCGGCCTTGCGCTTGCGCTTGACGATTCCTTCGACGTGCTCGTCGTGGATCGCATGCTGCCGAAGCGCGATGGCCTCTCGCTCGTTTCCGAATTGCGCACCCGCGGCAAGGAAACGCCGGTGCTTATTCTTTCCGCGCTCGGACAGGTCGATGATCGCGTCACCGGCCTGCGCGCGGGAGGCGACGATTATCTCGCCAAGCCGTATGCATTTTCCGAGTTACTCGCGCGCGTCGAGGTGCTCGCGCGCCGCCGCGCACCGAACAGCGCCGACACCGTCTATCGCGTTGCCGACCTCGAACTTGACCGGCTTTCGCATCGCGTGAGCCGCAACGGCGAAGAAATTCCGCTACAGCCGCGCGAGTTTCGTCTGCTCGAATATCTTATGCGCCACGCGGGCCAGGTGGTAACGCGCACCATGCTGCTCGAAAACGTCTGGGATTATCATTTCGACCCGCAGACCAACGTGATCGACGTGCATGTTTCGCGGCTGCGCTCGAAGATCGACAAGGGTTTTTCGAAACCGCTTTTGCAGACGGTGCGTGGCGCCGGATATATGATCCGTGACGGCGCTCGGTAAGCTTCTTCGCACTACCGCGTTCAAGATCATCGCGGTCTATCTGATTATTTTTGCGGTGTTCGCAGCCGTCGTGATCGGCTACCTCGCGCGTCACACCCAGGCGCTCGTTGTTTCGCAGATCACCGAAACCATCGACGCCGAGGTGCGCAGCCTCGAAGAGCAATATGCCACTGGCGGTATCCGCCGCCTGATCGAAGTGGTCGAAGCGCGCGCGCAGCAGCCGGGTTCGAACCTCTATCTCATTACGTCTTTCAACGGCGCGACGCTCGCGGGCAACGTCGCCGATGTGGGCAATGCCACACTCGCTAAAGCAGGCTGGTCCGAAATTTCCTATCGCCGCACCGACGAGGCCGCCGATACCGCGCATGACAGCCGCGCGCTGGTGCGCGTTTCGATTTTTCCGGGTGGCTTCCGTCTCCTCGTCGGTCGCGACATCGAGGAGCGCGAAAAGCTTCGCGAAATTCTTGCAACACCCGCGCGCTGGGCGCTCGTGCTGATCGTAATCCTGGGTATTGCCGGCGGCGTCTTCGTTACACGCCGCGTAATGAAGCGGATCGATTCCATGACCGCGACATCCGAGCAGATCATGCTTGGCGATCTCGGTGGCAGGCTTGCAATCACCGGCTCGGGTGACGAGTTCGACCGGTTGGCAAACAGCCTGAATGCCATGCTCGGCCGGATCGAGAATCTGATGGGTGGCCTGAAGCACGTCTCCGATAATATCGCGCATGATTTGAAGACGCCGCTCACGCGCATGCGCAATCGCGCCGAAGAAGCGCTCCGCACCACCAAAAGCGAAGTCGAGCTGAAGAAGGCGCTCGAATCCACCATCGAGGAATCGGACAACTTGATCCGCACTTTCGATGCGCTTTTGATGATTTCGCGCGCCGAGGCGGGCGAGGTGCGTAAAGTAATGACCGATTTCGACGCCGCCGAAATCGCGCGCGGCGTTGCCGAGCTTTACGAGCCTGTGGCAGAGGAAGCAGGGATTACGCTTGTTGTCGCGGCGATGGAGCCGCTCCCGGTCCGCGGCAGCCGCGAGTTGGTAAGCCAGGCGCTCGCTAATCTCGTCGACAATGCGATCAAGCACGGCGGCGAGACCAAAGGTAGCGAAGTAACGATCTCGGCACGCAAAACCGCCGAGCGGATCGAGCTTATTGTCGGCGATCGCGGTCCGGGAATCCCGGAAGCAGACCGCCTCCGCGTGCTCGAGCGTTTCGTGCGTCTCGAAGCAAGCCGTTCGCGCCCCGGCGCGGGTTTAGGACTATCGCTCGCACAAGCCGTGGCACGGCTGCATGGCGGTGAATTGAGGCTCGAAGATAATTTACCGGGCCTGAAAGTGACGCTCGCGATTCCGGCACAGCCAGTCCAAACTAAAGGGGCATGAAGGCCCCGATCCGCCGCAAGGCAAAAATAGAAGACGCGCAAGGAACCCTGCTCTCGCGGATTCGCGAAGCACCGCGCATTGCCAATGCAAAGGCCGCGAAATTGGCGCTCGCCGACCTGATCGCGTCGGCGCCCACGAAAGCGCGGGACGGTCTGTCGAAGGCAATCGGATCTTCCAAGTTTTTCGAGCAGTTGCTGCAGGGACTATTCGAGGACTCGCCCTATCTTTGGGGCACGATCAGCCTCGATCCGGCAATGCTGCTGCGGCTCACCGGGGAGGAGCCACACGACGCACTTGAGGAAATACTTGATCGCGGAACGAAAGAGGCGCTCGCCGCGGCCGACGATGGGGGCGCGCAGAAAGCGCTCCGGCGCATGAAGCGCGAAGGCGCGCTCCTGGTTGCACTCTGCGATATCGGTGGTGTCTGGGAGCTCGAAGCAATCACTGCAGCGCTCACGAAACTTGCGGATACGGCTGTCCGCGCGGCAGTCGATCGCATTCTCGCTGCCGGGAATATTTCCGGGAAAATGAAACTCCCCAATCCGTCCTCACCGGGGGAGGGCTCGGGCTACATCGTGCTTGCGATGGGCAAACATGGCGCGGGCGAGTTGAATTACTCGAGCGACATCGACCTGATCGTTTTTTTCGAGCGCAAGGCGCCGCTAGTGGAGGGCGTCGAGCCGGTCCAGTTTTTTGTTGGACTGACAAGAAACCTGCTTCGGCTGATCAATGACCGCACCGAGGACGGCTACGTCTTTCGCGTCGATCTAAGGCTGCGTCCTGATCCTGGCTCGACGCAAATTGCGGTCTCGACCGACGCAGGGCTCGACTACTACGAACGCGAGGGCCAGACCTGGGAGCGCGCGGCCTACATTAAGGCGCGCGCCGTCGCCGGCGATATCGAAGCGGGCGAACGCTTCCTGAAAAACCTCTCACCCTTCGTCTGGCGGCGCTATCTCGATCACGCCGCGATCGCCGATGTGCACGCGATGAAGCGGCAGATCCACGCGTTCCGCGGTCACGACGAAATCGCAGTTGGCGGCCACAACATCAAGCTCGGCCGCGGTGGAATCCGCGAGATCGAGTTTTTTGTGCAAACGCAACAGCTTATAGCAGGCGGCCGGGTGCCGGAGCTACGCGGCCAGAAGACACTCGCAATGCTCGCGCGGCTCGCCGAAGAAAAATGGATCGACACGGACGCGCGCGACGAGCTGCACGACGCGTATCTCTATCTGCGCCGTGTCGAACACCGACTTCAGATGATCGCCGACGAACAAACCCATCTGCTTCCCGAAAGCGACGAGACGCTGGATCGCTTCGCCCGTTTTCTGGGGCTTAAGGATCGCAACGCATTCGCACGCGAGATCACCAAGCATCTGCGCAGGGTGCAGACGCATTACGCGCATCTCTTCGAGGACGCGCCGCCGCTCGCTGCGGTGTCCGGTACGCTGGTATTCCCGGTGGACAAGGACGATCGCGAAACGCTGGAGACGCTTGGCAAGCTCGGCTTCAAGGAGCCATTGGCCGCGAGCCATCTCATCCGCGAGTGGATGAAAGGCGAGTATCGTGCGCTCAGCACCGAGACGTCGCTTGCTGAGTTCCAAATAATCCTCCCTGCGCTTCTCGATGCGCTGTCGCGCACGGGTAACGCGGATCAGGCGCTCTTGGCCTGCGACCGCTTTCTTTCGCAATTGCCCGGCGGCGAGCGGCTGCTTGCCGCGATGCGGACGCATCCCGATCTCGTTCAACTGATCGCGACGATCCTCGGGACCTCGCCGCGGCTCAGGGACATGATCGCGCAGGCGCCGTCATTGCTCGATGGGCTGCTCGATCCGGCGTTTTTCGGGATGCTGCCGTCAGAGCAATTGCTCGCAAAACGCCTCGCGGATTTGCTCAAACAGGCGCAGAGCGAAGAGGACTTCCTCGATCGCACCAGAAGCTTCGGCCGCGAGCAGATGGTTCTGATCGGAGTCCGCGTACTTTCCGGCGCGTTGTCCGCAAGCCGCGCAGGCGACGCTTACGCCACACTCACCGACGTCGTGATCCAGGCGCTGCATCGCGAGGTCAGCCGGCGCTTCGAAGAGGTGCACGGCAAAATCGCGAAGGCAGAAACCGCGGTAATCGCCATGGGCAAGCTCGGCAGCCGCGAAATGACCGCGGGCTCCGATCTCGATCTTCTTTTGCTCTACGAGTTCGACGAGACGAAGCCGGAGTCAAACGGCAAGCGTCCGCTTTATGGCGCGCAATATTTCGCGCGCCTCACGCAGCGGCTCATCAGTGCGCTTACGATCCCGACAAATATGGGCAAGCTTTATGACGTGGACTTGCGGCTGCGGCCTTCGGGGCGCTCAGGGCCGGTTGCGACCTCGCTGCCGAGTTTCGTCGGCTATCAACGCGACGAGGCCTGGACCTGGGAGCACATGGCGCTGACGCGTGCCCGCGTTGTCTCTTCGCAGCCTGCGTTCCGGAAGAAAGTTGAGGCGGTGATTGACAAAGCGCTCCGGGTCGAGCGCGATCCCGGAATTATTGCGCGTGACGTGCTGGAAATGCGCCAGGCGATTGCCGATGAGCGCGGTGATGCCGAGCGCTGGGATATCAAGAACGCCGCAGGCGGCCTGATCGATATCGAGTTTCTCGCGCAATATCTCTTGCTCGTTCATGCCACGAAGCATCGCGATCTCCTCGACCCCCAGACCGCTCGCGTGATCGAAAAGGCGCGAGCGTTATCGCTTTTGAAAAAAGCCGACGGCGAACTCTTGCGCGATGCGGCACTGCTCTACCACGACCTGACGCAGGTGCTCCGTCTCTGCGTGACGGGGCCGTTCGACCCAGCCAAGGCCTCACCAGGCCTGCTTGCACTACTCGCGCGTGCCGGCGGGTTGCCTGATTTTGCGACGTTGGATGCACATCTTGCCGACACCGAAGCCAAGGTGCGCGAGTGTTTTGGCCGGTTGCTTGGTGAAGCGGCGGAAGATTAGGCGGCGAGCCTTAGCGCGGCCGGCAGGCGCACGAACACGGTCGTGCCCACATTCTCGATCGAGCGGATGCGCATGCGGCCGCCCTGCAATTCCGCGAGCGATTTTGCGATTGCGAGTCCGAGTCCCGATCCGGTCTGGGTCTTCGTGAGCTGGCTTTCGACCTGCTCGAACGGCCGGCCGAGTTTTTTCAGCGCGTCTCGCGCAATCCCGATACCGGAATCCTCGATTACCAGGAGCACTGCGGCGCCCGATATTTTAGCGTGAACCACAATTTGTCCGCCATCGGGCGTAAATTTGATCGCATTGGAAATGAGATTTAGCAGAATTTGCTTGATCGCCCGGCGGTCGGCGCGGAGTGAGAGTTCGGCCATGATCTCGGTACGGCACAGGAGTTTCTTTTCTTGTGCCTTGACCGACATCACCCGCATGGCTTCGGCGACGATCTCGTCGAGATTTACCGGCTCGATATTGAGTGGCATGCGGCCGGCCTCGATTTTCGCCATATCGAGGATGTCGTTGATCACGTCGAGTAGATAACAACCGCTCTCGCGGATGTCGCGGCAATACTCGTGATATTTCTCGGAGCCCAGTTCACCGAACATGCCGGATTCCATGATTTCGGAAAATCCGATGATGGCGTTGAGCGGCGTGCGCAGCTCATGGCTCATATTGGCGAGGAATTCGGACTTCGCCTGGCTTGCCTCTTCGGCGCGCGTTTTCTCGTCGGCGTATTTTTGCGCAAGTTCGGCGAGCTGCTGCGCCTGATATTCCAGCGTTTGTTGCGAATTGCGCAGGTCCATGTTCTTCGCGATCAATCCGCGTTCGTTTTCCATCAGCCGCTCTTCATGCAGCTTGATCTTGGTGATGTCGGTACCGATCGAGACGAGGCCGCCGTCTTTCATGCGCCGTTCGTTGAATTGCAGCCAGCGCCCATCAGCGAGTTCGACACCGCTATCCGGCGCGTTCGCTCTCGCGGCCGGCAGAATCGGATTCTTCATCGCGTCGATGACTTTTTCATAGCTTACGCCCGGCGTTACCGCTTCATCGACAAGGCCGTGCTGTTCCTGGAATTTTGTATTGCAAAGTACGAGCCGCCGGTCGGCGTCCCACAGCACGAAGGCCTCTGAAATCGTATCGACGGCTTCGCGAAGCCGCATGTCCGAAGTCGCGGTGCGCGCCTGCAGACGCTTTTCTTCGGTAATGTCGACGGCAATGCCGATCAGGTGCGGGCCGTTGCCGACACCTTCCTGAATAAGCTCGGCGCGCGCCCGTAGCCATACCCAGCTTCCATTCGCGTGCCGCATGCGAAACGCGCGATCGACCGCGCCGTCGGCAGCATCGGCAAGATGGGAAGCAAGTTCAAACAGGCTGCCGTCGTCGGGATGGACCAACGCGTCGATTTCGCCGAACGAGAGCAGTTCTTCGCGCGGCTTGAAGCCGAGAATTTCGAACATCGAGTCGGACCAGTAAATTCGCCCGCGCGCGAGGTCCCAGTCCCAGAGGCCTGCACGCCCGCGGCTCAACGCAGTGTCGATGCGCGCACGCACCTTGTCATAGATATGATCCGCTTCGCGCGCGCGGGTCGATTGCCAGTGAAAAGCAAAGCCGAGTATTAGAAGCACGACACCGGTTGTGGTCAGCAGCGTGACGGTAAGTCTGGTGTCGCGCCACCAGTTCTCAAGCGCCTGCGTGCGGGACTGGACCGCTGCGATCTGGCCAAGTCCGTCGCGCAAGTTTCGCACGGTCGCGAAGCTGACGCGGTCGTCGGGTAGGGTGACTTCGACCACACCGGCGCGTTCTGCAAATGCGGTCAGCGGCTGACCGGGACCGAGTATGTCGAGGAGCGTCTTGCCAATCAGGCCTGGCGCTTCGGGTTCGGCAGCAACGACTTTGCCATTGGCGTCCGCGATGAAAAATTGCCGTCCGTTCATCAGGGCGCGCGCGGGCATCGCGATGCGCAGCAAACCTTTCGCGTCCAATCCGTGATCGCCGCCCGCATGCCGCGTGAAATCTTCCGAGATCGCGAGCGCGAACATTGAAATCTGCGATTTGGCGTCGTTCATCGTTTCGCGCCGATGCTCGATCGCCTGCACGAACGCGCCAAGCACCACTGAGAGCAGAAACACGATGATGAGAATGGGGACGGCGCGCCGCAGCAGCGGCTCGGCATCGACCAGACGCTGATAGCTCGGATGCGTCAGCGAGCGGGCAAGACCGCGTATCGATTGTCCATGCGCTGTCGTATTGGCAGCGTGGACACGCGCCATCGCTGGCCTCCCCGGATGAGCCCCAAAACGTCTGACCAGGAGGGACTGCCGCATCTCTCCGAATCGAGAATCATAAGAATCGAAGTGCGGGTGATTTGTCTAGAGTCAAACTGTGAAATTCGTTGTCCAGAGTCATGAAAAGACAACGCCGCGAGAGTCGCGATGCGCGTTAACGATTGAGTCTTTTTGACTCAAGCCAATGAACGGCCAGCGATATCCGCAACATCTGGCGAAAGACCCGATGTTTCAGCGACGCGTTTCAATTCGCGCTCGGCAGCTGCGCGCCGGACCGGTTCGAGTGCGCGCCAGCTTTTGAACGAGGAGAGCAGGCGGGCTGCGACCTGCGGGTTCTTTGAGTCCAAACCGAGAACCGTATCGGCGACGAATTTGTAGCCTTCGCCGTCGGCCCGGTTGAACTGGGACGGATTGCCTGCCGCGAACACGCCGATCAGCGCGCGAAGCCGGTTCGGATTGGTCATCGAAAACGCCGGGTGCGTCATCAATTTGCGGACGCGTTCGAGCGCTTCGGGCTCGGGAATGCGCGCCTGCACGGAAAACCACTTGTCGAGCACGAGAGGATCGCTGCGATAGCGTTCCTCGAACGCAGTGAGCGCGCGCTCGCGTTCCGGTACTGCGTGTTGCGAGAGCACGCCAAGTGCCGCCACGCGGTCGGTCATGTTGTCGGCGTTCTCGAACTGGATGAAGGCACGGCGAAAGTTCTCGGGACTTCCACATGCTGCCAGAAGATCGAGGCAGCTGTTGCGCAATGCGCGGCGGCCCGCACTTTCCGCATCCGGAGCATAAGGCGCGCGGGAATCAAGCAGTTGATAGCGGGCGGCAAGCTTTTCGCTGAGCGTGGTACCGATCGTTTTCTTGGTTTGACGGCGCGCAGTGAGAATCGCGTCGGGATCGACGCCTTTCCCGATCTCCTGCGCGATGTCGGCCTCGTCAGGCAAGCTGAAGAGCTGCGCAATGAACGCGTTATCGAGCGCATCGTTGTCGAGTGCGGCGTTCAGTGCTTCAATCAAGGCACTGGAGTTCTTCGGATTTCCCCTGGCGGCCGACACCATGTGCTGCATCGCCAGCCGCTCCACCGCCTCATAGCGGTTGAACGGATCGGAATCGTTTCGCGCGAGGAATCGCAGGTCGTCTTGGTCGAAATTGCTCGAAATCTTCACCGGCGCGGAAAAGCCGCGGTTCAGCGAAACCACGGGCTTCTCGGTGACGCCGCTGAAAACAAATTTTTTCGAAGATTGATCGAGTACGATCAAGTCGCCGGCGATGGTCCTGCCTTTTGCATCTTTTAACGTAAGGTCGCGGCCGTCCTCACCGAGCAGCCCGAGCTTAAGCGGGATGACCATCGGATCTTTTGCGCTCTGGCCCGGCGTCGGTGGCACCATTTGCTCGATATCGAGCGTGTAGGTTTTTGCGATCGAGTCGTAGCTGCCGCGTACCGCGAGCTCCGGCGTGCCGGCTTGGGCGTACCAGCGCGCGAATTGCGAAAGGTCGCGCTTGTTCGCATCGGCGAAGCATTTAAGAAAATCTTCAATGGTCGCGGCGTCGCCATCATGGCGCTTGAAATAAAGATCCATGCCCTTGCGAAAGCCGCGATCGCCGAGCAGCGTCTTCAACATGCGTACGACTTCCGCACCTTTCTCGTAAATCGTGACGGTGTAGAAGTTGTTGATCTCGCGATAAGTGTCGGGCCGGACCGGGTGTGCGAGCGGGCCTGCGTCCTCGGCGAATTGAAAACTTTTCAGCCGCCGCACGTCGCCGATCCGCTCTACCGCGCGCGAGCGCTCGTCGGCCGAGAACTCCTGGTCGCGATAAACCGTGAGGCCTTCCTTCAGGCAGAGTTGGAACCAGTCGCGGCAGGTGATGCGGTCGCCGGTCCAGTTGTGAAAATATTCGTGCGCGATGATCGCCTCGATATTCTCGTAGTCGAGATCGGTCGCGGTATCGGGCGAGGCGAGCACATATTTGTCGTTGAAAATATTGAGGCCCTTGTTCTCCATCGCGCCCATATTGAAGTCGGAGACGGCAACGATGTGAAAGACATCAAGATCATATTCGCAGCCGAACACGCGCTCGTCCCAGCGCATCGAACGCTTGAGCGCATCCATCGCGAAATCCGCAAGTCCGGTTTTGCCCGGTTCGACAAAGATGCGAAGCATGACGTTGCGGCCGGACGAAGTGATGTAAGGCTCCTCGATGTAATCGAGTTTTCCGCCGACCAGCGCGAAGAGATAAGACGGCTTCGGAAACGGATCGTGCCAGATCGCGTAATGGCGATTGGTATTGGGGATGCCGAATGCTTCGACTGGATTGCCGTTCGAGAGCAACATCGGCGCGTCGTCACGATCGGCTTCGATCCGGACCGTATAGACCGAAAGGACATCAGGGCGGTCCGGGAAATAGGTGATGCGCCGGAAACCTTCTGCTTCGCACTGGGTGCAATAGGTCGCGTTCGAGCGGAACAATCCCATCAATTTTGTGTTTGCGGTCGGATTGATGATGGTTTCGATTTCGAGCGTGAGCTTGTTCGCGCCGGGCTTTGCAATCGTGAGCTTGGTCGCGGTCGCTTCAAACTCATTTGCGCCGAGTGCGCGCCCGTTCAACTTGATCGAGGCGAGCGAAAGCTCGTCACCATCGAGTATGATCGGTGCGTCCTTGCGGCCCTTCGGATTTTGGCGGAGCGCGAGTTTGGATAATACACGAGTGGCTTTCGGATCGAGCTGGAAGTCGAGCTCGACATTATCGATCAGCCAATCCGGCACCCGATAATCCTTCAGGCGCACTGCCTGCGCGTCCGCTTCCCGCATCATATGGTCTCCGAAAAAATCAGGTTTAATCGCTAGTCGTGGGCGAGGGAAGCAAGAAATCGCTTCACGCCGTGGCGGGTTCCGCATGGCCAATTGCACGGAAGACTTCCGGTCTGCTTTCGCAGAGCCGGTGTTCGAGTTCGTCCACGGCAGCGTGTACTTCTTGCACTGTGAGCGACGGATCGGCCCGGCAATGAAAATTGACGATCAGGCCTTGCGGTGTTTCGCGCACACGGACATCGTGCACATCGCGGATTTTGCCGGAAGCGCCGGTCCAGCCGTGCATCGCGGCGGTAATCGTATCGGTCAGCTCGCGCGGCGCGTCTTTGCCGGCGAGTTCATCGGCCTGCAAGGGCTCGATATGGGTCTCGACTTCGACGCCGTCGCCAAGATCGGCTTCGATCGCACGTTCGAGCGCGTCGGCCGTTTCATGCGCGCGCCCGAGCGGCATGGCGCCGTCGAGTTCGAGATCGAGCGACACCGAGCGCTTGCCGGAAATGTCCTGCACCGTGACGTGGTGGATCGCGAGACCGCGGTTGCGGGCGATCACCATCACGCGCTCCATCACGCTTTCATTGTTGAGTGCACGTGGTTCAGTTGTCACGGTTACCTGAATTTCTTTGGCATCGAGCGCTTTCTGCACGGAGCTTGCTACCGCCTGCTTTAATTGCTCGACGCGTTCGAGCGGCAAGGCCCGGCTGACAATCGCTGCAAGTTCCACAAATAGTGTTGGGCCGACAGGGCGCACGCGAACGCGTTCGACGCCGACCACGCCTGACACGGCGCTTGCGGCTTGCTCAATCTTTTGAGCAGAGCCCGCGGGCGCGACGTCGGTGAGGGCGTCGATCGTGCGGCGCCCGAGCCGCCAACCGGCAACACAGACGAAGATTGCGACGACAAACGCCGCGGCCGAATCCATCCATTGATAGCCGAGTGCGACACCAGCGAGCCCGAACAGGACTGCAAGCGAACTCCACATGTCGGAGCTGAAATGCAGCGCGTCGGCCTCTAACGCTTGACTCGACGTGGCTTTCGCCACGCGATTAAGCGCGCGAGCGCGGAAATAATCGACCACGATCGAAACCACGATCACGCCGAACGCGACCATTGTTGCTTCCACGACATGCGTTTCGGCGCCGATCAGGCGCCGGCCTGCCTCCCAGAACACAATGCCGGAAATAAGAAAAAGGAGTGCAGTTTCGGCAAGCGCGGTGACGCTCTCAAACTTGCCGTGGCCGTAGTGATGTTCTTCGTCGGCCGGTTTGTCGGAAATGCTGACCGCGAAATAGGTCATGATCGCCGCGGCACAATCGATCAGTGAATGGGCGGCCTCCGAAAGAATCGCGAGCGATCCCGTCGCAAGGCCGACGATCGCTTTTGCGATGGTGAGCCCGGCAGAAGCCAGGATCGATCCGAACGCTACTCGTTTCTTTTCGCTGGTCATGCCGTTTCCAACACAAGTCGGCCTTAGCTGACTTGTGAATTTAAAAGGCCGGCCTCGGGAAGACTCGAGATCGGATATGACGCCCGGAAATCAGGCGCTTTCGGCAAGACGAATAGTATCGCGCAGTTCGCGCTTCAAGACTTTGCCGATTGCGCTACGCGGTAAGCTCTCAACAATCTGCACCAAAGCGAGCCGCTGCGTCTTTCCGACACGCTCGTTGGTCCATTGCTGCAACTCGTTCGCATTCACATTCGCATTTTGCTTGAGCACGACGAACGCGACCGGCGTCTCGCCCCATTTGATCGAAGGTACGCCGACGACCGCCGCTTCGTGCACGGCAGGGTGCTGCACCACGACGGCTTCGAGATCGCTCGGATAAATATTGAAGCCGCCCGAGATGATCATGTCCTTCTTGCGGTCCATGAGCGTGAGGAAACCATCCTCGTCAAAGCGACCAACATCGCCGGTGCGGATAAAGCGCTTGCCGGTCTTGTCGAACCATTCGGCTTCGCGGCTCTTCTCCGGATTGTTGTGGTAGCCGTTCATCATGATCGGTGAGGCCCCGACCACTTCGCCGATTTCTCCGGCGCCGACTTCGTTGCCGTTCTCGTCGATCAGCCGCATGTCGTGGCCCGGCAGCGGCTGGCCGACGGTGTGCAGCTTGGTGGTATGAACGTGTGCGACCAGCATGCAGGTGCCGCCGCCTTCGGTGAGGCCGTAATATTCGCACAAACCGCCCGGCCAGCGCTTCACCACATCCTCTTTCACTTCGGCGGCGAAGGGCGCGCTGGTGGAAAATTTCATCTTGTAAGACGAGAGATCGAACTTATCGAAATCAGGGTGCGCCATGATGCGGCGATATTGCACTGGCACCAGCATCGCGTGGCTTGCGCGATGCTTTTCCGAAAGTTTCAGAAATTTATCGACATCAAACTTCGTCGTCATGATGAGCGTGCCGCCCATCGCGAGCGTCGGGAATACGCTGACCAGTGTCGTATTCGAATAGAGCGGCGTCGAAACCATGGTGACCGCGTCCGGAGTGTAGCCGATGATGGACGCGCGCTGCACTTGGCCCCAGCGCATCGCGTGCGATTGCACGATGCCTTTCGGCGTGCCGGTCGTGCCGGATGAATAAATAATGTTGAAGGCGGAACCCGGCTCGACGTTCACATGCGCGGGCTTTGCGCCTTCCGCGGCTAACCATTTTGAGAACGGCTCGCCAACGGCAGAATCGTCCAACGAGATGCGCCGTGCCTTGATCGAGCCCTCAACCTTCTTCAGTTCGTCCGCGACAGCAGAATCGAGAAAGAACAGCTTCGAGTCGGAATCCGCAATCATGGTCGCAATGGTTTCCGGCAAGGAGGAGGGCGCAAGCGGCGCGACCGCTACGCCCACGCGCAAGGCGGCGAGGAAGACTGCGAGATATTCGACCGAGGTGGAGGCGCAGATTGCGATCGCGTCCTTGGCTTTCAACCCGTCGCGCTGAAGCGTCGCCGCGATCCGGTCGATAGCGCGGTCAAGTTCGGTGTAATCGAGCTTGCGCTCATCCTGAATGACAGCGGCATGCGTGCTGCGCTCTTTCGCGTGATCCCGAATAAGGTCGGAAAGCGTCAGGAACGGAATATCGAGCCAGGCTTCGGGATTCATTTCGCTACTCTTTTTACTCAGCGGCAATCGCCGCGCGCTCGTCGGCTAGTTCTTCGATTGCCTCTCGGTATTCGTCAGTCAGCCGCGCACAAAGTTCGGCGGTGGACGGAACGTCGTCGATCATGCCAACGCCTTGCCCTGCCGACCATACATCTTTCCAGGCCCGGCCTTCCTGCTCGATGCTGAGCTTGTGCGATGAATTGAGGTCGATTTCTTTTCCGGTGGCTTGGATCGAAGGCATCAGGAAATTGCCGTGCACGCCGCTGATCGCCGCAGTGTAAACAATGTCGACCGCATTGGTATCGACGATCATGTCCTTGAAGCGCTCGTTCGCGGCACTTTCCTTGGTCGCAATGAAACGTGTGCCGAGATAAGCGAGATCAGCACCGATCATGCGCGCGGCGGCGACATGGCGTCCTGTCGACATCACACCGGAAAGCAAAATCGTTTTCGGAAAGAATTTCCGGATCTCCGGGATCAGCGCAAACGGACTCAAAAGTCCCGCATGGCCGCCCGCACCCGCGCAAACGCCAATCAGGCCATCGACGCCCGCTTCGGCGGCTTTGCGCGCGTGACGCAGATTGATCACGTCGTGAAACACAAGCCCGCCATAACCCTGCACCGCGCCAACCAGTTCCTTCACCGCACCGAGCGAGGTGATGATGAGCGGTACATTATGTTTACGCGAAATCTCGAGATCCGCTTCGACCCGCGGATTGCTCTTGTGCACGATAAAGTTCACGCCGAACGGCGCGCATTTCTTGCCGGTGTCGCGCTCGATTTTGGCAAGCCGCTCGTTGATTTCGACCAGCCATTCCTCGTAGCCGGCACTGGTGCGCTGGTTGAGCGCAGGGAAGGTGCCGAGGATTCCCGCGCGGCAGCATTCGACCACGAGGTCGGGATTCGAAACGAGGAACATGGGGGCTGCGACCGCGGGGATCGTAAGGCGGCCCTGGAATTGAACGGGTACTGGCACAGGCATTCCTATCGGCGGCTCAAATCGCCGCTTCGGAAACGACATTTTCCGGCCCAGCGCGCGGCGTCAAGAGCGTCCGCTATGCGGCTTAGCCCGGCTCCATACCCTTGCTCCGGATCACCGGCACCGCGTTTTCCGGGCGTACGAAATTCACAAAGGCCTTCGTCGCATCAGCGGCGGTCGCCGAGGCAAGCAAACCAAACGAATACACCGTGTAGTTTTGAATCTCGGCAGGTAGCGGTCCGAGATATTGAATGCCGGAGACGTGAATAAGTTCGCTCACCTGCTGAAAGCCAAGCTCGGCCTCGCCACGTGCAATCAGTTCGCCGATCTGCATGCCGGAAGGGGGTTGGATCAGCTTCGCCTTGATCTGCTCGCTGATGCCGAACTTCTTGAGCACTTCGGCGACGTGATATCCGCTCGGTCCTTGCGAATAGGCGACTGACTTTGCTTCCAGTACCGCTTTTTTGACCGCATCGGCGGTCGAGACATCCGGTTTCGGCAGACCGGCTTTGATTGCCATGCCGACACCAGATTTTACAAAAGGTGCACTTGAACCTGCGACCTTTCCGGCTGCGATCAGCCGGTCGATATTCTGCGAAGCGATCAGAACGAGATCGGCGGCCTCGCCATCGAGCACTTTTTTCTCGGCCCCGCCGCTCCCGGTCCAAACGATCATCACCTTGTGACCGGTCGCTTTTTCAAAGGCCGGCACCAATGCGAGCAGCACGTCTTTCGTTGCATTCGCGGCAATGACTTTGATTTCGGCGGCGCTGGCTGCAGGAGGCGGCAAGAGAATGGCGGCCAAACACGCCGCTAGACCGGCGATCAATCTGCGCATGGGAACCTCGCTGAAGGCGCGTGCAGCATGCCTTTTCGCAGACCTGCCAGCAATCGGTTGCGCTCGCTTGCGGTCGGCCTTTGCGCTATAGCCGGGCGCCGCTCCGCGGTATGGCAAAGCAGATTGGCGATATGAAACAACCGGGCGAAATCAGCCCCTGGCGCTTTTCCGTAGCGCCGATGATGGAATGGACCGATCGGCATTGCCGGTTCTTCCATCGGCTGCTCACGCGCCGCGCGCGTCTTTATACTGAGATGATTACGACCGGCGCGATCCTGCACGGCGATAAGAAGCGACTGCTTGGCTTCAACGCCGAAGAACACCCGGTTGCTATTCAACTCGGCGGCTCGAATGCGCGCGAACTCGCAGTGTCTGCGAAGATCGCGGAAGATTTCGGCTACGACGAAGTGAATCTCAATTGCGGCTGCCCGTCCGATCGCGTCAAAAGCGGGTTCTTCGGTGCCTGCCTGATGGCCGAGCCCGCCCGCGTCGCCGACGGCGTCGCCGCGATGAAAGCGGCGGTGAAAATTCCGGTGACGGTTAAGTGCCGGATCGGCATCGACGATCAGGATGAGGAAGTGTCGCTCGATCAGTTCGCCGACGCGATGATCGCGGCCGGCGCCGACGCTTTGATCGTTCACGCGCGAAAAGCGTGGTTGCAGGGATTGAGCCCGCGCGAGAACCGCGAAGTGCCGCCGCTCAATTACGACCGCGTGTTTCGCCTGAAGCAAAGGCTCGGCGATTTCCCGGTGGTTCTCAATGGCGGCGTTGGTTCGCTTGGCGATGCGCAGACACATCTCGCGCAGGTCGATGGTGTCATGCTTGGCCGCGCGGCTTATGAAACGCCGGATATTCTGCTCGGCGCCGATCCGCAATTCTTCGGCGAGGAGGCTCCGTTCGATTCGCGTTCGCCACGCAATCGAAGCGCTGTTTCCTTATATCGACCGCGAAATCTCAGAGGGTGAGCGGTTGCACGACATCACCAAACATCTGTTGGGCCTGTTCCGCGGCCGTCCCGGTGCGCGCGCGTTCCGCCGGCATCTTGCGACCGAGGCCGTGAAGTCAGGTGCAGGCGTCAATGTTCTGCGCGAGGCGCTCGCGCATATTTCGCCGAACTTCGTTCCCGAACGTACCGCGGCATGACATTTTTCGGGATTCCTGCGGGCGACTTCGCAATTCTGGTCGTCGCAATTCTCATTGCCGGTACGCTCACCGGTATTTTTGCCGGCCTGCTTGGCATCGGTGGTGCCGCGATTTCGGTGCCGGTCATGTACGAAGTGTTTCGCGTCCTTGGCGTCGCCGACGAAGTGCGGATGCAGCTTTGTGTGGGTACCGCGCTTGCGTTGATCGTACCGACCTCGATCCGTTCATATTACGCGCATCGCTCAAGGGGCGCGGTAGACGATCGCGTACTCAAGATCTGGGCACTACCGATCATCGGCGGCGTCGCGATCGGTTCTTTCATCGCTTATTTTGCAAGCTCGACCGTCTTCAAACTTCTGTTCGTGGTCTTCGCGGCATTGATGGCGTTGAAGCTCATTTTCGGCCGCGAAAACTGGAAAATTGCGGATCAGCTTCCGGGCACGGCCACGACGGCAACGGCTGGTTTGGGCATCGGCGTGATTTCCGCGTTGATGGGAATCGGCGGCGGCGCATATTCGGCGATGTTTCTTGACGCTCTATGGCGTTAACATTCATCGTGCGGTTGCGACCTCGTCCGGCGTCGGCGTGTTGATCTCGATACCCGGCATCGTCGGTTACATGATTGCGGGCTGGCCGCAGCAGGCGCTGATGCCGCCGCTTTCGGTCGGTTATGTTTCGTTTCTTGCGGCCGCATTGTTCGCGCCACCGAGCGTGCTTGCGGCTCCCTATGGCGCGAAGCTCGCGCATTCATGGCCGCGCCGAAGGCTGGAGATCGCGTTTGCGGTCTTCCTGCTTGTCGTTTCTTTCCGCTTTCTCGCGAGCCTGATGGGCTGGTTCTGAGCGTACTTAATTCTGGCCGTCTTCGAGCGCCACGACTTCGCGCTTTTTGCGCAGCGTCGGAATGAGCGGCATCAGTAGCAACACAGCAGCGATAATCAGGCACACCGCCGAAATTGGCTTGGTGAAGAACGTCATGAGATTACCTTCGGAAATAATGAGCGCGGTTCTGAGCTTATTTTCCATGATCCCGCCAAGCACGAAGGCGAGCACGAGGGGTGCTGCTTCATAGCCGAGTTTACGAACGAGATAGCCGACCAACCCGAACGCAAGCATCACATAGAGATCGAAAATATTGTTGCTGCTCGCAAACACGCCGATGACGGTGAAGAGCAGGATCATCGGGAACAGAATGTTGTAAGGCAGCCGCAGCAACTGCACCCACATGCCGATCAAGGGCAGGTTCAGCACGAGCAGCATGACGTTGCCGATATACATGCTGGTGATCACGCCCCAGAACAGATCCGGACGCTGCACCATCAGAAGCGGGCCTGGCTGAATATTGTGAATGATGAATGCGCCGAGCAGGAGCGCCATGACGACATTCGGCGGAATGCCGAGCGTGAGCAGCGGAATGAACGCGCCGCCAGCGGCTGAATTGTTTGCGGCTTCCGGGCCGGCCACGCCTTCGATCGCGCCCTTGCCAAAACGCTCGGGCGTTTTCGAAACGCGCTTTTCCAGCGCGTAAGAAGCGAATGCCGCGATCACCGCGCCACCGCCGGGAATGATGCCGAGAAAAAATCCGAGAGTGGTGCCGCGCCAGATTGGGCCGCGGCTGCGTTTCCAGTCTTCGCTGGTTGGCAACAGGTTCCGGATTTTCGTATGCGCGACCGCGCGCTGCACGCTCTGTTCGATGTTGGTCAATACTTCGGCGACACCGAACAGGCCCATCACGACGGGGATCAGCCCGATGCCGTCGTAAAGCTCGATGCGGTTGAACGTGAGCCGTGGCTGCGCGGTGATGCTGTCGAGCCCGATCAAGCCCAGCACAACGCCGGCGCAAGCCATCAGCAGCGATTTCACCATCGAGCCTTGGGTCAGGAAGGTCACGATGACGAGGCCGAGCACCATCAGGCTGAACAATTCCGCAGGACCGAACGCGACCGCGAAACGCGCAAGATAAGGCGCGATCAACATCAGCCCGATGACCGACGCCGTTCCGGCGATAAATGACGAGAATGCCGCCATGCCGAGCGCCGGGCCGGCGCGGCCTTGCTTAGCCATTTCGTGTCCGTCGAGACAGGTAACGACCGACGTCGCTTCGCCGGGGATGTTGACCAGGATCGACGTGGTCGAGCCGCCATACATCGAGCCGTAGTAAATTCCCGCCATCATGATGATGCCGAACTCGGGCGTGCCCGAGAGTGTCACCGGCAACAACAGCGACATCGCAGAGATCGGGCCGACGCCGGGCAGCACGCCGACCAGCGTGCCGATGAAGACGCCGATAAAACAATAGAGCAGGTTGATCGGCGTCAGTGCGACGCCGAAGCCGTTGATGACCTGTGTGAGTAAATCCACGTCAGCCGATCTCGAACAAGCCGTTCGGCAACTGGATTTGCAGAAGCTGCTTTCAGCACCCACCAGATCAGAATCGGCATACCGAAAGCGAGCGGGATCGCGAGCGCCCACCGCACCGGGTCGATCGCGCGGAGCAGGATCAGCATCAGCGGAATGGTGGAAAGCAGAAAGCCGAGGCGGCTGAAACAGATCGCGTAGAGCGCAAACGTTGCGATCACGATCAGTGTTTTAGGCCAGCGCGAGCCGGACCACAGCGCGCGCACCGAGGGACCTTCGCTGTTGATCGCTTGAAGCGATATGCCGAGCGCAAGCCCGCACATGACGAGCCCGATCCAGAACATCGCGAAACCCATACCGGGCTGATTGATGGAGCCGAAGCCCAGCCTGCGGCCCTGTTCGAACACGAACAGACCGAGTGCGAACCAGATGACACCGCCCCATAGCTCTGCGTTGTTAATCCGCACGCCGGAACTTTTCATGCCGCCCCCATAGCGACCGGCTCCGCGTTAAGCGCGGAGCCGTTTCGCTTCGGCAACTACGTGCTTACTCTTTCTTCTTAAGGCCTAGCATTTCGACGACCTTGCTTTCGCTGGCAGTCACTTCGGCCACGAACTTCACATAGTCGGCAGTGTTTTTGTAATTCACGACCATGTCGTATTTCGCGAGCGTCGCCCGCACGGCTGGATCGTCGATCGCCTTTTTGAATGCGTCATGAATGATCGCGACGATCTTCGGATCCATGCCTTTCGGGCCGGCAATGCCGAACGGCGAGTCGAACACGAACGGATAGCCGAGCTGTTGCAGCGTCGGCACGCCGGGATAATTCGGTGAAGGCTTGTCGGTCCAGATCATCAACAGACGAAGCTGACCGGATTCGACGAGACCCTTCCAGCCGCTCGAGTCGGCTTGCAGTGTCGTGTGTCCACCGAGCACCGCGGCGTTGGTTTCAGCGCCGCCTTTAAACGGCACTTGCGTGAACTTCACGCCGGCCTTGGCCGCGATCTGCTCCATGCCGATATGCAGCGAGGTGCCGGCGCCCGGCGTTGCATAGGTGACCTTGCCGGGATTTTCCTTGGCGAATTTAATTACGTCGTCCCAGGTCTTGAACTGGGAGTCGGCTTTCACCGTGACGCCGAACGTGTAGCCGGTGAGATGCGCGATATAAGTAAAGTCTTTGCCGGCATCCCATGTCGTCTGCTGCATCAGCGGCAGGCGAAAAACCGTGATCGGAATTTGCGCGATCGTGTAGCCGTCGGGCTTCGCGGTCGCTGCCATTTGCGCGGGACCAACGGTGCCGCTGCCACCGGCGCGATTGTCGACGATGATCGACTGGCCGAGATGTTTGCTTGCCGCTTCCGCGATTGCGCGCATGGCGATGTCGGTGGAACCGCCGGCCGGCCAAGGCACGATTAGCGTGACCGGCTTGGTTGGAAAATTCTGCGCGGAAGCAGGTCCTGCGAAAGCTCCGAACAGCGCAATAAAGACGAGACTGAGCGCGAAGCGCTTCATTTATTCCTCCCCATGATCCTCGTTGTTGCCACAGCGATCGCTGCAAACCGGCGTTGCGGTTTTCGCCCGCGCATTTTGCGCGAGACGAAGGAAATTCACTGCAACATTATGAGGACGTGAGGTCAACCGTGCGGGACGAGGTTCCGCATCGCGGAACGTTTCGCTTCGCGCTGCGAAAACGAAGTTTAGCGACGGCCGCGTAAAATCATTTGCTTGCCTCGTACTTCGAAAGAGTTCGAGCCGCGACAGAAAACTCATGCCGAGGAGACTTGTGTGCAGGTGGCCGGGCTGCGCGACGAGCGCGGGCACGCGCCGCTCGACGATGTTTCCAATTCTGATCTGATCGAGCACGACAGCCGCGGCAAAGCCGCGGCCTTTGGCGGTGGCGATTGTGACATCATACTTCAGCAGATCGACCGGCAACCCCGCTGCACGGGCCGCTTCGACGGTCAGCACGACGCTTGATGCGCCGGTATCGATCAACATCGACAGCACCGCGCCATTCACTTGCCCACGAACATTAAAGTCGCCTTCATGCGAGCGCGCAACCTGCACTGCACTATTGATGCTTGCGGTGATGTCGGGGTCGGGCGTGACCACCGAAAAGAGGCGATCGACCGCGCGACTGATGTCGCCGCGATAATTGTAAGCAATCACGAGCAGCGCGACGATACCGCCCCAGATTGCGATCGACTTCAGCGTTTCCTGAAAGCGGCCATAGAAGATCGAATACATGCCGCCGCCGATCAGCAGGAGCAGCACGGAGAAATAAACCAGGCTCGCAAATGACGCACTATCGAGCGGGCCGACCGTGCCTTCGTCATGGCGCGCAATCAGCACCAGCACCGCGATACCGAGTCCGAAAATAACCAGCCAAAGGAGTTTATTGGAACGCAAGTTTGCCTCTTACGAAGTCTGGCTGAAAGCGAGAATAGCGAGCAGGGCCGCAGCTTCCGAGGCTTTACCGGCAGCGAAGCTGTTGTCATCGACGTCGGCTTCGCTTTGATCTTTCATCACCGCGATCACGGCGACGAAAGCTGCGAGCGAGCCGATCAATCCCGCGGCCGTCGGTCCGATGCGAAATACCGGCAACAGAAGCGCGACCGTAAGCACGATTGTAATCAGCGTCAGCCCTTGCAATGCGTCGCCATGCGAGCGGCGCGGCGTTTCGCTTAATTCCGAAATCGGCCGCGCGGGCTGCGTCAAGCGAAATGTGATCGAAGCGGCAAATGCCAGCACCAGGGCGGCGATCAAGGCGAGTGCAGCACTCGGTGCATGAAGCGAGATCAGCCCGTCGAGTGCTGCCACTTCGGCGAATAGCAGAATGACGAGGGCTGCGGTTCCTGTGCCCGTGCGGCCCGAGCGTTTGTCGCCCGCGCGCACGATGCCGCTTTCGAAACGCGCGCCGGTGATCGCGGCAAGCGTTGCGACCGAGACGGCGGCGGCAGCAAGCGACGGAAGCCCGAGCGACCAGGAAAGCATCAAAGCGCCGGCTGCGAGCGCGCCGGCGATCGCCGCCGCGAACGGTGCCGCGTAAGCGCCGGGCCCTCGCGGCAAAAAATCTTCCGAGGCGGCTGGCGTAGCGCCACCTGCCGGCAAGATCGTTTCGCTACGAAGCCAGGCAAGCGTGTCATGCACGAAGGGCGGCAACATGATCGGGTTCCGTTCCGGACCGGCGGACATTCGACTCGTAAACATGAATTCTATCACGTGCGGACGGGGCTGGCCGCACGCTCGTTCTTGGCTGGCGCCTTCGGCTGCAGCGGCCCGGCGTCGGTAACCGGGGCGAGGGCCGCCATCACGCGCTCCGCCGGGAAGGTCACGACTACTTCGGTGCCTTCGCGCAGCTTCGAGCGCAGCGTGAAGGTGCCGCCGTGGAGATCGATCGAGGCCCTTGACGATCGGCAGACCGAGGCCCGCGCCTTGCTCCGCACTCTTGATTGCGTTGGAGCCCTGGCCGAAGGACGCCATCACGACGGGGATTTCATCTTCCGGAATGCCCGGGCCAGTGTCGCGGACGCTTAAATATTGGCCGCCGGATGCGGTCCAGCCGACTTTCACGAAAACCTCACCGCCTTGCGGCGTGAACTTGATCGCGTTCGACAGCAAGATTCAGACAGATCTGGCGGAACGCGCGCTCGTCGGCCCAGAGCTTCGGCAGGTCAGGCTCGAACAGCGTATGAATAGTGATGCCGCGGTTGTCGGCACGCATCTTCATCAAATAGGTGCAGTCGTCGGCGAGATAGAGCACGTTGATCGGCTCTTCGTTCAACTCGTAACGGCCAGCTTCGATTCGCGAGAGATCGAGAATCTCGTTGATGAGATTGAGCAGGTGCCCGCCGGATTCGTGGATGTCGGCGGCATATTCCTTGTAAGCCGGCACGGAGTGGCCGCCGAGCACTTCGTCCTTCATCACTTCGGAAAAACCGAGAATAGCGTTGAGCGGCGTACGAAGCTCATGGCTCATCTGCGCAAGGAAGCGTGATTTCGCGAGATTCGCCGCTTCCGCGAGACGTGCTGCTTCATCCGATTTCGCTTTCGACTGTTCGAGTTCACCGATCAGCGTGTCGAGTTGCGCGCGCGCCTCTAGTGCGGACACGGCCGCGATATGCAGGCGGCCGGCGACCATGACGAAATAGGCTTCTGCGCCGATCGGTGAGAGTGGCGAGCACCACGTCCTGCGGTGTCCCGCGCAGGAGATAATGCAGCGTGACGACGCCTGCGACCGGAACTGTCGCCGCATAGACTGCGCTCGGTATGCTTGCGGCAAGCATCGAGAACACTGCGACCACGAGCAGCATCGCAAACAGCGAGAAGTCGCCCGATCCCTGCACGCCGAGGCCGACCAGCACGTTAACGATCAGGACCCAGGACACGCCGAAGATCAGGTCGAACATCGTGAAGAGAACGCGGTAGCGCGCGCATCAGCGCGGGGCTTATTGGCGAGATCAGGAAGCGGCGGCAGGCCGCGACATTGAGCGAGTGGATCGTGAGCGCGATCATCGTCCAGAGCACGGCACCGACACCGCCGGTCCAAAGCGATGACGCAAGGCCGACCAGCGAGATCAGCATGAACAGCGCGAGCGACGCGCCGATGCGGTGCTCGGCGTAGAGCCGCAGCAATTCGTAGTCGAAGGCGGGTTTGACGCCGGACGTCGATGTCAGAACGTCGCGCACATCGCGGACACTGCGATTGAGCCGCAGACGCCGTTCATGCGCGGCGCGGGCGGCATCGGCCGCCGTCTCGTCCCCACGGGCGCTGTAGCTCTTCATTACGCAATACCGATCTTCAAAGCCCGCCGTCGCACACTTGACGCGCCTGCCAGGCGCCCAATGCACACCGACACGCGGAACGGTTTTACCCACCAATGTTCCACGACCGGCGCCGATACCATCGCGCGCGGGTGGTTAATGTCGGGCTGATTCTTATGGTTGCTGAATCGTTAACGGGGGATAGCGGTAGCGGATTGCCGATATATTTCTAAGGCTTGATAGGTTCCCACGCGCGTGTTCGACTGATGGAGGAGGCTTTCTTCAATGAAATTGTACGACATGGGCCGAGCGCCCAATCCGCGCCGCGTGCGCATGTTCCTTGCCGAGAAGGGCATTGAGGTTCCAACCCAGCAGGTCGACCTCGGCGCGCTCGAGCAATTCGGTCCCGAATTCACCGAAATGAACCCGATGCAGCGGGTGCCGGTGCTCGTGCTTGACGACGGCACGGTGATTACAGAGTCCGTCGCGATCTGCCTCTACTTCGAAAAGGTGAAGCCGGAGCCGAACCTGTTTGGTAATGGCCCGCTCGAAAGCGCGCTGGTCGAAATGTGGAACCGACGGCTGGAACTGCATTTTTATGGTCCGGTATCCCAGACTTTCCGTCACACCAGCCCCGCGATGGCGACCCGCGAAATTCCGCAGGTCGCCGAGTGGGGTGCTGCCAGCAAGAAAAAGTCCGAGGATTTTCTCGGTCTTCTCGAGAAAGAACTCGGCAAGCGCGAATATGTTGCCGGCAATCGCTTCACGATCGCCGATATCACCGCGCTCATCACCGTCGACTTCATGCGCGTGATCAAACTCTCGCTGCTTCCCGAAATGAAAAATCTTGAGCCGCTGGCACGCGGCCGTGTCGGCTCGGCCGAGCGCGAAGGCATAGGCGATGACATACGAAAATATCCGTCTGGAGATTGCGGGCTCGGTTGCAACGCTTGCGCTCGCTCGGCCTGAGCGCCTGAACGCGATCAACGCGGCGACCCATCCGGAGATTCGTGACGCGCTCGACCGTGTTGAAGAGCGACAAGAATGTGCGCTGTCTCGTGTTCACCGGCGAGGGACGCGCGTTCTGCTCGGGCCAGGATTTGAGCGAGCGCCGCGACCGGCCGGCAAATTTCGACGCGGGTGAATCGCTCGATAAAAATTACAATCCGCTGGTGCGGCGGCTGGCGGCGTTTCCGATTCCGACCATCGCCGCGGTGAACGGTCCGGCGGCGGGCGCCGGCGCGAATATCGCGCTTGCTTGCGACGTCATCCTGATGGCGCGCTCGGCCTATATGCAACAGGCCTTCGCGCGGATCGGTCTCGTGCCGGACGCCGGCGGTACCTGGTTCCTGCCACGCCTCGTCGGGCTGAAGCACGCGCTCGCGATGTGTCTCTTTGCCGATCGCATTCCGGCAGAAGATTGCGAGCGCATGGGCATTGCCTGGAAGATTTTCGACGACGAAATTTTCGTTGGGCGAAGTCGCAAAGCACGCGGCCATTCTCGCCGCTGGCCCGACGCTCGCTTATCGCCTGACCAAAAAGGCGCTGATGGCGAGCGGTCGCCAATGACCTCTCGACCCAACTCGATCTTGAACGCGACAACCAGCGCGAGGCGGCCCGATCCAAGGACTTCAAGGAGGGCGTCACCGCCTTTATCGAAAAGCGCTTGCCGCGTTTCGAGGGCGAATAGCCGCGCACATCAGCCGCCCGAAATGCTATGATGCGGGCGGAGATAACAAAAAATGACCGCCACCCAAGAACAAGTCACGCGAAGCGCTGAAAGCCGTCAAAGGCCCCGACGGCAAAGACATCGTCTCGTCCGGCAAACTGTCCGGCGTGGTCGTCACCGGCGGCAAAGTGTTCTGTTCGCTCACCGTCGATGCATCCGAAGCGCAGGCTTGGGAGAGCGTCCGCAAGCAGGCCGAAGAAACGATCAAGCGCGTGCCGGGCGTTGTCTCCGTATTGATCGCGCTCACCGCGGAAAAGAAGCCGGGCACGCCTTCATCTCCACCGCCGCAGGCGGCAGGCGGCCGGTCGTGCCATTCAGGGCGTACCTGGCGTGGGTTCGATCATCGCGGTCGCGTCCGGCAAGGGCGGCGTCGGCAAATCGACCACGGCCGTCAATCTTGCGCTCGGGCTGCAATCGCTCGGGCTGAAGGTCGGCATCATGGACGCCGATATTTACGGACCGTCGATGCCGCGTTTGCTTGCGATTAAAGGCAAGCCCGAAATTATCAGTGGCCGCACGCTGCGCCCGATGGAGGCGTTCGGCCTCAAAGTCATGTCGATCGGATTTCTGGTCGACGAAGAAACGCCGATGATCTGGCGCGGGCCGATGGTGATGTCCGCGATCACGCAGATGCTGCGCGAAGTGGATTGGGCGCCGCTCGATATCCTGGTGGTCGACATGCCGCCCGGGCACCGGCGACGCGCAGCTGACGCTCGCGCAACAGGTACCGCTTGCAGGCGCCGTGATCGTATCGACGCCGCAGGATCTCGCGTTGATCGACGCGCGGCGCGGTATTGCGATGTTCCGCCGCGTCGATGTGCCGGTGCTCGGTCTCGTCGAGAACATGAGTTATTTCATGTGCCCGCATTGCGGCGAGCGCTCGGAGATTTTCAGTCACGGTGGTGCGCGCAAGGAAGCGGATCGCTGGGGTGTGCAGTTCCTGGGCGAGGTGCCGCTGGAGCCGCTGATCCGCGAAACTTCGGACGCAGGGTTGCCGATCGTTGCGACGCAGCCCGACAGCAAGCACGCCGCGATCTATCGCGATATTGCGAGCCGCGTTCGTGGCGCGCTCGAAGGTGGCAGCATGCGGCGCGCGGCACCAAAAATTGTGATTGAGTCCTAAGCGCTAATCTTCCGCCCACATCCGCAAGAGATTTGCCGACGACTTCGACAAGAGGTCGTAGTCCCCGCTTTTGCCCTCGCGCGCGAAGAGACCTTTGCGCGCGGTATCGAGATCGAACAGAAACTCCCGCCTCCCTTCATTGCGAATGAAGCTTCGCACCCAAATACAACTTGCGGCCGTTGCTTATCCCGGGATTAAACGGGCAAATCCACACAAGGTTGACGCCGCAGTTCCTTGCCGCTGCGTCAGCTGCGCGGACTGCCACCGCAAATCTGCATTAGCCGCAAACGACATCGACTTTCGTCGCAAGAGTTCTGTCACCGAGCATAGCTCGGCCGGTCGCTTTGCCGTTTGTGCATGGCTTATCCCACTTTCAGCCCGTCAAAGCATGCTACGCGCTACCGCCAAGCGGGACGCATTCAGCTCCCGTATTCCTAGGGAGAGTTGCTTAAGATGAAACGTCGTCAATTTATAAAAGCGGCGGGTGCGGGTGCAGCCGTCAGTGCGATTGCGGCTCCGGCCATCGCGCAGTCCAGCCCGGAAGTGAAATGGCGTCTGACTTCGAGCTTCCCGAAAGCGCTCGACACCATCTATGGCGGTGCCGAAGTTTTCGCGAAGCAGGTTGCCGAAGCGACCGACAATAAATTTCAGATTCAGGTATTCGCGGCCGGCGAACTCGTGCCGGGCTTGCAGGCGCTGGATGCAACACAGAACGGCACGGTCGAGGCCTGCCACACTGTGTCTTATTATTATGTCGGCAAGGATCCGACCTTCGCGATCGCGGCGTCCGTGCCGTTCGGTTTGAATGCGCGCCAGCAAAACGCGTGGCTCACCGGCAATGGTGGCACCGAAGCATTCGATGAGTTCTTCAAGAAATATGGCGTGCGCGCATTGCCGCTCGGCAACACCGGCACGCAGATGGGCGGATGGTTCCGCAAGGAAATCAAAACCGTCGCGGACTTGCAGGGCCTGAAATTCCGCATCGGCGGCATCGCCGGTCAGGTGCTTGCGAAGCTCGGCGTCGTTCCGCAGCAGATCGCGGGCGGCGAAATCTATCAGGCGCTCGAGCGTGGCACGATCGACGCGGCCGAGTGGGTCGGTCCGTACGATGACGAGAAGCTCGGCTTCAACAAGGTTGCGCCGTTCTATTACTATCCCGGGTTCTGGGAAGGCGGCCCAACCACTCACGCCTTTTTCAATCTTGAGAAGTTTAATCAGCTTCCGAAGAACTATCAGGCGATCGTCACCAACGCGGCTGCGTATGCAAATACCTGGATGCAGGCGCGCTACGACGTGCTCAATCCGGCGGCACTTCGCCGTCTGGTTGCCGCGAAGGCGCAACTTCGTCCATTCTCGAACGAAATCATGGACGCGTCTTACAAGGCGACTAACGAACTCTGGGCGGAAATTTCTGCAAAGAACGCCGACTTCAAAAAGTACATCGACCTGATGCAGGCGTTCCGTAACGACGCAGTACCTGTGGTGGCAGGTCGCCGAATATGGCTTCGACAGCTACATGATCCGCGCCCGCCGCAGCGCCGGCTAGTTTCGGCTAAAACCAAAATTTACGCCAAAGATTACCGCCGCGGCCTTCAGGCCGCGGCGGTTTTGCTATGCGGTATAGCCGATTTAGGGGGCCGTCTGGATTTTCGCGCGCCGCTCGGCCATTGTTCCCTCAGATGACCGGACCAGAGGCCCGGAAGTCCAAACAACCCAACAAAACCCACGTTCCTAGGGGGAAACACATGAAACGTCGTAAGTTTCTACAAGTTGCAGGAGGTGCTGTTGCCGCCAGCGCGCGTCGCCGCTCCGGCGATCGCTCAGTCGTCACCGGAAATCAAATGGCGCTTGACGTCGAGCTTCCCGAAAGCGCTCGACACGATCTATGGCGCGGCTGAAGTGCTTGCCAAAACCGTCAGCGAAGCGACCGACGGCAAATTCCAGATCCAGGTCTTCGCCGCCGGCGAAATCGTACCGGGCCTGCAGGCGCTCGACGTCGTGTCGCAACGGCACCGTCGAAATGTGCCACACGGCCAACTACTATTATGTCGGCAAGGATCCGACGTTCGCTTTCGCCACTGCCGTTCCGTTCGGCCTCAACCAGCGCATGATGGACGCCTGGTGTCTTTATGGCGGCGGTAACGACCTGCTCAACGCCTTCTTCGCGAAGCACAATGCCATACGGGCTGCATGTGCGGCAATACGGGCTGCCAGATGGGCGGCTGGTTCCGCAAGGAAATCAAGACCGTCGAAGATCTGAAGGGTCTGAAGATGCGTATCGGCGGCTTTGCCGGTCAGGTGCTTACGAAACTCGGCGTCGTGCCGCAGCAGATCGCGGGCGGCGAAATCTATCAGGCGCTCGAGCGCGGCACGATCGACGCCGCCGAGTGGGTCGGCCCGTACGACGACGAGAAGCTCGGCTTCGCGAAGGTTGCGCCGTTCTACTACTATCCCGGTTGGTGGGAAGGCGGCCCGATGCTCCACGCGATGGTGAACCTCACCAAGTGGAACGAATTGCCGAAGCACTATAAGGCGATTCTTGAAGCGGCCGCGCAGACTGCGAACACGCACATGATGGCGAAGTACGATGCCGGCAACCCGGCAGCACTCCGCCGTCTGATCGCGGGTGGTGCGAAGCTGCAGCCGTTCTCAACGGCGATCATGGAAACCTGCTACAAGGCCGCGAACGAAGTCTACGCCGAGACCTCGGCGAAGAATCCTGACTTCAAGAAGATCCATGACTCCTACATGGCCTTCCGCAACGACCAGTATCTCTGGTGGCAGGTCGCCGAATACACCTTCGACGGCTTTCAGATCCGCGCTCGCCGCACCTGATCTGCGCACGCAAGACAAAAAACCCGGAGCGAAAGCTCCGGGGTTTTTTATGTTTGCGGGCGCTCGTTCAGTCGAATCTTGAGCGGACCGAGATCTTCCTGCTGCTGAATTTCAATCTTTACTTTGTTCGGATCGATACCCGTTCCCGTGCCTTTGTAGTGCAGCACCATCTGCGGGAACAGGATCACGAGCAGGACCATGATGCACTGGATCACGACGAACGGCACCGCGCCCCAATAAATCTGGCCGGTGGTGACGCCCGCCGTTAGCTGTCCGCTGACGCGATCGACATAGGACTGCTTCGGCGCGACCGAGCGCAGATAGAACAGCGCGAAGCCGAATGGCGGATGCATGAACGAGGTCTGCATGTTCACGGCAAGGATGACGCCGAACCAGATGAGATCGATGCCCAGTCGCTCGGCAGCCGGTCCTAGCAGCGGCACGATGATGAAGGCGAGCTCGAAGAAGTCGAGAAAGAACGCGAGGATGAAGACCAGCGCGTTGATGAAGATGAGAAAGCCGATTTGCCCGCCGGGCAGTGATACCAGAAGTTCTTCGACCCACTTGTGGCCGTCGACTCCGTAGAACGTGAGCGAAAACACGCGCGCGCCGATCAGAATGAACAACACGAAGGCCGAAAGTTTTGCGGTCGATTCGGTGGCCTGTTTCAATAGCGAGAAATTCAGTCGGCCCTTCATGATTGCAAGGATCACAGCACCGGCCGCGCCCATCGCGCCGCCTTCGGTCGGCGTCGCCAGCCCGATAAAGATCGTGCCCAGCACGAGGAAGATCAGTGCGAGCGGCGGTACCATGACCGCCGTTACTTGCCGCGACATTTCCGAAAGCAGCGGTTCGCGCAGCAGCGGCACTGCACCGAGGATCAGGGAGATTACGAAGAAGCACGCCGCCCCGATCAGCGACTGCCGCCACGATACGGAAAAGCGGCTCGAACTGCGCAAGCGTTCCGGTGGCGACAGGGAGCGGATGATGAATGATACCGTAGGCCGAAACCGCAAGCCCGATTACCGAGCCGATGACGCCTGCCAAGTCCGCGATATCGGTCGCCGACGGAGACCAGAAACGCAAAGATAATGCCGACGAACATGGCGAGCACGACGAAGTCGGCACCGCGATACGTCGATCGCGACATAACGAAGGACGCCGACAATGCCGCTGATCACGACGAGCAGCGTTAGGTTAGCGTGCGGCCGCGAAGCGAAATCGCGAGAGCGAATGCCGAGGTAGAGCACGTAGAGCGCCGCCAGTATTGCAATTCCCTGAATGCCGTATTCTTTCACCGCGGCCGGAAGGCCGAGCTGCGCTGCCGCTCCCGATAACTCCGCCGACCAGAATGAAAACGGCGCTAAGGGCGACAGTGACAAGAATGAAGGTAACGAATGGGATTGCGGCCACCACGCCGATGAAATTCGTAATCGTGCGCAGCGGGCGGCGCTCGTTGTCTTCTTTCAAGGTTTGTGCCTCCGGCGGCAAGCCGGGTGCCCGGTTGGGAAACAGGAAGCTGATCAACATCACGTAGCCGGCGTAAAGGGCCGAGAGGATGAGCCCGGGCACGAAGGCGCCTTCGTACATGTCGCCGACCGAACGGCCGAGCTGATCGGCCATGACGATCAGCACGAGCGACGGCGGAATAATTTGGGCGAGCGTTCCCGAGGCCGCGATAACGCCGCTCGCAAGTCGCCGGTCATAGCCGTAGCGCAGCATGATCGGAAGCGAGATGAGGCCCATTGAGATGACTGACGCGGCGACGACGCCAGTGGTCGCGGCCAGGAGCGCGCCGACGAAGATCACCGCGTAGGCAAGACCGCCGCGAACCGGACCGAACACTTGCCCGATGGTGTCGAGCAAGTCCTCTGCCATGCCACTTCGTTCGAGGACCAAGCCCATGAACGTGAAAAACGGAATCGCGAGCAACGTGTCGTTGTTCATCGTGCCGTAAACGCGTTCCGGCAGCGCTTGCAGGAAGTTTGGCGCAAACAGGCCGAGTTCGATACCGACGACGCCGTAAAACAGGCCGACCGCGGCGAGTGTGAACGTCGCCGGATAGCCGATCAGCAGGCACACCACGAGGGTGGCGAACATGATCGGCGCCATATTGTGAATGATAAAGGCGGTCATCTCTCGCTCCGGCTAACTCTTCTAAGAATTTGTCTTGGCAGCCTGAAGCAAGCGTGCCGCCTCGGCCTCGGCGGCATGGACGTGCGGCGCGTCATAGGGGTCGGGCATTGCGCCCTGCATGATCGCGATGCGTTTGATGATCTCGGAAACCGCCTGGATCAGCAGGATCGTAAAGGCGACCGGCACGAGAAGCTTTGCCGGCCATTGCGGCAAGCCGCCCGCGCTGAACGAGCGTTCGCCGAGCCGGTAAGAAGTGAGGAAGAACGGTATCGATGTCCAGATCATCACGATGCAGAACGGCACCAACGCAAATACATGGCCGATCAGATCGATCCAGTTACGCCGGCGCTTCGAGAACAGGTTGTTCACGATGTCGATGCGAATGTGCTCGTTCACGATCAGCGTCCAGGCAGCGCAGAACAGAAACACCGCGCCAAACAGGTACCACTGCAGTTCGAGCCAGGCGTTCGACGACTGGTTGAGCAGCTTGCGAATAATTGCGTTGGTGGTGGAAACGGTTACGGCGACGACGATGAGCCACGCCATCACTTTGCCAAGACGGGTATTGACGTAGTCAATCCCGCGGCTGATTGCGAGAAATACTCCCAAGAAACCGACTCCCCCGAACGCGTTTAGCGGTGCTGCGCTCGTCCCGCGACGGATTTTTCCCGCTTCGCTGGGGGCTCGAGCGCAACAATCCCTTCCGCCTTCACCATAGCCAATTAGCCTGACCGATCAAGCCGCCCTACGAAACGCAGAGGGGCGCGTTGGATGCGCAAAAAACCGTTATGGATGCGGAAGAAACCGTCGCGTTTACGGAGGATTTATTCCGCGCGCGTTGTCGCAGCCCGCGATCGCGTCGCCTCCCGATGCAGCATGTAGACACCGGCCAGACGTGATCGTGGCCATGCCTGCGATTGAGAGCATATCCGGAACTTCGCGGAAGACGATGAAGCCGTAGACGACCGCAAACATCACTATGGCGTAGCGGAACGGCGCGACCGTGGAGAGTTCCGTACCGCGATAAGCGAGCACGATAAAGAACTGCGCGAGCACCAGAAATATGCCGGACAATAATAGGCTTGAAAGCGTCGCTGCATCCGGCATTCGCCACTCCTGAAAGAACGAGCCGACCGCTCCAATCGCGATCCCTGCGATGATCGAGGCAAGTGCCACGACGAACGCGGGAATGCGGCTGCCGATCGAGCGCGCCAGCATATCGCGCAACAGAATGCTGAAGGTCGCAGCGAGCGCGAATAGTGATGCGCTGTCGAACGCGCCACTTGCTGGCTTCACGACCAGCAGCACGCCGACAAAGCCGGCAGCAATAGCGAGCCATCGCCGCCAGCCGACGGCTTCGCCGAGCGAGAACGCGGCAATCATCGTCATCAGAAACGGCACGAGTTGAATGATCGTGATCACATTGCCGAGCGGGATCAGCGCAAGTGCGGAGATCAGAAGAACACCCGTCACGGCTTCCGCGAATCCGCGCAGGCTCACCTGCCAATCGAACATTTTCGGTGTGTCTTTGAGCTCGCCGCGCCAGGCGAGGATCGCGATGAGAAACACAATCGCAAATGCGCCGCGCAGTACCATGACTTCCGAGACGGGAAGGGTGGCAGCGGCATATTTGGTTCCGGCGTCGTTTGCGGCGAAAAGCGCCATCGCGACGACCATGAAGGTCATGCCGCGGCGGTTCGCGCTGTGAGCGGATTTCATCTGTCCGACCGGGGCGGTTGCCGCTGCTGCTGCGTTTCGTGAGCGCAACCGTTCGCGATGAAGAAGATAGAGACCGCCGCCAACCACCAGCGCCATACCAGCGAGCGAAATCCAGTCGGGATATTCGGCGAAGACGAAGACGCCGCCGACCACTGCGAACAGAAGATAGAAATACCTAAACGGTGAGATGACCGCCATGTCGCCGGTGCGGAATGCGAGAAAAGCGAACGTATGCGCAATCACCAGAAAGACAGACGCGGCGATCACCACCGCGAGCGAAAATGCATCCGGCCACACCCACGCGCCCCAGGCGCGCATTCCGAACGGCAGCATGATGGGCGCTAGAATGAACGCGAGCACCATGCCCGTGATCGAGGTCGCAAGCGACACGATGAAGGGTGGGGCGGCATCGCCGATTTTTCGGGACTGGATATCGCGCATCACCGTCATGACAGCGACCAGCAGAACCAGGAGTGCAAGCGGCTGAAACCCGGCGCCTCCCGGTTTGATGACCAGCATGACGCCGAAGAACGCGACCAAGGCTGCGGCCCAGCGCCGCCAGCCGACGGATTCACGAAACAGCCAGATGCCCGCGATCATGCCGAAAAACGGTCCGACCTGCATCACCGCGGTGACCGTTGCAATCGGCAGAAACGCGTACAACGTGATCAGGATCGGTCCGATCATGGCTTCAAACACGCTGCGCTGAATGACATGCCGGTTTGTGATCTTTCGCAAGCTCGCTGCACCATGCACGGCGATCACGAGTACAAGCGCAAACACGGCCGCGAATGCACCGCGGATTGCCATGATCTCCGGCGTCGGCAGATATTGAACCGCGACCTTGGTGCTGATGTCGTTTGCCGCGAACGAGCACGACGCGAGCATCATATAAAAAATGCTCCGCAGATTTGCGGATGTCTTTGCGGCGGGTGCGGGATTCACTACGGGCTTTACGAGCGGACTGCGGCTTAGCCGCCAGTGTGGCTCATGTGACGGCCGACGGCAGGTTGTTTGGTGCGCCGGTCGATGACGAAGTCATGGCCTTTTGGTTTGCGCGCGATCGCACCGTCCATCGCCGTGAAAAGTAGATCGTTCGATGTCGATGCACGGAGCGGTGCGCGCAAGTCGGCGGCATCTTCCTGGCCGAGACACATATAAAGCGTGCCAGTGCAGGTGAGCCGCACACGGTTGCAGCCCTCGCAGAAATTATGCGTAAGCGGCGTGATAAAGCCGAGACGGCCGCTGGTTTCCTTGACCGAAACGTAACGCGCCGGACCGCCGGTGCGATAATCGATGTCTTCGAGCGTGTAGCGCTCGGCGAGTTTCGCGCGCACGAGCGAAAGCGGAAGATATTGATCGACCCGCTCGGTGCCGACATCGCCCAAGGGCATTACTTCGATCAGCGCGAGATCCATTCCGCGCCCATGCGCCCATTCCATCAGCGAGGGAATTTCGTCTTCGTTGTCGCCGCGGAGCGCAACCGCATTGATCTTGATCTGCAGACCCGCGGCCTGTGCCGCGTCGATGCCGGCAAGCACTTTGTTGAGGTCGCCCCAGCGCGTCAGCGCCTTGAACTTTGTGGCGTCGAGCGTGTCGAGCGAAACGTTGATGCGTTTCACGCCGCAGGCGGCAAGCTCGGTCGCAAAACGCGCGAGCTGTGAACCGTTGGTGGTGAGCGTGAGTTCTTTCAGCGCGCCATTGTCCAGATGGCGCGAGAGCGAGCGAAACAGCGTCATGATGTCCCGGCGTACCAGAGGCTCGCCGCCGGTGATGCGAAGCTTCTCGACGCCGCGCGAAACAAATGCGCTGCAAAGCCGGTCCAGTTCCTCAAGCGTCAGCAAATCCGGCTTCGGCAGGAAGGTCATGTGCTCCGACATGCAGTAGACGCAGCGGAAGTCGCAGCGATCCGTGACCGAGACCCGCAAATAGCTGATGTGCCGGCCGAACGGGTCGACCAGCGCAGGCGTGGTTCCGGAAGCTGGAATCGGACGAAAATCGTTCATCGTTTGCTTATTTCACGAGGTTTCTTATCATTTTGGGTCTTGCTCGCGAATTCCAAGGGACTTTGGCCAAGAAAACCTGTCAGGTAAAGGCACGCTGCCGCATGGCTTGCCTGAGCGCAGGACGCCGCTAGTGTGCCGCTCTCTGGAACCGGACAATGACTGAACAAAAATCGCCCTGGCCGACTGAAATCCGTGTGCAGAAGGATCGCAGCGCGATTGTGGTCGCCTTCGACGACGGAGCTAATTTTACGCTCTCCGCCGAGTATCTGCGCGTGGAAAGCCCGAGCGCCGAAGTGCAGGGACATAACCCCGACGAGCGCAAGACCGTTCCGGGCAAGCGCAACGTGAAGATTCTCGAAGTGAATCCCGTTGGCAATTATGCCGTACGGCTTGTGTTCGACGACCTGCATTCGACCGGGATTTATTCGTGGGACTATCTCCACGAACTCGGCCGCGATCATGCCAAACGTTTTGCGCGCTATCTTGAAGAACTCGAAGCCAAGAGCATGTCGCGCGACAGCGCCGCGCCGTCGAAGAAACACGTGCATTGAACAAAAAAGGCCGGCTTCCGCCGGCCTTTTTACTTGCATGTCGCTGTGATTAATTGATCACGTGGACGGCGGCACCAATTGCAACGCGCCCGTACAGATCGATCACGTCGTCATTATGCATACGGAAGCAGCCGGAAGAATCCGCTTCGCCGATCGAATCCGGATCGTTCGAGCCGTGGATGCGATAAAGCGTGGAGCCGAGATAGATCGCGCGCGCGCCGAGCGGGTTGTTTGGTCCGCCGGGCATTTGCTTTGGTAGACCCTTTTGCCGAGCATGCATTTGCTCGGGCGGAGTCCAGGTCGGCCATTCTTTCTTGGCCGACACTTTATGCGTACCTGACCATGTGAAGCCGGTGCGACCAACGCCGATATTATATTCGATGGCGTTGCCGGGAGAGTCCACGAAGTAGAGTTTGCGCTGCTTGGTCACGATCACGATGCTGCCCGCAGCGTATTTCGAATCGATTGACGTCGAGCCGCCGAAGATCGAGAGCAGGCTGCCGCCGCGCGGGCCGGCCTTATTCTGGTTCTTGCCGCGGCCCGAAATCCATTGTCCGGTGGCAGGGTCGCGCATGTCCTGCGCGATGGCAGGCATCGCGAAGACGCTAAATGTAAGTGCTGCGAGTGCAATCAATTTCAGTCGCATCGTCTCTCCTCATGTCGTCCGGTCATCGCCGCCGGTTGCAGTCATATATTCGGAAGCCGTACCGACGTGCAAATCGGCCTGTGCGAGTGCAGCATTTCCCGCTGACAGCTTCATGAAGGACGCGGCTCGGGCCGAGGATTCTCGCTATAATACAATTGCTTCGTGCGGGAAGGCGGCAGATATTCCGGCCAATGACGATGGACCGTAACAGCTTGCGCATAGCCCTGATCGGTTTTGGCGAAGTGGGCCGCCGCTTCGCGGGCGATTTGCGCGGCAACGGTGGGATCGTGCTCTCGGCCTTCGATATTCTGGCAAACAACGCTTCGACCCGGGATGGCTATGAACGCGCGGCGCGCGTGTTGAATGTTGCCACGAAGAGTGACGCCCGATCTGCCTGCGCGGGCGCTGATCTCATTATCTCTGCCGTGACTGCTGCCGCCACTGAGCGCGTCGCGGAGGAAGCCGCCGGCTTCATGAAGCGCGGCCAGATTTTCTTCGACGTCAATTCGGCGGCGCCGCAGACCAAGCAGCGCGCGAGCAAGCATCTTGAAGAAGCTGGCGCGGATTACGTCGAGGGCGCGGTGATGGCGCCGGTGAAGAAGCCGGGTATCGGCGTACAGATTCTCGCGGGCGGCATGCGCGCCGAAGAAACCGCGAAGCGGCTGAACGCGTTCGGCTTCAATATTCGTCCGGTCTCGCAGGAAATCGGCGTTGCCTCGGCAACCAAACTCTGCCGCAGCATCATCGTCAAAGGGTTAGAGACGCTGATGGTCGATTGTGCGCGTGCCTCCGAGCAGGCGGGTGTTGCGGAAGATGTCTACGCAAGTCTCGGCGAAACCTTTCCGGGCATTGATTGGCGCGCGCTTGCCGAAGACATGAAGGAGCGCGTCGCGACCCACGGTATCCGCCGTTCCGAAGAAATGTTTGAGGCGGCCAATATGGTCGCCGATTTCGGCATTGACGACGAACTCGTGCGCGCGGTCGCAAATGCGCAGGCGAGGGGCGCGAAACGCCATGCGTGATCGCGGCATCGATTGCATGATGTTCCGGGGCGGCACCTCGAAGGGCGCCTATTTTCTCGCCGACGATCTGCCGTCCGATGTTTCCGAGCGCGACCTTATTCTGCTGTCGGTGATGGGTTCGCCCGATCCGCGCCAGGTCGATGGCATTGGCGGCGCGCATCCGCTGACCAGCAAGGTCGCAATCGTTTCGCGCTCGAAGGACAAGGATTGCGATATCGATTTTCTGTTCTGCCAGGTCGGCATCGACAAGCCGATGGTCGATACGACACCGAACTGCGGAAACATTCTCGCGGGCGTGGCACCCTTTGCGATCGAGCGCGGTCTGATCGAAGCCAAGAAAGACGTGACCCCGGTCCGGGTGCGCACGGTCAACACCGGCACGATCGCTGAGCTTCTGATTGAAACGCCGGGTGGGGTCGTCAATTACGAGGGCGATGCTCGCATTGATGGCGTGCCGGGCACTGCGGCGCCCGTGATTATTAATTTTCTCGACGCGGAAGGATCGGTCTGCGGCGCGCTGCTGCCGACAGGAAATGTGCGGGACAGGGTTGCCGGCATCGACGTGACACTGATCGACAACGGCATGCCGGTCGTTGTGCTCCGCGCAGCCGACGTCGGCAAAACCGGCTACGAGCCGCGCGATCAACTTGATAAAGACGCCGCGCTGAAAAAACGGCTGGAAGAAATCCGCCTGCCTGCGGGCAAGTTGATGAACCTCGGCGATGTAACCAACAAGGTCGTGCCGAAAATGATCCTGTTAGCAAAGGCGCGCGAAGGCGGTCATGTCGCGACGCGTTCCTTCATTCCACATGAATGCCACGCATCGATCGGCGTCTTTGCTGCGGTAACGATAGCCACCGCCTGCGTGTTGCCGGGTTCGGTCGCGGAAGGAATCGCGCGCGTTCCCTCGGGCCGCGACAAGGCAATTTCGGTGGAACATCCGACTGGCGAATTTACTGTCAATCTTACCGTCGGCGGCACAGTAGAAAAACCAGTTGTTGAGCGCGCCGGGCTTTTGCGCACGGCACGGAAACTCTTTGAAGGAAAAACTTTCGCGCGTGTCAGCGCGCTCGCGGCTTCGAAGCAAGCTGCGGAATAAACAGGGAAACGAATGGCAAGTTCAGGAAAAACCGCGCTCGTGGTGACCGCCCATCCTGGCGATTTCGTCTGGCGCGCGGGCGGCGCGATCGCGCTCCACGCCGACAAGGGCTATCGCGTCAAAATTCTTTGCCTTTCCTTCGGCGAGCGCGGCGAAAGCCAGTTCGCGTGGAAACAGGCGGGAGTGAAGCTCGATGACGTTAAAGCGCAGCGCAAGGACGAAGCGGCGCGTGCGGCCGAAATTCTGGGCGCGGAAATCGAGTATTTCGACGCGGGCGATTATCCGCTGCGGTTGAACGATAAGATGATGGATCGTGCGATCGATATTTTCCGCGAACACGCGCCGTCGTTCGTGCTGACGCACTCGCTTGAAGATCCGTATAACGTCGATCATCCGGAAGCGACGCGCTTCGCGCAGGAAGCGCGGATCGTGGCACAGGCGGCCGGTCACAAGCCCGATCCGTCACGCGCTTATGCGGCGCCGCCGGTATTTCTGTTCGAGCCGCACCAGCCGGAAATGTGCAATTTCAAGCCGAATGTCATTTTGAATATCGACTCGGTCTGGGAGCGGAAGAAGAAGGCGTTCGAGGTGCTCGCAGCGCAAAAGCATCTCTGGGAATATTACACGCGCGTCGCGCTCAACCGCGGCATGCAGGGCGGGCGCAATTCCGGAAAGCCGATGACCTATGGCGAGGCCTATCAACGCCTGTTCCCCGATGTCGTGGAGACGCTGTCGTGAGCTTTCAACCGGTTGTTGTTCGTAACGTTACGCGCGCCACCAAGGAAACGGTCGTGGCTCTCGGAAAGCTCGGCGTTTCGACCGTGCACGAAGCGATGGGTCGCGTGGGGTTAGCCAAGAATTACATGCGTCCGATCTGGGAGGGCGCAGAGGCTTCGGGCTCCGCGATCACGGTGCTCGCACAACCCGGCGACAACTGGATGATCCATGTCGCGGCCGAGCAATGCCAGCCTGGCGACATGATGGTGGTGGCTGTCACCACCGACAACGAAGACGGCATGTTCGGCGAATTACTCGCGACTTCGCTGAAAGCCCGCGGCGTCACCGGTCTCATCATCGATGCCGGCTGCCGCGATATTCGCGCGCTGCGCGAAATGAAATTCCCGGTCTGGTCGCGCGCGATCTCGGCCAAAGGCACGGTGAAGGCGACGCTTGGTGCCGTGAACGTGCCGGTCGTGTGTGCGGGTGCTGCGGTCAATCCTGGCGATGTCGTGGTTGCCGACGAAGATGGCGTGGTGTTCGTGCCGCGCGCGTCCGCCGAAACGGTTTTGAAGGCGGCGCAGGTGCGCCTTGCCAACGAAGACGAAAAGCGCGCGCGCCTCGGTAAGGGCGAGCTCGGGCTCGACATGTATAAAATGCGCGAAGGGCTGGAAAAAGCCGGATTGAAATATATCGACAGCTTGGATGCGCGGAAGAACGAGAAATAAAATGCAGAACGAGCCGATCTATGACATCGCGCATCTCGGTCATCTCGAGGTGCTCACGAACAAGCCTGAAGCGAGCCTCGACTTCTTCGTCAATATTCTCGGCCTCACCGAAAGCGGCCGCGAAGGCGACAGCGTTTATCTCCGCGCTTTCGATGATTACGAATTTCATTCGCTGAAACTGACCGCGTCAAAGTCGACCGGAATCGCCCATGTCGGCTATCGCGCCGCAAGCCCACAGGCGCTCGCGCGCCGCGTTGCCGCGATCGAAGAAATGGGTTGCGGCATCGGCTGGACCGAAGGCGATCTCGGTCACGGCAAGTCGTATCGGTTTAATGACCCCGACGGCCATGTGTTCGAAATCTATTTCGATACGAAGAAATATCAGGCGCCCGAAACCGAAAAGCCCGCGCTGAAAAATCAGGCGCAGCGTTTTCACGGCCGTGGTGTCGGCGTCCGTCGGCTCGATCACTTTAATCTCCTGGCGCAAGATGTCGCCGTGATCCGCGACTTCATTCCGAGAGCGCTCGGCAGCCGCGTGACCGAAGAAATTCAGCTCAGCGACGGCTCGTATGGCGGCTGCTGGTTTACCGTGAACAACAAGAGCTATGACGTCGCCTATACGCGCGACCACACCAAGGCGCGCGGCCGTTTCCATCACATTACTTATGCGGTCGATCAGCGCGAAGCGGTGCTGCGCGCCGCCGACGTCTTTCTCGAAAACGGTGTCTTCATCGAGACCGGACCGCACAAGCACGCGATCCAGCAGACCTTCTTTCTTTATGTCTATGAGCCTGCCGGTAATCGCGTAGAGGTCGCGAACGCAGGCGCACGGTTAATTCTCGATCCGGATTGGAAGACCGTGACCTGGACGGAGGCCGAACGGAAGAAAGGTCAAGCCTGGGGGCTCAAAACGATCGAGAGTTTTCACACCCACGGCACGCCGCCGTCAGAGTAGGTTTGATCTTCGCATTTATCTTTGTATGTCGGTAACCCAACAGATTAAGCGATTCTTAGCGCTGGGCCGGTAAGACGCGACGATACGGTCGCACTTGTTACCGGTGCCGATGAAATTCACACTCAACCTGATGGCCGAACTGGACGACGCGCTGCAAAGCGGCGCGCCGGAGCGGCGTGTTCAGTTGCTTCGCCGTATCACCGATCATTTTCTGAGCGAGTCGAGCCGGCTGAACGAAGAGCAAATTAGCGTCTTCGACGACATTCTGACTCATCTTGCGCACCGCATCGAAGAGCGCGTGCTCGCGCAATTGAGCTTGAAGCTCGCGCCGGTCGGCAATGCACCGTTGAACCTGATCAAGTGTTTTGCCGAAGACGACAACATTTCGGTGGCGGGCCCCGTGCTCGAACAATCGACCCGCATTTCCGAACACGATCTGATCGAGATCGCAAAACACAAAAGCCAGGCGCACCTGGTTGCGATTTCCGGTCGCGCCTCGCTTAGCGAAAACCTGACCGACGTACTGGTCGGCCGTGGCGACGGCCGCGTGATGAACAAGCTTGCACGCAATGAAGGCGCGCGTTTCTCGAGCGCGAGTTTTGCAGCCCTCATCAAGCGCGCCGACGGCGACGACAGCATGACGGAAAGCCTGAGCCAGCGGACCGACATTCCGCAAAATCTCTTCAAGGAACTGCTGCTTCGCGCGACCAATCTGGTGCGCTCGCGGCTGTTGGCTGCAGCCACCCCTGAAAATCAAAAGCAGATTCAGGAAGCGATGATGAGCGTGGTCCAGGAATTGGATCTCAGCGCCGAAGCCGATCCTGACCCTGCGGCCGTGGAGAACTCGGGCCCCGGCTTGAAAAGCAAACGCTACTTCTGGGGTTCAAAGCCCGCCAAGCGGAGCTTGCTCACGGCTGTCCCGGCCGCCAGCGCGAAACCCGCGGTTCCGGCGCCCAATTATAAACGGGTTTATCCGGCTCCCAACGCTAAACGCTAGAGCGCGCGCTTTTTGCGTGTTAGCGTCCGCCCCGCGGCGCGCGAACGCGTGCCTATCTCATCAATTATGATCAAGCAGCGATTGGAAAAGCGATGTATCCGGACGTTTCCCTGCACATTAACGGCGAGTGGATCAAAGGCGCGGAAGGCAAGAGCGAACCGATTTTGAATCCCGCCACCGGCGAGAAAATCGGCACGCTCGCGCACGCGACCAAGCCCGATCTCGACAAGGCGCTGGCTGCGACCGCCGAAGGCTTCAAGGCGTGGCGCAAGGTTTCCGCCTACGACCGCTACCAAGTCTTGCGGAAGGCAGCAGGCATCATCCGCTCGCGCGCCGACGACATCGCGAAAATCATGACGCTGGAGCAGGGCAAGCCGTTGATGGAAGCCAAGGGCGAGACGCTGCTTGCCGGCGACATCATGGATTGGTTTGCTGAAGAAGCGCGCCGCACCTATGGCCGCGTCATCCCCGCGCGCGCCGAGAATATTTATCAGCTGGTCGTGAAAGAGCCGGTCGGTCCGGTCGCGGCGTTCACGCCGTGGAATTTTCCGATCAACCAGGCGGTCCGTAAGGTTTCGGCAGCGCTCGCGGCCGGTTGCTCGATGATTTTGAAAGGCCCGGAAGAAACACCGGGCTCGTGTGCAGCACTCGTGCAGGCCTATATCGATGCCGGTGTTCCGGCGGGCGTGCTGCAACTCGTCTATGGCAATCCGGCGGAGATTTCGTCTTATCTCATTCCGCATCCGACCATTCGCAAGATCACGTTCACTGGCTCGACCGTTGTCGGCAAACAGTTGGCGTCGCTTGCGGGCCTGCACATGAAGCGGATCACGATGGAGTTGGGCGGTCACGCGCCCGCGATCGTGTTCGAAGATGCGAATGTCGATGTCGCGGTCAAGGTGCTGAGCACGAACAAGCACCGCAACGCCGGCCAGGTCTGTGTCGCGCCCACGCGCTTCCTGGTGCACGAAAAGGTCTATGGCGACTTCGTGCAGAAATACACGGATGCGACCAAGAAGCTGAAAGTCGGCGACGGCCTCGACAAGGATACGCGCATGGGCCCGCTTGCGAACACGCGCCGCGTCGATGCGATGGAGTCGTTCGTGTCTGATGCCGTTTCCAAGGGTGCCAAGATCGAAACCGGCGGCAAGCGCATCGGCAACAAGGGCTACTTCTTCGAGCCGACCGTGTTGACCAACATCAACAACGACATGCGGATCATGAACGAAGAGCCGTTCGGTCCGTTGTCCCCGATCTCGTCTTTCTCGTCATTCGACAGCGTGGTCGAAGAGGCGAACCGCCTGCCGTTCGGTCTCGCGGCTTACGCTTACACAAGCTCGGCCAAGACTGCGGCTGCGATCGGCTCCGCGTTCGAAAGCGGCATGGTGTCGATCAATCATCACGGGCTTGCGCTGCCAGAAGTGCCGTTCGGCGGCATGAAAGATTCCGGCTACGGCTCGGAAGGCGGCTCGGAAGCGATCGAGTCTTATCTCAACACGAAGTTCATCACGCAGCTGTCGATCTAAGCGCGCTACTGCGAAATTTCAGAGCGCGGCGGGGGAAACTCCGCCGCGTTTTTGTTACTGCAATGATTTCGCGGAAATTAATGGTGGGCGCGACAGGGATTGAACCTGTGACCCCTCCCGTGTGAAGGGAGTGCTCTACCGCTGAGCTACGCGCCCGCCCGAAGCCGGGATGTACGGAACGTCCCGATAGGGTGTCAAGCAAGGCGGCGCCGGGCGAGCAATGCCATCGCTGCCGCAGGCACATCTTCGAATTTATGCACCAGCGTGTCGGCGCCGAGTGCGGCCGGCGGAATATCGGTATAGCCAAACGATACTGCGACCACCGGAATTTCGGCGGCGCGCGCCGTGATCACATCGGTCTCGGAATCGCCGATCAAGACCGCGTTCTCGGCGTCGCCGCCGGCGCGCTCGATCGTGTCGGTCAGATGCCGCGGGTCGGGCTTCTTATAGGCAAACGTGTCGCTGCCCGCGATGAAGGCGAAGTGCTGCGTCAGCGCTAACGCGTCAAGCAGCTTCACCGCGTAGCGCTCCATCTTGTTGGTGCAGACGGCGAGAATCGCGCCTTCGGCCGCGAGCCGCTCGAGCGCGTGGTCGACGCCCGGGAAGGGGCGCGAGTGATCCGCGATGTGGTCCTCGTAGTGGCTGAGGAACGTCCGCAGCATGGCGTCGACTTTTTCCTTGCCGAATTGCACGCGGTTGAACGCGAGCGCGCGTTCGATCATCACGCGGGCGCCACCGCCGATGAAATTGCGCGATTCGTGGTCGTCCGGAGGATTCAATCCCTCCGTTTCGAGCGCGTGATCGAGCGCGGCGAGCAGGTCAGGTGCGGTATCGACCAGTGTGCCGTCGAGGTCGAATGCAATCGTCGGGCGGGGCATGGCGGAGACAGGTACCCGAAAGCCGGCAAAGTGGCGAGTGCCCGGGCTCTCGTGTTAGGAGCGCGAGGCACGAAAACGCGGGGGACTGGCCTCGCGACACAGGATCGTCATGGACGCCGATGCGCTGAAGCGCGAATCCGCCCGCCGCGCGCTGGAATTCGTTAGGCCCGGCATGAAGCTCGGTCTCGGTACCGGCTCGACGGCGGCGCACTTCGTCGAACTGCTTGCCGAGAAGGTCCGCGCCGGTCTCGACGTGATCGGCGTGCCGACTTCGGAAGCGACCAAGGCGCAGGCGGAGCGGCTCGGCGTGCCGCTCACGACATTGGACCAAACGCCGCAACTCGATCTCACCGTCGACGGCGCCGACGAACTCGATTCCGCATTAACCCTGATCAAGGGCGGCGGCGGCGCGCTGCTCCGCGAGAAGATTGTCGCAGCTGCGTCGCGCGAAATGATCGTGGTTGCCGATGAAAGCAAGGCGGTGGCGATGCTTGGCCGCTTTCCGCTTCCCATCGAAGTGGTCGATTTCGGGCTGGAAGCGACCCGCCAGGCCATCGCAAGGGTCGCCAAGGCAGCAGGCTGCATGGGCGAGCTGAAATTGCGTAAAAAGCCGGACGGCCATGTTTTTGTCACGGATCAGGGACACCTCATCCTGGACGCTGGTTTCGGTCGAATCCCGGACGCGCGGGCGCTGGCCTTGGGGCTTGCGCAGGTGCCCGGTGTCGTGGAACACGGCCTCTTCATTGGGCTTGCTCGTCGAGCGGTCCTCGCTGGTCGCGAGGGTGTCCGCATCGTGGAGCCGGTCTGAAAGTTATTCACGGGAAGGAGAAACAATGATTTCCCTGACACTCCGCACGTTTCGGGCGGGCGCATTTCTTATTGCCTTGTTCGGCTTTGCAGCCGCCGCGCAGGCGCAGGCACCGAGTGCCGCGCATCTGAAGGCCGCGCGCGAAGTCGCTGAAATTTCCGGCGCGAGCAAAGCGTTCGAAACTGCGCTGCCGCAGGTCTTTAAGACAGTCTACGAGACTTACACGCAGCAAAATCCTGATCTGCAGCGCGATATTTCCGGCGTCATGCAGAGTCTCATTGATGAATTCAAAAAGCGCGAGGAAGAAGTCGTCACGATCGTGGCGCAGGCCTTCGCCGCGAAATTCACCGAGGCCGAACTCAAGGAGATGCTCGCCTTCTATAATTCGCCGGTCGGCAAGAAGCTTGTGACCGAAAATCGCGCCGTGCTGCAGGATGCCTATGGCAAGGTGCAGGAATGGAGCGGTAAGCAATCGCAGCTGCTCATCAATCGCCTGAAAGAAGAAATGAAGAAAAAGGGCCACAACATCTAAGGGTCTGAAGTTTTCGTGAACAGGAAGCCGGGCGGATAGAGTTCCGCCCGGCTTTTTTTCTGGCTACAACGCTTAGTGCGAATTGTGAGGGCAGCTTGGCGGACTTCGACTACGACCTCTTTGTAATCGGCGGCGGCTCCGGCGGGGTGCGGGCCTCGCGCATTGCGGCTAACCACGGCGCCAAAGTGGCGATCGCCGAAGAATATCGCATGGGCGGCACCTGCGTGATCCGCGGTTGCGTGCCGAAGAAACTCCTCGTCTATGCAAGCCGCTTCGCGCACGAATTCGAAGATGCCGCGGGCTTCGGCTGGACTATTCAAGGCGCGAAATTCGACTGGCCGACGCTGATTGCGAACAAGGACCGCGAGATCGGCCGCCTCGAGGCGGCTTATCGCAAGAACGTTGAAGGCGCGGGCGGCGAGATCATCGACTCGCGCGCCGTCATCGAAGACGCGAACACCGTGCGCATCCTGAAAAGCGGCGCGCGCCTGCGTGCAAAATATATCCTGGTCGCGACCGGCGGCCATCCGACGCTGCTCGATATTCCGGGCAAGGAATTGGCGATCACCTCGAACGAGGCGTTTCATCTGCAAGAATTGCCGCGCCGTATCGTGATTCAGGGCGGCGGCTATATCGCGTTGGAGTTTGCGTGCCTGTTCGCAGCCCTCGGCAGCAAGGTGACACTCGTCCATCGCGGCGACGAAATCCTACGCGGCTTCGACGATGACATCCGCGCGCATGTTCGCAGCGAAATGGTCGCCCGCGGCATCGATATCCGGCTGAACGATACCGTTCAGAAGATCGAACAGCACAAGACACACCGCTGTGCATTCTTGACTGACGGTGCCGAGATCGAAGCCGATCAGGTCATGCTCGCGGTCGGCCGCACGCCGAACACGAAAAACATCGGCCTCGAAACGGCCGGCGTGAAATTAAATCAAGTGGGCGCAGTCGCCGTCGATGAGGCCTCGCGCTCTAGCGTTCCGTCGATCTACGCGGTCGGCGACGTCACTGCGAGAATTTCGCTCACGCCCATCGCGATCCGTGAAGGCCATGCAGTGGCCGACACACTCTTTGGCAATCCCTGGAACGTCGATCACCATAACGTACCGAGCGCGGTTTTCTCCGAACCCGAAATCGGCACTGTCGGCATGAGCGAAGTCGCCGCACGCGCAGCCGGCGTTGCGATCGATATCTATCGCACGCGCTTCAAGCCGATGAAGGCGACGCTCTCGGGCCGCGACACGGCGATGTTATTGAAGCTTGTGGTCGAACAGAAGACCGAGCGCGTGCTGGGGGTCCATATCGTGGGCGAAGCCGCGGCAGAAATCGTGCAGATCGCGGCGATCGCAGTGAAGATGGGTGCGACCAAGCGCGACTTCGACAATACCATTGCGTTGCATCCGACCGCGGCCGAAGAGTTGGTCACGCTGAAGAATAAAGTAGAAAACTAGTTCGGGCAGGGGGCCCAGAATGTATTTCCGTAATCCGTCGCGCCGCGAATTTATCGCCGGTTTGGGTGCCGCGGCGTTCTCGCCGTTGGCCGCGAAAATTTCCTTTGCGCAGTCGCTTCCCACCAATCCTGATGTCGCGATCATCGGCGCGGGCCCGGCCGGCCTTTCGGCTGCGCGCACGCTGGCTGCCGCCGGGAAAACATTTGTCATTCTCGAAGCGGACGATCGTGTCGGTGGACGTGCCCATACTGACACCACGACGTTTCCGGGGATCGCCTTCGACCGCGGCTGCGCCTGGATTCATTCCGCGGACCGCAACCCGATGTTGCCGGTCGCAAAGCAGCACGGCTTCACGCTGCAACTGCATGACGACGGCCTCGATCACGTCTGGTACGGCCGCGAGAAGTTCTCCGACGCGCAGACGAAGAGCGTGAAGCGCATCACGCACGAGATCGTCGAGGCAAATTCCAAGGCCGCGAAGAAGCGCGACGGCGCGGTTTCGACCGTGCGTCCGATCCGCAGCAAGGAAGAGCAGGCGACCGCGACCGCGATGGGTCCGATGGATATGGCGGTCGATTTCGAAGATCTCTCGATCCGCGACTATGACGATCAGGCCGAGCTTGAGCCGAACTATCTGGTGAAGGAAGGTTTCGGCGCGGTCGTCGCGAAATTCGGCGAGGGCGTGCCGGTGTCGCTTGAAACGCCGGTGAAACAGATCCGCTATGGTGGGCAGGGCGTGCAGCTCGAAACCGATAAGGGCACGGTGAGCGCCAAAGCCGCGATCGTGACCTGCTCAACCGGCGCGTTGCAGTCGGGCTACATCAAATGGGATCCGCTGCTGCCGGAGTGGAAGGAGTCGGCGATCCACCAGGTGCCGATGGCGCTGCTTGCGAAAATTCCGTTGCTGCTCGACGGCGAGCGTTTCGGCTTGAAGCCGTTCGAAGACATTCTGCTGGAGCAGCCCGGCAAGCAGGACATCTATTTCATCTGCTTTCCGTTCGAATTTCCGATGATGATCGGCTTTGTCGGCGGCGACTTCGCATGGAATTTGACCGCGCAGGGCCGCGACGCGGCCGTCGATTTCGCATCGTCGTCGCTGAACCGCGTGTTCGGCGCGAGCGCAAGCAAGCACATCGTCAAAGCGGACTTTACCCAGTGGCCGCGTAATCCTTGGGTCCGCGGCGCTTACTCCGCGGCACTGCCTGGACATTTCGCGTCGCGCGCCATGATCAAGCGGCCGCTGAACGAGAAAGTCTATTTCGCAGGCGAAGCGGTGGCGGGGCCGTTTGCGCAGACCTGCGGCGGCGCGGTGCTCAGCGGCGCGGAAGTCGCGAACGCGATCATCAAGAAGCTCGGCTAGCTGCGTCCCAACCACTCCGCCGCTTCGCGCCAGAGCGGCTCGCGCGACTGCTCGCGGAAATAACCGAAATGCCCGATCTTTTTCACGCCCGCCGATTGCGGCGTGACGGTGATGTGCTCAGGCTTGGTGCCGGTGTAGCCGGAGAGCAGTCCTGCGACCGCGACCGGCGGCGCCCAGTCGTCGTCCGACATGCCGATGCCGCGGAGCGCGCCTTTGTAGTTCGGAAAATTCTTGCGCGCCTCTAACGTCTCGTCGTCATAGAGATAGCGCGGCTTCATGCACCAGCCCGCCCATTCCATGAAAACGCCTTTAGGCAAATCCTCGCCCATGCCGAGCTTGCCGGGAACGTAACCGAAGATCGCTGTCGCGAGCGGCCCGAGTACGCGGAGCATGAGCCAGACACGATATTTTTCCGGCGCAGGAAATAGTTTCCAGTAGCCGATCTGGGACGCCGCAAAGAGCGCGCGGCTAACTTTGTGGTTGTTCGGCAATTGACCGAGTGCCTGGCCGCCGAACGAGTGGCCGACATAAAGGAGCGGCTTTCCGTTCGCGAGGTTAGAGGCGTAATCGACCGCGGCCGTGATATCGAGTGCCGCCCAGTCGCGCATTTTCGCTTTGAAGCCGCGGAGCGATCCGCCTTTCGGTCGCGAACCGCCGATCCCGCGATAATCGAAGGTGATGACCTTGAAACCCTGTTCGGCGAGATAGCGCGCGAACTTTGCGTAATAGCCGCGCGGCACGGCGGTCGCTGAAGTGATCAGTACGACCGCGCGAAACGGCGCCGACGGCTCGAAGATTGTACCGACCAGCGGATAGCCGTCGACGGCGGCAAACTCGGCGCGATTTTCAAGGATGGGTGTGTTCATGGCGCCGCATTCTCCACGTGGAAAGGGCGTCTTCAAGTGCGTTAACGCCGACGCTACGGCGCGCGACGTAATGTGGAAGCCTGAAATGCGGGCCCGACCGGAAAACTGGCATCGTCCGGCGACCCCCGCTATAACCCCGGCCTCCCCGAACTGGGCTTAAGTGTTGGAGTAGCGTGATGAAAGAGCGTTGGACCCCTGAATTCCTGGCGGAACAAGCCGGTCGTTCAGGTGCCGGATTATCCGGACCCCAAGGCGTTACAGCAGGTCGAACAGCAGCTTGCGAACTTTCCGCCGCTCGTTTTTGCAGGCGAGGCGCGAGCGCTCAAGCGCGCGCTTGGCTCCGTTGCATCCGGAGACGCTTTTCTGCTCCAAGGCGGCGATTGCGCCGAGAGTTTCGCCGAGCATCGCGCGGACAATATCCGCGATTTTTTCCGCGTCTTCCTACAGATGGCGGTGGTGCTGACCTTTGCCGCGGCTTCTCCGGTCGTGAAGGTCGGCCGTATCGCCGGTCAGTTCGCAAAGCCGCGCTCGTCGAACACGGAAAAGGTAAACGGCGTCGAACTCCCGAGCTATCGTGGCGACATTATCAATGGCCCCGAATTCACTTCGGAAGCGCGCATTCCCGATCCGAAGCGCCAGCTTGAAGCGTATCGCCAGTCGGCGGCAACGCTGAACCTGCTGCGCGCGTTTGCGACCGGCGGCTATGCGAATATTTCGAACGCGCATCAATGGATGCTGGGCTTCGTGAAAGACAGCCCGCAGTCGGGCCGCTACGAAGCGTTGGCGGCGCGTCTCACCGAGACGCTCGAATTCATGCGCGCCTGCGGCATCGACCCGGAAGTTCATCCGGAAATGCGCACGACCGATTTTTACACCTCGCACGAAGCGCTGCTCCTCGGCTTCGAGCAGGCGATGACGCGCGTCGATTCAACTTCCGGCGACTGGTACGACACTTCAGGCCACATGGTCTGGATCGGCGACCGCACGCGTCAGCCCGATCATGCGCATGTCGAATTCTGCCGCGGCATTAAAAATCCGCTCGGCATTAAGTGCGGGCCGTCGAGCACGCCGGAGAGTTTGCTGAAGCTCCTCGAAACTCTCGATCCGGAACGCGAGCCGGGCCGCATCACGCTGATCGCGCGTTTCGGCGCGGGCAAAGCCGGCGAACATCTGCCGGGGCTGATCCGCGCGGTGAAGCGCGACGGCCGCACGGTTGTCTGGTCCTGCGATCCGATGCACGGCAACACCGTGAGCGCGGGTGGCTACAAAACCCGCCCGTTCGAACTGATCCTGCAGGAAGTGCGCGAGTTCTTCGCCGTACACGCAGCCGAAGGCACGCATGCCGGCGGCATCCATCTCGAAATGACCGGCCAGAACGTCACCGAATGCACCGGCGGTGCGCGCGCGATTTCGGATACGGATCTGAAGGACCGCTATCACACGCATTGCGATCCGCGGCTTAACGCGGAGCAGGCGATCGAGATGGCGTTCCTGGTGGCCGATCTCCTGAAGCGCGAGCGCGTCGAGCGCGCGCGCCCCATCTCGGCAGTCGCGGGCTTTTAACGACCCTCATCCTGAGGAGCGCTCCAAAGGAGCGCGTCTCGAAGGATGAAGCCTTATGGTTCGAGGTATCGGAGTTAAGCCGGCCGTGGCCGGAACGCGAGCGCGTAGCCGATCATTCCCGCGATACCCGCCTGCCAGATCACGAAGAGCGGTGAGAGGCCGTGGATCACGCCGCCGCTCTCGATGAAATAGAGCAGCGTGCCGGCAATCGTGCCGAAGACTAATGTCTTGATCACGTTCGCGCGCATGCGGAAGTCTTCGCTTGCAATCCAGAGCGCCGCCGCGGTGAGTGCCGCGCCGACAAAACCGGAGACCGCGCCGATCCAGATCAGCGCCATTTTATTCTTCTCGTCGTAAAGGCTGAGCGCGGTTGTATAGGCCGCCCACCAGGCGACCACCACGCCCACGAATACGATCAGCATCGGAATTGGGTGCCGCGCTTCCCAGGAATAAATCCCGAGCGCCACCACGATGCCGAAGAACAAGGCGGGCAGCATCGGGGTGCCGAGAAGCTCGAAGCCGGACCATGTCACATAGGCGGAAAGCAGGCCTGAAATGACGCCGCAGATCGCCAGAATGATCCCGGCTTCTTTTTGCGTCTGGTACTTCCGTTTCTTCTTGGCCATGCCGCGTCTCCCTTGGATTTTCGCCATTCTATCGCATCGGCGCCATGACGGAAGCCAGCATTGCCGGGCCCCGCGCTCGGCGTTAGACCGATGACATGAGCACGCCAGACCGCTTAGCGCTTGGAATTGCGCAGCTAAACCCTACGCTCGGCGATGTCGCGGGCAACGCCGCGAAGGTCCGCGCCGCGCGTGCGCAATGCGCCGCAGCAGGCGCTGACCTCGTGGTTTACCCGGAGCTTTTCATTGCCGGCTACCCCCCTGAAGACTTGGTGCTGAAGCCTGCGTTTCAGTCGGCGTGCCGTTCGGCAGTCGAGGCGCTGGCGCGCGAAACCGCCGACGGCGGTCCGGCGATGCTGCTCGGGACGCCGTGGCTCGAAGACGACAAACTCTACAACGCCGTCTGTCTGCTCGATCAGGGCAAGATCGCCGCGGTGCGCTTCAAGGTCGATCTGCCGAACTACGGCGTGTTCGACGAGAAGCGCGTCTTCGCGCCGGGCCCGCTGCCGGGGCCAATCAATTTTCGCGGCATTCGGATCGGCGCTCCCGTTTGCGAAGACATCTGGAAGCCCGATGTCGTCGAATGCCTGACCGAAACCGGCGCGGAAATTCTGATCGTCCCGAACGGCTCGCCCTACGACCGCACCAAACAGGACGTGCGGCTGTCGCTTGCGGTTGCGCGGGTGACCGAATCCGGCTTGCCGCTTGTCTATGTCAATCAAATTTGCGGGCAGGACGAACTGGTGTTCGACGGCTGTTCGTTTGCGCTGCACGCCGATCGGACGCTCGCGTTCCAGCTGCAGTCGTTTCAGGAAAGCGTCGTCGTCACGAAATGGTCGCGCGAAAGCGGCGCGTGGCGCTGCGAGGGTGCGCCAATCATTCCCGAAATCGAAGGCGACCCCGCCGATTACGCGGCTTGCGTGCTCGGTCTTCGCGACTATGTCGACAAGAACGGATTTCCCGGCGTGGTGCTGGGCCTGTCCGGCGGGATCGATTCCGCGCTCTGTGCGGCGATGGCAGTCGATGCGCTCGGCCCTTCACGCGTTCACTGCGTGATGCTGCCTTATCAATATACGTCCGAGGAATTGATCAAGGATGCCGCGGCCTGCGCGAAAGCGCTCGGCGTGAGATATGACGTGGTGCCGATCGCGGGCGCGGTCGAAGGTTTGCAGGCGTCGCTTGCCGACATGTTCAAAGGCACCAACCGCGACACCACGGAAGAAAATATCCAGTCGCGTGCACGCGGCACGATCCTGATGTCGATCTCGAACAAGTTCGGCGCGATGGTGGTGACGACCGGCAATAAATCGGAAATGTCGGTGGGGTACGCGACACTCTATGGCGACATGAACGGCGGCTATAATCCGGTGAAAGATCTCTACAAGACCGAAGTGTTTCGGATCGCGGCACTCCGCAACCGCTGGAAGCCGCGGACGCAAAAGGACCGGACGGCGAAGTGATCCCGGCGAATATTCTGAGCGAAGCCGCCTTCGGCGGAACTGAAAGAAAACCAGAAGGATCAGGACACGCTGCCGCCCTACGATGTGCTCGATGCGAATTTTGGAGCGTCTGGTCGAGCGCGAAGAATCCGTTGCTCGCAGATCGTCGAAGCCGGTTTCGACAAAGACACGGTCATGCGGGTCGCGAAAATGCTCGATCTCGCCGAATACAAGCGCCGTCAGGCAGCCCCCGGCGTGAAGGTGACGTTGCGAAACTTCGGCCGCGATCGGCGCTATCCGATCACCAACCGCTTTCGCGATCCGGGCACGAGAAGCCGGCCGCAGCCCGACAAGGCGCTCGCCAAGGGCGCGGTCGCGCGCGACGAAGCGAAGTGATCGACTTTTAACGCACCAGCGCCGCACCATCGCAGCGGACACCGTTCACCCAGACATCCGCTTCGCCAAGCCCGATGCCGAGCGTTTTCAGCACATTGTTCAAGATGCCATCGACCGTCTTCGTCACCGGCTGAAGCAGCGTTTTGATCAACGGGCCGAGTATCGGCCGGCGTCAGCAGCGAGAGCGGTCCGACCGAAACATTCAGCGTTAAGCTGCTCAGGAGCGATGCGGTCAGCGACTGCGTGAAATCGGTGGTCTTCACGTTCTTCGGCGTGAGGCTCGTAATATCGGCGTAGCGGAACACGACATTGGTATCGTTCATGTTCGTGATTTCTGCGTTTGCTTTTCCGGTCGCGGTCACGAGGAGCGCATTCGCGATGCTCGCATTGACCATGTTCGGCGGGCTGCCGAGCGTCTTCCAGCCCGAAAGGGTTGCAGGCTCTGCGATCCAGGCGTTCACAAGCGATGGCCGCACCGCTAGCGTGACGCGCATATCGTTCACCGGATTGGCGCCACAGCTTATATCCGCGAGCCGCGCGCGCGCGGCGGCGATGTCGATATAGACCGGAAGCCGCAGGCGGACGCCGAGCAGGAGGCCCGAGCCGCCGACTTCTGCGATCAGGCGCACGCGCGTCTGCGCGGTATAAACCTCAACCCCTTTTTCGCCGAAGCGAATCCACGGCGACGACTGCGGCCGCTCGCCGATCGTGATGCCGAGCGTGCGTCGAAAGCAGACCGGGCACAGAAAGCGCTGCAGAAATATCGACCTGATTGGTGCCGTTCGCGACTTCGGCCGCGGCCTGAATGATGGAAAGCGCGGAAGCCTTTGCGTTGCAGCGCGGCCGCACCCTGGCCCAGGCTGAGCGAATTGCTCTGGCCGAAATCGAACAGCTTGTTCACGTAGCAACTGCGCACCGTTCGCGTTCGATTGGTTCTTCATCGCCTTGAGCGCGAAATCGACCTGCGCGCCGCCGTTATTGTCGCGCGCGACATTGATCATCGTGTCGAGAATTTGCCCGACCGAAACCTTCGTATCGCCGCAAGTTGCTCGTAGGTGCCGGCCTGACCGACCACGGAGGTGCCGAGCGCATTCGAGAACTTGAAGAGATCGACGTTGTATCCGGCGAGCGCGTTGTAATCCATCACGGTCAGCGAGACATTGCCGCCGAGCAATCCGCCAAGCAGTGCATTCAAAATACCGCCGTCGAGCGACAACAGCCGCGAGCCGATGGTGAAGGCTGCCTGCGCGGTCGAAACCGCGGTCGCGCGCGTTGTCGACATCGAAGGAGCCGTTCGGTAGAAAGCCTTTGCCGAAATAGGCTGGCGCCTTGCTGTCGAGTTCGACCATTACGGCGTTCGCTGGCGTCGCGTTCGCCACGAAACGCAGGTTGGCGGGAATCGCCGGGTTCGCGAGTATAGGCGCCTTTGGTGATCCGGATGTTGCGCACGTCGTACACGCCGTTGTCGGTCACGGTCGCGGTGGCCGCCTGCAGCGCCTTGTCCGGGATCGCGCGCAGCCGCGATCGCGGCGAGATCGACCGCACCTTGCGCCTTGCGTCGTTCGACATAGACGGAAGCGACATCGACGCCGATTGCGAGCGCGCCGACGCCGCAGATCGCAAACGCCGCACCTATGATGGCGATGCTGCCGCGCTCGTCGCGCAGCAATGCTGCGGAAAGAGAGCCGGCGGGGCATTGTCAGTAACCGCCCCGCCGGACCACGGCACTGCGCGCGATCGTTTTCGGAGGCATGGGGATCAAGCCTTCGAATGCAAACACGATGGAGCGCGAGGCGTCGTAGCTGATGGAAACATTGAAGAGATTGGCGTCGTTCGGCGAGGTCGCGGCCAGAACGGTGACGTAATTCGGGTCCAATCAGCGGATATTGCGCGACGATGCTCTTGACGTGGTTCTGCGCGAGCTCGTTGCGCTCGGTTTCGGTGAGCCCTTGCACGGTCGCGCGCGCGGCTTCCGCCGCGATCTGCTGCACCGAATGCACGGTGCCGAAATAGATCGCGAAGATCAGGACGCCGAGCAGCACCATGAAAAAGAGCGGCCCGACAATGGCAAACTCGATGGCGGCGACCCCTGAGCGGTCGCGTAGCCAGCGAGGCAGCTTGCGCCGCAGAAAACGCCATGTCGGGGTCCGCCAAGGCTGGGCCGAGAGCGGAAGTCGATCCGCTGGAGGTTGCTCAGGCATGGTCTGCACTCACGAGAAGCATGTTGCTGGGAGCGCTACCCTAGCGTGTAAATATAACGCATAGGTTAATCCAATTAATAACACTCTCTAAAGTTGTAGAAGCTTCCCTGAGCAGTTTTCGCCGATTTCCAAGGCACTTGGCTGCCGGCGGTGGCGGAGGCCGCAAACATCGCGCTAAGGCTTTCAGCGCTCCCTGAGTCGCCCGATGAAAGCCCTCTGAATGCCCGGTCCCGTCGTCCGTTTTGCGCCGTCGCCGACCGGCCTGATCCATATCGGCAATGCGCGGACCGCGCTCCTGAACGCGCTCTACGCCAAGCGTGAAGGCGGCAGTTTCATTCTACGACTCGACGACACCGATCACGCGCGCGCCGAGGAGCGTTTTGCGGAGGCAATCAAGGTGGATCTCGCCTGGCTCGGCATTCCGCCGAACCGGATCGAAAAGCAGTCGGACCGCGCTCGCCCGCTACGAGGCGGCGCTCGCAAAGCTGCGCGACGCGGGCAGGGTCTATGCCTGTTACGAGACCGAAGACGAACTCGAGCGCAAACGCCGCCGGCAGCTCGGCCGCGGCATGCCGCCGATTTACGACCGCGCGGCGCTCAGTCTCTCCGCGGAAGACCGCGCAAAGTCCGAAGCCGAAGGCCGCAAACCCTATTGGCGTTTCAAGCTCGATCATCGCGCGGTAAAATGGGACGACCTCGTACGCGGCGAAATCTCGATCGATACCGCGACGCTGTCCGATCCGGTCGTGTCTGCGGGCGGACGGCACCTGGCTTTATTCGATGGCGTCGGTCATTGACGATATCGACATGGACGTGACGCACGTCATCCGTGGCGAAGACCACATCACGAATACTGCGACGCAGCTCGACATGTTCGCAGCACTCGGCGGCAAGGCGCCGGTATTTGCGCATCACAATCTTGCTGACACTGCCGGGCGGCGAGGGGCTTTCAAAGCGGCTCGGCTCGCTTTCGTTACAGTCGTTGCGCGAAGCCGGGAACGAAGCGCTCGCGATTGCCTCGGCTGCCGTTTTGATCGGTACTTCGTTTGCAATCGAGCCCGCTGAAAGTTTCGATGCACTCGCCGCTAAAATCGATTTCAAAAAAATTTCGCATGGGCCCGCGCGCTTCGATCCTGCGGAGCTCGATGGACTGACTGCGAAACTATTGCACGGTGCTTCTTTTGCCTCGGTCGCGGAGCGCTTGAAAGCGCTCGAGATCGGCGGCGGCGAGAAATTCTGGCTCGCGGTGCGCGGGAATCTCACGAAATTATCCGACGCAAAACTCTGGTGGGATGTGGCAATGGCCCCGCTTGCGCCGGTGATTGCTGACGCCGACTTCGAGTTCTGCAAGCTTGCTGAAACGCTGCTGCCTGCTGAGCCGTGGGGCGAAAAAGTTTGGGACGATTGGCTTGCTGCGATCAAGCCTGCGGCCGATCGCAAAGGCCGCGAGCTATTTCATCCGCTTCGCGTGGCGCTCACCGGCCGCGAAAACGGCCCGGAATTGCGGGCCCTTTTGCCTTTCATCGGCCGCGCCCGCGCGTCCGCGCGGCTGCGGGGTGAGGCCGCCTAACGAACTACCGGAACCGGATAAAACTGCGGTCCGACCACACGCACGCGGCGCTTGCCGTCGTTCTTGGTCGGCGCCGGCTGCTCGGTCTGCTGCGTCGGCGGTGTGTCGAACAGGTTCGGGCTCGGCACCGCGTTCGGACCGAATGACTGCGGCGCATTCTTCTGCTTAGGCGACATCGGCGCGATTTGCGGCTGCGACAATTGCTTCGAGCGCTGCTCGGTCACGATGATGTCGCCACGCTGAGATCGTTTGATCCTGGCCGAGTGCATCGGACCAGCTTTGACCGGGCCCACGGCAGGAGCAGCCTGGATTGAACTCGGTGCGGTATTTGAATGCGTTCGGCGACGAGGAGTAAAGCTGGCCGGAAAGCGAGATGGCCTGCTGAATATCCTGACCGGGATTGCCGTAGGTATAGAGCGAGACTTCGGCGGCCGGGCACTGGCGTTTGCAGAGCGCTTCGTCTTCGCGCGAAACGCGACTGCACGGTCGCAAAACTGATCGGGAAGAAGAAGCCGTCGCACATGCGCACGCAGACGGTGCGGGAGGCCGCGCCGTCCGGCATCGCGTTCGGGCTCACATCCGGGACTTTCGTCGTTATTGCCGAATAGCTGGTCGAGGAAGCCGCGCGGCCGTTGCGTCGGCGTCGTGTTCACGTTGCGATATTGCGGGCCGCAATTATTCTGGCTCAGCGAAGCGAGAACCTGCCGGCGCTGTAGATCGCGCGTGTAGTTTCCGTCGTTGCTGCCGCCGCGCACCTGCGCGAGTTCCGCGGTCATGCGGTCGAGGTTCGCGCGCATGCGGTCGATTTGCGGATCGAGCGTGTTGCATTGTTCGGGACGCTGGTTGCCGCCGAAGATGAAGAAGCCACGGCGTTCGCATCCGAGACGGCGCGAAGTGCCTATCGCTTGATCGAGCTCTTGACGTTGACGCTGTATCGCATCCTCGTAGCGGGCGGCAGCGTCCGGATTGCCGCCAGTGGTGTTGCGGTTGAGGTCGGCAAGCGCGGACTCAAGACGCGCGCAGACCGGGCTCGCATTGGTCGAGGGCGGGAATTGCTGCGTACGTTGCGGCTGCTGCTGCTGCGAGGGCGGCGGAGGCGGCGCCGAGTTCGGAATATTGGCCGGCGGCAAAGGCTGCGCCGCCGCCGCGCCCACAAGGGCAACGAGGGTCGCGATCACCAGGCCGTATCGCCGCTTCGGAGCCATGAATCGAGCCGCTTTGATTGTGGATTCGCCGCTAAAGCACAGAATAACGTGACAGAATGATGGTGGCGAGCCCGGTGCTATTCCGCGTCGGGCTGATTCTCAGGCGCCGCGGCCGCAAAAGCCGGGTGCGCACGGGCCGCCTCGTCGGCGGCGGCGATCTTCGGGAACTTCGAAAGATCGGTTTTGAAGCGCTTTGCGCTGAAGACCTGCGGCACGAGGCAGATATCGGCAAGCGTCGGTTGTGCACCAAATGCAAATGGCCCCGGCTTGATCCAGCGCTCGATCGCGTTGAAGCCGTCCACAATCCAGTGGCGGATCCAGTCTTCGGCGACTTCCGCTCCCAAGCCGAGCTTCTTCTCGAGATAATTGCGCGGGCCGAGATTGCCGAGCGGGTGGATGTCGCTTGCGATCACGTGCGCTACCGCGCGCACGCGCGCCCGCTCCACCGGCTCGCGCGGCAGGAACGGCGGCTCTGGATGGATCTCGTCGAGATAGTCGAGGATCGCGAGCGACTGCACCAGCACTTCGCCGCTATCGAGCTTGAGTGCCGGCACGCGCGACTGCGGATTGATGGAAACGAATGGCGCGTCGCTCTGCTTTCCCTTCGGCAAATGGATGCCGATGGTTTGATAAGAGAGACCCTTGAGCGCGAGCGCGATCCGCACCCGGTAGCTCGCGGTCGAGCGAAAGAAGGAATAGAGCTGCATCGTCACGAGCATAGCGCGATGCGAAAATCTACGACCAGCGCACTTGACTCTTGCCCTATATTTCAATAATCGTTGAAATATGGAAAAGATTGATGCCATCGCTGCTTTGGCTGCGCTCGCCCAGGACAATCGGCTCGATGCTTACCGCTTGCTTGTTCAGGCCGGACCAAATGGCCTTGCTGCGGGCGAGATCGCGGAGCGCCTGAAACTTGCGCCGAACACACTTTCATTTCATTTCGATCGTTTGCGTCATGCTGCGCTCGTGACGCGTCCGACGCGATGGCCGCTCCCTTATCTACGCTGCGCGCTTCGACACCATGAATGACCTTCTCGGCTATCTCACCGAAAATTGCTGCAAGGGATCGACGGATTGCGCCCCCGATGCTTGCGCGCCGAAAACCAAGCGTACGAAAGCAAGAGCGAGGGCGTGATGAATACGATTGATCGCTTGCCGGTAATTGTTATCGGAGCGGGGCCCGTTGGCCTCGCTGCCGCGGCTCACTTGATAAAGCGAAAGCGTCCTGTGTTGGTTCTCGAAGCGGGCAATACGATCGCCGCGAACGTGAGCAATTGGCAGCAAGTCCGACTGTTTTCGCCATGGAAGTTCAATATCGACGACGCAGCGGTGGAGTTACTCGCCGCCGAAGGTTGGGCGCAGCCAAACGCAGAAGCTTACCCGACCGGTGCGCAGCTGTTGCGCGACTATCTTGATCCGCTCTCGCGTGTGCCAGCAATCGCGGAGGCACTGCGTTTCGATTCGCGCGTCACGAATATCTCGCGGGTCGGCCTGGACAAGATGAAAACGAATGGGCGCGCCAACGCCCCGTTCGTCGTTACGGCAGCCAATGCGCGAGGCTACGAGGTTCGGCATTTAGGCAGCGCAGTCATCGATGCGTCGGGAACGTGGACGAAACAGAATCCGTTAGGTGCCAATGGCACCTATGCTCCAGGTGAACGCGACGCGCGAGGGATCGCCTATGGTATCCCCGATGTGCTCGGCAAAGACTTGAATGAATACGCAGGCAAGCGCGTGCTCGTCGTGGGCGCGGGGCATTCTGCCGCGAACGTAATCGCGGACCTCGTGAAGCTACGAGAAACGCAACCCACAACCTCGATTACATGGGGCACGCGCTCCGGCACGCTTACGAGAGTTTACGGCGGCGGCGCTGCCGACAAGTTAGCAGAGCGCGGCGCGCTCGGCGCTTTGTTGCAATCGCTCGTTTCGTCAGGTGCGGTGAAGCACATTGCCTCGATGGCTGTAACGCGCGTCGAGAGCAAAGCGGGGGCGTTGGAAATTGCGACAGAGAACGGCAATCACTTTTCTTTCGATCGTGTCGTCGTGGCAACCGGGCAGCGGCCCGATCTTTCATTCGTTCGCGAAATCCGCGTTGAACTCGATCCCGCGTTTGAATGCGCTCGGGCTTTGGGGCCGCTGATCGATCCGAACCTGCATTCATGCGGCACCGTTCGTCCTCACGGCCACCGCGAACTTTCGCACCCCGAGCCGGGGTTCTACACAATAGGCATCAAAAGTTATGGCCGCGCACCGAACTTCCTGATGGTCACGGGTTACGAGCAATGTCGCTCGGTAGTCGCAGCGATTGCCGGGGACGCAGTCGCAGCCGATCAGGTGAATCTCATTTTGCCGGAAACGGGTGTGTGTTCTCGTCCGCTCGCAGGCACGAGTGCCGACTGCGGTGGCGGTCCGGCGTTGGTGGATGCCAACGCGTGTTGCGCGAGGGACGAGCAAGCAAAGGCAGTCAGTAAAACAGGGTGCGGCTGCAAGAGCGCCGCTTAGGAATAAGCCCATGTCTGAAACATTCAACGTTCTATTTCTCTGCACCGGTAACTCCGCCCGTTCGATCATCGGCGAAGCGATCATGAACCGGATCGGCGAAGGAAAATTCCAAGCCTACAGCGCGGGCAGTCAGCCGAAAGGGGAGCCCAATCCGAACACGCTGAAGCTGCTGAATGGTTTGGGTTACGACACCACCGGTTATCGCTCGAAATCGTGGAGCGAGTTTGCAGCACGAGGCGCACCGCAAATGGATTTCATATTCACGGTGTGCGACGACGCAGCGGGCGAAACCTGTCCGCTATGGCCGGGTAAGCCCATGTCAGCACATTGGGGCGTACCCGATCCCGCCGCGGTCAGCGGAAGCGAGATGGAAGTCGCGAGAGCGTTTCAACAAGCCTACGGCCTGCTTTATCGCCGGATCGAGCTATTCGCAGCACTACCGATCAAAGGTCTCAGCGAACTCGCGTTGCGATCGAAATTGAAGGAAATCGGAAAAAGCGAAGGTGCCACGCAAAAAGCGATGAGCGTCGAGTGACCCGGCACGCGGTTGCCGCCGAATTTGTCGGCAGTCTGCTTCTGGCCGCGACCGTTATCGGGTCGGGCATCGCGGGGGAGCGCCTGTCGGGCGGCAACGTCGCGATTGCGTTGCTCGCAAATTCTCTTGCAACCGGCGCGATCCTCTACGTGCTGATTGCGACGTTTGCAGAAATTTCGGGCGCGCATTTCAATCCGGCGGTCTCAGTTGCGCTAGCGATAAAGGGAATCGTCGCCCCCCGTATTGCGGCGCTCTACGTTGTTGCGCAGGTCGCAGGCATGATCCTGGGTGCGTGGCTTACGCATGCGATGTTCGCACTGCCACTTCTGCAAACATCTGCGCGCAACCGGAATGAATTCGGTTTCCTCCTAGGCGAGGTGGTGGCCACCGCGGGACTCGTCTTCGTCGTGCTGGCGCTCGCGGGCAGGAAGATCGAGACGATAGCGACCGCAGTCGCGCTCTATATCGTGGCAGCTTACTGGTTCACGTCTTCCACGTCGTTCGCCAATCCGGCGATAACGATCGCAAGGTCGCTTTCCGACACCTTCGCGGGAATTGCACTTGCGAGCGTGCCTGGATTCGTTATCGCTCAGGGGATCGGCGTGGCGGTTGCTATCGGCGTCACGTGGCTCTGTCTGCCGTCTCGCGCGCGGCCTTAGAGCGCCATCGGCCTCAGCACCGCGTATTGCGCGTAGCCGCGAAACGGCCGGTCGAACTCCAATTCGCCTGCCTCGTAATCGGCAAGTGCTGTCAACTGGATTTCGAGATCGCGCCGCGGCGTGACATGAAAGACCGCGAGCCAGCGCTGCAAGATGGACGCAAACCATCGCGGCAGCCCGCGCTGGTCGCCGAAATCGACCACATGCAATTCGCCGCGTGGGGACAGCAGCGTGACCGCGCTCCGAAGCACGTTGCGCCACGCCGGGATCATCGAGAGGCTGTAGGAAATGAAAATGCGTTCAAAGGCGCCGGTTCCGAACAGTTTCACCGGATCGAATTGGGTCGCGTCGGCACGCGCGACGTGAACGCGCGATGAAAGTCCCGCACGCTCGATATTCTGTCGCGCGGTAATCAGCATCTCTTCGGAAACGTCGATTCCGTAAAACAAGGCATTCGGAAAGCGCCGGGCTGCGAGAATGAGATTGCGCCCGGTGCCGCAGCCGAGCTCAAGCACGCCGTCATGCGCCGCCGGATTGAGATCGCGGATCATCCGATCGCGGCCGAGCAGATAGAATTTGCGCGTGGTGTCGTAGATATAGCGCTGGTGGCGATACATCCGGTCCATCAGGACCGCGGCGCTCGCCGCGTCGCGCTTCAGCATTTCAGTTCAGCACGTAAAGATGGAAGCCGCCGTAGATCGCCGAGCGGTCGCGCTCAGTAAAGGCGAGCGATTCCGCTTCGCGATAATCCCAGCGCGAGAGAATCTCCGGCGCGACCCGGCCGGGCAGCAAGCTTGGCTTTGCCGCGGTCCGGAAGATCACGCGTGCGCCGGGCTTTGCTGTCCGGGTAATTTCGCGCCAAAGCGCGTTCAGTTGTGCGTCAGTCATCCAGTCCTGCGCATCAAGCAGAATGTAGCGGTCGCACGAGCCGTCCTCGCAGCGTTCCAGATATTCGGTGAAGGAGCGGTTCAGCACTTCGACGCGTGACGCGCGCTCGCGCATGAGTTCGAAATTGTCGCGCCGCAGATAAGGCGGCAGCGGTCCGTCTTCGTCGCGCGAATAGCCGCGGCCGAAGGCCTGCCAGGCAAAATAATTGTCTTCGATCCGAAAGCCGCAGGCGAGGCGCTCAAGCCGCTCGTAGACCACTGCCGCCATGTTGCCGTTACCGGCACCGGCCAGCGCTTCATATTGCGCCGGCGGAATGCCCAAGCCGATCAGCGAAAACTGCCGCGACAAGGTCCAGCGTACCAAGCCGCGCTTGAACAACGGTGCCAGCGTAGTCGCGAAATAATTCTTCTGCTCTTCGATCGAGCGCGCGCGCAGCATGTCGCGCGGATTGACGCCGTAGGCGCGCGCCACGAAATGGCCGAAGCCGATACAGCGGCCAAGCAGGCCGTAGCGGTAGAAGTTGCGCGCGAAAATGCCGATCCGCCGCTCGCCAACACCGAAACGCCGCCGCTCCCAGTAAACGCGGGTGAAGTGGTCGAGCTGCGGCGCGATGAAGCGGTCATACGCCGCGATATTGGTCTTTTCGTTCGCGTTGCCGAAGAAGCGGTAGAAGTCGTGCCACGACGGCAGCGTTTGAGCGGCCGCAAGTTTCAGCCGGTTCAGCGCGACATGCGTCGGATTGAGATCGATCGCGGTAATGCGCTTCGGATCGGCAGTCAGATAAGAAAGTATGTTGCAGCCGCCCGACGCGATCGCGACCACATGGCTCTCGGGCGTGATGCCTAGTGCCGCCATATCCACGTCTGGGTCTTCCCAAATTTGCGGATAGACGAGCCCCTTGAAGAGCGACGCGAAGGCGGCGTTCAAGAGGTTCGTAGGCGCAAGCGAGCGGCCATAGCCGACCGCGTTGCGCAGCCGGGCGCTGACTGAGATTTCGTCGGCTTGTGGCGTTTTCGTTTCCGGAATCGGCATTCCGGTCGTGATAGCGGGCAGCCAGTGTCAGTTTGACGACAAGTTTCTTGTTGCATTGAAACGAGATATTTTAGCCCGGTGCTGCAGCCTTGCCGCAATCCGTCAGCCACTTCTGCATTTCGATACCCACGAATTGCAGATTGTTTCGTAAGGTCAGGGTCGTTGCTTCGCTGCTGCGATACCCGATGGCTGAATAGAACGGGATACCGGATAGCGCGGCCGTGATCGACGCGAGGTTCGCACCGTTTCTACGTATGTCCGCTTCGATGATTTCCATGACGAAACGGGCGATACCGCGGCGGGTAAAGTCCGGATGGACGAATACACTGCGGATCGTCGCAACTGGAATCGAGTTGCGCATTGACCAACCGCCGCAGCCGACAAAAATATTGTTCAAAGTGGCGGCAAAAAAGCGTCCTTCGTCCAGCAGCCTGTCGCTCATCGTTCCGAACTGCCCGACAAAGGCTTCGACGACATCGGCATCGTAGTACGCGCGCACGAGCTGGCGGATGGAAGTCATTTGTAACGCATGAAGCGCATCGCGGTCCGCGCAGCGCGCGCGGCGGATCGTTAAGAGATTGCAATCAGTCATGACGGTTTACCTCGGGAAGTATCCGCAGCCCGCCTTCGCGGACTGCGGTTGCTTCAGTGTGTTCACGATGCCGGCGCGCGGCGGGTGCAAACCCATTGACCCGCCGGATTGTAGTAGCCGCGGATGCACACCCAGGGCTCCACCTCCACGAAGCCGAACGAGAAGTACGGTCCGTAGTTGTGATTGTGGTGGTGGTTATGATTGTGCTTGCCGCCGTGCTGGTTCTTCCCGATCAAGCCCGGTAGTCCCTTCGGACTATTCGCCGGATTGATTTTCGGGTTGGCGTTCGAGATCTGCCCCGGCAGCCCTTTCGGACCGTTCGCCGGATTGATCTTGGGTTCGGCAAACGCCGAACTGCAAAGCGCGACTGCGCCAAGCAGGGCGAAGGCCATAGCGGCGCTTCTCCGGTTTTTCGTAATTGCCATTTCACTCTCCATTTCGCCCGCGCGCCGTACGGAATGTCCGGCTGCGCTGCTGTCCGGAGAATTGAGGGAAGCGGCGCTATAAGTAAAATTGATTGTTTTAATAAATACGATTAGAAAAGCTAATTATGAGAAACCTGAACCTCGATCAGCTCAAGGCGCTTGAAGTCATCGCCGACACCGGCAGCTTCACGGCTGCAGCGCTTAGGCTCAATCTTTCGCAGTCGGCGGTCTCGCTGCAGATCAAGGAACTGGAAACTCGTTTCGGCGTGCGTCTGCTGGATCGTCTCGGCAAGAAGGCGTTCGCGACGCCGGCCGGTCAGGAGGTGATCGATCACGCTCGGCGCATCGCGCAACAAAGCGATGCGCTTTCGGCTGCGATGAGCCGCTATCGGGAGGGCAAGCTGGGCCGCATCCGTCTGGCAGCAGGGCAGGACATGCTGGCCTACAGAATCCCGCGCGTGCTGCGGCATTTGTATGATTTGCATCCGAGTCTCGAGTTGGTCGTGCGACCCAGCATTACCGTCGAGATGGCGAAAATGCTGCACCGAAACAGGATCGACGTCGCACTTCTGGTACTACCGTTCAGCGATCCGAAACTGAAAATCCTGCCGTTTCGGCAAGATCCGATCAGCGCGGTGTTTCCGCCGAATGCCAATGGAATTCCGAGCGAGATCACACCAAAGGATTTTGCGCGCCACGACTACATGCTGGACGGTCTGAGCGTGATGGACAAGCAGACCCGCGCGTGGCTGCGCTACGGCGGTATCGAACCGAAGCCGGCTATGGAAATTTCGAGTTCAGAAGCTATCCGCAATATTGTGGCGGCTGGAATTGGCGCGTCCGTGTTACCGCCGGAAGTCATCGCCGCCGTCGCGCGCGGTGAAGAGCTTACTGTACGGCCTTTGAAACCACCGATTGTGCGCACAACAGCCCTGGCATGGCGCCGCGACAAGCCAGAAGACCGTGCGCTTCAGGTCGTGCGCGAAGCCTTTTTGTCGTTACTCGGCAACATGGCCGGCAACGAACCTGACGCAAAGCGAGCAGTCCGGCTGAAAGTGAAGAAGCAGGTGCGCAACTAATCGGACAGCTTGTTGAGATTGGTTTGCATCACGTTTGCCACCTCCCGGTCGCCGCCACGCGGGGAGGGTGACAAGCCCGCAACCACGCCCGCCTGATCTTCTGCACTGCGATTCTGGTTCAGCTTCGCCTTGCCTTCGATCGCTTCGATATGAAGCCGGATACCGACAATGCCCTTGAGCTGGCGCTGGATGTAATCTTCCGGCGCGTCGGCGACTTCCCACGGTTTTTCAAAACGCGCTTCGAAACGCTTGGTAAGCTGGACCACTTGCGCGCGGAGCGAGTCGGCATCCTGAAAAATTTCGAGCCGGCCGCGCGCAACGATCATCGAGTAATTCCAGGTCGGCACGACTTTGCCGTGCTCTTGTTTTGCCGGATACCACGACGGCGAGACGTAAGCGTCTGCGCCCATGAACACGGCGACCGCCGGAATGGAGAGATCGCTCTCGCGCCACTGCGGATTGCCGCGCGCAAGATGTCCCGCAATCATGCCGAACTCGCCTGCGGATGTGTCGAGCATGACTGGCAGGTTGCTGATGATCGGTCCCTTCGCGCCGACGCTGATCAGTGTGGCTAAACCTGAGGCTGCGATCTGTGCATGCAAATCAGGAAGCTCGGCTTGGCGGAAGGCGGGCGGGTTATAGAGCATGGCGTTAATCCGGTAATTCAGCGTCGGTATCGGCGAGTGCGGCCGCGCGCGCCGTTACCGTGTTCAGCACGCGCTCGAACGCCGCACGGTCTTCCGCCGACACATCGCCGAACATGCGCTGCGAGAGCGCAAGTGCCGCCGGCGCAATCAACTCGTAGACTTCGATTCCCGCGGGGCTCAGAGTCAAAAACGCTTCGCGCTTGTCGTCGCGGTTGGCGCGGCGCGCGAGCATTTTTTTCCGCGTGAGCGTCGCCACCGCACGCGAGACTTTTGTTTTGTGCATGTGGCTGCGCGCGCCGATTTGTTTCGCGGTCATCGTGCCGAACTCGCCGAGCTGTGCGATCACGCGCCACTCGGCAATGCCGATGCTGTATTTGGTGGCATAGGTGCGCGCGGTCGCCTGGCTGACCAGGCTTGCCGCCACCACCAAGCGGTAGGGCAGGAAGTCTTCGAGCCGAAGCACAAAACCTTCTTTATTTGACACTGGTTTCATATGTAACTATCTTGCATGGATAACCGCGCAAGGCAATTCGCGCGCGACAATAATCCAAAGATTGCCTCGAGCAATCGCCAAACAACACGCGAAGGGAGCCGCCATGGCCAGCGATCGTCGATCCGCACCCGCAGAATCCCGCCGCGCCGGCGGCGACATCGCAAGCGCAATCATGCCGGACTACATGTCCGGCTTCGGCAACACCTTTGAGACCGAGGCTTTGCCCGGCGCGCTGCCGATCGGCCGCAACTCGCCGCAGAAGGTGAATTACGGTCTTTATGCCGAGCAGCTTTCCGGCTCGCCCTTTACCGCGCCGCAGGCGACGAACCAGCGCTCCTGGCTCTATCGCGTGCGCCCGGGCGTCCGCCATACCTCGCGCTTTGAGCGCATCGATCGCGGCCATATCCGTACTGCGCCCGAGCGCGATGAAACCGAAATGCCGATCGGGCAGCTGCGCTGGTCGCCGATGCCGATGCCGAAGGAAAAAACCACCTTCGTGAATGGCCTGCGTACCATCACGATCGCCGGCGACTGCGAGGCGACCAACGGCATGGCAGCCCACATGCTTTTCATCACCGAGTCGATGAAGCAGGAGCACTTTTTCAACGCCGACGGCGAATTCCTGATCGTGGCCCAGGAAAATTCGCTGCGCTTCCGCACGGAGTTCGGCGTGATCGATATCGAGCCGGGCGAAATCTGTATCATCCCGCGCGGCGTGATCTTCCGCGTCGAATTGTTGAACGGTCCGGCGCGCGCCTATGTCTGCGAAAATTACGGCGGCGGCTTCACGCTGCCCGATCGCGGACCGATCGGCGCAAACTGTCTCGCCAATTCGCGCGACTTCCATACGCCGGTCGCGAACTACGAAGATGTCGAAGGTAAGCACACGCTCTATGTGAAGTGGGGCGGCGAGCTTTACAAAACCGAGACCGATCATTCGCCGATCGATGTCGTCGCCTGGCACGGCAATTATTATCCCTACAAATATAATCTGCGGCACTTCTCGCCGGTCGGCGCGATCATGTTCGATCATCCCGATCCGTCGATCTTCACGGTGCTGACCTCGCCGTCGGAAACGCCCGGCACCGCGAACATCGATTTCGTGATTTTCCCCGAGCGCTGGGGGGTGGCTGAAAACACCTTCCGTCCGCCCTGGTATCATCGCAACATCATGTCGGAGTTCATGGGCCTCGTGTACGGCGTCTATGACGCAAAGCCCGAAGGCTTCACGCCTGGCGGCATCAGCCTGCACAACACGATGCTGCCGCATGGACCCGACGCCGAAGCATTCGAACACGCAAGCAATGTTGAGCTTAAACCCGTGAAGCTTACGAACACGCTCGCCTTCATGTTCGAAACGCGCTTTCGCCAGCGGGTCACGAAATATGCTGCGACCTCTTCCTCCTTGCAGGACAATTATCTCGACTGCTGGAAGGGCTTGAAAAAGCACTTCGACCCGAACCGCCGCGAACCCAAATAGAAAAACAAGTAAGAAGAACAGCAATGGCGAATTTCGCATCGACCGGCGATTTGTCGGAAAAGAAAGTCACGTTCGAAGAGATCGGCCGTGATCTTTACGCTTTCACCGCCGAAGGCGATCCGAATTCCGGAATCATCGTCGGCGATGACGGCGTCATGGTGATTGACGCGCAGGCAACGCCGAAAATGGCGCAGGACGTGATCGCGCGCGTGAAGAAAGTGACCGACAAACCGATCACGCATGTGCTTCTCACGCATTATCATGCGGTCCGCGTGTTGGGCGCGTCGGCCTATGACGCCAAAGCAATCCTTGCATCGGATGCGACCCGCGATCTGATCGTCGAGCGCGGCAAACAGGATATGGATTCGGAGATCGGCCGATTCCCGCGGTTGTTCCGTTCACAGGAATCGATTCCGGGGCTCACCTGGCCGACCATCACCTTTGCCAAGGAAATGACGGTCTGGCTCGGCAAGCGCGAGATTCAGATCCGCTTCATCGGCCGTGGCCACACGGCTGGCGACGTCGTTGCCTATGTGCCGGATGCAAATGTCGTGTTCTCAGGCGACCTCGTTGAATATCACTCGGCCTGCTATTGCGGCGACGCGCATTTGAAAGACTGGCCGCAGACGCTCGAACGGCTTGCCGAGTTTCAGGCCGGTGCGCTGGTACCGGGCCGGGGTGCGGCGCTGAAAGGTGCCGCGCAGGTTACGGATGGAATCCAACTCACGCGCGAGTTCCTGTCAGCACTTTATGACGCTGTTGCGCCGGTAGCGGCAAAGGGCGGCAGCCTGAAAGATGCATGGAATGCCGCACGCGCGGCGATGGACACAAAATACTCCACTTTCGCCATCTACGAGCATTGCATGCCGTTCAACGTTTCGCGCGCCTACGACGAGGCCAGGGGCATCGACCATCCGGTGATCTGGACCGCCGAACGCGACCGTGAAATGTGGAAGGCGCTTCAAGGATAGGCGTGATTCGATGCGAAGGATTGCTGCGTTTTTCATTTTACTTGCCGTGGCTTTGCCGTCGGCAGCGGGAGCTCAAACTGCCCAGCCCAAGAACCGGGAAGAATTCATGGCGCAGGTATTGCAGTTCGCGATCCAGAACATTCAAAGCGCGCGATGCGCCAATGACAAGCCGTGCGCGCCGGCGACAGAATCCGAGAAGAAGAATCCGCCGCTCTCGCTGAGCGAAACCAGTGCCATCGTCGGCCGCGGCATCTTCTCCGGCGGCGCGGTGTTCTGCGGGCTCGACTGGAACAAGCGGAATTTCGAGCCGATGATGGCCTATTGGCGTAACGAAAGAAAAAAGACCGACCGTCAGCTGGCGATTATTTCCATCATCCACGGTGCCATGACCGAGCAGGTCCGAAAGACATTCGAGGCAAAGGGGCAGTGCCCCGACGAGATCAAGAAGGATCTCGAAACCAAGCTCGATTTCAAACCGTGACGGAGCGCCGCGGGACGGGCTGAAAGTTGCGATGAACGATCCGGCCGCCCGCAAATCGCTTTTCCAGTTTGGCTATCGCCGCAGCCCCGATCAGGATTCAGCAAAGCCCGTTCGCCGTCCGGTCGTGATCGTAGGCGCGGGGCCTGTCGGGCTGACGGCGGCGATCGATCTCGCGCAGCGCGGCATTCCCTCTGTCATTCTCGATGACGCCGACCGCATCGGCGACGGCTCGCGCGCCATCTGTTTTTCCAAGCGCTCGCTTGAAATCATGGACCGCCTCGGCCTCGGCGAGCGGCTGGTCGAGAAGGGCGTCACCTGGAAACTCGGCAAAGTCTTTCTCGGCGAGCGGCAGGTTTATGCGTTCGATCTTCTGCCCGAGCCCGGCCACAAAATGCCGGCCTTCATCAATCTCCAGCAATATTATCTGGAACATTATCTGGTGGAGCGGGCGGCAGAGCTGCCGCTGATCGAACTGCGCTGGAGCAACTGCGTGACCGCGCTCGAGCGCGAGCAGGATTTCATCCGCCTGACGATCAAAACGCCAGACGGCGAATACGCGCTTGAGGCGGATTGGTGCCTCGCCTGCGATGGTGCGCGATCGAAAATACGCGATTGCCTCGGCCTGAAGTTCGAAGGCCATACGTTCGAAGAGCGCTTTCTGATCGCCGATGTGAAGATGGCAGCCGACTACCCAACCGAGCGCTGGTTCTGGTTCGATCCGCCATTTCACTCGGGCCAGTCGGCGCTCCTGCATCGGCAGCCCGATAATGTCTGGCGCATCGATCTGCAACTCGGTCCAGACGCAGACCCGGACGAAGAAAAGAAACCGGAGCGGGTGACGCCACGGCTCAAGCGCATGCTGGGCGAGCGCCAATTCGAACTCGAATGGGTTTCGGTCTACCGCTTCAATTGCGCGCGGCTTGCGAAATTCGTGCATGACCGCGTTATTTTCGTGGGCGACTCCGCGCATCAGGTTTCGCCCTTCGGCGCGCGCGGTGCCAATTCCGGCATCCAGGACGCGGAGAATCTCGCCTGGAAATTGGCGCTCGTGATCGGGGGCGAGGTGCCGGCCTCGCTCCTCGATACCTATGATGTCGAACGCGGGCAGGCAGCGGACGAGAATATCGGCCACTCGACCCGCTCAACCGATTTCATCGCGCCGCGCTCGACGGCCGAGCGCGTGTTGCGAAACGCCGTCCTGCAATTGGCGCCGCACGCGCCGTTCGCGCGCCGCATGGTCAACTCCGGAAGGCTGTCGGTTGCCAGCGAATATGATTCACCGCTCACGGACCCCGACCGTGAACCGTTTAAGGGCGCGAAACTCGGGCTTCCGGTGCCGGACGCACCGATGCGGGATCGCAACGGCCGCGACGTGTTCCTGCTTGAGAACCTCTCGGACGGATTCGAATTGCTCTATGTGAAGAATGGCGCGCGGCCGAACGCGCCGAGGGCGTGAAACTCACCGTCATCGGCGAGGATCTCATCGACAGCGAAGGAATGTTCGCTGCGCGATTCGATGCGACCCCGGGTGCCGCGTATCTATTGCGGCCCGATCATCATTTGAGTGCGCGGATGCGGCGCTACGACAGCGACCGGCTACTCGCGGCACTCTCCCGTGCAAAAGGAATAGCGCTATGAGCGAGCTCGAAAACCGAGTTCGGCTTTGCAAACCCCGATGCTGCGTATGAAGCGCTGGTCGATGCGCATCGCGGACTGCCGGACACCGAGAGTGCGGCGCTGAATGCGCGGCTCGTGCTCATTCTCGCCAACCACATCGGCGATCTGGGCGTGCTGAAAGCCGCCCTGGCACTTGCGAAAAAGGCCGGTTGAACCCGTTCGCATTCGCAAAATTTGCGCATTCGACCGCCGGTTGCCGCTTACCATCCGCATTTCTTAGACTTTGGGCCTTATCGGGTTGTGTCAATTCTGCAACGCCCCCAGGAAACCCGTGTTCCGCCCCCCTTTTTGCATAACGAATAGGCACGTTGCCTAGCGTGTGACATTGCGGAAACCCCCGGAAATATTGGACTTTGCACTCGAATACGAGGTTCGGTGTGCCGCGACGGATGTGACCTATCCGTTGGCCGTTCCAGGACAAGGCACTAAATTGAAATTGGGGTCACGATGAGGGGTAATACGATGAAGAAGATCCTGGGAACCGGCGTCGCGCTTGCGCTTCTGACCGGTGCCGCTTTCGCCGCTGATATGCCGGTGAAGGCACCGTACCTGAAAGCAGCTCCGTCGCCGCTTTGGGACATTGCGATCGGCGGCTCGATTGCTTCCGATTATAACTTCCGCGGCATTTCGCAGTCGGACCGTGGCGTTTCGCCGGCGGCCTATTTCGAAGCGCAGTACAACTGGTCGCGTTGGCCAGTCCTATGTTGGCGTCGGCGCGCTCGGCGTCGATTTCGCGTCGGCCTTCGGCTTCTCCGATCCGTCGGCAGAAGTCGATCTCTACGTCGGCTGGCGCAAGACGTGGGGCGCATTCGAGCCTCGACGTCGGCTACATCTACTACTGGTATCCGAAAGAGCTCTTCAACACCGATTGGGCGGAAGTCTACGTCAAGGTCGCTTATGCGGTGACCCCGACCTTCACCATCGGCGGCGCTGTGTTCTACACGCCTGACCTGCTGAACTTCTCGCTGTTCACCGGCGGTAACGACGTCGGCGCCACGTACTACGAAGCGAACGCGAAGTGGGTCACCCCGTGGACCTATAGCAACATCGGCTCGTTCGTCTCGGGTGCCGTCGGCATCAACGACATCGAGCGGCACCGCGATCCATCACGCGTCGATCCGTCCTATGTCTATTACAACCTCGGTGTCGCCTTCACCTACAAGGCGCTCTACCCTCGACCTGCGCTATCATGGCACTGACATGAACGCGGCGGAGTGCTTCGCGGCTCTCGGCTCGCCGTGCTTCTGGTGTTGCGGCCGTCCGGCTCAGAAGTATTGCGACGACGACGTTCATCGCGAAGCTGTCGTTCGACACGCTGCTCTCGAAGATCAAGTAAGTTCGAAGCTCTAGGCTTTGAGATCGCGGGCGGCGCCAAAAGCGCCGCCCGTTTTCTTTTGGGCTGAGGAATGCCTGCGCAAATAAAAAGGGCGGCCCTCGGGCCGCCCGCATTCGTTTTAGGAGCCGCGCTTTCAGCGCGTGCAAATCCTTAGCGCGTACAAGTGATCGCGACCTTCTCCGGGCAGTTCGAGCCTTCGCAGGTCTTGGCCTTGAGGCCGGCCGGCAGCGAGCCGGTGATCTCGGTCGGGTCCATGCGGCCGAAATCGACCGCGCGGGCGAACTGGTTCGACTGGCAGAGCGCGGTGGCCATGGCCTTGCCGCAGGTGTCGCCGGTAGCCAGGCAGCGGTCGATGCCGTAGCCGTCGGCGCTGTCGAGGATGAAAGTCTTGGTTTCCGCGCGCGCGGTGGCAACAGCGGCAAACATCATGGCCGCAACAGCGGCAAGGCGAAGCGTGGTCATAGAAATCCGTAGCCCCCGGAGAAAACGTCTCCGGACGAAAGGTTGCGCTCGTTGGGTTGATGGGCCGTTAACGCGGAACACGGCCGGCCCGGCAAATTGTCTGCAAACGGCGTAAAGGCCATGGGGAAGGGGGTCAACGCGAATACTTGGGCAATCGGCATTCCCCGTGTAGGTGAGTCCCGGAGGTCACACCCTCCGTCTGGCGTTAAGAATTGGCGACTTGACGGGAAATGGCGCCCCGAAGCATGGTCGCGCCACCATGAACGCCCACAACACTTTCTTCGGCATTAGCCGCGAGATTATCTGCGCCTGACAGGCGCGGACGGGGCCGTTTATTCTCTTAACAAGCTAGAGAGCAGAACGTCCGGTCCGCTGGATGGAGACTGCTATGGAGCTTCGGCTCTTTAATACGCTGACGAAGGAGAAGGAGCTTTTCCAGCCCCTCGATCCCGCGCGCGTGCGTATGTATGTCTGCGGGCCCACGGTTTACGACTTCGCGCATATCGGCAACGCGCGACCGGTCATCGTGTTCGACGTGCTCTACCGGCTGTTGCGCCATCTCTATGGCGAGGGCCGCGAGTCAAATATGTCCGCAACATCACGGACGTGGACGACAAGATCAACGCGCGCGCCGCCGAAGAACATCCCAAGCTGCCGCTGAACGAAGCGATCCGCCTCGTCACCGAAAAAACCGAGCAGCAGTTTCACGACGATGTCGCGGCACTCGGCTGCCTGCCGCCCGACGTCGAGCCGCGCGCGACCGAACATATCGGCGAGATGCGCGAGTTGATCGACCGGCTGGTCAAAGAGGGCTTCGCTTACGTCGCCGAAGATCACGTGCTGTTCGAAGTCGGCAAGATGGCCGACTACGGCAAGCTGGCGCGGCGTTCGCTGGATGAAATGGAAGCGGGCGCGCGCGTCGAAGTCGCGCCCTACAAGCGCAACGCGATGGATTTCGTGTTGTGGAAGCCCTCCAAGCGAGACGAGCCGGGTTGGCCATCTCCTTCCGGAATCAAAGCGCTCGGCCGTCCTGGCTGGCATATCGAATGCTCGGCGATGTCGTGGAAACATCTCGGCGAGACTTTCGATATCCATGGCGGCGGTATCGATCTCGTGTTCCCGCATCATGAAAACGAAATCGCGCAATCGCGCTGCGCATTTCATTCGGGCTTCATGGCGAAGACCTGGATGCATAACGGCTTTCTGCAGGTCGAAGGCGAGAAGATGTCGAAGAGCCTCGGCAATTTCGTGACGATCCGGCAGTTGCTGAACGATTGGCCCGGTGAAGTGATCCGCTTCAACATGTTGCGGACGCATTATCGCCAGCCAATCGATTGGACCGTGAAAGGCCTCGAGGAAGGCGTTCGATACGCTTGCATCGTGGATGGCTGATTTCGATACAGCGGGAAAAGCATGAGAACTTGCGACCAAGCATCCTAGTACGCATTGCTCGACGACCTGAATACGCCGACAGGCGATCACCGAATTGCATGCGCTGGCGAAGTCGGACACGGCGGCACTTGGTTCAAGCTTGCGCGCGCTTCTCGGCTTCTCGGCAACGGGCCTCGAAAGCAAGCGTCAGGTAGTCGATGTCGGGAAAGTCGATGCATTGATCGATGCACGCCTTGCAGCGCGGAAGTCGGAAAAACTTCGCCAGAATCCGACCGCATCCGCGATGAATTGAAAGCAATGGGTGTCGTGCTGAAGGACAACAAGGACGGCACGACATCGTGGGAGATCGCGCGATGAATTTCTTCAAGTCAAAAGCCGGAATTGTGCTCGCTGTGGCCGCCGTGTCTGGCGCTAGGCGTGGTGTCCGCCTGGCGCATTCAGTCGCGAGCCGACCACCGTGACGCGTTACAAACGCAGCAGCGTATCGACCGCGACGTAAGGCAATCGGTCAATGACGCGACGAAGGACATCAAGCTCTGTCCGTTGTCCGATCCCGACTGCAGCAGGCGGTGAGTGGCATGGAACGGAATCGCGATGCTTCAAGCCCTTGAATCGGAATCGAAGTCTTTGCTGTCTTTCGCAAGCTGCTGAAAAAACATCATTTTTCGGTTTCGCGGGCGGCTTGAGTTGCCGCGTGAGCACGTTTTTCCTGAATCAAAAGGTGAAGCCATGAACGACGAGCTGGATAAACCGCCGTTTCCGCGTCACCGGATCTATTACACGGTGCTGAAATTCGTGATGCTGGCGCAGGCCTGTTACTCGCGCTCTACGTCTTCGGCCTGATCTGGAGATAACGATGAAGCGTGAGCGGCTTTATATCTTCGACACGACGCTGCGCGACGGCGCGCAGATGCATGGCGTCGATTTCACGGTGCCGGACAAACTCCGCGTCTCGAAAATGCTGGACGAACTCGGCGTCGATTACATCGAAGCCGGCATCCCGGGCGCGAATCCGACCGACACCACGCTATTCTCGGAGCCGCGCGGCACCAAGGCGAAGTTCACGGCCTTCGGCATGACCAAGCGTGCGGGCCGCTCTGCCTCGAACGATCCGGGCCTCGCCGGAACGTTGGCTGCGAAGGCGGATGCGGTCTGTCTGGTTGCGAAGGCATCCGCCTTTCAGGTGCGGGTCGCGTTAGAGATCAAGCCGGAAGAAAATCTCGAAAGCATCCGCGAGTCGGTGAAAGCGCTCAAAGACGCGGGCCGCGAAGTGTTGATCGACTGCGAGCACTTTTTCGACGGCTACAAAGACAACAAGGAATACGCGCTCTCCTGCGCGAAGGCAGCTTACGATTCCGGCGCGCGCTGGGTCGTGCTCTGCGACACCAATGGCGGCACGCTCCCGCACGAGATCGAAGCGATCGTCGGCGATGTCGTAAAGCAAATCCCCGGCGATCACATCGGCATCCACGCGCATAACGACACCGAACAGGCGGTCGCAAATTCGCTCGCGGCGGTGCGCGCTGGCGCGCGCCAGATTCAGGGCACGCTGAACGGCCTTGGTGAGCGGACCGGCAACGCCAATCTGTGCTCGATTATTCCGACGCTGTTACTGAAAAAAGATTTCGCGGACCGCTTCGAAATCGACGTGAAGCCCGATCAGCTCGCGAAGCTTCGTCATGCCGCGCACATGCTCGACGAAATGCTGAACCGTGCGCCGGATAAATACGCGCCTTATGTCGGCGAGAATGCGTTTGCGACCAAAGCAGGCATTCATGCTTCGGCGATTCTGAAAGATCCGGCAACTTACGAGCACGTCACGCCTGAGTTCGTCGGCAATCGCCGCAAGGTCATGGTCTCCGATCAGGCCGGTAAGTCAAACATGCTCTGCCGAGCTCGAGCGCCTGGGCAGTCGCGGTCGACAAGAACGATCCGCGGCTCGCACGCCTGCTCGACGAAGTGAAGGAGCGCGAAGCCAAAGGTTACGCCTACGAAGCGGCGGACGCGTCGTTTGCGCTGCTCGCGCGCCGCATGCTCGGCACCGTGCCGGAGTATTTCGATGTCGAGCGCTTCAACGTGAATGTCGAGCGCCGCTATAACGCGAAAGGCGAACTCACCACGGTCGCGGAAGCGACCGTGAAGGTCCGCGTCGGCGGCGAGACGATGATCTCGGCGGGCGAGGGCAACGGTCCGGTCAACGCGCTCGATGTCGCGCTCCGCAAAGACCTCGGCAAATACCAGTCTTATATATCCGGGCTTGAGCTCACCGACTTCCGCGTGCGTATCCTCGACGGCGGCACCGGTGCCGTGACGCGCGTCTTGATCGAGTCCTCCGACGAAAACGGCGACAGCTGGACCACGGTCGGCGTTTCGCCCAATATCATCGACGCATCGTTCCAGGCGCTGATCGACTCGATCACCTGGAAATTATTGAAGAGCAACGCGCCGGTTTAACCCAACTCGGATTTATCCGAGTTGGGCATTCTAGAGTGGGGACGACGATGATCGATCACATCTCGATTGGCGTGAACGATTTGAAGCGCTCTACCGCCTTTTATAAGGAAGTGCTCGTCACCGCTCGACTACGAGCTTCGCGACGACCGGTCTGCGACCGCGGGCTTCGGCCGCCGCGGAAAACCGCATTCGGAATTCTGGCTCAATGCGCGGCCCGGCATGCCGAAGGTCTCGCCCAATTCCGGCACGCATATTTGTCTGCGAACGCGCACGCCGGAGGCGGTGAAGGCGTTTTATGATGCTGCGATCAAGCTGGGCGCGACCGACGACGGCGCACCGGGAATTCGTCCAGGCTACAGCGACAATTATTACGCCGCCTTCATCCGCGATTTCGACGGCAACCGGATCGAGGTCGTTACGTTCGTGACGCCGTAGGCGTCACATATTCTCGCTGACCGTCTCGTTCTTGCGAAGCGTCCAGAGCGTGACCGGATCGGCTGCATTTCGCAGCTTCGGCAATATGTCCTCGACCCGGTCGGCGACGAGCAGATTGTCGATCGCATGTTGCCCGACAAAGCCGAGATCGCGGAAACTCGTGAGCAGCGCGAGCAGCGGATCTCCAGAAGCCGTTGATATTCAGGACCAGGAGAGGCTTCTGATGCTGACCGAGCTGGATCCAGGTGAGCTGTTCGACCAGTTCTTCGAGCGTGCCGATGCCGCCGGGTAGCGCCACGAATGCGTCGGCCAATTCGAACATTTTGTGCTTGCGCTCGTGCATGTCCTTGGTGACGATCGTGCGCGTGGAGTGTGCTGCCTCCGGGCGTTCACGATTGACCAGAAACTCCGGGATGATGCCGGTGACTTCCGCACCCGCATCGCGCGCCGCGCGTGCGACCGCGCCCATCAGGCCGACGCCGCCACCACCGAAGACCAGACCGATTTTTTCTTTGCCGAGGATTTTGCCGAAATTCGTCGCAGCATCGATAAAGCTGCCGTCGCGGCCCGGTGACGAGCCGCAGTAAACACAAATAGTTTTGATTTCTGCCATCCGGGGGATGTGGCGGCGGAGCGCCTCCGCGTCAAGAGCGGCTCAATTATCGCCGGTTTGCGCGAAGCCCTGGCCGTTCCAGCGATAGCGGAATACGCGAAGCCTAGTCCGCCCGCCGTCCGAACTGTCGTGATTGGCCTCGATCACATTCCCGTTCACCGAAACCGCCTGCGACAGATGCACGAAGAGATAGGATTTCGGCGCGCTGGACTCCTCGGTGAAGCTCACCGGCACATATTGGCTGGCGGCCGCATTCCAGCGGAACACGAGCAGCAATCCGCGCTGACCTTGCAGCGAGGTGCGCACGAAAATCTCGTCGACGCCGTCGCGGTCGACATCGAGCGCAATTACCGCCCCCGATCGGCCACCGGCGCGGAGCGGCACCAGCGCGTCGCCGATCCCGTCAAAAAGTTGCGGCTCGCCGCCTGCCACCGTGATCGAAAGCTGCACGCCTTTTTCACTCTGGCCGGTTTCGACTTCGACGGTAGCGCCATTGGCACCGCGCGCGGTCAGCGTCTGGGCATCCACGGGCTGGATCGCAAAAAGCAACAGGGCAGGGAACAGAAGAAAGCGCATGACGGGGCTCGAATGAATGGAAGAAATGCCTACATAGCATCGGCGCGACCCTATCGTCATCAGATGCAGGTATTGCGACGATAGGTCCCGGCCAGTTTCGGCCACAGCCGCTGTGCTACAGTACTAGGCAATATGGATCGACGCCCCAATTATTATGAACAAGGCCCGGAAACGGGGCTGCTGACGCCGGAATGAATCAACCGACCGAAAATCAAAAAGACGCGACGCTGCTTTCGACCATTGTCGGGCTGTGGCCGCATATGTGGCCGTCGACGCGGCCCGATCTGAAGCGGCGCGTCCTCTTCGCCTTCCTGCTTCTGGTGATCGCGAAGCTTGCGACCGTTCTGATGCCGTTCACCTTTAAATGGGCGACCGACGCGCTGGTCGCGGTCGCAGACGGCAAGCCGGTCAATCATGTTTCCTGGCTTGCGATCCTGTCGGTGCCGGTGGCACTCGTCCTGCTTTACGGGCTGGCGCGGATTTCGATCGCGCTCTTGACGCAGCTTCGCGATGGCTTGTTTGCGAAGGTGGCGCTCCACGCGGTGCGGCGGCTCGCGCAGCTTACCTTCGATCATATTCATGCACTCTCGTTGCGCTTCCATCTGGAGCGCAAAACCGGCGGGCTCACGCGCGTGCTTGAGCGGGGCCGGAACGGCATCGAGGAACTCGTGCGGCTTGTGGTGCTGCAATTGGCGCCCACCGCGCTCGAACTCGCGATGGTGCTGGGCGTGCTCCTGATCGCGTTCGACTGGCGCTATGCCGCGATCGTGCTCTGCACCATGATTTTGTTCATGGCATTCACTTATCGCGCGACCGAATGGCGGATTCAGATCCGCAAGCGCATGAACGATTCCGACACCGAAGCCACCGCGAAAGCGGTGGACTCTCTGCTCAATTACGAGACGGTGAAATATTTCGGCGCGGAAAAGCGCGAAGGCGAGCGCTACGACCGCTCGATCGCGCGCTACGAGCGCGCCGGCGTGCAGACTTACACATCGCTTGCGGTGTTGAACGCAGGTCAGGCGACGATCTTCACCATCGGTCTGACGGTGATGATGATCCTCTGCGTGTCTGAAATTCAGGCCGGCCGCCGCACTGTCGGCGATTTCGTCATGATCAACGCGATGTTGATTCAGCTTTATATCCCGCTGAATTTCATGGGCATGCTGTACCGCGAGATCAAGCAGGCGATCATCGACATCGAGCAGATGTTCGGGATCATCCACCGCAATCCGGAAATCAAGGACAAGCCCGGCGCCGTACCGCTCGATGTCCGCCAAGGCAATCTGCGCTTCGAAGACGTGCGCTTTAGTTACGAACCGGAGCGCGAAATTCTCAAAGGCGTTTCCTTCGACGTGCCGGCCGGCCACACAATTGCGATCGTCGGCCCGTCGGGTGCGGGCAAGTCCACGATCTCGCGGCTCATCTATCGCTTTTACGATGTCGCGGGCGGCAAGATCACAATCGACGGCCAGGATATCCGCGACGTGAAGCAGGACACGTTGCGCGCGGCGATCGGCATGGTCCCGCAGGATACCGTGCTGTTCAACGACACCATTCGCTACAACATCCGCTACGGCCGCTGGGATGCGACCGAGGCGGAAGTCGAAAAAGCTGCCGAGCTTGCGCAGATCGACGATTTCATCCGCGTGCTCCCGCAAGGCTACGAGACCGAAGTCGGCGAGCGTGGCTTGAAACTCTCCGGTGGCGAAAAGCAGCGCGTCGCGATCGCGCGAACAATTCTGAAAGCGCCGCCGATCCTGCTGCTCGATGAAGCGACATCAGCGCTCGATTCCTATACCGAAAATGAAATACAGGATGCGTTGGAACGCGTCTCCAAGGGCCGCACCACGTTGGTGATTGCGCATCGCCTCTCGACCGTCATCAACGCCGAGCAGATCATCGTGCTCGATCAGGGCATGGTAGTTGAGCGCGGCACGCATGCCGAGTTGTTAGAGAAGCGCGGACTTTACGAAGGCATGTGGAATCGTCAGCGCGAAGCGGCTGCAGCACTCGAGAAACTGCGCGAAGTCGGCGAAGAAATCACGCCGCGGGAAAAGCCGAACGCCGGGCCGCCAAAGATTCCGCAAGCCGAGCCGGAGCCCGAGATCAAGCCGGGGCCGCCGAAAATCGAAGCGGCCGAATAGCTACCAGGCGTAGCTGCCGGAAATGCGGCCCATCGCGGCGCGCACGGAATCAAAACCGAGCAGAATTTCGTAGAGATCGCGCAGCGTCTTGCCTTTAGACGCCTGGGTTGCGTGCGCGAGTTCTTCTGTCGTCGGTTCGCGGCCAAGCAGGCGGTCGAACACGAGATAAATGTCTTGCTTCGGTCACCGCATGCGACGTCACCGGAAGATCGGCAGTCAGCAATTCCACCAGCAACTTGTGATCGACGAGCGGGAGCTTGGTGAGAAAGCTTTTCGCAAACAGATCTGCAAGCTTGTGATCGGGATGCAAAACATCTTCCAGCGCCTTGCGGTAGCGGCTGAGCTGTGTCGCCTTGTCGAACGGATTGACGGGTGCCTCGAAGTGAACGGCGAGTGCCGCTTCTTCCTCGGCGAGGTAATAGCGGTTGAGGCCATCGAAGAATGCGAAGCGATAGCGCTGCTTCAAAAGAAACGGCTCCCAGCCGCTCCAGTTCGGCTCGGGCGAGGCGGGCATGGTCGCTTCGATCACGACCACGCGCGGCCGGTATTTGCCCCAGTCCGCACCTTCGAGCACGTCCTTCTCGGCGCCTTCGACATCGACTTTGAGAAAATCGATCGCCTTGGGTTGATGCGCTTTACAGAGATCAGCGAGTGTCGTGACCGGCAGCGTCAGCTCGTTCGACTGCTTGCCATAAGTTTCAGCGGCCGCTTTTGCGTTTTCGCCGATCATGGTGGAGAGGCCGTGGAAGTCATCCACCAGGAAAAACTTCGCCTGACCCGGCTTCGCGCCGACCAGCGTCTCGACGGCGATGTCGCGCGGGCGGACAGCGCGCGAAAGGCGGGCAAGCGACGGGTTCGGCTCGACCGTGATCCCGCGCCAGCCGTTCAGATAAAAGGCGAGCGAGACGTTATCGACCACAGGGTGACCGGCGCCGACGTCGATATAGAAGCCGTCCCTGCGCTCGCGGAAGCAGCGCATGAGATAGACGTCTTCGAAATGCTGGGCGTAGGAAAGCATGCTGGCTCCGGGCAGGGCGTCCCATGTCTCTAAGCCATAGAATTGTCCCGAGAAAGGCCGGCATCACAGGCCCGTTGACGCCGCGCGGGCGGCTCTTTAGCTGAAAGCCTTCAGGGGCTCGAGTCCGTTCAATGTCCGTCGTCGATTCCATCCGCAAGCAGATCGCGCCGATCCACCCGGAAGGCTATCTCTTCATCGGGATATTTGCGCTCGTCTCGCTGGTCCTGTTTTTCCTGTTCCGGCCGCTCGGCTGGCTCGGCGTGATCCTGACACTCTGGTGCGTCTATTTCTTCCGCGACCCGATCCGCGTGACGCCGGTCCGCGATGGGCTCGTGACGGCGCCTGCCGACGGCATGATCTCGTCGGTCGCGCTCGCAGTACCTCCGGTCGAGTTGGGCTTAGGTGCTGCATCCGTGCCGCGCGTCTCGATCTTCATGAGCGTGTTCGACGTGCACGTGAACCGCAGCCCGGTTTCGGGTGAGGTCGAACGCATCGTCTATCGCCCGGGCAAGTTTCTCAGCGCCGATCTCGATAAGGCGAGCGACGATAATGAGCGGAACGGCCTCGTCATCCGTACGCCCTCGGGCCGCTATGGCGTGGTCCAGATCGCGGGGCTGGTTGCCCGCCGCATCGTCTGTTTCGTGAAAGAAGGCCAGCTCGTCTCGGCGGGCGAGCGCATCGGACTGATCCGTTTTGGCTCGCGGGTCGACGTCTATCTGCCGGCCGGCACCAAGCCCCTGGTCGCAGTCGGCCAATACGCGCTCGGCGGCGAGACCGTGATCGCGGATCTTGCGGCAACGGCCGCCGAGCCGACCTTCCGGACCGCGTAACCAAACCGCAAAGTCCGGCCTTCAATCGCCACCTTTTCCGGCGTATTCTGAGCCATGGAAAAATTATTCGCACCGTTCGAGCCCGGCGACGAAGGCCCGCGCAGACGCTTCCGGAAAATTCCGATCCGGGCGCTCCTGCCGAACCTCGTCACCTTGCTTGCGCTCGGCCTCGGGCTGACCGCGATCCGCATGGCGATCGAAGGTCGCATGGATCTCGCAATCGCTGGCATCGTGCTTGCCGCGATCCTCGACGGCATCGACGGGCGCCTCGCGCGTTATCTGCAGGCGCAGTCGCGCTTCGGTGCGGAGCTGGATTCGCTCGCCGACTTTATGAATTTCGGCTGCGCGCCCGCGCTCATTCTTTTCTTCTGGGGCCTGGGCCCGCTGAAAACGCTCGGCTGGGTCGTGATGCTGATCTTCGCGATTTGCGCAGCCCTTCGTCTCGCGCGCTTCAACGTTATGCTCGACGACCCGAACCGGCCTGCGTTTGCCGGTAATTTCTTTGTCGGCATGCCGGCGCCGGCAGCCGCCGTGGTCGTGCTGCTCCCGGTCTATCTCGAAATGCTCGGGGTGCCGCGCTTCGTGTTCAGCGCGCCGCTTTACCTGATCTTCGCGCTCGCAATCGCGCTTCTGATGGTTTCGAAAATTCCAACCTGGTCCGGCAAGAAACTCTCCGCGCGGGTGCCGCGCGATTACGTGCTGCCGATCCTCGTCCTGGTCGTACTCTTCGTGGCGCTCCTACTCAGCTATCCGTGGGAATTGCTCACCGTCGTGGTGCTCGGCTATCTCGGCACGATCCCGCTCGCCTACATGCACTACCGCCGGCTTGAGAAAGCGCATGTGCTTTCTTCCGGCGGGCTGATCATGTCGGAGCAGGAAGACGAAAAGCGTCCGGATCACCTGAACTAGGCGATACCGGTGCTTCTGGTGCGCTGGCTGGCTTAGTGGCTGCCGCGGGTAAGCGCACTCAGGCGTTCGCCGAGCGTGGAATCCGGGAAATTGGCCCGCAACAGCTTCAGGGCTTCCGCGTCGCTGCGCGGCTTAATCGCGGAAAGCATGATCCGCATGCGTTTGACTAGAGATGAGGCATCTTCCGGGGCCAGCGCCGGCGCGCCTTCGACGAATTGCAATCCGGAAAAGAAAGACATGTCGATCGAACTCCGGCGGCGAAACAGCGTTCGCACCTGCGAGAAATGCTGTGCCCAAAGCATTAACAGGCCGTTAACCCGTAAGTTCCGTCTGGAATAAAATTTTGAAAGTCCGGGACTAATGGCGCTGGGGGGTGGATTCGACCTTTTCAGTCGTTGCCAATTTCTCCACCCACGGGCTATCCGTCCCACTACCGGATGCCTTGGGGAAGAGGTGTTCGGGGGCAAAAGCGCCATCAGAGCGCGGCCGAATTGCTTGCCCGCCGGACTGGGAGATGAGCCAACCAAAAACAGCCGAGCCCCGCGGGCCTCTGCATGAGGCGCTGCATAATGTGTCTGTCTGGTTTGCTTATTTGGGCGGCGCAGTCGTGGCCGGGATCGGCATCATGTCGGCGGTCAGCATCATCGGCCGCGCGCTCTGGAGCAAACCAATCACCGGCGACTTCGAACTCGTCGAAATCGGGATTGCGGTCGCGGGCTCGCTCTTTCTCTCTTATTGCCAGATCACCGCCGGCAACATCTTCGTCGACATCTTCACCATCCGCGCGAGCGACGATGCAAAAGCCTGGATGGACCGTTTCGGCGCGATCCTGATGGGCACCATGTTCGCGCTCGTTGGCTGGCGTTGCGCGGTTGGCATGAACGAAATTCGTCACAGCGGTGAAACGTCGATGCTGATGGGCTTCCCCATCTGGCTCGGCTATGTCGGTGTGCTGCCTGGCTTAACGCTCGTCGCGATCACCGCATTTGCGCAAGGCTTCGGCCTGATTGGCGTTTCGGAGCGCGTAACGCATGAGTAAGGTCGAAATCATCTCCATCGTGTCGCTGGGCATGATGGTGCTCATCGCGCTTCGCGTGCCGCTCGGCGTCTCGATGTTTTTCGCAGGCGCCGTCGGTTACGGCTGGATCGTCGGGCAGGGACCGCTTCTCAATTATTTGAAAGGCCTCTTCTGGGCGCGCTTCTCGGTTTACGATCTATCGGTCATTCCGCTTTTTCTGCTTATGGGACAATTCGCTTCGGTCGCTGGCTTCTCGCGAAGTTTGTTCAGGGCGGCTAATGCCTGGGTGGGCTGGGCAAAGGGCGGCGTCGCGCAAGCCGCGATCATTGCCTGCGCCTGCTTCGGCGCGATCAGCGGCTCTTCCGTTGCGACTGCCGCGACCATGAGCCAGGTCGTACTTCCCGAAATGAAGCGGCTGAACTATTCGGACCGTCTCGCCACCGGCACGCTCGCCGCCGGCGGTACGCTTGGCATTCTGCTGCCGCCTTCGTTCATTCTTATTATTTATGCGTTCCTTGCCGAGCAGAGCATCATCAAGCTGTTTGCGGCGGCCGTGGTGCCCGCATTGCTTGCGATGATCCTCTACATGGTCTCGATCTCGATCTATCTCTGGCTCTATCCGGAACACGCGCCGGTGAGATCCCAGCGCGCGAGCCGCAAGGAAATTATCGCAGCAACAATGGAAGCCTGGCCGATCGCCGCGATTTTCCTCGTGATGTTCACGGGCATCTACAGCGGCTGGTTTACGGCAACCGAAGGCGCGGCCGTGGGCGCAAGTTCGACGCTGTTGCTCGCCATCGTGCGGAGAAAAATTACGTTCAAGAGCGCGCTTGCTGCGTTCCTGCCGGCGGCGCAGGCCTCGGCTATGATCTATACGATGCTGCTGGGTGCTGCGATCATGAACACGGCGCTCGCTGTCTCGCAGGTTCCAGCAGAGGTATCCGCTTGGGCGAATAGCCTGTCTTACCATCCGCTCATTATCGTCGGCGGCTTCCTTGTTCTATTCGTGATCCTGAGCTGCATCCTCGACGAACTGGCAATGATGCTGTTGCTCTTGCCGGTCGTATTGCCGACAATACTCGGGCTCGATCTCTTCGGCATGACGGCCGAGTATAAGGCGATCTGGTTCGGCATTTTGATGCTGGTCGTGGTTTCGGTCGGCCTGATCGCGCCACCTGTTGGACTTACCGTATACGTCGTCGCCAATATCGCGAAGAACGTTCCGATCGGCGAGATCTATCGTGGTATCGTGCCGTTCCTGCTATCCGACATCGTTCGTGTTTTACTGCTCTTGTTCTTCCCGATACTGACGCTCTACCTCGTTCGCTTCGTAGGGTAACGCGTAGTAAACCGTTCACTTAAACACCGCTCGGAGAAGCGGATTGAAAAAGCCAAACCATCTTTCTGGAGAGAGAAAATGAACCTGACAAAACGCCTTGGCGGTCTCGCGATTGCCGCCGTCGCACTCGCATTTTCGGCACTCGCGTTTTCGGCACCCGCCGACGCGCAGACTGTCACGATCCGTGTGCATCAATTCCTGCCGGCGCAAGCGCCGGTACCGAGAAACTTCATCGCCGTATGGGCGAAGAAAATCGAAGACGAATCCAAGGGCCGCATCAAGGTCGAGCTCTATCCTTCGATGCAACTGGGTGGCACGCCGCCGCAGCTGTTCGACCAGGTGAAAGACGGCGTCGTCGACGTGATCTGGACGCTGCCGGGTTACACTCCGGGCCGCTTCCCGCGCACCGAAGCGTTCGAACTGCCGTTCATCGCAGGCAACGCCGAACAGACGAGCCAGGCTGCCTGGGAATATTACGAGAAGAACCTGAAAGACGAATTCAAGGACGTAAAGATCATCGCCGTGCACACGCATGGTCCTGGTCTGATCCACGCCAAGGGCGCGGGCGTTCAGAAGCTCGAAGACATGAAGGGCCTGAAACTTCGTGGTCCGTCGCGCGTTGTCAATCGCCTGATCGAAACGCTTGGCGCGACACCAGTGGGCATGCCGGTTCCGGCAATGCCTGACGCGCTCTCCAAGGGCGTGATCGACGGCACCGTGGTGCCGTGGGAAGTCACGACACCGCTTCGCGTGGCAGAACTCGTTCAGACCCACACCACGTTCTCGGGCAACCGCTCGCTCTATGTCGCTTTCTTCATCTTCGCGATGAACAAGGCAAAGTATGACGCGCTGCCGAACGACCTGAAGAAAGTGATCGACGACAATTCCGGTGCTGCGACCTCGCGCTGGATTGGCAAGGTCATGGACGACGGTGACGCTCCGGGCCTGAAATTCGCCCAGGACCGCAAGAACAACATCGTGACGCTGAGCCCCGCCGAAACCAAGCGCTGGAAGGAAGCAGCCAAGCCCGTGATCGCGGCCTGGATTGCCGAACTCAAGGGCAAGGGCATCGACGGTCAGGCACTCGTTGATGACGTCGAGCGGCTGGTCGCGAAATACGCGGGTCCAGTGCAGTAAGCGCACCGTCACTTGCAAAATATGTGGCCCGCCGCATGATCGCGGCGGGCCATTTTATTTTGGGTGCATGATGTCCGCGCGGATGAAAGACAAGATCGTATTGATCACGGGTGCCGCAGGCACTATCGGCAATGCCACCGCCAAAATGGTCGAGCGGGAAGGCGGGAACGCAATCCGCACCGATCTCGCGTCCCATAAGGGGCAGGACTACGCGCTTGATGTGACGTCCGAAGCGGATTGGAAGTCGGTAACCGACGCCATCGGAAAAGCGCACGGCCGCGTTGATGGCCTCGTCAATTCCGCGGGCATCGCTTCGCTCGGCACGATCGAGAGCGAAAGTTTCGACGAATACCGCAGGACCATGGCCGTCAATGTCGATGGCACCTATCTCGGCTGCAAATATGCGATGCCGCTACTGAAAGTGCGCGGCGGCTCGATCGTGAACCTTTCATCGGTGTCGGGTCTCGTCGCCGGACATAACCTCGCTTCGTATAACGCCTCAAAGGGCGCGGTGCGGCTCTTGAGCAAGTCGGTAGCGCTTTATGGCGCGCGCCTTAAGCCGCCGGTGCGCTCGAATTCCGTGCATCCCACCTTTGTCGAGGGCGCCATGGTCGAGGCGATGCTGTCACGCGTGAAGTCGAAAGACGTCGCCCGCGAGCGCATGACCGCCGATGTGCCGCTCGCCCGCTTTGCCGAGCCTGAAGAGGTAGCGAACCTCGCGGTTTTTCTGCTATCGGATCAGAGCGCCTTCATCACCGGCGCGGAAATCCCCATCGATGGCGGGTTGACCGCGCGCTGACCGAATAATCGAACAAGACGGCAATCATTGTTGCCTTTTCAAGGAGAGGAATTTCATGGCTTCCCAGATGCTCGACCCGAAAACACTGACCGTTTTGATCACCGGCGCGACCTCCGGCTTCGGTGCCGCCACCGCGCGCCGCTTCGCGAATGCCGGCGCGAAAGTGATCGGCACCGGCCGCCGTCAGGACCGGCTCGACGCTTTGAAAAAAGAACTGGGCGCGCGCTGCCATACGCTGAACTTCGATGTCACCGATAACGCAGCCACCGTGAAAGCGCTGCAATCGCTGCCTGCGGATTTTACGAACGTCAACATCGTGATCGCGAACGCCGGCGGCGCAGTCGGCCTTGAGCCCGGGCATAAGGCCAATCTTGGCGACTGGGAGCAGATGATCTCGATGAACATCAACGGTTTGCTCTACACCGTGCGCAACACGCTTCCCGGCATGGTCGAGCGCAATGAAGGTCACGTCATTGTCGTGAGCTCGGTTGCGGCCAACTACAATTACCCGGGCGGCAACGTTTATGGTGCGACCAAAGCTTTCGTCACACGGTTTGCGATGAACCTGCGCTGCGATTTGCTCGGCCATAATGTGCGCGTGACCTCGGTCGAACCGGGTCTTGCCGAAACCGAATTCTCCGTCGTGCGCTTCAAGGGCGACAAGGAAAAGGCCGACGCGGTCTATAAGGGTGTGAAGCCGATGGTGGCCGACGATATCGCGGAGCAGATTTTCTTCGTCTGTACCATGCCGCGCCACGTCAACATCAATAAGATTGAATGCATGGCGACAATGCAGGCCTGGGCGCCGTTTGCGATCAAACGCGACGCGTAAGCTCGCGCGACTGCTGAAATAAAAACCGCGGACTTGGGTCCGCGGTTTTTTTAATTTACTCGCTTATTATTTCTTCAGTGCCGACGGCGGCTGCGGCATCAGATCGTAGGGATGTTTCCAGCCCGGCAGCGTCTTGATGCGCTCGCGCCACGCATGCACGTGCGGGAATTCTTTCTCGATGTCGAAACCGTGCTCGTCGGCCGGGTAATAGATGTATCCGGCAACCGAGATGTCGGCGATCGTCGGCTTGTCGCCGACGAGGTATTGCTGCTTGCCGAGATGGAGGTCGACGATCTTCAGGTTTGACAGCACGCGCCCGCGCAGGAACGCGACCACCGCAGGGTCGCCGCCCTTGGCGAGCGAATTGAAAAAACGATGCGTCGCCATAAAGTTCGTGACTTTATGGTTGTCGAACAAAATCCAGCGCAGCACTTCGAGCTTGTCGTCTTCGCTCTGCGCTTTGAATTTACCGGAGAGTTCGGAGAGGTAAGTCAGGATCACGCCGGATTGCGTGAGCCGCTTGTCCTTGTGCAACAGCACCGGCGCCTCGCCCATTTCGTTGATGCTCGAACGAAATTCCGGCGAGCGCGTTTCGCCGTTGAAAAAATCGACTGAAATCGGCTCCCAGTCCGCGCCCATGAGATTCAGCATGAGCGCGGCTTTGTAGGAATTGCCGGATTGAGCGAAGCAATAGAGTTTGTATTCAGCCATGGTGTCACTTCATCGTTGGAATAGTGAAATCGGCGCCGCCCTTGGTGCCTGACGGCCAGCGCGAGGTGACGGTTTTCGTCTTGGTATAAAAACGCACCGAATCCGGGCCGTGCTGGTTGAGATCGCCGAAGCCCGAGCGCTTCCAGCCGCCGAAGGTGTGATAGGCGAGCGGCACCGGGATCGCGAAGTTGATGCCGACCATGCCGACATTCACTTTGCTCGCGAAATCCCGCGCGGCGTCGCCGTCGCGGGTGAAGATCGCAACTCCGTTGCCGTATTCGTGGTCGTTCGCGAGATCGAGACCCTGCTGATAGTCCTTCGCGCGGACCACCGAGAGCACCGGCCCGAAAATCTCTTCCTTATAGATGCGCATGTCCGGCGTGACGTCGTCGAACAGGCAGCCGCCCATGTAGAAGCCCTTCTCATAGCCCTGCATCTTGAAGCCGCGGCCGTCGACTTTCAGCTTCGCGCCTTCCTTGATGCCGATCTCGACATAGTTCTTCACCTTCTCGAGATGCGCACGCGTGACCAGCGGCGGAATATCCGCGCCGGCATCGGTCGAAGGTCCGATCTTGAGACTCTCAACCCGCGGGATCAGTTTTTCGACGAGCCGGTCCGCAGTTTCCTTACCGACCGGAACCGCAACCGAAATCGCCATGCAGCGCTCGCCGGCCGAACCGAAGCCCGCGCCGATCAGCGCATCGACTGCCTGATCCATGTCGGCGTCCGGCATCACGATCATGTGGTTCTTGGCGCCGCCAAAGCACTGCACGCGCTTTCCGCTCGCGGTGCCGCGCGTGTAAATATATTCGGCAATCGGCGTCGAGCCGACAAAGCCGATTGCGCGCACGTCCGGATCGTCGAGGATCGCGTCGACGGCTTCCTTGTCGCCGTTCACGACATTCAGGATGCCCGCCGGCAAGCCGGCCTCCAGCATCAATTCGGCGAGCCGCATCGGCACGCCCGGATCGCGCTCCGAGGGCTTCAGGATGAACGCGTTGCCGCAGGCAATCGCTGGCGCGAATTTCCACATCGGGATCATCGCCGGGAAATTGAACGGCGTAATGCCGGCTACGACCCCAAGCGGCTGGCGCATCGAAAAGATGTCGATGTTCGGTCCTGCGCCGTCGGAATATTCACCCTTGAGCAAATGCGGAATGCCGCAGGCAAACTCCACCACTTCGACGCCGCGCTGAATGTCGCCCTTGGCGTCGGCAATCGTCTTGCCGTGCTCGCGCGCGAGCAATTCAGCGAGCGTGTCGGTCTCTTTGGCAATCAGTTCGAGGAATTTGAACATCACGCGCGCGCGGCGCTGCGGATTGGTCGCGGCCCAGGCCGGCTGCGCGGCCTTCGCGTTTTCGACCGCGGCGCGCATTTCGGCTTTCGATGCCAGCGCCACCTTGCCGATGATCTCGCCGGTCATCGGCTGGAAGACATCGCCGGTGCGGCCGGATGTCCCTTTAACGTGCTTGCCGCCGATGAAATGACCGATCTCGCGCATTATAATTCCTCCCGAAAATTGCAGCGTTTACCGCTGTTTTTGACCGCTTTTAACGGATCCGTTAGGGTTGTCCTAGCGTAGCGCGATAGCAGCGCGAAAGCCCGCAGGTGACAAACCTGTCATCGCGCGAAGGCCGCATGACTTAACGCCTTCTTAGGCGCGCCTCGATAACCATTGGAACCTAGTAATGGCGGCCTAGAACGGGTCGCGCGTAGCCGGGAGAACCCATTATGGATCTGACCACAGGCATTGGCCTGATCATTGGCTCGATCGTGGTCATCGCGCTGATCCTGATGGGCGGCGACATTAATACTTTCATCGACTCGCACGCGGCGATCGTGATCTTCGGCGGCGCATTCGCGGCGACCCTGATCCGTTTTCCGCTCTCTTCGATGATGCACGGCCTGCCGCTCGGCCTGAAATACGCATTCACCTTGCGCCGTCTCACCCAGCGCGACCTGGTCGATGAAATCGCACGTCTTGCCGACGTGGCGCGCAAGTCCGGCCCGCTCGGCCTCGAAAAAGAAACCGTCGAAGATCCGTTTCTGGCCAAGGGCGTGCGCTACGTCGCCGACGGCTATGACGCGAGCTTTCATCCGCGACGCGATGGAACGCGAGCGTGAAACCTTCTTTATGCATCTCGACGAAGGCCAGAAAATTTATCGCGCGATCGGCGACTGCGCACCGGCCTTCGGCATGGTGGGCACCTTGATCGGCATGGTGCAGATGTTCGCGAACATGTCGGACCCCTCGAAGCTCGGCCCGTTCATGGCGATCGCGCTACTTGCCACGCTCTACGGCGCGCTGGTCGCAAATCTGTTCTGCCTTCCGATTGCGGACAAGCTCCAGGTCAAGCTGCACGACGAAGAGACCAATCGCACCTTGATCATCGACGGCGTGTTGATGATCCGCGAAGCGAAGAGCCCGGCGATCATTCGCGAAATGCTGGTGGCTTATCTGCCGGAGCGCCATCACCGCGATCCGGAAGCGGTGCCGGCTTAAGCCGGGTCGCGCGGCAGAGTAAAGGTCGATGGGAGTCAAACGCAGACATGGCGGCCACGCCGGTGGCCACGGCTGGTTCGTGACCTTCGCCGATCTGATGGCGCTGATGATGGCGTTCTTCGTCATGATCGCGGCCTATTCGACCATGGACAAAGACAAGATGAAGCTGATGACGGGGTCCATGCGGGACGCCTTCGGCACGCAGCGCGAGGTGCGTTATGCCGGCATCGTCGAAGTCGACGGCCTGCCGCAGCGGCCGAACCTTCAAAACGCAAAAAAAATCCGCGCCGGAAGAAACCAGCGATCGTCCCGGTCAGGTCGAACAGAATAACGATCTCATTCAAGGTCTGAAAGCGATCCGCGACCGCCAATTCGCGCTTGCGGCCGCAAGCCTGCGTCAGGCGTTACAGGACCTGCCGGAAATCACCGAGCTCTCGAAGCACATCATGTTCACTGAGACCAAAGAGGGTCTCAATATCGAGATCGTCGATCAGGACGGCCGCTCGATGTTCCCGGAAGGCGCGAAAGAGCCCTACGATCGTACGCGCAAGCTCCTGGTGAAGATCGCAGAGATCGTGCGCGCAATGCCGCATCGTGTGATCGTCGCGGGCCATACCGCTGCACTTCGTACACCGCCCAAGGGCGACTACGGCGCGTTCGATCTTTCCGCCGACCGCGCGAATGTGGTGCGCTCTATTCTTCAGGGCTCGGGCGTCCGCGCGCAGCAGATTTTCATGGTCGCGGGCCGCGCCGACAGCGAACCGCTCGTTCCCCGAAGATCCTTATATGGCCGCGAACCGCCGCGTGACGATTACGCTGCTCAAGGAAGCGCCCGCCGCTCCGCCGAATTTGCGCCCCTGATCTGCGCTTGACCGCACGGCAATCGGAAACGCATCTAAAGCGCGGAAAGTACGGAGCGCTTGGATCGGCGGTCGAAGACCTGACACCCGAAGAAGTTAAGGCCGGGATCGAAGACGGCACGATCCTGCTGGTGGACGTGCGCGAGCCGAACGAAACAGCGCCGAGCGCATTCCCGGCGCGATCGACTATGCCGCTCTCGACTTTCGATCCGGCCGCACTTGCCCGATCCGGGCGACAAACGTCTGGTATTTTCCTGCCGCTCGGGCCGCCGTTCGGTGACGGCATCGGACGCCGCGCAAGCGGCCGGGCTTCCTTATGATGCACATTTGGCGGGCGGAATTCTTGCCTGGAAAGCGGCGGGCTTCGATACCGAAACCGGTTGAGAAGTGCTCTAAGAGCCGATTAGCTTTCGCCCGCGGTTCGTTTTCGCTCCGGGGATATTCGATGCTCGTTCGGCTTTTGAAATTCTGCGCAGTTCTGCTTGCGCTTTTCATGGCTCCCGCGTTCGCGCAGGAGAAGGTCGTCAACGTCTATAACTGGTCGGATTACATCGACCCGAAGGTGCTGGAAGACTTCACCAAGGAAACCGGCATCAGGGTCCGCTACGACACATTCGATTCCAACGAAATCGTCGAAGCAAAGCTGCTCGCGGGCAAGACCGGTTACGACGTCGTGGTGCCGGGCTCGACCGTGTTGCGCCGCCTGATTTCGGTCGGCGTATTCCAGAAGCTCGACAAATCGAAAATTCCGAACCTGCAACATGCCTGGCCTGAAATTACGCGGCGGTTAGCTGCCTACGATCCCGGCAACGAATATGCCGTGAACTATATGTGGGGCACGACCGGCATTGGTTACAACGTCGCCAAAGTAAAAGAGCGGCTCGGCAACATACCGGTCGATAGCTGGGATATTTTCTTCAAGCCCGAAAATCTCGCCAAGCTCCGTAATTGCGGCGTGCACGTACTGGACACGGCCGAAGAGGCGCTGCCGGCCGCGCTGAAATATCTCGGTCTCGATCCCGACTCTAAAAATCAGGCCGAAATCGAGAAAGCAGGTGAGCTGCTCTTGAAGCTGCGTCCGAATATCCAGAAGTTTCACTCGTCCGAATACATCAACGCGCTTGCAAACGGAGACATTTGCTTCGTGGTCGGCTGGTCCGGCGATATTTTCCAGGCGAAAGCCCGTGCCAAGGAAGCAGCCGAAAAAACCAAAAAGCCGCTGGTCGATATCGAATATGTCGTGCCGAAAGAGGGCGCGCAGATCTGGTTCGAACTCTTTCTCGATCCCGAAGGATGCGCCGAACCCAGAAGGGGCTTACGCCTTCATCAATTTCATGATGCGTCCGGACATCGCCGCGCGTAACTCGAACACGGTCGCCTATGCGAACGGCAATCTTCCGTCGCAGAAACTGATCGACAAGGACATTCTGGATAATCCGTCGATCTATCCGCCGGCCGCCGTGTTCTCGCGGCTCTACACGGTGACGCCTTATCCGGCGCAGTTACAGCGCGTGGTGACACGAGTGTGGACGCGGGTGAAGACGGGACGCTGAACTTTACCGCCAGCGGCGGTGCAGCCAGAGCCATTGCTCGGGGTGTTCGCGCACCCAGCCTTCGATCACGCTGGTGATCGTCTGCGTGGCCGACGCAATATCGATCTTGCCTTCGGCGTCGCGCGGGAGCTGGATTTCTTCCGTCAAATCCATCTTGAAGCGATTGCCGGGGAGGCGGATCGCGCGCACGCCGTAGACTGGGCATTCGAAATTGCGTGCGAGCCTGGCCGCGAGCGGCGTCGCGCGTGCTTTGCGGCCGAACATCGTGACTTCGATACCGCCGGTGAAATGTTGATCGACCAGGATGCCGAGATGGCGTCCTTCCTCGAGCACCTTCGCCATCGTGAAGACCGACTGCTTGCCCGAGTTGATGAGTTCCGCCATCGCGCCGGTGCGGGTTTCGCGGACCAGCTCGGCAAATCCGGGATTGGTCGGCGCCTTATAGACGACCGCGGTGTCGAGACCGTGCGCGGCAGCAGCGATCGCGGGCAATTCCCAGTTCGCCATGTGTGCCGAGAAAATGATCGCTGGCTTGCCGTCGTCGCGGATGAGGTTGTAGCGCTCGGCAGTGCCAGGCTCGAACAGGATCCGGCCCTTGGTCGGGTTTTCCGGATCGAAGTCCCACATCTTCTCCAGATGCACGAATTCGCCGGCGACGCGGCCGAGATTTTCCCAGACCCCTTTGACGATATCGTCGACTTCGGCCGCGGATTTTTCCGGGAAAGAGAGCGCGATATTGCGCCGCGCGGTCTTGGTGGTCGAAATCCACGGGCCCACCCGGCGCGCGAGCCCGCCGGCGAGATTAGACGAACGATCGGGGCCGAGTGCGCGCAAGCAACGCAACAAGCCCGCGCACCAAAGTCCAGACGAAGAAATCGCGCGATGCGGGCAATTGCATTGCGCGGTATTTGCAGAGCGATCCAGAATCTTGCGCCGGGTCGGACTTTGCTTCATCCAGCGGACGAGCTTGAACTTGCGGCTCATCCTAGAAGCGCACGACGATTTTGCCGAACACGACGGCGCTTTTCGAGGCGCTCGAGGCCCTTCGTCGAAATCGGCAAGCGGCAAGTTCGGTGTCGATCACAGGCGAGACACCGCGTGCGATCTTGTCGAGCGCGTCACACATTCTTTATCGTGAAACCGAACGAGCCGAAGATTTTGTACTGCTGCTGGAAAAGCTGCATCAGGTTCATCTGCACCGTCGGACCGGAAGTCGAGCCGCAGGTGACAAGCCGCCCGCCTTTTTTCATCGACAAGCAGCGAGCCGTTCCAGGTTTCGGCGCCGGTATGTTCGAATACGACATCGACGCCTTTTTTCTTGGTGAGCTTGCGCACCACGCCTTCGAAACGGTCCTTGCGGTAATTGATGACTTCGTCGGCGCCGAGCGCTTTGGCTTTGGCTGCCTTCTCGTCGTCGCCGACGGTCGTGTAGACGATCGCGCCGATGTCTTTCGCGAGCTTGATCGCGGCAGAGCCGATACCGGAGCCGCCGGCCTGGATCAGCACGACTTCGCCTTTCTCAAGTTTCGCGTTGTCGAAGAACATGTGTTCGACGGTCGCGAACGTGAGCGGCGCGCAGGACGCGTCCGAAGGCGAAACGCCCTTCGGCACTTTGATCGTGAGGCGCGCGGGCCAGTTATAGAGATCCTGCGCATAGCCATCGACATGGAAACCGGCGAGGCCTTGTACGTTTTCGCAAAGGTTGTCGCGGCCCTGCATGCAGGCTTTGCAATGTCCGCAGGTAAGCGCGCCATAGGGCACCACCGGATCGCCGACCTTGAAATTCGTGACGCCTTCGCCGACCGCGGCGATTTCGCCGGAGGCTTCGGCGCCGACCACGATCGGCATCTTGCGCTTGGCGAACGCCATGCCGCGCCAGCCCCAGACGTCGATGTGGTTCAGCGCGACCGCATGCGTCTTGATCTGCACTTCGCCCGGGCCGGGTGCCGCAGGCGCATCGATCTCGGAAATTTCGAGCTTGACGGTCACCAAGGAGACGCAACGCGCGCATGGGCGAATTCCAACTAAAACGGGAAGGGAAGAAGAATTAGCGCTGGACGCCTAGTCCGGCGGAGAGCCCGCCGTCAACCGGCAACACCGCGCCGGTGATATAGGCCGCAGACGGCGACATCAAAAACGTCACCAAACCAGCGACATCCTCGGGCTTGCCGAGGCGGCCGCCGGGAATGCCCGCTTCCAGCTTGTCGCGATATTGCGCGTAGGGAGCCAGCATATCGGTATCGAGGAAGCCGGGCGCGATATAGTTCACGGTGACGCCGCGGCGCGCGGTTTCGGTGGCGAGTGTCCGGGCAAACGCGAATAGCGCGGCCTTCGAAGCACCATAGGCGCCGTTGCCGACATTGGCGTGGAGCGCTGCGAGCGAACCGATCACCACGATCCGGCCATCGCGCGCCCGCGTCATCGGCCGTATCAGCGCCTGCGAAATCCGCACGAACGACCAGAAGTTTACCCGCATGACCTTCTCGGCCTCGGATATCTTCATGAGTGCTGCAAGCGAGTCGTAGCTCATGCCGGCGTTATGCACGAAGCCGGAAATCGGGCCTTCGTTTTCAAGCGATACCGCAAATGCCTCGACCGCCGCTTCGTCGACGAGATCGAGCGCTTTGGCGGAAATCTTTGCGCCCTTCAGTTCCTTAATCAGCGCTTCGGCTTCCGCCGTGGCGCTGCGATAGGTGAAAATGACTTCGTGGCCCGCCGCAGCCAACTCGCGCACGATCTGCGCGCCCAGACCCCGGCCACCGCCGGTGACAAGTACGCGCCGCGCGGTTACAGGCGCCGTGGTCAAGCCGGCTCTCCGGAAAGCACCAGGCTCACGTTCTGACCGCCGAAGCCGAAAGAATTCGATATCACGTTCCGCACTTTCGCGTCGCGCGCCTTGTTGCCGACGATGTCGAGCATGATGGTCGGATCGGGCAGGTTGTAATTGATGGTCGGCGGAATGCGTTGGTGCTGAATGGTGAGCAGTGAAATGACCGCCTCAATCGCGCCGGCCGCGGTGAGCGTGTGACCGATCATCGACTTGTTGGATGAGAGCGGAATTTGTTTCGCGCGGTCGCCGAACACGGCCATCAGGCCGATCGTCTCCATCTTGTCGTTTTCCGGCGTCGAAGTGCCGTGCGCGTTAATGTGGTCGATGTCTTCCGGGTTCTTGCCGGAGTTCGAGGAGCGCATGTTTGAGGGTTGCGATGATCGGTTTGCCGTCGGGGCTCGAGCGCGTGCGGTGGAAGCTATCTGCGACTTCGCCGCAGCCGGCGATGACGCCGATGAATTTTGGCGCCGCGGGCTTTGGCGTGTTCAAGGCTTTCGAGCACCAGCGCGCCGGCGCCTTCGGCCATGACGAAGCCGTCGCGGTTTTTCGAGAACGGCTTCGACGCCTGTTCCGGCGGATCGTTCTGGGTCGAAAGTGCCGAGAGCAGCGAGAAGCGGATCAGGGCTTCGGCATGCACCGAGCCGTCGGTCGCAACTGCAAGCGCGGTATCGCATTCACCGCGGCGGATCGCTTCCAGCGCCAACTGGATCGCCGTGCCGCCCGAGGCACACGCGGTCGAGAGCGAAATCGGCAAACCCTTGGTGCCGAACGTATCGGCGAGATGATCGGCAACGGTGCCGAACAGAAAAAGCTCGTGCCATTCCGGATGGCCGCCACGCGCCGATAACTGCGAGCGCGATTTCCGGGGTGTAGGGCTGGCCTGCATCGGCTTCGGCCGCGAGCGCACGGCGCTGCGGCCATTCCATCTCGACCGGCGGCACTGCGCAGAAGAGGGGCCCAGGGAAGTTGCCCTTCGAGCCGACGCCCGATTGCTCGACGGCTTCTTCCGCCGCGAGTGTCGCCAGTTTCTCGGAGAGCTCCGGCGCGCTTACTTGTTTGTCGAACAGGAAGTCGACCGTACCCGCGATCGTGGTCTTCAAGCCGTCGAGCGGAAAACGGTTGATGCGGTGAATACCGGAGACGCCAGAAGTCAGCTTCTTCCAGTTATCTTCCTTGCCGCGGCCGAGCGAACTCACGAGGCCCATGCCGGTCACGACGACGATGGGGCGGCCTGCTGAATCCTTCATTCCGTTGGTCTTCATGCGAACCTCACGAATCGATGGCTTCGACGATTCCGACACCTTCGGCGCGCCAATGACCGACGGTGGATACGATGATCGATTTTACCCCATCCGAGGCAGCCGTTTCGAGCGGGACATCCGGCATGGCTGCTGCGACTTTTCCGCTGGCGACCGCGAGCGCTGCGAAAGCAATCCCGAACTGGAAGGCAGGCTCGAAAATATGGCCGATGCGGCTCGCAATCCCGCGCACCGGTAGGCCGGCGGCTTTGAGCGCTTCGGCTTCTTCCGCGGTCGCCGGTTCGACGCCGGAGGCCGTCGAATAGATCGCGCCCGGATTTTTGGTGCGTTTCTTTGCTTCTTCAATGAGCGCGCCGATCGATCCACGCACCGCACCATCGCCGCGCTTTACGCGATCCGACCTTATATACGTGATCTTCGCGACCGGCTTCGCGCCACGCGCTTCGGCGTGCTGCCGCGATTCCATCACCATGAACACCGCACCGCTTCCCGTTGCCATGCCGGGTTTACGTCCGGGCGCAAAGACGGGTTTGAATTCGTCGCGATAATGCATCGAGCCGAATTCCCACAAGCCGAGCATGTCCGAGCGCGACGCGTTGTAAGCGCCGCCCACAAGCGCGATCTCGCTCTGGCCGCCGCCGATGCGCGCATGCGCAGTCTGCATCGCCTGGATGCCAGAACCCTCTTCGCCCATGAAGGTACGGGACGAGCCAACCACGCCGTGTACGATCGAGATGTTGCCCGCGAGCAAATTGGAAAGCTGCGCAAGAAAGAGCGTCGGACGAAGCTCAGTTTGCAGGCGTTCGTTCAATTTGATGTCGGGGTTATTCGCTTTACGCAATTCGTCGGCGATCGACGCATCGACCTTCACGTCGCGCTCGCCGCCGGCGGCGGCCACGATCATGTCGATCTTCTTGAGGATATCCTGATTGCCGGCAACGCCCGCGTCAGTGAGCGCGAGACCGGCGGTGTAAGTGCCGATCCGCTGCCATTGCTCCATCTGGCGCTGATCGCCCTTTTTCGGAATCTGCTTGTCGAAATCGACCGGCCCGAGCGGATGAATGAGGAAGCTTGGATAGGTTGTGAAATCCGTAACCGGTGCCGCACCCGAGTTGAGGTGCGCGCGATGCGTCTCGGTGCCTTCTCCGAGCGACGACAGCAGCCCGATGCCCGTGATCCAGGATTCGCGGCTTGCGTCCATCAGTTCACGCAGGAACCGTTAGGCCGACCCGCCGCGCGCGCTCGCGCATAGCATCGGCGAAGTGCGGCGAGGGGAACGGCATGACGCGAAGCGTAATGGTCGCGTCCGCGACCGCGGTGCCGTCTTCTTTCGTCACGTGACATTCGGTGACGCCGTAGCCCGAGCCTTCATGTTCGATGAGCGCTTCGGCGAATAGTACCGTGTTCGGCTGCACGAAGGTGCGCATTTTGGCTTCTTTGACGGAAGCGAGGAACGCCATGCGCTCGAAATTAAGTTTACCGAGCAAGAGCCAGCCCGATGCCTGTGCCATGAACTCGACGAAGAGCACGCCGGGGACGAGCGGATGTCCGGGGAAGTGGCCTTCAAATACGGGACTGGCGCCCGGGACGTTGCCCCGGACGCGAATGCGGCCTTGTTCGAGGTTCAGCTCTTCGATCCTGTCGACGAGCTCGAAATATTCGAGCCGCATTAGGACCGCCTTACGCGCTCTTAGCGGCGACGAGTCCGTCGATGCGCTCGGCGAGGTTCTTCAGAACGAAATACTGCTCGGTCGTTGCCTTGCCGTCGTTGACTTCGGCGGTCCACTGCTCGAGCGGCAGCTTGATGCCGAACGCTTTGTCGATCGCGAATGCGATGTCGAGAAAGTCGAGGCTGTCGATGCCAAGATCGTCGATCGCGTGGCTCTCCGGGGTGATCTGGTCACGCGGGATGTCGCAGGTTTCGGCGATGATGTTGGCGACCGTGTCGAAGGTCGAAGCCATTGCAATAAATCTCCGCTCGGAGGCCGGACAGACGGCGGGAAAAAGGAAAGAGCCGCCGCCAATCGCTTGCCGGCACACTCTAAATGATCGCCGGTTCGTATAGCGGACGAGTTAGGGCCTTTCAATGCCGTGACCCCCCATAGCCCCTGCAAAATCACGTGGATTTCTAGGCGTTTAGACTACCGTTAAGGCATAGGCCAGCTGCGTCCTTAAGGCGGTCGCAGCCGAAATCGGCCCGGGCTATGGCTCTCGCGGGTGGTTCCAATCCTGCCTTTCGAGCTTAACGGAGATTTCGATGCGTCTGGCCGCGCTCTTCATTCTCGCCTTGGCGCTTCTCGGCCCTGTCCCGGCCCGGGCGCAGGACATCACCAAAGCCGACCTCGTGATCTCGTCGGCCTGGTCGCGCGCGACGCCTGCGGGCGCGCAGGTGGCAGGGGGTTACCTTACCATTTCGAACAAGGGCACCTCGGCCGAGCGGCTCGTCTCCTTTACGACCGATCTCGCCGGTCAGCCCGAGGTCCATGAGATGACGAACGAGGGCGGCGTTATGAAAATGCGTCCGCTTGCCAAAGGCCTCGTGATACCGGCCGGCGGCACCGTGAAGCTCGAGCCCGGCGGCTATCACCTGATGCTCCTGCAACTGAAGAAGCAACTCGCCGCGGGTCAGCGCTTCAAGGTGACGCTCGTGTTTGAAAAGGCCGGGCCGGTTGAAGTCGATTTCGAAGTTCGCGCGATGGGACAGGACGGCCAGAAAAAGGGTGGCCATCACCACCACTAAAAAATTCGGCGAAAGCCGAAGAAGTTCGAGACGAACGCGTCTCACTTTCCCATAATACGGAGCAATCCATTCGGGGCCGGGCAGCGGGTTTACCGCGGGCCCGGCTCTGACACGAAAAAAGGGCTCCGAAACGACCGATGGCTTCGATCGGCTACGCCAATGCGCTCATTCTGGTCGGTGCGGCTCTCGCCGTGCTGGGCGTATTTTCGAGCCTGGTCGCGTCTCGGATCGGCGCTCCCTTGTTGCTGGTCTTCCTCGTGGTCGGCTTGCTCGCGGGCGAGGAAGGCCCGGGCGGCATCCAGTTCAACGATTTTTACTCTACGTATATTGTTGGCTCGGCGGCACTTGCGATCGTGCTGTTCGATGGCGGACTGCGGACGCGCTTTGCGGCGTTCCGCGGCGCTTTCTATCCCGCGATTTCGCTCGCAAGTGTCGGCGTCATTCTCACCGCCATTCTGGTTGGCGTGCTTGCGTCGTTTCTACTGAAGCTGAGCTGGCTCGAGGGGTTGCTTATCGGCGCGATCGTGGCGTCCACCGACGCCGCGGCCGTGTTCTTCCTTTTGCGCGCAGGCGGCCAGCAGTTGAAACGGCGTGTAGGTGCCACGCTCGAAATGGAATCCGGCACCAACGACCCGATCGCAGTCTTTATGACGATCCTGCTCGTCCAAATTATTCTGGCAAGCGGTCAAATTTCTGTCGGTGCAGTGGCGCTCGCTGTCGCGCGCGAAGCGATTCTGGGCACGGTCCTGGGTGTCGGCGGTGGGTTCGCGATTTCGCTCGCACTGAACCGCATCTCGCTGCCGTCCGGCCTGCATCCGCTGCTCGTGGTGGCGAGCGCGCTCTTTATATATGCGCTGACGGCGGTGATCGGCGGCTCAGGGTTTTTGGCGGTTTATCTGGCCGGCATCGTGCTCGGAAATCGGCCGGTGCGCGCCTTCGCGTCGATCACGACCTTCCACGACACGCTGACCTGGCTTTGCCAGATCGCGATGTTCATCATGCTCGGGCCTGCTGGTCACACCCTCGAAGCTCATTCCTTATCTCGGCGCAGCGCTCGCAATCTCGTTCTTTCTTATTTTCATCGCGCGCCCTATCGCGGTCTGGCTTTGCCTGGCGCCGTTCGGTTTTCAGGGTTCGGAAAAAACCTTCATTTCCTGGGTTGGCCTCCGCGGCGCGGTTTCGATATTCCTCGCCGCGATCCCGACGCTTTCCGGCGTGCCCAATGCCGAAGTTTATTTCAGCGTTGCCTTCGTCGTGGTTGTCGTCTCATTGATCGTGCAGGGCTGGTCGCTCACGGCGGTGGGCCGCAGGCTTGGTGTCGCGCTCGACGATCCCGCGCCCGCGGTGAAGCGTATCGAAATCGATTTGCCCGGACAGTTGGATGAAGAACTGGTCGGCTATCCGATTGTGGAGGGCTCGCCGGTCGTTGGTCACGGCACGTGGCCCGCCTGGGCGAGGCCGGTATTGATCGTGAGGAACGAAGCAATCCTCTCGCCGCAGGAAGCAGGCGCGCTCCGCGTCGGCGACTATGGATATTTCCTTGCGCCACCGCGGCGCGTCGAGCGGCTCGATCGTCTGTTCGCGCCAAGCGAAGGTTATCTCGACGAGGACACGTCAGCTGCATTTCCGTTCAAAGGCGATGTTCGTGTCGGCGCGATCGCCGATATGTACGGCCTCACCGTGCAGCAGGGCGAGCGCGAGATGACGATTGCCGAACTGTTCGCGCAGCGCTTTGAAGACACGCCGCGCCCCGGCAACCGCATCGATCTCGGTCCCGCGCGCCTCGTGGTGCGCGAGCTAGACGACGATAAGGTCACCGAAGCGCGGCTTGATTTCGTGGAAGCTCAAAGCACCGGTGCGACGTCGGTGCGCTCGCGCACCGTTCGGCGGTTGCTCGGCTATCCGAAACAACTCGTCAATCGTCTTCCAAAGCGGAAGTGACGTGCGCCCGCGCCCGGGTTAAGTTGGAACTAGAGGAAAATTCCATTTCGATCAGGAGAATACAAAAATGAAAAGCAACGCCAGCGCTCACTGGGAAGGTTCCCCGAAAGACGGGACCGGTACAATTTCGACGGCAACCGGTGTTTTGAAGAATTCGCCGTATAGCTCGAAGGCACGCTTCGAAGGCGGCACGCAGCAGACCACGCCTGAAGAACTGATCGGTGCCGCGCACGCTGGTTGCTACACGATGGCGCTCGGCTTTGCATTGATGCGCGCCGGCATCGAACAGAAATCGATCGACACCACTGCCGAAGTCGAAGTGATCCTCGGCGAGAAGGGCGCGAACATTACCGCGATCAAACTCAAGACCACGGTCGTGGCGCCCGGTGCTGATGCCGCGAAGATCAAGGAAGCCGCCGAGGGCGCCAAAGTCGGCTGTCCGGTTTCAAAAGCGCTCGCGGGCGGGCCCTCGATCACCCTCGAAGTCGACGCCAAAGTCTGAACCTGTTTCTTCCGCTCGCGTCCGCGTAACATCGCTTCATGCATCCGGTTTTCGCCAATCTGCCGACCACGGTGTTTGAAGTGATGTCGCGGCTCGCGCGCGAGCACGACGCGATCAATCTCGGCCAGGGCTTTCCCAGACGATCCCGGCCCGGAAGATGTCCGGCAGAAAGCGGCGGAAGCGGCGGTCCACGGCTGGAACCAATATCCGCCGATGATGGGCCTGCCGGAATTGCGCGCGGCGGTCGCCAAACACTACGCGCATTGGCAGAACGTCGACGCTCGATCCGGAATCCGAAATCATGGTGACGTCGGGCGCGACCGAAGCGCTCGCAGGCGCGTTGCTGACGTTGATCGAGCCCGGCGACGAGGTCGTGCTGTTTCAGCCGCTTTACGATTCTTATCTGCCGATGGTGAAGCGGGCAGGCGGGATGCCGAAACTCGTGCGCCTGCAAGCCGCCGCACTGGAAATTGAACGAGGAAGATTTGAAGCGCGCGTTTTCACCGAAGACGAAAGTCGTGCTCTTCAACAATCCGCATAATCCGGCTGGGGTCGTGTATAGCCTCGACGATCTGAAACTGCTTGCGCGTTTTTGCATCGAGCATGACGCGATCGCGGTCTGCGACGAAGTCTGGGAGCATGTCGTCTTCGACGGCCGGAAACATATTTCGATGCTGGCGGTGCCCGGCATGCGCGAGCGGACGGTGAAGATCGGCTCCGCCGGAAAGATTTTCAGTCTGACCGGCTGGAAAGTGGGCTTTGTCTGCGCCGCGCCCGAACTGATGCGCGGGCTTTCGAAGGCGCATCAATTTCTGACCTTCACGACTCCGCCGAATTTGCAAGCCGCGGTCGCGTACGGCCTCGGGAAGCACGACGATTATTTTCTGACCATGCGCGCCGATATGGCGCGCTCGCGCGACCGTTTCGCGGCCGGCCTAAAGCAGCTCGGCTTCGATCCGCTCGAGAGCCAGGGCACTTATTTCATGAATGTCGATCTGGCGGCGCTCGGCATCAACGAGCGCGACACCGACTTTTGTAAACGTCTGGTGACGGAAAGCCGCGTCGCGACGATCCCGGTCTCGGCGTTTTACGCCGAAGACCCGGTTACCAGCGTGGTCCGCTTCTGTTTTGCCAAGCGGGACGAGACGCTCGACGGCGCCTTGGCGCGGCTTGCGGTACTCGCGCGCTGAAGTTCCCATCACATTCGCTTCAGTTGCTGAAAATACTGCATAATTTGCAGTGAGTTCCGCAGCGATTTTTCGGAGCGAATACGTTAACGTCCCCGCGAACCAGGGAAGCGCGCGCAATGGCAATTCAAGACGGTAACATTCGATACAAGATCCGGCCCAGACGGACAACCGACTGCCAATCCGTATCTCGATTCGCTGATCTGGGGCGGTAAGTGGGATTTGTCAGTCGAGCCGACGATTACCTATTTTTTCCACGAAGCAAGCTCCGAGACACAAGCGTTCAGCGTCGCCGAGAAAGCCGCGTTCCAGCAGATCCTCGCTAACTACGAAGCGATTTGTAATGTTACCTTCGAGGAAGTTGGCGCCGAAAATCTTTCCGACATTACCTGGGTAAAAGTCCCCAACGATCCCGACTTCGTTGCCTATCACGATGTGCCGGACGATGAATTTCCTGATCCGCTCTACGGCATTTTCACAACGTCCGACGGCGGCTGGAGCAATGTCTCCAAGCAGGGCTCGTATTTCTACAACATCGTCCAGCACGAAATTGGCCACGGCATGGGTCTCGCGCATCCGCATGACGGCGGCGACCCAACCGGCGTGGGCCAGGGCGGGGTACAGGACGATGGAACGACTTTTCCCGGCGTGACGCCGAGTGAATCGGGCGCCGACAAAGGCGACTACAACCTGAACCAGGGCATCTGGACGGTGATGAGTTACAACGCCGGTTGGGATCAGGCGCCCGGCGTGAACACTTACGGTTCGGGTCCATCCTATGGCTGGGCCGGAACGCTAATGGCGTTCGATATCGCCGCCCTTCAATATCTCTATGGCGTGAACAACAATTATAAAACGGGTGATGACGGCTACACCCTGCCGACGATCAACGGCAACGGCACATTCTGGTCCTGTATCTGGGACGCGGGCGGCAATGACACCATTTCAAACGCGGGTAAGTCGGCCGCGGCGATCATCAATCTGAATGACGCGCCGCTGGTCGGGCCGAATGCGGGCGGTTACGTTTCGCGTGTTACCGGAATCAAGGGCGGCTTCACGATTGCCAAGGACGCCATCGTCGAAAACGCCACCGGCGGCGACGGCAACGATTACATCGTCGGCAACGAACAAGACAACATTCTGATCGGCGGCCTCGGGATCGATACGGTTTCGTATGAACTCGCCACTGCGGACGTAACTGTCAGTCTGCTCATTCAGGATGGCACGACCGAACAAGATACCGTCGGCGCGGGCGAAGACACGCTTTCTGGTTTCGAAAATCTGGTCGGATCTGGGTTTGACGACACACTGATTGGCGACGGCAATATCAACAATATTCAGGGCGGAGCCGGAAAAGATTTCATCGCAGGCGGTGCCAAGAACGATGTGCTCGATGGCGGCGCCGGCGCCGATACGGCCGACTTCAGTTACCTGGGCGCGGGAAACAATCTCACCGTAACGCTAGGCGCGCTTACTGTCGCGACCGGTGCTGTCGCGCAAACTTCAACATCGGGCGTTGTGGGCGATATCGACACGCTCAAGAACTTCGAAAATATTATCGGCGGCCAAGGCAACGATAAACTGACCGGCAATGCAGGCGCCAATTCGATTTCCGGCGAAGACGGCGACGATCTGCTGACCGGCGGTCTGGGGTCTGACCTGCTTGACGGCGGCACCGAAGGACCGCTCGGCGATACTGCGAGCTTCGCAGGGATCGCTGTCGCAGTCACCGCGAGCCTGATTACCAACGAGGCGACTTACAAGAACGGCGCGCTGATCGATAAGGACACGTTTGTCGGGATCGAAAATCTGATCGGCGGTTCGGCCGCAGATCAATTGTCCGGCGACGGTAATGCCAACAGCCTTGATGGTGGCGCGGGTAATGACAAGTTGGTTGGCGATGCCGGTAACGACACGCTGATCGGCGGCGTGGGCAATGACGAATTGCAGGGCGGCGACGGCGACGACCTTCTGATTGGCGGCGCGGGCGCGGATACGATCGACGGCGGCGCCGATACCGATACGGTTTCTTATACGGCTTCGACCGCGGGCGTAACCGTGGTTCTCGATGGCGTGACGCTAGGCAAAGGCGGTGACGCCCTGGGCGACAAGCTCTCGAACATCGAAAACGTCATCGGCTCGGCGAAAGACGACGTTATAATCGGCAGCAACGAAGACAATGTCATCGATGGCGGCGCCGGAATCGATACCGCATCGTATGCGCTGGCCGGCAACACGGTGGTCGTCGATCTCGGAATGCAAAATGCGAAGCAGGACACGCTTGCAGGCGGCAAGGATACGCTCACAGGCATCGAGAACCTGATCGGATCGGCTTTCACCGATGTTCTGACCGGAGACAGCTTTGCAAACAAAATCGATGGCAGCGGCGGCGACGATAAGATCGATGGCGACGCCGGTAACGATGTTCTGATTGGCGGCAGCAACGATGCGTACGGCGACACGCTCGCCTACGCGAAAGCGACCGGCGGCGTGACCGTCAATCTTGCGCTGACGTCGCTGCAGGACACGAAGGGTGCCGGCAAGGACACGGTCTCGCTGTTTGAAAATCTGACCGGCAGCGATTTCAACGACACGTTGACTGGCGATGCGAAGATCAACGTTATCGACGGTGGCAAAGGCGACGACATTCTGATCGGCGGACTCGGCAGCGATATACTTTACGGCAATATCGAAGATGCGTTCGGCGACACAGTCAGCTTCTCTGGTATGACGGCCGCCGTTACGGTTCTGCTGGTAGCGGCCGACGGCACGGCGAAGTACATGAACGGCGCTATCCAGGAGATCGATACGCTGCTCGACATCGAAAATCTGATCGGCGGCTCGGGTGCGGACAAACTAACCGGCGACGAGAATGGCAACCGGATCGATGGCGGCGCTGGCAACGACACGCTTGATGGCGGCGAGGGGAACGATCTGCTGATCGGCGGCGTCGGTGGGGATACGATTGCCGGCGGCGATCATACCGACACTGTCTCCTACACCGCATCAACCGCTGGCGTGACAATCAAGCTCGATAACTATGTAACGCTAGGAACTGGCGGCGAGGCCGCCGGAGACAAACTGGGCAGCGATATCGAGAACGTTCTCGGCTCATCAAGAGACGACAAGATTACCGGCAATGGCGAAATCAATCTGCTGGTGGGCGGAATCGGGAACGACACGCTCGACGGCGGCGCCAACAACGACGACCTCGAAGGGGGCGCAGGCAATGACACGCTGATAGGAGGCGCCGGTAAGGATGATCTGATTGGTGGCGATGGGATCGATACCGCTTCTTATGCGTCGGCAGGCGCTGGCGTTACCGTCTCGACGGAGGGCGATGGCTTCGGCAGCGACGCAGAAGGCGATACGCTGACGGGCGTCGAGAATATCATCGGTTCCGACTCCAACGACTATCTCTATGGCGATGCGACCTATGCGAACACGCTCACGGGCGGCAAGGGCGATGACTATCTATTTGACGCGGCCTCGCGGGCGACGGCGTTGACAATCTGATTGGTGGCGAAGGCAACGACACCATCACGGGCTACGCCGGCGACAAGCTCGATGGCGGCCTTGGCGCCGACGATCAGCTCGTAGCGCTCGCTGCATTGCTGTCCGTCACCGTCGATCTCAGCAAGAACCTGTTTACTGAAGGCAAAGCGACATCGACGTTGGCAGGCTTCGAGCACGTCACCGGCAGCGGTGCGAACGACACGCTCACTGGCACGGCCGGCGTGAACAAGATCGAAGGCATGGATGGCGCAGACACGATCGAGGGTCTTGCAGGTGCGGACATTCTCGACGGTGGTGGCGCGCATATTATGTTTGGAACGGCCAGACGAGATACGGTGGTCTACGCGCAATCTAATGCAGCGGTCACGGTCAATCTGAAGACATCGACTGTCGATGGCGGCCACGGTACTGGCGACACGATCAAGAACTTCGAAAACGTTACCGGCTCGGCATTCAACGACATTCTCACGGGCGACGACGGTAACAACGTCATTGAAGGCGGCCTCGGTAATGACCTGCTCGATGGCGGCGACGACGAGGACGGCGGCTGGAGCGACACCATTTCTTTTGCCAGCGCGACTGCCTCGGTCAAGTTCAGCCTTGAGCTCCAAGGCCAGGAGCAAAAAACGGGAGGCGCGGGTAACGATAAAGCGACCAACTTCGAAAGCATCGTAGGCGGCAAAGGCAACGATATTCTCGACGGAGACAGCGGCTCAAACTCCATCGACGGCGGCGCCGGCAATGACGTGATCCGAGGTGGTGCTGGTTCGGATATTCTGGCCGGCGGAATCGGCATCGACACGCTGAGTTATGCGAATTCTAACTCGTCCGATGGCGTGAACGTAGATCTGATGAACCAGGGTACGGTCGACGCCAGCGGCAATATCAATTTCGATGCGAAGGGTATGAGTGAAGGCGATGCAGGCGGCGATACGGCCTACGGCTTCGAAAATATCATCGGCACAGAGCACTTCGATCAGCTTTATGGTGATGACTTCGCCAACACCATTTTTGGTGGAGACGATGGTGACTACATCACCGGACGCGGTGGCAACGATATTTTGGACGGCGGCGGAGGTGTCTTTAATATCGTTTTTTACAGCTACTTAACGAACACCCAGCACATTACCGTGACACTTGGTGCTGCTACCGCGAGCCTTGGCACGGCGAAAACAACCACTTCAGGCGTAGCCGGGGACATCGACTCGATCCAGAATTTTTACGGGATCTATGGCGGCGCTGGTAACGATGTGCTCACGGGCAATTCGACTACGAATGAGCTGAATGGCGATGCCGGCAACGACCGGCTGTTCGGTCTCGGCGACGGCGATCAACTGGATGGCGGCGGCGGCAACGACTATCTGGACGGCGGTATCTCTAATGACCAGCTGAAGGGCAGCGCCGGCGACGACTTCCTGATCGGCGGCGTCGGCTCTGGAACTACGCTCGGCGATTGGCTCGATGGGGGCGCTGATAACGACACCGCGAGCTACCAGACCTCCGCGCTCGGCGTGACCGTCAATCTTTTCGCGGACACCGCCGAAGGTGGCGATGCGAACAAAGATGAGCTCGACAATATCGAGAACCTGGTTGGTTCCGCCAGAGCCGATATTCTAACCGGCGACGGCAACGACAACGTCATCGAAGGCGGGCTTGGTGACGACACGCTCGACGGCAAAGGCGGTAACGATACGATCTCGTATGCCAGCGCGACCGCCGCGGTAACATTCAGTCTGGCCCTGCAGGGCGTAGATCAGTTGACCGGTGGCGGAGGCAAGGACAAAGCGAGCGGATTTGAGAATATTTTGGGTGGCGCGGGCGCGGACAAGCTCACCGGCGACGGCAAGGACAACATACTCAACGGCGGCGCCGGCAACGACATCCTGACCGGCGGCGACGGCACGGATATCTATATTAGCGGAGCGGGTGCCGACAAAATCACTGATGGCAGCTTCGACGGCAAGGGAGACATTGTTTATCTCTCCGGTGCGGACGGTGTCGGCGATACTTACGACCTTGGCGCCGACAGCAACGACTTGATGGAGTTCAAGGGTACGACGTCGGTCACGCTCTCGATTTTCACCGCGGCATCTATCGAAGTGCTGAACGCCAACGGTCTCGGCATCGTGGGAACGACGGCCGCCGATAAAATCGATCTCAGCGCATTCACCACCGTCAATGGGTTAGGCACCATCGACGGCCTTGCCGGCAATGACACGATCATCGGCACGCTGAAAGCCGATACGATTTTGGGCGGGCTCGGCAACGATATTCTCAAGGGCGGCGATGAAGCCGATACGCTCAACGGCGGCGCGGGCGTTGACAATATCGACGGCGGCACCGGCAACGACATCATTGAGATCAGCGGCGTCGAAGCACAAACCGATATTATCAATGGCGGCGCCGATACCGATACGATCAAGGTGAACGGCCTTGCTGCGGTGACGCTGGCAAGCTTCAATGCTTCGAATTCGATCGAACAATGGGTTGGTAATAACCAGGCCGTGCTCGGCACTGCCGGCAACGATGTTCTTGATTTCAGCGGCCTGACTGCAGTTAGCGGTATTCTGCACATCGATGGCGGCAGCGGCAACGACACAATTACCGGCACGCTCGAAAGTGATGTAATTTTAGGTGGCGCCGGAAACGATATTATTCAGGGCGGGGTTGACGCGGACGAGATGCACGGTGGTCTCGGCGTCGATACGCTGAGCTACGCCAGCGATACCATCGGCGTGAAAGTGGCACTCGACGACGCGGGCGCAATCGTCAATGCGCAGGATGGCGATGCCGATGGCGACACCGGCACTGGCTTCGAAAATATTCGCGGCGGCAGCGGCAACGACTTTCTTGCCGGCAATAAACTCGCAAACACGCTTGAAGGCGGCGGTGGCGACGACTGGCTGCACGGCGGCGCCGGCAGCGGCAACGATGTATACGACGGCGGCTCGCACACCGCGGCGGGCGACACCGTCTCCTTCGACGGCATATCGGTCGCGGTCACGGTCAATCTGGCGAATACTGCAGCGCAGGCGGTCGGTGTCGGCCTAGGCCTGGACAAGTTTATCGGCATCGAAAACATCATCGGCACGAACCAGGGCGACAAAATTACCGGCGACGCGAATAACAACCGGATCACCGGCGGTGCCGGGAATGATCTGCTCGACGGCGGGCTGGGTAACGACACCTTCTATTATGAGGGCGCGGTCGGTCAGGATCAGATTTCAAATTTCCAGGGCGGTGCTGGCGCCGGCGACGTGATCGAGATCGATGCCGGGCTCACGACGGGGTTCAACGACTACGCGGAATTCCAGGCTGCCTGGTTGGAGATTCCGAGCGTCGGCGTCATCATTAACCTCGACGGCGGTGAGGCGATCGTGCTCCTCAACCGCACGGCCGCCCAGCTTCATGAGGACGACTTTATTCTGAGATTCTAGCCGACCTCATGATTGCTTGGCTCTGAGGACGCGGAGAGGTGGTACGTAGGGCTTCGCACCTCACGTTTGCGGCAAGCGTATTGAATACAGTCCGTCCCTTCCGCCTATCTTTTAATCAGCGTTACAGGTGCCGCCTATAAAATAGGCGGCATTTCCTTTTGCGCCCCTTTTAAAGGCGGTTTTGCTCAGGTTGCCGCTGGCATACGCGTTGCAATGCACTCCATGGCGTAAGCGTCCGCCAATGTTCGCGCGCCTTCGGTCCAATCGGCTCGAACCTCATGGGGAGCTTTCATGTTCAACGTATTCAAGAAGCTGGGGCTAGCGGCAGGCGCCGCCGCACTGGCTGTTTCGATTTCGGCCGCACCCGCGGTCTCGCAGGAAACCATCAAGATCGGCATCCTGCATTCGCTTTCCGGCACCATGGCAATCAGCGAAACGACGCTGAAAGACGTGATGCTGATGCTCATCGAAGAGCAGAACAAGAAGGGCGGCTTGCTGGGCAAGAAGCTCGAAGCCGTCGTCGTCGATCCGGCTTCCAACTGGCCGCTGTTCGCTGAAAAAGCGCGCGAGTTGATCAACGCGAACAAAGTTGCGGCCGTGTTCGGCTGCTGGACCTCGGTGTCGCGCAAGTCCGTGCTGCCGGTGTTCAAGGAACTGAATTCGATCCTGTTCTACCCGGTTCAGTACGAGGGCGAAGAGTCCGAGCGTAACGTGTTCTACACGGGTGCAGCACCTAACCAGCAGGCGATCCCGGCGGTCGATTATCTCGCGAAAGAATACAAGATCGAGCGTTGGGTGCTCGCGGGAACCGACTACGTCTATCCGCGCACCACGAACAAGATTCTCGAAGCCTATCTGAAGTCGAAGGGCGTGAAAGACGAAGACATCCTGATCAACTACACGCCGTTCGGACATTCCGATTGGCAGACGATCGTGGCTTCGATCAAGAAGTTCGGCACCGGCGGCAAGAAGACTGCCGTCGTGTCCACGATCAACGGCGACGCCAACGTTCCGTTCTACAAGGAACTCTCGAACCAGGGCGTGTCGGCAAAAGACATCCCGGTCGTTGCGTTCTCGGTCGGCGAAGAAGAACTCGCCGGTCTGGACACCAAGAACCTCATCGGCCATCTCGCCGCCTGGAACTATTTCCAGTCGATCGAGACGCCGGAGAACAAAGAGTTCATCGCGAAATGGAAAGCCTTCACCAAGAATCCGAAGCGCGTCTCCAACGATCCGATGGAAGCGCATGTGGTCGGCTTTGCGATGTGGGTGAAAGCGGTCGAAAAGGCCGGCACCACCGATCCTGACAAGGTGATCGAAGCCTTGCCGGGCATCAAGGCGCCGAACCTGACCGGCGGCATCTCCGAGATGCTCGCAAATCACCACATCACCAAGCCTGTCTTTATCGGCGAAATCCGCGCCGACGGTCAGTTCGACGTGGTGTGGAAAACTGACGGCCTCGTTCCGGGTGCTGCCTGGTCGCCGCACCTCGACGGCTCGAAAGATCTCGTTGCCGACTGGGTCAAGCTGAAATGCGGCAACTACAACACCAAGACCAACAAGTGCGGCGGCTCCTAAGCCCCGTACCGGTGGTTTGAAGAAAACCGGGCGGGAATAATTTTCCCGCCCGGACTTCTAAGAATAAGAAAAGGCAGGCGGCCATGAAGACAATTTTCGCGCGGTGTTTATCGCTGGCAGCAGTCGCCTTGCTCACCATCATATTTGCGTCGCCGCTGCGCGCGGGCCCGCTCGAAGACGCGCTGCCGAAACTCGCGGCCGATTCGTTCGCCGATACCCAGACCGCGATCACCGAAATTGCCGCAAGCGATCATGCCGATGCCGAGGCGGTTATCTCAGGCATTGCCGAAGCCCGCGTGCTGTTCGATCCGGCTACTAAATCCGTTTATCTGCGTGGTACCGACGGCAAGCTAAAGAATCTTGCGACAGGTGCGATAGAAGCATCGCCGCCCGCAGGTCTGCGTCCTGTCAGGTTGAATAACCGCGTTCGCACCATGCTCGATACCGCACTTGGCACGCTGCGCCTCGTGTCGCCGGAACCGAACAAGCGCCTCGATGCTGCGAACGCCGTCTTCAAATCGCGCGACGTTAGCGCGCTGAAATTGATCGACACCTCACTCGCGAAGGAAACCGATGCGCGCGTGAAGAAAGCGCTCAACGAAGCGCGTGCCGCAATTCTCATTTCCCAGGCCACCACTTCGGAAAAGGAACGGATTGCCGCGATTCAACTGATCGGCGCAAAAGGCGATAATGACGCGCTCGCTCTGCTGCGTTCGGTCCCGGCAGACACCTCGCCGGACGTGAAAACGGCGACCGCCGCTGCCATTGCCTCGGTCGAACGCTCGCTAGCGTACTGGGAAGTCGGCCAGAACGTCTGGTACGGGCTCTCGCTCGGCTCTGTGTTGCTGCTTGCCGCGATCGGTCTTGCCATCACCTTCGGCGTGATGGGCGTCATCAACATGGCGCATGGCGAAATGGTGATGATCGGCGCCTACGTCACCTTCGTAGTCCAGGAAGTCATCCGGCAGAACTATCCGGGCCTGTTCGACTATTCGCTTGCGATTGCACTGCCGCTCGCCTTCCTGATTGCGGGCTTTATCGGCGTGTTGATCGAGCGCGGTATCATCCGCTTTCTCTATGGCCGTCCGTTGGAGACGTTGCTCGCGACCTGGGGTCTCTCGCTGATCCTGCAACAGGCAGTCCGCACCGCATTCGGCCCGACCAACCGCGAAGTCGGCGCGCCGAGCTGGATGTCGGGCGCATTCGAGCTTGGTGGTCTTGCGATCACTTATAATCGGCTCTGGATCATCGTGTTTTCGCTCACTGTGTTCGTGGCGCTCCTCTTCGTGCTTCGCTACACGCGCTTCGGCCTTGAAATGCGCGCGGTGACGCAGAACCGCCGCATGGCGTCCTCGATGGGCATCAAGACGAGTTATGTCGATGCGCTTACTTTCGGCCTCGGTTCGGGCATTGCCGGCATCGCGGGTGTTGCGCTTTCGCAGATCGATAACGTCTCGCCCAATCTCGGTCAGGGCTACATCATCGACAGTTTCCTCGTCGTCGTGTTCGGCGGCGTCGGCAATCTGTTCGGCACGCTGATCGCAGCACTCTCGCTCGGGATCGCGAACAAGTTTCTCGAGCCCTTTGCCGGTGCGGTGCTCGCGAAGATCTTGATCCTCGTTCTGATCATCCTCTTCATCCAGAAAAAGCCGCGCGGTCTGTTTGCGCTCAAGGGCAGGGCGGTGGAAGCGTGAAACAAGGCCCGCTCATTCTGCGGTTGCTCGACGGCCGCGGTACGATCTTTATCGCGGTTATCCTCGGACTCGCGATCATCGTGCCGGCGCTCAATCTCTTGCTGCCGCCGTCGCACCCGCTTCATGTGCCGACCTACATCATGGCACTCGTTGGCAAATATCTTTGCTACGCGCTGCTCGCGCTCTCGGTCGATCTGGTCTGGGGCTATGCCGGCATTCTGTCGCTCGGCCATGGCGCGTTTTTCGCGCTCGGCGGTTACGCGATGGGCATGTATCTGATGCGCCAGATCGGGCCGCGCGGCGTCTATGCGCATCCGGTGTTGCCGGATTTCATGGTGTTCCTGAATTACAAGGAACTGCCGTGGTTCTGGTACGGCTTCGACTGGTTCATCTTCGCGGCCGCGATGGTGATCATCGTGCCGGGTACGCTTGCTTTCATATTCGGCTGGTTTGCCTTCCGCAGCCGCGTCACCGGCGTTTATCTTTCGATCATTACGCAGGCGATGACATTTGCGCTGCTGCTTGCGTTCTTCCGCAACAATTTCGGCTTCGGCGGCAATAACGGCCTCACGGATTTCAAGGACATCCTCGGCTTCAACGTCCAGGCGCAAGGCACGCGCGCGACATTATTCGCACTCTCCGCTCTCGCCTTGGCGGGCGGCTACCTGCTCTGCCGCTGGATGGTGACCTCGAAATTCGGAAAAGTCTTGATCGCGGTCCGCGACCAGGAATCGCGCGCGCGCTTCATCGGCTATCGCGTCGAGAATTATAAGCTGGTTGCCTTCGTGGCCTCAGCCTGTCTCGCCGGCGTTGCCGGGGCGCTCTACGTGCCGCAAGTCGGCATCATCAATCCGAGCGAATTCTCGCCCGCGAATTCGATCGAGATCATCATCTGGGTCGCAGTCGGCGGACGCGGCACGTTGGTAGGTGCTGCACTCGGTGCCTTCATCGTGAATTATGCAAAGACGCTTTTCACAGGCGGTCTGATCGCGCCGTTCTGGCTGTTTGGCGCGGCGCTGCTTGTCTTCGCCGCTTATCTTGTCTGGAAGTCGCGCTTGCCCGCAATTGCAGGCATTGTCGTGGGCGCGCTCGTAGCGGTTGCTGGATTCTACGCGGCCGGAACTTACGGCGTTTATGCGCCGCTCACGGTCGCTGCGATTGCAATTTCCGTTTGGATTCTGACGACGCATCCGGCCGCAGCCGGCGCCACGCTTGGCGCACTGCTCTTTGTTTTCTTTCGCACGCCGTTTGCCGGCATTTCGCTCGCCGAATATTGGCTGTTCGCGCTCGGCGCTTTGTTCGTCTTCGTGACGCTGCTAATGCCTAAGGGTGTGGTCGGCGCCTTCGCCGATCTGCGCGAGCGCTTGAGCGAGAAAAAGGCGCAGCGCAAACAGACGCCGGCGCCTGATGCAGCCGCGCAGCCGAGCCCCGCGGAGTGATCGAAATGCTTAAAACCACATCCGCACTGCTTTATCTCGACGGCGTATCGGTTTCCTTCGATGGCTTTCGCGCGCTGAACGAATTGTCGCTGGTGATCGAGCCCGGCGAAATGCGGGCGATCATCGGCCCGAACGGCGCCGGCAAGACCACCATGATGGATGTCATCACCGGCAAGACGCGGCCCGACAGCGGCGACGTCTTTTTCGAGCAGGGCAGCGTCGATCTCACCGAACTCGATGAAGCGAGCATCGCGACGCTCGGCATCGGCCGTAAATTCCAGAAGCCGACCGTGTTCGAACATCACACGGTCTACGACAACCTCGTGCTCGCGCTCGCCGGCCCGCGCGGGCCTGGATCAAATCTGTTCTGGCGCGAAAGCGCGCGCGAGACCGCACGCATCGACGAACTGCTCGGCATTATCCGACTTGGCGATCATCGCGCCCGTCTCGCGGGCGGTCTCTCGCACGGCCAGAAACAATGGCTTGAGATCGGCATGTTGCTTGCGCAGGAGCCGAAACTTCTGCTCGTCGACGAGCCCGCGGCCGGCATGACCGATGCCGAAACGCATCAGACCGCGGAGTTGCTCAAAGAAATCAACAAGGAGCGCACCGTCGTGGTGGTCGAGCACGACATGGTGTTCGTGCGCGAACTCGGTGTTCGCGTGACCTGCCTGCACGAGGGCTCGGTACTTGCCGAGGGCTCGCTCGATCAGGTCGCCGCCGACGATCGCGTCATCGAAGTTTATCTGGGCCGCTGACATGCTCGAAGTGAACAACATCGATCTCTACTACGGTGCTGCCCAGGCGCTGCGCGGCGTCTCGCTGAAAGTCGAGGCGGGCAAGGTCGCCTGCGTGCTGGGCCGGAACGGCGTCGGCAAGACCTCGCTCTTGCGCGCGATTGTCGGCCAGCAGGCGATAGCTAGCGGCAACATTACCTTCAACGGCAACGACATCACTACCGTCCGTCCCGCCGACCGCGCGCGTATGGGGATCGCCTTTGTGCCGCAGGGCCGCGAAATTTTTCCGCTGCTGACCGTCGAGGAAAATCTCGAAACCGGTTTCGCTCCGCTGAAGCGTGCCGACCGCTCCGTGCCGGAGGATGTCTATTCGCTCTTCCCGATTTTGAAGACCATGATGCGCCGCCGCGGCGGCGATCTTTCCGGCGGCCAGCAGCAGCAGCTTGCGATCGGCCGTGCGCTGGTCATGCGCCCGAAGCTGATCGTGTTCGATGAGCCGACCGAAGGCATCCAGCCCTCGATCATCAAGGACATCGGCAACGCCATTAAATACCTGCGCGACCGGGGCGATATCGCGATCCTGCTGGTCGAGCAGTATTTCGATTTTGCCGCCGAGCTTGCCGATACCTTCGCGGTCATGGAGCGCGGGCAGTTCATTCTTTCCGGCGATCGTGCTTTGATGCAGTCGACCGATGTCCGTCAACGTCTCTCCCTCTGAGGTAGCGTCGCCTGCGACGCTACCGGCTTCGATCCGCGCCGCGGGTAGCCTCCGCCTGGTCGTGGTGCACACGGATTCCGGCTCTGCTGGCGACGATATTGCCGAAAGCGGTCCGCTGCGCGTGCGTTTCCCGCGCATCCGCGACGACCGGCTAGAGGCCATCCTGATCAATACCGCAGGCGGCATCGTCGGCGGCGACCGGCTCGAATTTTCAATTGAAACCCGCGAAGACGCGGCATTGACGATCACGAGCCAGGCCGCCGAGAAAATCTATCGCTCCAGCGGGCTTACCTCGCGCATCTCCGTTTCACTCAAGGCTGAGCGCGGCTCCGAGTTGTTCTGGCTACCGCAGGAAACGATTTTGTTCGACCGCGCCCGCGTCGAGCGCGAGATCGAAGCCGATGTTGCGTCCGATGCGAAGCTTGCGATCTGCGAAGCGATCGTGTTCGGCCGCGACGCCATGGGCGAGAAGGTCGAGCGCGGGCGCCTGCGCGACCGCTGGCGGGTCCGCCGCGACGGCAAGTTGATCTTTGCCGATGCGCTCATCCTCGATGGTGACATCAAATCCGTACTTTCGCGCGCAGCCACGATGAACGGCTGGATTGCGATGGCGACCCTGGTTTGCGTGGCGGCTGATGCCGCAGAAAAACTCGATGCTGTCCGTGACGCGTTGACGGGCGAGGGGATCGAAGCAGGCGCCAGCGCCTTCGACGGCATGCTGGTCGCGCGTATTCTGGCGCAGGACTCTATCGCGCTTCGCGCGGGCGTTCTTTCCGCACTTGAGGCGGCGGGCACACCGCCACCGCGCGCTTATTCATTATAAATCGAGGCAGGCATGAACCTTACCCCGAGAGAAAAAGACAAGCTCCTGATCGCGATGGCGGCCGAAGTCGCGCGCAAGCGCTTAAAGCGCGGCGTGAAGCTCAATCATCCGGAAGCGATTGCACTCATTTGCGACTACGTCGTCGAGGGTGCGCGCGACGGGAAGAGCGTTGCGCAACTAATGCGTGACGGAGCAAAGGTGTTGAAGGCAAGTCAGGTTATGGATGGCATTGCCGAGATGATCCACGACGTGCAGGTCGAGGCGACGTTTCCGGACGGCACCAAGCTTGTCACCGTGCACAACCCGATCCGCGCAACTGCCACGAAGAAGAAGGGCAAGGCAAAGCCGAAGCCGGTGCCGGGCGAGATCATCACGGCCAAAGGCGACATCGAACTTAACGTTGGCCGCGCGACGCTGAAGCTCAAAGTTGCCAATACCGGCGACCGGCCGATCCAGGTCGGCTCGCATTATCATTTCTTCGAAACCAATCCGGCGTTGCGCTTCGATCGCGAAAAGGCGCGCGGCATGCGGCTTGCGATTCCATCGGGCACGGCGGTGCGCTTCGAGCCGGGGCAAAGCCGCGAAGTGACGCTGGTGGCGCTCGCAGGCAAGCGCGAAGTCTATGGCTTCCGGCAAGACGTGATGGGCAAGCTGTGATTAACCGGACGTTAACCATAAGTGCTCAGGCTCCTTACTTTCTCCTTACGGAAAGAACGGAGCCGAACCATGCCGCACAAACTGAACTATCGCGCCCGCGCGACGCTGACCAGCAAGGGCCAGGTTACCTTGCCCGTCGTTCTCCGCCGTCTATGGGATTTAGACGCCGGCGACGAGATCGATTTCACGCTTCAGGACGACGGCCGCGTCGTGCTGCGCAAACATCTTCGCATTCAACCCGATACCCACGACGCATAAAATGTGAGAGCCGCCCATGAGTAAAATGTCCCGCGCCGCCTATGCCGATATGTTCGGACCGACGACCGGCGACAAGGTGCGGCTCGCCGATACCGACCTCTTCATCGAGATCGAGAAGGACTTCACCACCTACGGCGAAGAGGTGAAGTTCGGCGGCGGCAAAGTGATCCGCGATGGCATGGGCCAGAGCCAGGTGACTCGGGCCGATGGCGCGGTCGACACCGTCATCACCAACGCGGTGATCGTCTGCCACTGGGGCATCGTGAAAGCCGACATCGGCATCAGGGATGGCAAGATTGCCGCGATCGGCAAGGCCGGCAATCCCGACATTCAGCCGAACGTCGACATCATCATCGGTCCCGGCACCGAAGCGATTGCAGGCGAAGGCAAGATTGTCACCGCCGGCGGCTTCGACAGCCACATTCATTTCATCTGTCCGCAACAGATCGACGACGCGTTAATGTCGGGCGTGACCACGATGCTCGGCGGTGGCACCGGTCCGGCGCACGGTACGCTCGCGACAACCTGCACGCCGGGGCCGTGGCATATCGGGCGGATGATCCAGGCGATGGACGAAGTGCCGGTCAACATCGGCATTTCCGGCAAGGGCAATGCGTCGCTGCCCGGCGGTCTCGAAGAAATGGTGCTCGGCGGCGCCTGCGCGCTGAAGCTTCACGAAGACTGGGGCACGACACCGGCGGCAATCGATTGCTGTCTCACGGTGGCCGATAGGCTCGACGTGCAGGTGATGATCCACACCGACACGCTGAACGAATCCGGTTTCGTCGAAGATACAATTGCGGCCTTCAAGGGCCGCACCATTCACGCCTTCCATACCGAAGGCGCGGGCGGCGGTCACGCGCCCGATATTATGAAAGTCGCGAGCCTGCCGAACGTGCTGCCGTCATCGACCAATCCGACGCGGCCGTTCACGGTGAATACGCTGGACGAGCATCTCGATATGCTCATGGTCTGTCACCATCTCGATCCGGGTATCGCCGAGGACCTCGCTTTTGCCGAAAGCCGCATTCGCCGCGAGACGATCGCAGCCGAGGATATCCTCCACGACATCGGCGCGCTTTCGATGATGTCTTCGGACAGTCAGGCGATGGGCCGCATCGGCGAAGTCGCGACGCGTACCTGGCAAACCGCCGACAAGATGAAGAAGCAGCGCGGGCGTCTCAAAGGCGAGAAGGACAACGACAATATTCGCGTGAAGCGCTACATCGCGAAATACACGATCAATCCCGCAATCGCACATGGCGTCTCGCGCCATATCGGCTCGGTCGAGAAGGGCAAGCTTGCCGATCTCGTGATCTGGTCGCCCGCCTTCTTCGGCACCAAGCCCGACATGATCATCAAGGGCGGCAGCATCGTCGCCTCGCAGATGGGCGATCCTAATGCCTCGATCCCGACGCCGCAGCCGGTGCATTACCGCCCGATGTGGGGCGCGATGGGTCGCGCGCGTACTGCGTCATCCGTCGTATTCACGTCGAAGGTGGCAATTGAAGACGATCTCAAAAAGAAGCTCGGTACGCAAAAAGAGCTGGTCGCAGTCGAAAACACCCGGAGCGGTATTTCGAAAAAGAGCATGATCCACAACTATGCCACGCCCGAGATCGAGATCGACACCGAGACCTACGAAGTGCGTGCGGACGGCGAATTGTTGGTCTGCGAGCCGGCGAAGGTCTTGCCGATGGCGCAGCGGTACTTTCTTGCTTCTTCCGCGCGGCAGGAATCTCGCAGCCGAGTCCAGTAAACGAACGGCGGGATAGCCTGGCCAGACGAGGAAATGATCCGCGCCACCGAAGTCCTGCCGTCCGGTCACTGGAACCGCGCAGGCGAAGCCGACACCATCGAGCTGCCGCATGACGGCCGCCATCGCCGACGGATCGCAATGCGCGCGGCGAAGGACACCGTGTTCCTGCTTGATCTAGCTGAAGCGACGCAGTTACACGACGGCGACGGTATCAAGCTCGAAGACGGCCGCGTGGTGCGCGTGATCGCGGCAAGCGAGCCGATTGCGGAAATTACTGCGTCGGACCCGCATCATCTCTCACGTATCGCCTGGCATCTCGGCAATCGTCACGTGCCCGCACAGATTTTGCCCGACCGCATTCGTATCGGGCTCGATCATGTGCTCGAGGAATTGATGGTGAAGTTGGGCGCTAAAGTTACGCGCATCGACGCACCGTTTGATCCCGAGGGCGGGGCTTACGCGGAAGAAACCGCGCATGCGCACGGTCATCATCACGAGCACGAGCACGGCCCGGATTGCGGCCACGATCATGACCACGGCCACCACCATCACGGTCATGACCACAAGCGCTAAGACCAAAGCGGAAAGTGCGAACGCGCTTCCGCTGCTCGTCTGGCTCTCGCCGGCTTTTCCGGTCGGCTCATTTGCTTACAGCCACGGCATCGAATGGGCATTCGAGGCAGGCGATGTCACCGACGCAAAAACCACCGAGCGCTGGATCGGTGACCTCATGAACTGTGGCGGACCGTGGTCGGATGCGGTGTTGCTCGCCTGTGCGCATCGCGCGGCGTCGGCAAAAGAATATGACGTGCTTCGCGAGATCGCGGAGTTTGCGTCCGCGCTTGCGCCGTCAAAAGAGCGCAAGTTAGAGACGATGGCGCAGGGTGCATCCTTCATGGGTGCGGTGAAAGCCGCGTGGAATAATAAAGCCTTTGAGAAGGCGTTTACGGCGACCAGCGAGGAAGTCGCATATCCGGTTGCCGTTGGCATTGCTAGCTGCTACGCACAACATCCCGCTCAACGTCACGCTTGAATCGTTTCTGCTGGCGGCCGCGTCCAATCTCGTATCTGCGGCGGTGCGTTTGATCCCGCTCGGCCAGACCGACGGCACCAGAATCGTGGCCCACCTGATGCCGCAGGCGCGCGAAATTGCCGAACGCGCGTCGAGCGCGACACTTGACGATGTCGGGGGTGCCGCGATCCGCTCCGACATCGCCAGTATGAAACACGAAACCCAATATTCGAGGTTGTTCCGCTCATGACCTTCGCCCAGCTCCTCGGCGTTATGATGTTCACACTGCTTGGCGTCGATCGCAGCACTTCATGTCGCGTGGGGCTTTGGCGTGATCTGGCCGGCGAAAGAATGAGCGACAACTGGTGAGCTGGGTCATCGGCGCGAAGAACATGACCAAGATGCCAAGCCTTGCACAATGCATTGTCGCGGGTGCCGGCATCTTTGCCTTCGGCGTGGTCGCGCTGTTGCTTTCGAATTCGCTCCATACGCCGCTGTCGCCGCGATGGGTCACCATGATCGGCGCGCTCACTGCGTTCGTGTTTGCGGGACGCGGCATCGCCGGATATTTCCCAAGCTGGCGCCGGCGCTTTCCGCAGCAGCCGTTTGCAACCTTCGATCAGTACTCGTTCGCGCCGCTGTGCCTTGTGTTGGCTGCGGGCTACGCTTTCCTCACTTATCTCAGGATCTAATTCATGAAATCGGAAAGAAGCGGTCCCCTTCGCGTCGGCATCGGCGGCCCGGTCGGCTCCGGCAAGACGATGCTGATGGAGCAACTCTGCCGCACCTTTCGCGACCGCTACGATCTCTGTGCGATCACGAATGACATCTATACAAAAGAGGACGCGGAGATTCTGACACGCACCGGCGTGATCCCGGCTGAGCGCATCATGGGCGTCGAGACCGGCGGCTGCCCGCACACCGCGATCCGCGAAGATGCGTCGATCAATCTTCGCGCGATTTCCGAAATGCGCGGCAAGTTTCCGAAGCTCGACCTGGTGCTGGTGGAATCCGGCGGCGACAACCTAGCTGCAACCTTCTCTCCCGAACTCGCCGATCTCACGATCTATGTGATCGACGTGTCGGCCGGTGAGAAAATTCCACGCAAAGGCGGGCCGGGGATCACGCGCTCGGACCTCCTTGTCATCAACAAGATCGATCTGGCGCCCATGGTCGGTGCGTCGCTCGAGGTCATGGACCGGGATTCCAAGCGCATGCGGGGGGAGCGGCCCTTCGTCTTTACCAATTTGAAGGCAGGCGAAGGTGTCGCGGAAATCGCGGGATTTATCGAGGCTCAGGGCGGTCTCGCCGCATAGCCCCGAGGTAGCGCGGCTAGCCCTTTGACGAAACTCGATTTTCTGGAATGATGGCCCGGTTCCCGCCGGTAACAATTACTGCAAGTTAATCCCCCTAAACTCATAAGAATGATAGAAAAAACCGCTCCGATAGCCTGACCGGGCGCGGATTTGAGGACTGCCGGAAGTGATTGAAAAGCCCAACCGCTCTCGCGTCATCGTGCTTGCCTTGTGCGCGGCTGTTGTCGCGTTCGGCGGATGGTGGACGTTCGAGAAGTCGAATTTTTCCGCGTCTTTTTTCGGATCGACCCAGAAAGCAAAGAAAAGTCCGCCCGCGGTCTCGGTGATCGCCGCAAAGGCGCAGCGCAAGGACGTGCCCTATCGCGTGGAATCGCTCGGCACCGTGCAGCCGCTCGTGACGGTTTCGGTCCGTTCCCGCGTGGATAGCCAGGTCGACAAAGTTCATTTTGCTGACGGCGCCAAGGTGACGGAGGGCGAGCCTCTGTTCACGCTCGACAGCCGCGCGATCGACGCGCAGATCCGTCAGGCCGAAGCGACGCTTGCGCGCGACAAGGCGCAGCTCGAAAAAGCCAAGCGGGACCTTGAGCGGATTTCCGGTCTGGTGCTGAAAGGCACTTATTCGGTGGTGCAGGAAGCGGACTCGAAGACAAACGCCGAAGTGCTGGCAGCAACTGCGGCGCAGAACGAAGCTAATCTGCAGAACCTTCGCGTGCTCCGCACTTATTATGATGTGAAGGCGCCGGTCACGGGCCGCATCGGCATTGCCAATGTGCGCCAGGGCTCGATCGTGCGCTCGGCAGACTCAGGTACGCCACTCGCCACGATCAATCAGCTCTCGCCGATTTATGTCGCCTTCGGCGTGCCGGAGCGCTTCATTCCGGAATTACGCGCGGCCGGCGAAAAGGCGGCGGTCGACATTTCGTTCCAAAGCGAGTTCACAATTACCGGCGGCCGTGTCGCTTTCATCGAAAATACCGTCGATCCGCAGACGGGCACGATTCTCGTGCGCGGAATCTTCGAGAACGCGGACGAGAAGCTCTGGCCCGGCACGCTTGCCGGCGCGCGCGTGACGCTGCGTGTCGATCCGAACCTTGTCACGATTCCGTCGGAAGCAGTCCAGGTCGGGCAGAAGGGCTCGTTCGTTTACATCGTCGAGAACAACGTTGCCAAAGTGCGCCCGATTAAAATCCTGCGTACTGCCGATGGCGAAGCGGTGCTCGCCGAGGGGTTGAACGGCGACGAAACGGTTGTAACCGACGGACAACTTTCGCTCCGCGACGGCAGCCGCGTAGAAATTAAAACGCGGCAGGCGGGCCCGTAGCGCGATGAATCTTGCAGAACTTTGCATACGCCGCCCGGTTCTGACGACACTCCTGATGGTGTCGATCATCATGGCGGGCGTGTTCGGCTATCGACTGCTTCCGGTCTCGGCGCTGCCACGCGTCGATTTTCCGACCATCAATATTACCGCGAACCTGCCCGGCGCCAATCCGGAGATCATGGCCGCAACCGTCGCGACCCCGATCGAGCGTCAGCTCGCGACGATTGCAGGCATCACGTCCATGACGTCGTCGAGCACCACCGGCTCGACCTCGATCACGATTCAGTTTGATCTCAATCGCGATATCGACTCCGCGGCACTCGACGTACAGTCCGCGCTTTCGGTCGCGCAGCGCAATTTGCCGACGGAAATGACGGTGCCGCCGAGCTTCCGTAAAGTGAATCCGGCCGACGCACCGGTGCTTTTTCTCTCTCTTGTGTCCGACACGTTACCGTTGTCAACCGTCAACGAATATGCGGAGACCGTTATCGGTCAGCAGATTTCGCAGATAACTGGCGTCGCGCAAGTTAATGTCTTTGGCGGACAGAAATATGCGCTCCGCATCCGCATCAATCCGGAGGCTATAGCTGCGCGCGGTATTTCGCTGTCGGAAGTCAATCAAGCGATTGCACAAGCGACCTCCAATACGCCGCTTGGCACTATCGCGGGCGCTAAACAGAACCTTACCCTGGACATGGGTGCGCAGCAGGCGGATGCGAAGAAATATCAGGACCTCATCGTTGCCTGGCGCAACGGCGCACCGATCAAATTGACCGACATTGCCGTTGTCGAAAACGGTGTCGAAAACGAGCGGATTGCCGGCTGGTACAACGATACCCGGGCGATCAATCTTGCGATCTACCGCCAGCCCGATGCCAACACGATCGATGTCGTCGACGCGGTGAAGCGGCGGTTGCCGGAATTTCGCGCCCAGGTGCCGGGCGCAATCGGCATTGAAGTGCTGATCGATCGCTCGATTTCGATCAGGAATTCGGTGAGCGCGGTCCAGCGCACGCTTTTTGAAGCGGTAGTGCTCGTTGTGCTCGTGATTTTCATGTTCCTGAGAAGCGCGCGTGCGACTATCATCCCGGCGCTTGCGCTGCCGCTTTCCATCGTCGGCACTTTCGCGGCAATGTATTTGCTTGGCTATTCGATCAACAACATGACGCTGCTCGCGCTGGTATTATGCGTGGGCTTCGTCGTCGACGACGCGATCGTCGTGCTCGAAAATATATATCGCTATGTCGAACGCGGGATGCCGCCGTTCCAGGCAGCGATACTCGGCACCAGGGAAATCAGCTTCACCATCGTTTCGATGACGGTGTCGCTGGTCTGCGTGTTCATTCCGGTCCTGTTCATGGGCGGTGTGGTGGGCCGTGTGTTCCGCGAATTCGCGGTCACGATATCGATCGCGATTCTCGGTCTCGGGTTTCGTATCGCTGACGCTGACGCCGATGCTCTGCGCGCGCGTGCTGAAACCTGTCGATCATTCGAAGAAGCCCGGCCGCTTCATGCAGATTTCCGAGGGTGTGTTTGATTCCACACTCAACGCTTATAAGCGCTCGCTCGATTTCGTGCTGAGGCACCGGCCAGCGACGCTGGTCGCAACGATTGCAACGCTGTTTCTGGTCATCGGTCTCTATGCGTGGGTGCCGAAAGGCTTCTTCCCGATCGAAGACACGGGCTTTATATCGAGCACGATCGAAGCAGCGACAGACACCTCGTTCGAGGCGATGGCGGTGCGCCAGCAGGAAGTCGCGGATCTGGTCCGCAAAGACAAGGACGTCGCCTATATCGTCTCCATTGCCGGTGCCACGGGCATCAGCCGGACCACCAATACCGGTCGCTTGTTTATTTCGCTCAAGCCGCGCGCCGAGCGTTCGGAGAGCGCGTTTCAAATCATCCAGCGTTTGCGGCGAACCGTCACCGTGATCCCAGGCATTACCGCGGTGTTCCAGCCGGTACAGAATATTCAAATTGGTGGGACTGCTTCCCGTGGGCTCTATCAATATACGTTGCAAAGCTCGGATACCGACACGCTCTATACGCTGGCGCCGCAGCTACAGGAACAGATTACCCAGTTGCCAATCCTGCGTGACGTGACCTCCGATCTGCAAATTACTAATCCGCAGCTCACGATCGATATCGACCGCGAGAAGGCGCGCGCTTTCGGCATTGGCGACGTCGAGATCAGGAGCGCGCTCTATAGCCAATATGGCAGCCGTCAGGTTGCAACGATCTACACCTCGACCAATCAGTTCCAGGTCATCGTCGAAGCGCAGCGGCGCTTCCAGCGCGATGAAAGCGACCTGTTGAAGACCTATCTGCGTGCATCGACTGGCCAGCTCGTGCCGCTTAATGCAATCGCCTCCGTTCGCCGTACAGTGGGGCCGCTGCAAATTTCGCATCAGCAGCAGCAACCCGCGGTCACGATTTCGTTCAACCTTGCGCCCGGCGTGTCGCTCTCCGAGGCAGTCTCTGCGATTCAGCAGGTGGAGCGCGACGCGAATCTGCCGGCTAGCATCTCGACCGGCTTCCAGGGCACCGCTCAGGCTTTCCGCGACTCACTCTCAAGTCAGCCGTTGCTGATCTTGACCGCGATCCTCGTGATCTACATCGTGCTCGGCATTCTCTATGAGAGCTTCATCCATCCGCTGACGATCTTGTCGGGCTTGCCGTCGGCCGGCATCGGCGCGCTGCTTACGCTGATCTTGTTCGGCATGGATCTCTCGGTGATCGCGATCATCGGCATCGTGCTCCTGGTCGGTATCGTGAAGAAGAACGCGATCATGATGATCGATTTTGCGATCGAACGGCGCCGTCACGGGATGGCGGCAGAAGAAGCGATCCGCGAAGCAGCTCATTCTGCGTTTCCGCCCGATCATGATGACCACGATGGCTGCGATCTTCGGTACGTTGCCGATTGCAATCGGCGCGGGCGAGGGCGCCGAACTGCGCCAGCCGCTCGGCGTTGCGGTGGTCGGCGGCTTGCTCATGTCGCAATTGCTGACGCTCTACATCACGCCGGTTATTTATATGTATCTCGATAAATACGACCAGAAGATCGCAAATGCGATCAACGAGAAAGAACCGGAATTGCCGGCGCGCAAGGATCGCCCGGTCGCGGCCGAGTAGTTAAGCCGCCGCCGACTTTTTCGGCGCGAATACGCGCTCCATCTCACGGCGGAATTTCACAGTTTCATCTTCGGCAATCGCGACATCGTTCCACGTCACCGTGGCGCCCGCCGCTACCGGTTTCGTGAGCTTGATCTTATGCGCAAGCCCGATCGGCAGAGCATTGGTGCGAAGCGAGTCTTCCGCGCGCAGGATTTTGCCATAGACCGTGTAGCCGCCTTCGCCATCGAGCATTTCGCCGGCCGCAAGGCTCCGTTTGGCGACCGCCGCAACATCAGAGCGGAACGCGTCGGCGGTGCCGGTCGCTTCACCGCGCAACACGGCAGCAGCGGCCGAAATGCCGAGCTCAAGTCCGATCATGTGGTACGGGCGGTACAGCGCGGAATAGCGTCCCGACTTGTCGGTGATCATCCCGTATTCGGCAAAGCAGCGCCGCGTATATTCCGCACGCGCGTCGTCGGCGCCTGCTTCGAACACGACGTAGACTCCCCAACGGAGATCGCGTTCGACCGGCGAGCCGTCGCGGTTCAGGCTCGACACGACTTCGACAATGCCGCTTTCCTCGAGCACGCCGCCGGCTGCGCGCGGTACCAAGTGCTTCGGCAGTTCGTCGGCGCCACAGGGCGGGAAAGCGAGGCCGAGGCTAGGCGCTTTCAAGCCGGTCGCATTTGAAATCGCGGCCATCTCGATCGCGGATTTGGTGCCGTCCAGAAACGAATTGAACATCTGCGAATTCATGCCGGCGGCTGCGGCTTGCTCCGCCGTCATGCCGTAGTAGTTCCAGACCGTATCCGGCGTCGATTGCGGATATTCCGGGAGATATTTCGTGCCTTTGCCGGCCGAGACCACGCGGAATCCGCAGGCCTCCGCCCAATCCACCATCTCGCAGACCAGCGCTGGCTGGTCGCCATAGGCGAGCGCATAGACGACGCCGGCCTCTTTAGCGCGCTGCGCAAGCAACGGACCCGCAAGCACGTCGGCTTCGACGGTGACGTTCACGACATGGCGCTTGGCTTTGAAGGCGGTGAGGCAGTGCCGGATCGCGGCTGCCGGGCTGCCGGTGACTTCCATGATCACATCGAGGCCGTCGGCGTTGATCAACGCATTCGCATCTTCGGTGATCGCGGTCTTGCCGCTCTTCAACGCGTCGGAAAAGTCACGCGCGATCTGCGCTTCGTCCCAGCCCGTGCGCTTCAGCGCTTCGCGGGCGCGGGAACCGGAGAGATCGGCAATGCCCAGCACATGCAGGCCCGGCGTGGTGCGCGCTTGCGCGAGGAACATCGAGCCGAACTTGCCCGAACCGATCAATCCCACCCGCACCGGGCGGCCTTCGGCGGCGCGGGCTTTCAGCATCCGGCCCAAATTCATCGGTGAACTCCGTTCCTTATCGCGACCAGTTCCGCATAGTGGTCAATGCTTTTGCCCGCAAAAGGGTTGAGTGATCAAGCCGCTGGCGAAAGCCGTGCGGCGGGTTTATAGCCAAGGGGAAATTAGAGGGGCGCCAACGACGCGCTGAGGAACCGATGAACAAACCACTCGCCAAGGAAGCCATCAAAGCCGCGGCCGGCCCGTCTGCGAACTGGGAGGATCCGTTCGATCTCGAAAGCCAGCTTACCGATGACGAGCGCATGGTGCGCGACACCGCGCGCGGTTACGCGCAGTCGAAATTATTGCCGCGCGTTACCGAGGCGTTCCTTCAGGAAAAATACGACCGCGAGATCATGCGCGAGATGGGCGCGCTTGGCCTGCTCGGCTCGACGCTTCCTGAGAAATACGGCGGCGCGGGCCTGAATTACGTAAGCTATGGCGTGGCGGTGCGCGAAATCGAGCGCGTCGACTCCGGCTATCGCTCGGCGATGAGCGTGCAGTCTTCGCTCGTGATGTATCCGATCTATGCCTACGGCACCGAAGAACAGCGGATGAAATATCTGCCGAAGCTTGCGTCCGGTGAGATCGTGGGTGCATTCGGCTTGACCGAGCCGGATCACGGCTCCGATCCCGGCGGTATGCGTACGCGCGCGGAGAAAACCGCAAAAGGCTACAAGCTCACCGGTACGAAACTCTGGATCACCAACGCGCCGGTTGCCGATGTGTTCGTGGTCTGGGCGAAATCGGACTCCGATGGCGGTCGCATCCGCGGCTTCGTGCTTGAGCGCGGCATGAAGGGTCTGACCACGCCGAAGATCGAGGGCAAGCTATCGCTCCGCGCATCCGTCACGGGCGAAATCGTGATGGAAGGCGTCGAAGTCGGCGAAGACGCGCTGCTTCCGAATGTCTCGGGCCTTGCCGGTCCGTTCGGTTGTCTCACGCGCGCGCGTCTCGGCATTGCCTGGGGCGCGATGGGGGCTGCCGAAGCCTGCATGGCGGCGGCGCGCGACTACACGCTGAACCGCAAACAATTCGGCCGTCCGTTGGCCGCGACCCAGCTCGTGCAGTTGAAGCTTGCAAACATGCAGACCGAGATCGCGCTCGGCCTTCAGGCGGCACTCCGTGTCACGCGTCTCATGGACGAGAACCGCTGCCCGCCGGAAGCCGTCTCCATCGTGAAGCGCAACAATTGCGGTAAGGCGCTCGATATCGCGCGCGTTGCCCGCGACATGCATGGCGGCAACGGCATCACTGCGGAATATCATGTGATGCGTCACGTGATGAACCTTGAGACGGTGAACACCTACGAGGGAACGCATGACGTACATGCGCTGATCCTCGGCCGTGGCATCACCGGCATCCAGGCCTTCTCGCAGTAAGATCGCAAAGTGCCCGCTCCGCTCGACGGCATCAAAGTGCTGGAGCTCGCGCGCGTGCTCGCAGGTCCATGGGCCGGACAGATTCTGTCCGACCTCGGCGCCGACGTGATCAAGATCGAGCGCCCGGGGCAGGGTGACGAGACCCGCACCTGGGGCCCGCCTTATGTCGAAGGTAAAAACGGCGAGAACCTGAGCGCTGCTTATTATCACGCGATCAATCGCGGCAAGCGCTCGATCCTTGCGGACTTCAATAACAAAGAAGACATCGCGCTCGTGGTTTCCCTGATCAAGGAAGCCGACGTCGTGATCGAAAATTATAAAGTCGGCGATCTGAAGAAATTCGGCCTCGACTATGAGAGCGTGCGCCAGCTCAACCCGAAACTCATCTACTGCTCGGTGACGGGCTTTGGTCAGGACGGTCCTTACGCAAGTCGCCCGGGTTACGACCTGATCATCCAGGCGATGGGCGGGATCATGGACATCACCGGCGAAGCCGAGCGCGAACCGATGCGCACGGGCGTCGCCTATGTCGATGTCTTCACCGGTACTTATTCCGCCGTTGCAATTCAGGCAGCATTGTTCGCGCGAACCAAAACCGGTGAAGGCCAGCACATCGATATGAGCCTGTTGGATGTGCAGGTGAGCGTGCTTGCGAACCAGGCATTGAATTACCTCGTCTCGGGCAAGCCGCCGCGTCGCATGGGCAACGCGCATCCGAATGTGGTGCCTTATCAGGCGTTCGAAACGTCCGATGGTTATATGATCATCGCGGTCGGCAATGACGGGCAGTTCAAGAATTTCTGCAACGTGCTTGAGCTTCCGGAAGTTCGCGACGACCCGCGCTATGCGTCGAATGGAGAGCGCAACAAGAACCGCGCCACACTCATTCCGGCCCTGATGGAAAAGACCCGGAAGCGCACGCGCGAAGATCTGCTCGCGGCACTTGAGAAGGCGGGCGTGCCGGCGGGTCCGATCCGGTCGATCGACGAGGTATTTGCCGATCCCCAGGTGCAGGCGCGCAAGATGCGAAACGACTTGCCGGATGATGTCGCTAAAGGTGGATCGATTCCGGGCGTGCGGGCACCGATCAAGATGTCGGCGACCCCGCTCCATTACGATCACCCATCGCCCCGCCATGGCGCGCATACGGACGAGGTGAAGGCGGCGCTGAAGGCTGGAAAGCCGGCGTTCCGTGCGAGCCGTGCGAGCAGCTGAATCTGAATCAAATCATGAAGGTGCTTTGAAGCAGCGTCTCGGCCCAAGCGATTCAAAAGACTCAGGTTTTGCCTTCAAGCGGAATCTCTGCCTGAAGGGCGCGTGAATCACTTCGTTAACGCGCGGAATGCGGAACTTACGGGCTTTCAAGGCCCCAAAAATGCACCGGCTTACCCTTTGTTAAGGCGGTCCTCCGAGGATAAATTCAGTAGCGTCGGGTCGGTGGTTCCTCCGTGCATTTTTCCCGTTTTGCGATTCCGGCCGCCTCTGCGGGCCTTTTTTTTGCGGCCTGCGCGCAGGCGCTGGCTGCGAACGGCGTCGTGGTCGGCGATAGCTTGGGCGTCGGCATTTCGATGGCGGGCGGGCTCGAGAACCACGCGAAAAATTCGGTCACGATCCGGGGAACGCGCGCAATTGAGCAACTGCGCGAAGTGCGGCCGGGCAGCACCGTCTTCATGAGCCTCGGCACCAATGACGCAGTCGGCCCCGTCAAAGGTATCGAGAAGAGCATTGATAATGTCGTGCAGGCCGCGAAAGCCGCGCGCGTGAAGCTGATCTGGCTCGGGCCGCCTTGCGTCACCAAAGCCTGGGACAGGAACGCGGCCGAACTCGACGGAATTCTGCGCGAGCGGCTCAAAGGCAGTGGCGTCGTTTACGTGAGCATGCGCGACCAGAATATCTGCGCGCCGTCCGTGCGCTCGAGCGATGGCGTACACTTTAATATGCGGGGCTATCGCGCGATGTGGGCGAAGGCGGCAAACGCCGCTGGCTATCAAGTTGCTAGCACCTCGCTAGCGGTGCCGGCGCTAGCGTTGCAGGAAGAGCCGCCTGCGAAGGCGGTACCGCTGCCGCAACTGCCCGCGCAGAATGTCGCAGCCCGAAGCGAAACCCCACGCGAAGCTCCACGCGTACGAACGACGGTGACCGCCGCCACGCTTGCGCCCACTTCTTCGCCGCAGCTTGTGCTAAGCCAATTCGCGCGCGACTTCCGCTGGAAGGAGTCGAGCCGCTTCACCGGACGTTTCGTTCCCGCCGACTGATCTCATGCATAATTTTTCTTCACGTTATCTGCCGCTCGCCCTCGCAGCGGCGCTTTCTTTCGCGACGGTCGCGCAGGCGCAAAATAATGGGCCGAGGCCGGAGCAAATCCGCATCGCCTTCGTGGGCGACTCCATGGCCGACGGCTTATGGCAGGGAGTAACGCGCCATATTGCGAAGAACACCTGCCTGAAAGCGCTGATCGATACCGAGCGCTTCGGCAAGAATGGCACAGGCTTGACGCGCCTCGACAAGTTTAACTGGCCGCGCGAAGTGCTTTCGATCGGCAACAGCTACAAGCCGCAGCTTTACGTCATTGCGATGGGCCTCAACGATCGCAATCCGATCCGAGATCCGGATGGCAAGAGCGCGCAGATTTACTCGAAGGAATGGCCGGAAGTGTACAGCGATAAGGTCGAGAAGATGCTGAAAAGCACTTCCGATATGAAAGCGAGCGTGCTTTGGATCGGCATTCCGGCGCTGCGCGACGTCAAGGCCGATCAGGAAGCAAGAGACAAGAACGCGCTTTATTCGGCGGTGATCGAAAAGAAGAATGATCCTTCGCTTCGCTATGTCGAACCCTGGCGCATCAAACCCGCGCCCGAGGAGACGTTCTCGACTTACGGTCCCGACGAAAAGGGAATCTTGATTGCGCTCCGCAGCCCCGACGGCTCGCATTTTACGCCTGCCGGCTATGACATTGTCGGCGCTTACCTCTACCCCAAAATAGTCGAAAGTCTCCGGCAACGTGGCGTCGATCTGGACAAGCTCTGCCCGGCGACGGGGGATGCGAATCCTACTACCAAGACCAACGAGAAATCGAACTAGGACGAAACGCTTCGCCCTCGGGATGGTCGGATGTCGCTTTGGCTGCGGAGCAATCCGCGCAACTTTCTGATCGCCGCTTTCATCGGCGCCTTTGCGGCCGGGATTCTTGGCGCGATGTTGCTTGAGACGAGCGAGCCGGAATCTATCGCGCGAAAAACGCAAGTGCGCGTCGAGCAGCCGTACCCACAGGTTCAGGAACAACCGGCTCCAACACCGCCCGCGGTTGAAACGCCGGAAAAAGCCGAACCTGAAACGCCGACGTTGCCGCCGCGTGCGCTCGATCCGATCGAGATGCAGCGCAAGAACCAGCCGCAGAAAGTAAAAGGTCTCGCGCGAAAGAACATCACGATTTTGCAGATTGGCGACAGCCACACCGCGGCCGATTTCCTGACCGGCGAATTGAGGCGGCTGTTGCAGGCGCGCTATGGCGATGGCGGTGCCGGCTATATGAGCGCGGGCAGGCCGCATATCGGTGTCAGGAGCTCCGCGTTTCGCATCAACGCCTCGCAAGGCTGGAGCTACGAAGCCTTGCAGCAGAGTTCGGATGTCGCGAAGTTCTGGCTCTCCGGCTTCAATGCGATGGCGAGCGAGGAAGGCGAAACGATTTCGTTTTCGTCGGAGCAGCCGGTCAATTTCGATCGCATCGAAATTCAGGCGCTGCGCCAGCCCAAAGGCGGCACGATCGAAATCCGTCTCGATGGCGTGCTGCAGTCCGAAGTGAGTCTTGCAGGCACCGCGCGCGAGCCGGTGCTGATTTTAATGGTACCGGAAAAGTCCGGCCCCGACCGCGTACGGCAGATCACGATCACGACCAAGGGCGAGGGTGCGGTCAATCTTTCAAGTGTTGCGGTCCACAACCGCCAGTTCGGGATTTCCTATAACAGCGTCGGTTTCCCGGGCGCCACCGTCGATATTGTGAACAAGTTCGACGAAGTGATCCTGGAGAACGAATTGAAGCGGCTGGACCCGCAGATTGTCGTGCTCGCCTTCGGCACCAATGAAGGCTTCAACGATGGCCTGGATGCGGAGCGCTATGTTCAAAGCTACGAGCGCGCGCTCGGAAAGATCCGCCGCGCGTTGCCGAAGGCGGTGGTCGTGCTCCTCGCCCCGCCGGACGCCGCGCGCGGGCCGAAGAAGTTGGAAAGCGACGACAAGAACGGCAAGGACGGGAAAGCGAACGACAAGAAAGCCGTGCCTGCCAAAGCGTCGCCCGATTTCGGCCCGTGCGGGGATTGGAAAACGCCGCCGATGCTGAATCGCGTGCGCGAATTGCAGGAGCAGATTGCCAAGCGCAGGAGGCTCGTTTACTGGAACTGGGCCTCGATCATGCCGCAGGAATGCGGCGCCGATCGCTGGGCGAACCAGTCGCCGCCGCTTATTGCCAAAGACCGCGTTCACTTCACGATGGAAGGTTACCGGCAGAGTGCTGCGCAATTCCTCAAAGCGCTGCTGCCGGTGATCGAGCAAGTCCGCCAGTCCGACAATGTTGTTTCCAACCATTGAATTTGCGCTCTTCTTCGCGCTCGTCTTCGCGGTCACCTGGCTTCTCAACCGGCACAACGATCCGAAGAAATGGTTCCTGGTAGCGGCAAGCTACCTGTTCTATTCGGCCTGGAATCCGAATTATCTCTTCATCCTGTTTGGAAGCTCGCTCGGGAATTATCTGCTCGCGCTCTGGTTGGGGTCGCTGCCGGACGGAAGAGCACGCAAGCTCGTGCTCTGGCTCGGGATTGCCGGTAACATCGCGCTCCTCGGCGTCTTTAAATATTTCAATTTCTTCAGCGCGAATTTCGCGAACCTGTTCTCAAGCCTCGGCATTCAGGTGAACGTTCCGTTTCTGGAAGTGGCGTTGCCGGTCGCGATTTCCTTCATCACGTTTCACGCGCTCTCGTACCTCATCGACGTCTATCGCCGCGTGTTGATGCCGACGCGGTCTTTGGTCGATATCCTGCTCTACATCAGTTTCTTTCCGCATCTGGTCGCGGGCCCGATCGTGCGGGCGAAAGATTTCTTGACGCAGACCACGCGCATCTCCGACCCAAACAATATCCGGCTCGCCTTCAGCGTCTTTCTCATCCTCGGCGGGTTGTTCAAGAAAGTGATTGTCGCAAATTACCTTTCGACCGATTTTGTCGACGGCGTGTTCCAGAATCCGTCCGGCTATTCGAGCGCGGATCTGTGGCTTGCGATGTATGGCTATGCGCTGCAGATTTACTGCGACTTCTCCGCCTATACGGATATCGCGATCGGTGTTGCTAATCTGCTTGGCTATCGCTTTCCGCAGAATTTCAACCAGCCTTATCGCGCGCGCTCAGTGCAGGATTTCTGGCGCCGTTGGCACATCACGCTTTCCACCTGGCTCCGCGATTATCTTTATATCCCGCTCGGTGGCAGCCGCTCCGGCGCCGGTTGGACCTATGCCGCGATCATGCTCACCATGCTGCTCGGCGGCTTATGGCATGGCGCAAGCTGGAATTTCGTGATCTGGGGCGCGCTGCATGGCTTCGCGCTTGTGTTTGAGCGCGCGCTTGGCTTGACCGGCAAAGATAAGGCTTGGGCCGTTCCGCCGGTTATCCGGTGGTTCATCACTTTCCACTTCGTTTGTCTCACCTGGATTTTCTTCCGCTCGCAAACCTTTGACGCGGCGATGGATTATTTCCGGATCATGTTTGCGTTCGATCGTTTCACCGTGACGGCAACACCGCTTGTGATTTTGATGCTCGCGCTCGGCGCGCTGACCCAGATTATTCCCGACAGCATGCAGGAACGCTTCGAAGCCTGGTACGATCGCGCAGCACTTGCGCTCAAGATCGCAATTCCGGTGCTGATTATATGGCTGATCGCGGTGGCGGCGCCTGATGGCGTGCCGCCGTTTATTTATTTCCAGTTCTGAAGAACTACTTCTTCACAACGAGCATAAAGAATTCCCGCGCGTAGTCGTAAAGCAAGGGAAGTCCAGTCATGCGCGCGAGCGCTTCGACGCTCTCGGCCACTTGCGTTGCATAAGGCTGCGTGGATGCCGGCACGGTTTCGCGCGTCCAGTTGGAAACGCTCTGCGGGATCGCGAGCCACAAAAGCGCCAGCGTTGCATAGAGCACAACAGCAACACCGCGCAGCCGCGCTTTCGCCGGCACGTTTTTGTCTTTGTCCATCGCCATAAAGTTACAGTAAAATTTATCTTCCGAAAAGAGGGAGATGCGCCATGCCAGTTGTTGAAAGCAGCACCAAGCGCCTGGTCCTGCAATCGGGCTCGACGACGCTTTCGCTCGACAGCGAGTCGGGCGAGATGACGTTGCAGCAGAAGATCCTGTTCTGGAAGCCGAAACCGGCGAAAGCGAAGATCGCCGACGTGACCGAAGTAAAGCTCGACACCGTGGTCGATGGCGCTTCCGGCGTCGAGCTTCATCACACCATGATGGTGTTGAAGGACGGTCAGGGCTGGGCGTTTCCGGCGAGGGACAAGGCCGAAGCCGACACCAACTCCGCGAAGCTTCGCGAGTTTGTCGGGCTGAAGAACTAACGCATTACCGTGTTGAAGCGTTGTTTTCCGATCGCGCACCCGCGCGATCGGCGTCGGTAGTATTTTGATATTTTAACTGAAACGGCGGTGAGATTCTGGAAGGCAGACTTCGCCCTTGGCGGGCGAAGCTGCCTTGATTGAAACGTTGCATGAAACGTTACTGAAACGGCGGAGCCGATTCCATCGGGCAGACCAGCATCGAGGAGCGTTACGGGCCGGGGTTGTCCGGTCGGCCCTCTCCAGTCTTCGTACAACGGCGGCAATGAAACGGCTGATGCTGGCAGCCGGATATTGCGCGCAGGGTTTCCCTGCATCCTGCGAATTGCGAGAAGCAATTTGCTTTGACTTGAACGCGGATGCCTTTCCGCAGCTCCCCTCGGTCTTGTTTTCCAAGGTTCGTCCCCTGCAAGCGGGGCCGGCGATGTCGTGCGCTAAACGCGCGCTCGACCGCAAAAATACAAATTGTCTGGATGCGCCGCATTCGCGTTTGTGTTGCCGGATAATGTGCAATCAACAACACCACGACGCACGAGAAACACGGCTGCTGCCGGTATAATTGGAATCAGCAACAAAGAGCGGCAGCATGAACGAACATTCGGCGAGCACGGGCGAAGCGGTGGACAAAGCGCTGGCAGATGCGGGCGTGACAGAAGGAGGTAAGGGCGATGCCGTCGAGCGCGCGACACAAGCGTGGGACGAAGCGCCGGATGAGCGCGCCAACCGCGAAATTTCAAGGCTCGAAAAATATCTGAACGAAAAGGAAGAACGCGATCCGGCTTTCAAGACCGAGCGCGAAGCCTCGCGCGCAAAGACCGCGACCTATGACCGGCTTGAAGCCGATCTGAAATCCGCCGGCGCTGAAACGCAGGAGTGGGAAGACACCAACACGCTCCGCCGCGAGCTTGAGGATTTATATCCTGGCAAGCCGCCGGCTGACATCGTCGATACCTGGCTCAAGCTCAACCAGAGCTATATCGCCGATCCGGCCGGCACAGCCGAATGGCATATGCAGCAATTGCTCGCCGAAGCGCCGGTAATTGCGGGAGAGCGCAAAGCCTTACCGGAAGACGGCACGTTCGACAGCGCCTGGACTCGCGCGGATCAGAAGATCGACGAGAAGAATGCCTGGCAGGCGATCATGGACTACGCGCGGTCGAACGGCATCAGCGCGCGCGAGGGGCTTGCGCAGATCATCCATCACACCAGGGAAGGCCGCCGCGATCCGGTTTACGCGACCGCGCGCATGGCGGCCCAGGCGGGCCTGCCGGTGACACCGCTTGCGCAGGAAGTGGCGAGCCATGGCGCCGAGCAGGAAGCAGCCTTCCACACGCTTGCGGATAGCGCGCAAAGCGAAATCGAAACGATTGCGCAAAGACTGCCCGGCTTCGAGCGGCCGGAATTGCAGGACACGATGGCCGCGATTATCGAAAGTGGCACGCTTGGAAGCACCGGGGATTTTCAGCACGACGTCTGGAACGCGTATCACCTGGCGCTGCACGCCGAGAACGAGCTGCTTCGCGATACGCGAACAGGCGAAACCAAACGGAAGGCAGCACTTTCAGTCGCCGGTACGACGCCGAGCAGCGGCGGCGCGAGGCCTGCGCCCGCGTCATCGGGTGAAGCGCTGGATCGCGCGCTTTCTGAAGCCCGCCGATGAAGGCTCCGAAGCCGGATGCGGGCCGGGACGCCGTGAATGCGGAACGTGCGAACCGACCCGCGCCGGAGTTTCTCAACGAGAAGGGCAGGAAGGATTGGCAGAGCCTTGCGGAAGGAACGCGCATCTACATCTGGCGCAGGCTCGATGAATTGCATGCCGCACCTTTGAGGTGCGAGGCAAAACTTGCAAAGTCGCTTGGCTTTCCGGCGATGGGTGCGTTTCAAAGATTTCAGCAGGATCTCGCACCGTTCATGCAGCACGCGGCGCTGCGCGAGATGGCGCTTTCAGACTATCTCGCATTCTTCGCAGGCAGCGAGGCGAAAGCACGCGACGGCAACATGACCGGGGCAATACAGGATTTGTTGCAATTCATCGGGCTGAATTCTGAAAAACTCGGCCGCGGCATGCTGGCCGCTTCCGCTACTCTGCTGCTGCCAAGCCTCAATGATGCGTTCGAACAAGTGCTTGCTTCTTTCAGCGCACGCGCAATCGAACGCGACGCAGCAGTACAAGCCGTGCTCGACCTTCTATCGGCGGGGCATGGAATCGGAATTGCGCTCAAGCCTGACGCATCAAGTTTTGAATTGGCGGAGGTGACCTGATGGCGCTCGACCCCGAAAGCTTCACGCGGCTTGGTATGCCGGCACCGCAAGCAAGCGCGCTTGCGCAGATGATCGAAGATCGTAACCGGCCGCCCGATATTTTCACGCTCAATGTGAAGACTGGTATCAATTTCAGTCTCGCGCACGAGCTTTGCGATCAGATCGTGTGCGGCAGCGGTCACCCGGCACCGTTGGTGCAATGGGGCATGGATCTCGAGCTTGCCGAGGTGGTAGCGGCCGCGATCTCCTCGCATTCGCCTTGGCGGCCGCAGGGCCTTGAGCGGGACGGGGTGAAGCAGCATTGACGCGGAAGAATGCGCTTGCTCCTGCGGGCCCGTTGAAACTCGACACGCTCGCCAATGTCCGCGCGGAAATGGCCCGCGTCTATCGGTTGACGCTTTCGGGCAAGATCGAGCCCGAGAAAATGACCAAGTTGATTTACGCGCTAAAGGAACTGCGGAGTTGTATCGAGACCGATCTGCTCGACGAAGCGCCGCGACGGCTTGATGAGTTGCGGACCAAGGTTGAGGAGCGTAGCGCGCGATGACTTTGCCGCGTGTTCGGAAAATTATGAGCGACATCGATGCGTTTGAAGCGGGATTGCGTTTTGAAGCGCGGACAGCCTGCGTGAGGTTTCATGCGGGCTCGGCCGGCAGCAGGAAGATGGATCGCGAGGCGGATATTGTCGTCTGCACGCGCTACGAGGCGCGCGGCAAGGGCGGCCGAAGACGGAATGCGGTAGAATCCGCCCGCGCGGCCAAATGATTCATCGAGTGATGGCGGCCCGCGCATTCTTGCGGGAGCATTAATTGCCGACACCGCTCTGGGCCGCGTGGCGTCTTGCCGACAGCAGGGAGCGCCCGCCGCGTGATTTTGTCGAAGCGATTGCGGCGTTCTTCGCCGAATATGATCCGCGCGGAGAGGGCGAGCAGCCATCGATTGCGTTTTTGAACTCACGGCGCCAAAGTATTTGCCGCGGCAAAGCGTGGAAGCGCGGACAAAGCGCTGGGGCTTGACGCGCAATGTCTCCGGCCCGCATCCGATCGATCTTTATAAGGTGGCCGCGATCGTCCGCGCGATCGATGAGGCAAAACTCGGAGGCGAGAAGCTCACGCTGAAACAGGCCATGCGTCAGCTTAACTATCGCGGCAGCGCGAGTACACTGCGCTCGACGATGACACGGCAACGCGCGCGCATTGCCGAGATCAATGCGCCTTATGAAGTCTCGCGAGATGTGGAAGCGTTGAGAAAATTGCCGGTAGTGGTGGCGGGCGCGGGAAAATGAAT